>NZ_JAKGSC010000009.1 GCF_022478115.1 Tenacibaculum aquimarinum | reverse complement strand
CCAGAAGTAGCATCGCTAGAAGAATCATGGTAGGTTACTGTGTAAGCTAAAGGATCTTGAGAACCTAAAATAGCTGCGGTTTGGCTTTCTAAATCGAAAGATTGTATAACTCCGTTAGAGCCATCTCCATCTACAAAATCATCACATAATTCATATTCATTATCAGGATTAATATCATTTGCTACTGGAACCGGAGTTGTTTGTAAAGTAAGCTCAGCAAGACCAGTACAATCGTTATTAACCGTATTTATAATTTTAGCATAAATGGTTTGTAAATTCGCATAAGATGGATCATTATTATTTCTATGATTAGAAATGTCTAGAATTTCATTTATCTCTGAAGCTCTATCTGCAATTGTTTCAAAATATTTTACATCTAAATTTAATGCACCAGCCAAAGATGGATCTGCAAGAATATCTGTAGTTGCTTCAGAAAAGTCAAAGGTAGATATACCGTCTGTGTCATCGTTAGATCCAGGAGTATCATTTCCGTCAAAATCTAAAAAGTCATCACACTGAATAAATGTTCTATTGTAAGGAACATCTGCTGCAAAAGAAATAATAATGTCTATTGTTGTAATTCTATAACAATCTTCAGTAGATATTGTTCTTACCCAAACTTGATCTCCGTTACTTGCGTTATATGCAATAGGATTAGCTATAACTGGTGTTCCGGCAATTGCTTCAGCTTGTGTAGTAAAATATTCAAATGTTTCGTTTGTATGGTTTGTAGAAATGTTTTCTTGCTCTAATGTTAAGTTAATGTCTGCAACTAAATCTGCATCATCATCACATTGTAATATTGTAACATCTACAGGTGTTGGTAAAGGATTTACTATTAACTCAAAACTTTGAGAAGTATCATTACAATTTGCATTGTCTACATTTTCTACTCTAACAAAAATAACATCGTTTCCACTTTGATAATTTGTGTTTTTATCAATGGCATTTGTTGTTGCGCTAGTTTGTGCATCAGTTAAAGAGATGTGATATGAAACAGTATATTGCGTAGCACTTAAAGCACCTAAAATTTGTGCATCTCTGGTGTTTAATATAAAGTTATCATATAAACCATCATTATCTACACTATCTGTTCCATCACCATCACAAAAAATAATATCATCTGGTGTTTGCGCAACAGGTTCTCCGGTAATTTGTAAGTTGAAAGAATAAATTTCATTACAAGCATTTGGAGCTCTCTGATTATGTACTCTAACCCAAATAGGTCCATCATAAAAAGGAGTAGTAGGTGTAAATGGGTTTTCTAAACGGTTTGGTCTTGTATTGTTAATTGCATCGTTTTCTGTGGGGTAATAAACTACTTCAACAATTGTTGGATCTTGACCATTTAAAATTGTTGGTGTTAAATCTGTTTGAAAGTCGAAAGCATGTAAACCATCTCCATCAACATCACAAAAATTAATGTCGGTAGGAGCTACAGGAGTAAGATTGTTGTACACTTCAACTGTAAAAGTACCTGAAAGTATAGTTGGGTTCCCACATTCATCTGTAAGTGTAACGGTTAAGGTGTAATCTCCAGCATTATTAAACTGAATGTTATTTAGGGTTAAATCGGTTGTAGTTGAAACTACAGAGTTAGTTGCACCGTCGTCAAAAGTCCATTCATAATCTATCGTTGTTCCTGTTTGAGCAGTTACGGGTTCTGGTTGTATTATTACATCTTCTAGTAAGCAGTACTGTACCGTTTGGTTGTTTATTACTTGATTAGTTCCAGAATCTGTAAGCTCTATAGGTAATAATAATGAGGATAAAAAAGGAGGTAATCCTTGAGATGAAATTGCTCCTCCAAGATTTACAGATTGATGAGAATAGTTAGCTGCTACACCTAATTCTTCTGGGTTATTAATAACACTTATGCTTGAAGAATTATTACTTGCCCAATATATTTTACTATCTGGTGCTAATTGTAAAGCGCCTCGGGAGTTAGAATATGAATGAACCGTAAATCTAGAGTTATTTATATCATTTAGTGTTGGTTGTAATAAGTCATATTGATATAAGTTTTCAGTTGTGTTACTACTATTTCCGGTCGATACATAAAGAACATTACTAGAAATTGAAAATTCAGCCCCATATGCTGTATTGGAGTTTAAATTTAATTGTTGTGGACTTGAAGTTCCTTTATAATTACTTACAACACCTGTAGCATCATCAAAATCAAAAATAAAAGTTCCGGAATTCATATTAGCAGAAACCAAAGTTTTACCATCTGGGCTAACTTTCATGTAGCCTCTAACGTCATTAATACTTAAACCTGATATTATGCTAATTACTGGAGTTGAAATAACAACTCCACTAGCGTTTACTTTGTAAGAATAAAAGGTTCCGTTACCAGTATTACTAGTATTATTTTCAGATAAAGAAATTACCCAAAAAGTATCACATTCATCAGCTCTTACTGCAGTAACTTTTTCAGTCCAAACATTATCCAAACCGTCAGAAAGATTAATTGGTCCTAATACAACATCACCAAGACCACCATTTTGAGTCATATCGATTTCATAATAGAAAAAACCAGCGATTCCACCTCCAGAGCTTCCCGTAGCTGTAGTTCCAACTGTGAATAGGTAATAAACATCAGGTCTTCCTGGAGCAGGAATTGTTAGCGCAGATTGCGAACTAGAGGAATCTCCTCTTAAACCAGTACCGTTAGGCATTGGGTTATTATCTGCTCCCCAAACGGTTAAGCTTCTATCATTTTGATTTGGAGCTCCGACATAAAAAAGTAAGTCTCCATTAGCACCTGAAAAAGAAGAACAACCTTCAAATGTGTTTAATTCGCTACCTGTAACTGGAATTGGAGTTCCTGAATTAAAATCTAATGCAGCATTTCTACCAAAGTACCAGAAGTTTGCTTCTTTTTGTGCAAATAAATTAAATGTTAAAAATAAAAATATAAGAGGTAGTAATTTTTTCATCCTAATGTGATAGTTTCTTGTGTAAACCTCAAATTTAATAAAAAAGTATTACAAATCTCTCTTTTTTAACAGTGCATATGAGAGATAAATAAAGATAAAAGTCCATGTACAAACTATTGCAATATCTAAAAATTGCACATCATAATCCTTACTAAAACCACTTCCAACTTTTTCTGCCATAGTTCTTACGGCACCTAATCTACTACCAGGTTCTTTTATTAAATTAGTCATAGATTCTAATGGGAGAAATTGCATAATTGGATCAATACTCTCTGAGGCGTTTTTGATTCCTCTAAACGAGTAGTATAAAAAGCCTCTAAACATGTTTTCTATAATTAACCAAATAAACATGGCTCCAACGGCAAAAGCAGATCTTTTTACTAAGATCCCTAAAAATAATCCAAAAGAGAAAAAACCAACAAGTTTTACAAAAAATGCTAAAATATAGTCTAAATCGGAAAAAATGATTCCGATTTCGTTATAATCAGAGTAAATTAAGCCTAAAATTAATGAAACTACAAAAACAAAAACTGTAGAAATTAGTGCAAAAGCGATGACTGTATAGAATTTTGATAAGATGAATTCTTTTTTACTTAAACCATCAATAAGGTTTTGTTTCAATGTTTTATTACTGTATTCATTAGCCATCATTGATACAATAACAAGTAGTAAAAAGAATTTCATTGTTGCTGCAACGTAGGTGTTAAAATGCCAGATGTATGGAAAATTAAAAATCCCTTGGTCTGCTAAATGAATGGTTTCCCCAAAAATGTTAAAGCGTATTGCTGCTATTAATGCAATGGAAGTAAGCAGCCCAAAATAAATAATAGACAAAACTCTACTTGCCCTGTTGTGTTTTAATTTATGAAATTCTATATTAAGTAATCGAAACATGTGTTTAGTTTTAGGTTGAATTGGTTCTCGACTTTACTCGAACTGATATTCAGTTTTTTTGATTTAAAATTAGCTTGTTAAGTCTAAGAATTGTTGTTCTAAACTTGGTTTACGTTTTACCAAGTGCGAGATTGAAATTCCTTTTTGAAACAAGAAACTATTTAGTTCTGATGCAGAAATTTCTGTTGTTAAGTTGGCTATAATTAAATCGTGGTCTTTTTTAACACTTCCTATTGCTGGGTGATTGGCGAGAATCTCATTTAATAAAGTTTCATCTCCATCTACTTTAAGTTCAAACAAACCGTTAGAAGCTGTCATTTCATCAACTCTTCCGCTGTACAATTTTACTCCGTTTCTAATTACAACAACGTGGCTACAAACTTTTTCTACTTCATCGAGTAGGTGAGAAGCTAGTAAAATGGTAGTTCCATTACCTGCAATTTTTTGAATTATTTGTCTAATTTCATGAATTCCTTGAGGATCTAAACCATTAGTAGGTTCGTCTAAAATTAAAATTTCTGGATCGTTTAGTAATGCTGATGCAATTGCCAAACGCTGTTTCATACCCAAAGAATAGGTTTTAAACTTGCTGTTTTTACGTTCAAACAAGTTTACAGTTTTTAGTTTTTCATCAATTTTATCATAAGAGACACCTTTAATTTTACAAATTAATTGCAAGTTTTGCGTTGCAGTCATGTATGGGTAAAAGTTTGGTCGCTCTATAATTGCACCAACTTTTTTTAAGGCTTCGTGTGTAGATAACGTTCCGTCGAACCAAGAAAAATCTCCCGAAGTTCTATTAACAACGTTTAAAATAATACCTAATGTTGTAGATTTTCCACTTCCGTTAGGCCCTAAGATTCCGTAAACATTTCCTTTTTGAATATCAAAAGAAAGGTTATTTACTGCGTGAACGCTCCCGAACTTTTTGTCGAGATTTTTTAAAGATAAGATTGTTTCCAAAGAAATTGTTTTAGTCGATTGTTTATACGACGAACAATTTACAAATTTGTTACGGAGTTTTATTAAAATAGTTTTGTAGACTTTTTAATTCTGATAAAAATCATAATCGTCTATATCATCAAATGGATCTTCAAAATCATCATCTGAATTGGCATTTAAGTCTTCAGCTTTGAATTCTTTTTCAGGTGCTTCTGAAGGAATTTCACCAACAGTTAAGATAAGTTTGGTTTCAGAAATTATTTCATCAGAAATCTCAATAACTTCCACATAAAAAGTCCACATGTTTAAGAAATCGTACACATAAATTAACTTATCACTTTCTTGGGTAAGTGTTTCGTGTAAAATTTCTGTAGCCATAGAAATACCTTCGCCAATTTCATCCATATTAAATAACGGAATTTCTTCGCCTTGGTTCCATTCATTATCTGTTCTGTAAAAAGACGCCATTTCTTGACCACCAAAACCAAAGGCTTTAGCAATTGTTGTGTGTAATTTTTCTAGAGTTACATTTTTATCAATTAAAAAAGTACGAATTACGTCTTCTTTAGTATCTAAAATTACGCGGATTTTATACATTATTTATGTTTGAAATTCTATGCAAAAGTACGCAATTATTACGTATTTTTACTTCTCAAACTTTCAAAAAATGGATACAAATAAAATCCTTCAGAAATTAAATTCATTTAATAAAAATACACTAATGGAAACGCTTGATATTGAGTTTGTAGCCGTTGGTGACGATTTTTTAACGGCAAAAATGCCAGTAACATCTAAAGTGCATCAACCTTACGGAATAATGCATGGAGGAGCAACAGCGGCAATTGCAGAAACTGTGGGTAGTTGTGCTTCTGCATATTTTTTAAATGATCCAACTAAGCTTATTAATGGAATTGAACTAAGTATCAATCATATAAAAAGTATACGTGAAGGAACTGTTTTTGCAACGGCAAAAGCAATACACCAAGGTAGAACAACACATCTTTGGGAAATTAGAGTCGAAGATGAAGAAGGAAATCTTATTTCAATTTGTAAACTAACCAATATTGTATTGGATAAAAAGGCTTAATATTGAATAGTATTTTTAAAAATATTGAAGCACAGTTTAAAAAGCAACTTCCGTTTGTAGCTTATAAAAAACCAAACGAAACTTTTATTTCTGCTTATTTACAAGAAACGGATAAATTATTTTTTGCTGATAAACTTACAGAATACGGATTTGTTTTTGCTCCATTTGAAGGGAAAGAAAAAGCGATTTTAATTCCTGAAAAATATTCAGAATTTATAACTGAAGAATTTGTTATTAATGAAGAACTAACTTTTAAAAATCATTTTTCAGATGATTTTTCTTCAAAGGAAAACCATATTGAGCTTGTTGAGAAGGCTATTAGTGCAATTAATAATAATGAATTTAAAAAAGTAGTTGTATCTAGAAAAGAATTGGTTCAATTGGTTGATTTTGATTTGATTACAGTTTTTGACAAGTTACTAAATTTATACACAAATGCAATGGTGTATGTTTGGTTTCATCCAAAAGTTGGTTTGTGGTTTGGTGCAACACCAGAAACGCTATTAAAAGTTAAAGGGAATGAGTTTGAAACCATGTCGTTAGCTGGAACACAGACCTATAACGGAACAATAAATGTTACTTGGCAGCAAAAAGAAATTGAAGAACAACAGTTTGTTACAGATTATATAGTTGGTAATTTAAAAGCTACAGTAAAAAACATATCAGCATCAAAAACAGAAACTATAAAAGCAGGAAATTTACTGCATTTAAAAACTAAAATTTCTGGAGAGTTTAAAACTAATAGCTTAGAACTAATTTCTAAATTGCATCCAACACCTGCGGTTTGTGGTTTGCCTTTAGATATGTCTAGAGATTTTATTTTAGAGAATGAAAATTATAAGCGTAGTTTTTATACTGGTTTTCTTGGTGAAATTAACATAAACTCTAATTTTTATGTAAATCTACGTTGTATGGAAATTGTAGGTGAAAACGCACATATTTATGTTGGTGGTGGAATTACAAAAAATAGTAATCCTTTAAAAGAGTGGGAGGAAACCGTTGCTAAAACAAGGGTTATGAAAAAGGTTTTGTAAATTAAAAAAAACCACTAACAAATTGCTAGTGGCCTTTTCTGTGTAAAATAAACTTGAATTAAAAGTTTTTTAAATATCATCAAAAGAAACATCTGTAAAACTTTCTGTAGAAGCAGTTGTTTCTTCAATAGTTTCGGTAGTTTCTTCTTCTTTCTTAAAGTCTTTTTGGTGGCGCTCGCTAATTACTTCGCTACCTTTTTCATTTACAATAAAATCAGTTGCTTTTTGTAGCATTTCTGTAAAGTCAGAAAAATCTTCTTTATATAAATAAATTTTATGTTTTTGATAATGGAAAGAACCATCATCATGTGTAAACTTTTTACTTTCTGTAACTGTTAAATAATAGTCGTCTGCTTTTGTTGCTCTTACATCAAAAAAATACGTTCTACGTCCTGCTCTTAATACCTGTGAAAAGATCTCTTCTTGTTCAACTCTCTCGCTCATAATTTTCTTAAAATAGTAGTTATTTATTGTAGTTTACTAAAACAAATCTAATAAAATATTTTATTTAGCAATGTTAAAGATTAAATTTCTTTTTCTAAAAGTTGTTGTTCGTACAGCTCTTTGTAATATCCGGCTTTTGTTATTAGTTGATTATGAGTTCCTTGTTGAACGATTTTCCCTTCATCCAAAACTATAATTTTATCAGCGTTTTTTGCTGAAGAAACTCGGTGACTAATAATAAAAGTGGTTTTGTTTTTAGATACTTTTTCTAAGTTAGATAATATTTTTTCTTCTGTTTCTGTGTCTACAGCAGATAAACAATCGTCAAAAACTAAAATTTTAGGATTCTTAATAATTGCTCTAGCAATAGAGGTTCTTTGCTTTTGTCCGCCAGAAAGTGTAACACCACGTTCGCCTAAAATAGTTTTATAACCATCTTTAAATTCGATAATGTTGTCATGAATTACAGCATTTTTTGCAGCTTCAATTATCTCTTCTTCTGTGGCGTCTTCTTTTCCGAATTTAATATTGTTTTCAATTGTATCAGAAAACAGAAAAGGATCTTGAGGTACAAATCCAATTTGATTACGAACATCATCTAAATTACAATCTTCTATTGGTGTGTTGTCTAATAAAACACTTCCTTCAGTTGTGTCGTATAAGCGAGAAACTAAATTTACTATTGAAGATTTTCCGCTTCCCGTATTACCAAGAATGGCAACAGTTTCTCCAGATTTCACAGTAAAACTTACATCTTTTAACGCTGTAATATCTGTGTCATCATAGGTTAAGGTTACATTTTTAAATTCAATATTACCTTTAACTTCGGTTCTCTTTGTTGTGTTGTTTTTAATTTCTGGTACTTGTTCTAAAAACTCGTTTATTCGTTGTTGAGAAGCTTCAGCTTGCTGTACCATAGAGGTTACCCAACCAACAATTGCAACTGGCCACGTTAAAATATTTACATATAAAACAAAGGCAGCAATTACTCCAATCTGTATTTCACCATCAATATATTGTTTTCCTCCAATATAAATTACAATTAAGTTACTAACGCCTATTAATAAAACCATTAAAGGGAAAAAGAGTGCTTGTACTTTATATAAGGATATGTTTTTCTCTTTACTTTGGTCCGCTAAAGCGTCAAAATTTTTAATAACTGCAGATTCTATTCCGTAAGATTTTACCACATTTATTCCAGAGAAAAACTCTTGATTAAAGGTTGTTAACTTAGATAAGTATTGTTGTACAACTGTACTTCTTATATTAATAACTTTACTTATTAAAAAAACTGAAACGGATAAAAGCGGAAACGGAATTAACGTATACATAGTAAGCGTTGGTGCCATTGCATACATTTGCTGAAAACCTACAATAAATAGAATAATCATATTTAATGTATACATAATTGCAGGCCCAAAATACATACGAACTTTAGAGACATCTTCGCTAATTCGGTTCATTAAATCTCCTGTTCTATTTTTCTTATAAAAGTTTATAGATAAACGTTGGTATTGTTGGTAGATTTCGTTTTTTAAATCGAATTCAATTAAACGAGACATAACAATTATGGTTTGTCTCATTAAAAATGTAAAAAATCCAGATAAAAGAGCAATACCAATAATAAGTAGAACATTGTTAAGTAGTTCTGTTTTTACAACTTCTAGGTCTGTTATTTTTCCTGTTTGGTAATCTTCAACTGCATTTAAAGAGTTGCTAATTATTCTAGGTATTTCTAAGGCTAATATTTTTGATAAAAAGGTTATTATTATTCCTAATAATAAGCGCCATTTATATTTTAAAAAGTATTTGTTTAGGTATTGAAGTGCTTTCAATTAGTAGAATATTTAATTTATTATTTAACGTATGTCAGTTTACAAAAATAGTATATTAAACCTTAATATTTATGTTAAATATTGGTGTTTTAAATGATATTTTGAAATACTCCGTTGTTAAATATATGATAATTATTAGTTGTTTTTTTGCATGTGTTTTATTAATATCGTATCATTGTTGATAATATTTTACGAATATTAAAAATAAAACAGTAAACTTAAACTTATAAAAATGACGTCAGAAATTATTGATACAAAAGACTTAAAAAACGATCCGGTTTTTGGTCAACTTTCGTTTAACAATCATGAACAAATTGTTTTTTGTAATGACAAAGATACAGGATTAAAAGCAATAATTGGTATACATAATACTGTTTTAGGTCCTGCTTTAGGTGGAACTAGAATGTGGCAATATAATAGTGAATGGGATGCATTAAATGATGTGTTGCGTTTATCTAGAGGAATGACTTATAAAGCTGCAATTACCGGATTAAACCTTGGAGGAGGAAAAGCTGTAATTATTGGCGATGCTAAAACACAGAAAAATGACAAATTAATGCGTCGTTTTGGTGAGTTTGTGCATTCTTTAAGTGGTAAATATATTACCGCAGAAGATATGGGAATGGAAACTAGCGATATGGATGTTATTAGAGAAGTAACACCTCATGTAACTGGTGTTTCTGAAAGTATTGGAGGAGCAGGAAATCCTTCACCTGTAACTGCTTATGGTGTTTATATGGGAATGAAAGCTGCTGCTAAATATAAATTCGGATCAGAAAATTTAGATGGAAAAAAAGTACTTGTTCAAGGAGTTGGTCATGTTGGAGAAACTTTAGTAAAACACATTACTGATGAAGGAGCACAAGTAATAATTAATGATATAAACGAAGCTCGTTTAGAAGAGTTAAGTAAAAAATACGGAGCTAATGTAGTTTTAGGAAACGACATTTACGGTTTGGATGTAGATATTTACGCACCTTGTGCAATGGGAGCAACAATAAATGATGTAACTATAGACCAAATTAAAGCACAAGTAATTGCTGGAGCTGCTAATAATCAATTAGCAGATGAGTTAAAACACGGAAGGTTATTAAAAGAAAAAGGAATTGCATATGCGCCAGACTTTTTAATTAATGCTGGTGGAATTATAAATGTTTATGCAGAATTAGAAGGTTACGGAAGAGACGAAATCACTAAAAAAACTGAAAATATTTACAATACAACGTTAGAAATCTTCAACTTATCAGAAAAAGAAAATATAACAACACATGGTGCAGCTTTTAATATTGCACAGAAAAGAATTGATACTAGAAAAGAATCGAAATAAATTATCGATTTCTTTATAATTCAATCATAAAAAACCCATATTTTTGTAGCGCATTAGAAATAATTCTAATGCGCTTTTTTTAAACCTAGTTCAGTTCTTTATAATGATTAATAGAAGACATATTCGCGTTAAAGTAATGCAATCGATGTATGCGATGCAACAATCTAATAGCGACGATTTAATTAAGGAAGAGAAATTCTTAAAATTCAGCATTCAAAAAATGTTTGATTTATATGTGTTACAAATTCAACTTATGGTTGAAGTACAAAAGTTAGCACATAAAAAAATTGAACTTGCAAAAAAGAAAATCTTAGCAACTAAGGACGATTTAAATCCAAACACAAAATTTATAAACAACAGGGTAATTAATTCAATTACTGAAAGTGTATCTTTTGATGGTTATAAAGAACTTAACGGTCTTAATAATTGGGAATTAGATGATGAGTATGTAAAGATTATTTGGGAAGAGTTACAAAACTCTGATTTGTATACTAAGTACATTAATACTGTTGAAGATTCATTTAATGTAGACCGAAGTTTTGCAATCGATTTCTATAGAGAGATTATTGCACCAAATGAAAAATTAGCAGATTATTACGAAGACACCATGATTTCTTGGGTAGATGATATTCCGTTTGTAAACACATGGGTTCTTAAATCTCTAAACAAACAAAAAGAAGGTAGAGCTTTTCAATTAGGGAAGTTGTATAAAGACCAAGATGATGAAGATTTTGTTTCTCAATTATTTAAAAAAGCAATTTTAAATCATCATAAATATCAAGATGATATAAAAGATAAAACACCAAACTGGGAAAGCGATAGAATTGCAGGAATCGATATGATTTTAATAAAAATGGCAATTACAGAGTTTTTGCATTTTCCATCAATACCAAGTAGAGTTTCAATAAACGAGTATATAGAACTAGCCAAAGATTATTCAACCGAAAAAAGTGGTTACTTTATAAACGGTGTTTTAGACAAATTATCTAAAGACTATTTAGCCACAAAAAAAATGGTTAAAATGGGAAGAGGATTAATGTAGTTCAAAATAATTTAGTAATTTTATCACACTAAAATAAATATTTATATAATGAAAAAAGCAATAGTAGCAATAGCATTTGTATTAACAGCAGGAGTTTTTGTTTCATGTAAAGAAACTAATGCAGCATCTAAAGTAAAACAAGAAAACGTTGTAAACGCTCAAAAAAGAGATAACGATATAAGTAAAGGTGCACCAGTTGTAGCTTTTGATAGATTAGAGCACGATTTTGGAACTGTAAATGAAGGAGAAGTAGTACAAACTTCATTTGTAGTAACAAACACGGGTAAATCTGATTTAGTAATAACTAACGCAACGGCAACTTGTGGTTGTACGGTTCCTGTTTGGCCAAAAGAGCCAGTTGCTCCAGGAGAATCTGCAGAAATTAAAGTTAGTTTTAATACTAATGGTAAACCTAACAGACAATCTAAAGCTGTAACATTATTTACAAATACTGCAACAGGTAGAGAAGTTGTTAAAATTGTAGGAATGGTTACACCTAAAGCTAAAACACCAAGCGTATAATGATAGCAAGTATATTTTTACAAGCAAATGGTGGTTTAATGAGTATGTTGCCATTTGTAGCAATGATTGGTGTTTTATATTTCTTTATGATTCGTCCACAGATGAATAAAGCAAAAAAAGAGAAAACATTTCAAGCAGAAATAAGAAGAGGAGCTAAAGTTGTAACTTCTAGTGGAATTCACGGTAAAATAGTGGATTTAAACGACGCAGAAGGTACAGTAACTATAGAAACTGGAGCAGGGAAAATTAAGTTTGAACGTTCAGCAATTTCTATGGAATTAAGCAAACGCTTTTCTGGAGCTGTTAAAAAATAAATCAATTTTTAAATTGATAAAAAAGTGAGCTTTTTGCTCACTTTTTTGTTTTTATGTAGATTGCACTATAAATGGAAAATTTAAGAAACATACCCAAAGCATTTTTTGGATTTTTAGTAGCTTCATTATTAATTTGGCTTCTTATTAACATGTCTAAAGAATACAGTTCTTCAGTTTCTTATAATGTAATTTACCAAGAATTACCTCAAAACAAATTGCTAGAAGAACAACCACAAGAAAACATAAATCTAGCAGTTAAAGCAACAGGTTTTAAATTATTTTCCGCAAATATTTCATCAAAAAAGATAGTACTTAAGACCGATAAGTTGCGTCAAAAAAATGCAACAGATTTTTATCTTTTACCTGAGAGTCAAAAGTTAGCGATACAAAAACAATTGGCTTCTGGCCTTACTTTAGAAGGTGTTTTACAAGACACAATATTTTTAAGAATTGGAAGTCTAGCCACAAAGAAAGTTCCGGTTATAGCAAATTTAAATTTGCAATTTTTACCAGGTTATAATTTGTCTGAAAAAGTGGAAATTAAACCTGATAGTATTTCTGTTTCTGGACCAGAATTTCAGTTAAAGAGTATTCAGGATATTGCAATAAATTCATTTGAAATAGAAAATTTAAATACAGATTTTTCTAAAAAGGTATCGTTAAAATTACCTACAAACGTTGTAAATACTAAATTTAGTGCTACATCAGTTACTATATCTGGAAAAGTAGATAAATTTACTGAAGGTAGTTTTGAAGTTCCTTTTAAAGTTGAAAATGTTCCGTTTGGCACTACATTAAATACATTTCCCAAAACAGTAAAAGTTACTTATATAGTTGGACTTAAAAACTTTGGAAAAGTAACAGCAAGTTCCTTTGAAGTTGTTTGTGATTATAAACAAGCAATAGAAAATGAGCTATCTTATTTAATTCCGAAGGTCCATATAAAATCAAGTGAAGTTTCTTCGGTAAAAGTTACGCCAGATAAAATTGAATATCTAATACATAAATAATGGTAGTTGGTATAACAGGCGGAATTGGAAGTGGTAAATCTACCGTTTTAAAACTTTTTAAAGAGTTAGGTAACATTGCAACCTATATTGCAGACAAAGAAGCTAAAGACTTAATGAACACTTCCAAAGTGATACAAGAAAAACTTGTTTTAGAATTTGGAGAAGAAGTTTATCTAAATAATAAATTAAACAGACCTTTTTTAGCTAATATTGTTTTTAAGAACAAAGAAAAATTAGCAGTTTTAAATGAAATTGTACATCCGGTTGTATACAATCATTTAGAAAATTTCATTAAAAATAATATAGACAAAGATTATATTTTATATGAAAATGCAATTCTTTTTGAAAATGGAAGCGATGTATTTTGCGATAAAATAATTACAGTAACTGCGCCAGAAGAAGTAAAGATAAATCGAGTTATTTCTAGAGATAAAACTTCTGAAAAAGAAGTGAGAAATAGAATGAAAAATCAATGGAAAGACAGTAAGAAAATACTACAATCAAATTACATTATTTGTAATGTTTCTTTAGAAGAAACTAAAGGAAAAGTCTTAAAAATCCATAATAAATTAACACAAAACCTACTTTAGGTTAGAAAATATGTATTTTTTTTGTTAAAATACTCTTAAAACTACAGTATTTTTGTTAATCAACGTTAAAAACCATTTTTGTTAATTTTTAATGCCCTAATTTTGAATAATGAGTAAGAAAATCTTCATTCTTATTGTTGCTTTAATGAGCATATCTTTAATAGGTATTATTGCTGTCCAGGTTTATTGGATTAATGATGCAATTGCTAGTAAGCAAAAGCAATTTAAGAGTGATGTTACAGTTGCTTTGGCAGGAGTTTCTGAAAGTATAAAAGAAAGGGAAGAGTCATTATTTATTCAGGAAAATAATATGCTTCTTAAAAACTATAAGTTTTTTACCGATGCAGAAATGAAAAGTTTTCTATTTGAAAAAATAGATACAATGGGTCGAGAAAAAATTACTTTTGGAGCTACAATTTTAGAAGAGAATTTTAAAATACCAGCAGGTTTTTTAGGAGATGATGAAGTAATTTTAAAAAGATATTCTGGCAAAGAAGATACATTTCATTCTAAATTGGTTAAAAGTGAAAACGGTAAAGAGTTTAAACCTATATTAGATGAGAAGAGGTTTAGTGTATTTAAAGATTATTCAAGTTTACAAAGACAACAATTTGTAAATATTTTTAGTCAAATGAAGAATCTAAAGCCTATTCATCAAAGGATAAGAAATAGGGAACTTAATACAATTATTCAAGAAGAATTAGCAAAACGTAATATATTACAAGGATTTAAGTATGGAGTTTATGATAATGGTTTAGCAACACCTTTAAAATCAGGTTATTTTAAAATTCAGCCAAATGAAGGTTTTTATTATCCACTTTTTGAAGATGAAAATGGAAACAGTAACTATAAGTTATACGTAACGTTTCCAGAAGGTAAGAAAGAGTTGTTATCTGGCTTAATGTCAATTTTATTGCTCTCAATATTTTTTATATTTATTATTATAGTAGCATTTTCAAGTTCATTATATCAATTAATACGTCAAAAGAAAATATCAGAAATAAAAACTGATTTTATAAATAACATGACGCATGAGTTTAAAACACCTATTGCAACCATAAATTTAGCATTAGACGCCATTAAAAATCCAAAGATTATTAATGACGAAGACAAGGTTAAAAGGTATGTTAACATGATTCGTGAAGAGAACAAAAGAATGCACGGTCAGGTAGAAAGCGTTTTAAGAATATCTAGATTAGAAAAAAATCAGTTAGATATTAGTAAGGAAGCAGTAGATGTAACAGACATAATAGAAGACGCAATAGAGCATGTAAATTTATTATTGCAAGATAGAAAAGGTTCAATTAAAACAACATTCAAAGCCATATCAACAGAAGCGTTGGGTAACGAATTTCATTTAACAAATGTTGTAGTAAATATGTTAGAGAATGCATTAAAATATTCCGAAGACAAACCTAAAATAGAAGTAATAACAGAAAGCACTAATAAATTCTTTATTTTTAAAATAAAAGATGAAGGAATAGGAATGAGTAAACAAGCACAAAAAAATGTGTTTAATAAATTTTATAGAGAACAAAAAGGTAATATACACGACGTAAAAGGCCATGGTTTAGGTTTAGCCTACGTAAAAGAAATAGTAGAAAACCATCACGGAACAGTTTTTGTGGAAAGTGAGAAAGGAAAAGGAAGCACGTTTACAGTAAAACTACCATTAATTTAAACAAATATTATGGGCATTAAAAAAATATTATTAGTAGAAGACGATCCAAACTTTGGAACAGTTTTAAAAGATTATTTAGCATTAAATGATTACAATGTAACACATGCTAAAGATGGTATTGAAGGATTAATTATGTTTAAAAACTCAGATTACGATTTGTGTATTTTAGATGTAATGATGCCTCGTAAAGATGGTTTTTCATTAGCAAAAGACATTAGAGTAACCAATAAAGAAGTGCCAATTATTTTCTTAACTGCAAAAACGCTAAAAGAAGATGTACTAAAAGGTTACCAAGCAGGAGCAGACGATTATTTAAATAAACCGTTCGATTCTGAAGTTTTATTACACAAAATTAAAGCAATTTTACAACGTAAAGAAAACGAAACAAGTACAGATACTGAGCAGTTTGAGTTCAATATTGGTAAATTTTTCTTTAATTCTAAATTGCGTCATTTATCTGTTGGAGAAACTGCAGAACCGCAAAAACTATCACCAAAAGAAAGTAAATTGTTACGTATGTTGGCAATCCATAAAAACGATTTAATGCCAAGAGAATTAGCATTAACAAAGATTTGGAGAGATGATAACTACTTTACTTCTAGGAGTATGGATGTTTACATTGCTAAACTACGTAAGTATTTAAAACTAGACGAAAATGTGGAGATTTTAAACATTCACGGAGAAGGATTTAGATTAGTAGAAAAAGCTTAAAACACTTTTTTTAGAAGCTATTTCCCGCTTTTCGTTATATCTTTTGCAAAAAAAGCAAAAGGATGCCACTACAATCGGGGCTAAGCAATTTTACTGTCAATAATAATAAAAGAAACTTTCAGCTTGTATATAAGGCTGAAAGTTTTTACTTTTAACTAAAACCTAGAACTTGGCAGAATTTATAAAAATATACAACGACAATCCTAACCCTAAGGAAATAGAAAAAGTAGTAAAAGTGCTACAAAAAGGCGGATTAGTAATTTATCCAACCGATACGGTTTACGGTTTAGGTTGCGATATTACAAGTACAAAAGCCTTAGAAAAGATTGCTAAAATTAAAGGAGTAAAGCTAGAAAAAGCAAACTTTTCATTTATTTGCAACGATTTAAGTCACCTTTCAGACTACGTAAAGCAAATAGATACAGCAACGTATAAAATTTTAAAACGTGCCTTACCTGGACCTTATACTTTTATTTTACCAGGAAGTAATTCGTTGCCAAAAGTATTCAAAAAAAGAAAAACAGTAGGAATTAGAATTCCAGATAATAACATTGCACGTGCAATTGTTGAAGCTTTAGGAAACCCAATTGTATCAACATCTATACATGATGAAGATGAAGTGTTGGAATACACAACAGATCCAGAATTAATTTTCGAAAAATGGCAAAAGCAAGTAGATTTGGTTGTTGATGGTGGTTTTGGAGATAATTACGCATCTACAGTTATAGATTTAACTACAGATGAACCCGAAGTTATAAGAGAAGGAAAGGGTAGTTTAGATATTTTATAATGCCAAAGATTGAATTAGAAACGTTAATAAAAACTGATAATATCGAAGTTGTTTTCGATTTAATTAGAAGTATAGATTTACATAAAATATCAACTAAAAATTCTAATGAGCAAGCAATAGCAGGTAAAACATCTGGTTTAATTTCTTTAGGCGAAACAGTTACTTGGAGAGCAAAACATTTAGGTGTTACTCAAGAATTAACATCTATTATTACAGATTATCAATCACCAACTTTTTTTGCAGATGAAATGGTTAAAGGAGCTTTTAAAAGTTTTAGACATGAACATTATTTAAAAATAGTTGATAGTAATGTAATAGTTAAAGATGTCTTTGAATACAAATCACCTTTTGGTTTTTTAGGAAAACTAGCCGATTTTCTATTTCTAAAAAAATACATGACAAATTTTTTAATTGAAAGAAACGAGGTAATAAAAGAATTTGCGGAAACTGAAAAGTGGAAATTAGTTTTAAAAGAATAATTACTTTAAATCTTTAAATTTCTTTCTTCCCAATCCAAAGTATTGCCAAACCACAGAAGTATGTAAGTTATACTCATAACGACGTTGTAATTTTCTACGTTTATTAAAGAATTTAAAAAAGTTTTTGTAGAAACTAAAATGCGCTTTTATAATTGCCCAAGTGTGTATTGGTCTTAGTTCAAATAAGAATTTTATTCCTGCAATTCCGTCTAAAATTAAACGAGAAAAAACCACAAATAAAAACCATTGTGTAGGTACATTTTTTACAACAGTTAGTAAACTATTTCTGAAATTTAAGTAGGTTTTATGCGGATTACTTTCTTGTAAAGTTGCGCCACCAACATGATAAACACTTGAAGTTCCAACATATTTAATGTTAAAACCTTCGTTTTGTGTACGCCAACATAAATCAATTTCTTCTTGGTGTGCAAAATAATCTTCATCGAAACCACCTAATTGATGATATACTTTAGAGCGTATGAAAAAACAAGCTCCAGAAGCCCAGAAAATTTCTGAAACATCATTGAATTGTCCGTTGTCGGTTTCTAAATCATTAAAAACTCTACCACGACAATACGGATAACCATATAAATCTACAAAACCGCCACCTGCGCCAGCATATTCAAATTTAGATTTGTCTTTAAAATCTAATAATTTTGGCTGAATAATAGCCGTTTTTTCTTCTTCTTTAAAAACTTGTAGAATAGGAGCAAGCCAATTTTTGGTAACTTCTACATCTGAGTTTATTAAGCAATAAATATCTGCATCTATATGTTGTAAAGCATCGTTGTAACCTTTTGCATAACCTGTATTTGTTGGGTTTTGTACAATTTTTACGGTTGGGTAATTTTCTCTTACAAAAGAAATTGAATTATCGGTAGATGCATTGTCGGCAACATAAATAGTAGCTTCTGGTGAATTAAAATTCACAATTGAAGGTAAAAACTGTTCTAGTAGTTTTTCTCCATTCCAATTTAATATGACTATTGCTGTTTTCAAGGTTGCAAAATTAAGCTTTTAAGTCGGTTTAAAAGTTTAAATTTTTCATAATAATTGAATAGCTTTTTAGCGTATGTAATTGCTGTGGAGGTAGTAATCTTTATTAGAATTCTTTAGGTAAAAAGAAATAGTACCAAGCAATTGCAAGTACACGCGTTAGCGATTGAAACGGCATCCTTTTTATGCTAAACTTGTTTAAATGTCTATCATAAATAATAAAAACACCTATAAATAATAACAGATACTGAAATAAATTCGGCATAAAAAGATATAGTGGAAAGCGCGACCCTTGTGGTAACGCCCAAAAAAAATTATTTGTAATTAGGTATTTCCTTTAGAAAGATATAAGTTTCGTTTTCAAAATCCATTTTGCAGTAAAAATGCTCCAATCCGTTGGTTACAATTAAGTAATTGGCATTTAATTTTAAGTTATAACGCGCAATTTGATCAAAAGTATCTTGTGTTATTTTAATTTTTGGCGCCTTGCATTCTACAATAATATCTGGTTTTCCTTGGGCATTAAAAATTAAAATATCGGTTCTTTTTTTACGATTGTTAATGGTTAACTGTTTTTCTATGGCAATTAAAGAAATTGGATACTTCTTTTCTTCAATTAGATACATAACAAAATGTTGACGCACCCATTCTTCTGGAGTTAAAACCACATTTTTTTTTCTCAATTTATCAAAAATAAGCGTCTTATTTTCGTTACTTTTGAGCTTAAACGGATATGTAGGAAGATTGAGTTTTTGCATTAATCAAAAGTACTTAAAAATCAGTTATGATACATTTATTAGTTGGCAATACTGGCGCAGGTAAATCTACGTATGCCAATGCGTTAAAACTTGAAATAAATGGCGTGGTTTTTACTTTAGATAAATGGAATAAAATATTGTTTTTTCCTGATAAAACGGATAAAGATGGTTTGGAATGGTTTTTAGAACGAATTGATAGAGCAGAGTTTTTAATGCAAGATTTAATTTTACAGTTAGAAAGAACTGGTGTAGATGCTATTTTAGATGTTGGTCTTTCTAAATTTAAACATAGAGAAAAGTTTAGGCAATTTGCTAAAGAAAATAATATTGAAGTTAAAACTCATTTTTTAGACATTCCAAAAGAGGTAAGAAGAGAGCGTATAGTACAACGTAATTTAGAAAAAGGGGCAACTTTTGAGTTTGAAGTAAGCGAAGATAATTTTGAGTTTATGGAGAATTGGTTTGAAACTCTTACAGAAAAAGAGTTGTTAAACGCTTTAATTATAAAAGAATAATGAACGAAGTAAAACATATAGTTTCTGATATAAAAAATGGAAACATTAAACCCATTTATTTTTTAATGGGAGACGAAGCTTATTATATTGATAAGATTTCTGAATATATTGAAAAAAACGTGTTAGATGAGTCTGAAAAAGGCTTTAATCAGGTAGTTATGTACGGAAGAGATGTTACTGTAGAAGAGATAGTTTCTTCTGCAAAACGCTATCCGATGATGGCAGAACGCCAAGTTTTAATTGTAAAAGAAGCACAAGATTTAGCGCGTACAATTGATAAGTTAGAGAGTTATGCTGCCAATCCGCAACCTACAACGGTCTTAGTTTTAAACTACAAATACAAGAAATTAGACAAACGTAAAAAAGCTTACAAAGCTATTGCTAAAAATGGACTGATTTACGAAAGTAAGAAGTTGTATGAAAATCAGGTTTCTGATTGGATCCGTAGAGTTTTAAGCGGAAAAAAATATCAAATTGAGCCAAAAGCGTCTCACATGTTGGTGGAGTTTTTAGGAAACGATTTGAGTAAAATTTCTAATGAATTGGATAAATTAACGTCGGTTTTACCAGTTGAAACGATAATTACACCAATTCATATTGAAGAAAATATTGGGATTTCTAAAGACTTTAATAATTTTGAATTACTAAAAGCAATTGGCGATAAAAATGTGGTAAAAGTGAACAGAATAATTAATTATTTCTGTGAAAACCCAAAGAAGAATCCAACTATTGTAACTATTTCTACGTTAAATGGTTTTTTTACAAAGCTATTATTATATCACGGTTTAAAAGATAAATCGAAAGCAAATATAGCACGAAGTTTAGGCGTAAATCCTTATTTTGTTGGGGATTATACAACAGCTGCTAAAAGTTTTCCTATGCGAAAAGTAGCACAAGTTATTGCAATGTTACGTGATGCAGATGTTAAAAGTAAAGGTGTTGGCGCAAACCAAAGTCAAAGTGATATTTTAAAAGAGTTATTATTTAAGATTTTACATTAAAAGGAAATAATTATTTCTGCTAATATTTAATCTAATTTTTAAGTATAATTAAATCACTTTCGCTAACGTTGTTGTATATGGTTTGTTGCGTGTTTCAAGCAACTAAATTAGTAAATAATTACCGACCAAGAAAGTCCGCGAGGACTTTCGTAAGTAGGGAAGAAGCCAGCAATAAATTATATACGGTGTTGTAAGTAGTTTTAATTCTTATTTTTTATTTCATTAATTAAAAATGTAACTGTCGAACTTTTAGAGCATTTTATTGCGTTAATTATTGTTATAATTGACCAGATAATTGTTGCAACTAAACCTAAAATAAAAATTGCTTTCCAAACTTCTTTTTCAACTCCCCAAAACAACTTAAATTCTGCTGTTAATAATACTATCAGAATTGTAAGTAACAATGAAACGGGCGTTAACCATCCTTTTATTTTATTCAGTTTTGATAAATGTTTTAATAAAATATTTTCCAATTTATCTTCAGTAATTTCTATAAGTTCAGATTGAGTATTAATTCTAACTTGGCTCACAAATTTATCTATAGGATTGAATCCGCTGTTATTTTCCATCTTCAACCTCCTCTCCTAAATAAAATGTATAATTAATAGACTTACTTAATTCATTAACAGAGTAAACTCTATAGTTCAAATAAAGCTTTCGATTTTCTAAATGTCCTAAATGTAGCAATTCAACATTTCCTACTCCCAAATTAGTTTTGGCATTAACTAGGGTAATTGTCATAGTTTTATCTTCAGGAAACCCAAATTCCATATTTGGGTCTTTAACTTTTTCATCATCTCTAAAATTTATTATAAGTTTTAAAGAGGAATGATGTTCAGGAAATTGAAATTCAATAGGCTCTCCTATAATTCCAACTACTGTTCCTGAATATAAAACATCATAAATTCCGGATTTAATTTTCATTTTTCATAGTTTTTTGTAAATTACTTACAATGTTAGTCTGACATATGCGTCGTTTTAATGACTTATATTCAACGTTAGCGAAGTTATCGTTTTTAATTGAAAATATCAACAGTTAAAACCACCTTATTGTATAAAAAAAAACCTCGCAAATTGCGAGGTTTTTTATAGGATTTAAAGAAATATATTATCTGTTTTCAACTCCATCTACAACAATACGAGCTTCTCTGTTAGCAACTTCCCAAGCAGTATGGAAAACCAAACGCGTACGTTTTTCTAACATTTCGTAGTTAATTTTGTCTGGAGTATCACTTGGTCTGTGATAATCTGCATGTGTTCCGTTAAAGTAAAAAATAATTGGAATACCATGTTTTGCAAAGTTATAATGGTCAGAACGGTAATAGAATCTATTTGGTTCGTCTTCAGCATTATACTTGTAATCTAAATCTATATTTGTGTATTTTTTATTTACAGCCTCAGAGATGTTGTGTAAGTCTGTACTTAACTTATCTGAACCAATTAAATATACATAATTAGGATTTCCTTTGTGATCTGCATCAACTCTACCAATCATATCAATATTTAAATCGGTAACTGTATTTGCTAAAGGGAAAAGTGGGTTTTCAGAATAGTATTTAGAACCTAATAATCCTTTTTCTTCACCTGTTACGTGTAAAAATAACATAGAACGTTTTGGACCTTTTCCTGCGTCAGCAGCTTTTTTAAATGCTTCAGCAATTTCTAACATGGCAACTGTTCCAGAACCATCATCATCTGCTCCGTTATAAATTTCTCCATCTTTTATACCTTCATGATCTAAATGAGCAGAAATAACTACAATTTCATCAGGCTTTTCTGTTCCTTTAATAAAAGCAACAACATTTTCTGAGTCTTTTAATTTTCCTCTTCTTGCGTTTTTGTTCAACCATTCTGCAGGAACTTCTTGAAAATAATCGTCTCCACCAATTGGAGATTTAATTCCTTGGTTTACGTAGAAGTTTTTTAAATACTCAACAGCTTTTTTCTGTCCAGGTTCACCTGTATTTCTTCCTTCAAATTCATCAGAAGCATATATAAATAGGTGATTTCCTAAATCTTTTGCTGTAATTGTAGCTGCGTATTTTTGTGCTTGATCTACGTTTGCATCATTGTCAGAATTTGATGCTTCTTTACCAGATCCACATGCCATAAAAGCGAATGCGCAAGCTGAGTATAATAATTTTTTCATGCTGTTTTGTTGCGTTTAATTTACTTGGTTAAATGTAAATGTAACTTTTAGTTACATAAGTTTCAAATTTAATTCTTCTTAATGACGAATTGTTCTAAATTTTTGTTAAAATGAATTAAATTTTTAGGGAATAATGTATCAAATGCATTTTTATTTATCAATTCCTCAGAAGTTCCGCTATAGATTGTGTCTTCCGTTAGTAAAATACATTCATCTGCTAATTGAATAGCTAGGTTTACTTCATGTGTAGAAATTACAATTGTTTTTTGTGTAGTTTCCACTAACTTCTTTAAAAGTGAAAATATTTTTATGGTATGATGAATATCTAAATGTGCAGTTGGTTCATCTAAGATGATAATTTCTGTGTCTTGCGCCAAAGCTCTAGCAATTAAAACACGTTGTAATTGTCCGTCACTTAATTCGTAAAAACGTTTGTTTTTTAAATGCTCAATTTCAGTTTGTTCAATTGCTGTGTTTACTTTTTTAATATCTGTTTCCGATAAAGTATCAATCCAATTTGTATACGGTTGTCTTCCAAGTGCAATAAGTTCAAATACTGTTAATTGACTTTCTGGTAAACGTTCTGTTAAAACTAAACTTAGTGTAGTTGCTAATTCTTGATTTGTAAAATTTAATATATTCTTTTGGTTGATAAAAACATTTCCACTTAACGGATTCTGAACTTTAGAAAGTGTTCTTAATAAAGTAGATTTTCCGATTCCGTTTTTACCTAAAAGCGCAACAAATTTGCCTTTTTCTACAGATAAATTAATTTCTGAAGCAATAACAGTTTGTTGCTTTTTTGTTTGATAACCTATAGCTAAGTTTTCAGTTTTAAGAACGATATGTTTTTTTAATTCTTTAATTTTTGAATCTTTTAATATTACACAAATATTTTCTTTTTTCGAACTAACAACCAAATAACAACTGGCGCGCCAAATAATGAGGTAATTGCGTTAATTGGAAGCGTAAATTCACTTGTTGGTAATTGCGCAATTAAATCGCAAATTAACAAGGCAATTGCACCAATTAAAGCTGTTGCTGGTAATAATATTTTATGATTAGATGTTGAAAACACCATTTTTGCAATATGAGGAACCGCCAAGCCAACAAATGCAATTGGTCCAGAAAAAGCAGTGATAACTCCTGTTAATAAACTTGTAATCATTAAAATGATATTTCTACTTTTCTTGATATTGATTCCTAAACTCTTCGCATAATTTTCACCTAATAAATAACTGTTTAAAGGTTTTATAATTGAAAATGTTGCTGTAATTCCGATGAAATAAATGATGGCAAAAACAAGTATTTCATTCCAAGTTAGGTTGCCTAAACTTCCAAAACTCCAAAACATGTATTGTTGAATTTGAGCAGCTTCGCTAAAGTAGGCGAGTACTGATATAACTGCGGAAGTTAGTGAGCCAAACATTAATCCGATTATTAGAATTGACATGGTATTTCTAACTCTATTTGCTGTAATTATTACTGCGGAAAGCACTAAAAAAGCACCTAAACTTGCAGCAATTGCAATTGCCCAATTAGAAAATGCAATAGATAAAAAGACGCCACCAAAAAGACTTGAACCTAAAATTAATATTGCAACACCTAAACTTGCGCCAGATGAAATACCTAAAACAAAAGGTCCCGCAAGCGGATTTCTAAACAAGGTTTGCATTAATAAACCGCAAATAGATAAGCCAGAACCTACTAAGATTGCGGTAATTGCTTTTGGTAATCTAAAATTTAAAATGATTGTTTGCCAACTTTCTTTGGCTGGGTTTCCGCCAGACAAACTTTTTAAAATATCCTCAAACGGAATAGAAACTGACCCCAAACTGAGATTCACAAAGAAAAATACTAACAGTAAAACTGCTAATAAAATAAAGTGTTTTGTGTGTTTTTGTTGTTTCATTTTGTCATTCCTGCGCAAGCAGGAATCTATTTTAAGTTTGTTTGGATTCCTGCCTGCGCAGGAATGACAAGTTTACGAATAATTTTCTTCCAAAAATTCTACCAACTCTTTAATTGCAATTCCTCGATGCGAAATTTTATTTTTTTCTTCTGAAGACATTTCTGCAAAAGAACTTGTAAATCCGTTTGGTTTAAAAATAGGATCATATCCAAAACCTTTTTCGCCTTGTTTCTCTGATAGAATTTCACCTTTACAAATTCCGTTAAATAAAAACTGTTTGCCACTTAAATTTAAACAAACCGAAGTTCTAAATTGTGCTTTTCTATTGGTGTTGTTTTCTAATTCAGTCAATAATTTTTGCATGTTATTTTCTGAATTTGTTGGTTCTCCAGCATAACGAGCAGAATACACGCCAGGTTTATTGTCTAAACTTTCAACTTCTAAACCAGTATCATCAGCAAAACAATTATAGCCAAATTTTTGTGTAATATAATCGGCTTTAATTTTTGCGTTTCCGTCTAAAGTTGTTGCAGTTTCTTCAATTTCATCAAAACAATTAATGTCTTTTAAGCTCAATAGTTCTATTGAGTTTGGGAGCATTTTTTGAACTTCAGAAAGTTTATTTGTATTGTTTGTGGCGAAAACTAATTTCATATTTAACTCGATATAATTTTTAAAACCAATTCTTTGGTTAAAGGCTGCCCATTTGCCATTTTTTTAATGTTTTCAAAGGTGAAAACAAAATCGCAACCTGTTTTATAAGCAGAACAACCATAAGCAGTTTTTCCTTTTAAAATAGTTCCTTTTTTACACTTTGGACATGGAATTTTATTAGAAGAATTCTCTACTGCGCTCGAGGTGATAGTTTGCTTTTGTTCTAATTTTAGGTTGAAGTTTTCATCAAAACGAATCAATCCTTCAACTTTACCAGCATCGGTTTTAAAACCTTTTAAATTGGTTGTACAACCTTTGTCTATCAAACGTATAATTTGATTTTCAGATACTTTCTTTCCGTAAACTTCAAACGGAATTTTTAAATCGCAATTGTTTTTATATTCAGAACAACCAAAAGCAGAAGAACCTTTTAAAATGTGTCCTTTTTTACATTTCGGACAGGTTTTACCTGCAACTTGCTTAGATTTTGTTTTTTTAGTTTTTGGAGAAATCTTTTGAGACTTCTCGACTGCGCTCGAAGTAACAGCAGAAATTCTCTTTTTAGAAGTGTTAGAACGCACTTCATAGACCAATTCATCTACCATCTTCTTCATGTTCTTAATGAAGGTTCCCGCGTTAAAATCTCCTCTTTCAATTTCCTTTAAACGTTTTTCCCAACGTCCAGTTAACTCGGCAGATTTTAATAATTCGTTGTCAATAATATTAATTAAGTCAATACCAGTTTGCGTTGGTAAAACCAATTTTTTCTTACGTTCTATATATTTTCTTCGGAACAAAGTTTCAATAATACTTGCTCTTGTAGAAGGTCTTCCAATTCCGTTTTCCTTCATCAATTCACGCATTTCATCATCATCAACTTGCTTTCCAGCAGTTTCCATGGCGCGTAATAAACTTGCTTCCGTAAAATTTCTTGGAGGTTTTGTTTCCTTTTCTAAAAACGAAGGTTCGTGCGTTCCTTTTTCACCTTTTACAAAAGAAGGCAAAGTTAATTGTTGATTTAATTCCTTTTTAATTTTACTTTCTTCGGTTTCAAAAACAACGCGCCAACCTTTATTTATAATCTCTTTTCCTGTTGTTTTAAACGGAACATCGGCAGCTTTACCAATTACGGAAGTATTAGAAACATCTGAATCTGGATAAAAAACACCAATAAAACGTTTTGTAATGATGTCGTAGACTTGTTGTTGATTGTACTGTAAATTACTTTGAATTCCCGTAGGAATAATTGCGTGGTGATCGGTTACTTTTTTATCATCAAAAACACGTTTCGATTTCTTTATTTTACTACCTAAAAGTGGTTCGGTAAGTTTGCTATAGTTGGTTAATTTAGATAAAATACCTGCAACTTTCGGATATACGTCATTTGGTAAGAAAGTAGTATCAACTCTTGGATAGGTTACAACTTTCATTTCGTATAACTTCTGAACCATTTTTAAGGTTTCATCCGCAGAAAAACCGAATTTATTATTACAATACACTTGTAAACCTGTTAAATCAAACAGTTTTGGTGCGTATTCTTTTCCTTTCTTTTTGGTTACAGAAACAATTTCAAAATCAGATTCAGCAACTTTATTCGCTAAAACTTGTCCGTCTTCTTGCTTTAAAAAACGACCATCTTCGTAATTAAAAAGTGTATTTCTGTAGGTGGTTTGTAATTCCCAATACGGCTGTGGTTTAAAATCTCTAATTTCTTTAAAACGATTTACCAACATTGCTAGGGTAGGAGTTTGCACTCTTCCAACGGATAAAACTTGTTTAAATCCGCCAAACTTTACAGTATATAAACGTGTTGCGTTTAAGCCTAAAAGCCAATCTCCAATAGCTCTCGAGAATCCTGCGTAATATAAATTATCATATTGTTCAGCCGGTTTTAAATTTTTAAAACCTTCTTTAATAGCTTCTTCAGTAAGCGAAGAAATCCATAAACGTTGTACTTCTCCTTTGTAATTACATTGGTTAATTACCCAACGCTGAATGAGTTCTCCTTCTGTTCCTGCATCCCCACAATTGATAACAACATCTGCTTTTTCGAATAAAGATTTTACAATATTGAATTGCTTTTTAATTCCTGCATCGCCAGTAACTTTGGTGTCAAAACGTTCTGGTAACATGGGTAAGTTGTTTAAATCCCAACTTTTCCAATGCGGTTTATAATCTTTAGGTTCTAAAAGTGTGCATAAATGTCCAAACGTATAAGTAACCGCATAACCGTTTCCTTCGTAAAAACCATCACGTTTTGTGTTGGCTCCTAGAATACTAGCAATTTCTCTTGCTACACTTGGTTTCTCGGCAATACAGACTTTCATTGATTATTTTTTCGAATTCGAAATTAGTGAATTATTATATATTTAAAGATGTTCTTTTTGCGATTGTTAATAAAATAGAAGTCCTTCAGGTTTTAAAACATGAAGGACTAAAATTAGTATTTATATATTGTTAATTAAGTAGTTTTTTTAATTTATAAGCAGGGTTTATATTATTTTAATTTTGAAAGATTTTCTTTAACATCATCCCAGGTGGTTTTTTTCTTTTTGTTTGATTCTTTAACTTCTTTTTGTATTTGTTCCTTTTGAGAATCACTTAAGTCATCCCAAGAATCATTTTTATCTGTTTTAGTACTCATTTTATAAAGATAAGAAATTATTAATTTATTTCACCAAAGCTAATTGAATTCGTTTTCTAACCACATCAACTTCTAAAACTTTTACAATAATTTGTTGTTGCAAAGTAACAATGGCGTTTACATCTTTTACAAAAGTATCTGATAAGTTTGAAACGTGTATTAATCCACTTTCTTTAATTCCAAGATCAACAAAACAGCCAAAATTTGTAATGTTATTTACAATTCCGGGTAACAATTGCCCAATTCTTAAATCTGATATTGTTTTAATAGTTGCATCAAAAGAAAACACTTTTGCTTTTTCTCTTGGATCTAAACCGGGTTTTTCTAATTCTTTTACAATATCTTCTAGTGTAGGTAAACCAATAGTTTCCGTTATATAATTTTTTAGGTTTATTTTCTGGATTAGTTCTTTATTACCAATAAATTCAGCAACTTTTTTATTGTTGTCTTTGGCAATTTTATCAACCAAATTATAACTTTCTGGGTGAACTCCAGAATCATCTAACGGATTCTTACCATTTTTAATTCGTAAAAAACCAGCAGCTTGTTCATATGCTTTTCCGCCTAAACGAGGAACTTTTTTTATTTCATTTCTTGAAGAAAAAGAACCGTTTTCGTTTCTATAATTCACAATGTTTTCTGCCAATTTTGGTCCAATTCCAGAAACGTAACTCAACAAAGATTCACTTGCCGTATTTATGTTTACGCCAATAGTATTTACACAACTTTCTACAGTTGTATCAAGTGATTTTTTCAATTTTGTTTGATCTACATCGTGCTGATATTGTCCAACACCAATCGATTTTGCATCAATCTTTACCAATTCTGCCAAAGGATCCTGTAAACGTCTACCAATTGAAACCGAACCACGAACGGTAACATCATAATTAGGGAATTCGTCTCTGGCAATTTTAGAAGCCGAATAAATAGAAGCGCCAGCTTCACTTACCACAAAAACATCAATAGTATTTTTAAACTGAATTTTTTGTACCAATTGTTCGGTTTCTCTAGAAGCAGTTCCGTTTCCAATTGCAATGGCTTCAATTTTATAAGATTCTGCTAAAGAACTTATTTTTTTTATGGCTTCAATAGTTTGATTTTGTGGTGCATGCGGAAAAATAGTTTCGTTATGTTCTAATTCTCCTTGTTCATTTAAGCAAACAATTTTACAACCAGATTTAAATCCAGGATCGATGGCTAAAATTCTTTTTTCACCTAAAGGAGCACCTAAAAGTAACTGTTTTAGGTTTTTAGAAAATACGGTAATTGCATCTTCATCTGCTTTTTCTTTGGCTAATGATAATCTTTCATTTGACAAAGACGGATATAACAAACGTTTAAAAGCATCCTTTATAGCGAGTTCTATTTGAGGAGTACATTCATTTTGAGTTCTAATGATTCTGTTCTCAACTCTTTGCAATAATCTATCAGAATCAATTTCAATTTTAACTCTAATAAAACCCTCGCTTTCTGCTCTTAAAATAGCTAATAATCTGTGGGAAGGAATTCGGCTTAAAGACTCGCTCCAATCAAAATAATCTTT
Organism: Tenacibaculum aquimarinum; assembly: GCF_022478115.1. GTDB lineage: Bacteria > Bacteroidota > Bacteroidia > Flavobacteriales > Flavobacteriaceae > Polaribacter > Polaribacter aquimarinum_A. The sequence continues at coordinate 39,180 of NZ_JAKGSC010000009.1, read as the reverse complement.
AAATTTCTGTGCTTTTTCATCATCCTTTTTACTCTTTATTATTTTTGATGAAATTGTAGCATGTCTTTCTAATTCTCTTCTAATATTATTTCTAATATCGGTTCTTTCATTAATCCATTCAGCAATAATAAAACGTGCACCTTCTAAAGCGTCTTCAATGGTTTCAACTTCGTTATTTGTATATTTAGAAGCAGTAGATTCTAAATCATTTACACGCTGACTCATTATCATTTTTGCCAACGGTTCTAAACCTTGTAAACGGGCAGTTTCTGCTTTTGTTTTTCGTTTTTTCTTAAACGGTAAATACAAGTCTTCTAATGCAATTAAATCTTTAGAATTGTTAACTTTTTGTTCTAATTCAGCAGTTAAAACGTCTTGTTCTTCCAACGCTTTTAAAATAGCTTTTTTACGCTTTTCTAAAGCTTCAAAAAGTTCTTTAAATTTTACAATTTCACCAATTTCAACTTCATCTAAATTACCTGTCATTTCTTTTCTATATCTAGAAATAAATGGAATTGTAGCATCTTCATTTAATAATGAAATGGTGTTTTTTACAGACTTTTCGGTTAATTGTGTCTGTTGAATTATATATTGAAGTAATTGCATGTTTGTCTAAGAGTTATTCGTGATGATAAGGTTCATTCTTCAAAATTGTAAAACCTCTGTAGAGTTGTTCAACAATAAATAAACGAATCATTTGGTGAGAAAAAGTCATTTTTGATAATGATATTTTTCCGACTGATTTTTTATAAACAGCTTCCGAAAATCCATAAGGACCTCCAATAACCAACACTAGTTGCTTAATGCCCGAATTCATTTTTTTCTGAAGATATTTAGAAAACTCAATAGAAGTAAAGTGCTTGCCTTTATCATCTAATAAAACTAAATTATCAGTATTTTGAAGCTTGCTTAAAATTAAATTCCCTTCTTTTTCTTTTTGCTGAATTTCACTCAGATTCTTCACATTTTTAATGTCAGGAATTATTTCCAATTCAAACTTTATATAATGCTTTAATCTATTTTGATAGTTATCAATAAGTTGAATTAAATTTTTATCATCGGTTTTACCAATAGCAAGTAACTTGATTTTCATAATTCAAAATTACAATTAATCATTAAAAATTGTCTTATTTTAGCACATATAATTAAAGTAAAAAATGATTTCAAAAGAACAATTTAATAAAGAACTCGATTTAATAATTACAAACGCATTAAGAGAAGACATTGGAGATGGCGATCATACATCACTTTCTTGTATTCCTGCAGATGCGCAAGGAAAAGCAAAGTTATTGGTTAAAGATGAAGGAATTATTGCTGGTGTGGAGTTTGCAAAGCAAGTTTTTTCTTATGTTGACAAAGATTTACAAGTAGAAACCTTTATAAATGATGGCGAAAAAGTAAAGTATGGAGACATTGTTTTTCATGTTTCAGGAAAATCTCAATCTATATTAATGGCAGAGCGTTTGGTTTTAAACGCAATGCAACGTATGTCTGCAATAGCAACTAAAACTGCTTTTTTTATGGGCTTGTTAGAAGGCACCAAAACCAAAGTTTTAGATACTAGAAAAACGACTCCAGGAATTAGAGCTTTAGAAAAATGGGCTGTAAAAATTGGAGGTGGAGAAAACCACAGATTTGCATTGTACGATATGGTGATGATTAAAGATAATCACATTGATTTTGCTGGCGGAATTACAGCTGCAATAACCAAAACAAAACAATATTTAGCTGAAAAAGGTTTAGATATTAAGATAATTGTAGAAGCTAGAAGTTTAGAAGAAATCAAAGAAATTTTGTCTAATGAAGGTGTTTACAGAATTCTAATTGATAATTTTAATTACGAAGATACGCGTAAAGCAGTTGCCTTAATTGGCGATACATGTTTAACAGAATCTTCTGGAGGAATTAACGAAAAAACGATTAGAAAATATGCGCATTGTGGTGTAGATTTTATTTCTTCTGGTGCATTAACACATTCGGTTTATAACTTAGATTTAAGCTTAAAAGCGATTGACTAACTAATAATAAAAATCATAGATAATGAAAAAATATATACTAATTGCAACGGTTGTATTATTTGCAAGTTGTACTTCTAAAGAGTCAAAAAAAGAGGTAAATATGAATTTAGCTGAAAATCCTTTATTAATTGGTAGTACGTTAGAATACGGAACGCCAGATTTCACTAAAATTGAAAATGAGCATTTTATGCCTGCAATTTTGGAAGGAATGCGTTTGCAAAATGAAGCAATTACTAAAATAGTTGAGAATACAGAAGCACCAACTTTTGAAAACACCATTTTAGCCTTAGAAGAAAGTAGCAAAACCTTAGATAATGTTACTGCTGTATTTTTTGGGTTAGCTGGTGCACATACAAATGATGTAATTAAAGCAAACCAAAAAGAATTAGCGCCAAAATTTTCTAATCATTCAGATAATATTGTTTTAAATACTAAGCTATTCGCTAAAATTAAAACCATCTATTCTAATTTAGAAACCTTAAAATTAGATGCTGAGTCTAAACATTTAGTTGGAGAATACTATAAGAATTTTGCAAAAGCAGGAGCTAATTTATCAGAAGATAAAAAAGAGCAGTTAAAAGAGATTAATTCTGAATTGGCTAGTTTATCTAACGACTTTGGTAAAAAACTTTTAGATGCTTCTAAAAAAGGCGGTGTTGTAGTTGCTGATAAAGAGAAATTAAAAGGTTTTTCAGATGAAAAAATAAAAGCGATTGAGAAAGACGGTGAGTTTGAAATTCAGTTAATTAATACTACGCAACAACCCGCTTTACAAACGTTAGAAAATAGAGAAGTTCGTAAAGAATTGTTTGAAAAATCGATTCACAGATCTGATGCTGGCGAATACAATACAAGTGAATTAGTTCAGAAAATGGTTACTTTAAGAGCTAAAAAGGCACAGATTTTAGGTTTTGATAATTATGCAAGTTGGAGTTTACAAGGAACAATGGCTTCAACACCTGATAAAGTTTTTGACATGTTTACAAACTTAATTCCGGGTTCTTTAGAAAAAGCAGCATCTGAAGTAAAAGAAATTCAAGCTGAAATAAACAAAGAAGGAAAAGACTTTAAATTAGCGCCTTACGATTGGAATCATTACGCAGAAAAAGTAAGAAAATCTAAGTACGATTTAAATGAAGAGGAAGTAAAGCCATATTTCGAAGTAACAAATGTTCTTGAAAAAGGAGTTTTTTATGCTGCAACAAAACTATACGGAATCACTTTTAAAAAGCGTACAGATATACCAGTATATCATCCAGATGTTGTTGTGTATGAGTTGTTTGAAGAAGACGGAAGTAAATTAGGTTTATACTTCGGAGATTTCTTTGCAAGAGATAGTAAAAGAGGTGGCGCTTGGATGTCTGCTTTTGTAAAGCAATCTAAATTACGCAAACAAAAACCAGTTATCTATAATGTGTGTAACTCTCCAAAGCCAGCTGAAGGAGAACCAGCATTAATCAGTTTTGGTGAAGTAGAAACGATGTTTCATGAGTTTGGACACGCGTTACACGGTTTATTTGGAAATCAAAAATATGCATCAATTTCTGGTACAAGTACAGCAAGAGATTTTGTAGAATTTCCATCTCAGTTTAACGAGAATTGGTCTACACATCCTGAAGTTTTAAATAATTATGCAATTCATTATAAAACAGGAGAAGTTATTCCTGCTTCATTATTGAAAAAAATAAAAGATGCAGGAACTTTTAACCAAGGATATTCTATGATTGAAAACTTATGTTCTTCTAGTTTAGATATGAAATGGCACACAATTTCTGCAGATGAAAAAATTACAGATGTTGCTAAGTTTGAATTAGAAGCATTGGCAAAAATGAAATTAAATGTAGATGAAGTTCCACCAAGATATCGCTCTACTTACTTTGCACATATTTTTAGCGGAGGTTACGCAGCAGGTTATTATTCGTATTTATGGACAGAAATGTTAAGTCATGATGCGTATGATTGGTTTAAAGATAACGGATTATTAACTCGTGAAAACGGACAAAAATTCCGTGAGCAAGTTTTATCTAAAGGAAACACCATGGATTATGCAGAAATGTATAAAGTCTTTGCAGGAAGAAACCCAGAAGCAACACCAATGTTAAAAGCCAGAGGTTTAAAGTAAATGACAGATAACTATTTCGATAGCAAAGAATACTCAAAAGTTGATTTTACTACAACTACATTCATAAAAGGAGAGTATGATAATTGTACCTTTAAGAACTGTAATTTCGAAAAAGCACATATTTCTAATATTGAATTTTTAGAATGTGAGTTTATAGATTGTAATTTTAGTAATGCAATTATTAAAGGCTCTGCTTTTAAAGATGTACAATTTTTCAACTGTAAGTTATTAGGCGTAAAATTTAATGAATGTGACGCTTTCTTATTACAGTTTTATTTTAAAGATTGTCAATTGAATTTATCATCTTTTTATCAATTAAAAATGCCTAAAACAAAATTTATAAATTGTAATTTACAAGAAGTAGATTTTACGGAAGCAGATGCAACAAGTACAATTTTTGACAAATCAGATTTAAAACTGGCCATTTTTAGTCGAACTAATTTAGAGAAATCAGATTTTAGGAATGCAATAAATTTTTTAATAGATCCTCAAGAAAATCGCTTAAAAGGAGCAAGGTTTAGTAGAGAAAGCTTAGAAGGACTGTTAAATAAATTTAAGATTATTATTGAGTAACTGTAATAAAATGACAAAAGAATTAGAAGACAAACTTGAGAAAATACCAATCGTAAATTTATTGGTGAAATTTGGGAAGAAAATTAAAATTCCTGGTTTAGAAGGTATGTCTTTGTATGATGTTATAGAAATGTACATTATTGGTATTGTAAAAGGAGCATTAACAACACGTGCAGGCGGAATTGCATTTAGCTTTTTTATGGCAATTTTTCCGTTTATGCTGTTTGTTTTATCGTTAATTCCTTACATACCAATTGAAGGATTTCAAGACAATCTTTTTAGTTTAATTCAAGAAATGTTACCGCCAAAAACTTTTGAAGCTGTAGATGTAGTTATTAAAGATATTATAAACAATCAATATGGAGGTTTGTTATCTTTTGGTTTTTTAGCTTCCATGTTTTTAATGACAAACGGCGTGAATGCCATTTTTGGAGGTTTTGAATATTCGTATCATGTAAAAGAATTTAGAAACGTTTTTAAATCTTATTTTGTTTCGTTAGGCGTGTCTTTGTTAATGGTTTTGTTTTTAATTGTTACGGTGGTTTTAATTATATATTATCAAATTGCATTAACAAGAATAGATAAAATTGGTTGGTTAGACACTGTTGATTTAAACCTATTTTATTGGGGAAGAGGTTTGCTCTTTTTATTAATGATTTTTACCATTGTATCTTTATTATTTCGTTTTGGAACCAAACAAGGTAAAGAGATTAAATTCTTTTCGGCCGGAGCAATATTAACTACAGTTTTATCATTATTTACCTTTTATATATTCGGAATATATGTTGTAAAATTTGCAACTTACAATCAATTATATGGTTCTATTGGTACGCTTTTAATACTAATGTTATTTGTGTGGTTAAATGCAATAATTCTGCTATTAGGTTTCGAATTAAACGCTTCTTTGTATAGTTTAAGACGAAGAAATAAAACCTTTACAACTCCTAAAAAATTATAACTTTTTCACGATATTTGCAGGCGCAATTAAGAATTACAAATTAACAATTACGAATTTTAGTTTGGGTCAATAGACTCATAATTTAGAATTCGTAATTCATAATTAATTATATGAAACCAAGCATTCCAAAAGGAACAAGAGATTTTTCTCCAACAGAAGTAGCAAATCGTACCTATATAATGAATACGATTAAAACGGCTTTTGAAACATTCGGATTTCAACCCATTGAAACTCCAAGTTTTGAAAATTCAGCTACCCTTATGGGAAAATATGGTGAAGAAGGAGATCGTTTGATTTTTAAAATATTAAATTCTGGAGATTTTCTTAAAAAAGCTGATGAAAAACTTTTGTCTGAGAAGAATAGTATAAAAGTTACTTCTCAAATCTCAGAAAAAGCATTGCGTTACGATTTAACTGTGCCATTTGCACGTTATGTTGTACAACACCAAAACGACATTACGTTTCCTTTTAAAAGATATCAAGTGCAACCAGTTTGGAGAGCAGATAGACCGCAAAAAGGACGTTTTAGGGAGTTTTTTCAGTGTGATGCTGATGTTGTTGGTAGTAAGTCTTTAGTACAAGAAGTGGAGTTTATTCAGTTGTATGATACTGTTTTTACCAATCTTGGTTTAGCAGGAACAACTATTAAAATGAACAATCGTAAAATTTTATCTGGAATTGCAGCCGTTATTGGCGCATCTGATAAATTGATAGATTTTACTGTTGCTTTAGATAAATTAGATAAAATTGGTAAAGAAGGTGTTGTAACAGAAATGCTTTCTAAAGGAATTACGGAAGCAGCTATTGAAAAAGTACAGCCATTATTCGATTTTAACGGAAGTAATTTAGACAAATTAGCATCGTTAGAAAACATGCTTTCAACTTCGGAAGAAGGTTTACAAGGTGTAAACGATTTACGTTTTGTAATCAATACAATTGCCGAGTTAGGTTTACAAACAGCCGACTTAGAAATTGATGTTACGTTAGCACGTGGATTAAATTATTACACAGGCGCAATTTTTGAAGTTGCTGCTCCAGAAGGTGTGAAAATGGGTTCTATTGGTGGCGGTGGAAGATATGACGATTTAACAGGAATCTTTGGATTAAAAGATGTTTCTGGTGTTGGAATTTCTTTTGGTTTGGATAGAATTTACTTGGTTTTAGAAGAACTAGGTTTGTTTAAATCGGTAGATTTACCAAAACCTAAAGTGTTGTTTTTGAATTTTAACGAAGCAGAAATTTTGTTAAAAATGAAAGCTATTAAAACTTTGCGCGACAACAATATAAAAAGTGAATTATATCCTGATGTTGCTACAAGTAATAAGCAACAAAAGAAACAGTTTAAATACGCTACAACTAGAGCAATAGAATTTGTAGTTACTGAAATTGAAAACGATAAGTTTGTGGTTAAAAATAATGGCGAGCAGTTTTTACTTTCTGTTGATGAGTTAGTTGAAAAGACTAAATAAGTTAAGTTTGTCATTCCTGCGGAGGCAGGAATCCAGAAAAACGATAATTTAGATTCCTGCCTACGCAGGAATGACAGGGATTTTGCAAGTACGCCCGCGTTAGGGATTGCAGCATTTGTTTGAGCTCTTTTTGTTTTTTGTAAAAACAAAAAAGCGAGTGTGGAAATCCCGCTCGAACGCCCTAAAAATAATTAGAATTAAAACAATAAAGTTGTAACTTTGCAACTTAAATATAGTACGAAATGTTTGAAGTGAATAACAACAAAATGAATGACGAGAGAAGTGAAGAAATAGGAGAGAACCACGTTGGTACATCGGCTAAAACGCCGTTACGTGCTGATGCTTTTGATATTTCTGACGAAGAAAAAATTGAAAGAATCCAAGAAAGTGTTAAAGATATTTTAACCACTTTAGGAATGGATTTAACAGACGATAGTTTACAAGGTACTCCAAAACGAGTTGCAAAATCTTTTGTAAATGAGATTTTTATGGGGCTTGATCCTAAAAATATGCCAAAAGCATCTACGTTTGATAATAATTATAACTACGGAGAAATGTTGGTTGAGAAAAATATCGTTGTATATTCTACCTGTGAGCATCATTTATTACCAATTATTGGTAGAGCACATGTTGCATACATTTCTGATGGAAAAGTAATTGGTTTGTCTAAAATGAATAGAATTGTTGAATATTTTTCTAAAAGACCACAAGTGCAAGAGCGTTTAACAATGCAAGTTGTACAAGCAATGCAAGAAGCTTTAGGTGTACAAGATGTTGCTTGTGTTATAGATGCGAAGCACTTATGTGTAAATTCTAGAGGAATTAAAGACATTGAAAGTTCTACAGTTACTGCCGAATTTGGTGGAAAATTTAAAGAAAGAGAGACTAAAAGAGAGTTTTTAGACTATTTAAAGATGAATACAGACTTTGATTGATATAATATAGATTTTTATTTTATATTAAAAAACGTTGTAAACAGTAAGTGTACAACGTTTTTTTTGGTGCTAAAAATCAGCTATATAGATATTTATGAAAGAAATTTAACATTTTTTTGCTTAATATGAATTTTTGGCACTACATTTGCAATTCAATAAAACGTTGTTAGTAACTAAACGAGCAACACATTAAATTATATTACAATGAATAAAGGTACCGTAAAATTCTTCAACGAATCTAAAGGATTCGGATTTATTACTGAAGAAGGAAACAACAAAGAACATTTTGTACACGTGTCAGGATTAATCGATGAAATTCGTGAGAACGATGAAGTTGAATTTGACTTACAAGATGGAAGAAAAGGATTAAACGCAGTAAACGTAAGAGTATTATAATATATATTTTATTACACTAGTTAATTTTTAAAAGCAAAGCCTATCATTTAATGATAGGCTTTCTTTATTTTTACACTTTATTTTAAAAAAAGATAAAATGTTAGACGCAAGAAAAAGAAGTAATGTTACAGTTGGTTTATTTGTTGAGGTTGTTCAAAAACAGCATCAAAGAAGTGGAGAACTTACTGAAGGTGTTGTAAGTAAACTTTTAACTAAATCTCCGAATCATCCGCACGGAATTAAAGTACAACTAGAATCTGGTATTGTTGGTAGAGTAAAAAATATTATTGAGGAAGAGTAAGTTTACTTTTTAAACTTTTTCAGACCTCCATAAAGTATTATACAAGCAAATAGCACTTTAATACCTAAAAAGAGATATTTACTTTCCGTTGTCCAGTTAAAGATAATTCTATAGATATCGCTATTTTGAAAGAATTGTCTAAATGCATCAATTAAAATAAATAGTGCAAAAATTATGTAGATATATGGAATTATTTTTTTCATTATCTAGGTATTTTTATTTCGTATAATTTTCTACTTTTATTATTCAGTTTTCCTTCTCTTAACCAAGGATTGTGTCTTTTTAATTCTTTATAAGTAATTCCAAAACCTTTAGCAAAAGATGCAATGTTAGTAATTGCAGTATCTACTTTTACAGTATAAGTTTCTTCTGGTTGATATAAATCTTCTTGATCAAACACAAAACCGTACTTTTCTGGATTGCTCATAACTTCTTTTAAAGCTAAAATTCTGAAAACATAACGCTCAGTTTCATCAGGTAATAACGCATCATAATAACTAGTTACATCTTGATTTCTTAATCGTTCAGAAACTCTTCCCATACCGCAGTTATAAGAAGCTGCAGCTAATGTCCAAGAACCAAACTTTTCTTTTGCTCTTTTTAAGTAAATTGCTGCTGCTGCTGTAGATTTTTCTATGTTATAACGTTCATCAACATTTTTGTTAACTTCTAACTTAAATCTTTTTTCTCTTGCTGTACTTGGTAAAAAATGCCACAAACCAGAAGCTCTTGCATGAGATGGATTGTTTACCAACAATGCACTTTCTGCAACTGCTAAATATTTAAAATCGTCTGGTAAACCGTGTTTTGCTAATAAAGGTTCTAAGATTGGAAATATTTTATTAGCTCTTTTTATAACTAACAACCCGTTAGATTGCCAATAGGTGTTTACCAATAATTCTCTGTCCATTTTTTCTCTAACATCTGCTCTTTCTATCGGAACACGTTCTCCAGCTAATTCTAAATAAGCAGGTATTTTAACTGCTTTAATTTCATATGATTCACTTACATTTTTTAAAAACGGAATGTTTTCTTTTCCAATAACATTTAGTAGTAAAAATGCTAAAGCACTTATTGTAATTATGCTTAAAAAGCGTACAGATTTATTCATAACAAACAGGTTTATTTTTTTTTTTTAATTTACGGAATTCAAATGTGAATATTAAGCTAAATTTTCTTCAATTATTTTTGATATTGCTTTAGCTTTATTTAAAATCATAACATGAGTTCCTTTTTCAATTTTAATACAGTTTTTAATATGTTTTATAGGAAAAACACCATCATCTGTACCATGTATATGGATAATATTGTCAGATGATTCTTCTTGTTGCCAGTGTAAAACATTGTAAATAGCCCAAGTAATATATCTTGGATCTCTAACAGACATATAAGTCTTATATAATTCTTTTCTTTTTTGAAGATTATCTCCTAAAAAATATTTTTCATAAGCTTCAAAATTTGCAACTACATTAGTTGGAAATAATTTATAAGCTTTAGTTGCTTTTGCTAATTGTAATCTTTTTGGAAGTTCTCTATTATTTTTAATACTAGAAACAAGAAAAACTTTTTTGGTAGAGATAATTTTACTCATTTCTTGAACCATAACGCCACCAAAAGAAACACCAACTAAAACCGGATTTTCATGTGTAATTTTTGCACACATTCTTTTAGCGTAATTACTAATGCTTTCTTCTTTTTCTGACGGAATTTCCCATTCTAAAAAATGGGTTTCAAATTCCTCTGGTAATTTAATATTATCAAATATTTTAGTGTTAGCACCTAAACCAGGAACAAAATAAATTGGAATTTTAGAGTTCATAGAATTTTTTGGCTAATAAAATATCTTCAATATATTCAGTTACTTGTACTAATTCTGTTGGTACTTTTCCCCAAACTCGCATTTGAATTTCTTTATTGTTATGAGAAATATATGTGCTTGGTAAATCCTTGATATTAGAGTTGTTGTAGGTTTTTCTATATTTTGAAAAACTAGTTTTATCAAGCATTTTTTTCAATTTTGTAAATTGGTTATCAGTAAGTTTAAACGTTCTTTTACCTTTTACTAATACATTTTTTATTCCTCTATAAGTAACATTTCCTTTTTTTGTTATTGATACGTTAAACTCTGGGCAATGACCATAACAAGGAGTTTTACGTAATGTAACTAAAGGACTTTTAATTTCTGCGATAATCTTATTTAATGTTATTTCTTTGTTTAACTCAACAGATTTAAACTCACCAGAATTGTTCAAATTTTCCATCCAAAAAGCACGCTTATCAGCAGGAACTTTTAATAAAGCTATTTTTGAGTCTTCTTGATCAAAGATTAACTTATCCCAAATAAGTCCATTGTTTTCAATTAATTGTTTAACATCATCAACTTTACTAGGATCTTTTAAAACAACAATTATTTCTTCATTTACAACTTCAGGAATTTCTATAATTTCTTCAACTTTAATTTCCTCTTCAACTTTTGTTTCTTTTGTTGGTGCTTTAGGAGCACTACAGCTCATTATTAATAATAGTATAGAAAGTAATATCGTTTTCATAATAATAAGTTTTAAATTACAATTTTAATGCCAAGTTATGCTATTACTTCACTTTCTACAAAATTAAAACGAACTAAACCATCTTCGTCTATATTTGTAAGTGTAACCGTGTGTAATGTGTTTACTAAAGCTGGATTCCACGGAGTTTTAACTTTAACGTAATTCTCTGTAAAACCATGTATATAGCCTTCCTTATTTTCACTTTCGAAAAGTACAGTTAATGTATTTCCAATTTGCGTTTCATAAAAAGCTCTTCGTTTTTTTACAGATAAACCGCGTAACATTTTACTACGTTTTGCTCTAACTTTTTTAGGAACTACACCATCTAATAAAACCGCTTCTGTATTTGGTCTTTCCGAATAGGTAAAAACATGCAAATAAGAAATATTCATTTCGTTTAAATAGTTGTAAGTTTCTAGAAATAATTCATCTGTTTCTCCAGGAAAACCAACAATAACATCAACACCTATACAAGCGTTAGGCATTACTTCTTTTATTTTTGAAACTCTATTTGTGTAGGTTTTTGTTAAATATCTACGTTTCATTCTCTTTAATAATTCATCACTACCAGATTGTAACGGAATATGAAAATGCGGAACAAATGTTTCTGAATTTGAAACAAAATCTATTGTTTCATCTTTTAATAGATTTGGTTCTATTGATGAAATTCGTAAACGATTAATTCCTTCAACAGTGTCTAATTCCTTTACCAATTCTAAAAAAGTATGTTCGTGTTTTTTATTTCCGAATTCTCCTTTTCCGTAATCACCAATATTAACACCCGTTAAAACAATCTCTTTAATACCTTTTTCTGAAATCTCTTTGGCGTTTTTCAATACATTTTCTACAGTATCGCTTCGCGAAATTCCACGCGCCAACGGAATTGTACAATACGTACATTTATAATCGCAACCATCTTGTACTTTTAAGAAAGCACGAGTTCTATCTCCAATTGAATAGGCACCAACATAAGAATCTGCTTCTTCAATTTCACAAGAATGCACTTGTCCTATATCATTTTTTGTTAAATCGTTTATATAACTTGTAACGTTAAATTTTTCGGTTGCACCTAAAACTAAATCAACTCCATCTACTGCAGCTAATTCCTCTGGTTTTAATTGTGCGTAACAACCAACACCAATAATAAAAGCGTCTTCATTTTGCTTTAAAGCCGATTTTACAACGCTTTTAAAACGTTTATCTGCATTGTCGGTAACAGAACATGTGTTAATTACATAAACATCTGCTTGGGTATCAAACTCAACACGCTCAAACCCTTCATTAACAAAACTACGTGCTATAGTTGATGTTTCTGAGAAATTAAGTTTACAACCTAATGTATAAAAAGCTACTTTTTTATCTGCGTTCATTTGGGTACATTTGAAAACACAAAAGTACAATTTTAAAGATGATTTTTGAAACAGAGAGGTTGCTAGTTCGTAAATTAACAATTTCTGATAAAGATGCTTTTTTTCAACTAGAAAGTAACCCGAAAGTATTGCAATACGCAACTGGTGAGGTAAAAACATTTGTTGAAGCAGAAAACGATCTTAATAATCTAATTAAAAAATATAAAACTCCTAAAAATGATTTTTGGATTTATGCTATAGAACAGAAGTCTGATAGTAATTTTATTGGAACTTTGGCGTTGGTAAAAGATGATGAAGATGATGAAATTGGATATCGTTTTATTGAGGATTACTGGGGAAAAGGTTTTGCTACCGAAATTTGTGAAGCTTTAATTCCGTATTGTAAATCACTTGGAATGAAAAAGATTATTGGTTATGTTGTTGATGAAAACCATGCTTCTGCAAAGATTTTAGAACGTTTTAATTTTAAAATTGTAAAGAAATTTATTTCTGAAGATATTAAATTACCAGAAACAAAATACGAATTATACTTATGATTGCAAACACGCCACAAGCGCCATATTATGCGGTAATTTTTACTAGTTTACGCACTAAAGGCGATAATGATTACAATTTAACTGCGGAACAAATGGAAGATTTAGCCGAAAAACAAGAAGGTTATTTAGGTATTGAATCTGCTAGAAGTGAAGTAGGAATTACAGTTTCTTATTGGAAAAGTTTAGAGGCTATTAAAAAATGGAAATTACAATTAGATCATACAGAAGCTAGAGAAAAGGGTAGAAGCACTTGGTACAAACAATTTAAAGTGAGAATTTGCAAAGTAGAAAGAGATTATGAGTTTGAGAAATAAATTTTTAGTTTTTAGTTTTCAGTTTTTAGTAACATGTTTTGCTTTTTTTTCTTGTGTAAAAAAGGAGCATAAATTTAAAGATACTCAGGTTTTTAGATATAACGAACATTCTAATATTACATCGTTAGATCCTGCATTTGCTAAAGATCAACGTAATATTTGGGCGGTAAATCAGTTGTATAACGGTTTGGTTCAACTAGATGATTCTTTACAAGTAAAACCAGATATTGCTAAAAGTTGGTCGATTTCTGAGGACGGAAAAACCTATACATTTTTACTTCGCAAAGATGTGAAATTTCATAAACATAAATTATTTGGAAAAGATTCTATAAAAACTGTAAATGCCACAGATTTTGAGTATTCATTTAACAGATTATTAGATAAAAAGGTAGCTTCTCCTGGAGGTTGGGTTTTACAAAATGTTGCTAATTTTAAAGCTGAAAACGATTCCACTTTTGTAATTCAATTAAAGCAACCTTTTCCACCATTTTTAGGCTTATTAGCAATGAAATATTGTTCTGTTGTTCCTAAAGAAGCTGTTGAGTATTTCGGAAATACTTTTAGAGCAAATCCAATTGGAACTGGACCTTTTCAGTTTAAATTATGGGTAGAAAACACCAAGTTAGTTTTGCGTAAAAATCAAATTTATTTTGAAAAAGATGAAAACGGAATTCAATTACCTTATTTAGAAGCTGTTGCAGTTACTTTTTTACCCGATAAGCAAAGTGAATTTTTACAATTTATTCAAGGGAATTTGGACTTTATGAAAAGCTTAGATGCTTCTTATAAAGATGATATTCTAAATACAGACGGAACCTTAAAAGAGAAATATACGTCTTCAATTTTTATGGAAACTGGTGCGTATTTAAATACTGAGTACTTAGGAATCTATTTAGAAGGTGAAGAAAATTATCCGACAAAGTCAAAATTAATTAGACAAGCAATTAATTATGGATTTGACAGAGAAAAAATGATTAAATTCTTACGAAACGGAATTGGAACTCCTGCGCTAAATGGTTTTATTCCAAAAGGATTGCCTTCATTTAACAATCAAAAAGGATATTCTTATCAGCCTAAAAAAGCAAAAGAGTTAGTTGCTCAATTTAAAAATGAAACAGGAAATACTGAGCCAGAAATTACCATTACAACCAATAGTAATTATTTAGATTTATGTGAATTTATTCAACGAGAATTACAAAATATTAGTTTAAAGACTAATGTAGATGTTATTCCGCCTTCAACCTTAAGACAAGGAAAAGCAAACGGGAAATTACCAATTTTTAGAGCAAGTTGGATTGCAGATTATCCTGATGCAGAAAATTATGTATCGTTATTTTACAGTAAGAATTTTACGCCAAACGGACCAAATTACACCCATTTTAAAAACGATTTGTTTGATACATTATACGAGCAATCTATTTCTGAAGTAAATAACAACAAGCGTTATAAACTCTATCAAAAAATGGATTCAATTATAATTGCTGAAGCTCCAATTGTTCCGTTATATTATGATGAAGTTATTCGTTTTTCTCAGAAGAATGTGAAAAACTTAGGTATAAATCCGATTGATTTGTTAAACTTAAAAAGAGTTTCTAAAAATTAGGAAATATTATTTTTCCCAATTAACACGTGCTAAAATAGGGAAGTGGTCTGAGTATTTTACGGCAAAGGTTTTACTCTGATTAATTTGAGTTGATTTATCTGTTAAAATAAAATCGATACGAGCAGGAAAAGGGTAGTTGTAGGTTTTTCCAAAACCGCTTCCAGCTTCTACAAATGCATCTTTTTTGTCTTTTACTATTTGATTATATACCCAAGAATAAGCAGTGTTGTTAAAGTCTCCGCAAATAATTTTCTTTCCTTTCCATTGTTGTTCATGTGTAAGAAATTGTTCGGTTTGTTTTGCTTGTTCTCTAAATGTGTTTTTTAATCTCAACAACAATTTTTCTGAGTTTTCTTCCCCAAAATTTTCTTTATTAGGATTTATTTTTAAAGATTGTAAATGAACATTGTATATTCTTAAAGTGTCTTTATCTCTAAGAACATCAACAAAAATGGCATTATTGGCACTTTTTTCAAAATTTAAAGAGCCAGAGTTTATAATTGGATATTTAGAAAATATTGCAGACCCAAATTTGTTTCTCTTAGATTTTAATTTAATGTATTTATAAGGATACGATAAGCTTAAATCTGTTTGCTTGTAAAACTCTTGAATAGCTAAAATATCAGGGCTTTTTTCTGTAATAAAGTCAACTATTTTTTGCGACGTTTGTTCGTCTTTATTCCATTTGTAATAATTAAATAAATGCACATTATAGCTCATTACTTTAACATCATCATTCAGTAAAACTTTTCTTTCTGAAAACTTATAAAAAGGAGATGCAAATAGCCAACCAATAGCCAATATTAATCCCGATAAAATAAAATGTTTTTTAAGTTTAATGAGCCAATAGACAAAGAAAATTACATTGATAACAATTAAAAAAGGTACACCTAAACTTAATATAGCAAACGTTGCAATAGATTTTGGAGAAATATATGGCAACAAGTAAGATAATAACAACACGGTAGCAAAAACAGCATTGATAAAATAGAGTAACTTGCTAAATATGGGGGACTTTTTCATTTATTTTTTTCCTTGTTTAAATAGGAATTCTTTTTCTGATTTGGTTAAAGTATCATATCCAGATTTACCAATTTTATCTAAAATTTTATCAATTTCTTCTTGAGTATGAGGTTTTATAACTTGCTTTTTAACCTTTTTATTGCCCGATTTATAAGCTGTTTTTAACGTTTTTTCTTTTTTGGTGAAGAGATTTTTAATCCCTTTAAAAATATCTATTTCTTTATTGCTTACTTGATTTACGTATAAAAAACCAAACAAAGCGCCACCAATATGTGCCAATCTTCCTCCAGCGTTTCCTGTAGGAATTTGTAAAACATCTAAAGCAACCCAAATTAATGCTAAGTGCCATAACTTTACAAAACCAATTAAAGGAAATTTAAGTTGATAATTTGGCATGTAAGCAGCAATACCAATAAATATAGCAGAAATTCCGGCAGAAGCTCCAATAAGAATGCTATTGTCTGCATCTTTAACTAAACCAGGAAAATAATTATAACTAATAATAAATACAATTCCTCCAAACAACGTTCCTAAAGTGTAAAAACTGATTAAACTTTTAGGTGTAAAATATTGCATAAACAAATTACCGATGTAATACAATGCTATTAAATTCATAAGAATATGAAGAAAACTGGCATGTAAGAAACCGTATGTTATTATTGTCCAAGGTTTGTATAGAAATTCATCGAAATTAGAAGGCAATGCAAACCATTCTATGATAAGGTTATTTGAAGATTGAAATAAAAATCCACCTGTATTAAATAGAAAAACAAGTAAAAACACAGCTAAGTTTATGTAGATTAATTTCTCTACAATAGACGCTGTGTTAAAGCGTAATTTTATGTTGTCAATAAAACTCATTAATTAAATTTAAATTGATCTTTTTTCCAATACCAGGCAATAATAAAACCAATAATTGCACCACCAATATGAGCAAAGTGAGCAACATTACCAATAGAATATTTAGTTACTCCAAAGAATAAATCTCCAACAATCATTAAAGGAATAAAATATTTTGCGGCAATTGGAACTGGGAAAAATATTAAGGCCAATTTTGCATTAGGAAATGCAATACCAAAGGCAACTAAAACTCCATAAATTGCTCCAGAAGCACCAACTGCTGGTGTATGATATAAACTGTAAAACTCAGTCATTTCCTCGTTAGTTAGACTAATAAGGCTTTCATTATAACTTCCTGTTGATAAAATATTTTGAATATCAGAAGCAGACAAACCAAAGCCTACTAATTGCTCATAAATTCCATTAAATTGATAATAGTTTACAAGCGTATAAATTATCCCCGCACCAATTCCTGCAGAGAAATAGAAGAATAAAAATTTCTTTTTTCCCCACATTTGCTCTAAAGGTGTTCCAAATGCCCATAAACCATACATGTTAAAAATTAAGTGCATTGGGCTACCATGCATAAACATGTGCGTTATATATTGCCAAACTCCAAAATGCTCATTTTTAGGAAAGTGTAAGGCAAAAATATTTGTTAAGTCCATTTTTAATAACATTGGACCAACAAAAAGAATAACATTTATAATAATAAGATGCTTTATTGCATCAGTTAATTTTTGCATCATAACAATAGTTTTAACTATTAAAAATTGAATCTATTTCGTTTAATGTTAGTGTTTTAAAAATAGGTTTTCCAAAAGGAGAAACGCTAGGTTCTTTACACATAAACAAGTCGTTTACCAACGTTTCTTGCTCTTTAAAATTTAAACTTGTTCCCGTTTTTATAGCTAATGATTTAGAAAATGATTTTGCTAACACATCAAAATGACTAAAACTTGCATCCGGAACTTCTAGTTTAATGTCGTCTAATAATTGTTCTAAAAGTTGCGTTATTTTACTTTCTGTTATAGAAGTTGGTATTCCACCAATTACAACACTTTCTTTGGTAAATTCAGCAAACATAAAACCTGCACTTTCCAATTCGGATTTTATGCCGTAAATAATTTCTATATCCGAAGAAGCAAAAGAAATACTAACCGGAAATAATAATTGTTGGCTACTTGCTTCTTCAACCGTAATTTTTGCTAAAAAATCTTCGTATAATACTCGTTGATGTGCTAATGATTGATGAATTAAAACAACACCAGATTTTATCGAACTTAATAAATATTTCTTCTGAATTTGAAACGTTTTGTGAGTTGTTTCTTGTTCACTTTCAAATAATTGTTCTTGATTTACTTTAGACTCTACTTGTGTAGTTGTGTATAAAGCATCCCAATTATCTGTTTGTTTTTTATACGATTCTTGATAATCCTTTTGAATTGGTTTATCATTCTGAATAGCATTGTCCTTAAATGGATTAAAATCTGGATCTACCGAAATTTTTGGAGTAGCACCAGTTTGTTTTTTACTATAATCGTAAGGTGTATCTAGATTAGCGTCTCTGTTAAAATCTAAAACAGGAGCAACATTATATTGCCCTAAACTATGTTTTACGGTAGCTCTTAAAATAGCATACAACGCTTTTTCGTTATCAAACTTTATTTCTGTTTTTGTAGGATGAATATTTATATCGATACTACTTGCAGGAACTGTTAAATATAAAAAATAAGAAGGATGCGAACCCGACTCTAATAAACCATCAAATGCATTAACTACAGCGTGATTTAAATAAGCACTTTTTATAAAACGATCGTTTACAAAAAAGAATTGTTCGCCACGTTTACGCTTAGCGAAGGCTGGTTTTGCAACAAATCCTTTAATTGATAGAATATCTGTTTGTTCATCAATAGGAACTAATTTCTCATTCATTTTACCACCAAAAATAGCTACAATTCGCTTACGTAAATTGCTCGATTTTAAATGATACACTTCGTTATCATTATGATGTAATAAAAATGAAATTGCAGGATGCGCTAAAGCAACACGTTGAAATTCATCAATAATATGACGTGTTTCAATAGTATCCGATTTTAAGAAATTTCTTCTTGCAGGAATATTATAAAACAAGTTTTTAACGGCAATACTTGTCCCTTTTGAAGTAGAAACAACTTCTTGAGAAGTAACTTTACTTCCTTCAATTTTTATTAATGTTCCAAGTTCTTCGTTTTCTTGTTTCGTTTTCAGTTCTACATGTGCAATTGCAGCAATAGAGGCTAAAGCTTCTCCACGAAATCCTTTGGTGTTTAGATTGAATAAATCTTGCGCATCTCTAATTTTAGAAGTTGCATGACGTTCAAAACACAAACGAGCATCTGTTGTAGACATTCCTTTACCGTCATCAATAACTTGAATTAACGTTTTACCGGCATCTTTTAATAATAATTTAATAGAAGTTGCACCAGCATCAATAGCATTTTCTAATAGTTCTTTAACTACAGATGCAGGTCTTTGAACCACCTCACCAGCAGCAATTTGGTTGGCAACGTGATCTGGTAAAAGTTGAATAATATCTGACATTAATCTTGGGGTAAAAATATAGAAATATCAAAATCGATGATCCATAAAAAAATCAATACTAATATTGCTATAATATAAAGTATGGTTTTGTTGATTCCACCGTTTTCTGAATCCTTAAATTCGTTTAAGGCACTGCTAAACTTTCCTTTTAAACTTTTGTTTTTTCCTGTAGTAGTACGGAATTCATCAAACTTTTGTTTTATTTCAAACGGATTCCCATCACCTTTATAGTAACGAGGTTTGTAATCAAACTTTTTAGGATCTCTTTTAAAAATTGCCATAGTATTAGGTTTTTGGTTCGATTAGTTTTAATCAAAAAGTAAACCAAAATCAAAGTTACTGAATAAAAAGTAGGGCATCAAAAAAATAATGCTAAAAGAAGTATAAAAAGTAGCTGATAATTTTACTTAAAAACCAATTTCTGAAGTAGCAGTTCCTGTACTTTTAATTGCTGCCATTTTAACGGCTGCAACGGCACATTCAATTCCTTTGTTGCCTAATTTACCTCCAGATCTATCTAAAGATTGTTGTTTTGTGTTATCAGTTAAAACACAGAAAATTACTGGAACGTCGTATTTAATATTTAAATCTACAATACCTTGTGTAACGCCTTCACAAACAAAATCGAAATGTTTTGTTTCTCCTTGAATTACATTTCCAATAGCTATTACAGCATCTACTTGTTGCGATTCAATCATCTTTTTACATCCAAAAACAAGTTCAAAACTTCCAGGAACGTCCCAAGAAATTATGTTTTCTTTTGTTGCTCCACAATCTAATAAAGCTTCAATTGCACCTTTGTGTAAGTTTTTTGTGATTTCAGGATTCCATTCTGAAACAACAATCCCAAATCGAAAAGACTTCGCATTTGGGATTGTTGCTTTATCGTAATAAGATAAATTAGTTGTTGCCATATTTTCAGTTGGCAGTTATCAGTTTTTCAGTTGGCAGTTACTGCTTACTGAATACTGGATACTGCACACTTATTATTGTGCGTATTTTGCACTATTAATGTACTTTTCAATATCTCTACCTTGGTCAGAAGTAGCGTATTTTTCTTTTATTTTAGTAAATAAACTTTCTGCTTTGCTATACTCTTTTAAACTCATTGCTGTTTGTGCAGCTTTGTATAAGAAAAGTGGCGCTGTAAAGTCATTATCTTTTTTACTAGCAGCTTGTTGGTAATAATCTAAAGCATCGTCTAATTGATCAATATCTGCAAAAGCATCTCCAATTGCACCTAAAGCAACAGGTCCTAATAACTCGTCATTAGAATCAAATTCACTTAAAGAAGCAATAGCTTCGTCGTATTTTTTTAATTTTAAGTAAGAAACACCAGCATAATAATTAGCTAAGTTTCCTGCTTTTGTTCCGCTGTAAGAAGAAGCGATGTCAATAAAACCATATTTTCCATCAGCACCTTCCAAACCTAAAGTTAATAAAGAGTCAATTGCTGCTCCAGAAGAAGTAACTGCTTGGTCAAAGTAATTTCTTGGAAAAGCTAACTCGTTTGTAGCTTCTTTTTCAGTAGGTTCAGCAACAAATTTAGTATAAGCTAAAGTACCTAAAATTAAGGCTGCAACAGCTATTAAACCTATAAATAAAGGTTTGCTGTTTTTCTCAATCCATTGCTCAGATTTGTTAGCAGTATCATCTAAAGTATTAAAAACTTCAGCAGTTGTGCTGTCCATTTCTTCAACTTGTTGTTGTTCTGCTTTGTTCTTTGCTTTGTATTTTTTCTTGTATGTTGCCATGTCTGCTTAAAAATTAATCGGTCGCAAATTTAGTTTTTTAAATTGGATTTTAAAAGGGTTTATTTGGTAAATTTTCAATATTTTGCGGTTCGTTTGTACAGATTTTAATAGCCAATGTATCTTCAAAAAATAACACTTGTAAATTTTAAGAATATTACTTCACAAACTTTTGATTTTCAGCAGAAAATAAATTGTTTTGTAGGAAATAATGGCGTTGGTAAAACCAATGTGTTGGACGCTATTTATTATTTATCTTTTGCTAAAAGTTATTTTAATCCGGTTGCTGGGCAGAATATTAAACACGGAGAAGAATTTTTTATGATTGAAGGAGATTACCTTCTAAATGATAGAAATGAAAAGATTTTATGCTCTTTAAAACGTGGACAAAAGAAAGTTTTAAAGCGAAATGGTAAAGCATATGATAAGTTTTCTGAACATATTGGGCAATTACCTTTGGTTATAATTTCGCCTGCGGATAGAGATTTAATTACGGAAGGAAGCGATACGCGCCGTAAATTTATGGACGGTGTAATTTCTCAGCAAGACAAACAATATTTAAAGAACCTAATTTCTTATAATAAAATATTAACGCAGCGTAATGCATTGTTAAAATATTTTGCAATAAACAGAACTTTTGATGCGTTAAATTTAAAGGTGTATGATGAGCAGTTAATTGAATACGGCGTTAAAATATACAACAAACGAAAGGAGTTTTTAACTCAGTTTGAACCTATTTTTAACGAAAAACATGCTATAATTTCTGGTAAAAAAGAAGAAGTAAAGCTAAATTATAAAAGCCAGTTGCATGAAATGTCTTTAGAAAACTTATTAACGCAAAGTTTAACTAAAGATAAAATGATCCAATATACAACGGTTGGTATACATAAAGACGATTTAAGTTTTGAAATTGATGAGTATCCGATAAAGAAATTTGGTTCTCAAGGACAGCAAAAATCTTACTTAATTGCGTTGAAATTAGCACAGTTTGAGTTTATAAAGCAACAAGCAAACGTTACACCAATTTTATTATTAGACGATATTTTTGATAAATTAGACGAGCAAAGAGTTTCGCAAATTATTGAATTGGTTAATAATAACGAGTTCGGGCAAATATTTATTACCGATACACATTCAGAAAGAACAGAACGTGTAATAAGTAAAACCAATAAAGAATACCAAATTTTTAAGTTATAATGGCAAAAAGAGAAAACGATTCATTTTCTATACAAGATTTAATGAAAACCTTTATTAAGGAGAATAACTTAACTAAAGGTATGCAAAAATTAAAAATAGATGAAGCCTGGACAAAATTAATGGGACAAGGTGTTGCTTCTTATACAACACGCGTTCAATTACAAAATAAAACCTTGGTTGTTAGTTTGTCTTCTTCTGTTTTGCGTGAAGAATTAAGCTACGGAAAAGACAAAATTGTAAAAATGCTTAACGAAGAAATGGGCGAAGAAGTTGTTAAGAAATTGTTGTTGGTGTAACGGTTTATTCCCTTTCTTGATTTTATTCGTACTTTTTTAAATATTCCATTACCAAAGAATCTCCTAGCTTGTTTAAATGCCCATAATCTTTAAAATACTTGTATTCTTTTGATATTGATAATTCTTTATTTAAATCCAATATTCGAACATTTTGGTTATTAGATAATTCATTTAATTTACTCTTTATGTCATTAGGAACATTGTTAATATAATAGTTTGTTAAAGGCATTTTTAATAAAACTACTTCACAATTATTCTTGTTCAATTCAGTTATAAGTTTTTTTAAATAAGTAATTTGTATTGAGTCATTTAATATATAATCAGGATGATTCCAGTGTCTTTGTATAGCTTTTGATATTGAGAGTGTATCATTATTTATGCTCTTTAAAGAGTTTTTACTTTTAAATTTTAAGTGTCTTTCATAAATAAAATTAGGAAGATTTTTTATATTAAACAATGAGCGATCTAAGTTCTTCGGAATTATGTTTATGTGTTTACGATTTAGAATTTGATAATCATCTAAATGACTATACATGGAAGATTTCCAACCTGGATAAAGTTGGTCGTTTTCTAATCTATTTTGGTAAAGTTTTGACAAATTATGGTAATTGCAAGCGATAAAAACTTTTTTACCTCTTAATTGCTCAATAAAGTCTTCAGAAAATTGAGAATGAACAAAAAATGGGCTACCTCCAATTGATTTATTTAAAATCCTTTCATCACTTATAAACTCCGTTTGGCTATCACCTAATAGTATTATAGGGTATTGAGATAGCTCATTCTTGAAATTTAGTCTTAAAAAATAAAAAATTCCGGTATAAATTATAATAGGAATTATAAAAAATAATATTGATTTAATTATAAAATTTTTCATTCTTAGAATTGAAAATAAATAAATTGTTGTTCTTTTCCACCAAGCCAAAATATAGCAATTATTATTGCATAATAAATAGTGTACCTTAAAGGACGTTTAAATTTGGTTTTTACTTCTTCTATTGCATATTGTCTATTTCTTCCAAGCCATTCTGCAATTACAAAAATTAGTAATATTATAATGATATTAATAGGAGCAATTTCTGGAATTGAAAAGAGAGAATTTGAAAATATGCCTTTGATATAATTTAATGCATGTTCTATGTTGTTTGCTCTAAAAAAAATCCAAGCAAATACAGTTAATCCAAAGGTTAATACAATAGAAATGAATTCTTTTAAGCTTGGTAGTTTTTTTCCTTGTGCTACAATTTCAATATTATTCCTGTTATTGTTTGTTAGAAATATTGGTAAAAAATAGAAAGCATTAAGAGCTCCCCAAACTATAAATGTCCAATTTGCACCATGCCAAAATCCGCTTACAATAAAAATTATAAAAACATTTCTAATTTTATTCCATATACTTCCTCGACTTCCACCTAATGGAATATATAGATAATCTCTAAACCAAGTTGATAGTGAAATGTGCCAGCGTCTCCAAAATTCTGCGATATCTCTTGAGAAATATGGAAAGTTAAAATTTTGCATTAAATTAAATCCAAACAATCTAGAAGTTCCAATTGCTATATCTGAGTACCCAGAAAAATCACCATAAATTTGAAACGTAAAAAATATTGCTCCTATAATTAGTGTGCTTCCTGAATAGTCAAGTGAATTATTGAAGATTAAATTAGCATAATGTGCACAATTATCTGCAATAACAATTTTTTTAAATAATCCCCAAAGTATTTGTTGCATTCCATCAACTGCATTTGAGTAGTTAAATTCTCTTTTTTTATAAAACTGAGGAAGTAGATTTGTTGCTCTTTCAATTGGTCCAGCAACTAATTGAGGAAAGAAACTAACAAAAGCAGCAAAAGCAATAAAGTCTTTAGTTGGATTTAGTTTTCTTCTATATACATCTATTGTGTAGCTTAAGGTTTGAAAAGTGTAAAAACTAATTCCAACCGGTAAAATTATATTTAGAGAACTTGCTTTTATTTCTGAGCCAAAAAATGAAAAAGCAGTAATAAAGTTGTCAAGAAAAAAATTATAGTATTTGAAAAAACCAAGAAATCCAAGGTTTATAATAACACTTATGTATAGCAGTATTTTCCTTTTAAGCTGATTGTCTTGCTTTTTTAAATTGATACCAATCGAATAATCTATTATAGTACTGAAAAGAATTAATGATAAAAAACGCCAATCCCACCAACCGTAAAAGATATAACTAGCTACTACAATTAAAGAGTTTTGTAATTTTAAATTTTTATTATTAATGAACCAATAAAGAATAAATATAATTGGTAAAAATATAGCAAAATCAATCGAGTTAAATAACATTATTTTCTCTTGTAATATTTATTTTAAAGTTGCTGAAAATTATTGTTTTTATAATAAGGTTTAGCGAATTTACCTAAAAATGAGTTAAGAATCAAAACTAAATTTAAAACACAAAAAACTCGCAACTTACGTTACGAGTTTTTTTACAAATATATTTTGTTTAAGAAAAAGAGTTCTTAGAACTGCTCTCTACCAGCAAAATGGAAGTTTCCTTCAATAGTAGCGTTTTCATCAGAATCAGAACCGTGTACAGCGTTTTCTCCAATAGAAGTAGCATACATTTTTCTAATTGTTCCTTCAGCAGCTTCAGCAGGATTTGTAGCACCAATTAAAGTTCTAAAATCTTCAACAGCGTTGTCTTTTTCTAAGATTGCAGCAATAATTGGTCCGCGAGTCATAAACTCAACTAATTCACCAAAAAACGGACGCTCATTATGTACAGCATAAAAAGCCTCAGCATCTGCTGTAGTCATTTGTGTTTTCTTTAATGCTACGATTCTAAAACCTGCAGCGTTAATTTTGTCTAAAATTGCACCTGTATGTCCGTTTTCTACGCCATCAGGTTTAATCATTGTAAAAGTTCTATTTGTTGCCATTTCTAAATAATTTCATTGTTAATAAATATGATTAAATGCTACGCACAAAATCGGCGCGAAATTACACATTTTTTTAATAAAATTGTATCTTCGCCACTTATGATTTTAAAAAACTTTGAAGACTTAACGGTTTATTTAAATTCGCCAAGGAATATTGTAATAATTGGACACAGAAATCCTGATGGAGATGCAGTTGGTTCAACCCTTGGTTTAAAGCATTATTTAGATAAAAAAGGACATACAGCAAACGTTGTAATGCCAAACGAATATCCAGATTTTTTACATTGGTTACCAGGTTCAGATACTGTAAAACGTTTTGATCACCAAAATAAGCAATCTGTAAGGGCTTTAGAAAAATCAGATATTGTCTTTCTACTAGACTTTAATGCGTTGCATAGAGTAGGAGACGATATGAAAAATACGCTAGAAAAGTATAAAAATGATTTTGCTTTAATAGATCATCATCAACAACCAGATGATTTTGCTTATATGTATTCAGACACAGCAATGTCTTCAACTTGCGAAATGGTGTACAACTTCATTGAAATGAATAATGATGTTGATTTAATTGATGAAAACATTGCAACCTGTATTTACACAGGAATAATGACCGATACAGGCTCGTTTCGTTTTAGATCAACTACAAGTAAAACGCACAATATTATTGCAACTTTAATAGATAAAGGAGCAAAAAACGACAGAATACATAATAATGTATACGATGCAAATTCTTATGGAAGGTTGCAGTTATTAGGACAAGCTTTAACTAATTTAAAAATTGTTGAAGATTGCCATACTGCGTTTATTACCTTAACACAAGAAGAAAAAAATAAATTCAATTTTGAAAAAGGAGATACTGAAGGCGTTGTAAATTATGCGCTTTCTGTAAAAGGAATTAATCTTGCAGCCATTTTTATTGAAGATGTAGAACAAGGAATTATTAAAATTTCTTTTAGATCTAAAGGAAAGTTTTCTGTAAATCAATTTGCAAGAAAATATTATAATGGCGGTGGTCATGATAACGCTGCAGGAGGAAGAAGCTTAGACAATATGCAAGAAACTGCAGAAAAGTTTATAGCTTTGGTAAAAAACTATAAACAAGAATTAGCAACTTCTTATGAAGCATAAAACACTTTATTTTTTATTGTTTTTTGTTCTAGCTTTTTCTTGTAAAGAACCAGAAGCAAGAAGACCAAAAACGCAGACTACAAAAAACTTTTATAAAGAATTAATTGCTAAAAATAAGCAGTTAATTAAAAAAGAAACCGAGTTTATTGAGCATTATATTTCTCTAGACACTGTAAACACTTACAAAGCTTCTTCTACAGGTTTTTGGTATACATATATTAATAAAGTAGAAGGAAATACTCCTAAACCAAAATCGGAAGATGTTGTAGCAATTGAATATACTATAACCGATTTAGAAGGAGAAGAATTATATCCGAAGCAAAAAAGAACCTATAAAATAGATAAAGAAGATTTTATTCCGGCGCTAGAAGATGGAATAAAGTTGATGAAAATAGGTGAAACTATTACATTTGTAATTCCGTCTCATAGAGGTTTTGGAATTGCCGGTGATGGAAATAATATTAAAGTAAACCAAACAATAAAAAGTACCCTAACATTAATAGATATTAAAACAAAGTAAAATGAAAATAAGTAAATTTTTGGCAGTTGCCATTTTAGGATTATCAATTGTATCTTGTGGTCAACAAGTTAAAACAGTTTCTTCTTTAGAAACAGAATTAGATTCAGTTAGTTATGCTATGGGATTAAACATGGCAAATCAATTTAAAAATAACTTTAGTGAAGTTAAAAAAGAAGTTTTCTTTCAAGGGTTAACTAACGGATTAGATTCTACAAATTTGTTAATGGAAGATAAAGACATCAGAAATACATTAAATATTTATTTCCAAAAACAGCAGCAAGAAAAAATGAAAGAACAGCAAGCTAAGGCTGCTGAAAAAGCTGAAAAAGAATTTGGTGAGTATAAAAAAGAAAATGTTGCATTTCTAGAAGCTAATAAAAATAAAGCGGGTGTAAAAACTACAGAAAGTGGTTTACAATACATCGTTATTAAAGAAGGATCTGGAGAATCTCCAAAAGCAACTGATGGAGTTTCTGTTCATTATAAAGGAACAAATATTGAAGGAGTAGAGTTTGATAGTTCTTATAAGAGAAATAAGCCTTATGAGTTAAAGGCAAACCAATTTGTAGCAGGTTTTTCTGAAGGTTTACAGCTAATGAAAACTGGAGCAAAATACAAGTTCTTTATTCCACAAGAGTTAGCATATAAAGCACAAGCTAGAGGAAAAGATATTAAGCCATTTTCTACGTTAATTTTTGAAGTAGAATTGTTAGAAGTAAAAAAATAATTAGATGAAATATTTAAAATTAATTCTTGTTTTTGCTGTATTATTTTCAGCATGTAAAGCAGCAAAATATCCAAATTTAGAAAACGGATTGTATGCTGATATTCAAACAAACAAAGGAGATATTCTTTTAAAGTTATACGGAGAAGAAGTACCAATGACGGTTGCAAACTTTATTTCCCTTGCTGAAGGTGATAATCCTAATTTAGCAGATTCTTTAAAAGGTAAAAAGTTTTATGACGGCTTAAAATTTCATAGAGTTATTAATAATTTTATGATACAAGGTGGAGATCCTTTAGGTAATGGAACAGGGAATGCAGGATATAAATTTGCAGATGAATTTCCAAGTGATTCTATTGGAGATCTAATTTATAAGCACGATAAAAAAGGAGTTTTATCTATGGCAAATGGAGGTCCAAATTCAAACTCAAGTCAATTTTTTATTACCCATAAAGATACACCTTGGTTAGACCGTAAACATTCTGTTTTTGGTCAAGTTGAATTAGGTTTAGATGTTGTAGATTCTATTAGAAAAGACGATGTAATTAATACTATTGACATAATACGTGTTGGGAAATTTGCAAAGAAGTTTGAAGCTCCAGAAGTTTTTAAAACTGAATTAGCAAATGTTGAAACGAAAGCGAAAGAATATCAAGAAAAATTAGCAAAGCTAAAAGAGGCTTATTTAAAAGAGAGAGGTATTGATAAGGCTATAAAAACTACTTCTGGTTTAAAGATTTTAGAACTGAAAAAAGGAACTGGTAAGAAATTTAATAGAGCAATACCAGCAACAATGCATTATACAGTTACTTTAGCTAACGGTAAATTAATTCAGTCAACTGAAGGTAAAGAGCCTTTTGGTTTTACTTTAGATAAACAACCAATGATTGGTGGAGTTACTGAAGCAATTTTAGAAATGAGAGAAGGAGATAAAAAACGTCTTTTCATTCCGTATTATTTAGGATATGGAGAAAAATTATATGGACCTTTTCCTGCAAAATCTGACATTGTTTTCGACTTAGAATTAATTAAAGTAGGTAAATAGTTTGTTGGAGAAACTTTTACAAAAAGATACTGAGTTACTTATTTATTTAAATAACTTAGGAAGCGAACAATGGGATTCATTTTGGTTGGCAATAACCAATCAGTTAAATTGGATTCCGTTGTTTGTTATTATTTTAGGTTTAGTTTTTGGGAAATTCGGCACAAAAAAAGGAATATTTATGCTGTTATTTATAACAGTTTTGGTTGCTTTTTCAGATCAATTTACAAACTTAATTAAAAACACTTTTCAACGAGTAAGGCCGTGTAATGTTACAGAAATACAAGAATATTTACGCCAATTTACTTATAGACCTGGCGGATACAGTTTTTGGTCAGGCCATGCGCATTTATCAACCACTTTTACGGTTTTTACAATACTGTTATTCGGTAAAAAAGTAAAACCTATTTACTTTATGGTTTTATTTCCATTACTTTTTGGTTATAGTAGAATTTACTTAAGAGTACATTATCCGCTAGATGTTTTTACGGGTTATGTAACTGGTATTGTAATGGGATTTGTATTTTATAAACTTCTTCAATATTTATACAAGAGAATTTTTAAAGAGCAATTAGTTTAAAGGCTCCATTTTACTTACACGAAATGATGGCATATCTTTATGTGTTTGCCCAATAATTTGAATAAAAGAAACAGCTGTGTCTATAGTTGTTTCTTTTGTTTTTATAGAAAGTTTAGCATTATTGTTTCCAATATTTATAGCTTCATTAAATGTAATTTCAGCAGGAAAGTTTGTTATTACTTTACTTTTTTTATCGAATAATACAACTTTATAAATTATATTATTTTCATCAAAATTAGTATAAGGGTTTTTTACAAATACGTCTAAAGTCTTAGTGTTTAAGTCAGCTAAAGAAATATTATCTTTAAATGTAATTTTTAATCCTTTGTGATTTTTGTAGTTACTAAGGTACTTTATATATAATTTTGTTTTGTTTCTTTTTATTATTGATGTGTCAGCAGTGTTTTTGATCTGTTTATTACCAATTAAAGCAATATTCTCATTTTCAGAGAAAGCATTGCTTTCTAATAAATCGTATTGATTTTTTCTTCTATTCCAAGAATTAAATTCCAAAGGTTGTTCTTGTGCATAAAACCAATAAGCAGAAGCATTTTGATAAGAATCTAGAAAAATAGGTTGTTTTCCTTTTATTACTGATTTAAGTTTCTGAACCCACGCTTTATTGCCATGCATATCTTGTTGTTTAGGCAAAATACCATCATTAGCCATCGCAATTCTAATAAATGCTACGCAAATTAATGTTGCTGAAGCTAAGTAGATAAACGTTTTTCGTTTTGCTTTTTTGTCAATTAAGTAATAAAAAGTAATTACTATTAAAGGAATAGAAATTGGAACAATCCATTGTGCTTGTACATGTCCTTTAAAAGACATTAAAAAGAAAAAAACGATAAAACCAATTACTATATAATTTAACGATTTGATGAATAACTCTTTGTTTTTTAGGTTTTTATAAAAAGCTAAATACACTATTGGAAATGTTAAACCAATAATAGCAATTATATTTACAAAATGTAATAAAGTATCTCCAACATTATATACAGATGTAGCTGTACGTTCGTATAAGTGATATCTAAAAGTTGGAAAATCATTTATAAATTGCCAATACAAATGAGGAGCAAATAATATAGTGCTTCCTAAAGATGCAATCCAGAATTTACCATCTTTTAAAATTTTTAAGTTTGAAAAAAGCACAAAAAGGATAACCAAAATTGCTTGGTATTTACTGTAAAGCATTCCTGCCATTCCAATAGAAATCAAAAAATAGCTTAAAGAAGATTTATTATCAACGTATTTTTTATAACCCAATAAGAAAAGTGCCATAAAAAACAATAAAGGCGTGTCTGGAACCGTAATAAAACCGTAAACATTAAAAAGTGTTGTAGATAAAACGATTAACAAAAAAAGCCAAGTAAATTCTTTTTTCTTTGGGTGTTCAATTAATTTCCAGCAGATAAATATGGTTGCAGATAAGGTAAAAGCGGCAAAAAAACGCACACTTAATTCGCCATTTGCAAAAAATAGGTTAGAAATATAAATCCATAAAGCTACCATTGGCGGATGATCAAAATAACCTAAATCTAATTTTTGACTATACACCCAATAATACGCTTCGTCTGAAAGTAGTTCTGTTGTATAACTCTGAACAATATTTATAATTGTCAATAATAATAAGGTAGAAAAAAGTAAGTTAGTAGGTTTCTTTAAAAACTTAATCATAAATCTAATAATTTTTTAGCGGCATTAAATGGCGTAGTTTTTCCATTTTCTAAATCTTTAATTGCTGTTTCTAGTTGGTTTTTCACAATATCTCTTCCAAAGAAATTATTTTTCAATTGCAAATTTATAGTTTCTAACAACCAATACTTGTTTTGCTCGTTTCTTTTTTGCTGAAAATAGCCACTTGTAGTAACTGTGGTAAAATATTCAGCAATCAATGAGAACACTTTGTCAATATTATCATTTGTTAAGGCACTTGCAGTTGCTACTTTTGGCAACCAACCACTTTCTTTTGGTGGATATAAATGTAGGGCTCTTGTAAATGCAACTTTCGCAATTTTGGCATTTTTTTCATTATCGCCATCAGCTTTATTAATAACAATTGCGTCTGCCATTTCTATAATTCCGCGTTTAATACCTTGCAATTCATCTCCAGCTCCAGCTAATTTCAGTAGTAAAAAGAAATCTACCATAGAATGTACGGCAGTTTCCGATTGCCCAACACCAACTGTTTCAATAATAATAGTATCAAAACCCGCAGCTTCACATAAAATTATACTTTCACGAGTTTTTTGTGCAACACCACCTAAAGAATCTCCAGAAGGAGAAGGTCTTATAAAAGCATTTTTATCGGTAACTAATTGTTCCATTCTCGTTTTATCACCTAAAATACTTCCTTTATTTACAGAACTACTTGGATCAACCGCTAAAACGGCAACTTTTTTACCTAAAGAAGTTATATGTTTACCAAAAGCTTCTATAAAAGTACTTTTACCAACGCCAGGAACACCTGTAATTCCAATTCGGATTGATTTATTTGCATGTGGCAAACAACGTTCAATAATTTCTGTAGCTTGTTTTTGGTGATTTGCATTTGTGCTTTCAACCAAAGTAATAGCACGACTTAAGTAGGTAATATTACCAGCTAAAATATTTGTAACAAACTCATCTGTAGAAATTTGCTTGCTTCTACGAAGTTTTATTTTTTCAGCAGAACTTTTACTGGTAGTTTCTGGTTGAGAAACTCCATCTTTTTCTGTTAAAGCAGATTTGTTTTTAGCTGTCATAAAATAATTTGTGTAAATTTAAAAAGAAAAATCATGCAAAATGCAACATAGCCGAAAATGTATCGTCTATAAGGTAAGAAATCATCGATGAAATCAACTAAACTACTACATCAAAATTTGATAGATTTATGCAAGTGTAATAACGCGAAGGCGCAAATGCAATTGTATAATTTATATAGCAAAGCTATGTTTTTAGTAGCAAAGCGTTATGTAAAAGATAGTGTTTTAGCGGAAGATGTAATGCAAGATGCGTTTATAAAAGCATTCAAGAATTTACATTCTTATAAAGCAGAAGTTAGTTTTGGAGCTTGGTTAAAAAGAATTGTAATTAACCAAAGTATAGATGAGTTAAAAAAGAAAAAATTAGAATTAGTAACTATAAATGAAGAAGTAGTTACCATAATTGAAGAGGATAATTGGGAAGTAGAGGAAGCAATTTCAACAAAAATGATAATAGAAACTATAAATAATTTAAAAGAGAAATATCGTGTTGTGCTCACTTTGTACTTATTAGAAGGTTATGACCACAGCGAAATTTCAGAAATTTTAAATATTGCTGAAGTTACCTCAAGAACACATTTAATGAGGGGGAAAAAACAACTTCAAGAACAGTTAAAAATTATTAGTTATGCGTAAAGATTTAAGAAATATATTAGAAGATTTTCAGGAGGAAAATGTTGATTTATCTGTAAATCATGAAGCAAAATTTCAAAAGAGGTTAACGCAAGAGTTACATCCGAAGAAAAAAACCTTTAAATGGTTGTATGTAGCCGCTTCAATTGTACTCTTAATAGGATTGTCAGTTACATTTTTATCTAAAAACACAACAGATGTTCCTGTAAAAAATGTGCCAGATTATATTAGCTTGGGTAATGTTTCACCTGAATTAAAAACCATAGAAACCTATTACAAAAATAGTATAAACACACAGTTAAGTCAGTTAGATTTAACAATAGAAAATAAAGAACTTTTTGATGGTTATTTTGCCAAAATAGGTGAGTTAACCAAAGAATACAAATCATTAACCGACGAGCTCAATACAAACGGTATTAATGACAATATAATCAATGCATTGATTGGAAACCTGCAACTGCGTTTACAGCTGTTAAAACGTCTGCAAAAACAATTAAATGAACTTAAAAATACAAATCAAAATGAAACGCAAACAGTTTAATATTAGTGTAGTTTTATTACTTTTTGTTGCTACAGTATTTGCACAAAAGTCTGATAAAAAAATTACGGAACAATTTACTACTAATAAAGATGTAGTTGTAGAAATTAATGCTTCAAATGCAGATATTAATGTAGAAACTTGGAACAAAAATAAAGTTGCCGTAGAAGCAACAATAGAAGTAGAAGGTTTGTCTAAAGAAGAAGCAGAAAAATATTTAGATAGTTGGAAATTTGAAGCTTTAGGAAATAAGAGTAAAGTTGTAATTAATGCGAATGCAAACAGTTTTCATTCTTTCGGGAGAAATAATTTTGTGCATTTTAATACAGATGAGCATAATTTTCCAATTGTAATTCCTGAGATTCCAGAAATTCCAGAATTTCCAGAAATAATGATGCTACCAGAATTAGCAGAAGATTTTGAAGTAATAGTTTTACCAGAGGAAGAATTAGAGCTTGCTTTTAAAGGTATAGAAGAAATTGATTTCGATTTTGATAAATATGCTAAAGATGGTGGAGATTATTTTTTTCAATGGAAAGATGGCGTAAATGATGTAACCATAAAATCTAAAAAAGAGTGGGAAGCTTTTAAGAAAACTAAAAAATATAAAAAGTTCCAGGAAAGCATGAAGAAGAGTCGTGAGACCATGAAGAAAAGTCATGCAACAATGCTTAAAAGTAGAGAAACTAGAGAAAAACATAGAAAAATAGCTGAGAAGTCAAGGAAAGAAGCTCACAAAAAAGCAAGAGAAGCTATTGAAAAATCTCGTTTAACTCAGAAAAAACATTCAAAAGAAATAAGAGAAGCTTTAGCAAAAGCACAAAAGTCTCTAAGGAAATCTAAATTAGATTTTATGTTTTTAAATGAATCAGGTGATATAACAATCAACGGTAAAAAAGTGAAAATCACTAAGAAAATCACCATAAAAGTGCCAAAGGATGCTACGTTCGATTTAAATACGCGTCATAGTAAAGTTAAATTACCTAAAGGAAAAACTTCAGGTAAAGTAAGTTATGGAACTTTTAATTCTGAAGGTTTAAACGGAGGAAAGTTGAATATTTCGTATTCTCCAGTAACTATAGCAGATTTAAATGCTTGTACTTTATTTTTAAACAACGTAACCGATGCAAAAATTGCATCGGTTACTAATTCTAAAGTAAATACGAGTTCATCTGGTTTAATAATTGAAAATATAGATAAAAATGTTTCTTTAAAAAATGAATTTGGAGAATTAACAATAGATAATTTTCAACCTAATTTTGGAGAATTTAATATTACACTAATGAATTCTGAAGCAATTTTGAATTTAGGAAAGACTAAAACTAATTTTAAATATCAGACAAACAAAATTAAATTAGATAATAAAAGAGTAAATACAATTACAAAGAATGCCCCAAAAGATAATATCATAAATGTTTTTGGAGGTTTTAGTAGCTTAGTAATTAAGTAATTATTCTTTCTCTTTTTTTATCAAACTTCTAACAAATTCCATTTCGCCATTCTTTTAAAAGTAGCTATATTTACATCTTGTAAATAGTACTTTTTTAAATGGAATTATACAAAGAAAATCAGCTTAAAATATACAATTCGCTTAGTAAAAGCAAAGAACTTTTTAAACCTGTAGAAGAAGGTTATGTTGGCATGTATGTTTGCGGCCCAACAGTATATAGCAATGCGCACTTAGGAAACGTAAGAACTTTTATGTTTTTTGATGTCGCTTTTCGCTATTTTTTGCATTTAGGTTATAAAGTACGCTACGTGCGTAATATTACAGATGCTGGTCATTTAGAAAATGATGCAGATGAAGGAGAGGATAGAATTGCAAAAAAAGCACGTTTAGAACAAATTGAACCAATGGAAGTTGTACAGCGTTATACTGTAGATTTTCATGATGTTTTAAAAAAATACAACTTTTTACCGCCAAGTATAGAGCCAACAGCAACAGGTCATATTGTAGAACAGATAGAAATGATTAAAGAAATCATTAAAAAAGGTTTTGCTTATGAAGTAAATGGATCTGTATATTTTGATGTTTTAGAATACAATAAAAAAGAAAACTACGGAATCCTTTCAGGAAGAAAAGTAGAAGACTTAATTCATAATACACGTTCTTTAGACGGACAATCAGACAAGAAAAATCCGCAAGATTTTGCACTTTGGAAAAAAGCAGACGAACGTCATATTATGCGTTGGCCTTCACCTTGGTCAGATGGTTTTCCTGGTTGGCATTTAGAATGTTCAGTAATGAGTACAAAATATTTAGGAGAACAATTTGATATTCATGGAGGCGGAATGGATTTAAAATTTCCCCATCACGAGTGTGAAATTGCACAGTCTAAAACATGTAGCGGTGTAAAACCCGTAAATTATTGGATGCACACTAACATGTTGTTGTTAAATAGCCAAAAAATGGCAAAATCAACTGGAAATTATATTCTTCCAGATGAAATTTTAACAGGAGAAAACGATATTTTACCAAAAGCATTTTCTGCAAGTGTAGTTCGTTTCTTTAACATGCAAGCTAATTATAGAAGTATATTAGATTTTTCTGGTGATGCTTTAGTAGCTTCAGAAAAAGGACATACTAAATTAATGGAAGCAGTAAGTCTTTTAGATAAGATTGAAGCAGGAAATGCATCAACATTTAATGTAGAAAATTGGAGAAAAGATTGCTACGCAGCAATGAATGACGATTTTAATACACCAATGTTAATTTCTAATCTGTTTGAAGCTGTAAAAGCAATCAATCAGATTAAAGATGGAAAATCTAGTTTAACTTCAGAAGATTTAGAATTGTTAAAAACTACATTAAACGCTTTTGTTTTTGATGTGTTAGGTTTACAAAATGAAGCAGAGCAAAATAGTTCTGACAAATTAGGCGGAGTAGTAGAGATGCTAATTAAAATGAGGAAAGATGCCAGAGAAAATAAAGACTGGGCTTTATCTGATGAAATTAGAGATAAGTTGTTGGATTTAGGAATTCAATTAAAAGACGGTAAAGACGGTACAACGTTTTCTGTAAATTAGATTTTTGTTGTTCTAAATTTGTTTCAGAATCTCATCAATAAAAGAAAATTTTTGTTACAAGTTTATCATTTCGAAAGAGGAACGATTGAGAAATCTCATAATTAATTTTTCAATAAATAATATTTGAAGAAAATTCTAACATATCCATTTATATTGTTAGTTCGTTTTTATCAAACGGCAATATCTCCATTTACACCAGCAACTTGTAGATATAGTCCTACATGTTCTCATTACACAATAGAAGCATTGCAAAAACATGGTATAATAAGTGGAGGCTGGTTAGCAATAAAAAGAATATTTAGTTGTCATCCTTGGGGCGGAAGCGGTTACGATCCTGTTCCAGAAAAACAAGAGAAAAGAAAATAGATATTAAGAGTTTGTCCGTTCGAGTGATTTTTTGAAGCAAGAAAAAATTGTATCATGAACTTTTTAATAGTATTAAAATAATAATTTAAAGATTGAAGAACTAAAAAGAGTAATCCTTTAATTTTTCAATAAGTAATTTTTAATAAAAATATATGAATTTTTTATCAATAGTTTGGGATCCTTCAATAGGTATCGATTTAGGTTTTTTTGTAATCCGTTGGTACAGTTTAATGTTTGTAGTAGCATTTTTATTAGGGTTACGCTTAATGAAAAAGATTTACGTTGAAGATAAAATACCAGTAGAAAAACTAGACTCACTTTTTATGTACGTATTTGTATCTATGTTAGTAGGTATGCGTTTTGGAGACGTGTTTTTTTATAGTTGGGACTATTATCAGAATCATTTATTAGAAATAATTTTACCAATGAAAAAATTAGCAGACGGATCTTGGAAGTTTGTTGGTTATGCCGGTTTTGCAAGTCATGGTGCTGCAATTGCAATTCCATTAGCAATGTACTTTTATGCAAAAAAGCAATTAAATAAGCCGTGGTTGTTTATTTTAGATAGATTAGGAATTATGGTTGCTTTGGCAGGTTTTTTCATTAGAATGGGGAATTTCTTCAATTCAGAAATCTACGGAAAACCAACAAATAGTAATTGGGGAGTAATATTTAAAGGAGACGGACAAACTATTCCACGTCACCCAACACAATTATACGAAGCAATAAGTTACCTAATTCTATTCTTTGCATTGTGGTATTTATATTGGAAAACAGATAAGAAAAACCAAACTGGATTCTTATTTGGCTTATTCATGGTTGTACTTTGGTCTTTAAGATTCTTTATAGAGTTTTTAAAAGAAGCACAAGTAGAAGGTAGAGAAGATTGGGTTTTAAACTCACTTAATACAGGTCAAATACTAAGTATTCCATTAGTTTTAATAGGATTTTGGTTAATGTTCAGAAAAACAAAAAAAGCATAATTAAAAAACGTGCCTCTAGTTTAGAGGTTTCAGAAGAATTGTCATTCCTGCGAAAACAGGAATCTAAAAGAAATATTTATTTAAAGTATTTCTTTACTTTGGAACTCTTTTTGCAATCAACTAAAAGATGAAAAAAATCCTATACATATATATAGTCTTATTTACGGTGGTTCTTTCAGCGCAAATAAAAGACAGTTTGCCTAATTTTAATGAAGAATACTTTCTAATTAAAGATGGCGATTCATTAATGATAGAACTTAATGAAATAACCTTACTTCCAAAACATAAATTTAAAAATAGAGAAGATGCACGTTATTACTTTTGGTTCAAACGAAAAGTATTCAAAGCCTATCCTTATGCAAAACTAGCATCAGAAAGATTAGACAGTTTAAATGTACGTTTAAGTAGAATCGAATCAAAAAGTAAACGACGTAAGTATACAAAACGAATTCAAAAATATGTAGAAGGAGAGTTTACGGATCAAATTAAAAAAATGACCAGGACAGAAGGTCGCATACTTATAAAATTAATCCACCGTCAAACAGGTAATACAGCATTCAGTAATATTAAAGAACTCCGAAGTGGTTGGCGCGC
This sequence comes from Tenacibaculum aquimarinum, assembly GCF_022478115.1. Lineage (GTDB taxonomy): Bacteria > Bacteroidota > Bacteroidia > Flavobacteriales > Flavobacteriaceae > Polaribacter > Polaribacter aquimarinum_A. The sequence continues at coordinate 558 of NZ_JAKGSC010000009.1, read as the reverse complement.
ATTTTGGTACAATACTACAGCAAATCTTTTCAAGTTATCCTTAAAAAAAGAGTACCAACCAGCAATTAATAATGAAGACTATCTAATAGAAGACGTTTTGCAGCGAGCTTTTATGGACGATAAACTAAAACCACAGCCGTCAAAACTAAATTTCGATTTCTTTCAAATAGCTGCAAAGAAGAGAGGAGAAGTAAATGTCGAAGAATACAAGAAGATGTTTGCAAAGATGAAGAAGAAGAAAAAAAAGCCAAAGAAGAATAAGTTACAAAAAGAGAACAAGTAATTTCGTTTGTGCGTTACCCTTTGGGTCGGGCTTTTTGCTATATATTTTTGCGAAAAGCAAAAAGGATGCCGCTTCAATCCCTAACGCGTGCCTATTAATAAGAAGTAGTACATAATATAATAGTGTAGTTGTTTGTTTTGTTAAGGGGAAAAAGGTTTCCATCTAACCATTCAGAAAACTATGTCATTATATGGTAGCGTAGATTTAGTTTTAATATAAAAATGAAAAAACTTTAAATATAAAACACTCTTAATCAGTGTATGTAAAAAAAAGAT
>NZ_JAKGSC010000008.1 GCF_022478115.1 Tenacibaculum aquimarinum | reverse complement strand
AACTAACTAACTAACTAACTAACTAACTAACTAACTAACTAACTAACTAACTAACTAACTAACTAACTAACTAACTATATTATAATAGAAAGAACATCAGTTTTAACTATATAAAAAAGATAACTTAACTCCTATTCAATTTCTTACAATAAACCAATTACAGTATAGAATATCTAAGCCCTAAACGAATTTTCGTGCATTTAGTTAGAATAAACCTATTCATAAATAAAAAGCCTGGTTATAATGCTTAGAATATTTGATACACTCTATATATAACGAAACAAAGCCTTGATGTTAAACATCAAGGCTTTGTTTTTATATTATTAATCTAATTATTTTATAATTAGAAAGCTCTAATCGCTTTATCAAAAAATGGATAATAATACTCTGTCATATACATTCCTTGTTTAATCCCCAACTCTTGCTCTTTTGTATTTACAATAATCATTGTTGGAAATTTAGTTTGACCAAAACGAGCTTGTATTTCTTCATTAACTTTTCTAGTTTTTTCTTCAACTAAATCTTTATTCCTAGGAAAATCTGCTTTATAAAGAACAAATTTATTGGTAGCATATTCCTGAAACTTTTCAGTTTTAAATAACTTTTTACCTAAAACCTTACATGGTCCACACCAATCTGATCCTGTAAAATAAACCAATAAAGGTTTATTTTCAGCTTTAGCTCTATTTAGAGCTTCATCATAAGAGTTTTCCCAATTAATTACAATTTCAGGTTCTAGTACTTCCTGAACTTCAATTACTTCTTGAGTATCCACAGATTCTTGCGCATTAGCAAAGCCAAAACCAAGAAATAAAATTAGGGAGGTAAGATATATTTTTCTCATAATAAATAATTTACGTTTACCAAATGTATCAAAAAAAATGCCATTTATCAAAATTTAACATTTAATATGACTTTTTATTGCCTCATCAAATAAATTATCTTCCAATAAAAAGTTTGTTTTGATACCTAAATAACTAACATCTTTCAATTTATCTTCTAATCGAACATAATCTTTTTCTGTTGTTAAAATTATTTTTTTATCAGATGAAATAGCTTTAAATGTATTCTGAATATTAACAATATCCTTTCCCGAGAAAGCATGATGATCTGGAAAGTTAAGATGTGTATAATTTATTCCTTTAGTATTTAAATAAGTAGTTAACGGTTTTGGATTTGCAATTCCTGTAACTAAAACTACTTCGTGTTTATTTAAATCATTTACAGAAATATTTTCGCTTCCACTTATATTTTCATCATAAGAAATACTAGAAAAAAACAACTGTTGGTGCGCTTCTAAATTTATTTTACCTCTTATTTTTTGTTGTTCTTGAACTGATAAATCCGTTGGACATTTAGTAACAATAATAATACTTGCTCTACTTGCTCCTCTTCTACTCTCTCTAAGATTACCTGTTGGTAATAAAAAATCGTCCGTAAATAAATCGTTATATTTTGTAAGTAAAATATAGAGACTTGCTTTTACTTTTCTATGCTGATATGCGTCATCCAACAAAACAATTTCTGGTGAGTTTTCACCTTTTAATAACTGTGTAATACCGTTTGTTCTATCTGCATCTACAGCAACTCTTATATTATTAAACTTTTTAAAATACTGTAAAGGTTCGTCTCCAACATCTTCAGCAGTATGAGTTTCATTCAATTTTAAAAAACCTTTTGATTTTCTTTTATAACCTCTACTTAAAACTGCAATTTTGTTTTCGTTCTTTAAAAGTCTTATTAAATATTCAATCTGAGGTGTTTTTCCTGTTCCGCCAACACTTAAATTTCCTACAGCAATTACAGGTACATTAAAAGATGTAGCTTTAAAAAAACCTTTATCAAATAGAAAGTTTCGAATTGAAGTAATCAAATCATAAATAACTGCAATTGGAAATAATAAAAAACGAAGTAGTTTCATTACTGCGAAAATAAAAAATTTATATACATTTCTTGTTCAAGATACATTATTTAAAGTTTTAAGGAAACTCAATGTAAAAACATTGAGGCATTTCTCTAATTAAAATCTTAACTTTGGTACTTCAACAAATTATTTACAAATGAAAATAAAAGACATAACCAATTATTTAGAAGAACTTGCACCACTTTCTTATGCTGAAGATTTTGACAATGTTGGTTTGTTAGTTGGTAATTATGCCACAGAAGTTACAGGAGTTTTGGTTACTTTAGATACTTTAGAAGAAACGGTAGATGAAGCTATTGCTAAGAATTGCAACTTAATAGTTAGTTTTCATCCAATTATTTTTGGCGGATTAAAAAAAATAAACGGAAATAATTATGTTGAACGTGTGGTTTTAAAAGCCATAAAAAATGATATTGCTATTTATGCAACACACACAGCCCTAGACAATACTCATTTAGGAGTTTCTGCTAAAATGTGTGAAGTTTTAGGAATAGAAAATCCGCAAGTATTAATTCCAAAGGAAACATTTTCTGATAAGAATATAGGAATGGGAATGATTGGCGAGCTTCCGTCAGCAATAACAGAAGATGCCTTTTTAAAATTAGTGAAAAATAAATTTAAAACAGGCTGTGTTCGTCATTCTAATAAATTAGATAAAAAAATTAAAAAAGTTGCCGTTTTAGGTGGCTCAGGAAGTTTTGCTATTAAAAATGCAATTCAACAAAAAGCGGATGCTTATGTTAGTGCCGATTTTAAGTATCACGAGTTTTTTAAAGCTGAAAATAAAATTTTATTAACAGATGTTGGTCATTATGAAAGCGAACAGTTTACAAAAAACCTTTTAGTTGAGTATCTCTCGAAAAAATTTACTAAATTTGCGGTCATTTTATCAGAAAAAAGTACGAACCCAATATATTATTTTTAAACATGGCAAAAAAGAAAGAAATTACGGTTGAAGCGAAATTAAGAGCACTGTACGACTTACAATTAATTGATTCTAGAATAGATGAAATTAGAAATGTACGTGGAGAATTACCTTTAGAAGTAGAAGACTTAGAAGATGAAGTTGCCGGATTAAATACCCGTGTTTCTAATTTAGGTGAAGACGTTACTAATCTTGAAACAGATATTAAAAACAAAAAATTAGCAATTGACGAAAGTAAAGCGTTAATGGCAAAATATGAAGAGCAACAAAAAAATGTACGTAACAATCGTGAGTTTGACTCTTTAGCTAAAGAAACTGAATATCAAGAATTAGAAATTGAATTAGCTGAAAAACGCATTAACGAGTTTAAAGCTAAAATTGAGCAAAAGAAACAAATTATTGCATCAACTACTGAAAAGTTAAACAAACAAGAAGCACATTTAGGTCACAAAAAATCTGAACTAGATGCTATCTTAAAAGAAACTGAAAAAGAAGAAGCGTTATTAAACGAAAAATCTGAAGAATTTTCTAAATCTTTAGACGCACATTTATTTGCTGCTTATTCTAGAATAAGAAATAAAGTAAGAAACGGCTTAGCAGTAGTTTCTATTGAACGTGGCGCAGCTGGAGGATCTTTCTTCACAATACCACCACAAGTACAATTAGAAATTGCAAACAGAAAGAAAATTACTATTGACGAGCACAGTGGTAGAATCTTAGTAGATGCTGCTCTAGCTGAAGAGGAAAAACAAAAAATCGACAAGATTTTTGCTTAATCCTTTTTAATTATAAAACAAAAAACTCGAAGCTTAGCTTCGAGTTTTTTGTTTTATACAAATACTAAATCTAGTATTTTAACTTCTTTAAATAATCTAACTTTAATTGCCAAACATCTAAATCTTCTTTATGCTTATTAATCCCTTGTCTAACGTTTATAACAAACGGATTATCTTCAGTAGCATTAGAAATAAAACTTAAGTTATTTTCTAACTGTTGCATCTCTCTAACGGTTTCATCAATTTTCTTACGCAAAAAGAATTGTTCATTATCTAGTTTCCTAAAATCTTCTTGATCTAAGTAACTATTAATAACATTCTTAAACTTCATCATGGCAACTTCTTCTTTACCAAGATTTAATTTTTCGTAAGCCGCATCTATTTGCTTATTAAATTTACCATCTAAATGACGCATATTTCTTGGCAAACTCCCCAACTCTTTCCATTTTGCAATTGCAGCATTTACATCCTCTAAAGATGTAGTTTCCGAAACCTTAAGTTGCTCTAAGTACTCTTTTTTAGTATCTACAAGAACTTGTTGGTCTTTATTTAACTCATTTTTACGTGCATGTAATCTATCAAAATAAAAATTACAAGCAGCTTTAAAACGCTTCCAAATATCATCAGAAAATTTACGTGGCACATGACCAATTTTTTTCCAATCAGACTGAATACGTTTCATTGTATTAGTAGACGTTTCCCAATCTTCACTTTCTCTTAAACTCTCCGCTAATTCAATTAAAGCCATTTTTGCCTTTAAATTATCGTTCTGAGTTCCTTTTTCATGTTTATAAAAAGTATTCTTAGCAGCATTAAACTTCTTTGTTGCTGCTTTAAATTTTTGCCAAACAGCCTCGCTTTTTGCATAAGGTAACTTACCTGCATCAAAATACTCTTTACGTAAAGCTTCAATTCCTTTAATACTATTTTGCCAATCTTTATGCGTTTTATTATTTGAAGTATCAAAAGCAGCTATCTTTTCAATAACCGCTAACTTAACATCAATAATATCCTGATGTTGAGATTTTAAAGCACGAAAATGATCATGTCTTTTGTCATGGATAACCTTAGTTGCATTGCTAAACTTTTGCCAAACATCTTCTCTATACTCTTTACTTACAGGACCAACTTCTTCTTTCCAAAGTTTGTGTAAATCTTGTAATTCCTTAAACGCATCGTTTATATTCTCTTTTTCAGCTAAACTTTCTGCTCGAGAAATTAACTTTAATTTTTCTTCTAAATTATGCTTAAAATCTAACTCTCTAAAATCTTTACTTAAATGTAATAAATCGTAAAAACGCTCTACATGATGATGATAAATTTTCCAAGTATCATTATACTTTGTTCTTGGCACAGCGCCAATACCTTTCCATTGCGTTTGCAAGTCTCTAAAATCATTATACATGGTTTTTGCATCACCATTTTCTATAAGCACTTTAAGCTCTTCAATAACTTGATTTCGCTTTTCTAAATTTGCCTTAAGCTGCCCATCCAACTCTTTGTAGTAAGCATCTCTTTTTGTTTTATATTCTCCTAAAAGTGTGTTATAAGAAGATTTTATTGGACTCGAAAACTGAAAATCAATAACATTACCACCTTCCGCTAAAAAAGCTTCTTTTTTATCAGACAATAACTTACCAAACTTACTATTAAAAGCATTTTTAATAGCATCTGCATTTGCTTTTATTTGTTGTACAGGATTATTCTTAACCAATTTTTCAAGCTCTTCAACCAAACCTTCTAATTCCATAGACTCATAATCGAGCATCGGAATTTCATTTTTTTCATCAGACTTTTCTGCATCTTCTGCAACCTGATTGTCAATAGCTTCAATTACTTCCGCCGTTTCTGGCGCTTCTGCATCAGAACTTTCTACGCTCTCTACAACTTCTTCTGTGTTTGTTAACGGGTTAACATCTACATTCTCAACTTCCTTTTCAGGGTTTTCATTTTTATCCAACATATCTACAATGTTTAAGTTCTAATATTAGTACGTAAAGATAACAATGTATTCCAAAAACAGCAAATTAATATTTGGGCGTTCGAGCGGGCTTTACACTATATCTTTATTCTAAAAAAATACTATCGCATTTTTTAGAATAAAGGATGCCGTTTCAATCCCTAACGCAGCCTATTTATGTAGGTATTTCTACTCTTTAATTCCGTTCCAAATTTGCCAAGATTTTTCGGCTTGTAGTTCCAACATTCTTAACCCATTCTTAATAGTTGCACCTCTTTCTTTACCTTTAGTTAAAAAAGCTGTTTCTGCCGGATTGTAAATTAAATCGAATAACAAATGCTTTTCAGTTAAAAACTCATACGGTATTGACGGGTAATTAAACACATCTGGATGCGTACCTAAAGGTGTAGAATTTATAATAACTGTATGCTTTTGTATTACAGCTTTCTTTAACTTATTGTAACCTATTTGTTTCTTTCCTTGTGGGTTTCTACTTACAAACTTAAACGAAATTCCAAGTTTTTTAAGTGAGAAAGCAATAGCCTTAGAAGCGCCACCAGTTCCTAAAATTAATGCCTTTGTATGATGCGGCTTCAACAATGGCTCTATAGATTTTTGAAAACCATAAACATCTGTATTATAACCTTTCAAAAAACCTTTTTTGGTGACTTTTATAGTATTAACGGCTCCAATTTTCTTTGCAGCTTTAGACATTTTATCTAAAAGCGGAATTACAGCTTCTTTATAAGGTATGGTTACATTTAAACCGCCAAGTTCTGCTTTATGCTTTGCTATTAATTTTGGCAATTCATCAATAGATTGAATATCAAAATTCACATATTTATTCTTCTCTAATTTTAATTGTTGAAACTTCTCAGTAAAGTATCCTTTAGAAAAAGAGTATGAAATATCTTTTCCAACAAGTGCAAACAATTTATTTTTTTCTTCTACGTCCATAAAAATCTATTCCTAATATTAATGCGATTCCAAATACAATAAAAAATATTGCCAACCACGTTTCTGCAGATGCTAACTCTGGCAAATATCGTTGATAGTTTTCAATAATTTTATCTCCATTTATATCTATAAGTGCTGTTCCGTTTTCTTGTACAAATATTGTTTTTTTCCAAGGCCAAACAATGCCTAAAGAACCTGTAATAAAACCTATAATAACAGCATTTACAATCTTATTCCAGTGTTTTAAAACATATCCTAAAACATGCGATATAGAAACCAATCCAAATGCAGAACCTGTTGTAAAAACGCTAATAATTTTTAAATAACGTATATTTTCCGGGTTACTTAAAACATCCAAATTCCCTGAAAACAAATTAGTTACTATTCCTAAAAAGGCGTTTACACTATCTACCAAAAGCAACACATAATTACCCAAAAGAATTAAGATAAAAGAGCCAGAAAGTCCAGGAAGTGTCATTCCAGAAACGCTAATAATTCCACAAAGAAAAACAAACCATAAATTATCATTTTCTTTTGCTGGCGATAAAAAACTAATTGCAACTCCAACTGAAATCCCTATTAGTAAACTTATTAAATCTTTAAGTTTCCAAACTCCAAAATCTTTAGATATATAATAAATTGAGCCGATAATCATTCCGAAAAACCAAGACCAAACATAGAGTTCGTAATGTTTTAAGAAATAGTCTAAAACTAACGATATACTAAAATAGCTAAACATACTTCCAGAAAGTATCAGCACTAAAAAAGGTAAGTTTATGTACTGGGCAAAGCTTTTAAATCTTCCATTAAAAAGTAATTTAAATGCTTTTCTATTAACTCTTCTAAAACTAAAGATTAATTCTTCATAAAAACCTATAACAAAAGCAACCATTCCTCCAGAAACTCCAGGAACTTTGTTTGCGCCACCCATAGCTAGGCCTTTAAGGAAAAGCCCTATTTTATTAGATAACGTTCTAGATTTATACATTGTTTGGTAACTGTCGGAGACGAAGTTACGTAAAATTAATTCTTCTTAACCGCTAATTTTTCAAGTAATAAAATTAGAGAAAAACCAACAATCATTAATAAAATTCCAAATACAATTTTAGGATCTCCTTCAAAAGAAGTTGGTAAAACAGACTGCTCATTAAATGGCACGTTTTCTCCATGAGAATTTAAACGATATGTTAACACCTTTTTCCAAGGCCAAATTTTATTTAACGAACCAATTATAAAGCCCGTTAAAGCAACCAACGTGTAATTTTTATAATGTGTAAACAACCATTTTAAAACTCTAGAAAAAGTTAACAAACCAACAAATGCTCCTGCTCCTACTAATGCTATTGTTTTTAAATCTCTATTATTTATAGCTTCTAGAATTGGCTTATAAGCGCCTAATAAAACCAAAATGAAAGAACCTGAAATTCCAGGTAAAATCATAGCACAAATTGCAACAGCGCCTGCTAAAAACATAAATAAAGGCGAAGAACTTTCAGAAATTAAAGGATTTAAAGTTGTTATATAGTAAGCTAAAACAGCACCTAAAATCAACAAAATATAAGAAACCGCGTTCCATTTTGTTACTTGTTTAGCAATGTAAATAATACTTGCTAAAACTAATCCGAAGAAAAAAGACCATAATAAAATTGGTTCATTTTCTAACAACCACTTTATTGCTTTTGCAAGAGAAACAACACTAATAAAAATTCCAGAAAACAATGCTAATAAAAAATTACCGTTTAACTGTTTCCAAGCACTAGAAAAACCTTCTTTTTTAAACGTTTTAAATAAATCTAAATTTATATTACTTATACTTTCTAATAATTCTTCATAAATACCAGAAATAAACGCAATTGTACCGCCAGAAACTCCTGGAACAACATCAGCTGCTCCCATTGCTAATCCTTTACAACCTATAAAAATATAGTCTTTTAATGTTCTACTCATTGTTTAGTTTGTTTATGGCGAAGATAGTTTAAAAACATAAAAAAACCGAACATAAATGCCCGGCTTAACTGTAAAATAAATTTTATTACTCTATAGCTTTCTTATAATTTTTTAATAATTGCTGAATCTTAACATTATCAAAAACTGTTGGATATAGTTCTTTTATAATTATATGATACTCATAATCTATTTTCATTCCGTTAATCAAATGACCTCTACCGTAGTTTTCTTTATTTAATATAAAAAACAATCCGGCTAATCGGTATTCTAATTCGGCAAAATCTTTATATATTTTTTGCGCATCGAAAACTGTTTTTAAAGCATCATTAAAATCTCCTAAAAACAGTTGAACATCAGATAGCGCGGTAAAAACTTCAAGATCAATATCACCTAACTCTATGCACTTTTTATAACCTTTTACAGTTTCTTCAAAGAAGTTTAACTTTAAATGAATGTCTGAATATTTTTGCCAATACATTGGATTTGCGTCGTCTATTTTCAAAGCTTTACCTATATAATATGCTGCTTTTTGATACTCTTTTTGATCATAATACAAGTTAGTTAACAACAACCAACTTTTATCTAACAAAGGATCTTCATGTACCGCTTTTTTATAATATCTAATTGCAATCTCCGACTTACCTAATCTTTCATAACATTCACCAACTCTTGTATATGCAAATGCTGTTGGATCGTCTAATTCTAAAGAAATTAAATAATTATCAATTGCTTCTTCAAAACGATTTAACGCTTCTAAAGTTTTTGCTTTTTCTAAATAACCTCCAATGAAGCTCTCATCAATTAAAACAGAATAGTCAAAAGAAGTTAATGCTTCTTTATACATATTTAGTGTAAAATACTGTCTTCCTAATTGATGCCAAGCTACTTCACAATATGGATTTTTATCTACATAAGAGTTTAGATATGTAATAGCTTGCTCATGATTCTCTTGCATATCAAAACAATAGACAACATTGTAGAGTGATGAATAATCTTCAAAATCTACTTCAATACATTTAATGAAATTTAAACGAGCATTATCATAATCATCTAAATACAAGTATTCCATACCTATTAAAGACCAGATATCTGCTTTGTCATCAGAAAAAACCAATGCTTTTTCAAGATTTTTGATAGCTTCTAAATGTGTGCCTCTTTTTGATAAAATAGTAGCTTTTTGAATAAAAACCTCATCGTTTTTTGGCGAAACCACTTCTAACCTATTCACTAAAAGTGTTGCCTCTTCTAATTTATTCTCAAAAATAAGGAGTTCTATTTGTAGTAGTTTTAGGTCTACAGAAGTTGGGTGTTGCTCCATTCCAAGTTTTACAGCTTTTCTAGCTAAAGAATGCTTACCCACATCAAGATAATGAACTATAATTTCCTCAAACTCAACCAAATCGAAAAAATAAACATTATTTGTTTTAAGCATCGATTCAAACTTTGATAAAGACATAGGCAAAGGTTTAGAATTACACTCTAAATGTACTACAACTATAATGCCGCTTCGAAACAATGTGTTTTTGTTTTCAACAATTTAATTAACAAAACATGGTTTTTATTGATTTTAAGTTGCTAATCGACTGATTTAAAATTCTATTTGACAATCCATAATTATTTCTCTATATTTGGAATCTAAATTTTAATTTTTAAAAAAAGTTAACCTATAAAACAAAAAATCATGAGTAAGTTTGACGAAAAAGTAGCATTGTATAAAAAATTTATGGACGATAGAGATTTACGCTCTAACACAGATTTATTAAAAGCTGTTACTAAAGGATTAGGTCCATCAATTTATAAGAAAGATGCTGAAACTGTATCTGGTTCTGATGCTAAAGAATTAGCAACGGTTAAGAAAAATTTCTTAATGAAAAAATTAGGTTTAGCTGATAGCCCTGAATTAGACGCAGGTATTGCAGAAGTTATGGAAAGAATTGGGAAGTCTGAAAGAAATAAATATAGAGCGGTAGTATATTATATGTTAATGAAAAAATTTGACAAAGAATCTGTTTACGGTTTCTAAAATAAATTTTATTATAATATTATAAAAAAATCCAACTCAATGAGTTGGATTTTTTACATTTACAGCAATTTAAATGTAGTTTTTTAAGAATGTCACAATTTATTAGTGTTTTCGATATGCTTAAGATTGGCGTTGGCCCATCTAGCTCACACACATTAGGCCCTTGGAGAGCTGCCATGGCTTGGGTTCAAAAAATAAGAGAAACAAATCTTTTAGATGCTATAGACACTATTGAAGTGCATCTGTACGGCTCACTTTCGTTAACAGGAAAAGGACACGCAACAGATTTAGCTATTCTTTTAGGCTTAAGTGAAGCTGACCCAGAATATATACCTATTGAAGATGTTTTTATTATTGTGGATAGAATTAATACACAAGAAGAAATTTATTTTAAAGGTGGAAATAAAATTAAGTTTTTAAAAAATTCTATTATTTTTAATAGAGATTTTTTGCCTTTTCATTCAAACGGAATGACTTTTAAAGGCTTTTCTAATGGAAAAGAAATATCAACAGAAACTTATTATTCTATTGGCGGTGGATTTATTGTTCAAGAAAACGATCATTTAGAAGAAGAAATAGAAATTACAAAAAAGAACTTTCCTTTTCCAATAAATAGAGCTATTCAATTAGAAGAATATTGCGAAAAAGAAAATTTACAAATTTCAGATATCGTTTTAAAAAATGAATTAGAACTCCGTTCTTCTGATGAAATTGATTTTGAATTGAATAGAATTTGGGAAACAATGTTAGAATGCATGTACATTGGTTGCCATACTGAAGGAAAACTTCCTGGCGGATTAAATGTAAAAAGACGTGCTTTTGATACACAAGCTAAACTTATTAAAGGCGCTATATATGCTAATCCAGATGAATGGATAACTGCAATTAGAAGTAGCGAAGTAAAATTTAGAGAGATTTTAAAATGGGTTAGCTGTTTTGCATTATCAGTAAACGAAGTTAATGCGGCATTAGGTAGAGTTGTAACTGCCCCTACAAATGGAAGCGCAGGTGTAATTCCGGCTGTTTTAATGTATTATATGGTTATAGAAAATCATGAAGCAGATTTTAATCATGTTAAAAAATTCTTATTAACTGCGGGCGAAATAGGTAGTATTTTCAAGAAAAACGCTACAATTTCTGCAGCAATGGGAGGTTGTCAAGCAGAAATTGGAGTTTCCTCTGCAATGGCAGCTGGAGCTTTAACAGAACTATTAGGCGGAACACCTGCACAATGTTTATCTGCCGCAGAAATTGCAATGGAACATCATTTAGGTTTAACTTGCGACCCAATTGCCGGTTTGGTTCAAGTTCCTTGTATTGAACGTAATTCAATGGGCGCTATAAAAGCAATTCATGCCGCAGAAATTGCCTTAGAAACGGATCCAAAAGAATCTTTAGTGCATTTAGATGATGTAATTGACACTATGTGGGAAACCGCAAAAGACATGAATAAAAATTACAAAGAAACATCGGAAGGCGGTTTAGCCGTTACCGTAAGAATGGTTGATTGTTGATTCTGTAGGCAGTTTTCAGTATTCAGCTGGCAATACTCAACTGCAAGTTATGAACACTGAAAACTGAATACTATCGAGTGAAAACTAATTCTGTTTCAGAAGATAATTCTGATGAGAAACGATACTTATCTACATTAAAACCTTTTAATTCTTGAATAGTTTTAACATTGTTTTCAATGATATAACGCACCATTAAACCTCTAGCCTTTTTAGCATAAGTCATCACAATTTTATATTCTCCATTTTTAAAATCTTTAAAAACAGGCGTAATCATTGGCACTTTTAGCACTTTTTTATTTACCGCTTTAAAATATTCTGAACTTGCAAGGTTAATAAATAACTCATCATCATTAATTTCTTCATTTAAAGCATTTGCTATTTCATCTCCCCAAAATTTGTACAAATTTTCAGCTCTTCCAACTTTTAAACGTGTTCCCATTTCTAATCGATAAGGTTGTATTAAATCTAACGGTTTTAATAAACCGTATAAACCTGATAGGATTCGTAAATTATCTTGTAAGACTGGTAATTTTTCTTCAGCTAAAGAATTTACATCAATTCCCTGAAAAACTGCTCCTGTAAAAGCATAAATAGCTTGTTTTGCATTGTCTTGCGTAAATGGTGTTTCCCAAGTCTGATTTCTATCGTAATTTAAAGCAGCCAAATCACCTGAAATTTTCATTAATTCAGAAAGCTTCTTTCTAGATAATGTTTTTAGTTTCTTATTTAGCTTTTCAGATTGCGCTAAAAACTGAGGTTCAGTATGTAAACTTGTAGGCACTTTACTTTCAAAATCTAAGGATTTTGCTGGAGATATTATTATTTTCATATGGTAATTTCTTATGTGTAAAAATACAATTCTAGTTGAAGCTTTTCAAAATGATTTGCAAAATTAATTTTATATCAAAATAGAAAAAACTGATGCGTAAGATTTAGTTTGCTTCTAAATTCCTTTTTTAGTAAATTTCGCTAACTTTGAATATTAACAATTAAAACTGTGAATATTCTTAAACATTAGCGAATTCTCCAAAATCTCCCTTCCATTTCGACAAAAAAATCTAGTAAAAAAACAGTAAAATATACACTGTTTTTTCTGCTTTTATGCGTAAATTTGTGCGACTTTAAAAGTACCAAATTAAGATGAAAAAAATCTTCAATATACTCTACTCAACACGTTTAATGGCAATTTTATTTATTCTCTTTGCTGCTGCAATGGGTGTTGCCACATTTATAGAAAACGACTACGGAACACAAACCTCTAAAGCACTTGTTTATAACACTTGGTGGTTTGAGTTAATTATGCTGTTATTTGTCGTAAATTTCTTTGGAAATATTTTTAGATACCGTTTGTATAAAAAAGAAAAGTGGTCGGTTTTACTGTTTCACGTTTCATTTTTATTAATTCTAATTGGCGCAGGAATTACACGCTATATTGGTTATGAAGGTATGATGATTATTGATGAAGGAGAAACTACTAATAAATTATTATCAGAAACCACATACTTAAACGTAATTGTTGATAACAGCGAATTTCAAAAAGAAATAAACGAAAAACTGTTACTAACTGCTTGGGGAAAAAACAGTAAAGAATTTAGTGCTACTTTTCAACCTAAAAAAAGCGCTGCTGCAAATACAATCGATTTTAAATTAGTTGATTATATTCCTTGGGCAGAAAAGAAAATGGTTTTGGATGAAAATGGAGTTGAACATTTATTTTTAGTTGAAAGTTCTGAAGGAAGCAGACACGAGCATTATATTAAAAAAGGAACAATACAGAACATTCATAATATATTAGTTGGTTTTGAAGCACCAGAAAATAATGCATCAATCAATTTTTATACTGAAAACGGAACTTTACAAATGAAAACTAAAGCTGATGGAGATTGGCTTAGAATGGCAGACCAGAAAAAAGGAACAATTGTAAAAGATTCTGCACAACACTTCCAATATTTAACCTTACACAATGTAGCTGGTTTACAATTTGTAATTCCAAGACCTGCAGAAAAAGGAGAGATCCAAACTATTAGCGGAAAAAAAGATAAAACTAAATACGACGCTGTAATTTTTGATGTTACTGCAAATAACGAAACAGAAAGAATTGAATTTACTGGTGGACAATACAATACCGACGGACAAAAACAGTTTTCTGTTGGTGGTTTAAATTTTAGAGCTTGGTATGGCGCCAAAGAATTATTAATTCCGTTTAACATTAAACTGAATGATTTTCAATTAGAAAAATACCCAGGTTCAGAAAGCGCAGCTTCTTACGCAAGTGAGGTTACGGTTATTGACAAAGACAATACATTTGATTATAGAATTTTCATGAATCATATTTTAGATCATAAAGGATTTAAGTTTTTTCAGTCTAGTTATAAAAACGCCGGAGAAGAAATTGAACAAACCCACCTTTCAGTAAATCATGATTATTGGGGAACATTAATAACATACATTGGTTACTTTTTATTATTCGGAGGTTTATTAGCAATGCTATTTGTTAAGAATACTCATTTTGATAGTTTAAAGAAAAGTTTGAAAAAAATTAGGAAGAAAAAACTAACCATGTCTGTAATTGGTTTCTTGTTTTTCTTTGGATTTAGTTTTGGACAAGAACATGTTCACACAGAAAACGACGGACATAATCATGCGCCTCAACAAACTGTTACGAAACACCAACAACGTCAATTAATAAAAATTACCGAAGTTCAAATTGATTCTATTTTAAAAGCTAACATAGTTGATGCGGAACATGCAAAATCTTTTAGCAAATTAGTAATTCAAGATGCTGGAGGACGTATGAAACCAGCACATACTTTTGCATCGGAATTGGTGAGAAAAGTAAGTCATGTTGATACTTTTAGAGACATGAATCCTAGTCAGGTTTTATTATCAATAAGAGAAAATCCAAGTTTTTGGGCAGAGAGAATTCCATTCATTTATTTAGAAGAAGGAAATACAAAAATTCGTGAAATTTTAAATTTACCGCAAACCGCTACACATGCGCGTTTGTATGATTTTTATGGCGAAAATGGTGTTTCAAAAATTGACAACTATATAATTGAAGCTCAAAAGAAAAATATTCAAGATAAATTTGAGAAAGATGTTATAAAAATTGGAAGAAGAGTTTGGCTTTACACAAGTGCTTTAGGCGGTAACGTAATGCGTATATTCCCAATTCCTAATGAAGAAAACAATAAATGGGTTTCTCAACCAGAAACATTAAACGCTGGTTTTAAAGGCATCGATTCTGTTTTTGTTCGTCAATCTTTACCTGTTTATATTCAACTATTACAAAATGCTAAACAAACCGGAGATTATACAGAAGCTAATAGTGTTTTAGATGGAATAAAAAAGTTTCAAAAGAAATTTGGGTCAAATGTTCGCCCTTCAGAAGAAAAAATTGAACTAGAAATAACTTATAATGAAATTGATATTTTTAGTAACCTCGCTATAGGTTATGGTATTGTTGGTGTTTTATTAATCATATTAGTTATTACACAGATATTTACTAGTAGTAAAGCTTTAAACTATATAATAAAAGGGCTTATTGGTATAGTAATCATTTTATTTACGGCACACATTATTGGTCTTGGAATGCGTTGGTACATTAGCGGTAATGCGCCTTGGAGTAACGCTTACGAATCAATTATTTTTGTTGCTTTTGCTACAATGTTGTTTGGGTTATTACTAGGAAGAAAATCTGCTTTAACAATTGCTGCAACAGCATTTCTAGTATCAATTACATTAGCTTTTGCACATCAAAACTGGTTAGACCCAGAAATTGCAAATTTACAACCTGTATTAAACTCATGGTGGTTGTTAGTGCACGTTTCTATTATTGTAGCTAGTTACGGTCCTTTTTCTTTGGCAATGATTTTAGGAATTGTTTCGCTATTCTTAATGGTTTTTACCACTAAGAATAACAAAAAGAAAATGGATATTAACATTAAAGAATTGACTATAATTAATGAAATGTCTATAACCGTTGGTTTAGTAATGCTTACTATCGGAAACTTTTTAGGCGGAATGTGGGCAAACGAAAGTTGGGGACGTTATTGGGGTTGGGATCCAAAAGAAACTTGGGCACTAGTTTCCATAATGATTTATGCTTTTGTATTACATATGCGTTTAATTCCTGGTTTACGTGGTAAATTTACATTCAACTTATGGTCAATAATGGCTTATGCATCAATAATGATGACTTATTTTGGTGTAAACTTTTACTTATCAGGATTACATTCTTATGCAAGTGGAGATAGAGTTATTACACCTAGTTCGGTATTTTATTCAGTAGGTTTTGTTGCTATTTTAGGAATTTTAGCTTGGATAAAATATAAAAAACACTACAAAAAAGGATAAGTAGTTTCGGTAGAAAAAAGTACATTTGCTTTTCAATAAAAATTAGAAAAAAGACTATGTTTCATAAAAATATAAAATTAGCTATTGCAGCCTTAATAGCAGGTTGGGCAGTTTATCAATTTACACAAGGAAATATAATGAATGGAATTTCATTATTATTACTAGCAGGAATCTTCGTGTTATTTTATTTTAAAAATGAATTTATCTTACTCGCATTCTTACAGTTACGTAAACAAAATTTTCCAGGAGCACAAAAATGGTTGGGTTATATTAAAAACCCATCAACTGCGTTAACTCAAAAACAAGAAGGTTATTACAATTACCTTCACGGTATAATGTTATCGCAAACTAACATTACACAAGCTGAAAAGTTTTTACGTAAAGCTGTAAAAATAGGACTTTCAATGGATCATGATTTAGCAATGGCTAAATTACAATTAGCTGGTATTGCAATGACAAAAAGAAGAAAAAGAGAAGCTACAAATTTAATGGCTGAAGCTAAGAAATTAGACAAACATGGCATGTTAAAAGAGCAAATGACAATGATGAAGAATCAAATGAAAAAGATCTAACAACCTCATTTTCAAAAAACAAATACTAAAAACAACTATTCAATATTTAATTGTATTTTTACATACAATCACATCACTTTAAATGGTTAGACAGTTTTTATTAAAAATTTTAGATAAGTATGCCTCTAAGTGGCTAGTACTTTTAATAGATATAACTTTAGTTTGTATCTCATTTATTATAGCATACATAATTCGCTTTAATGCTAGTTTAAATTTTGAGACAGAAAAATTATCTTTTCAACTACCAATAATAGCTACTATTGCACTTATTAGCTTTTTATTAGTTGGTTCATACAAAGGAATTATAAGACATACAGGTACAAGAGATGCCTTTAATGTTTTTGTTGGAATTACAATTATGTCTTTTACAACCCTAATTATTGTATCAATAAATAGAGTGTTTAATTTTTTACCAACTTTTACTATACCATTTACAATAATTGCAATACACTATTTAGTAAGTACATTTTTACTAATTTTTAGTAGGTTTATATTTAAAACCTTTTATGAAATAATTACAATTGAACTAGATTCTATAACCAATGTATTGATTTATGGAGCTGGCGACTCAGGTTTAATTACTTACGGAGCATTAAATAGAGACACTAAAAATAGTTATGATGTAGCTGGTTTTATAGATGATGATAAAAACAAAATTGGTAAAAAAATAAACCGTGTATTAGTTTATGGTCAACATCAAATAACCAAAGAGTTTATTGAGAAAAAAAGAATTGATGAAGTCGTTATCTCGATACAAAATATCAAACCAGAACGCATACTAGAAATAACAGATAGTCTATTAAAATTAGGATTGGAGATTAAAATTGTACCACCTTTATCTAAATGGATTGGTGGTGATTTTGAAGCAAATCAAATTAAACAGGTTAAAATTGAAGATCTATTAGATAGAAAACCAATTTCTATTGACAATCCTATACTACAAAGGGAAGTAAACGATAAAGTGATTTTAGTTACTGGTGCAGCTGGTTCTATTGGATCAGAAATCTCAAGACAATTATGTTTATACAATCATAAACACTTAATACTTGTAGACCAAGCAGAATCTCCATTATATGAATTACAGCAGGAGTTAATTCAAAAAGATATTGAGAACTTCACACCAATTGTTGCGGATGTTAGAGATGGAAAAAGAATGGAAGAAATTTTCGCTCATTTTAAACCACAAAAGGTATTTCATGCTGCTGCATATAAACACGTTCCCTTAATGGAGAGAAGCCCTTATGAAGCTGTTAAAATAAATGTTGGAGGGACAAAAATGGTAGCGGACTTATCTGTAAAACATGGTGTAGATCGTTTTGTTATGGTTTCAACAGACAAAGCAGTAAACCCTACAAATGTTATGGGAGCTACTAAAAGAGTTGCTGAAATGTATATTAGCTGTCTTAGTAATCAAAGTATTAAGACTAAATTTACAACTACTCGTTTTGGAAATGTACTCGGATCAAACGGTTCTGTTATTCCATTATTCAAGAAGCAAATTGAAAACGGTGGCCCATTAACTGTTACCCATAAAGATATTACTCGTTACTTCATGACAATTCCAGAAGCCTGTAGACTTGTATTAGAAGCAGGAACAATGGGAGATGGTGGAGAAATTTACATATTTGACATGGGGAAATCTGTAAAGATTTTTAACATTGCAAAAAGAATGATTCATCTTTCAGGATTAGTATATCCTGATGATATAGATATTAAAATTACAGGTTTACGTCCAGGAGAAAAATTGTATGAAGAACTTTTAGCCAATGGCGAAAATACCACAACAACCTATCATGAGAAAATAATGATTGCAAAAACACAAAACGTGGATATACCTGTAATCACAAAAAAAATAGAATATCTTTGTAATATCAACAAAGAGCATAACGATGAGTTAACTGTTAGCGCTTTAAAAGAAATTGTTCCAGAATATATTTCTAACAATTCACAATTTGAGACTTTAGACGAAACTAAAAAATAACTACAAAAAAACTTTTTTGTTATTTTCTAAAAGGTGAAAGATTTTTTCTTTCACCTTTTTAGTTCCTATCTTTTCTAGTAATTTTAAATGATTTTTATGATGTGTGTCAGTTCCAACAAAATCATATAAATTTTCATTGATTAATTTATTTGCTGTTTTCTGTACACTTTTACCATAATGCTCTGTTAAGGATAGTAAGTTTAACTGAAATAAAACACCTGCTTTTTTCAACTTATAAAAAGCTTCAAAGTTATTATGATAAAACCCGTAACGTTCAGGGTGAGCCAGTACAGGTCTATATCCTTTTAATTGAATTTCAAAAAGTATATCGGACAAATTAAAAGGCTCATTAAAAAAGGACATTTCAACTAAAATATAATTACCCTTTAAAGTTAAAATATCGTTGTTTTTTAAACGCATAAAAAACTCATTATCTAACATATATTCTGCAGCAACACTTATAGAAATACTATTCATATTTCTCTTTTTTAATTCTACTTTAACCTCTTCTAATTTTTGTAAGATTACATTAGTAGAGTTCGGGTAAATATCACCTAAAACATGTGGTGTGGTAATAAAATTTCTTATTCCGTAGGAAGACATTTTAGAAATTAATTCAATTGAATCATCTAAATTTTTAGCACCATCATCTATTCCGGGAAGTAAATGTGAATGAATATCAACAAATCCTTTTGGGAAAAACTCAATAAGCAGTATCTCTTTTTTCTTAAAAAAAAACATCTAAAATTATTTATGTAAAATTAAGGCTTTAACTCGATATTAAAATACATCTTGAAATAATTATTTTACAACGAAACCGTTTGAGTTTTGATATACTATTGGATAAATAGTTTTGAACAGTTATATTTGAATAAAATAATAAACTACAAATGATTTTAATTGCAGATGGCGGCTCTACTAAAGCAGATTGGATTGCTTTAAACACAAACAAAGAAGAAGTATTTAGAGTACGAACACTAGGCTTAAACCCTGCTGTTGTTGCTGAAGATGAGTTAGAAAATAGAATTATTAACATGTTTCAACTTATTGACATTAAAGATAAGGTTACACAAATTCATTTCTATGGAGCTGGTTGCGGAACTCCAAAACCAATAAATATTTTGCGTAATGTTATGCAGAAAATATTTGTAAATGCAGAAATAAACATCGCAGAAGACATGTTAGCGGCTGTATATGCAGCTTCTGGAAACAAGCCTGCTATTGTTTGTATTTTAGGAACTGGATCTAATAGCTGTTACTTTGACGGAAAAACAACACAAATGTTGGTTCCATCACTTGGATACATATTAATGGATGAAGCAAGTGGAAATTATTTTGGTAAAATATTAATTCGTGATTATTATTACAAAAAAATGCCTAAACGAATAAGGAAAGAATTCGAAAAACAGTTTGTTTTAGATGCAGACACAATAAAATTGAATATATATAGACAACCAAATCCAAATATGTATTTGGCAAGTTTTGCTAAATTCATGTTCGAATTTAAAGATGAAAAATATATTAGAAAACTTATTAAAAAAGGTTATCAAGAGTTTTTTAAATATAGAGTTCTACCATTTAAAAAAGATAACAGTACACCAATTTATTTCATAGGCTCTATTGCATATTACTTTAGAGATACTTTAGAAAAAGTAGCAGAAAAACATAATTTAAAAATTAGTGATGTAATACAAAGGCCTATAGATAATTTATTAGAATACCACAAAAACTTAATTAACTAATACAAGCTACTATTCTTTCTAAAGCCATACCACGAGAACCTTTTATAAGGATAGAGCTATTATCTATATTATTTTTAGAGAGATACTCCTTTAAGTCTTCAAAAGATTTAAATTGGTGACTATTTGTTTCCGTTTTACAGAAATTTTCACCTATTAAAAACACATTATTAAAGTAAAAAGAAGCAACTAAATCTGCAATACTTTGGTGCTCTTCTAAGCTCGTTTTTCCAAGTTCAAACATATCTCCAAGTATTACTGTTTTTTTAGTAGCATTAAGTATATTAAAACTTTCTATCGCAGCTTTCATACTTGTTGGGTTAGCATTATAAGCGTCTAAAATAATTTTATTTGAAAATTTTTCTATAATTTGAGATCTATTATTTTTAGAAACGTAGTTTTCTATAGCACTTTTAATCTTTTCAAAAGAAATATTAAAGTATTCACCGATTGTGATCGCTGCAGCTATATTATTAAAGTTATAGGCACCAATTAAATTACTTTGAATATCTACTTTATGAAATGATAATTTAACAAAAGGATTCACCTCTAAAAACTCAATACTTTCATCAAACAAAATACGAATCATCTTATTTGTTTTTTTAAGTTGAATTTCATCTTTTGAATTAACAAAAACCGTTTTATTATTTTTGTTTAAAAAATCATACAATTCAGATTTAGCATCAATTACTCCTTCTAAACTCCCAAAACCCTCTAAGTGTGCTTTTCCAAAATTAGTTATGTAACCAAAATCTGGCTCAACAATTTTACTTAAAAACTCAATTTCTTTAGGATGATTTGCTCCCATTTCTACAATACCTATTTCAGTATTATTATCCATAGAAAGTAAGGTTAAAGGAACTCCTATATGGTTGTTTAAGTTACCAAGTGTAGCTGAAGTCTCATATTGCTGGCTTAGAACAGCATTTATAAGTTCTTTGGTTGTCGTTTTTCCATTACTCCCTGTTAATGCTAGTATAGGAATACTTAATTGTCTTCTGTGATAATTTGCAAGTTCTTGTAGTGTTTTTAAAACATTATCAACTAAAATAATATTTTTTGAAGTTTGAAATTCAACTTCATCAACAATACTAAATAAAGCACCTTTTTTTAGCGCTTCTTCTGCAAATTTGTTACCATTAAAATTCTCGCCCTTTAAAGCAAAAAACAAAGTATTTTCTCTTATTTTTCTAGTATCTGTATCAACTAAATAATGTTGACTATAGAGTTTGTATAATTCTTCAATTTTCATTTTTGAAAGATAAAAAAACCTCGTTGAAAAATCCAACGAGGTTTGTAATATTTTTAATCAATATTATTAGTATTGTGGTGCTCTTTTTTTACGTTTTTTAAATGTCATAGGACCTACTTTGTCTGTTGCACATCTAAATCCAATATAGTTTGTTGCCATATATTCTGGATAATACCTACGCTGTGCTGGATCTAACCAATACTCTCTATCTGCCCAAGAACCACCTTTAAACACACGAGATTGATCACTAATTAAAGTTGTTCTTCTTTTTGCGTCGTATTTATAAATATCATCTTGAGATACATTTCCTAAAGAATCTCTTTCGGCCTGTGGCCTTACTGGTGAGTTATACATTCTTGAGTTTCCAGATACCTGATCTTCGTCTTGTTCATAAAACTTTGAAGAACCTTTATCTCCATCTCTAAGACTTACGTTATCTGCATTTTTATAGTTTCTTCTCATAAAAGTTTGGTCCTTTGTTACTGGGATAAACTTAACGCTTCCAGGTAAATTTTTAGGAACAATTCTTCCGTTTGCTAAAGTATCATATTCTACTTCTCCATCACCAACTATAACAACTTTACCTTCTTCGTCAATCATCTTTTTAGTAAAAATATTACCTCTAAAATAATTAAAATCATTTGCTTCAGAATCTACAATTGGACGATAAACATCCGCAACCCATTCTGCAACATTACCAGACATATCATATAAACCAAATGCATTTGGCGGATAAGATTTTACTTTAATAGGAATATCAGATCCATCACTACTCCAACCAGCAATACCACTATAATTACCTTGACCTTGTTTAAAGTTAGCTAATTGATCACCTCTATATCTTCTACTTTTATCTCTAGTATACTTACCATCCCAAGCATATTTTTTACGCCCACGAACATTATTGTATTCTCTATTTTCAAAAGTTGCTTTAGCTGCAAACTCCCATTCTGCTTCTGTTGGCAACCTAAATTTCTGAGCTAAAATACCGTCTGACGAAGAAACTTGACGACCACTAAACTTATCTCTTGATGGTCTTGCTTCTCCTCTTCTTCTTGTTACAGGTAAACCTCTATCATATACTTTTGCTGTATCTCCATCAAATAAAGCATATGGGTCTGCTAAATAAGCATCAGTATCAAAACTATTTTTACCTTTGAACTTTATAGAGTCTGGATCTTCTTTAAAAATGTTTTTCATAACACCTTTATCCATTAATACTTTTAAATTGACAGCGTTAGTTCTCCATTTACAATATTGGTTGGCCTGCGTCCAACTAACTCCAACAACTGGATATTCTGAATATGCTGGGTGACGAAAATAACTTTCTGAAAGTAATTCTGTATTACCTAAACCTTGTCTCCAAACAAGAGTATCTGGTAAAACTGAATTATAAATATGTTTAAAGTTATCTTCTTCTGGTGGATAAATATCTTTTATATATTGAACAAATAATCCATACTCAGCGTTAGTAACCTCTGTTTCGTCTAAATAAAAAGACCTTACATGCATTTGCCTTGGTGTTGTATTCCAATCGAACATAACATCGTCTTGAACCATACCCATAGTAAAAGTACCACCTTCAATATGAACCATTCCTCCAGGCACTTTATTACCTTCTTTATGCTTTCCTTTTAAATAACCTCCATAACTTGGGTCATTAAAATTCCAACCTGTTAAAGAAGATTTATTTGAATCCCTACTACTTCTACAACTAGTAATAAAACTAATAACTACTAGTAAACTAAATAATTTTAATACGTTTTTCATGTATCTTTTTAATCTAAAAAATCTTAATTTTGAGTTTCGCAATTTACAATAATTCTTATTGCAAACAAGAAATTTATTTATTTTATAATTACAACAACCTTAACTTTAACGATTGTTTTTCTGCTTTATTATATTTATTCTTGCAAAAGCTAAAATAACTCATATAAAAATGCGTTATTTAAACTAAAAATATGAAAAAACTACTATTTCTTTTTTTCGCATTATTCTCTTTTACTTGCTTTTCTCAAGTTTCTGACTCAAACTTATCTAATGGAACTTGGTATAAGTTTGCTGTTGACACCACAGGAGTTTTTAAAATTGATAGAACCTTACTGCAAAAAATTGGAATGAACCCTAATAATATTAACCCAAAAAACATTAAAATATTTGGTAATGGTGGTAGTTTATTACCTAATTTAAACAGCGGCTTCAGATATAATGATCTACAAGAGAATGCTATTTTTGTTTCAGGTGAAGATGATGGTACTTTTAACACTGATGATTACATATTATTTTATGCCAAAGGCCCACACGATTGGATTATAAATAGCGCAGACAACACCGCTAATCACAGGCAAAATATATATTCTGACAAAGCATATTATTTTATTACTGTTGATAATGGCCTTGGAAAAAGAATAACAAATGCAAATGAAATTTCTACAAACTCCACTTTACAAATTACTTCTTTTGACGATTTTATCTTTTACGAAAAAGAGGATGTAAATATATTTGCTATTGGTCAAGATTGGTATGGAGAAGATTTTAGTGTCGAAGACAACCAAAATTTTACAATTCCGTTCCCAAATGCTACTCCTAATTCAGAATTAACAATTAGGTTTCGAGGAGCAACAGTCTCTAATTCGCCGAGTTCTTTTATTGCTTCAGTAAATGGGAGTAATAACTTTACCATTAATTACCCACAAGTAAACACAAATTCCTTAACAAAGGGATATGCAATTGAAAGAACAAATAGCTTTATAAACTCAGCAAACACAATTGATGTAAATATACAGTTTAATAATAATGGAAATCCATCTGCAAATGGTTATTTAGATTATATAGAAATTATTGGAAAAAAGGAATTAATTTCTGATGACTTTCAATTTTCTTTTAGAAGTTTTGAGCAAGAAAATAGCGCAGGTATTGTTGAATTTGAACTACAAAACGCTGCATCTATATATCAGGTTTGGGATGTAACAGATTTTATCACCCCAAAAAACATACAAAACCAAACTACGGGAAGCTCTTTCAATTTTAAAGCAAATGGTGGTAATTTAAATGAGTATATAGTTCTTAATGAAAATGACTATTATACTCCTGAAGTTCTTGAGAATTCAGTTATAGAAAATCAAAACTTACATAGCCTACAAGACATTAATTATATAGTAATTACAACTAAAGAATTTGAGAATCAAGCTTCTCGCTTAACAACATATCATCAAGAAAACTCTAATTTAACTACAAAAGTAATTTTGTTAGATGAAATATATAACGAGTTTGGCTCAGGATCACCAGATATTACTGCTATAAGAGACTTTTTAAAACATCTATTTGACAACAATACAGCTCCAGATAAAAAACTACAATTTGTATGCTTCTTTGGAGATGCCTCTTATGACTATAAAGATCGAATCGTAAACAACACCAATATTGTTCCCGTTTATCTAGCAAATAGAGACCAAGGAAACGGGTTTAACCTCGCAACTTCCTTTGTAACAGACGACTACTTCGCCATGTTAGAAGACACAGAAGGTAATATGCAGTCATTTCACACTTTAGATATTGCTACATCTAGAATTCCTGTGCATACAACACAACAAGCTACAGATGTTGTTGATAAAATTTTAAGTTACTACCAAACTGATAAACTAGGAGACTGGAGAAACAGTATTACCCTTATGGCAGATGATATTGACAGTAGAGGTGAAGAAACTATTGAACAAGGAATGGAAGAAATTGCAGATTCTATTAAGGTAAATAGACCCGATTTAAATGTAACAAAAATTTATGCAGATGCATTTGTACAACAAAACAGCTCTGGTGGTGAGCGTTACCCTGATGTAAACACTAATCTTTTAAACTCTTTCGAAAGAGGAACGTTAGTCTATAATTATTTTGGACACGGTGGTGAAGATGGTCTTGCAGCTGAAAGAATTTTAACCATTGCAGAAATTGAAGCTTTAAACAATAATTTTTCGCCCCTATTTGTAACTGTTACATGTGATTTTACAAGATTCGATAACCCACTAAGGCTTACAGCAGGTGAACGTATTTTTTGGAAAAAAAGTGGAGGTGTAGCAAGTTTAATTACAACTACTAGAGAAATTTTTATTAACGTTGGACAAACATTTAACCAAGAATTAGTTAAAGTTTTATTAGCATTTAATCAGGAAGAATTAACTATTTCACAAGCATTACTTAAAACAAAAAACAATACAAGTAGTCGTCAAAAATTCTTTATTTACAACATTGGAGATCCAGCAATGAAACTTGCTGTTCCTAAGCCAAACATTAAAATCACAAAAATGAATGGTATAGATGTAACACAATCTTTAGACACATTAAAAGCACTATCTCGCGTAACTTTTGAAGGTGTTGTAACAGATAATAATGATATAACTTTAACAGACTTTAATGGTACTGTAAGTGCTACCGTTTATGATAAACCCGTAATTAAGGAAACTCTAGACAATGACAATTTTGGTATTATAATGCCATTTGATTCTCAAGAAAGTAAATTATTTAGAGGTAAATCAACTGTAGAAAATGGTACTTTTCAGTTCGAATTTATTGTCCCTAGAGATGTTAAAATTGCCTACGGAAAAGGAAAATTATCTTTTTATGCTGAAAATCAAGAAATAGATAAAACAGGTGCAAATTTTGATGTAGTTGTTGGTGGAATAAATCCTGATGCTCCAGAAGATACCGTTGGTCCAGAAATTCAACTTTTTATGAATGATGAGTCTTTTATTGATGGGGGAAACACAAATTCATCACCAAACTTTATTGCTAAATTAGCAGATCCTAGCGGTATAAACACTTCTATTACTGCTATAGATCATGATATTGTTGCAATTTTAGATGGAGACCAAGCAAATCCTTTTATTCTTAACGACTTTTATCAAACTGAATTAAATGACTTTACAAACGGTGTTGTAAACTATAAATTAAGAGACTTAGCAGTTGGTCCACATACAATTACATTAAAAGCTTGGGACACTTACAATAATTCTTCAGAAGCAACGTTAAACTTTGTGGTTGTTAGTGATACTAGTTTACTTTTAGAAAATGTCTTAAACTATCCAAACCCATTTGTCAATTATACCGAATTTTGGTTTAATCACAATAAACCTAATGAACCATTAGAAGTACAAGTACAGATTTTTACAGTTTCTGGTAAATTAATAAAAACTATAAATCAAAATGTACAAACAACAGGCGGTTTATCGCGAAGTATTACTTGGAATGGTTTAGATGATTTTGGTAATAAAATTGGAAAAGGAGTTTATGTATATAAACTAAAAGTAAAAGCAACCATAAGTAATCTAGTATCAGAAAAATACGAAAAATTAGTTATACTTCAATAAAACCTTATATTTGTCAAACTTATTAAATTACTTCAACTAAAATAATGAAAAAATTCACACTATTATTTTTTGTTTTATGTTTAGCCTTTAACGCTAAAGCACAAACAACAACAGCAACACCTTTTTTATTAATTCCTGCCGACGCAAGAGCTGGTGGTATGGGAGATATTGGTGTAGCTACATCTTCTGATGCGTTTTCTTTATTCCATAACCCATCTAAAATTGCATTTAATGAAAATCAATTAAGTATTGGGGCAAACTACGTACCTTGGTTACGTAATTTAACAGATGATATTTTTGTTGGAAACATATCTGTAGTAAATAGATTCAGCGAAAACCAAGCTTGGGGAGTAGATTTAAAATATTTTTCTTTAGGTGAAATTAACTTAACTACAAACGATGGTTTACCAAACGGATTTAAAAAACCTAGTGAACTTGCTATTTCAGGATATTATTCTTTAAAGTTAAGCGAAGGCTTCTCTATGGGAGTTGGTTTAAAATACATAAACTCTAACTATGATATTGATGATGATTTTGAAGCAATAAACACTTTTGCAGTAGATATTTCTGGTTACTACCGCTCTACTGAAGAAAACTACGGAACATTTAATGGACGTTATAGATTAGGTTTTAACATTGCAAACATTGGTCCTAAAGTTGCTTATACTCCAGGAGACGAAAACTTTATTCCTACAAACTTAAAGTTAGGTGGTGGTTTCGATTTTATTTTTGATGATTACAACACTCTTGGTTTAAATTTAGAATTTACTAAATTATTAGTTCCTGAAGATTCAAACTCAGACAAAGGTTGGTTTGAAGGTATGTTTAGTTCTTTTGAAAACCCTACACCAACTTGGGCATTAGGTGCAGAATATATGTACAATAACGCTTTTGCACTTAGAGCAGGTTACTTTAATGAAAGTGAAGAAAACGGAAACAGACAATTCTTTACCTTAGGAGCAGGTTTTGAAGCCAGAGCTTTTACGGTAGACTTATCCTACTTAATAAATGCATCAGACATTAATAATCCTTTAGAAAATACTTTACGTTTCTCTTTAGCATTTGATTTTGGTGAAATTTATGACGATTATTAAAAAATAATACTAAATTAGTATCCATAAATTAAAAGCAGTCGATAAATTGACTGCTTTTTTTGACTAAAATACTTTTATGAAGAAAATTGACATACAAACTTCTGCAACTATTTTTGATTCAGTTTCGGAACTTTCATCAGAAGAGCAAAACTTAATGAACAATGCAATTGAAGCTAGAAAAAAAGCCTACGCTCCTTATTCAAAATTTAAAGTTGGCGCAGCCTTATTATTAGATAATGGAAAAATAATTTCAGGAAACAATCAAGAAAGTGCTGCGTATCCTTCTGGAATGTGCGCGGAAAGAGTTGCAATCTGGAAAGCCGGTTCTGATTTCCCAAATATGAAAGTTAAAAAAATAGTCATAACAGCAGCATCTACTGAGAACTTAGTAAATAAACCTGTTGGACCTTGCGGAGCATGTAGACAAACTTTGTCTGAATATGAAATCAATCAAAAAGAACCTATAGAAATTATTTTTATGGGAGAAATTGGTCAAATTGTAAAAACAGAATCGTTACTCTCACTTCTACCCTTCTCTTTTGACAGCTCATACCTATAAATGAAAAAAGACATTACTTCTAGGGAAGACATTAAACATATTATTTCTAAGTTTTATGAAAAACTATTAAATGATGGGGAAATGCTTCCTTTTTTTGAAAATTTTGTACAAAACAAAAACCTCGAAAAACATATAGATATTATTACAGATTTCTGGAATGATATTCTTTTTGATACTATAACATATTCTAATAATGTATTAAAAAAGCATTTAGATGTAAATTCTTTTATTGCGTTTAAGGAAAAGCACTTTACCATTTGGATGTCGTATTTATTTGAAACAATTGACACTGATTTTATCGGTTTAAACACTTCTAAAATGAAAGAAAGAGCGACTTCTATTTCAATGGTAATGAAGCTTAAGATGAATCTATATAAAAATTAGATTCATTTACTTTTTAATATTAAGTACTAAATAATTTTCATTTGAACTTCCCATTATTATGCATGCATAGTAAATCTATAATCTTATCATTTTCTAAATTGCATGTTGTAAATAAGTAATAAATGATTTCAGCAAAAATAACAGGTACAGGAGCCTACATACCAACAATAAAAAAAGAGAATGTAAAGTTTGCAAAGAGTGAATTTCTAAACGCAGATGGTTCTAGTTTTAATGCTGAAAACACTGTAATAATTGACAAGTTTAAAACAATAACAGGTATTGAAGAAAGACGTTATGCTGAAAATAATTTTACAGCGTCTGATTTAGCATATTTTGCTGCTGAAAAAGCCATTGAAGATGCTCAAATAAACCCAGAAGATTTAGACTACATTATTTTAGCGCATAACTTTGGAGACGTTAAAAAAGACACTATACAGAGTGATATTTTACCAAGTTTAGCTACACGTGTTAAACATTTACTTCGCATAAACAATCCTAATTGTGTTGCTTATGACATTCTATTTGGTTGCCCAGGTTGGGTTGAAGGTATAATACAAGCACAAGCATTTATAAAAGCAGGTATTGCTAAAAAATGTTTAGTTATTGGAGCAGAAACACTTTCTAGAGTTGTTGATTTACATGATAGAGATTCTATGATTTATAGTGACGGAGCTGGTGCTTGTATCGTTGAAGCTACAGATGAAAATTCTGAAAGCGGAATTTTAAGCCACGCATCACAAACGTTTGCAAAAGATGAAGCTTATTATTTATTCTTCGGAAAATCTTTCAATGAAAATAAAGACAAAGATGTTAGATATATTAAAATGCATGGTCGTAAAATTTACGAATTCGCATTAACAAATGTTCCCAAAGCAATGAAAATTGCTTTAGATAAAAGTGGCGTTTCTATAGATGAAGTAAAGAAGATTTTTATTCATCAAGCAAACGAAAAAATGGATGAAGCCATTATAAAACGCTTTTTTAGATTATATAAAAAACCTGTACCAGAAGGTGTTATGCCAATGAGCATTCATAAACTA
Source organism: Tenacibaculum aquimarinum (assembly GCF_022478115.1). GTDB lineage: Bacteria > Bacteroidota > Bacteroidia > Flavobacteriales > Flavobacteriaceae > Polaribacter > Polaribacter aquimarinum_A. Next base: position 44,867 of record NZ_JAKGSC010000008.1, on the reverse strand, counting down.
GGTAATAGTTCGGTTGCAACAGTACCAACATTATTAGACATGGTTTTAAAAGGAAATATAGAAAACCAAGAAGTTAAAAAAGGTGATGTTATTTTACTAGCTTCTGTTGGTGCTGGTATGAATATAAATGCAATCACCTATCGATTTTAAAAAACTTTAAAAAATCGTTAATCATATATCGTAAATCTAATATCTAAGTATTATTTTTGCGCATGCAACAACACAACGTACTTATATTAGATTTTGGCTCGCAATACACACAACTAATTGCACGCCGCGTAAGAGAATTAAACATCTATTGTGAAATTCACCCTTACAATAAAATACCACAAAACTTAAACGATTTTAAAGCTGTAATTCTATCAGGAAGCCCATCTTCAGTTCGTTCTGAAGAAGCTCCACATCCAGATTTATCAGAAATCAGAGGCAAAAAACCATTGTTAGCTGTTTGTTATGGCGCTCAATATTTAGCACATTTTTCTGGTGGATTGGTTGCTCCTTCTAACACAAGAGAATACGGAAGAGCAAATTTATCTTACGTTAAAGAAGGAGAAGAGTTTTTAGCAAACATTTCTAAGGGAAGTCAAGTTTGGATGAGTCATTCAGACACCATAAAAGAATTACCTACAAACGGAAAACTTTTAGCAAGCACAAACGATGTAGAAAATGCTGCTTATAAAATTGACGGAGAAAAGACATATGCAATTCAATTTCATCCAGAAGTGTATCATTCTACCGACGGTAAACAATTATTACAAAATTTTTTAGTTACTATAGCAGGAGTAGCACAAACTTGGACACCAGATTCTTTTGTAGATGAAACAGTTGCGGGTTTAAAAGCTAAGGTTGGTAACGATAAAGTGGTTTTAGGTTTATCTGGAGGAGTAGATTCTACAGTAGCTGCAGTACTTTTACACAAAGCAATTGGAAGTAATTTACATTGTATTTTTGTAAACAACGGTTTGTTACGTAAAAACGAATATACAGACGTATTAAAGCAATACGAAGGTATGGGCTTAAACGTAAAAGGTGTAGATGCTTCGGCACGTTTTTTGAATGAACTTGCAGGATTAAGTGATCCAGAAGCAAAAAGAAAAGCAATTGGTAAAGTATTTATTGATGTTTTTGATGATGAAGCAAATCAAATTGAAGACGCAAAATGGTTAGCACAAGGAACAATTTATCCTGATGTTATTGAATCGGTTTCTGTAAATGGAGGTCCTTCAGCAACTATTAAAAGTCATCATAATGTTGGTGGTTTACCCGATTTCATGAAATTGAAAATTGTTGAACCATTAAGAATGATTTTTAAAGATGAAGTTCGTCGTGTAGGAAAATCTATGGGAATTGACGCAGAATTATTAGGTCGCCACCCATTTCCAGGACCAGGTTTAGCAATTAGAATTTTAGGAGATATAACGTCAGAAAAAGTTCGTATTTTGCAAGAAGTAGATGCTATTTTTATAAACGGGTTAAAAGAAAGTGGTTTGTACAACAAGGTTTGGCAAGCAGGAGCAATTTTATTACCTGTAAATTCTGTAGGTGTTATGGGAGACGAACGTACTTATGAAAAAGTAGTTGCTCTTAGAGCTGTTGAAAGTACTGATGGTATGACGGCAGACTGGGTAAATTTACCGTATGAGTTTTTACAAAAAACATCTAATAATATAATTAATAAAGTAAAAGGTGTTAACAGAGTAGTTTATGACATAAGTTCTAAACCACCTGCAACTATAGAATGGGAATAAAACTATTATTTCTTTTTGAAAAAAATATAAAATAAATTTAAAGATGAAAAGATTAAAATTTTTGATTTTACTATGTATTATGACCTTTGCTGTATCATGTGGTCAGCAAAAAAAGTACATCGAATACAAAGTAAAAGATGGTGAAACTATGCGTAGTATTGCCAAAAACTACAATCTTAAAACTAAAGATTTATTACGCTTAAATCCTGACGTTGGTAGAAAACCAGATGCAAATACTGTAATTATTATTCCAAATTCAAAGAATAATAACACCCAGATAGCAGAAAATATTAAGGTTGAAGAAACAAAGATTGATGAAATAAAAACTCCAATTGATGTTACTTCTGAAGATACTAACACTATAGATCCAGAATTAGAAGAACTGAAAAAAAGCTTTGTTATTCATAAAGTAAAAGCTAAAGAAACTGTTTACGGTTTAACGCGTTTTTATAATATATCTAAAGAAGAATTATTTACGCTAAACCCTTCAGTAGAAAAAGAAGGTTTAAAAATTAATCAGATTATAAAAATTAAACCAATTTTAACTGAAGAAGATGCTCTAGCTAATGATGTTTTTGAAGATAATATAAATTCTAATACAGAAGTTAACATAGCACTTTTATTACCTTTTAAGGCTAATGAATATAAAGACACTAACTCCAAAGATATATTTAGTAAAAACACTTTAGCAAATATTGTTACAGATTTTTACATGGGAGCAGAAATTGCTATTGATTCGATTAAAAAACAAGGTGTAAAGGTTAATGTTCAAGTATTTGATACGGAAAACAGGAATTCTAAAATTAACTCAATAGCTTCAAATAATCAATTAAAAAATGCAGATGTAATAATTGGCCCATTTTATTCAGATGAAGCTAAAAAATTAGCTAGTAAAGTTAATTCACCCGTTGTATTCCCACATTTTTCTAAAGACCAAAAAACATTTTCGTCTTCAAAATTGATAAAAACCGCTCCAGACAAAAGTATTTATTTAGAAACATTAACAACCTACTTATCTGAAAGTTATACTAATGAAAATATTATTGTTGTTGGAGACGGTAAAGCTACCTCAAACTCTAATATTCTTAAAATAGTAACTAAACTAAAAAAGAACGATTCAATTAAAGCAATCTCTATTTTAAAACCCAAAGATGGTTACATTAAAAAAGAAAAGTTTACAGATTTAATGAAGCCAAAAACGCATACTTGGGTTATAGTAATTTCTGATAATGATGTTGCTGTTGCAGACGCATTGAATAGTATGATTTCTTTACCAGAAGAAGTTACAACTCAGGTTTTTGCTATTGAAAAGAACAAAGCATTTAACAGGATTGATAACTTTAAATTAGCGAAAATTAATTTTAGTTACGTAACTAATGAGTTTATAGACGAAAGTAACTTTGCAACTAAAATTTTTAACTCTAAATACCGAAAACTAAATAACTCTCTACCGTCTAATTACGCAACGAAAGGGTTTGACATTACTTATGATGTTTTAGCCCGTTTAGCTAGTTCTGATAATGATTTAAAAGAAACACTAAACCAAGGTACCTCTTATAGACTAGTCAGTAAGTTTGATTATAAAAAACGCTTATTTGGTGTTACAAATAATGAAGGTTTATTTATCTTGAAATATAACAATGACTTAAGTTTGACAAGATTGAAGTAATTCTTTTTTAAAACTGTTTTAAAGCCTGATTATTATTTAATCAGGCTTTTTTATTTAACTTTTTAAAAATATATGAAGTAAAAACTACAATTAAGAGAGCAAAAATAAAACCTGTCATTTTTTTTATAGAACTAGATAAATCGCCTCTCAATATATAAAACTGAAAACCTATTAGAACTAAATAAATTGACTTGAATGATAAGTTCAAATAATGCTGTTTTTTATCAAGAAAAGCATTAAACAACGCTAAAAATATTATAAAAAAAACAATACCAAAATACCCGAAATTTATAAAGCCTTCACCAATGTAAGGCATTGCAACGTTGTAAAAGTTATATCCTATTCTTTCTCCTAAAATCTGACCAGAACAAACTCCTTTTCCGTTAAAAAACAAAAAAGAATCTACTAATTGAGAACCATTTGTAATTATGTTCTCTTTAACTAATAAAATAAAATTTTGAAAAGCATCAAACTGTTGAGAAGAAAAGAGTTCATAATTAAAACTAAATCCTTGATTTTTAATATTCCTAAAACTATTTGCCAAAGGAAAAAACAACAATACTGAAACTAAAAACAACAAAATAAAATTTATTTTATTTTTAAAGACAGGAAATAAAAACAGTAATAGCGGTAAATACATACCAGCGACTATCCCTCTAGAAAGTGACGTTGGAAATGTGAGAAATAAAGTTAGGAATAACAGAATTAAAAATTGTTGCTTTTTAATTTTATCCGATAATATATATAATAACAAACTAAAAAACGGCACATATCTTATAATGGAAATAACTGCATATCCTAAATTACCATATAAAACCTTAGGCTTAAAATCCACACCTAACTGCCTATAAACCAATACAGATAAATCGAATTTAATTAAATATAAAAAGATTAAGCTAGAAAAAAAAGAAGCAATAATTAACGGGGTAAATTTGTAATATTTTTCAAGTTCAAAACTTTCATTATTTTTAATTTTATTGAAAAATAAATTATATGAAAAAAAATACAGAATTAAAGCTATTAGGATAAGTATTCCTCCTACAATATAAGTTTCATCTTCTATAAATCCTTTGAAATGAAAAACTATATTATTTTTAAACTGATAGACTGGTGCTAAAAAGAAAAAGATATAATTAAATATCCAAAAAACTTTATTTAATGAATATCTTTTATTTGAAGAAAAAAAAGCTGCTGATAAGCTTAACAAACCTATTCCAAAAAAAATAATGGTCACGTAACCATTTTCTCTTATTCCAAAATTAAGAGTACTAAATAATAATGTTATAATTATTAATAGACTATAAATTAACCTAATAAAATTATGCTTCATTTATAATTGATTTATTATAATAAATATAAGATAATAAAGCGTGAATAAATCTACTTAACAATAATGATATTGCAGCTCCAATTACCCCATGTTTTGGAATCAAAATAAAAGTTAAAATAATTAAAACAAAAAAAGATATTTTGGTTATTATTCTAAAAACTTTATCTTTAAATAATACTAATAGCCCATTTACTCCAAAACTAGAAACAATAGATATTAAAAGCGGAATTAAACTTAAAATCTCACTAATTTTAATTATATCTAATATATAATTTTCACTTTTATTTTTTAGCCAAAGTTCTATTATAAACTCAGAACTAGTATACATTAAAGTGCTTAGAAAAAACCCAAAACCAATTAAGAATACAAAAGATAAATTAGTTTTTTGGGTTCTATTACTTATAGGAAAAAACACTTTAGTTAAAATAGAATTTACAGTACTAAAAGCACTAACAAGTTTAACACCAATACTAACAACACTAACTTGTGTTGGGACTCCTAGAACACCCGTTAAAAAAACCACTGTATTATTAAACATTGTTGGAATAACTAAATTTATAAATGAATTAAAGTTTTCAACTAAATATTTTTTTATAATCTTTAAGGGTAAAATTTTCACACTTAACTTATATTCATTTATTACTAAGAAAAAAGTAATTATAAATATTATTAACATTGCTAAACCTTCTAATAAAGGAATTAACACATAGTCAACTTTGTTATTAATAAAAAAGTAAATTAATGCTACATAAATGAAAGTTTTATTTGCTCTTATTATAAATAAAAACTTCATTTTTTCAATGCTTAAAAAAAACCATCTTAAAGAAAAAACATGAGATAAAAGTATAAATAATGTGTAGCCGTATAAAAGTTTATTATTGTACAAACTAGGAATAATAAAAATACAAACTACAGAAATAATTAGTAGAACACTAAACAAAAATAGTTTAACACTTAGTGTCTCATTAAAAACCTTATTAATTATCTCTATGGTTTTATTTCCATTTGAAATTTCTCTAACAGCAGTATAATCAAACCCATAATTTAAAATATTTATCAATATTAAAACTATAGATAAAGAAAAAGCATACAGCCCATAATTTTCCAATCCAACTTTAAATATTAAATATGGTATTAACCAAATAGTTAATATCAAGTCTAATATTTTAACCAAAAATAACGAAGTACTATTTTCAATTATATTAAAATATTTAAAAGGTTTCAACTATTTTTACTCAATAAATTGTTTAATTGATTTTGTAATTCTTTTTCTATCTTCAATTGTTAAGTTTGAACCAGATGGTAAGCATAAACCATTTTCAAAAAGAGTTTCTGAAACTTTACTACCAAAATATTCGCATTCCTTAAAAACTGGTTGTAAATGCATTGGCTTCCATAATGGTCTAGATTCAATATTATCTTCTAATAACTTTAGTCTAAGTTTTTCCCTAGTAAATCCAGTTTTTTGCTTATCAATAGTTATACAACTTAACCAATGGTTTGAAAAATAATCTTGAGTTGGTTCAACAAACACATCAACCCCATTAACATCTTTAAATAAATCTCTATAAAAATGATTCATACTTCTACGAAGACCAATATGTTTATCCAGAACTTCCATTTGACCTCTACCAATACCAGCAACAATATTACTCATTCTGTAATTATAACCAATTTCTGAATGTTGATAATGAGGAGCATTATCTCTTGCTTGAGTTGCTAAAAAAATTGCCTTTTGTTTAGATTCTTCAGTTTTACACACTAAAGCACCACCACCAGAAGTAGTAATAATTTTATTTCCATTGAAAGATAAGATTCCAAAATCTCCAAAAGTCCCACATTTTTGCCCTTTATAAGTAGAACCTAAGGCTTCTGCTGCATCTTCAATTAAAGCAATCTCATATTTTTTAGCTATTGTTGAAATTTCATCCATTTTAGCTGGCATTCCATATAAATGAACAATAATAATTGCTTTTGGTTTTTTATTTTTAGAAATCCCTGCTTTAATAGCATTTTCTAAATATATAGGACACATATTCCAAGTTTCTCTCTCACTATCTACAAATACAGGTTTAGCTCCTTGATATGTTATAGGATTTGCTGAAGCAGAAAATGTCATACTTTGACAGATTACCTCGTCATTTAATTGCACATTTGCCAAAATTAAAGCTAAATGTAATGCTGATGTACCAGAAGCTAAGCAAGCTACTTTAGAGTTTTCCTTTACATAATTTTCTAAATCTAATTCAAACCCATTTACATTTGGACCTAATGGTGCCACCCAATTAGTATCAAATGCTTCTTGCACATATTTTTGTTCGGTTCCGCCCATATGTGGCGAAGAAAGCCAAATTTTATTATTCATTTTCTTTTTTATATTTTATTATTTTACCTGGGTTACCAACAACTACTGCATAATCTGGAATATCTTTTATAATTACAGCTCCTGCACCAATTGTAACCCATTTTCCAATTACAATATTCGGTATAACAGTTGCTCCAGTTCCAACATGAGTTCCTTCTCCTATAATTGTATTTCCAGTTATAGTAGCATTTGGAGAAATATGAACATAATCTCCTAAAATACAATCATGTTCTACAACTGCATTAGAATTAATAATACAATGCTTACCAATTTTAGTTTCTGCATTGATTACAGCTCCAGCCATAATAACTGTTCCTCCCTTTATTTCTACAGTTTTAGAAACTGTTGCTTCTTTATGCTTAGCAATAGAAAAATTAGCAGTTATTTTTTTACTTAAATCCTTTCTAATTAAATTATTTCCTATTGATATTATTACTTGATCATTTATTATACTACCAATTTGGGAAGATGAAACAACACTTACGCCTAATTGCTCCTTTTTTAATGGTTTATCATCAATAAATGCATCAACTTTCACATTTTTACTGTCTAAAACCTCTTTAACAACCTTTCCATGACCACTTGCTCCAAATAAATACATCATAATAAAATAAAATTTTAAGCAGTTCCTTTAAACTTTTCAGATGTTTGACTTCCTTCAGCTGAAATACCTTCAGATATAATTACTTTTTTAAAGGTTTTCAAAATAATTTTTAAATCATTAATGAAACTTATATTATCTACATATTTTATGTCGTAATTAAATTTTTCTTCCCAGGTATTAGCATTTCTACCACTAACTTGAGTTAAACCAGTTACACCAGGTCTTACATTATGTCTTCTTTTTTGATTTTCATTATATAAATTAAGATATTCTGGTAATAAAGGTCTTGGTCCCACAACACTCATATCTCCTTTTAATATATTAATAAATTGAGGCAACTCATCTATAGAAGTTTTTCTTACAAACTGGCCAACTTTAGTTAATCTCTTATCATCTGGTAAAAGTTTTCCTTCTATATCCATTTTATCGTTCATTGTTTTAAACTTAATAATCTTAAACAGTTTTTCATTTTTACCAGGTCTTGTTTGGAAAAAAAATGGCTTACCACTATTCGCAAAAAACAATAAAAGTGTAACTATTATTAATATTGGTGAAATTAATAATAACACAAAAAAAGAAAATAAGAAATCAAATATTGGTTTGATTATTTTTAAGTACATCTAATACGCTTTTTAGTTACATTTTATCACCCATTTCTATGGATAATTTATTAAAGACAGGAGCTACTTTAAGTTCATTAGAATTTAAAACGGTAAAATAGCCGGGTAAAAACTCAAAGTTTAATTCCAATAATTTTTCTTTTGTTAACTCTTCGGTAGTAAACATCATTAGTTTTTTACCTCTTTCTTTTAGAGTCCAATTTGTTAAAGACTTAATATTATCATTATAACCAACATCTTCAGCACAAGATGTTAAGTAGTTAACTTTTATAACATTATAAGCTTCTTCAATAATTGCAAAGTTATTATTTAATTTTAACACCTCTACAGTCTTATTCTTTATATAATACTGATTATAAAATTCTTCAAAACTATAATTATAATGACTTTTATTAGCTGTTTTTTGTTTTAATATGAAAATTTCTTCCAATACTTCTTTATTCACATTAACAACTAATTCTGTTTTAACTTGTGTAGTAGTATAAGAAACTTCTGGAGAAAAGAGTGTAAATGAATTTATTAAAGCAGATCCTTCACTTTTTAATCTTCTATAACTAGGGTTAGTTTCCATTACATAAGCTGTAAGAAATGGAACATTATTTTTTTTACACAAATCTTTTGACAAATTAATTATTTGTGTAAAGCACCCTTTACCTCTGGCTTTAGGTAAAGTCCATGAACCAGTCATTGTACCTATATAGAAAACATCTCCATTTTCATTTTTAATTTGCCTATATGTTACACCAGAACCTGCAATTACTTCTCCTTCTTCATCTTTAATAATTATAATATCAGATTTTTTATCTCCTATTGTTCTATTAAACACCCATTGATAGTCCTTTATGTCTCCCCAATTATTAAAACACTGGTTTAAGTATTTTAAATAATCTTCTTCATATCCTTTCGGATTAATAATTACATTATTCATAATTTAATTATTTTTTGAAATAAACTCACTCATTTCTCCCATTGTTGTCCACCAAATATCATCACCATATTTTCCTTCAATTTCAGTTAATAAAACGTCTAGGTAATTCATATATAACTGATCAACTCCATCTAAAGCAATCATACCATTAGCATTCTTAATAATATGTGCTTTTATTGCTAATAGTCCCCTATTTTCAATAATTTCAAAAGCACGCTCTGGCTTAGATGTTGCCTGAAAGTTTGAGGGGAAATGTATTAACTTATTATTTTTAATTTGTGTAGGATATATTAAAGGCAAATCTTTTAATCCGCTCATATTTGTTTTAGCATCTTCGGATATTGGTGTAAAAATATCTCTTGCAGAAGCTACAAATTTAATGTCATTTTTTATTAATTGATTTTGTAATTTATCTGGAGCATGCCAACTTGGTGGGCAAATTCCTTTAACATATTTTATTCCAGAATCATCAAATATTTTAAGCATTTTCTTTAAAATGATATCAAACTCTTCTTCTGTTTGATTCTGAAACTCCTGTGGAAGTTTTTCTCCTTTATGAATATGATGTAATCCATGAAGACCAATTTCAAAACGTGTTTCATTATTTAAAAACTTAATAAACTCAGGATGTTTATCTAATGCCATTGTTCCTTTTTTAAGAACCTTAGCTAAATACATTTTATCTTTCAAGAAAGGTATCTTTGCCGCAAGCTTCCTTGTAGGTACAGGAGATATTTCTCTCCAATCTGCAGTTGTAAATAAAGTTGTTTTTAACTTAGGATGTTTATCCATAAGTCTTTGTACATAACCTAGACTTCCTTTATCTAAATCTCCTCCTGCTTCATAAAAGTCAGAACTTTTACCTGGATGAATGTCATCTATAGTAAAACAAATTGCCGCTTTTTTACCTTTTGGTAACCAATTTAACATATTTTATTTTTTTTCAAAAGTATAAATAATTAAGCTTTTAGCTCTTCTAATTTCCTATACTCTTTTAATAGTGCTTCCCAAACCACTCTTCTTTCGTATTTTTCTTTAACTAATTCTCTCGATTTTTTTGAGAAATTAGTTATTAAGTCTTTATTTAACAATAACTGTTTCATTGCTTTATATAATGCCTCTGAGTTTTTAACAGGGATAATTAATCCATTAACATCTTGTACAATAATCTCATTACATCCATTAATATTAGAAACAATACTTGGTAGTTTCATTGCTCCTGCTTGTAAAACTACATTAGGAAATCCTTCTCTATAACTAGGAAATGCTAAAACATTAGAAACTGAAAAGTAAGGTCTAACATCTTTTTGATAGCCAACACTTATGATGCTTTTATTGCTTTTAATATTATGCAAAGTAATTTCTTCTAAAGGATCTAATTCTGTTTCTAAAGGGCCTACAAGTAAAAGCTTTATGTTATTTTCTTCTAAAGATAATGTATTAAAAGATTTAACTAATTCATTAATTCCCTTATCTCCAACAATTCTACCAACAAAGATAAAAACCACATCATTTTCATTAATCCCTAACTGTTTTTTCAGCTCCTTTTTACTTACTTCAGAGTAATTATTAGGATTAAAGTAACCTGTATCTATTCCATTAGAACTACCATTGGCAATTACTTCAGATTTTTTAGGATTAACTAATTTTAGTTTATTTACTATTTTTTGAAGTTCAAAAGAGTTTGGGTAAACTTTTGTTGCACAACCAAAAGTTATTTTCTCAGTTAAGTTAACTATTTGTTTTTTTACCCCGCTCATTTGTAAAAGAGGTAAGCCAGCAATTGTATGTAATCTATTTGGTGTTTTAGCAAAATAAGACGCTAACATACCTATTAAACCAGCTTTTGGTGTATGTGTATGTACTATAAAAGGTTTCTCTCTTTTAAGAAATTTATAGAGTTTATATAACGCCTTAAAATCTTTAAGAGGTGTTATTTGTCTCGTTAATTCAAGATAATAAGTTTTAACCTCTTGATCTACACCAAACCTTTCTAACCTTTCCTTTTCTGCAGATATAGCGGTAATATCATAATATTCCTTCATAAATTTAAGCTGATTTTCTAATAGCTTTTCTAATGAAAGTGGTACTGTTGTAATTCTTATTAACTTCTTTTTCATAAACCTTATTACTAATTAGATTTAATTAGTTGATCTTTTCTTTTAGTAACGTTTGAATAAACTTTACCATTTAATTTATTAGATTTAATATAAATGTTTTCAATTAAATTATTTTTACTTCCAGCATACTCTATATCTATACTCTTTTCTGAATTATTAACTGATGTAATTTTATTATCAATAATATTTACATTAGATATTTTATTTTTTAAAGGTTGAAGTTTTATACTTGTCTTAAAGTTTGAGAAAAAATTATTGTTAACTGTAATTTCATTAATTTTATAGTTTGAGAAGAAATAAACGCCAATATTATTATCCCCTTTAAAGGTATTATCATTAATAACAACATTTTTTACACCTCTAGAATTAATTAATTTAACTTTTTCTCCTTTAAGTGCAATAGTATTATTTGTTATAAAAATATTCTCTGGCCTGTTATTCTCCCCTCTTGCTTGTGTTAATTGAATAGCGTCTTTATTCTTAACAGATATGGTATTATTTTTAATATAAATACTATCATTTTTCCCAAGACAAGTTATTGCTGGTCTTTTGGGGTTTTCTAATGTTATCTCATTGTTTTCTATAATAACATTTTGGGCTCTTACTAAAAACAAAGAACTTGATAGTTTATTATTTCTAATAATAAATTTTTTACCTGTATTATTAATTTTGGGGCCACCAATAGTAACTAGAGATTTTGTTTTAATAATATTATTTTCTATTAATACATTCTCGCAGATACCGCTACTTGGTTCTGTGTCTATAGAAGAATCATCTATATTTTTACCAAAAAAATTATTAGTAATTTTAACTGTGTCAAATCCGCTACCTAAAGCAACACCACTTCTAAAATTTCCATCAAAAAAACAAGAATCTACTACTATGTTTTTACTTGGTAAGTTTGGTCCTCTAATTCCTATTCCATCTCCACCTGTATTAATAAAATTAGATTTTTTAATAATTACATTTGATGAGGAATTAATGTAAACTCCTCCTAAATGCTCACTTGGTTTAGTTGGGTTATTTTGAAGAATTCTACTCCCATCAAAAGTTATATTTTCTATTTTAACATTATTAACTTCCTCAACATATAACATTCTGGTATAATTTCTTTGTTTAGAAGCTAATTTTATAATAGTACTATCTTTATTCTCTCCTTCAATTTTTAAATTATTTGTTGCAAAAAGACACCACGCTTTACCATTTTGTTCAGTTCTTGAAATTATATAAGTCCCTTTTGGGAAAAAAGCAACGCCTCCTCCAATAGAGTTTATATAATTAAAACATTTTTGGATTGCAAAACTATCATCTTTAATTCCATCTCCTTTCGCCCCAAAATCTTTTACATTATATTTATTCGACTTTTGATTAAATGAATTAGTTGTGTTACTAGATAAGTTTGCTGCACAATTAATAAAGAAAAAACTTATTATAAAAAATGTATATATATTGTTTAATTTCATTCTATTGGGAGTTCAAATTTTCTAATTACTGCATTAAATTTTCCATTAGCTCCTAAAGGAATGTTTTCTACATTATTAATTTTTATATTAACAGTAGTACCTAATCTATCTCTTAAGTTTTTAATAAACTTAACATCCATTTCTTTTGTATAATCTTCATCAATAACCTGATTAACGATAATTAAATTTGGTGATTCTTGAATGATTTGAGATTTTGAAATACCAACAAGACCTTTATAAGCTGTATCCATTCTTCCTACATATCCTTTCTCTTCAGTAAAAAGAATATCATCTTCTCTTCCAATTATTTTTTCTACAAAAGAAGAGTTCATTCCACAACTACAAACTTCGCTTAAGTTTTCAGGTAACTTAACCCAATCTCCTGTTTTATATCTTACTAAAGGTGTTTTACTATTTCTAAAACTGGTTGAAACTAACTCTGCCATTTCACCTGGTTTTGCATTCTCTCCTTTTAAGTTGTAAAATTCAAAAATACCAGATTCTAAATTTAAATGTAACTTTCCGTTTTTACATTCAGTTATAAAAACTCCACCCTCGGATGAAGAGTATTGATTTAAAGCTGTAGTTTTAAAAGCCCTAAAAATTTCTTCTTTTTGATAATCATATAATGTTTCTGCAGTAGTAGAGATACATTTAGGGATAAAACTTAGTTTAATATTGTTTGCATTAATGTACTTCGATATAATATAAATTGCAGATGGATACCCTTCAATCAACTCAGGTTTGAATTTGTTAATTTTTTCTACTATAGGTTTTAAATTTATTTCATTTAAGTGATATGTTGAAACAAACAACTGATTTTCTGAAGAGTTAAAAACCCAAAAAGGGGGTTTAACTTTGTTGGGTTTAACAATAATTCTCCCCGATAATCTTAGCCCTTTAAAACCTTCTTTTAATCCACTTAAATTATAGTATCTATTAAGCAAAGCAAAACTTTTCTGAATAGAATCATTATCATAATATGTAATTGTAGGTGTTCCTGTTGTTCCGCTAGTAAAGTTAACTAGGTCTTTAGCTCTATTAGGAATTGTATTTACTAATAATTCTAAATCATTTTTTAAAGTTTCTTTCTCTAAAAAGGGCATTTTATTTAACACTTTAAAAGGCGCATTAATTATATCTTCTTTACTTACTTTTAAATTTATTAATATTTTCTGATAGTATTGAGAAAACTCAAATACTTCTAATAAAAGTTTTGCTAGTTCTTCTTTTTGGTAGTTTTCTAGTTTATTTTTAGGCCAACTAGCTGAATCTTTAAATAAATTTAAATACGAATTGTAATTTCCTTTTTTACGCTGTCTTTTATTTTTATTTCCTAAGAGTGAAACCGCAATATTTTTAAAAAAATGAGGTAAAGACAAAAATATTTTTTCTTTATCCATTATTTATTTTTTTAAATTGATTTGACAGTTGTTCTGCTTGAAAACTTCTAGTGTATTTCTTTAGTATATTATCATCAATAGTTATAGATTTACTTAAACCTCCAGATAAAAAACTTTGGTAATACTCTCCAACGTTTATTGCGTTCTGAGTAATATTAACTTCATCTAAAGTATTAGATAATCTTTTTCCACAATTAAGCTCTTCAATTATTCTTTGAGGCTCTGAATCCTTAGGAGTAAATACTAAAATAGGTGTTTTTGCTCCAATATATTCAAACCCTTTTACTGGAAAACCAGTGTAATGTGCTTTGGAATCACCTATAATTAACCATAATAAATGGGCTTTTGTTAGTTCCTCAAGAACTTCCTTTCTGGTAATTTTCCCAATATAGTTTACACATTTAAAAGATTTAAAATCCTTCATTTTTGTAAATGTAATATCATCTAATGTCCCAGCAATTTTTAGCTCTATTCTATCTAAGTTTACTTTATTTTCATCAATAAGCTTATCTATTGCAGCAAGTAAAGGTATAGGAGATCTAACCCCTGCATAAAATGATCCAGCGTAAAATATTGTCATTTTATCAGAAGATTTTATTAAATCTGTTTTAAAGTTACTGAACTCACTTTTATCTACACCGTTATAAATAACTGAAGATTTATCTTTTAAAAATGGATATCTATTTTGATATTCAACTTTCATTGACTCAGAAATAAATACACTTAAATCAGAATTAACTAGCACTTTCTTTTCTATTCTTTTATCAAAAAACTTTCTAAAAAAATAACCTTCATTTTCTCTAGCTTCAATATAATAATAATCTCTAATATCTACAATCCACTTTAATTTGAATTTCTTTTTTAACTTGTTAGAAATTAAATGATTTATCATTGATGGAGAAGTGGAAAAAACAAAGTCAAAGTTATTTTCTTTATGTAATTTCTTAGCCTCTTTTAATGCGTTAGGATACCAAACAAGGCCTTTGTCTGGAATCATTAATTCTTCCATTACAGCTCTAATAGTTGAAAATAGAAATGTCTTTATTCTAGTCTTTTTTCCCTTAACATTAACTTTAGCATTTGCGGTATTAGTTCTTTTAGAAACAAAAGGAACTTTAATTGCGTCTATATTTACAATTTTTATTCCACTTATATCAGCCCAGTTACTTTTCCCCATAGAGCTATTAGAATTATTGGCTGTTAAAACCACTACTTCATAACCTAACTTAATAAGATATTTAGCCATAAAATAAGGCCTCTGTGCTGCAGGAGCATTATCTGGTGGAAAACTATATGATACAATTAATACTTTTTTCATTAATCTATAAAGTTTTTAATATTTTGGCAGGCACACCTCCAATAATTACGTTTTTGGGCACATCTTTACTTACTATACTTCCCGCTGCAATAACACTGCCAGATTCTATTGTAACACCTGGCAGTATAAAAGAATTTGCACCTATCCATACATTGTCTTTAATTGTAATTGGTTTAGGTGTATCTGTAGTATGTATTCTATTTTCTGGGTCTTTCATTAAAGTTTGATGCCCATTATTATCAATTATTTGGCAGTTAGCAGCTATTAAACAATTTTTTCCAATACTTATCTTAGATTGAGTATGAATACAACTACCATGAATTCTTGTGTTATCTCCAATATGTATTTCAGACTCTTTCCCATCTGCTAAAAGCTTTACATAAGTATGCAGGTTTATATGATATCCAAAATTACTAGAGTTAAGAGTTACATTTTCCCCTATAAAAATCTTTGATTTATTTTTAACATGAATATATGGTAAGCCTTTTGTTTTAATTTTTCCAGAAAGAAAAATATTTTGTTTTAATTTTAACCTTAAAGGGTAAACTAACATCCAAAAAAAAGTAGTTATTTTTGAAATTGTTTTCATTCTAGTATCTTTTTTTTACTTAACTCTTTTTCAAACTCTTTTGCTAAAAAGTAAGTTATACTTACTATGGTTAATAAAATATAGAACTCTCTTTTCCTCATATGATATGTATAACTCCAACTAACCAAACAGCCTAATATAAAGGGGAACATTAAAGTTAAATAATTTTTATATGGATTTAATTTCTTGGATGATTTTAAAAAAAATACTCTTAAAAATAAAATCATAAAAAGACTATATCCGATTATTCCAAAAATACCACATTCTCCAATAATTTTCAAATAAGTACTATGAATTTCATGACTACCATAATTGCCTCCTCCAACACCTCCGAGACCTCCACCAGTAAGTGGTTTCTCAAGAAATACTTCAAATGCTATTTTAAAATTATCGGCTATAAATCCTTCTTCAGCTAAATTATTTTCTCCAGAAACATTATCAACTATACGCGTTTGTATTTTAGAATTCAACCTCTTATATAACATCGGCGCAATTACTTCTACATATGGTGTTAAAAAAACTACTAAACCCAAAAATAGAGACAAAGGTAAAAGCATTATAAATTTTCTTCTTAATATCAAATAAAAAAAAACTCCAAAACCAACACCAATATATGCAGCTATCTTACCCGTTAAAATTAGAAAAATTGAAGAAAAAATTAAAGATAATTTTACTGTTTTTTTTGTTTTGGGAACTAAGGTGTTAAATAGTGAAGATCCTCTTAAAGGTATTAACATGGTGAGTACAACTAACATATACGCTCCTGCTTGCCCTCCGTTTCTAAAGCCGGAAATTGCCTCCCCCGCTGCTCTTGAAGGGAATATTTGTGGTAAAGAAGTAAACATCGCTAAAGTATCCCAAATACCTGTAACTGAAGCTATCAACCCTGCTAATGAAAAAAGAAAAATTAACTCATCTAAGCCTTTTTTAGAATCAAATGTATTATACAATAACACAGCTACTAAAAAAAGGAAAAATAAAATAACAACTTCTAAGAATGTTTTTTGGGGCGCTAATGATGCCATAATACCAGGCACAACCAATATTACAAACATAAAATTACCTACACTTAAAACTGGAATTTTAAATTTTGTATTATATGCTAAAAAAGTTATTATAGCTAAAGCTCCAAAAAAATCAGCCAATGTTATTCTACCCAAAGCACCTGCACTAGTTGCTGCTAATGTTCTTGTAAAAAAACTAAGAATAATAAAAAGAGAAAGTATTTTTTTTACCACGTTATTATTATTTTACTAGTAATGCCTCAATAATTTTATTTGAAGATTTTCCATTTCCATAAAGTTCTTTTGAAAAATCAATTTCTTTATTTAAACTGTTTTCATAAGCTGTAAATATTTCATTAATTGAAATATTTGTAAGTTCATTTGCTCCATGCTTAACAAGTTCAACCCATTCTGTTTGGTCTCTAAGCGTTACACATGGTTTTTCAAAGAAATATGCTTCTTTTTGTAATCCACCACTATCTGTCATCACTAACTTACAATTATTTAACATGTAAACCATTTCTAAATAACCTACTGGGTCAATTAAAGTAAATTCTGGTTTTAAATTATATTTTTCAATATA
Source organism: Tenacibaculum aquimarinum (assembly GCF_022478115.1). GTDB lineage: Bacteria > Bacteroidota > Bacteroidia > Flavobacteriales > Flavobacteriaceae > Polaribacter > Polaribacter aquimarinum_A. The sequence goes on along the minus strand of NZ_JAKGSC010000008.1, from coordinate 27,123 downwards.
ACTCTTGGTTCTTGGATGCAATGTTAAAACAACTGGTGTCTCTTTATTTATTTTATTGAATGATTCAATAATTAAACTTAATTTCTCTTTTGAATTTGTATTCTCAGCTCTATGTATGGTTGATAAAATAAATTCATCGGGTAAATTAAAATCTGGTTTTTGAGCTTTGTTTTTATAAAATAACGCAGCGTCATACATAACATCACCAACATTTTTTATTTCACAAGAAAAATTATCAAATCCTTCCTTAGATAAATTATTTACAGCTGTTTCTGTAGGACAAAATAAAATATTACTAATTCTGTCAGTTAAAATTCTATTTACTTCTTCTGGCATTTCCATATTGTAAGAACGTAAACCTGCTTCTACATGTGCTAATTTTATATGAAGTTTAGACGCAACTATTGCTCCAGCTAATGTAGAGTTTGTGTCTCCATACACTAAAATCCAATCTGGTTTTTCTTCTAAAGTAATTTTCTCAATTCCTTCAATCATTCTACCGGTCATTGCTCCATGACCCAAACTATCAATTCCTAGATTATAATTTGGTTTTGGAATATGCATTTGCTCAAAGAATATATCACTCATATTTTCATCAAAATGTTGACCTGTATGAATAATTATCTCTTCTACATTGTTAAATTTTGCAATTTCTCTACTTAAAGCTGCTGCTTTAACAAATTGAGGTCTAGCTCCTATTATTGTTATAATTTTCATCTATAATTTTTTTATATATCTCTTGATAAGGTTTCCATAATTTAGTGTTAAATGCTGAATTATGCCACAAAAAAACAAACTCTCCATTAAATCTTTTAACTTGATCTACTAATAACTGTATTTCAGCTTGCATTTTCTTTGGTGTAAATTTACCATAAGTTATGAAACTTCCTTCCATTACTATCAATGGTTTTTCAATCAAATCTAGAGATTCTCTTGTTTTTACATTAAAAGTTTTAAAAGGATAACACACACCACATCTAAATCCAGCTTTATCAAAATAGGTCATAGTGCTTTCCCAATCCATGTTATTATCATTCCAAATTTGCCAAGTGGTTGGGTTTTCAAAACGTAAAAAATGTTCTCTTCCTGTTTTTATTGGTTGTGGCGACACGGACTGTAATGCTTCTAATTCTTTTTTATATTGCTCGTTGTTATTATAAGCATTATAAGATGGATGAAAACCAATTACATGTTCTCTTTTATTTATTTTTTGAATAATATCTAAAACTACAGGGTGATTAATTTTATAATAATTATCTTTTTTTGATGTTCCGCCGCTCATGAAAAAAAAATGTGATTTTAAATCATATTTTTCAGAAACATCCATTAAATAATCAAAGGTATCAAAAGGGTCTTGGTTATTTACTATTTTCTTATAGTAATTCTTACAAGAAAACAAAAAAGCTTTTGGGTCTTTCCTTTTAACTAAATCTCCTATTGAATTTTTTAAAAAATCTTTAAAACTCCACCAATGTCTTGGTAAATCTACATCATGAGTAGGAATTATATTGAATTTCTTTTCTTTTCTCTTTTGGTCAATTCCAGATTCTAATAATAAACCCCATAATAGCTCTACATATTCATTTACTATTGGCTTGTTTAAAAAATTGAATTTATAAGCTAAGGAAGACTTTGATGAAACCCTATTGTGTTGGTCTCGTTCCTTAATTAAAATTTCTTCCCAACGAGTTAACATAAAAAAAGCTGATGCAAAAATATCTGCATTTACTATTATTTTTCTAGGTTCATTTTTAATTGTTCCTTCTCCATAAAGGATCGGAATTTCATAACCTAAAAAGTCTGGTTTCAAATAATTTATTTCTTTAGGAATGTTATTTAAATGAATATACTCTTGATTGTCTAGTTTATTAAAAAAAGAGTCAACAACTAAAATTTTATTATTACCTAATGTTATAGTATAATTATCGTCCTCAGTAACATTAATTGTATAACTCAGCCCTAAAAAATCAGAAAAAAACACATCTAGGATATATCTTTTCTCCTTTTCAAATTTTTTATTTATTGATATTGTAATCATCTATTAATAATTCTTTTTATTACTATTTTAAAATTCAGTATTAATAAATTTATATTGTGCTGGAAAAAATATTTTACATTATTTAAAAAAAATGATGTGTTAGATACTTTAAAATATTCTTGGTTTGTTTTATAATTAAATAGTAATAAATTCTCTTTAGAAAACCTTTCAAAAATTGCTATTTCCTTTTCTGAATAAGTATTTAAATATTTATTAAAATTATTTTTAAGAATTGGTTTTTGAGTATTCTCATGAGTATTCTTTAACCTTTCATTAGATATTTCTTTTCCTTTTTTAGGCTTATAAAACTCAAGCATTTCAATTTCAAAATCTACATTAATATAATTACATAAATTATGTACTATAGATTCTGGACTAACTACTAGGTCTTCATACTTTAATTCAAAAAAATTATTTTTATTAAAGTTCTTTTTATTTTTACTTATAAGACTTAAACCATCATTCCAAGTTAAAGCTGTTCCTTTTATATTATTTACATATCTATATTTTAGATTGGGAAATTTATAAAAATCCCATTTAACTTTTTTTAATGAGGAAGCTACATCTCTTCCATCTCTAACAATATGTATAAATTTAGCTTTAGGGAAAATTTCAATTATTTCTTCAATAAAAGATAAGGAACCAATATTTTTATCTCCCCAAATTATTTTACTTCCATTTTGAGTCTTCAGATATGCTAAATAAACTAATTGAATTAATTTGTTTTTAGTTAAACTTGAATGTTTTTTAATGTTTAAGATTAAATCTTTTTCATTTAAATTCCAATCTTGATAATGTTTGTATTTTTTTAGTGAAGAAATAAAATCTAAAGCTTCTTTTATATTAATATTTTCAATACTCCCGAATTTTTCTATTACTTTTTCAACTAAAAAAAACTCATGAGGTATAGATATCTCGGAGTGAGAATTAAGTATTAATCTCAATAAAGTTGTACCAGAACGAGGACAACCAATTACAAAAATTGGGCTTTCTATAAAGTTATTACTTTTCAATTCCATTAAATTTACCTGAATATGACTCTAATTCTTTTACTATTTTAGCAGGTATACCGGCTATTAAAACATTATTTTCTTTAAACGATTTTGTAACAACAGATCCTGCAGCTACAATTATGTGATTTCCTAATTCCACTTCTGGCAAAATAATTGCTCCAGCCCCAATCCAACAATTATCACCAATAATAATAGGTTTCCCTTTGGTATGTTTTTCATAATCATTTAAGTCATGACTTGCAGATACTATATGCACATTAGGTCCATATCTTAAATTATATCCTATATGAATACCATTATTGGCTTGAATATAACATCCAAAGTGATGTCCCAAAAAAGGGAGCTGAGATTTTTTCTTGATATTATTAGGGTGTGTAACTGTAGAAGACCAATGTACTGGCCAAGGTACATTAGAATTAATTCTAAAAATTTTTTGTGCTATAAAATATTGAACAAATCTTTTTGGTCCTAAAAATATAATTCTAGCGCTTATTTTTTTTGAAAAAATTTTTTTAATTAAATTAATTTTCCAACTCATATTATTTGCCTTTAGATATTCTATTATAGATTAAAATAAAAAGTACATATTCAAATGCAAGAATATAAGAATATATTTTAAGAAATTCTTCAAAACCAATATTATAATATTTTGTAATCATAAACAAAATAATAGTTGTACTTAATAACAACAAATTTATATATAAACTAAACTGTTGTTTTTGATGTACACTTAATGTCACAGAAAGAGAACTACTAACAAATCTTGCTAAAGCTAAAGGTATTAAAATTTTAGTATATGTTCCTGCTATCCTCCATTCATCTCCAAAAGCAAATTCAAATAATGGCTCTGCAAAAATAAATAAAACTAAAAATATTGGTACCGAAATTAATATTAGCTTTTTAAGTGTTCTCTGAAAAACTAAATTAGTATTACCTTTCAACTTATACTCATCACTAGCTTTTTGAAAATAAACTTGACTAAAACTAGCACCGATAACTCTAGAGGGGACACCTAAAATTCTTTGAGATAATGAATAGAAACCTAAGGTTACAGTAGATGCAATAGCAGTAATTATAAAATTAATTAAATTTAAATTAATTGAATTTAAAAAAATTGAGGGTAATGAAAACTGTGGAAACTTTTTATATAACTTGGCTTGCTTTTTAACTTCAATTTTAGAGAATGTAAAATTTTCTTTTTGTTCTTTAACAGTTTTGTATAAAACTGTATTTCCTGTAAAATTAGAAACAATTTGACCAATGATTAAACCAACTGGACTACTTAATATAAAACCTAATAACGTTTGAGTTAATGTTAAAGAAGTTGATTTAGTAACTAAAGAAGTTGAAACATTTTTAAACTTCTTTTTTCTAATATTAAAAAAACTTAATGCATTAAAAAGCCCAATCAAAAATGTAGATATAGGAACTAAAAATAACCAATTACCTATTTTCTCATCTCCAAGAAGTAAAGCAAACTTATCTTTAAATAATAAAACTAAAATTAATAGTAAAACACTAAATACTGTAGATATTATTACACTTAACGAAAGAAGATTAAGCGCATCTTCATCCTTTTCTGGTAAAACAATAGCTTTTTCATATTGTGCATTTGCAATGGCACCAGTAATTGCTGTTATTGCTAAAAAAAGAGCAAATATTCCAAAGTCTTCAGGAGTATAAATCCTTGTTAATATTGGTGTTACTGCAATAGGTATTGCTTGCGCAATAGTTGTACCAGTCATTAAAGTTAGTACATTCTTTGCAAACTCTGACTTAAAAATATTTGTAAATATTTTCATTAAAACAAACTCCTATTTTAAAGTTTCTTGGTTATTTATTAAAAGGGTGTTCTGCTAACGGTAATTTTGCAAATGGATGATAGTCATTCTTTAATCCAATAGGAGTAGAATTTCTTATTTCATGAACAATCTCTATAGCTTGTCTTGCATCTTCTAAACCATAACCTTCACCATCAATTATTCCTTTATACACTTTCGTATGTAAATCAGTAAAACCTCCTGAAAACTCTAATTCTTCACCTTCAACAGTAATAGATCTATATGTTCTTTGTCCTTTTGCCTTAACTTCTTCTGGTAAAACATCATAGTTTATTGATAAAAACCAACGAACTCTTGCTCTATCAAACTCTAAATAACCTGCTGCTCTATCATGGGTGTGAATATTAACAACATTTTTTTTAACCTTACCAAAAATATAAGATAACATATCATAAAAATGAACACCAATATTAGTTGCTATTCCACCAGACTTTGATAAATCTCCTTTCCACGATGTATAATACCAACTTCCTCTAGATGTTAAATATGTTAAATCTACATCAAAAATTTTATCTTTTGGAGCTGCATCAATTTTCTTCTTTAAATCTATAATACTTTGGTGTAATCTTAATTGTAAAATATTATAAACTTTTTGACCAGACTCGATCTCCATTTTTTGAAGTGCATCTAGATTCCATGGATTAAGAACTAAAGGTTTTTCACATATTGCATCTGCACCTCTTCGTAAAGCCATTCTAATATGAGAATCATGTAAATAGTTTGGAGTACAAATACTAACATAATCAACATCAATATTATTATCATACTTTAATTTCTCAAGATGTCTGTCAAATCTTTCAGTTTCAACGAAAAATGCAGCATCTGGGAAATAGCTATCCATTATACCAACACTATCAAATTTGTCTAATGCTGCAAGTAAATTATTATTAGTATCTTTAATTGCTTTTAAATGCCTTGGCGCTATATAACCGCTTGCTCCTATAAGTGCGAAATTTTTCATTTATTCGTTAGTTTTTTAATTTGTAATTATTATAAAACTCTCTCCCAAAAACCAAAACAATACCCAGGAAAAAACCAAAAAATGTCCAAACTAAAAATATACTTAATTTGTTTGGAGCAGATTTTTCCATAGGAACAGATACAGGCTTAATAACTGTAAAAATTGGAGTATCTTCTTTTACTTGAATCTTTTGAGTTTCAATTTGTTGTGCTAGTTCATTATAAATATTATAAGCTAGATCAAATTCTGATTGAAGTGAAGTTAATCTAGATTGTGAACGAGCAGAGTTTGAATATCTATTTCTATCTTGAAAACTTGCTAGTTGTTGCTGTTTTTCTAAAAAAACTTTTTTCTTTTCAGAGAATCTTTTATTTATAAAACTTAATTTTTCTGAAGATTTTTTTATCTTATAATCTATAATGTACTTCTCTAATATTTTCTCAGCACTATAAGTTAATTCGGCAGCGGAAATTGCTTCTGGCATTTTTGCTTTTAACGTAATAAAATTATCGTTTCTATCTACAGATAATGAAATTTGGCTTTTAAGTTGATCGAATAATTTTTTTTCTTTGAATGTAATATGAAAAATACTATCAGAATCTACCTTAGATTGAACATTATCTTTAGCTTCGCCTTTAAACTTATTAATAAGAAAGCCTGGAAGACCAATGGTATATTTCTTTAAATGAAATAGGAAACCAGGGTTATATACTGAATCATAATATTCTTTATAAGTTATTTTACTTTCCTGTCCTTTAATTGTTAATGGTGTTTTTACTAATTCCTTTTGAAAAGGTATGCTATTAATAATCTCTGGGTAAAGATTTAAAGGTATTCCAGAATCTCCAGCTCCACCACCAATATTAATACCAGCCAAAGCTGCTAAACCTCCCAAACCACCAGATTTTTTACCATCAGTTCCTTGAGGCACAAAAATTGTAGATCCAGTATACTCTTTAGGCGTAAAAACTGCTAAAAACAAACCTATTACCATAAATATAAATAATAGCCTATATATAGTTTTCTTTTTATTTACTAAGGTTTTGATTAAACTAACTAAATCTATTTCTTGTAAATCACTTTCCGATTCTATGTTGTTTTCTTTAGACATTTATAACTATTTAGACAACGAGTTAATTAATATTCCTAATGTTGTTATACTTGTAGTTATACCTAAAACCTCTTGGATAGATAATGAATTTTTAACTACAGATTTATGAGGAACTAATATCAATGCTCCAGGTTCAAGTTTAGGGTAAGACTTGAAGAATAAAAACTTTTTTGTAGATTTTATATCTCCATTTGCATAAACGACATAAGTTTTACTCTTTCTTGCATTTTCTGAAAAACCTCCAGCATTATTAATATAATCTTTTAATGAATTTGATTTATCATACCTTATTACTGTAGGAGATAAAACTTCCCCTTGCACTTCTACTGTCTGTTTTACTGAAGGTATAATTAACCTATCTCCTTCCTTTAAAATTAAGTCAAATTTAGAATTTTTATTCTTTATAATTTCTTCTAAGTTTATCCCTATTCTATTTTCTCCTTTTATAGAAATCTTTACAGAATCTTGTTTTTTATTTAAACTAGCGATAGCTTTATCTTGCCCACTTTCAGAAACTTCATCTATTGACTTTCTAATTAAAGATGCTCCTTTAACATAAGAATATGGAGATAAGCCCCCTGCTTTTTCTAATAAATCTGATATTCTTTCTTCTTTATTTTCTAAAGAATACTTTCCTGGATAATTAGCCTCGCCTTCAACAGACACACTTTTTTGTGTAGTAAAACCTTTAATATATCTTACGGAAACTCTATCAAAAGGTTTTAAAAATATAGCTTTATTATTCTCGCTTTTTAATTCGTTCGTTGAAGAAAGTCTTATATTTTCACTAATAGTTTTAAAAGTACCATCATTTGCTCTTCTAGAAATATCAATTGTTGAAGCATCAGCACCTTCTTTATATCCGCCAGAAATGACAATTAGATCTTCAACTTGCATATTTTCTACAAAGGGAATAGTTTGAGGATTATTAATAGCCCCATCAATAGAAACTGTATACTCTTCTTTAAGTTCATTCGAACTATAAATACGAATTTTATCTTCTCTTTTTAATTTAATTACTTCTGTATTATTTAAAACCTTACTTACAGAAAAAGAAATAATTTCTTTTTCTGTATCATTAATAGTTCTCTGAATAATACCTCTATCTAAAAAAGCATTATCTCTAATACCAGCTGCTTTATTAATTAAATCTAAAACTGTTAATCCATCGGTTAATTGAAAATCGCCTGGTCTATATACTGCTCCTACAATAGTAACTCGATTTTCATAACGATCTATAATTTCTTGAACCGTAAAATAATCTCCATCTTTTAAAATGAAGTTTTTATTTTCTTTTAAATTAACTTCACTAATCTCTTTTTTATTTCCGTTTATTCTTTTAACTGAAATTATATCTTTATAAGAATCTGATTTAAATCCTCCAAAGTAATTAATTAAATCACTTATTGTTTCTCCCGGTATAAATTCATAATAACCTTGTCTTTTTACCTTTCCGTCAACTCTTACTTTATTTTTATAAGAGTCTACAATAATAATGTCTTGATCTCTAACTAATACATTTCCTTCTTGACTCCCTTTAGTTAAATATTTATAAACGTCAAATACAGCTAATTGTTTACCATCTCTAAATATTTTAATATTTCTAAAGGTACCATTCATAGTTGGTCCTCCAGCAGCATATAATGCATTTAAAACTGAAGATAGGGCACTAAGAGAATAAGTACCAGGAACTTTAACTTCACCTATAATATTAACTTGAACTGTTCTAACATTAATTAAAGAAACATCCACATTTACTTTACTGTAACTAGATTTAGGAGCTTTAACTCCTCTATAGATTTTACTTAAATATGAGGTTATTTTAGATTTTGCTTTATCAATTGATAAGCCACTTACATAAACTGGACCTACATTTTCAATTCTTATTGCTCCATCTACACCAACTCTTTCACTATAATTATTTTCGGCAGCACCCCAAATATCAATTAATAACTCATCTCCTGGCCCTAATTGATAACTAGAGGGAGTTGCTAAGTTTAAATTTGGTGCAAATGTAATATTAGGATTAGAAAAAAAATCAAAACCAAATAGATTGCTCCTTTTAAAGTCTTTGGCATTTAAACCACTATGCCCAAAGCTAGGGTCATTACCCTGGCTAGTAGTTGTTTCACCGTTTGAATTACTATTATCTTTACTAGATAACCCAGAAAGCCTTTGCTTAAATTTTAAAATTTCTGAAGCAGGGATACCTCTTAACTTAGCTAAAGACTCTAACTCACTTAATTGATATCCTTTATCTTGTAGAGCCTTCCAATAAGCAGCTACTTGCTCATCAGACATTTCATCCACTTTAAAGGTAGTTGTTTTTTCCAAATCTATTTCTTGAGAAAAGACGGTATTGGGCACACTAAATAATAGTACTAAGACTAAAAAATATTTTATATAATTCATTTTTATTTTTTTATGTTATGATTCTAGACAATCATTCCTGCCGCTACGGTTTCATTAGTAGCATCATCAACAAGAATTATACTTCCTGTTGTTCTGTTTTCTCTATAGGAATCGACCATTAAAGGCTTAGTAGTTCTTATTCTAACCTTTGAAATATCGTTCATATTAAGGTCCTTATCCTCATTATTTCTTTCTAGAGTATTTATATCAATCTTATAAACCACCTCTTTAATCATTGCTTTTTGATCGTTTGAAGTATGCTTTATAGTATATTTTGCCCTAGGTTTTGCTGAAGAATTATTTAACCAACACAACATTACTTCTAGATCTTGTAATGCCTCAGGTTTATTTTTAGAACGAACAATCATGTCTCCTCTACTAATATCAATATCATCTTCAAGAGTAATAGAAACTGACATTGGCGCGTATGCCTCTTCTAAGGCTTTATCATGCAAGTCAATACTTTTTATTTTTGAAGTAAAACCTGAAGGCATAACTGTAACTTCATCTCCTTTTCTAAAAATTCCACTTGAAATACGTCCTGCATATCCTCTATAATCAATAAAACCATCTCTTTGAGGTCTTAATACAGTTTGAACAGGAAACCTTGCATCAACTTTATTAATATCACTACTTATATGCATAGTTTCCAATGTGTGCAACATTGGAGCTCCTTGAAACCAAGGCATATTTTTAGACTTGTTTACAACATTGTCTCCATTTAAGGCACTCATAGGTATAAACCTTACATCTGTAACTAACATTTTAGAAGAAATATCTTCAAACTGTCTAACAATGTCATTGTATACTTTTTCTGAATAATCTACAAGGTCCATTTTATTAACACAGACAATAATGTGTGGAATTTGTAATAAAGACGCAATAAAGGCATGTCTTTTGGTTTGCTCAATAACTCCATGTCTTGCATCAATTAAAATTGTAGCAACATTAGCAGTTGAAGCTCCTGTTACCATGTTTCTGGTATATTGAATGTGCCCAGGTGTATCTGCAATAATAAATTTTCTTTTAGGTGTTGTAAAATACCTATAAGCAACATCTATAGTAATTCCTTGCTCTCTTTCATCACGTAAACCATCAGTAAAAAGGGCTAAATCAACACCTTCATGTCCTTTCTTTTTACTTGTGTTTGTTATAGCTTCTAATTGATCTTCAAATATAGATTTAGAATCATAAAGTAAACGTCCTATTAACGTACTTTTCCCATCATCTACACTACCTGCTGTAGTAAAGCGTAATAATTGATTATTGTCTAACATAACTATTTTTTGTTCTCTTTTTGTAAATTAAAAATGGTTTAAAAATAACCTTGACGTTTTCTGTCTTCCATTGCTGACTCAGATCTCTTATCATCACTTCTATTTCCTCTTTCTGTATTTCTCATCCCAGCAACTTCAATTGCAATCTTTTCTAAAGTATCAGCTTCAGACTCATCTCCTCCGGTTATAGTTATATCACCTAAAGTTCTAAAACGTATTTTCTTAGTTACAACCTCTTCGTTCTCTTCTAAAATTAAAAACTCTGAATTAGGGATCCATGTACCTTGTCTACGAACAACTTCACGTTCATGAGCAAAATACAACGAAGGTATTGCTATGTTTTCTCTTTTTATGTAATTCCAAACATCCATTTCTGTCCAGTTACTTATAGGAAAAGCTCTAAAGTGTTCTCCTTGAAAATGTTTTCCATTAAAAATATTCCACAATTCAGGGCGTTGATTTTTTGGATCCCATTGCCCAAAATCATCTCGATGAGAAAAGAAACGTTCTTTTGCTCGTGCTTTTTCTTCGTCTCTTCTACCTCCACCAATTGCACAATCTATTTTATTTGCTTCAATAGCATCTAAAAGAGTTGTTATTTGCAATGCGTTACGGGTAGCGTTTTTACCTTTTTCTTCAGCAACTCGTCCATCATCTATAGATTCTTGTACAGAACCTACAATTAATTTAACCCCCAATTCCTTTATAATATCATCTCTGAACTGAATTGTTTCTGGGAAATTATGGCCAGTATCTACGTGCATTAAAGGAAAAGGAATTTTTGCTGGATAAAATGCTTTCTTAGCTAAATGTGTAACTAGAATTGAATCTTTTCCTCCAGAAAACAAAATTACTGGATTTTCAAATTGTGCCCAAACTTCCCTTAATACAAAGATTGCTTCGCTTTCTAACTCGTCTAAATAATTTAAATAATACTTGCTCATTGATCAAGTTTTAATTTTGGTTTTATAAATGCCACTATTTTCTTTACAGCAGCTTCAATTGATTCTTTTTCTGTATCTATTACTAGATCTGGATTTTCGGGTATTTCATATGGTGCTGAAATACCTGTCATATTTTTAATTTCTCCAGCTCTTGCTTTTTTATATAGACCTTTAACATCTCTTCGCTCACATTCTTCAACACTGGTGTTAATAAAAACCTCGACAAAGTTAACATCTTTAACGATACTTTTTATGTTTTCACGGTCTTTTTTATACGGCGACACAAATGCTGCGAGAGTAACTATACCTGCATCTATCATTAAATTTGATATTTCAGCAATTCTTCTGATATTTTCTGTTCTATCTTCTGGCGCAAAAGTTAAATCTTTATTTATTCCTTTTCTAATGTTATCTCCATCTAATGAATAAGTCTTTACGTCCAATTTACATAATTCTTGTTCAACAACATTAGCTATTGTTGATTTACCTGAGCCAGACAAACCAGTAAACCATATTAAAAATGAATTATGTTTATTATTTCTTTGTCTTTCTTCTTTTGTTACCTGATAATTATGTTTTATAATATTTTCTTTCATATGGTGTTTTTTTTTCCAAACAAAAAATTTCTAATTTTTCCTAATGGAAGTTTTAACCAAATTTTTTCATGTATATAGAAAAGTATAAATTTTGTTAATAATTCTGAAAGTGCAATATACAAAGCAACTTCATCAAAAGAGTCTAGAACTATACCAGATATAATAAAAGTTGTTAACGTTGCAATTAATCTCCAAGATATAGATTTTTTTACTATTTCTTTATTAGTTGTTGCTTGTTTACCTAAATAATTCAACCAAAAACGTTCGTGAAAGTAAAATATAGCTAACTTTATTATAAATTCAGAAGCTCCAATTTTAATAGCATCTTCTATACTACAATTTCCCAATAAACATGTAATAAATAGAACAACCAAAATTGTATCTGTGGTTGCAACTACTCGCCAAGAAATACCTTTTAAAACGCTACGTATATGTGAGGACTTTTTAATTTTCATATTAATTTGACAAAATAAACCAAGGATTTAACAACTCTTCTTTATTATATAACAATTCTTCATTAGTTTTTTTGGAAATCACCTTTAAACCGACCGCACTACATATTGCATGACCTGCTGCTGTATCCCACTCCATAGTAGGAGCAAATCTTGGATAAACATCTGCATTTCCTTCTGCAACTAAACAAAACTTTAAAGAACTCCCTTTTGAAACAACTTCAATATCCTTTCCTTCTTTTTTTATAGTTTCTATAAAATCTAATGTTTCTTGATTCATGTGAGACCTACTTCCAACTACTTGAACATGTTTAGATCCAGGGTTTTTTGGTGCTATTTTTTTTGCAGTATTAACGACCTCTTCAAAGCTAGTGTCGTGGGTCTCTAATTGTGATTTAAACCCTTCTTTATTATTAACATTTGCAAAATATATTGTTTTTGTTGCTGGCACATATATTACGCCTAACTCTGGCTTTCCGTTTGTTACTAGGGCTATATTTACTGTAAACTCTCCATTGCGTTTTACGAACTCTTTAGTTCCATCAACAGGATCTACAATCCAACAGGTATTCCAATCTTTCCTAGTAATATATTCGGTTTGTTTATTTTCTTCACTAATTATAGGAAATTCAGTAGTTACTAAATATGAATTTATAATATCGTTAGCTTTTTTATCTGCTTCTGTTAAAGGTGATTTATCATCTTTAATTTCAACATTAAAAGCAGAATCATAAACTTTCATTATTACTTTTCCAGCTTCTAAGCTTGCTTTTATTGCAATTTTTAAATTATTTTCCATTAGTATAAAATAAATTAACTTTTCCCAATTTGATAATACTCAAAACCTTCATTTTCTAAATTAAATGAATTATATTGATTTCTTGCATCAAAAATTACAGCCTGCTTCAACTCTTTTTTTAATAAATCAAAATTGGGTGCTCTAAACTCTTTCCACTCTGTTAAAAGAATCAACGCATCAACACCTTTTACAGCTTCATATTTTTCCTCCCCATAAAATACATCTAACTCCTTAAGATGAAAATTCTTAGCCTCCTGCATAGCTTTGGGATCATAAGCTTTTATTTTAGCCCCCCTTTTTATTAACTCAGAAATTATGTAAAGTGAAGGTGCATCTCGCATATCATTCGTTTCAGGTTTGAATGACAAACCCCAAACTGCAAAAGAAAACCCTGTTAAATCTTCTCCAAATTTGTTTATAATTTTATTTAAAAAATATTTTTTTTGATTTTTATTAACTTCATTTACTGATGAAATTAATGACGGATTATAACCATTTTCTATACCTATTTGTATTAAAGCTGAAATATCTTTAGGAAAACAAGTTCCCCCATAACCTATTCCAGGGTAAATAAAATTATATCCTATTCGAGAATCAGAACCAATACCAACCCGTACTTTATTTACATCTGCCCCAACTTTTTCGCAAATATTTGCTATTTCATTAATAAATGAGATTTTTGTTGCTAACATGGCATTGGCAGCATACTTTGTCATTTCTGCAGATGAAACGTCCATTGTTATAAAACGATCATGTGTTCTGAAAAAAGGGCTATATAGCTGTTTCATTTTATCAAAAACATCATTATCTTCAGCACCAATTACAACCCTATCTGGCTTCATAAAGTCATTTACAGCTGCTCCTTCTTTTAAAAACTCTGGGTTAGATACTATGTCAAAAGGCACACTAACTTTTCTTTTTTTAATTTCCTCTTCAACAATTTTCTTTACTTTAAAAGTGGTCCCAACTGGAACTGTTGATTTTGAAACTATTATTTTATATTCATTAATACTTTTCCCTAAAATTTCTGCTACTTGATAAATTGCAGACAAGTTAGCTGTACCATCTTTATTCATTGGTGTGCCAACAGCTATAAAAATGATATCAGAATTATTAATTGCTTTTTTTACATTAGTAGTAAAGAAGAGGTTTTTGTCTAGATTATTCTGAACCAATTCTTTTAAACCCGGTTCATAAATAGGCAATAAACCTTTATTTAATTTATTTATTTTTTCTTCATCAACATCTACACAAGTAACATTGTTTCCCATTTCTGAAAAACAAACACCTGAAACCAGACCAACATAACCAACACCTACTACTGCAATTCTCATGTTTTTATACTGTTATGTTGTATGTGATTTTTTTTAAACAAACTTTATTCTAAAGACTTTTATCTCTTACTTCATTAGATAGTGTATTTTTGACATCATACACAACTGATTTTTCTTTCTGTAACTCTGAAAAATTTAATTCCTTAAATTCATTATGAGCAACTGTTAAAACTATACCATCAAATTTTTTATTTGGAAGTATTTTTACTGAATTCAATCCATATTCATGCATAACTTCTTCTTCATTTGCCCAAGGATCGTATATGGTAATATTTGTACCATACTCTTTAAGAGCAGCGACAACGTCAACTACTTTCGTATTTCTAACATCAGGACAATTCTCTTTAAAGGTAATACCTAACACTAATATTTCGGCGTCTTTAACACGAACATCTTTCTTTATCATTAATTTTACCACCTCTGAAGCTACATATTCTCCCATGCTATCATTTAAGCGTCTTCCAGCTAAAATAATTTCAGGATGATATCCATATTCCTGAGCTTTTTGGGCTAAATAATAAGGGTCAACTCCAATACAGTGACCTCCAACTAAACCTGGTTTAAATGGTAAAAAATTCCACTTAGTACCAGCAGCTTCTAGAACATCATGAGTATTAATATCCATTAACCCAAAGATTTTAGCTAATTCATTTACAAAAGCAATATTAATATCTCTTTGAGAATTCTCTATAACTTTCGCTGCTTCTGCTACTTTTATTGTTGGTGCTAAATGTGTACCAGCTGTAATAATCGATTTATATAAATTATCTACTTTTTTACCAATCTCAGGAGTAGATCCAGAAGTTACTTTTAAGATTTTTTCTACTGTATGTTCTTTGTCTCCCGGATTTATACGTTCTGGAGAGTATCCTCCATAAAAATCTTTATTAAAAACTAACCCAGAAACTCTTTCTAATACTGGAATACACTCTTCCTCAGTGGCTCCAGGATATACAGTTGATTCATAAACAACTACATCTCCTTTTTTCAACACCTTACCTACAGTTTCACTTGCTTTTACCAAAGGTGTTAAAACTGGTCTATTATTCTTATCTACAGGAGTTGGTACTGTAATAATAAAATAATTACAACTCTTTATATCTTCTAAAGAGGTAGTACAAAATAAACCATTATTGTTAGATGGTTTATCAACTAGAACAGCTTGTAAGATTTCATCTTCTACTTCTAACGTAGAATCTGTTCCAGACATTAATTCTGATACTCTTTCTGTGTTAATATCAAATCCAACGGTTGAATATTTAGTTGCGAATAATCTTGCCAAAGGCAATCCTACATACCCTAATCCTATTACTGCAATTTTAGGTTGATCCATTTTTATTTTTTTTATAAGTTATCCCAATACCATTTTACAGCTTCTTTTAATCCTTCTTGTAAAGAAAACTGCGGATTGTAATTTAATAATTTTTTTGCTTTATCTACGCTTGCTAAAGAATGCGGAATATCTCCAACACGATTAGGTCCATGAACTACTTTAATCTTTGATATTGACTCATCATACTCAGACAAATATTCTTTCAAATATCCGATTAAATCATTTAAAGTATTTCTATCTCCATAAGCCACGTTATAAACTGTATTAACAGCCTCTGTATTTTCTGTAACCAAAGCCAACATATTTGCCTGTAACACGTTATCGATATACGTAAAATCTCGTGAAAAATTCCCGTCTCCATTAATTGTTGGCGACTCTCCTTTCATAAATTGACCAACAAACTTTGGTATAACTGCTGCATAAGCTCCATCCGGATCTTGTTTTCTTCCAAATACATTAAAATAACGTAACCCTATCGTTTCAAAACCGTATGTTTTTGCAAAAACATCAGCATATAATTCATTTACATATTTTGTAATTGCATATGGAGAAAGAGGTTTACCAATAACATCTTCCACTTTTGGCAACCCTTTAGAATCCCCATAAGTTGAAGAACTTGCTGCATAAACAAAACGTTTTACTCCAGCATCTCTAGAAGCTGTAAGCATATTTAAAAAACCACTTACATTAACATCATTTGAAGTAATTGGATCTTTTATGGAACGAGGAACAGACCCAAGAGCAGCTTGATGCAACACAAACTCTATTCCCTCAACAGCTTTCTTACAATCTTCTAAATTTCTAATATCCCCTTCTATTAAAGTGAAATTAACATTTTCATGTAAGTGAGATACATTCTCTCTCTTACCTGTTGCAAAATTATCTAAACAAACTACCTGATTACCTTTATCTAATAAGGTTTCACATAAATTTGAACCAATAAAACCGGCCCCACCTGTTACAAGAATTTTCTTTTCAGAAAGATTTATATTCATATATTTTTTTTAAGAAAAATATTATTCTTTTTCAACAATCAAAAGTACAAAAAAGAAAATAAAAATATCATTTAAAATAAAAAAGTCCTTGATAAAACATCAAGGACTTTTAATTGTGGGCAATGAGGGATTCGAACCCCCGACCCCCTCGGTGTAAACGAGGTGCTCTGAACCAACTGAGCTAATTGCCCGATTTATATTTTAATTCCTAATCTGGAAAGGAATATCGTGGGCAATGAGGGATTCGAACCCCCGACCCCCTCGGTGTAAACGAGGTGCTCTGAACCAACTGAGCTAATTGCCCTCAATTGCGGATGCAAATATAAGACAGTTTTATAAATTGGCAATATTTTTCTTGTTTTTTTACAAAATTTCTGCCACAACAAAAGTACTTCCTCCAATATAAATGAGGTCTTCTTTGTCTGCAGATAATAATGCTTCTTTATAAGCTTCATTTACAGACGAAAAGCTTTTACCTTTTAAAGAAAACTTAAGCGCATTTGTTTCTAATACTCTCTCATCTATGCCTCTTGGAATATTCGGTTTGCAAAAATAATAGGTTGCTTTTTTAGGAAACAGTGGTAATACTGCATCTAAATCTTTATCTGAAACAACACCTAAAACAATATGCAGTTGTTCTCTTTCTTGTTGTTGTAATTGTTCTAATGTATATTTTAAACCTTCTTTATTGTGTGCAGTATCACAAATTACGGTTGGTTTTTCTTGTAAAATTTGCCAACGTCCTTTTAAATTTGTGTTTTTTGCAACGTTTAGAAGTCCTGTTTTTATGTTTTTATGAGATACTTTAAATTCTTTTAATTGCTGAATAGCTGTAGCAACAGTTTTTACATTTTTTTCTTGATAACTACCAAGTAAATCCGTTTTGTAGCTTCCTTTTATTTCTTCTGAAGCAAAAATAATTTCAGATTGACATTCTTTTGCTTTAGCAAGAAAAACGTCTTTAACTTCTCTTTGATATTCTCCTATTACAACTGGAATGTTCTCTTTGATAATCCCAGCTTTTTCAAAGGCTATTTCAGGTAAGGTTTCCCCTAAAAACTGTGTGTGATCTAATCCTATATTGGTAATTACTGAAACTTCTGGTGTAATAATGTTTGTTGAATCTAATCTTCCTCCTAAACCAACTTCAATAATTGCAATATCTACTTTTTCTTCTGCAAAGTAATTAAACGCCATTCCAACCGTCATTTCAAAGAAAGACAATTGTTGTTTTTCTAAAAATTCTTTATACTTTTTTATAAATAAAGAAACATTACGCTTTGGAATTTCCTTACCGTTAATTCTTATTCGCTCAGTAAAATTCTTTAAATGTGGCGATGTGTACAAACCTACTTTATAACCAGCTTCTTGTAAAATTGACGCCAACATGTGGCTTGTAGAACCTTTTCCGTTTGTACCACCCACATGAATAGATTTAAACTTTTTCTCAGGAAAATCTAATTCTTTTGAGAACGCTATTATATTGGTTAAATCTTTCTTGAATGCTGTTTTACCTTGTCTTTGATACATTGGTAATTGCGCAAACATCCAATCTAAAGTTTGTTGGTAAGTCATTTTACAAAAATAGAGGTTTATTTAGATAATGAGAACTTATAGATTATAGTTCCTTTTTGCTTTATTGGCGCATTACCATCTGCATTCCATTTTGTTTTTAAAGCCGCTTCTTTTGCGGGTTTTAAAAGACATGGAGCCGTGTTTGTTGAGCCTTTTACTCCTGGAATTGCTTTAATTACACGCCCATTATTATCTACTTCTATACTAACAACAACAGTTCCTTCTTCTTGGCAATCTGGTTTTTGAATTGGTTTTGACAATGCTTTTCTTCCAGATAAATTGTAATTTCCTCCAGAGCCACTGCCTGAATTTCCATAGTATTTATTAGAATTTGGATCTCCGTTTTCATTTCCTTTTACTCCCGGCTTGTCATCATCTCCTTCTCCTTTTGGTGCTCCATCTGAAGAATTTCCGTTTAACAAATTGTCTAAAGCATTTTGTGCTTCTTTAGATGGTTTGGGTTTTGGCTTCTCTTTTGGAACCTCTTTTTTAGGTTCTTCCTTTACAGCTTCTTTTGGAGTCTCTTTTACTTTTTCTACAACTGGAACATCTTCTGCTGTATCGTCTGTTATTATTTCTTCTTGAATTATTTCTTTCGGAATTTCTTTAACTTCCTCTACAATTTGCTCTTCTACTTTTTGCTCAGCTGGTTGTGTTTTAGTTTTTTCAACAGGTTCTCCACTACCAACTTCTGAATTACCAAAATTTATTGCTAAACCATATTCTTCTGGCGGATCTAAATACTTCATTCCGAAGTTAAAAACAAGATATAATAGCAACAACAATAGTATTGAAGTAATTATAGCTGATTTTCTTTTATGTTTATTATCTAAAACTGTCATTATTTACCTTTTACGGCTAAAATCATTTTTAATTTATTCTTGTTAGCAATGTCTATTACTTTCATTACGTTTTTATATGGAACGTCTTTGTCGCCACGAATTACAATTGTTTTCTTTTTATCTGCTCCAACTGAATTTAGCAATTTTTGTTCCAAATTAGCTGAACTAACTTTAGTTTTATCTATATAAAATGTTGAATTTTTAGAAATTGTTACAGCAACCGCAGTTTGATTTTCTGTTTTACCACCAGCTTTAGGCAATAAAACATCAATTGCACTTACTGTTACCAAAGTTGATGTTAGCATAAAAAAGATTAACAGCAAAAAAACAATATCTGTCATTGATGACATATTGAAATTAGGGTTTACTTTATTTCTTCCGCGTAAATTCATATTTATTAAAAGATTAAAAAATTTAATAATTAAAAGATTATGTGTGCTTGTTTGAATTTTTCAATTCTTAAATCTTTTAATAATTTAAACTGGTTCGTTTAGTAAATCTAAAAACTCTACCGATTTTGCTTCCATTTGATAGACAACTTTGTCAGTTCTTACCACCAAGTGATTATATGTTATGTATGCAATAATACCTACAATTAAACCTGCAACGGTTGTTGTCATGGCTGTATATAATCCGTCGGAAAGTAATTTTATATCTATTTGTCCGCCAGCATTTGCTATTTCGTGTATAGCGACAATCATACCAATTACGGTTCCTAAAAAACCAATCATTGGTGCGGCTCCTGCAATTGTTGCTAATACAGAAACGTTTCTCTCTAATTGATATACTTCTAATTTTCCTGCATTTCCTATTGCAGTGTTTATGTCTTCTAAAGGTTTACCAATTCTAGAAATTCCTTTTCCTATTAAATTAGCTGTTGGTGTTTTTGTTGTATCGCATAAAGTTTTTGCTGCTTCTAATTTTCCATTAGAAACATAGTCTTTAATTTGATTCATAAAATTTTTATCAACTTTTGAAGCTGCTTTTATGGCAAAAAATCGTTCGAAATAAATATATAAGGCAACAGCTAACAACACAAATAGTATCGCTATTATTATTTGACCTCCAATTCCGCCATCCATAATTAAATTATAAATAGACAGTGTTTTTTCTTCGGATACTACTTCTTCTAACAATTCTTTGTTTTCTTGAATAAATGGGATCATTAATTAGTGTTTTTGTTCTTTATAGTTAACGACTTTCTTTTTTTTAAATTGTTTCAAAATGAAACCTGATAAGTTTTTTATGCTTATCAGGTTTCATTTTAATGTACTATTTCTTTTGCGTTAGGGATTGAATGGCCTGTTTGAGCTCTTTTTTACTTTTTTCTAGTAAAAAAAGCGAGTAATGAAAGCCCGCCCGAACGCCCTAATTATTATTTTATATTAATGTTCTTATACCCATAAAGGCTACCGAACCTACAACAAAGCCTATTAAAGCTAACCAAGATATTTTTTTAAGGTACCAGAAAAAATCTATTTTTTCCATTCCCATTGCAACTACTCCGGCAGCTGAACCTATAATTAACATAGAACCTCCTGTTCCGGCTGCAAAGGCAATAAAGTGCCATAATTCATTATCGATAGCTTCTGTAAACATACCTAAACTAGCTGCTACTAATGGTACATTGTCTATTACTGCAGAACCAACTCCTAGTAACATTACTACTAAATCTGAAACGCCTTCTCCGTGTAATTCTGTTCCCATCATTGGTATTGTTTCTTTTAAGTTTTGAGCAAAACCAAAAAGGATACCTAAAGATTCTAAAGCTGCAACTGCCATTAAAATTCCTAAGAAAAATAAAATACTTGGCATTTCAATTTTAGAAAGAGAACTGTGTACTGGACTATGGTGTGCGTGTTCTTCATGCGCTACTGCTTCTTCTCCTTCTACGCTTGATATTGAGAATTTAGATCTACTATAAATTTCTGCAAAAGTTGCTACTACTGCAAGTGACAACATCATACCAACATAAGGTGGTAAATGTGTTGCTGTTTTAAAGAATGGTACAAAAACAATCATCCCTAAACCTAAGTACAACATTCTTGCGCTATTTGGTCCTGGTTTACTATTGTCGCTTTCGTCTACTTCTATATCTCCTTGAAAAGCAGATAATCTTGATGCAATTACTGTTGGAACAATCATACATAATAATGATGGTATAAATAAGTATATAAATAACATTCCTGCACTTACTTTTTTACCAATCCACAACATTGTTGTTGTTACATCTCCAATTGGAGACCATGCTCCTCCTGCATTTGCTGCAATAATTATTAAACCTGCAAACCAAATACGGTCTTCTCTTTTTTTAACTATTTTTTGAAGAATAGAAATAAGTACAATTGTTGCTGTTAAATTATCAATTATTGCTGATAAAATAAAAGCAAGGATACAGAACATCCATAATAATTTCTTTTTGCTTTTAAAGTTAACGTAACTTTTAATTGTAGAAAACCCATCGAAATAATCAATAATTTCTACAATAGTCATTGCACCTAATAAGAACACTAAAATTTCTGCAGTTTTACCTAAATGATGCAATAATGTTTCTTCCATTAAGTGCATTTTACCATCATGATTTAATGATGTATAAGCGTCTGTTAATAGACTGTGACTACTAGAATCAAACCATTGTGTAAAACCATCTACGCCAACTGCTACCATTGCCCAACAAATAGCCATCATAGCTAAAGCTGGAATCAATTTGTCTAGTTTTAAATTGTGTTCTAATGTAATGGCTAAATAACCAAGTACAAAAATTAAAATAATAAATGCTTCCATTTGTATCTGTTTAGATTAGTTGTTTTAATGCTATTTCGAAAGCTGTTTTACAGATTTCTTGTTTACTATTATTTTTTTGATGTGTTTTAACCAAGGCTTTTCTAATTGTTTCTGATGTGTCATCAAAAATATCTTGATCTATCATTGGTAACGCTACTCTTGATTCCATAAAATATGCAAAAACACGAGCTATACCACAATTTGATATAAAATCTGGTAATAAACTTAGGTGCTTATCTGTATATTCCATAATTGGACCAAAGAAAATTTCTTTGTCTGCAAAAGGCACATTTGCTCCTGGAGAAATTACTTCTAAACCGGTATCAATCATTTGTTGAACTTGTTTTTCAGAAACTAATCTTGAAGCTGCCGCTGGAACAAAAATTTCTGCTGGTAAAGACCAAATTTTCTCATTGATTTCTTCAAAAGAGATCATGTTATCTGCAACTAATTTGTTACCGTCTTTTCCTAAGAATAAATCGGTCATTTCTTGCATCGTAAATCCGTCTTCATTTATTAAACCGCCATCGCGATCAATAATTCCAACAACCTTAGCTCCTAATTGTGTTAAGTAATAAGCTGCCGCAGACCCAACGTTTCCAAAACCTTGAACAATTGCTCTTTTACCAGCAATATTTCCGCCGTAAATGTTATAATAATGTTTAACCGCTTCGGCAACACCGTAACCAGTTAACATATCTGCAACTGTATATTTTCTACTTAAATCTGGTGAAAATTTCTTATTCTCTATAATTTTAATTACACCTTGGCGTAACTGTCCTATTCTATTAATTTTATCGGCTTCAGTTGGTTTAAAGTGACCGTTAAAAATTCCTTCCTGAGGATGCCAAACACCGCAATCTTCTGTAATTGGAATTACATCTTTATCGGCATCTACATTTAAATCTCCTCCTGTTCCGTAATAATGTTTTAATAATGGAGTAACAGCTTTATACCAGCGTTCTAAAACACCTCTTTTTCTTGGGTCGTTTGGATCAAAATTTATACCTGATTTTGCTCCACCAATTGCAGGCCCAGAAACTGTAAATTTTACTTCCATAGTTTTTGCCAAAGACAAAACCTCATTCATATCTAACCCTTTTCTCATACGTGTTCCACCACCTGCGGCTCCACCACGTAAAGAATTTATTACTGTCCAACCTTCTGCTTCTGTTTCTGGGTCTTTCCAGTTAAAAACTATTTCTGGTTGTTTGTTTTCGTATTTTTTAAGTAATTCTTTCATTTTTAAATTTTGATGATTGTTTCAACTTTAGTTTTTCTTCTCTTTCAATTATTTATTTCCTGCCTAAAAAAGTTAAAGTTGATTCATGCTATAAAATGATTTAGATTAATTTACTTTGATTCTAACAAACTTACTGTAAAAAAATGAAGGTTCAAATAATTTACTTTAAAATTCTTTTGGCTCAAAAATCTCTCCAGATGAATGATTTCTTTTTGCTCCAGTTACACTCATTAAACAATTAACTTGATTATCAACACGTAACAGTCCTAAAAAAGCAAAAACTAGTGCTTCTTTAAAATTGATTAATTCTTTTGAAGGAATAATAATTTCAATATTTTTATTCTGATTGATTTTTTTGATTAAATAATCGTTAAAAGCACCGCCTCCAGTAACCAAAACTTTTGCATTTTTAGGAAAAACTTTTGCAATTGCCCAAGCTGCATTATCAGTAAAAGTTCTTAAAATATCTTGGGGTTTTCTTTTAGAAGATTCTAATCTTGGTATAATTTCTTTTAAAACCCATTCTAAACCCAAAGATTTTGGAGGTTTTTCTTTATAATAATCTAACATTCTTATATCTGACTCTAATTGCATTAAAAAAGTTCCTTTTGAAGCTATTTTTCCCTTATCATCATATTCAAAACCTAATTTTTGAGCATATCTATTTAACACAATATTTACTGGGCAAATATCAAAAGCTATTCTTTCACCATCTTTCTTATAAGATACATTTGCAAATCCACCTAGATTTAAGCAATAATCGTATTCAGAAAATAATAATTCGTCTCCAATTGGAACTAAAGGTGCTCCTTGACCGCCGAGTTTCACGTCTTGAGTTCTAAAGTCACAAACTACTTTTTGTTTGGTTTGGTTAGAAATAATTTGACCATTTCCTACTTGTAATGTAATCCCTTTGTGTGGTTCATGTAAAACGGTGTGTCCATGTGAAGCTATAAAGTCGATTTTATCAATAGAAAAACTAGCCATAAAATCATTAATTATTTCTGCTAGTAATCTTCCATAAGAAATATCTAGCTCAATTAATTCTGTATCAGAAAATGAAATAGCATTTTGTAATTTTATTTTCCATCCCTCTGAATAAGAAACTGTACAACATTGAAGAATTTTAAAGTTTCTATAATCCTGATTATCAAACTTAACATACACTAAATCTACGCCATCTAGTGACGTTCCAGACATAACACCAATAACAAAAACTTCATTTTTAATCATGTTAGTAAAAATAAGAAATCTCTGCTGAAAATATGTTACGAAATCGATATCTTTGCATTCGAAATTTACGAATTAAATTAGATAAAAAATGGATTTTAGTTTATCAGAAGAACATATGATGATTCGCGATGCCGCGAGAGATTTTGCACAAACAGAATTATTACCAGGAGTTATTGAAAGAGATAACGCGCAAACTTTCCCAGAAGAATTAGTTAGAAAAATGGGAGATTTAGGATTTATGGGAATAATGGTAGATCCAAAATACGGAGGAAGCGGAATGGATGCAATTTCTTACGTATTAATTATGGAAGAATTATCTAAAATAGACGCTTCTGCATCTGTTATGGTTTCTGTAAACAATTCATTAGTTTGTTATGGTTTAGAAGCTTATGCTTCTGAAGCACAAAAACAAAAATATTTAACAAAATTAGCAACAGGAGAACAAATCGGAGCATTTTGTTTATCAGAACCAGAAGCTGGTTCAGATGCAACTTCTCAATCTACAACTGCTGAAGACAAAGGTGATTATTACTTATTAAACGGAACAAAAAACTGGATTACAAATGGTGGTCGTGCCGGAGTATATTTAGTAATTGCACAAACTGATAGAGAAAAAGGACATAGAGGAATCAACGCTTTTATAGTTGAAAAAGGTATGGAAGGTTTTCATATTGGTCCTAAAGAAGATAAATTAGGAATTCGTGGAAGCGATACACATACATTACAGTTTAACGATGTAAAAGTACCTAAAGAAAATAGAATTGGTGAAGACGGTTTTGGATTTAAATTCGCAATGAAAACACTTTCTGGTGGAAGAATTGGTATTGCTGCACAAGCATTAGGTATTGCTGCAGGAGCATATGAATTAGCTTTAAAATATTCAAAAGAACGTAAAGCATTTGGTACAGAAATTTGCAATCATCAAGCAATTGCCTTTAAATTAGCAGATATGCACACAGAAATTGAAGCTGCAAGAATGTTGGTTATGAAAGCTGCTTCGGACAAAGATCAAGGTAATAACTACGATATGTCTTCTGCAATGGCAAAATTATACGCATCTAAAGTTGCCATGGAACACACTGTTGAAGCAGTTCAAATTCACGGTGGAAACGGATTTGTAAAAGAATACCACGTAGAACGTTTAATGCGTGATGCTAAAATTACACAGATTTACGAAGGAACTTCAGAAATTCAAAAAATTGTAATTTCAAGAGGAATTATCAAAGGATAATTAACTCCTTTTTATAATATAGAAAAGTCCATCATTAATTTGATGGACTTTTTTTTGTGCGTTACCACAAGGGTCGCGCTTTCCGTTATATCTTTTTATGCTGAATTTAGTCCAGCATCTTTACTTTTTAGAAGTAATATTATTGTTTATTTAATATTTTGAAACAATTTAGGCAAAAAAAGGATGCCACTTCAAATCGCTAACGCGAGCGTACTTGCTAGCTTTATTTTTCAAATTCGATGTTATGTAAATGCAAACCAGAAGCCGGTGCAATATTCTTTAAAAACTCAATATTAGAATCTGGTTTCAAACTTTGTTTTATAAATTCTAAATCGAATTCACCTTTACCTAAATCGTGTAAAGCCCCCATAATTAAACGAATCTGATTTCTTAAAAAGCCACTTCCTTTAACAATTAAAACAAAACTCTCTTTAGGGAAAAACGAAGCAGTTATTTCTGTATTCTTTTCAATACTACAAAAAACAATTTCTCTATTCACTTTAGTTTCAGCAGAAGGCTTTGTACAATAGTTAGTAAAATTATGAAACCCAACAAACAATTCAGCACCTTTTTTCATTAGCTCAATATCCAATTGTTCCCTAAATCGATTTAAAAACGGAGCAGCATACGGGTGGTTTTTTTCACCAAAAGAAAAATAATATCGATATTCTTTAACTTTAGGATGATTGATAACATTAAACTTTTTATCAATGTTTTCAATCTTTAAAGCTCTCATATCACTTGGAGCATTATGGTTAAAATAAGTCATAAACTGATTAAAATCTACTTCTTTATCAATAAATAATTGAAATGCATAGTAATTCGCAGAAACTCTTGCATCAGTTCTACCAACACCAAGGCTTTTAAGTCTAATATCTTTATAGATAAATTTTAATGTTTTATCTAAAAATAAGTGTCCAGTTTTTAAGTTAGGTTGCTTTTGCCAACCATGAAATCTAAATCCTAAGTATTGTATTGTTACTAAATACGTATGTTTATAATTCATTAAGTAAATATAGTAAAGTCTATAACAAAAAAAGCTCTTAGTTAAATTAACTAAGAGCTTTAAAAGCAAGGCAACGACCTACTCTCCCACCTATTGGCAGTAC
>NZ_JAKGSC010000007.1 GCF_022478115.1 Tenacibaculum aquimarinum | reverse complement strand
ATTGTAAATTATCAAGATGAAGCATTTTTTGATGGGCTAAATGGTGGTATTTATACAATTCATATTCGTGATAAAAACGGATGTGGAGTTACTACACATACAGTTGCTGTTGTAGAATTTCCAAAATTCTTTACTCCTAATAACGATGGTGTTAAAGATACCTGGATTATTAAAGGTGTAAACACAACTTTTTATCCTGAAAACAGTGTTATTATTTACAATAGACAAGGTAAGGTAATTAATGAATTTAGTTTTAGCTCACAAGGTTGGAACGGATTTTATAAAGACAAACCAATGCCATCTAACGATTATTGGTTTAAAGCAACCTTAGTTGACACTAATGGAATTGTAAGAACTAGATCTGGACATTTCTCATTAATTAGAAGATAAAATAGCAAGTAATCGCGTTAAGGATTGTAGCAATTGTTTGAGCTCTTTTTTGAAGCATGAAAAAAAAGCGAGTGCGGAAAGCCTGACGTAATAAAAAAGGAGTTATACATTTTAGTATAACTCCTTTTTTATTGGGTAACGCCCAAATAGTTTTAATTACCTTTTAAAGAATCTATCTTCTTTTGTAATTTTTCTATTTCGATGTTTTTGTCTTGCTGAACAGTGTTCATTTTTAACGAATCTATTTTTGCAATTTGTTGATCTAAATTATAGACCATAGATGGATTATTTTTGAAATAATTGTTTGTGGTTTCACTTTCTTTCCAAGCTTCTGCCAATTGCTCGTATACAGAAACATCCCACTTACTTGGGTGTTTTGCATCTATCCAAACTACATCTCTATATTCGCTATCTACAAGCGCTAAATCTGGTGTTGCAGAGCCATCAAATTGCTGCGCATTTGTTTTACTAATAGCAGAAACGGTACCTAAGAAAAACATTCTTTTACGTCCTGCAATATTTTTTATATACGGTCTAAACTCAACCGGAGAATTTGCACTCCAATCGTATTCTTTACGAGATTCTACAACTTTTAAAGGCATTGCAGAAACACCTGCATAACCTTGTTTTTTGGAAGCGTGATCGTAATAATACAGCTTATCTGTACCATCTGCAGGAATAAAAACACTGTAGGTTAAACTTGTACGCTCATATCCTACTGGCTCTAAACCAAACCAATGATATAAACCAGAATATGCACCTGTTTGTGTGTCTGAAAAATTAAAATCGGTTACATAAGGTTGCTGATTTTGGTCTTTTGGTAAATCAGGAATTTTTACTGCTGTTTCCATATTCCACGGTAAAGGATCTGAAAAACCTCCAATAAATTTTAAAGATTCTGCTTGTAAACGAGATACTTTTTCTGCTAAAGTATTTTGCTTTGTTAAATATGGGTGATTTTTCATTTCCTCAGGAGAAATGTAAGTTCCTACTCCCATTAAAAGACGTTCAAAATACTCATGTTCTCCACTATCTACAACCATAACGCCGCCAAAAGTTGGATAAGGAAAAAAGAAACCTTTCCATTTTATTAAACTAACTACTTGCACCCATTTTCCTGCATCATTTTTCATGTAAAATGTATCGCTTGGTTCCATGTCAAATAGTTGAAAAATATTGAAACGTTGCACAACAGCATTGTAGGTATTTCTACTAAATCGTAAAGATTCTCCTATTGAAAATGTTACTGGAATACGATTTTCTGAAGAAAAACGCGGAAAAGGAGTTGTACTAGAAACTGAAAAAACTTCTTCTGTATTGTCTCGCATTCCTTGCCAAGCATATTTCTCGGTTGGCTGAATTGCCATTGTCCATTTATTAACAGAATCTATACGAACCAAGTGGGGTAAAGAAACGTCTTTGGTTTCCCCTACCGATTCGTTTGCCATAGAAAATATGTTTCTTAATGGTTGAATTCGCTCATTTTGAGTTAGTGGAAGTTCAACAATTTCTATTCTGTTTAAATTATTGTATACATTATATGTTTTCATATAATCGTATAGTTTAAAATGCCAACCCGCAACATATAAAGCTCCGAAAAACAGCGTTAAACCAAGTAAGATCCCAATTCTTTTTCCTGTACTTGCAGATTTTCTAAAACTTCTTAAGCCGAAGAAAAATACTACAAAACTTAACAGAATTATAAAAATGTATTTTCTAAGAAATAATAATGCTGGTTGAAAATCGTCTCTTAAGATGAATGCTGTAAGCAATAAAATAAAAACAAGAATTAATACTATTGTTTTTTGCTTAGCTCCTTTTTTCCAATATCTTTTTATCATAATTTAATTTTATAACAATCCTTTATCTTTTAATCTTTCTCTTGCACTTTTTTCTTGTGCTTTTGGCTCTTCTTTCTTCTCAATTGTGCTTGAAGTTACATCTTCGTTAACTTCAGTTTTATCGGCTTTTAAATCTTCTATAAAGTCTTTTCCTTTTTCTATAGTATCACTTACTAAATCTTCTAAAGAATCTGATTTTTCATCAATTACTTCGCTAGATTTAAAGATAAAACCTGCTAAATACGTTCCTAATAATGTTCCGAAAATCATAGAAGCAAATAATGATAATGTTGCTAAATCAAGAGGAATTAAAAACTTAGTAATTACAATTCCTATTAAGAATAAAGCGGTTATAAAAACCAATCGCAACAATAATGATTGCTGATATAAAAATCCTTTTTTGTCTTCGATTTTCATTTGTAATTCTTTCGAATTCATCATTTTATTAAAAAAACGATAGATTCCATTTCCTTGAGATTCTCTCCAATACAACAATGCTCCAAATAAAATTGCTGCTATAAATACAATGAGTTCTAGTGTCATAATTTTTGTTTTTATCTAACTCTATAAAGTTAGTTATAATTTTTAGAAATTAGTTTTTATGGTATTAATTACCCATTCTTTCATAGAATCGTCCCAAGTTTTGTATTGCTTGTAAAACTCTTCTTTATCATACCAATACAAGAATAAAATATCTTTTGGAGCTACGTTAACTAAGAGTTTCCAAATTAAATCTTGATGATTTGGTTTTAATGATGAATGCGGATTATGTAATGCAAAATACACTTCACTATCAACAATATCTTCAATTTTATAGTCTTTATTTACTTGTACTTTTTCAAGGTAACGCTCTACTCCCATTACTTTTTTACGAGCATTCATTTCTAACTTATTCAAATATCCTTTAAACAACATTTTATCATCTAAAATATCTTTTATTGGGTGTTTTGGGTCTTTAACTAATTCAGACAGCACATATTTTTTAATGCGTTCGTAACGTTTCAACGTCATTTTCTCATCTAAATCAAACTCTGCAATAGAATGATTTCGAAGTTTCTCCATTAATTCTGGATGCGAGATATGATACATTAAAACATCGTGTATTGTATCTTGTATAGCTTCTTTATACGTTGCTTCACTTTCAAAAACCAACATTGGTAATATAAAATCTCTTAACACATAAATACCTCCAAAAGCCTTAGTATAAAAAGAATCTGTAGTAAAACTAACGGGTTCTAAATTCAGGTCTCTTTCTCTTAAATCTCCATATTTTTTTGCTGATGCTAATAACTGCTGATGAATGGTTTCGTCTATAAAATTATTGTCTTTATGAAACAATTCAACCAAAGCTAACTGTTCTTTCTTTGCCTTATCTAAATCATTGATTAAAAGAAACTTAACAGTAACATCTTTATATCGTAAAACATCTAATGGATCGTAAAAAACATCGATATTTTGATCAAAATCTACACAAATTGCAGAATCTCTTGTAATATTATTAATTTTATCTCCATGTTTCTGAAACACTAGCTTCATTAAATCTCTATCATAAGAATGAAACGGATTGTAAACTGGCAATCCTTTTTGCAAGGGTGTAATTAGAATACAATGCGGATTGGCTTCACCATTATTTAAATAGCTTGGATTATTTTTTTCTTCAGCAATTTCTGGACTCCAACCAATTCCGTCTATAGTAAATGATGCTAATTTTGTTTCTGTAAAACCTAATTTTAACAAGCATTGGTTGTATCGCGCAACTAATTTTCCACTAATGGGAATTAATTCACTTCTATATAAATTTGCTTCTTTTAATTTTTGCATTGTTACTTTCTGTCATTCCTGCGAAGGCAGGAATCTATATTTATGTTTCTTTGGATTCCTGCCTTCGCAGGAATGACAAGTTTACTTTTTTAAACTTATAGTTTGATTATAATGCTTTACACTTTCTTCTATTGATAAATTCCAGTCTTCTACTTTTATTGGGGAAATATTATTATTTTTCAAAAGACTAATAGCCTCTTTAATTATACCTCTTACACTTATATATTTTGGCATTTTAAAACCATAAACCTTTTCAATAATTAAACAGTTAGAATTCCAAGAATAATTTCTTTTTCCTTTTTCATATAATTTATTAAAAACAAATCTTGGAATAAATTGATTTTCTTGTTTAGGATTAAACAAAATCACAATTTTTATCCATTTTCTTGGCTGAGAATCTTGTTCATCTGATATAGTTACTGAATAATCATCTATATATCCAAAAACAGAAACTTCATTTTTATCAAAACCATTATAAATAAATTGCTGAAACAAACCTTTTTTCAAAGATTTTTTTTGAACTTTCTCCCTTAATTTATCTCCAAATTTATAATTTAATGTTCCAACTAATAATGTTATAAAAATTAAAACAGTTGACAAACCAATTATCATATCCAAAAGTTCATTTGAATTGTAATTCAAAAGAATAACTGGAAATATCGCTGCCAATGCAACACCAAAAACTGGAAGATAATATTTTACAAAATTAGCTTTCATTAATATTTTTTTGTCATTTCTCCGAAGGCATGAATGACAACTTTAATAATTCTTACTTTCCAAACTGTTCTCTAGCTTCTAAATCAATATTCATTTGATTTACTCTTGCATCTACTTTTCTCTTGAAATCTGTATCTGCAATGGTTGCTACATTATCTAAATAACGTACCACTTCTTGTCTTCTAATTTCAGAAAAATCTAACCCTTTCATGTTGCCTTTCATTAATTCTTGCAACATGTTAAACTTTGTTTCGTAATCTTTTTTGAAATATGTTTCTGGATTTTCGAACCAATCTGGTTCTAAATCGAAATCAGTCAAACGCAGTGAAATTGCACTTTGAATATTACGTACATCTCTTGAAGAGAAAAAAGGAAATATTTTCTGAATTTCTTTATACAAACTTGCAAAGAACATATGCTCATTTGCTTTATTAGCGTTTTCAGCTCTGTCATAAGCTTCTAAAACACGCTCTTCAGTTGGTTTTTCGATACTATTTAAAATATCTCCCATATTTTTAGTCAAACCTTGATCTGCTAAATATTTATAGTCTGAAGGCCCTAACATATTTACAAATGCTGGCATTGTTTTTTCAAACTTTTTCCACCAAATATAATCTTGGTCTAAAAAGTCGTGCTCAGTTCTTGCTCCATCAATTTTAAACCTTCCTTGTACTCTAGAAATTACAGCTTTGTCTAGCATTTCTGGTAAATTGGTAAATAATCCGATTGAAGAATTACCATAATTTACAGCATAAGCACCTTCAGTATAACGTAAGAAAACTCCAATAACTTCTTTTACACCTGCAGAAACTCCTTGTGCAGTTCTTTCTTGTAAATTGTTTTCTGCATCATCAATTGGTGCAAAAATTAATTTAGTTGGATCTTGCATTGGCTTCATCCATTCTACCATTTTTTCTGCTGAACCACCTTGAAAAGTACTAATTAAAGTATCTGGCATTGGGTGAAACAAAAACGGAATATCTAAATTATCTGAATGTTCTTTTAAACGTGTTGCAATTGCAGCAATTAACATCGATTTTCCTGTTCCTGGAATTCCGTAACCCATAAAAACAGGCATAAATCCTCCTAATTCTTGAAACGGATTTTTCTTTGCATCAAAATCGTAACTCAACATTCTTTCTGTTAATCTACGTCCAAAATGTTTTGCGTCTTTATTACCTACAATTTGCTCGAACTGAATTTTATTAAACTCAATACTTTTTGCAGTTCCTTGAAAAACATTATCCCAACCAGAAACAGCAAACTCGCTATTTTCTAATTTGTATGTTCTATCTACAATAGTTTCTGTGTACTCTAAACTACTTTTACGTAACTGAATTTCATCAATTAAAGCTTCAAAATAAACAACTGTAAAATCAATTACATCTTTGTCTGATTTTATAATATCTGGGTGCGATAAATACTTATCGAAATAAAACAAACTACACGCAATTCCTTTTAAAGGAGACATTAAAGAAACCTCTGGAATACCAGCAAACTTTTGTTTCATTACAGATAAATCATCCGAAGAAAACGGTTTTAAATCGTGTAAAACCTTATACGAAGTAGCAAATAATTGAAACGCCGTAGCAGTTTGCATTTTGCTTTCAAACTCACGTTTTCCGTTATTATCTAAAGCCGATTTACGTTCCGCTAGACTTGATAAACCTGAAGCGTCATTGTAGCTATCTTTAATCCAAATTCCTAATGTTAATCCTTCTTGAACCGCATATAATGTTTTGTTCAAGTTGATGGGAATTGCTAAAGAATCTGGCAATAACCGCTTTTTTAACGCTAATATTGTTTTAGAAACTGATGTAATTTCTACACTACTTCCGCTATTTGCTCTTGACAAATACAGTAAAATTGATTCATCTTTGGCATTATTATCTTTATTCTTTGCTCTTGCTCCTTGCTCCCATTGAACAGATTTTAAATATCCACTCGCTTCATCACGAAGCATATTGAGTTCATTTTGCTTTATTGGAAAAGTTGAGTTGTGTTCCATGTTTTTTTCTAAATATCAATTTTTAAATCAGAAACTTGTATTGGCTGTTTTACCAATTTATTCAATATTTCTGGTGTTTTATTGTGCAATAATTGTATAATTCTGTGTGGAGCAAAAACGTATTTTTTTTGCTCGACTTCATTCCATTTTTGCATGGTTTGTTTTGAGAAAAATCCGCCTTCTTTAAACGTATCTCCAGAGAAAACCTCATCAATTTTCAAAGACAATGCATAACTTTCTAATGGTATTTCTTTCTTTGCAATTCCTTCTAGAATTGCGTGTGTAATTTCGTTTTCATCTTTTGCAAATACGTTGTGTAACGGACCTAAATCGATTCTTTTTATATGCTTTGGATGAATATCTGGTAATTTTCTGTCTATATTATATGCCATTGTATCTAAAGACATTTCTCTATCGGCACTTTCTTTTAAGACTTCATAAATTTTGTCTTTATAATCATTTACACGTTTACCTTCATAATCGAAATACATAAAACAGATAAAGGGTCTATTATGTGAAACATCATAAAAACTCCAACTTGTCATTAATTCTCCATGACTATTTTCTGGTGAGTTTAAAATTTTTCCTTGAACAAATCTGTTATAAATATATTGCTGATTTACAGATGAATAATACACAATTGAAGCTGCTTGAAACAAACGACTTCTTTTAATAGGTTCTTTTTTTCTTAATAGTGTATCTAAGAACTCATTTTTTATAGAATATGAATCGTTTAGCTTTGATAAAAATTCTTTTTTAAGCTCTAAATCGTTATACAAATACCTGAATTCAAGATAATTTGGAAAACCAGATTCGGTTAAATCTACTTTCATATTATCCTCTTCATCATACATATATTTTACTCGCATTGCTTCAATTGAATACAATAATAAGTCTGAATATTGTTTGAAAAAAGTAAGTTCTTGCTGATTGCACAAATCTTGTCTTTGTACATTAACTAGTAATTCTTTCAGCGCAAAATCTACCATTTTATGATAGAAAACATATTGTTCTTTGGAATCTAAAGTTGCAGAATCTAATGGTGTTGTAATCATTTTTAAGACACTATTTTCTCTAATTATTACGAACATTCATTCGCGTTAAGGATTGAAATGACATCCTTTTTCTTTTTCAGAAAAAGATATAATGTAAAGCCTGACCTTCTTTTGTTTTTCTCAAAAGAAGGTAACGCCCTACTTATTTTAACCCAAAAGATCGTCGTTGCTAGCTTCTGGTTTTGGATCGTTTGCTGGTTCACCATCTCCTGAAGGTGCTTCTCCGTCAGCTTTATAATAGTCTTCGAAAATTTCTTTCATATCGATACCATAACGCTCTGCGAAGTTTGCCTGAATCTTAGAATCTTTTGCTCTAATTTCTTGTAAAGCCTCTGCGTACGTGCTATAAACACCTTGCATAACTTTCTCGTGAACTGGAATATTGTCCATCATTTCTTGACGTGCTTTTGCACTTGCTGTATGCATAGATGCTAAAGTTTCTCCAATATGCTCATCCGTTTTTACACCTAAATGTTCTAAAATTGCAGCAAATTCTTGATCTGTTCTTGCTTTTAACGCCACAACATAACCGTCGTAATATTTAAGACGTTCGTCTGTATCTGACTTTAATTTTGCTCTATGCGTTTGTAAGTTTGAACGTAAAGATGTTAATACTTTAATGGTTAAATTATGTTTGTGTACAAAACTATCTTTAGAAGCAGCAAGTGTTGTGTAGGCATTTTTAAGACCTTCTAATTCTTCTACTTTTTGCTCAATAGTTGTAACTTTAGACAATGCTTCTGAATATTCTGCAGATTGTTTGTCTGAAACTTCTTCTAAAGCTTGACGTGCTTGTTTTAACAACGCATATTGCTCTTCTAATTTAGTTTCTGTTTCTGCTTTCTTCTCTAAGGCTTTTGTATGATTTTTAGAAGCTTCTACAATTGCATCTTTTAGCTTTTCTTCTACTTCTTTAATTTCTACCTCACGGTTTTTTAAACGCGTTACCGCTGCTTGAGATTTATAAGAAAGCTCACTTAACAAAGTTTGCACATCTGCACTTTCTATACGTTGCTGAAACTTAGCTTTTGCTTTATTATCTGCTCCTGCACGTACTTTTTCTGCTTCTTTAAACTGTGCTTGCTCTTTTTTAATTTTAGATTTTCGTCCCCAAAGGTTATTCCACCAAGTATCTGGCTTGTTCTCTGCGTCTTCTAATTCTATTCTTGCTCTTTCTAATGCTTTTTGAGCATCGTCAATAATTTTTTGTTCTTCAGGATTTAAAGATGAAAATTTCTCAAAAATGATTCCTACTTCATCTTGGTAATCTGTTAAGTCTTTAATAGCGTCTAAAAGTGTTGTTCTGTCTTTTTCTGCCATATGTACAACATCATCTAATGTTGCATTCAGTATTTTTTGACGTCTTTGTGGGTCTTCTTCTTGAGACAGTTTGGATTTCATCGTATCGATTGCTTTCCCCCAGTTTACATCAACTTTTTCAGTTTTCTCGTTTGTGTTAGTTTCTAATAAATCAAAATCATCAGACATATTTGTGTAGTGTTTTTTAATTGAACAATTTTAAGACAAGCAATTTCGTTAAAAAATTTAATTTATAACAACATTTCTATAGATATATGTAGATTTTTTATAAGAATTGTTACAAATATTTAGATAAAAAATAAAACACCACTAAAAATAGTGGTGTTTTCGCTTCAAATAAAATTTACAAACAGCTAAATTTATGTAAACTTATCTTAAAAAATTCCCGCATCGTTTTAAACAAACAACTAAAAAAAACAACAGCGGGAATTGTATTCTACCGAAATAGAATTAAAATTTATGCTACTTGTTTTTCTTTTACTTCAAATTGATTAGAAGTATTATTTTCTCCACCAGCCTTTAAAGCCTTATCTCCTGCGAAGAATGTTTTATGATCGTCTCCTAAATCTGAACCTGCCATTCTTTGGTGTTTTACACAAGAAACTCCTTTTCTAATTTCTTGTCTTTGCACACCTTTTACATAGGCCAACATTCCTTCTTCACCAAAGTATCCTTGTGTTAAATCGTTCATATGCAAAGCAGTTGTATGATACGTTGGTAACGTAATTAAGTGATGAAAAATACCAGCTTCTCTTGCGCCATCTATTTGAAAAGTTTTAATTTTCTCATCCGCTAGATGACATAATTCTGAACCATCATACTCTGCGTCCATTAAGTTATTTCTATCATATTCCGACATATTTTCTCCATCTGCTAACATTTCATCATACGCTTGGTTACGGAAATTTAACGTCCAGTTAAAAGAAGGCGAATTATTATAAACCAACTTAGCATTTGGTACTACTTCTTTAACTCTATTTACCATATGTGCAATTTGCTTTACGTTTGGTGTTGGCGTTTCTATCCATAATAAATCAGCTCCGTTTTGTAAACTTGTAATACAATCCAAAACAACTCTATCAATATTAGAGCCATCTTTAAATTTATACAATCCGTTTGGCAATCTTACCGGACGTACTAATTTGCCATCTCTTTTTAATAAAACATCGTCTTCTCTTGCTTCATCTATTGCAATCTCTTCTGCTTCAACAAAAGCTAAATATTGTGAAGCTAAATCTCCAGGCTCTTGACTAACTGGTAATTTCTGAGTTAATCCTGCTCCTTCCGAATCTGTTCTTGCTACAATAACTCCATCTTCTACACCTAATTCTAAAAACGCATAACGAATTGCATTTAACTTAGCGATAA
This sequence comes from Tenacibaculum aquimarinum, assembly GCF_022478115.1. Taxonomy (GTDB): domain Bacteria; phylum Bacteroidota; class Bacteroidia; order Flavobacteriales; family Flavobacteriaceae; genus Polaribacter; species Polaribacter aquimarinum_A. The sequence goes on along the minus strand of NZ_JAKGSC010000007.1, from coordinate 99,015 downwards.
AATCTTCATGTGGAACCGTTACTTTTCCATCTTGATGACCACATTGTTTGGCATCTGAAACCTGATTTTCAATCTGAATTGCACACGCACCAGCTTCAATCATTTTTTTAGTTAACAAATACGTTGCTTCTTCATTACCAAAACCTGCATCGATATCTGCAATAATTGGCACAATATGCGTTTCAAAATTATCTATTTGATCTTGTACATCTTCTCCGTTTTCTTTTCTTCGGAATAAATCGTTTAATTCAATTGCATCTGCTTGACGTAAAAAGTCATAAATTTCTGCAATTAAACTAGGCACAGCAGTTTTCTCGTGCATTGATTGATCTGGTAATGGTCCAAATTCAGAACGCAATGCAGCAACCATCCAACCTGATAAATACAAGTAACTTTTATTAGTAGTCTTATGATGTTTTTTAACTGCAATCATTTTTTGCTGTGCCACAAAACCATGCCAGCAACCTAAAGATTGTGTGTAATTAGATGAATCTGCATCGTATTCTGCCATGTCTTTTCTCATGATAGCCGCTGTATATTTAGCGATATCTAAACCAGTTTTAAAACGATTTTGAGTTGCCATTCTTGCAGCACTTTCAGAATTTATTGCATTCCAAGAATTACCATATTTTGCTTTTAAATTTCTTACTGTTTCTAATGCTGAACTATAATTTGTTTGTGCTAAATTTTTCATAATTTTGCTTTGATTATTAAGGTTTCTATATTTTGATAATTACGTCTCGCAATCTATTGCCGTAGTTGCGAGACACTTTTTTTATATTAAATCTGTCTATATGCTGATAGCGTTAAGAATTCTTCAAATTTCTCGGTTAAAACAAGCTCGTCAAATAACTGTATTGCTTTTTTGAATTTACCATTATCGAATCTATCCTGACCAACATAATTTTTAATTTTTTCAATCTCCTGATGTTTGATTTTTTCATAATTCTTTAAATTAAAAGTCTCTCCACTATCTATTGTAATTTGATTCTGCAACCATAGCCACACTTGTGTTCTTGATATTTCTGCAGTTGCTGCATCTTCCATTAAGTTATACAAAGCCGCTGCTCCATTTCCACGCAACCAACTTTCTATATACAGAATTCCAACGTTAATATTTTTTCTAATTCCAGCTTCAGTAATTGTTCCTTTTGGCATTTCAACCAAATCTTTTTCAGAAACTTTTACATCACTTCTTTTAATATGAATTTGATTTTTAGTTGGCATATTTTTATTAAAAACATCCATTGCTACTTTTACCAATCCTGGATGTGCAACCCAAGTTCCGTCATGTCCATTTTTAACTTCCTGCTCCTTATCATTAAATACTTTTGCAAAAGCCGCATTGTTTGCTTCTTCATCATTTTTAATTGGAATCTGAGCCGCCATTCCGCCCATTGCATGTACATTTCTCTTGTGACATTTTTGAATAACCAATAAAGAATATGCTTTCATAAATGGCGAATTCATGGTTACTTGATCTCTATTTGGAACCATAAATCCTTTATGATTTCTAAACTTTTTGATGTATGAAAAAATATAATCCCAACGACCACAGTTTAAACCAGCCATATGATTTCTTAATTCATATATAATTTCATCTAACTGAAAACTCGCTGTAATTGTTTCTACTAAAACCGTAGCTTTTATTGTTTTCTGCGGAATTGATAAATAATCTTGCGCAAACACAAAAACATCATTCCAAAAACGAGCCTCTAAATAATGCTCTAATTTTGGCAGATAAAAGTAGGTTGCCGAACCTTGTTCTAGTAATGTTTTAATATTGTGAAAAAAGAATAATCCAAAATCTACTAAAGAACCTGACATTTCTTCACCATCAATTAATAAATGTTTTTCATTTAAATGCAAACCTCTTGGACGCACCAATAACGTTGCTGTATCTTCATTTAAAGAATAAGTTTTATCTTTTTTCTCATTGTAAAATGAAATAGTCTTATTAATTGCATCTCGCAAATTAATTTGCCCTCCTAAATTATTTTCGATGTTTGGAGAATTACTGTCCTCAAAATCTGCCATAAAAGTTTTTGCACCAGAATTCAATGCATTTATAACCATTTTTCTATCAACAGGACCTGTAATTTCTACTCTTCTATCCAACAAATCTTCAGGTAAAGGAGCACAAACCCAATCAGATTCTCTAACCTCTTTTGTCTCCTCTAAAAAAGAAGGGAAATTTCCTGCATCAAAAAAAGCTTGCGAGACTTCTCTTCCTTTTAACAACTCTAATCTTCTTGAATTAAACTTGTTATGTAATTCAACCAAAAAAACATTCGCTTCTAAAGTTAAAATACTTTGATACTCTTCTTGAGAAAACCCTACGAATTTAATCCCTTTTAATGCTGTAGCTTGTTCCATTTTTTTATGTTTTACTGATTTCTACACCACAATGATATAAAATATTTTTGAACGCCACAAGCGAACGTTCGCTAAATTTAAAAAAAAGATAAAATTTATATATTCGCTAATAAGTATTATATTTGAATTATGATTATAGAAGACGAGTATATTAGACTAATTTTTGGCTTAAAACTTAAACAAATTAGAACTGATAAAAATTTATCGCTGTTTGGTTTATCAAAATTATCTGGTTTATCAAAATCGTATTTAAACGAAATTGAAAAAGGAAAAAAATACCCTAAAACGGATAAAATCTTAATTCTTTCCGAAAGACTAGATGTTCCTTATGACAATTTAGTTTCGCTAAAACTAGATAAAAACCTTGCTCCCATTGGAGAAATTTTACAATCTAAAATTTTAAAGGAAATTCCACTAGACCTATTCGGCATAAAAGAGAACAACTTAATTGATATTGTAGCCAACGCTCCTGCAAAGGTAAATGCCTTTATAAGTACAATAATTAAGATTGCTCAAAACTACAACCTAACCAGAGAAAGTTTCTTTTTAGCTTCTCTCCGTTCTTATCAAGAAGCACACAGTAATTATTTTGAAGATATAGAAAATGATGTAGAAAAATTTGCAGAATCTTATCATTTAAACCTAAATAAAAGAATAACTTCTACTGATTTAGAAGACATTTTAACAGAAGAATACGGCTATACAATAAATGATGAAGAATTAAGAAAGCATGAAAATTTAGGGGAATTAAGAAATATATTTATTCCACAAAAGAAAATACTATTAATAGATAGTACTATTTCTGAAGCCCAAAAAACTTTTATTTATGCAAAAGAATTAGCCTACAACTTCCTAAATATTAACGACAGACTATTCACTTTTCCTTGGATAAAATTTGAAAACTTCGATCAAGTATTAAATAATTTTATTGCCTCTTATTTTGCTGGCGCCTTAATTATTCCAAGGAAATCATTAAATGAAAAATTAACTACATTCTTTTCTTTAGAAGAATGGAAACCTTTAGAATTGCATAAAATAATTAAACATTTTAACTGTTCTCATGAAACTTTCTACCAACGATTAACAAACATATTACCAAAATATTACAATATAAAAAATCTGTTTTTCTTACGTTTTACTCATAAATTAAACTCACCCGAATTTAGACTTAACAAAGAATTACACATTACCCAACAACAAGCACCTCACGCAAACAGAAATAACGAACATTATTGCAGACGCTGGATATCAATAAAAACTATACAAGATTTAGAAAAATCTTCTAAAACAAGACCTGAATTTGGAGCACAAATATCTTCTTATGTGAATCAGAAGAATGAATACTTAGTGTTGTCCTCTGCAACAAAAGATCCTTTTAAAGAAGACATAAACAGAAGTGTAAGCATTGGAATGTTATTATCTGCAAACCTTAAAAAGAAACTAAACTTCCTTAGAGAAGACACCTTTGAAAAGAAATTAGTTGGTGTAACTTGCGAAACTTGTGCTGTAGAAAATTGTTCAGAAAGAACCGCTGAACCTACAAGATTGGAAAAACAAGAAAAGTATAAAAAAATTGCAGTTACAGTAGCCAATATTATTAGTTCTTACAGTTAAAAATTTCTTATTTTAGCACCTGAAAACAAACTATTCTATGGATTTAAACTTCAACAAAAACGAAGATCACAATAGGCTTTTAGCATCAGATTTACGACAACGCTTTGCCAAAGTAAAACTTGGCGGAGGCCAAAAACGTATTGATAAACACCACAGTAAAGGAAAAATGACTGCGCGTGAACGTGTTGAATATTTATTAGATGATGATAAAAAATCTATAGAAATTGGTGCTTTTGCTGGAGAAGGAATGTATGCAGAACATGGCGGATGCCCATCTGGAGGTGTTGTTGTAAAAATAGGTTACGTTAAAGGAAGACAATGCATTGTTGTTGCCAATGACGCAACTGTTAAAGCAGGTGCCTGGTTTCCGATTACAGGAAAAAAGAATTTACGCGCTCAAGAAATATCTATAGAAAATAGATTACCAATTATATATTTAGTAGACTCTGCAGGTGTTTATTTACCAATGCAAGATGAAATTTTCCCAGATAAAGAACACTTTGGACGCATTTTTAGAAATAACGCAGTAATGAGCAGCATGGGAATTACTCAAATTTCTGCGGTTATGGGAAGTTGTGTTGCTGGTGGAGCATATTTACCAATTATGAGTGATGAAGCTTTAATTGTAGATAAAACTGCAAGTATATTTTTAGCCGGAAGCTACTTAGTAAAAGCCGCAATTGGAGAATCTATTGATAATGAAACTTTAGGTGGAGCAACTACACATTGTGAAATTTCTGGAGTTACGGATTATAAAGCAAAAGACGATAAAGACGCATTAGATAAAATTAAATTTATTATTGATAAAATTGGTGATTCTGACAAAGCTGGTTTTAGCAAAAAGGAATCTTTTCCTCCAAAAGAAAATGAAGATGAAATTTTTGGAATTCTTCCAAAGGAAAGAAACGCACAATATGATATGTTAGAAATTATCAAACGTTTGGTTGATAATTCTGAATTTGAACAATATAAAGAAGGTTACGGAAAAACTATTTTAACAGGTTATGCCAGAATTGATGGTTGGGCAGTTGGTATTGTTGCTAATCAACGTAAATTAGTAAAAACCCAAAAAGGCGAAATGCAATTTGGTGGTGTAATTTATAATGATTCTGCAGATAAAGCTACACGATTTATCGCTAATTGTAATCAGAAAAAAATTCCTTTGGTATTTTTACAAGATGTTACAGGGTTTATGGTTGGAAGTAAATCCGAACATGGTGGAATTATAAAAGATGGTGCTAAAATGGTAAATGCAGTTAGTAATTCTGTGGTACCAAAATTCACAATCGTTATTGGTAATTCTTACGGAGCAGGAAATTACGCAATGTGCGGTAAAGCTTATGACCCAAGATTAATTGCAGCTTGGCCAAGTGCTGAGTTAGCTGTAATGAGTGGTAATTCTGCTGCAAAAGTTTTATTACAAATTGAAACTGCTTCGCTTAAAAAACGTGGCGAAGAAATTACTCCTGAAAAAGAAGCAGAATTATTTGACAAAATAAAATCTCGTTATGACAATCAGATTTCTCCTTATTATGCCGCAGCAAGAATTTGGACAGATGGTGTTATAAACCCGCTAAGAACTAGAGATTGGATTTCTATGGGAATTGAAGCAGCTAATAACGCTCCAATAGAAAAACCTTTTAATATGGGAGTTTTACAGGTTTAAAATAATTAGAATTTAGAAGAAAATTAAAATAATATTTAGAAATGGGAAGAGCATTCGAATTTAGGAAAGCAAGAAAAATGAAACGTTGGTCTGCAATGGCAAAAACTTTTACTAGAATTGGTAAAGACATTGTAATGGCCGTTAAAGAAGGCGGACCAAACCCAGACTCAAACTCGCGCTTAAGAGCTGTTATGCAAAATGCAAAAGCAGCAAACATGCCAAAAGACAATGTAGAACGCGCCATAAAAAAAGCAACAGATAAAGATACCGCAAACTATAAAGAAGTATTGTTTGAAGGTTATGCACCACACGGAATTGCAATTCTTTTAGAAACCGCAACAGACAACAACAATAGAACCGTTGCCAATGTAAGAGCTGCATTTAACAAATGTGATGGAAACTTAGGAACCTCTGGTTCTGTAGTTTTTATGTTTGATCACACATGTAACTTCACCGTAAAAAAGGAAGACATTACTGTTGATATGGAAGAATTAGAACTAGAATTAATTGACTTTGAGGTTGAAGAAATTTTTGATGACGAAGAAGGTATAATTATCTATGCTCCTTTTGAACAATTTGGTGCAATACAATCTTTCTTTGAAGAAAATGAAGTTGAAATTTTATCTTCTGGGTTTGAAAGAATTCCAACCACAACAACTACAGTTACAGAAGAACAACAAGCAGATGTAGAAAAGCTTTTAGAACGCTTAGAAGAAGATGATGATGTGCAAAATGTATATCATTCTATGGCTAACTAAAATTTTACAACAATAAATACTAAATAACCCAACGAATAATTCGTTGGGTTATTTTTTTTTACAAAAGGGGAAATACAATTAAAAAACAACAGTTAAAACACTGTTTTTCAAAGCATTTAACCAAGTTTTTATTAATATTAATAAATAAATCTATATTTTTAAACTCAATCAAAATTAGATATTATGAAAAACTTCAATTTTAAATCAAAATCTTTTTACACATTTATCGCAATTGTACTATTTGCTATTTCTCCAGTTTTAAGTCAAGTTGAACTGAAACCAATCGGCAAACCCATAAAAACAGAATTAAAGCTAAAGAGCACCAATCATCCAAACTCAATTTTATTCAACAAAATAAAAGTCATCAATAATATAAATTATAGCAATTACGTTTACACTTTTTATACTAAAAATAACAGAACTGTAAACGGAACAGTTAAAGAAGTTAAAGATGGTTACGTGAAAGTAAAAATTCAAGAAGGATACAAAGAACATAAATACATGTTTTTACCTTTTGATAGTATTTCTCATTTTCAAGAGCATTATTCAGGAGAATAAATCAAGAAACTACATAAGATTATTTAAAAAAATAAAATCCAATGTTTTACTACGTTGGATTTTTCGCTTTCATTCATTTCCTATATATTTAACCAACTAAAAAACTAATTCTATGATTTTCTACGGAACAAAAGGATCGCACCTAAATAGCGAAAGAAAAGGTGGTATAAAATGTGATAATTGTAACGAGATTACAAATCATAATATATCTGTTTACGGGAAATATGGATATCTATATTGGATTCCAGTATTTCCAATGGGGAAAAAAGTATTTTCCGAATGCACAAACTGCAAAGTTACCAATGACTTTAAAGGAATGAATGAAAAGTTAAGAAATGCCTCTACAGATGTAAAACGAAATACTAAAACACCAATCTGGTATTGGTCTGGCTTGGCTATTATTACGTTGTTAATTGCATTTGCCATATATTCTGCTAAAGAACATGATAAAGATGTAGAGAACTATATTTTAAACCCAGCAAAAGGAGATGTAATAGAATTTAAAAATAAGGAATCTGGATATTACTCAACTTTAAGAATAGAATCTCTAAGTAAAGACTCTATTTATGTAATTCAAAATAATTATGAAACCGACAAAATAAGTGGAATTTCTGATATTGATAAAGACAAAAATTACACTACCGAAACCTATAGTTTAGGTAAAGATGAAATACAAAGTTTATTTGACGAAGGTATTTTCTACGATATAAATAGATAAAACTATTAGTTAAACTCAATTAAATCCAATGTTTTACCGCGTTGGATTTTTTTTGTTTCCGTTTCTACAAATGTTTCTACAAAATAAATCTCTTTAGGAGTTTCATATTTAGAGAGATTCTTCACTCTGCTCAAAATAACACTAGAACTATCTCCTTCAACAACGAGAATTAATTTTTCACCTAAAGTTGAATCTGAAATTCCAGCTACAAAAAAACGTTGCTTAATAACTTCTGAAAGCTTCTCCTCTATTTTTTCTGGATGCAATTTTATTCCACCAGAGTTAATTACATTATCAAAACGACCAAGCCACTCAAATTGAGTTTCTGAAACTAACTGAACTACATCGTTTGTTACAACAAGTTCTCCTGAAACTTTTGGAGCTTGAATTACTAAGCAGTTTCTTGAATCAATATATATATTTACGTTTGGTAATGTTTGATAGAAAGACTTCTCCACTGCGCCTGAAGTGACATTATTGAAATTATTTAATTTTTTTACCGCAATATGCGTAATGGTTTCAGTCATTCCGTAAGTTGCAAAAAATGCTGTATTAATTTTCTGAAGCTTGTTTTTCAATTCTTCTGAAACAACTCCTCCACCAATAATTAATTTTTTAATTTTATTTATTTCTGCTATTGAATTCTCAACCTGTATTGACACCATTGCAGAAAAATCATATTCTTTATTAATTTTTACTTTGGAAGTTGGCGCTACAAGATCCAATTGCCAACCTAAAGTTAGCGCTCTAACCAACATCATTTTTCCAGCAATATAATCCGGAGACAAACATAATAAAGCAGTAGTATTTTCTGGTAAATGAAAGAAATTACCCGTTGCTAAAGCGGAGTTTATCATAAACTCTTTTTTTAACTGAATTACTTTCGGTTTACCTGTAGAACCTGAAGTTTGCACCTGAATTTCATCCGAAGAAAACCAATTAAATAAAAATGAATATGAAGCTGATGCGTTAATCCTTACAAAAGAGAGCAACTCATTTATTGAAGTAAATGACTTTCCGTTTAACTTAAAATTTTTATGAAAATTATTTTTATTCATTGAGAGAATTCCTGCTTTCTCAGGAATGACAGATTAAATTAATAAGTATCTTCAATTAAACTATATTGTTCGTTTTGTAAATTTTCTTTTGGCTTTTCTATTTTACCAAATAAGTTTTCTTTCCAATTTGTCCAACCATATTTTTTTGAAAAGACAAACAGCAACAATGGATATAAAACAAAAACAGGAAAAAACATTTCCCAACCAACCGAAGGTTCAGAAGTATCAATATATAAAGCATCAGTTTGAAAAACCGTCCAATCTGTAGTTACAAAAAAAGCTGCCACAATATTATTTACTGCATGTAAACCTAATGCTAACTCTGTTCCTTCGTCCATTAACGTTGTTATTCCGTATAAAAGCCCTGTTCCTATATAAAAAACAAAAGCAACATAACCTAACTTATCAATTTCCGGGTTTGCTCCATGCATTAATCCAAAAACTACAGAAGTGAAAATTAATGGAAACCATCTGTTCTTAACCAAAATTCCTAAACTTTGCATAAAATAACCTCTAAACAATAATTCTTCGAAACTTGTTTGAAACGGTAAAAACAATAATGAGACGGCTAGTAATGTCAAAAAAGGTACGGCTTTAAAATTCCAAGTATAATTTTCTGGGGTTATAAATAAACCAACAATAATCATTAAACCCGCTAAAATTCCCCAAGTGATAAATCCGAACCAAAAACGTTTCCAATCTATTTTATTTCTACTTGTTACCAAAGAAGTAAAACTGCGCTTATGCACATATTTTACACCTATAAATAGAAATAACAAACCCATAGCAAAGGTAAAAATCAATAAAAACAAATAGAGAGAACTGTTAATTCCTAAGCCCATAAAACTGTTTTCTGCAGCTCTACCAAACTCATTCATATCCGCAGAATGCATTACAGCCACAGCTAATAAAGGTAAAATACCTATTAATTGCCAACCAAAAATTACCAATAAAATTGTACCAACATAGGTTAACCAACTATTTTCTCCTTTATATGCTTGTTGTATGAAATTCATGTTTATTATTATTAAAACCTTTTGAAGGTAATCATTTTGAGAATTTAGAATACTATTACTCTAAATTAAAATTCCAGTTTTTAGTTGGATTATATTGTAAGGTTCCGCTTTTAACTTCTAACGGGCTTTCAAAATTATTAGTAAATAAACTTCCTGTACCTAAACCTTGTGGCAATTTGTTTTGCAAAGTATAAGTAAATTGTGCTATTGCATTTAAACCTACATTACTTTCCAAAGCAGATGTTATCCAATTATTAATACTGTGTTTTTCAGTTATATTAATCCATTCTTTACTACCGGCAAAACCACCAACTAAACTTGGTTTCAAGATAATATATTGTGGCTTAATTGTGCTAATACATTTTTCTTTTTCTTGTGATGAAAACACACCTATTAACTCTTCATCTAAAGCAATTGGCAATGGCGTTTTACTACACAAACTTGCCATTTCTTGCCATTGACCTTGTTTTATAGGTTGTTCTATTGAATGAAGCTCCAACTCAGATAATTGCTGTAATTTACCTAAAGCTTCTGCTGGTTTAAAAGCGCCGTTTGCATCTACGCGTAATTCAATTTCTTTTGCTGAAAATTCTTTTCTAATGGATTTTAACAACTCAATTTCTGTATTGAAATCAATTGCACCTATTTTCATTTTTATGCAGGTAAAACCTGTTTTTAGCTTTTCTTTTATTTGGGTTTTCATAAAAGCTTTATCTCCCATCCAAACTAAACCATTTATTGGAATTGCTGCTTTTCCATTTGTAAATTCTGATGGAAATAAATTGAAAGAACTGTTACTTTCTAAAGATAAAAAGGCTTGTTCTAATCCGAATTGAATTGATGGAAAGTAAGTCGTTTCAGCCAATAGGAGTTCTAAACCCTTGTTGATGTTTTTGCAAATCCATTGTAGTTTTTCTTCGTAATTTGGAATATCATCAATACTTAAACCTCTAAAAAGACCTGTTTCTCCAACACCTGTTTTGCCATCTTTTTTTAAAATGATAAACCAGGTTTCTTTGGTTCTTAAAATTCCGCGTGATGTTCCGCTTGGGTTTTTAAAATTGAGAATGTATTTTTTGTAGGTTGCTGTTATCATCTTTTATTTTTTACCACATAGACACATAGTACAGATGGCGGCTTAGAAATTAGTTAACAAGTACGCCCGCGTTAGGGATTGAGCGGTTTGTTTGAGCTCTTTTTAAGTTTTAAAACTTAAAAAAGCGAGTAGCGAAAGCCCGCTCGAACGCCCAAATTTTACTTTTCTGCAAGTTCTTTAAAACGGTTCATATAACTAACACTTTGGGTTTGTAAAGCTGATTTAAAATACGGAAACATGCAAGACATTATATAGCTTTTTGCCTCTACAGTGCAGTGTTGCACGATTTTAGTTTTATTACCATTGGCTATAAAATTAAAGTCGTCTGTTTTAATCATTTGATCAGAATCGAATTGAAATGTCATTTTTTCATTAAGAACATGAGACATAATTTTCTCTGTCATTTCCATGGTTTGCCCTTGACTTTCAATTAACATTTTATAACTACTACCAATTTTACCGGCTCTAACTTCTATCGGTTTAATAGATTGTACTTCTGGCATCCAATCTTTTAACGCTTCTGGATTATCAAACAATGCAAACACCTCTTCAATTGGTTTATTAACCTCAATTTCTGCGGTATACTTGGTTTCTTTTACCACCAAGCCTGTTGCCAAAAACACTACTGTTAGTGCTATAATTATTCCTAAAATTATTTTTATTACTTTCATTTTTTGTGTTTGATATTTGTAAAATTACAAAACTTGCCCTAAACCGAATAAAATTGCAAACAAAAATGTGCTTAATGCTACTTTTTTAAGTTCGCCGTCTAATTCTGAGTGAATAATATTCTTACCAACTGTTATCATATTTAAAAACAACGGAATAAATGCGATTAGAAATATGAATTGTACTGGTGAGCTATAGTTTAAAACTGTATAAGTAACTGCTGAAATTAATGCTCCAACGATTAATACGTAATGATATATTTTTGCTTTCTGACTTCCTATTTTAACGACTAATGTGTTTTTACCAACTTTTGCATCGTTAATTCTATCGCGCATATTATTGAGGTTTAATACTGCTGTTGATAACAACCCAACTGAAATTGCAGGAAGAGAAACCTCTAAATTTAATTGTTTTGTGTACAAGAAATAAGTTCCTACAGTTGCTACTATTCCGAAAAAAATGAATACAAAAACATCTCCAAATCCGCTATAACCATAAGCAGAGTTACCAACTGTGTATTTTATTGCGGCAACTATTGAAGCAATTCCAATACCTAAAAATAATACTGAATACCCAAAATTTTCTTTTCCGAAGGAAACATAAATTAACAACAACGCCACAAACAAACTTAAAACTGCAGTTACTAACATTGCACTTTTCATTTGCTTAGGAGTTATTGCTCCAGAAGAAACCATTCTTTGTTCTCCTTCTCTATTATCGTCGGTTCCTTTTATTCCGTCTCCGTAATCATTTGCGAAGTTTGAGAGTACTTGAAAACCTATTGTTGTTAGGATTGCTAACCAAAAGATTTCACTTTCTAAAATTGTTGATTTTCCAAAACAGCCTCGATAAGCATTTGGATCTTTATAAAAAGCTTCTAATCCCAAAAAAGCTCCAACTATAATTCCAGAAACCGATAATGGTAAAGTTCTTAAACGTGCGGCTTTTATGTAGTTTTTTAGCATTTAATCTAAATACTCAATTTTAGAAATTTGTTTTTTTACGATGTATTCTTTTAGTTTAGGAGAATAAATTTCAACATTTCTATAATGAAGTTTAACTTTTAAACCTTGAATAAATTCTTCATTTATCAATTTATCTGAGCCTTCAAAATTATTTATCCAAATAAATTTTTGTGTTTTACCTTTATTATCTTTTAATGAAAGTTTACTAATTTCAATTCCAGATAATTCTATCAATTCCCCTTTTACAGAGAATTTTTCTTCATCAGATTCCCCTCCTTCTTCATTAGCAAACATCATTAAAGCTTCAGGGCAAAAACTAGCCATCCTAGTCCCTATTTTAACACCAAACTTTCTTCCTTCATCCGCTCCTTTAGTCAAATCTAAATAAATACCCTCTTTGTTAAAGTCAGCTTTATATTCATCATACATCTTAAAAATATAAAGACCTAATTTCATATTCCTTTCATCAGCTGAAAGCGAACCTAAATCTAAACCTTCTAAATACTCACATGTTTTTTTTGCAACTTTATCTACAACACTTTCATCTTGAGAATAGCAATTTAATGCAATAAATAAAGAAACAATAATTGTGAAAATTTTATTCATAATCTTTTAAGTGTTTATAAATTATTTGCTTCTGCAATTAACTCTGCAATGTCTTGTACTTTAACTTGGCTTTCTTTTTCCTTAAACTTAACTCCATCTGTCATCATAGTATTACAATAAGGACAACCTGTTGCTATAATTTGTGGTTTAGTTTCTAACGCATCTTCTGTACGTAAAACATTAATATCTTTATCACCTTTTTCTGGCTCTTTAAACATTTGCGCTCCACCTGCTCCACAACATAACGCTGTAGATTTACTACGTTTCATTTCTGTTAAATTAACTCCTAAACGACGAATTAAATCACGTGGAGATTCATAAACATCGTTTGCGCGTCCTAAATAACAAGGATCGTGATAGGTTAATCTTTTTCCTTTTAAATTAGTATCGTCAACCGTTAAACGACCTTCGTCAATTAGTTTTTTTATGAATTGTGTATGATGAAAAACTTCATATTTACCACCTAAAGAAGGATATTCATTTTTAAATGTATTGAATGAATGTGGATCGCAAGTAACAATTGTTTTTACTTCGTAACCGTTTAGCACTTCAATATTCATCATTGCTTGCATTTGAAACAAAAATTCGTTTCCGGCTCTTTTTGCAGCATCTCCTGTAGAACTTTCTTCGGTTCCAAGAACTGCAAAATCTACATTAGCTTGTTGTAAAATTTTTACGAAAGCACGTGTTATTTTCTTAGCTCTATCATCATAACTTCCTGCAGCTCCAACCCAAAACAACACTTCTGGTTGTTTTCCTTGAGCCATCATTTCTGCCATTGTTGGTACGTTCATCTTTGTAAGTTTTAAGTTTTGAGTTCTTAGTTTTAAGTTCTTAGTTTTAAGTTGAATTACTGAACACTAAAAACTAATAATTCAAAATTATTTTATTCTTCGTCTTTCCAGTTTAATCTATCCATTTGGCTGTATTGCCAAGGCGCCCCGTTATTTTCTACATTGGTCATCATCATATTCAATTCCTGAGGCGCAGCAGATTCTTCCATTACTAAATATCTTCTCATATCCATAATTATTGATAATGGATCTATATTTACTGGACATTCTTGCACACAAGCATTACAACTTGTACACGCCCAAAGTTCCTCTGGAGAAATATAATCGTTTAATAATTGTTTTCCATCGTCTACAAACGTTCCTCCGTTTGCATCGATATTTTTACCAACCTCTTCTAAACGATCTCTTGTATCCATCATAATTTTACGAGGAGACAATTCTTTACCTGTTAAGTTTGCCGGACAAGATGATGTACAACGCCCACATTCTGTACACGTATAAGCATTCATTAATTGTACCCAGTTTAAATCGGTTACATCTGAAGCTCCAAATTTCTCAGGCACTTCATCTTCTGCTCCTTCTGCTGGTGCAGCGTAGGGATCTGCATCTGGATCCATCATCATTTTTACTTCAGAAGTAACTGATGCTAAATTATCTAATTGACCTTTGGGCTTTAATTTTGCATAAAATGTATTTGGAAACGCTAGTAATATATGTAAGTGTTTTGAATAATAAAGGTAATTTAAGAAAATTAAAATCCCGATTATGTGAATCCACCAAGCTCCTTTTTCTATTGTATGTAATGCTTCTGGAGAAAAGTTAGAAAACCAAGGAGCCACAAATTGACTAATTGGATTTCCTATTCCAGCTTCCTGAAAAGGAACATCTGTAGCATTCATAATAATGAATAATGACATTAAAACCATTTCGAAATACAAAATAATATTTCCATCGTTCTTTGGCCAACCTTTCATTTCTTTATTGAAAAATCTTTTAATTTGAGCAATATTTCTTCTCCACCAAAACACTACAACCGCAACAAAAACTAAAGCTGCTAAGATTTCGAAAGTTCCAATTAAGAACCCGTATAAACCGTCACCTAAAACACCAGAAAAGACTCTATGCGTCCCAAATAAACCATCTATTATTATTTCTAAAACTTCAATATTAATAATTATAAAACCTAAATAAACAACAACATGAAGTATTCCAGAAACCGGTCTTCGCACCATTTTATATTGCCCTAAAGCAATTTTAGCCATGTTTTTCCAACGTGCTGATTGATTATCAGATCTATTAACATCTTTACCTAGCTTTATATTTCTGATGAGTTTTTTAACATTCATCACAAAAAAACCAAGGCCTATTATTAATACTATTGCGAAAAGTAAATTTGGTAAGTACTGCATTATATTATGTTCTATTTATTACTAGTATTTTCTTTATTATTTTCTTCGTTATAAGGTTTTGCCTTTTTTCCAAAGAGAGAAAAATGAACAAATCTTTTAGGATTTAACTTCATTTCTCTTAATAACTCTTCCATCTCTTTTGAAGCGTTGGTAAGGTTATTGTACATTTTATCATCTGTCATTAGCTTTCCTAAAGTACCGTTACCATTTTCAATATTGGATAACAAACCGTTTACATTTGCCAATGTTGTTTCAAACTCTTTAATAGTTTTACTTAAATTAGCTTGAGCTAAATCTTTTGAAACTTGAGAAAAATTATCTGTAATAGTTTTTGCGTTTGTAAGTGTAGCTGCTAAATTGTCTTGATTGTCCTCTAAAATTGTATTTACGCCTTTTAATGTTTTTCTTACATCAGAAACGGTATATTCTAAACCTAGAATACTTCGGTTTAAACTTTTACGAGATTTTTTATCTAAAACTTGATTTAAGCCTACTAATAAAGAATCTGCTCCCTCTAAAACCTCATCTAATTTTTGTTGAATTGGATCTAATCTTTCTCCGATTGAAGTGAATAAACTTGATTCAATTTCTCCTTTAAGTGTATCTCCAGAAACTGCATTATCGCCTTCATAATTAGGTAAAATAGCTAAATTAGACCCCCCTAAAGGACTTGGAGAATATATTCTTACAATACTTCGTTTTGAAAATACGAAATCGTTTTCTAAAGTAAACCGAACTAAAAGGCCTCCTCTTTTGTCTGGCTTATCATTAAATTTTATTTTACTAACACGACCAACTTGCAAACCGTTTATGGTAACCAAACTAGCTTCATTAAGGCCTTGAATACTGTTATATTCTACAAAAAAGTGACGAGAATCACCTTTAAATAAATCTTGCCCCTTAAGGAAGTTGTATCCCCAAATTAAGAGACCAATGATAACAACCGCAACAATTCCTGTTTTGAGTTCTCTAGACATATCTACATTTTATTAATAGCAATATTACTAATAATTTTGCTAGAATTAAGAAGAATAGGTCTAAATTATTGGTTACTTATAGCATCTTGTACAGATACTTTTTCGCCATTTTTAAGAGCAATTACAAAAGCATCTTTATATCCCTTTTGTTTTGCTTTTGATAAAGATTTTTTTACTTGCTGATAATCAGATGTGTTTCCATAGTAATACTTGTAAAAAGAACCTATTTTAATTCTTTCTACATTTTGTAAACCTTTAAAGTTATACGGTTTTGTAGCAATTTTATTTTTCCCTGATGCTATTTGTATTTTAAATTCAACATCTGAAGTGTTTTCAACCAAAACATCAGTTACAACGGTATTTAGTTTAAGTTGGTTTATATATTCTTTTATCGATTTAGCAATAGAAGTCGCCATTTTTATCTGACCTTTTTTAGAATTCAGAAAAGCTCCTTCTTTTTTATTGGTTAAAAAACCCAACTCAATTAAAACACTAGGCATAACAGTTTCTCTTAAAACTTGAAAATTATCTTGTTTTACTTTTCTGTCTTTTCTTTTGGCTTTTTGTGTAAAATCTGTTTGAATAATACTTGCAACTTGCAAACTCTTATCTAAGTTTTCTTCCTGTAAAAGTGATAAACCTATTACAGACTCTGAAGAATTTGGGTCAAATCCTTCATACCTGTCTTTATAGTTTTCTTCTGAAACAATAAATGCATTTTCTCTTTTAGCAATCTCAAAATTCTTCTTATTACCTCTTAATCCTAAAACAAAAGTACCCGCTCCATGAGCTTCAGGTCTTGGCTGATACGAATCGCAATGTATAGAAACAAACAAATCTGCCTTTGCTTTATTAGCAATTTCCCCTCTCTTCCATAAATTAGGATAAACATCTGTTTTTCTAGTATATATTACTTTTATATCTTTTTCATCAGACAACATTTCACCAACCTTTAAAGTAACTTTTAAAGCAATATCTTTTTCCTTATAACCGTTACCAAGGTTACCAGGGTCTTTTCCTCCATGACCTGCATCTAAGACAATTGTATATTGTTTTTGAGCTTCCGCCGTAGGCGAAATCAATAAAAATGAAATAATAACGATAAATACTCCTAAAATTTTATTCATGATATTATTTTTTCTAGATTAATGGAAATAGCATCCATAAAAATTAACTAATTTTGGCTTTTCAAATTTGGTGCTTCAATAATTGAGCCATACATTTACTAAACCACAAAAATAGTATTTATAGCATTGCGAACAAATCTTACGTACATACTTTTATTTTTTTGCTTTTTTGTAGCAAAAAACACTGATGCTCAAGACTTAAAGAAGCCTTTAAAAATTAATGCTAAAGCTGTAAAAGAGGAAACTCTTTTAAACTCTAAAAGAGATACTGTTCCTGGTTTTAAAAAAGACAGTTTAAACTTAACAAAAAAAGACACCATTGTTACGGACTCTATAAAACCAAAAGGGGTTATAGAAGGTTTAATAACACATGACGCAAAAGATTACACTTTTCAAGACGCTAAAAAGAAAACACTTACACTGTATAATGAAGCGCATGTAACTTATACAGATATTGATTTAAAAGCAGGTATTATTATTGTAGATTATAAAAACAATACTGTTTACGCTACTGGAATTAAAGATAGTACTGGCTACAAACAACGTCCATTTTTTAAGCAAGGTGATCAAGAATCTGAACAGGATTCAATTTTATTTAACTTTAAAACTAAAAAAGCCTTAGTTTATGGAGTAAAAACTGTTCAAGGAGAAATTATTACTTATGGAGAAAAAACAAAACGAGTAAATGATTCAACTATTTACATGCGTAATTTACGTTTTACTACTTCAAAAAAAGACAATCCAGATTATTATATTGCTACAAATAAAGCTAAATTAATTCCTGGAAAAAAAATTATTGTTGGTGGGAGTAATTTGGTTTTAGCAGATGTACCTACACCGTTTTACCTGCCTTTTGCTTACTTTCCACTATCAGACAAAAGAACTTCTGGTTTTATTATTCCTTCTTGGGGAGAAAGTAATTCACAAGGCTTTTTCTTACAAAACGGAGGTTATTATTTTGCCTTGAGTGATTATTTTGATCTTACTGTTCTTGGGGATTTATACACAAACGGAAGTTGGGGTTTAAGAACTGACTCTCAATACTACAAAAGATACAAGTTTAGCGGAAACTTTAGTGTTCGTTTCGAAAATATAAAACAAAGTATTCTTGGTCTAAGTGATTACAGCGAAGCTACAAACTTTAATATTAGATGGAGCCATAGTCAAGACAATAAAGCAAACCCCAATGCACGTTTTTCTGCTTCAGTAAACTTAGGAAGTAGTACTTATTATAGACAATCTCAAAACGAGTTTAACAACTCTCAATTTTTAACAAATACGTTAAGTTCTTCCATTTCTTATTATAGAAATTTTGTAGGAACTCCTTTTAACATGAATGTTACAGCAACACATTCTCAAAATACAAATACAGAATCTATTACCATGACTTTACCTTCTTTACAAGTAAATATGGATAGAATTTATCCCTTTGCTGGAAAAGATGGTATTCAGAAAAATCCTATTCAAAAAATGGGTTTCACGTATAGTATGCAAGGTGAATACAGAATTAACACAACTGACGATGAGTTTCTTACACCAAAAATGTTTAACGAAGCTAAATCAGGAGTAAAACATGCAACAGGAACAAGTACAAACTTAAAAGCTTTTAAATATTTTACTTTATCGCCAAGTATTAACTATTCTGAAACATGGTATTTTGATAAAATAAATAAACGTTTTGATCCAACTTCTGGCGAAAATGGCGCTATTGTTAATGACACAATAAGCGGCTTTAATAGATTTAACAACTATAATGTAGGTGTTTCTTTATCAACAAATATTTACGGTACATTTAACTTTAAAAAAGGGAGACTAAAAGCCATAAGACACACTTTTAGACCTTCTGTTTCTTGGGGTTATAGGCCGGATTTTGCTGAAAAACATAACTTACAGGTACAACAAAGTATTGACCCTACAGATCTTTTAACCTATTCTCCTTTTGAAGGTGGAATATACGGAACTCCAGGAAGCGGTGTTTCTAACTCTATTGGTATTCAATTAAATAATGTTTTAGAAGCTAAAATGGCTCCAAAAGATCCTGACAGTGATGAAGAAGATGAAAAAATAACATTATTAAACAACTTAAACTTTAGCACAAGCTACAATATTGCTGCTGATAGTTTACGTTGGAGTCCCGTAACTGCTAATGCAGGAACACGTCTTTTTAAAGATAAACTTGCATTAAATGTAAATGCAACACTAGACCCATATCAGGTAAATGATGAAGGGCTACGTATTAATAAGTTTAATGACAATATTTTTAGAATGTCTCAATTAGGTTTAACAGCTAATTATTCGTTATCTAGCAAAGACTTTGAAAAGAAAGACGAAAGTAAAAATGCTTCTAATTCCAACAATCAAAACAATAAAGGAAACGGAGCGCAAGACACTCCTGATGTTTTTGGAAACAATTTACCTGGCTCTAATCAATTTCCAAATGATTTAGGAAACAGACAGAACAACAATGAAAATAGTACAAAAGAAACCAAGCTATACAATGCTAAAGTGCCATGGACATTAAACTTAGTGTATGCAATGAATTACGCTAACAATGGTTTAACTAGCGGAATAACAAACAACTCTATTATGTTTAGTGGTGATTTTGAATTAACCCCAAAATGGAATGTTGGCTTTTCTTCCGGTTACGACATTGATAATAGTGATTTCACCTATACTCGACTTTCTTTTTCACGAGATTTAGATAGCTGGCGTTTTAACTTTAACTGGACACCATTTGGACCTAACTCTTCTTATAATTTCTTTATTGGTGTTAAAGCATCTGCATTAAGTGATCTTAAATGGGAAAAAAATAAACCAAGTGACAGAGTACTTTTTTAGTAAACAGTAAACAAGAATTAAAATTTTTGAACTATTTAACTTTTAAAAATAACAAACAATGAAAACAATAATAAAAACAAATAAAGCACCTGCTCCAATTGGGCCATATAATCAAGCCATTTTAGTAGGCAATACGCTTTATACTTCAGGTCAAATAGCTATAAACCCAAAAACTAGTGAGTTAGAATTAGATTCTATTGAACACGAAACAGCGCTAGTTATGAATAATTTAAAAGCTGTATTAGAAGCTGCAAATATGACTTTTGAAAACGTTATTAAAAGTTCAATTTTTGTGTCAGACATGCATAACTTTTCAAAAGTGAACACAGTTTATGGTACTTTTTTTAATGATGAAAATGCACCTGCAAGAGAAACGGTAGAAGTTGCAAATTTACCAAAGTTTGTAAATGTAGAAATTAGCATGATTGCTATTAAATAATTCAACAGCTTTCCTATAAACAAAAAACCACACTTTTAAAAAGTGTGGTTTTTTGTTTATAAAGCTTTTATTAATAGTTCTGCTGTAGATGGATTAGTTGCCAATGGAACATCATGTACATCACACAAACGCAACAACATGGTAATATCTGGTTCGTGAGGATGTTTTTCATTTGGATCTCTAAAGAACAACACCATATTACATTTTCCTTCAACCACTCTACTTGCTATTTGAGCATCTCCTCCAAGCGGTCCAGACAAAAATTTTGTAACAACAAAACCTGCTTTTTCTGCTTTTGTTCCAGTAGTTCCTGTAGAAATTAAATTGATGTTTTTTTGGTCTAAAATAGCTTTATGCTCGTTTAAAAACTGAACCATTTCTGCCTTCATTCCATCGTGTGCTATTATTGCAATTTCCATATTTATTTTTTTATAATGATGCTGAATATTCTAGTAGATCAACAATTTTAGTTGCGTAACCAAATTCATTATCATACCAAGAAATTAGTTTGAAAAAATTAGCGTTAAGCTCCAAAGAAGCATTAGCATCTATAACCGAAGTTCTTGTTTCTGAAACAAAATCTTGTGAAACCACCTCATCTTCAGTATAACCTATAATTCCTTTAAATTCGTTTTCTGAAGCTTTTTTAAATGTTGCTAAAATTTCTTTCATTGATGTTTCTTTAGCTGTCTTAAAAGTTAAATCTACCAAAGAAACATCAGCAACAGGTACTCTTACCGCCATACCTGTTAATCTTCCTTCCATTTTAGGCATTACTTTAATTACAGCTTTTGCTGCTCCGGTAGAAGTTGGAATAATATTATTAACAACAGAACGACCTCTGCGCCATTTCTTATTTGGACCATCAACAGTATTTTGTGTTGATGTTGCTGCGTGAACCGTTGTCATTAAACCTTCAGTTAACCCAAAGTTATCTTCAATTACTTTAACTAATGGCGCTAAACAATTTGTTGTACAAGATGCATTAGAAATAATAGTTTCTTCCTTTGTTAATTGGTGATTATTAACACCCATAACATACATTTTTGCATCATCAGAAGGTGCAGATATAATTACTTTTTTTGCTCCACCTTTAATGTGTAACGCTGCTTTCTCTTTTGCTGTAAAAAAACCTGTAGATTCAATTACGTAATCCACATCTACCTCATTCCATTTTAAATTCTCTGGATTTCTATCTGCGGTAATTCTAATTGTATTACCGTTTACTACCAAATTTCCTTCTTTAACCTCTACAGTTCCGTTAAAACGACCATGGACAGAATCGTATTTTAATAAGTATGCTAAATAATCTACTTCTAATAAATCATTAATTGCAACTACCTGTAAATCTTTTCTTTGTACTGCTGATCGAAATGCTAGTCTTCCTATTCTACCAAAACCATTTATTGCTACCTTAATCACTCTCCTTTTATTTTTAGCTTAAATACCTTTTACTTTTGTGTGTTTGATACTAAAATTTACACTTTACAAATATAAAACTTCTTTATAAAAAAAGCCTGATAGTTTAAAAAACTACCAGGCCTATTAACTGTTAAAAATTATTCTTAAATGAGATAAAAATATCTAATAAAAAAAAGTAACTATAGTTTAGCACAGTGTACTAACATATCTACAATTTTATTTGCATAACCAAACTCGTTATCATACCAAGAAATTATCTTAAAAAAGTTAGCATTAAGCTCTAAACAAGCATCAGCATCTACAACAGAAGTTCTAACTTCTGATACAAAATCTTGAGAAACAACTTGCTCATTTGTTACACCTAAAACTCCTTTTAAAGAACCTTTAGAAGCTTCTTCAAACTTTTCAATAATTTCTGCTAAACTTGTAGCCTTTTCTGTTCTTACTGTTAAATCTACTAAAGAAACGTCTGGAGTAGGTACTCTAACTGCCATTCCTGTTAGTTTTCCGTTTAATTCAGGAATCACTTTTCCAACTGCTTTAGCCGCTCCGGTAGAAGTTGGTATAATGTTAGCTAAAACAGAACGTCCTCTTCTCCAGTTTTTATTTGGGCTATCTACAGCATCTTGTCCAGAAGTTGCAGCGTGTATTGTTGTCATTAATCCTTCGACAACACCAAAATTATCATTAATTACTTTTGTAATTGGTGCTAAACAGTTTGTTGTACAAGAAGCGTTAGAAATGATAGTTTCTTCAGCTGTCATTGAATCTTGATTAACTCCCATTACGTACATTGGTGCATCTGGTGAAGGTGCAGAAATTACAACTTTCTTTGCTCCTCCTTTAATATGTAAACCTGCCTTTTCTTTTGATAAGAAAAATCCTGTAGATTCAATTACATAATCTGCTCCTACGGCATCCCATTTTAAATTTTCTGGGTTTCTTTCAGCAGTAACTCTAATAGTCTGACCATCAACAATTAATTGACCGTCTTTAACTTCTACTTCTCCATCAAAACGTCCATGAACAGAATCATATTTTAGTAAGTAAGCTAAATAATCCACATCTAACAAATCGTTAATTGCAACTACTTGTACATTACTTTTTTTAACTGCAGATCTAAATGCTAATCTACCTATTCTTCCAAATCCGTTAATTCCTACTTTTATCATTTTATAATTGTTTTTAAATTTATGTGGTCATAATATCAGAAACTCTTAATAGTTCCATATTTATGGTATGACCGCCTTTAATGGCTTCACTTATTTCTGTTGATATAACTTCATTATTTTTTAAACCTACCATTAAGTTGGTTTGTCCATCTATTAATAACTCTACTGCTTTTACTCCCAATCTACTTGCAAGAACTCTATCGAAACAAGAAGGCGAACCACCTCTTTGCATGTGTCCTAATACAGAAACTCTTGCCTCATATTCTGGCAAATTTTCTTCTACATACTTAGCCAAATCGTAAACATTTCTTCCAGATTTATCTCCTTCTGCAACAACTACAATACTAGATGACTTACCTGCTCTTCTACTTTTCTTAAGAGATTCTAACATTCTATCTAATCCTAAATCTTCTTCAGGAATTAAAATTTCTTCTGCTCCTGCACCAACTCCAGCATTTAATGCTATAAAACCAGCATCTCTTCCCATTACTTCTACAAAAAATAATCTATTGTGTGATGAGGCAGTATCTCTAATTTTATCTATAGCTTCAACTGCTGTGTTTAAAGCAGTATCATAACCTAAAGTGTGTGTTGTTCCAAAAATATCATTATCAATAGTTCCTGGAATTCCTATTATTGGAAACTTATATTCTTCATTAAATACAACTGCTCCTGTAAAAGATCCATCTCCACCAATTACAACCATTGCATCTATATTTTGTTCTTTTAGATGCTCGTATGCTTTTGCTCTTCCTTCTTTGGTTCTAAATTCTTTTGATCTAGCTGATTTTAAAATTGTACCTCCTTTGTTAATAATATTATTAACACTCCTTGCAGTTAACTCTATAAAGTCACCATCAATTAAACCTTCATAACCTCTATAGATACCAACACAATTAGCTCTATAATAAGCACAAGTTCTAACTACAGACCTTATTGCTGCATTCATTCCTGGTGAGTCTCCACCAGATGTCATTACTGCTATTTTTTTAATTTTTCCCATATTATTTGAGTATCAAAATTAGTTAATATTTATCACTTTAAATTAAATATTTACGAAATCGTTTTCTAATTTAACGAAGATTTAAAGAAATAATTACCTACTTTTAACTCCCTAAATTAACATCATGAATTTAACAACTCTGGATTATAGTATAATCGGTGGATTTTTTCTTTTCTCATTAATAATTGGACTTTGGGTTTCTAAAACAGCAAGTAAAAATACTTCGGAATACTTTTTATCTGGAAGAAATATGCCTTGGTGGTTATTAGGAGTTTCAATGGTTGCAACAACTTTTGCTGCAGACACTCCTGGATTAGTTACAGAGTTGGTTAGAAAAAATGGAGTTTCAGGTAACTGGGTTTGGTGGGCAATGTTACTAACAGGAATGTTAACTGTCTTTTTTTATGCTAAATTATGGCGAAAATCAGGTATTACAACAGATTTAGAGTTTTATGAAATTAGGTATTCTGGTAAAGTTGCTAGTTTTTTAAGAGGCTTTAGAGCAATATATTTAGGTGTTATTTTTAATATTATTACAATGGCTGGAGTTTGTTTGGCTGGAGCTAAAATTGCCAATATTTTATTAGGAATTTCACAAGGCGAAATGCTATTATACTCATCTATAATTGTTGTTATTTATTCATCTTTAGGAGGTTTAAAAGGTGTTTTAATTACTGATTTTGTTCAATTTATAATTGCAATGATTGGTTCAGTTTGGGCAACAATTTACATTGTAAACTTACCTGAAATTGGGGGATTAACACAATTATTAACGCACGAAAATGTTAGTGGACAATTGGCAATGCTACCCGATTTTTCTAACAAAGAAGCTTTAATTACTTTATTTATTATTCCATTTGCTGTTCAATGGTGGAGCACTTGGTATCCAGGCGCAGAACCTGGTGGTGGTGGTTATATTGCACAAAGAATGTTAGCTGCTAAAGATGAAAAAAATGCAACTTGGGCAACCTTATTTTTCAATTTTGCTCATTATGCTTTGCGTCCTTGGCCTTGGATTATTGTTGGTTTAGCTTCACTAGTTGTTTTCCCTAATTTAGAAAGCATTAACTCTACTTTCCCAAATTTATCTGCAGAAATGCAAGGACATGATGTAGCGTATGCAGCAATGATGACCTATTTACCTGCAGGATTATTAGGTATTGTTTTAACCTCTTTAATTGCTGCCTTTATGAGTACAATTTCCACACAACTTAACTGGGGGAGCTCTTATATAGTTAATGATTTCTACGGAAGATTCATCAACCAAAAAGCAACCGAAAAACAGAAAGTTATTGTTGGTAAAACGACTACAGTTCTACTAATGGTTTGTGCTGCTTTATTTTCTTTTTACTTACAATCTGCAAAAGATGTATTTGACTTATTATTACAAATTGGTGCTGGAACTGGTTTGTTATTTATTTTGCGTTGGTTTTGGAGTAGAATAAATCCATATAGTGAAATTGCTGCTATGTTAATCTCATTTTTAATTGCACTTTTCTTTTTTATTAACGGAAAAATGGAAACTCCAATGATAGAAATAGCAGGTTATTGGAAATTAATTATTGGTGTAGTAATTACAACAATTGGTTGGGTTTTAGTAACACTTTTAACAAAACCTACTAAAAAAGAAACTCTTGAAAATTTTAATACTTTAATTTTTGAAGGTGAAGATAAATTCAAAAATATTGGCATTAAAATTTTAGGCTTTATTGTTGGTACAATTGGGGTTTATAGTTTTTTATTTGCTACCGGAAATTGGATTTACGGAAAAACACAACTTGCCTTAGGTTTAAGTTTATTAACCGTAATTTGTATGGGAATACTTGTTAAAATTTGGAAAAAAATTCAGTAATTATTTTTTCTCTTTTTTACTTAAAGTTTATCAACTTTTTACGAGGCGTTAAAAGAGAATCTTTTTTAACCACTTTTTTAATGGTATCTTTCTTCTTTAATCCTATTTTTTGAAGCAACTCAGACAACGTATTAAAGTTAACTTGGTAAGACAAACCAATACCTTGCGTATAACCTTCTTCTTCTAGTGCAGAATATTGAATTTCATTTTGTCTATTAAAAGCTTTACCTCTAAAGTTGCCTTCTTCATTTAATAAAATTTCTACATTAACGTCTCCTGCAACACTTGTTTGCGTATTTGCACCAACTGGAATACCCACTTTTCCGTTTACAATAACTCTATCACTTAATCTTGTTGAAACTGACACATCTACCTGATCATCAATATTAATATCATTTAAATTACTTCTATCTCCTTGTGTATAACCTAAACCTACTTGAAATTTACCATCTTTACTGTTTAACACACTAGACAAAAGACTTCCAATTACTTCAGAAGCTGTACCTGTTAAACCATTTGCAGCACTATTTCCAATATTTTCTTCATTATAAAATGTACCAAAAGCCAATAGAAAAGTAAAGTGTTTTAACTTTGTATCCACATCGTTTTCATTTAATTTAAACTCTAATTCTGAAGCTATTGTAGAGTTTGCGCTTGGTATTTTGATATCAAATTCTTGTTGAGAACTAAACAAACCTCCAGTAATTTTTGTGTATAAATCAATATCAATTTTACGATTAGAATATACATTATCTAATAAGTTTGCTGGATTTGCTTTTGTTCTAAACACGGCTGTTAAATCTAATTCTGCTTCATAAGGGTTTCCATTCCAAGAAATTGTACCGCCTTTTTGAACCACAAATGGTTTGTTTATAATTCCACCATATTTAAAATTATAGACTCCATTATCTATTTCAAAATCTCCAAACATGTTAAACTTACCACGAGTGTTAATTCTAATATCTAAATTACCTGTTCCGCTTCCTTTTAAATCACTTCCAGATGCTTTATCAATAACCACTTGTGCAACAGCATCTTTTGTTACATCTAAATTAATATTTAGGTTTAAACCTTTTATATCATCTACATTTAACTCTTCGGTAATATTTGTTCCTTCAGATTTAAAGTGAATCAATTTATAATTATCAATTGTTTTAATATCACTCAACGGAATTACAAAAACGGTTCCTGGATTTGTCTTTCCATTAACATCAATAGTTAAATTGCTTGTTAAACCTCTAATTTTAGCATCGCCATCTAAAAAACCTGTTCCGTAATATTGAACTTCTTCTTTATCTTGTGTGTCTAAAATTAATAAGTTATCTGTATCTATATCTAAGTTTAAAAACCATTGTTTAAAATTTTGATGCGTTATACTTCCGTTTAATGTACCCTGTGTTTTGTGTTTTGTATCTTCTAAAAGTATATTAGACAAAATAAATGACTGGTCTTTTAAACGCACACTTGTATTTCCTTTTAAATCAAAATCTACATTTAAATATGGAAATGTTAAACCAGCATCTTTAAAATTTAATACTCCATTAAAATCTGGGTTTCCTAAAAATCCTTTTGCGGTAAAATCTCCAGAAACACTTCCTCTTAATTTAGACAAAACTTCTTCTCCTAAAGGACTAAATGCTGCAATTTGATATTCTTTTAAGAAAACATTTAAATCTAATTCTGGTCTTTTACTAGAAAAATCAATTTTTCCTGTGGCGGCTATACTTTTAGAGTTTTCGTTTTCTAAGGATAAATTAACTGCATATTTTTCTAAAGAATTTTCTCCTTCAACTTGTAAAGCTAAATCTCCTTGTTCAAAATCATTAATACTAAAATTATTGATTGCTAAGTTTCCTTTTGGACTATAAACACCGTTATTTTGTGTAAAATCTAAAACTCCACTCAATTCTCCTTTTAAAGCTAAACTATCTATTGGAGGTAAAAAACTTGCTAGTTTAACTTTTGTAAAATTGGCTTGTAAATCTTTATAGTTATCTCCTTTTAAAGCACCTTCAAAATTGATTTTTTGTTCATCAGAAATTAAAGAAAAAGGGCTGAAAGTAAATTCATTATTCTTTATATCGAAAGTTACTTTGTTGCTTTTATTGTCTTGCGGATTTATAACCCAATCGAATTCTTTATAATTAAATGTAGATTTTTGAATACCAACTACAGATTTTCTATTTTGATTAATTGTATAGAAAAAATCGAGATTAAATTTCTCTGAATTTTCTTTCCCACCGTTAAAAATAGATTTGAAATACAACGTATCATTTACTGTTCTATTTAATAAATTCAATTTATTAACATTATAGTATTTTGTATTAATATTATCTGCTGTTAAATGAGTATTGTATAAAGGATTTTTATTATCCATTCTTAGCAACAATTTATCTACCACAACATCATAAGCATCTATTTTGGGTGAAGAAAAGGTTAACCTTAACGAGTTTTGGTCCGACTTAATTTTACCTTTTATATGCGTGTTTTTTGCCACAGAAACTTGCGGTAAAAATATATCTACAATCTGATTGTAAATCTTAAAATCGAAATCTATAAATTGATTAGGTTTTACAGGATAAGGATTATAATTTGTGTAAACGCTACCTAAAGCATTTTGCGCCATTGGCAATAATTGGTCAAAAGTAAATTTTCCTGTTAACTCACCATCAACAATATCTTTAGAGTCTATTTTTATTGACTTTATACTATCTTTTATAGATGATGTTAAATTAAATTCTTTAAAGGCGTAATCCTTTTTCTGATTGGTATAAACCATGTCTTTAAAAGTAGCTTTTCCAATAATATCATCTAACGTATTTCCATCTACATCAATAGCAATTTCTCCTTTTATAACGGAAATACTATCTCTTGTAAAAAGGTTCGTTTTTTGTAAATCTAGATTATCAATAGCAGCTTTAAAATCGAACTCATAAACTTCTTTAGAAAGGTCTGCCAAACCTTCAAATTTCATTTTTAAATTTTGATCATTTGTATTTAAAATACCATCAAATTTTTTGTTTTGAAACTGACCATTTACATCTAAACTTTTGTAAGTGTAATTATTGAATTCTAATTCAGAAACTGTACCAATTATAGTTGTGTTAATGTTTTCAATTGTAAAACCTTCTCCTTGCACATCTGCTTTTAAAGATATTTTTCCTAAAATTGAATCGTTTGCAAAAATACCAACATCAAAATTTCTAAACTCTACTTCTCCACTGTAAGCAGCATTATCTATATTGTCAATATTACTAAGCTGTAGGTCTGAATTAATGTTACCAATTTCCGATTCTACTGCAAGAGTGGCATCCATTTGATCTGGCGTAACTCTTACCAAACCAGATAAAGTAAAAGTTCCTAATTTTTCAAAATCTGAAGGCAACGTTTTACCCAATACATTTGGTAATAAATTTTTTAATTTCTGATAATTGGCAGTAACATTATCTAAATCTCCATCAAAAATAAAACCTCGCTGAGAATTTAATGCATTTACAAATGCCATATCTCCAACAATTTTTAAACCACTATTAGAGTATAAATTAACATTATTTGCACTAAAATTATTTATAGTTCCATTTATTTTACCTGTAAAAAAGAGTGTTTCATTTCCTCTTATTTCTCCATAAAACTTATGTAAATCTTTTGCCGACAGTTTACTTTTATCAAAATCTGCTTTAATTTTTACTTTGTCTGTAAAATATCTAAAATCTTTTCTGTCGTAATTAAATTCAATTTCAGCTTTTAGATGAGAATCATTATCGGTTTGTAAAGTTGTATTTACAAACTTCATTTGCTTTGTTGTATACGTAAAATCAGTAGTTAAATTTGTAACTTTTACACCTCTGTTTTCAACTAAATACAAACCTCTAATTTTAGTTGAAATATTAGGCCCTTCTAAGAAAAAATCTTGCAAATTACCTCCAGCATTTGTGGCCGAAAACTGTACAGGTACATTCTTATTTTCATCAATTAATTTATAGGTAAGATTGTCTACATATATATTATTTGTTCTTAAAATAAATGGTGTAGAAGTACTGTCTTTTGGTTGATTATCGTCAAAACTATCTAAAAAAACAGTCATACTATCATCAATTTCATCTTTATACGTTTTCATATAAAGGTGAACGCCACTTAAAGAAACATCTGCTAAATTTACTTTGTTATCTAAAATACGTTTTGCGTTTAGTATAGAAGTACTTAATTTGTCTACAAAGATTAAGGTGTCTTTATGATGATCTCTAATTTCAACATTTTTTAACTGAACACTACCTAGGAAAGATAAATCGAGCTTTTTTACAACGATGTTTGTACCAAAATCTTCATTAATTTTATCCGTAGCAAATTTGGCTAATCTTGTTTGTACCGCAGGAATAGACAAAACAAGCATTACCAATAGCCAAAAGAGTAAAAAATACCCTAACCATTTAATGATTTTTTTACCAGCTTTTTTAATGATACAATTTTTTAAAGATTTTCTACAAAAGTAATAAGGAAACAGCAAAAATTTTGCCAATCTTTACAAAGAAAAGTCAATTTTAACGAATATCTAACGTATTATGAATATTTTTGCTCAACAATCTAAAAAAACTTGGATACAAAAAATATTTACATACTTGGTATAGAAAGTTCTTGTGATGATACAAGTGCTTCAGTAATTTGCAATGGAAAGGTTTTAAGCAATGTAGTTGCTAACCAAGAAATACACGCTAAATATGGCGGTGTTGTACCGGAATTAGCTTCACGCGCTCACCAGCAAAACATTGTTCCTGTTGTACAACAAGCAATTGAACAAGCACAAATTGATAAAAAAGATTTAACAGCAATAGCATTTACGCGCGGACCTGGATTAATGGGTTCTTTATTGGTTGGAACTTCTTTTGCAAAGTCTTTAGCACTGGGTTTAAACATACCTTTATTGGATGTAAACCACATGCAAGCACATATTTTAGCGCATTTTATTGAAGAAGAAAACTGTAAAATTCCTCCGTTTCCTTTTGTTTGTTTAACAATAAGTGGCGGACATACACAGATTGTTAAAATCACCAATCATTTTGAAATGGAAATTTTAGGTGAAACTATTGATGATGCTGTTGGAGAAGCTTTTGATAAATCTGCAAAAATTTTAGGATTGCCTTATCCTGGAGGTCCATTAATTGATAAATATGCGCAATTAGGAAACCCAAAAGCGTTTCCTTTTACCAAACCAAAAGTGGGCGATTTAGATTTTAGTTTCAGCGGATTAAAAACTGGTATTCTTTATTTTATTCAGAAAAAAGTAAAAGAAAACCCAGATTTTATTAGCGAAAATCTTAAAGATATCTGTGCTTCTATTCAACATACAATTGTTGAAATATTGATGGATAAAATTAAAAATGCTGTTAAACAAACCAACATTAAACACATTGCAATTGCTGGTGGAGTTTCTGCAAATTCAGAAATTAGAAAACGTTTAGAGTTAGCTCAAAAACATTGGGGTTGGACAACCTATATTCCAAAATTTGAGTACACAACCGATAATGCTGCAATGATTGCTATTACTGGTTATTTAAAATATTTAAACAATAATTATTCTGACATTTCTATTACAGCACAAGCACGTTTAAAAGTTACTGAATAATTTAATTTTTATACAATTTGAAAAAAAGATTTTCCTTTAACATATCGTATTTTTTACTATGGATGTTTTACTTTATCATAGCAAGAACTTGTTTCTTATTATTTTATTTTGAAAAAACATCAGAAGCAGGAATTATTGATGCTTTAAAAGCTTCTTTTTACGGATTACGTTTAGATGCTTCTTTTACTGCTTACGTAAGTTTAGTGCCATTTCTACTAATAATATTTTCAACTTTTATCCCAAATAAGCTAGCTTCTACTTTAATAAAAACGATAACTTTTCCATTAATTTTTATTGTTTCATTATTGATGATAATTGACATTGGACTTTATCAATCTTGGGGAGTAAGAATAGATGCTACGTTATTAAATTATATTGAAACACCAGAATTAATGTGGGCTTCTACCTCAACAAGTCAAATAGTATTTGGAGGTTTGTTTTGGCTAGTTTTATCGCTTTTTTTCTGTTATTTATTCAATAAACTAATCAACAAAAAAGTTTTAAATTTCGATAAAGGAACAATTATACAAGCAATTATTTTATTATTAATTACTGCAGCATTAATACTACCTATTCGTGGTGGAACACAAGATATCCCAATAAATCAGAGTAATGTTTACTTTTCGGACAACATGTTTGCTAATCATGCAGCGGTAAACTCTGTTTGGAATTTTTCATATTCACTTTCAAAAAAAACAAAAGGTAAAAACCCATATAAAACACTAGACAAAGAACTTGCAACAAGTATTATTAATAAAAGAAGAAATGCACTTTTAGAACCTTCTTTTAATGATAAAATATTAAAAACAGACTCGCCAAACATCATTTTAATTATTTGGGAAAGCTTAACAGGAAAATTTGTTGAAAGTATTGGCGGTGAACCCGATGTTACTTCAAACTTAAACAAACTTTCTAAAGAAGGAATTTTATTTTCAAACTTTTACGGTAACGGAGATAGAACAGATAAAGGGATTATTGCAATTCTAAGTGGTTATTATCCACAAACAAATAGAAGTATTATAAAAATTCCAAGTAAAGCTAGAAAACTACCAATGCTTACTTCAAAGATGATGAAATTAGGTTACGAAACTAGTTTTTATTATGGTGGCGATTTAAACTTTGGTAACATGAATACTTATTTTAGAAATAGTGGTGTTACTAATTTTGTTGATGGAAGTCATTTCGACAAAAAAGATTGGAGTTCTAAATGGGGCGCTTACGACCATGTTTTTTTAGACACTTTAGCCAAAGACTTATCAAAAGTACAAGAAAAGCCATTCTTTAAAATTGCATTAACACTTACAAGTCACGAACCTTTTGAATTTCCTGGGGAATTTAAATTTGGTAAAGACACCAAGGAAAACATGTTTAGAAGTTCGCATGCTTACACCGATGAAGCAATTGGAAAATTTGTTGATTTTGCAAAAAAACAACCTTGGTGGAACAACACTTTGGTAGTTATTATGTCTGATCATGGACATTGGATGCCAAAACACGAAGGCTATTTTAACTCTCCAAAGAAATTTAAAATTCCGATGTTGTGGTTAGGTGGCGCTTTACAGAAAAAAGACACAGTAATTTCTACAATTTCGGCACAAACCGATTTTGCTTATTCATTATTAAAAACAATGAATAAACCCGAAGAAGCTAAAGATTTTATTTGGGGAAAAAATATTTTTAATAATGCTGATGAGCAGTACGCGCATTATATCTTTAATAACGGTTTTGGAACAATTGATAAAAATGGTGTTTTTGTTTATGACTTTACAAGTAAAAAAGACATAATTAACAATGGATCTTCTGCTAAAAAATTAGATTCTTTAGGGAAAGCTATTTCTCAAAAAGCATATCAAGATTTTATGGACAAATAAAACAAACCCATAAAATTTGCTCTAAAGCTTCATTTATGGGTTTGTCCGAATCGGGGTAATATGTTTCCTATAACGTTTTAATAGAGCAACCTATTGCCTTTGTATTGGTGTTTTTTATTTCTCCGCCAGTTAAAAGTGCATTTACAGCATCTTCTACATAACTTACAGAAACCTTTTCTTCATTACGAGCATTATTGTCAATTGTACCAATGTAAGCTACTTTTAAGCCTTCTGAATCTTTATTCAACAAATACACATGTGGTGTTTTTGTTGCTCCATATTTTGGATAAACTTTTTGTCCTTCATCAAATAAATAAGGAAATGTAAAACCTTTTATCTCTGCTCTTTGTTGCATGCTTGCAAAATCATCTCCTAAAGATGCCGCAGGATCATTTGGATTTATAGCAATTACCGGATATCCTTTACTTTTAAACTTATTATCTAAAGCAATAATTCTGTTTTCGTACATTTTAGAATATGGACATTGGTTACAAGTAAATATTACAATAAAACCTTTGGCATCTTTATAATCTGCCATAGAAACCATTTTATTATCAATATTTTTAAGTGAAAAATCATCGGCATAATCACCAACTTTATATCCTTTCGATGTAGTATTATTTATGGTAAAAGCAGTAATAATTGCTATTACAAGTATTGCTGATAAAATTTTTAGTGTTTTCATATTATTAGTTTAAAAAGGTGTTTACTTCGTTTTCTAAAGTTTTATAGTCGAAAGATTGCTCGTAAAACTTACGTTTATTTTTAGAATAAATTAAGGTTGCAGGCAAAGAACCAGACCAATCTTTATCTATTTCAGAAATCCAACGTTGCTCATTAGTATCATCTAATAATACAACTTTAGATTGTATTTCATTTTTTTCAATAAA
The DNA here is from genome assembly GCF_022478115.1 of Tenacibaculum aquimarinum. Lineage (GTDB taxonomy): Bacteria > Bacteroidota > Bacteroidia > Flavobacteriales > Flavobacteriaceae > Polaribacter > Polaribacter aquimarinum_A. The sequence continues at coordinate 64,501 of NZ_JAKGSC010000007.1, read as the reverse complement.
AGGAATTAGGCGTTTATCTACTTGCTTAGGAAAGTCTAAACTTACTAATAAAACCTCAACGTTTTTAGTTGCAAAATCTGATTTTATTTTTTCAAAAGCAGGCAATTCTTTTACACAAGGTGCACACCAAGTTGCCCAAAAATTTACGACGTAGACTTTATCGTCATTTATATGTAAAAGTGGTTTTAAGCCATCATAATTATAGCTTTTAATTTTTACATTAGATGCAATTACAGCTTTCTTAACTTCACTTTTATTTGAAGGTTTTTGTTCTGTTTTACAACCAAAAAACAAAAAAGATGCAATTAAAAAGTATACAATATTCTTCATAAAAGTAAAATTACTAATAAAAGAAGTTGGTAAAAAAGAATTAACTAAACATTAGTAAATGTTTAACTCTTATTAGTTTAACAGAAAATTTCATTTAAAATCTTTGCTAAACGTATTCCTCCTTTTTGCAACTGATCTCTAACAGTACCAAAATGATCGTAAGAATATCTGTAGCGTAAGTTCTCACCTACTTTAGCAGAATTATACACTTCCTTAGTAATTTGATGAACTTCTTCTACCCAATCTACTAGAGTTCCAGCTTCAATGGCTTTAATTTGTTTTTTAGATAAATCTTTAGCATTATCTGCTAATTCTAAATAACTCATATTCCATTCTTCAATCATTTTTGTATCCCAAACTGCATGTAAATTTGTTCCTGTACCAAACCATTGAACCTGTACCGTATTACCTCCTTTATCTTCTCTTTGTCCAATATGTAATGGTTGGTGTAAATCTCCCACAAAATGAACTAACATTTTTAAATGGAACGATTTATCTTCATCTGTACTATTTTTATCTTTTAAGATTTTAATACATTCATTAATTCCTGTAACTAAATCTCCCTTCGGATTTTTTGCTGTAGTCGCGTACGTTTCATGCAAATCCATATTAATATAGTGCCAAGAATAATACTTGCTAAACGCTCTATCTGACTTAATTTCATCTGCATAAGTTGAAACAAATGCCAAACTTTGTCCATTTAGTAGCTTGTCTATTTTCTTTTTAGCTCTTTTTTTAAGGTGATTTTCAGCAATTTTACCTGTAGCTCTGTGGCCGTTTTGTCCCCAGAAAAAAGTTTCTTCTGTTGTTGATTTCCCAAAGAAAAAGAAAGGTATTAATAAAAGTAATTTGAATTTCATAATAAACAAAGGATTAATAATATTCGGCTAAAATATAAAATAATTTCATCAAAAATTTGGAAAACTCAAAATTTATATCATATCTTTACGATATCATTTTAATATCACTTTAAATTTTACACATATGGAATCAGAGAAAATTATTAAACCCGCAAACGGTTATTTAATGTTAGCAGTAACATTAGCATTATTTTTTGGAAGTATTTTTATAACTTTCAATCAAAAGCAACCAATATTTTTAATTATAACATTACTAGCTTTTATTGGCCTTTTTGGATTTATTCTTGTTAATCCAAACACCTCTAAAGTTGTTTTACTTTTTGGTAAATATGTTGGAACTATTAAACAAAACGGATTGTATTGGGCAAATCCATTGTATAAAAAGAAAACTGTTTCTTTAAGAGCAAGTAATTTTGATAGTGAGCGTTTAAAAGTAAACGATAAATTAGGAAATCCGGTTATGATTTCTACAATTTTAGTTTGGCGTGTTACTGATACTTACAAAGCAGCTTTTGATGTAGATAATTACGAAAACTTTGTACGTGTACAAACAGATGCGGCCGTAAGAAAGTTAGCAAGCATGTATCCGTATGATAATTTTGCAGATGAAGGTCATGATGAAGATATTACACTTAGATCAAGTGTAAACGAGGTTTCAGAAGCTTTAGAAAAGGAGTTAGAAGAACGTCTTTCTATTGCTGGTATCGAGGTTTTAGAAGCTAGAATAGGTTATTTAGCGTATGCACAAGAAATAGCTTCTGCAATGTTAAAAAGACAACAAGCTACAGCAATTATTGCTGCACGTCATAAAATTGTTCAAGGCGCTGTAGATATGGTAGAAATGGCTTTAGAACAACTAAACAAAAAACAAATTGTTGAGTTAGATGAAGAACGAAAAGCTGCTATGGTTAGTAACTTACTAATTATTTTATGTGGAGATAAAGAGGCTTCACCTGTTTTAAATACAGGAACTTTAAATCATTAAAAAAAATCAATTCAATTATGAAAGAATATAAAGTAGTTACCTTAAAATTAGGTTTGAGAAATAGGATTGAAAAATTTGAAGACTTATTAAATCAATATGCAAGAGAAGGTTGGGTTTTAAAAGAAATGCCGCAAAACTGGAATGCTATTGTTTTGGAGAGAAACAAAAACAGATAAAATGAACGTTTTTAAAGAAGAACAACGTTTTATTCAAACTTGGCTAATTGTATTATTAGCGGTAAGTATTATTGTACCAATGGCAATTATTATAAATACATATTTGGAAGATAATTCAACTATGACAACCAATGAGTTTGTGTTTACAATAGCCGGAATATTACTTTCAGTATCTTTTATTTTCTTCTTTAAACTAACAACCAGAATTGACGAAAAAGGAATTCACTATCAATTTTTTCCGTTTCATTTTTCAATGAGAAAAATAACTTGGTCAGAAATTGAAAAAGCTCATGTTAGAACCTACGATCCTATTTCAGAATATGGCGGTTGGGGATTAAAAGGTGGCGCTTTTTGGAATAAATCTAAAGGCACTGCAATAAATGTTTCTGGAGATGTTGGTATTCAACTGGAATTAAAAAATGGTAAAAAATTATTAATTGGTACACAAAAAGAAAACCAAGTAAATTTAGTTTTAAAAAAATATCAAAATAAAATTATCGCATAATGATACGACTAATAACATATTTAATAGTAATTTTAATTGGATTTACAACTTCATTTGCACAGGTAAAAAGTGAAGAAATTCTCATAAAAAACGAAGGTGTAGAATTACCAGGAACTTTAAGTTTTTCCGAAGAAAAAACACCATTATTAATTTGGATTCACGGTTCAGGCGGTGTTGACAGAAACGGAAATACACCACAATACATAAAACAATTTAGAGATAGTATAAATGCAAATAAAATTGCCTTTTTTAGTTACGATAAAAGAACTGCCAATAAAAATAATATTGTTTTCCTAAAACAAGGCGTCTTATTTAACGACTTTGTTTTAGACGCAAAAACCGTTATTAATCACTTTAAAAAAGATAACAGATTCTCAGAAATTATTTTAGTTGGGCACAGTCAAGGTTCATTAATTGCCATGTTAGCCTCAGAAAAAACAGACAAATACATTTCGTTAGCTGGTGCAGGAGAAACTATCGATAAAACATTAGTAAGACAATTATCTGCTCAAAATCCTGTTTTGGGGCAATCTGTAAAAAGTCATTTAAAAGAATTGATGGAAACTGGTACAATTAAAGAAGTAAATCCAATGTTAGCTGGTATGTTTTCCAAGCAAAATTTACCTTTCTTAAGATCTTGGATTAGTATAAACCCAACAGACGAAATTAAAAAAATAACACTACCAATATTAATTTTAAACGGAACAAAAGATTTGCAAGTTCCTGTAAAAGATGCCGAAAATTTGCACAATGCAAATCCAAGTTCTAAATTAGTACTAATTAAAAACATGAATCACGTTTTAAAAGACATTCAAAAAGACCAAGACAATTTAAAATCGTATTATTCGGCAGATTTTCCATTATCAACAACACTAATAAAAACCGTTGTAACCTTTGTAAAAAAATAAAATGGCAAAGAAGAAAGCTTTCGCGTTGCGAGTAAATGAAGACATGATAAAAGCTATTGAAAAATGGGCTGCAGACGAGTTTCGTTCCACAAACGGACAAATAGAATGGATGTTAATGCAAGCACTTAAAGACGCAAAAAGAGAACCTAAAAAGAAAGAATAATATTTTTTTGGCGTTACCTTTCAGGTCGCGCTTTCCGTTATATCTTTTTTGTAAAAAAACAAAAAAGGATGCCACTTCAATCGCTAACGCAGGCGTATTTACAAGCAAAAATCCTACTTCAATAAACTAAACTCTTATTCAATATTCTCCGATATAGAACTTGAAGCGAGCGTCAAACATTTGAAGTATTCATAAAAATAAATCTGATTTTCTGTTAAAAAAACGTTCAATTTATATGGAGCGTTTTCTATTTTGTATCTTGTTGCCATCAAACTTAATTCAACAAAATACAAACAATGAAAAAACTATTTACGCTACTTTTTTTATGCACTACTACGCTACTCTTTTCACAAGAGTTTTCAATGGATTTAGTAAAAAACATGAAACCAAGAAACATTGGTCCTGGCGGAATGTCGGGTCGTGTTACATCTATTGATGTTGTAGAATCTAACCCAGAAATAATGTACGTTGGTACCGCTTCTGGTGGAATTTGGAAATCTACTTCTGGCGGAATAAAATGGGAACCAATTTTCGAAAAAGAATTAACTGCTTCAATCGGTGCAGTTGCAATTCAACAATCTAACCCAAGTGTAATTTGGGCAGGAACTGGAGAAGGAAACCCAAGAAATAGTTTAAATGGTGGTTTTGGTATTTACAAATCTTTGGACGCTGGTAAAACCTGGAAATCTATGGGCTTGGAAAAAACACGTCATATTCATCGTGTAATCATTCATCCAACAAATCCAGATATCGTTTATGTTGGCGCAATTGGTTCTCCTTGGGGAGAACACCAAGAAAGAGGTGTTTACAAAACTAATGATGGCGGAAAATCTTGGAAACAAATTTTATTCAACAATATAAAAACAGGTGCTGCCGATTTAATTATGGATCCTTCAAATCCTAATAAATTAATAGTTGCCATGTGGGAACACAAACGCGATCCTTGGTTTTTTAATTCTGGAGGAAAAGGAAGTGGTTTATACATTACACATGACGGAGGAGAAAACTGGAAAAAAGTAACGGACAAAGAAGGATTTCCAAAAGGAGAATTAGGAAGAATTGGTGTTGCAATTGCGCCCAATAATCCTGATGTAATTTATGCTTTAGTGGAAGCAAAAAAGAATGCATTATACAAAAGTGAAGATGGCGGATTTAAATGGAAAAAAATAAACGATAAACCTGGTATTGGAAATCGTCCATTTTATTATTCAGAAATTTATGTAGATCCAACAAATGAGAATAGATTATATACCGTTTTTACATACGTAAATGTGTCTCAAGATGGCGGAAAATCATTCAAACAATTAATGCCTGCTTATGGTGTAGACAATGGAATTCATCCCGATCATCATGCTTGGTGGATTCATCCAACAAATGGAAAATTTATGATTGATGGAAACGACGGAGGTTTAAACATTACCAAAGATGGTGGTAAAACTTGGCGTTTTATTGGTAATATTCCTGTTGCACAATTTTATCATATAAATGTTGATAATGAGTTTCCATATAATGTTTATGGTGGAATGCAAGACAACGGTTCTTGGCGTGGTCCAGCGTATGTTTGGAAAGCACAAGGAATTAGAAATTCTTATTGGCAAGAAATTAGTTTTGGAGACGGTTTTGATGTTGTTCCAGATAAAGATGATTCTCGTTATGGTTGGACAATGAGTCAACAAGGTTCTGTTTCAAGATATGATCATATTACAGGAAATAATTACGGCGTAAAACCAACGCATAAAGATCCAAATGTAAAATTACGTTTCAACTGGAATTCAGCCATAAATATTGATCCTTTTGATAATTCAACCTTATACTTCGGAAGTCAATTTGTCCATAAATCAACAGATAAAGGATTAACTTGGAACGTTATTTCTCCCGATTTATCTACCAACAATCCTGAAAAGTTAAAACAAGCCGAAAGTGGTGGTTTAACTATGGATGCAACTGGCGCAGAAAATCACTGTACAATTTTAGTAATTGAACCAACTCCTTTAGAAAAAGATGTGTTGTGGGCAGCTACAGATGACGGGCAAGTTCATATAACCAAAAATGGTGGTGCTAGTTGGACAAATGTTGCTAAGAATTTAAGAGGCTTACCAGAAAATTCTTGGATTACGCAAATAAAAGCTTCCAATAAAAATAAAGGAGAAGCGCTTTTAGTTGCCAATGATTATAGACGTTTTAACTACGAACCTTATGCGTATAGAACTAAAAACTATGGACAAACTTGGGAGCGAATTGTTGATAAAAATGATGTTGAAGGTTTTACGCAATGTATTATCGAAGATCCAGAAAACGCTAATTTATTGTTCTTAGGAACTGACGATGGATTGTATATTTCCATAAACGCAGGACAAAAATGGACAAAATGGACCAACGGATTTCCTACAGTTCCCGTAAAAGATTTAGTTATTCATCCTCGTGAACAAGATTTAGTAATTGGAACTTTTGGTAGAGCTGCATGGGTTTTAGATGATATAAGACCTTTACGTGAAATTGCAAAAAACAATGTTACGAATCAAAAGCTAACATTATTTGCTCCTCCAACTGCTTATCAAGCGGCTAATCAACAACCTACAGGAAGCAGATTTGGTGCAGATGCAATGTATCAAGGTGAAAACAGAAAACGAGGTGCTCAAATTTCTTACTACATTAATAAACCTAAAAAGAGTTTAGAGAAAAGAGAAAAGACGAAAGACAAAGAAGAGAATTCAAAAAATGTTATCAAATTCGATTCTATAAAATTAGAAATTTTTGATGGAGCTCGTAAAATCAGAACTTTAAAGTTTAAAACTCCAAAAGAAAATGGTCTTCATAAAACAACTTGGTATTTAAGAGAAAAGGGAGTTGCAAGAGCTTCAAGAAGAATTAGAAAACAAACTAGAGAACCAGGTGGAGTTTCAGTTAAACCTGGAACTTACAAACTAAAAATGACATTTGGTGATGTTGTTTCTGAGCAAAACATTAAAGTTGAATTTGATCCAAGATTGCAAATTTCTGAAGCGGCTATTAATCAAAAATATGATGCCAGTAAAGAATTGGAAACCTATCAACAAAAAATTGCAAACGTTGTAAAGCAATTGGTAGAAAGTAAAAATACTGCAACTTCTTTAAAATCAGAGTTTACAAAAGAGGATAAAGAAAAGTATAAAGATGAAATAAAATCTTCAAAAGATATTATTAAAAAAATTGATAGTTTAATAGCAATGTATTTAGGCACAATTGATAAACGACAAGGAATTACAAGAAATCCTGAAATTACCGTAAATCAACGTTTTGGGCAAGCAAGTAGATATATTCGTTCTCGTTTTGGAGAACAAACTAATACAGAAACTGTATTGTTAAATCAATTTAAAGAATCTTTCCAAGAAGGAATTGAAAAAACAAATGCTTTCTATACAGATGAATGGGCTAAATATAAATCACTAGTTGAAAAGATTGATATTTCTCCTTTTAAAAAAATAACTACTTTTTCTAAAAATTAATTATTTTTGAATCGTAATTAAAATTAACAATCTCCTACCTATCTATGGTGGGAGATTTTAAATATAACAAATAGCCTATAGCAATGAAAAAAGCACTTTTTATCCTTATTATTTTATTTTCTTTAAACAATTTTGCGCAAAACAACCCAGAAAAAGAATTGGGTGTTTGGTACATGTATAATGGTTCTCACCAAGTTTCAAATAAATTTAGTTTAAAAACGATGGCACATTTTCGCTTTTTTGAAATTGGAGATGATATGCAGCAATTTATTGGTCGTTTAGGCGCTAATTATAAAATAAACAATAACATGAGCGCCACTTTAGGATATTCATATTTAAACACAGACGGTACTTTTGGATTTGATGGAGGAAACATAAATGAACACAGAATTTATGAAGATTTCAACCTAAAACATAACATAAATTCTTTAGGTTTTGCTCATCGTTTAAGAGCTGAACAACGTTTTTTTAATTCTGAAACTGGTCATTTTTTACGTTATCAAATTGCACTAAACTACCCTTTAGACAACAAATGGTCTACGTATTTATACAACGAAACATTTTTAGATTTCGATGGCGAAGCTTTCAATCAAAATTGGTTAGGAGCAGGTTTAAAATACAAGCTTTCTAAAATTGTTAAATTACAAGCTGGTTATCAAAGAATAAGCGTTAATAATGGTGGCGATTTTAACAGAATTCAACTAGGTATTGCTATTAGTACAGATCATAGAAAAAAGACTAAGAATTAATTTTATACTTTAGCAAAAACTAACAATTATACATGGAAGCACCTATTTTTACAAATGATGCAATCGTATTCGGAATTTTAATGATTTCTCTTGGGTTCGTATTTTATACAGAAAGTAAAACTGACGGATTTTGGCCTAAATTTTACAAAATAGTTCCTGGCTTATTCATGGCGTATTTTATTCCTGCAATCTTCACAACTTTAGGCATAATTTCCCCCGAATGGGAAACAACAAGTGCTGCTGGTGAAGTTGTAAAAGGAAAATCGCAATTATATTATGTTGCAAGTAGATTTTTATTACCTGCTGCTTTAGTTTTAATGACCTTAAGCATCGATTTAAAAGCAATTTTTAACCTAGGGAATAAAGCTTTAATTATGTTTTTTACAGGAACTGTAGGAATTATAATTGGAGGACCTTTGGCAATATTATTAATTTCTATATTCTCTCCAGAAACAGTTGGCGGAGCCGATTTTGATGCTGTTTGGCGTGGGCTTTCTACGTTGGCAGGAAGTTGGATTGGCGGTGGAGCAAACCAAACTGCAATGTTGGAAATTTACCAATACAATCCTCAAAAATACGGAGGAATGGTATTTGTAGATATTGTTGTAGCCAATGTTTGGATGGCTATCTTATTGATAGGAATTGGTAAAAAAGACAAGATAAATAAATGGTTAAAAGCAGATACTTCTGCTATTGAAGAATTAAAAGAAAAGGTTTCTAAATTTACACTAGGTGTTAAAAGAAATCCAACTTTAACCGATTTTATGATAATGCTAGCAATAGCATTCGGAACTGTTGGTTTCGGGCATTTTTCTTCTGCATTTTTAAGTGATTTCTTTAGCGGTTTAGTAGCAAAAATTCAATCGGAAACATGGAGAAACATCTTTACCTTTTTAGGTTCTGGTTTCTTTTGGTTGATAAGTATTTCAACTATTATAGCAATTATTTTATCATTTACAAAAGCGAAGAATTATGAAGGCGCTGGCGCAAGTAAATTGGGTAGTATTTTTATTTACATATTAGTTGCTTCTATTGGAATGAAAATGGATTTAACCATGATTTTTGACAATGTTGGTTTAATTGCAATTGGTGTAGTTTGGATGTCTATACATGCAGGTTTACTAATTTTAGTAGCAAAATTAATTAAAGCACCATATTTCTTCTTAGCAGTTGGTAGCCAAGCAAACGTTGGTGGTGCAGCTTCTGCTCCTATTGTTGCACAAGCATTTCACCCATCTTTAGCAACTGTTGGAGTTTTACTTGCTGTATTTGGTTATGCAATTGGTACAGTTGGTGCAATTTTGTGTACTATTTTAATGGAAATAGCTTCAAAAGTATAATCTAAATCCGCATATTTGCAATCGAAAATTAAATATCAAATGAAAAAAATAGTAGCATTAGTAACTTTAGCAGTTTTAATTTTTTCTTGTTCTAACAAGAAACAAGGAAACATGCTTGTTCAAGGTCAAATTAAAGGATTAAAAAAAGGAACGTTATATCTTCAAAAAATGAATGATACAGTATTAGTTTCTATAGATTCTGTAAAATTATTAGGAGACGACACTTTTTTATTATCTGATAATGTTAAAGATCCAGTAATGTATTATTTAACCTTTGATGGAAATACAACTGAAAAACGAATTATGTTTTTTGGAGAAGAAGGAACTATAACTATTAATGATAAGATTGAACAATTTGGTTTTAACCCAGAAGTAACCGGTTCTAAAAATCAAGATATTATCAAGGAATTTAAGAAAATAGATGCTCGTTTCAAAAATCAGCGTTTAGATTTTATAAAACAAGATTTTGAAGCTAGAAAGGTTAATGATGAGGATAAAATAAAGCAACTAGAAGACGATTATAAAAGAATGATGCGTAAACGTTTCTTATTTACTGCGCAGTTTGCTAAGAACAATTCTGACAGTGAAGCTGCTCCTTATTTAGCGTTAACAGAACTTTTTGATGCTAATGTTAGATTATTAGACACCATAAATAACTCGCTTACTCCTAAAGTTAAGGCTTCTGATTACGGTAAACGTTTACAAAAGTTTATTAATGAAGTAAAGGCTAATGAAACTAAATAAGAAAATTCTAAAATAAGTTTAGAATAACATATATTTAAGCATAAAAATCCGCAACAAACAATGTTGCGGATTTTTTATATTTAATATCTATTTTTTTTAAGCTTGTCCAGTAGGTCCAAAATTCATTGGAATTGGAGGTTGTTCATAATCTTTAATTTCACCATTTTGTTGTTCAAACTTACGTACATTTTCAGCTAAAGCTTTGGCTAAACGTTTTGCATGTTGTGGTGTTAGTATTATTCTAGATTTGACTTTAGCCTTAGGAACTCCTGGCATTATATTAATAAAATCTACAATAAACTCAGATACAGAATGATTTATAATTGCTAAGTTACTATAAGTTCCTTCTGCAATTTCTTGTGGTAATTCTATATTTAATTGATTGTCTTGTTTTTTGTCTTCAGCCATAATAAAATGTTTATTTGTTTATTCGTGTAATTGTATGTTTACACACCTGTTTATCTGCTTTAAAATAAAAAAGTTGAATTGAATTGTGTAACAAGTTACCCAAAACAATTCAACTTTTAAATAGTTAAACGTATAACGTTTAATTATAAACTTTGTTCAATCTCGTCTTTAGGACCTACAATTAATTTATCGTAAGAACGCATACCTGTACCTGCTGGAATTCTCTTACCAACAATTACATTTTCTTTAAGACCTTCTAATGTATCTATTTTACCGTTTACAGCGGCTTCATTTAATACTTTAGTTGTCTCTTGGAAAGATGCCGCAGAGATAAACGATTTAGTTTGTAACGATGCTCTTGTAATACCTTGCAACACCTGTTCTGCTGTTGCTGGTTGTGCATCTCTTGCTACTACTAAACTCTTATCATTTCTACGTAAAATTGAATTTTCATCACGTAATTTACGTGCAGAAACTAATTGACCTTCTTTTAAGTTTTCAGAATCTCCTGCATCTTCAACAACTTTCATTCCGTAGATTGCATCGTTATCCTTGATAAAATCAATCTTATGAACCAATTGGTTTTCTAAGAATAATGTATCTCCAGAATCTATAATCTTAACTTTACGCATCATTTGACGTACTACTACCTCAAAGTGCTTGTCATTAATTTTTACACCTTGTAAACGATATACTTCTTGAATTTCGTTTACTAAATATTCTTGAACTGCTCCTGGTCCTTTGATCTTTAAAATATCAGAAGGAGTTGTTGCACCGTCAGAAAGTGGCATACCTGCTTTAATAAAATCGTTTTCTTGAACTAAGATTTGGTTAGATAGTTTTACTAAATACTTTCTAACGTCTTCAGTTTTAGACTCAACAATAATCTCACGATTACCACGCTTAATTTTACCAAATGATACTACACCATCTATTTCTGCAACTACAGCTGGATTAGAAGGATTACGTGCTTCAAATAATTCTGTTACACGAGGTAAACCTCCAGTAATATCTCCTGCTTTACCAGATTTTCTTGGTATTTTAACAAGTGTATGACCTGCAGGAACTTTATCTCCATCACTTACCATTAAGTGTGCACCTACTGGTAAACTGTAAGAACGTAATGCATTACCATCTTTATCTTCAATGATTAAAGAAGCAATAATCTTTTTGTTCTTAGAGTCTGTAATAATTTTTTCTTGGAAACCAGTTTGTTCATCAATTTCAACAGAGTAGTTCATACCTTGTTCTAAATTATCAAACTTAACATTACCTCCAAATTCAGAAACAATTACACCATTAAATGGATCCCATTGACAAACTGCATCTCCTTTTTTGATTGATTTTCTATCTTTATCAAAAATGTAAGAACCATAAGGAATAATATTAGTACTTAATGTAATTCCTGTTTTCTTGTCTTTAATCTTGATTTCCGCTGTTCTAGAAATAACAATTTCTACTTCGTTTCCATCATTATCTTTACCCATAACAGTTCTTAAATCTTCAATAGATACAGAACCATCATATTTAGCGATCAACTTGTTTTCTTCAGAAATGTTACCAGCAACACCACCAACGTGGAACGTTCTTAATGTTAACTGTGTACCAGGTTCTCCAATAGACTGTGCTGCAATTACACCAACTGCTTCACCAATTTGAACTGGGTTTCCAGTAGATAAAGATTGTCCATAACATTTACCACATATTCCGCGAGTAGCTTCACATGTTAAGGCAGAACGTACTTCTACTCTATCAATACCTAAACCTTGAATTTTCTTAGCTAAAGCATTTGTGATTAACTCACTTGCTGCTACAACTATGTCATCTGTACCTGGTGCAAAAACATCGTGTAATGCAACTCTACCTGTAATTCTATCACTTAAAGATTCAACGATTTCATCATTTTTCTTTAATGGAGTAACTTCTAAACCACGTAATGTTCCACAATCTTCAATATTAACAATAACGTCTTGAGAAACATCTACTAAACGACGTGTTAAATAACCTGCATCGGCTGTTTTTAATGCGGTATCGGCTAATCCTTTACGCGCACCGTGAGTTGAGATAAAGTATTCAAGAATTGATAATCCTTCCTTAAAGTTAGAAAGAATTGGATTCTCAATAATTTCTCCACCACCTGCAGTAGATTTTTTAGGTTTTGCCATTAATCCACGCATACCTGTTAACTGACGAATCTGTTCTTTAGATCCACGAGCTCCAGAATCAAGCATCATATATACTGAGTTGAAACCTTGTTGGTCTTCACGTAAATTTTTCATTGATAACTCAGTTAATCTGTTGTTGGTAGAACCCCAAACATCAATTACCTGATTATAACGCTCTTTTTGCGTTAACATACCCATGTTATAGTTTCCTACAATTGCATCTACCTCTGTACGAGCTTCATCAATCATAGATTGCTTTTCATCAGGAATAATAATATCCCCTAATGAGAATGATAAACCTCCTTGGAAGGCAAATTTATATCCCATATTCTTAATTTGGTCTAAGAAATCTCCTGTTGTAGGAATATCGGTAGCTCTTAAAATACCATCAATAATACCACGTAAGTTTTTCTTAGTTAATACCTCATTAATATATCCTGCTTTTTCTGGTACTTTTTCGTTAAATAATACACGTCCAACAGTAGTTTCAATAATTTTAGTTACTGATTCTCCGTTTTCATCGATATCTTTTGTTCTAACTTTTATACCTGCATTTAGGTCTACCATTTCTTCGTTAAAAGCAATGTTTACTTCCTCTGGAGAGTAGAATGTTAATCCTTCTCCTTTAATAGGAACTTCTTTTGTAGACTTTCTGTGCTTAGTCATATAATATAAACCAAGTACCATATCCTGAGAAGGTACCGTAATTGGAGCACCGTTTGCAGGGTTTAAGATATTATGAGAACCCAACATTAATAGTTGTGCTTCTAAAATAGCTTCTGGTCCTAAAGGTAAGTGAACCGCCATTTGATCTCCATCAAAATCGGCATTAAATGCAGAACACGCTAATGGGTGTAACTGTATTGCTTTACCTTCAATTAATTTTGGTTGGAATGCTTGAATACCAAGTCTGTGTAATGTAGGCGCACGGTTTAATAAAACTGGGTGTCCTTTAATTACATTTTCTAAAATATCCCAAACAACTGGTTCTTTTCTGTCTATAATTTTCTTTGCAGATTTTACAGTTTTTACAATTCCTCTTTCAATTAGTTTTCTAATTACAAAAGGCTTGTAAAGTTCTGCTGCCATATCTTTTGGGATACCACATTCTGAAAGCTTTAATTCTGGTCCAACAACAATTACAGAACGTGCTGAATAATCTACACGCTTACCAAGTAAGTTTTGACGGAAACGTCCTTGCTTACCTTTTAATGAATCTGATAAAGATTTTAATGGTCTGTTAGATTCTGTTTTTACTGCTGATGATTTACGTGTGTTATCAAATAATGAATCTACAGATTCTTGTAACATACGCTTTTCGTTACGTAAAATAACTTCTGGAGCTTTAATCTCCATTAATCTTTTTAAACGATTGTTACGTATAATTACTCTACGATATAAATCATTTAAATCTGAAGTTGCAAAACGACCTCCATCTAATGGAACTAATGGACGTAATTCTGGTGGTGTTACCGGAACTACTTTCATGATCATCCATTCTGGACGATTGTCTCTATTTTTCTGAGAATCTTTAAATGCTTCAACAACATTTAAACGTTTTAATGCTTCAGTTTTACGTTGTTTAGAAGTTTCTGTGTTTGCTTTATGACGTAATTCGTACGATAATGATTCTAAATCAATACGTGCTAATAAGTCAATTAAACATTCAGCTCCCATTTTAGCGATAAACTTATTTGGGTCAGAATCGTCTAAATATTGGTTTTCTTGTGGTAACTCGTCAGCAATATCTAAATATTCTTCTTCAGTTAAGAAATCCATTTTTTGTAATGGTTCTCCTTCTACGTTTTTAGCAATACCTGGTTGTATAACCACATAACGCTCGTAGTAGATTATCATATCTAATTTCTTAGACGGTAATCCTAAAAGGTAACCCATTTTGTTTGGTAACGAACGGAAATACCAGATATGAGCAACAGGAACCACTAAATTAATGTGTCCTACTCTATCTCTACGTACTTTCTTTTCTGTTACTTCTACACCACAACGATCACAAACAATTCCTTTATAACGGATTCTTTTGTATTTACCACAAGCACATTCATAATCCTTAACAGGACCAAAAATACGCTCACAGAATAAACCGTCTCTTTCTGGTTTATGTGTACGATAGTTGATAGTTTCTGGTTTTAAAACTTCTCCTTTAGAAATCTCTAAGATTGCTTCTGGAGATGATAAACCAATTGAAATTTTATTAAACTTTTTTACAGTGTACTTTTCGTTTCTTCTTGCCATAATGGATGGTCAAATTTTAAATTGAAAGTCTCTAACGAGACAAATATTGAAAAAATGATTTGTCGTTGGATACATAAATATCCAACGACGCTTCACTGTTTATTACTCTTCTAACTTAACGTCTAATCCAAGACCTTTAAGTTCGTGCATTAATACATTGAACGATTCTGGTAAACCTGGTTCTGGCATAGTTTCACCTTTAACAATACTTTCGTATGTTTTAGCTCTACCCATTACATCATCAGATTTTACAGTTAAGATTTCTCTTAAGATCGCAGACGCTCCATATGCTTCTAATGCCCATACTTCCATCTCTCCAAAACGTTGACCACCAAATTGTGCTTTACCACCTAATGGTTGTTGTGTAATTAATGAATATGGTCCAATAGAACGCGCATGCATTTTATCTTCAATCATGTGTCCTAACTTAATCATATAAATGATACCAACTGTTGCTGGTTGATCGAAACGTTTTCCTGTTCCTCCATCATATAAGTAAGTATGTCCAAATCTTGGTACACCTGCTGTATCTGTAATCTCATTGATTTGATCTAAAGATGCTCCATCAAAAATTGGTGTTGCATATTTAGTTCCTAATTTTTGACCTGCCCATCCAAGAACAGTTTCATAAATCTGACCAATATTCATACGAGATGGTACACCTAATGGATTTAATACAATATCTACTGGAGTTCCGTCTTCTAAGAAAGGCATATCTTCAGCTCTTACAATACGAGCAACAATACCTTTATTTCCGTGACGTCCTGCCATTTTATCACCTACTTTTAATTTACGTTTTTTAGCAACATAAATTTTAGCTAGTTTTAAAATACCTGCTGGTAACTCATCTCCTACAGAAATTGTAAATTTCTTTCTACGTAAAACACCTTGTAAATCGTTTACTTTAATTTTGTAGTTATGAACTAATTCTACTACTAAACTATTTAACGTTTTATCTGTTGTCCATGTACCTGTTAAGTGTGCATAATCTTCAACGGAATTTAACATTTTTAAAGTAAATTTCTTTCCTTTTGGAAGTACTTCTTCACCTAAATCGTTAAAAATTCCTTGAGATGTTTTACCATTAACAAGAGAAAATAACTTATCAATTAAACGGTTTTGTAAATCTTCAAACTTAGATACAAATGAAGATTCTAAAGCTAAAATAGCTTCTTTATCTCTTGCTCTTTTTTGTTTATCTTTTACTGCACGTCTAAATAATTTTTTATCAATTACTACACCTCTTAATGATGGAGAAGCTTTTAAAGATGCATCTTTTACATCTCCTGCTTTATCACCAAAAATTGCGCGTAATAATTTTTCTTCTGGAGTTGGATCAGATTCACCTTTTGGAGTAATTTTCCCGATAAGGATATCTCCTGGCTTCACTTCTGCTCCAATTCTAATCATTCCATTTTCATCTAAATCTTTTGTAGCTTCTTCAGAAACGTTAGGAATATCATTAGTTAGTTCTTCAACTCCTAATTTTGTATCTCTTACGTCTAAAGAATACTCATCAATATGAATAGATGTAAATATATCTTCACGAACTACTTTTTCAGAAATTACAATTGCATCCTCAAAGTTATACCCTTTCCAAGGCATAAAGGCTACTTTCATATTTCTTCCTAAAGCTAATTCTCCTTTTTGTGTTGCATAACCTTCACAAAGAACTTGTCCTTCAGTAACTCTATCACCTTTTTGTACAATTGGCTTTAAGTTAATGTTAGTTCCTTGGTTTGTTTTTCTGAACTTAATTAAGTTATAAGAAACTTCATCAGTATCAAAACTAACCATACGTTCGTCATCAGATCTATCATACTTAATAGTAATGATATTTGCATCTACATACTCTACAACACCTGCTCCTTCTGCATTGATTAAGATACGAGAATCTTTTGCAACTCTACGTTCTAAACCTGTTCCTACAATTGGAGATTCTGGTCTTAATAATGGTACTGCTTGACGCATCATGTTAGATCCCATTAATGCTCTATTGGCATCATCATGTTCCAAGAATGGAATTAACGATGCTGATATAGATGCAATTTGGTTTGGTGCAACGTCCATATAGTTAATTGCTTCTGGAGTTTCTACTGGGAAATCTCCTTCTTCACGTGCAATAACTCTGTCTGCTGTAAATTTACCATCTTTATCTAAGTCTAAATTAGATTGGGCAATTTTCATACCTTCTTCTTCTTCAGCTGATAAATATATTGGATCTTGATCTAAAACTTTACCTTCTTCTACTTTCTTATATGGAGTTTCAATAAATCCTAAATTGTTAACCTTAGCAAATACTGCTAATGAAGAAATTAAACCAATATTTGGTCCCTCTGGTGTTTCAATTGGACATAATCTTCCATAGTGTGTATAGTGAACATCACGTACCTCAAATCCTGCTCTTTCTCTTGATAAACCTCCAGGTCCTAGTGCAGATAAACGACGCTTATGCGTAATTTCTGCTAAAGGATTGGTTTGATCCATAAATTGAGAAAGCTGGTTTGTTCCAAAAAATGAATTAATTACTGAAGATAATGTCTTCGCGTTAATTAAGTCAATTGGAGTAAACACTTCGTTGTCACGTACATTCATACGCTCACGAATTGTTCTAGCCATACGTGCTAAACCAACACCAAACTGTCCTGCTAACTGCTCTCCAACTGTTCTTACACGACGGTTAGATAAGTGATCAATATCATCTACCTCAGCCTTAGAATTGATTAACTCAATTAAATACTTAATAATAGTAATGATATCGTTCTTAGTTAACACCTTTTGGTCTATAGGTTCGTTTAACTGTAACTTTGTATTCATTCTAAAACGCCCTACTTCACCTAAGTTGTAACGTTGCTCTGAGAAGAATAATTTATCAATAATTCCTCTTGCAGTTTCCTCATCTGGCGGCTCAGCATTACGTAATTGTCTATAGATATGTTCAACAGCTTCTTTTTCAGAATTTGTTGGATCTTTTTGTAATGTATTATGAATAATAGCATAATCTGCCATTTCTGTATCCTCTTTATGTAAAAGGATAGTTTTAGAACCAGATTCTATTATTTCATCAATATGTTCTTTATCTAAAATAGTATCACGATCAAAAACAATTTCGTTACGTTCAATAGATACAACTTCTCCTGTATCTTCATCAACGAAATCTTCATGCCAAGTTTTTAAAACTCTTGCAGCAAGTTTACGTCCTAATACTTTCTTTAATCCAGCTTTAGAAACTTTAACTTCTTCTGCTAAATCAAAAATTTCTAATATATCTTTATCTCTTTCAAAACCAATGGCTCTGAATAATGTTGTTACCGGTAACTTCTTTTTTCTATCAATATAAGCATACATTACTTGATTGATATCAGTAGCAAATTCTATCCAAGATCCTTTAAAAGGAATTACTCTTGCAGAATATAATTTAGTTCCATTTGCATGGAAAGATTGCCCAAAGAATACACCTGGTGAACGGTGTAGTTGCGATACTACAACTCTTTCTGCACCATTGATAACGAATGTACCAGAGTTAGTCATATAAGGAATTGTCCCTAAATATACGTCTTGTACAATGGTTTCAAAGTCTTCGTGTTCAGGGTCGGTACAGTATAATTTTAAACGTGCCTTTAGAGGTACGCTATGTGTTAAACCACGCTCTATACATTCTTGAATGCTATATCTTGGTGGATCTACAAAGTAATCTAAGAATTCTAAAACAAATTGATTACGTGTATCTGTAATTGGAAAGTTATCCATGAAGGTTTTATATAAACCTTCTTCACCTCTTTCATCAGCTTTAGTTTGTAATTGGAAAAAATCTTGAAAAGATTTTACTTGAATATCCAAAAAATTTGGATAATCAGTTCCTAGCTTTGAAGATGCGAAATTGATTCTTTCAGTTGTATTTATCGTTGCCAAAAGAGAAACTATTTTTAAATTAAAAATAAATTTTTCGAAGTCATTAAGACCTCACTTGCAATTTTTAATTGCCTCAACCGATTGTTAATCAGCTTATTATAGACGTCAAATCACAATTAAAAAATTGCGATAAAAAATAAGACGAATATATACACAAAATGGTTTAGGACTAAAGAGTTAACCCTTTAGTACCTAAACCTTTATTGTTATTTCCCGTGTAAAACTCGGGATAAAAAGATTACTTAAGCTCTACTTCTGCTCCAGCTTCTTCTAAAGATTTTTTAAGACCTTCAGCCTCATCTTTAGATACTCCTTCTTTTACTGCTGCTGGTGCGCTATCTACGATACCTTTAGCTTCTTTAAGACCTAAACCAGTTAATTCTTTAACTAATTTTACAACTGCTAATTTAGAACCACCTGCTGCTTTTAATATAACATCAAATTCAGTTTGCTCATCAGCTGCGTCTCCGCCTCCTGCTGCTGGTCCTGCTACAGCTACTGCTGCTGCTGCTGGCTCAATACCGTACTCTTCTTTTAAAATATCAGCTAATTCGTTAACGTCTTTTACTGATAAGTTAACTAACTGTTCTGCGAAATCTTTTAAATCTGCCATTTTAATTGTTTTTAAAAATTCTTTTATTATTATAGTTTATTTGTGCGCGTAATTATTTTTCTGATAATGTCTTTAAGATACCAGATAATTTACTTCCTCCTGATTGTAACGCTGAAATAACGTTCTTAGCAGGCGATTGTAATAATGAGATAATATCTCCAATAAGTTCTTCTTTAGACTTAATATTTACAAGAGTTTCTAATTGGTCATCTCCAATATAAATAGACTCTTCTGCAAACGCTCCTTTTAATAAAGGGCGGTCTTTAGATTTTTTTCTGAACTCTTTGATTAACTTTGCTGGTGCGTTAGACGCCTCAGAAATCATCATTGAAGTATTTCCTTTCAATACCGTAGGTAAATCTCCGAAATCTTTATCAGAAGCTTCCATTGCTTTTGCAAGCAATGTGTTCTTTACAACAGCCAATTGTACGTTAGCTTTAAAACAAGCTCTACGTAAGTTAGATGTAGTTGCTGCATCTAACCCAGAAATATCTGCTAAATAGATTGTATTAGTATCTGCTAATCTTGCTGTTAAATCTTGTATTACTTGTGATTTTTCTTCTCTAGTCATGATATACTTATTTTAACTGCCTTATGAAACAGATTTTACATCTACAGCTACACTTGGACTCATAGTAGAAGACATAAATACGCTCTTAATATAAGTTCCTTTTGAAGCTGTTGGCTTTAATTTTATAATAGTTTGTAGTAATTCGTTTGCATTGTCTGCAATCTTATCTGCTCCAAACGACGCTTTACCAATTGCAGCGTGAATAATACCTGTTTTATCAACTTTAAAGTCAATTTTACCAGCTTTCACTTCTTTTACTGCTTTAGCAACGTCCATAGTTACAGTACCTGTTTTTGGGTTTGGCATTAGACCACGAGGTCCTAATACACGTCCTAAAGGACCTAATTTACCCATAACGCTAGGCATTGTAATAATAACGTCTACGTCTGTCCATCCTCCTTTAATTTTCTGAAGGTATTCATCTAATCCTACAAAGTCAGCTCCTGCTTCTTTAGCTTCAGCTTCTTTGTCTGGTGTTACTAATGCAAGCACTTTTACATCTTTACCTGTTCCGTGTGGTAGTGTTACAACTCCACGAACCATTTGATTTGCTTTACGAGGATCTACTCCTAAACGTATTGCTAAATCTACAGATGCATCAAACTTTACAGTAGTAATTTCTTTGATTAAAGCAGAAGCTGCATTTAAATCGTAAGACTGATTAGCGTCTACTTTTGCGTAAGCTACTTTTTGCTTTTTTGTTAATCTTGCCATTTTACTAATTTTTAATAAAGTTTATGCTGGTGCATTACCTTTAACAGTTAATCCCATAGAGCGAGCTGTTCCTGCAATCATACGCATTGCTGAAGAAATTTCAAAGGCATTTAAATCTACCATTTTGTCTTCTGCAATAACTTTAATCTGATCCCAAGTAACACTTGCTACTTTTTTCCTGTTTGGTTCTCCTGAACCCTTTTTAATTTTGGCCGCTTCTAATAACTGTACTGCTGCGGGTGGTGTTTTAACCACAAAGTCGAAAGACTTATCCTTATAAACATTAATAGCAACTGGTAATACTTTACCTTGCTTATCTTGTGTTCTAGCATTAAACTGCTTACAGAACTCCATAATGTTTACTCCAGCAGCACCTAAAGCGGGTCCAACCGGCGGCGATGGATTCGCTGCGCCTCCCCTTACTTGTAATTTAACTACTTTGCTTAGCTCTTTTGCCATTTTTAAAAATTTAATGATGTGTTTTTGAGTGGAAGCTTAAAAACGCATCGTTATATATAATTGTGTAACACTTATATTTTTTCTACTTGCATATAACTCAATTCTAATGGAGTTTTTCTTCCGAAAATCTTAACCATTACTTCAAGTTTACGCTTCTCTTCATTTACATTCTCAATAGTTCCATCAAAACCATTAAATGGTCCATCAACAACTTTTACAGTTTCTCCAACTGTATATGGAATTGCAACATTTTCATCTTGTACAGATAACTCATCTACTTTACCAAGCATTCTGTTAACTTCAGATTTACGCATTGGTACTGGTTCTCCTCCTTTTGTTTCACCTAAAAAACCAATAACTCCCGTTATTCCTTTTATTACGTGAGGAACTTCTCCAGATAGATTTGCTTCTACCATAATATATCCTGGAAAATAAACACGCTCTTTGTGTATTTTTTTCCCATCTCGGATTTGTATTACTTTTTCTTTAGGAACAAGTACTTGACTTACATAATCTGAAAGACCTAAACGAGAAATTTCAGTTTCAATATAAGCTTGTACTTTATTCTCTTGTCCACCAATGGCTCTTACAACATACCATTTCATTACTGAATCAGTTGCCATAATTAAATTGATTTAAACATTCCAAAAAAGTTATCTAACCCTGTTTGAAAAACAAAATCAATCGCTGCTACTGCTAATGCAAATAATATTGTAAATACAGCTACAGTTACCGTTGATTTTTGAGCTTCTTCTTTAGAAACCCAAGTCATGTGATTACTTAATTCTTCAAAAGAATCTTTGATATATTGTGTTATATTCATCTTATTTGCTCTATTTGCACGGGCGGAGAGATTCGAACTCCCGACAGCTGGTTTTGGAGACCAGTGCTCTACCGCTGAACTACGCCCGTTTCTTATTCATTTATAAAGGCGTCCCGAAAAATCGAGACACCTTATAAAAAATTTATTTATCTATTTAGACTTTTTAGTCTAAGATTTCAGTTACCTGACCTGCACCTACAGTTCTACCTCCTTCACGGATAGCGAAACGTAAACCTAAGTTTAATGCAATTGGTTGAATTAAATCAACAGTAATAGTTAAGTTATCACCTGGCATAACCATTTCAACACCATCAGGAAGCGCAATGTTTCCAGTAACGTCAGTTGTTCTTACGTAGAACTGAGGACGGTAGTTATTATGGAATGGCGTGTGACGACCACCTTCTTCTTTCTTAAGAACATAAACCTCAGCTTTAAACTTAGCATGTGGAGTTACAGAACCTGGCTTACAGATTACCATACCTCTTTTAATATCTTCTTTATTAATACCTCTTAATAAGATACCTGCATTATCTCCAGCCTCACCTCTATCTAAGATTTGACGGAACATTTCAATACCAGTAATAGTAGAAGTTAACTTCTCAGTACCCATACCAATAATATCTACAGCGTCTCCAGTGTTAGCAATACCAGTCTCAATACGACCAGTTGCTACTGTACCACGTCCTGTAATTGAAAATACATCTTCAATTGGCATTAAGAAATCTTTATCAACCTCTCTTAAAGGCTCTTCGATCCAAACATCAACTTGTGCCATTAATTCTAAAACAGTATCAACCCATTTTTGCTCTCCGTTTAATGCTCCTAAAGCAGAACCAGAAACAACAGGTCCATTATCACCATCGTATTCATAGAAAGATAATAACTCTCTAACTTCCATGTCTACTAATTCTAATAACTCTTCATCATCAACCATATCAACTTTGTTTAAGAAAACAACGATACGAGGAATACCTACTTGACGACCTAATAAGATGTGCTCTCTAGTCTGTGGCATTGGTCCATCTGTAGCAGCAACTACTAAGATAGCTCCGTCCATTTGTGCAGCACCAGTAACCATGTTCTTTACGTAATCCGCGTGACCTGGACAGTCTACGTGAGCGTAGTGACGATTAGCTGTTTGATACTCAACGTGAGAAGTGTTAATTGTAATACCTCTTTCTTTTTCTTCCGGAGCATTATCAATCTGATCAAAAGATCTAGCTTCAGAGAATCCTGCATCAGCTAATACTTTAGTAATAGCCGCAGTTAAAGTTGTTTTACCGTGATCTACGTGTCCGATAGTACCAATGTTTAAGTGTGGTTTCGAACGGTCAAAAGTTCCTTTTGCCATAATTATTAATTTTAATTCTTAGTTTAAATATATTTGTGTCTAATAATACTTATTAATGAGCCAATGACGGGATTTGAACCCGTGACCTCATCCCTACCAAGGATGCGCTCTACCAACTGAGCTACATCGGCTTGTTGATATTTGAGCGAAAGACCAGGTTCGAACTGGCGACATTCAGCTTGGAAGGCTGACGCTCTACCAACTGAGCTACTTTCGCTTTTTAATTTTCTTACAAAAATTAAAGGTTTAAAATTTTGTGGGGAGAGCAGGATTCGAACCTGCGAAGACGTAGTCAACGGAGTTACAGTCCGTCCTCGTTGGCCGCTTGAGTATCTCCCCAAAAATTTTAATATTTTAATGAACTTTTTTGTTCTTTTGAGCCGATGGAGGGACTCGAACCCACGACCTGCTGATTACAAATCAGCTGCTCTAGCCAGCTGAGCTACATCGGCTTTTTTATTGCAAAAAAACAATCCGCTATTTCTAACGGATTGCAAATGTATAAAGTTTTTTTTGTTTGCAAAAACTTTTTTTGAAAAATTTTCACTTTTTATGAAACTAAAGAATCTCTATGCTTTTCTTTAGACTTTTTTAATTGTCTTTTTAACGACTCAATAGCAGTGCTTACTCCTTCTTCAAAGGTTTTAGCCTGCTTCTTTACCATTAATTCACTTCCAGGTATATTTATTTTAATTTCTGTAATTTTATTTTCTTTTTCACTTGTGCTTTGAACTTTTAAAAAAACTTCTGCATCAACAATCTTGTCGTGGAATTTCTCTAACGCTTCTACTTTCTTTTCAACGAACTTTAATAGATCACTATCTGCATTAAAATTTACTGATTGGGTAAATACTTTCATATTGTCACTTTTTTTTATGGCCGCTTCTAGGATGCGCCCTGTTAAACACTTCTTTAATCTTATCCAAACTATTGTGTGTATACACTTGTGTGGAGGCTAAACTTGAATGCCCTAGCAATTCTTTAACCGAATTTAAATCTGCTCCTTCATTTAAAAGGTGTGTTGCAAACGAATGACGCAATATATGCGGACTCTTTTTTACCTTTGAGGAGACTTGACTAAAGTACATATTTATTGTTCTATAAACAAGTGTTTCGTAAATTTTATTTCCTTTTTCAGTAATGAATAACTGTTCTTCTTTTGTTTGTATATTTTTTTTAAGCGCTATATAATTGTTTAACGTCTCAAACACAGAAGGTAATAATGGTACAAACCGTTCTTTATTCCTTTTTCCTAAAACTTTTATTGTTTTGCTATAAAAATCTACATCTGCTTGTTTTAGATTTATTAACTCTGTTCTTCTTATTCCTGTTGAGTAAAATAACTCTACTATTAATTTGTTTCTAACTGAGATGAAATCGTTTTTTTTACTAATTGCACTTAGAACTTGTGTTATTTCTTCTTTTGAAAAAGGTATTTGAACTTTTTTCTGAACTTTTAACGCTTTATGTTTTGCTAAAGGGTTTAGTTCTATTTGTTCGATTTTTTGAAGAAACTTATAGAAAGATTTTAATGAAGTAACTTTTCTATTGATACTTTTATTAGATAATTCTCTGTTTACCAAACTAACTATCCAGGTTCTTATTTGTGGATAATTTACATCTTTTAACTCTTGTTGATTATATTCAGTAAGACAAAAATCTTTAAAATCCGTTAAATCTGTTTTATATGCTAAAACAGTGTGTTTGGAGTAATTTTTCTCCAATGCTAGATAATCTAAAAAGGATTGTATCAACGTGTTTATATTTTAGCTAAATGTACTAATTTGATTTTTATAACAAAAAAATCCTGCACAAATGTGCAGGATTCTATTTTTTGAAAGAATAAGTTTAGATTCCGTTTTAAAAACGGAATTAATTCAACCTAAAGTTTTTATTTTGTCTTACAGACTTATAAAAACTGAGTTTCATTAACCTAGTTCTTCTTGTGTTCTTAATTTTTGAACATAAGCAGCTTTAATTCTTTGTGCTCTTTTTACAACTGAAGGCTTGTCAAACTGCTTTCTTTGCTGTAAGCTTCTCTTCGTCTTTGTACGGTCGAATTTTCTTTTAAAACGTTTTAACGCTCTATCGATATTTTCTCCTTCCTTTACTGGAATTATTAACATGGTAATGCACCTCCCTTCATCTGTATCTTATATATTTTAAATAGTTATTAAACTATTGGTTGTTTATTTTTGGATTGCAAAGATACAAACTAATTACGAATTACAATTTTTTAATGTAGAATTATTTATGATGAAAAAATTGAAGGTTATTTATTGTGATTGATAGTTATTTGTTGTGATTTGTTTTTTCTCAACTTTACAGAAAACTGTGTCTGAAATAAAAACTAAAGTTAACAAATACGCGCGCGTTAGGGATTGAAACGGCATCCTTTTTAATTGATTAAAATTAAAAAGATATAGTGAAAAGCCCGACTTGGTCCTGAATGCTTTCAGGATAAAGTAACGCCCAAATTATTTTAAAATCGGTTATCGCCATCTAAAAGATCGCCAATTCCGCCAAGAATACTTCCTTCTCCTTTACTTCCACCATTTCTAGGCGCCATTGCCAAGACTCTACCTGCCAATCTACTAAATGGTAATGATTGTACATAAACTGTTCCTGGTCCTTGTAGAGTTGCGAAAAACATTCCTTCTCCTCCGAAAACTGTATTTCTAATTCCGCCAACAAACTCAATATCGTAATTTACATCTTGGGTAAAGCCTACCAAACAACCTGTGTCTACTTTTAATTTTTCGCCGGCCAACAAGATTTTTTTTGCCATGGTTCCACCTGCGTGAATAAAGCCCATTCCGTCTCCTTCCATTTTTTGCATTATAAATCCTTCGCCACCAAAAAGACCTCTACCTAGTTTTTTTGAAAATTCGATTCCTATTGAAACGCCTTTTGCAGCACATAAAAATGCGTCTTTTTGACAAATAAACTTTCCGCCAAACTCTGCTAAATCTATAGGAACAATTTTTCCTGGATATGGAGATGCGAATGAAACTTTCTTTTTTCCGCTTCCTATATTGGTAAAAACGGTCATAAACAAGCTCTCTCCTGTTAGTATTCTTTTTCCTGCTGAAAATATTTTACCTAACAATCCTTTTTCTTGATTGGAACCATCTCCTAATATAGTACTCATCCTTAAGCCATCATTCATCATCATAAAACTTCCGGACTCTGCAACAACGCCTTCTTCTGGATCTAGTTCTATTTCTACATATTGCATTTCTTCTCCATAGATTTCAAAATCTATTTCGTGTGCATTTCTATTTGATGAATTCTGTGGAATTTTGTCTTGATACATAGTTTGGGTTTTTAAGTCTTATATAGTATTAGATGATTTATGTAGTGTTTTGTTACAAATTACTACTTTTAATTTCTAAATTTAATGAATTTTAAGACAAGTAAGAAATTACTTAAACTAGATACATTTAAATAATTACCTTATTTTTGATGTTATGTAAGTATAACAGTAATTAACTTACTAACTAAGGAAAGTATTATATGAAGTATTTATCTCCAGAAATAGAAGCGCTGTCTAAGCAATTTGAAATTACAAAATCTTTAGCGCGCACAAATGTGTCTTGCGGAATTTTTCAGGAATGTGATTATAAGGAAGAAAGACCTAAACTATATATTAAGGAGTAACTATTTAGTTTTTCACTTTTAAACTCCATTCGTATTGAAATTTAGAAACTGAAACACCTTCTTCATTTATTCCTTCGGAAGTTACCAATACTGTTTGCCCTTCACCTGTTTCTGTTGATTTCTGAATCGCTTTTTGTATTGCAATTCCATCATTACATTCAAATCTAATTTTACCTGTAGCCTTTTTAGTAAATGTAGCATTCATATTAGTAACTAACATAGATACTTTTTTTCCTGAAACATCAATTGCCTGCATAACTAAAATACCTGAAGAAAATTCTGAAGCCATTCCTTGTACTGCCCAAAACATACTTTTAAATGGATTCTGATTTATCCACCTGTGTTTTACTTTTACTACAGATTTTTCTTCTGAAAGTGATTCAACTCTAACACCTGTTAAAAAAGCTGCAGGTAGTTTAAAAAGCATAAAAGCATTTATTTTTCTTGGCGTAAATTTCATTTTATAACGATAAAAAAGGTTTTGTAAAAAATATTGATGCCGACAAGATACTTAAAATAAACTAAACACAAACCCAATAACAACAGTAGCTTTACTTCTATTTTTAATCAATTTACAAATGTTAAAGAAGTGTTAATTATAGTACTATGTATTGCATAATACCTTTTTAAAGATATATATTTGCATAAGAAAGTATTATAGAAATCTTACAAACATGAAAAATAACGACCAAAACACCAACGCTTTTTTAATACACATATCTGCATTTGCAGGTTATTTATTTCCGCTTGGTAGTATAATTGCTCCATTAATATTATGGCAAACATTAAAAGAACGAAGTGGTTTTTTAGATGAACACGGTAAAGAAGCTGTAAACTTTAACATCAGTTTTGGTTTGTATATATTTATTTTGTCTGCCTCTTTTTTCCCATTCTTTTTCAGATCATTCTTTAATATATTAGACAATGTAGATCATGTTGATTTTGGAATTGATATTGGTTCTGGACTTTTTGGATTCTTTGGCATTGTTTCTATTGCAAGCTTTGTGGTTTTAGCAAAAATTGCATTGATAGTAATTGCATCCTTAAAAGCAAATAAAGGAGAAACATACAAGTATCCTTTTACAATAAACTTTATAAAATAACACACAATACATGAAGATAGAAAACACAAAAGCACAAATGCGAAAAGGTGTTTTAGAGTATTGCATACTTTCCATACTACAACATGGAGATGCTTATACTTCTGAAATACTAAAAACGCTAAAAGCTGCAGAAATGATTGTGGTTGAAGGTACCATTTACCCATTATTAACACGTTTAAAAAACGCAGGTTTATTAACCTACAGATGGGAAGAATCAACTTCTGGACCACCAAGAAAATATTACGTTTTAACAGAAAATGGAGGCATGTTCCTTAAAGAATTAGACAAAACCTGGAGCAATCTAGTAAATGCAGTACACCAAGTAACAACAACAAAATCAACTAAAGATGAATAAGACTATAAACATAAATTTGGGTGGATTTTTCTTTCACATAGATGAAACCGCTTATAGCAAATTAAAAAGGTATTTAGAATCCATTTCTAGATCGCTAAGCGATGATCCGCAAGGGAAAAATGAAATTATTTCTGACATTGAAGCACGTATTAGTGAGCTACTTTCAGAAAGAATTACTGATGCAAGACAAGTTGTAAACGAAAGCGATATTGAAGAAGTTATTGCTATTATGGGACAACCAGAAGATTATGCAGATGCAGAAGAAAGCTACACAGATACAGGTTACAGTTACCAAAAGAGAAACGCTAACTCTAAAAAATTATTTAGAAGTGGAGACGATAAATTCTTAGGTGGTGTTGCTGCTGGATTAGGTTATTATTTTGGAATAGACACAATTTGGGTTCGTTTAATATTCTTAGTATTAGGTTTTAGCGGTGGATTTGGAATTCCTTTGTATATAATTCTTTGGATTTTACTACCAGAAGCACAATCTACAGCAGAAAAGCTACAGATGGAAGGTGAAGCTGTAAATATTGACAACATTGAAAAAAAAATTCGTGACGAGTTTAACAGCCTTTCAACAAAGGTAAAAGACGGCGCATCAGAGATTAGCGATAAAATAACAAGTGCAGATTACGCAAAGTTAAAACAGCAATCTAAATCGGGTTTACAAGAATTTTTAGACACAATTGGTAAGATTTTCTTAGCTGTTTTTAAAGTGTTTGGTAAATTTATTGGAGTAATCTTATTGTTTGTTGCCGCTGCAGTTTTACTGTCATTAATAATTGGTTTATTCTCTGTTGGAAGTATAGAAATATTAAATTTTGATAATGATTTTGTTCAATATCCACCATTTTTCTATGATTCAGTTTTACCTAAATGGCTACTTACTGTTTTTGGATTCTTATTAATTGGTATTCCGTTTTTAATCTTATTTATTTTAGGTTTAAGAATCTTATCGAGTAATGTAAAACAATTCAGTAAAACAACATCTTTAACTTTATTAGGTTTGTGGCTTGTAGCTTTGTTTACAGTAGCTTTTTCAGGAATTGAATTTGCAACTTCACATGCGTATAATGGTACTAAAATTGAAAAAAGTGACATTAATATTATAGCAAACGATACGTTAAAAATTAAGATGGTTAATGATGATGATTTATACTATCAGCACAACTTACGAAGAAGAACAAATTCTGAAGAAGTTCATGTAAATGACGTAAAGATGGCGTACTCTAACAATGTTAAAATTGATGTAAAAAAGAGTGAAACTAATGAAGCTTACGTAGAAATTCATAAAGAATCTAATGGAAGAAATCGTTCTAAAGCAAATAAAAGTGCTTCAGAAATAACATACAAGTACACTATAGAAGATAAAAATTTAACTTTTGACGCTTACTTTTTAAGTGATTATAGAAACATTTGGAAAGACGAGGAAATTAAAGCAACAGTTTACGTTCCAGAAGATGTAACCGTATATTTTCATAATTCTACAAAACGTTTTTTATATAGTGTAGATAATTTACAAGATGTAAATGACAAAGACATGAGTAATCAGCATTTTACAATGACACCAAAAGGTTTTGATTGCAATGATTGCGAAGAAGATATTATGAGAAATGAAAAAGAAATTAATCAAGAAAGAGAAAGAAAAAGAAGATTAAGAATAAAAGCAGACAGTAATAGTATTGATGTTGAATTTTAAATAACAATTCAGTAGAAAAAAGTAACAATTGAGTAATAAATATTTAGCCAAACTTATTTTAAAAAAGATATTTGTTACTCAATTAAAAAACAAACCAAAATGAAAACAACTATTTCAAAAATCATTACACTATTCGTTTTAGCAACACTTACAGCTTCTTGTGCTGGTAATATGTTTAACAGCGTAAGCGGAAACAGAAATGTAAAAACTGAAAATCGTAAAATTCAAGATAATTTTTCTGTAGTTAAAGTTAGCACAGGTATAGATCTTTATATAACACAAGGAAACGAAGTTTCTTTAGTAGTTGAAGCTGATGAAAACTTGCACGATATTATTAAAACTGAAGTAAATGAAAATGGAAAACTAAGCATTTATTCAGAAAAAAATATTTGGAAAGCCAAGGCACGTAAAGTACACTTAACACTTACAAATATTGAAGAATTAATTGCCACAAGCGGAAGCGATGTGTACACAGAAAACACCATAAAAGCAACTAACTTTAAAGTTAGTGTAACTAGCGGAGCTGATGCAAAAATTGATGTAGATGCTGAAAATGTAGAATCTAACGCCACAAGTGGTGCAGATTTAAGCATTTCTGGTTCCACAACAAAACACACTTCTAGCGCTACAAGCGGAAGCTCTATTTATGCCTTCGGATTAAAAAGCAAGCAAACTAACGCAAGTGTTACAAGTGGCGCAGATATAGATGTTTATGCTTCAGAAAGTATAGACGCAAGAGCAACAAGCGGTGGAGATATAGATTATAAAGGAAACCCAACAAACGTTAATAAAAAAGAAACATCTGGCGGAGACGTAGATGCAAAATAATACAAAATGGCAAGATTAATTGTACTCTTAGTTATGGTTTATACTTCTGCTTTCTTAAATGCGCAAGTAAATGAAATACCAAAATACAAGCCTGTAGATAAAGAACTACATGAAGAAATTACAAAAATGGACAGTCTTTTTTTTGATGCTTATAATAATTGCAACATGAAAGTTCAGGCAGAAATTTTATCAGAAGATCTTGAGTTTTTTCATGACAGAGGCGGTTTATCAACCTCAAAAACAGCTATTTTAAAAGCCTTAAAAAATAACATTTGTAATAAAGTTACTAGAACACTTATTAAAGGAAGTATTGAAGTATATCCAATTCCTAATTACGGAGCTGTACAAATGGGTTATCATAAGTTTTTCAATAAGCAAGAGCCAAACGAAAAACAAGTGGCAAGTAAGTTTGTTACAATTTGGAAAAAAGAAAATAATAAATGGCAAATTACCCGTGTAATTAGTCTGCATTAAAAACATTAGAAAACAATTAGTGTAGCTAACCCTAATTGTTACTAATACTTGGTTTTATTAGTTTACTTGGTAAGAGTCGCTGTGGTTAGCGACTCTTATCTTTTTTTATTTACACACTTGACTTTCCAATAAAAAATCACGAAATTCGCTAACTACGAATATAAAACATTAAAACGTTGCATATTCGTGTTAACGTTAGCTAGCAGCAATACAAGACGAACTTTATGCAAAATGAGAGAAATCATAACAAATAGAAGAAATAAAATTCAAGAACTAAACGAAAAAGGAGGAATTGGTTCTATTATTTCTAATTTTTTTAGTTTTAAAAATCACTCTATCGAGGAAAATACGAAAACATTATTAAACTATGGTTGGTATATTTCAGGACAAATGGAAATGAAAGAAACATCCAAAGTTATTGATTTAATTAAAAATGAAAATATCGTTGAAGCTGAAAATATCATGATAAAATTCTTCAAAGAAAATTTATCCGATATAGAAAAACGATTAATAAAAAAACATTCAGAAAGAGAAAATTTATTTAAGGAATCTTTTAGAGCACATAGGAATAAAATGTTTTATTCATCTACTATTCTATTCTTATCTCAAGCAGATGGGATTATAGATGGAAAAATTTTTCATAATAGAAAGAATTTAGATAAACATTTGGACAAGGACAAAAATCCAAGTTTTGTAAATATATTAAAAGAAGATAGTTCGTTGAATGTTCCGTCTTATAAAATAAACAAAGAGAAATATTTTAGTAAATTGAATAGACACTCGGTTATGCATGGGAAATCTACCGACTATGGAACGGAAATAAATAGTTTGAAAGCCCTTTCATTATGTTGTTTTGTAAGTGATTGGTATAATAGATATGAATAAAAAGTACTGCTGCTAACAACGTGTATAATTAATTACTGCATATAGCTCACTTGGAAAATCCTTCGGATTTTCGCAGTTCGTGATTTATTTAGTAATTTAGTTGCTAAACATCGCAACTAACTATACACAAACACGTTAGCGAAGCCATGTAAAAAACTTCAGCTTTTTAAGCTCATAATAAAACTTAACAATGCTTGCTTTTCACTTTAATCACATAGCACTTTCAGTAAAAAATGTTAACCAATCTGTTGAATTTTATCAAAAGGTATTTCAACTTGACGAAATTAAAAACACAGCTTCTGAATCAAAAACAAGATGGCTATCACTTAATGAAGGAAAACAACTTCATCTTATTCCTCGCCCAGATTTTGAAATAAAAGTTAATAAAGCTGTTCATTTTGCTTTAACCACATCTAATTTAGACTCCTTTATATCGAATCTAAAAGAATTAAATATTGATTACTCTGATTGGCGTAATACACCAAACAAAGATTACATACGAAAAGACGGAATTAGACAGGTTTACTTTCAAGATCCAGACGGATATTGGGTTGAAGTAAATAATGATATTTAATACCGTTATGCATACTTATCAATTCTATAATTATAAAAGACATACACTTTTTTCGTATTTTTGAATAATGAAAAAGTCCACTTTACTTATTTTACTATTTCTAAATCTTGGTTTAATAGCTCAAGAATTACCCAAAGGTTTTGTATATCTTAACGATGTTGTTCCGTCCATAGAAACAGAGCTACGTTACTGCTCTCATAATAATTTTATAGGAATTCCTATTGATGGTTACCAAGACAATGTACTTGTTATTTCGGAAAAAGCTGCAAATGCGTTAAAGAAAGCTCAGGAAGAATTATTAGAAAAAGGCTTCAGTTTAAAAGTATTTGATGCGTATAGACCACAACAAGCGGTAAATCATTTTGTACGTTGGGCGCGCGTTCTAAACGACACTGTAAAGAAGAGAGAATATTATCCAAATGTTCCAAAACGTCAGTTATTTAACCTTGGTTATATTGCTTCAAAATCTGGACACACACGTGGAAGTACGGTAGATTTAACTTTAATCGACGTAAAAACAGGTACAGAATTAGACATGGGAAGTCCGTATGATTTCTTCGGGGAAATATCGCATCCGTTTTCTAAAAAACTTTCAAAAAAGCAACAAGAAAATCGACTTTTATTAAGAACTGTAATGTTAAAAAACAACTTTAGACCTTATGTAAATGAATGGTGGCATTTTACATTACGTAATGAGCCTTTTCCTAAGACGTATTTCAATTTTCCTGTAAATTAACACTGTTTAAAAACTTTTTAACCACAATTAACAAGTAAGTTTTAACAAATTACTAAGACAGATTATTACAAACGGCATTATCTTTGTTGTTAGGTTTTTATAATTATGAAACACTTCAAACTTTTTTTTACTTTAATAACAGTATTAACTGCAAACCAAATGTTTGCTCAGTTAGACAACAATAATGGCGGTAATACTAAAGGAAAATCTATTGGTACTTTTGAAGCTCCTGTAAAAACCATTACAAAGCCAAAAACTATTGGTTTTGGTAATAACAATGGCTTTAAAACAGCAAGTAAAGAAGAGCAGAAAAAGCAACAAAAAAAAGAAGACGAGCGTAAATTAAAAAACAAAGGCATTAAAAACGATGCTCAAGTTGCTAAAGAACGATTTAGTAAAAACTTCAAAAAAATAAACGGTAGATACGCTGTTATAGATCAAAATTTAGGTAGCTTTAGAAGTAATGGTAAATTTATTACCGTGTACTGTAGAGACTACCAACACCCAGATAATGATAGAGTAACTGTTTACCATAACAATGTTCCTGTAGTTTTTAATATTGTATTGCGTCAAAGTTATCAAAGTTTTAAAATCCCTTTAGAAGTTGGTATCAATACTATAGATTTTAAAGCGTTAAACCAAGGAACTTCTGGACCAAATACCGCAGGATTTAAAGTATATGACGATTGTGGCACTTTAATTTCTTCAAATCAGTGGGAATTAGCAACAGGCGCAAAAGCTACAATTGCTATTAGTAAAACCGAATAATAGTATTCAACTTCAATCTAAAAAACTACTTTAGTGTTTTAAAAAAATCACAAAACGCTACATGAAGAAAATTAATTGGTTTTTTGGCCCCAAGGAATACATAAACTCAGGTATTTATAAATACTCAAACACTTTTATTTCATTTTTTAATGAAAATTATACAGATTTAGAAATAGAAAGCCATTACATCCTCTACTCTGCTACTTCAGTTTTCAGAAAAATCTATCAACTAATTATTTTACCACTTAAAGTTATTTTTCTGTACAGGAAAAACACTAATGTTTTTGTAGTTGAAAGTTTTTTATTAGCAACTTTATTTCCTTTTTTCCCATATAAGAACTCAATAATTATAATACACGATTACAGAGATTTTAACTTAACAGATAAAAACCCTTCTTTTATTCAAAAAATGAAGAATAAAATACTTCTGAAAAGCTATTCTAAAATTTCAAAATTTAAACATGTAATATTTGTTTCACTTTATACTTATCAAAAAGTATCAGAATCTTTTCCAAACATTAAAAAAAATGGTGTTGTTATTGAAAATAGTTTTAAGATAAATGATTCGCCTCAAGAAACTCTAAACAAAGCAGCTAAAATTAGTTTTTTAAAGAAATTTGGCTTTAAAAATGATGAGAAAATAATATTAACAGTTTCATCAGAAGAAGAAAGAAAAAATGTTCCTACTGTTATAAAAGCAGCAGCAAACTTACCTGATTTCACCTTTATTAAGGTAGGAAAAGCAATTATAGAAGAAAACAGGCTTCATAATTTTAAATACATAGAAACTCATAATATCTCAAATTTCTTTTTTTTAGAAGACTTGACAGAAAACGAATTAAACACACTATATAAAATAAGCGATATTTTTGTATTTCCATCTTCTTTTGAAGGTTTTGGAAGACCTCCAATAGAAGCGCAAATAATGAAAACTCCTGTAATATCGTCCAGTATACAAGTATTAAAAAACCACCTTAAGGACAGTGTTATCTACTTAAATAATGAAAAAGACTCAGAAGAATTAATTGAGAAAATTAATTACGTGATGAATAAATCAAATTCATTAGAAATTAACAGCATAATAGAAAAAGGTTACATTAATTCTAAACGATTTGATGTTGAAAAAAATGGCGTTAAATTCTACAAATTACTAACTAATTATTAGTAAAAATTAAAATATTCTCATCCAAAACTTATAGCTAAAACTCGCACTTTATAACTTTAAATAAAAAGTTATAAACTAATAAAAAGTCAGTGTTTTTAAATGTATAAACACAACTAAAACCAATTCTTCGAAATCGTTTTCTTTAATTACTGAAAACTCATTTTTATATTCAAAAGAAAACAGTTATTTTTGTTTTTGCATATTAAACAAGCAAATACAAACAACAACTATTTCTTATGAAAAAAATAACCAAAGAAACCTACCTAAACTGGTATAAAGACATGCTCTTTTGGAGGAAATTTGAAGACAAATTAGCAGCAGTTTATATTCAACAAAAAGTAAGAGGTTTCTTGCACTTATACAACGGTCAAGAAGCTGTTTTAGCAGGTGCATTACACGCAATGGACTTATCAAAAGATAAAATGATTACTGCGTATCGTAATCACGTTCAACCAATTGGTATGGGAGTTGATCCTAAACGCGTAATGGCAGAATTGTATGGAAAAGCAACCGGAACTTCTCATGGAATGGGTGGTTCTATGCACATTTTTTCTAAAGAACACCGTTTTTATGGTGGTCACGGAATTGTTGGTGGACAAATACCTTTAGGAGCTGGTTTAGCTTTTGGAGATAAATACAAAGGAAACGATGCCGTAACTTTATGTTGTTTTGGAGATGGAGCCGCACGTCAAGGTTCTTTACATGAAACTTTTAACATGGCTATGAACTGGAAATTACCAGTAATTTTTATTGTTGAAAATAATGGTTACGCAATGGGAACTTCAGTAGAAAGAACAGCAAACCATACAGATATTTGGAAACTAGGTTTAGGATACGAAATGCCTTGTGGGCCTGTCGATGGAATGAACCCTATTAAAGTTGCAGAAGCTATAGATGAAGCTTTACAAAGAGCAAGACGTGGAGATGGACCAACGTTTTTAGAAATGAAAACCTACCGTTACCGTGGACACTCAATGTCTGATGCACAACACTATCGTACTAAAGACGAAGTTGAAGAGTACAAAAAAATTGATCCAATTACGCAAGTCTTAGATATTATTCAAAATGAAAAATATGCATCAGCTGAAGAAATTGATGCCATTAAGAAAGAAGTAAAAAATATGGTTGCTGAATG
Source organism: Tenacibaculum aquimarinum (assembly GCF_022478115.1). GTDB lineage: Bacteria > Bacteroidota > Bacteroidia > Flavobacteriales > Flavobacteriaceae > Polaribacter > Polaribacter aquimarinum_A. Next base: position 27,602 of record NZ_JAKGSC010000007.1, on the reverse strand, counting down.
TGAGAAGTTTGCAGAAGACTCTCCATATCCAGAAGCACAGCAATTATATGATACTGTTTACGATCAAGAAGATTATCCTTTTATAAGCTAATTAAACTCAAGAAAATAATATGGCAACAGTAATAAACATGCCTCGCTTAAGCGATACAATGGAAGAAGGAGTTGTAGCTTCTTGGTTAAAAAAAGTTGGAGATGCAATTGAAGAAGGTGATATCCTTGCCGAAATTGAAACAGATAAAGCTACTATGGAGTTTGAATCTTTTCATGAAGGTACACTTTTACACATTGGTGTACAAGAAGGAGAAACTGCACCAGTAGATACTTTATTAGCTATTATTGGGGAAAAAGGTGAAGATTTTTCAGCTTTATTAAATGCTCCAGCTGTAATAGAAGAAAAAACAGCAGTAGTTACAGAAGAAACAAAAGACGAAGCACCTAAAAGTGTAGCGGAAATACCAGAAGGTGTTCAAGTTATAACTATGCCTCGTTTGAGTGATACAATGGAAGAAGGTACTGTAGCTTCTTGGTTAAAGAAAGTTGGTGATGCCGTTAGTGAAGGAGATATTCTTGCTGAAATTGAAACAGACAAAGCTACTATGGAATTTGAATGTTTCTACGAAGGAACATTATTATATGTAGGTATAAACGAAGGTGAAACTGCACCTGTAGATAGTTTATTAGCCGTTATTGGTCCAGAAGGAACAGATGTTTCTGCAATTGTAGCAAATGGCGGAGCTACTGCTAGTGCTCCAACAGAAAAAGCTACTCCTATAGAAAAGAAAGAAGAAACTAAGGTTGCGGAAACTAAATCAACAACTAACACTACTACAAATAATTCAGGTGGACGTATTTTTGCTTCACCATTAGCTAAGAAAATAGCTAAAGACAAAGGAATTAGTTTAGCAGACATTAATGGTTCTGGTGAAAACGGAAGAATTGTTAAAAAAGATGTAGAAAACTACACTCCTGCTGCTAAAACTGTTGAAGCTTCTAAAGCTACTTCTTCTGCTCCAGCAATGAGTTTTGTTGCTTCTGGAGAAGAAAAATCTGAAGAAGTTAAGAATTCTCAAATGCGTAAAGCAATTGCAAAATCTTTAGGTAACTCTAAATTTTCTGCACCAGATTTCAGTTTAAATATTGAAGTTGATATGGACAATGCAATGGCTTCTAGAAAAACCATAAACGCTATTCCAGACACTAAAGTATCTTTTAACGATATGGTTGTAAAAGCATGTGCAATGGCTTTACAAAAACACCCACAAGTAAATACTTCTTGGACAGACAACAATACAGTTTTCCATAGTCATATTCACGTTGGTGTTGCAGTTGCTGTAGATGATGGTTTATTAGTACCAGTTATAAAACACACTAATCAATTAAGTTTAACTCAAATTGGTGCTGGTGTTAGAGATTTAGCAGGTAAAGCTAGAAACAAAAAAATAGCTCCTGCAGAAATGCAAGGAAGTACATTTACAGTTTCTAACTTAGGTATGTTTGGTATACAGAATTTTAACTCTATAATAAACCAACCAAATTCAGCAATTTTATCTGTTGGTGCAATTGTACAAAAACCAGTTGTTAAAGACGGACAAATAGTTGTAGGTAATACAATGAACTTAACATTAACTTGCGACCACAGAACTGTTGATGGTGCTGTTGGAGCTCAGTTTTTACAAACATTAAAAACGTTTATTGAAAATCCAGTTACAATGCTAGCTTAAGATTTTAAATTTTATACTATAAAAAAGCTCGCAAATTGCGAGCTTTTTTTTTACCTTTATTTTATGAATTCATTAGAAGAAAAACTCAAAAACCCAGTATGGTATTCTTTACAAGAAACACATAAAGAATTTCTTATTGAATATGATGGTGTTCAATTTTATGACCCAGAAATAAATAATTTTGGCGCTTTTTTTAATGCTGAAAAAACTCCAGAAGCATTAACACAATATGCCGAAAGAATAGATAAATTCTTTTTAGTCTCAGAAGATGGAATTCCAAACATTAATTCTGACACTACTATTTTAGAAAGAAAAATAGATGGCTGTCAAATGGTTTTAGAAAATTTAACCGATGTAGAAATAAATGAAGAAATTGTATTATTAACTACTAAACATATAGATGAAGTATATGATTTAATTTGGTTAGTAATGCCAGGATTTTATCAGAAAAGAGGTTTTGAAATGGGTAAGTTTTTTGGAATCTTTAAAGACAATAAATTAGTTGCTATTTCTGGTCAAAGAATGCAAACCAACGATTTTATAGAAATTAGTTCGGTTGTAACTCACCCTGATTATACAAGAAGAGGCTATGCGAAACAATTAATATATCATACAGCAAAAGATATTATAAGAGAAAACAAACTTCCAATGCTTCATACAAACAAAGGGAATTTGGCAATTCCTCTTTACCAAAAATTAGGTTTTAAATTAAGTAGAGATATGAATTGGTGGTTATTTTGTAAAAAATAAAAAAGCTCGTTACTAAAATTTAGTAACGAGCTTTTTTTATATCTAATTATTTTCTAAAAATCCTGGTTCATATCCCAAGCTTCTAAAGTTTCTTTAAGTGTTTTAATAAACATTCCACCTAAAGCTCCGTTTACAACTCTGTGATCATAAGAATGAGAAACAAACATTTTTTGTCTGATTCCAATAAAATCTCCATCTGGAGTTTCAATTACTGCTGGCACTTTTCTTATAGCTCCTAAAGCTAGAATTGCAACTTGTGGCTGATTGATAATTGGTGTTCCCATAACAGAACCAAAACTACCGACATTTGTTACTGTATAAGTTCCACCTTGAATTTCATCTGGTTTTAACTTATTATCTCTTGCTCTGCCTGCTAAATCATTTACAGCTTTTGTCATTCCAACTAAGTTTAATTGATCTGCATTTTTAATTACAGGAACAATTAAATTTCCATCTGGTAATGCTGCTGCCATACCAAGGTTTATATTTTTCTTTTTAATAATTGTATCACCATTTAAAGCGATATTTATTAAAGGATATTTTTTAATCGTTGCTGCAACAGCGTGCATTAAAATTGGTGTAAAAGTAAGCTTCTCTCCTTCTCTTTTTAAGAAAGCATCTTTTACTTTTCCTCTCCATTTTACAATATTAGTTACATCTATTTCAATGAATGACTGAACATGCGCCGAAGTTTGAACAGAATCTACCATGTGTTTCGCAATAAGTTTCCCCATACGAGACATCTCTACAACTTCATCTTCTCCATTTACAGAAACTGGAGCCGCTTTTACGGCTTCTTTCTTCTCTGGTTTTACTTCGGTTTTCGCAACAGTTTTTACTGGCGCTGCACTTCTATTTTCTAAATAAGATAATATATCTTCTTTTGTAACTCTTCCATCTTTTCCCGAACCAGCAATAGTTTCTAACTCTTCCATAGAAACTCCTTCTGTCTGCGCTATATTTCTTACTAATGGGGAATAAAATTTCCCGCTTTCAGATGTTTTAGAAATTGGAGTCGCAACAGTTTCTTTAGCAACTTCAACAGTTTTAGCTGCTTCTGTAACTGCAGCTACAGGAGCAACTTCAGTTTTCACTTCTGGAGTTGAATCTTCGACACTTCCTCCTTCAGTTTCTATAACCGCAATAGTGTCTCCAACATTAACAACCGAATCTTTATCGAATAAAATTTCTACAAGTGTTCCTTCTACTTCACTTGGCACTTCACTATCTACTTTATCTGTAGCAATTTCTACAACTGCTTCATCTAATTCAATAGTATCACCAACCTCTTTTAACCAAGAAGTAATAGTTGCTTCCGCAACACTTTCACCCATTTTTGGTAACTTTAATTCGAATCTTGCCATAGTAAGTCTGTTTTAACGAGAACAAAAGTACAAAATACTACGGATTTTTTCATCTTTTTATTGATGAAAATTTTTACACATATTTACAATATTCATAAAAAATAAGGCCAAAAAAAAATTATTACACAAATAACATTGGTTTTTGGCTTTAAAATTATGTTTTCAATAATTAACTACACCCAGTCTTTAGGTTTAGCTAATACTTTTAATAATTTACTTTCTTCAGAATTTTCTTCTGGATGATGATTATAAATCCATTGAACCGTTGGAGGTAAACTCATTAAAATACTTTCTATTCGCCCATTGGTTTTTAGTCCGAAAAGTGTTCCTCTATCATGTACTAAATTGAACTCTACATAACGACCTCTTCTAACTTCTTGCCAGTCTTTATGTTCTTTAGAATACTCAATTTCTCTTCTTTTTTCTACAATAGGCACATAACTTTCCAAAAAACTATTACCAACTTCAGTTACAAAATTATATCTGTCTTCTATTGAAAACTCTTCGGTTTCTTTTTGATAATCGAAAAACAAACCGCCAATTCCGCGAGCTTCATCTCTATGTTTATTCCAAAAATAATCATCACAAACCTTTTTAAACTTCGGGTAAAATTCTGAATTATGTTTATCACAAGCAGTTTTACAAACCGCATGAAAATGAGTTGCATCTTCTTCAAATAAATAATACGGCGTTAAATCTTGTCCGCCACCAAACCATTGCGTTACAATATTACCAGCTTCATCATACATTTCAAAATAACGCCAGTTTGCGTGTACAGTTGGTATAAACGGATTTGTTGGATGCAATACTAAACTTAATCCGCAAGCAAAAAAATTTCCTTCTTTTACTCCAAATTGTTTTCTTAACGCTTCCGGTAATTCTCCAAAAACTTTAGAAATATTTACGCCTCCTTTTTCAAAAATATTCCCATTTTCTATAACGCGTGTTCTTCCTCCGCCGCCTTCAGCACGTTTCCAATTGTCTTCTTGAAACTTGGCTTTACCATCAACTTTTTCTAAAGTAGCTGTTATAGTGTCTTGTAATTCTTGTATGTATTTAAAAAACTGCTCTTTCATTTTCTTTATTTAACAATTCTACTGTTTTTACAGATGCTGCTGTTACCGATAATGGTAAAACAATTATAATTCCCACAACAGGAATTAACAAACACAGCATAAAAATGATTCCATTTCCGATGGAAACACCTTTGTTTCTTCCAACAAAGTTGATACTCTCTTTATAACCTAAATGTCTTTCTAACGTATAATCTATGTTTCCGAAACCAGCATAATACGACTGAATTAAAAACAACAAAACGGTAGAAAATATATTTACAACAGGAATAAACTTTAGCAATAAAATAGGAATAGTAATTAATATTTCTTTTCCTAAATTTCTAAAATTGATTCTAATTGCTCTCCATAATTGCTCTTGAAATGAAGTTTTTCTATGATTATGATTTAGTTTACCATTGAAATGAATTTCAATTTTTTCGGAAACGGGACTCATAAATGGCGCAGATAAGGCTAAAATAATGTGTTTGTATAAAATTAATCCGATGACTAAAACAAAGATTCCTCCAATAAATGAAGTAATAGATATTACTGTTTCTTTGCCCCAATCCCAAATCCAAATTTTAGCTAAGAAGACACCAATATTGTCTGATAACCCATACGCAGTAAAACCAACAATAGTTGCTGTTAAAACGCTAATTACAATTGGGATTGCAAAATATTTCCAGAGTTTTAGTTTTGATATTAAATCAAAAGCACCTGAATAGGCTTTAATTCCGCTTAAAATATTTTGAATCATTTTGTTAAATCATGTTTTTATTACAATAGGTGGCTTTTTCGAAATCTCTTATATTTATTGAGATAATTGGCACTTCTGGAAATAACTCATTCAGTTTAGTTACAATTTTCTTTGAAAGATTTGCTTTTTGGGCTTCTGTTCTTCCTTGCATTATGTTTCCAAAAACGTGAATAAAATCAGAATTACCTCCTTGCACCAAAGAATGCTTAAAAGGATTCATGCGTACTTTTATATCATTTCTATCAAATAAACCTGTTTCAAAAGCAGTTTCGGAAACAGCTTCTATAACTTTTTGTGGATCTTGAATTTCAAGAATTGGTTCCGAACAATCTAATATAAAATGTGGCATCTTCGTTTCTTTTTATTCCTAAAATCGTTTAATTCTCAGAGACGCTGCTCCGCATTAGCGATTGAAATGACATCCTTTTTATGCTCAACTCGGTTCAGTATCTCTTACAAAGAATAAAATTACTTCTTTAAATAAACAGATGCTGAAATAAATTCAGCATAAAAAGATATAATGGAAAGCGCGACCACGCTTTTTTGCGTGGTAACGCCCAAATTATTATTTTAAGACGGACTCTTGTATTCTTTTACAGCGTCAATAAACGCCTTGGCATTGTCTAACGGAATGTTTGGTAAAATACCGTGACCAAGATTTACAATGTACTTGTCTTTACCAAATTCATTGATCATTTGTGTAACCATTTTCTTGATTTCAGCAGGTGGAGAAAATAAACGTGTAGGATCAAAATTACCTTGTAAAGTAATATTTCCGCCAGATAAATAACGGGCATTTCTTGCCGAACACGTCCAATCTACACCTAATGCAGATGCGCCTGATTTTGCCATTGTATCTAAGGCAAACCAACATCCTTTTCCGAATGCAATTACGGGTGCTTCGTCTTTTAAAGCATCGATAATTTGCTGGATATATTGCCAAGAAAATTCTTGATAATCTACTGGAGACAACATTCCTCCCCAAGAATCAAAAACCTGAACAGCATTTACGCCTGCTGCAACTTTTGCTTTTAAATAGGCAATTGTTGTATCTGTAATTTTTTGCAATAATTGATGTGCAGCAATTGGATTTGTAAAACAAAATTGCTTTGCTTTATCGAAGTTTTTAGAACCTTGACCTTGCACACAATAACATAAAATTGTCCATGGCGAACCTGCAAAACCAATTAATGGAATTTCATCATTCAATTTTTCTTTGGTTGCTTTTATGGCTTGATACACATAATCTAATTCCACATGAACATCTGGAACAATTACATTATCTACGTCTTTTTGAGTACGAATTGGATTTGGTAAATATGGTCCAAAATCTGGTTTCATTTGCACTTCGATATTCATTGCTTGTGGAATTACCAAAATGTCTGAAAACAGAATTGCTGCATCCATTCCGTATCTACGAATTGGTTGTACTGTAATTTCTGAAGCCAGTTCTGGCGTTTGACAACGTGTAAAGAAATCGTATTTCTTCTTGATTTCCATAAACTCTGGCAAATATCTACCTGCTTGACGCATCATCCAAACTGGTGGTCTATCTACAGTTTCTCCTTTTAATGCTCTTAAAAATAAATCGTTTTTTATCATGATTTGGCTTTAAGCTTTAGGCTTTAGGCTTTAAGCATACTGCATAAAGCTTATTGCATAAAGCATTTTTTTTTTACATTTTTGATACAGCTAACATTCCTGCATCAATTGCTTTACTTATTTTTTGAATATCTTTTTCTGTTAAAGCAGATGATAAAAACCATGCTTCGAACTGAGATGGTGGTAAAAACACACCATTTTTAATCATTTCCCAAAAGAAAACTGCAAATTTATCTGTATCCGACAATTGAGCTTCTACAAAATTGGTAACTTCACTATTTACAAAGAAAGGGTTTAACATTGAACCAAACCTATTTACAGTTAAAGCTACATTGTATTTTTTAGCTGTTTCTAATAGAATCACTTCTAAAATACTTCCTATTTCCTCGAACTTAGCATATGGGTTTTGCTTTTTCAATTCGGTTAACGTAGCAATTCCTCCTGCCATTGCAATTGGATTTCCTGATAAAGTTCCTGCTTGATACATGCCTCCTAATGGCGCAACTTCTTGCATAATTTCTTCTCTTGCTCCGTAAGCTCCCACTGGAAAACCTCCACCAATTACTTTACCTAAACATGTAATATCTGCTTCTATACCTAATAATTCTTGAGCTCCACCAAATTTAGAACGGAAACCTGTCATTACTTCATCTGCAATTAACAATGCTCCTTTTGTTTTTAAATAGGCTTTTAACTCTACCAAGAAATTATCTTCAGGAATTACAACTCCCATATTACCAGCAATTGGCTCAATAATTACTCCTGCAATATTATCATCATTTTCAAAGTGTTTTTTTACACTTTCTAAATCGTTAAAATTAGCAATTAGCGTGTTTTTTACTGCGCCTTCTGGAACTCCTTTAGATCCAGGCAAACTTAATGTTGCTAAACCAGAACCTGCAGCTACCAATAACGCATCTTGATGACCGTGATAACAACCTGCAAATTTTATAATTTTATCTTTTCCAGTAAATGCTCTTGCTAAACGGATTCCGCTTAAAACAGCTTCTGTACCTGAGTTTACAAAACGTACTTTATCCATTCCTGGAAAAGCATCACAAACTATTTTTGCTAATTTTATTTCGTTTTGAGTAGATGCTCCAAAAGAATATCCTTTTTTTAATGCTTTTTCTACTGCCTTTTGCACTTTTTTATGTCTGTGACCTAAAATCATTGGTCCGTAAGACAATACTAAATCTACATATTTGTTTCCATCAACATCAGTAATTTTAGTACCTTTTGCTTTTTTGATAAATAACGGATTTCCACCAACTGAAGAAAATGCTCTTACTGGAGAGTTTACAGCTCCAACAAGATTTACCAATCCTTTTTTATATAATTTTTCTGATTTTTTAAACATAATGTGTAATTGTGTATTTGTTGAATCGTGCAATTGTTTAGTTACACAATTAAACAGTTTAACGCTTTAACAGCAACCTTGCTGCTTCCTTAGCAAAATAGGTAATAATAATGTCTGCTCCTGCTCTTTTCATAGACAGTAAACTTTCCATCATTACTTTCTCGCCATCTATCCAACCTTTTTCTGCAGCTGCTTTTATCATAGAATATTCTCCGCTTACATTATAACATGCAATTGGTCTGTCGAAATTATTTTTTAAATCTCTGATGATATCTAAATAAGACAATGCTGGTTTTACCATTAAAATATCCGCTCCTTCTTGATCATCAAAAGTTGCTTCACGCATTCCTTCATCTCTATTTGCTGGATCCATTTGGTAGGTTCTTCTGTCTCCAAAACTTGGTGCAGAATCTACCGCTTCTCTAAAAGGCCCATAAAATGCTGATGAATATTTTACTGAATAACCCATAATTGGCAAGTTTGCAAAACCTGAATTATCTAAGGATTGACGCATCATATCAATTGTTCCGTCCATCATTCCTGAAGGCGCAACCATATCTGCTCCTGCTTTTGCGTGCGATATTGTTTGCTTTGCAAGGTTTACTAACGTTGCATCATTATCAACATCATTATTATGAATAACTCCACAATGTCCATGACTTGTATATTCACAAAAACAAACATCTGTAATTACATATAAACTTGGATAGTTTTTCTTGATAAAACGGATTGCCTGTTGCATAATTCCGTTATCGTTCCAAGTTTCAGTTCCTTCATCATCTTTCTTCGATGGAATTCCGAATAATAAAACTGCAGGAATTTTTAGTTCAACAACCTCATCTAACTCCTTAGAAATTCTATCTAAAGAATATCTTTTTATTCCTGGCATTGAAGTTATTTCTGACTCTATATTTTCTCCTTCTTCAATAAAAAGTGGATAAATAAAATCGTCTACAGAAAGTTTAGTTTCTTGAACTAACCTTCTTATGCCTGCTGTTTTTCTAAGTCTTCTAGTTCTGAACATAATCTTACTCTTTCACAAAATGTAAATTCACCATTTCAATTACACTCTCAACTGTTGGTAAATTTGCTACTTGTACGTTTTCAAAATGTTTTCTTGCCTCTTTAGCTGTGCTTTCTCCAATACAAAAAGCAATTTTATTTGCCTCATTTTCCTGCAAATAACTTTCTACTGTAGATGGACTGTAAAATAAAACTCCGTCTACAGATTCATCAACTATTGTTGGGCTAAACATTGTTTTGTAAGCTTCAACTTCGTTGACTCTTATTCCGTTTTCAGTTAAAATAGTTGGTAACGTATCTAAACGTAAATCGCTACAGAAATAGGTGACTTTTTGTTCTGCAATTTCAGAAGAAAGATACTCTGCTAACTTTGCTGCATTTCTTGCGGCGTGTTTAACTTTACCTATACGTTGCTCTATTAACTTCTTAGTTCTACGACCTACACAGTAAATATTTTTAAACTGTAACTCATCCGAAGTAAAAGAATTTAAAATAGATTCTACTCCATTTTTACTTGTAAAAATTACGTTTTTAATTTCGTCTTTTACCGTTTTTGGTGGAATTCTATTAAAACGAGTTTTTATAAAATCGCTACTTTCTACTTTCATAGAAGTTGGCAATAAGTTTTTTTGAATTTCTGATAATGCTTTGGTTGAATAAATTGAAAATTCCTTTTCAACATCCTCGTCTTCTGCCATTAACTCTTTACCTCCTCTGTTAATTATATAATCGGCACAATCTTTTGCTAAATAACGATGACGACCAACTTTTGCAGGTTTATTTACCGCAATTTTTTTAGTTCCGTCTCTATTTAATAAAACACCTTTAAAATTAATCTCTTCAGTTTTTGCATCAATATAGGCTAAAGCTCCTATTGGAGCAGTACAACCGCCTTCCAATAAATTTAAGAATTCGCGCTCTATACCAACACATACTTGTGTTTCATAATGATTTAATTGCTCACAAGCATCTTTAGTAAAATCGTCTTTTTCTAAACATGTAACCATAATTACACCTTGTCCTGGTGCAGGAAGCATCCAAGAAAGATCTATAGATTCCGATGGACGTTTACCTAATCTTTCCAAACCTGCTGCTGCAAAAATTGCACCGTTCCAATCGTTGTTGTCTAACTTTTCTAAACGTGTATTTACGTTACCGCGAAGTCCAACAACTTTATGCGTTGGATAACGGTTTAACCACATTGCTTGTCTACGAAGACTACCTGTTGCAATAACTCCGTTTGGCTGTCCAAAAAACTCTTCGTTGTCTTTTAAAACTAAAATATCTGTATAATTCCCACGTTTTAAAACAGCTGCTTGTATTATTCCTTCAGGTAAAACTGTTGGAACATCTTTAAGAGAATGTACTGCAATATCAATATCGCCATTTAACATAGCAATATCTAAGTTTTTAGTAAAAATACCCGTAATACCAAGTTCGTACAATGGTTTATCTAAAACGATATCTCCTGTGGATTTTATTGGAACAATTTCACACTTATATTCTAAGGCTTCTAACTCTTTACGAACTTTATTGGCTTGCCAAAGTGCTAATTCGCTATCTCGAGTTCCAATTCTAATTGTTTTTTGCATGATTTTTTTAGTTGTTTCCGAAGACTTTTTCTATCACTTTTATGCTATCACTTACAGAAGTATTTTCTTCTTTTAAGTGTTTTACAAACTGTGTTGTTATCTTCTGAATAAAGCGTGAGGTTAGCATTTCAGCTTGTGTTTCATCAAAATCTTTAACTTTCTTTTTATGAAAATTAATTTCATCTTTTTGAATTGCTTCAAGCGATTGCTTTAATGTATTAATTGCTGGTGTAAATCTTCGATGATTTAACCAAGCTGTAAATTCTTCTTTATGCTCGTCAATAATTTTTTCTGCAGAAGGAACTTCTGCTTGACGAATTGCCAATGTTTTATCTGTAATCTTAGATAACTCATCAACATTTATTAAGGTAGTATTTTGAAGATTTTTAACTTCTTCCGAAACATTTTCTGGCATTGATAAATCTAAAATTAAGATTTCTTTACCTTCCGAAATATGTTCTCTTGTTATAGTTGGTTTATCTGAGCCTGTTGAAACAATTAGCACATCTGCATTAGCTACTTCTTGCGTTAAATTTGCATAATCTGCTTTCTTTATTGAAGGATGCTCCTTTACAAATTCAACTGCTTTTTCTTCTGTTCTATTAATTAAGGTTACAGACTCGTTACGTGTATATTCAGCAAGATTTTTACAAGTATGTTTCCCCATCTTACCCAATCCGTAAACTAAAATATTTTTCAAATTAAAATCTGCAACATTTTGAATTATATATTGAACAGCTGCATATGAAACCGATGTTGTTCCAGAACTTAACTTAGTCTCATTCTTAACACGTTTACTTGCTTGCATAATATTATTTAGCAAACGTTCTAAATATGCATTGGTAGTTCCTAAGTTTTTAGCTTGTTTAAATGCTTGTCTTAGTTGACCAACTATTTCATAATCCCCTAAAATTTGGCTATCCAAACCTGTTCCCATTCTAAATAAATGCTGAACAGCATCTTTATTTTTAGAAACATTAGAAACTTTTGAAAACTCATCTACGCTTCCTTTAGAGTATTTACAAAGTAAATTTATAAGTTGAAAAGGGTGTTCTGCAAAACCAGTAATTTCGGTTCTGTTACAAGTTGATAAAACTAAAATACCATCTACACCACTTTGTTTTGCTTCTTCCAGTAAAGCAATTTGATTCTCTTTTGATAAAGAAAATTTACCTCGTATATGCGCATCGGCTTTTTTATAGCTGACACCAATGTTATATAGATTTGTGTTCTTGTGATGGAAAGTCATTCAATAATTTCAAATATCGCTCAAAAGTAAAAAGATAAGAAAGAAAAAAGTATCGCTAAAAGAACTTTAAATGTCGTTTTTTGTTTTTTAGTTTATTTTATGACAAATATCATCTAAATGACTTATTTTTGCAATGAATTTAGCTATTTGAATGAATTTAATTTAGAACAATTCTAAATAAAATAGCATCCTTTTAAATTTTTGAAAATGCCAAAAAATGTCGCTCAGAGTCCTTTTGAAGAAATTAATCTTGAAAACGATTTTCTTGTCTTACACACTCAGAATGAGACTTCTAAAACCCGTCATTTAGAAAGAGATATTGACAGTACATTTATTCAATTGCACTTTTGCTTACGCGGAAACTTAAAATTTCATTTTAATAATGGTAATTATACGTTTGATGTTTTAGACAAACACTCAATTTTATTATACAATCCACAACAAAAATTACCGATAAACTTAGAAATTCTACCAAAATCTACCATGGTTTCTTTATTAATATCGATAAAAAAATTCCATTCTTTGTTCTCTAAAGAAGCAAGCTACATTCCTTTTTTATCCGAAGAAAATAGCAATAGAAAATATTATGACGATAGTGTTATAAAACCTACTGTATTAATAGTTTTACAGCAAATTATTAATGCCAACATCAACAGTTCTATAAAAGATTTATACATAAAAGGAAAGATTTACGAATTATTGAGTTTACATTTTCAGAAAGATGAAAATTTAGATGGTGAATATTGCCCGTTTTTAGTTGATGAACGCGATGTCTTAAAAATTAGAAAAGCGAAAGAAATTATTATTTCTAGAATGGCAGAACCGCCAAGTTTACAGGAATTAGCAAACGAAATTGGCTTAAACCTAAAGAAATTAAAAGAAGGCTTCAAGCAAATTTATGGAGACACCGTTTTTAGTTTTCTATTTGATTATAAGATGGAACATTCTAAAAAGCTATTAGAAAGCAATCAATACAACGTTAACGAAGTTGGCTTACAAGTTGGCTACAGCACTTCGAGTCATTTTATAGCTGCTTTTAAAAAGAAATTTGGAACAACACCTAAGCAATATGTATTGTCTTTACAAAACAACTAAATGAAGCAATTAACACATTACGACATAGAAAATACACAGCAACAATTCCCTATTACAATTCTGTGTGACGCAATTAGAACACCAGAAAATATAGGTATGTGTTTTAGAATTTCCGAAAGTTTTGGAGTTCAAAAAATATATTTACATGAAAATTCTCCTTCAACAGAAAATAGGATTGTAAAAAAAACCGCACGAAATACGTTGACGCAAATTCCATTTGAGTATTACACGGACTTCGAAAAAACAATCAACCAGTTAAAAGCAGCAGGGAATACAATTATTGGTATAGAAATTACTGATAAAAGCATCAATATTCAAGATTTTGATTTTACTTCAAATGAAAAAATCGTATTACTTTTGGGTAGCGAACGAAACGGAATAGAAAACATAAATTTAGTAGATAAAACAGTTGCAATACCAATGTTTGGAAGAAATTCTAGCATGAACGTAATACACAGTTTAGCAATTGCTCTTTACGAAACTACAAATCAATTAAGAAAATAATGAAAGGAGTTTTATTAGTAAACTTAGGATCTCCGAAGAGCACAGATCCAAAAGATGTAAAAAATTATTTAGGCGAATTTTTAATGGATGAACGCGTAATTGACGTTCCTTATTGGTTTAGAGCATTTTTAGTAAAAGGAATTATATTAAACACAAGACCAAAAAAATCTGCCGCAGCCTATAAAAAAATCTGGTGGAAAGACGGTTCACCGTTAATTGTTTTATCAGAAAGATTACAAAAGAAAGTTCAACAAAAAACCGAACTTCCAGTAGCATTAGCAATGCGTTATGGAAATCCGTCTTTAAAAAGTGGTTTACAAGAATTACATGACAAAGGTGTAACGCAAGTTATGTTAGTTCCATTATATCCACAATTTGCAATGGCAACCACAGAAACTATTGTTGTTCTTGCTGAAGAGTTAAGAAAGGAATTCTTTCCTAAAATGAAAATTACAGATGTTCCTGCTTTTTACAACAAACCTGAATATATTTCTGCTTTATCAAATAGCATAAAAGACTATTTAGCGGATAAGGATTATGACCATGTGTTGTTTTCTTATCACGGAGTTCCGGAGCGTCATATTAGAAAATCTGACATTACAAAAAGTCACTGCAAACCAGGAATTCCTGGTGAAGCACCATGCTGTAGTTCACCCTCTAAGGCACACGAATTCTGCTACAAACACCAATGTATGCAAACAACTAGAAATGTAATTACTGAATTAGGTTGGGATAAAAATAAAGTTTCAACATCGTTTCAATCTCGTTTAGGTGTTGATCCTTGGTTGCAACCTTATACCGACAGAACAATTGTAAACAAAGCTGAAAAAGACGGAATTAAAAAACTTGCAATTGTAACTCCAGCTTTTGTTTCTGATTGTTTAGAAACATTGGAAGAAATTGCAATGGAAGGTAAACATGAATTTTTAGAAGCTGGTGGAGAAGAATTCCACACAGTTCCTTGCATAAATGATAATGACGAATGGGTAAATGTATTAGCGGGTTGGATTAATGAGTTTGACAATAAAGCAATTAACATTGAACAATAACCAATTATCAATACTGATAACTGACAACCGAAACATATGGATTTCTTATACGTAAAAGCGCTTCACATTATTTTTGTAGTAACCTGGTTTGCAGGCTTATTCTACATCGTCAGATTGTTTATTTATCACGCAGAAGCTGAAAAAAAAGCAGCTCCTGCTAAAGAAATTTTACAAACGCAATACAAATTAATGAGCAAACGTTTGTGGTATATTATTACGTGGCCTTCTGCAATTTTAGCCAGTTTCTTTGCCATTTGGATGCTTTGGAAAAACCCTATTTATCTAGAGATGCCTTGGATGCATGTAAAATTGGCTTTTGTATTAGCATTGTATTTTTATCATTTTTCTTGTCATAGAATTTTTAAACAATTACAAAATGACGAAATTAAATACACCGCTTTTAAACTCCGAATTTGGAACGAAGTTGCAACCATAATCTTATTTGCAATTGTGTTTTTAGTAACTTTAAAAAGCGCTATTAATTGGGTTTGGGGCGTTGTAGGAATTATCCTTTTTGGAACACTCATGATGATGAGCATTAAACTCTATAAAAAAGTACGTGCTAGAAAATCTTGGGATAAACACGAGGAGAAGCTGCTGAAAGAAGATGAGGAAGAAGGTTTCCAGTAAGTAGTATTCAGTTACTCACTGCATAAACCACTACTAAAGCTAAAAACTATCCTCTTATACTCTGCTCAAAAGGAATTCTATTTACAATAGATCTTCCTAAAGTAACCTCATCTGCGTATTCTAATTCATCACCAACGGAAATTCCACGAGCAATTGTAGAAGTTGTAATGTTGAATTCTTCAATCTGTTTATAAATATAAAAGTTGGTTGTATCACCTTCCATTGTAGAACTTAATGCAAAAATTAATTCTTTAATCTCACCTTCTTTTACTTTGTTTACTAAAGATTCTATTTGTAAATTTTGAGGCCCAATTCCTTCAATAGGAGAAATTTTTCCGCCTAAAACATGGTACAAACCTCTAAATTGTGCCGTACTTTCAATTGCCATTACATCTCTAATATCTTCAACAACACAAACAATTTCAGCTCTTCTGTTGGGATTGCTACAAATAGCACAAATAACGGTATCGGAAATATTGTGGCATTTCTCACAAGAATTTACGTTTTCACGCAATCCAGACAACGCTTCCGTTAAAAATTTTGTGTTTTCTGAAGGTTGTTTTAACAAATGTAATACCAAACGAAGCGCAGTTCTTTTACCAATTCCTGGCAAACGAGAAACTTCATTTACAGCATTTTCAAGAAGTTTTGAAGAAAAATCCATAGAATGCAAAATTAGGAATTATCAATTATCAATTACGAATTAATCGATTAAAATTTTAAAAAGTATATCTTCGTAACTCGTAATTAAAAATTCATAATTAATTCATGCAACCACTTCATATACTATTATTAATTTTAGCTTATTTTTCTGTCTTAATCTTTATTTCTTACGTTACAGGAAAATCGGCAAATAACACTACTTTTTTTAAGGCAAACAACTCTTCTCCTTGGTATTTAGTGGCTTTTGGTATGATTGGCGCTTCACTTTCTGGAGTTACATTTATCTCTGTTCCTGGTTGGGTTGAAGGCGATAGTATGAGTTATTTTCAAATGGTTTTAGGATATGTTGTTGGTTATGCTGTAATTGGTTTGGTATTACTTCCACTCTATTATAAATTAAATTTAACTTCAATTTACACCTATTTACAAGACAGGTTTGGAAACTATTCTTACAAAACTGGTGCAAGTTTTTTCTTACTTTCCAGAACAATTGGCGCAGCATTTCGATTATTTTTAGTTGCCAATGTGTTGCAAATAATTTTGTTTGATGCATATGGAATTCCGTTTTGGGTAACCGTTTCTATTACCATATTATTAATTTGGTTATACACTTTTAAAGGCGGAATAAAAACCATTGTTTGGACAGACACATTACAAACATTATTTATGTTAATTGCCGTTGGTGTTTGTATTTACACCATTTCTGATGAAATGAAAATCAGCAACATATTCTCTTACGTTGCAGATAATGAGCTATCTAAAACCTTCTTTTTTGATGATGTAAATGCAGGGAATTATTTCTGGAAACAGTTTTTAGCTGGAGCATTTATTGCAGTTGTTATGACAGGTTTAGACCAAGACATGATGCAAAAAAACTTGACTTGCAGAAACTTAAAAGATGCGCAAAAAAACATGTTTTGGTTTACAATTGTACTCGTAATTGTTAACTTTTTCTTTTTAGCATTGGGTGTTTTATTAACTGATTACGCACAACAAAACGGAATTGATGCTCACAAAGATCAATTGTTTCCTATAATTGCAACCAAAGGAACTTTAGGTTTAGCAACAGCATTATTTTTCTTGTTAGGTTTAATTGCTGCAGCGTATTCAAGCGCAGATTCTGCACTAACTTCATTAACCACTTCTTTTAGTATTGATATATTAGAAATTGACAAAAAAGAAGATGCAATTCAACAAGAAAAAACGAGAAAGAAAATTCATATTATTTTCTCTTTTGTATTAATTGCAACCATTTTAATCTTTAAATACTTTATTGCTGATGCAAGTGTAATTGCAAAAATATTCACGTTTGCAGGTTATACTTACGGACCTTTATTAGGTTTATATGCCTTTGGTTTATTCACTAAATTAAATGTGAAAGACAAAATAGTTCCTGCAATTTGTTTAATTGCACCAGTTCTTACCTTTTTAATTAGCTATTATTCTAAAGAAAAATTAGGATTCGATTTTGGATTCTTTGTATTGGTTTTAAACGGTTTCTTAACTTTTATTGGATTGTATTTAATTAAATCTACAAGAAATTAAACTTTTTTAGCTTTACTTTAAACTTGCAATATTTAAAAAAAACATACCTATTTCATAATGACAAAACCTAATTCTCCTATAACTTTTCCATGTGGAACTATCATGAAAAACAAATTTATGTTAGCTCCGTTAACAAACCAGCAAAGTCATGAAAACGGTCAATTATCCGATGATGAATTTAATTGGCTAACCATGCGAGCTAAAGGAGATTTTGGGCTAGTAATGACTTGCGCTTCTCACGTTCAAGAAGTAGGAAAAGGTTTCCCTGGACAACTCGGTATTTTTAATGATTCTTTAAATGATGGACATAAAAGATTGTCTTCTGCCATTAAAAAAGAAGGCAGTTTAGCCGTAGTTCAACTACATCATGCAGGAATGAGAACTCCATCAGAATTAATTGAAGGTAGTCCTGTTTGTCCTTCAAACAATGAAAAAACAAAAGCAAGAGCGCTTTCTTTAAGTGAGGTTATTCAATTAAAAGAAGACTTTATTTCAGCAGCATTTAGAGCAAAAGAATGTGGATATAACGGTGTTGAAGTTCATGGTGCACACGGATATATTTTAACGCAATTTTTAAGTTCTGAAATAAATAAAAGAACCGATGAATACGGAGGGAACTTAACAAACAGAGCCCGATTATTATTCGAAATTGTTGAAGGAATTAGAGAAAAATGCGGCAAGGAATTTTTACTTGGAGTTAGATTGTCTCCAGAAAGATTTGGAATGGATATTGACGAAATAAAAACTGTTTGTCAAAATCTTGTAAACTTGAACAAAATAGATTTTTTAGACATCTCTTTATGGGATGTTTTTAAAATGCCACACGAAGAAAAACATCAAAATATATCTTTACTGGAACACTTTAAAAGTATCGATTTTAAAAACGTAAGATGGACAGTTGCTGGAAAAATTAGCAATGCAAAGGATGTGCAAAGAGTTTTAGACAACAATGTAGATTTTGTTTCAATTGGAACATCCGCAATTTTACATCACAATTTCCCTAAATTAGTGATTGAAAACCCAAATTTTACGCCAAATGAAGTTCCTGTTTCCGAAGAACATCTTTTAAAAGAAGGCGTAAGTAAAACTTTTATTACCTATCTTAAAAGATGGCCAGGTTTTGTTCAATAAGTTTAATATGAATAACAAATGTTTTAATTGTGATAAAAACGGAACTCAACTTTTTGAGTTTACAATTTGCGATTCTTGTAAAAAAGAATTGCGCTTATTTACTGACGAAACTATTGAAAAACATATTCAAAAATTCACAAAAACAGGTTACAAAAAAGACCTAACTAAAAAATTAGAATTGCTTGAAAAAACTTATATCAAGAAAAAAATTAAGCTATTAGATATACTTGATAAGTTGTGAAAAAAACGGTTTCAATTATTGGTGGCGGACCTTCTGCTTTTTTACTCGCTTCTTTTTTAGAGGAAGAGAAATTTACGGTTACTATTTATGAAAAAAATAAAACTGCCGGCCGTAAGTTTTTAGTTGCTGGAAAAGGAGGATTCAACCTTACGCATTCCGAAGATATTTCTGAATTTATTAAACGTTATACGCCTTCTAATTTTCTGAAAAATGCATTATTAAACTTTACGAATACTGATTTCAGAAATTGGTTAAATAAAATCGGAATTCCAACTTTTATCGGAAGTAGCAAAAGAGTTTATCCAAAAGAAGGCATTAAACCGATTGAAGTTTTAACGACAATTCTAAATCATCTTGAAAGTAAAAGTGTAAACATTAAATATGAACATGTTTTTTCTGGTTGGAATTCAGATAATAATCCAATAATAAACAATACAACTGTTATTTCAGATTACACCGTTTTTTCTTTAGGAGGCGGAAGTTGGAAAGTTACAGGTTCTGATGGAAGTTGGCTAAACACTTTCAAAGAAAAAGGCATTAAAACCATTCCTTTTCAAGCCACTAATTGTGCCTATAAAATTGACTGGAAGCCTAATTTAATTCAACAAAACGAAGGAAAACCATTGAAAAACATTGCTATTTCTTGTGATAATAAAACGCAAAAAGGTGAAGCTGTTATTACAAAATTTGGATTGGAAGGAAATGCTATTTATGGTTTAAGTCCGCAAATTAGAGAGGCATTAAATCAACATAAAAAAGCAACAATTTATATCGATTTTAAACCTTCTTTATCATTAGAAAATATACTTTCTAAAATGGTTACTTCAAATCAAAAAAACACTATTCAAATTTTAAAAAAGGAATTAAAATTAAGTCCTTCTCAGATTGATTTATTAAAAACATATCTTCCAAAAGAAACATATTTAAATAGCAGTTATTTAGCTGAAAACATTAAAAAATTTCCATTAGATATTATCGACTTCTCTCCTATTGACGAAGCTATTTCTACAGTTGGCGGAATTGACCTAAAAGCTGTGAATGAAAACTTTGAAATCAACAATTTACCTAATCAATTTTGTATTGGAGAAATGTTAAATTGGGATGCACCAACAGGCGGTTATTTGCTACAAGCTTGTATTAGTTCTGGCGTTTATCTTGCTAATTACGTTAATAAAATTAAGTAGTTTTTTTCTGCGGAATTCCAGCTTCTAAACAATCAGCAATTAAATTAGGTTGCAACGTTTTATCAGGAACTTTAAAATTGAAATATTCTTGTAACGGAATATTAAAACCTTTATAATTTAAGTAATTATTTAAGGCAATATTTAATCCTTCACTAAATAAATGATGCTCCGCTCCTGTTGGATCTTCGTGATACAGATCGTTCTCAGCAAAACCTTTAAATTCTGGACCAATAATATTAATTTGAAATTCATCTGGGTTTTTACCAACTGGACTATGACTTGTACACGCAAATTGGTGCCAAAATGCAGATTGAATACAATTGTTTTGAAATAATTGACGCACAACTTCTAAAGAATCAATTGTTTCTTGTTCCGTTTCCGTAGGAAAACCAAACATTAAATAGGCGTGTACCATAATATTTTCATCAGAAAAAGCTTTGGTAACTCTTGCAACTTGGGCAATATCTACACCTTTTTTCATCTTTGCTAATAATCTATCGGAAGCAACCTCCAAACCTCCTGTTACTGCAATACAGCCAGATTTAGATAACAAAGCACATAATTCTGGCGTAAATGTTTTCTCGAAACGAATATTTGTCCACCAAGTAATGTACACTTTGCGTTCAATTAATTTATTAGCCAATGCTCTTAGCATTTTTGGCGGCGCAGCTTCATCAACAAAATGAAAACCTGTAATTCCCGTTTCAGAAATTATTTTTTCAATTTTACTTACCAAATCATCTGCTGTTGTGTTTTGGTAATTTCCGATATAATCTAAGGTAACATCGCAAAAAGAACATTGTTTCCAATAACATCCGTGAGAAATAGTGAGTTTATTCCACTTTCCATCAGACCACATTCTGTGCATTGGATTCATAACATCCAAAAACGATAAATATTTTTCCGCAGGTAAACCAACATAACTTGGCGCTGGTAAATTTTTATGATGAAAAATGGTGTTTGGAATCTTATCTGCATACACAACTTTATTATCTCGACATATATAAGTTCTTTCTAAAGACTCCTCACCTATTTTTCCTTCTAAAAATTCGGTAATTCGTAACAACGGACTTTCGCCATCATCCAAGGTGATAAAATCTACAAAATCGAAAATTCTTGGATCAGACAAGCGTCTCAGTTCGGTATTGCAATAACCGCCGCCCATTCCTATTTTAATGTTCGGGTATTTTTGTTTTATATGTTGCGCACATCGCAAAGCAGAAAATAAATTTCCAGGAAAAGGCACCGTAAAACAAATTAAATCATAGCTGTCTTGTTGTAATTTTTCATCCAACAAATACAACATTTCATCTTCTATCAGCGTAGTTTCGTATTGTAAACATTCGGCTAACTCATCAAAACTAGAAGCTGCGCTAGCAATTTGTTCAGCATAGCGCGTAAAAGAGAAAAACTCGTCTACATTAGCTTTTATAAAATCGCCTAATTCTTCAACAAATAAGGTTGCAATATGTTTTGCCTTGTCTAAGATTCCTAATTTACCGAACTCAATACTTAAATCTTTTTCTAATTTTATACGTCTATGTCCGTGTGGTAAAAAATCTTTGTGTACAATTTGATACGCTGCGGTAACTTCTTGCACGCGTAAATAATTCATTACCGAATCTACCTTATTAATATAGTCTTCTTTTTGATTCCAAACCAACGGCAATTCTTTATTACCAAGCATTGCTGCTTGTTTAAAAATTGCATCAATAAATTCTTTGGTAAAAACAGCCGTAAACAACTCAATACTTAAATCCATTTGCGTTATTTGTACATTTTTAGATTCTAAAAAACCTTTAATGTACGCTGTTGCAGGATACGCCGTATTTAATTGTGTAAAAGGAGGTGTTATTAAAAGTGTGTTTATGGACATATATAAGTAAAGTGCAAATATACTATCAGATTTATGGAACACCCATTTTAATTATAAAAAAATGCGTTATAAGAAATAGTTTGGTTTGTTTCTAAAGGTATTTTTGGGTAACTTCGCTAACGTTGAATATCCACAATTAAAACAATGGATATTCTTTTACATTAGCTATAATTAAAGAAAAATGACAGCAGAATTTGAAACTGAAATAGTAAAAACAAAGGGATTCAATAAAATCTTTATGATTGTATTTATCATTCTTTATATGATTTCAGGATTTTACATTTTTATGTATGACAAAGAAAGTCAAAACATATATTTGAAATATTTTGCTCTTGCAATTTATGTATCAGGAATTTATTTTCTATTCGGACAGTCTTTTATCAAACCGAAAAAAATCGGAAAACTAAAAATTTCAACAGAAAGAATTGAATTTAACGAGAACGATGAAAGTAAGAGTGTTGCTCTGAATGAACTTGAAAATATTTATCTGAAATATATGGATTATGGAAGTTGGACAACTCACTCGATTTTCGGAAACAAAAACTACTTGACTATAACAGAAAAGTCAGGAAAAAAATATGATTTTGAAATACTGATAAGAAATAAAAATTCAAAAAGTGACCTAAAGAAAATTTTAAATAGTCCAGAGTTTTATGAAAAATTTGATTTTATGACTGATGGTAACTCTCGAACTGAATTTTAAAAAAACTATGGCTAACACCGTATAAAAAAAAATGCTAAATTAGTACTTAATCAAAAGCAGTTGCATTTTTGCCAACTTCTGAATTTCCTTAGGAAATTCCTCGCTGACAAAACCGCAAATTTTCTTATACAACAACGTTAGCGAACCTTCCAAAAAACACCTTTTAAACTACAATAATGCCACAAGATTTAAGTAATCATAGAAAAACCTATCAAAAACAAGAACTTTTAGAAAGTACTTGTCCGGAGAATCCGTTAGAATTATTTAGGAATTGGTTTATAAATGCAGACGAATCTGATACTGTACATGAAGCCAATGCAATGACCATTTCTTCTATTGGATTAGATGGTTTTCCTAAAAATAGAGTTGTTTTACTAAAAAAATATACTTGGGAAGGTTTTATATTCTACACAAATTATAATTCTGAAAAAGGAAAAGCTATTGCAGCCAACAATAACATTTGTTTATCGTTCTTTTGGGCTGGTTTAGAACAGCAAATTATTATAAAAGGTAGCGCAGAAAAACTTGCAGAAAATTTATCTGATGGTTATTTTGAATCTCGCCCAGACGGAAGTAAGCTTGGCGCCTTAGCATCTAAACAAAGTGAAGTTATTGGTTCTAGAGATTTGCTAGACAAACAACTTTCCGAAGAAGAAAAAAAACACATTAACAAAGAGATTCTAAGACCTAGACATTGGGGCGGTTTTTTAGTGAAGCCTGTTTCTATTGAATTTTGGCAAGGTCGCCCAAATAGAATGCACGATAGGATACGTTACACTTTACAAAAAGATTTTTCTTGGAAACTAGAAAGATTACAACCGTAATTTTTATATTTACAGCTCTATTTTAAAGTTAAAATGAAAACACTTTACATTGTTCGTCACGCAAAATCTTCTTGGAGTTATGATAGTGTGCAAGATATTGATAGACCTTTAAAAGAGCGCGGTATAAATGACGCTCATCTATTATCAAAATTTTTGGCTTCTAAAATACAGAAACCAGATGTCTTTATTTCTAGTAGTGCTAATAGAGCATTACATACTTCTGTAATTTTTTGCGAAAACTTTAGCTATCCGTTATCTAATTTGCAAATTAAACGTCAATTATATAGTTTTAGCGATGGTTACTTGGTAAAAACCGTAAAAGCATTAGATGATAGTTTTGATAGTGCAATTATTTTTAGTCATGATCATGGAATAAATACATTTGTAAATAAATTTGGAAGCAAACCAATTGCACATGTCTCTACTTGTGGTGTTATTGCAATTGAATTTGAAGAAAAACATTGGAAAAACATAAAAAAAGGGACTACAATAATGGTAGAATTCCCAAAAAATCATAGATAGTTTGTTAGAAATAAAAAAATATGGCGCTATAGATATTGGATCAAATGCAGTTAGACTTTTGGTTTCCAATGTTATTATCGAAAAAGGAAAAGAACCTAAGTTTAAAAAATCTGCCTTAATCCGTGTACCTATTCGTTTAGGTGCCGATGCTTTTGTTAACGGAAAAATTTCAGAAGAAAACACCATAAGAATGATAGATGCTATGGAAGCATTTAAACTTTTAATAAAAATTCATGGTGTAGAAAGATATAAAGCCTGTGCAACCTCTGCAATGAGAGAAGCTGAGAATGGACAAGATGTTGCTAAAAAAATTCTTAAAAAAACAGGAATTAAAATTGACATTATTAATGGTAAGGAAGAAGCCAGAATTATTTCTTCTACAGATTTAAAGGAGCTAATACAAAGCGACAAGTCTTACTTATATGTAGATGTTGGTGGTGGTAGTACAGAATTTACCGTTTTCTCTGAAGGAAAAATAGTTAATTCTAAATCCTTTAAAATGGGTACCGTACGTTTACTAAACAACTCTAAAGCAGAAAATAAAGTAAAATTTAAAAGTGTAGAAAAGTGGATTAAAGAAAACACTAAAGATTATAAAAGTATTTCTTTAATAGGTTCTGGAGGAAATATTAACAAATTATTTAAAATGTCTGGCAGAACAGAAGGAAACCCAATCTCCTACATTTATTTAAATGCACAATATCAGTTCTTAAAAAAGATGAGTTACCAGGATCGAATTACTGAACTAAGTTTAAATCCAGATAGAGCAGATGTTATAGTTCCAGCAACAAAAATATATTTATCTGCAATGAAATGGAGTGGGGCTAGAAAAATATTTGTGCCAAAAATTGGACTTTCTGACGGCATAATTAAAAGCTTGTACCACAACAAGTTATAACTGTTTTTTAAAAAACATTAACAACTCTTTAACATTCTTTTTAAATTTACTATCTTTGTCATGTGACTTTCACTAAAGATCGTGTGTCATACTAAGTAGAGAAAAATTAAATCAAAATCAAATCATTTATTATGAAAAAACTATTATTTTCTGGAGCATTATTAATGTTCGGATTTACGGTATCTGCACAGGACTTACCTACAAACGCAGAACCAGGAAAATGTTATGTACGCTGTAAAACTCCAGAAGTATGGAAAAATCAAGATGTTACTATAGAAGTAGCGCCAGCTTACAAAAGAATTGTAACGCACCCTGCACAGTACAAAACTGTTACTGAAAGAGTATTAGTTGATGCTGGAGGTGAAAGTTTAGTTGTAGTACCTGCAACTTATGAAAACAGAGATGTTGTTGTTACAACTGACGAAGGTGGACAAAGCTTACAAAGAGTCGCTGCAAGAGCAACTACTTCTAAACAAGTTGTTATGACTAAAGAAGCGTCTCAACGTTTAGTAACAGTTCCTGCTAAGTATGAAACTAGAGATGTAGTTATTACTTCTAAAGCAGCTTACCAACGTTTAGTTGTTGTTCCTGCTACAATGAAAACTGTAACAGAAACTATAGTAACAAGAGAAGCGTCTCAACGTTTAGAGGTTGTACCTGCTAAATACGAAACTAGAGATGTTGTTGTTACTGTAAAAGAAGCTGGTTCTCGTTTAGAGATTGTACCTGCAACTTACGAAATGAGAGATGTTGTTATTGTAACAAGAGAAGCTTCTCAGCGTTTAGCAGTAGTACCTGCAACTTACGGAACAGAAACTTTATCTTACAGAAAAAAGGTTGAAGGAAACTCTTTAAGAGTTGTACCTGCATCTTTTGGTAGAGATAGTGAAACTATTGAAGTAAGAGCTGCATCTGCAAGATGGCAAATGAGCGAAAAAGCTCCTGATTGTGAGTCTTCTGACCCTAACGATTGTCGTTACTGGTGTTATAAAGAAGTTCCTGCTCAATACACTACAGTTAACAAAACTGTATTAAGTAATGATGCATCTGTATTAGCTAACGCTGGTAAATGTGCTGAAGGTTCTAATGACCCAAGCTGTTTTGCAACATACACTAAGAGAGTTATGAAAACTCCTCCTACAACAAATGTAATAGCTATACCAGAGGTTACTAAAGTTGTCAAGAAGAGAGTTATGACTAACCCTCCATCTACTAGAACTATTGCTATTCCTGCAGTAACTAAAGTAATTAAGAAAACTGTAATGGTAACTCCTCCTACAACAAGAGTTGTTGCTATTCCAGAACAAACTACTACAGTTAAGAGAACTGTTGTTGACACTCCTGCTACAACTAGAGTTGTTGATGTACCTGCTGTAACTAAAGTAATTAAGAAAACTGTAATGGTAACTCCTCCTACAACAAGAGTTATTGACATTCCTTCTGAAAGCACTTCAGTAACAGTAACTAACCCTGGAGCTCAATCTACAACTACTGTAGCTATTCCAGCAAAAACTAAAGTATTTAAGAAAACAGTAATGGTAACTCCTCCAACTACAAGAGTTGTGAAGTCTGAGCCTAAATATTCTACAATTAAGAAAACTGTTTTAGAAAAAGATGCTTGGGAAGAAACTGTACCAGTTGCAGCAAAATATAAGACTGTAACTAAAGAAGTTTTAGTTTCTAAAGGAGGATTAACTTCTTGGAAAACTGTAGACTGTGAATTAGTAAACAATACTCCATTACCAATTAATTGGAACTTGGGTAGTGCTACTTTAACTCCAGCTGCTAAGCGTATTATTGATGCTCGTTTATTACCAGTATTAAAAGATGGTGTTGCAGTTGTAATTGAATCTCACACAGATGCAAGAGGAAACAAAACAAGCAACCAAACTTTATCTGAAAAAAGAGCAGGTGCAGTTGTTAAGTACTTAATGTCTAAAGGTGTTAATGGAAGCCAATTAACTGCTAACGGTTTAGGTGAAAACAAATTAACTAACCGTTGTGCTGATGGTGTTTCTTGTTCTGAAAGAGAGCATGCAGCAAACAGAAGAACTACATTTAGAGTTGTAAACCAAAAGTAATTCTATATACTACGATTCACTCTAACAAGAGAATCAAATAAGAAAACCCGAGCTTTGCTCGGGTTTTTTATTGTCTTATAATTACAACATTATGCTACTCTTTAAAAACTAACTAACTAACTAACTAACTAACTAACTAACTAACTAACTAACTAACTAACTAACTAACTAACTAACTAACTA
>NZ_JAKGSC010000006.1 GCF_022478115.1 Tenacibaculum aquimarinum | reverse complement strand
ATTGTAAATTATCAAGATGAAGCATTTTTTGATGGGCTAAATGGTGGTATTTATACAATTCATATTCGTGATAAAAATGGCTGTGGAGTTACTACACACACAGTTCCTGTTATTGAATTTCCAAAATTCTTTACACCAAATAACGATGGAGTTAAAGATGTTTGGACAATTAAAGGAACCAATGCTACATTTTTCCCAATCAATACTGTTGTAATTTTTAATAGACAGGGAAAAATTATAAATCAGTTTAACATTAATGCTTATGGTTGGGACGGTTATTATAAAGATAAACCAATGCCTTCTAATAATTACTGGTTTAAAGCAACCTTGGTTGATAGAAATGGAATTACAAGAACTAGATCTGGATATTTCTCTTTAATCAGAAGGTAGCTATAAGGAAAAACACCCTTTTTTCAATATGTAAAACACTATTTAATAATGTTTTACATATTTTCATTACTTTTGCGGGGTTAAAATCCCCCGAATTATAATGAAGAAAGTATTCCCCTTGATACTATTTTTCTTTGCTTTTATGTCACATTCCCAAAACCAAACAAATGTTTGGTATTTTGGAGAAAATGCTGGTATTAGTTTTGAAAATCAAACTCCAACAAGTTTAAACAACGGAAACATCAATACTTTAGAAGGATGTTCCACATTCTCAGACACCAACGGAAATTTATTTTTTTATACAGACGGAGTTACTCTTTGGAATAAAGAGCATCAGATAATGCAATATTCCAACGGTTCAAATGCAACTGATCTATTGGGAAACCCTTCTAGTACACAATCTGCATTAACAATACCACATCCAACAAATAGTTCGCTTTTTTATCTTTTTACAATAGGAGACTTAAACAATAACAATGGTTTAAATCTTTATACAATTGATAGCAGTAAAAATAATGGATTAGGAGAAATAGTTGCTGGACCAATAAATTTATCAATAGATGAAAATTACAGAAACAATTGGTCTGAAAGATTAACTGCAGTACAAACGAGCAACTGTAATTCATTTTGGCTAGTATCTCAATCTGGAAATACATTTATTTCTTATAAAATTGATGAGAATGGACTTAATACAAATCCTATAATCTCTTCAACTTCATATACACCAGAATCGAAAAGTGGGTATTTAAAAATTTCTCCAGATGGTACAAAATTAGCGATTGCTGATGCACAACATTATGAAGATAATTACGGTGTTGTTTTATTTAATTTTGATGATGAAACGGGTAAAGTATCAGAAAATGGAGAATTGATTTCAACTAAAGCAGAAGATGGAACTCCTTATGGAATAGAATTCTCTAAAACATCAAATAAATTATACGTTTCCACCTATAATTATTTTAGAAATTCTACTACAGACCCAACAACCTCTACTTATAAATTATTTCAATTTGACGTACTTTCTAATAACATAAAAGAATCTAAGCAAAATATTTATACAGATAATGATGGTTTTAGAGGAGCATTACAATTAGCATCTAACGGAAAAATTTACGCTTCCATTACAAAAGCATATTTAAATGGTGGAGTTAATTATTTAAGTGTAATAGATAATCCAGATGAAAATGCACAAGATGTACTTTTTACAAAAGATGCAGTTTACTTAAGTGGTAATAAGGCAACGCAAGGTTTGCCTCCATTTATTCAGTCTTTTTTCTCTTCAACAACTATTTTAGATGATGCTACTGAAGAAATTATTAACAATGAAACACAAACTTATTTTCTAGATGAAAGCCATATTATTAGATCAGGAACTATAGAAAATAACGCAACTTATACTTGGAAAAAAAATGGTGAAGTAATAGGAAATGATGCTACTTTAAATATTTCTGGAGGAATTTATGGAAATGGAATTTATGAATTAGAAATAGCACTTTCTTCATGTAAAAAAATTACAGCAACCGTAACTATTAATTTTGTTGAAAAACCAATTATTATTTATGAAAACTGTGATGTTGACGAAGACGTTACAGATGGTATTACTACATTTAATTTACAAACTAAAAAAGAAGCTTTAGCAAGAAATATTAATGATTACACTGTACTATTTTTTGAAAAAAGTGATACTTCTTTTTCTAATCCACTACCTAATGAGTATAGAAATGAAGAAAACCCTGTAGCGCATGAAATTACAGCCAGAATAAAAAACAACACTACTAACCGAGTAAATTTAGAAACTTTAAAACTACAAGTTACCCCAACTATTTCAGAAGATTTCTCAACTTTATATGCCATTGAAGAAGACTTAAATGCTAATGAAAATAACCCCCAGTTTAGTTTAGGTTCTAATGATGCCAAAATAAATTTTACTGCTAAAATTGAAGAAATTAAAAATCTATACGGTGCTTATTCTTTAGAAGTTAAACTGTATAAAACGTTAAATGATGCAGAAAACGAAATAAATGAAATATCACAAACTACTGAAAATGAAAACTTCACTAACAATACATTCATTTATGTTAAATTAATCGATAATAATATTAATTGTGATAATTCTATCGGAAAATTTAAAATTTCGGTTTTAGAAATACCTGAAATAGTAATTCCAGATCTTCCATTAAGTTTATGTTCACAAGAAAACAATGTTCTAAATTTAGATGGAAACACATTTTTTTTAGGAGACAATTATAAATGGTATTTTAATGGAACTCTTATTGAAAACCTTAACGAACCTATTTATAACGCAACAGAAGCTGGAGTCTATAAAGTTGAAGCTTACAGAAACTACCAACAAATTAATACAACAATAGTTGGTTACAATACATTTACAGTTAAAAAATCTGAAACTTTTAGCATCTTATCTTTAAAATATAATAATAGAGAAAATAACATAACTGTTGTAATAAATAAGAATGGTGAATATGAGTATTCTTTAGATAATATAAACTTTCAAAATTCTCATGGAAACTCTTTTATATTTAATAATTTAGATAGCGGTTTAAAAACTGTATATATCAAAGATTCTAATGGTTGTAACGAAACTATTTCACAAGAAATTTCTGTCTTAAAAATTCAACCATTTATTACCCCAAACAATGATGGTATTTTTGATACTTGGGAAATAGATATTTCTAAAAACCCTGAATATAAAAATGTATATGTAACTATTTTTGATCGTTTTGGAAAAGTAATAAAGACATTAGAAAATGAAGCTTGGGACGGAACCTTTAATGGACAAAACTTACCTCCAAAAACATATTGGTACAAGTTAAAACTAGAAAATAATAACGGTGTTTTCACTGAACAAACCGGAGGTATTTCATTAAATAAACGTTAAAAAAAAGTTATAATTATTTTTTCATTATATTTTTCATTAATTTTATATCAATCAAAGAAAATAATGAAAAATATAATTTCCTTATTACTACTGTTTTACTTTAACTACAGTCTGTTTTCTCAAAGAGAAACTGATAATTGGTATTTTGGAAATAAAGCTGGTCTACACTTTAATGCAGGAAATATAGATATACTTAATGATAGCCAATTAAATACTTTTGCGGGCTCTTCAAGTATTTCAGACGATCAAGGAAATTTAGTTCTATACACTAACGGGCAAACAGTTTGGAATAAAAATCACCAAATAATGTTAAATGGTGAAGACTTAATTGGTGAAATTAATAATACTCAACCAACACTAATAGTTCCTAAACCAAATAGTAATAATACTTATTATGTTTTTTCTACTAGAACTACAGAATTAAATTCACCCTTACGATATCCAGGTGTATACTTTTCAGAAATAGAGTTTTCTACTCTTTACCCATTGGGAAGAGTGAAATATAAAAACATGAGGTTAACGCACTCAACAGCTGATAAAATTACAGCAGTTCATCATAAAAATGGAGAGGATATTTGGGTCATCACATACGGAAGTGATTCTTATGAAGGCACTGACAATATTTTTAAAGCATATAAAGTAACTGAAGACGGAGTTGATAGACAGCCAACTCGATCAATATTAAATGAAATAGAGAAAAAACGTCTTGGTCAAATGAAAGCTTCTCCAGACGGTTCTAAAGTAGCTTTAATTGCTGGTACATTTCTTTATACTTTTTATTTTGATAACACAACAGGTAACCTGACTTTAAACAAGCAAGTTCAATTACAAACAAGCTTTTCAGAAGGTTATGCTGCCTATGGTTTAAGTTTTTCTCCTAACTCCAAACTATTATATTATCCTGCACTTAGATATACAGATTCGGGTAATACCTATAGAATTATGCAATATGATTTTAACAACACTATAGAAGGATACTTAGGGGATACTGTATATAAAACCTCTCCAGATAGAACAGCTGCTTCTATGGAATTAGGTTCAGATGGGAGAATTTATGTTGTTCAAACAGTAGTTGTAAACAAATATGATGTTGATGGATTTTATATTGGCTTTGAAATGAACCAAATAAAAACTATTGGAATAATTAACGAACCAAATAAACTAGGTGAAGCAAGCGATTACCAACACGATGTAATTGACTTAGAAGAAGGTTGGTCTTATAGAGGTACTCCTAATTTTATTCAATCATACTTTAGAAATAGAATTATTACAGAAAATAAATGCGTTACTGACACCTTTAACTTTAGTCTTGATGCTTATACCCCCATTACAGAGGCTAAATGGGATTTTGGAGATGGAGCAACTTCTAATGATTTTAATCCAACTCATCAGTATTCTTCTGCTGGTGATTTTATAGTAACATGTTTAGTAACTATCAACGGAAAAGAAATTCCTTTTTATAAAAAAGTAACAGTTTACCCATTACCTGTTGTGGTTCCAAATCAAGAATTAGTTCAATGTGATATCGATAATAATGGTATTGATTATTTTGACTTATTTGATATTGGTAGTAAAGTTGTTCGTGGTTTTAATAATCAAGACTTCATTTTCTATCGAAATTTATTAGATGCTGAAAATGATGAAAATAGAATTCCAAATCCAGAAGCTTTTGAAAACGAAACCAATCCACAAGAACTTTTTGTAAGAGTTCTTTCTGAAAAAGGCTGTGCAAGTATTACTAATTTCTTTATTGAGTCAAAATTTGTTGAATTAGGAGGAATTCCAGATTACAATAGTTGTGATAGTTCAGATCTATTAAATGGAGATTTAAAAGCTTCTTTTAGTTTAAGTCAAAAAAGAAGACAAATTAGAGATAATTTCAATTTAAATAATGGAGAAACTATTAGATTTTTTCCCACTTTATTTGATGCACAAATTACAGAAAACTTACTTTCTGACATTTACATTTCTCCTTCAACAACAATTTATGTTAGAGTAGACACAGACTTAGGCTGTGGTGGTATTGAACCATTAAAACTTTTAGTAAACTCTCCTATTATAGATTTAGAAGATAGCTATGTTATTTGTAACGAACCTAGTATTCACAGTCCAGTAATTATAGAAGGCAATAACACTAGTGATAGATATGAATGGAAAAACCAAGCAGGAAATATATTAAGTACAAATAGAGAGTTTACACTTACTACAACTGGCACTTTTTCACTAACAGTATACAAAACCGAAAATGGAATTGAATGTTCAAATTCTAAAAATTTTACTGTTGTTAATCCTATTGGTCCAACTTTAAATCAAGTTATTGTAGATACAGAAACCGAAAACAATATGGTTTATGTTAGTGTTATTGGAAGTAATAGTAACAGCTCATATCAATACTCTTTAGATAATGAAAACTTCTATGGAAATGGTTTAAGTTATTTATTTAATAATGTAGAACCAGGAATTAAAACAATCTATATAAATGATATTGATAATTGTGAGTCTTCTTTAGAAACTGAGATTGCAGTTATTGGTTTCCCTAAATTCTTAACGCCGAATAACGATGGTAATAATGATACTTGGAGTGTAAAAGGTGCAACATCTGATTTTTTTAAAAATGTAGATATCTACATCTTTGACAGATATGGAAAAACTATTCATACTATAAATTTAACTAACCAAGAAAATGGTTGGGATGGAACGTTTAACGGAATTGAGTTACCTACAAGAAATTACTGGTATAAAGCTATACTAGTTGATAACAATGACAACACAATTGAAAGAACAGGAAGTATTGGTTTAATTAGATAATTCATAATCATTAATTGTATTTTTGTTAAATGGATTTTAAACTTGTATCTAACTTCTCTCCTACTGGAGATCAACCAGAAGCTATAAAACAACTTACAAACGGAATATTTTCCGAAGAAAAACACCAAACTTTATTAGGTGTTACAGGTTCTGGAAAAACGTTTACTGTTGCTAATGTTGTTGAAAGAATCAATCGTCCAACATTGGTTTTAGCTCATAATAAAACATTAGCTGCGCAATTATATTCAGAATTTAAACAGTTTTTTCCTGAAAACGCAGTAGAGTATTTTGTTTCTTATTATGATTACTATCAACCTGAAGCGTACATTCCGGTTACAGGAACATACATAGAAAAGGATTTATCTATTAATGAAGATATAGAACGCTTACGTTTAAGCACTACTTCTTCCCTACTTTCTGGTCGTAGAGATGTATTAGTTGTTGCTTCAGTTTCTTGTTTATACGGTATTGGAAATCCTGTAGAATTTAAGAAAAATGTTATTAATATTGAAATTGGGCAACAAATTCCAAGAACAAAATTTTTACACCTATTAGTTACAAGCTTATATTCCAGAACAGAAATTGAAGTAAAAAGCGGAACCTTTAAAGTTAAAGGAGATGTTGTAACAATTTATCCATCTTATGGAGATAATGGATATCGAGTTCACTTTTTTGGAGATGAAATTGAAGAAATTGAAAGTATCGATATTGAAAGTAATTCAATTGTAGAGCGTTTTGAAAATCTAACAATTTATCCAGCAAATTTATTTGTTACTTCGCCAGATGTATTGCAAAATGCCATTCATTTAATACAAGATGATATGGTAAAACAAGTAGATTATTTTAAAGAAATCGGGAAACATTTAGAAGCTAAACGTCTAAAAGAACGTACAGAATTCGATTTAGAAATGATTCGTGAATTAGGTTATTGTTCAGGAATTGAAAACTATTCTCGTTATTTAGACGGAAGAGATCCTGGAACAAGACCATTCTGTTTACTAGATTATTTTCCTGACGATTATTTAATGGTTATTGATGAAAGCCATGTTACAATTCCGCAAACACACGCAATGTATGGTGGCGATAGAAGTAGAAAAGAAAATTTGGTTGAATTTGGTTTTAGATTACCTGCTGCAATGGATAACAGACCATTAAAGTTTGAAGAGTTTGAAGAAATTCAGAATCAAACAATTTATGTTTCTGCAACTCCTGCCGATTACGAACTTCAAAAAACAGAAGGTGTTTTTGTAGAACAAGTAATTAGACCAACCGGTTTATTAGATCCAGTTATAGAAATTAGACCAAGTTTAAATCAGATTGATGATTTAATTGAAGAAATACAAATACGTGTTGAAAAAGACGAACGTACCTTAGTTACAACACTTACCAAGCGAATGGCGGAAGAATTGGCGAAGTATTTAAGCCGAATTCAAGTCCGTTGTCGTTATATACATTCTGATGTAGATACGTTAGAACGTGTAGAAATAATGCAAGATTTACGTAAAGGTTTATTCGATGTTTTAATTGGTGTAAACTTATTACGTGAAGGTTTAGATTTGCCTGAAGTTTCTTTAGTTGCCATTTTAGATGCTGATAAAGAAGGTTTTTTACGTTCGCATCGTTCGCTTACTCAAACAATTGGTAGAGCTGCCAGAAATGTAAACGGAATCGCAATTTTATATGCTGACAAAATGACAAAAAGCATGCAAAAAACTATTGATGAAACCGATAGAAGACGTGAAAAACAGATTGCTTATAATACCAAACACAATATTACACCAACACAAATTAATAAAAAGATTGATGACGCTTTAACCAAAAGCACAGTTACTTCTTATCATTACGACAATGCCGCACAAAAAGCTGCAGAACAAGAGTTAGAATATCTACCAAAAGAAACTATTGAAAAACGTATTAGAGAAAAACGTAAACATATGGAAGCTGCTGCAAAAGAGTTAGATTTTATTGTTGCCGCTCAACTACGTGATGAAATTAAAGTTTTGAAAGAAAATTTGTAGATTTACTTTTATGAAAAAGATATTTTTAGTTTTAATACTACTTACCTACTTTAATTCCTATTCTCAAGAAAAAAAAATAATATATTCTGATGAAGACTTAAATGAACTTACTAAAGAAAAGTATATAAGTAATCCATTAAAGAAACGTTTCTTTGAATATAAAACTGAAAATGATAGTTTAATTATTTATACTAGAGTTGCAAGAAATAAAGTTGGGCGCATTTCTAAAAATCATTTAACAAAAATTAAAAAACAACTACTTAATACTTCTAAGATTAAGATAGATTCTACTCAAACAATTGTAATTAATTTCTATTCAGGTATTGATAACTGTAATAAAGGTCCCGGAAACTCAACCATAAATGCATTGTATAACAAATACATTAGAAAAATTTCTAAAAGGAAAGATGTTGCTCAATTTTTTATTTATAAACAAATTGAAGGGACAAATACATATCCTAGAAAAACAAAATGGCTTAAAGATTCACAACAATTAATTGAAAAAACTTTTTTTAAATTTCATTATCCTTGTTTTAGTTATGTCATTATAAAACCTAATGGAAATTATTACTCCAAAAGAGGTGAATATATGATTACAGAAATTTTAGAAAAGATATAAATCAATCCTCACTCCCCCAAGGAGCACTTGGAGTATCTACTTCTTTCGTTAAATCAAATTTTACTGAGAAAAACCTATTTGTACTTATTCTTCTTAAATTATAAGTAAAACTTGTTTTATCTATAGTAACCCACCAAACATTATTAGAAGCATACGATATTAAATCAGACGTTTCTTGGTCCGCAGGAAAAAACTGTATGTTTGCCAATCCTGTATTCGGGCTTGAACCACCATATTGTGTTACCTTATCTTCAGAACCATCTTTATGTCTGTGATCATGTTTTAAAGTAATTAAATTATCAGTACTTTTAGTAAAAACCCAAGTTCTAGATTTATCTTCGCCAACAAAAAAGGGAATTCTAAGTGTATTCTCTTCACAATAGCGAATATGCATCACTAACTTTTTTCCGGTAAAACCGTCACCTTCTTTTCCTCCAGCAACTATTTCTCCTTCATAAGCTTTTCCACAATGCTCTTTAATTGAATTCCAGAATTTTACTGAGTTAGGAACTTCTTGCGATATTAATTGCAGTGGAAGTAAAAATAAAATAAGTACTTTTTTCATAATTTATAAATTATTAGAAGTAGCAATATAAAACAAAAAAGCCTCACAAAATTGTGAGGCTTTTATATATATAAATTAAGAAACTTTTTAAGCTCCTAATACTTCAGCAACTTTATCTGCAGCTTCTTGGAATTCTGTAGCAGAAATAATTTCCATTCCAGAATTGTCAATTAACTCTTTTGCTTCAATAGCGTTAGTTCCTTGTAATCTACAAATAATAGGTACATTAATTCTGTCTCCCATACTTTTGTATGCATCTACAACACCTTGTGCTACTCTATCACAACGTACAATACCTCCAAAGATATTTACTAAAATTGCTTTTACGTTTGTGTCTTTTAAAATAATACCAAAAGCAGTTTCTACTCTTGCAGCATCTGCAGTTCCACCAACATCTAAAAAGTTAGCTGGTTCTCCACCAGACTCTTTAATTAAATCCATAGTTCCCATTGCTAAACCAGCTCCGTTTACCATACACCCAACGTTTCCATCTAAATCTACATAGTTTAAACCTGCAGCTTTAGCTTCAACTTCAATTGGATTTTCTTCACGTAAATCACGCATTTCTGCATAATCTTTATGTCTATATAATGCATTTTCATCTAAAGAAACTTTAGCATCAACTGCCATAATTTTAGAATCAGATGTTTTTAATACTGGGTTAATTTCAAACATTGAAGAATCAGAACCAATATATGCTTTGTATAAATTAGTAACAAACTTTGTCATTTCCTTAAAAGCAACACCAGATAAACCTAAGTTAAAAGCAACTTTACGCGCTTGAAAAGGCATAATTCCTAATGAAGGATCTATTTCTTCTGTAAAAATTAAATGCGGAGTTTCCTCTGCAACAGTTTCAATATCCATTCCACCTTCAGTAGAATACATAATCATATTTTTACCTGTAGCTCTATTTAATAAAACAGAAATATAATACTCATCTGGCTCAGAATCTCCAGGATAATATACGTCCTCACAAATTAAAACTTGATTTACTAACTTTCCTTCTGCAGAAGTTTGAGGTGTAATTAACATCATTCCTAAAATATCATTAGAAA
The DNA here is from genome assembly GCF_022478115.1 of Tenacibaculum aquimarinum. GTDB lineage: Bacteria > Bacteroidota > Bacteroidia > Flavobacteriales > Flavobacteriaceae > Polaribacter > Polaribacter aquimarinum_A. The sequence goes on along the minus strand of NZ_JAKGSC010000006.1, from coordinate 108,475 downwards.
TGCTTTTTACTTCTTCTAAGTTTTTAGCCAACTTAACACCACCACCTTTACCACGACCACCTGCGTGAACCTGTGCTTTAATAACGTGCCAACCTGTTCCGGTCTCTTCAGTTAACTTTTTTGCTGCGTTTACAGCTTCTTCTGGAGTACTAGCTACAATTCCGCGTTGTATTCTAACGCCAAAACTGTTTAATATTTCTTTACCTTGGTATTCGTGTAAGTTCATTCTATTAAAATGTTTTATAGTAAAGCAAAAGTACAAATTCAAATTACAAATTCAACTAACTTTAAGATTAATTACTATAAAATTCAAAAAATTATGTAACGTTTATAATTTTATTAAGTCTTTACAATAATTAACACTAATTTAAGACTTGTTAGCACAAAGGATAAATACTTTCGTACTATCAAATATACAATACTAATCAACTATGTATAGAATTGCTTTATTTTTACTTGTAATACTCTTCTTTTCTGGAGAAAATTACGCTCAAGAAATTAATACAAATCGAAAAAAAATTGATGCTACAAGAATTAGCAACTCTCCTAAAATTGATGGAGATTTAAATGATAATGCTTGGAAAAATGCTCCAATAGCTAACAATTTTATAATGATGCGCCCCACAAATGGCGACGCAGAACCTGCTTCACATAAAACGGAAGTAAAATTAGTATATGACGATAACGCTATTTATGTTAGTGCAAAAATGCTAGCTCCAGATCCATCTAAAATACCTGCAGAGTTTAACAATAGAGATAATATTGGTAATGCAGATTTTTTTATGTTAATGGTAAATCCAAATGATGATGGGCAAAACCCAACAATGTTTATTGTTACTGCTTCTGGTGTTCAGGTAGATTCTAAAGTTTCTAATGGTAATGAAGATTATAATTGGAATGCTGTTTGGGAAAGTGCTCATAAAATTACTGATACAGGTTGGGTTGTAGAAATAAAAATACCATACAGAGCTTTACGTTTTGCTAATGAAGATGTACAATCTTGGGGAATTAATTTTCACAGAGAAGTAAGAAATTTAAATGCTCGTTTTACTTGGAATCATATTGATAATACACAAGGAAGGTGGACACAATACGATGGTTTGTATCAAAATTTTAAAAACATAAAACCGCCAACTCGTTTAGCTTTTTATCCTTATGCATCAGTTATTTCTGATACGTATGACGGACATACAATTGCAGATTGGAATGTTGGTATGGACGTAAAATATGGTTTAACAGAAAACTTTACACTAGATGCAACCTTAATTCCAGATTTTAGCCAAGCTGGTTTTGATAATGTTGAATTAAATTTAGGGCCTTTTGAACAACAGTTTTCTGAACAACGTCAATTTTTTACCGAAGGAACAGAATTATTTTCCAAAGGAAACTTATTTTATTCAAGAAGGATTGGTTCTAGACCTATAGATCAATTTTCTAGCGATAGAAGTTTAGTCGAAGAAGATGTTTTTACAAACGGAAAAAGAACTAATGAAGAAATTATAGACAATCCTGGAAAAGTTCAAATGTTAAATGCCATTAAAATTTCTGGTCGTACAAAAGGAGGTTTAGGTATTGGTTTCTTTAACGCAATTACAGATAAGACAGAAGTTACCATAGAAAAAACGGTAGAAGAAGATTTAGGAAATGGACAAACCGAGACCACTACTTCTACAAGAAAAGAAACTACAAATCCGTTTTCTAACTATAATATTTTAGTTTTAGACCAACAATTTAATCAAAACTCTGCAATTACATTAATTAATACAAACGTAACACGTAATGGTAAATATAGAGATGCAAATGCAACAGGTTTATTATGGCATGTAGAAGATAAAGGTAGCAACTATAATATAGATGGTTCTTTTAAAATGACTAATATTTCAGACGATGTAAATAACCCAAATACAGGATATGCTTTTGACACTAGTATCGGAAAACATTCTGGAAAATGGCGCGGAGAAATTGGTTATAATTTAGAAAACAAAGATTATAATCCTAACGATATGGGAATCTTGTTTAGCAATAATGAGCAAACCTTATATGGTTATTTAGGATATAGATACCTTAAACCTAAAGGAAAAATTAATGAATTATACCACAATTTCTCTTACAATGTAAATTTCTTGCATGAATCTGGAGTTTATACAGGAACTTATTTAGGGTACAATTTTCAGGTACAAACCAAAAAAAGATTTGGTTATGGAGGTAATATAAACTTTAACTCAGAAAGAAAAGATTTCTTTGAACCAAGACAAGGATCTACAAGTGGCGTTTTCTTTTTAAGACCACAAACTTTAAATGTTAATCATTGGGGTTCGTCAGATTACAGAAAGAAATTTGCATATGATTATGATTTGTATTTCACACACAATAAAAACAATGCAAAGGAATCTTACGGTTTTGGAATTTCACCTAGATATCGATTTACAAATCAGTTTTCTTTAATCTATCGTTTAAATTATAATAAAACTAATAATGATCAAGGATATGTAACAGAAATTACAGCAAGTGATGTTGCTAGCGATACATCACTAGCGCCTTACCAAGACAAAATTATCTTTGGTCAAAGAAACCGAACTTCATATAACAATTCTCTAACAGGAAAATACAGCTTTAGTACAAAATCTTCACTATCGTTATCATTTAGACATAACTGGAGTAAAGTGCCTTATAAAGACCAATTTTTCACCTTAGAAAACGATGGTACTTTAGCCAACACAAACTACCAAGACAGTTACGATGTAAACTTTAACAGTTGGAATTTAGACTTAAACTACCTTTGGCAATTTGCACCAGGAAGTCAGTTGATAGCTTTTTATCGTAATTCAATTTCTAACTTTAACGAAAATGCTGCATTAAGTTTTAGTGATAATTTAAATCAGCTTTTTGAAGAACCAAACCAACATATCTTTTCTTTACGTTTAGTCTATTTTATAGATTACAACAACATTAAAAATATCTTTTAGGGCTTGTCAACAACTTAATTCTACACCAATTATCATTGTATAGAATTAAGTTGTTGTCGGGCTTTCCGTTCCAATCTTTTGTTCATTTTTCACAAAAGGATTTCTACTACAATCCCTCACGCAAAACCGATAATTCTTAGTACATTCGTTTTATTGAAATTAAAGCATGATTGTAGCAAAAAATATTCATAAGTATTACGGAGACGTTCAAATTTTAAAAGGAGTAAACCTTCATATTAAAAAAGGAGAAATAGTAGCTATTGTTGGTCCATCTGGAGCAGGAAAAACTACACTTTTACAAATTCTAGGAACCCTAGACAAACCTCAAAAAGAAGAAGAATTTCAACTTTTTGTAGACGGAATATCAATTAAAGACTTAACCGACAAAGAAATTTCTAAATTCAGAAATAAGCATATTGGTTTCATCTTTCAATTTCATCAATTATTACCAGAATTTACTGCTTTAGAAAACGTTTGTATTCCTGCATTTATTGGCAATAAACCAAAAGTAGCAACAGAAAAAAGAGCAAAAGAGTTATTAGATTTCTTAGGTTTATCGCATCGAGAAAATCACAAACCAAATCAACTTTCTGGAGGAGAACAACAACGTGTAGCAGTTGCAAGAGCATTAATTAATGAACCTTCGGTAATTTTTGCCGATGAACCTTCTGGAAATCTAGATTCTACTTCCGCAGAAAACCTACATAAATTATTTTTTGAACTACGTGATAAATTCGGACAAACCTTTGTCCTTGTTACGCATAACAAAGAACTTGCTGCAATGGCAGACAGAACTTTGACAATGAAAGATGGCGTTATAGTGTAACAAAACTATTTTTTTCGCTACTAATCAATAAATCAAAACAACATGAAAGAAACATTTAACGAGTTAGTAGCCTATTTAAAAAATCCTGTTTTAGAAGAAGACACAAATACAGATATCAATTATAGAATTAAAAAATTTGGACATCTTTTAATAATTAGTCTTTTAACGGGTTTAGCAACTTCAGTTTTAATAGGCGCTTTAGATGAGTTTGGTTTGGTAAACATGGACGATCATCAGATGGAAGAAATGATGAAAAGCTTATCTAAAACTATGATTTTTGTTATGGCTGTTGTAATTGCTCCACTTTTAGAAGAAGTTATTTTTAGAGCTCCATTAGCTGCTTTTAAAAAAGGAAAACAATTTAGAATAGCTTTTTACACTTTGGCAATATTATTTGGTTTAGTTCATATTACAAATTATAATTTAACCACAAATGTGCTATTATTTGCACCAATATTAGTGTTACCACAATTACTTTTGGGTGGTTATTTAGGTTTTATTCGTGTACGTTTTGGCTTACTTTGGTCTATTTTATTACACGCTGCTTATAACGGTATTTTAATGGGTGGAGCGTTAATATTTGGTTTCGAATAATGACAAATAAAGAACTTCAAGAATTCTTAGACGAAAAGGTTATTCAATACAACAATCCAAAGTTTATTGAGAGCGATCCAATACAAATTCCGCATTTATTTTCTAAAAAAGAAGACATTGAAATTGCTGGTTTTTTAACCGCAACAATTGCTTGGGGAAAAAGACAAATGATTATTAATAATTCTAATAAAATGATGGAATTATTAGATCATTCTCCACACGATTTTGTGGTCAATCACACAGAAAAAGAACTAAGTAAACTTACCAATTTTGTACATAGAACTTTTAACGAAATTGATTTTCAGTTCTTTATAAAATCATTAAAAAATATTTACAAGAACCACAACGGATTAGAAAATGCACTTTTAATTACTGACAAATCAGATAATTACAAAACTGCAATTCATAATTTCAAAAAAGTGTTTTTTGAAATTCCACATCAAAGCAGAACTACAAAACATGTTTCTGATCCATTAAAAAACTCAGCTTCTAAACGTATAAATATGTATTTACGTTGGATGGTTAGAGATAATAAAACAGGTGTTGACTTTGGTATTTGGAAAAATCACGATGCTGCAAATTTACATTGTCCGTTAGATGTTCATTCTGGAAATGTTGCAAGAAAACTAACTGTTTTAACACGTAAACAAAACGACTGGAAAGCTGTTAGAGAAATGGATACAACGTTAAGGAAATTAGATAAAAAAGATCCTTCTAAATACGATTTTGCACTCTTTGGTTTGGGTGTATTTGAACAATTTTAAACAAAAAAAATCCTGCTTTTAAGCAGGATTTTCTATTTATGTACTCTAATTATTTTTTCTTCTGTTGATTTAAAGGAATTGGTTTTTCTTGTTTTACAACTGGAGTTCCGTGTAAATCAAAATCTCCTGCTTCATGTATTTTAATGTCTATAAACTCCCCTATTTTTATATAGTGTTCTTTAGCATCAACTATAACATCGTTATCTACATCTGGCGAATCAAATTCTGTTCTTCCGTAGAAAAACTCACCATCTTTTCTATCAAATAAACATCTAAACGTTTTTCCTATTTTTTGTTGATTCAATTCCCAAGAAATCTGGCCTTGAATTTCCATAATTTCGTTTACACGTCTAAATTTAACGTCTTCTGGAACATTATCTTCTAAAACATAAGCGCCTGTATTTTCTTCATGAGAATATTGAAAAGCTCCTAAACGCTCAAAACGCATCTCCTCTACCCAATCTTTCAATTCTTGAAATTGTTCTTCCGTTTCTCCAGGATAACCAACAATTAATGTGGTTCTAATTCCCATATTTGGAACTGCTTCACGGAATTTATGAATTAAAGAAGTCGTTTTTTCGTGCGTTGTACCACGTTTCATCGACTTTAAAATTTCAGTATTAATATGCTGTAATGGAATATCTAGATAATTACACACTTTTGGTTCGCGCTTCATTACCTCTAAAACATCCATTGGAAAACCTGTTGGAAATGCATAATGCAAACGAATCCACTCAATTCCATCAACTTTTACTAAAGCTTCTAATAGTTCTGCTAATGCACGTTTTTTGTAAATATCTAATCCGTAATAAGTTAAATCTTGCGCAATAAGCATTATTTCTTTGATACCTTTTTCAGCCAACTTTGTAGCTTCAATAATAATATCTTCAATTGGAGTAGATTTGTGTTTTCCTCTCATTAAAGGAATTGCACAAAACGAACAAGGTCTATCACAACCTTCAGCAATTTTTAAATATGCATAATGTTTTGGCGTAGTTGTTAAACGTTCTCCAATTAACTCGTGTTTATAATCTGCTTCTAAAACTTTTAAAAGATTAGGCAAATCGTGCGTTCCAAAATATTGGTCTACATTTTTAATTTCTCTTTCTAAATCTGGCTTGTAACGTTCACTTAAACAACCAGAAACAAAAACTTTATCAATTTCACCTGCTTCTTTTCTTTGTGCATAATGTAAAATTGTATCAATACTTTCTTCTTTGGCTTTACCAATAAATCCGCAAGTATTAATTACAACAATATTTCCGTCATCTTCTGGATCTTCATGTACAACGTTTTTACCATTGGCTTTTAATTGTCCCATTAAAACTTCACTGTCGTAAACGTTTTTAGAACAACCTAAAGTAACAACATTAATCTTATTTTTCTTGATAGTTTTTGTACGCATCTTTCTACTTTAAAGCGCAAAGATACAATCTTAATTAAACCTTTTGTATATTTCGAAGTCTTAAATAGATATTCCTAATTATGAAAAAATATATCTTCTTATTTGTAGTAACATTATTAATTAGTTGCTCTTCAGAAACTGAAGTAACACCAATAATTCCTATTGATGAAACCGCCTATTTTCCATCAAATAACACAACAACTTGGGAAACTACAACTGCCACTTCTTTAAATTGGAATACAAACAATCTTGATAATTTATATGATTTTTTAGAAGAAAAAAACACAAAAGGTTTTATCATTTTAAAAAACGGAAGAATTGTAGTTGAAAAATATTTTAATGGTCATTCTCAAACAGCTACAAATCCATGGTATTCTGCAGTAAAAAGCTTAACAGCAACTGCCGTAGGAATTGCGCAAGAGGAAAATTTACTTGATATAAACTCTAAAACTTCAGATTATTTAGGAAACAATTGGTCTTCTTTACCCCAAGAAAAGGAAGATTTAATAACAGTAGAACACCATTTAACAATGACAACAGGTTTAGTTAATAATCCTAATAATTTAGTTGCTTGGACTTGCACTGCTCCAGATTGCATGAATTATAATTCTGATGCTGGTACAACTTGGGCATATCATCAAGGAGCATTTTCTCAAGTTCAGAAAATATTAAGTGAAGCTACTGGAACCGATTTTAAAACATATATAAAGAATAATATTTTAGATAAAATTGGTGCTTCTGGTAATTGGTCTAGTGTTTTTGATGTAAATATTTTTTCTAGCAACACAAGATCTATGGCAAGATTTGGCTTACTATCTTTAAATAAAGGAACCTGGAATAATGAAGAAGTTGTTTGTGAAAGTTACTTTAATGAAATGACAAATACTTCTCAAAACCTAAATAAATCTTACGGGTACTTATGGTGGTTAAATGGTAAAGACGGTTTTATTGCTACAGATTCTTCAACCAATACTGGAGAAATTATTCCTGATGCGCCAGCAGATATGTTTGCTGCTTTAGGTGCTAACGATCAAAAAATATATGTTGTTCCTAGTAAAAATATTGTTGTAATTCGTTGTGGAGATAGTGCAGGAAATACCAATCAACTTGCTAACTCTAGTTTCGATAATGAATTGTGGCAAAAAATTAATGCCGTTATAAACTAAATCTAATTGAGAAATTTAGTCTGTTTCTATATTCATAGAAGTTCCGTTAAATATTATCATTTTAAAAGTTATCTTTACGAGATAACGATAACTAAAAACTTTCTTTATCCTGTTTAATTTAAAGGATATTGAAAGTAAAAATAACTATATAACGAGTTACAGCACATATGAGAAAAACCATTGGTAAAGACATAATTTCACTTCTGATTTCAATAATTCTTTTGATAATCTCAATCGGAATTACGTTTTTTACGGATTATACTCTGAATTATAAGCATTACGTGGGAATTGGATTAATTGGAATTTCAACCCTTTTGTATTTTAAGAACAAAAAGTTATTTGTTTATATATTCGGACTGACTTTGATTCTCGGAATCCTAAATCTGATTGATATTTATTATTCAAACATAATATTCGGAATTGGGCCAATTAAGTTCAATCCAATATTTCTGACTTTACTGATTATTTTCTTGGCTTTGAATAAGGAATTACTGAACAAAATGTTTCCTGAAAAAGAATTGGCGGAAAAAAATACGGAAAACATAAAACTGATTAAACATTACGAGCAAAAATTCGAATCGAAAACCGAATCGGAATTGAAAAATATTGCGGACGAAAAAGGTGGATACGTGAACGTTGCAAAAATTGCTTCGAAAAATATTTTGCGGAATAAATACGTGCTGTAACAACGTATATAATCCATTGCTAGTTCTAGCCTACTTACGAATATTCCTGCGGAATATTCTATTCGGTTTTTATTTGCTAAATTAGTTGCTAACACACGCAACGTATCATATACAAAACCGTTAGCAAAGATTTTGGTGCTAACTTGCAATTTCAAGGCAATCACTAAATTCTGTACTTATTTTCATACCAAAACTACGTTGGAATTTAAAGCGGAATCTCAAAAAGTATTGCGCTGAATTTTTTTCACTCATTCGGATTGTTACGCGCGAATTTCGGCTTGCTCAACTTCTGTTCTTAAATTCAAAATAATAGCAATCCTCAACTTTTGGCTGATAAGCGGAATGGCAAAACGTACGGCTGAACTATTCCCAGTTGAAAAAATTTAAAATTAGTTGTTTAAATCAACCGATTCTAACATCACGAAAATTAGGATCTAAAACAAAACTGATGCTCTTTGCGGAAAAGAACGGAATAGTAATTCGGAGTTTTTTGACATTTAAGGAAAAAAATAAAATAGCGCAGGAAAAACAAATAGTTCGGAAATACGCAAAGGAGTAGTTCGCAAAAAAGAAAAAACCTTAGCTAACAATGTATATAATTTATAGCTGCTACTCGCCTACTGTCGAAAAACCTCGCGGTTTTTCTATTTCGGTTATTATTTGCTAACTTACTTGCTGAAACAATGCTACAAATCATATACGAGACCGTTGGCAATAATTAGAGTGAAATGAGTAAAATTTTAATTTTAATAATATTTTTATCTTTTAACAAAATTACTTCACAAGAAATAATTGGAATAGATGACACTTATATTGAAAATAATTTAGTTTATAAAATATCGAATGACAGTCTTTTTAATGGAATAGCTCAAAGGAAAAGAAGAAATGGGCATTTAGTTTTTGAAACGAAATTTAAAAAAGGAATTATCATTTCAAGCAAAATTTATTATAACGGAAAGATAAAGAGAGTATCAAATAAAACTATTTATAATTCTGAAAAACCATATTTGAAATCCAAAGAATATAAATATAATTTGGAAAGTGAAATATTTGAAACAACTACTTATAATGAAAATGGAGAAAAAATCCTTTTAGAACAATTTAAGAAAGGAAAATTGACTTACAGTTGTGAATATTTAGGAAAAAAGAAACACGGAATTGAACTTGGTTATGAAGAAAACGGAGAAAAATTGACTTATAGTTGTGAATATAAAAACGGAAAGAAACATGGAGAAGAACTTTGCATAAAATGTGGCGATAAAAAGAGAGTTACGAAATATGAAAACGGAAAAAAAATAAAATAACTATTGCCAACACCTTGTATAAAAAATTGCTGCTTTTAGCTAAACTAAAACTTGTTGCTCATTTGCAAACTTCTGAATTTCCGTTGGAAATTCCTCGTTCACAAAATCGCAACTTTCCATACAAAACAACGTTGTAAGCAATTTGAGAAAACTCGTTACTCAACCAAAAACATCATTCACTCATTATGACTTTTAAAGAAGAAAGAGATGAATTAGTTTTGAGAAACTAAAGAAATAAAAATGAAATTTTCGATTACACTCTCTCTTCTTCTATTTTCCTTTTTCACTTTTGGACAAGACCTGACCGAAATAAAATCGTCGTTGGAAAAACTAAAGATTGACGAAAATGGCTCGTACGAATCTGATAAATGGTATTACAATCCTGAAACAGCTGATATTAAGGAAATAAAAAAGGAAACTCTGAATAAAGTTCTATCTGAATACGATTTGTATAGTGCTGTTTTAGTAGGATTTTATGGATGGCACGAAAAAACTTCTCGATGTTTGATTTTAAGAAAATCGGACAATGGAGAATTGATAATAATTGACCCAATCTGGTATGACGGAATAAGTACGGAACTTATAAAATTGATTATTGGATATGAATTTAAAAGTAAGGAAGAACTTCAATTATTCACTTTTGAATTACAAGATGTAATGCTCATTGGCTCTACGCACAATAAGGAATTTAAAAATACTGTTATTAACGAAACAAATATTACTATTGACCTATACGATTCATATCAAGAAGAAAGGATTTGGAGAAAAATTGAAATTGGAATTAATAACAATACGATTGAATTTTTGACTTCGACTAATCCAATAAATATGGAAAAATTAACAATCAATAAATAAAAACTGCTTACAACACCGTGTATAATTAATTGCTTTGGCAAGTGCTTATTTGGAAAATTCCTTCGGAATTTTCTCGGGTTCGTATTTGTTTACTAAATTAGTTGCTTAACCACGCAACTAACCATACACAACAACGTTAGCATAAATACGTGAAACCCGTCAGAAAAACGAAAATTAATTAAGAAAAATGTTAACAGCAAAATACAAAGATACAGGTCAAGAATTGGATATAACAAAATTTGAAAATCCGAGAAATGAAATTGACAAAGAAAGGTTAGTTTGTAAATTTTGTGAAGGAAAAATTTCAATTAAAGACGGAAAATTAAGAGCTAAACATTTTTTTCATATTAATAATTGCACAAGTGACTTTGAAAGACACGCTGAAAGTCCACAACATAATTTAGGAAAAGAACTTATTGCTCAACATATCAAAGAATATTGGAGTGAATATTCAAACGCAGAAATCAGATTTGAATATCCAATAATTGAAGTTAAAAGAATTATTGATATTGCAATGCTTTTTCCAAATGGGTGGATTGTTGCTCACGAAATACAATTATCATCAATTACAACTGAAAATTTAGAAAATAGAACAAATGATTATAGAAAGCTCGGAATTGACGTCTTCTGGTGGTTTGGTAAAAGTGCTGACAAAAAAGCAAACCGAGAATGGGCGATTGAAAAATATGGACAATCATTATCTATTAACTATGAACTACTTGATTCCAAATATAAAGATTTACAAAAAGGAAAGAATATATGATTTCAATTTAGAAGAATATATTTATGAAATTAAGCCCGAATATCTTTCAAAGTATAAATTAAAAGTTGTCCATAATGAACCAAATATATTTTGGAGACAAAAAACTTGGGATTTAGCTATTTACAGAAGTATGGAGATTTGGAGAAAAATTCCAGCAAATAAACTTGAAAATAGTATTGGAGAATTAACAGCTTTAGCTAAAAGAAGTTTGAGCGGAAAAATGGGAACAGCGAATGGAAAGTATTTTAAAAAAGATAAAAATAATAATTGGAATTTTATAAAACCTAAAGAAGCGAAATACGAAAAAGTTTTTTTACCTTTAAGTGAAGAAGCTATTATGAAATGTAGAGAAAGAGCTAAAAAGTACTTATGCTAACACCGTATAAACTTTATTGCTGGCTTTTTGCCTACTTGCGAAAGTCCTCGCGGACTTTCTTGGTCAGTAATTATTTACTAAATTAGTTGCTTGAAACACGCAACAAAGCTTATACAACAACGTTGGGCATAATTTGAACGAAATGAGAAAAATATTGATAATATTATTAATTGGAATTTCCAATATTACATTTTCACAAACAATGACAGAAATTGATTCTGTTTCTTATGTAATGTGTGATTACCTGAAAAATTTGGAAATTAAAAATGATACACTGAAAATTAACTCATTATACGAAAAGCAACTTTATCCATATTTAGGAAAATTTAAGCAATCACAAACTCAAAAAATTGGACAACAAGTTTATTATAGACTTCAAAGGAATTGTGTGGAATTCCGAAATTTATTAGACAGATTGGAACCGCCAAAAGAATCAGTGACGAGAATAACGGAAAAACCAAAACCTGAAATTTCGAAAAAGCAACTCAAGGAATTTAAAAACGAAAAGGAATTTTATTATTTCGAAGTTGCTGGAGATACAACAAGAGTAAAAATGGAAAAAGGAAAATGGACGGACTCATTTTCTAATAATACATTTTCAAAACTGACCTATAATTGGATTAACGAAACAGAATTTGAATTAGTTTTTGTGGAAAGCAACAATGAAACAAGGTCAAATTTTAGTGTAAAAGGAGATAAATATATTTATCAGATTTTATCAAAGGAAAATGGATATTATCAAATGACAGTAAATATTCCTGGACAAGAAACTTTTGAGAAATTTAAAATGTATTACGAATAAAAAACTATGCCCAACACCGTGTAAAAAAAATTGCTTATTTTTAGCTTAACCAAAGTTAGTCGCATTCTTGTAAACTTCTATTTTCCTGCGGAAAATAGCCGTTCACTTTAAACGCAACTTTCCATAACACAACAACGTTGGGCAAAATATAACCAAAACCAAGAATTAGAATGAATCATATTCCTAATAAACTTGAATTACATTATTTTTTAAAAGACCATTCTCATTCAATCGACGCATTTGTAAAAAATGGTTGTGAACGAGATTTACTTTTAATATTAAAGGAGCTAACTGAAAAACTTGATATTAATATCAATATAGAAAGTGAAGTTTATCTTGAAGGAGGTTTTAAAGAAATATGGAAATTTTTAGGAAAAAACAATAATCAATTAGCTTTAATTGTTTCAATACTAGCTTTAATAATAGCAACTGTACCGAAAGAAAACAAAAAACTTACAGAATTAGAAATTGAAAATTTTGAACTTGACAATCAAATGAAAAGATTGCAAATCAAAAAATTAGAAGAAGAATTAAATCAAGAACAAATAGAAAAATTAGCTGAAAAAATTGTTCCAATATTTAATCAAAATTATAAAGTTCTATGGTATAAATCTAATTTTTATAAGAAACTTGTAACTTACTCTAAAGTCAAAGAGATTTCTGTAACTCAATTAGATAAGAATAATCAACCTTTGAAAAAAGAAGAACCTATTTCAAAAACAGATTTCTATAAATTCATTTTAAACTCTAATGAATTTACTCCAGAAATAAATGATGAAGCAGTTATAAACATAATTTCTCCAGTTTTACTAAAAGGTAAATTTAAATGGAAAGGGTTTTATGAAAATGAAATTATAACTTTCTATATGAAAGATGAAATATTTAAGTCATCTGTAAGAAATAACGAAATCGAATTCACAAATGGAACTTCTATAAAATGCGTTTTAAAGCAAAAAAGGATTATTAATGAATTTGGTCTAATTAAGACAAAAAGTTGTGATGTATTGCTTGTGTTGGAAGTTATGAAAAAATCAGAAAGAGTTACAACAGAACAAGGAAAAAAATACAAGCGAAACAAATCCGATTTAAAAAATCAAACTAAATTAGATATATAATACTTTGCCCAACACCGTGTAGTAAAAATTGCTTAATTTTAGCTTAACCAAAAGTTGTTGCTTTTTTATTCACTTCTATTTTCCTGCGGAAAATAGCCGTTCACAAAAATCGCAACTTTTATTACACAAACACGTTGTAACCAATTTGAGAAACCGAATGGCAATTAACCAATTTATAACATACATACTGCCGAAAAAGGCGATTGAAATTAAATTTGGAGAAATACCAAATCATTTGGAAATTAAACATTCTGAATGGGAAAAGTTTTGGGAAAAATATACTGAATCTGACAACGAAGATTTAGAGCCTGAATTTGAAGATGCAAGAACAACAAATTGGTGGAAAGAGATAGAAGTTAATGTAGCGGAATTAGAAAAACAAATTGACAAAATAATTACTCGTGCAAGTTGGACTGACGATGCAATTTGGAAAAGTGAAAAAGCGGAATTTGACCACGATGTTAGTATCGGACTTAATAAAACGAATGAATTTATTGATGAATTTATGTTTCGGACTGACTTAACAGACACTACTCTGAATTTCCTCAATTCAATGCTTGATATCTGTCAAGAAAATAATTGGATTTTAATGGACAGAAACGGAAATTTATGCAAACCGAATATTTCGGATTTAGGTCAATTAATTAAAGGTTCAGATGCCGACCGATTTTTAAGGAATCCGAGTAAATTCCTTGACGAACTGAATAATGAAAAATAAAAACTGGTTACAACACAGTATATAAAAAATTGCTATTTTGTGCTTAACCAATGTTAGTTGCTTTGTTTGCTAGCTTCTGATTTTCCTTCGGAAAATCCTCGCACACAAACACGCAACTTTCCATATACATAAACGTTGTACAACATTAAAAACCGAACAAAACTATGAACCCATTAGGAGATTTTATGAAAAGTGCCAAAGGTTTGACAAAAAATCCATTGGGAATAATCGGATTATTTATATCCTTAATTTATGGTTTCGCTTGTTTAGTTTTGAGTACAAGTATTTCAAATTTAGAATCAGTTTATGAAAGAATTCCTCTAATTTGGTTTATTATAATATTTCCATTAATAATTTTAGGAGCATTTATTTTTTTAGTAGTAAATCATCACGAAAAGTTATATGCACCGAGTGATTTTCGAAATGACGATTCATTTATAGAAACTATGAGTGGAAAGAAAATAAAAGAAAAACAAGAAAAAGAAGCTGAATTACTAAATTCCGCTGATAATTCTATAATAGAAATAGCAGAACCCAAGATAAAAGAAAGAGAAGAAAAAATCGAGAAAATAGTAGAACCAAATAATGAATCGATTAGTAAAATTGAATTGAGTAATAGAATTTCGGACGCTGAAGATTGGGCCGTAAAAGATTTAGAATTAAAATATAACATAGCATTTAGAACTAATCAAAGATTGGTATCAAATAGCATAAAACTTGAATTAGATGCTTACGCTTCAAGTCCTGAAAAAGTAATAATAGCTGAAATAAAATACTGGCATTCAAATAAAGCTATAAAACCGCTTCTACTTTCACTTCAAAATTTTATTCTTAAAATAAATACTTTTAAAACAGCATTTAAAAATAAAGAAGTCGAATTAATATTAGTCGTAGTTTTTGACAAAATTAATGAGATAACAGTAAATAAAATTGAGTCGTTTCTTTCGGAATTAGACGTTAATGTTAAATTAGAAATAAAGGAATATTCGAAATTAAAATCTGATTATGAAGAATAAAACGTTGTACAACACCGTGTATAATTCATTGCTAGTTATAGCCTACTTACGAAAGTCCTCGCGGACTTTCTATCTGTGATTTATTTGCTAACTTTAGTGCTTAAACACGCAACGAAATCATACACAAACACGTTGTGCGCAAGCTGAAAACCGAACTAAATGAAAAACTATTTCTTTCTGATTTTAACATTAATTACTATTTCAAGTTGTAAAGACAAAGGGAATGACAATAGCGAAACTAAAGTTCTGAAAACAGAATCAGTTATTGAAACTAAAGTCATTGAAAAACAAACTGAAAAAGTAAAAACGGAATCACTAAAATCTGAAAACAAAAAAGTTGCGGATTGGACTCACCCAGAGTTTTTTGAATTTAAAAACTACAAAGAATATCGTGTTACAGATACAATAAGTATTGACTTGAATGGAAACGGGATATTTGAACGAATATATTTTGACAAAAAAGACTGTCCGAAATTAATAATTGAAGAAAAAGAAAAGGACTTAATCTCGATTGGTTGTGGAAAAGAAGAATATAGTGGATTTCCAAATGCTATTGGTTGGGTTAATTTATGGTGTGTTGTTTCTGACAAGGAAACTTTTGAGATTATCGTAGAAGATGGAGAATTAGTTGGCGACAGAATTGTGAATTTGGAAAGACCAAGTATTTACTTTGGAAAAGAAGAAGCAGGTGGCGGAATAATAACATATAGAAATGGAGAACTGTATTGGGTTCATCAATCTGATTAAAAAAAGCCAGCGCACAACAATGTATAAAAATAATCGCTCAATTTCGGGCTTAACCAAAGGTCGTTGCAAGTTTATTACGTCTGATTTTCCTGCGGAAAATCCTCGCACATAAACCCGCAACTATTCTTATACGAGACCGTTGTATGCCATTTGAACTAACCCAAGAACAGTCTAACAAAAAATGAAATATGTCCAATTTTAAACTACTATTTTCTGACTATTTTGAAATTGAACATTCGACTTTAGAAAAATTTGGAGCATTAAATATTTGTTTAAGTTCTGACTTGCCAATGTTTATTGACCCTTTTTTATTGTTCGCATCTGAAAAACCAGAGTACAAAGAACTTCATAAAAAAGTAGTTGAACATTTACTTATTTTAAAAGAATATGCGACTGAAAATGACGGAATAGGTGTAGATATAAATCTATTCAAATTTCCCGAAATCAAACAAAATTGGTTAGGATTAGCAAAATATGGAAATGGCGGAAAAGGATTAGGAAAGAAATTTGCAAATGGAGCTATAACTGCTTTTAATGGTTTTTACAGCACTTTTGGAGAAGAAGAAATAACTGCCGAAACTCATATAGAAAAATTGACCCTTCTAAATTCTGGAGTTGGAAAAGATTTTATTAGTGACTTTACGACAAACTTAATACAAGAATATCTTCTTGAGTTTACCGAGAATTTTGCAAAAAAGCATTTAAAAGAAAATCAAACTAGAGATTTTTCAATTAGGTGTCGATTCGATAAAAAAACAAAAATATGGCAACCTCGAACTTTTAGACTGCCATATTTTTTTAGAGAAAAAGGTGGAGATTTCATTATTCTAACACCTTTAGATATTCTAACTGTAGATGATGCTGTAATCAACAATTCTGATTTTTATTCAAGCTTTCACAATGTAACAAGGTCTTTAGAAAATTCATCTTTACGTTCAGCTATAAACGAATTTTTCAGGTCTCACTTACCAAGAAAACCCAAAAAGAAAGATAAAGAATATGCCTTCTTAAAAACAATCAGAAAATTCCCTGATTTAGTAGACTTTTATATAAAACTGAAAGAAGACAAAAAGTATGAAGTTACTTCTGCTTCTATGTCTCAAATCAATGAATTAAAAGAAAAATTAGTTGATGCTCTAACGCCATTATGTGAATTACTAAACAAGAATAGTGATTTCTACAAATTACAATCCAATAGTTATGATGAATCTCTTAAAAGGGCTTTGTATCTAAAAGACGTAATCGAGAATAATGATGGTTATCGAATTTTCTACGATGGTCATCGACCTATTGCGAAGGAAGATACAATACAGAGAATATTTAGACTGACTTGGTATGCTTCACCATACGATGTTAATGCAGAAGTAAATAATGGTCGTGGACCAGCAGATTATAAAGTGTCTTTTGGAAGTGGAGATTCAACCATTGTAGAATTTAAATTGGCGAAATCATCTTCGTTAAAGAGAAATTTAGAAAACCAAACAGACATCTATAAATCTGCATCAAAATCTGCTAGTGACATTTCAGTAGTTTTATGTTACACATTATCAGATATTCGAAAAGTCAATAAAGTTTTAAAAGAAATTCAAAAAGAGAATCACGAAAATATAATAGTAATTGACGCTACAAGAAAGGCATCAGCTTCTAAAGTTTAATAATCGGAATAATAACAAACTGAAAAAAACGGCATACAACAACGTATAAAATTAATTGCTTGGTTCTAGCCTACTTACGAAAGTCCTCGCGGACTTTCTATCTGTAATTTATTTGCTAAATTAGGTGCTTAAACCACGCAACTAATCTTATACAAAACCGTTACCTGCAAGCTGAACAACCGAACAAAAAGAAAAAAATAGAAAATATGAGTATATTTCACTTCGCTTTTAAAGTAAAAGACATCGAGTCAACACGAAAATTTTATGTAGAAATTTTAGGATGTAAAGAAGGAAGGTCAACTGAATCTTGGATTGATTTTGATTTTTTTGATAATCAACTATCTGCTCACGTTAGTAATAAATTTCCTGAATTGGATTATTGTGGAAAAGTAGATGGAGTAAGTGTTCCAATTCCTCATTTTGGGTGTTTATTGGACAAAAGCGAGTTCGAAAGAATTGAAAAGAAACTGAAATCGGAGAAAATTGACTTTGTAGTTAAACCACAAAAGAGATACGAAGGAAAAGTTGGAGAACAGATGACAATGTTTGTATTTGATTATAGTGGAAACCCAATAGAATTTAAATCATTTTCAAACAATAATGAGGTTTTTGCCGAATAAAAGCCAGCAGGTAACAACGTATATAATTTATTGCTAGTTCTAGCCTACTTACGAAAATCCTCGCGGATTTTCTATTTGGTTTGTATTTGCTAAATTACGTGCAAAACCACGCAACAAACCATATACAAACACGTTGGCAATAATTTATGAAAACCGAATTTCCATTAAAATTTACAGCTGAATATCGAACTAGTTTATCTAAAGATGAACTAATTGAACAACTTAATGCAGGAGAATCGGAAAAAATATTAAAAGGATTGACGACAAAAAAATATTCTAAAGAAATAAAATCTAATCAATTCCTAATTCAGCGATACATTCTTGGACTTGACCTTGATTTAATAATGGGAAATCCACCATTAATAATTGGAACTTTTGAAAATAGTAATCAGCAAAAAATAAAAGTGGAATTCGTTCCATATTTGCTTAATGCTATTTTTTTTATCATCTTTAGTTTAGTTTTTATGATAAGCTCTTTGACAATGGAAAAAGCAACTATAAATGGAGTTGTTAAAGAAGCTGATTTCGGAATAAAATCAATATTTTTTGGAGTGGGATTATTTGTGTTGTTGCTTTGGTATTGGCTTGACATTAGACCAATACGACATTCGAAAAAATGGCTTGAATCAAAATTGAAATTGACTGAATTATAAAAAAACTATTGCCAACACAGTATATAAAAAATTACTGGTGTTTGGCTTAAATAAAGGTCATTGCTTGTTTTGTTACGTCTGATTTTCCTTCGGAAAATCCTCGCACACAAAACCGCAACTTTCCATATACTAACACGTTAGCAAAGATTTTGGTGCTAACTTGCAATTTCAAGGCAATCACTAAATTCTGTACTTATTTTCATACCAAAACTACGTTGGAATTTAAAGCGGAATCTCAAAAAGTATTGCGCTGAATTTTTTTCACTCATTCGGATTGTTACGCGCGAATTTCGGCTTGCTCAACTTCTGTTCTTAAATTCAAAATAATAGCAATCCTCAACTTTTGGCTGATAAGCGGAATGGCAAAACGTACGGCTGAACTATTCCCAGTTGAAAAAATTTAAAATTAGTTGTTTAAATCAACCGATTCTAACATCACGAAAATTAGGATCTAAAACAAAACTGATGCTCTTTGCGGAAAAGAACGGAATAGTAATTCGGAGTTTTTTGACATTTAAGGAAAAAAATAAAATAGCGCAGGAAAAACAAATAGTTCGGAAATACGCAAAGGAGTAGTTCGCAAAAAAGAAAAAACCTTAGCTAACAATGTATATAATTTATAGCTGCTACTCGCCTACTGTCGAAAAACCTCGCGGTTTTTCTATTTCGGTTATTATTTGCTAACTTACTTGCTGAAACAATGCTACAAATCATATACGAGACCGTTACAGCACATATGACGAAAACCATAACTAAAGACATAATTCCACTTTTAATTTCTATAATTCTACTATTAATTTCAGTCGGAATTACATTGTTTACGGAATATACTCTGAATTATAAACATTACGTTGGAATTCTTTTAATCGGAATTTCAACGTTTCTGTATTTTAAAAATAAAAAGGTATTTATTTATGTTTTCGGAATGACTTTAATTCTCGGAACTATAAACCTGATTGATATTTATTATTCAAATATTATATTCGGAATTGGACCAATTAAATTTAATCCAATTTTTCTGACTTTACTTGTTATTTTCTTGTCTTTAAATAAAGAAAACTTGAACAGAATGTTTCCTGAAAAAAAGATAAATGAAAATAAGTTGGCGGAAAAAAATACTGAAAATATAAATCAGATTAAAAATTACGAACGAAAATTTGAATCGAAAACAGAATCGGAATTGAAAAAAATTGCGAACGAAAAAAGCGGATATGTAAACGAGGCGAAAATTGCTTCAAAGAACATTTTGAAAAAAAAATACGTGCTGTAACACCGTGTATAAAAAATTGCTACTTTTAGCTTAACTTAAAGTTTGTTGCATTTTTGTCAACTCCTATTTTCCTGCGGAAAATAGCCGTCGACTTAAAACGCAACTTTCCATAACACAAACACGTTACCTGCAATACCCAAACCCAATGGCTGAAGACAAAGAATTTAGAGTTGTAATACCAAAAGAACATTATCAGATTCTGAATTTTAAGACTGATGGATTACCTGGAGTTGCAGTTGTGAATAAAAGTTTAGCGGAATTTGAACCGAAAGAAGTTTTTGTTTGGCATTGTTCGATAATGTTACAATGTGAAAAACTAATCGAAAACGGAATGCCATCACGAGAAGAAGTTGAAATATTAGACAAGTTTGGCGACTTTCTCGATGACAAAATAAAAGGGACTGATAAAGAAAAACCAAACGGACTTTTTCTCGCAAGAATTACGTGGAATGAAACGCGTGAATTGATTTGGCGGATTTTTGACCCAGAAATTACGAATGATTTTCTGACTGACATAATTGAACGTGAAGACCATCCTCGGAATTTTGACTATCGAATTGACGAAGACGAAGATTGGAAATTGACCGAATGGCATCTGAAAAAAAGAGAATAAAGTACAGCAGGTAACAACGTATATAATTTATTGCTAGTTCTAGACTACTTACGAAAATCCTCGCGGATTTTCTATTCGGTTTTTATTTGCTAAATTACGTGCTTAACCACGCAACAAACCATATACAAACAGGTTGTGCTTCATTATCAGAAACCGCTAACCAATGATAAAATTCTTTAGAAAAATTAGACAAAAACTATTAACTGAAAATAAACTCAGTAATTATTTCATTTATGCTATTGGAGAAGTCATTCTTGTTGTAATTGGTATTCTTATTGCCTTGCAATTAAATAATCTTAATGATATAAAAAAAGACAATGGTGATGAAAAGAAATACCTTGCTAGAATACAATTAGATATTAAGCAGGACTTAGCAGAACTAGAAAGGCTTTTTCAAGGGGATACTATTCAATTAGATGCTTATACTTATTTGGGACGTTATTTCCAGTCAGATTCAATAGCCACAGACCCTACTTTATTACTCTCAAAGTCAGGTAGTGCTTTTGGAATCCATTGGTTTGAAGGTAAAAATATAGTTTTTGATGACATGAAATCGTCTGGTAAAACAGGACTCATTACTTCAGATTCTTTAAGGAATAGTATTCAATATTACTATAGATTATTTGATGAAGTAATAAAAGAAGAGAGCGTACACAATAATTCCATCTTAAAATATAATGGTAATATTTA
Source organism: Tenacibaculum aquimarinum (assembly GCF_022478115.1). GTDB lineage: Bacteria > Bacteroidota > Bacteroidia > Flavobacteriales > Flavobacteriaceae > Polaribacter > Polaribacter aquimarinum_A. The sequence continues at coordinate 86,871 of NZ_JAKGSC010000006.1, read as the reverse complement.
TCCTTTATTCGAAACAGGTTCTGGAACAGACCTTGCGATGCCAGAAAGGTGGAAAGTAAACTCGAATGAAAAATCATTTTATAAATATTATAATTCTTTGATAAACCTAGATGAAGACCAAAAGAAAATAATTTCCGATAATTTTGGCTTGACAAAAGCTAACATTTTACTGAATCATAAAGTGCGACTGTTACTACACAAAGAAGGACTAAAGACAATTAAGGCTATTGATGCTTATTTAAAACTAGAAAAATAACGAAAGCACAACAACGTATATAATTTATTGCTAGTTTTAGCCTACTTACGAAAATCCTCGCGGATTTTCTATTCGGTTTTTATTTGCTAAATTTAGTGCTTAAACCACGCAACAAACCATATACAAACACGTTGTGTGTCATTTACAAACAAAAAACTGAATACAAAAAATGGAAAATAAAACATACAAGAAAATATCTAATTGGTACCGAAAATTCCAAATTAGTAAATCACCTCAAATGAATTTAGTTTGGGGATTCTTTTTGTATACGCTAATTGGATTTATTTTACTATCTATCCCTTTATTTCACAAAACCGACATATCCTTTTTAGATAATTTATTTATTTCAACTTCAGCTATTTCTACTACTGGTCTTGTAACTATAAGCGTTTTCGATTCCTATAATTTTTTTGGCCAGTTTATTATTATGGCATTAATTCAAATTGGCGGAATAGGATATATGACGCTAACAACATACTATTTAATATTTACTACAAAAAAAATAACGCATTGGCATAGTAAATTAATAGGAACGGAATTTACATTACCTAATACAATCCAAATAAAAGATTTCATCAAAAGCGTTATTGTTTTTACCTTAATAATGGAAACTATCGGAGCTATACTTTTCTACTTTGCCTTTACAAATTCTGGAATGGGAAATTTAAAAGCAATTTGGTTTTCAATTTTTCATAGTATTTCATCGTTTTGTACAGCTGGATTTGGATTGTTTAATGATGGTTTCGAAAGCTATCAAGACAATACTTTTATAAATACAATTATTTCTGTATTAGCCATTTCTGGTTCTTTAGGTTTTATAGTAATTACAGATTTGTGGTATCGAATTAGAGGTAAATCAAAAGAAATTTCCTTTACAACTAAAATCATTATTTATGGGTTTTTGATTCTGCTTTTTTTAGGTACTTTACTTATTTACACAACAGAGTCATCATCTATTCTCGGCTCAAATAGTTCACTAATGACCTCATTCTTTCAAGCAATGTCTGCTATGACAACAGTTGGGTTTAACACGATACCTATCGGTGAATTATCCTTGCCAATATTATTGCTTGTAACCTTTCTAATGTATATTGGAGCTTCGCCTTCCGGAACAGCAGGTGGAATGAAAATAACGACTTTAACGGCAATGCTATCGATATTGAAAAGCCGATTATTTGGTCAGAAAAAAATCACATTTTTAAACAGACTTATTCCATTTGATAGAATATATGTTGCCACATCAACTTTTATGCTTTACACGAGTTTAATTTTCTTGTTTTCATTTTTACTATCTTACTTTGAAAACTTTTCTTTTGACAGCATATTATTTGAAGTAGCATCCGCTTTAGGAACTGTTGGGTTAAGCACAGGAATTACAGGAGATTTATCTAACATAGGTAAAGTATTGATAATCATCTTAATGTTTATTGGACGAGTTGGAGTTCTAACTTTTGGATTTGCTTTGTTGCAACAAAAAGAAAAAAAAATAAAAAATATAAAAACGGATGATTTAGCTGTATAATAAAACGATATGAAGAATTTAGCCACTACTACAATAATTTTACTGACAATATGTTTAACTTCTTGCTCAGATGTTAGTCATAATCTTAATTTAGCAGGAGAAGATAAATTTACTGCACTTGAACTAGAATTACTACCCAATAATTTAGTTTTAAAAGACACTACGTATGTCGCCATTTACTCTGATATTTATAGTGAAACAAAAGATACAAGATTTAATTTAACGGCTACATTGAGTTTAAGAAATACTAGTTTAAAGCATAGCATTTATATTACCTCAATTGAGTATTATGATTCTTCAGGCGAAAAAAATAAGGAATTTCTTTTGAAACCAATCATTCTTAAACCTATGCAGTCTATAGAATATGTTATTGAAGAGACTGACACATCTGGAGGAACAGGGGCTAATTTTGTAATTAAATGGAGTGCTACTAATAAAAGTGTTGAACCAATTTTTGAAGGCATTATGATATCAACAAACGGACAACAAGGAATTTCTTTCACGACAAAAGGAATTTCGATAAGTAATAAATAAAAACGCCACACAACACCGTGTATAAAACATAGCTATTATAGGCTTTTCGAGAGGTTTTTGCTTATTTACAAAGTACGCCAAAATTTTTATTTGGTTATATTTATAAAAGAAAATGAAACATAAAAATAAAAAATTCGGCTCGTGCTAAATCCGAAAAGTTAGCGTTTATTTATACGCTACGTTTCATACACAAGACCGTTGGGCGTCATTACCACTCAAATTCCGAAAAAATGAAAAAACTTACTGAAATAGGATTTAAAAAAGTAGGGAAATGGAGTTTTGAGAATAGTTTATTTCAATATGAATTAAACGAAAATTATACCGCAAAAAATATATTATACTCTTTTGTAATTGAAAACGAAATAAAATATATTGGAAAAAGTGTTAAAACAATTTCACAAAGACTAAATGGTTATAGAAAACCAAATATTTCCCAACGAACAAACTTCAGATTAAATAATCTAATTATTGAAAAATTAGGAGATAGAAAAGAAGTTGAAATATATTTATTCGAAGATAATGCTGAATTAAGTTACAAAGGAAAGAAAATCAATTTATCAGCAGGTTTAGAAGACAATTTAATTGCGGAATTTTTACCAGAATGGAATTATCTTGGAAAAAACGGAAAATTAAGCGAACGAAAAAAGGTTGTGAAAATTGAGAATAAAGAAAAAATAATGGAAAAAGTATATAACGAAGAAATAATTGTAAAAATCGGAGAAGCTTATTATAATCAAAGGTTTTTTAATATTAGAAAAAAATATTCTGAATTATTTGCAAAAAATCATCTTGAACCAATAAAAATTCAACTTGGAGAAAACATTGAGAAAATCGTAATTGGAAAAATTAATAGAACAGCAAATTCAACTGGAGCACCAAGAATAATAATGACAGGAATAGATGGAATAGAATATGAAAATTGGGTTCAAGGAAATTTCAAAATGAGAGATATATTTAAAGTAGAAATTATTGAAAAAGATTTAATAAAACTGAAAAAATAACGAACGCCCAACACCGTATAAAAATAATTACGGCTTAGTGCTTAATCAAAGGTCGTTGCGTGTTTGTAACGTCTGATTTTCCTGCGGAAAATCTTCGCATACAAACCCGCAACTATTCTTATACATAAACGTTGGCAAACATTTCCGAGCAAACTCTTAAAAGATAAAATATGGACATTGAAGATTTAATGAACAATCCGAAATTTAATATTGACCTTGGAACTTTATTGATGAGTATTCACTCAACAAACTTGATGAATAGTTATCATTTGAAAGCAATTCTCAAAAGACAAATTCAAATATTAGAGTTACAAAAAGGGAAAACTGGACAGGAATTAGAAGAGTCAGTTCAAATAGAAATTGATAGTTTAAATGAAAAATTCACGGAATGGTTAAAAGAGGATATTATAAATGACGTTGACAATTTTTCGAGAGATTAAGAGTTAAAAAACAATAAAGAATTGGATAACAGCTTGGTCGGAATTGGAATTGCACTCGGAATAAGTTTCTTTATACTTTACACAAGGAAAAAGAAATGGATGAACCCGAAAATAGTTTGGCTGATTTGCGTCGGACTTTTAGCAATTGGACTTTTTGGATTTTTATATTCTAAAACTGAATTCAGAAATGACCGAATTATGTATTTCGGATTTTGCGTACCGACAGTCTATTGGGCTTTTGACCGAATTTTTAAAAGGATAAGTGAAAATATACACAATAGAGATTTTATACTCTTTTTAAGATATTCAGACGAAATAAATAGCGGATTTGGAGCTGAAAACCTAAAAGTGAAAAATTCTGATAAATTATTCTCGTTCGGACTTTTAATTATAATTGTCGGAACTTTATTTATCGGAATTGGAATAATAAAATAAAAACGATTTGCCAACACCGTGTATAATTAATTGCTTGCTTCTAGCCTGCTTACGAACATTCCTGCGGAATATTCTATCTGTGATTTATTTGCTAACTTAGTTCCTTAAATCACGCAACTAACCATACACAATCACGTGGGCAATTAAAACCTACATTTCGTCTGAAAACAAACTTTCATCAGAAATCAGCAGATTTTCATTTCGAATTGTTAAACAACGAACGAATTACGATTATTGTCAGTCAAATCAAACAACAGAATTTGACTTAAATATAATGTTGGGAATTAACCGAAAAGCCAACTAAATTTTGAAGTAGGTTAATAAAAAAAATGAAAAAATGAAAAAACTATTATTAATTTTAATTCTTACAGTATTTCAACATTCCTTTGCTCAAACCGAATTGACAGAGAAAGATGCTTTTGCTTTTTTTATGAAAGCTTATAATCATAAACCAAATGACAAAACTAATGTTCGAGTTGGTCATAACCCCAATTATAGATGGTTCGACTTATACCTTTATAAATTTCATAATCAGGAGTACCAGCAGGTTAAAAATGATGAGTTTAAAAATCAAAAGTTCGCAAATAGAATTCTCAATGAGCTGAAGAAAAATATAAATAAAGCCGATAATAATCTAATATACTATCAAACTATCGAAGCTAACTTAGGTAAATACAATTTTTCTGAAGGTTCATTTCCCGTTTATTATAATATGGACAAATTCAAGGGAGTTAGTGGTAATTTACAAGGCTTTAGAATTAATATAAATGAAATTTTGAACAAGGATGATGTAAACTTTACGCTGCCAATGCAGTCAACTGATGCTGAAAAATTTATTAATTCTCGTAAAAAAAGTAATGGCCAAATTGATAGAAGCATTCTACTAAAATTCTATTTCAAAGTAACATCTCTCAACACAATAGTTTATTCTCCAAGAGGAGGAGTTAACGGATATAATAAAGAAGATTTATCTATTATAGCAACAAAGATAGAGGTTTTTAAAAATGATTATTCTAATGCTTTATACAGCTTGAAAATAATAAATCAAGGAAGAGATTATACTCAAGTATACAAAGCAAAAAAAGAAGAAGAATTTAAAACCACTCAGCAAAAGATAAAGGACAAAAAAAGTCGTGATGACTATAATAAAGTTGTTGAGAAAATGAAACGAGAAAAAGAGGATCTTAAAAAGGGATTTGAGAAAGCTAAGAGAAATAAAAACTTCAAGGAAGGATTAGCACGTATTCAGATAAATGAAAAATACGGTTTCATAAATACAAAAGGACAAGTTGTTATTCCCCCATTATATGATAGAGTTGCTTCTAGATTTGAATCTGGTTTAGCATGGGTTAAGAGAAATGGCAAATACGGTTTCGTAAATACTAGAGGAAAAGTAGTCATTCCGATTAAGTATGATAATGTAAGAAATTTTTTAAAAAGACAGAATGGAATAACTATGGTTGAGCTTAATCGAAAACAATTTTATATTAATCTAAAGGGACAGTGTGTAAAAGACTGTAATTAATAATGTAGAATAAAGAAAAACAATAACTGCCCACAACACCGTATATAATTTATTGCTAGTTCAAGCCTACTTACGAAAGTCCTCGCGGACTTTCTATCTGTGATTTATTTGCTAACTTTAGTGCTTAAACCACGCAACGAAATCATACACAAAACCGTTAGCTACAAGCTATAAAAACCAAGAATACGAATTGAATTTAGATAACAAATTAATATTTTTCTTTAGTGCTATAGGAGCTTTTAATAGTATCGTTTTAAGTATCTATTTTTTATTTATTGCTAAACCAATAAATAAATCAAATTATTTTTTAGGTGCATTGTTAGCTGTTTTAAGTATCCGTGTTTGGAAGTCTTTATTCTTTTATTTTAACCCTGAACTCTCAAAAAATTACCTGCAAATAGGTTTATCTGCTTGTTTTTTTATTGGACCATTTCTATATTTTTATATTAAATCTAAAACTCAAGGTGATAAGCAATCAAACAAATTTTTTTATTCTCATATTTCATTATTCCTATTAATTATTCTGGGTGTTGGTTTTTTATATCCATACCAAAAAAACGCAGAACTTTGGGGTAATTATTTTTACAAAATAATTAATTATCAATGGGTTTTATATATTCTAGCATCAGCATTTTTACTAAAAAGCACTTTACGAAAAATATTAATAAAAAAAGCAAAACTAAATTATAATGAAATTTGGGCTTTAAGTGTTTTTTTTGGTGTACTTATTATTTGGACAGCCTATTATACTGCATCTTACACATCTTATATTTCGGGAGCTCTTTCTTTTTCTTTTGTGTTTTACTTATCTATATTACTTCTTTTTTATAAGAGAAAAAAGGACTTTGTTATCTCAGAAAAAAAAGAAAAATATGTTAATATTCAAATTGACGAAAATGAAGCACAAAAACTTAAACAAAAAATTACATCTATCTTAAATGAAGAAAAGTTATATAAAAACGCCAACCTAACACTACCCATATTCGCTAAAAAACTTAATATACGCCCACAGTTATTATCGCAATTTTTAAATAATAATTTAAGCAAAAGCTTTTCTCAATTTATTAATGAATATAGAATTGAAGAGGCAAAACATCTTTTAAAAACTCACCCTAATCTAAAAATTGAAATCATTGCTGAAAAATGCGGATTTAACTCAAATAGCACATTTTACACTGCTTTTAAAAAGGTAACAAACACAACTCCAGCTAAATACATTCGAAATAAATAATGATATTAAAACTCCTGATGTATACAACAGGAGTTTTAATGTATAATTTTGTAGATATCTCAACAAACATTCATAGTATCATTGCTGTTCAATTTAATTAACAACAATAAAAATACTTATGAAACATTTTCTTTTATTAATTGGATTTCTAATAATTAACTCTTCAGTTTTTTCACAAACGGAAGTATCTAAAATTGAAAGCACTCTTTTAAATTATATAAACGGTACTTCTTACAACAAATCTAAGCTTATTGAAAAAGCATTTTATACCAATGCCAATCTATATTTAGAAAAAAACAACAAAACACTTTGGACTGTTCCTGCTAAAGAATATGCAAGTTGGTATAAAAATAAAAAAGAAGGGGAGTTTACGGGAAGAATTGGAAACATTTTATCTATTGATAACTTTGAAGGTATTGCAACAGCAAAAGCAGAAATTATTATCTCTGAGAGTGGTTTGAGATATATTGATTTATTTCTTTTAAAAAAAATTGAAAACGAATGGAAAATCATTAGCAAAACTGCCAGTAATGAAAAAAGTAACCAAAAAGGAGATAAAATCTTATTTATAGTATCAAATGTTTCATTTCATGGAGAATCTGATATTCCAACTGGTAATAGTTTCTCTGAAATAGTTAATGCTTATGATACATTTAAAAAGGCAGGATTTACTGTCGACTTCGTTAGTCCAACAGGAGGAAGTATTCCGCTTGCGTATATTAATACATCTGATTCACTACAAAAAAAGTTATTATACAACCAAGATTTTATGTATGCCCTAGAAAACACAAAAAAACCTAAAGAAATCACCGCAAAAAATTATAAAGCAGTTCATTATATTGGTGGAGGAAGTGCTATGTATGATGTGCCTAAGAATAAAGCTATCCAAAAAATATCAATGACCATTTATGAAGAATATAATGGTATTATATCTTCAGTATGTCATGGAACAGCAGGTATCGTAAATTTAAAAACAAAAGAAGGAAAATACTTGGTAAATGGAAAAACCATTAGTGGATACCCAGAAGCTTATGAAAAAGAAGGTGCGGAATATTTTAAGCAATTCCCTTTTTTAATTCAAAAGACCATAGAAGAAAGAGGAGGTATATTTAAATATTCTCCGAAAAACTCTGTTCATATTGAGGTTCAAGGTAACGTGATAACTGGTCAAAATTATTTATCCTCGAAAGATGTAGCTTTAAAAATAATTCAGACTATAACAGAGTAAAGCCTGTAGCTAACAATGTATAAAAGTAATAGCGGTTTGGGTGTTAACTCGAGCCGCTATTTTATTTTTAATTTAGTATTTTGTAAATCTAGAGCTATTACGTTTTTTTTTCGCTACTGCTCTTATACGTAACCGTTGGCAGTAATTTGAGCATACAAAACATTAAAGAAAGAAATGAATGAATATTTAAAATCATTTAATTTATTTACAGACATAGAAATTAATAATTTCTTGAAATTATCTCAAACCATTTTATTAAAAAAAGGTGATTTATATATTAACAATAATGAAATTTGCAATACTATAGCTTTTGTTAAAAGTGGAATTTTTCGTTCTTATTACTTTTCAAACAATGACGATGAAATCACTTATTGTTTCACTTTTCCAAATAAACTATTAATGGCTTATTCGTCATTTATTTCACAAAAAAAATCTGAAGAAAATATTCAAGCTCTAACAGATGCTGAAATAATTTCAATACCAAAAGCAACGTTAGAAAATTTAGCGAAATCAAATAGTAATTGGTTGCGTTTTTTGAAAATTATTGCCGAAAAAGAATATGTAGAATTAGAAAAATGGATATTTAATCATCAAAAAGATAAAGCTCAACAACGCTATTTAGATTTAATTAAAACACAACCTGAATACATCAAAGAGATTCCACTACATTACATAGCATCTTACTTAGGTGTTACACAACGTCATCTTAGTAGAATAAGGGCTAATATTACGTATTAGACAAATGTCCTCTTCTTAAACCTTTAGTGCTTCATAAATTTGCATATAATTTAAAAACAGATATTATATGAAAACAATAATTTTAATAGGAGCAAACGGAAAAATGGGACAGGCTGCGCTTACAGGTTTAAGAAAACACAAAGTTATAACTGCTGGGCGTACTGCTAATAACTATGATTATCAAGTTGACATTACTAACGAAGAATCCTTAAGAAAACTTTTCAAAGATGTAGGGCATTTTGATGCTGTTGTAAATACTGTTGGTGTATGTGAATATGCTAGTTTTACAGACATGACGGAAAAACAATGGATGAGTACCATTTTAAGTAAAATGATGGGACAAATTAATATTGTTCGTATAGGACAAGAATACATTGCAGATAACGGTTCTTTCACATTAATTACGGGAATTCTAAATGTTAAACCGATTCCATTTGCGATCGCAGACGCAACTACAAGTGGAGCAATTGATACATTCGTTAAATGTGTTGCCTTTGAAATGCCAAGAGGAATTCGAGTAAACTCAATAAACCCAACTGTTTTAGAAGAGGCTTGGGATGTTTATGGTGAAATTATGCCAGGTTTTGAGCCAGTTCCTGGAAAGTTAGTAGGTAAAGCTTTTGAACGTTCGGTTGATGGATTTATTACGGGTCAAGTAATTTTTGTAGATGCATAAATAAAAACTACCGCCAACACCGTTTATAATTTATTGCTAAGTCCTCACCTATTTACGAAAGTTTGTGAGGACTTTTTATTTAGTTATTATTTACTAAATTAGTTGCTTACATACGCAACGTATCATACACAAAACCGTTAACAAATATTAGGGTAAATCAAAATTACAAACATGAAAAAAACACTATTTATTCTTAGTCTATTTATTGGTATTTTAAATTTAAACGCGCAATCTGATGCCACAGTTAACGAAACAGTTAATTGGCTTAATGAATAGGCTTTACCAAAACAATTAAGAGTTATTAGCCCATACACTACCACAAATATAAAGGTAGAAATGAATGAAAAACAAATTATATATTCAAGAGTATATAAAAACGAATACGATACTCCGATTAGAAGAGAATTCAAAAAACATAAATTATTAGGAGTTGAATATTCCGATTCCTATTACAGAGTGTATATTGATGTTGAAGGATACTGGCATTCTTTTCGATTCAAAGATAAAAAAATGGCTCGAAGAGCATACAACGCTTTCGATCATCTTTTTAAAATATTAAATATAAATGTTACTAGAAAGAATAAACTAGCAGATAAAAACACATTTTAACCAAATCTAAAAATCAAAATATTACGAAAAAAAGAATTTTAATAACAATAATTGGGACTGTAATTATCGGAATTGCTTATTTCGGAATTGAAATGTTTGACTTTGCAAAAGGAGTAAAAGAAGACGCAAAAAAAAGCGAAATTGAATTTCAACAAAATTCTATTATAAAACTTACGGAATTTAAAAACGGACGTTGGATAAGCACAATTGACTCTCTTGCCGGAATTGAAATTAAAAACGGAAAATGGATTATGTTTTACAAAGGAATGGAAACTGACTCTTCCGATGTTTACGATTTTAATATACGAAGAGAATACATAAAGGAATTGGGAACTGATCATAAACCTTTCGAATATCTAACGATAACGAATGATTCTGACTCTTTAGAATATTCTATACTTGAATACAGTAGTGAATTATTAAGTTTGAGTTATATTCCGAGAGGAAACACTCTGAATTATAAACCTGAAAAATAAAGACGGTTGCCAATACCGTATATAATTTATCGCTAGTCCTAGCCTACTTTCGAATATTCTAGCGGATATTCTATTCGGTTTGTATTTGCCAAATTAGTTGCTTAATAACGCCACTAACCACAGCAAACAACAACGTAGCCAAACATTTGACCAAAGCAATGAAAAGACGAAAACTATTTAGTTTTCGTCTTTAGGTTTAATAAATTCTGAATGATATTTTTCTAAAAACCTCTTCTGTCTTGCAATCATTTGTTGCCTTAATTTATCAATATCAATAAATTCATTTCCAAAATTACTTTCAAAAAAATTATCGTTAAAGAAATGTTTGCTAAAAAGTGAATCTTGAGAAAAAACATCTTCAAATCCTTGATTTTTAAACCCTGAATAGCTTGAGAAAAATTGTGATTTAAAAGATTTCATTAAACTATCTTTATCAGATAATGAGAAATTATCGAACTTATCATTGGAAGACCAAGAATAAATGCTATCGTATCTAATTAAATTTCCGTTTTCATCAAATTCTTTATCAACTTTCCAAGTTCCTTTAGGCTCTTCTACTATATTAGTCTTATCCTCTTCTTTTTCAAATTTTTTGGTCTCATTTTCTTGCCCTTTACAACTAACACTTAACAAACCAACCATCAATAATAAAATATACTTTTTCATCACTTTAGTTTTTGAGTTAAACTTAATTTTGGGTTTGTTCTAAATGTTTTTAACAAACCACCAGTTTCTATCATTTTAATCAATCTATTTTGGTGAAACACTTCTGATTTTCGTTCACCATTTTTATACCAAACACATTCCAAATAACTGTCATTATCAACCAAACGGAATATTGAATCCTCTTTTGGAACATATTTAATAACTTGCATTTTCGGAGAGGTAAGTTTTCCTTTAACTTTTACCCATTCCCCAGATTTAAACTTTCTTGGCATATCAATAAAATTTTAAAGAATTAAACTTATTATTAAGAGGATGCTGAAAAATTCAGCATCACTCTCAATACTTAACTTTAAAATTTAGTGAAACAATTATGAAATCTTAATGCTTCTGGCTGGCTTTTGCTTTGCCTCTTCTTTTTTAGGCAAAAGAATACTTAAAATACCATTTTCATAATTTGCATTAATTTTTTCATCGTTTACACTCTCTGGTAAATTAAAGGTTCTTTTGAACGAGGAGTAACCAAACTCTCTACGAGTATAGTTTTCTTCCTTTTGTTCATTTTCTTCCTTTGTTTCGGTGGAAATCGATAAAACTTGATTATCAAGGTCAAGTTGAAAGTCTGACTTTTTTAAACCCGGAACAGCCATTTCTACAATGAAAGCGTCGGCAGTTTCCTTAATATTTACTTTTGGTAAAGTAATACCAGTATTAAAATTTGAAGTAAATACTGATGGCAGATCTCTATTAAAAATGTCATCTAACCAATTTGATAAAGTTGGGAAGTTTTGATTTGAATTGCTGTTCGCTAAACTTCCATTTTTAGGAACAGTTGCTAAATTGCTCATAATTACAAAATTTTAAATTAAACATTAAATCAAATTTGAAATCTTTTACGAATTCATTTATCTATAAGCAAATAAAATACCAAAATAAACTCAAGGGCTTTTATCAGGTATTTCATGTAATATTCTGTGTAATTCTGTCATTTTTATGAATAATTGTCATATTTAATAACAAAAAAATGACATATTTACATTTAGTTAAAAAAAAAAAAAAACCTAATAACAAAACGTATATAGTTGAAAAACTTGTAAATAGTGATTTAGAAATAGTAAAAAAATGCATACAGTTTTTCAAGTTTCATATAAAATTGAAACTGAATTATTAAATGCAATTGATTTTTCGCCATTAAAAAAACTGTTGGGGAATATATGAGAAGTAGATTCCGTTTTTTTTTGATACATGAAAAAAGGAGAATTAGCTGGAGTTATAGAAATTATTGACAATGACTCCTAAACCCATATTAGACGTTTAGTTGTTAACCCACTTTTTTAGACAAGGAATTGCACAAAAATTAATGGAATTTATAAAAGAATAGTATTTGAAATGTTTTTACTACAAAACACACTATATAACTACCTTTCAATAGTTCTAAACGTTAAGTTTATTCTTGGGCTTTTTATTTTTTTTGTTGGCGGTAATCGATGTAACCAATTGGTTTGTGTTTGGTCTTTCATAACTAATAAAGAACCATGTTCTAATACTTTATAAACGGTTTCCTTGGTTTCTTTATGTTTAAACCCAAATTTGCGCGCTGCACCAAAACTTACTGAAGCTATTGCACCGTTTTTCTTTAAGTCTTTTTCTCCGTCGCTGTGCCACGCCATTCCTTCTGAACCATCGTGATATAAGTTTAACAAGCAAGAGTTGTATGTTTCCTGTGTTTGCGCTTCTACTAATTCTTTAAGCTCTAAGAGTTCTTTTGTAAATGTTAAAGCAGTTTTTGTAATTTTTGAGTATTGATACTCAAATGGTTTTTCTGCGTACCAAGCTACTTTTCTTTTTGTGGTTATTAGTTTCCCAAAAATTATGGCTTGATCATTTTTAAAATCGATTGTATTTAATAACGTATTGTAATAATCTGTTGCTTTTGCTATTGATAAAATGGTTCCGTAGTATATTACTGTTCCGTCTTTGGGAAGTAAATTTCTTAGTTGATTGGTTTGATTGAATAAATCCATTTTTACTGATAATTTTGAGATTCTAAAACAAATTAAGAATGACAAAGTGTATATAAATACGCACGCGTTAGGGATTGAAGCATTTGTTTGAGCTCTTTTGTGAAGTATGAACAAAAAGCGAGTGGGTAAAGCCCGCTCGAACGCACAAATAATACTAATTTTCTTCTTTAACTAAGCGTAGTAACGGAATTGGCAAATCTACATTTTCATTAATAAACCTTTTGTGTACTGCTTCTTTAAGAGAACATTTCATTTTAAATTCTTGAAAGGGATCATTTAACCAAACATAAGCTCTTAGATGAATATGGTTTTCGGAAGTATCTATAAACCTTACCTCTACAGGTCCAGTTGTGGACACTAAAACTTCTTTAGCTGTTCTATTATCTATTACACTTTCTAGTTTTATGGCTTCTTCTTGAATAATTTTTTTGGCCAAATCTACATTGGCTTTTAAACCTATTTTAAAGTTATTGAAACTTAATATATAAGAATCGTCTATGGTGTGATTTAAAATAGAATCTGTACTAATTACAGAGTTTGGTATAATTAGCCTTTTATTTTCGAAGTTATTTATTACGGTATGTCTAAGCGTTATATCTTCTACAATACCTATTCTGGTGTCATCTAACTTTATGTAATCTCCAACTCTAAAGGGTTTAAAAATTACAATAAATGCACCTGCAATTAAATTAGATAGCGCTGCTTGTGCTGCAAAACCAATAATGGCTGCTAAAATACCTGCTCCAGAAAATATAATAGCTGCTTTGCTTCTAAAAACGGGAACTGTAAATATTAAATAGAATACTGCAAAAAGTCCTAGAAAAAACTTTACCGAATTTTTAAAAAACTGTAAACTTGTGTTACCAAATTTATCTTTTTGTTTCTTTTTTATTACTTGAACAGCAACAGATCTTATTACTCTTGAAAAAATCCAGGCAATAAAGAAAACTACAATACAATACAGAGTAATACTCCAAATATTGTTCAACTTTAAAAATTCTTGCCAAAAATTATTCATAAAATTATACTTTTCTTTAAAATTAAATAATTCCAAAGCATTAATTATTGCTATATCAAAAATAAGAATTTTAACATGATATTGCTTTATTAAGAATAAGTATTTCTTGAATTTTAAGAATTAAATTTCAAGACAAACAGAGCTAAAGCTACACTAAAATGCCTCCTTTATTTCTAAAGAAGGCAAAAGTAAAATAATTGGGGGAAAACATAATTGAAATATTTCACATTCAAATGTAACCTTAAAATAAATTATATCCCTTAAAAACTGGGGTAGTTAATGGGTAGTTTATTCTAAAAAGCTATTATTTTATAGCACTTTCAATTGTTTTCAACTCTTTCCTGCTTTTTATGTTTAATTTTTCATAAATATTTTTTACATGAAATTTTACTGTATTTACAGATATGTTTGCTTGGTTTGCTATTTCTTTATTAGTCATTCCTGAGGCTATTAAATCAAATACTTCTCGCTCTCTTAAACTAAGGTTTTCAATATTAAAGTTTATAGCGTTTTGACTTTTCTCATCAGCTAAAACTTTAACCTCTTTTGAGAATTTTAATATCTCATTTTTCATGTAGAAATTATCTTTTCTTAAATCTTTTTCTCTAAATAATACAGCAAATGATAAAACTATAATTTGAACAAAACTCCCAAACTTCATAGTTGTTGGACTACTTTGAAATATTGAAAAACCCAAACTTCTCAAAACCACAAAATCTAATCCGCTAAATAAAATTATAGCAAAAGCCAAAGTAAATAATTTTGTGTGGTTATTATTTTTAAAAAGAACAATACTAGTAAACCAAAATATAAATGAATTGATAAAAATTAATACATTAAAAATTATGTAAAGTTCAATCTTAGAAAAGATAAAAAATAAGATTACAAGTAAAATAATTAACACAACTAAAATTTTTGCGTTTTTTTTAATTCTTGGGAAGTATTTATCTATTTCTAAAAAACTAATACTAAATTTATTTAAAGAGTAAGTAAAAAAAATAGTATTCAATAGAATTAAAAACTGAATATATTCTGATTGTACATTAAAAAAATTAAAAACGCCATCAGTTAGTATAAAGCTAAACAATAAACTCGTTAGTAAAAATCCATGATACAAAAAGGCTTTGTCTTTAAAAAAGTAATAATAATTTATACTAAAAATAATAACTAAAAAAGCCGTTCCATAGTAAAACCCATTTATAAAAAACTCTAATTTCTCCTTATAAATCGAGGTTTCTTCTTTTTTAAATTCAATAGGAAAATATGAACTAAATTTTGAGTTTACTTTTACATAAACAAAAGCGTCTCTTGAAAATTTAAAAGATACATGTCTTTGGTTTTTTAAAGCGGGAATCTCAATTGAATTTTTATATGCTACTGCATTGTTAACTCTTATACTCTTTATTCTAAATATATAGTTTTCATTTGAAGTTATTTTTGGTACTTTAAACCAAAAAGTAGCTTTTGAGCTCCATTCTAGTACTTCTTTAGTAAGAAGATTAAACTCTTTACTTTCTATGTCTTTAATAGACAAACTACTTTCAGTATCTTTATAAAAATAAATTTCAGACTGGGCGTAAGAAAAAAAAGTAAATAAAAATGTTAGTAAAAGTAGTTTGAATTTCATTAAGCAATTAGCATTATATGTCCATTATTCCTTTGTAACAAAATTAAATGCTTCTGTTGCATGTATTGTAGTGGTATCAAAAACCGGAATTGTAACATCATTTTGTTGAACAAGTAATGGTATTTCTGTACATCCTAAAATTATACCTTCTGCACCTTCTTTTGTAAGTTTTTTAATAATATCTATATATTTATTCTTTGATACATTACTTACAATTCCTTTAGATAATTCAGTGTAAATTACATCGTTAATAAAAACCTTGTCTTCACTATTTGGTATTAAGGTTTCTAAACTAAAGTTACCTAAAACATCTCTATAAAATGTTTTATCCATTGTGTATTTTGTACCCAATAAAGCTACTTTTTTCAGGTTCTTTTGTTGAATTTGTTTTCCCGTAGCTTCGGCTATATGAATTACAGGAATTGAAACTACATTTTCAATTGCGTCTATACACAAATGCATCGTATTTGCACAAATTAAAATACAACTTGCTCCAGCTCTTTCTAAACTTTTACCTGCAGAAGCCATAATTTCATCTAACAAATCCCAACGACCTGCTAATTGATGTTTTTTTATTTCCCCAAAATCTACAGAATGAATTACAATTTTAGCGGAATGATGTTCGCCATATTTTTCGGCAGCCAACTCATTTAACACTTGATAATACATCATTGTTGATTGTGGTGTAATTCCGCCAATTAATCCTATTGTTTTCATCTTAAAAAAGTGTTATTTGACTGTCGTCGTCTGTATTCTTCTTTTCTTTTATTGATTTTAGTAATGCGCGTTTTGCTTTCTCTTCTTTACTAATCAATTCATTTACAGAAGATTTATTTATTGTTGGCTCTACCTTTGGAACTTCTAATAAAACTTCTTCTTTAATTTCCTCTTCTTCATTAACCTCAACATCTTCTATTTTTGGTTCCTCTGGCTCTTCAAAAGGTAAAGATTCTAATAAGCTTACTTGCTTAATCTTATTTGTAGTTATTTGATTTCCTTGTGCTTTTATTCCTTTAACAGAAATAAATTGCTCAAAATCTACCTTTATTCTCTCTAAACTTCTTTTTGAAAAAACAATTTCAGCTACAGGTCTGTAATCTGTAGCAATAATTTCTAATTGAGACTTTGGATGATCAGAAATAAAAACTTCTTCTTTATCTGTTTGTTCAATCTCGAAACGTTTTACATAATATCGTTCTTTTTCACCATCAAAATAAATGGCAGAAATTGGTTTGCTTGGCTTCCATTTTTCTAAAACAATCATATCATCTTCAAAATGCAAACCTAAATCTGGTGTAACTGCTTTAATTTTACCGCTTTGCGTGGCGATTAGGATTTTATCTTCTGCTCTAAATTCGCCTAACAACTCACCTCTTTCGTCAACATTTAAACGTTGTACAGTATCATCGAACCAAATTTTACGTGGTTTTAATGTTGAAACTCCGGCCGATTTAAAATCGACACTCTTTATAGAATATTTAGTTATTGTGTTTCCACGAACGGCTCTACCTTTTACTGCTAAGTCTGCAAAATCAATATCCCATTTTAGTTTTTTAACACTTCCAACAGCTCTTAAATTAATAGTTACTACTTCTGCTTCTCCATTTGGGTTTGCAGAAAAATACAACACTTTGGAACTCTTACTTCCATTAGTTAAATCGTATTCTTTATCTCGTGTTACTGAAGTTACATTAAAACGTTTCATATAAGACGCTCCTTTAGCTCCGTCTTTATACATAAAATTGTAAACCGTACGTTTGTCTTTCTTTTTAAAGACCGCGATATGAATAATGTCTTTACCAACAAAAGTTTTTGATGCTACTTTTGTAACCATCATTTTACCATCTTTTCTAAAGATAATTACATCGTCAATATCCGCGCAATCAGTAACGTACTCGTCTTTTTTAAGTGAGGTTCCAACAAAACCTTCCTCTCTATTTACATAGAGTTTTGTGTTACGCATTACTACTTTTGTAGCAACAATATCATCAAAAATTCTGATTTCCGTTTTACGCTCCTTCCCTTTTCCATAGGTATCTTTTAAGCGCTTAAAATAAGCAATAGCAAACTCTATTAAGTTTGCTAAATGGTCTTTTACAACAGCTATTTTTTCTTCTAAAGCTTCAATTTGTTGTTTAGCTTTATCAATATCGAATTTAGATATTTTCTTAATTCTAATTTCTGTTAAACGAACAATATCTTCTTCGGTAATTGCTCGTTTTAAATGTTTAATATGTGGTTGTAAACCTTTATCAATAGCTTCAATTACACCTTCCCAAGTTTCTACCTCTTCTATATCTCGATAGATTCTGTTTTCAATAAAAATTCTTTCAAGCGAAGCAAAATGCCATTGTTCTTGTAACTCATTAAGCTGAATTTCTAATTCGCGTTTTAACAAATCTACCGTTAAATCAGTAGAATGTTTTAGCATTTCTGAAACTCCAACAAAAACTGGTTTGTTATTTTCAATTGTACATGCTAATGGAGAGATTGAAGTTTCGCAATTTGTAAACGCATACAACGCATCAATAGATTTATCTGGCGATACATTTGGTGGTAAATGCACTAATATTTCTACGTTAGCAGCAGTATTATCTTCAATCTTTTTTACACGAATTTTCCCTTTGTCATTCGCCTTTAAAATACTATCAATTAAAGAAGTTGTTGTGGTTCCAAACGGGACTTCCGTAATTACTAGTGTCTTTTTATCGAGTTGAGATATTTTTGCTCTAACTCTTACTTTTCCACCACGTTTACCATCATTATAATTTGTAAAATCTGCAATTCCGCCTGTTAAAAAGTCTGGAACAATTTTAAAACTTCTTCCTTTTAAATATTTTATTGATGCATCAATTAATTCAATAAAATTATGTGGTAATATTTTAGTTGATAAACCTACTGCAATTCCTTCTGCTCCTTGTGCAAGTAATAATGGGAATTTTACAGGCAAATCTATCGGCTCTTTTCTTCTTCCGTCGTAAGACAGTTTCCAATCGGTAGTTTTTGGGTTAAAAACAACATCTAAGGCAAATTTAGAAAGTCTTGCCTCAATATAACGCGAAGCTGCAGCTCTATCTCCAGTTAAGATATTTCCCCAGTTTCCTTGCATATCAATCAGTAATTCTTTCTGACCAATTTGCACCATTGCGTCTGCAATAGAAGCATCTCCATGCGGATGATATTGCATGGTATGACCAACAATATTAGCTACTTTATTGTAACGTCCATCGTCTAAATCTTTCATAGAATGCATAATTCTACGTTGTACTGGCTTTAAACCGTCTTCCAAAGAAGGAACGGCTCTTTCTAAAATTACATACGAAGCATAATCTAAAAACCACTCTTTGTACATTCCTGTAACTTTGGTAATGGTTTCGACCGCATCAGTCGGATTATCAAGGTTATTTTGATTTGTTAATTCTTCTTCGTGTTCATTTGTTTCTTCACTCATTTATGAATGTTTAAACGGTTGTTTCGTTATTATTTTTATTCAACAGAAAAATACCAAGAAAAGCTGCGGCGGCAGCAATCATGTTTATATAGTGTGTTCTGTTTATTTCCCAACTTAAATTATCTAAATCTACATTAAGCATATTTATAAAAAATATAATTGCAGTAAACATCAAATACAACCTAAATCTTCTCGCTTTATTTAGCATCTTTTTTGTCTTTAACTACTAAACTTCATCCTCTATAAAATCCATCTCCACTTTTAGATTTTCGATAATAAACTTTTGTCTATCAGGCGTATTTTTTCCCATGTAGAATTGTAGCATTTGCTCAATAGACATTTCTTTGTCTAACATTACTGGATCTAAACGGATATCGTCTCCAATAAAATGCACAAATTCATTTGGAGAAATCTCTCCCAAACCTTTAAATCGTGTTATCTCTGGCTTTCCACGTAATTTAGCTATTGCATCTCGTTTTTCGTCTTCAGAATAACAATAGAAAGTTTGCTTTTTATTACGAACTCTAAACAACGGCGTCTCTAAAATGTATAAATGTCCTTCTTTGATTAACTCTGGAAAAAACTGCAAGAAAAATGTAATTAATAACAATCTAATGTGCATTCCATCTACATCGGCATCCGTTGCAATTACAATGTTGTTGTAACGTAAATCTTCTAAACCATCTTCAATATTTAAAGCCGCTTGTAATAAGTTAAACTCTTCGTTTTCGTACACAATCTTCTTACTTAATCCGTAAGAATTTAATGGCTTTCCTTTTAAACTAAAAACCGCTTGTGTGTTTACATTACGAGATTTTGTAATAGATCCAGAAGCTGAATCTCCCTCAGTAATAAAGAGCGTTGTATCTAAATAGCTTTCTTTTTTTATATCGCCTAAGTGAATTCTGCAATCGCGTAATTTCTTGTTATGCAAGCTTGCTTTTTTAGCTCTATCTTTTGCTAATTTTCTAATTCCAGATAATTCTTTACGCTCTTTTTCAGCTTGTAAAATCTTCTTTTGAAGCTTGTCTGCTGTATCTGTGTTTTTATGTAAGAAATTATCGAGTTGTGTTTTTAAGAAATCGTTAATGTAACTTCTTACGGTTGGCAAATCGCCACCCATTTCAGTAGAACCTAATTTTGTTTTTGTCTGACTCTCAAAAACAGGTTCCATTACTTTAATAGCAATGGCAGAAATTATAGATTTTCGAACATCCGAAGCTTCAAAGTTTTTACCATAAAACTCTCTAATCGTTTTTACAATAGCTTCTCTAAACGCAGCTTGGTGCGTTCCACCTTGTGTGGTATGCTGTCCATTTACAAAAGAATGATATTCTTCTGAATACTGCGTTTTACTATGCGTAATTGCAACTTCAATATCGTCTCCTTTTAAGTGAATTATTGGATACAACATATCTTCTTGATTGTTGTTATCTTCCAATAAATCTTTTAATCCGTTTTCAGAAAAGTACTTTTCTCCGTTAAAAACTATGGTTAAACCAGGGTTTAAATACACATAGTTTTTCAACATTTTAGCTACATATTCATTTCTGAATTTAAACTTCTTAAAGATTGTTTCATCCGGAATAAAAGAAACCTTAGTTCCTTTTCTACGCGATGTTTCTTCTAAAAACTCTTGATCTCCTAAAATACCTTGAGAAAACTCTGCAGAAGCCGATTTACCATCACGAGTAGATTCTACTCTAAAAAATTCTGATAATGCATTTACAGCCTTTGTACCAACTCCGTTTAAACCAACCGATTTTTTAAACGCTCTAGAATCATATTTTCCTCCGGTATTCATTTTAGAAACAACATCTACAACTTTACCCAACGGAATACCACGACCGTAATCTCTTACAATAACTTTACTTCCATGTATAGAAATTTCAATAGTTTTACCAGCGCCCATTACATACTCATCAATAGAATTGTCGAGTACTTCTTTTACTAAAATATAAATACCATCGTCTGGCGAAGAACCATCTCCCAACTTACCAATATACATTCCTGGTCGCATTCTAATGTGCTCTTTCCAGTCGAGCGATCGTATATTATCTTCGGTATATTTTGTTTCTTGCGTCATAAATCTTTAAATGGTTGGAGTCTTGCTAAAATAGCATTTACACTGCAAAAACAAAATAGCAAAATCGATTAGTTATTAACAGATTTTTTAGTGTTTTTTTTGGGCGTTTTAACAGGCTTTCGCTACTCGCTTTTTTAAATTTTGTATATCGACTTCGCTCAAAACCAAAACTAAAAAAGAGCTCAAACAGACCGCTCAATCCCTAACGCGCGTACTTGCAAAGTTCAGTACTATTTTTAAGTAATTGGAAATCTATAATTTATGCTTGTTTTTTTAACTATTAATAAATAACAAATCGAAAATATATTTATTAAAAATAAGAGTAAATTTCGTAAAAGATTGGGTAAATAAAAAAGCTTTGGCATTTTACCAAAGCTTTTTACTTTAAAATATTACTACCCCTTAAAAAGTAATATTTTGAATGTTATAATAAATCCCCTTAAAATTTAATTACACTACAAATGTAGTTTAGATGTACAGTTTTTTGCACAGGAAAAATCCTGTTTTAAAAGAAGAAAAATATTGTTTTATTTAAAAAAAGACATTTCTTATTTAAAAATCTTAAAGGTTTAATGTTTTAACTTATTTGTATAAGTAAGCCTGCGTGAAAGATTGAGCGGTCTGTTTGAGCTCTTTTGAAGTATGAAAAAAGCGAGTAGCGAAAGCTTGACGAAAATAAAAAAGAGAAGCCGTTTTAGCTTCTCTTTTTTATTTTGGGCACGCCCTAAAAATTATTTTATCGTCTACTATAATTTGGCGCTTCTTTAGTAATTGCAACATCATGCGGATGACTTTCGTTAATTCCACTTGCTGTAATTCTAACAAATTTACCTGTATTTTTTAATGTTTCAATATCTTTTGAACCGCAATAACCCATTCCGGCACGTAAACCTCCAATAAATTGGTGAATACTTTCGTATAATTCGCCTTTATAAGGAACACGACCAACAATACCTTCTGGAACTAATTTCTTAATATCGTCTTCTACATCTTGGAAATAACGGTCTTTAGAACCTTGTTTCATTGCTTCTACAGAACCCATTCCACGATACGATTTAAACTTACGTCCTTCGTAAATAATTGTTTCTCCAGGGCTTTCTTTTGTACCTGCTAAAAGAGAACCTAACATAACACAATCTGCTCCTGCAGCAATTGCTTTAGGAATATCTCCTGTATAACGGATTCCACCATCTGCAATTACAGGAACTCCAGAACCTTTTATAGCTGCTGCAACTTCTAACACTGCAGAAAACTGAGGAAAACCAACTCCTGCAACAACTCTTGTTGTACAAATTGATCCAGGACCAATACCAACTTTTACAGCATCTGCGCCAGCTTCTACTAAATATTTTGCGGCTTCTGGCGTTGCTATATTACCTACAACAACATCTAATTTTGGGAACTTTTCTTTTACTGCTTTTAATACATTTACTACACCTTTTGTATGTCCGTGCGCAGTATCTATAATTACGGCATCAACTCCTGCATTTACTAAAGCTTCTGCTCTATCTACAGCGTCTCCGGTTACACCTAAAGCAGCTGCAACACGTAATCTACCAAAGGTATCTTTATTTGCAATTGGCTTTTGAGTAACCTTTGTTATATCTCTAAAAGTAATTAATCCTTTTAATTTATAATCTGCATCAACAATTAATAATTTTTCAATTTTATAATTTTGAAGTATTTTTTCTGCATCGTTTAATGAAGTTCCTACTGCTGCTGTTACCAAGTTTTCACTTGTCATAACTTCTACAATTAGTCTTTGGTTGTCATGCTCAAAACGTAAATCTCTATTGGTTACAATTCCTTTTAAAACTCCGTTTTCATCAACTACAGGAATTCCGCCAATGCTATGCTCTTTCATTAACTGCTTTGCATCGTACACAATTGCATCTAATGGCAAAGTAACTGGATCTATAATCATACCAGATTCGGCACGTTTTACACGTCTAACTTCTTGCGCTTGTTGCTCAATAGTCATATTTTTATGTAAAACACCAATACCTCCTTCTCTAGCAATAGCAATAGCTAAAGCAGATTCTGTAACTGTATCCATTGCTGCAGAAGCAATTGGTACGTTAATAGTAATGTTTCTAGTAAATTTTGTTTGAATTGAAACTTCTCTTGGAAGTATTTCTGAAAAAGCAGGAACTAATAAAACATCATCGTATGTTAAACCTTCTCCTAAAATTTTGTCGTTGTGTGCTGTCATGGTGCAATTAAGATATAATTGCGAGCAAATTTACAACAAATTAATGATTGTTTATATTAATTAAAGGTTATTCTTTTTGGTACTAAAAAGTTCTTTCAAAATTAAAAAAACTGAAGCTGTGTAGGTTAATGTCATTAACATTCCTGAAAACATAATTAGATATTTCATCCAAAGGATATCTTTCCATAGAAAATAAATACCTCCAAAAGTAAAAACTAATGAAAAGAACGGTTCTATCATTAAAAACATTTTTAACTTCTGATTTACGCTTGTAGTTGCTAAAAGCAAAGAAACCATAAAGAAGATAACGGAAAGTGATAAAATATGACTGTGAACGGTTGTCATAATTTCTCCTTCAGATTTTTTGAACTTCATTTTGGTAGCATTTTCATCTACTTCGTTACCTAAATAGCGCTCTTCTATTCCGGTTGGATTTGCATCTGTTGTTGTTCTAACAAATGAAATTCCACCATAAAAACCAATACTTAAAGTAACTAAAAAGGCTACTATTAAATATCTTATTTCTTTAGGAAATTGTTTAATTAAACCGTTAAACTGCATTAAAAAACCTTGTTTTGATGTAAAATAGCCAAGTTTTGTAAAAACTTGTTTACTGCTATTGTCATTGAAGAAGCGGAAATTGTTGCGCCAGAAATTGCAATAATATCTTGCTCGTACGTTAACGTATCTTTAAACGTTTTTCCGATAAATTGTTTTAACCAACGTTTGCTACCTATTTCTCCACCATAATCTTCTCGGTAAATTAATATTTTGGTTTTTGCTACAATTAGTTCTTTGTTAAGTAGTATTAAATAATCAAATTCGTCTGTTTTGCTTGGTGCTTTGTCTACATAAGCATAACCCAATAGCTGATTATTGTTGCTAATCTTAAATAAGTTTTCTTTTGTAATTGTTTGCGTAAGCTGCTTATTTACAGCGTCTGAAACTGAAATACTTTCTAAAGAAAAGTCTTCTACAGAGAAGGTTTTTTTAATTTCTTTTGCTACTTTTTTTTGCAGTCTATTTGATATATTAAACGAAAAAAATGTAAATGAAATTAAAACAAGAAATAAAGCTAAAAAACGTTTCATATTCATGCAGCAAAAGTAATTAGAA
The DNA here is from genome assembly GCF_022478115.1 of Tenacibaculum aquimarinum. GTDB lineage: Bacteria > Bacteroidota > Bacteroidia > Flavobacteriales > Flavobacteriaceae > Polaribacter > Polaribacter aquimarinum_A. The sequence goes on along the minus strand of NZ_JAKGSC010000006.1, from coordinate 62,003 downwards.
TTAATCTAAATAAAAAGAAAAATAGTGTTGTTTTATGGAATAAGCTAGCAAAAACACCCGCGTTAGTGATTGAAACGGCATCCTTTTTTTGAGGCACGAGAAAAAAGATATAGTGAAAAGCACGACCTGAAAGGGAACGCCATAAAAAAAAGCCAACACAAATTTTACTTTGCATTGGCTTTTAGTCAACAAAAATTAATTACAATTTTGTCTATATTTTAGTTTAGAACCAAACTCCTATTCCTAAATTTAATTGTTTTGTATCTTGGTTTAAAGCATTGTCTTTAAATTGGTAATCTGCTTTTACAACCGCTCCTGGAGCAATTTTATAGCTTAAACCAACTGTCCATTCTTGACGATCATAAGTTAAGTTTTCTGCTAAAGCACCATCTACATCTGCGTGTGTGTTATAATCCTCGTAACGAACAAATCCAAAAAGTTGTTGTTTTTTACGTTGTGGTAATAAATTATAAGCTGCTTCTAAATAATATCCTTGTAATGCGCTTCCTAAATCTTTTCCTGTTGCTAAATTATATGCTTCTGTATCTGATAAATCTGCATAAATAAATTGACCACGCGCTGTAAAACGTTGGTATGCGTAACGTGCATCGAATCCAAACATTGAAAGACCAACGTCAGCTCCGTCAATATTTTCTACATCTACTGGAGATTGTGTTCTACCAAAATAACCTGATAAGCCTAAACGTAATCCTGGTAAACCGTAGTAATCTAATTTTGCCGAGAAGTTAGGATTGTTAAAGTTAGACTTTGCTCCTTTTTGTCTTCCGCCACGTAAACCGCTACTTCCACCTAACTTACCTCCAGTAATGTTTCCATTACCATCTGAAGTTGTTGTTTGAAATCCGTTGAAAATATAGGCTTGGTAACGTAAAGACGCTTCGTCATATCTACCTGAAACACCTACTCCAATTTCTCTCCAAGTTGTTGGAATTATTGCTCCATCCATACTTGGACGCTCAACTCCGTTAAACGTTGTTGGTTCGTGGTATTCATTTACAATTCCCATTGGAACTAACATTAAACCTCCACGAAGATTAACATTTTCTGCAACTGTATATTGTAAAAATGCTTGCTCTACGTATACTTCGTTTACGTGTTCAAATTCTACTTCTGTTACAAACTGTACTTTATCTGAAAACTTGTATCCAAATAATAAAACTAAACGTTGTACGTCTAATTCTGCATTTTTTCCTGTTGCTCTGTTGTAAGTAATTTCTCCATAACCACCAACTGTTAAGCCTTTTTGAGCTAAGTTAGAAGATAAAATACGTTGTGCTGCATTTTTTTGATTCTGAGGGTTTGTAGGAATACTATCTTGAGGCGCACTTTGTGCCATTGATAGAAGTGTAAAACTTGTTAATAATAAGAATAATACTTTTTTCATCTTAATTAGATTAAATATAAATAGTGATTAAATTTTCGACTGCAAATATAGTCACCAATTTTAATCTAACAAGTATTATTTAGATTTATTTTAAATAAAAATAAAGAAAAAAGAAATATGGATATTTTAAAACTTATAGGGTTTTTAGATATGAAATGATAGCTCTTCTAATATCATAAGATAAATCTGTATTAGCCGGTTGAAAAACTGTTAGTACACCTGGATTTTTATCAGATAAAAAAGGAATATCGAATCCTTTTAATAAGTAATCAGAGAAAGCTACTTTATAAATTTGATCGTTATTTATAGGAAGATTTTTAACTAACCAATCCTCTCCTACTTTTTCTACATTATGTCTATGCAAATAAGCTCCTGTTCCTGCTGCTTGAACTCCAAAATCTAAAACTTTCTTTAATAAACTACCTTTAATATCTACTTTTAAAATTGCGCCTCCATAAGGTAAAACTCTAAAAATATCTACGGAATTTATATCTCCTTCTAAAACATCGTCAATTCTAATAGAACCTCCATTTACCAAGGCACAATCTACTTCATTATTAAAAGCATAACTCATAGATTTTGTTATAATTTCTCCTAAGTTAGTTTGTTTACTTCTTGTTGGCGTATCTCTACCATCTAAAGGAACAGTTGCAGTATAAATTACTTGGTCTGGATTAGCTATAATCTCTTTGATTTTAGCTTTTAAAAGTGTTTGCCATTTGTCTACTACTACTCCAACTTCTTCGTCTCTAAGAATTCTATCGTTAATTTCTTTTAATTCTGATTTTACAGTAGTTTCCTTTGTAATTGTATTGTAACTTATCCTGTGAATATAAGCAGTTTTTGCATTAGCATCTGCTTTAGAAATTTGAACATTCCCAACAAAATCATTACTATTAGTATGTTCATGTCCGCCCATAATTAAAGGAACATTTGGTAATAATTGTGCTATTTGTTTGTCTTGTTCAAGTGTAACATGTGTTAAACCAATAACAATATCCACTTGGTCTTTTAAATCTAAATAAGAACGTTCTGCCTCTATTAAAACATCTCCATAAGACACATAATCTCTTGGATTAGAAGGCACACAAACACTTATAAAACCTACTTTAATTTTTGTTCCATCTGCATCTGTAAGTTCCTGAATAAACGTATCGTTTACAGGAAATTTCTTACCGTTTACTACTTTTTCAAAATAGAAATTTCTTCCTCCTTTATTATGCATTACGTTTCCTGAAAGCCATTCGAAATTACTTTCATTTAAACGCTTTTGTAAATCGTTGTAACCTAAATCGAACTCATGATTACCAAATGCAACTAAATCGAAATTCATGTAATTCATTACATCAATCATTTGTTTACCTCGTAAACGTTCTCCATCTACTTTAATGGTTCCTAATAAAGACGGATTTAAAAAATCGCCAGCCATAACCATCATTGTATTCGGGTTTTCTTCTAACAAAGCATTATGAACCGCTTGAACTCTTGCCATTCCACCAAACTTACCTCCTTGAATTGGTGCTATTTCATAGACATCATTCAACTGTAAAAAGTTAAACTCAATAGTATTTGGGTCATTTGTAACGGTTTGCTCTACAACAACTTTCTGTGGAAGCAATACTGCTTGTTTAGTTTCTTTCACCTCTTTTGAAGTAGTTGTTGAGGAAGATCCACAAGAAAACAATAATAGTATTGTTGCGAAATATAATATTGATTGTAATTTTTTCATTTTTTATTTTTTTGATAGAAGTTGAAACAATCTTTCGACTGCGCTCAAGATGACATAATCAACTTAAAACACCTCTAAAGCCTTATTATAAGCACTTTCAAAACTCATTGGTTTTATACCTGTTTCTGCTTTTTCTGTTGTAAAATAACTTAATAATTTTTCTGTTGGCATGTTACCTGTTAAATCGTCTTTTGCCATTGGACAACCTCCGTAACCTTTAATTGCACCATCAAAACGCATACAACCTGCTTTGTAAGCTGCATTAACTTTTTCATGCCATTTGTCTGGTGTTGTATGTAAATGTGCACCAAATTCAATTGTTGGATATTGTGGAATTAAATTTGAAAACAGGTAATCGATAACTTCTGGTGTTGAGCTTCCTATTGTATCTGAAAGCGATAAAATTTTAACGCCCATTTTAGACAATTTCTCTGTCCACTCACCTACTATTTCTACATTCCAAGGATCTCCATAGGGATTACCAAAACCCATAGATAAATACGCAACAACCTCTTTATTAGTTCTATTTGCAATACTTAAAATTTCTTGTAACGTTTCTATAGATTGCGATATTGTTTTATGTGTATTACGCATTTGAAAGTTTTCTGAAATTGAAAACGGATAGCCTAAATAATCTATTTCTTCAAATTGAGAAGCATCATTTGCACCTCGAACATTAGCAACGATGGCTAATAATTTACTAGTTGTTGAAGATAAATCTAATTTAGATAACACTTCAGCAGTATCTCTCATTTGAGGAATTGCCTTTGGCGATACAAAGCTTCCAAAATCAATAGTATCAAAACCAACCTTTAGTAAGGAATTGATATACAGTACTTTCTTTTCCGTAGAAATGAAATGACTTTTAATACCTTGCATTGCATCTCTTGGACATTCAATAATTTTCACTTTGTTGCTCATCGATATCAAAGATAAACAAAGTATAGAAATTCTAACAATCAAATTAAGTTTGTTTCTACACTCATTTTTGGTAACTTCGCTAACGTTGAATATTAGACAATTAAAAAAATAAGAAAACCTGAAAAATATAATCCAATTTTGACAGGAACTATTCCAACTAAAAGTGATTAAAAAATTATTAATGAATATCAAAATCATATTGAATTTAAAGCAAAATACATATCGACATATGCTTATTGAAAAAAAAAAGAAAAAAGGCTTTGAATTTAAACAAAGTATAAAAAACATAAAATCAAACGGAACAAAAACTCAACATGCTTTTTCTAAATTATTATGATTGAGAAGAAATCCATATACTGAATTATTAAAATTTAAAAATAAATATGAATACATCAAATATAATTATTGGCTGCATGTCTTGGGGAGATTGGGGCAAAAAATTAACAACAGAAGAACAAGCCGAAATGATTTATTTTTGTGCAGAAAACGGCAATACAACCTTTGACCATGCAGATATTTATGGAGATTACACAACTGAAAGAAATTTTGGAAAGGCATTAAGAGAAAGTAAAATTCAAAGAGAAGAAATTCAACTTATTTCTAAATGTGGTATTCAATACGTTGGAAAAACCAGAAATAATAAAATAAAACATTACAATTATTCGAAAGATTATATTATTTGGAGTGCTGAGGAATCTTTAAAAAACCTAAATACTGATTATTTAGATGTTTTTTTACTACATAGACCAAGTCCTTTAATGCACCCAAATGAAATTGCTGAAGCAATTAATAAATTACAAGAAAGCGGAAAAATTAGAGAATTTGGAGTGTCAAATTTTACACCATCACAAGTAGATCTTATTTCTGATAAAATTAAGATTTCAGTAAACCAAATTGAATTTTCACTTACACAACATAAAGCAATGTTAAATGGAACTTTAGACCAAATGCTACAAAATAGCATTCAACCAATGAGCTGGAGTCCATTAGGAAATGTATTTAAAGAAGAAAATGAGCAAACTACAAGAATAAAAAACGTTTTAAAAACATTCTCGAAAAAATATAGTATTTCGGAAGATGCTATTCTTTTAAGTTGGATATTAAAACATCCTGCCAATATATCACCAGTAATTGGAACCACTAATAAAGAACGAATTAAAAATGCAAATAAAGCGTTAAGTATTCAGTTAGAATTAGAAGATTGGTTTACGCTTTTAACCGAATGCCAAGGTTATAAAGTTCCATAAACAAATAAAAGTAAAATGAGCTTTATTTCAGAAAACAAAAAACTCCTTTCTAAATTATAGAAAGGAGTTTTTTAATTTGATACGAATTAATAGTTACTTAAAAAATGAATCTACAAACTCGTGTTTGTTAAAAACTTGTAAATCGTCTATTCCTTCTCCTACACCAATATATTTTACAGGTATTTGAAATTGGTCTGAAATACCAATTACAACACCACCTTTTGCGGTTCCGTCTAATTTGGTTACCGCTAAAGAAGTTACTTCTGTTGCTTTAGTAAATTGTTTTGCTTGTTCAAATGCATTTTGTCCTGTTGAGCCGTCTAAAACTAATAATACATCGTGCGGAGCATCTGCTACCACTTTTTGCATTACACGTTTTATCTTTGTAAGCTCATTCATTAAGTTTACTTTATTGTGTAAACGACCTGCTGTGTCTATAATTACAACATCGGCATTTTGCGTTACTGCAGATTGCAAGGTATCAAACGCTACAGAAGCTGGATCAGACCCCATTTCTTGGCGTACAATTGGCACATCTACTCTGTCTGCCCAAACTTGTAATTGATCTATTGCTGCTGCTCTAAATGTATCTGCTGCTCCTAAAACAACTTTTAAGCCTTTCTTTTTAAATTGTGAAGCTAACTTACCAATAGTTGTAGTTTTACCTACTCCATTTACTCCAACAACCATTAATACATATGGTTTTTTATTTTCAGGAACTGTAAAATCTGTATCGTTACCAAGATTTGTTTCTGATAATAATCCGGCTATTTCTTCACGTAGAATTCTATTTAACTCGTCGGTTCCTAAATATTTATCTTTAGCAACTCTTGCTTCTATTCTATCAATAATTTTTAAGGTGGTATTTACACCAACGTCTGATGCTACCAGAACCTCTTCTAAATTATCTAAAACATCATCATCTACTTTAGATTTACCAGCTACGGCTTTAGACATTTTATTTAGGAAATTGGTTTTAGATTTCTCTAACCCTTTATCTAAGGTTTCCTTTTTATCTTTTGAAAATATGTTTTTAAAAAAACTCATGTGTTTGGTTTGTATTCTCTAATTATACCTTAAAAATTATGCCAAGACTTAAATTTGACACTTTGTCATTATAAATACGTGCGTTAGGGATTGAAACGGCATCCTTTTTTTTGATCTTATTCTTGCCTTCGCAAGAAATAACAGCGGAAAAAAGATATAGTGTAAAGCCCGACTTGGTCCTGAATGCCTTCAGAATAAAGTAACGCCCAACCTTTTGGCTACGCACTTAATGACAAAATGCAAGATATAAAAAAAAGCTACTCTCTATTTAAGAAAGTAGCTTTATATTTTATGTAAGTAAAATGTTTACTTTTTTGCTAAAAAGGCATCTACAGCAGATGGATCCATAATAGCTTCAACAAATGTGTAAGCTCCTGTTTTTGGAGATTTTACCATTTTAATTGCTTTACTTAATCTTTTTGCTCCTGTTTGTAACGATGCTACTGATTTCTTTGCCATCTTGTATAAATTTAAAGCCGTAGCTAATTATTTAATTTCTTTATGAACTGTCATTTTCTTTAAAATTGGGTTAAATTTCTTTAACTCAACTCTATCTGGAGTGTTCTTCTTGTTTTTTGTTGTAATATAACGAGAAGTTCCTGGTTGTCCTGTTGCTTTGTGCTCAGTACATTCTAAAATAACCTGTACTCTGTTTCCTTTTTTTGCCATTGTGCTAAAATTTTAATCCTAAAAAGGAATTATTTTGTTAAGAATCCTTTTGCTCTTGCTTCTTTAATAACAGCAGCAATTCCTTTTCTATTTATGTTTTTTAATGCAGAAGCAGATACTTTTAAGGTTACCCATTTATCTTCTTCTGGAATAAAGAAACGCTTAGTCATAAGATTAGCGTTAAATCTTCTTTTTGTTCTATTCATTGCATGGGAAACATTGTTTCCAACCATTGCTTTTTTACCTGTAAGTTCACAAACTCTAGACATCTTCTTGACAGTTTTATTTTGTTATCTCTAAACGAGGTGCAAAAATACGTCAATTTTTAAATAAGAACAAAACTATTTTAATTATTTTTTTAAAATTTTTTGCTGTAATAATTCAAATGCCTTAGTTACAGTTCTATTAATTACTTTTTCTCTTGGTTGCCCAAAATTAAATTGGTGTGCTTCTACTCCATTTTTATCTGCAATAGCAATAAAAACTACTCCTACACTTTTATCAGTTTTATCTGTTGTTGGTCCTGCATTTCCTGTTACAGCAATTGCATAATCTGTTTCTGTAATTTTTCTAGCATTTTTTGCCATAACTTCAGCTACTTGAGCACTTACTACAGAATGTGTTTCTATTAACTTAGATGGCACACTTAATAATTGCTGCTTTAATGCTGCTGAATAGGTTACAAAACTTCCTTTATAATATGCTGATGATCCTGCTACAGAAACTAATGTTGCTGCTATCTTTCCTCCTGTTAAACTTTCGGCTGTTGAAAGTGTTTTGCCTTGTTTTTTTAAAAGTAAGCCAATTCTCTTTTCAATAGTTTCTCCTTCATCAAAACCAGTTATAATATCAGGAATTAATTCTTGCAGTTCTTGCAATTGCTTTTCTAAGGCAGTTTCTAAAACTTTTTTATTATCGCCTTTGGCGGATAAACGCAATCTAACTTTACCAAATGATGGTAAATAGGCTAACTTTATAAAGCTTGGCAAATTATTTTCGAAATCTTCAATTATTTCTGCAATTGTACTTTCTCCTGTTCCATAAGTCATAATTGTTTTATGAATTATAAAAGGTAGCTTAAATTGTTGTTGTATTCTTGGTAAAACTTGATTGGTAATTAAACCTTTCATTTCATAAGGAACGCCTGGAAGCGAAACAAAAACTGTATTATTTTCATAAAACCACATTCCTGGTGCTGTTCCAAAATTATTCATTAACAGGGTTGCTTTTGAAGGCAACTGCGCTTGATAACGTTGAATCTCCTTAAACGGATGGTTTATCTTACTAAATAACTCTTTTATATGTGCTATAACTTCTGGATACTCAATAAAAATTTCATCTTTAAAATACTTAGCAATTGTTTTTTTTGTGATGTCGTCTTTTGTTGGCCCTAATCCGCCAGTTAAAATAACAATATCTACGCGTTCTTGTGCTTCTTTTAACGCATTTAATATATGTTGTTCTTCATCTTGGATTGAAGTTATCTGATACACAGAAACTCCTATTTTATTTAATTCTTTCCCAATAAATTGCGAATTTGTATCTACAATTTGACCGATAAGAATCTCGTCTCCAATTGTTATTATTTCTGCGTTCATTATTTTTATATTGAAACTTACTTCACTCTAATATTAAAAGCTTCTTTTCCTTCGATAACACCTTTTAAATTATCATTTTCGACAACTTTACCAACACCTGCTGGCGTTCCTGTAAAAATAATGTCTCCTTTTTTAAGGGTGAAGTATTGTGAAACATACGAAATTAATTCATCAGTTTTCCACAACATTGCATTTGTGTTTCCGTCCTGAACAAGTTCATCATTTTTATATAGTTGAAATTTTAGATTCTCTAAATCGAATTGTTCCTTCGGATAAAACTCTCCCACAACAGCACTTCCATCAAAAGATTTTGCTTTTTCCCAAGGCAAACCTTTTTCTTTACATTTTGCCTGAACGTCTCTTGCTGTTAAATCGATTCCTAAACCAATTTCATCATAATATTTATGCGCAAATTTAGATTGAATGTGTTTACCAACTTTATTAATCTTTACTAAAACCTCAACTTCATAATGAACATCATTAGAAAATGGTGGAATAAAAAATGGATTCTTTCTTGGTAAAATTGCCGAATCTGGCTTTAAAAAAACAACAGGGTTTTCTGGTCTTTCGTTTGCTAACTCTTCTATATGTTTTGCGTAATTGCGCCCAATACAAATTATTTTCATTCTTATTTATTGAAAAATTAAAAGATTAAAATTGAATCTAAAACCTTTATTTAATGCCAACTAAAAATTGATTTACTCTCCAGCTTCTGGAAACACAATTGCTCTATTTCCTGAAACTATAATTTGATGATTTAAATGATTTTTAACTGCTCTTGCCAACACTAACTTTTCTATATCTGCTCCAATTCTTTTTAATGTTGTTGGCGTACTTTCATGTGTTACAGGCTCTACATCTTGCTCAATAATTGGACCTTCATCTAAGTCTTCTGTAGCATAATGCGCCGTTGCTCCTATTAACTTTACACCTCTTTCATAAGCTTTTTTATATGGATTTGCTCCTTGAAAAGCTGGTAAAAACGAATGATGAATATTAATGATTTTTTCTGGATATTTATTAATGAAATTAGAAGACAATATTTGCATATATCTTGCCATAATTGTTAAATCAATATTATTAGAATCTAACAATTCCATAACCTGAGCTTCTTGTTCTTGTTTTGTTTCTTTTGTTACTGGCAAGTAATAATAAGGCACATTAAACATATCTGCAATGTGTCTTAATTTATTATGATTACTTATAACCAATTTAATATTACAAGCTAACAAACCTTCTTTATTACGAGATAATAAATCGTATAAATTATGACTTGTATGCGAAACCATAATTGCTACATTTTTAGTGTCGTCTCCATAATTTACAGACCAATTAAATTGCAAAGGTTCGGCTAATGTTGAAAAACTTTTTTCCAAATCTTCTTTAGAAACATTTGTGCCTTCAGCATTTAAACGAACACGCATAAAATAACTATCTTCAATAGCATTTACATATTGCTGACAGCTTAAAATATTGAATCCTTTTTCGTAAAAAAAACTAGTTATTTTGGCCACCAAACCTTTTTGATCTGGACATTTTATTAAAAAAGTAACTACTTGTGATTTCATTCTAATTAATTATGAATTATAAATTTCTAATTACTAATTATGACAATTCGTAATTAGAAATTATCAAATTAGTAATTGACTATGGTATCCAAACTTTAGGAAAATTAGGTTTTCTTTTTTCAAGAAACGCATCTCTTCCTTCTTTTGCTTCATCTGTCATATAAGCTAAACGTGTTGCTTCTCCTGCAAAAACTTGCTGACCTACCATTCCGTCATCTGTTAAATTCATTGCGAATTTTAGCATTTTTATTGACGTTGGAGATTTCTCTAAAATTTCTTGTGCCCAATCGTACGCAGTACTTTCTAATTCATCATGAGGAATTACGGCATTTACCATTCCCATTTCATAAGCCTCTTGAGCAGAATAATTCCTTCCTAAAAAGAAAATCTCTCTTGCTTTTTTCTGACCTACCATTTTTGCTAAATATGCTGATCCGTAACCTCCATCAAAAGAAGTTACATCTGCATCTGTTTGTTTAAAAATTGCGTGTTCTTTAGACGCTAATGTTAAATCGCAAACAACATGTAAACTGTGTCCGCCACCAACTGCCCAACCAGGAACAACACAAATAACAGCTTTTGGCATAAACCTAATTAAACGCTGTACTTCCAAAATATTTAATCTGTGGTAACCATCTTCTCCAACATAACCTTGATGTCCACGTGCTTTTTGATCTCCTCCAGAACAGAAAGAATAAACGCCGTCTTTTGTACTTGGTCCTTCCGCAGAAAGTAAAACTACACCAATTGATGTGTCTTCACCTGCATCATAAAAAGCATCGTATAATTCTGATGTTGTTTTAGGCCTAAAAGCATTACGTACATTTGGTCTGTTAAATGCTATTCTAGCTACACCGTTACATTTTTTATAAGTTATATCTTCATAAACTTTGGCAGTTTTCCAATCTGGATTTGTCATAATTTGTAAGTTTTTTCGTTAATTTGTCGTTGCACAAAAATAGCGCATTCGATTTTTGTAAGCTAATTTCCCCCGAAATAAAAATTAAAATACAACGTTTTTAAAGTAAACTACAATACATTATGAAAAACAATTGGGGAATCTTAATACTTCTTTTGGTGAGTTTATCATCATTTTCACAAGAATTTATTGATAAAAAATTTGAATCTAAGGAATTAAGGTCTACTAGAGATTTAAAAATTTATTTACCTGAAGGATATCAAACAGATTCAATTAACAATTACCCTTTAGCTATAATTATTGATGGCGAGCATCTTTTTGACACCTATGTTGCAAATTCTAAATTATTTGCAATGACAGATAAGGCGCCTAAACAAATTGTAGTTGGTATTCAAATAAACAAGACTAGAAACGAAGACACCTTTTTTGATGAGAACACCTATCAATTAACCGGTGGAAATGTTAAGTTTTTACGTTTTATTAAAAATGAAATTTTACCTTTCATGGAAGGTAGCTACAGAACCTCTCCATTTATATCAATTATTGGTCAAGGTTCTTCTGCAAATTTAGTTGCCCAATTTTTAAATGAAAAACCAGCCTTATTTAATGCTTACATAGCAATAAATCCTTTATTTGCACCAAATATTACTGCAAAAATAATGTCTTTTCAAGTTGATAAATTTGAAAAAGAAGACAATACATTTTACTTATACATAAATGAGGCTCCATTTTTTAGTAAAGAAAAAAAGAAGCCACTACCAGAATTAAAAACATATCTAACCTCTATAAGTGCTAAAAACTTTCATTTTAAATATGATGAAATGAACTCTGAAAGCTACATATCATCTTTAGGAGAAGCTATTCCTAGAGCTATGAATAAAATATTTGAAACTTACGGAAGTATAACTACAAAAGAGTTTGAAGAAAAAATTAAAGCCTTAGAACCATCTGATGCTATTGCTTACTTAGAAAATAAATATTTAGATATAGATTTCTTATTTGGCTCTAACTTAGGCATTAGAGAAAAAGATATTTATATTATTGAAGATGTAATTATCGACAAAGAAGATGGAAATTACTTACGTGATTTTGGCGAAATGATTTTAAACGTTTATCCAAGGTCTCATATTGGAGATTACTATGTTGGGTTGTATTTTGAAAAACAAGGTAAAATTTCTTTAGCTTTAGAAAGCTACAAAAATGGTTACGGTAAAATGAGTAACTCCGATCCTAATAAAGAGCTTTTTTACAGCAACATAGAAAGAATTAACGGAAAATAAAAGTTTGCTGTTTGCGAAATTGAAAATCGTAAGACTAATAAACTTAATTGTTTTAAATATTTTCGATTATTCTCCAGTAACTAACTCAATTCTGTCATCAGAAATTATAATTAGCTTTTGTCTGTATAAGTTACCAACAGCTTTCTTAAAAGCTTTTTTACTCATTTGTAGGTGGAATTTTATAGACTCTGGAGAACTTTTATCCGTTAAAAGTATAAAACCTTTTTCTTCTAGTTTTGTTAAAACCTTATCTACATCAGAATCAATAACAGCTCTAAAACCCTGTGGTCTTAAAGAAACATCAATCTTATTGTCTTCTCTAATTTTCTTAATATAACCTTCAGTTTCCATTCCTTCTTCTACGTCAGAAAAAATTTCGTTGCTATATAGTAAACCTTCAAATTCATCGTTAATTAAAACGATGTAACCCATTGGTGTTTGCTGTTCAATAATTAAATCTACTTTATCTCCTTCTTCGAAATCCATTATATACTTTTAAAATAGTTCTGCAAAATTACGTCGTTTAGTTCACTTGGCGTACAAATTTCAAGTATTTTTGGTTGATTTGACGCTAAATAGAAACCTGACAAACCTTTTTCTAAACTTTCTAAGTCTGTTGCTTGTTCATATTCAAAACCATACATTTTAGCCAAATGCTCTGCTGTTAAGCCGTGTGGCGTTTCAAAATAGTTTAATGCATTTGTTGATTTTGGCCCTGGAATAATCTTAAAGATTCCACCACCAGAATTGTTTACTAATATAATTCTGAAGTTTTTCGGAATATTGCTATTCCAAAGTGCGTTACTGTCATAGAAAAAACTAACATCACCAGTAATAAAGACAGTTTGTTTATCGCTTGCAAAAGCGGCTCCAATTGCAGTAGAAGTACTTCCGTCAATTCCACTTGTACCACGATTACAAAAGACTTGCAACGTTTTATTCAAGTTGAATAATTGCGCGTATCTTATTATTGAACTATTACTAATTTGTAACTGACAATTATTTGGTATACTTTCTAAAACTTGCTCAAATGCTTTAAAATCTGAATAAACACAATCTGCTAAAAACACCTTGTGATTTTCTTCTTTTTCATCTCTTTTAGAAAGCCATTTTTGTTGATAATTACTTTCGACATCTATAACCTCTTCAAATAATCCTTGAAGAAATACTGCTGGTTTTTCTTGTACAAATTCCGATAAACAAAAATAAGTGTCCATCGCTTTTTGTTCATCTATGTGCCAATGATGTTTTGGTTTGTATTTTCTTAAAAACTGCTTTATTTTTTTAGAAACCACCATTCCTCCAAAAGTTAATAAAACTTCTGGCTGTAAACTTTCTGACTCATTTTCATCTAACGAAAAAATAAGTTTATCAATTGAATTGATATGCTTCTTGTGATATAAATTAGAAGTTGTTTCTGTTAAAATTAAAACAGAATTATCTTCTGAAAAATGATTTATTAAATTCTGAACTACTTCATCCGGATAATTTACACCTACTAAAATCATTTTTTTAGTTGATGAATTCCAGGTTTTTGAAAACTCCTTATAATTTACAGATTGCTTCACTGCGTTTACAACAACATTTGGAAAATTAAAAGAAGTAAGTTCTTCTACAGTTTCATACAAAGGTTCGTCAAACGGAACATTAATATGAACTGGTCCTTTTTTAATTATTGAAGTTTGTAAAGCTTCCGAAACCAATTTTAAGTTTTCAGTTTTATTTATTGAATCATCAACCAAATTGGCAGAAAATAAAATATGATTTGCAAACACATTTTCTTGGCGAATTGTTTGTCCGTCACCAATATCAATTAAATGTTTTGGTCTATCTGCAGAAATAACTACTAAAGGAATATTGCTATAAAAAGCTTCTGCAATTGCAGGATAATAATTTAACAAAGCAGAACCCGATGTACAAACAATTACAACTGGTTTTTGCGTTTGTTGTGCAATTCCTAATGCAAAAAAAGCAGCACAACGCTCATCTACAACACTTAATGTTTCTATTTCAGGATGATTAGAAAAACCAACCGTTAATGGCGCATTTCGTGAACCTGGAGAAATAACAACAGTATCAATATTAAATTGATTACATGCTGAAATTACCAATTGAGCAAGTTCTTTTTTTGGATACATTCTTTTAATCTTAAAAAATGCCATTCCGAAATTATAATTCGAAATGACATTCTATATAAAAATCAACTTGGTTGATTAGTTTCCTTTCTTATAATCTGCTAAAAACTTAGCCAAACCACTATCTGTTAAAGGATGTCTTAACAAACCTTCAATGGCGCTTAAAGGCCCAGTCATAACATCAGAACCTAATTTTGCACAATCAATAATGTGCATTGTATGACGCACAGATGCTGCTAAAATTTCAGTTTCGAAACCATAATTATCATATATATGACGAATTTCTGCAATTAGGTTTAAACCATCTGTAGAAATATCATCTAAACGACCAATAAATGGCGACACATACGTTGCTCCTGCTTTTGCTGCCAATAATGCTTGACCTGCAGAAAACACTAACGTCACGTTTGTTTTTATTCCTTTAGAAGAAAAATATTTACACGCTTTTACACCGTCTTTTATCATTGGTAATTTTACCACAATTTGCGGATTTAAAGCAGCCAAAGCTTCACCTTCTTTTACCATTCCGTCGAAATCTGTAGAAATTACTTCTGCAGAAACATCTCCATCTACCAACTCACAAATTGCTTTGTAATGGTTAATAATGTTGGCTTCTCCAGTAATTCCTTCTTTTGCCATTAAAGACGGATTTGTAGTTACTCCATCTAAAATACCCATTGCTTGCGCTTCTTCAATTTGGGCTAAATTTGCTGTATCAATAAAAAATTTCATCTAAATATATTTAAAAGTTGTGTTTATTTTTTTGGGCGTTACCTAAAAAGGTCGGGCTTTTCGCTATATCTTTTGCTTTGTTCTCGATACAAATTTGCCAAAAAAAGCAAATTCACTCGAACTAACAGCAAAAGGATGCCGCTGCAATCCCTAACGCGGTGCTAATTTACAATTTATAATGATTCATCAATAATTTTTGATACCATTTATCTGGTAAAATTCTTTTTAAAACTATAGAGAATTTCTCCATAAACCCGCCTACTTTATAATGTACTTTCGGATTCTTGGTATTTATAATTTGTAATACTTTTTTTGCCATTACTATTGGATCCATTCCGCCAGAAACATGAGAATCCATTAAAGCTAGATTTTCTGCATATTTTTCTTTGTACGCAGAGTTTTCAAAAACAGGTGTATGATAACGTCCAGAAGCAATATTAGTTGCAAAATCTCCAGGAGCAACGTTTACAACATTAATTCCAAACTGATTTACTTCCATATTTGTAGCTTCGGTAATTAACTCTAAAGCACCTTTACTTGCTGAATAAATTCCGCGAAATGGCAAACCCATATAACCTGCAATAGAAGTTACGTTTAAAATTAAACCCGATTTCTGCTTTCGCATTTGTGGTAAAACAGCTTTCATAACTTCAATAGGTCCAAAGAAATTAGTATCAAAATTGGTTTTCATTTCTAAAGTTGGTGTGTCTTCAATAGCGCCTGTAATTCCTTTACCTGCGTTATTTATAAGAACATCTACTTTTCCTTCTTTAGCAATCACTTTTTCAACAGCACTTGTAATCGTTGCTGGTTTAGTAACATCTAACGCAACCAAATTAAAAGGAAATTTAGCTGCATTTGCTTCACTTCTACTTGTTCCGTAAACAGTAAATCCTTTACTTAATAAATAAATTGCTATTGCTTTTCCTATTCCAGAGGAAGCTCCTGTTATTAAAACTACTTTAGACATGTTGTGTAAATTATGCTTGGCAAATATCAATAAAACTAAATCAAGTACAAATTAACAAGCAATAAAACTTATTTTTACAAAAAGTGTCACAAATTAAATATTGATTTGTCTCTACTATAGAACTGATTAATTGAAAGCTCAAAATCAACATATAACCAAACTAATAGAGCGGTGTAAAAATTCAGATCAAACTGCACAAATGGAAGTGTATAACGGCTATTACAAAGCTATGTACAATACTTCATTACGTATTTTGAAAGATGAATTTGAAGCCGAAGATCTAATGCAAGAAGCGTTTTTAACTGCTTTTACAAAATTACACACATTTAAAGGTGAAGTAACTTTTGGAGCTTGGTTAAAGAGAATTGTTATCAATAAAAGTTTAACACAACTTAAAAAGAATAACAGATACGAAGATGTAAAAATGGAAATTGTTAGCGATAACAATGTAGAAGAAGAGCAAGTTAATTATTCTGCAGTTGATCCAAAAGAAGTTTTAAACTATATAAACTCTTTAAAAGATAATTACAGATTGGTTTTAACCCTAAATTTAATTGAAGGTTACGATTATGAAGAAATAGCAGAAATATTAAAGTATACCAACGAGAATGTACGAACCACCGTTTCTCGTGCCAAGAAAAAATTAAAGCAAGTTATACTTGCAAACACTAATAAAATTCAAGAATATGGAAGATAATTTAGATACTTTCTTCTCAGAAAATAAATTCGATTTTCATGAACCTCATTCTGGTCATGCAGAACGTTTTCAAAGAAAATTAAACAATCCAGGTAAAGTAAATAAAACTTCTTGGAAATGGCTAAGCGTTGCTGCATCAGTTGTTTTACTTGTAGGATTTTGGTTGGGCGCAAACCAACAACCAACACAATTAGATTTGGCAGATTTATCTCCAAAAATGGAAGAAACACAAAACTACTTTGTTGCTACAATTCATCACGAGTTAAAAGAATTAGAAAAACACAGAAACTTAGATACTGAGGTAATTATTGAAGATGCTTTAGAAGAATTAGAAAAGCTAGAAGATAGATACAAGTATTTTATAGACGAATTAAACCAAAATGGTTACGAAAAACGAATTGTCTATGAAATGATTAACAATTACCAACAGCGTTTAGAAATTTTAAACAACGTTATACAGCAAATAGAAGAAATTAAGAATACAAATACCATTCAAAAAGATGAAGCCTATATATAAAATTACATTTTTCTTATTATTAATACCCGCAATATTATTTGCAAATACTAATCCGAAGAAAAAGCACGAAAAAAGCAAAACCATTAATAAAGAGTTTAATGTTAATAGCGATGCTACATTAGACATTAGTAACAAATATGGAAACATAACTGTTACTACATGGAATGAAAACCGTGTGGAAATTGATGTAAAAATTACTGTAAAAGGAAATAATTTAGACAATGTTGAAGATAGACTAAACAGTATAAAAATTGAATTTGATGCTACTAAAAGTTTGGTTGAAGCTAGAACAATTTTAGGTAGTCAAAAATCTAGCTGGTCTTCTTGGTGGGGAAAAAGCAGCAACATGAGCTATCAAATTAATTATGTTGTTAAAATGCCAAGAACCAACAACGTAGATTTTAGCAATAAATATGGTAATATTATTCTTGGAGAACTAGAAGGAGAAGCTAATATTAGTTGCGATTATGGTAAAATCTTAATTGAAGAATTACACAATAAAAACAATACAATTGATTTAGACTACTGTTCTCAATCTACCATAAACTATATGAATTCTGGAGATGTTTCAATTGACTACTCTAAACTTTCAATAGAGAAAACTAACAAAATTAAAACAAATGCAGATTACTCTAACATACATATTGGAGAAGCAGATATTGTAGATTTTAATAGCGATTACGGAAGTATAACTATTGATGAAGCTAATGATATTAATGGAAATTCAGATTATGCAAGCATGAAGTTAGGAACCGTAAATAAGAACCTAACAATAGATACAGATTACGGAGGTTTACGCGTAAAAAACCTTGCAAAAGGATTTGAAAAAGTTACAATTGACGGAAGCTATGCAGGCATAAAAATTGGAACAAGTAGTACTAATAATTTCGATTTCACAATCGACTTAGGATATGCAAGTTTTAGCTATCCAGATGAAAAAATAAACATGCGAAAAAGCATTAAAAAAACATCTAAAAAATATTACGAAGGTTCTTTTGGAAAAGGGAGTAATTCTTCTAAAATACATATAAAATCTGGTTACGGTGGCGTATCCTTAAAACTAAACGACTAAAAATTTAAATCCTATTATCATGAAAAAAGCATATATAACAGTACTACTTTTAACAATAAGCTTAACAGCAAATGCCCAATGGTGGGGAAATTCAGAAAAAATTAAAGGAAACGGAAAAGTAACAACTGAAGTAAGAAAAGTTGGTGGTTTTGATAAAGTTACCGTTGGTGGTTCTTTTGATGTAATTCTTATTGCCGGAAAAGAAGGAAAAGTAACTTTAGAAGGCGAAGAAAATGTTTTAGAATACATTATAACTGAAGTAAATAACGGAAAACTAGAAATTAAGTTTAAAAACAACACTAACGTTCGTACTACTAAAAAATTAACCGCTACAGTTCCTTTTGAAGCTATTGAAGCAGTATCTTTAGGTGGTTCCGGTAATGTTTTTGTTAAAAAAACGATTAAATCTAACAGAGTTTCAGTAGCAATTGGTGGCTCTGGAAATATTGTTGCTGAAGTAGAAGCAGAAAATATTAGCGCATCTATTGGCGGCTCTGGAGATATTAAATTATCTGGTAAAGCAACTACTTTAAAATGTTCTATTGCTGGTTCTGGTAGCATTAAAGCTTACGAGTTAGAAACTGAAGATTTAAAAGCAAGTATTGCTGGTTCTGGTAGCGTAAAAACTCATGTAAACAACAAAATTAAAGCAAGTGTTGTTGGTTCTGGAAGTGTTTATTACAAAGGAAATCCTTCTAAAATCAACACTAGTTCTATTGGTTCTGGAGATGTAATTGACAGAAATTAAAAAGAACAACATTCATAAATTACTAAAGCTCAGTATTAACTGAGCTTTTTTTTATGCCTTATTTTTGCTTGTTTGTAAACTCCTTTTTGGGTAATTTTGCTAAACTTACTCCATTGAAATTTGGACATTTTTTTTACGACTACTAAAGTCTAATTACTCAGCAATAAGTAACATGAAAAACAACAAGAAAGTACAATATATTAAAAGCGTTTTAGACAATATGCCAACTAATTGGTTGAGTTTAACTACTCATAGATTAGATATTTATAATGAAGCGCTAGCAAAAACAGAATTCTTAGAACAATTTGAACTTCTATACAACAACGATAATGCAGAATTATCATCTTTAAATGAATTACCAACCGCTTACGATTATATTAGATTAGGACATCCTTTATCTTGTATATTAGAATGGACAATTGGTAATTTAAATAAATTAAAATCAGAAAATGTAATCAGTTTTGATTCTAAAACAATACCTGTTTTGGCTATTTTAAGAAAGAACTTGTTAGAAAATAGAAACACGCAAATAGTGTATTCTGGTGAGCTTCCTGAAAATTTTAATGCTGAAAAATTAAGAACTGTTTACGGTTATCAATTTGAATTAAAATCTGTTAAAAGTAGTACAGAAATTTCTGAATTTAACGGAAGTACAATTTACATCTCTCAAAACGATAAAATTGAAGCTTCAAATTTGAATTCAAATATTGACTTTTTTATCAGCTTACATGCTCACTTAGGAAGTATTTTACTTGTAAATGGCGAGCAAAATGAAAATTACATTTCAGACATTCAACATGTAAGAAGAAGAGAAACTATTGCAATGACACCAGCAAATTGTCTTGTTGCGCTAAAATCTTTAATTTCTGAAACAACAATTAAGAACAAACCTTTAAACGAAGCTAATAAAGCTAGTGTCTTAAATTCTATCAAAAAAATTACAGGAACTATTACAAAACCTTTAGTTTCTTCAAGCGGATTATCTATTCAATACGCCATTTTAATGGGCTTAATTGATGACGCTCAAGAAAAAAATCCTGGCAAAGCCATAAAAATTATTGTTCCTCCAAATTGTTATGGTGGTACAAACGACCAAGCAAGACGAGTTGCAGCCTGCATAAAAAATGTAGCAATAGTAGATTTACCTGTAGATGGCGATAATGATATGGTAAAAAGTATCGACATGGTTTTAACTAAAATTGCTGATGAAGATGCAATTCCATATATAATTGCAGAAATACCTACAAATCCAAGAGTTGAAGTTCCAAATCTTATCGATTTAAGAACCGTACTTATTAAAGAACGTACTACTTCAACAGGAAATATTGCAATTGATCCAGTTTTTATTTTAGACCAAACTTTTTGTCCTAATGTTCGTTTTTTAGGTGAAAATGATATCCTTTCAACTGTTAGAACTATTTCTTTTGCAAGTGGCTCTAAATTTCCAAGTGGTGGAAAATGTACTGCCGGTTATTGTGTAGGAAACAAAAAAACTTCCGCTTTAATGGAAAAAATAGCTTTACACCTAACACTTTGTGATAATGAAGCTACAGATCTTCAATATGAAATATTAGCAGAACAATTACCTTCTATGAATAAACGAATTGCAGATGCTTATAAAAACACTCGCGAGTTCGTAAATTTCATCCACAAAACTTTACCAGAAGCTAAAATTAATTTTGTTTCTGAAGAATTAGCACAACAAGGTTTTACGCCTTCAGTTTTCTCATTAGATCTTCCTACAAAAGGAAATACAGCTGAAGAAAAGGAAACGTATAAAAGAACTTTGAATCATAAATTAATCAATTTAATGATTACCAAAATCCCTACTGAAAGCAAGTATTGCGTAAGTTATGGACAATTAAAAGGATGCTACTGGACAATTCCTGCAACTTCTACGCAAGGAACAACTAAAGAAGGAGACAAAGATTATATTGCTCGTGTGGCGCTCTCTGCAAATATGGATTTAGAGCTTCATAAAAAAGTATTTTCAACGTTTGTTGAGAGTATTTAACAGCAATTAATTGACAAATAATTTTCATGAAATTTTACACAATTAAAGCCGCCAAAATAATTGGTTTACATATTTTTTGCGGCTTATTTCTTTTCTGTTCTTTACCAGTAAAAGCACAAGAAGCGTTTAAACCTCTACCTTTAATTATTGATGCTGACACAGCTAATGAAGTAGATGATTTATTTGCAATTGTTAGAGCTATTTTAGAACCTAATTTTAATTTAATAGGTATAAATTCTGCTCAGTTTCATACTTCTCCTTTGGCCTCAGAAAACACCGTTGAAGAAAGCCAACAGATTAATGAAGAAATTCTAAAATTAATGAACGTTAAAGGTATTTCTTTACCATTGGGCAGTAATTCTCCTTTAACAGAATACGGAAAGCCTGTTTCCTCTGAAGCTTCTAAGTTTATTATTGAAACTGCTCATCAAATGAAAAAGGGTGAAAAATTGAATATAATAATCTTAGGTTCTTGTACAAATGTAGCTTCAGCAATTTTAGAAGATCCTTCTATTATATCTAAAATAAAAGTACACTATCTTGGGTTCTGGCACACTGTAGCAACAAATACTTATAATAAAAAAGAATTTAATTCTGGAAATGATCCTATTGCTGTAGAGGTTTTACTGAATACCAAAACTCTAGACCTTAATGTAATGACAGCTACAACTAGTCAAAATTTAGTATTTACAAAACAAGAAGTAGATCGTCAACTAAAAAATAAAAAAGGTGTTGCTAACTACTTGATAAAACGTTGGGAAACTTACGAGCGTTGGTGGACTAAAGAAGATCCTGAAAAAGAAAAATGGATTATGTGGGATGTTGCAATTATTGAAGCATTAGCACAACCAAAATGGTCTACTGTAAAAGGTTTTTTAACTCCTCCAGAAAACACACAGCGTACAATTGGTATTCACACAAATATAAATACTGATAAAATGAAGCATAACTTTTGGAGTGCTTTAGAAAAATTATAATCCCACTTTTTATGTTTATTGATCAACAAACTTCTTTAGAAGAAATTAAAAAATTATTACAAAAAATTGATTTTTTTACAGATAATAACGAAAACATAATTAAAGTAACAAAACCTGGAGAAGGTAATATGAATGTAGTGTTACGAGTTAAAACTAATCTACGTTCATTTATTGTAAAGCAATCTCGTCCTTTTGTTCAAAAATATAAAAGCATTGATGCACCTATTGAACGTATTGATATTGAATATCAGTTTTACAAAACAATAGCTAACAATGCTATTCTAAACAAATATCTTCCAAAAATACTACAGTACAATGCTGAGAATCATTTATTAATTTTAGAAGATTTAGGAGAATGTGAAGACATGACTAATTTGTATAATTCAGATAAAATTGAAATACAACAACTAGAATTACTTATTAATGTTATTGCTAATATTCACAATTCAAAAACAACTAAAAATTACCCAGAAAACAAAGGTTTACGCGTATTAAATCATCAACATATTTTTGAACTTCCTTTTATAGAAAACAATGGTTTTTCTTTAAATGAAATCCAACCAGGACTAGAAGAACTTTCCATTCCGTATAAAAAAGACATCTTATTAAAAGAAAGAATTAAAGAAGTTGGTAATAGATATTTATCTGAAGGAAAAACCTTATTACATGGAGATTATTACCCAGGAAGCTGGATGCGCAAAGACAATGATATTTATATTATTGATCCAGAATTTAGTTTTTTAGGTTTTGCTGAATTTGATTTAGGAGTTCTTGCAGCGCATGCTATTTTAATTTCACAAAATAAAACTGTCTTTTCAGTTATTGAGAAAAATTATCCAAATAAAATAGATAGTAAACTTTTAAATCAAGTAGCAGGAATTGAAATAATGCGTAGACTAATTGGATTAGCACAATTACCTATTTCCTTAACTATTAAAGAAAAAGAAGAACTATTAAAAACAGCTTATTCTTTAGTAATGGATTAGTTGATTGAACTAAGAATCTTATAAGCTTTCTTTCACCAAATTATATTCAGCAATAATTTCTTCTAAAACTTGTTTAGCTGGTTTTATCTCATGAATTAATCCTGCAATTTGACCAATTTCTAATTCGCCATCATCTAAATCACCTTCAAACATTCCACGTTTTGCACGTGCACGTCCTAAAAGCTCTTTAATTTGTTCTACAGATGGATTTTGCTTGTATAATTCCTGAACTTCTTGAAAAAACTTATTTTTAACCAAACGAACTGGCGCTAATTCTTTCAATGTAAGTTGCGTATCTCCATCTTTAACATTCACAATAGTTTGCTTAAAATTATCATGTGCAGAAGACTCTAATGTTGCAGCAAATCTACTTCCTATCTGCACGCCATCTGCTCCTAAAACCATTGCTGCTAACATTCCACGACCAGTTCCAATTCCACCAGCTGCAATTACAGGAATTTTAACCTGTTCTTTTACCATTGGAATTAATGTAAACGTAGTAGTTTCTTCTCTCCCATTGTGTCCGCCAGCTTCAAAACCTTCACAAACAACAGCATCAACTCCAGCAGCTTCTGCTTTTAATGCAAACTTTACAGAGCTTACAACGTGTACAACTGTAATTCCTTTTTCCTTCAGAAAAGCTGTCCATGTTTTTGGATTTCCTGCAGAAGTAAAAACGATTTTCACACCTTCTTCCACAATAATTTTCATTATTTCGTCAATCTGTGGATATAACATTGGCACGTTTACACCAAAAGGTTTGTCGGTTGCTTTTTTACATTTCTGAATGTGTTCTCGCAACACATCTGGATACATAGAACCTGCACCTATTAAACCTAAACCTCCAGCATTTGAAACTGCAGATGCTAATTTATAACCAGAAACCCAAATCATTCCTCCTTGAATAATTGGATGTTGTATATTGAAAAGTTGTGTGATTTTGTTGTTTTTCATAAAAAATAGATTCCTGCCAACGCAAGAATGACAGTATTATTAATTAATGTAAATCTAAGAAATTACTCCCGAACCTAAAAGTTCTTCATTTTTATACCAAGCAACAAATTGTCCTTCTTGAATTGCAGATTGCGGATTTTCAAACTCTACAAACAACCCACTTTCAACCTTATAAAGATTGGCTTTTTCTAATGCTTGACGATAACGAATTCTTCCTTCAACTTGCATAGATTCACCTGTTTTTAAAGCTAAATCTTCACGAACCCAATGTAATTCTTCATTTGAAACAAATAATACATTTCTATATAAACCTTGATGTGTTTTTCCTTCACCTGTATAAATCACATTCTCATTAACATCAGTTTCTATAACGTACAGCGCTTCTTTTGTTCCTCCTACATTTAATCCTTTTCGTTGTCCTTTTGTAAAATAATGAGCGCCGTTGTGTTTACCAACTACTTTACCATCTTCTTTTTTGTAAGAAAACTTAGTTGAAAAATAAGCTAATTCAGCTTCCTTGTTTTCAAACTTAGGAACTGGTTTTGTATATTGCTCAAAGTCTGAAGGAATTTGTACAATCACGCCATTTTTAGGTTGTAATTTTTGTTGTAAAAAATCAGGTAATCTAACTTTTCCGATAAAACATAAACCTTGGGAATCTTTCTTTTCGGCAGTAATTAAATCGGCTTTTTTAGCAATTTCTCTAACTTCTGGCTTTGTAAGTTCGCCAATAGGAAACATTGCTTTTTCTAATTGTTTTTGAGATAATTGACATAAAAAATAAGATTGATCTTTATTACCATCTTTTCCTGCTAATAATTTATAAACAGATTTGCCATCAATTTCTTCCTCACCTTTTCTGCAATAATGTCCAGTTGCAACATAATCTGCACCTAAATCTAAGGCGATGTCCATAAAAACATCGAATTTTATTTCTCTATTACAAAGTATATCTGGATTTGGTGTGCGACCTTTTTCGTATTCATTAAACATATAATCTACAATGCGTTCTTTGTATTGTTCGCTTAAGTCTACTGTTTGAAAAGGGATTCCTAATTTTTCTGCAACTAACATTGCATCGTTGCTATCTTCTAACCACGGACATTCATCTGAAATTGTTACAGAATCATCGTGCCAGTTTTTCATAAACAAACCAATAACTTCGTAACCTTGTTCTTTTAACAAATATGCAGTAACACTACTATCTACGCCGCCAGAAAGACCAACAATAACTCTTTTCATCTTAAAAAAATATTTAAGCGAGAATACATAAATCTACATATTCTGTAAATAGAAAATAACTTCTATTTTTCAAATTCCGCTTAGCGGACAAATTTACAACTTTGTAATGTATTATTTTATGGAAAGAATTGATATATCAATCAACAAAAACTATTGTTTTGGAATTGAATGTGTTTTTCTATTGTGTTTATCTTTTTTAGAAACAGCTTCTCCATCAACAAAAAACTCCCATCTTCCTTCTCTTTTTCCGTTTTTATAGTTTCCTGTTTCTTTCAAATTTCCTTTTAAATCGTAGAATTTTGCTATTCCGTGTGGTTTATTAGCTTTATAATTTACTTCTTCAAGTAAAGTTCCTTCATCTGTATATTTTTTTGAAATGCCATTTTTCAATCCATTTTTGTAATAGGTTTCTTCTGTAATTTTTCCATCTGGATAATAATTTACCAACAAACCATCTAACTTTCCGTTTACATAGTTTTCTTCAGATAAAACTTTTCCGCTTGGAAAAAAATATTTCCACTTTCCTACTCTATTTCTTCCGTCCATATTTCCCATGCTTTTTAGAACACCTTTTGTTGTTTGATGTTCTACTTTAGCAATGTTAGAGCTTTCAGAAAACATTTTAATTATGGTTGGTTGATCGGAATTTGTCATATCAAAATACATAAAAACGCCAACTTCTTTACCATTTTTAAAGTTTCCTGTATAACGAAGTCTTCCGTTTTTATAGTACTTTTTCCAATTTCCATGACGTTTTCCATCTTTATCAACTGCATTAACTTTATCGCCAACTTTTTGCGAAAACCCTTCAACAGAGAAAAAAAGGAAGAAAAATAAACTTAAAATAGAGAGACTTTTTATCTTTATCATTTTATTACTTAATTTACACGTAAATATACATAAACCATACCAAAATGAGTATTAATTTTCTAACAACACAACTCAATAACATGGAAAACCCTAAAAGGGAAAACCGCCAAAGAGTAGCAAATATTGTGTTAGATGATAAAGA
The DNA here is from genome assembly GCF_022478115.1 of Tenacibaculum aquimarinum. Classification (GTDB taxonomy): domain Bacteria; phylum Bacteroidota; class Bacteroidia; order Flavobacteriales; family Flavobacteriaceae; genus Polaribacter; species Polaribacter aquimarinum_A. The sequence continues at coordinate 35,564 of NZ_JAKGSC010000006.1, read as the reverse complement.
CTTATTTAAAGACTTGGTTACTATAACTTTTGATGTAGAAAATAAAGTTTCTATAAAAGCTGCTTGGATATTAGAATGGATTTGCACACATCATCACTTAAATTGGATTTTACCACATTTAGATAATTTTACTACAAATATTGCGAAACTAAAATTTGACAGCGCAATTAGACCTTGCGCAAAAATCTGTGAACATTTAGCAACAGCTTACTACTCTAAAAAAGAAAATGAAGTTCAAAAACACTTAACAACAACACATAAAGATGCAATTATTGAAACAGGTTTCGATTGGTTAATTACGCCTCAAAAAATTGCAGTAAGAGCATACACAATGAATTCTTTATACTTTTTTGGATTAGAAAAAGATTGGATTCATCCAGAACTAGCAAACCTAATTAGCACAAAAATAATACACGAAAGCAAAGGCTGTAAAGCGCGCGGGAAATTTATTTTAAATTTGATTGAAAAACATCGAAAATGAGTACCATAAATGTATTGAAATAGCTATTTTTGTAGCTAGCAACACAACAACATGAATCTTACACAATTAAACGCAATCTCACCTATTGATGGTAGATACAGAAGTAAAGTAGCAGAACTTACCAATTATTTTTCTGAAGAAGCACTTATAAAATACCGTGTTAAAGTAGAAATTGAATATTTTATTGCACTTTGCGAAATCCCTTTACCACAATTAGCCGATTTTAACACAGATCTTTACGAAGATTTGCGAAATATATACATCTCTTTTTCTTCGGAAGATGCGCAGAGCATAAAAGACATTGAAAAGGTAACAAACCACGATGTAAAAGCGGTTGAATATTTTATCAAAGAAAAATTTGACGGTTTAAACTTACAGAAATACAAAGAGTTTATTCACTTTGGCTTAACTTCTCAAGACATTAATAATACGGCAATTCCATTATCTATAAAAGATGCTATGGAAGAAGTTTATTACGGTTCTTTAGATCAATTAACGTCTAAATTAACAGCGCTTTCTGAAGATTGGGCAGAAATTCCAATGTTGGCAAGAACGCATGGACAACCTGCGTCTCCAACACGTTTAGGTAAAGAGTTTTTTGTTTTTGTTGAAAGAACTTTACAACAAGTTTGGTTTTTACAAAACGTACCACATGCAGCTAAGTTTGGTGGCGCAACAGGAAATTATAACGCACACAAAGTTGCATATCCAGATATTGATTGGAAAGCTTTTGGAACAAATTTTGTTGAAGAAATTTTAGGTTTACACCACTCTTTTCCTACAACTCAAATAGAACATTACGATCACATGGCAAGCTTATTTGATGCCATGAAACGTGTTAACACTATTTTAATTGATTTAAATAGAGATGTTTGGACGTATGTTTCTATGGACTATTTTAAACAAAAAATTAAAGAAGGTGAAGTTGGTTCTTCAGCAATGCCACACAAAGTAAATCCTATTGATTTTGAAAATTCTGAAGGAAATTTAGGACTTGCAAATGCAATTTTCGAACACCTTTCAGCAAAATTACCAGTTTCTCGTTTACAACGCGATTTAACGGATAGTACTGTTTTACGTAATGTTGGTGTTCCTTTTGGACATACATTAATCGGATTTTCTTCAACTTTAAAAGGTTTAAATAAATTATTGTTGAATAAAGAAAAGTTTGAACAAGATTTAGAAAACAATTGGGCGGTTGTTGCAGAAGCAATTCAAACAATTTTACGTAGAGAAGCGTATCCAAATCCGTACGAAGCTTTAAAAGGTTTAACACGAACAAACGAGAAAATTAATCAAAAATCAATTGCTAATTTTATTGACACTTTAGAAGTTTCTTCAACCATAAAAGAAGAACTAAAAGCAATAACTCCAAGTAATTATACAGGAATATAATATGTTTAGATTATCTTTTTTAATAATTGTTTTATTGTTAATTTCATCATGTTCACCAGAAAAAAATGTTGACGCGTCAAGATTTAAATATGGTGTTTTCGAAATTCCTGCTGGAGATGGTTATGGAAAAACTACTATTATTAGAAAAGATAGTTTACAAATTGAACAATACATTAAGAAAGTTAGTGTTTCTAATGATAGTACTTCTTTTGAAAAAGAAACAAAACACATTGACACCTTGTATATTAAATGGAAAAATAGTTTCTTCTATACGTTAAAAATGAAATCTCCAAAGAGCGATTTAGATAAAGATCCTATATTTGTTCAAATAACAAAAGTAACTGATACTACTTATAATTTTACTGCAAAAATTGGATTCAGTAATTTTAAACAAGACGGTACCGTTTTTAAAGTAAAATAAGATTAAGACAGTAAAAAAACATATTGCAGTTATATTTATTTTTGCATTGCTAATACCTTTAGCAATACAAGCTGCGCATGCTATAGAAAATCATGAACACACAATTTGTAAATCTATTACAGATCATCATGTACATGAAAAAGACTTAGATTGTTCTGATCTTCATCAAATTTTAGAAACATATTCAAGCGGAAATACTACAGATTATACGGTAATTCCAACTCATTTTTATTCTCAAGATTATAACGAACAACCGCAACAAATTACTGTTGTTTTTATTTCTAAAAAGACTTCTCGAGGACCACCAAATTTTACTGTTTAAACGCTACGAAAAAGAACTCTTTTTTTTAATAAACAGTAAAATAATTTACAATGAAATTTTATATAAAACTCCTATTTTTAATAGGATTTACAAGTGCGTACGCACAAAACACAGTATCAGGGAAAATAACAGATAAAAACAATAATCCTTTATTGGGGGTGGAAGTTTATGCTACAGAATTGCATAAAGGAACTACCTCTTTAGAAGACGGAACGTATCTTTTTAAAAATATTCCTAATGGAAAAATAACAATAAACTTTAGTTATTTAGGTTTTAAAACAGTTTCAAAAAACTTTGTATTTTCATCTGAAAATAAAACTTTTGACATACAGTTAGAGGAAGCCGTTTTTATGATGGATGAAATTATAGTTTCAACACCATTTAATAAATTGCAATCGGAAAACGTTATGAAAGTTGAACGTTTATCAGCAAAAGCAATTCAAAAAACTGGCGCAACCACTTTATCTGAAGGAATTACAAATATTGCTGGTGTTTCTCAAATATCTACAGGAACTTCTATTGGAAAGCCTGTAATTAGAGGTTTAAGCGGCAATAGAGTTCTGGTGTATACACAAGGAATTCGTTTAGAGAATCAACAATTTGGAGATGAACACGGTTTAGGAATTAGCGATAATGGTGTAGAAAGTGTTGAAGTTATAAAAGGACCGGCTTCTCTACTCTATGGTTCAGATGCTTTAGGTGGAGTTTTATATATTAATCCAGAAAAATTTGCCAAAGGTAATGACACACAAGTATTAGCAAGTCAGCGTTATTTTAGCAATACATTGGGTAGTAATAGTTCTTTAGCTTTAAAAACTTCAACTGATAATTGGAAATTTTTAGCGCGTGGAACCTATGCTTTTCACTCAGATTATAAAATACCAACAAGCCAAAGAGTTACCAATACTCGTTTTAAAGAAAAAGATTTAAAATTAGGAGTTGGTTATAATAAGACTTCTTTTTCTTCAGAATTACGCTATAATTTTAACAATTCTAAATTAGGTATTCCAGAGGAAGGAATCATGGAACAATCTACAAGTACAAATCCACTTGAACCGTTTCAAGAAATTGATAATCATATTATAAGTTTACACAATCACTTTTTCTTCGGAAATTCTAAGTTAGATATCGATTTAGGTTACACTTTCAATGATAGAAAAGAATTTGAAGAACACCATGATGAGCATGAAGAAGATCATGATGAGCACGAAGATGAAGACGAACATGAAGATGAGCATGATGACGAACATGGTGAACATGAAGAAGCAGCTTTACACATGAAACTGAAAACGTTTAGTTATAATGCAAAATATTACTTACCAAAATTAGGTGAAGTAGAACTATTAATTGGTGTACAAGGTTTAAACCAAACAAACACAAATTTTGGTGAAGAGTTATTAATTCCGAATGCTACAATTAATGATTTTGGTGTATTTACTACAGCTAATTATAGTTGGAATAGCAATACAATACAAGCCGGAATTCGTTTTGATAATAGAGCAATTACTACAGAATATCACGAAGTTGCCCATGAAGATGAAGTTCACATTTTTAACGCAATTGATAAATCTTACGATAGCTTTACAGGTTCTTTAGGATTTAAAACATCGCTTTCTGATAATTTTACTGCAAGAATTAATGTAGCTTCTGGATTTAGAGCACCAAATTTAGCAGAATTAACATCTAACGGAGTGCATCATGGAACTAACCGTTTTGAAATTGGAAACAATGATTTAATAAACGAGAAAAATACACAAGTAGATATTGCTTTAGAATACTCTACAGAACACTTTGAATTGTTTACAAACGGATTTTACAATCAATTAAACGATTATATTTATTTAAATCCTACTGGAGAAATTGAAGATGGAGCGCCAGTTTATACCTACATTCAAGAAGACGCTAAATTATATGGAGCAGAAATTGGTTTTCATTTACATCCACATCCTTTAGATTGGCTGCATTTAGAAAGTACTTTTGAAACCGTAATTGGTAAACAAGATAATGGAGATTATTTACCGTTAATTCCTGCAAATACTTGGAAAAATACATTTAGGACTGAGTTCAATTTAAACAATTGGTTGCAACAAGGGTATGCTTCATTAAGTTTACATAGCACATTTGCGCAAGAAAATGTAAGTCAGTTTGAAACTTCTACAGGTGCGTATAGTTTATTAAACTTAGCATTTGGTGGCGATGTTTCTCTTGGTAAAACGAAATTTAACACTTCTATTTCTGTAAATAACCTGCTTGATAAAGAATATACAAACCACTTATCTCGTTTAAAACAAGACGGAATTTTAAACGCTGGAAGAAACGTTGTTGTTGGTGTTCAGTTTGAGATATAATTAAACTTTATATTTTATTATAAAAAAAGCTAACCAAATTATATAATTTGGTTAGCTTTTTTAAATTAAGGTTACTTAGACAAAACAACCTAAAAAAGGAGCTATTCCTTGTAGGTATTTTTATTATATTACAAATCTGAATTAAATTAATAAAAATTATGAAAGAATTTAAAAAAGTATTGCTTGTAATTACATTCGTTTTTGGAACTGTAATTTATACAAATGCGCAAACCAAAGTAGCGCATATTAATACACAAGAACTTATTTCCGCGATGCCAGAAATGAAAGTTGCAAAAGCTCAATTTGACAAACTTCAACAATCTTTAGGAAATAACATACAAGCTTCAGTTACTAAATACAGAAATAAGTTAACACAATATACAAACGAAGCAGCAACTAAAACTGCATCAGAAAACGATGCTAGAAAAAAAGAACTTGCTGAATTAGAAACAAGAATACAAGAAGAACAAGCAGCTGCACAAAAAACAGCAGAAAGTAAATATATAGATTTAACAAAACCGATACAAGAAAAAGCATTGGCTGTCATACAAAAAGTAGCTAGAGCTCAAGGTTTTTTATATGTACTAGATGAAACGCCAGGTTCTGGATTGCTATTAGCCGATGGTACAAATTTAATGAGTGCAGTTAAAAGAGAATTAGGCATTTAATATACCAATGGTTTTTTACTGCCTATTTAATTAATATCTACAATTAACGTTGTGGATATTTTTATATATTGACATTCTTAACAAGAAAACAATTATGCCTAAAATTTTAAAACAAACCTTTACCCTACTTATATTTTCTATAGTATTAATCAGTTGTAACAGTAATCAAAAAAAAGGACGCTTTTCAATTAAAACAAGGCGATTTACTATTTCAAAATACAGGAACTGGCGAAGTTGATACTGCAATTAAAGATGTAACGGCAACTTCCGTTTCTAAAAACTATTCGCATGTTGGAATGGCAATGCAAAAAGAAGGAAAATGGTTTGTTGTAGAAGCAATACCAAAAGAAGGAATTTGCCAAACTCCTTTAAAAAAGTTTTTAAATAGGAATAAAAATAAATTCGATAAATCTCAAACTACAGTTGCAAGATTAGATAACTATTACCAACCTTATTTTTCTAAAGCAATTGCGTATGGATTAGAAAGAATAAACACGCCTTATGATGAGATTTTTTTATGGGACGACACTTCTTATTATTGCTCGGAATTAGTTTATAAAATGTTTTCTACGCAAGATTTACCTAAAGATGCTATTCCTTTTCTTACACATCCAATGACTTTTAATGACAGCACAGGAAAACCAATGCCAAGTTGGGTTACATATTACAAAACACGTAACCAACCAATACCAGAAGGAATTGAAGGAACAAACCCTAATTTAATGGCAAGTAGCACAAAAATTACGTTTGTGCATAATTATGAGAAGGAGTAATATTTAGTTTGATTCTAAGCTTATTTTTAAATAACTTAGCTAAAGTTGAATATAAATTATTAAAACGACGCATATTCAGGATAACATTAGGCAACATTTGAAATGAACATTTTCAATCGAAAGATAAAACAGAAACACCTTGAACTATTTGCGATTAAAATTGCCGAATTGTTAGAGACTGAATTGCCTCAATTGAAAAAGGCAATCGGAATTTCCAGAATTGCTGGAATTAGTTTTATGCAAAAACCAAGTGCAATTTTCATTTTGAGAGGTTATAATCCAAAAGAGTTCGAAGAAATTAATCGGAATCACAAAACCTGCTTTAATCTGACCGGAATTTCAGTTTGGAATCGTAAGACAGAAAATTTTGAACTATTGAAATTAAATTATCAGCACGATACTTTAACTAAAATTGAAATCGCAAATCCAGAGTATTTTCATAAAACATTTGACTTGAACCGAATTCAGAAAAGCGAAATTAAACTTGACCATCTGAAAATGGAAAATCCTGACCAAAAAATTGCTGAAAAAGCTCTAAAAACTCTGACAAAGGAACAACTCAAACTCTTGGAATTGGATTACACTTTTGAAATTGAACTTGACGAAAAGCTGTTCTATACGATTTTAGATATGGAAGATGGAAACTATGTTGCAGTAGATAAAAAAGGGAAAATATATCGTCTCAATCACGACCATGAAGAAAGAGTAAAATTAATATCAAATAAGCCAACTGACTTCTTCAAAATTTATAACGGAGAAAAAGATGAATTGGAAAATATAATGAACTAATAAAAACGTTGCCTAACAAAGTGTATAATTAATTGCTTTGGCAAGTGATTATTTGGAAAATTCCTTCGGAATTTTCTCGCGTTCGTTTTTGTTTACTAAATTAGTTGCTTAAACACGCAACAAACCATATACAAACACGTTAGCGAATCATAAAAATAAACATTAAATACGCTTATAGTTTTGCTTGAAATTAGCAAACAAGTTTAGCCCTGATTGAAACGGCATCCTTTTTTGAGGAACGAAAAAAAGATACAGTGAAAAGCAGGAAATAGCTTCTAATAAAAAGAATACAATTTTAAGTATAAAAAAAGCCTCTCAAATTTGAGAGGCTTTTTTAGTTAGGCTAATTTCTTAGCATTTTTAACTTTTTGCTTTGTAAGTGCAACGTCTATTACTTGGTGCATTTCGGTTACATAATGGAACTTCATGCCTTTTAAATAACTTGCTTTAATTTCTTCTATGTCTTTTTTGTTTTCTTCGCACAGAATAATTTCTTTAATATTTGCGCGCTTTGCAGCTAATATTTTTTCTTTAATTCCGCCAACAGGCAACACTTTTCCACGTAGGGTAATTTCTCCTGTCATTGCCAATTTGTTCTTTACTTTACGTTGCGTAAACACAGAAACTAAAGAGGTTAACATAGTAATACCTGCACTAGGCCCGTCTTTTGGCGTTGCACCTTCTGGCACGTGAATATGCACATCGTACTTTTCTAAAATCTCAGGTTTTATTCCAAAAACCTCAGCATTTGCCTTAATATATTTCATGGCAATGGTAGAAGATTCTTTCATTACTTTACCCAAATTACCTGTTATAGAAAGGTTTCCTTTTCCTTTAGATAAAATTGATTCTATAAATAAAATATCGCCTCCAACGCTTGTCCACGCTAAACCTGTTACAACTCCTGCAACATCGTTATTCTCGTATTTGTCGCGCTCTAAACGTGCTGCTCCTAAAATTTTCTCGATGTCTTCATTGGTTAAAGAAACATCATATTCTTCTTCTAAAGCAATAGATTTTGCGGCAAAACGCACCACTTTGGCTATTTGTTTTTCTAAACCTCTTACTCCAGATTCTCTTGTATAACCTTCTACAACTTTTTCTATTTGTGCTTTCCCTAACTTTAAATGATCGGTAGTTAAACCGTGTTCTTTTAATTGTTTTGGTAACAAATATTTTTTAGCAATTTCTATTTTTTCTTCAATTGTATAACCGGTAACATTTATAAGCTCCATTCTGTCGCGTAATGCCCATGGAATTTGACCTAAATTGTTTGCCGTTGCTATAAATAACACTTTAGAAAGATCGTAACCAACTTCTAAATAATTGTCGTAAAAAGATTCGTTTTGTTCTGGGTCTAAGACTTCTAACATTGCTGAAGAAGGATCTCCTTGATGACTGTTACTTAACTTGTCTATTTCATCTAACACAAAAACTGGATTAGAAGTTCCTGCTTTTTTCAAATTCTGAATTAAACGTCCTGGCATTGCACCAATGTAGGTTTTTCTGTGTCCGCGAATTTCAGCTTCATCTCTTAAACCACCTAAAGACATTCTAACGTATTTACGTCCAAGTGCTTCTGCAACCGATTTTCCTAACGAAGTTTTACCAACTCCTGGAGGTCCGTATAAACAGATAATTGGCGATTTCATATCTCCACGAAGCTTTAAAACCGCTAAGTGTTCTATAATTCTGTCTTTTACTTTTTCTAAACCAAAGTGATCTCTATCAAGAATTTTTTGTCCTCTTTTAAGGTCGAATTTATCTTCGGAATAAACTCCCCAAGGTAAATCTAACATCAATTCTAAATAGTTTCTTTGCACGCCGTATTCCGCCATTTGCGGATTCATACGTTTTAATCTATTTATTTCTTTCTCAAAAGTTTCAGCAACTTCTTTTTTCCATTTCTTAGTTTTCCCTTTAGCGCGCATTTCTTCAATCTCTTGATCGTTAGAAACACCTCCTAATTCGTCTTGAATGGTTTTTAACTGCTGATTTAAATAATACTCACGTTGTTGTTGGTCTAAATCCGAACGTGTTTTAGACTGAATATCATTTTTTAATTGCAATTTCTGCAACTCTTTGTTTAAGTTTTTAAGTGTTAATAATGCACGTTCTTTTAAGTTATCTTTTTCTAGAATAACTTGTTTTTGCGCTACACTTAAATCCATATTTGATGAAATAAAATTCACTAAAAACGAATCGCTTTTAATGTTTTTTATAGCAAATGAAGCTTCTGAAGGCAACATTGGGTTTTCTTCAATAACTTTTAAAGATTGCTCTTTTATGGCATCTAAAATTGCTCTAAATTCTTTTTTATCATCAACTTCGCGTTCTTCAACAGCTTCTTTTACAACTGCTTTTAAATACGGTTCTTCTTGAATTATATTTTCAATTTCGAAACGTTTTTTACCTTGAATAATAACTGTTGTGTTACCATCTGGCATTTTTAAAACTCTAAGAATTTGCGCTACAACTCCAGTTGTATGAATGTCTTTTCCTGTTGGGCTTTCTACCTCTTCATTCTTTTGCGCTACAACTCCAATAATTTTATTGCCTTTGTTTGCTTCTTTTATAAGTTGAATAGATTTATCTCTACCTGCTGTAATTGGAATTACAACTCCTGGAAATAAAACAGTATTTCTTAACGGAAGAATTGGTAAAATTTCTGGTACTTCTTCTTTGTTGATTATCTCTTCGTCTTCTGGCGTCATTAACGGAATTAATTCCGAATCTTCATTCATCATATCTTGAAGCGACAAACTGTCTAAATGTATTATTTTCGATTTACTCATCTGTATATTTTGCTGTCAATCTGACATTGAATTTCAAGAAAAATTTCTTGAAATTTAATTATTATTTTTATAAAATTCTGAATACTAGTTTTTTAGCAAATAGTTAAAGAACTAATTCACTTATAGAAGTCAATTGTTATGCCAATTTTTTAGTTTTCCAAAACTAAACCATCATAAGCTAAGAAAACATTTTCTGGAAGTTCTTTTTCTGCATCTGCGTGAAAACCTAAAGGTTCACTAATGTGCGTTAAATATGCTTTTTTAGGTTTTAATTCTTCGATAAAAGCTAATGCTTCGTCTATATTAAAATGAGAAAAATGAAGTTCTTTTCGTAAACCAGTAACCACAAGAAAGTCAAGATTTTTAAGTTTACTTTTCTCTTTTTTACTTATTGTTTTAATATCTGTTATGTACGCAATATTTCCAAATCGATATCCTAAAATTGGTAAATTTCCGTGCATTACTTCAATAGGTATTACTTCTACTCCATCCAACATAAAATTCTCTTTATGAGAAATAATAATTGGTTTTACTTTTGCTGCACTTGGATATCTATTTTCGGTTGCAAAAATATAATCGTATCGTTTTTTTAATGAATTTAAAACTCTTTCTGTTAAGTACAAAGGCACTTCTCCTATTTGAAAACCGTAAGGACGAACTTCCTCAAAACCAGCAACATGATCCGAATGCTCGTGTGTAAACAAAACTCCGTTAATAGATTCAACGTTTTCACGTAACATTTGCTGTCTAAAATCTGGTCCTGTATCAATTACATAATTAATATTATCCCAAGAAATTAAGACAGAAGAACGTAAACGTTTATCTCTAGGATCTTTAGATTTTGCTACAGGATGTTTACTCGCTATCATTGGAACTCCTGTAGAAGTTCCTGTGCCTAAAAAAGTTAATTTCATTATTACAAAAATAAGATAAAAATTGACTGATACCTTGTAATTTTAGTACATTTGTTATTATAACAGACAAACATAATGGCAATAATATTAAAAGGAGATCAAGAAATTAATAGTGTACCAAGTACAAAGAGCAAAGCGCTTCGTATTAATTTAAATGCTAATATCTACGGAACCTTTGCAGAAATTGGTGCAGGACAAGAAACTGTTCGTAATTTCTTTAGAGCTGGTGGCGCTTCTGGTACAATTGCAAAAGCAATGAGTGCTTATGATAAAGACTTCTCTGATGCTATTTATGGAGTTGGTAAAAACGGAAGATATGTTACCGAAACTCGTTTAAAAAAGATGTTAATTCATGAAATTGAATTAATTGAAGATCGTTTAAGCCGTAACAAACATCCAGATAAATTATTTTTCAGTTATGCCAATACTGTTGCAACCATTAATTTTTCTAAGAAATTTAAAGGTCATGGTTGGGTTGGATTTCGTTTTCAATTAGATCCATTAGAAGATTATAATGAAATTGTTTTACACATTCGTTTTAAAGAAACTGATGCTCGTTTACAACAAGAAACACTAGGTATTTTAGGTGTAAACTTAATTTACGGTGCTTTTTACATGAATGATAATCCTAAGGAATTAGTAAAATCTTTCTATGATAATTTAGATAAAGATCAGTTAGAAATTGATATGATTAATTTCTCTGGACCTCGTTTTATGTATGTAGACAACCGTTTAATGAGTTTACAATTAGTAAAAAACGGAATGACTAACGCAGTAATGTTTGGACCTGACGGAAACAACTTATTACCTGCTCAAGTTCTTTACAAAAAGAATATTTTGGCAATGCGTGGTAGTTTTAGACCTGTTACAAAAGTGAATATGGATATGTACGAAAAATCCAAAGCACTATTTTTTAAAGAAAAAAAGGTTGATCCCGATAATACACAAATTATTTTTGAAATTACCTTAAGTAACCTACGTGCCGAAGGTAAAATTAACGAAAGAGATTTCTTAGACAGAGCAGAACTACTTTGTTCTTTAGGGCAAAATGTAATGATTACAAACTACCAAGAATACTTTAAATTGGTAGAATATTTTAGTGAATTTACTAAAGAAAGAATGGCACTTGGAATGGGTGTTTACAACTTAATTCAAATTTTTGACGAAAAATATTACCGCCATTTAAGTGGTGGAATTTTAGAAGCTTTTGGAAAACTTTTTTACAGAGATTTAAAAGTATATATGTATCCATATCACGATCAAGAGTCGGGAGATTATATTACTAGTGAAAACCTAAAAGTACATCCACGTATGAAAGAACTTTATAAGTTCTTTAAAAACAATGGAAAACTTATTAATATAGATGATTTTGATCCTAAAATTTTAGATATTTTTTCTCGCGAGGTTTTAAGAATGATAAAATGCGATGAAGATGGTTGGGAAAAAATGTTACCTGAAGGGGTTTCTGAAATGATTAAAACAAATCGATTATTTGGCTTTACACGTAAAAAACTTAAAAAATAAGTTATACTTAATTTAAACCTTTTATCTTTTTTGTCGTCTAATTAAAAACAACTCTGATTGACAGAAGAAATTACACTTGTTAAAGAATTACAGAATACTCAAAGCAAAGAACGTGCTTTTCGTGTACTTATATCTCAATATAAAGAACGCTTATATTGGCATATAAGAAAGATTGTAATATCTCATGATGATGCAGATGATGTTTTGCAAAACACTTTTATAAAGATTTTTAGGAATATCGATAAATTTAAGGCAGATAGTAAATTATACTCTTGGATGTATAGAATTGCCACAAATGAAGCTATTACTTTTATAAATAAAAGAGCAAAAGAAAACAATGTTGATATTGAGGAGTGGCAACAAGAAAATGCATCTAGCATTGTAAATGACACTAATTTTAGTGGAGAAGAAATTCAAGTAATTTTACAAAAAGCTATTGCAACTTTACCACAAAAACAACAACTAGTTTTTAACATGAAATATTTTGATGACTTAAAATATACAGAGATATCTGAAATTCTAGAAACTTCTGTTGGAGGCCTCAAAGCATCCTATCATCATGCAGTAAAAAAAATTGAAGAATATATAAAATCAATCGTAGATTAAACCTTTTTAAAAAACGGAAGTCTAAATAACAGATGAATAACAATTTAGAACATAGCGAAGAATTTATCCGAAGTAAAGTAGGATTGAAAAATGGTCTTTCTACACCCGAAAATTATTTTGAAGGTTTCGAAGATTCATTTTTTGCTACGCTTTCATCTGAAATAATTCCTAACGAACACAAACTAGAAGTTCCTAGCAATTACTTTGAAACATTAGAAGATAGAATTTTAGCCAAAGTTTCAAAAGAAAAGAAAGAAACCAAAGTAATTTCTTTAAGAGAAAGAATGTTACAAATTATACCAACTGCTGCAGCTGCATCTGTTCTATTATTTATTGGACTTACTTACTTTTCTAATTCAACGGTTACTTTTGATGATATTACAACTACAGATATTGATTCTTGGTACGATAACAACCCAGACAATATTAATTCTTCTGATTTAGCAATGGTTTTTGAAGCATCTGATTTTGATGACAATATTTTATTAGAAAATAGCATAGAAGAAGAAAGTTTAGAAGAATATTTAAATGCCGTTGATCCTTCAACTTTATTAAACGAAATAAAATGATAAAAAAAATAACACTAACAGTTGCCTTTTTGTTTTTAGCAATTTCTGCTAATGCGCAATTAAAAAAAGGTAGTAAAGAAAAAATTAAAGCACTAAAAATTGCTTTTATTACAGAACAATTAGCATTAACAGAAACTGAAGCTGAAAAGTTTTGGCCTTTATATAATAAGTATGATAATGAAAAAATGGACATACATATTAAGGAAAGATATGCTTTAAAGAAAAAATTAAAAGAATTAGGCGGCATTGAAATAATTAAAGAAAAAGAAGCAAAAGAAATTACTGAAAAAATTATAGCTTTGGATAAGGCTGCTTACCAAAACAAACAAGATTTTTTCGACGAAGTAACTCAAGTATTATCTTATAAAAAAATGCTTAGATTGGAAATTGCTGAAAAGGAATTTCACCGAAAGTTACTAAGAAAGTATAGAGGAAAAAAAGAGAAAACTAAATAAAAAAAGACCGCAATTGCGGTCTTTTTTTTTATTTCTTTATTAATGCCATACAAATATACAACTCTGGTTTATTTGAAGTAAACTGTTGCAACCAAATGGTTAATTCTTTTACTTCGTAGGGTAATAATCTTTGTAAAGCCTTTTCTAATTCTTTGCAAAATAAGTCTGAATTAAAACTTACTTTTTTAAGTACCGTTTTGGTATACTCGAACATTGCTCTTGCCATTATTAAGATGTATTAATTACAAACTATTTATTAAACGAAATAGCTTATTTATTATTGTATAAATATAAAAAAATCCGACCTTTAAATAAAGATCGGATTGTTAAAAAATTTATAAATAATTATTTATAAACCGTTTACTTTAGCTATTAAAGCGTTAGCTTTTGTTTCTAACTCTGCTCCTACAGCTTTATAATGTGCTTTTTTATTTTCTACACCTTTAGCGTGAACCTTTGCTATTAAACTATCGAAAGTTTCAATTGCTTCGTCTATAATTGCATTTCCTTTTTCTGTCTCATTTTTTAAAATTGAAACATCTAAAGTATAATCAATAATATCTCCTAATGTATAATTAATATCTTTTTTTAAATTTTTTATGCTTGCCATAATATGTTTTATTTATAAGTTGCAAATTTAGTTGAAATTATCTAACTCTTCTTGAAATTTATTAAAAAATAAACCAATATGATATCCGTCTACTAAAGCATGATTTACATTTACTGCAATTGGCATTAAAATTTTGTTTTCTTCTTCTATAATTTTACCAAACGCTAATTGAGGCACACTATTATCTTTGTTTCCAGAAAACGGTTCTTTATGCGCAGTAAAATTTACCCAAGGCAAAGCTGAACAATGTATACAGCCTAAAGAATATTCATTTGGAAATAAAGCTGTTGAGTTTTCAATTCTTTCTTTTTCGTCTAAAAAACTAGTGTAAAACTCGTTTATATTTTCAGAAAATTTAATGTAAGAAAATCCAAAAGTATTATCTTTTCTAGCTATTGTTGCAGATGCATTAATGGTATTATATATAGCTATTTTATCTCCTTCTATTCTGTATTTAAAGTTTTCAACAGCATTAATCGCCTTCATACAAGCGTGTAAATAGAGAATAAAAAAAGAATAATCGGAACTTTTAGAATAGCTAAAAGCATTGGTAACATCTACATTAACAACTAAAGAAAAAGTTGGATCTGCTAAGGTTCTAAAATGTTCAAAATGTTGTTTTCTATTCCAACTTTCAATATCTAAATATTTCATATAATTTTTAAAATATCAGTAATTTTTATCGCTGTTCTATAATCTTCAGATTTTTCTTCTTCTAAAACCTCTTCATGTGCCCAAGTTGTATGAAAAGGTACATGAATTGCTGAAGCTCCTACTTTCACCAAAGGTAAAACATCGGATTTTAAAGAATTTCCTATCATTAGTAATTCCGAAGAATCAATATCTAAATGCTTGATTAGTTTTACATAATCGGCTTCTTTCTTATCACTCATTACTTCAATATGGTGAAAATATTTTAGCAGATTAGATTTTTCTAACTTTCGTTCTTGGTCTAATAAATCTCCTTTAGTAGCAACAATTAACTTATATTTTCCTTGTAATTTTTGGAGCACCTCTTCTACTCCATCTAATAATTCAATAGGTTTCTCTAACATATCTTTACCTATCTTTAAAATTTTATCAATTGTAGTTTGATTAATTTTATAGTTAGATAATTCTAAGGCGCATTCTATCATAGAAAGCACAAAACCTTTAACTCCGTAACCATATATTGAAAGGTTCTCTATCTCTTTCTTAAAAAGCTCTTGATCTATTTTATTCTCAGTTTCATATTTAGAAAGTAATTTTGCAAACTCATGTTCTGCATCTCTAAAATAAGTTTCATTTACCCAAAGTGTATCATCTGCGTCAAAAGCAATTACTTTAATGTCTTTATACATCTTAGAAAAGTTTTTTAGCTTTTTCTAAATCTTCTGGTGTATCAATTCCTATAGATTCTACAGAAGTTTCAATCATTTTTATCTTTTTACCAACTTCTAAATAGCGAATAGCTTCTATTTTTTCAGCAGCTTCTAAAGGCGTCATTGGAGTTGTATAAAAATCTAACAATGCTTTTTTTCTAAAAGCATAAACGCCTTTGTGTTTAAAGTATTTTACTTTTATTTCTTTATCTCTATGAAATGGAATAACGCTTCTAGAAAAGTAAATAGCAAAATTATTTACGTCTGTTATTACCTTAACATTATTAGGATTTTCAACTTCTAATGTATCTGTAAGTTCAACTTTCAATGATGCTAAATCAATTTCTTTTTTCACATCATTTTTAAAAGCATTTATTAATTTTTGAAGAGAAACTTCATCAATAAACGGTTCGTCTCCTTGTACATTTACAACAATGTCTACATCAATATTTTCAACAGCTTCTGCAATTCTGTCTGAACCGCATTCGTGTTCTTTTGTACTCATTATTACTTTTCCGCCTGCATTGGTAATTTCAGAAAAGATAATATCAGAATCTGTTACAACAAAAACTTCATCAAATAAATTTGTTTTTACAGCACTTTCATAGGTTCTAACAATTACAGATTTTCCTCCTAAATCTTTCATTAATTTTCCTGGAAATCTAGACGCTTGATAACGCGCAGGAATCATGGCAATAATTTTCATAAAGAATGATAAAAAATTAGACTCAAAGATACATATTTATAAATTCTGATTTTACCCAAAATAAAGTCAATTATGCAGCAATGTATATTAATACGTTAATGGAAAAATTAGAGGTAAGAAGCTATAAATAATTACTTTATAAAAACTTCCAACAATTCAGATTTTATTTCTGATTGAATAACAAGTTCTTTAATACAAGCTGGTACAAGTAAAGTTTCACCCATTTTTAGGTTTTCAGATTTATTATCTACTAAAAACTCAACGGCACCTTCAACACACATATAAATTACAAAACTATCTTTATCTATATGATTTAAAGCAAGTTTAGTCTGCTCTTTTAACGAAATAATATTTGTTGTAAAAAACGGACAAGAAACCAACTCTTTGGCTTCATTATCTTTCTTTTTATATTTAGTTTTATAAGGTTTTTGAGAAGTGTAATCTATAGCGTCTAATGCCTGTTCTGTATGTAAATCTCTATATTTTCCTGCTTCATCCTTTCTATCCCAATCATAAACTCGATAAGTAATATCCGAAGTTTGTTGTACTTCAGCTAATAAAACGCCTGCTCCAATTGCATGTACTCTACCAGTTGGAATAAAATATACATCGCCTTTTTTAACTTCATCTACATTTAAAATACTTAAAAGCGATTTATTTTTGAGGTGATATAAATACTTTTCTTTATTTGTGTCTTTTTTAAAACCAACAACTAAATTCCCAAATTTATCGGCTTGCATTATGTACCACATTTCTGTTTTACCAAAAGAATTATGACGTTCTTTTGCAAGTTTATCATTTGGGTGTAATTGTATACTTAATGCTTCTTTAGCATCAATAAATTTTATTAGAAGCGGAAATTTTTCTCCAAATTGATTATAAACTTTATTTCCAACTAAATCTCCTTTAAACTTAACTATTAAGTCTTTTAAACTCTCTCCTTTAAAAGCCCCATTAGCAACAACAGAAACATCTTCTTCTACATCAGAAATTTCCCAACTTTCTCCAATGTTTTTTTTATCAGAAACTTTGTTGAGCATAGAAATTAATTTTTCTCCTCCCCAAATTTTTTCTTTAAGAATTGGTGTAAATTTTAATAGTTGATTAATACCTGTCATTTATTCTCCCTTATAGCTTACAAAGTTTCTTTGAGTTTCATACAATGTAATTTCGATCTTTAAATTTGTAGGTAAGTGTTTCTTCAACTTATTATAAATTACAACAGAAATATTCTCTGCTGTTGGGTTTAAGTCTTTAAACTCTGCTACTTCTATGTTTAAATTTTTATGATCTAAAGAGTCTTCAACTTCTTTCTTAATAAGTTCTCTAAGTTTACCTAAATCGTACACAAAACCTGTTTCTTGGTCTATTTCTCCGGTTAAAGAAACAATTAATTCATAATTGTGCCCATGAAAATTAGGATTGCTACACTTGCCAAAAACCTCATTATTTTTAGCGTCAGACCAATCTTTTCTATACAGCCTATGCGCAGCATTAAAATGTGCTTTTCTATGTACAGTAACTTTAGGCATATTGTGTTAATTTATTGTAAGATTTTTCAAAAATAATTTTAAACCAAGCTGTGTATTCTTGTGGATTTTCTTCCATATCTTTTTTAACAGCTTCTAAAGTCATCCATTTATAAGCTTGAACTTCTTCTTTATTTATAATTGGTTTGTCGTTATAACTACCAATCATTACATGATCTAATTCGTGTTCCGTTAAACCATTATCAAACGGTGCTTTATAAATGAATGAAAAAATCTCTTTTAATTCACAAACAAAACCCATTTCTTCTTGTAAACGACGTTTCCCTGCTTCCAAATTTGTTTCTCCATCTCGTTGATGAGAGCAACATGTATTTGTCCATAATAAAGGCGAATGGTATTTTTCTGCAGCTCTTTGTTGCAAAAGTAATTCTCCTTTATCATTAAAAGTAAAAACTGAAAATGCTCTATGTAATAACGCTTTTTCGTGCGCTTCCATCTTTGGCATTAATCCAATTTGATTATCGTCTTTATCTACTAAAATTACCTGTTCTTCTTGCATACTAAAATATGAAACGCAAACTTACAAAAATCAGTCCATAGTTATTTATATTTGCCTATCGAAATTGTAGCTTATCTTTTATATGAAATTATTAAAACTTATACTTCTTTTATTAATCATTGTAGTATCAACAAGTTGTAGCAGTGAGAAAAAAACTGAAAAAGAGAGCGAAACTAAAACGATAGTATTACCTAAAAAAGAAACAAAGAGAGTTCTTGAGGTTGAAGAAAAATCGTGGGATTCTCTAAACAGAAAAAATACCGAACAATTTTTAACAGCCTACGGAAACCAAAATAAAGAAACTAAAGTTTTAATAAAAACCAGTTTTGGTAATATTAAATTACAGCTTTACAACGATACTCCTATACACAGAGCAAGTTTTATTTTCTTAACAAAAATTGGTTATTTTGATAATACAGTGTTTTATAGAGTTGCCAAAGACTTTGTTATTCAAGGAGGTGATTCTGAAGATTTTAAAAAATCGAAAACTCGTTATAAATACGAAAACTACTTATTAAAACCTGAATTCAGAAAAAACAGAAGGCATAGATATGGCGCTTTAGCTTCTGCCAGAGAATGGGATGACAATCCAAATAAACTCTCTACTCCATTTGAATTTTATATAGTTCAGAACAGAAATGGAGCACATCATTTAAATAATGAACATACTGTTTTTGGACACGTTATTTCCGGGTTTTCTACAATAAATAAAATTGCAAATGTAGAAGTTGGTCCTGGAGAATGGCCAGAAGATGACATTCCTATGAAAGTTGAGATTTTAGATTGATAATTGCACTTGTAAATCGTATCTTTGCACACTAATTTTTATACATGTCTTTTTTACAAGAAATACAAAAACGAAGAACTTTCGGAATTATCTCTCACCCAGATGCTGGTAAAACTACTTTAACAGAAAAATTATTACTTTTTGGTGGTGCCATTCAGGAAGCAGGAGCCGTAAAAAACAATAAAATTAAAAAAGGAGCAACTTCCGATTTTATGGAAATTGAGCGTCAGCGTGGAATTTCTGTTGCTACTTCGGTATTAGCTTTTATCTATAAAGACAAAAAAATTAACATTCTAGATACGCCTGGTCACAAAGATTTTGCTGAAGATACATTTAGAACTTTAACTGCTGTAGATAGTGTTATTGTTGTAATTGATGTTGCTAAAGGTGTAGAACCACAAACCGAAAAATTGGTGGAAGTTTGTAGAATGCGTAAAATTCCAATGCTTGTTTTTATCAATAAATTAGATAGAGAAGGAAAAGATGCCTTTGATTTACTGGATGAAGTTGAGCAAAAGTTAGGCTTAACAGTTACGCCAATGAGTTTTCCTATTGGAATGGGTTACGACTTTAAAGGAATTTATAATATTTGGGAAAAGAAACTAAATCTTTTTTCTGCTGAAAACAAACAAACCATATCTGAAGGAATTGAGTTTAACGATCTTTCTAACCCAGAATTAGATAAAATTGTCGGTGAAACTGCTGCAAATACTTTACGAGAAGAAATAGAATTAATTGAGGAAGTTTATCCTGATTTTAACCAAGATGAATATTTAACAGGAGATTTACAACCTGTATTTTTTGGTTCAGCTTTAAACAATTTTGGTGTAAAAGAATTATTGGATGCATTTATAGAAATTGCACCAACGCCGCAACCTAAAAAAGCAGAAGAACGCTTAGTAGATTCTAAAGAAGAAAAACTTACAGGATTTGTTTTTAAGATTCACGCAAATATGGATCCTAAACACAGAGACCGTTTAGCGTTTGTAAAAATTGTATCGGGAACTTTTAAAAGAAATGCTCCATATTTACATGTTAGAAATGGTAAAAAAGTAAAATTTTCTAGTCCAAATGCTTTCTTTGCTGAAAAGAAAGAGATTGTAGACGAATCTTTTCCAGGAGATATTGTTGGTTTACACGATACTGGAAACTTTAAAATTGGTGATACTTTAACTGAAGGAGAACAATTAAACTTTAAAGGAATTCCAAGTTTTTCTCCAGAACACTTCCGTTATGTAAACAACGCAGATCCAATGAAGGCTAAACAATTGTATAAAGGTTTAGATCAATTAATGGATGAAGGTGTAGCGCAATTATTTACCATGGATATGAACGGTAGAAAAATTGTTGGTACTGTTGGAGCGCTTCAATATGAAGTAATACAATATAGATTAGAACATGAATATGGTGCAAAATGTACCTATGAAAACATTTCTGTTCACAAAGCTTGTTGGGTACAACCAGAAGATCCTAAAAACGAAGAATTTAAAGAATTTAAGCGTGTTAAACAGCGTTATTTAGCAAAAGATAAAGAAGGTAAGTTGGTCTTTTTAGCTGATTCTGCTTTTACTATCCAAATGACACAAAGTAAATATCCAACGGTAAAACTACATTTTACAAGTGAATTTGAATAGCAAAACAAAAGATATAAGAAACAAAAGGCAAGAAACAAGAAAGAAGTATTTTATTACCTCTCTTCTCTTTTTTCTCTTTTCTTTTTTCTCTTTTGGGCAAGATTTGTCAACTTTAAAAGGTACAGAATTTAACAATAAAGTACGTATAAACTTTATTCCGGTTGAAATGCCTACTGAAAAATTTCCAGGTTTAGATGGAACTATGGGATTAATGGGTTTGCATTATCAAATTCCGTTTAACAATTGGTTGTATGGTGGTGTTGCATTTCATGCCGCAATTACTGGAGATCAAGGTGGTTTATTTACTTTGGGAGCAGAATTAGGAGTAAATAAACAATTGTATAAAAACTTATATTTTGATGCTAACTTCCATTTTGGTGGCGGTGGCGGTTATAGATATTTAATAAATGATGGTGGTTTTATAAATCCAAATATTGGTTTACAGTATAAGAAAAACAACTACTCTTTCGGAATACAATACAGCCATATAAATTTTTATTCAGGAGAAATAAAAAGTAATTCGGTTTCCTTTTTTGTTGAAATACCAAGTGTTTTACGTTTTACCGATTATGACAAAGCACAACAAACTTTTATAACAAATAACATTTCTTCGGATAACTTCTGGAGTAAACCTACAATTAAAAATGCACAACAAGTACGTTTCGATTTCTTTTTTCCTAGAGGAAATTCTAAAAAAGATAACGGAGATCCTTTAACTGAAACATTGTACGTTTTAGGCTTTGAATATCAAAAGTATGTAAGTGATAATACTTTTATTTTTGCACATACAGATGCTATTTACAAAGGGTTACGTGCCGGATTTATGGATTTATTTTTAGGTGCTGGTTATCATCCTTATCAATCTGAAAGACTAAATGTTTTTGGAAAATTAGCAATTGGTGCTGCTGGTGGACGTGTTGCTCCAGAAGGCGGATTAATGATTTACCCTTCTGCAGGATTTGATTTAAAACTAAGTAAAAATTTAGCGTTTAGCGCTCACGGTGGTTATTACAGAGCCATTGCTGGTGATTTAGAAGCTTACACTTTAGGTGGCGGTATAAAATATTATGGCTTAAACGGCGGTACAAACTCAAAAGAAGAAACTACTTTTTCTACACAAGGAATACGTTTAGAAATTCAAAATCAGAGTTATTTTGGTGTTGCCAAAACTGATGATGTTTTTAACGCCACAGCAATAGATTTACAACTGATTGCCTTAAAAGGAAGTTTCGATTTTAATAAATGGCTGTACGTAACTGGTGAAGCTAGTTTTGCTTACAGTGGTCGTTCTGGTGGTTATGCACACGGAATGGTTGGTTTAGGAGTTTACAGTCCTAGATTTTTAGATGCTAAAATGCGTGCTTTTGCTGAATTTATGGCTGGAGCTGGTGGAGGCGCAGGTATAGATACAGATGAAGGTATAATTGTTAAACCTGCAATTGGTTTAAGTTATGATGTAAATAATAGGATTTCAATTTTAGCTTCTGGTGGTAAATATTATTCGCCATTTGGAAATGTGAATTCTAATATGATAAGTGTTGGTTTAAGTTTTAACCTATCTACTTTAAAAGTAAAGAACTAAATTTGCGCTAGGGATTGAAGTGGCATCCTTTTACGAAGAATGAGTAAAAGATATAACGAAAAGCCCGCTCGAGCGCCCAAAATACTGAAACAAGTTCAGCACAAGAAAATAAAATAAATAGTAAATAAGAGAACAATGAATAACGGAATCTACGCAAAATTTATCACATCTAAAGGTGATATTTTAGTAAAATTAGAAGAAGAAAAAACTCCTGGAACGGTTGGTAACTTTGTTGCCTTGGCGGAAGGAAACTTAGAAAATGATGCAAAACCTCAAGGAACTCCTTATTATAACGGATTAAAATTTCATAGAGTAATTCCGGATTTTATGATTCAAGGTGGTTGTCCACAAGGAACTGGAACAGGAAATCCTGGTTATAAATTTGATGATGAAATTCATGCTGATTTAAAACACGATGCGCCTGGAAAATTATCTATGGCAAATGCAGGACCTGGAACAAATGGTTCTCAGTTTTTTATTACCCACATTGCAACTCCTTGGTTAGACGGTAAACATACTGTTTTTGGAAGTGTTGTTGAAGGACAAGATATTGTTGATGCTGTTGCTCAAGGTGATGACATGAGTGTTGAAATTATTAGAGTTGGTAGCGATGCTGAAGCGTTTAATGCTGTTGAAGCATTTAGAACTTTTGAAGGATCTCGTGAAAAACGTGAAGCTGAAGAGAAAGCGAAACAGAAAGAATTATTAGACTCTGTTGCTGCTGGTTATGAAGAAACTAAAAGTGGTTTACGTTACCAAATTTTACAAAAAGGTGAAGGAAAACAAGCTACAAAAGGTGCTGGTGTTTCTGTACATTATAAAGGTCAATTATTAGACGGTACTGTTTTTGATTCTTCTTACAAACGTAAGCAACCAATTGATTTTAATGTTGGTGTTGGTCAAGTAATTTCTGGTTGGGATGAAGGAATTCAATTATTACAAGTTGGAGATAAAGCTCGTTTTGTAATCCCTTCTAATTTAGCATACGGAGAAACTGGTGCTGGTGGTGTTATACCTCCAAATGCAACACTTATTTTTGATGTTGAATTAATGGATGTTAAGTAATTTGAATTACTAGATAATTAGACTTCTGGATTATTAGATATTCAGAAAATTGATTTATAAAAAAACTCGCAACGTTTGTTGCGAGTTTTTTTATGCTTTATAATTTTATAGTCTTATTCAACATACTTAGTTTTTTTCATTGTACTTAAAATAATAAACGATGCTAAAAAGAAAATTGCCATACACAATACAGACCATTGCATAGAATTAGTTAGTGAATATAAAAATCCATATACAAAAGTTCCTAAGACAATTGCTATTTTTTCTGTTACATCGTAAAAACTAAAATACGTTGCATGATCTTCTGTTTCTGGTAATAATTTAGAATAGGTAGAACGTGTTAAAGATTGTATTGCTCCTTGAACTAAGCCTAGTAAAACTCCTAATCCATAAAAATACATTTCTACATTTTCTTGGTTTTTATCTAACATAAAAGCTGCAAAGCAAACCAACATCCAAGTTGCAATGGTAACTTTTAAAGCTGTTATATTTCCCCATTTTTCTGAAAATCTTGAGAAAATAAATGCACCAGCTATAGCAACAATTTGCACTAATAAAATTGTAATAATTAAATTCATAGCTGGCAAACCTAATTCTGATGAACCAAAGATTGCTGCCATTAAAATTATAGTTTGTACCCCAATACTTAATAAGAAAAATGAAATTAAGAACTTTTTTAAAGTAGGATAATTCATTGCTTCTTTAGCAACGATTTTTAACTCTCTAAAACCTTTCCAAATATAATCGTTGTCCGGTTGTTTGTTATAAATATCATCTGGCAAACGTTTAAAAGTAATTTGCGCAAAACCAATCCACCAAAGACCTACCATTACAAAAGAAATACGAGAAGCCATACCAGCTGTTATTCCAAAAGTTTCTGGCATTTGTATTAGAATTAAATTGATAATCAATAAAATTATAGAACCAGCATATCCATAAATAAAACCTTTTGCACTTGCTCTATCTTGTTGCTCTGGAAGCGCTACTTCGGGTAAATAGGCATTATAAAAAACTAAACTTGCCCAAAAACCAATACTTGCTAAAATGGTGAAAATTATACCAACCCAAACAGTATCTATTCCATCAAAAAAGTACAAACTCATTACAGATAAACCGCCCATCCAACAGAAAAACTTCATGAATTTTTTCTTACTTCCTGTATAGTCTGCAATACCAGATAAAATTGGAGAAATAAGTGCTACAATTAAAAATGAAAATGACAGTGCATAACTATATAAACTATCTGGATGCTCCCACTCTATTCCGAAAAACCATACTTTTTCTCCTTCCGTAATAGCTGTATAATACAAAGGAAAAACAGCTGTGCTAATAACTAAAGAGTACACAGAATTGGCCCAATCATAAAAGGCCCAACCATTAATTAATTTTTTATCACCTATTTTAAACATAAAAGGAAAGTAGTTAATTGTGTTACAATAATCTATTTATAAAAAAAACCATTCTTAACTTAGTTAAGAATGGTTTGCAATATAGTAATTCTATTTTTCTAACTTAATTAGTTGTATTTGTATTACCAGCAGTACCTTGTTTGTTAAACTTTTCTGCATATGCTCTTGCTTTTGGTAAATAAGCTCTTAAGTCTTTTATTCTTGACTCATTAGAAGGGTGCGTACTCATAAATTCTGGTGGTGCTTGTCCACTTCCAGCTCTTTCACTCATTCTTACCCAAACTTCAGCAGCTTCTGGCCCATCATAACCAGCCATAATCATAAAAACTAAACCTAATCTATCTGCTTCTGTTTCGTGTGTTCTACTAAAAGCTAACATTCCAAGTTGAGAACCAACTCCATAAATCATATTCCACATTTCAGATTTTTTATTTCCATTTGTTCCAATAGCTACAGCTAAACCACCTAATTGTTGAATTTGTGATGATGACATACGTTCTTGACCATGTTTTGCAAAAGCATGTGCAACCTCGTGCCCCATTACAGCTGCAACACCATTTGTATTATCACAAATTGGTAATATTCCTGTATAAAAAACTACTTTTCCTCCTGGCATACACCAAGCATTAACAGTTTCATCTTCAATTAAGTTAAATTCCCAACGGTATGCATTTGCTTCTGCTTGCATTCCATTTGCTCGCATAAATCTATCTACGGCGGCAGAAATATTTCTTCCTACAGTTTTTATTTCATTAGTCATAGCTGCATCTGTAGATAATTTATTTTCTTCTAGAAACCCTGCATATTGTGCAAAACTTGAAGGTAAGATCTGAGCATCACTTACAAAATTTATACGTTGTCTTCCTGTAATAGGTACCGTACTACATTCAATAAATAAGATTGAAATAAAGGCTAAGGCTATTAATTTTTTCATTTATTTTGATTTTAAGTTGTTAGAACATCTATATTATTATGACCTATATTTTTTAAAAAAGTCACTCATAAAATTCGATTTATAAAGTTACAAATTCTATTTTTACCTGAAAAATTTTTATCAATGAGTATTTTAAAAGATACAAACACCTTTTCTCCAAGTATTGAAATTCCAAAAACAATAAAAACAATTGTAAAAATTTCAGAATTAATTTCCACTAAATTAACTACCTGGTTAGTTTCAAAACTATTTACAACTCCAATAACCTATAAAACTCCTAAAAGAGAAATGGCTATGGAAAAAAGCGCGCAAAAAAAGAAAATTTATATCAACTCAATACAAAAAGAAGTTCATATTTTATCTTATGGTTATTCTAAAAAGAAGGTTTTACTAGCGCATGGTTGGGCTGGTAGAAGTACTCAATTATTTATGGTTGCTGATAAATTATTAGAAAAAGGCTATATGGTTATTTCTTTTGATGCTCCTGCGCATGGAAAATCAACTGGAAAAACTACAAATATGATTGAGTATATAGAAACAATTAAAGAAATTAATAACACGTTTGGTCCTTTTGAAGCTGCAGTAGGTCATTCTTTTGGCGGAATGGCAATACTTAACACCCAAGCCGAAAAAAAAATATTTAAAACCTTGGTTACTATTGGTGCAGCAGATTTAATTACCAATATTACACAACGTTTTGTACAAAGTTTAGAGTTAAAACCTCTTATTGCTTTAAAAATGACACAAAGCTTTAATAAGAAATTAAATATAAATTTAAATGATTATTCAGCAAACTATGCCGCTAAAAAAGTTTTAGCACCAACATTAGTTATTCATGATAGTAAAGATGGTGATGTTCCTGTAAGTTGTGCACATAATATTCGTCAAAATTTAAAGAAAGGCTCTTTGCTTATTACTAATGGTCTTGGACATACCAAGATTTTACGTGATAAAGAAACAATGAATTATGCCGTAAATTTTATTATAAAAAACAACTTATGAGAAATAGCATCCTATTAATTACACTTAGTTTATTTTTAAACTGTACGCTAAATGGACAAAATAAATCTGATAAAAAAACTCAGTATAAAATAACTAAAACTGATGCTGAATGGAAAAACTCTTTAACAAAAATGCAATATTATGTTTTAAGAGAAGCTGGTACAGAAAGAGCATTTTCTAGTTCATTGGATAAAAATTATACAGATGGAACTTATAATTGTGCTGCTTGTAATACTCCTTTATATAAATCTCAAAATAAATTTGATTCAGGTTCTGGATGGCCATCTTTTGATAGAGCTGTTAAAGGAAATGTAGCATTAGATGTAGATTATAAATTAGGTTATGCAAGAACTGAATTAAAATGTAATACTTGTGGTGGACATTTAGGGCACTCATTTAATGATGGCCCGCAAAAAACTACTGGAAAAAGACATTGTATAAATGGTGTTGCACTTAATTTTATTCCGAAGTAATAAAAATAACCTTAATTAAATTTATCTATCTTTAGATTTCCAATACTCATTTATATGAAAAAAGAATCTATTATAAATTTATTAGAGAATAAGCACCAACAACTTTTTAATTGGTTAAATGAACAACCTGAAGATACTTTTAAAAAAGGTCCTGAAGGAAAATGGACAACTGGACAACATATTGAACACCTAGTTAACTCAATTCAACAACTAAACAATGCTTTAAGTTTTCCTTCATTTTTATTGAAATATAAATTTGGAACTTCAAACAGGGAGGTTAGAACTTATGATGAAGTTGTAAAAAAATACCAAGATAAATTAATTGTAAATCAAGAAAGAGCAAGAACGTTTAATATTAATGTTAAAACTCCTTCAGAAAAAAAATACAATCAATTACTTTCTACTTTAGAAATTCAGAATAAAAAACTACAATACAAAACTCAAAAATTAAAAGATAAAAACTTAGATACATTAATACTTCCACATCCATTAATGGGTAAAATGCCATTGCGAGAAATTATAATGTGGACTGCTTACCACACGGAGCATCATGCTACAATATTGGAAGAAAAACATTCATCTTTATAGATGAAAAAAATAGTAGAAAAACCACATTTATTTTTCTTCGGATTAGTTCCAATCAGTATTATCTTAGCATTAGTTTTCAAAAACAATTCTTTGAATATAGCCTATTATGGTGGATTTTTTTCGGTAAATTATTGGAACTTATTTTTTGTTATGTCTTTTTTATTCAGTTTAATGGGCTTAAATTATTTTGCTTTAAATTGGGTAAAAAAAGGACTAAAAAAATGGTTAACTATTCTTCATATAATATCACAAGCCTTTTCATTAGTGTTATTTGTTATTTACATACTTAAAATTGATAATGTAAAAACTGAAAATGAAACCGATATTATTAATATAATTTTATTCTGTAGTCTCCTTTTATTAGTAATTTCAGTATTTGTTCATCTTATAAACTTTTTTATAAGCTTAATTTCTAAAGAAGATTAACAAAAAACTACATCTTACATTCTTAAAACTTAGTACTAAGTAGTATATTTGTGTTTCCAAAAAAGAACACAAGTTTATGTTTAATAATTTAAGCGAAAAGTTAGATAAAGCCTTACACACCCTTAAAGGGCACGGTAAAATTACAGAAGTAAACGTTGCAGAAACTTTAAAAGAAGTTCGTAGAGCACTTTTAGATGCCGATGTTAACTTTAAAATTGCCAAAGAATTCACTAAAAAAGTACAAACTCAAGCCTTAGGCCAAGATGTATTAACTACATTAAACCCAGGACAATTAATGGTAAAGTTGGTAAAAGACGAACTTACTTTATTAATGGGTGGAGATACTGTTGGTATTAATTTAGGTGGTTCGCCAACTGTAATATTAATGTCTGGTTTACAAGGTTCTGGTAAAACAACTTTTTCAGGAAAATTAGCAAACTATTTAAAGACTAAAAAAGCAAAACAAGTTTTATTAGTTGGTTGTGATGTATATAGACCAGCCGCAATTAATCAATTACAAGTTGTTGGAGAACAAATTGGTGTAGATGTTTATGCAGAAGTTGGTAACAACGATCCTGTAGAAATTTCTAAAAATGCTATTGCTCATGCAAAAGCAAATAGCAAAAATGTAGTAATTATAGATACCGCAGGTCGTTTAGCTGTAGATGAAGCTTTAATGACTGAGATTTCTAATATTCATAAAGCTGTAAACCCGCAAGAAACTTTATTTGTTGTAGATTCTATGACAGGTCAAGATGCTGTAAACACTGCAAAAGCATTTAATGATTTATTAAATTTTGATGGGGTTGTATTAACCAAATTAGATGGTGATACTCGTGGTGGAGCAGCATTAACAATAAAATCTGTGGTAGATAAACCAATAAAATTTATTGGTACTGGAGAAAAAATGGAAGCAATTGATGTTTTTCATCCAGATCGTATGGCAGAAAGAATTTTGGGAATGGGAGATGTTATTTCTCTTGTTGAACGTGCCCAAGATCAATTTGATGAAGAAGAAGCTAGAAAACTTCAAAAGAAAATTGCTAAAAATCAGTTTGGTTTTGATGATTTCTTAAAACAAATTCAACAAATTAAAAAAATGGGGTCTATGAAAGATCTTGTTGGAATGATTCCTGGAGCTGGAAAAGCAATGAAAGATGTAGATATTGATGATGATGCTTTTAAAGGTATTGAAGCAATAATACATTCAATGACTCCAAAAGAAAGAAGCGAGCCAACTACCATAAATGCAAGTAGAAAAAAGAGAATTGCAAAAGGTTCTGGTACAAGTGTACAAGAAGTTAATCAACTAATGAAACAGTTTACTCAAATGAGTAAAATGATGAAAATGATGCAAGGCGGCGGCGGAAAGAAAATGATGCAAATGATGCAAGGAATGAAATAAAAAAGAGAAGCTACGGCTTCTTTTTTGTTTTATAAACATAACAATATTAAAAAATGACATTATTAGACGGTAAAAAAACTTCAGCAGATATTAAAGAAGAGATTGCTTTAGAAGTTTCTGAATTAAAAAGAAGAGAACAAAAAACACCACATCTTGCAGCTGTTATAGTTGGTAATGATGGAGCAAGCTTAACTTATGTAAATGCAAAAGTAAAAGCATGTGAAAGAGTAGGATTTGAATCTACTTTAATAAGATTACCTGAAAATACTTCTGAAGATGATTTATTAAATGAGATAAACATTTTAAATATTGATAAAGATATTGATGGGTTTATAGTTCAGTTACCATTACCAAAACATATTAATGAACAGAAGATTTTAATGGCTATTAATCCAGATAAAGATGTTGACGGATTTCATCCAACTAATGTTGGAAAAATGGCCTTAAACTTACCAACTTTCATCTCAGCAACTCCTTTCGGTATCTTAGAGTTATTAGATCGTTATAATGTAGAAACTTCTGGAAAAAGCGTAGTTGTATTAGGAAGAAGTCATATTGTTGGAAGCCCAATGAGTATTTTGTTATCTCAAAAACGTAAAGTTGGTAATGCTACAGTTACACTTTGCCATAGTAGAACTAAAGATTTAGCTGAAATTACAAAAACAGCTGATATTATAGTTGCTGCTCTTGGTATTCCTGAATTCTTAAAATCGGATATGGTAAAAGATGATGTAACAGTAATTGATGTAGGTATTACTCGAGTAGCTGACTCTAATAAAAAAAGCGGTTTTAGATTAGTTGGAGATGTCGATTTTGAAGGTGTTTCTAAGAAAGCTGCCTTTATTACACCTGTTCCAGGTGGTGTTGGTCCAATGACAATTGCAATGTTACTTAAGAATACATTATTAGCATGTAGTAGAAAGTTTTAATATTTTACAATAATCAAATTAAAAAAGCCTGATAAAAATAGAAGTTATTTTTGTCAGGCTTTTCTTTGCTCTTTAAAAATAAAAAAACTCCAACATTTCTGTTGGAGTTATATAAGTGAAAAAATAGGAGGGAATTATTTCACTCAAATTGTATTTAATATCTTCCTGGTTTTGGATCAACCTTCTTTAAAGGAACCGCATTTGGATCATTTACTTTTACATTATTTGTGTTTCCACTAACAATTATAAACTTAGATCTACGGTTTCTTTGATGTTCTGCTTCAGAACATTTATTAATGTTTGCATCATCACAATCATTTAATAATTGACTTTCACCGTAACCAATAGCACTTTCTATTCTATTAGAAGCAATACCTCTTGAAATAATATAATCTCTAGTAGATTTTGCTCTATTTGTTGATAATCTTCTATTATAAGCTTTTGTAGCTCTACTATCTGTATGAGATTCAATCTTAATAATCATATCAGGATTATTCTTTAAAACAGATACAATTTTTTCTAATTCATAGGCAGCTTCATCTCTTATATCAAACTTATCAAAATCAAAGAAAATAGGGTTAATTACTATCTCGTTTCCAATAATCAATGCTTCTAAACTTAAATCAGCTTTTAAGACCTTACCATCTTCTTTTGTTCCGGTAACAGAGTTTCTATCAGACTTATAGTTTTTCTTTTCACCTAATACGGTATAAGCAGATTCACATGGGATTTGAGTAAAACTATAAGCTCCTTGTGCATCAGACTGTTTAGTTGCAATAACTTTACCTACAGTATCTATAAGTTTTACGGTTGCAAATGGTAATATATTACCTGTTATAGTTTCTGTTACTATACCATTAAGACTCTGCATACAAGGTTTTATTGGTTTAGGTGAAATAATAAAACTATAAATATCATCGTCTCCTTTACCTCCTTCTCTATTTGAAGAGAAAAAACCTTTATTTTTTTCTTTATTTATAATAAAAGCAAAATCATCCATTTTACTATTA
This sequence comes from Tenacibaculum aquimarinum, assembly GCF_022478115.1. GTDB lineage: Bacteria > Bacteroidota > Bacteroidia > Flavobacteriales > Flavobacteriaceae > Polaribacter > Polaribacter aquimarinum_A. The sequence continues at coordinate 3,534 of NZ_JAKGSC010000006.1, read as the reverse complement.
AACGGGGCTTCTATATTTTTTACTTTAGAAAAAGAATTATCAACAATTTTACTTTCAAAAATATCTAACGCTCCTAAACCTAAATGCCCATCTGATGAAAAATAGAAGACATTATCTTCACTAATAAAAGGAAACATTTCTCTTCCTTCTGTATTAATTCCTTTTCCTAGGTTTGTAGGTTCTCCGTAATTTTCTCCATCAACAGAAACACTATAAATATCGGTTGCCCCTATTCCTCCTGGCATATCAGAAACAAAATACAATGTTTTTTCATCTACACTTAATGCTGGGTGGCCAATAGAATAATTTTCACTATTAAAAGGTAACTCTTCTACATTAGACCATTTACCATTTTTTAAAGTAGATTTATAAAGTTTTAAATGAGTTTCACGGTTTTTATCTTTTCCACGACGTCTACCATCATAATTATCTCTAGTGAAATACATTGTTTGAGAATCTTTAGTGAAAATTGCATTTGCTTCATGGTAACGTGTATTAATGTTATCATTAAGAATATCTTTATCAGATAACTCTAAAACTGATTCCTTAGTAATATCTTCTAATTCTTGAACGTCAATACTAGCTTTATAAATATCTAAAAAAGGTTGACTATTCCATTTATACAATCTATTTCTAGAAGAAGCTTTTGGTGAAGAAGATGCAAAATAAAACTCTTCATTATCTATAAATCCACCGAAATCTGAATACTGCGTATTAATAGATACATTATGTATGTTAATTAACTCTTCATTATTATCACTATAAGCAGACACATAATCTGGTGTTGATGCTAAATCTTCACTTCTTGTATCATCAGAATTAAGACTGCGAAATTTTTTCATAATTTCATCAGACTTTTCATAATTACCATTACTTTTTAATGCTTGTGCATAACGAAAATAATATTCTGGTAAAACTTCAGATCCATAATTATTAATTAACTTACTATACCATAACTCTGATTCTAATGCTTGAGTATTGTAATAATAAGAATCTCCTAAACGCTCTAAAACTAATTTAGAACTATCTCCTTTCATAAAAATTTCTTTATATAAATCTGCAGATTTAGTATAAGCGTATTCTTTAAAATATTGATCAGCAGCATATTTACGTTGTCCAAAACTCTGAACTGTAAAGGCTAACATTAATATATATAATAGTTTTGTTTTCATAAAATAAGGGTTAAAAGAATCTTGGTGATTTAACTGGTCCTTCTCTAAATATCTCATAACGTAACATTACCTCATGAGTTCCTGAGTTATAATTACTGTAGTTTGATGTTGTTAAATCATAGGCATAACCAATGTTTAATCCATCACTTACTTGAAAGCCTAATAATGCACTTATTGAATCGTCCCATCTCCAAGCTAATCCTGCTCTAAACTTTTCATTAAACAAAAAGTTTGCTGAAATATCTAATGATAATGGTGCACCTTGTACTCCTTTTAATAATGCGGCTGGTTTAAACTTAATGCTTTCATTTAAATCAAAAACATAACCTGTTATTAAGAAAAAGTGCAAACGCTCTACAGCTACACTTTCTATATTATCATCGTAATGATCTGTTCTTATAAAGTTTGGTACCGCTAATCCTACATACCACTTTGGTTTGTGGTAATAAACTCCAGCTCCTAATGTTGGTAAAAACTTGTTGTTTATATTGGTGTTAAATCTTGGCTCTGGACTCTGAAAAGTTCCTCTACTCCAATCTACATTTAACAAACGGCCTCCTATTTTTAGACCTAAAGCTAAATTCCCTTCATTTCCAGTACGAATAGTATAAGATATATTAGCATCTAAATAAGTCTCATGAGATGGTCCTAATTTATCATTTACTAAGTTAATTCCTAATCCAACTCCAGAATAGCCTAAAGGTGTATCATAACTTAATGTTTGAGTATCTGGTGCTCCATCAAAACCAACCCATTGAGTTCTTCCCAAAGCGGTTATTGTTGTATGACCGCGAGATCCTGCATAGGCAGGATTCACGCTCATTGTATTATACATATACTGTGTAAACTGTGGATCTTGTTGTGAAAATCCTTCTACTGATATGAATAGTAGTAACAGTGATAGTTTTAAAAAATTACGCATCTTATATAAAGTTTTGTATTGGTTTTATATTTATTAATGTACTATTTGTAACCAGCTCTTAATTACTGGACTACCATTTTTAAGATCAATTACATAGTAATATGTTCCTGTTGGCAACTTCTCTCCCGCACTAATTGTAGCTCTTCCATTTGAAGTTCCATCCCAATCGTTCTTATAATCAGTTGCTGTATAAACTGTATTACCCCATCTGTTAAAGATACTTATTGTAGCTCCAGGATAGTTTTCAATACAATCGATTCTGAAATAATCATTAGTACCATCTCCGTTTGGACTGAATACATTATAAACAGTTAAACAAATTGGAGTTAATGTTACGGTAAAGTCATTGTCAGAAACTTCAGTATCCAATTGATCAGAACTTTGAATTTCAACAGTATTAGAGTAATCTAAATCACCACTAGCATTATCATTTACAATTACAGTTATTAATAACGTTACTGTTGAATTAGCAGGTACTGTACCTACTGTCCATTCACCATTTACATGATCATAATCACCTAACTCTGCAACATCAGATACATATGTAAATCCAGATTGTAATTCTTCACTTACAACTACATTAGTTGCATCAAAATTACTATGATTTGTAAGTGTAATTGTAAACATCACTTCAGTAGTACCATTAGGCATTGGTGAAAGATTATCTACAGTTTTTTCAACTTCTAAATTAACTTCAACTGGGTTATTAATTATAGTAACCATTCCTTGTGGATCTACATTAGTTGTGTTTCCTGAAGTTACATCTCCATTTACAACAAATGTTTCTGTCTCTTCATTCAATGTATCATCTAAAATTGGTACTGACACAACAACCATAGTTTCTCCTGCTGGTATTGTTACAACTACTGTTGTTTCAACAAAATCGTCTGTTCCTGCTGTTCCTGTTGATGTAGTTATTGTTATTACAACATCTTCATCACTTGGATTACTTAACGTTACTGGTACATCTGCTGTTGCATCAGTTCCTTCAGTTACCGTTACATCTCCAATTGTTACAGTTGGTACATCCGTTGGATCATCTAAGATTGTTACAACTCCTGTTTCACTTGGATTTGCATTATCTGCTGTTCCGTTGATTGTAAACGTCTCTGTTGCTTCATCAATATTATCATTTACAATAGTTATTACAACTTCACCCTCAGTCTCTCCTGCTGGTATCGTTACTGATACTACTGTCTCAACATAATCATCCGTGCCGGCTGTTCCTGATGTTACAGTTACTTCTACAACAACATCTTCATCACTTGGATTACTTAATGTTACTGGAATTACTGCTACTGGATCAGTCCCTTCTGTTACAGTTACATCGCCTAACTCAATCGTTGGTACATCTGTTGGATCGTCTAAGATTGTTACAACTCCTGTTTCACTTGGATTTGCATTATCTGCTGTTCCGTTGATTGTAAACGTCTCTGTTGC
>NZ_JAKGSC010000005.1 GCF_022478115.1 Tenacibaculum aquimarinum | reverse complement strand
TTAACAAAAACAGTAACAGGAATAGGCAGTTGTTCAACAGTAGTATCCGATGTTATGGATTTAACAATTGATGCTTTACCAACACCAGTAATTACGGTACCAATTTATGTTTGTGTTGGAGAACCAGCTTTAGATTTAACAAGAATTGTTACTCCTGCTTTTACTTCAGGTGGAACAGGAACAGCTATTACAGTTAATGGTACAGTAAATACAATATTTGATCCAGCAGTTTTAACAGCTGGAACTTATACAATTGAATATACTTTTGTAGATGCAACTACTGGTTGTATGAATTCTACAACTGCTGAAATTATAGTTTGCGACCCATCTTTAGAATTGGTTAAGACTAGTGCTTATGCCGACACCAATGGCGATGGCGTTGTAAGTCCAGGAGATCAGATTAACTACACATTTGTAGTAACAAATACAGGAAATGTAACCGTAACTAGTATAGATGTAACGGATAGTAATTTAACACCAGCGTTAGTAGGAACTATTGCGAGTTTAGCTCCAATGGCAAATCAGACGTTAAGTGCAAGTTATACCATTACACAAACAGATATAAATGCAGGACAAGTAATCAACGAAGCCTTAGCAGAAGGAGAAGATCCAAATGGAAATTCAGTAAGTGACGATTCAGATTCAGGAAATGCGAATGATGGACCAAACGATGATGATGATACAGTAACACCATTACCATTAAGTTCAGAGTTAACATTAATAAAGAGTTCAACATTAGATTTAGCAACGAATACAATTACCTATACGTATGCAGTTGAGAACACAGGAAACACATCAGTAAATGATATTACTGTAACAGAGACAACCTTCTCAGGAACTGGAACCACACCAACACCAATTTACACAGGTGGCGGATTAGCTTTAGGAGGAGATGCAGCTATATTTGATGCGAATCCAGGTGATGTTTTACAATTTACAGCAACATATAGTTTAACACAAGCAGATATTGATGCAGGAGTTGTAACCAACGAAGCGCAAACAAGTGGAACAGATCCAAGTGGCGCAACCATAATGGACGACTCGGATTCAGGAAATGCAGGTGACGATACAGGAGCAGGCGATGATGCAACAGCAACAACAATTCCAGCAAGTCCAGAATTGACCTTAATAAAAACAAGTACATATGTTGATAATGCACCAATGGGCTTAGATACCAATGATGTCATCAACTATGTTTATACTGTAGAAAACACAGGAAACGTAACGGTAAATGATGTAACAGTATCAGAAACAACGTTTACAGGAACTGGAACAGTACCAACACCAACGTATAGTATGGGAGGCGCAGATTTAGATGGAGATACAGATGCATTTGATGCGATTCCAGGAGATGTAATTACGTTCACAGCAAGTTATATGATAACGCAAACTGATATCAATTCAGGAAATATCAGTAATGAAGCTTTAGCAAGTGGAACAGATACAAGCGGAGCAGCAGTAACAGATGAATCTGATTCAGGAAATGCAGCAGATGATACCGGAGCAGATAATGATCCAACCAACAGTCCATTACCAACCATAAGTAGTATCGCATTAACAAAAGGCGTAAGTCCTTTAACGGATACGAATGGCGATGGAATTGTAGGAGCGGGAGATCAAGTAACGTATACATTCACAGTAGAAAATACAGGAAGTACTACTATTGAAGCTGTAACAGTAACGGATGCAACTATTGGCTTAAGCAATGCAGTGGTAATACCAGCAACGTTACAACCAACAGAAACAGGAGTAATCACATCAGTATATACTATTACTCAAGCAGATGTAAATACAGGAAATGTAGAAAACACTGCAACAGCAAGTGGAACTGATCCAAATGGAGCAGGAGTAACAGATGTTTCAGATAGTACAAATCCAAATGATGACGAAGGTCAACCAGGAAATAGTGATGCTGATACGGATGATACAAATGATCCAACCAACTTAGCCATTGCACCAACACCAGCATTAGAGTTAGTTAAGACCAGTTCTTATGCCGACACCAATGGTGATGGCGTTGTAAGTCCAGGAGATCAGATTAACTACACGTTTGTAGTAACAAACACAGGAAATGTAACAGTAACAAGTATAGATGTAACAGATAGTAACTTAACACCAACGTTAGTAGGGACTATTGCGAGTTTAGCTCCAATGGCAAATCAGACGTTAAGTGCAAGTTATACCATTACACAAACAGATGTAAATGCAGGACAAGTAATCAACGAAGCTGTAGCAGAAGGAGAAGATCCAAACGGAAATTCAGTAAGTGATGATTCAGATTCAGGAAATGCGAATGATGGACCAAACGATGATGATGATACATTAACATTATTACCATTAAGTTCAGAATTAACATTAACAAAGAGTTCAACATTAGATTTAGCAACGAATACAATTACCTATACGTATGCAGTTGAGAACACAGGAAACACATCGGTAAATGATATTACTGTAACAGAGACAACCTTCTCAGGAACGGGAACTACACCAACACCAATTTACACAGGTGGCGGAGTAGCTTTAGGAGGAGATGCAGCTATATTTGATGCGAACCCAGGTGATGTTTTACAATTTACAGCAACATACAGTTTAACACAAGCAGATATTGATACAGGAGTTGTAACCAACGAAGCGCAAACAAGTGGAACAGATCCAAGTGGCGCAACCATAATGGATGCTTCGGATTCAGGAAATGCAGGTGATGATACTGGCGCAGGTGATGATGTAACAAATACTTTTATACCTCAAGATGCAAGTATGAACTTAAATAAAACAGGAGTATTAGTTGATGGAGGTGATGGTTTACAAGCAGGTGACACAATTGATTATACATTCACTTTAACAAACACAGGAAATACAACTATTTCTGATGTTAGTTTAAATGATCCATTATTAGGAGGTGTTATTGCCGGGCCAGTTTCTGGAGATGACAATTCTGATTCAATTTTAGATTTAGATGAAATTTGGATTTACAATGCAACATATACATTGTTACAATCTGATATTGATGCGGGAATGGTTGAAAACACTGCAACTGTTTCTGGTGAAGCGCCAAATGGAGCTCCAATAACAGATATATCTGATGATCCAAATAATAATGCAAATGTAGATTCTAACGGAGATGGAAATCCAGACGATCCAACAATAATCGACTTTGGTTGTATGCCAGATATTGTTTTATATAAAGAAGATATTTCTTTTTCAGGAGATGTTTCAAATCCAGTTCCAGGAGATATTATTACTTTCCAATTTACAGCGGTAAATACAGGTAATATTACTTTATTAAATGCAGAAATATTTGATGCTTTATTAGGTGGATTTGTTGGAGAGTTTGAAGAGATTCTTGTAGGTCAATCATTAACAACTACACAGAGTTATACAATTACCCAGGCAGATATTGACTACGGACATGTTTTAAATACTGCATTTATTGTAGCAGATCCTGTAGGAATAGATTGTGATGAAGTTAGAGATGTGTCTCATGATAGAGATTACGCAACAAGTGGTGTTGATTCTAATGCAGATGGAGATCCTACTAATGATCCTTTAGTAGATTCTGATGGAGATGGAGAACCAGATAATGATACAGAAGTATTCTTACAGCAAAATCCAGAAATTAATCTTACTAAAACATTTGTGTATTTAGATACAAATGGAAATGGAGATATTGATTTTGGAGATCAATTACAATATAACTTTGTAGTAACAAATAATGGAAATGTAACAATTACAGATATCGTTATTAACGATCCTTTACTAGGAGGAGTTGTCGGTGTGGTTGACGTGTTAACACCTTCAGATACTGGTAATGTTACAGCAACATACAATTTAACACAAGGTGATATTGATACAGGAAATGTAACAAATACAGCAACAGCAACAGGTAATGATCCATTTGATAATGACGTTGCAGATGATGATACAGTTGTATTCTCAATTGCAGAAATGCCAAATTTATCTTTAGTAAAAGGAGCACAAGTTATAGATACTAATGGAAATAACTTAACAGATGCAGGAGATGAAATTGCATATACATTTACGGTAACTAATACAGGAAATGTAACTATAGATAATGTAACTATTGATGACACAACTATTGGTATCTCGAACTTATCAGTAGCACCATCAACTTTACAGCCTAATGAAACAGGTATTGTTATAGCTAATTATACAATGACACAAACCGATATTGAAAACGGTAGACTTGTTAATTCTGCAGTTGTTAGTGGTACAGATGCCATGGGACAACCAGTAACAGATATTTCAGATAGTGCAAATCCAGCAGATGATACTGGAGCAGGTGATGATCCAACAGTAACAGAATTTGAAATTGCAAGAATTTCTTTATTAAAAGAAGCAGAATATGTAGATGCTAATAATAATGATGTTGTTGATGAAGGAGATGCTATTCATTATTCATTTACTGTTACTAATACAGGTAATGTAAACTTATTTGAAATTACTATTACTGATGATTTAGTATCAGTAAATGGTGGCCCAATTAATTTATTAGTAGGAGCAACAGATAGCACAACATTTACTGCAGTATACAGCTTAACAATAGCAGACCTCCAAGCAGGTATGGTTGAAAATACTGCAACGGTTAAAGGACAAGATAGTAATGGTAATATTGTTAGTGATATTTCTGATGATCCAAACAATCCGTCGGACATTGATGTTAATAATGATGCAAATCCAGATGACCCAACAATTACAATGTTAGAAACTCAAAACGATTTAGAAATCTTTAATGAAATATCTCCAAATGGAGATGGAGATGGAGACTTCTTTGTTATTCAAGGTTTACATAATTATCCAAACAATACATTATATATCTATAATAGATGGGGTAATATAGTGTTTGAAGCTAAAAACTATCAAAACAATTTTGAAGGTATTTCTAATGGAAGAGCAACCGTTGCAAAAGATAAAGAATTACCTGTAGGAACTTATTATTACCTTTTAGATTTGGGTGATGGTTCTAGAGTAAATTCAGGATGGTTATATATTAATAGGTAATTAAAAAAATAAATTAAAAGAAGACAGTTAATGCTTTCTTCAAAATAAAATTTTATATGAAATTAAATTTGAAAACGATAATAGGAGTTTGTTTGTTAGTGGTAGGTAGTACTACTTTTGCGCAACAAGACCCTCAATTTACTCAATATATGTATAACACATTATCGGTAAATTCTGCTTATGCAGGTACAAGAGGTCATGTTGCAATTACAGCAATTCATAGATCTCAATGGGCAGGATTAGAAGGAGCTCCTGAAACACAAACATTAACTTTTGATTCGCCAATTGGTAGAAATTTAGGTTTAGGTATTTCTATTGTTCAGGATAAACTAGGACCATCAAAGGAAACTTATTTTGATGCTAATCTTTCATATTCAATAAAGACTTCTAAAACTCATAGGTTATCATTAGGACTTAAAGGTGGATTAAGATTGTTAAATATTGATTGGTCTAGAGGAAATCATCAAGCAAGTGGAGATGTTCTTTTTCAGGAAAATATAAATAGAACACTACCAACTTTAGGAGCAGGATTATATTACTATAGTGAAAAGAGTTATTTAGGTTTTTCTATTCCTAATTTTTTCGCGGACCAACATTATGATGATATTCAAGGTGGTGTTGCAACCGAACGTTTGCATATGTTTTTTATCGGTGGATTGGTTAGAAACATAAGTGATAACATTAAATTTAAACCAGCATTTTTACTAAAAAGTGTTTCGGGAGCTCCGTTAATTTTAGACTTATCGGCAAACTTTATGTTTAATGAAAAGTTTAGATTAGGTGCAAGTTATAGATGGGACGATTCTGTAAGTGGTTTAATAGGTTTACAAGTTTCTCCTAAATTACTGTTAGGTTATTCTTATGATTATACAACAACAGAGTTGCAGAGAGTAAATTCTGGAACGCATGAATTTATGCTTCGTTTCGAACTTATATCTAAAGAAAGAAAATTAAAATCACCTCGATTCTTTTAAAAAAACATCATATGAAAAATATAATAACTTTAAGTTTTATTCTTATTTCTTTTAGCCTAAGTTATGGGCAAGAAACTTATAAGGCTGCAGATAGAGTTTTTGAAAAAATGCAATATTTAGATGCAGCAAAAATGTATGAATCTAAATTAAGTAATGGAGATTATTCTAAAGAATTACTCCAAAAAGCAGGTGATGCTCATTATTTTAATACCAATATGGCTAAAGCTAATAAATGGTATGATATATTAATAAGTGATTATTTAAATGAAGTTGATGCGGAATATATTTTTAGATACGCACACACTTTACAAGGTATAGGTGAAAATAATTCAGCAAAAAAATGGATGAAAATCTTTGCGAAAAGAGCTAAGCAAAACGATAAAAGAATTGTAGATCATTCAGAAAGTGATGTTGTTTTAGAGAATGTATTGAGTATTAAACCTCAGTTTAGATTGCAAAATTTATCAATTAATACAAAGAATTCAGATTTTGGACCTATGTATTATAAAAATAAATTAGTCTATTCATCAGCTTTAGACTCGTCATATTATCATGAAAGAATATATAATTGGAACAATCAACCCTACTTAAGTTTCTACTTAGGTAGAATTAATGCAGTTGAAACTGATGTAAAATTTATAGAAGAATTTTCTGAAACTATAAACACAAAATATCACGAAGCTACTTTGGCTTTTTCGCCAGACAATCAAAAAGTATATTTTACAAGAAATAACTATATAGATGAATTAGGTAGAGATGATGATGGTGTAAATCATTTAAAATTATATAGCGCAGAGTTATCAGTAGATACTTTATCAAACAAGAACAGAAAAGAATGGAGGAATATAAAAGAATTACCATTTAATAGTGAAAACTATTCAGTTGGTCATCCAACAGTTAGTAAAGATGGTAAAAAGCTATACTTTGTTTCTGATATGCCAGGAACTATTGGAGCAACAGATATATTTGTTGTAGATATTTTAAATGATGATGAGTATTCTACTCCTAAAAACTTAGGACCAAAAGTAAATACTTCTGGTAGAGAAATGTTTCCGTTTATTACTGATAACTCGTTGTACTTTGCTTCAGATGGCCATATTGGTTTAGGAGGTTTAGATGTTTTTGAAAGTGCTTTAACTTCAAATACATTTCAAAAACCAACAAATTTAGGAGCTCCATTAAATAGTCAATTAGACGATTTTAGTTTTATTATTAAAGAAGAAGAAAATATTGGTTTTGTATGTTCTAATAGAGAAGGAGGTAAAGGAGATGATGATATCTATTCTTTTGAAAGATTCCAAGCAATAACTCCAGTTAAGGTAGAAGATTGTCAGCAATTTGTAAAAGGTTACGTATCTAACAGTAAAACAGGAGAACGTATTCCAGATGCAACAGTAACGCTTTATAATGAAAAAGATGTAAAGTTATCTCAAACACAAAGTAGAATAAATGGAGATTATGCATTTAACTTCGACTTAGGATGTAGTAAAAAGCATTATATTAAAGTTGAAAAGAACGGATATAATCCTAATGAAAAGATATTTGTAACCTCAAGTATTTCTTCAGAAACAATTGTTCCTTTAGATATTGAAACGATAGATGAATTAATTGTTGAAGATAACGGGCTTTTAAAAATTAAAATAGGAATTATATATTTTGATTTAGATAAGTTTTTTATACGTGATGATTCTGCTAACGAGTTAAATAAAATTGTAGTATTAATGACTAAATACCCAAAAATGGTTATTAATATAGAGTCTCATACCGATTCTCGATCTAAAGATGAGTATAACTTAGAGTTATCTAACAATAGAGCACAAGCTACCAAAAACTATATAATTTCAAAAGGAATTTCGGCTAACCGTATTAATAATGCTCAAGGGTTTGGAGAAACTCAGTTAATTAATAAATGTAGTAACGGCGTTTCTTGTACTGAAGCTCAACATCAATTAAATAGAAGGTCAGAGTTTATAATTTTGAAGATTTAGTAAAATATATTTAATACTTCAAAAGCCCAAACATAAGTTTGGGCTTTTTTGATACAGCTTTATTTTAGTAAATATATTTTTTGTTGTTAATAGTGCTATTTTCAGCCTGATGAATATTCGAATTTCCTCTTTTTTTATACTTTCTTATTCTTTTATTCAGGAATTATTAAAAAAGGAATTTCTAAATGATGCCCTAGTTTTTTAATAACAGGTTCATGTAAGAGTTTTTCAAGAAAACTATGTTTATATCGTATCATAGCTAAAATATCTATATCAAAGTCAAAGATGAAATCAACTATTTCTCTAGCTTTATCAGCATAATTTGACATTAAATGATAGCTGGTCTTAACATTACTTCTATATAAGTACATTGTTAATGCGTCCAAGTTTTTCTGTTGCCCTGCACTTAATTCACCTTCAGTATTTATGTGCATAATTCTAACTATTGAATTACTAATTTTAGCCATATCTTTAATAGGGTTTAATAATTCACTTTTATATAATCTATTAAAATCTGAAGGAAAGCCAATATCTTCTGGCATTAAAATATCTACCATAATTGGTACAGCCAAAACAGGGCAATTATTAATTTTGTTTATAACATTTATAGTATTGCTACCCAAAAGCACTTCTTTTAAGCCACTTGCTCCTTTGGTTCCCATAACGACTAAATCTATTTGATGATTTTCTATGGCAATTTCTATTGCTTGTTCTAAATCATGACCACTTTCAGAGATTTTGAAGGTGTGCTTAGGGTTTGAATCTGCTTTTTCAGCTCTTTCTTGTAAGTGTTTTAAGTCTTTTATGGCGTTTTCTCTCATAGCACTAGTTAGTTTGTTTGAGATGTTAGACATCATAGATACACCTATTTTTATTGAGTGCAACAAAACGAACTCACACTCTTCACTAGAAAAAATATTTAGAGCATATTTAGTAGCAAACCAAGCGTTGTCAGAAAAATCTGTAGGTATTAATATTTTTTTCATTTTAATTAGATTTATTGTTGATTAAAAGTAAAAGATTAAAAAGCTTTAAAAGCTGATATTTATCAGGATTTAAAAAATAAAAACTAATTAACTTTGATGGGTTAACACTTTTAAATAATGGGTTTTATGAAAACATCGATAAAGATATTTTTACTATTTTTTATATCAATACTTTTTAATAACTGTACAACTGCAGATTTGGTTGAGAGTTGGAAGAGTCCGGATATTGATACACTTACTGTAACAAAAGTTTTGGTTATTGGAATGACACCAAATATTCAAGCACGTAGAGAATTTGAAAAAAAAATAAAAGATGAATATACAGTTAGAGGTATAGAGGCAGTAATGAGTTTAGACGTGCTAGACCCAAATTTTACTTTTGATAGTTTGCCAGAAAATCAAATTAAAATTATTGAAAATATATTAACGTCAAATTTTTATGATGCTGTACTTTTTACGAAAGTAAAAGGTGTTGAAGATAGAGTAGTCTACAATGATAATTTTGAAAGAAAAGAATATTTAGATGTTAAATTTAAAGAAGACTATAACAATCACTTAAAGATAATAAATGATCCAAAGTACTATGATAAGTATAAGGTTTATCATGCAGAAACATCGTTATATTGTATTTGTCCTACAAAAGATAGAGAGTTAGTGTGGAAAGGATCAATTAATATAGTAGACCCAACATCAGTAGAAGAAACAGTTAATGATTATGTTAATGTGCTAATATTAGCAATGGAAGAACTGAATCTATTACCTGAAAAATAAATTGATTTATAATTTTACTAAATTAAAAAAGCCCAAACATAAGTTTGGGCTTTTATGGTGGTGCCTCCAGGAATCGAACCAGGGACACAAGGATTTTCAGTCCTTTGCTCTACCAACTGAGCTAAGGCACCATTGCGTTAGCGGATGCAAATATAAGACGCTTTTTACTTATTAACCAAATAAAAGTTAAAAAATCTGTTGTATTTTTACAATATATTAAAATTAAAAGAATGTACTTAATTATAGATGTTGGTAATACAAGAATTAAAGCAGCTGTTTATCAAAATGATAGCCTGTTGGATCTTGTGGTGTTTGATAAAAAAAGAATTATTTCTGAAATAAAAAAAATAGTAAAAAAGTATACTATTTCTAAAGGAATTATATCTGCTGTAGCTACAATATCAAAATTTAAGATGGATAAGTTGAAGAATATTCTACCAATTATAGAACTTTATCACAAAACTAAGGTTCCTTTTAAGAATAATTATAAAACTCCTAAAACCCTTGGTGTAGATAGAATTGCATTGGTTTCTGCAGCTGTTCAACAATTTCCTGAAGAAAATGTCTTAATTATAGATGCAGGAACTTGTATAACGTTTGATTTTGTTACAAAAGAAAATGAATATTTGGGAGGAGCAATTTCACCAGGAATACAAATGCGCTATAAAGCCCTAAATACGTTCACATCAAAACTACCATTATTAAAAAATAAAGAAGTAGAAGATTTTATAGGTAATTCTACAGATACTTCAATCCATTCAGGAGTTGTTAATGGAGTTTGTAATGAGTTAGACGGTGTAATTAATCAGTATAAAAAGCAATTTAAGGATTTAACAGTAGTTTTAACAGGAGGAGATACAAATTTCTTGGCTAAACAATTAAAAAGTAGCATATTTGCGACTCCAAATTTTGTTTTGGAAGGATTACACACAATTTTGATTTACAATTCTAAGAATGACTAAGAAAATATTATTTGCGTTTATACTATTATCAACTTCAGTAATAATAGCACAAAGGAACAACTCATCACCTTATTCTTATTTTGGTTTAGGTGACGAATTTAGTTCAACCACAGTTGAACAATCGTCAATGGGAGGTATTGGTGTTGCTTTTAAGACAGATCATTATTTAAATTTTATCAATCCTGCTGCAAATGCTAATTTACGTTTTGCAACTTATGGAATAGGAGGTTTAATAACTGACTTAACTTTAAAAGATAACACAGGAGAACAGTCTGGTTCTTCAACAAGTTTACGTTACATAGCTCTTGGTTTTCCTATTGGAGATAAAGCAGGTTTTTCTGCAGGGTTACAACCACAATCTTCTGTTGGTTATGCATTATTAAATCAAGTATATGACACAGATGATAATTTAACAGAGTTTACTCGTTATACAGGAACTGGAGGTACAAGTAGATTGTATGGGGCTTTTGGTATAGAAGTAATGAAGGGATTGTCTTTAGGAGCAGAAGCATCTTTTGTTTTTGGTACGGTTAATAATGATATTTTAAATCAAAGAGATGGCTTAGCTTTAGGAACAAAAAACGAGGAAACCACTAGAGTTAGAGGTGGTTTATATAAAGTAGGTATGCAATACCAAAAAGAGTTATCTAATAAATTACAATTAAACGCAGGAGTTTCATTGCAGCTAGAAAGTAATTTAACAGAAAAAAATCAAGCTTATTTATATTCACTTTCTTTTGATGGAACAGGTTTCGAAATTCCAAGAGATACGCTTTCAGCATCATCAACAGTAACAACATTTAATATTCCTCTAAAAACTAATTTAGGAGTTGGTCTTGGTAAAAGAGATAAATGGTATGCAGGTGTTAATTATGAATTTCAGGATGCGTTAGATAATAATTCTGCTATTGGAAGTACTTATATGTATGGAGAATCTAATAAATTAGCAATTGGTGGTTTTTATTTGCCAAAAATTAATTCTATTTCTAGCTACTGGAACAGAATAACTTACCGCGCCGGATTAAGGATAGAAGATACTGGTTTACTGGTTGATGGAAGTGGAAATGGAAATAATTTTACACCAATTAAAGACTTTGGCATAAATGTTGGATTAGGATTGCCGTTGGGTAACCGAGCTTCTAATATTAATATAGGTTTAGAGTATGGGCAAAGAGGAACAACTGACAATAATTTAATACAAGAAAATTATTTTAATTTTAGATTAAGTTTATCTTTGAACGATATTTGGTTCAAAAAACGACAAATAGATTAACAAAAAAATACGGACAAGATGATGAAAAAAATTACACATTTATTAACAGGGCTGTTTCTTATAGCAGCAATTGGTGTTAACGCACAGGCGGAAGACTGTAATGTTAAATACAACCTTTTTAAAGGGAATGTAACAACAAAAAAATATACCGAAGCTAAAACACAATTAGACGGATTATTAACTAGTTGTCCTACATTATCTGTAAATATTTATAAATATGGAACAAAAGTAGCTGAGAATTTAAAGGATCAAGCGTTAGTAAAAAAACTATATGAAATGCGTTTGGTTAATTTTCCAAACAAAGGAACAGCAAAAGCCCATAGTGATTATGCAAGTTATTTAGCCGAGAACAATTTAGGTTCTGAAGATGAAATTTTTTCAATCTTAGAAAAAGCATATAAAATTTCACCAAAAGATATGGGTGTTAAAAACATCTATAAATATTTTCAAGGTGTAACGGATAGATATAAAGATACAGATCCTCAAAAAGTATTTAATGCTTATGATGATGTAATGGAATCTGTAGGTGAAAAATTAGATGACTATTCTAAAAAAATTGCTAAAGCAAGAAAAGATTCAGCAAATTTAGACAGTAGAGGATTAAGAAACTTAAGAGCATATAAAATAAACTCTAAGTCTTTAGGACAAGTAGAAGGTGGTTTGGATAATATTATTTCTGAAATTGCAACATGTCCAAGATTAATACCATTATTAAGTAGAGATTTTGATGCTAACAAAAATGATGCAACTTGGTTAAGAAGATCTGTTTCTAGATTATATAACAAAGGATGTCAGTCAGATCCATTATTTGAAAAAATGGCTAGAGCTTATGCTGAAGCAGCACCATCTGCAGATTCATATAAATTCTTAGCAGGTGTTTTATCTAAAAATGGAGATGAAGCAGGAGCTACTCAAATGAGAGCAAAATCATTTGACTTAGAAACGGACCCTTTTAAGAAAGCAAAAATAAAATTAAGTTTCGCACAACAAGCTGCTTCTGCAGGTCAAAAGTCTAATGCAAGAGCTTTAGCTTTAGAAGCATTAACTTTTAACCCTAATTATGGTAAAGCATATTTATTAATTGCAAACTTATATGCTAAAAGCGCTAATAGTTGTGGTAGCGATGAGTTTGAAAAGAGAATGGTTTATGCTGCAGCATTAAAAATGGCAAGAAAAGCACAATCTGTAGATCCAGGTTCTAATGCAGGAAGATATGTATCTAGCTATAGATCATCTTTACCTTCTAAGAAATTAATTTTTCAAAAAGGTGTTGCATCAGGAAGTTCTTATAGAGTAGGATGTTGGATAGGTGAAACTGTAAGAGTACCTTAATAGTTTTCAATTTGAAACATACAAGAAATATATATATAAACATTGCTGCCATATTTATGGTGGCAATGTTTTTTTCTTGTACAAACAATGCAAAAGAAGTCCGTAATTTTTTAGCTGAAAAAAATTTACCAATAGCAGTTGCCAAAAATGCATATCACGTATATAAAGATTCAGGTAGAATTACTTCTAAATTAACAACACCTTTACTACACGATTTTTCTAACAGGAAAGATCATCCTTATAACGAATTTCCAAAAGGAATTAAAATTGTAACAATAGATAAAAACGGGATAGATTCTACCACAGTAACTGGAAATTATGCATTATCATATTCTAAAACTTCAATTTCAGAAATTAGAGGCAATGTTGTAGTTGTTAACCATACAGGGAAATCTAAATTAGTAACAGATCAATTATATTGGGACCAAAAATTGGGGTACTTTTTTTCTGAAGATAAATTTATACTTATCCAAGAAAAAGATACCTTTACAGGAGTAGGATTTGAGTCTAAAGAAGACTTAACAAAATGGATGGCAAAAGACGTTACAGGTAATTTAGAAGCAAAACAAAATTAAGATGAACAAACTTTGGAAAATAATACAATACGGTTATTTAGTTGTAGCTGTAATTTGCCTTGTAGAAGGAATAATTAGATTTAATTCTGATAGAAATAAAGCATATCTATTTTTAATAGTTGCGGTTTTAGTTACCTTTATGTTTTTTGTAAAGAGAAGATTAAGACAGAAAATAGAGAAAAGAAATAGTAATAAACCCAATTAATGCAAGTAGAAATAATAATTGCAATAGCTTCCATTTTATTCTCAGCTTTTTTTTCTGGGATGGAAATTGCTTTTGTTTCTGCTAATAAACTTCATATAGAATTAGAGAAAAAACGAGAAGGTTTTTTACCTAAAATACTAACAAGGCTTACACATAAATCTTCAAAATTTATTACCACAATGTTAGTTGGTAATAACATTGCTTTGGTAATTTACAGTTATTTTATGGGAAGAATCTTGTTAAGGTTTCTTCCAGTAGAAATGTTTTCTAATTTTATTGTTTTAGTAATACAAACTCTTATTTCTACCTTAATAATTTTGGTTACTGCAGAGTTTTTACCAAAAGCTATTTTTAGAATTTATGCAAATGAAGCACTAAAGCTTTTCGCAATTCCTGCTTATTTCTTTTATATTATTTTTCATTTTATTTCAGAATTTATAACTGCAATATCAGATTTTTGTTTGCGAGTTTTTTTTAAAACAAATAGTCAAGAAGAGCAAACGGAATTTAGTAAAGAAGAACTAGGGAATTATATTACAGAACAACTAGAAACTACAAATTCAGACGATGAAGAGTTAGATTCAGAAATTCAAATTTTTCAAAATGCTTTAGAATTTCATAATGTAAAGGCAAGAGAAATCATGGTTCCTAGAACAGAAATTATGGCTGTAGAATTACATCAAACAGTTACTAATTTAAAAAAAGAATTTATAGAAACTGGGTATTCTAAAATATTAGTTTATAAAACCTCTTTAGATGATATTATTGGTTATGTAAACGCATTTGAGTTATTTAAAAACCCAAAAACTATAAAATCTATTTTGCTACCAGTAGAAATTGTTCCAGAATCTATGATGATTAATGATGTACTAAATGTTTTAATGAAAAAACGAAAAAGTATAGCAGTAGTTGTAGATGAATATGGAGGAACTTCTGGAATGATAACTGTTGAAGATGTTGTTGAAGAATTATTTGGAGAAATTGAAGACGAACACGATAGTCAAGAGTTTTTAGAAGAAAAAATTAATGATAGAGAATTTAATTTTTCTGCACGTTTAGAGGTGGATTACTTAAATGAAACGTACGATTTAAATATTTTAAAGGAAGAGGCTTATGAAACTCTTGGAGGTTTTGTAATTCATCACACAGAAAATATTCCTGAACAAGATGAAGTAATTATTATAAACAATCTTCATATTAAAATTTTAAAAGTAAGTACCTCAAAAATTGATGAAGTTCATGTAAAACTTCTAGATTTTGAATAGTAAAATATAGCTATTACAAAGAGCTGAAAATCTTGTTTGTAAATCATTGCATTTTACAAACCCAAATTGTATCTTCGCCCACTGAAAATAAATTAAATTACGTATGGCAATTTTATCGAAAATTAGAGAACGTTCAATGTTCTTAATTCTTGTAATAGGTTTAGCACTTTTTGCATTTGTGTTAGATCCTTCAACTTTAGGAGATTTTTTTAACTCTTCTAAAATAAATGAAGTAGGAGATATCAATGGAGAAACTATCTCTAGACAAGAGTTTGCAGAAGCTTTAGAGTTATATCAAACACAAAATGGTAATAGAGTTTCAGAAATGCAAGCATCTAAAATTGTTTGGGATAATTTAGTTAGACAAAAATTATACACAGCACAATTAGAAGAAGCAGGAATAACTTTAGGAGAACAAGATATTATGA
This sequence comes from Tenacibaculum aquimarinum, assembly GCF_022478115.1. Classification (GTDB taxonomy): domain Bacteria; phylum Bacteroidota; class Bacteroidia; order Flavobacteriales; family Flavobacteriaceae; genus Polaribacter; species Polaribacter aquimarinum_A. The sequence goes on along the minus strand of NZ_JAKGSC010000005.1, from coordinate 103,502 downwards.
ATGTTTTGTATCAGACACCTTCTGTGCAAAATGATCCTAGGTTCCAAACTGCTGGAATGTTTGATAAAAGTAAATTTTTAGAGTATTTAGCTACCATAAAAGAAGATTCTAGTCAAAAAGAAACTTGGAATTCTTGGCAAAGTTATATGAGCTCTATAGGAGATAATTTAAAAAGAACTACTTACGACGATTTAATTGGAGCTGGTTTAGGAGCTTCATTAAAAGAAGGAGAGGCTCAATACTTAAATGAAAACACTAAAATTTCAGGTAGTTTTGTTTATGTACCATATACAAGTGTAGCTGATAGTTTAATTGCTTTAAAAAAGAGTGATATTCAAAACTATATAGATGCTAATCCTGCTGATTTTAAAACGGAAGCTTCAAGAGATATTAAATACGTAAAGTTTGATATTTTGCCTACAGCAGAAGATGAATTAGCAATAAAAAATGAAATTGGTGCTTTGTTAGAAGATAATGAGCGGTTTGCTTCTAAAGGATTAAAGAACGCAACGGATTATGTTGCTTTTTTAGATGAAAATAAATCAGACGAACCATTAAACAACAATTATATGTTTAAGAATGATCTTTTTGCAGAAGTTGCAGAAGGTATTATGTCTAAAAATGTAGGAGAAGTTTTTGGTCCTTATAAAGATAGAGGTTTTTACAAAATATCTAAAGTAACTGAAGTTGCGCAAATGCCAGACTCTGTAAAAGCGAGTCATATTTTAATTCCTTTTTTAGGCTCTAGATCAGCTACAGCTGAAACTACTCTAGTAGAAGATGATGCAAGAATACAAGCTGATAGCATTTTATCTGTATTAAAGCGTAACAGAAATAAATTCTCTGATTTGGCAAAGAAATTTTCTGTAGACAAAACAAATGCAGATAAAGGAGGAGAGCTAGATTGGTTTGCTTATAACCGTATGGTTCCTGAGTTTAGAGATTATACTTTTAATAATAAAAAAGGAGATATTGGTGTTGTAAAATCACCATTCGGTTTTCATATTGTTAAAATTGATGATCAAACTAAAAAGCAAAAAGTTGTAAAATTAGCAACTTTATCTAAAAGAATTGTTGCTTCAGAAGCAACTGAAAATACTGTTTTTCAAAATGCAGAAACATTTGCCCTAGAAGTATCTAACGGTAACTCTATAGATGAAGCTGCTAAAAGTAAAGAATTACAAGCTAGAGCATCAGTAGGTTTAAAAGTTTTAGATGAAAACATTGCAGGTCTAGGTAACCAAAGACAAATAGTTTCTTGGGCTTTTGGAAATGATATTGAAGTTGGATCTTTTAAAAGATTTGATGTTGATAATGGCTATGTTGTAGCTACAGTTACAGGGAAAGCTGAAAAAGGTTTATTATCTGTAGAAAAAGCAACAGCAAGAGTTCGTCCATTAGTTTTAAAGGAGAAGAAAGCAGCATTAATTAAAGATAAAATGGATGGGGCTACTTTAGCAGATATAGCAAGTGCAAATGGTCAATCTGTAAAAAATATTTCTGATGTAACATTAAATTCTCCAACAATTTCAGGCGTAGGTAATGAGCCAAGTGTAATTGGAGCAATGATAAATGCTAAAGAAAACGAATTATACAATAAAATAGAAGGTGAAAAAGGAGTATTTGCTTTTAGTGTTTCTAAAAAAGAATTACCAACCGCTTTGCCAAATTATGATACTTACAGAAAACGTATAGCAGATCAGAGAAGAAATCAATCTTTTAAAATGTATGAAGCAATTAAAAAAGCTTCTGATGTTGAAGATAATCGAGCTTCTTTTTACGGAATTCAGTAAAAAAAAACATTATATATAAAAAATACCGAAGCATTTGCTTCGGTATTTTTTTTGCTGAAAAGTAAAACCTTTGAAATTAAATCTATTATTTATACTTAGTAAGTAACACAAAAAATAAAAACCACCTTTTTGATAAATCAAAAAGGTGGTTTTTTTATTTAATAACAATAACTAGTTGAATTTAACCATTCATAGAAATTAAGAACTCATCGTTGTTCTTAGAGTATTTAACCTTGTCATTAATAAATTCCATTGCTTCAATAGGGTTCATATCAGCTAAATATTTACGTAAAACCCACATGCGTTGTACATTTTTAGGGTCTAACAATAAGTCATCTCTTCTTGTAGATGATTTAATTAAATCGATAGCTGGATAAATTCTTCTATTAGAAATGTTTCTATCTAATTGAAGTTCCATATTACCAGTTCCTTTAAATTCTTCAAAGATAACTTCATCCATTTTAGAACCTGTTTCAGTAAGAGCAGTTGCAATAATTGTTAACGAACCTCCGTTTTCAATTTTTCTTGCCGCTCCAAAGAAACGTTTTGGTTTATGTAACGCATTTGCATCAATACCACCAGATAAAATTTTACCAGAAGCTGGAGCAACTGTATTATAAGCTCTGGCTAAACGTGTAATAGAATCTAAAAGAATAACTACATCATGACCACATTCTACCAAACGTTTTGCTTTTTCTAAAACAATATTAGCAACTTTAACATGCTTGTCTGCTGGTTCATCAAAAGTAGAAGCAACAACTTCTCCACGTACATTACGCTTCATGTCTGTAACTTCCTCAGGGCGTTCATCAATTAGTAAAACTATTTGATACACTTCTGGATGGTTTGCTGCAATTGCATTTGCTACATCCTTTAACAGCATTGTTTTACCTGTTTTTGGTTGTGCTACAATCATACCACGTTGTCCTTTTCCGATTGGAGAAAACAAATCAATAATTCTTGTTGATAGAGAACTTCCTTTTTCTGCTAAATTGAATTTTTCTTGAGGAAAAAGAGGTGTTAAGTGTTCAAATGAAACTCTATCTCTTACAATATTTGGATTTAATCCATTAATTTTTGATACTCTAATAAGAGGGAAATACTTTTCACCTTCTTTTGGAGGTCTAACAATACCTAAAACTGTATCTCCAGTTTTAAGGCCAAATAATTTAATTTGAGATTGAGATACATAAATATCATCAGGAGACGATAAGTAATTATAATCAGAAGAACGTAAGAAGCCGTAGCCATCTTGCATCATTTCTAAAACACCTTCACTTTCAATAATACCATCAAACTCAAAATCAGGATCGCGATATTTATTCCCGCTTTTATGACTTAAATTTTGATTTTTCTTATTACTGTTTCGGTTTTTATTTGCGTTGTTATTTTGTGCTTGTTTTGGGTGTTGAGGCTTAGGTTGTTGAAGTTGCTGAGGTTTTTGCGATTTCTGTTGCTTATTCTCAGGTTTCTTGTCTTCCTTTACAACCCTGTCGTTTGTTGCGGATTTTTCTTTTGTATGTTCTTTTTCAACATTAGTAACCTTTTTAACTTCTTTAGTCTTATTAGGAACTACTTGTTTTTCAACTTCTGGTTCCTTTTTTTCTATAGTCGTAGGAGTAATTTTAGTTTCCGCTTTATTTGTAGTGGTATTTCTTACTACACGTTTTCTCTTTGGTTTTTCTGAAGTAGTATTTTCTTTTTTCGCAGCATTAGATTCTGCTTGTGCATCTAGTATTTTATATACTAAATCTAATTTTTTAAGTTGACTAGTTTTTTTTAAACCAATTGTTTTAGCAACTTCTTGTAATTCGGGAAGTGTTTTTGCTTTTAGTTCTTCAATTTCGAACATTATGTATATGAATTAATTATTTTTTATAATTTCTTAATGATAATTAAGATTGAGAGGTGATGTTTTTTTTTTGAATAGAATGCTAAATAGATGTAATTCAGCATCAACTGTTGTGTAGTTGAATATATAGCAAATATAGTATATTATTTTAATATGCAAAGTTTCTTATTAAAAAAGAAAATGCTACTTTTGCTATCTCAATTTTTAAAGATGATTCAAAGAATACAAACTATATACTTAATACTCGCAGCAATAGTAGCTGGAGGATTAATTTTTGTTTTTAATATTTGGACAGTTTCTGATAATACACTTTTTGCTCAAGACTTTATGCAGGTAGTAGATGTAAAGCAAAAAGCAATACCGGTATTATTTATTTTATCATCTTTAATATCCTTAATAACTGTTTTTCAATTTAAAAATAGAAAGTTACAGTTTGTTTTAGGAAGAGTAGTAATTTTGATTAACCTTCTTTTATTAGGACTGTTGATATATCTAATGCTAACATTATCTGGAGAAGCTTCGGTTTCAGAGAAAGGTATTGGGATGTTCTTACCTATTATTGTTATTTTGCTTACTGTGTTTGCAAATAAAGCCATTAAAAAGGATGAAGATCTTGTGAAATCTGTAGATAGATTACGATAAACCTAACATCTTAGTAATATTTTGTGCGAGAAAACCGAAGTGAAAGCTTCGGTTTTTGTATTTTTGTAATTAACTATAAAACAGCTTGTTAATTGTGTTTGGTGCAACTAATTCACGATTTTTCAAAAAACGAGTAACCTAATTTGCGGTAAAACCGAAGGTCATTTGCGGTAAAACCGCAGAAACGTTTCGTATTTTTACCATTGTAAGATATAAAATAACCTCATAGATTTGTAATGTAATAATGAAACAACAGATACAAGTTCACATTGCTGACGATCACAAGATTTTAATTGAAGGAATCGTAGCATTATTAAATACTGATGATGAGATTAATGTTGAAGGCTACTCTTTAACAGGAAGGCAAATTGTAGAATGGTCTAAAAATAACAGTGCAGATGTACTTATTTTAGATATTAATATGCCAGAAATGGATGGTATAGATGTTTTAAAAACATTTAATGCCAGAAACATTGATCAAAAGACAATTATTCTGTCAAGTTTACAAGACCCTAAGCTTGTAGATGAAATGATTAAGTTGGGAGCCAATGGCTTTATTGAAAAAAGTGCGGCAAGCGAACATTTAATCAAAGGAATAAAAACAGTGTATAATAATCAGCAATACATAAGCGATAATGTAAAAGAAAATTTGTTCGAAATGTACTTCTCAAACACTCAAAAAGTAAATAAAAGTGAAGAGTTAGAAGAAGAATTAACTGATAAAGAAATAGAGCTTTTAAAGTTAGTAGCACAAGAAAAAAACACTAATGAAATAGCAGAGTCTATGAATGTTAGTATTCGAACAATAGAACATTACAGAAGTCGATTAATTAAGAAAATAAATGTAAAAAATGCAGTAGGTTTAGCAATGTATGCAGTTAAAAACAATATACTCTAATCCCCCTAATTACCCTTCAGTTTTTCTATTCCCCCAAAAGAAAATTTGATCCCCCTAATTATTGTTCTAGTATATTGCTAAAACCACTCATTTTAACCAAACCAAACCAAACCAAACCAAACCAAATTTAAAGCCTTAATAAAGTCTTTAAAAAGTAAAACTACCTCTTATGAAAAAATTAGTATTAAGTGCATTTGCTTCAGTTCTTTTTTTAGGATTAACATCTTGCTCAAACAATGAGTCTCTTGACAATGTTGAACTAGGAACTCAAGGAAAATTATTAAAATCGTATAAGTTACAAAAAGATGTTAACGGACGTTATTCAATTGATTATACCCTAAATGATAATACAACATCTGAGGTTATAAAAAGTAATGGGACTAAAGAGATTTATTTATATGCTGGTGAATTTACTGGAAAAGGAGAGAAAAGTGAAGAATTATCTTTAGAAAACAACCAATTAAGTGTAGATTTTGTAGAGGATTCTCAATCAAAAACATCATTTGTAGTAGAAGATGAAAATATTGTTTTAGCAAAAGGAGAAAAGAATAATCAATTTTTACAAACGTATAGTTTAGTTAGTAACGGAGACAATACATTTCAATTAGATTTTACTGTTAAAGAAGGTATTAGCGTAGAGTTTGTTTACAATGAAAAAGAAGGAGCTTACGAAATTAACCTAAAGGAAGGTAAAACTAGTAATGATACCTTTACTAAAACCTTTGTAAAAGATGCAAATGATTTAAAAATAGATTTTATAAATCATACAAATAGAGCTGCAAAGGGTGAGGCAGCTGCTGGTCCTAAAAGACCTAGAATGATAATTGTAACATAATAATACCAGACTGAATTTGAAAATTATTAAAATCTTCATTATCCCCCTAATTTTTTTATTATATAGTAGTAGAATTAATTCAACCAATGAAAAAGCTGATTCATCATCAGCTTTTTCTTTATTTACAAAAGTTAATGATTCTATAATAAAAAATAAACTTAATAAGGCGTTAAGTTTAACTAATAACGGAAATTATTCAGAGTCTTTAAAGATGGCTTTTAATATATTAGATGAATCTAAAGATGTAAAAACAATAATTAATGTAAATAAATTATTAGGAAACATTTATGAAAACATCAACGATCATAAAAATGCTATAAAATATTTTAAAACAACTTTAAATTTAATTCTTAAAAACGAAGGTCTATATTCTGAAACAGCAGAAGATGTTTTCGAAAACATTAAAGCAGAAAGCTTATTAAAAATAGGTGGGATATACCAAAAAATTCCCCAGTTAGATAGCGCTAAATATTATTTAGAACAATTACTTAGTTTAAATAGTTTTAAAAAAGAGACTAGACTTAAAAAGGCTGACGCTCACACTAACTTGTCAGGAATACATTTTTATTACGAAAATCTTAAAGACTTAAAAAAGGCTAAGTATCACGCAAATAAAGCTATTGAAATCCATAAAGAACTGAATTTTAATCAAACACTTGCTGCAGATTATGGAAACTTAGCAAGTATTTACATGGAAGAGGATAATCTTATTGAGGCAAAGAAGTTATACTATATAGCCTTAGGTTATGTTGAAAATGATAATAGATTAAAGGCAGTAAAATATAAGGAAGCATTGTATGATAATTTAGGCTGGACTTTATATAATTTAAAAGATTATGTTGCATATGGCTATCTAGATAGGTCAGTTTCTATAAGGGATAGCCTTAGAGACATAGAGCTTAATAAAGCAATTAAAGAGATTGAATCTAAGCATAATGTTGAAATGGCCACTAAAGATGTTGAGGCTCAAAAATTAAAAGCAGAACAGAACACTTGGTTAGTTGGTATAGCAAGTTTTTCAGCGATTGCCTTATTGTTTTACTTTGTCAATGTTTACAAGTTACGCCAACAAAGACTTAAAATTAAGTTGTCGGAAAATGAACTAGTTCAGCAAAAAAACATTGAAAAAATAAAATCTGAATCGCAAATAAAAATATTAAATGCAACTTTAGATGGTAAAGAAGCAGAACGTAAACAGATAGCAGAAACATTACATGATAATGTAAGCGCAATGTTATCTTCGGCAAATTTACACTTACAAGCAAGTCAAAAACAGTTTAATGGAAATGTGCCGGCAGAAATTCAAAAAACCCAAAAAATAATTTTAGAAGCATCTCAGCAAATTAGAGACCTGTCTCATAATTTAGTTTCATCAATTTTATTAAAGTTTGGTTTAGAATATGCTTTAAAAGATGCTGCAGAAAATTTTTCGAACTCTCAAATAAATTTCTTTACCAAAATTGAAGGATTAAATCGATATGATCAAGATTTTGAGATAAAAGTTTATAATATTATTCAGGAGTTTTCTAATAATATTATAAAACATAGCCAAGCAAATGAGGCACTTATAAAAGTTGAAGAGGAAGATGGTGAGTTGAATATTTTAGTTGAGGATAACGGAGTTGGGTTTAATGTTGAGGATCCAATTAATAAAGGTGGTATTGGATTAAATCAGATTAATGCACGTGTTACAATGTTGCAAGGGACTTTTACAGTAGAGTCTAAAGAAAATGAAGGCACAAAAATTAAAATCACTTTACCAATTAAAGAAAGAAAAAAAGCATTTATCGGGTAGCAAGCTCAATTACCTCCATGTTAGTTATATTTCCATTATCTATTTGAAAACGAATCATAGTACGGACTTTATGAAAACCATGTTTGCCACAAGCTCCAGGATTTAAATGGAGTAAATTTAGTTTTTGATCAAACTGAACTTTTAGAATATGGGAATGACCAGAAATAAATATTTTTGGAGAGTTCTCTTTTAATTCTGTCCTAATACGTTGATAGTAATTGCCAGGATAACCACCAATGTGTGTAATCCAAACAGAAACACCATCAACATTAAATTTATTATCTAAAGGAAATTCAGCTCTAGCATCTTTGTCGTCAATATTTCCATATACAGCACGTAGAGGCTTCAGTTTTTTTATAGTATCGGTTACCGATAAATCACCGATATCACCTGCGTGCCATACTTCGTCCGCTTGTTTTACAAACTTTAATATCTGATCATCAATATAACTATGAGTGTCTGAAAGTAATAAGATTTTCTTCACACTGCGAAAGTACAAAGAACAAAATAAATTCAGTAATTTTGATGTTTCCAAAAAACAATTTTGAGATACTTTTTAGAACTAGCATATAACGGGAAAAATTATCATGGTTGGCAAGTACAACCAGATGTAATTTCCGTACAAGAAGAAATAAATAAAGCACTTAGCATAGTGTTGCAAACTACCGTTAATATTGTGGGAGCTGGAAGAACCGATACTGGTGTTCACGCTTCGCAGATGTTTGCACATTTTGATATTGATAGAGAAATTGAAGAGAATTACGTGTTTAAGTTTAATTCAATATTACCAAAAGACATTGTAATTTATAAAATAATTTTGGTTGAAGACGAAGCTCATGCACGCTTTGATGCTTTAAGTAGAAGTTATCAATATAATATTTGGTTAGGTAGAAACCCGTTTACATTAGAAAGTTCTTGGCAAATACATTCGCAGAAATTTAATGTAGATTTGATGAATGAAGCTGCTAAAATTCTTTTAGAATATGAAGATTTTGAAAGCTTTTCAAAAGTAAAAACAGAGGTTTATACGTTTAATTGTACTATTACTGAAGCTTTTTTTAAAGAAAATAGGAACGAAATAACATTCCAGATTTCTGCAAATAGGTTTTTAAGAAATATGGTAAGAGCAATTGTTGGTACATTATTAGAAGTAGGACAAGGAAAAATTTCTATAGATGATTTCAGAAAAATTATAGAAAGTAAGAATAGAGGAAATGCAGGTTTATCAGTTCCTGCAAAAGGATTGTTTTTAACAAAAGTAGCATACACATATATAAAAGATTAAATGAGTAATAAAACAGGAAATGCTTTCGATATAAAGATTTTTGCAAGAATAATGAGTTTTGCAAAGCGTTATCGTATGCAATTTATTATTGCAGCAACATCAACAATTTTACTTGCTATAGTTTCAGCTGTAAGACCATATGTTTTGGTTTTAGCTGTAGATGATTTTACAGTAAGCAAAGATTTAAATAATCTAGTAAACTTTGTATTATTAATGTTAGGACTTCTTATAATAGAGGTTTTATTACAATTTATATTTATTTATTACGCAAATTGGGTTGGTCAGCATGTAATTAGAGATATGAGAGCTAAAGTTTTTCGTAAAATTTTAGCCTTTAAAATGACTTATTTTGATAATACTTCAGTAGGTAAATTAGTAACAAGAGTAGTTTCAGATATAGAAACAATTGCAAACTTTTTTACACAAGGAGTGTTTATGATTGTAAGCGATTTGCTAAAAATGATTGTAATAACAGGAGTAATGCTTTATATAAATTGGAAGTTGGCTTTAATTGCATTAGCAGTTTTACCAATTTTAATTTATGCAACAAAGTTATTTCAAATAGCTATAAAAGCAACTTTTCAAGATGTTAGAGATCAGGTTTCTAACCTAAACGGATTTGTGCAAGAGAGAGTTACAGGAATGAAAATTGTGCAATTATTTAATAGAGAAAAGATCGAGTATCAGAACTTTATGAAAATAAATGATAAGCACAAAAAAGCACACGTAAAAACAGTGTGGTATTATTCAATTTTCTTTCCGATTGCAGAAATTTTTTCATCAATAGCAATTGGTTTATTAGTTTGGTATGGAGGTTTCCAAGCCATTGGAGATGAGGCTGTAACGGTTGGTGCAATTATCGGATTTATAAAAATGTCTCAAATGTTATTTCGCCCTTTAAGACAAATTGCAGATAAATTTAACCAATTACAAATGGGAATTGTAGCTGGAGAACGTGTTTTTAAAGTAATTGATACTGAAAGTTCTATTGATATTTCAGGAACAACTTCAGCAGAAAATCTACAAGGAAATATAGATTTTAAAGATGTTCGCTTCAGTTATATAAAAGGAGAAGAAGTTTTAAAAGGAATTTCATTTTCAGTTAAAAAAGGACAAACTGTAGCTATTGTAGGTTCTACAGGAGCAGGGAAATCTACAATTATCAATTTAATAAATAGATTTTACGAAATAGATAATGGTGTAATATCTGTAGATAAAACACCAGTTCAAGAATATGATGTAGAATCCTTAAGAAATAAAATTGCGGTAGTTTTACAAGATGTATTCTTATTTTCAGATTCAATTTTAAATAACATAACACTTAAAAACGATTCAATTTCTTTAGAAACGGTTCAAAAAGCAGCAAAACAAATAGGTATTCACGATTTTATAATGACACTTCCAGGCGGTTATAATTATAATGTTAAAGAACGTGGTGCAATGTTATCATCAGGTCAACGTCAATTAATAGCTTTTTTAAGAGCATATGTTAGCAAACCAAGTGTGTTAATTTTAGACGAAGCAACATCATCTGTAGACGCACATGCAGAGCAAATGATACAATATGCAACAGAAGAAATTACTAAAGGAAGAACCTCAATAGTAATAGCACACAGGTTAGCTACTATTAAGAAAGCCGATAAGATAATTGTAATGGATAAAGGAGAAATTGTAGAGGAAGGAACTCATCAAGAATTGCTTGCAAAACCTAAAGGATATTATAAAAATTTATTCGATAAACAATTTAGTACACAACTAGCTTAAATAACATAAAAAATGCTTGTTTACTAGTAATAAACTGCTATTTTTGTAGTTCAATCAAAAACATTAAAATCAAAACAAAATGAAAAAAGTAATTTTATCTGTATTTGTTGCTGCAACTTTATTAGCAACAGGATGTAAAAAAGCACAAGAAGCAGGAAAAGATTTAAAAGATGCAACAGTAGAAGCAGCTGATAAAGCTGGAGATGTTGTAGCTGAAGGAGCCGACAAAGTTGTTGACGGAGCAGAAAGCGTTGTAGACGGAGCAAAAGATTTAGCTGATAAAGCTGGAGATGCAATTACATCTGCTATAGAAGGAGTAACTATTCCTAAATTTGAAGACCCTAAAGTTGGTGAGCACTTACAAGCTTATACTGCTTATGCAAAAGATTATATCGCTGCAAAAGGAGATGTTGTAAAGAATGCAGAATTAGCTAAAAAAGGAGTTGAATTAGCTGCAAAAGGTAAAGAGATTTTATCTTCTTTAGACGCTGAAAGCGCTGCAAAATTCAAAAGTGTTATGAACGCTATCCAATCTAAAATGGCACCAGCTAAATAATTAGATTAGAAAACTATATTTAAAAAGGCTCTCAAATTTTGGGAGCCTTTTTTTATGTTATATTTTTTTATTTGAAGCTGTTTCCTGCTTTCCGTTATATCTTTTTTACTTCTGTTCTCGATACAAATTTGTTCATGCTTCACAAATTCACTCGAACTGACAGTAAAAAAGGATGCCACTTCAATCAGGGCTAAGCTAATTTACAAAGTTGGTTTTACTATTAAATAATTAATGGTTTTTTAACCTACCAAATCACCACGAAGTTTTTCTGCAAGAATCTCAAAATCTTTATACAGTACAAACTCTCCATCTTTAATGTAGGAAATTTCTCCTGTTTCTTCAGAAACTAAAATACAAACAGCGTCTGTTCTTTCAGTAACACCAATTGCAGCTCTGTGTCTTAAACCAAAGCGAGCAGGAATTTTAGTATTGTTTGAAACTGGTAAAATAACACGTGTTGCTACTACGTAATTGTCTCTAATTATAGTTGCACCATCATGTAAAGGACTATTTTTATAGAAAATACTTTCTAAAATAGCTTCGTTAATTAACGCATTCATTTTATCACCAGAATTTATAAGAAAATCTAAACTATTGGTACGTTCAACAACAATTAGAGCACCTGTTTTAGTTATACTCATTTTTTTACAAGCACCTAAAATTATATCGCTATCGGTTTCTGAGCTAATTTCAGATTGTAAAAATTTTAATTGCTTTAAAAAACTTTTTTTGGTAGAGAAATTGGTGGTTCCTATCATTAATAAGAACTTACGTATTTCTTGCTGAAACACAATAATAAGTGCAATAACTCCACCAGAAAGCAAGTAGCCTAAAATACCACTTAACATTTCCATTTTTAATGCTTGTGTTACTTTCCAAATTAAAAAGATTAGCGCAATTCCAATAAAAATATTAATAGCAACAGTTCCTTTTAATAATTTGTAAATATAATAGAGTAGTGTTGCAACCAACAGAATATCTAGAACATCTAAAAAAGAAAAATCGATAAAATCTAACATTAAAAAGTTTGTGTTTTGGGTAAATGTACTAATTATTTACCTTTTTGCCATATCTGGACTTACATCAATATCAGAAATAAGTAAAGGATATTTTTCTCGTATGTTTTTAATTTTTTTTAGAATTGGTTCTTTGTTTTTCGAAGCCTTTTTATATGCACCTTCTAAAGCATTGTAGTTTTTACCATAAAGCTTAACTGAAAGCTTGTTTCTTAGTTGATCATAAGCGCTATTTATATTGTCTAAAACTGAAATGTAGGTTCCGTAATCTGCATTTCTGTCTGCATCAATTGCTATAATTGCTTTTGTAGGATGGTCTGATGATTTTGGATTCTTATTACCATTACACCAATTACATTCTTGTCCGTCTTTATTAAGTCCACCACCATTATCTATAAAATTCAATGCAATTTCTTTCAGTTCAGAAATAGCTACTGTTTGCTCGTTTATAAATAACTCGTTGTTTTTGTTGATTGTTATTTCTAAAAGATTTTTTTCTTTAATAGTTATCTCTCGAGGATGTTTCTCTTCCTGAGGTATTTTTTTTAAAATACCTGAATCTACATCCATAGTTGTGGTAACTAAAAAGAAAATTAATAATAAAAATGCGATGTCTGCCATTGAGCCAGCGTTAATTTCTGGCCAATCTTGTTTGCTAATAATAGATAGTTTTAAAAATTAATAAATTGATTTTCTCTTCAATAATTATTGAAAAGCAGTATTAAAGTTTAAGTTGGTTGAGCTTTGGTCTTAACATAATTTTAACAAAAAGAGTGCCAAGTTTTTTGAGTGCTAAAAGTTAGCAAACAAGTTTAGCCCTGATTGAACGGCCTGTTTGAGCTCTTTTGAAGTATGAAAAAAGCGAGTAGTGAAAGCAGGAAATAGCTTCTAAAAAGAAATCTGATTCACAATTTTAACGGCTTCAACAGCTTCTTTAACGTCGTGAACTCTAAGGATTTTAGCACCATTTAAAAGTGCAATTGTATTGGCAGAAGTTGTTGCGTTTAATGCTTCTTGGGCAGTAGTATCTAAAGTTTTATACAACATAGATTTACGAGAAACTCCAGCGAGCATTGGTGCATCTAAACTTTTAAAAAGCGATAGGTTTTTAAGTAATTCGAAATTATGTTCAATGGTTTTTCCGAAGCCGAAACCAACATCGAGAATAATGTCGTTTACTTTTAATTGATGTAAAATGTTAATCTGTTCAGCAAAAAAAGAAATTACTTCTTTGGTTACATCTTTATATTCTGGATTATTTTGCATGGTTTTCGGCGTTCCTAACATGTGCATTAAAATATAAGGAACTTGTAGTTTTGCAACCGTTGCAAACATATTATCGTCCATTTTTCCATCGGAAATATCGTTTATGATTGCGGCACCAGAATTTATAGTTTCTTGGGCAACTTTACTTCTAAAAGTATCTACAGAAATAATAATTTCGGGGAAGTTTTTAACTAATAATTCTATTACGGGAACAATTCTTTGTAATTCTTCTTCTTCAGAAATATGTTTTGCACCTGGGCGAGAAGAATATGCACCAATATCTATAAAAGTTGCATCTTCAGAAAGCATTTTTTCTGTTTGAGAAAGAATGTCAGATTCGTTTTTATATTTTCCTCCATCAAAAAAAGAATCGGGTGTAATATTCAAAATCCCCATAACTTTTGGAGAAGATAAATCTATTAAAGTTCCGTTGCAATTAATTGTGTACATCTAATTAAATTTCTTCTGTAAAAATAAATGAAAAAGAAGTTAGATTTACTATTTTTACACAATTACTTTTAAAAAATACAATGCAAAATACCTCAAAACAATACGATTTAGTTATTAACGAATGTAGAAGTTTATTTATTAAAAAAATGAGCGATTATGGTAGCGCATGGCGTATTTTACGTTTGCCATCGCTAACGGATCAAATTTTTATAAAGGCGCAACGCATACGTCAATTACAGGAAAATGAAGTTAGAAAAGTAGATGAAGGTGAGAAATCTGAGTTTATTGGTATTATAAATTATTCTATTATGGCGTTAATTCAGTTGGAGTTAGGAGTTGTTGAAAATCCTGATTTAAACACGGAAGAGGCAACTGTTTTGTATGACAAGCATAGCAAAATTACCAAAGAATTAATGCTGAATAAAAATCATGATTACGGTGAAGCTTGGCGAGATATGCGAGTTTCAAGTTTAACTGATTTAATTTTGCAAAAATTACTTAGAGTAAAGCAAATTGAAGATAATAAAGGAAAAACTATAGTTTCGGAAGGTATTGATGCAAATTATCAAGACATGATTAATTATGCGGTTTTTGCAATGATTCATTTGGGAGAATAATATTAAAATATGAAAATAATAACACACATCATTAGATTTATAGTCGGAGCATTATTCATCTTTTCAGGATTTGTAAAATTGGTAGACCCAATTGGCTCACAATATAAATTTCAAGAATACTTTTCAGAAGGTGTTTTAGATATGGAGTTTTTAATTCCGTTTGCTTTGCCATTAGCAATTCTTTTAATTATTGGAGAAATAGTTTTAGGTGTTGCACTTTTAGTAGGTTGGCTTCCAAAATTAACTTTATGGAAACTTCTAGGATTAATATTAGTTTTCTTGTTTTTAACTTGGTATTCAGCATATTATAACAAAGTTACAGATTGCGGTTGTTTTGGAGATTTTATGAAACTTACGCCTTGGCAATCGTTTTATAAAGATGTTGTTTTAACTATTATGATTATCTTTTTGTTGTTCCAAACCAAACATATAAAGCCAATACTTTCAGGGAAAACACCAGCATTGGTAACAATTTTATCATTTTTTGCTTCCATGTTTTTGGCGTATCATGTACTAACGCATTTACCATTAATAGATTTTAGACCGTATGCAATTGGTAATAATATTTCGGAAGGAATGGAGTATAAAGGTGATGGTGAAATTCCGCCAGTGCACGATTTTTCTTTAGAAAGTGCAGAAGCAGATTTAACAGAAGAGCTTTTATCTAAAGAAAAAGTAATGCTTGTTATTGTTTATAATATTGATAAAGCTGATGAAAACGGATTTTCACCAATTAAAAAAATGACTGATGAAGCCATTATAAAAGGCTACACAGTGTATGGTGTTTCCGCTTCTTTTGAAGACGATTTAGTAATTGCTCAAAACAAATACAATTTACCTTTCGAGTTTCTTTTCTGTGACGAAACTACCTTAAAAACAATTGTTAGAGGAAATCCAGGAGTTGTAATTCTGAACAAAGGAACTGTAACAGGAAAATGGAATTATACGGATGTTGCAGATATAGAATTATAATGAAACAACTATTCTTAGTTTTTATTGGTGGTGGATTTGGTAGCGTACTTCGTTTTATAATAGGGAAGTGGCTTAATAATTCGGAAAACGGAATTCCGTACGGAACTTTTGCAGCCAATATTTTAGGAAGTTTGTTAATTGGGATAATTTTAGGCTTAGCCGCAAAAAATAATACACTTACAGAAAATAGTACATTACTCTTAGCAACAGGTTTTTGTGGAGGTTTTACAACCTTTTCTACCTTTGCTTATGAGAATCATGTTTTTTTAAAATCGGGAGATTTCACAAGTTTTGCTTTTTATACCATTGCAAGTTTTGTAGTTGGTTTTTTAGCCGTTTTTGCAGGAATGTATGTAGTTAAATTTATATAATAAAATAGTATAATGAACGAAGTAGTAAAATATATATCAGAAGAAAAGTACGCAATTATAAAAATTGAAAACGGAAAAGCAAATGCAATTTCACACGAAGTTGTTGAAGGTTTAAATGCTGCTTTTGATAAAGCGGAAGCTGATAAAAAAGTAGTAATACTTACAGGACAAACTGGAATTTTTTCTGCTGGATTTGATTTAAAAGTAATGACAGCTTCGCCAGAAAGTGCCAAAGAATTGGTAACTAAAGGCTCTAAGTTATCTTTAAGAATGTTGTCTTTTCCAATGCCAATTATTGTGGCTGCTACTGGACATGCAATTGCAAAAGGTGCCTTTTTATTGCTTTCTGCAGATTATAGATTAGGTACAGAAGGACCGTTTAAAATTGGTTTAAATGAGGTTGCAATTGGTATGACAATGCACCAAGCTGGAATTGAAATTGCCAAAGCGCGTTTGTCTTCCGTCTATTTTGAAAGAAGTGTTTGTAACGCAGAAATGTACAGTCCAAATGATGCAATTACTGCAGGATTCTTAGATAAAGTTGTTCCTGATACTCATTTGTTGCCAACGGCTATTAAAATTGCTGAAATGTTTTCACAATTAAACATGAAAGCACATGCAGGAACAAAATTAAAATCGAGAAAACCGTATTTGGACAAATTAGCAAAAGCTATTGAATTGGATTTGGTTTCCGATATTTCTATAAATTCTTAATTGTTTTTGTCATTCCTGCGAAGGCAGGAATCCATAATTAGAATATTAATAAGCGTTCTTTTTATTATAAAAAAGAACGCTTATTAATTAGTTTAGCCCTGATTGAAGTGGCATCCTTTTTTATTTTTCATAAAAAAGATATAACGTAAAGCAGGAAATAGCTTCTAAAATTAATGTTTTTTAAAAGCCTTAACACCAGCTTTAATTTCTAAATCTAAATGATTTTTACGTGGCGTAATTGGGCAAGAGTACTTTGGATTATAGGCGCAGTAAGGATTATAGGTGTTGTTGAAGTTTAAAAGAACTTTGTTGTTTGATGAAATATCTGAAATAAAAATGTCCATATAACGACCGCCTCCGTAAGATTCGTTTCCGCTTGTGTGGTCTGTAAATGGTAAAAATAGATAATCATCATATTTTTTATCTCTATCTAAACTTTGGTCTTGATAAACAGTTAATTCTCCATCTTTTCCATTAACGGTAAAGTTTATTACGCCGTATTCTTTGTATAAAGGTCTTCTGTCTGTAGTTGTTTTCATTTCAAAAACTGGCGCATCAATTGTTGGTGTTAATGAAGCAATTACGATGTAAGAACTGTCTACTGGAAAGAAATCTAAACCTTTAAAATTTTTTAAATCACGTTTGGTTAATGGAGATTCTGATGCGTCTTTATAACTTGAATTTAATTCTTGTTGATACTTAGTTTCTCCAATTAAAGCCCTTTTATTTTGAGAATTACAGGCGTTTATAAAGAATGAAATTAGAATTATTAATGATAGCTTTTTCATTATTTATTAGGATTAAAACCAGGTGTTAAAGGTGATTGGTATTGGTTTAATAGTTTTGTTGAAAGTTGGTCGAATTGATCTTTCTCTGAAATTTCTTTCAATGTATTTGGATCAAAACTTCCTTTTAGATAAAAAACCGAAGTTTTTGCAAGTGTTGAGTTAAAAATAATAGCTTCTTTAACAACGTCTCCATCTTCTACAACGGAAAGTATTTTTGTTTTATCAACCTTATTTTCTCTTAAAATATCGGTGTATTTATTTGTTGTTACCAAGCCCATTTGGTTAATTAATTCTCCTTGTTTGGCTGCATCAATTTCATTAAA
This sequence comes from Tenacibaculum aquimarinum, assembly GCF_022478115.1. Classification (GTDB taxonomy): domain Bacteria; phylum Bacteroidota; class Bacteroidia; order Flavobacteriales; family Flavobacteriaceae; genus Polaribacter; species Polaribacter aquimarinum_A. The sequence continues at coordinate 85,565 of NZ_JAKGSC010000005.1, read as the reverse complement.
AGTAATAAATTTAAAATCTTGAATGTTATCAAAAACTCCACCCATTTCTGGTGAAATAGAACCCAACAAGGTTCTCATAAAATTTGGGACTTGAAATGCAGTTACGCCAATGTCATTTTTATGGTCATTAAAAAAACTTTGAAAAGATTTTCCGCTTCCGCAAGAAATAAATAAGAATAATGTTAAAGTGAGTGTTGCAATCTTTTTCATAAAATGTGTAAATTAATTTCTTTTTAAAATTATAAAATTATCGTCCATAACATTACCAACCAAAATTAAATTTCCAAAAGTTACAGCAACTGTAGAGGCAGACATTTCTGTACCGTCTTCCATATAAATTTGCTCTACTGTGTAATCTCCTTTTGCTTTGTAATTTATTTTAATTATTTCTGAAGGCGATGTTTTTTTGTTTCCTTTTGCGTATTCTGCAAAGTGTAATAAATTTGGATGAGAACCAATCCAAAGATTGTTTTCTTCATCAAATTCAATATTATCTACACCCGTTCCGCAATCTATATCTTCAATAAAAGTTAATGAATTGTCTTCATTTTTTTGATACACTTTTACAATAAATTTTCTTGGAGAAGCAAGAAAGACTAAGTTCCTTTTCTTGTCGATATTTATTCCGTTTGCAAAGGCAATTCCGTCTGCAACTTCTGTGTATTTATTTCCATCAAAAAACACAACGTTTGCTATTTCTACGCCAACATAATCTTCTATAAGTCTACCAATTCCGGTTTCATATTTATGATCGTTGCTAAAATAGAATTTGTCTTTATCTAACCAAACAACGTCATTTGGACTTGTCATAGACTTGTCTTTAAAAGTTTTTTCATGAGTTAAAGTTTTACCTTTAAGAGTAAAAACTTCAATTGTATGCCCTTTTTCTGTATGATTTATTGCAGCAATTTTAAAAATACTATCAACTTTTATCATAGAAATTCCATGCGGAGCAAACTGAGTTTCAAATTCTGATGTTAATTTAATGGGTTCAAAATCATTCGTTTTTAAATCTAAATAATACAATCCGCCAGTTTCATAATTCACTTTTGGTAAAGCTCTTCCTTTGGTAGATGAGATAATAGCAAAGCTATCAATTCTACTAATTACAATATCTTCAGCTCCAGGAAGGTTTATTTTTTTAATGATTTTTCCATCAAACTTATTTTCAATAGTTCTAAAAAAACCGGTTGAAATAAAAACATACGCAACAAAAATTAGAATACATAAAAATAGGATTGAAAAAAATCTTTTAAATAATTTCATTTTATAAAAATACAACTTTCAATTATTTTGTGTAGTTTTGGAGTATAAATAATTAAGAAATGACAATTTATAATTCATATAAGAAACAATTTACCTCTGTGAGAAACGGAAGAAGTTGGGCTGTGTATGTGTTATGATAATATCAATATAAAATCATTCAATCATAAAAAGTCCGACTTCACAGTCGGACTTTTTATTTTTACAATAATCAACCAAACCATGAAAAAATTATACACCAATTACATCAATACTTTTAGAGGCCTCTCTATAGAAGTTTGGTGGCTTTCATTAATTACACTTATTAATAGAGCAGGAACAATGGTAATTCCGTTTTTATCTATTTATTTATCTGAAAGTTTAGATTTTGAAAAATCTGATATTGGCTGGATTATGACATTTTTTGGTTTAGGTTCTGTTGTAGGAACTTGGATTGGAGGTAAGTTAACAGATAAAATTGGCTATTATAAAGTGATGTTGTACAGTTTGTTTGGAACAGGATTTCTGTTTGTAATGTTACAATATGCATCAACTTTTGAAGAATTTTGCTTCGGAATATTTATGGTAATGTTAGTTGCAGATACGTTTAGACCTGCAATGTTTGTAGCATTAAGTGCTTATAGTAAACCAGAAAATAAAACACGTTCGGTTACTTTAATTCGTTTGGCAATTAACCTTGGTTTTTCTGCTGGACCTGCAATTGGCGGATTGATAATTACGCTTTACGGTTATGAAGGTTTGTTTTGGATAGACGGAATAACATGTACGTTGGCTGCAATATTATTGTTGCAAGTTTTACATCCTAAAAAAGCAAAAATTTTAGACGAAGTAAAAGTTGAAAATCCTGTTTCGGTTTATAAGGACAAAGCGTTTTGGATATTCTTTGTGGCAATGTTCATTTTCGGATTTGTATTCTTACAATACTTTTCTACAATGCCATTGTATTATAAAGAAGCAAGAGCGTTAACAGTTTTAGAAGTTGGTTTGTTAATGGGATTCAATGGAGGTTTTATAGCAGTTTTTGAAATGCCATTGATTAAATGGTTAGAAAATACCAAGAATTCAAAAACAAAATTAGTTGCTATCGGTTTGTTTTTAGTAGCAATAAGTTTTTTAGTTTTAAACCTAACTTCTTGGGTTGGAATTTTAATATTTGGAATGTTTTTAATGACCATTGGAGAAATGATAGCATTTCCTTTTTCGAATGCCTTTGCTTTAGATAGAGCAAAAAAAGGAAATCAAGGAGAATATATGGCGTTGTACGCAATTGCTTTTTCATTATCGCATATTTTTAGTCACAATGCAGGAATGCAAATGGTAGCTAAATTTGGTTACGAGTTTACTTGGAGTGTAATTACCGTTTTAGCTTTAATTGGTGTGTTCGTTTTGTTTTGGTTGATGCGAGTTTTGAAAAATGAAAAAGGAACTACATTATTGTAGTTCCTTTTTTACTTTTTTGTCTATTAAGAAATCACATAATTTTCTCAAGATTAGATTCTGAAACAAGATCAGAATGCTAAATATTTTACAAAGCTTCCACAAACAAACCTTCGTCTGTTTTAGAAACCTTTGCAACTTCTTTTTTAGTTAAACCTTTAATGGTTTTATCCCATTTTTTGTTAGACAAACCAGATTGCGTTTTCAATTCGTTTAAATCTATTTTTTCTGCTTTAGTAATAATTTCCAAAACCGCTTTTTCTTCATCATTTAGTTCAACAGAAGGCGCTTTTTTCTCAGGACGCATTTGCGGGAAGAATAATACTTCTTGTATAGATTGGTTATTAGTTAAAAACATAATTAAACGATCCATTCCAATTCCTAAACCAGACGTTGGTGGCATTCCGTATTCTAAAGCACGTAAGAAATCTTCATCAATAAACTCGGTAGCTTCATCATCTCCTTTTTGCGCTAATTTTAATTGATGTTCAAAACGCTCACGTTGGTCAATTGGGTCGTTTAATTCAGAATATGCATTTGCAATTTCTTTACCACAAACCATTAATTCAAAACGTTCCGTTAATTCTGGGTTTTCTCTATGTTCTTTACAAAGCGGAGACATTTCCTTAGGATAATCGGTAATAAAAGTAGGCTGAATGTAGTTTCCTTCACATTTTTCACCAAAAATTTCATCAATTAATTTTCCTTTCCCCATGGTTTCATCAACCTCAATCTTCATACCTTTTGCAGCAGCTCTAATTTCATCTTCAGTTTTACCTGTAATGTCAAATCCTGTAAAATGTTTAATAGAATCTGCCATAGTAACTCTTGCGTATGGCGCTTTAAAATCTATTTTATGTTCACCAAAAGTAGCTTCTGTAGTTCCGTTTACAGCTTTAGCACAATGCTCTAAAAGTTGTTCGGTAAAATCCATCATCCAGTTGTAATCTTTGTAAGAAACATAGATTTCCATGGCTGTAAACTCAGGATTATGTGTTCTGTCCATTCCTTCATTTCTAAAGTTTTTAGAAAACTCATAAACACCATCAAAACCACCAACAATTAATCTTTTAAGATATAATTCGTTTGCAATTCTCATATATAAAGGAATGTCCAAACTATTATGATGCGTAATAAATGGTCTTGCAGCTGCACCACCAGGAATTGGTTGTAAAACAGGAGTTTCAACCTCAAAATAACCAGCTTCGTTAAAGAAAGTACGCATTGCTGTAAACAATTTGGTACGTTTAACAAATACTTCTTTTACATGCGGATTTACTACTAAATCTGCATAACGTTGTCTGTAACGCATTTCTGGATCAGTAAAAGCGTCAAACGTTACACCATCTTTAACTTTAGGCATTGGTAAAGGTTTTAAGGCTTTACTCAATAATTTAAAAGTTTTAACACGTACTGTTTTTTCTCCTACTTTAGTAGTAAATAATTCACCTTCAACACCAACAAAATCTCCTAAATCTAGTAATTTTTTAAAGATTTCGTTGTATAAAGTTTTGTCTTCACCTTGGCAAATTTCATCTCTGTTAAAATAAACCTGGATTCTTCCTTCACCATCTTGTAATTGTGCAAAAGAAGCTTTTCCTTGCACATTAATTGCCATTAATCTACCTGCAATTATAACCTGTTTGCCTTCAGAAAAAGATTCTTTAATCTGTTTTGAATTAGAATTTAACGGAAATAAATCTGCTGGATACGGATTTATACCCAAAGCACGTAATTTTGTTAACTTTTCTCTACGGACAATTTCTTGTTCTGATAACTGCATATCGGTTTATTTAGATAAATTTTTAAAAGCCGTAAAGATACAAACACTCACAGAATTAGGCAATGTAAAAAAAAACGATTTTTCATTGCAGGTTTGGTTAAAGTATTTATATTTGCAGGCTGTTTATTTTTAAGCAGCAGTTGTGTTGTTAGGCACTTAAATGTGTCAAGGTTTTTGTTAAACCGATGGAAAGCTTCCCTTAAATGGGACGCTTTTTTTTTGCACTAAATTTAAATTACTTTTTTTGAAGCTATTTCCCGCTTTCACTACTCGCTTTTTTCGTTCCTCAAAAGAGCTCAAACAAGCCGTTCAATCGGGGCTAAGTGTGTTTGCTAACTACCTTTCAAAGTTTTAGTATTGGCTTAACTACTAACTAGAAAAATACTCCTTTATATTCCCAAAACTGAATAAAAAATAACACAAAATACACAGCAGCAATAGAAAACTTAATAGTTGCTGAAGCTAAAAATCCAAGAAATGCACCAAACGAAGCTTTTAAAGCTCGGTTTGTATCTTTTCCGTCATACATTAATTCACCAATAAAAGCACCTAAAAAAGCACCGATTAACATTCCTAAAGGAACAGGAATAAAGAAAAATCCAATAAATAAACCAATTGTAGTTCCATAAACTCCAAATTTAGTTCCGCCAAATTTTTTAGTTCCCATTGCTGGAATAAAATAATCGAGAATCCATATTAAAATTGCTATTGCTAATGTAATTCCGAGAAAAGTCCAATCCATCGGATAAACCTTTGTTGAATGTAATAATAATAAACCTATCCAAGAAGTTAAAGGACCTGGTAAAACAGGTAAGAAAGAACCAATGATGCCCAAAACAACAAACACAAAGCCTAATAGAAGTAAAAATATATCCATTTAATTTTTTAATTATTATAAATCAATACTCAAAATGTAAGCCAAAGCATTGATTTTACTAACTATTAGACGATTCTTTACTTTATTTGTTACAACTTAATCAACTAAAAAATTAGTTTAAACTAATTTTTTAGTTATATTTGAAACGTAATAATATCAGAAAATTGAAGTATGAGCAAACAATTAACAAAAGCAGAGGAGCAATTAATGCAAGTTTTATGGCAGTTAAAAGAAGCTTCGGTAAAAGAAGTTATTGAAGAATTACCAATGCCTAAACCAGCATACAATACAGTTTCAACCATTATTAGGATTTTAGAGACAAAAGAATTTGTGGGCCACAAAGCAAAGGGTAGAGGTTATGTATATTTTCCATTGATAGAAAAAGCAGCTTATAGCAACCAGAGTTTACACAAACTAATGGATGGTTATTTTGAAGGTTCATTTAAAAGTATGGTTTCGTTTTTTGTAAAAGAAAACAAAATGGATATTAATGAATTGGAAACTATTTTAAAGGAAGTTAATAAGAAAAAATAATTGCCATGATAAACTATATAATACAAGTAATTCTATTTCAAGTACTGTTCTTAGCAGTATATGATTTGTTTTTAAGTAAAGAAACTTTTTTCAATAAAAACAGATGGTATTTATTAGGTACAGCAATTGTTTCTTTTTTAATTCCGTTTATTAAAATACCAAGTTTTCAAAAGGTAGTTCCACAAGAAATTTCAATCTTGTTGCCAGAAATAATGTTGTCTCCACAAAAAGTTATTGAGAGTACAACAATGTATCAATCAACATCAATAAATTATATTCAAATACTATTTTGGTTAGGTTGTGCAGTTTTCTTTGTGCTATTCCTATTCAAATTAGAAAAGATAATCCGACTAATTTTAAAACACGAAATAGTTAAAAAAACGACTTATAAATTAGTCTTATTACCAAAAAAGAGTAGTGCATTTTCATTTTTTAAATTCATTTTTTTAGGAAAAGATATTGCCGAGAATAAAAAAGAGAAAATAATACAACATGAACTGGTTCACAGTTCACAAAACCATACAGCTGACCTGTTATTTTTTGAATTTTTGAAAATTGTAATGTGGTTTAATCCTATGATTTGGATGTATCAAAACCGAATTACGTTGGTTCATGAATATATTTCAGATGAAATTGTAACCAAAGAAACTACTAAAGAAAACTACATAAATAATATACTTTCAGATCTTTTTCAAGTAGAAAATATATCGTTTATCAATCAGTTTTATAAACATTCATTAATTAAAAAAAGAATTATTATGATGACCAAAAGAAAATCAAATCAAACAAAACAACTGCGTTATTTACTGTTAGTTCCAGTTTTAGCAAGTATGTTATTTTATACAGCTTGTACGGATGAGGTTCAAAATACCGAAGATGCGGTTGCTAAAAAGGAAGTAATGAAAGTGTATTTTGGTGAAAAAAACATAAAATCTGGTTTAACAGAAGAATCTTATTTCGATTTATATGTAGGTGAATTACCAAGTACAAAAGAATTAACTTATAACGATTTAGAATTATACGAAAAAGATGAGTACGATAAGTTTAATGATAAAGCAAAAGGCAATAAGAGTAGGTTTTCAAATCCCAAAATTTATGAAGGATTAGATTCCAAAAAGAAAATGTTAGTTTTTGATTTAGATAAAATAAGAGATGCTAACGTAACAGGTGGAGTTACAGAAATTCAAGAAGTGGATAGCAAAGGAGAAATATCAGAAGACGTTCCTTTTTCAATTATAGAAACACCACCAACATTTCCAGGTTGTCCAGAAGGAGATAAAGATTGTTTCAATAAAAAAATGAGAGAATTTGTAAGAGACAATTTTGATGCCAGTTTAGGAAAAAGTTTAGGCTTATCTTCAGGTAAAAAGAAAATATATGTGCAATTTAAAATTGATAAAGATGGCTTTATTGCAGATGTAAATGCACGTGCACCACATCCAGATTTAAAAGCGGAAGCTGTTAATATGATTGATAAATTACCTAAAATGAAACCAGGCATACAAAGAGGTAATAAAGTAAGAGTAGGTTATACATTACCAATTACATTTATGATAGAATAAAAGTGGATTATGAAAAAGAAAATTTTAGTACTATTTGTTTTAATTTTTCTAACAAAAGTCGAGGCGCAAACTTCGGCTTTTACTACGATTGATAGTTTACTGCAAAAAGGACGTTATAAGATTGCGTTACAACAATTAGAAAAACTACCAGAAAGTTTTGTGTCTAATTATAAAATAGCTGCCATTTTTGAAGCAATAGACAATAATAAAAAAGCAGTTTTATATTATGAAAAAGCGCTTAGTTTTAAAGATGATTATGCTACTAAGGTAAAACTAGGTAAAGCATATCAAAAACTAAAAAAATACAAAAAAGCTATTTCAGTTTTTGAAGAAATTACTAAAAACGATTCAGAAAATCTATTAGTAAATTATAGCGTTGGGCGTCTGTATTTGTTGACAAACAAGCCTAAAAAAGCAAAAGAAATTTTTCAAGAACTAATTAAAAAAGATGCTGAAAATGCTAATTACTCATATCAATTAGGTTTGGCATATACAATGTTAAAAAAGCGAAATTTAAAAATTAATAGCTTTTTAGATACGTATAAAAAAGATGATGAACATATTAAAGCAATTCATCTATTAGCAACTTCATTTCTTAGCCTAAGAGATAGAGATTCTGCGAATATTTTTATAGAAAGAGGTTTGGTTGTGAATCCAAATCATATTCCGTTAAATAAATTAAAAGCTAATAAGTTGTATCGAGACAAACGTTATTTAGACGGAATTAGAATTTTAGAAAAAGTAGATTCTTTAAGTCCAAACGAAATGTTTACACAAAAGATGCTGGGTAGAAGTTGGTATAAATTAAAGAATTTTGAAGAAGCTAAAAAGTATTTTAAGAAGGCTAAAGAATTGGATCAAAATGATCATAAAAGTTATACTTATTTAGGTCAAATTGCTTTAGAAGAGAAAGACTTTAAAACAGCTTTTTTTCAATTTAGCATGGCAACTTTTACAGGTAAAGATAGGAGAGACGAAGAGTATTATGGTTTAGGTCAAGTAAATTTGGAAACCAAAAAAATAAAAGAAGCAATTGCTATGTTTAAAAGTGCATATCAGGAAAATCGTGCTAATTATAAGGCATTGTATCAAATGGCAACCTTGTCTCAAGAATATTATAAGGACAAGAAAATAGCATATAAACACTTTAATAATTACGTAGATAAGTTTGAAGAAAAGGATAGTTTATTAACTAATCATGCAAAAGAACAACTCACAATAATCAAGAAATATTATTTCCAAAAAGGAGAAATTTTAGATTAAACTAAAAGTTGTATTTTCACGTAATAATTTATTTAACTAAATGCGTGTATTGTTTTGTTTTTTACTAGTAATTTGTTGCACTTCGTGTACGTATTTTTATTCGGATAAAAACTCAACTCAGCAAAGTTTAGATACAATTATCAATTTTAATAAAGTTGACGTTTTTCCATCATTTTTAGAATGTAAAGACAAAATTGATGAAGCTAAAACAAGTTGTTTTAGAGAAACTATTCACAAAAAGATTGCAGCTAATTTAGCACAACATCATTTAGAAATTAAAAAACCTATTGACGAGTTCATAAATGTTGAGTTAGAGATTTCTACAGAAGGGAAATTTATTTTAAAAAAGATAAATTCTTCAGAAAATATTAGAGAACAATTACCTAAGTTAGATAGTTTACTACAAGCATCCGTAAATAGTTTACCTAAAATATTTCCTGCTATCAAACGTGGAATTCCAGTTGCTTCGCAATATTCTTTGCCGATAAGAATTCAGTTAAAGGAGTAAGTTTATTTAAGGCCTAATCTGTTTTATGCAGTCGAAACCTAATTATTTGTTAAATTTCTCTCTAAATTTCTCTGTAGACTTAACTAAATACATGCTGTAAGATAAACTACCAATAAAAATTATTTTCCATAAAATTCCTTGAAAAAGAGTGTTTGGATTAATAATAAAATTTAATATAATTATTGAAATAAATAGAATTAACGGAATTAGTGTTTTTTCAAAAGGATTTTTTTTAATCGTAATAGCACACCAAATAAATATAAAAATTACAATTAAGTTAAGGATTATATTTAAAATATCTATTTGTCCGTTATATAAGCCAAAAATTAAAAAGATAGTATTGAATAAAGCAATAATTGAAATTATTTTCTTGCTCCTACCTAAAGATTCATCAGTGTCATAAACAACTCCTTTTTTCATTATGAATTGTCCAATATGTTTAGATTTTTCTTGCTCAGATCCGTTAAAAGGGAAATCACATTTAATACAGTTATCAACACTTTGTGTTGATTCGTTTTTACAGGCTAAACAAATAATTTTTTCCATAGGTATCTAATTCAACATTTTCCATAGTTTATCTTTTAATTCAGTAATACCTTGTTGGGCAACAGAAGAGATAAATAAAGCTTCAATACCTTCTGGTAAATCTTGCTTAATTTCTTCTTTTAATTCATCATCCAACATATCTGATTTTGAGATTGCTAACAACTTATCTTTATCTAATAATTCTGGATTGTGTTTTTTAAGTTCGTTTAGTAAAATTTCATATTCCTTTTTAATATCATCACTATCAGCAGGAACTAAAAATAACAAAGTAGAATTACGTTCAATATGACGTAAAAATCGGTGTCCTAAACCTTTTCCTTCGGCTGCGCCTTCAATAATTCCAGGAATATCTGCCATTACAAAACTTTGATAATCACGATATTCTACAATACCTAAATTAGGCTTTAGCGTTGTAAAAGCATAATCTGCAATTTTTGGTTTTGCTGAAGTAATAACAGATAATAAAGTTGATTTTCCTGCATTAGGAAAACCTACCAAACCAACATCTGCTAATAATTTTAATTCTAATCTGTACCAACCTTCTTGGCCTTCAATACCAGGTTGCGCATAACGAGGTGTTTGATTTGTAGAAGATTTAAAATTCCAGTTTCCAAGTCCACCTTTTCCTCCAGGTAATAAAATTACTTCTTCTTGATCTTCAGTTATTTCAAACAATATTTCATCAGTATCTGCATCTCTAACAATGGTTCCTAAAGGAACAGGAATTACAGCATCTGCACCATCTGCGCCAGAACTACGGCTTGCGCTTCCGTGTCCACCGTGATCTGCTCTAAAGTGCTTTTTAAACTTTAGGTGAAATAATGTCCACATATTTTTATCGCCACGAACAATTATATGTCCGCCGCGACCACCATCTCCACCATCTGGACCACCTTTGGTAATAAATTTTTCACGATGTAAATGCACCGATCCACCGCCGCCTTTTCCAGATTCTGCGTGTATTTTTATGTAATCAACAAAATTTCCTTCAGTCATGGTTTCTGTTTAATCGTGTAATTGTTTATTCGTTTATTTGTTTAAATAGTTTATTCGTTAAACGGATAAACTAATCAACTATATAATTTATAATGTATCAAAAACTTCAGATAAACGTGCTGTAATTTCTTCAATAGAACCTACACCATTTATACCAAAGTAATTTCCTTGTGCCTCGTAAAAATCTTTTAAGATGGCTGTTTTTGTATTGTATTCGTTAAAACGATTTCTAATTTTAGATTCGTCAGTATCATCTGTTCTTCCACTAGTTTTACCACGTTCTAATAAACGCTCTACTAATAAATCTTCAGGAACTTCTAAAGCAACCATACCGTTAATACGTTCTCCTTTTTCAGCTAAAAAAGCATCTAAAGCTACTGCTTGATCTTCAGTTCTTGGAAATCCGTCAAAAATAAATCCGTTAGCATTAGCATTTTTTTCAACTTCAGCTTTTAACATGTTTATGGTAACTTCATCTGGAACTAAATCTCCTTCATCCATATATTTTTTGGCTAATAAACCAAGCTCAGTTTGATTTTTTATATTATAACGAAATACATCTCCAGTAGAAATGTGAATTAAGTTATACGTGTCTTTTAAAACTGTTGCTTGTGTTCCCTTTCCTGCTCCTGGAGGGCCAAATAATACGATGTTTTTCATTTTAGGTTGTGTTGTTAGTTGGTATATTGAAGGTAGATTTCTACCTAATTCGTTGTAGTCTAATCCGTAGCCAACAATAAATTTGTCGTCTATGTTTTTACCAATATAATTTATTGGCAACTCTTTTTTGTAAACATCTGGCTTAAAGAATAATGTTACAATTTTAAGTTCTTTTACATTGTGGCTTCTAAAAATTGTATAAATCTCCTGTAATGTTGTTCCTGTATCAATTATATCTTCAAGAATTATAACTGTTCTTCCAGTTAAATCTTCATTTATACCTACTAGTTTTTTTACATTTTCGGTTGAAGATGTACCATTGTAAGATGCCAGTTTTACAAATGAAACTTCGCAATTACCATTATATTCTCTAATAAAATCTGCGGCAAATACAAAGCATCCGTTTAAAATACCAACAAATATTGGCACTTCATTTTTGTCTATATCGCTTTCTACTTGTCTTGCTAAATTTTTAACAATGCTAGTAATTTCATCCGAAGGGATAAACTCTTTAAAATATAAATCGTGAATTCTTGTTATTTTCATCAGGTTGCAAAGATAGTTGCTTGATATTAAATACAAAAACCGTTTTTAGCGATAACTTAAAACGGTTTTTGAATATTTTGTGAAAAGAGTTTTAGTTCTTTTTGTTTTCTTCTTTTTTAGAAGTATCGTACATTAATGGAGTAGCCACAAATAAAGATGAATATGTACCTACAACAACACCTACAATTAAGGCAAACATAAATCCTCTAATAGAATCTCCTCCAAAGAAGAAGATTGCTAACATTACTAATAATGTTGTTAAAGATGTATTTATTGTTCTTCCTAAAGTAGAACTTAATGCTTTGTCTACATCTCCTTCAGCAACTGTTTTCTTACCACCAACAAAATCTCTAATTCTATCAAAGATAACCACGGTATCATTTAATGAATATCCAACTACAGTTAATATAGCTGCAATAAATGATTGCCCGATTTCCATATCAAATGGCATTATTTTATAGAATATTGAGAATACTCCTAATACAATTAATACATCGTGGAATACAGCTCCAACAGCACCAATAGAATAAGACATTTTTCTAAAACGTAATAAGATGTATAAGAATACAACTATTAATGAACCAATTACAGCCCATAAAGCAGATTTTTTAATATCATCTGCAATAGTTGGTTCTACTTTCATATAGCTCATTACTCCACTTCCTGCTTTTTCAAAACCAGGTTTAAAGGCTTCGTAAGTAGTGTCTCCTAAATAAGATTTTAATCCAGTAAATAATGCATTTTGAACATCGTTGTCAACATTTTTACCTTCTTCATCAATTTTATAAACCGTTGTTATTTTTAATTGATGATCGTTTCCATAAGTTTTTACTTCGGGAGCAGTACCAAATGCGTCTTTTAATGTATTTGCAACTTCTGTTGGGTTCATTGTTTGATCAAAACGAACAACATAAGAACGTCCTCCTTTAAAATCAACTCCCTGTTTTAATCCTAAAGTTCCAATAGAAACTAAACCAGCTAAAATAATAGCACCAGAAATAAAGTAAGCAATCTTACGTTTTTTTAAGAAGCTTATGTTAATGTTTTGGAACCATCCTTTAGAAATTGAAGTGTTAAATGTTAAGTTACTTCCTCTTGCAACAGCACCATCAATAAACAAACGAGTAATAAATACTGCTGTAAATAATGATGTTAAAATACCAACCATTAATGTTAATGCAAAACCTTTAATTGGTCCAGTTCCAAATACGTATAAAATAACTCCTGTTAAGAAAGTAGTAATATTTGCATCAATAATTGCAGATAAAGCTCCTTTAAAACTAAATCCTTCTTCTACAGATTGTTTTAAACCTTTTCCTCCGTAAAGTGCTTCCTTAATTCTTTCAAATATAATTACGTTTGCATCTACAGACATACCAATTGTTAAGATAATACCAGCAATACCAGGTAATGTTAACACAGCATTAAATGAAGCTAAAACTCCAAAAATAAATAAGATATTTACTAATAATGCAATGTCTGCATATAAACCAGCTTTACCATAGTATAAGAACATCCATACTAATACTAATAAAATTGCTAAGCCAAAAGACCAAGTACTTGCACTAATAGATTCTTTACCTAAAGATGGTCCAACAACTTCCGATTGAATAATTCTTGCAGCAGCAGGTAATTTACCAGCTTTTAAAACCGTAGCAATATCTTCAGCTTCTTCAACTGTCATAGTTCCACCAGAGATAGAAGTTCTACCACCAGTAATTGCACCAGGAACAGATGGAGCAGTATATACATAGTCATCTAAAACAACTGCTACAAATTTACCAGTATTATCACCAGTTAATTTTGCCCATTGCTTAGAACCAGAACTGTTCATTGTCATACTAACTTCAGGCTTACTTAATTGGTCGTAAACTTGTGCAGCATCTAAAATAACATCTCCTTCTATATTTGCAACATCGTTTCTGTTACCTTTAATAGCGTATAAACCAATGTATTCAGTTCCGTCAGTTCCTGTATTAGATTTATAATCCCATAAGAATTTTGTGTACTTTAAGTTTGCAGGTAATAAAGCAGTAACTTCTTTCATTGCTAAAAGAGTATTAACCTTAGCAGTATCTAATACACTTGCATTAGCAACTAAAGAGCTAATTTGTTGTTGGTTTTGAGCAACCATTGGTTGTAAATACTTAAACAACGATTCTTGTTGAGCAACCTTTGTAGAGTCTGCACTTTCACCTAAAAGATCATCAATACTATTTGTATCTGTAGAATCTTTAGCTTGTTCTGTAACTGAAGTATCTTTTAATAATTCGCTTACTTTTGCGTTCGCTTCAAAGAAAAAGTTTTGTACTTCTGCGTTAGTATGTACTTCCCAGAATTGTAATTCTGCAGTACTTTGTAATAATTTTTCTACACGATCAATATCTTTAGCTCCTGGTAATTCAATTTGAATTCTTCCAGAGTTTCCAATACGTTGTATGTTTGGTTGTGCTACACCAAATTTATCAATTCTACTACGTAATACTTCAAAAGCAGTATTAATAGAACTGTTAATTTCTTCTTGTAAAATAGGTTTAACCTCAGCGTTTGTCTTTTTAAAGTCAATTTTTTCACGTAAAGCTTTAGTTCCAAAAACTCCAGGATCACTTAATTTAATAGTACCGTTTGCTTCCGTTTCAAAAGCATTAAAAAATAAGTCTAAGTAGTTATCTTGACTATCTTTTTGAGCTTCATCAGCATTTGCTAACGCTTTTTTAAATACCACACTCTTAGAATCGTTAGATAAACCAATTAAGATATCTTTTACAGATACTTGTAAAATGGCATTAATACCACCTTTTAAATCTAACCCAAGGTTCATTTCCTTGTCTTTAATATCATTGTAGGTATACCCAGCAATAATATCTTTGTTAGCAACACTATCTAAATATTTTTTCTCTAGCGTAGCAAGTTCTCTACCTGTTTTTTCAACAGCCATTTCCTGAGAATAGGCTTTTGCACTGTTCTCTACATTGTTTGTAAAAAACGAAAATGATAATTGGTATAAACTAACTAATCCAAAAAGGATAGCGAATACTTTAATAAGTCCTTTGTTTTGCATCTTTATAATTTTGTTCGACTTTTGTGTAAAAACGTGCAAATATAGTATTTCAAATACTCTTACCCAATTCTTTTTTAATACAATTGCAAGTGTTTTAAAAAGTTAATTTTTTTACTTACAAAAAACAGTATATTTACTTGGTTTTTATTGTATTGAAATATTGCTATTTGGGCGTTCGAGCGGGCTTTCATTACTCGCTTTTTATTCGTGCCTCATAAAAGAGCTCAAACACGCCATTCAATCCCTAACGCAAAACCAAAATTGAACATAAACAACTAAAAAGATAAGAATGAGTTTTAAATCGGATATAGAAATTGCACAAGAAAAGCATTTATTACACATAAAAGATATTGCAAAAAAGCTTTCTATTAAAGAAGACGATTTAGAAATGTACGGAAAATACAAAGCTAAATTACCTTTACATTTAATAGATGAAGAAAAAATAAAAAACAACAATCTTGTTTTAGTAACCGCATTAACACCAACGCCAGCAGGCGAAGGAAAAACCACAGTTTCAATTGGTTTAACCGAAGGTTTAAATAAAATAGGAAAACAAGCAACCGTAGTTTTAAGAGAACCATCTTTAGGGCCCGTTTTTGGAATAAAAGGAGGTGCAGCTGGTGGCGGATTCTCGCAAGTTGTACCAATGGAAGACATAAATCTTCATTTTACGGGAGATTTTAACGCTATTGAAAAAGCCAATAACTTATTGTCTGCCTTAATTGATAACAATTTACAAAGCAAAGAAAATAACTTAAATATAGATCCAAGAACTATTTTATGGAAACGCGTTATCGACATGAATGATAGAGCGTTGCGAGATATTACAATTGGTTTAGGGGGAACAGCAAACGGAATTCCAAGACAAGACGGATTCAATATTACGCCAGCTTCAGAGGTAATGGCAATTCTTTGCATGACAACCGATTTCGAAAACCTTAAAAAACGTTTAGGAGATATTTTTATAGGATTTACTTTTGATAAAAAACCTGTTTTTGCACGCGATTTAAAAGCCGAAAACGCCATGGCAATTCTGTTAAAAGATGCCATAAAGCCAAATTTAGTACAAACATTAGAAGAAAATCCTGCAATTATTCACGGTGGACCTTTTGCAAATATTGCACAAGGAACAAATACTTTAATTGCTACCAAAATGGGACTTTCATTATCCAATTATGTAGTTACAGAAGCTGGTTTTGGAGCAGATTTAGGAGCGGAGAAGTTCTTGAATATAAAATCTGCTTTTGGAGGTTTAAACCCTAAGTGTGTAGTTTTAGTGGCAACAATTAGAGCATTACGTCATCATGGAGGCGCACAAAAAGAAGCGTATAATACGCCAGATTTAGAAAAAGTAAAAACGGGATTTTCAAACTTAGAAAAACATATAGAAAACATCAGAAAATTTAATATTGAACCTGTGGTTGCAATCAATTCTTTTGTATCAGATTCTGATGAAGAAGTGAATTTTGTGATAGAGAAATGTGCAAGTTTAGGTGTACAAGCAGTTTTATCTAAAGGTTGGGCAAATGGGGGAGAAGGAACTAAGGATTTAGCAACTGCTGTAGTTGATGTTGTGGAAAATAAAGCGACAGAGTTTAAGCCGTTATACAATTGGAAGTCTCCTGTAAAAGATAAGATTGAAACTATAGCTAAAGAAATTTATGGAGCAACTTCTGTAGAATACGATAATAAAGCAAAGTTAAATTTACGTAGAATTGATAGGTTAGGTTTTAACGATTTTGCAATTTGTATGGCAAAAACACAGAAATCATTTTCTGATAATGCTAAACTGATTGGAAGACCAGAAAACTTTGTAGTTACCGTTCGTGAAATAGAGATTGCTGCTGGTGCACAATTTATAATTCCTATTTTAGGTAAAATGATGCGAATGCCAGGTTTGCCGTCAAAACCAGCTTCCGAAGGAATGACAATAGATAATAATGGTGTAATTTCTGGGTTGTCTTAGTTTTATAGAAAAATATTAAAAAAAACTCCAATTTTAAGAATTGGAGTTTTTTTATGGTTTCGCTAACGTGTTTGTATATGGTTTGTTGCGTGGTTTTGCACGTAATTTAGCAAATACAAACCAAATAGAAAATCCGCGAGGATTTTCGTAAGTAGGCTAGAACTAGCAATAAATTATATACGTTGTTACCTGCTGGCTTTTATTCGGCAAAAACCTCATTATTGTTTGAAAATGATTTAAATTCTATTGGGTTTCCACTATAATCAAATACAAACATTGTCATCTGTTCTCCAACTTTTCCTTCGTATCTCTTTTGTGGTTTAACTACAAAGTCAATTTTCTCCGATTTCAGTTTCTTTTCAATTCTTTCGAACTCGCTTTTGTCCAATAAACACCCAAAATGAGGAATTGGAACACTTACTCCATCTACTTTTCCACAATAATCCAATTCAGGAAATTTATTACTAACGTGAGCAGATAGTTGATTATCAAAAAAATCAAAATCAATCCAAGATTCAGTTGACCTTCCTTCTTTACATCCTAAAATTTCTACATAAAATTTTCGTGTTGACTCGATGTCTTTTACTTTAAAAGCGAAGTGAAATATACTCATATTTTCTATTTTTTTCTTTTTGTTCGGTTGTTCAGCTTGCAGGTAACTTAAATGATATGCCGAGTTTTAATTCGATATATCAGGAGTTAGCGAAGTTCGTATTTTTTTATGAGAAAGTCAAGTGAAGTAAAACCATAAAAAAAAAGCAACTCATTTGAGTTGCTTTTTTAAAAGAATATAAGTTTACTATTATAATTCTAATGCAGCGTTGTTGTTTTTAACAGCTTCTGCAGAAGAGCTTAAATGCGCTTTTTCAGCGTCAGATAAATTAATTTCAACAATATTTTCAATTCCGTTTTTACCTAATACAACAGGAACTCCAATACATAAACCAGATAAACCGTATTCTCCATCTAATAAAGCAGAACAAGGAAAAATCTTTTTAGTATCACAAGCAATAGCTTGTACCATTCCAGAAACTGCAGCACCTGGCGCATACCAAGCAGAAGTTCCTAATAAACCAGTTAATGTTGCTCCACCAACTTTAGTGTCTTGCATAACTTGGTCTAATCTTTCTTCTGATAAAAATTCTGAAACTGGTACAGAGTTGCGAGTAGCTAATCTAGTTAAAGGAACCATTCCTTTATCTGAGTGTCCACCAATAACCATTCCGTCTACATCAGAAATAGGAGCTCCTAAAGCTTCTGCTAATCTATATTTAAAACGAGCTGAATCTAATGCTCCACCCATTCCAATAATTCTATTTTTTGGTAATCCAGTTGTTTTATGAACTAAATAAGTCATTGTATCCATTGGATTAGAAACAACAATAATAATTGTGTTTGGAGAGTGTTCAATTAAGCTTGCAGAAACCATCTTTACAATACCTGCGTTTATTCCTAATAACTCATCACGAGACATTCCTGGTTTACGAGCAATACCAGAAGTAATTACACAAATATCAGAACCTGCAGATTTACTATAATCTCCAGTTGTTCCTGTAATTTTAGTGTCAAAACCGTTTAAAGAAGCGGTTTGCATTAAATCCATTGCTTTACCTTCAGCAAAACCTTCTTTAATATCTACTAATACAACTTCAGAAGCGAAGTTTTTTATTGCAATATATTCTGCACAACTTGCGCCTACTGCTCCTGCACCTACAACTGTTACTTTCATTTTATGTTTTTTTATTGTGTTATTAATTTAAGTTACACAAAAGTAGTTATTTACGGAGTTATATAAAAGTAAAACTCCATTGAAATTTCAATGGAGTTAATATAAAATAATGTAATTTTATTTCTACCTGAAACTAAATGCAATACCTGCATTTACTGAATTGTATTCTTGAAATGTGTAGCTTCCAAATACTTTGAAAAACCCTAAACTTATTCGTGTTCCAAGGGTTGCGTTCATTCCGCTAGAGTTAAAGTCTAAATTTAATGGATCGTTAAGAGTTCTTTGGTTTAAAGAAGCGTTATATGAAACAGTATATTTTCCAGACATTACAAAAGAAGAAGAGCCGCCATTATAACCAACACCTCCATAAACGTTAATGATAGGAAAATTTAAAGAAGCAATTGCTTGAATTGTATAAGAATTTAAATCAAAATCTACTTTACCATTTTCAATTTCAATATCATCAGTAGGATCTTCGTCTGTAATATTGTAATCAACATTCATGGTAGAATAAGCAGCTAATAAAGAAATGTGTAGCGGTATTTTTCCTAAAGGACCAAACCAATCTGTTATTTCTTTTTTCAAACCAACACCAAATAAACTCCCTTTTACGTCATTATCTCCAACTTTAGGAACGTAACGTACCATAATGTCAGATTGAAATGGAAGTCCTAAACTTGCTTGTATTGCCGGAGCAGGAACAGCATTTATTGGTAGCTCTTCTTTTATTCCGCCAGGCATATCAAAAGTTCCGGTAAAAGTAATTCCATTTTCTTGAAATGTAACTGTAGCTGTGCTTCCATCATTTTCTGAGCCAGCAATTGTAGCTGAAGTTAAATTTCCAGATGGTTGATTTACCGAGTTTAAGTTTGTTAATGAAAATATTTCATCTTTTGAAGGAACTATAGAACCACTAACTCCAATTGTAATATCGAATCCAAATTTCTTATGAACTTTTGCTGTATGATACCAGCCATTACTCATGCTAAAAATTAGTCCGTTCATAACAGGATTTACGTATCCTTCTGCTAAGCGGTTTGTATCTTCTGAAGCAGCAAAAAGAATTCCTTCTGCACCATCTTGTGAGTATATATTAATTGTTGAGACTGAAAATAAAAGTAGTAAAAGTATTTTTTTCATGTTGTAGTAGTTTTACGTAAATATATGAAACTGAAATTTAGTGCATAAAAAAGCCCAATCTAAATTAATTGGGCTTTTAAGTTTGTTGCTAATAATTAAGCATCAATATTTGCATATTTAGCATTTCTTTCAATAAAATCTCTACGCGGTGGAACTTCGTCTCCCATTAACATAGAGAAAACTCTATCTGCTTCTGTAGGGCTATCAATAACAACCTGACGTAGCGTTCTAAATTCAGGATTCATTGTTGTGTCCCAAAGTTGTTCTGCGTTCATCTCTCCAAGACCTTTATAACGTTGAATATTTACTGAACCGCCCATTTGCTGTGCAATTAAATCACGTTGATTGTCATCCCAAGCGTATTCTCTCTTTTGACCTTTCTTAACTAAATATAACGGTGGTGTTGCAATGTAAATGTAACCTTGCTCAACCATTTCTCTCATGTATCTAAAGAAGAATGTTAATATTAAGGTAGCAATATGCGATCCATCTACATCGGCATCACACATAATAACTACTTTATGGTATCTAACTTTTGATAAGTTTAATGCTCTTGGGTCCTCTTCAGTTCCAATAGAAACTCCTAAAGCGGTAAACATGTTTTTGATTTCTTCGTTTTCAAAAACTTTATGCTGCATTGCTTTTTCAACATTTAAAATTTTCCCACGTAGTGGAAGAATTGCTTGAAAGTTTCTGTCACGACCTTGTTTTGCTGTTCCACCTGCCGAATCTCCCTCAACTAAGAAAATTTCACATTGAGCTGGATCCGTTTCAGAACAGTCAGATAATTTACCAGGTAAACCTCCAATAGACATTACAGTTTTACGTTGTACCATTTCTCTGGCTTTACGTGCTGCGTGTCTTGCGGTTGCTGCTAAAATTACTTTTTGAACAATTGTTTTTGCATCATTAGGATTCTCCTCTAAGTAATCAGTTAACATTTCTGAAACTGCTTGAGAAACTGCAGAAGATACTTCTCTGTTTCCTAATTTGGTTTTTGTTTGTCCTTCAAATTGTGGTTCTGCAACTTTTACAGAAACAATAGCTGTTAAACCTTCACGGAAATCATCTCCAGCAATTTCGAACTTTACATTTTTCAATAAACCAGATTCATCAGCATACTTTTTTAAAGTATGTGTTAATCCACGTCTAAAACCAGATAAGTGTGTTCCTCCTTCGTGCGTATTAATGTTGTTTACATACGAGTGTAAATTCTCTGAATACGACGTATTATAAACCATGGCAACTTCAACAGGAATTCCGTTTTTCTCACCTTCCATAGAAATTACTGTAGCTGTTAATTGCTCACGAGTAGAATCTAAATATTTGATAAATTCAGGTAAACCTTCTTTAGAGTGAAATGTTTCAGAAACAAAGTTTCCTTCATCATCTGTATTTCTTTTATCTGTTAGAGTGATTGTAATACCTTTATTAAGGTACGCCAATTCACGCATACGCGTTGCTAATGTTTCGTAATTGTATTCTGTAGTTTGCTGAAAAATAGAAGTATCTGGTAAGAAAGTTACTATTGTTCCAGTAAAATCAGTTTCTCCAATTGTTTTAACTGGATATAATGTTTTTCCTTTAGAATATTCTTGTTGCCAAACTTTTCCTTCTTTATGTACTGTTGCTGTTAAGTGTTCAGATAATGCGTTAACACAACTTACACCAACACCATGTAAACCACCAGAAACTTTATAAGAATCTTTATCAAATTTACCACCAGCACCAATTTTTGTCATTACAACTTGTAATGCAGAAACGCCTTCTTTTTTGTGAATTCCAACTGGAATTCCACGACCGTTATCTTTAGTTGTGATAGAGTTGTCTTCGTTTATTGTAACATCAATTGTATCACAATAACCACCCATTGCTTCATCAATAGAGTTATCTACAACTTCATAAACTAAATGGTGTAAACCACGTACGCCAACGTCTCCAATATACATTGAAGGACGCATTCTTACATGCTCCATTCCCTCTAGTGCCTGGATGCTGGACGCATCATAATTATGTTTTTTTTCTTCGCTCATTATAAAGTGAATTATTAAGTTTTAATTTCATAAAAAATCGTCTTTAAATAAGACGACTTGAATTGTATCAAATTTACGAAATTTTGATATTAAATAAAAGCTTTTAATGAAGTGAAGTTGATAATTATCAACATTTGTTAAGAAGAAAAAAGTGGCTTAAATCGCTTAAAAATGACTTTAAATTTAATTTGAATACTTTTTTATGTTGATGTAAAATTGAAAAACCTAAAAAACCTCGCAAAAGCGAGGTTTTTAATTTGTTGGAAATGGTGTTTTATGCTAATTTAATCACTAAATCTTCAGAATTTACCATAATGCCAGCTTTTAAAACGAGTTGTTTTATGGTTGCGTCTTCTGTCGCTGTAATTGTGGTTTCCATTTTCATGGCTTCAATAATAAATAAAGGTTGATTTTTACTTACTTTTTCGCCTTTCTTAACCAAAATAGTAGATAACATTCCTTGTAAAGGAGCACCAATTTCTTTCTGGTTGGCTTTGTCTGCTTTTGCATGTTCTACTTTATCAACTTTAATAGATTTGTTTTTTATCTGAACAGATCTTCCTTGTCCATTCACTTTAAAATAAACAGTTACCATTCCGTCACTATTTGGTCTTCCAATAGAATCTAAGGTAATCAATAAGGTTTTTCCTTTATCGAGCTCAATAATAATTTCTTCGCCTCGTTCCATTCCGTAGAAGAAATTTTTGGTTGGTAAATTTATTAAACTGTCGAATTTTAAGTGCTTGTTATAGGCTTCTGTAAATACTTTTGGATATAATTTATAGGATAAGAAATCAGTAAAATCGATTGGTCTACTTAAATCGTTTTCAAATATTTTTCTGAACTCTTTGTATTCTTTGTCAATATCAATAGGTTCAATATGTGCGTTTGGTCTGTCTGTGTAAGGTTTTTCATCTTTCAAAATTAACTTTTGTAGCTCTTTTGGAAAACCACCAACAGGTTGACCTAAATCTCCTTTAAAGAAACTTACTACAGATTGCGGAAACGAAATGGTGTCACCACGCTCTAAAACATCTTGAACTGTTAAATTGTTACTAACTAAGTATTGTGCCATGTCTCCAACTACTTTAGAGCTAGGCGTTACTTTTACAATATCTCCAAAAAGTAAGTTAACATCTCCGTACATTTTAGTAATTTCATGGAACCTATCTTCCAAACCTAAAGCCTGAGCTTGTGGTTTTAAGTTTGAATATTGTCCGCCTGGAATTTCATGTTGAAAAACTTCACCAGAACCTGCTTTTAAGCCAGATTCAAACGGATAATAATATTCTCTTACAGTTTCCCAATAATTAGAATATTCATTTAAAGAATCGATATTTAAACCGCTTTCTCTTTCGTTGAATTTCATCATTTCTACAACCGAATTAAAGTTGGGTTGGGATGTTAATCCAGATAAACCGCCAAGAGCAACATCAACAACATCTACACCAGCTTCAATAGCTTTTAGGTAGGTTGCGGATTGTATTGATGAAGTATCATGTGTATGTAAATGAATAGGAATATTTACTTCTTGTTTTAAGGCTGAAACCAACTCGAAAGCTGCATACGGTTTTAATAAACCAGCCATATCTTTTATGGCAAGAATATGAGCACCTGCATTTTCAATATCTTTTGCTAAAGTTGTGAAGTATTTTAGGTTGTATTTTTTGTTTTTTGGGTCTAAAATATCGTTTGTATAACAAATTGAACCTTCTGCTAAACCATCTGTTTTTGTACGAACATGTTCGATACATGGTGCAATCGATTTCATCCAGTTTAATGAATCGAATATTCTAAAAATATCGACTCCGTTTTCCCAAGATTGCTGTACAAAACTTTCAATTAAATTGTCTGAATATGCTGTGTAACCAACTCCGTTAGAACCTCTAATTAACATTTGAAGTAATACATTTGGCATCGATTTTCTTAATAATCGTAGGCGTTCCCAAGGATTTTCTTGTAAAAAACGCATACAAACATCAAAAGTTGCGCCTCCCCAAACTTCCATGCTAAAGATATTTGAATTGTTTTTTGCGTAACCTTCAGCAACTTTTAGCATATCATACGTGCGCATTCTGGTTGCTAATAAACTTTGATGTGCATCTCGCATTGTGGTGTCTGTAAAATGAACTTTCTTTTCATTTTTTAACCATTGAGAAAACTTGTCTGGGCCTAATTCTGTTAATAAATCTTTTGTTCCTTTTGGAAATGCTGCATTTGCATCAAACTTAGGAACAATAGGTTGTGAAAATGTTTTAGTTGGATCTAATTTTTTAACATCCGGATTTCCGTTTACAATAACATCACCTAAATACGTAACTAATTTTGTAGCTCTATTTCTTGGTGCTTTAAAGATGAATAAATCAGGATTTTGTTTAATAAAGTTTACGGTTACTTCACCTTTTCTAAAGGTTTCGTGTTGTAAAATATTATCCAAAAATGGCATGTTGGTTTTTACACCTCTAATTCTAAATTCAGCTAAAGCTCTCCTTATTTTTCTACAAGCACCATCCAAAGTTCTGCTATTTGCAGTAACTTTTACTAACATAGAGTCGAAGAAAGGAGAAATTATTGCACCTTGATAAACGCTTCCGGCATCTAAACGAATTCCGAATCCAGACGCACTTCTGTAGGTTGTAATTTCTCCGTAATCAGGTTTAAAATCGTTTTGAGGATCTTCCGTAGTAATTCTACATTGCAACGCGTAACCATTTACTTTTACAGCTTCTTGATTTGGTATCTTAATTTGCTGATCTGCCAGTTTATAACCGCCAGCAATAAATAACTGTGTTTTTATTAAGTCGATATTTGTTACTACTTCTGTAACCGTGTGTTCTACTTGAACTCTTGGATTTACTTCAATAAAATAGATAGAACCATCATCATCAACTAAAAATTCTACGGTTCCAATATTGTTATAATTTACAGCTTTACAAATGTCAATTGCATACTTGTAAAGTGCATCTTTTGTTTCTTGTGCTAAATCAAATGAAGGAGCAAATTCAATTACTTTTTGGTAACGACGTTGCACAGAACAGTCACGTTCAAAAAGGTGAACTGTATTTCCGTAATTATCGGCAACAATTTGAATTTCTATATGCTTCGGGTTTTCAACAAATTTTTCTAGAAAAACTGTGTCGTCTCCAAAAGCATTTAATGCTTCTCGCTTACTTTCGTTAAAAGCTCTTTTTAATTCGTCTGCTTTTCTAATAACACGCATTCCTCTTCCGCCTCCACCAGAAGCAGCTTTTAGCATAATTGGATAGCCGATTTTATCAGCTTCGCTTAAAGCAGTTTCAATATCCTTTAAAGGTTTGTTATTGCTTTTAATAATTGGAATATTATTAGCAACAGCAACTTCTTTTGCGGTAATTTTATCACCTAAAGACTTTAGAACAGACACTTTTGGTCCAACAAAAATAAGGCCGTTGTCTTCGCATTTTTGAGCAAGATTTGCATTTTCAGATAAAAAACCATAACCAGGATGTATAGCGTCAGCGCCACTTTCTAAAGCAACTCTAATAATTTCATCAATGTTTAAATACGGTTTTAGAGGTTCGTTGTTTTCTCCAATCTGATAAGATTCATCAGCTTTATATCTGTGTAAAGAGTATCTATCTTCAAACGTATAAACACCTACGGTTTTAACGTTTATTTCTGTACAGGCTCTAAAAATTCTAATAGCAATTTCTCCTCTGTTGGCAACAAGTACTTTTTTAATTTTCATTTTTGTTGTTGTGTGTTTTGAATTCTGTTAGCGAATGTTCGCTGTAAAAATAAGAAACGAAAATTTAATTATCAATAAATTTTCAATTAGAATGTTATTGCTTATTAACAATCTAGTTTTTTTTAGTGCCAATTTTAATTATTTTAAAGCATGTGTACAGTGTCTTTAAAATCTTTATTTAATGAAAGTACATGTAATATTTTGCGTTATTTTACAATATCTGTAATTAAATACCAATATTTTACAAATACTTCAATAGCCTTATAAAAATAAGAGAAAGAGGTTTTTGTACCATATTTTCTACATATATTTGTCAGTAATATAACAAAAATGGCAAACAATAATAACAATCGTAATTTCAATAATCCTAATTTATAGGACGGAAGGCTGTTGTTTAGAAATATATAAAGCCTTCCAAATTTTGGAAGGCTTTTTTAATTAAAGAAATGCTCCTCGTTTTTTATTGCGGGGTTTTAAATGAATTGTCATTCTCGCGAAAGTGGGAGACTAAAAATAAAGAAATGAGTAAAATAATGACTGTCGACATTTTGTCGAGTATTAAAGGAGCTAAAGAATCTGAAGCTGTAGGTAAATTGTTTGAAACAATTAAAAACGCAAATACTTCAAATAATAATGCTATTAATGCAAATCATAATAACGCAGTGTCTTTAGATGAATTAAGAGAAGACATTGTAATTGATAGTCCGCAAGCGGAAAAAGAAATCATTATTGAAAACTTCCCAAAAGAAAAGAACGGATTTTTAGTAGTTGCTAAAGTGATAGAAGAATAATTATGGAATCTCAAATACATAAAATTCATCAACAATTGATGAAAAAAGAAATTTCATGTACAAATTTAGTGCAAGAAAGATTAGATTTATTAAAATTGAATACACACAATACTGTTAATTCACTTTTAGACAATCTGGCGTTAGATTTAGCAGCAAAAGTAGATGTTAAAATTGCAAACGGAGAAGAAATTGGCTTGTTAGAAGGAATTCCATTCGGAATTAAAGATGTGTACATGGTGCAAGGAACTTTAACAACTGCAAGTTCAGATTTGTTGAGGAAATACAAATCACCTTATACGGCAACTGCTATTCAGAAATTATTAGATGCAGGTGCAATTCCTTTAGTAAAAGAAAATTGTGATTCTTTTGGACACGGTTCTTCTTCTGAAAACACCATTTTTGGAGCCGTTAAAAACGCCATTAATACAGACTTAGTTTCTGGAGGATCAAGTGGAGGTTCTGCAGTAAACGTTGCCAAAGATTATACTGTTTTTTCAATTGGTGGAGATACAGGAGGTTCTGTTCGTCAACCGGCAGGTTATAATAAAATATATGGATTAAAACCAACTTACGGAAGAATTTCTAGATTCGGATTAATGGCATACGCATCATCTACAGATTGTGTTGGGCCCATTGCAAAATCGATAGAAGATATTAGAATTGTTTTAAATGTAATGAGTGGTAAAGATGTAAAAGATCAAACTACGTATCAATCAGAAGCAATATCAGAAG
The DNA here is from genome assembly GCF_022478115.1 of Tenacibaculum aquimarinum. Lineage (GTDB taxonomy): Bacteria > Bacteroidota > Bacteroidia > Flavobacteriales > Flavobacteriaceae > Polaribacter > Polaribacter aquimarinum_A. The sequence goes on along the minus strand of NZ_JAKGSC010000005.1, from coordinate 58,411 downwards.
AAACTATTTTAAATGCTGATGAAATTAAAACCGTTGGTTATTTTAAAAACTTTATAGAAACTGATGCAATTGACGCAAAAGTAAAAGCAGATTTTTTAGCATCTATAGAAAAAATTAAAGCCAAAGGAATTGAAGTAAAAGAATTAGATTTCTTTGAATCTGATACCTTAGTTTCTACTTATTACACCTTGGCAATGGCAGAAACGGCATCAAATCTTTCCAGATTAGATGGTACAAATTACGGAAATAGAATAGAAGGTGCTAATTTAAAGGATACCTATTCTATTACACGTTCAGAAAACTTTTCAGAAGAAACAAAACGTAGAATTATTGGTGGTAATCAAGTATTATCTCAAGGTTTTTCTGATGAAATTTATTTAAAAGGATTGAATTTAAGAGACCAGATTTCTGAAAATTTTGAAAAAGATTTTAAAGAAGTTGATGTTATTTTATCACCAGTTACTCCAAACTCACCTCCAAAAATTGGTGATAGTTTAAAAGATCCATTAGCAATGTATTTGTCTGATGCGTATACGGTTGGTTTTAGTTTAGGGCAATTGCCAACGTTAACAGTGCCACAAGGAACAGAAACTGGTTTACAAATTACGGCAGCAAAAAATAATGACGAACTTGTTTTGAAGTTTGCTAACTTCTTAAAAGATACGATATAATGGAATTGGAACAATTAAATGAGCTTATAGAAAAGCACGATTTAGAGTTAGTAATCGGTTTAGAAACACACGTTCGACTAAATACAAACACAAAGTTATTCTGTTCTTGTGCAAATCAAGAAATAGAACAACCAAACCAGAATATTTGTTCTGTTTGTACGGGACAAATGGGCGTTTTGCCTTCTATTAACAAAGAAGCAATTACAAAGGCTATTTATTTTGGTAAAGCAGTAGAATCTACTTTTTCTAATGAAGTAATCTCGTGGGATCGTAAACATTATGAATATCCTGATAATCCGAAGAATATTCAGATTACTCAGTTCCATAATCCGGTAATTCCAGACGGAAAAGTTTCTTGTTTTAGAAATGATGGAAGTCAATTTACGGTAGAATTAACACAAGTTCATATAGAGGAAGATGCGGCAAAATTAATGCACGAAAAGAAAGTTTCTTTAGTCGATTTTAATAAAGCTGGTGTTCCGTTAATTGAAATTGTTACCGAACCTTGTATTCGTAATATTGAAGATGCATCTACATACGCACAATACATTCAGCGTATTGTTCAGAATTTAAAAATATCGGAAGCAAACCTAGAAAAAGGAGAGTTTAAATCGGATGTTTCTGTATCTTTAAGAAAGAAAAATAGCAATGTTTTAAACCCAAGAACAGAAATCAAAAACTTAAATTCTTTTAAGTTTATGGTAGATGCTTTAAAGGAAGAAATTGAAAAGCAATTAAATTATTACGTAGAAAATAACGCCTTTAGACCAGACCAAACTACGGTTTTATGGGATGCCGATTTAAAGCAAACCAAAACCATGCGTAAAAAGGAATTTGAAGCAGATTATCGTTTTATTTCTGAGCCAGATTTACCTTTTGTAAGCATTAAACAAGTGGTAGAAAGTATAGATGTAGACGTTAGCACTTTGCCATTTGCAGTTGAATCAATTTTGATAAAAGGTGGCGTTTTACCACAAGATGCTAAGTTTTTTACAGCAGATTCGTTACGTTCAGAAACCTTTGTGGCTATTAATAATAAGGTGAATGATGCTTCTTTTGTAGCAAAAACGTTAACCAACAATATTAAACCAGAACAATATAAGGATATTCAGAATATTGACGACTTAAGTGCTATTTTTACTTTATTAAAAGAAGATAAAGTAACTATTGTTTTGGCTCAAAATGCTATTACATCGTTATTAGAAGATTCAAAATTTGACTATACAGCATATTTTAAAACAAATACAATTTCTGGAGCTCAAATTGAAGCTGCAATTCAGAAGGTAGTTTCAGAAAATGAAGCAATTGCAAACGATATTAAAGCAGGAAACCAAGGTAAAGCAGGTATTTTAGTTGGTAAAGTAATTGGAATTATAGGTAAAGGAGCTTCAGGAAAAGTAATTCGTGAGGGCATTTTAGATGCTTTAAGTAATAAAGTTGTTGTACAAACTTCAAATAATAATGAAGAAAGTAAAACAACAACTAACAACCAAAAACAAAAGGGCAACAACCAAGAGGAAGAATTGCCAACAGTTCCTATAATAATCAAGGAAAATTATAGAACCCATAAAATATCTCAATTATCCGAAGCTTCTATTAATGAAGAGGTAACGTTATCAGGTTGGGTTTCTAGTGTTAGAGATCATGGAGAATTAATTTTTATCGATTTAAGAGATTCAAGTAATCAAGTTTTTCAAGTACGTTTAAGTAAAGAAACGTTTCCTAATTTAGATGAACTAGTAAAGCTGAAACCAGAATCGGTAATTGCTGTAACAGGTGTTGTAGTTCAAAGAAATGAAGACGATTATAATGCAGGTTTAAGAACCGGTAAATTAGAATTAGAAACAGCTAGTTTAGAGATTTTAAACCTTTCTAAAACGTTGCCTTTCGAAATTAAAAGAGCGTTTAAAAGTAACGAGCAGGTTCGTTTTCAATACAAATTTTTAGACCATAGAAATGATGAGGTTCGTAAAGCAATTGTAAACCGTCATAAAGTAATCAAGCTAATGCGAGATATTTTAGATGAAGAGGAATTTTTAGAAATTGAAACACCAATTTTAACTGCTGGTACAGACGAAGGCGCAAGAGAATTTATTGTGCCAACAAGAAAACAAGCAGGTTCTTTTTATACGCTTCCACAAGCGCCACAACAATTTAAACAAATGTTAATGGTTGGTGGATTTGAAAAATACTTCCAAATTGCACGTTGTTTTAGAGATGAAGATTCTCGTGGAGACAGACAGCCAGAGTTTACACAATTAGATATTGAAATGGCGTACGCAAGTATGCAACAGATTATCGATTTAAACACCAAAATGTTTAATGAAATAGTAAGAAAAATTTATGGTAAAAAATGGATTTTACATCCTTTTGAAGTAATAACGTATAAAAATGCAATGGACAAATATGGTTGTGATAGACCAGATTTACGTTATGGATTGCAAATGCAAGACATTACAGGCATTGTAAAAGATACAACGTTCCAGGTCTTTAGTAAACCTATTGAAGAAGGCGGAATTGTAAAATGTATTAAAGTTTCTGCAAAAGAGCAAGGAAACAAAAGGATGTCTAAAGGACAAATAGAAAACCTAACAGCTATTGCACAACAAAATGGTTTAGGTGGTTTGGCGTATATTATTGTAAATGAAAACGATTTACAATCGCCAATTATTAAATTTTTAGGCGAAGAAATTGCAGCAAATATTATAAAAATAACCAATGCACAAGTTGGAGATATTGTGTTTTTCTCTGCGGCAGATTATGCAACAGCAAACAAAGCATTAGACGCCGTTCGTCAAGAAATGGGACGTTTGTTAAAATTGATTAATCCTAAAGAGTTAAGACCTGCTTGGGTTGTAGATTTTCCAATGTTTGAAAAAACAGACGAAGGAAGATGGACGTTTACGCACAATCCTTTTTCTATGCCAGCAATCTACGATTTAGAAAAGCACATGACTGGTGAAGGTGAAGCGATAGGAACAATAATAGCACAACAATACGATTTAATCTTAAACGGTTACGAAATTGGTGGAGGTTCTGTTCGTGCGCATAAAGCAGAAATTTTAGAAGCAACCTATAAAAATATGGGTTATGATAAAGAAGAAATGATGAAAAGTGTGGGAACCATGTACAAAGCGTTTCAATATGGAGCACCACCACATGGAGGAATTGCTTGGGGAGTTGACCGTTTAATGATGATTTTAGAAAAGAAAGCTTCTATTAGAGAGGTAATGGCTTTTCCTAAAACAGGTTCGTCAGAAGATCTATTATTTAATGCACCATCAATTTTATCAGATAAAAAGGTGGAAGAAATGAATGTGAAGATAATTAGGAAATAAAATCATTTTTAAGGTTGCTTAATATAAAAATCTACCTTACTTTTGTTGAACAATGAATAAACAACAAAACATATCTTGGTGGTGGAACTCTCTTAATTAATAAGTGAGAACTAAACCTATATGTAATAAATATAAAAAAAAAAGGCTTATCTCACGATAAGCCTTTTTCAATTCTATAAAATGAAGAAAATTAAATTTAATACAATAACTAAAAAACGAATTTCAGACACAATAACGCCTGTTGGTTTGTATTTGCGTTTTAGAGATAAATTTGCAAATACGTTATTATTAGAGAGTTCAGATTATCATAGTAAAGAAGAAAGTTTTTCTTTTATAGCTATTGAGCCTGTTTTTTCTATGAAAGCAGATAAGAACTTTTTTTCGACAAACTATAAAGGAAGAGAAGTTGATAATCAGAAAATTGATCGAAATTTCTACCAATTATTTGATGGGTTTTGTAATAATGTGGATTTAAATTGTGATGAAAATTTAAAATCGTTTAACGGATTGTATGGTTACACAACCTTTGATTCTGTTCAGTATTTTGAAACCATAAAATTTAACAATCCAGATGCGCCTTCTGCAATTCCAGAAATGCAATACAGTTTTTATCGATTTATAATTGCAATTAATCATTTTAATGATGAGTTAACCTTGATTGAAAATGTTGAAGAAGGCACGGAATCAAGAATTTCTGAAATTGAAACGATAATTGAAGCACAAACTTTCAATACACAAAAATTTGAAATTGTTGGTAATGAAACGTCAAATTGTACCGACGAAGATTTTATAGATTATGTAAGGAAAGCAAAAGCGCATTGTAAAAGAGGAGACGTTTTTCAATTGGTTTTATCGCGTCAATTTCAACAAAAATTTAAAGGAGATGAATTTAATGTGTATAGAGCATTACGTTCTATAAATCCATCACCATATTTATTTTATTTCGATTACGGAAGTTTCAAATTAATGGGTTCTTCACCAGAAGCACAAATTAAGATTTCCGAAGGAAAAGCAACTATAAATCCAATTGCTGGGACGTTCAGAAGAACTGGCGATATGGCAGAAGATATTAAGTTAGGTAAAAAGCTTTCTGAAGACAAAAAAGAAACTGCAGAACACGTAATGTTGGTAGATTTAGCACGTAACGATTTAAGTAAACATGCAGATAATGTTACGGTTGAGGTGTTTAAAGAAGTTCAGTATTTTAGCCATGTAATTCACTTGGTTTCAACAGTTCGTGGTAAGATAAAAGGAAATCCGATAGAAATAGTTGGAGATACTTTTCCGGCAGGAACGTTGAGCGGCGCACCAAAATACAAAGCAATGGAGTTGATTAATAAATATGAAAATCAAACTCGTGGATTTTACGGAGGAGCAGTCGGAATTATCGGTTTAAATGGTTCTGTAAATTTGGCAATTGCCATCAGATCTTTTGTAAGTAAAAATAACACGTTGTATTCGCAAGCAGGCGCAGGAATTGTAATTCATTCCGACGAAGAAAAGGAATTACAAGAAGTAAATAATAAGTTAGCTGCGTTAAATAAAGCGTTGATTTTAGCAGAAAATATATAGTTATTAAAAGATTGAAGATTTAAAGATTCAAGAATTTTTAAATTATTTAATCATTCAATTTTTGAATAAATTATGAAAATATTAATATTAGACAATTACGATTCATTTACCTATAATTTGGTGCATATGGTGGAAAAAATCACCAACAAAATGCCAGATGTTTATAGAAATGACGAAATTTCAATTGAAGGAGTTGGAACGTACGATTTAATTATGTTGTCTCCAGGACCTGGAATTCCTGATGAAGCAGGAATTTTAAAAGACGTAATTAAAACTTACGCAGGTAAAAAACCAATCTTTGGGGTTTGTTTAGGTTTACAAGCAATTACAGAAGTTTTTGGTGGAAAAATTATCAATTTAGACGATGTTTTTCATGGAGTAGCAACAGAAATGAAAATTACAGATACAACAGCTACAATTTTTAAAGATGTTCCAGAAACCTTTTTAGCAGCACGTTATCATTCTTGGTCTGCAACAGATGAAGGTTTTCCAGCGGATTTAATTGTAACTGCAAGAGATGAAGATGGAGGAATTCAAGCAATTGAACATAAATCATTTCCAATATCAGCAGTTCAATTTCACCCAGAAAGTATTTTAACAGAAGTTGGAGAGCAATTAGTGAAGAATTTTATTGAAGCAAATTCATAATGAAAGATATTTTAAACGATTTATATCAACATAAAAGATTAACTCAATCTCAGGCAAAAGAGGTGTTAATTAATATTGCTGCAGAAAAATATAATGATGCGCATTTAGCGTCTTTTATGACTGTTTTTATGATGCGCCCAATTACAGTTGATGAACTTTCTGGATTTAGAAACGCTTTAAAAGAATTGGCTATAAAAGTAGATTTTTCTGATTATAATACTATTGATATTGTAGGAACTGGTGGCGATGGGAAAGATACGTTTAACATATCCACTTTAACTTCATTTATTGTTGCAGGAACAGGGCAAAAAGTTGCGAAACATGGTAATTATTCTGTTTCTTCAAAGTCAGGTTCTTCAGATATGTTAGAAAGTTTTGGTTATGAATTTACCAATGATGAAAACACATTAAAAGAGCATTTAGAAAAAGCGAATATTTGTTTTTTACATGCGCCAAAATTTCATCCAGCAATGAAAGCTGTAGGACCAACCAGAAAAGCATTGAAATTAAAAACATTTTTTAATATTTTGGGACCTTTGGTAAATCCTAGTTCGCCACAAAATCAATTATTAGGAACTTTTAATGTTGAGGTTGCACGTTTGTATAATTACATTTTACAGGAGGAAAAATCTAATTACGGAATTGTGCATGCATTGGATGGTTATGATGAAATTTCGTTAACAAGCGGATTCAAATTATTCACTAAAAACGGTGAACAATTAATAAATCCCGAAGATTTAGGCCAAAAAAGAATACAACAATCAGAAATTTTTGGAGGGAATTCCGTTGCAGATGCAGCAAAGATTTTCAAAAATATTTTAGAAGGAAATGGGAGTGAAGCGCAAAACAATGTGGTTTTAACAAATGCTGCTTTCGCCTTAAAAATAGTAGATGCAACTAAGAGTTTTGAAACTGCTTATGAAGAAGCAAAAGATTCTCTATTTGGATTAAAAGCAAAACAAACATTAGAAACATTAGTAAGTATATAGAATGACAATTTTAGATAAAATAATAGCATTTAAGAAAAAGGAAATTGCAAAGATTAAAGCTGATGTTCCATTAAAGAAATTAGTGGAAAGCCCAAAGTTTAAGAGATCGGTAATTTCTTTAAAATCATCTTTATTAGAAGTTGGTTCAACTGGAATTATTGCCGAATATAAACGTCAATCTCCATCAAAAGGAATTATTAATGATAAGGCTACTGTTACTGAAGTTACAAATGGATATTTAGATGCAAACGTTGCAGCACAATCTATTTTAACAGATACTTCTTTTTTTGGAGGAACCATGGCAGATTTAATGGAAGCAAGAGTTATCAATCAGCAAAAACCAATTTTAAGAAAAGATTTTATTGTTGATGGATTTCAAATTGTAGAAGCAAAAGCAATTGGTGCAGATGTTATTTTATTAATTGCTTCTTGTTTAACATCTACAGAATTAAAAAACTACGGAAGCTTAGCAAATGATTTAGGTTTAGAGGTTTTGTATGAAGTACATACGCAAGAAGACTTAGATAAAATCAACAATTTAGATAATAAAATTATCGGTATTAATAACCGTAATTTAAAAACGTTTGAAGTTGATTTAGAGCACTCAATAAAATTAGCAGGTCAAATTCCTGATACTTGTATTAAAGTTTCAGAAAGTGGAATTTCTGATCCAAGAATTATTACAGGATTAAAAGAATATGGATTTCAAGGTTTTTTAATAGGTGAAAACTTTATGAAGACAGAAAACCCAGGAGAAGCTTGTCAAGAATTTATCAATCAAATTAGATAAGATGAAACTGAAAGTTTGCGGAATGAAATACATAGAAAACATCCAACAAGTTGCAGATTTGCAACCTGATTATTTGGGTTTCATTTTCTATGAAAAATCAAAAAGAAATTTTGAAGGAATCATTCCTGAATTGCCGAAATCAATAAAAAAGACAGGTGTTTTTGTTAATGAATATTTAGAGATTGTAATTTCTTTAGTTGAAGAATATCGCCTAGATGCCATTCAATTGCATGGAGACGAATCTGTGGAATATGTCACAGAATTAAAAAGTCAGTTAGCAGAAAGAAGAGCTTTATTTATTGAAGAAAATAAGCTACAGAAAAAGAAGAAAAATAAGCAATATGTTGCTGAATTTCCAATTGAGATAATAAAAGTATTTGGAATTAAAGATGAATTTGATTTCGACGTTTTAAAACCTTATGAAGAAGTTGTAGATTATTTTTTATTCGACACAAAAGGAAAAGAAAGAGGAGGAAATGGTGTAACTTTCGATTGGAGAGTTTTAGCGGAATATCCGTTTTCAAAGCCATTTTTTCTAAGTGGAGGAATAGGGTTAGAACAGATTAAAGAAATAGAAGAAATTAAAAAAACTGATTTACCAATTTATGCTTTAGACGTAAATAGTCAATTTGAAATTGAAGCAGGATTAAAATCAGTAGAAAATATAAAGAAATTTAAAGATGAAATTTCAACCAAGTAAAGACGGTTATTACGGGCAATTTGGAGGCGCATTTATTCCTGAATTATTGTATCCAAATGTTAAAGAGTTAGAAGATAATTATCTAACAATTTTAGAATCAGAGGCGTTTCAAACTGAATATAAAGATTTGTTGCAGCACTATGTTGGTCGCCCAAGTCCGTTGTATTTAGCAAAACGATTGTCAGAAAAATACGGAGCAACTATTTATTTAAAACGCGAAGATTTAAATCATACTGGAGCTCATAAAGTAAACAATACAATTGGTCAGATTTTAGTAGCTAAGCATTTAGGGAAAACTAAAATTATTGCAGAAACTGGAGCAGGTCAACATGGAGTTGCAACGGCAACTGTTTGTGCTTTAATGGGCTTAGAGTGTACGGTTTTTATGGGGGAAATTGATATTAAACGTCAAGCCCCAAATGTTGCCAGAATGAAAATGTTAGGAGCCAAGGTTGTTGCAGCTACAAGTGGAAGTAAAACGTTAAAGGATGCAACAAACGAAGCAATTCGTTATTGGATTCAGAATCCAGATACTTATTATTTAATTGGTTCTGTGGTTGGTCCACATCCATATCCAGATATGGTAGCGCGTTTGCAAGCTGTAATTTCCGAAGAAATGAAAGCACAATTAAAAGCCCAAACAGGGAATGAAAATCCAGATACAATTATTGCTTGTGTTGGTGGAGGTTCTAACGCTGCAGGTGCATTTTATCACTATTTAGAAAATGAAAGTGTTGAATTAGTGGCTGTTGAAGCTGCTGGTTTAGGTGTTAATTCTGGTGAAAGTGCTGCGACTTCTCAATTAGGAGAAGTTGGTGTAATTCACGGAAGTAAAACCATTTTAATGCAAGACGAATATGGGCAAATTGTAGAACCATATTCTATTTCTGCAGGATTAGATTATCCTGGAGTTGGACCATTGCATGCTTTTTTACACGAAACAAAAAGAGCAAAATTTTTGAATGCAACTGATAAAGAAGCATTAATGGCAGCTTATGAATTAACTAAAATCGAAGGAATTATTCCTGCATTAGAAAGTGCACACGCGTTAGCTGTTTTGCCAAAAATGAAGTTCAAAAAAGATCAAGTTGTAGTTGTGAATTTATCGGGTAGAGGAGATAAAGATTTAGAAATGTATATCAATAATTTAGAAGAGTAATATGAATTCAATTCAACAACTATTTCAGAAAAAAGAGAAGAATGTATTGTCTATATATTTTACTTCTGGTTATCCTAATTTGCACGATACAACACAGGTTATTTCTCAATTAGAAAAAAGTGGCGTGGATTTTATTGAAGTTGGTTTACCATATTCAGATCCTTTAGCAGACGGACCAACGATACAAGATAGTAGTCAAATTGCTTTGCAAAATGGTGTTAATTTAGATATTATTTTCGAACAATTACTTTCTATTAAAGAAACGAATAAAACCCCTTTGGTCTTAATGGGATATTTAAATCAGATGCTAAAATATGGTGAAGAAAAATTCTGTCAGAAAGTAGTTGATTGTGGTATAGATACAGTAATTCTTCCAGATTTACCAATGATAGAGTTTGAAAATCATTATAAAACACTGTTTGAAAAATATGGAATCACTAATGTGTTTTTAATTACGCCGCATACTTCTGAAGAAAGAATCAGAAAAATAGATTCATATTCTAAAGCGTTTATTTATGTGGTTGCTTCAGCTTCAATTACTGGGGCAAAAGGAGATATTTCTAACAATCAGGTTGCTTATTTCGAAAGAATAAAGAAGATGAATTTACAAAGTAAATTAATTATTGGTTTTGGTATTTCTGATAAACAAACCTTTACAACAGCTTGTAATTACGCTAACGGAACTATTATAGGTTCAGCTTTTATAAAACACTTAGGAAATAATGGAGTTGATAAAATTGATGGTTTTATAAATCCAATTATTTCATAAAACAAAAAAGCGAAACTTCCTAAGTTTCGCTTTTTTGTTATTTAGATTTTACGCCGCTAAAGTGTTGGTTTTTTAATTTAAATAACACATTAAAAGTGGTTAAACTCCCATAAATTCGAGTTATATATTGTTGTAAATCAATTTTATCTTGGTTGTCTAATGTTTTACTTGCATTTACTTTTTGTTCCATTACTCGGACTCTGTCACGAACCATAACTATTTTATTAAAGAAAGTATCCATTGGAATTTCTTTAGAAGACAAGTTAGTGTCTTTAGGTTCTAAAATAAGTTTTCCGCCTTTCCATTTATCAGCAATATGTACAACTTCAGAAATATCGCTATATTGTTTTAATAGATTTCTCAAGGTGCTTTCAACTTCATAAAAACTTACTGTGTCTAATTCATCTTCAATAGCTTCAATTATCTCTATTTCACTATTAATATCAATAGTTTCCAGCCCGTTTTCTTGAAAAGTTACCCAGTAGTTTTTACTATCAACATTAGTTACTACTCCAAAGCCAAATTCAGGATGATTTATTCTTGATCCTATTCCTAATATTTTCATTTCTATTCTCTTTCTGCAAAAATACAAGTTTAATTACTTTTGAAAAATAAAAACCCGTACAGAATGTACGGGTTTTTAAAAAATTAAAAATTGTATTTACAATGTTTCAACAACAATAACACCGTTTGCTCCTCTGACTCCATATCTCGAAGTTTCTGGTCCTTTTAATACAGTTACTGATTTTATTTGATTAGGAACAATACTTCCAAAAGTAACTTCACTAACAGTATTATTATTTAATACATATAATGGTGTCATAACCCCGTTTATAGAATTATAGCCTCTTATAACAATATTATTTTCTGAATCTACATTTACACCTGGGATTCGTCCTCTTAAATAATCATAGATGTCGTTAAACTGATTTGAATCTATGCTTTTTCCTTTTGAATTATTTACAACTTCAAAATCATTTCCTTTTTTTATTTTAATAGTTAGGTTTTTTTTGCCATCATATTTTATTTTTTTTATCCCAATAGTAGGATGAAAAGCACTTATTACAATGGGGTCTTTTTCTAACTTTATTTTAAAAACTCCATTTGAGTTAGTCCATCTTTTTTGCCTAGTGTCATCAAAAAGAATAATTGCACCGGCAACTGGTTTATTTTTTTCGTCCTTAACTTTAATAGTTAGGTTTTTAGATTGAGCACTAATTTTGAAACTTAAAAAGAATACTCCTAAAAGAATAATTATGTTTTTTTTCATCTTATTTGGTTTATAATAACGCCTCTAATATAATAAATTTTAAATAGAATATTTACATATTCCTTCTATATTGTCCACCAACCTTAAATAAAGCTTCCGTAATTTGACCTAAAGAACAGAATTTTGTTGCTTCCATTAATTTATCAAATAAGTTTTCATTTTGAATTGCAGCTTCTTGTAAAATTGCAATTTGAGCAGCAACTTTATCAGGATTAGCTTTGTTTAATAGTTCTTTGGTTTGAATTTGAAATTGCTTTTCTTCTTCCGTAGCTCTAATTACTTCCGCAGGTTGAACTGTTGGAGAACCTTTAGAACTCAAGAACGTATTAACACCAATAATTGGGAATTCTCCCGTATGTTTTAACGTTTCATAATACAAGCTTTCTTCTTGGATTTTAGAACGTTGATACATCGTTTCCATCGCTCCTAAAACACCACCACGTTCTGTGATTCTGTCAAATTCTAACAATACAGCTTCTTCTACTAAATCGGTTAATTCTTCAATAATAAATGAACCTTGAATTGGATTTTCATTCTTTGTTAACCCTAATTCTTTATTGATAATTAATTGAATTGCCATGGCTCTTCTTACAGATTCTTCCGTTGGCGTTGTAATTGCTTCATCATACGCGTTGGTATGTAAAGAATTACAGTTATCGTTAATTGCGTATAAAGCTTGTAATGTAGTTCTAATATCGTTAAAGTCGATTTCCTGCGCGTGTAAAGAACGACCAGAAGTTTGAATATGATACTTTAACATTTGTGCTCTAGAATTTGCTCCGTATTTATTTTTCATGGCTTTTGCCCATATTTTACGAGCAACTCTACCAATTACAGAATATTCTGGATCAATTCCGTTTGAGAAAAAGAACGATAAATTCGGTCCGAATTTATTAATATCCATTCCACGAGATAGATAATATTCTACATAGGTAAATCCGTTAGACAATGTCAATGCCAATTGTGTAATAGGGTTTGCGCCAGCTTCTGCAATATGATAACCAGAAATAGAAACCGAATAGAAATTTCTAACTTGTTTTTCAATAAAATATTCTTGAACATCACCCATTAAACGCAACGCAAATTCTGTTGAGAAAATACAGGTATTTTGAGCTTGATCTTCTTTTAAAATATCGGCTTGAACCGTTCCTCTAACTTGCGCTAAAGTAGTTGTTTTTATTTGTTGATATACATCTGCCGGTAACACTAAATCACCTGTTAAACCTAAAAGCATTAATCCTAAACCATCATTTCCTTCAGGTAAATCTCCTTGATATGTTGGTCTTTCTAATCCTTTTGAATCGTAAATTTCCTTGAACTTCGCTTCAACAGTTTTTTCTAACTTGTTTTCTTTGATGTATTTTTCACAATTCTGATCTATTGCCGCATTCATAAAGAAACCTAACAACATTGGTGCAGGTCCATTTATTGTCATAGAAACCGAAGTCATTGCGTGACTTAAATCGAAACCAGAATATAATTTTTTAGCATCGTCTAAACAGCAAATTGAAACTCCTGCGTTTCCAATTTTACCATAAATATCTGGTCTTTCGCCAGGATCATTTCCGTATAAAGTAACCGAATCGAAAGCAGTTGATAAACGCTTTGCATCCATTCCTAAACTTACATAATGAAAACGTCTGTTTGTTCTTTCTGGTCCACCTTCACCCGCAAACATTCTTGTAGGATCTTCTCCTGTTCTTTTAAAAGGATATAATCCTGATGCAAATGGAAATTCACCGGGAACATTTTCTTGTAAATTCCAACGTAATAAATCTCCCCAAGCTTTGTATTTTGGTAAAGCTACTTTTGGAATTTGAGAATGTGAAAGCGATTCTGAATGTGTTTCAATATTAATCTCTTTATCACGAACTTTAAACGTGTAAATAGGGTTTTTATATTTGGCAACTTTATCGTTCCAGTTTAAAATAACTTCCCAATTATGTGGGTCGAAATTTAATTTCACCTTTTCGAATTGTGCAATTAACAATTTAGCAAATTGTTGATTGTCATCCTGAACTTGTTTCAGGATCTCATCATTATCTAATCCAGTTTTAATAATTTCTACAGTTGAATTTGTAATAGATTCAATTGTTTGATGAATTCCATATAACTTTTGAGCAACAATAACTTGATCGTCAACTTTTTTGTCGTATGCTCTATTGCTTTCAGATATTTCAGACAAATAACGAACTCTACTTGGTGGAATTACAAATATCTTTTCAGACATTTCTTTGGTAATTTCCATGCTCGTTTTTAAATCTGCATTTGTTTTCTCAACCAATTTATCCATAATACGTTTGTACAACGTATTCATTCCAGGGTCGTTAAATTGCGATGCGATTGTTCCAAAAACAGGCATGTCATCCATATGTACATCCCATAAATTGTTGTTACGCATGTATTGTTTTTTTACATCGCGAATTGCATCTAAAGCACCACGTTTATCAAATTTATTGATAGCAACTAAATCAGCAAAATCTAACATATCAATTTTTTCTAATTGTGTTGCAGCTCCAAATTCTGGAGTCATCACATATAAAGAAGTGTCTGAATGTTCTATAATTTCGGTATCAGATTGCCCAATACCTGAAGTTTCTAAAATAATTAAATCGAATTCAGCAGCTTTTAAAACTTGTACAGCTTCATTTACATATTTAGATAAAGCCAAATTAGATTGACGTGTTGCCAAAGAACGCATATAAACACGCTCGTTATTAATAGCATTCATTCTAATTCTATCACCTAAAAGTGCGCCACCAGTTTTTCTTTTTGAAGGGTCTACAGAAATTAAACCAATGGTTTTTTCTGGAAAATCAATTAAAAATCTTCGGACTAATTCATCTACCAAAGAAGATTTTCCTGCACCACCAGTTCCAGTAATTCCTAAAACAGGCGTTTTAGAATTTTTATTCTTTTCATGAATTGCATCTAAAGTTTCTTTAGCAACTTCAGGAAAGTTTTCCGCAGAAGAAATAGTTCTTGCAATGCTTCCAATTTCTTTTTTTGCTAAATCTTCAATTTTTACGTTTAGTTTATCGCCAACAGCAAAATCCGAAGTTCTTACCAAATCATTAATCATTCCTTGTAAACCTAATGCACGTCCATCATCTGGAGAATAAATACGGGTAATTCCGTAATCCATCAACTCTTTAATTTCTTCCGGAAGAATTACGCCGCCACCGCCACCAAAAATCTTGATGTGTGTAGCGCCTTTTTCTTGCAATAAATCATACATGTATTTAAAATACTCGTTATGACCTCCTTGGTAAGAAGTCATTGCAATTGCATTTGCATCTTCTTGGATTGCACAGTTCACTACTTCTTCAACAGATCTATCGTGTCCAAGATGAATAACTTCAACTCCGGTAGATTGAATAATACGTCGCATAATATTTATGGCGGCATCGTGTCCGTCAAAAAGCGAAGCTGCAGTTACAATTCTAACTTTGTATGTAGGTTTATAAGGTGTAATTTGTTCCATTCGTAAAATTTATAGAAAATTGATGTCGCAATTTACGAATTTCTTAAAATAAACAAGAATTCTTTGTCAATTATAAATAGTTAATAAAAGCCCAAAATTTTCGAGTTTTAAGATACTTAAAATCGTGTTCATTTATATAAGCTTCACGTTCAAAACTTAAGTTTTTATAAGTAATAAAAGCATTTTTATATTTGAAAAATTTTATTAAAAACTCCAATCCGTAAAAAATATAGAAGAAAATAATTAATAATTCTTGTTGTTGTTTTAGGTGTGTTTTCTCATGATTGATTAAAACTTTGTTCGATTTTAACTCTTTCTTTTTCAGAATGATAAAAGGGAATAAGGTGATTCCAACAAATCCTTTTGGAACAATATATTTAGAAATAAAAATCATTAATTGTAAAATAAACAAATATCAATCCAAAATAAATATATTTGTTTACAGATACAAAAGAAGTTTAGTCATGACATTTAAAGAGCAAATACAACAAGGAATTCCAGCTATTTTACCAGCAAAAAAAATGTATGATTTAGCTATAAATCATGCACCAAAAAGAAAAGATATTTTATCTGCTGAAGAAAAAAAGTTAGCACTTAAAAATGCATTACGTTATTTTGAAGCAAAACATCACGAAGAATTATTACCTGAATTTGCTGAAGAATTAGAAAAATACGGACGAATTTATATGTATCGTTTTCGTCCTGATTATGAAATGAAAGCAAGAGATATTGCAGAATATCCTGGGAAATCTGTGCAAGCAAAATCTATTATGTTGATGATTCAGAATAATTTAGATTATGCAGTAGCGCAACATCCTCATGAATTAATTACTTATGGAGGAAACGGAGCCGTATTTCAGAATTGGGCACAATATTTATTAACGATGCAGTATTTATCTGAAATGACTGATAAGCAAACGTTAACAATGTATTCTGGTCATCCGATGGGTTTGTATCCTTCAAACAAAAATGCACCAAGAGTTGTGGTAACCAACGGAATGGTAATTCCAAATTATTCTCAACCCGACGATTGGGAGAAAATGAATGCTCTAGGTGTTTCTCAGTATGGACAAATGACTGCTGGAAGTTATATGTACATTGGTCCGCAAGGAATTGTGCACGGAACAACAATTACTGTTTTAAACGGATTTAGAAAGATTAAAAAAGAGCCTAAAGGAAATTTATTTGTAACGGCAGGTTTGGGCGGAATGTCTGGAGCGCAACCAAAAGCTGGTAATATTGCAGGTTGTATAACGGTTTGTGCAGAGGTAAATCCGAAGATTACACAAGTTCGTTTAGATCAAGGTTGGATTGATGAAAAAATCACTGATTTAGATGAATTAGTAGCACGAGTAAATTCAGCAAAACAAAACAAAGAAACCGTTTCAATTGCATATTTAGGAAACATCGTTGAAGTTTGGGAAAAGTTTGATGAGGCAAATGTTCATATAGATTTAGGTTCCGACCAAACATCACTACACAACCCTTGGGCTGGAGGTTATTATCCAGTTGATATTTCTTTTGAAGATGCTAATAATATGATGGCAGAAAACCCTGAATTATTCAAAGAGAAGGTTCAAGAAACATTAAGAAGACACGCAAAAGCAATAAATAAACATACAGATAAAGGAACGTATTTTTTCGATTATGGAAATGCATTTTTATTAGAAGCAAGTAGAGCAGGAGCAGATGTTATGAATCCGAATCCAACTATAGGAAGAGAATTTAAATATCCATCTTATGTGCAAGATATTATGGGACCAATGTGTTTCGATTATGGTTTTGGACCCTTTAGATGGGTTTGTGCGTCTGGAAAATCAGAAGATTTAGCAAAGACAGATGCAATTGCCTGTGCAGTTTTAGAAAAAATAAAAGAAAATTCGCCAGAAGAAGTTCAGCAACAAATGGCCGATAATATTCAGTGGATTAAAGGCGCACAAGAAAACAAATTAGTGGTTGGTTCTCAGGCAAGAATCTTGTATGCAGATGCAGAAGGAAGAATGAAGATAGCCAAAGCGTTTAACAAAGCGATTAAAAAAGGAGAGATTGGTCATGTTGTTTTAGGAAGAGATCATCATGATGTTTCTGGAACCGATTCACCTTATAGAGAAACTTCAAATATTTATGATGGTTCTCAATTTACAGCAGATATGGCAATTCAGAACGTAATTGGCGATAGTTTTAGAGGTGCAACTTGGGTTTCCATTCACAATGGCGGCGGAGTTGGTTGGGGAGAAGTTATAAATGGAGGTTTTGGCATGCTTCTTGATGGTTCTAAGGAAGCATCAAAGCGCTTAAAATCAATGCTTTTCTGGGATGTAAATAACGGAATCTCAAGAAGAAGTTGGGCAAGAAACAGTGAAGCTGTTTTTGCAATTAAAAGAGCAATGAAAGCAGAGAAGAAACTAAAAGTTACACTTCCTAATTTTGTAGATGATGCCTTATTAAAAAACTTTTAAAACCTTAGATATGAAAATTAAAAACTTACTTTTTTTACCGCTAATTGCACTTTTAGTTACTTCATGTAGTTCAGTTAAAGTAACAACTGATTATGATACCAAAGCAAATTTTAATGAATATAAAACATTTGCATTTTATAAAACAGGAATTGATAAAGCAACGATTTCTGACTTAGATAAGAAGCGAATTATGCGTGCAATTGAATCTGAATTATTAGCTAAAGGAATGACTAAATCTCAAACTCCAGATGTTTTAGTAAGTCTTTTCACTAAAAGTAGAGAACGAGTAAATGTAAATAGCAACAACGCTGGTTGGGGTTACGGATACGGTTTTGGTTGGAATCCATGGATGTATGGTGGAATGAATAATAATCTTAATGTTTCGCAACACACTGAAGGAACGTTGTTTATCGATATTATTGATGGGAAAAAGAAAGAATTAGTATGGCAAGGAATTGGTTCTGGAGCTTTAAGAACTAAAGATGTAGAAAAAAAAGAAGCTCGTATTAAGGAATTTGTTGCCGAAATTATGGCTAAATATCCTCCAGGAGCAGAAAAAAAATAATTTAAGAATTATTAAATTTTAATAAATTTATAACGTCAAACTAAACTGAATTCAGTTTAGTTTGACGTTTTTTGTAGATATTTACAAAACATGAGAAATAAAATTTTAAAACCAGAGCCTCACGAGTATTATGAAAACGAACAAGGTTATCGAGTTTTTAAAGAAAATTACCATTTAAGAAGAGGTTATTGCTGTAAAAGTGGCTGTAAACATTGTCCGTATGGTTATGATAAAAAAACAGACAGTTTTAAAAAATAAACATATTTCGTGTTTTTGACCAAGTGTATTCAATAAATTAATAAATAAAAGATGATTAAAAAAGTAGTACTATTATTAATTGTAATTAGTTTTTCTGGTTGTGCAGAATTACAGAAAGTAGTGAGCCAGTTACCAACAGGAGGTGTTTTAACGCAAGAACAAATTGGTGGAGGTTTAAGGCAAGCTTTAGATAATGGGATAAGCAATCAAGTTTCTAAATTAACATCAGAAAACGGGTTTTATAAAAATGAGTTGGTTAAGATTTTATTACCAAAGGAACTACAAACTGTAGATAATGCCTTACGTAAAATAGGTTTAAGTAATTTGGCAGATGAAGGAATAAAAGTTTTAAATAGAGCAGCAGAAGATGCGGTAAAAACAGCAACTCCAATTTTTGTAAGTGCTGTTAAAGACATCACATTTTCGGATGCTAAAAATATTCTTTTAGGAGAACAAAATGCAGCGACTTCTTACTTACAAGGAAAGACAGAAAATGCTTTGTTTAGTAGCTTTTCACCGGTAATTAAAAATTCTTTTGACAAAGTTGGGGCAGATAAAATATGGACAAATTTAATTACTAAGTATAATAATATTCCGTTTGTAAATAAGGTGAATCCAGATTTAACAAACTATGTTACAACTGAAGCCTTAAAAGGTGTTTTTACTATGATTGCTGTAGAAGAAAAAGGAATTAGAGAAAAAGTCGGTTTACGAAATACAGCTTTATTACAGCAAGTATTTGCATTACAAGATTAGGGGATAAAACCTCTTTTTTTGCTGAGTTTTAAAATTAATTGTTTATAAATTAGATTTTTACGTATATTTATAAACAATTAATTTTTTGCATTATGTCACGACTAAATCAACTTAAAAGATATCGAAAGCACTTAGAAGAACGCTATAATAAATTAGTAGAAAGAGCTAACGATTATAAATATGTTGATGAGGGTAAAAGTGATAGATCTGCTTTTAAAGCAATGAAAGTTTTGGAAAAGCTAAATAGAGTTAAGTATTTAGATCAAGAAATTTCAAAAGCTATTTCTTAGTATTTTAAAATACTCAAAAGCTTTTAAAAGTCTACTTCCGTACCAAGAAAACATTTCTCCATCAACAAGTTTAATCTTTATTTGAGGTAGTGTTTTTTGCAGTTCAAAAATGTGTTTTTCTGTAAAAGGATAAGGTTCGGACGATAATAAAATAGCATCAACAGAAGCTAGTTTTGTAATGTCAACTTCAGGATAACGTTCTTTGTTTCCAAAAACATTTTCAAAATTATTTAGTTCTAATATATGATTGATGAAAGTTGTGTTTCCAGCAACCATCCAAGGATTTTTCCAAATAAAATAAGCAGTTTTTATCGTTTTTTCACCTTTTATAAATTGCTGAAAATCGATTAGTTTATCATTTAAATCATTCAGTAGTTCTGAAGATTTAGAAACACAATCAAAAATTTCTCCGTATTGATTGATGAGTTCTATTACATCATCAATTGTGAAAATATCAGAAACATGAGTTGGTGCAATTTTAAGACAAGATTCAACAATTTCTTTGGTGTTTTCTTCTTTATTACAAAGAATAATATCGGGTTGTAAAGCTTTTATTTTTTCAATGTTGATGGTTTTTGTGCCACCAACAATAGTCTTCTCATTTCTTAATGAAGAAGGATGAATGCAAAACTTAGTTAAGCCAATAATACTATCTTTTAAACCTAAATCAACCAATAATTCGGTCTGACTTGGCACTAAAGAAACAATTCTTAGAGGAGTTTTTTTTAACTCCAAAATACTTCCAATTTGATCTTGGAACCTTTTCAAATTATTGATTTAAAATTTCAGCCATTTGAATTTGCAATTCTTTCGCTTTTTCAGCAGCAGAATTAGCAAATTTTTCATCTTTAGAAGCGTAAATAATTCCGCGAGAAGAATTAATTAACAAGCCTATATTTTCTGATAAACCATATTTACAAACATCTTGTAAGTTTCCGCCTTGTGCGCCAACTCCAGGAACTAATAAAAATGAATTCGGAATTATCTTTCTAATTTCAGCAAAATATTCAGCCTTTGTAGCACCTACTACATACATTAAGTTTTCACTATTCTTCCATGATTTAGAAGTTTCTAAAACTTGTTTATAAAGTTCTTTTCCATCAACAGTTTTTGTTTGAAAATCAAAAGCACCTTCGTTTGAAGTTAACGCCAACATAATAGTATGTTTGTTCTCAAAAGCTAAAAAAGGTTCAACAGAATCTTTTCCCATATAAGGTGCAACGGTAACAGAATCAAACGCTAAATCTTCAAAAAAGGCTTTCGCATACATTGTTGAGGTATTACCAATATCGCCACGTTTAGCATCTGCAATTGTAAAAATTTCAGGATGCTTTTCATTTAAATAGTTAATCGTTTTCTCTAAAGATTGCCAACCTTTTATTCCGTAAGCTTCATAAAAAGCAGTATTTGGTTTGTAGGCAACACATAAATGATGCGTTGCATCTATAATTGCTTTATTAAAAGCAAAAATTGGATCTTCTTCTTGCAATAAATGCGATGGAATTTTAGCTAAATCTACATCTAAACCAATGCATAAGAAAGATTTCTTTTTGATAATTTGAGCTACAAGTTGTTCTGTTGTCATTACTATGGATAAAAGTTATGCAAAAGTACACTTTTTTAACGCTTTCTACTATCTTTGTTTTAATGATACGTTACCTTTTTAATAAAATTTTCTACGGATTTTTAACACTTTTTGGTGTGGTAACCGTTATTTTCTTTTTGTTTAATATTTTACCAGGAGATCCTGCAAGAATGTTGATGGGACAAAGAGAAGACACAGCGCAGTTAGAGAACATCAGAAAAAAGTATGGTTTCGATAAACCTGTTTTTACACAATATTTATATTATTTAAATGATGTTTCTCCGCTTTCTTTTCATAGTAAAGACAAAGAAAATTACACTTTTTTATCTGAAGGAAAATATACGCATCAACAACTATTTTCAGCAGGAACTACAAATGTGGTTTTAAAATACCCTTATTTACGAGAATCATTTCAAAAAAACGGAAAAAGTGTTTCATCAGTCATTTCAGAAACCTTACCTAATACAGCAGTTTTAGCTGTTTTTGCAATTGTTATTGCTATCTTTTTCGGAATAATTTTAGGCGTATTTTCCGCCTTGTATAAAGATACTGTTTTCGATAGAGTTATAGCTGTTATAAGTACTTTGGGAATGAGCGTTCCGTCTTTTTTCTCGGCAATACTGTTTGCTTGGTTCTTCGGATTTGTCTTACACAAATACACCAATTTAGAAATGACAGGAAGTTTATATGAAGTAGATAATTTTGGTGAAGGAAGTTATATTCAGTGGAAAAACTTGATTTTACCAGCAGTTGTTTTAGGAATTAGACCGTTGGCTGTAGTTATTCAATTAATGCGAAATTCTTTATTAGAAATATTGAATCAAGATTATGTAAGAACTGCAAAAGCAAAAGGACTAACCATGTATCAAGTGGTAAAAAAACACGCGCTTAAAAATGCGTTAAATCCTGTTGTTACTGCAATTTCTGGTTGGTTTGCATCCATGTTAGCTGGAGCTGTTTTTGTTGAATATATTTTTAACTGGAATGGTTTAGGAAAAGAAATTGTGAACGCGTTAAATACCTTAGATTTACCTGTAATTATGGGGAGTGTTTTGGTAATTGCCACATTGTTTATAATAATTAATATTCTGGTTGATGTTATTTATAGCTGGCTAGATCCAAGAATTAGATTGAATTAAATGAAGAAACTTATCCTATTAATCACACTTGTTTTTGCAAGTTGTAATTTCGAAACTCCAACGCAATTTTCAGAAAAAGCAAATAATGATATTCTCTATTCTTTAGACGGCACAACACAAACTTTTAAAGAAGTAATTAATCAATACAAAGGAAAAAAAGTATTGATAGATGTTTGGGCGTCTTGGTGTGCAGATTGTGTAAAAGGTTTACCAACTGTAAAACAACTACAAAAAGAATTTCCGGAAGTAGTATTCTTATTTCTTTCGGTTGATAAAAAGAGTAACTCTTGGAAAAACGGTGTTAAACGATTTAATATTAAAGGAGAACATTATAATTTGCCTAAAGGGATGAAAGATGGCGATTTTGTAGATTTCTTAAATGCTAGTTGGATTCCACGTTATGTGGTAGTTGATGAGGTTGGAAATATTTCTTTATTTAAAGCTACTAAAGCTACAGATAAAAGAATTACAGAAGCCTTAAAGTAATTACAACGTTTTAGTAACTTCTAATTTTTTTTGCAACAATTTTTACTATTCTTTTGTAACTTTACAGATATAATTTTACATCAATAAAACAGATTTATGAGAGCAAAAATAGTTGCAGGAAACTGGAAAATGAATAACGATAAAGATGCTACAAAATCGTTATTAAAGGATCTTAAAAAGAGTATTAAAAATTTACCTTTAAAAAATACAAGAGTTATTGTAGCTCCAACATTTGTAAATTTATCTTCAGCATTAAAAAGAACAAAGAAAACTCAAATTGAAGTTGTTGCTCAAAACATGCATCAATCAAAAAGTGGTGCTTTTACTGGAGAAATTTCAGCTGAAATGTTAAAAAGTATTGGTGTAAAAACTGTTATTTTAGGGCATTCAGAAAGAAGGTCTTTATTTGGAGAAACAGATAATATTCTTGCTAAAAAAGTAAATGCAGCACTTTCAAATAACTTAGAAATTATCTTTTGTTTTGGAGAGCAATTAGAAGATAGAAAATCAGGAAACCATTTTAAAGTAGTAGAAAGTCAACTAAAAAATGCACTTTTTCATTTAGAAGCAGCTGCTTTTAAAAACATTGTTTTAGCATACGAACCTGTATGGGCAATTGGAACAGGAGAAACTGCTAGTCCAGAACAAGCACAAGAAATGCATGCTTTTATTAGAAAAGTATTAGCAGAAAAATACAATCAAAATACAGCTTTAGCTGTCTCTATTTTATACGGAGGAAGCGTAAAACCAGCAAATGCTGAAGAAATTTTTTCTAAACCAGATGTAGATGGTGGTTTAATTGGTGGAGCAGCTTTAAAGGCTGAAGATTTTACAGCAATTATTAAAGCAATTTAAAAGTAGTTAATTTGTAATACTTCTAAAGAAAACTAATAAATTTGCATCGAGATTTTAAAAATCTTGATGCATTTTTTTTGAATACAATTTTATGGATAATATTTATATAGAGTACAATTTTTCAGTTTCTCCAAAAGAGCCTGGAGTAGAAATTTTAATTGCAGAATTAGGAAACGTTGGTTTTGAAAGTTTTGTTGAAACGGAAGAAGGTGTTACTGCTTATGTTCAAAAAAATGAATGGAATTCAACAATTTTAGAATCAATTTTTATTCTTTCTTCTGAAGAATTTAACATTGAATACACTAAAGTAGAAGTTGCGCAAACTAATTGGAATGCAGAATGGGAAAAGAATTTTCAACCAATTGAGGTTGATAATTTAGTTAGTGTTCGTGCACCATTTCATGAAAATCCAAATTTAAAATACGATATTGTTATAGAACCAAAAATGAGTTTTGGTACAGGTCATCATGAAACAACTCACATGATGATTCAGCATTTAATTGATTTGGATGTTGAAAATAAAAAAACATTAGACATGGGTTGCGGAACTGGAATTCTAGCAATTTTTGCTGAAATGAAAGGAGCACAACCTATTGATGCAATTGATATTGATAACTGGTGTTATGAAAATTCTGTAGAAAATGTAGCGCGTAATAATCGTAAACACATATCGGTTTTTGAAGGAGATAGTTCTTTGTTAGTTAATAAAAAATACGATGTAATTATCGCAAATATTAACAGAAATATTTTATTAAACGACATGAAAACGTATACAGATTGTCTAAATAAAGATGGAGTTTTATTGTTAAGCGGGTTTTATAAAGAGGATATTTCTACAATAGATGCAGAAGTTTCTAAATATGGTTTATCTTTAGCAAAAACAATAGAACGTAATAATTGGGTTGCTTTAAAATACCTAAGCAAATAATTAATTAAGTATGAAGAAAATTAATATTCATATAAAAATAACAAAGTCTAGCGCAAAAGAGGAAACGCAAGAAGAAGTTGATGTACTAGAGAAAGAGGTAAATCAACATCAAATTGTATTACATAATGATGATGTAAATACATTTGATCATGTTATAGATTCTTTAATGGATGTTTGTGAGCACACTTTAGTGCAAGCAGAACAATGTGCAACTTTGGTACATTACAAAGGAAAATGTACTGTAAAAACGGGTGAGTTTAAAGATTTAGAGCCTCGTTGTTCTAAATTATTACAATTAGGTTTATCTGCAGAATTAGTTTAGATTATGGAAAATGTTTTTAGATATTATGATTTTTCTACTTTTTTTATAGATAAATCAGGTGCTTTTTCAGGGAATGAAATTGCGTATACAGAATTAAATACCGAACATTTTTTAATTTTCGAAAAAAATATTAAAAATAATTTAGAACATTATAATTTATACGTTTCTAAATATGTTGGCAAAAAAGAAATAGGGCAGAAACCTCCGGAAATACTACAATTGTTGGTAGAAAATTATGATAAGTCTTTACCAGAACATCGTTTAAAAATTAAACAATATTTATATTAAAATCTCAAAAAAATCTTTTTTTTGAGATTTTTTTTGTTCTCAATGTGACCTATCAAATAATTGTGTGTCATAAGAGTGTAGATAAGTTAGTTATATTTATAGAATTAGTTAAGTTCATAGTAAAATTTAGAAGATATAGTTCCCTTAAGAATTAGTCCCTGATAATTAAAGCTTCTCAGAGTACGTTTTACCTCTTAGTTTTTCGAAAGAAAGACACTCAGAAATGAGAAGTTTAATTTAGAAATTGTAGCACTGCAAAGTGCATTAAAGATAGTAGTAGTTAGTTTTATACTAAGTTTGGTTAGACGAAAGACCTCAAGCATTTGCTTGGGGTTTTTCTATTTGTATAATTAACTAAAATCCTTGAGATTCTTTGGTTAAACCATTTAAGTCAAGAATAAAAATATCTTTACCCGTTAACTGTATGTATTTTTTCTTTTTAAATTCAGACAGTAATCGAATTGCACTTTCTGTTGCAGTACCAATAATATTAGCTATATCTTCTCTAGATAAATTAATATCAATTGCATTATTTTCTTTCTTAGGAAACTTTTTATCTAAATAGGTAAGTGTTAGCGCAAGTCTTTGTTTAACTGTTTTTTGCGCCATGTCTACAATAACATTATCTGCATTTTTAAGAGATAACGCCATGTTTTTTAAAATATCCATAGTAAAATTTGGATTCTTTTGTAAGTCGGTTATTATCTCTTCTTTAGGAATAAAACAAACTTCCATATCATTAACAGCAGTGGCTTTAAGGTTGGAAACTTCAGCATTAATTAAACTTCTTTCTCCTAATAAATCACCCTTTTTAATTAAATTAATAATTTGCTCTCTCCCATTATCACTCATTTTAGAAACCTTGCAAATCCCATCTTTAATACAGAAAACACCATTAATATGCTCACCTTCATTAAATAAAACTTCACCTTTTTTAATTATAGTAGTAGTCTTACAGCTAGAAATTCTAACCAACTCATCTTTGGTTAGCGTTTTAAGCGAGTTAAATTGACGAACAATACATTGGTTACAGTTACTCATCGAAAGACTTATTAGTGTGGAACTCAAAGATAATTAAAAGCTGATAAATATCATATTTTAAATTGATTTCTTATTGGAAATTTGTACCAGGCAAACGAGTAAATATGAAAGACATAACGTGTTTTCATTGTGGTAATGAGTGCGATTCAAAGAATATAGCTATTAAAGAGAAGTTTTTCTGCTGCAATGGTTGTAAAACTGTTTTTGAAATTTTTTCTGAAAACGATTTAACTTGTTACTATGATTTTCAAAACAATCCTGGAGCAATTCCAGAAGAAATTGCTGGAAAATATGATTTTCTAGAAAATAAAGCTATTGTAGCAAAATTACTAGAATTTAGCGATTCTAATATTCAAATTGTAAACTTATACATTCCGCATATACATTGTAGTTCTTGTATTTGGGTGCTAGAAAATCTACATAAACTACAAGAAAACATAAGCTCTTCTCAAGTAAATTTCCCTAAGAAAACGGTTAGAATTACTTTTAATGCTGAAAAAACAACTCTTAAAGAGATTGTGTTTTTATTGAGTTCAATTGGTTATGAACCTTATATAAGTTTAGAAGATTATGAAGTTGGTAAAAAGAAAGTAGATAGAAGTCTAATTTATAAATTAGGTATTGCAGGTTTTGCCTTCGGAAATGTTATGTTCTTATCTTTTCCAGAATATTTTGAAGTTTCTGGCTTTTGGTTAGATCAGTATAAGAATGTTTTTCGTTGGTTAATGTTTTTCTTTTCATTACCTGTAGTTTTTTATTCTGCACAAGATTATTTTATTTCAGCATATAAAGGTTTAAAAGCAAAAATTTTAAATATTGATGTTCCAATTGCGTTAGGAGTTTCAGTTTTATTTATACGAAGTTCTGTAGAAATAATATTCGATTTAGGAACCGGTTTTTTCGATAGTTTAACCGGTTTGGTTTTCTTTTTACTCTTGGGTAAGTTTTTTCAACAAAAAACATATAATTTTTTGTCTTTTGAGCGCGATTATAAATCGTATTTCCCAATTGCTGTTACCAGAGTTTCTTCAGATAAAAAAGAAGAAAATATACAGATTTACGATGTAAAAAAAGGAGATCGATTATTAATAAGGAACCAAGAGTTAATTCCTGTTGATGGAATTCTAATAAACGGAAATGCACAAATTGATTACAGTTTTGTAACAGGTGAATCTAAGACTATAAGAAAACAATCTGGAGACAAACTTTTTGCAGGTGGAAAGCAAGTTGCTGGAGCCATAGAGTTAGAGGCTTTAACATCAGTAGAGCAAAGTTATTTAACACAATTATGGAGTAATGATGTTTTTAAAAAAGAGCATAAATCTAATTTTAAAACACTTACTAATTCAATAAGTAAGAATTTTACAGTAACAGTTTTATCAATAGCAATTATATCCTTAGTTTTTTGGTTGTTTTTTGATGCAAGTAAAGCATTAAATGTTTTTACAGCTATACTAATTATTGCTTGTCCGTGTGCAATTGCACTGGCAGCTCCATTTGCATTTGGTAATTTATTACGCATTTTAGGGAAGCAAAAATTCTATGTAAAAAACACGGATGTTTTAGAGCAATTAGCAGCAATAGATACCTTGGTTTTTGATAAAACAGGAACCTTAACTTCAAACAAAAAGAATACAATAAAATACGAAGGAGATTCACTTTCTGAACCTGAAGAAATATTGTTAAAAAATACACTTCGAGGTTCAAATCATCCATTAAGTAGAGCTTTGTATAATTTGTTAGATAAAAATGATATTATCACTTTAGATTCTTATGAAGAATATGTTGGAAAAGGAATTGAGGCTAGTTATCAGAATAAAAATATTAAGGTAGGTTCTGCTAAATTGGTTAATAATGCTATCGAAGAAAAAGAGTTAAACACTGCTGTACATATTAGTACAGATAATACATACAAAGGAAAATTCACTTTTTATAATAGCTACAGAAAAGGGGTTTCAAAATTGTTTAATAAGTTAAAGCAACACTATAATTTGGTTATTCTTTCTGGCGATAATGACAGTGAAAAAGAGAATTTGGAAAAATTACTTCCTGCAAAAACAAAGCTGATTTTTAATCAAAAGCCAGAAGATAAGTTAGAATATATCAAATATCATCAAACTGAAGGTGCAAAAGTTGTAATGGTTGGCGACGGTTTAAATGATGCTGGCGCGTTAGCACAAAGTAATGTTGGTATTGCAATTGCAGAAAATGTAAATGTGTTTTCGCCTGCTTGCGATGCTATTTTAGATGCTTCAAAATTACATCTCTTAGAAAAATATATTTCAATCGCAAAATCTGGAATCTCAATTGTAAAATGGAGTTTTGCTTTGTCTTTTATCTACAATATCATTGGTTTGTATTTTGCAATTACAGGGCAATTAAAGCCCGTTATTGCCGCAATTTTAATGCCTTTGAGTTCTATAAGTATAGTTGTGTTTACAACTATTGCTACAAATTTAATAAGTAAAAAAATAAAGTAAAAGATGAAGAATTCTCTCATACAAAAATACAATATTCCAGGACCAAGATATACAAGTTATCCAACAGTTCCTTATTGGGATAACAACACTTTTTCAAAAGGAAAATGGATAGAAACTTTTAAAAAATCTTTTTCAGAAAGTAATTCTGAAGAAGGAATTAGCGTTTACATTCACTTGCCATTTTGTGAGAGTTTATGTACGTTTTGTGCATGCCATAAACACATTACAAAACGTCATGAAGTAGAAGAGGAATATATTGAAACTGTTTTAAAGGAATGGAAATTATATGTTGCTTTAGTTGATGAAAAACCAATTATTAAAGAATTGCATTTAGGAGGAGGAACACCTACTTTTTTCTCCAAAGAAAATTTAAAATATTTACTAGATGGGATTTTTAAATTCGCAGAAAAACACCCAGAATCTGAGTTTAGTTTTGAAGGACATCCAAACAATACTACAAAAGAACAGTTACAGACACTTTATAATTGTGGTTTTACAAGAGTAAGTTTTGGAGTGCAAGATTATAATGAAAAAGTACAAAAAGCAATTCATAGAGTTCAACCTTTTGAAGCCGTAGCAAAAGTTACTAAATGGTCTAGAGAAATTGGATATACATCTGTAAGTCACGATTTAATTTTTGGATTACCACATCAAACCAAAGAAAACGTAATTCAGAGCATCAACAAAACAAAAGAATTGCAGCCAGACCGAATCTCTTTTTATAGCTATGCTCATGTTCCATGGGTAAAAGGTGTTGGTCAACGTGGTTTTAATGAAGAAGATTTACCAAAAAACGATGAGAAAAGGGAACTTTATGAAGTAGGTAAAGAGCTTTTTGCTGAATTAGGTTATGAAGAAATTGGTATGGATCATTTTGCTTTAAAAACAGATAGTTTGTATAAAGCAACCATCAAGAAAACACTGCATAGAAACTTTATGGGTTATACGGCCAATAAAACGCAATTAATGATTGGTTTGGGAATGTCTGCAATTTCCGATTCTTGGTATGGATTTGCGCAAAATGTAAAAACGGTAAAGGAATATCAAGAATTAGTAAATGAAGGAGAAATCCCAGTTTTTAGAGGGCATGTTTTAACGGAAGAAGATGTAATTATAAGAAAACATATTTTAAATATGATGTGTCATTTTTCCACTTCGTGGGAAGAAGAAACTATGAAAATAAATACTATTGAAACACATTTGTCATTGTTAAAAGAAATGGAAGAAGATGGTTTGGTTGCAATAGATTTAGCGTCAAAATCTTTATCAATTCCGGAAAAAGCAAGGCCATTTGTAAGGAATATATGTATGGCTTTTGATGTCCGTTTATTAGATAATAAGCCTAAAACACAATTATTTTCCATGACGGTTTAATTTTTTAAAAGAAAATCTAAACATGACAAATATCATATTTTAAGAAATCAATCAGTATTATTTTTGAGGTATAATTTATCAGGCAAGATATGAGCGTAATATACCTACTACTTTCACTAAGTATTCTAGTGGCAATTGTATTCTTTATCGCATTTATTTATTCAGTAAAAAATGGACAGTACGATGATTCGTACACGCCATCTGTACGTATGTTGTTTGAAGATGAATTGGTTAAAGAACAACCAGAAGAACTAACAAAAACTAAACATTAAATTAATTATGGAAATGCAACAATTTTATTACGATAATAAAATCGTTAAGAAGTTTATCTACGCTACTCTACTTTGGGGAATTGTAGGTTTTAGCGTAGGTTTACTTCTTGCTTTTATGTTCTTATTTCCCAATGTAACTAGCGGAATTTCTTGGCTAAGTTTTGGGCGTTTAAGACCACTACATACAAATGCAGTAATTTTTGCCTTTGTAGGAAATGCTATTTATGCAGGAGTTTATTACTCATTGCAGCGTTTGTTAAAAGCAAGAATGGCAAGTAACTTTTTAAGTAATTTTAATTTTTGGGGTTGGCAATTAATTATTGTTGCTGCTGCAATAACATTACCTTTAGGATATTCTACTTCTAAAGAATATGCTGAATTAGAATGGCCAATAGATATTGCTATCGCTTTAGTTTGGGTAGCTTTTGGAGCAAACATGATTTGGACAATCTTACAAAGAAGACAACGCCATTTATATGTTGCTATTTGGTTCTATTTAGGAACTTTTGTTACCGTTGCTGTCTTACATATTTTTAACAGTTTAGCATTACCAGTTAGTTTTTTAAAATCATATTCTGTGTATGCAGGTGTACAAGATGCATTGGTGCAATGGTGGTACGGACATAATGCTGTGGCATTTTTCTTAACCACACCTTTTTTAGGGCTGATGTATTATTTTGTTCCTAAAGCAGCTAATAGACCTGTGTATTCATATAAATTATCAATTGTACACTTTTGGTCTTTAATTTTTATATACATCTGGGCAGGACCACATCACTTATTATATACATCTTTACCAGAATGGGCTCAAAATTTAGGAGTAGCATTTTCTATAATGTTATTAGCGCCTTCTTGGGGTGGAATGATAAACGGTCTTTTAACGCTTCGTGGAGCTTGGGATAAAGTACGTACAGATCCGGTTTTAAAGTTTATGGTTGTAGCAATTACTGGTTATGGTATGGCAACTTTTGAAGGACCAATGTTATCGCTAAAAAATGTAAATGCAATTGCACATTTTTCTGATTGGATTATAGCACACGTTCACGTTGGAGCTTTAGCTTGGAACGGTTTCTTAACTTTTGGTATGTTATACTGGATGATACCAAGATTATTTAAAACAAAATTATATTCTACAGCGTTAGCAAACTTTCACTTTTGGATAGGAACTTTAGGTATTATAATGTACGCTTTACCAATGTATGTTGCAGGTTTTGTGCAAGCATCTATGTGGAAACAATTTAATCCAGATGGTACATTAACTTACGGTAACTTTTTAGAAACTGTAAATGAAATTATACCAATGTATTGGATGCGTGCTATAGGAGGAAGTATGTTTATTATTGGAGCTTTTGTAATGCTGTATAATGTTGTAAGAACTGTTAGATCAGGTAGTGATGTTACAGATGAATTGGCAGAAGCACAAGCTTTAGAAAAAGTTTCTAAGCATAGAACATCAGGAGAAGCATGGCACACTTGGTTAGAAAGAAAGCCTATTAAATTAACAATATTTGCAACTATTGCAATCTTAATTGGTGGTGCTGTACAAATAATTCCAACATTGTTAATAAAATCAAATATTCCAACAATTAGTACTGTAAAACCTTATACACCTTTAGAATTAGAAGGAAGAGATATTTACATAAGAGAAGGTTGTGTAGGTTGTCACTCTCAAATGGTTCGTCCGTTTAGAAGTGAAGTAGAACGATACGGAGAATATTCTAAAGCGGGAGAATTTGTGTACGATCATCCATTTTTATGGGGATCAAAAAGAACAGGGCCAGATTTACATAGAATTGGAGGTAAATATTCAGACAGTTGGCACTTAAATCACATGTATGATCCACAAAGTACCTCTCCAGGATCAATTATGCCTTCTTATCAATGGTTATTAAAAAATGAGCTAGATAAAACAGGAACTGAAGATAAGTTAAAAGTTATGGTAAGCTTAGGTGTTCCTTATACAGAGGAAGAAATAGCCAATGCACAAGCAAATATGGACGCTCAAGGAATAAAAATTGAAGAGAACTTACATCAAGATCCAGACTTTGCAAAAACGTATGAAGCTGATAAAAAATATGCACAAGAAAATGGGCAGGATTTTATTGAAATGAAAGACAGAGAAATTGTGGCGGTTATAGCTTACTTACAAAGGTTAGGTGTAGATATTAAGCTAAAAGATGTTCAAGACAAACTAACTTCTAAAAACTAAAACTATGTTGAAATTTGTAAAAAAACACATGGAAAGTATAATTGGAATAGAAATTTATCCAATAATATCTTTAATCATATTCTTTACCTTTTTTGTAGTCTTGTTTTGGTGGGTTTTTACTGCTAAAAAAGAGTATATAAATAAAGTAAGTCAATTACCGTTAAACGATTAAAAAGAATTTAAAATGAAAAAATATATACAATCAATAGTGTCTTTTATTTTTGTTTTTTCGATGCCATTTCTATTAGTCGAGGTAACAAAAGCGTATAAAGAACCATACAATTTCCTTGAAAATCCATTGGTTTGGGTCCTTATTTTGTTTTTTGGATTAGTAGTTGTATTCAAAGAAATTTTAGCAGTAACTGCAATACAAAAAGCAGAAAAACTTCAAATGGAAAAAGATGGAGTTGTTCCAGAGAAAGTTGATCCATGGGCAGCTATAAAAGCTATTATTCAACGTTGGACAAACTCTAAACCGATAGAACAAGAAGGGGAAATTGCTTTAGATCATAATTATGATGGAATTAGAGAATTAGACAACTCGCTTCCACCATGGTGGAAATATATGTTCTATGCTTCAATAGTTTTTGCTATTGTGTATTTAATTCGTTTTGAAGTTTTAGACGGAGATAATCAAATTGTTGAATATGAAAAAGCGGTAGCACAAGCACAAGCTGAAATTAATAAATTCAAAAAATCTTCACCGGATATTATAGACTTAGAAAATGTAACATTATTAACTGAAGCATCCGATTTAAGTAGAGGTAAAGCGGTGTTTAATTTAAACTGTGCTTCTTGTCATATGGCAGATGGAGGAGGTTCTATTGGGCCAAACTTAACCGATGAAAACTGGATTTTAGGTGGTGGAATTAAAAATGTATTTGCAACTGTTTCTAATGGCGGTAGAGATGGAAAAGGTATGGTTGCTTGGAAAAAAATATTAAAACCAATTGATGTGCAAAAAGTTGCAAGTTATGTGTTGTCTTTACAAGGTACAATACCTGCAAAAGCAAAAGCACCTCAAGGAGAGGTTTGGAAAGAAGAAGAATTAAAATAATAGTGAAAGAGAGTTTTTAGTAGTTAATTATGGAAACACCCGAGAATGAATATTTTAGAGATAGTATAGGTACTGTTGATGAGCAAGGTAAACGTTCTTGGGTATATCCTAAAAAACCGAGCGGAAGGTTTTATAAATATAGAACTACTGTAAGTTATTTTTTACTTGCTTTTCTCCTGGCTGCACCTTTTGTAAAAATTAATGGGAATCAGTTTTTGCTCTTTAATGTTTTAGAGCGTAAGTTTAATATTTTTGGCTTCCCGTTTTGGCCACAAGATTTCCATTTACTAGTAATCTCTATGATTATTGGAGTGGTGTTTGTAATTCTCTTTACAGTGGTTTTTGGTAGGATTTTTTGCGGATGGATTTGTCCACAAACCATTTTTCTAGAAATGGTTTTTAGAAAAATAGAATACTGGATTGATGGCGATAGAGGAAAACAAATTCGTTTAGAGAAGCAAGCTTGGAATGCTGAAAAAATCAGAAAAAGAGTTACTAAATGGATTATCTTTTTTATCATTTCATTTATTATCGCAAATGTGTTTTTGGCTTATTTAATCGGTGGAGACACTGTTATTGAATATATAACAGGTAATCCGCTAGATAATACAAGTACGCTAATTTCATTGCTAATTTTCACTTGTGTTTTCTATTTTATTTTTGCTTGGTTTAGAGAGCAAGTTTGTATAATAGCTTGTCCTTATGGAAGGTTGCAAGGCGTTTTATTAGATAATAAAACAATAAATGTTGCTTACGATTATAAACGTGGTGAAGGCGAGAAGGGAAGAGCAAAATTCAAGAAGAATGAAGATAGAAAAGAAGTTGGAAAAGGAGATTGTATAGATTGTAAACAATGTGTTGTTGTTTGTCCCACAGGAATAGATATTAGAAACGGAACACAGTTAGAGTGTGTAAATTGCACAGCTTGTATTGATGAGTGTGATCATATAATGGAAAAAGTTGGTTACCCAAAAGGATTAATTAGGTATGCAAGTGAAGAAAATATTGAAAAGAAAACACCCTTTAAACTTACACCAAGAATTAAAGGATATTCTTCAGTATTACTTATTTTAATAGGATTTTTAGTAGGAATGTTATTTTTAAGGAATGATGTTGAAGCTAGTATTTTAAGATTGCCAGGACAATTATATCAACATAAAGAAGGCAATGTTATAAGTAATGTTTATACCTATAAAGTGGTAAATAAAACAACAAAAAAAATTGAAAACGTTCAATATAAATTAATGTCTCATCAAGGAAAAATTGAACTTGTAACACACACAAACTTCGAAGTTCCAAAACAAGGTTTAGCAGAGGGAACATTGTTTATAGAAATAAATGCATCAGCATTAAAAAAAGATAAAGAACAACTTAAAATAGGGGTTTTTAGTGGAGATAAATTAATTGAAACTACAACAACCAATTTTTTAGGACCAAGAAGTTATAAGTAAGTTAATAGTTTAGCAGTAGATTGTTTGCAGTAAAATAGAGGTATTGTGAAAAGAAGATTTGTCATTTCTACTTTAGGTGAAATCTCTTAACTAAATAACGATTTTACATTAAATAAAAAAATATGAAAGTAAATTGGGGGACAGGAATAGTAATTGCAATTATAGCTTTTATGGGGTTTATACTTTTTTTTGTAATAAAAATGAGTAGCAATAAAAAATATAGTTACGATTTAGTTTCAGAAAAATACTATCAAAAAGAGTTGGTATATCAACAAGAAATAGATGCTGCAAATAATGCAGCAGAATTAAAAGAAAAAGTAACAATAAAAAGAACTATTGAAGGTTTACGAATTTATTTTCCAAAAGATTTTTCTTCTGAAGAAATTAAAGGAAAAGTGTTCCTATATAGACCGTCTAATAAACAGTTAGATTTTGAAATACCTATTTCATTTTCTAACACATATTTGCTCGTGCCTGAGGATCGTTTATTAGATGGTCGTTGGAACATTATTGTAAAATGGAAAATTAAAGATAAAGATTTTTTATTTAAAGAAGAATTAATTTATTAATGTTAGCAACGGCACTTATATTTGGTTTATTAGGTAGTTTTCACTGTATTGGTATGTGCGGACCAATAGCATTTATGCTACCATTAAATAGAAGAAATAAGTTTAAACAATTTCTACAAGTTGCTAGTTATCATTTAGGTAGGCTTTTTACTTATAGTTTAATCGGTTTGCTTTTTGGAGTGTTAGGTAAAGGGTTTTATTTCTTCGGATTTCAGCAGGTTATCTCCATAGTTGTTGGTGTTTTAATGATTTTATTCATATTGCTTCCAAAAGTGTTTAATCGGTTTAAATCTTTTGATTTTATTCAAAGAAAACTGATGAAAATAAAAAGTAAATTAGGAAAAGAGTTAGCAAAAAAAGAAAATGACACTTTTTTTACTATCGGATTTTTAAACGGATTTCTTCCCTGCGGATTGGTGTATATGGCACTTTTTGGAGCTTTAGCTACAGGTAATGCTTTTAAGGGAAGTTTGTATATGTTTCTTTTCGGGTTAGGAACTGTTCCTTTAATGACAATTGTAGCCTATTTTGGTAATTTTTCTAATGTGTATTGGAGACAAAAAATTCAGAAAGCAATACCTTTTGTAGTTGTCTTTGTTGGAGTTTTATTTGTATTACGAGGTTTGGGTTTAGGAATTCCATACGTATCGCCTTTAGAGCCAGTATTAACTAAAACTTTAGAAGCTACAGTTGGTTGTCATTAATTAATATCTTCTTTATTTTTACCGCCAAGTACTAAAACTAATACTGCTGCAATTAAAAGAACACATACAATTGCAAAAACAGCAATCATAAAAACACCGTTTCCCCAAGAAACTAAAGGTAAATTCTGTAACATCATAATTTTTAAATTTTAATCAAAAATAAATTGATAAAACTGTTTTAAAAATGACTTTTGTCATAAAACAAAAAAATATAATGTGGTGAAATAAGTAAAAAGGAGAAGAAATAAAAAACCCTATCAATTAATTTTGATAGGGTTTTTCTTGTGACCATGCTAGGATTCAAACCTAGAACCTCTTGAGCCGTAATCAAGTGCGCTATTCAGTTGCGCCACATGGCCTTTTTGCGGTTGCAAATATAAGATGTTTTTAGAAATTAAAAAGACTATTCTTCAATTTCTTTTTTATAAGTTTCAATTATTGGTTTTGCCTTTTCTAAATCTGTATTTAGAATAAACAATTGAGCAGATAAAGAATGAGAACCAAAGCCTGCTAATCTACCCGATTCTGCTTCATCTTTTAGTATTGTTGGTATTTCTGCCTGCTCTAAAATTGTTTTTAATCTGCTAGCAATTATAGGCATTCCTGTAAAAATTTTAACGTGTTCTTGCATAATTAGTAGTTTAAATTAATCTAAAGAATTCATTGTTATAAAAGCTTTCCAACCAATTATTGCTAATTGAAATTTAGAAGCTTTAGTTATATCCAACTTCTTTTTAGTAAAAGAAGGTAAAAGCGCCTTGTTTAATTTTGCTATAAATTTAAAAAAATGTTTTTTCATTATACGTTTGGTTGTACGCCAAAAATAATCATTTTTTTTCTTTTGTGGAGCAAAGCTACATTTGTAGCTTCACTCATTAGTGTAGATGTTAGTAGTCTTTTTCTTTTAGCAAATTTCCCACATTAAAAATAAATAGATATAATAGATATTGTGGATTCAATAGTTTCAATTGTTAGTGTAATGATAATTGTGAACATAGTTTTGTAGTGTATTAAAGTTAGTAAATTAGTATAATTCTAGAATTGTCTTCTCAATATATGAGGGTTGTAAATCACTACCAAATTTTTTCAATACAATTCATTTGTTTGACTTTATATATGAAGCTTAAAAAGTAATAATTGTTTTAAAATGTAATTCAGTTGTCTATATTTTGATTTTAATTTGAAGCTGTATTGTATTTATAATGTTTTAATGTGTTATAAAATAAAGGGTATTTTTGGGTGCTTTTTAAAAAGTAAAGGGATTTATGTCTTTTAATAGATGCTTTTTTTGTGTTTCTATCTTTTCAGAAAAATAAAAACTGATATATGTCATAGTTTTAATGATGTTATTTTTGTATCTATTTCAGGTAAAAAACGAAGAATTAAATTAGGCAAAGTTCTATCTTCGCAAAAAAAAATATTTAAATGAGTATTGCTTATATTATTATTGGATTAGTCCTTTTAGTTTTTGGAGGAAATTTTTTATTGAAAGCTGCAGTTGGTTTATCACTTAAACTAAATATTCCAAAAATAGTTATTGGTATGACGGTTGTATCTTTTGCAACATCTGCTCCAGAGTTAATAGTTAGTATAAAATCTGCCTTAGATGGAGCAACTGGTTTAGCCGTTGGTAATGTTATTGGTTCTAACATAGCTAATATTGCTTTGGTTTTGGGTGTAACTATAATTTTGTCTACAATTAATGTTGAAAAAAGCTTTTATCAAACAGACTGGCCTGTTATGATGTTTGCATCCTTATTGTTTTATTCATTTATAGCGTTTGATAATACTATTCAGCAATACGAAGGAATAATAATGGTTTCACTTTTAATTGTGTTTTTAATCTATTTGTTGAAGTTTCAAAAAACAGCTGTTGTTGATGAGATGCCAGAAGATGATGAAGAGTTGCCTTTGTATAAAATTGTGCTTTTTTTAGTTTTAGGAGGACTTGGTCTTTGGGGTGGTTCAGAATTACTAGTTGATGGAGCAACAACATTAGCAAAAGGTTTAGGTGTTAGTGAGGCAATAATTGGTGTTACTATAGTTTCTATTGGAACAAGTGTTCCGGAATTGGCAGCTTCTATTATTGCAGTGTTGAATAAGGAGAAGGCAATTTCTTTAGGAAACTTAATTGGTTCTAACATCTTTAATATTCTAGCTGTTTTAGGGATAACTTCTATTATTACTCCAATAACAGTAAATCCAGGAGATATGAGTTTGTTAGATCATGATATTTATTGGATGTTGGCTATTTCCTTCATTATATTACCATTAGTGTTTTTTCCGAAAGGATATCGTTTAAATTGGCGTGACGGAATTATTTTACTTTCTTTATATGGGTTGTTCATTTATCAAACGATTAGCTAGAAGAACTTAAAAATTAAGAATAAAAAAACGCTAACAAATTAATGTTAGCGTTTTTTATATATACAAAGCTTTGAGATTATTTAATCGGCTTAACCGTTTTAATAATTCTTGCTGCAATTTTATATGGATCTCCGTTAGAAGATGGACGACGGTCTTCTAACCATCCTTTATATCCTTTTTCTACTGCAATAATTGGAATACGAATTGAAGCTCCTCTATCTGAAACTCCCCAAGAAAATTCATTAATAGAAGCAGTTTCATGATCACCCGTTAAACGTTGTTCGTTATGCTCTCCATAAACTTCAA
Source organism: Tenacibaculum aquimarinum (assembly GCF_022478115.1). Lineage (GTDB taxonomy): Bacteria > Bacteroidota > Bacteroidia > Flavobacteriales > Flavobacteriaceae > Polaribacter > Polaribacter aquimarinum_A. The sequence continues at coordinate 19,260 of NZ_JAKGSC010000005.1, read as the reverse complement.
TGTGTTCTTTTACTAAAGGACGGAAAGCTTCACAAATTTCTGCGTACTTTTCTTTAGAACCACAAGTTCTTAAGATTGTGTTAGAAAAGTTTGCATGCATTCCAGATCCATTCCAATCTGTATTTCCTAATGGTTTTGGGTGGTACTCAATGTACATTCCTTTACCTTCAGTTAAACGATCTAATAAATATCTAGATATCCAGATCTCATCACCAGCTTTCTTAGCGCCTTTTGCAAATAATTGGTATTCCCATTGTCCGGATGCAACTTCCTGGTTTATTCCTTCAAAGTTTAAACCTGCATCAATACAAAGATCTGCATGTTCTTCAACTAAATCTCTACCATGTGTATTTTTACCTCCAACAGAACAATAGTACATTCCTTGTGGAGCTGGATAACCACCTCTAGGGAAACCTAATGGTAAGTCTGTACTCGTATTCATTATAAAGTATTCTTGCTCAAAACCAAACCAGAAATCATTATCATCATCTTCAATAGTAGCACGTGCGTTAGATTCATGTGGAGTTCCATCAGCATTCATTACTTCAGTCATAACTAAATAACCATTTCTTCTTGTAGGATCTGGGTAAATTGCTACTGGTTTTAAAATACAGTCAGATGCTCCTCCAGAAGCTTGCTTTGTAGAAGAACCATCAAAAGACCAAAGGCCTAATTCTTCTATAGTTCCTTTAAAATCTTCATGTTCTTCAACTTTGGTTTTGCTTCTCATGTTTTGAGTTGGATAATATCCATCTAACCAAATGTATTCTAATTTAATTTTTGCCATAATGTGTTGTTGTAATGTGTTAAAACTTAGTTACAAATATAAAATTTTTTTAAGCTTTTGTCTTATAAAAAGACAAGATTGGGTGTTTTTTACCAAATCATTAATTTTAGTACTTTATTTTACTGATATTATAATTTTATATGACTTTTAAAAAAAATATAATAAGGTAGCAATATTATAAATGTATTAGAAATACACTTATCGGTTATAGGTATTTTTCCTATATTTTCCTGTATAAATAAAGTTTAAATTTCTTTTAATAGCTTGTTTTTGTTGACTTTTTGCGTTTTTTTTGAATTATATTTTGTCGTTTTAATTATTCAGGTGTTTTTTTTTTGAAAAAAAGTTATATATTAGCAGTGTTTAAACGAGCAAACTATATAGTTTATAAGTACAACTCTAAATTTGAGTTGATGAAAATGTAAATTACACCTTAATAAATTACATTTTACCCTGATTTTATTTTACCCTTAAATTTTTTATTAAGCATTATTATATTTTATAATTAAGTGAATTATAAAGTATTCCTTATGCAAATTTTTAACTAACGTATTTTAAAATTATTTATCATGAAAAAATTATTAAGTTTAGCTATGGTATTAGCTACAGGAGCGCTTTTCGCGCAAAACACAAACGATTCTTACCAAAACGGTTTCGGAAATGATGTAAACGTAATGCAAGTAGGTTGGGACAATAGTTCTACATCTGACCAAGATGGTAAAATTTATGGAGCCGGAAATGGTGGAGATAATAATATGATCGACGTTCAGCAATATGGAGCTTACAATAGTTCTGAGGTTAAGCAACATGGTGATAGTAACACAGGTTATGTGTATCAAGATGGTTACTTTAACGATGCAGTACAAGATGTAGGTGTTGGATATGCAGAGTATAACTTTGCAAGTGTTGTACAACTAGGTGTAGGTAACTCATCTATGCAAAAGCAACGTTTTGACAATAATACTGCTTACGTTTGGCAAGATGGTTATGATAACACAGCTAAACAAGTTCAAAAGAGTGGTGCAGATGGTGTAGCGGGTAGTTATGCAGATATCTGGCAAGATGGTTCTGATAACAATGCAGTTCAAAAACAAACTGGTAGTTATAACGATGCTACAGCTTGGCAATTTGGAACTAACAACAAGTCTAAAGAAACTCAAACTTCTATGGCTGGTGGTTTTTATGCTAATAGTTCTTTTACTTACCAAGTTGGAGATGATCATACATCTACAGTTACTCAAGATTCTGCTTACGGAAACAACACAAGTTTTGTTGGGCAAGCTAACTTATTAGGATTTGGTGGTAATACAGCTACAGTTACTCAAGATGCTGTTTATAGTGGTAATGCAAGTTCTGTTATTCAATATGGAGCTAACACAGCTACAATTAACCAAACTGGACTATAATATACTAAGTATATTAAAAGCAAGAGAGGCTTTCCTCTCTTGCTTTTTTATTTAATTAAATTAAAAATTTTGTCAGATGAAAAGAAATGTTCTTATAATAGTTTTGTTAGTAGCTCAGTTTTTCTGCACAAGTATTTTTTCTCAAGAAGAGATTACACCTTCATATTTTTCAAGTACTTCTAGTAATAAAAATACTCCAGAAATATTGTTCAATTCAAGTAATAATTATTTAGTCGATGTTGTTCAGATACAAACAACTAATAGTGTTAATTCAGTTGTTTTAAATCAAAAAGGGTTATATAATGTTGCAGATATTTCACAATCTAATTTAACAAGCCAGGCTGTTACTCAACTTGGTAATAAAAATTATTATAGTTTTAATAATTATAATAACACTTCTCCGGTAAACCTTAGTGTTCTACAACAAGGTAATGCAAATTCTTTGCAAATTTATGGAACAAATTCTTTTATGGATGGTTTAAAGATTGTCCAAAAATCTAACTTCAAGAATATTGTAATTAAAAATTATAAGTAATATATTTACTGAAATGAAAAATTATATCATATTTTTTTTAGTTTCTATTTTGAGTGTTATAAAACTTGAAGCTCAAGAAGAAGATGTATATGGTAAAATTAGTATTTTAAAAAGTGATAGATTTATCACTTTAGACGCACAAATACATAACGATGGACCTCTTATTAGAGATGAGATGAAGTATGTGTTTTTAGCATTAAAAAAAAGTAAAGAAGGAAACTACTCAAACAATAAACAAACTGGTGAATTCATAATAAACCCTAAAGAGGAAAAAAAAGTTTCTACAATAAAAGTTAATCTAAGCGAAGATGAAGAGCTAAAGGTTTATTTGTTTGTTAGGTATAAGGAGAAACTTATTTCAAAAGACTCATTATTTATACTTCCAAAAATAAAAAGGCAATCTAATGCCCAAAAAAATCAAGAGATAAATTTTAGTTTAAAAGGTATTGTTCTTGATGAAGCAATTACAAAAACGGGTAAAGATTTTTTTGATTTCTTCTATCAAGACTACTTATTATCAGGAAAAAAATATCCTTTTATTATAAAAATAAAAGAAAAACCAGCTATGGGTAGGTCTAGCATAATATATGTTGAAGTTGGTGACTCAAAAATCCATGAGTTTTATTCAAGGCCAGAAGAAGAATATTTAAAAAATAATGTAAAGACTGTTTTAAAAAGAATATATTTATACAACAAAAGGCGTAGTAGGTTATATAAAAACAGTAATTTGTAATAAAAAATAAAAAAATGATGAATAAAAGATTTATAGTTACACTCTTATTTTTGGGGATTGCCGGTTTTTGTTTTTCTCAAGATATAGTTTATAAACCAATTAGTGTTTTATCTGGAGGAGACGCTTTTAGTTATCAACAGGTTTTAACATTAGCTAATGCCCAAAATGATTTTCAAGAATCAAATGCTAATCAATTTGAGCAACCTTCAGAAATAGAAAATTTCACTGATAATTTAAATAGACAGTTATTAAATTCTTTATCACAAAGTTTGTTTCAGGAACAAATTGGTTCAGAAGATTTAACCGTTGGAACCTATGTTTTTGGCTCATTGGTTGTTGAAGTAACTCCAGGAGCTGGTGGTTTAAGTGTTAGTATTTTAAATACATCCACAGGAGAGCAAACTCAAATAACAATACCTGGTAACTAAAAAAAGATTTATGAAAAAATCCTTCAATATAATTGTATGTGTAATTTCTGTGTTTTTATTTACAAGTTGCGGTACATATTTTAATCAACCTTTTGATGTTAATAAAGCAAGAATAGGAGAAAATACATCGCCTGTTTCTAGCATTAAAAACTTTACACCAACAAAGAAAACTATAATTGGTGTTTATAAATTTAGAGACCAAACGGGACAATTTAAACCTGTTCAAAATGGATCTACTTTCAGCACTGCAGTTACACAAGGAGGAACTTCAATCTTATTAAAATCTTTAGAGGAATCTAATTGGTTTCAACCAATAGAAAGAGAAAATATTGCAAATTTATTAAACGAGCGTCAAATTATTAGAAGTACGCGCCAAGAGCATGCAACTAATAAACAACAGGTAAAAATGTACCCTTTATTATTTGCTGGTACTATAATTGAAGGTGGAGTTGTTTCTTATGACTCTAATATAATCACAGGTGGTTCTGGACTTCATTATTTTGGTGCTGGAGCATCAAATGAATATAGACAAGATAGAATAACTGTTTATTTAAGAGCAGTGTCTACAAATAGTGGGAAAATTTTAAAAAACGTTTATGCTTCCAAGACAATTTTATCACAAGGTATATCAGCTAATTTATTTAGGTATGTAGATTTAAGAAGATTGTTAGAAGTAGAAACAGGAGTTACAAAAAATGAACCAGCTCAATTAGCTGTTAAAGAAGCTATTGACAAAGCTGTAGAATTGTTAATTATTGAAGGGGTAATTGATGGCCTTTGGAAACCTTCAGGCGGGCAGCCAGAAATAGATATAATAAAAGAGAATTACGAAAAAGAGAAAAGAGAAGCGGACGCAACAGGCTTGTTTAATAGAAAGCAAGAAAAAAGAAGATCTAGAAACTCAATTAGTGTTTTAGGTGGTGTGTCTCGTATAAACGGAGATTATTCAAACGCAACTTTTAGCCCTGGTTTTGACGTTAAATTTAAGTATTTACTTAAGAATCCAAAGTTCTCTTTTTCAGTTGGTTTAGGAAGAACAGAACTGAATAATGAAAACATTTTTAATGAATCGTTCTTTACATCTAGCTTAAATTTTGAATATAACATTTTACCTTATGATAGACTTACACCATATTTTTATGCAGGTATAGGTTCTGTATCGGCAGGAGACTTAGATAGAACTTTAATGAAATTTCAATATGGTTTAGGGCTAGAGTATTTGGTAACAAATAAGTTTGGAATAATTTTAAGTGCAGATCATAACATGCTTTCAGGTGATAATTTAGATTTACTAGTTAGAGGGAATCGGAACGATCAAATACTCAATGTAAGAGCTGGTGTAAACTTCTATTTTTAAAAAAACTATATAATGAAAAAGCTAATAAAATTTTTGAGTTTTATATTATTCATGACATTTATAAATTGTAGTGAAGATAATACTATTGGTGGAGTTGAGTTTGGAACAATTACGGGTAAAGTTGTAAAAGCATCAGATTTTGAACCTATAGAAAATGTAAAAGTTACATTGTCTCCTACCAACAATACAACTACTACAGATGAAAATGGAGAATTTGTTTTTGAAGAAGTACCTGTTAATGATTACTCTGTAGAAGCAGAAAAACCAGATTTCTTAAATACATTTGAAGCAGTTTCATTGGCTGCAGGGGCTACAGTTAATATAATCTTTGAAATGGAAATTTCAACAGCGCTTAACAATCCACCAACAACTCCAGAATTAATTGCCCCAACGGATGGTACTGTAAATACAGATAATTCTGTGGAGTTAATTTGGTCTTCTTCTGATGTAGATGAAGATGCAATTGAGTATAGATTAGAAATTAAAAATGATTTTAATAATGATATTATCAATATTCAAAACCTTTCAGATACAACATATGTAGTTTCTAATTTAAAATTTGGAGGTAAATATTTTTGGCAAGTAGCAGCTTCTGATAATATAAATCCAGAAGTGTTAAGTACAACCAATACTTTTTCTGTAAAAGAAGATCCAGGAAATAGGTTTACTTATGTTAAAATTGAAGATGGAAATAATGTAATTTATTCTTCAAGTTTGGACGATGATGGAAATGTCACAAATACTGTGCAATTAACAGAATCTGGGGCTAATTCTTGGAGACCAAGAAAAAATAACACTGTTAATCTTATAGCATTTTTAAAGACATTTGATAATGAAACTCATATTTTTACAATGAAACCAGATGGTTCTGAAGTTACAAAAGTAACATCCAATATTCCAATAAACAGTTTTAACTTAAATGAAGTAGACTTTTCTTGGTCTGCTACTGGAGATAAATTTATATATCCAAGTTTTGATAAATTATATATGATTAATAAAGATGGTAGTGGTCTTCAATTAATACATCAAACAACAAACGGGCATTTAATTACTGAATGTGATTGGAGTAATGATGGTACAAAGGTTGCTTTAAGAACAAACAATTCTGTTGGATATGATGGATTTATTTATACAATAGATATGTCAGGAAACATATTAGACACAATTATTTCTTCTAATATTGGAGCCTTAGGAGGTTTAAATTTCTCAGTAGATGGTAGTAAGTTACTTTATACTAAAGACTTTAGTAATTTTCAATCATCAAATTATAGAAGATTAGATAATAGAATTTATTTATATGATTTTTCAGCTATGACTGAAACTGAAGTATTAACTCAAAGGACATCAGGAACTAACGATTTAGATCCAAGATTTTCACCAAATGAAGCCGAAGTAATTTTTGTAAATACCTCTAATGATGGTATTTCTGAAAAGAAAATATTTAAAGCTTTTGTTGCAGGAAGTACTGCAGAAGAAATGTTTCAAGATGCTCTTATGCCAGATTGGGAGTAAAATTAAAATATAAAAAAATATAAGCCGAATGATGAAAATCATTCGGTTTTTTTTATGATGCCAAATAAAAGAAAGTTAAATTTGCACTCACAACACAACAACATGAGTCAAGAAGTTTCTAAAAGATACGCCCAAAGAGGTGTATCCGCATCTAAAGAAGATGTACACAATGCAATTAAGAATATAGACAAAGGTTTATTTCCCAAGGCATTTTGTAAAATTGTTCCAGATTATTTAACAAATGATGAAGATTATTGTTTAATAATGCATGCAGATGGAGCAGGAACTAAAAGCTCTTTAGCCTATATGTATTGGAAAGAAACAGGAGATATTTCTGTTTGGAAAGGTATTGCACAAGATGCATTAATAATGAATATTGATGATTTATTATGTGTTGGTGCAACAGATAATATTATGTTATCTTCTACAATTGGGCGAAATAAAAGTAAAATTCCTGGTGAAGTTTTATCAGCAATTATAAACGGAACAGAAGAACTTATTGAAGATCTTAAAGGTTTTGGAGTTACCATTCATTCAACTGGAGGAGAAACTGCTGATGTAGGAGATTTAGTTCGTACAATTATTGTAGATTCTACTGTTACTGCAAGAATGAAACGTTCTGAAGTAATTGACAACGCAAACATAAAAGCCGGCGATGTAATTGTTGGATTAGAATCTTTTGGACAAGCAACTTATGAAACCGAATATAATGGCGGAATGGGGTCAAACGGATTAACGTCTGCAAGACACGATGTTTTTCATAAATATTTAGCAGCTAAATATCCAGAAAGTTTTGATGCAGCTGTTCCTGAAGATTTAGTGTATTCAGGTAATACAAAATTAACGGATGAAGTTGAAAACTCTCCAATTGATGCAGGAAAATTGGTTTTATCTCCAACAAGAACGTATGCACCAATTATAAAAGAAATTCTTTCTAAGTTTACTTCGGAAGATGTGCACGGAATGATTCATTGTTCTGGTGGAGCGCAAACAAAAATTTTACATTTTGTAGATAATTTACACATTGTAAAAGATAATATGTTTCCAATACCGCCTTTATTTAAATTAATACAAGAGCAATCTAACACTGATTGGAAAGAGATGTACCAAGTTTTTAACTGTGGTCACAGAATGGAAATCTATGTTTCTCCTACAGTTGCCGAAGAAATTATTTCAATTTCAAAATCTTACAACGTAAATGCACAAATAGTTGGTAGCGTTGAAGAATCAGCTACTAAAAAACTGACTATTAAAAGTGAATATGGTACTTTTAAGTATTAAAAACAGTAACATAAACAAGAAAGTCTCAGAGATATCTGAGGCTTTTTTTATGATTACACTTTTTTTAATAATTAATTAGTACGCTACTGTTTTTTTACAACCAAACTTCCTTTATTTTTGCCTTCCTAAATTCATCAGAAAATGATTAAAAGAACACGCGCAGAAATAAGTAAATGTATAATTCATAAAGTAGGGAACAAGTACAATAGCGGCCAAAATGCTATGTCGGAAAGTTTGGTGCGTTTTGATGAAGAAAGCTACGAATTATTAATGCCGTTTTTATTGAAACCTTTTGCAAATGTTACGCAGAGTTACCGTTTTAATCATCATGCAGATGTTCGTTTAAATGAAATGAATAACTATTCTCACGAAGTTTTTGGAAATCAAGAAACATTTATAGAGTATTCTAAAAACATTGTAAACCATTTGTATGAACAATCCAACTCGGCACAAATTAAAGCAGGTGATGTTTTAGTGGTTTTGTTTGAAAACTTAGATTACAAAGACATGATGGTAGAAGGTGTTGGTGTTTTTAAGATTGAAAATAAAGTCGATTTCTTCCAAACTTATTTAGAAGAAGATAGTTTTGATGTTGTGGTTCAAAAAGGAATTTCAACCAAGAAATTAGACAAAGGATGTATAATTTTGAACACAACTGATGCAGAAGGAACCGTTGTTTTATCGGTAGATAACAATAATTACGATGCACAATATTGGATTAAAAACTTCCTGAATGTAAAATATGCAGATGATAGAAATTCGCACACACAGAATTATTTAGAAATGTGTAAAGAATTTTCTGAAGAAGTAATAAAACCAGAGCTTGGTAAACAGGAGCAAAGTACTTTCTTAGCAAATACGGTAGATTATTTTAAAGAGCATGAAAATGTAGATTATCATACTTTTAAAGATGAAATTTTTGAAGAAGAGAAGCATAAAGAGAAGTTTGAAGACTACAAAAAACACTTCGAAGGTTTAAACGATGTCTTAATTAGAAACAATTTTGAAGTTTCTGATGTTGTATTAAAAAAGGAAAAGAGTAAGTTTAAAACTGAAATTAAGTTAGATACAAATATCAAAATTTCTATAGATGTAGATGCGCCAGACGCTTCTTCTGAATATTTAGAAAGAGGTTACGACGAAGAGAAAAAAATGAAATACTATAAAGTATTTTTTAACGAGGAGAAGTAAGGTTACGTGTTTTAATCACTAAGTTTAGCATATAAATCACAGATAGAAAGTCCGCGAGGACTTTCGTAAATTGTCTAAAACCAAGCAATTAATTATACACGGTGTTGGGCACAGTTTTACCAGTTAAAAATATTATTCGGTACTTTTTCAATTTTATATTTTCCTTCATTTGCTATTGATAAAAAATCTATTTCTCCATCTTCTATTTTTTTATTCAACTCTTCTATAGATTTATTAAAGAATACTTTGTTTTTAAGTAATCTTTTTGAATTTCCTAAAATCTCATTCATTGTTAATTCCTTATTAAGAATTTCATCACTAATTTTATTCCTTATTAGTTTTAGAAAGTCTTTATATTCATCAATTATTATTTCAATTTTATCTCCTATTTTTTTATCTTGAATAAACAAATTCTCAAGTAAATGGTTTACAATATCTAAAAGTATTAGTAAATGTTCTCTTCGTGGTGTTTTCATTTCGTGTAATGCGTCATTTCCTAAAAATCTAATTGAGTGTAATCTTTTTGATTCACTCTTTGTTAGAAGCCCTTTTTCTTGAAGAGAGTCAATTCTTGCAGATAGATTGTCTTTTTTTATTTTCAGATGAATGCAAGTAGCTTCAATTATAGCTCTAAAACCACCTGCAGTTAATATATAGGCATTACCTTTAAAAGAGGTTAACGTTTCTTTATAAATATTTTTAATAATTGGTGGTAAAAAATTTAAATACTCTAATTCTTTTCCGTTTTTTAATATATGCGGAAATATTGTCGTTTCATCATAATATTCAACGTTTCCTTCTTCATCATATTGTTTCATTTCGGAATCTGCATAAGTATGAACAAATGAAACAGTTTCACAGCCTAAACATTCAATGACCATATAAAATTCTATCCATTGGATGTACCCTTCTGCATCATCTCCTTTTATCTTTTTTTCGTGAATTAGCTTATGATTTCTATTTCCTTTACAGTTTCTACAGAAATATTTTTTATCCATTCAGAGTTTTTTTTTAATTGTGCCCAACGTGTTTGTATATGGTTTGTTACGTGGTTAAGCAACTAAGTTAACAAATAAAAATCGAATAGAAAATCCGCGAGGATTTTCGTAAGTATGCTAGAACTAGCAATAAATTATATACGATGTTACCCAACGTTATTTTTTTCATTGTTTTCCCAAATAACATCTTCAATTGTTGCTTTTGAATAGCATATTTTTTTCGATAATTCTATCAAGTTTTCTATTTCATACTGATTTCCATAAGCCATTAGTAATTCGTTTGTTATTGATTCGAAATTTTGATAAATATAAGAAAGTCTTTTTCGAAATTCATTCAGCTTCTCGTCATTCAAATTTGTGTTTATTTCTTCTAATTTTTCTTCTGACCAATCAAAGTCATTTCTATTTAAAACAAATTCAGATTGTTGTTCATTAACTGGCTTAAATCCTAATGACAAAGCTACTTTTTTTGAGTTATTATAATTAAACTCTCCAATTTGTGATTCTGTTATTGTTATTCTCTGGCTTTCTAAATCCTTATTTTCATCATAGAAAATATATGGTAGAATTGCATTTTTCAATGCTTTAACTAAATAACCTTTTTTTCTGCTTTTCTTATTTATATACCAATGTAAGTCAGAATATCTATCTTCAACTGCTCCTATAAATTCATCATTTTCATTTTTGATGAAGAAAAAAGTATAATAATTCTGTGAAAATTTTGGCTTGTCTTTTAAGTCAATTTTTTTCTCTCTCACTTTTGAAATAAATACAAATTCGCTTATTTGTCTCAAGAATATCGTGTCCTTATATCTTCCGCTATTCAATCTGTCTATAAATTCTTGTATATCCTCATTTCTCATTGTGCTGGTTAATGTTGGGTAACTTGTCATATAAAAACTAAATATTGTATTATCCATAATATTGGAAATACAAAAGATAGTTTTTGTGGTTTTTATAAAGATATAAAACTTATTTCATTTCCTCAAAAACAAAATCTATTTCAAATTCTTCGTTAGAAATTTTACATTTTAGACGTTTTCCATCTTTAAAATAATGTATTTTCTTTGGGAATTCATTTAACTTATTTTCAGCAACAAAAGAATCTTCAGTTTGTTCAGTAAATTTAAACAAAGTAGGTTTTTCATTTACACCTTCAACTTTTAAACACAATGTATCTTTTAGAGAAACAATACTCATAATTTCTTTAAAAATAGTGTCTTTGTCTTTTAAGGTAAAACCAATTCCAGTAAAGTCTTCATTCCAAAAATCAAAAGTTTGTTTTTCTGGTTTTTCGTTAACACGTTGCCAATTTCCTAAAAGAAAATCAGGATAGTTTTGTTTAGTTGTTGTCTGGCAAGAATTCAAAAGTAAAATAAGTGCAAAAAAAGTTAAAATACGCATAGTCAGCAATTTGATTTATCAAATATAATCAAATTTAAATTCGATAAAAAAACGTAAATTCGCATTTTAGAAAAGACACCCAATGTTAGATAAAATAAGAATTGTAAAGCAACGTTTCGATGAGGTTTCAGATTTAATAATCCAACCAGAAATTATTATGGATCAGAAACGTTATGCTCAATTAAGTAAAGAGTATAAAGATTTAGGAGATGTTGTAAAAAGAGGTGATGAATACCAAAAATTACAGCAAAATATAGAAGAAGCCAAAGAAATTATTGCAGACGGAAGCGATGCAGAAATGGTAGAAATGGCCAAAATGGAAATTGATGAAGCAAATACTCGTATTCCAGAATTGGAAGAAGAGATTAAGTTTTTATTAATTCCTAAAGATCCAGAAGACAATAAAAATGCAGTTGTAGAATTGCGTGCAGGAACAGGTGGAGACGAAGCAAGTATTTTTGCCGGAGATTTATTTAGAATGTACACAAAATATTGTGAAGGTAGAGGTTGGAAAGTTTCTACGGTAGATTATTCTGAAGGAACCAACGGCGGATTTAAAGAAATTCAGTTTGAAGTAACCGGAGATGATGTGTACGGAATTTTAAAGTTTGAAGCTGGAGTGCATCGTGTACAACGAGTTCCTCAGACGGAAACACAAGGGCGTGTACATACTTCTGCAGCAACTTGTATGGTTTTTCCAGAAGCAGAAGAATTTGATGTAGAGATAAATCCAAAAGAGGTACGTATAGATTTTTTCTGTTCGTCTGGTCCAGGAGGTCAATCTGTAAACACAACCTATTCGGCGGTTCGTTTAACGCACATTCCAACTGGTTTGGTTGCACAATGTCAAGATCAAAAAAGTCAGCATAAAAATAAAGAGAAAGCCTTTAAAGTATTACGTTCTCGTTTGTACGATATGGAATTGGCTAAAAAACAAGCAGAAGACGCGTTAAAACGTGGTTCTATGGTTTCTTCTGGAGATAGAAGTGCAAAAATTAGAACTTATAATTACGCACAAGGAAGAGTAACAGACCACAGAATTGGATTGTCTTTATATGACTTACCTAATATTATGAATGGTGATATTCAGAAGATTTTAGACGAATTAATGATGGCAGAAAACACCTCTAAATTAAAAGAATTAGGAGAAAGTATTTAACATTTGCTTCATTGAAAGGAAACGAAGTAATTTCTTAATTTATAAGTATAAAAATCCCAAGTTGAAAAATTTGGGCTTTTTTAGTTTTAAAAACTGAATACTTTTTAGGGTAAAAAAGATTAGAATTTGGGCATTACCTTTCAGGTCGGGCTTTTCGCACTCGCTTTTTTTTCGTTCCTCAAAAAAGAGCTCAAACAATTGCTGCAATCCCTAACGCGCTTATTTGCTAACTATTTTCATTAACATAAAACATATAGAGTTTTTATTTAAATAATATTTTTAAAAGGGTTGAAGTCCTTTTTAAATATGTTAAAACTTATGCCGAATATTGCTAGAGCACTAACTGCAGCTACAGTTAAAGTTGTTAAACTAGTTTTTAGTATAGAAAATTTTCTTTTCTTGATTTCTTTAACGTCTTTTTCTGAAATTTTTAAAGTTTTCCCTTTTGATAAAAGTTGAATTGTATCATTATAAAAGCCAACAATCTTTCCCTTTATCCTTTTTGAGTTTTTTAAATCAATCTTGTATTTTTTCAATAATTCAATATCTTTTTCATCACCTTTTATCGTTTTGTAACTATAACAGCTTTGAAAAAGAATACAATAAGATAAAAGAACTGAAACAAGTTTTAAATAATTTATAGCTTTCATAATAAAATAGTTTTAAAGTTATTGTTATTTAAAACTATGAAACATTAAATACGAAGTGTCCGAAAACGTCCAATTGTGGACGTTTTCGGACAAAGTTGGACGTTCTCGGACATAATTTAACATAAAAAAGTAAATCCTAAGATTTTAAACTTAGGATTTATTTGTTTTGAATATTGAATATTGAATATTGAATATTGAATACTGAATACTGATTACTTCATATACCAATCTCGTAAGCGAACTTCTATCTCTAAATTTTCAGCATCAACAAGTTCTTTAAACTTTTTAGTATCGCTAATCATTCCTTTTCCTCTGTAATGATAAGGATACATTATCTTCGGTTGAAAAGCTAAAACACCTTCCGACGCTTCGTTAATATCCATTGTATAAGGTAAGTTCATGCATACAAATGCTAAATCAATACCATATAACATCTTCATTTCTTGAATAGCCGAAGTATCTCCAGAAATATAAATATTAAAATCTTCAATGCTTATGGTGTATCCATTTCCTCTACCTTTTGTATGTCTGCTATCTTCCGTTTCTGGTAAATTATACATTGGTACTGCAGAAATAAACAAACCCATTCTATGAACACCTTGTTCATTCTTTAAAGCAATTGAGTTTTGTTTGTAAGTATAAGTTAGTTTATTTGCAACAACTTCAGGAGCAATAATTACAGCGTTTTTTGCATCTAATTCCTGTATGGTTTCCATGTTAAAGTGATCTCCATGAATATCTGTAATAAGAATCATATCTGGTTTTGCAATTCCTGTGTAGGCTTTTTTTCCACCAGTTGGATCAACATAAATAGTTTTTCCGTTGTAAGTTAAAACTAAACTTCCGTGTTTTATTGGTTGAACGGTTAAATCTCCATAGCCTGTATCAATAATGTCAGCTTTAGGAAAGTTGTTTTGAGCTTGTATATTTCCGAAGAAAATTAAAGTAATAAAGGTAAAGAGTGATTTCATCTATTTCATTTAAATAGTTAAATAAATTTATGCTTCTATTAAATACCCATTATGGGTTTTTTGATTTGTTTATATAGTGTTTTGCAAACAGTGTACCAAAGTTACTAAAAACAAAAAAACTCTCAAAAGTTTATTCTTTTGAGAGTTTGTCTTGATTCTTGTTTCTAAAAATCTTTAATTTTTAATTAAACACCACGCTGTTTATTAATTTCATCTTGTAATTGTCTACGTAGTTTCTGTTCTTTTTCTATACTTTTTTTACGATATTTTTCTAACTCTTCTTCTACATCAGATAAAGATTTTCTCGCTTCGTTTGTAAGTGAATTACTGTTGTTGTATCTAAATATAAAAAATAATAGTCCAGCTAAAAGCCCAGCTATAATTCCCCATAAAATAGTATTATAAGTAATCTTGCTTAGCTGTAACCCAAACAAAGAAATATTATCTTCTTTACTTAAAGAAGTTGTAAGTTCTTTATTTGTTTTAGAAATTGTACTTTCTAAAGTAGCTATAGTTTTTTGTTGAGAATTAATTGTTTGTTGTTTGTTTGAAGCTTCTTTTTCAATAGCAGAAATACTATCTAAGACGTTTTTCTGTAATTTTAAAAAATTATCTTTTCGCATTACCTTATAAACTTGGTAATTGTTAGATTGCTTGTAAAGTTTCTGAAATTGTCCTTCAATAGTTTTTGGAAATTCTTGAACTTGGTTAGGTTGTTGCGCAAATATATTTAACGTTAATAAAGCGCTTAAGATAGTTAATTGTATAGTTTTCATCTGAAAGTTTGTACAGTTGGTGTTATAATATAATAAGTGTAAAAAAACCCAAACGTAAAGTTTGGGTTTTTATTATAAGCAAGGTTATTAAAACTTATTTTACTTTTTCTACAATTGCCTTAAAAGCTTCTGGATTGTTCATAGCTAAATCAGCTAAAACCTTACGGTTTAATTCGATATTATTAGCTTTTACTTTTCCCATAAACTGTGAGTAAGACATTCCATACTGTCTAGCTCCTGCGTTAATACGCACGATCCATAAAGAACGGAAGTTTCTCTTATTGTTTTTACGGTCACGGTATGCATATAGCATAGCCTTTTCAACCGCATTTTTTGCTACTGTGTAAACGTTTTTACGTCTTCCAAAGTAACCTTTTGCTGCCTTCAAGATTTTTTTTCTTCTTTTTCTTGAGGCTACTGAATTTACTGATCTTGGCATAATTTCAATGTGTTTTGTAGTAGGCGATTCTAAAATTTGAATTCTTTGAGCCTAATACATGGTTAATAATTAAATTCCCTTATTAAACTTATCTTAAGTTTAACTGTTGCTTGATATTTCCTTCATCAGCTTTGTGAACTAATGTTGAGTGAGTCAAGGCTAGCTTACGTTTCTTAGACTTCTTTGTTAAGATGTGACTTTTAAACGCGTGCTTTCTTTTGATTTTACCAGTACCTGTAACTTTAAATCGTTTTTTGGCACTAGATTTGGTTTTCATTTTAGGCATCTCTGTCTCTCGTTTTTATCTTGCTTATTATCTTTAGTTGTAAAGTAAAAGGTTTTAACCTTTAATTTTCAACTCTCTTATTTCGTTTTCTTAGGAGAAATAAACATAATCATACGTTTACCTTCTAATTTTGGCATCTGTTCTACCTTACCATAATCCTCTAACTCTTGCGCCAGCTTTAATAGTAAAATATGACCTTGTTCCTTAAAGATTATTGAACGTCCTTTAAAGAATACAAATGCTTTTAATTTAGCACCATCTTGTAAAAACTTAATGGCATGCTTCTTTTTAAATTCATAATCATGCTCATCAGTTTGTGGTCCAAATCTAATTTCCTTTACGGTAACTTTTGTAGCTTTAGATTTTAAGACTTTTTCACGCTTCTTTTGCTCGTACATAAACTTTTTGTAATCTATTACTTTACAAACAGGTGGTACAGCTTTAGGTGAAATTTCAACTAAATCTAATTCTTGCTCTCTAGCTAGTTCTCTAGCTTTAGAAATTGGGTATACACCAATTTCAATATTTTCACCAACTAAACGCACTTCTTCTACGTCACGAATCTTTCCATTGATTCTATGTTGATCTTCTTTAATTACTCGTAATGGTCTTCTTGACCTTTTTCTTCTAATTGCTATGACTAATATATTTAAAAGTTAATTTCTATTTTTATTTAAAAGGAACTAGGGTTTTACTAACTTCATTCTGTATTAGAGAAATGAATTCTTCAATAGTAAAGGTACCTAAATCACCTTCTCCATGTTTTCTTACAGATACCGTGCCATCTTGCTCTTCCTTTTCACCAACAATAACCATAAATGGTATCTTGCTTACTTCGGCATCTCTAATCTTACGTCCCGTTTTCTCATTACGTGAGTCTACGAGGGCGCGAATTTCGGAATTTTCAAGCAGATTTAAAACTTTTTCTGTATATTTTTCATATTTCTCACTGATTGGCAGTATAATAACTTGATCTGGTGTTAACCAAAGAGGGAAATTTCCTCCTGTATGCTCAAGTAATACGGCAATAAAGCGTTCCATAGAACCAAATGGAGCTCTATGAATCATTACAGGTCTGTGAGATTGATTATCTGATCCTTTATACGTTAAATCGAAACGTTTTGGTAAATTATAATCAACTTGTATCGTTCCTAATTGCCAACTTCTGCCTAAAGCGTCCTTTACCATAAAGTCTAACTTAGGACCGTAAAAAGCCGCTTCGCCTTCTTCAATAACAAAATCTAACCCTTTATCTGTTGCTGCACTTATAATTGCATTTTCAGCAATATCCCAAGTTGCTACATCACCGATGTATTTGTCGGGGTTTTTAGGATCTCTTACAGAAACTTGTGCTGTAAAGTTTTCAAAACCTAAAGAACCAAAGACATATAATACTAGATCTATAACTTCTTTAAATTCCTGATCTAATTGTTCAGGTGTACAAAATATATGAGCATCATCTTGTGTAAAACCTCTAACACGAGTTAAACCGTGTAGCTCTCCACTTTGTTCATATCTATAAACCGTTCCAAATTCTGCAAAACGTTTAGGTAAATCCTTATATGAATAAGGTTTAAAATTATAAACCTCACAATGATGTGGACAGTTCATTGGCTTTAATAAAAACTCTTCATCCATTTTTGGAGTTTTAATTGCCTGGAAACTATCTTCACCGTATTTTTCATAATGACCAGAAGTAACATATAGTTCTTTTTGTCCAATATGAGGAGTCATTACCATTTCGTAACCAGCCTTCTTTTGTGCTTTCTTTAAAAAGTCTTCCAATCTACCTCTTAAAGCAGCACCTTTTGGTAACCATAAAGGTAAACCAGCACCAACTTTTTGAGAGAATGTAAAAAGTTCTAACTCTTTACCAAGTTTTCTGTGGTCACGTTTTTTAGCTTCTTCTAAAATTTCTAAATATTCAGTAAGCATCTTTTGCTTCGGAAAACTAATTCCATAAACACGTGTAAGCTGATTATTCTTTTCATCACCACGCCAATAAGCACCAGCAACGTTCATTATCTTAATAGCTTTTATAATTCCTGTGTTAGGAATGTGTCCACCACGACATAAGTCAGTAAAGTTACTATGATCACAAAAAGTAATATCACCATCCGTTAAGTTTTCAATCAACTCAACCTTATATTCATTGTTCTCTTCCTCATATAAAGACAAAGCATCCGCTTTAGAAACCGATCGCATAGAAAACTCATGTTTCCCACGAGCAATCTCTAAAAATTTCTTCTCCAATGCAGGAAAATCTTTTTCAGAAAGTGTTTCATCGCCTAAATCTAAATCATAATAGAAACCATTATCAATAGCAGGCCCAATAGTTAACTTCGCATTTGGATGAAAACTTAAAATAGTTTCTGCCAAAACATGTGCAGACGAGTGCCAAAAAGCTTTTTTTCCACCTTCATCATTAAAGGTATATAGAATTAAAGAACCATCTGTGGTAAGTGGAGTAGTAGTTTCAATAGTAGTTCCGTTAAAATTTGCCGAAATAACGTTTCTTGCAAATCCTTCACTAATACTTTTAGCAACATCCATTGGTGTGCTATTGCTTTCAAATTCTTTGACGTTTCCGTCAGGTAAAGTAATATGTATCATTATATATGTTTCATTTCCCTACAAGCGGAAATAGTTGAAAGGCAAAGATATTGTAAAACTAAAACCTGTACAATATATATGTATACATATATAGGAGTAATTTTTTGTTTGTGCGTTACCCTTTGGGTCGGGCTTTTTGCTATATCTTTTTGCGAAAAGCAAAAAGGATACCGCTTCAATCCCTAACGCGTACTTATTAATAAGATGTAGTACATAATATAAAAGTGTAGTTGTTTGTTTTGTTAAGGGGAAAGTCAAGGTTTCCATCTAACCATTTAGAAAACTATGTCATTATATGTTAGAGTAGATTTAGTTTTAATATAAAAATGAAAAAACTTTAAATATAAAACACTCTTAATCAGTGTATGTAAAAAAAAGATTAAAAAAAGATTAAAAAAGTTAGTTTAGAATAGAAAATGTGTTGTATGTTTGCAGCCGCTAACGGGAATATGGTTAGTTAGTTTAGTTCATTGAGATTGTTGTTAGAGTAGGCGTAAATAGTAGAAGCGATTAAATAAAAAGGTTTTAAATTTTTCAAAAAAAAGTTTATTTTTTATTTGGTTATCAAGAGAAAAAGGTAGTATCTTTGCAGTCCGATTTTTTCGGCAAATAAGTTCAGTTTTCTTGAGGTTCTAAATAAGTTTAAAAAAGTTTTATTTTTTTTATTGCGAGATTAGAATAAAGTTTTATATTTGCAGCCGCTAAGAAATACAGCAAATTAGTTCACAGAAATT
>NZ_JAKGSC010000004.1 GCF_022478115.1 Tenacibaculum aquimarinum | reverse complement strand
AATGTTGCATCGTTTGTGACAATCACTGTTCCACCACAATTATCCGTTGCTGTTGGGGCTGTCAACGCAGTTACTTCACACTGATCGGTTACATCAGCCAATGTTGCTACATCTGCTACTGGTGCTGTTGTATCGGTTATAACAACATTTTGTGCTTGAGTAGATGTATTTCCATTCCCATCGTCATACGTCCAAGTTACAACCGTAGTTCCTTGAGTGGTGATTGGTAATGTTGCATCGTTTGTGACAATCACTGTTCCACCACAATTATCCGTTGCTGTTGGGGCTGTCAACGCAGTTACTTCACACTGATCGGTTACATCAGCCAATGTTGCTACATCTGCTACTGGTGCTGTTGTATCGGTTATAACAACATTTTGTGCTTGAGTAGATGTATTTCCATTCCCATCGTCATACGTCCAAGTTACAACCGTAGTTCCTTGAGTGGTGATTGGCAATGTTGCATCGTTTGTGACAATCACTGTTCCACCACAATTATCCGTTGCTGTTGGGGCTGTCAACGCAGTTACTTCACACTGATCGGTTACATCAGCCAATGTTGCTACATCTGCTACTGGTGCTGTTGTATCTTGAATGATTACATTCTGATCTGCTGTTGTTGAATTTCCACAATCATCCGTAAATGTCC
This sequence comes from Tenacibaculum aquimarinum, assembly GCF_022478115.1. Lineage (GTDB taxonomy): Bacteria > Bacteroidota > Bacteroidia > Flavobacteriales > Flavobacteriaceae > Polaribacter > Polaribacter aquimarinum_A. The sequence continues at coordinate 154,511 of NZ_JAKGSC010000004.1, read as the reverse complement.
ACGTTACAACTGTAGTCCCTAATGTAGTAATTGGAAAAGTTGTTGTAGTTGTACCTGATATTAAAGTAGGACATCCACTATCTGTTGTGGTTGGTGTAATTGGTATTCCGTTACACTCAAAAGTCTCATCTGCAATTGTTGGGGTTACTGGAGAGGTTGAATCTGATCCGGTTACATTTACATTAGTAACACGAAGACGCTCCCAACAACCTCCACCATTTGCTGTATTGTTATTACCTTGAATTCTAATGAAAACATCGATACTTAAATTATCACCTGGATTTATTCTTGTTGCAGTAAAAGTGTTACTATTACCTCCATTATAAGTACTCCCATTTATAGTTGTAGTAGTACTTCCATTATCATCTGTTAAAGTAATTTCAACACGATCTCCACCCTCAAAACCTGGGTTTCCAGAAGTATTTGGGTTGTCAGGTATAATTGTAATTGAAACATCAGCCACATCATAACAAGATGTATTTGCTGAATAATTAAATGTATTACTTGTTGGATCTCCCCCTGTATTATTAGCACAGTTCGCTGAAGGTCCTACAAAATGATTTGTAGGATTTACATTTAAAATAACGTCATCTACACATTGACTATAAGTAGTGTTTATAATCAATGATAAAATAAAAATGAGAAAACCATTTTTCTTCTTCATTCAAAGGAGACTTTTGATGTCAAACAAATTGTTTAACAATTTTTTAGACACAAAAATAAGTAAAAAAGTCACTAAAATGAGTTAAAAAATCATAAAAAAAGGACTACATAATAATGTAGTCCTTAATTATTTTTAAATTTAAATGAACTTTATTTCGCAACATTTACCGCTCTAGTTTCTCTAATTACAGTAACTTTAACTTGACCTGGATATGTCATATCATTTTGTATTTTCTGAGAAATATTAAATGATAATTCTGCTGCTTTAGTGTCATTTACTTTAGCACTTTCTACCATAACACGTAACTCACGACCGGCTTGAATAGCATATGCTTTCTGAACACCTGTAAAACCAAATGCAATTTCTTCTAAATCTTTTAAACGCTGTATGTAAGAATCTAAAACTTGTCTTCTTGCTCCTGGTCTTGCTCCTGAAATAGCATCACATACTTGTACAATTGGAGACAATAAACTCTTCATTTCTATTTCGTCGTGGTGAGCACCAATAGCATTACAAACATCTGGTTTTTCGCCATATTTTTCTGCCCACTGCATTCCTAATAGTGCGTGCGGTAATTCGCTTTCTGTATCTGGCACTTTACCAATATCATGTAATAAACCTGCTCGTTTTGCTGCTTTTGCATTTAAGCCCATTTCAGCAGCCATAATACCACAAAGATTTGCAACTTCACGGGAGTGTTGTAATAAATTTTGTCCATAAGAAGAACGATATTTCATTCTACCAACAGCTTTAATTAATTCTGGATGTAAACCGTGAATCCCTAAATCGATAACCGTACGCTTACCAACTTCTATAATCTCTTGATTTATTTGTTTTTCAGTTTTCTTAACAACTTCTTCAATTCTTGCTGGGTGAATTCTACCATCAGTAACTAATTTATGCATCGATAAACGTGCAACCTCTCTACGTACAGAATCGAAACAAGAAAGTATAATTGCTTCTGGTGTATCATCTACAATAATTTCTACTCCTGTTGCAGCTTCTAAAGCTCTAATGTTTCTACCTTCTCGTCCAATAATACGTCCTTTAACGTCATCTGACTCTAAGTTAAACACAGATACACAGTTTTCTACTGCTTGCTCAACACCTACTCTTTGTATAGTTCCTAAAACAACTTTACGTGCTTCTTGTTCAGCAGTAAGTTTAGCTTCTTCAATAGAGTTCTGAATAAAAGCCATAGCGTCAGTTTTAGCTTCATCCTTTAAAGATGTTACTAATTCTGCTTTTGCTTCATCTGCAGATAAGCCAGAAATTTGCTCAAGCATATCTACATGACGCTTGTGCATTTTTTCTAACTCACTTTCTTTTTTATCTAAAAACTCTAATTTATAATCGAAGTCTTTTTCTTTTTGAGCTAAAGACTTATTAAGTTTTGTGCCTTTATCTAATTCAGAAGATACTCTAGATTCTTTATCTCTAATACGTTTTTCAACGTCACCAATTTTCTTTTCTCTAGTTAAAATTACTTTTTCGTGCTCAGATTTTAACTCTATAAATTTTTCTTTAGCTTGTAATATTTTATCTTTTTTTATAGATTGAGCTTCTACATTTGCCTCTTTTAAGATGCTTCTAGCTTCTTTTTTAGTTTTTAATATTAATTTATTAGATTTAGATTTCTCTAACATTTTAGCAATCAAAAAACCGATTACTATTCCAACTATTCCTGCAACTGCAAGAAGTACTATTTCGTTCATAATTGTTGATTTATATATATAAAAAAAGCCTACATCAGCAAGGTTTTTTAAAACTCCTAAAAAACAGGTTTAGGACTAACTGGCTTATCAAGGATCCGTCTAAAAATTAGTAAACTAATAATAACGGCATGCTTTCCTAACCAAAACTCATCCTTTTTAAATCTATAACGTTGAGTTTAACAAACAATGTACTAATGTAGGCAGTATTGTAATGTATTTTAAAGAACTTTTTTACTCTAAATGCGAGCTTACTATTTGTGTAAGTTCATTTATCTTTTCTAATGCTTCGGTATTTTCTACTTCAGTAATTATTGAAGTTATAGCTGCTTTAGATGCAAATTGTAAGGCACACATTGCCAACACATCTTGTTTATCGCTTACCGCATAATTTTGTTCATATTTAGTAACTAACTCATTAATGCTTTTTGCTGCTTTACGCATACCTTCTTCTTCTTCTGTGTTATTAACACTCAATGGATATGTACGACCAGCTATTACTACATTAACTTTTAATTTTGCCACTTAAAGAACTTTTTTTTTATGAATTTAATTGAAGAATGCATTTATCAATCTCCCTAATTAAAGCATTTATTTTGAGTTTTGTTTCTCTTGTATTTTCTTTACTACCTTCAATAGTTTTAGCAACTTTTAACAAACTATATTGTTCAGCTTGTTTATTAATTTGCTTATCTTTTTCTTTTAATAGATGTTGTAAACTTGTGTTATTTTGTAACAAAGCCTTGTTTTCTTCTTGTAAAAATTCATAATTGGCAAGTAAGTTTTGCAACTTTTCTTCCAATAAATGAATGGCTTTTAACGTATTACTCATCTATCAATTTAAGAATAAACTATAGCCCAAATTTAACATTCTCTTCTTAATAAAGCAATAAAATTTTATCTTTTTATTAAACTACTGTTATTCAGAACACTAAGCTCATTATAAATTTGGCACAAATTTAGTACTTTAGCAGTTAAACATTGCACTTTGAAAAAACACATTTTACTCATATTTATTTTTATTTATTACTTTGGATTTTCTCAAAAATATCCACAAACCGATTTTGAAAATCCTTTAAAAATTCCGCTTGTATTATCTGGTACCTTTGGAGAGTTGCGTAGCAATCACTTCCACTCTGGTTTAGACATTAAAACACAAGGGAAAGAAGGAATTAAAATTTATGCTCCGGCTGATGGTTATGTTTCTAGAATAAAAGTTTCTCAATGGGGTTTTGGAAAAGCAATTTACATTACACATTACAACGGTTACACAACGGTTTATGCACATCTTCAAAAATTTGAAGAACCTATAGAAAGTTATGTAAAAAGCATTCAGTACAAAAAAGAAAATTATCAAACTGGTAATATTTTCCCTTCGGAAGATAAGTTTCCTGTAAAAAAAGGCGACATTATTGGTTTTACAGGCGATACTGGCGGTTCTGGTGGTCCGCATTTACATTTTGAAATTCGTGATACGGCTACTGAACACATTATAAATCCGATGCATTTTGGAATTTTTCCTGAAGACACAAAATCACCAACTTTACAAAAAGCGAAAGTTTATGCTTTAGATAACAATTCTCGCATCAATAAAACTTCTAAAGATGTTGTTTTAAATATAAAAAATGTTGGAGATAATAAATACGTAACCAATAGAATTACGGCTAACGGTTATATTGGTTTTGGTGTTAATGCTTTTGATAGATTAAATGGTGCCAATAACAAAAACGGAATTTACAGCCTAGAAATGAATGTAAACGGAGAACGTTACTATTATCACGATGTAGAAACCTTCTCTTTTGCTGAAAGTAAATTCATAAACCTACTAATTGATTATCCTTTTTACAAAAAATTTAAAAGCCGATTTCAAAAAACACATAAAGTAAAAGCTAACAAACTAAGTATTTACAGCGATTTATTAGATAATGGAAAAATTTATATTGAAGAAGGAGTAAATTATAACATAGAAATTATTGCAAAGGATTTTAAAGGAAATTCTTCCACTTTACAAATACCTGTAAAAGGAGTTGCAAACAACACAACATTTTCTGCAAAAGACACTACAGCATATAAAATTACAGCAAAAAAATTCAACAAGTTTCAACAAGAAAATGTAACTATTGCTTTTCCTAAAAACACGTTTTATAAAGATTTGTTTTTAGATTTTAAAGTTGAAAACGGTGTTGCTAAAGTGCATGAATCTACAATTCCGTTAGATAAAAAATTTACATTAACATTTGATGTTTCCTCTTATTCTGGAGCAGAAAAAGAACAACTATATATTGCCAATGTTACCAATAAAAAATATCCAAGGTACGTTGCAACAAAGAAAAAAGAAACTACATTTTATTGTACTACCAAAACGCTTGGAAGTTATAAGTTACTTTCAGATAAATTAAGTCCAAAAATTTCATTACTAAATTTTAAAAATGAACAATGGTTATCTAAAGCTAAAACGCTAAAGGTTAAAATTTCTGATATTGGCTCAGGAATTAAAAACTTTAGAGCAACTATAGATGGAGAATGGGTTTTAATGGAATACAATCATAAACGCGGAATTTTAACCTATAATTTTAATGATAAAAAGTTGGTTGGCAGCAAACATCTTTTTAAACTTGTAGTCTCTGATAATGTTGGAAATACCAAAAATATTTCAGCAACATTTTTCAGAAAATAAGACCTAAAGCATATATATTTTGAAACATATTTTACTGTTATTTATACTAATACCATCTGTGCTTTTTGCTCAAAAAACAGCTACTGTTAAAGGTAAAATCACCAATAAATACAATGCTCCTATTGAAGGTGTAGCAATTTCTTACCTTGGTAAAGGAACAACAACAGACAAAGAAGGTCGTTATCAATTTAACATTCCTATTCGTAAAACTGTTGCGGTTACTTTTACACACGTTTCATACAAATCTGTCAATAAGAAATTTACAGCTCGTGGCGTAAAAACTTTTACCTACTCGCCTACTTTACGCTTTAAAACACAAGAAATTGAAGAAGTAATTATAAAAAACAGCAGAAAAGAAGCCGAAGGAATCACAACAATTTCAACCGAAAAAGTCAAAAACCTAATTGGTGCAAATGCTGGTGTAGAAAATGTTTTAATGACACTTCCTGGAGTTAGCAACAACAATGAGTTAAGCACACAATACAATGTTCGTGGTGGTAATTTTGATGAAAACCTTGTGTATGTAAACGGAATTGAAATTTACAGACCTTTTCTTGTTCGTTCTGGGCAGCAAGAAGGTTTAAGTTTCATTAATTCTCATATGATTCAGAATATTAATTTTTCTGCTGGTGGATTTCAAGCAAAATACGGCGATAAATTATCGTCTGTTTTAGACATTACCTACAGAAAACCAACTGAATTTGGAGCGCAAATAGATATGAGTCTTTTAGGTGGAAGTGCAACTCTTGAAGGTACTTTACTAAACAATAAACTAAGCGCAATTCTTGGCGTTCGTTATAGAGACAACAGTTTGTTTGTAAATAGTAAGCAAACTGAAGTTAACTTTAGACCAAAATTTACAGATATTCAAACGTTTCTGTCTTATGAAGTTAACGAAAAACTGTCTCTAAACTTCTTAGGAAATTACTCATTAAACGATTACAATTACAAACCATTATCTCGTAGAACTCGTTTTGGAACCGTTGTAGATCCGTTAGAATTAATTGTTTATTATGACGGACAAGAAAAAGATAGTTACCAAACTCTTTTTGGCGCATTGTCTGCTGATTATCAGGTGAATGAAAATTTAAAAATTACCACAACAGTTTCAAGTTTTAACACGCAAGAAGAAGAATATTTTGATATTGCGGCTTCTTATAATTTAGGTGAAGTTGATAGCAATATTGGTTCCGATAATTTTGGTGATGTCCAATTTTCTGAAGGAATTGGTTCGCAAATTAATCATGCTCGTAACGATTTAGATGCATTAATTACAAATATTCAAGTAAGAGCAATTTTAAAAGACGGTAAAAACGAATGGCGCGCAGGCGTAAAATATCAAACAGAAAATATTAAAGACCGCATTAGAGAATGGGAAATCATCGATTCTTTAGGTTTTTCCATTCGTCCACCACATCATAATATAGGTAATAACCAACCTTACACTTCTTTTACAGGACCAATTGAACCTTTTCAAGATATTAGAGCAGAAAACGATGTAGATATCAACAGAGTTTCTGGTTTTGTTCAATTCAGCAGAAAAACGATGTTAAATGAACATCAAGTTTGGTTTAATGCAGGTGTAAGAGCACAAAGTTGGTCGGTTAATGCTAATGATTTGTCTGAAGAAAGTCACTTTATATTTAGTCCAAGAGGTCAATTTGCTATAAAACCAGATTGGGACAAAGACATGTTATTCAGAATTTCTGGTGGTTGGTATTCTCAACCTCCATTTTACAAAGAATTAAGAGATAATAATGGTGAGGTTCATCCAGAAGTAAAAGCACAAAAATCCATTCATATTGTTGCCGGAAATGAATATAGTTTTAGACTTTGGGAACGTCCATTTAAACTAACTACAGAATTGTATTATAAAGATTTATCAGATGTAAACTCATATACAGTTGATAATGTAAGAATTAGATATCGAGCAGACAATGTAACTGATGCGTATGCATACGGATTAGACGTTCGTTTAAATGGCGAGTTTGTTCCTGGTAGCGAAAGCTGGGTTAGTTTAGGCTATCTAAAAACTGAGGAAAACATAAATGACCAAGGTTATATTGCAAGACCAACCGACCAACGTATAAAAGTGGGAATTTTATTTCAAGATTATGTGCCAAATTTACCAGATTTAAAAGCTTATTTAAACTTGGTGTACAATACAGGTTTACCTGGAGGTTCACCAGCCTACGCAGATGTATATGAATTTCAGAACAGGTTAAAAGACTACAAACGTGCAGATATTGGTGTTTCATATGTTTTTACAGATGCTAAAAAACAATATAAAACAGGTTTTTTAAGTAATTTTAAAGAATTAACAGCTGGTTTAGAGCTTTTTAATATGTTTGACATTTTAAATTCTAACACCAATACTTGGGTGCGTGACGTGTATTCTAAACAACAATACGGAATTCCAAATTTTATGACTGGTAGAGTCTTAAATTTTAAAGTTGGAATGAAATTTTAAGGTAAAAACTTAGTTTCTCATTAATCAAAAGCTTTAAAAAATCTTACCCTTAACGGATTGTACGTTATAAATATAGAGATTCATTAATATTATTTTATAAACTTAGTATGAAAAAAATAGTAATAGGTTGCGGATTATTTTTAGTGATTGGTTTCTGTTTTATGTGCTTAATGTTCTACACACTTACTTTACCAAAATACAGAGATAGTTCTAAAGACAAACCTTTTTCAACAATTGTAAACAAAAAGCTTATAACTAAAAAACCCGTTTTAATAATAATAAATCCTGATACATTTAAAGATGAAAATTATAAGTTTCATTTAGAAGATGGCTCTAGTTATGGAATGGATACTGAATTAGAAGTAATAACTAAGCTACCTATTGGAACGGAAGTTACTATAGATAAAGTTGAATTACATACAGGAAGAGTTAGTGGAAGCACTTCTGCATATCTTTTTGGAAAAGTTTATAGTGAAGAAATGCAAAAGAGTTACAACTTTGAATATACTTGGGGAAACTATCATTTTCTCTATGAAGACAAACCTTATTGGACCTTTAAAATCGCTTTTTGGCAAGACGAACCTTTAACTGAAAAGTATTTTATTGATATACCTTAACTTTCAATTACTATCTATGACTATTTCATCATAAAATATAAATTTCACAAAAAAATCCAGCTCTACGAACTGGATTTTTTTCAATTTTATAAGAAATAAATGTTTTTGCTTTATTCAGCAATTACAGTTTCTTTAATCTCAATAACTTCAAGATCAAAAATAAGATCTCTACCAGCTAAAGGATGATTACCATCTATAACAATAGTATCTTCTTTAACCTCAGCAATCATTAAATTAATTTCTTGACCATCTGGTGCTTTAGAAACAAGTCCCATACCAACTTGTGGCTCCATATCTTGTGGTAAATCTGTTTTCTTAACTTCCTGAATCATTTCTTTAACAACATCTCCATAAGCATCAGCTTTAAGAATTGTAATGGTTTTCTTTTCGTTTAATTTCATATCAATTAAACCGTTTTCAAAACCTGGAATTAATCTTCCTTGCCCCAAAACAAATTCTGCAGGTTCTTTTCCTTCAGACGTATCAAAAATTTGTCCGTCAGTTAATTTACCTGTATAATGTACTACTACTGTACTGTTCTCTTTTACTTGACTCATATTATATTATTAATGTAAAAATTCTTTTTTTTATTTACTACTTCCTTAAAGACCAAAATCAAGCCAAAAGAGAAAACTGCTGTTTATAAACTGATAATCAGCAACTTTGTCAGTTAACCTATTAATGTATGCCAAATCGGTAAAAAAAAATAAAAAATCCAGCCTTTTCAGCTGGATTTTCAATTATATAAATTACAAAAACTTACATCATTGCCGCAGCAACTTTCTTATAAGTTCCGTCTTCTAATTTTTCTCTAATAGCAGAAAACGCTGTAATGGTTTCATCTACATCCTCTTGAGTGTGTCTTGCCGTAGGAATTAATCTTAAAATAATTAATCCTTTAGGAATTACAGGATACACAACAATAGAACAAAATACACTGTGGTTTTCACGTAAATCGTGTACCATTGCCATTGCTTCTGGTATTTCTCCTTTTAAATATACTGGAGTAATACATGTTTGCGTAGTTCCTAAATCGAAACCGGCAGTACGTAAACCAGATTGTAATGCATTGGTAATTTTCCAAAGATTATCTTTTAATTCTGGCATTGTACGTATCATATCCAAACGTTTTAACGCACCTTTTACCATTGGCATTGGTAACGATTTTGCAAACATCTGAGAACGCATATTGTACTGTAAATACTGTATAATATCTTTATCAGCAGCAAAAAAAGCTCCAATACCTGCCATAGATTTTGCAAACGTTGCAAAATAAACGTCAATTCCGTCTTGTACACCTTGCTCAAAACCAGTACCTCTACCGTCTTTTCCTAAAGTTCCAAAACCGTGTGCATCATCTACCAATAAACGAAAATTATATTTCTCTTTTAACGCAACAATTTCCTTTAAACGACCTTGTTCTCCACGCATTCCAAAAACACCTTCAGAAACTAATAAAATTCCTCCACCTGTTTTTTCAGCCATTCTTGTAGCACGTTGCAAGTTTTTTTCACAGCTCTCAATATCGTTATGTCTATATACAAAACGCTTACCAGCATGCAAACGAACACCGTCAATAATACAAGCATGTGTGTCCATATCGTACACAATAATATCGTCTTTATTTACCAAAGCATCAATGGCAGAAACCATTCCTTGGTAACCAAAGTTTACTAAATACGCAGCTTCTTTATCCACAAACTCAGCACATTCTTGCTCTAATTGCTCGTGGTATTTTGTATGACCAGACATCATTCTTGCACCCATTGGATACGCTAATCCGTCTGTTGCAGCAGATTCTCCATCGGCTTTTAAAACCTCTGGATGATTTGCCAAACCTAAATAATCATTGATACTCCAAGTAACTACTTTCTTACCGTTAAAAGACATTCTGTTAGAAATCGGTCCTTCTAACTTTGGAAAAACATAATATCCCTCTGCTTTATCTGCCCATTTTCCTAACGGTCCTTTATCACTCTTAATTCTATCAAATAAATCCTTCACCATTTGTTCCTTAAAATTTTAATCAAGAGGCAAAATTAACGTTTTTTTAAGAGTTATTCAAATGGTTTTTTCAAGACGTTCGTGCAGGCTTTTCTTAATCGATATTTGTTTATGAAGGGCATTGACAAATGCTGCAATTTCGGACGCGGACATACTTAGTAAGTTTTGTCATTTTAGAGTTTACTTTTCACTAAATTAAGACAATCTAATAATTAAAGTGATTGCTTAGTTCCTTGCAATTACATTTATTTATTTAAGCAAAAAAATCCCCTAAAAGCCTTACATTTTAGGGGATTCATTTTAAAATAAATATCTATTAATATTTAACCAACTATATTTTCTTCTTTTTTTAGTTCAGCAATAAATGGTTGTTTATACATTCGTTTACCTAATGCTTTATGTATTGCGTTTGCCACTGCTCCACCGGCTGGCGGAAGTCCAGGTTCTCCTAATCCAGTTGGTGACAATTCATTTTCTACAAAATGCACTTCAACTTTAGGAGTTTCATTCATTCTTATTAAACGATAAGTGTCAAAGTTTTTATTCGATGGTTTTCCGTCTTTAAACGTTAAATCGCCATACATTGCATGTCCAATTCCGTCTAAAACACCACCTTCAACTTGATTTTTAGCTCCAGTTGGATTTACAACAATTCCACAATCTACCGCAGCAACTACTTTAGTAACTACAGGTAAACCATCTTTAATAACAACTTCTGCTAACTCAGCAACATGTGTATTATGGCTATAATATGCTGAAAAACCTTGATAAACACCTTCTTTTGCTTTTCCCCAACCGCCTTTTTCGGCAGCCAGTTTTATGGTGTCTTCCATTCGTTGACCAGAATATTCTATTTTTTCATCTTTTGTTCCTTTTACATTTTGCAGTAAATCAATTCGTAATTGAACCGCATCAATATTTAACTCTTGCGCTAACTCATCAAAGAAACTTTGCTCTGCAAACGCTAAAAAGTTGGTGTATGGCGCTCGCCAAGCTCCAGTAGTAATATCACTTTTATAATTGCCGGTAGAAACTTTATAATTCGGAATACAACCAGCAGGAAAAAAGTTAGGAATTAAACCATACATATTGCTATTTATTGCAGCTTCTTTTAAGTGATAACCTGTAATTTTATTGTCTTTTATAGATGCGGCAATTCTATATTTTATTGCAGGTCTATAAACACCTGTAGTCATATCATCTTCCCTAGTAGAAATCATTTTTACAGGTTTCTTAATTGCATTAGATATTTCTAGAGCTTCATAAGCAAAATCGCCATACAAACGTCTTCCAAAACCTCCACCCATTCTTGTCATTTCTACATGAACTTTATCTAAATCGTAACCTAACATTTCAGAAGCTACAATGGCAGCAAATTCTGCTGTTTGTACAGGACCAACTAAATGTACTTTTTCTGGAGTTACATTTGCATAAAAGTTCATAGGTTCTAAACAATTATGTGGCAAAAATGGAGAATGATAGGTTTTCTCTACTATTTTATCTGCTTGTGCAAATGCTTTTTCAACATTTCCATCTTCCCTTCTTACCGTAATATCTTTTGAATCTAGAATTTTAGTAAGCTCTTTATCGTGAGTTTCGGTACTTTCTAATTTAGCTACATTTTTCCATTTTGCATTTAATGCTTTTTTACCTTTAATAGTTGACCAGGTATTTTTGGCAATAACTACAACTTTATCTGTACTAGACATTTTAAAAGTCCAGTTACTTTTACCTGCTTCTTTAAACTTTCTTACTTTATCTCCAATTGTAATTACGTCTATAACTCCATTCACCTTTTTAGCTTCTGAAGCATCAAAAGAAACTAATTCTTGGCCAAATACTGGCGGACGTAATACTGATGCATACAACATTCCTTCAGCTACATAATCTAAACCAAACAAAGGTTTTCCTGTAACTATCTTTGGTAAATCTACATTAATAGCATTTGTACCAATAATTGTAAATTCAGAAGGCTTTTTTAATGTTACATTTTCTGGAACTTCTAAAAGTGCTGCTTCATTTACAACATCTCCATACCCTAAAGTTTCACCTTTTGCATTGGTAATTATTCCTTTTGAAGCAGAACAGGTTGCTGCATCAACATTCCATTTAACAGCAGCAGCATTCACTAACATTTGCTTTGTAGTTGCTCCAGTTTGTCTTAAAGCTTCCCACCCAAAACGAATAGATTGACTTCCTCCTGCTAATTGACGTTGATAATTTTTTGTATCTAAAGGTGCTTGTGCTACATGAACTTTATTCCACTCAACATCTAATTCTTCTGCAATAAGCATTGGCATCGATGTTTTTACTCCTTGTCCAATTTCTGGGTTTGGTGAAAAAATAGTTACATATCCTTCATTAGAAATTTTAATAAATGCATTAAAATCATTGAAGTTTAAATTTTCTATATCTACAGATGGTGTTACGTTGGGTTTACAAGCTGATAATAGATTGAAACCAATCATAATTCCACCACTTGCCAAAGCTGATGTTTTTAAAAAATTTCTTCTGCTAAACGTAAATTTGTTTTCTTTTGTGCTCATAATTTAAGTTTTAAGACATTTTTTTAGCAGCAATTGCTACAGCTTTTTCTATTCTATTATACGAAGCACATCTACACAAATTACCGTGCATTGCTTGTCTTATTTCATCTTGAGAAGGTGATGGATTTTCTTTTAAGAAGGAAGCAGCAGTCATAATTTGGCCTGCTTGGCAATAACCACATTGTGGTACATCTACTTCTTTCCAAGCTTCTTGTAATGGATGATTTCCTTCTTCTGACAAGCCCTCAATTGTTGTAATCTCTTCAGAATCTATCATAGAAATTTGTAATTGACAACTACGCATTGCTATACCATCCAAGTGAATAGTACATGCGCCACACTGTGCAATTCCACAGCCAAACTTGGTTCCAACCATATTGAGTTCATCTCTTAAAACCCATAATAATGGTGTATCTGCATCTGCAGAAACAGCAACAGATTTTCCGTTAATTTTTAAAGTGTAGTTTGGCATATTGAGTAGTTTTTAATTGATTGGTAAAAGTTACGAAATATATAAATATTAAAAATTAAAATTTTCTTAAAAAAAAGCGAAGTATATACTTCGCTTTTTTGAATTTATTTATTCTTTCCTAGTAAAAGTGTTGCTAACAATATTACTACACCAACACCTATTGTTGTGTATGCATTTTTATTGTTTTGAGACTCAAACTCAGCAATTCCTATGTCTACAGATGCTTCAGGTGTTATTAATTGATAACCTCCATAAACTAAAATTGCAATTGCTACTACTATTAAAATTGTTTTTATCGTTTTATTCATAATTTAAATTTTTTATTGATTAGTATTTCATTTCTAGAACTGGTACCTAATACCTAAAGCTATATCAAAATCTAAATCGTCACTATAACTATCGTTAAAACCTAATTCTGGCCTAACATCTAAAGACATTATTAAAGGAATATCAAAGTTATATTCTATACCTAAATCTGCAGCTGCAAGGAAAAATGATCCATCATTTCCTGGAGAGCTATAAGAACCAACTCCAGCACCTGCACCAACAAACCAGTTAAAATTATCTCCTAATGGATTTACCCATTGATATAATCCCACTAATTTAAATGCATCTAAATTATTAGAATTTCTAAAGCCTAAATCAAATTCTAATCTGTTATTATCAGTTAAATATCTTTGATAAGAAATTTCCCCTCCAAAACCATCGTTATCTCCTACTCTTAAACCTAAAGCGTTTTTAGAAATTTCTTGTGCAGAAATTGTTCCTGCAATTAAAAATAATACTACGGTAAGTAATTTTTTGTTTATCATCTTATATATGTTTTAATTAATTATGATGTAAAATTACTGCAAACACAAAATCTTTATTTGCTCTATAGATATGATTATTAACTCATATAAAAACTATATCTTTATTTTTTGTAGAACTAACTTATGATAACAATTAATATTACTGCGAAAAGTACTGAAGGTACTGTAAAACAAATTCAAGAAATTATTGGTGGTACAATTATAGAACGTTGGGGCGAATATGTTTTGAGTGTTAATAATAAGATTGCTACAGGTAAAATTACTTTTATTACGTTTGAATGGGGAGGAAGTGTTTTAGAATATGATATAACTTTTTTAGAAGATATTGTATTAGTTATGGATACTTCTGAATTTAACCCGATTCACTTTACCTACACTTCTGAAGGCCATAGTTTTCATAGGTTTGAATTAGAAGAAAACAAAAGAAAATTAGCGCAATTTCAATCTGTAATTATTACGAGTAAAGATGGTGGTTATAATTACGGTTACTTTGAAAAAAATGTTAAAAATCACATTCATCTTATTCAAATTAATAGAGTAAATTTTATTAAAAAAAGATTAAATGATGCCTCACAATTAAACAAGCGTTTGTATGAGGTTTTTCATGATCAACAACATGAAAATGTCTTTGCTTACTTTGGAACATTCAACTTAAAATTAGCGAACCTAATTAAAAAGTTTAATAAGGTTAAGCAAAAAGGAATGATTAAAATTTTGATAAAAGAAGGTATAATTTATCAAATTTTATCAGAACATATTCTACAACATAATAAAGATGTAAAAACAAATAAACAACCTAACACTTCGCTAAGTAAAAAAGAATTGAATAGTGTTAGAAAAGTTGCACAAAAGATTTCTAACAATGTAGCCGAAGATTATAATGTAGAAGAATTGGCTAATTCTTTAGGTTTACCACAAGCAAAATTACAGGAAGGTTTTAAAATGCTTTTCTCTAGAACTGTAATTGAATATATAAGACATGTAAGACTAGAAGAAGCACGTGATTTAATTAATAATACCGATTATAATATATCACAAATTGTATATTCAATTGGGTTTAGCAGTAGAAGTTATTTTTCCAAAATATTTAAAAAGAAATATGGTATTAGTCCTAGTAAATTTTTAAAAAACAAGCAAAATGCAAAAATAAAAACTGCTTAATAAAACTACCTAGCAGCAATTTTTTGCACACTAAATTTAGTTGCATAAGGTTTAGAAATTAAAAATTTAATATCTTCTAATGCTGTACTGGCACTTAACCATTTATTTTTGAAAATTTCTGGTATTTGAAGAGGCATTACTTCATATAAATTATTAATTGCATTTAACTTTTTATTTGCTTTTGTGTTTATTACTGAACATGTTATAAAACCATCTTCTGTTTTATTATATATACCTGCCAAGTAAAATGGTTGTTGATTTTTCTTTTCTACTAAAAAATTTTCAACATAATTTTCACTTAATTTATGCATATAAAACCCAGTAACTAAAATTAAACATCTTCTCTTACTTAAAGACTTCTTGTATAAAATATTTGTAAAAACATCTTCTTTATACACATGTAATGTTCTTTTTATTTTCTGAAACTTACTCCAATCCTCCTTAAATCCTTGAGGTAAAATGCCCCAAATTCCATAAGTAATTTCGTTAGTGTTTTCTATAGTTATAACACTTATTGTTTGCTCTTTACGTCCATCAATTTTTAATTTTGGTTTATAAATATTTGGATGTTTTAACTTTAACTTTGTAAAATCTTCTAACATAGTTTTACTGGCTACATTTGAAAGTTTATAATTCATAATTTGTTTTATTAATCAAAAAAGACAATTCACTTATACTTTATAAGCTGAGCTATTTTATCACTTCAAAAGTATATTACGTACAAGTTATTTTTTAACTCAAAACAAAAAAATATTTGCTCATTTAAACATAATTAAACAACAATAGACATTCATTTAAAGAATAACGCAAACCTCACTAAATTTTACAGAATAATAGTAATGTGCAAAAAGCTATGCTTAAAAATATTGAAAAAACTTAAAACTAAAGCACCTACCTAACTACAACACAACACCTTGTTCTAAATGTTAAAATTATACAAATAAATCACACTTTTATTTATTAAGATGTAAATAATGCAATAAAAATCATTATTTAAGTTGTTTTTTACGAAATGAGCAAAGAATGAATTGATATGAGCAAAAACAAACTATATCTCTACCATACTTTTGTAGTGTATTTGTTTAACAACGAATATTACAGAAGTAAAATAGTAAGCTTCTAAAAAATAAATTACTAAAAATTTAAAACATATATATTATGAAAAATTTCATTTTAACCTTAACATTATTATCAACTGGATTATTATTTGCACAAGAAAACGTAGTGCAAATAGATTTAATAGAAAAAACTGAAAAGATGACTCTTACAACTATTGAAGATGGAAAATCTGTTGAAAAAGATGTAAAAATAATTACATTAAAAGAAACAGAAGTAAGACTTAATCCGAATCAAAAACACCAATTAAATCAACAAAGAATTGAAACCCCAATTAGTGTTACTAAAATTGTAATGATTAATGAAGATAATGATGCTTATTATGACAGAGCAGTAAAAGTAAATTATTCTTTACCAGCAGGAACATCATTAGCAAAAGACTCTAATATTAATTTAACTAAAATAATCCACAGTCCAGATACTGATGATTTAGAAGATAAGAACTATACTGGTTCTGGGTATTTTAATCAAGAAGGAGACTTTATCGCTTCTTATTATGAAGACTATAAATTGAATTCAGAAGCATTTTAATAATTTAAATAATACATACCTAAAGGATGGTTTCTTACCATCCTTTTTTATTTAAAAATAACTTAAAATTAAAAAACAATGAATTACCTAAACATACAAACAGAAAAAATATTACCTGTAGCTAAAGAGTTAAATCAATTATTAGCAGATTATCACATTTACTATCAGAAATTAAGAAATTTCCATTGGAATATTACTGGAAAAAACTTCTTTGAATTACATGAAAAATTTGAAGAAATGTACACAGATGCAAGAACTAAAATTGATGAAATAGCAGAAAGGATAGTTACATTACAATATCATCCAATAAGTAGATATAGTAAGTATTTAAAAATCTCTTCAATATCAGAAGAAACTCCTTTTAAAACTGATAAAGACATGGTTTATATTTTATTAGAAGACCATAAAACATTATTAATTCAAATGAATAATGTTATAAAAAAAGCAGATCAAGCAAAAGACGAAGGCACAATAGATATGATTAGCGGTTATATTGGCCAATTAGAAAAAACAAGTTGGATGCTAAATGCATGGTCTAAAAATACCGTTGAACAATTTAAAAGCGAAATAATATTATCATAAAAACAAAAAACACAATGCAAGCAGAAAAGGCAATAAGTAAAGCAACAAATACAATTGACAACTGGTGGAACTCTTTATTGAGTAACCTTCCAAATATAGTTGTAGCCACACTAGTTTTAATAATATCATTTTTTATATCTCAAAAAGTAAGTATACTAACTGAAAAAATTGTTTCAAAAAAAGTAAAAAAGAAAGCAGTTAGTGGAGTAATAAGTAAAATTATTTCTGTTATAATAATATTGGCTGGTTTATTTATTGCCCTAAATATTTTAAATTTAGACGAAGCTTTAACCTCTTTATTAACTACAGCAGGTATTGCTGGTGCAGTTATTGGTTTATCTTTACAAGGTACATTATCTAATACTATTTCTGGTATTGTTTTATCTTTTAGAGAACGTATTAAAATTGGAAACTGGGTAGAAACAAATGGGTTTTCAGGTGAAGTTATTGATATTAACTTAAAAGAGTTTGTTATAAGAGAAGCAGATAATAATATAGTAATTATACCCAATAAAGATGTTTTAGAAAGCCCATTAAAAAACTATTCTCTTACTACAAGAATGAGAGTGAAATTAGAATGTGGTGTTGGTTATGAATCTGATTTAGAAAAGGTTGAAGCTTTAACAAAAGAAACTATTGCTAAAAACTTTGATCAGGTTTTAAGTAATGAAAACGTAGAGTTTTATTACACAGAATTTGGTGGTAGTTCTATAAATTTTTTATGTAGATTTTGGATTGATGCTGAAAACTCATTAGAAAAAATGATAGCAAAAAATAAAGCAATAAAGGAAATTAAAAAAGCTTTTGATAAAGAAAACATAAACATTCCGTTTCCTATTAGAACACTACAATTTGATACTAAATTGGATATTTCTAAATAATAATGAAATTATAAAAATTGATAATAAAAAAGCACATTTAAAAATGTGCTTTTTTTATTTCAAAAACTCATTTTCACGCATCCAAGAATCAGAATATATTTTATCCATATATCTTATTCCGTGATCTGGAAGTATTAAAACAACTACGCTATCTTTAGAAAACATTCCTTTTTCTGCGTATTGTTTGGTTGCTTGTATAACAGCTCCTGAAGTGTAACCGCAAAGTAAACCTTCTTCTTGGACTAAAGCTCTAGATGATAAAGCTGCCTCTTTATCGGTTACTTTTTCATAGACATCTATTACATCAAAATCTGTAGCAGAAGGAATTAAATTCTTACCTAAACCTTCAATTTTATAAGGTTTTATTTCATTTTCATCAAACTTGCAAGTTTCATGATATTTCTTCAAAACAGAACCAACAGCATCAACTCCTAATACTTTAATAGTAGGATTTTGCTCTTTTAAAAACTTACCCGTTCCTGAGATTGTTCCTCCTGTTCCACTTGCAACAACAACATGTGTTACTTTTCCCTTTGTTTGTTCCCAAATTTCTGGACCAGTAGATCTGTAATGCGCTTCAATATTCAATTCATTAAAATACTGATTTATATAAATTGAATTTGGTGTTTCTCTGTGAATTCTTTTTGCTGTTTCGTAATATGAACGAGGATCTTTTGCAGGTACATTTGCAGGACAAACATGTACCTCTGCTCCCATTGTTTTTAAAACATCAATTTTATTTTGAGAAGATTTATCACTTACAGACAATATACATTTATAACCTTTAACTAAAGCTATCATTGCAATTGAAAAACCAGTATTTCCAGAAGTAGTTTCTACAATAGTATCGCCTGGTTTTAGAATTCCTTTTTTCTCAGCATTTTCAATAATATGTAATGCAATTCTATCTTTTGCAGATTGACCAGGATTAAAAGACTCTATTTTTGCGTAAAAAACACCTTCTAAATTTGCTGTAACTCTATTCAATTTAACTAATGGTGTTTGACCAATTAGTTCTAAAATATTGTTGTAAACGTTTTGATTTCTAGTCATTTCTATTATTAGTATTCATAAAAAAACCTCATAGACTGAATGCTATGAGGTTCCTCCAATCGACCGCAAAAGTACGTTTTCTTATAGAATTATAAAACTACAGCTTAACCTTTACGTTATCAATCTTATTTTCTAGTGCTAAAAAGAAGGTATAATCTCTTGCAACTTCCTTTAAAGCATCAAATCTACCAGAAGCTCCACCATGACCAGCTTCCATATTTGTGTGCATCATTAATAAATTATCATCCGTTTTTAACTCACGTAATTTTGCAACCCATTTTGCTGGTTCCCAATATTGTACTTGACTATCGTGTAAACCTGTTGTTACCAACATATTTGGATAGGTTTGTGCTTTAACTTGGTCGTAAGGTGAATACGATTTTATATAGTCGTAATATTCTTTATCCTTCGGATTTCCCCATTCGTCAAATTCTCCAGTAGTTAATGGAATACTTTCATCTAACATGGTAGAAATTACATCTACAAATGGCACAGCTGATATAATTCCGTTGTACAATTCTGGATTCATATTTACTATTGCTCCCATTAATAAACCTCCTGCAGAACCTCCACTTGCGTATAAATGTTCAGCTGAAGTGTAATTATTTTCAATTAAATATTTTGAGCAATCAATAAAATCTGTAAACGTATTTTTCTTGTTCAGCATTTTACCATCTTCGTACCATTCTCTTCCTAAATACTGGCTTCCACGAATGTGCGCCAATGCGTATACAAAACCTCTGTCTAATAAACTTAAACGTGTTGTGCTAAAACTATCTGGAATTGTATAACCATAAGATCCATAAGCATATTGCAATAATGGTGTGTCTTTACCTAATTTAGTGTCTATATGACGTACAATTGAAACGGCAACTTTTTTTCCATCTCTTGCAGTAACCCAAACACGTTCGCTTATATAATTTGCTTTATTAAATTTACCTCCAAGTACTTCTTGTTCTTTTTTAACGTCTTTAGATTTATCGCTCATATTAAAATCTACCACCGAATTTGGTGTTGTCATTGATGTATATGAATATCTAATTACATCGGTATCAAATTCTGGGTTTCCATACACTCCTGCTGCGTAGGTTTCTTCATCAAACGGTAAATAATAATCAGCTTTATTGTCCCAACGCTTAATGCGAACTTTATTTAAACCTTCGTTTCTTTCTTCTAAAACTAAATATTCTTTAAAGATTGAAATGTCTTCCAATAATGTATCATCTCTATGCGGAATTACATCTACCCAGTTTTCTTTTGAAGTTTTATTTACTGGCGTTTTCATCAACTTAAAATTAGTTGCGCCATCTTTATTGGTTTTTATGTAAAAATAATCTCCGTAATGTGCAATATCATATTCTAAATCACGCTCACGAGCTTGAATCATTTTTAATTCGCCATTCGGATTATCTGCATCTAAAACTTGATATTCCGTAGAAACCGTTGCTGAAGAACCAACAACAATATATTTATCTGATTTTGTTTTGTAAACAAATGCGTTATATGTTTCGTCTTTTTCTTCAAAAACTAACTCATCTAACTTAGAATCTGAACCTAAAACGTGTTTGTAAATTTTAGAACTACGTAACGTTATTGGGTCTTTTTTAGCATAAAACAACGTTTTATTATCGTTTGCCCAAGTAGAACCTCCTGTAGTATTTTCTATAATATCATTATAAATTTTACCCGTTTCTAAATTTTTAATTCTAATAAAATATTGTCTTCTACTTACTGTATCTACTGCAAAAGATGCTAATTTATTATCTGGAGAAACACTTAAACCGCCTAATTGAAAATAATCGTGCCCTTTTGCTTCATCATTTACATTAAACATTATTTCTTCTGTAGCTTCTAAATTTCCTTTTTTACGAGCATAAATAGGATATTGTTGCCCTTTTTCATAACGCGTTATATAGAAATAACCTCTATTTTTATAAGGAACAGAAGAATCGTCTTCCTTAATTCTACCTTTCATTTCTTGAAATAATGTTTCTTGAAAATCTTTTGTATACGCAGTTACTTCATCAAAATAAGCATTTTCTTCATTTAGATAATCATACACTTTTTGTGTTTGAGCGTCTTTTTCTTTAGCATTTTTTTGTTCTTCAGAAAGACGCATCCAAAAATAATTGTCTGTACGTTTGTCTCCGTGAATTTCTAATTCCTTTGGTTGCTTTTCTGCAACTGGTGGTGTAGCATTATTGTCTTTCATTTCTTTCTTTTGCTCTTTTTTACAAGCGGTAGCAAAAATAAGACTAAAAACTGTAACTAATAGCAGTTGATTTTTCATTTTTAGTTGATTTAAATTTAATTTGGTTTGGCATTTATTTTATAACGCACTAATTCTGTTTAAATTATACATCTTTGAGGTTTATTTAACAATAAAACCCTGAATTTTAAATTGTTAAAAAAGTATCTTTGTAATCCGTTAATTTAACACATATTTTTTGATTTATGAAAAAGGAAAAACAGCAAAAATCACTTACTAAAAGAATACTTAAATGGAGTATTTCTATACTTGTTATTGTATTAATTGCGTTAGTTGCAATTCCGTATGTATTTAAAGATAAAATTGTACAAATGGTTACCCAAACTATTAACAATAATTTAAATGCAACGGTTACCTTTAATGATGCTGATTTAAGCCTTCTAAAAAACTTTCCTTCAGCTAGTTTAACCGTTAATAATGTTTCTGTAGCAAACAAAGCTCCATTTGTTGGCGATACGTTGTTCGCAGCTAAAACATTGAGCCTAAATATGAAGGTTACTGAACTTTTTAAAAGTGCTGATGAAACCATCGATTTAAAAAGTATTGCTACCGCTAACGGAAAAGTTAATATTATTTTAAATAAAGAAGGGCTTGGAAATTATGACATTGCTTTAAAAAATGAAACGCAAGAAAGTACAACGGAAAATAACAGTTCTTTTTCATTTAATATTCAAGATTATACAGTAGATAATTTGCAATTCAATTATTTAGATAGAAGTTCTAATACACAATTACAATTAGACAGTATTTACCACACAGGAAAAGGAAATTTTTCTGATGATATTTTAGATTTAGACACAAAATCTACGGCAAAAGTCTCGTTTAATTTAGACAAGGTTAATTACATAAATAATGTAGCCGTTTCTTTGGATGCCGTTTTAGGAATTGACCTTAAAAACTCTAAATACACTTTTAAAGAAAACACAGGTTATATTAATCAGCTGCCTTTAGAATTCAATGGTTTTATTCAACTTGTAGAAGAAGGTCAATTGTATGATATTAGTTTTAAAACACCTACTTCATCCTTTAAAAATGCATTAGCTTTATTGCCTTCTCAATATTCAGGTAATTTAAAATCGATTAAAACTGAAGGGAATTTTGACTTAAACGGTGTTGTAAAAGGAACCTATTCTAAAAATACAATTCCAACTTTAGACATTTCATTTTCATCTAACAACGCAATGTTTAAATATGCCGATTTACCAAAATCGGTTAAAAATATAAACATCAATTCTAAAATAATTAACAAAACTGGAAATTTAAAAGACACGTATGTAAACGTTAATAAACTGAATTTTAAAATTGATGAAGATGTTTTTTCTTCAAACGGAAATATTAGCAACATTACTACAAACCCAAAGGTTAATATTACGGCAAACGGTGTTATTAATTTAGCTAATATTAGCAAAGTATATCCGGTTAAATTAGAAAATGAATTAGCAGGAATTTTAAAAGCAGACGTTACCACAAATTTTGATATGAATGCTGTTGAAAAAGGAAATTATCAGCAAATTAAAAATGCAGGAACTATTTCTTTAAACAGCTTTAAATATGAAGGTAAAGATGTTGCAAAACCTTTCTTTATTGATAAAACTTCCATTGCATTCAATACAAATTCAATAAAACTAAATGAGTTTAAAGCAAAAACAGGAACATCGGATCTTTCTTTAAACGGAAATTTAAATAATTTTTATGGTTTCTTATTTAAAGACCAAGTTTTAAAGGGAAATTTTGATTTAAATTCTAACAATTTAAAAGTTGCCGATTTTCTTTCAACCGAAACAAAAACCGAAGGCGAAACTGATACTAAAACAGTAAAACTGAAAATTCCATCTTTTTTAGACATCAAGTTAAATGCAAAAGCAAAAACCGTTGTTTATGACAATATTAACCTGTCTAATGTTTCTGGAAACCTATTTATTAAAGATGAAGCGGTAGACTTACAAAACTTAAAAACGGATGTTTTTGGTGGAAATATTGGTTTTGATGGAAATGTCTCAACCAAAGGAGATACTTCTAAATTTAATATGAATTTAAACTTAAAAGAGTTAAATATTGCTGACTCTTTTGGGAATTTAGAAATGCTAAAAGCCATTGCTCCTATTGCAAAAACTATTGAAGGGAAAATAAACTCTACCATAAAAGTATCTGGTCTTTTAAATGAAGATATGACACCAGATTTAAAATCTATTTCTGGAGATTTATTAGGGCAATTATTAGATACTAAGTTAAAAGCTAGCAATTCTACCGTATTAAAAGCAGTAAGTTCTAAAGTAGATTTTTTAGACATCAGCAAACTAAATCTTAATAATGTAAAGGCTTTATTTACTTTTGAAAATGGTAACGTAAATGTAAAACCTTTCAACCTTAATTATAACGATATTGAAATGCAAATTGGTGGTAAACATGGTTTTGATAATTCAATGAATTATGACATTACTTTTAATGTTCCTGTTAAATATCTAGGCACAGAAGCAACCAGTTTACTCTCTAAATTATCTCCTAAACAAACAGAAGATATTAAAACAATTCCGGTAAATGCAAACTTAACGGGTAGTTTTACTAGTCCTAGTTTTTCTACAAATATTAAAGACGCAACTACTAATTTGGTAAAACAATTAGTTGAAAAGCAAAAGCAAGATTTAATTGATAAAGGAGAAGATAAAATTAAAAACTTATTAGGCTTAGGTAACACTAAAAATGATACTGTTAATAAAGATTCTACCAAAACAAATAACGATACTAAAGATAAAATTAAAAGTGTTTTAGGTGGTTTGTTTGGTAATAAAAAGAAAGACACTACAAAATAGTAATAATAGGAATTCTAAAATTGATAAAAGGAGCGATATTAATCGCTCCTTTTTTTTATGCAAGTTGATTTTAAATTAAATTGAAAAGCACTAAGTTTGTTTCCTATTAATTTATAACGAAAGAATAATGTTTGGAGATTTATCTGGAATGATGGACAAGCTGAAAGATGCTCAAAAAAAAGTTGAAGAAACAAAACAACGTTTAAACAATGTACTTATTGATGAATCTTCATCTGAAGGAAAAATAAAAGTAACCGTTACTGCAAATAGAGAAATTAGAGCTATAAACATAGACAACTCTTTACTTTCTGATGCAGAAGAATTAGAAGATTACTTAGTTTTAACCTTAAATAAAGCTTTAAAAAGAGCGGGCGAAATTAACGAACAAGAACTTGCAGCAGCAGCAAAAGGCGGAATGCCAAATATTCCTGGAATGGATATGTTTAAGTAATGTTCTTAAAATTTAACATACAAGACTACTTATTACCTTGTTTAAATAAAAAATTCTTCGGAATTGATTGTCCAGGATGTGGTATTCAGCGTTCTGTAGTTCATCTTGTAAAAGGAGAATTCACAGAAGCTTTTCAATTGTATCCAGCAATTTTTACATTAGTTTTTTTGTTTGCTTTTATTTTGATAAACAAAAAACTGAAACTAAAACATGCTTCAAAAATTATTTTTACTTTAGCTATTATTAATGTGCTAATAATTTCTATTAGCTATATTATAAAAATGAACTTTATATTTAATCTTTAATAAAAAAATCAACCAAAAATGGACAAACCAACCGTATCAAATTCAAATGACTACAATTACATGGAAAAACAAAAACTACCTAATGCTACAGGAGTAATAATCTTAGGAATATTATCTATTGTAACTTGTTGCTGTTATGGTATTATTGGTTTAATTCTAGGTATAGTTGGTCTTGTTTTAGCTAAAAAAGCAAAACAAGTATATCTTGCCTCGCCAGAAGAATACACAGGATTTTCTAATGTTAAAACAGGTAAAATCTTATGTATTGTTGGTATTGTTTTAAACGTATTGTTTATTGCTTATATCATAGGAATTGTTGCTTACATTGGTTGGGATGCATTATCTGATCCTGAATTACTTCAACAAAGAATACAAGAATTACAATAAAAAAAAAGCGGTTATTTATTAAAATAACCGCTTTTTTTATATCAAGCCTTTTGCTTTAAACTCTAAATACTTATTAATAACATTTACAGATAAGTTATTAGGTTTTGTAAGTATTGCGTGCACTCCAGCTTTATCTAATTCTTTTACCATTCGCTTTTTCTCGTAGGCAAATTTTTCCCCAATTGTTTTATGATAAATTCCTTGAACATCTTCTGCATTAGTAGAAATTAATTCGTCTAACTCTGTATTTTCAAAAAAAACAGTAATTAGTAAATGCTTTTTACTTATTGCTTTTAAATACGGTAATTGACGTTTAAGTGCGGAAATATGTTCGAAATTTGTGTACACAATTAACAAACTACGTTGGTTAATTTTTCTTTTAATGGTTGCGTATAATAAACTAAAATCAGTGTCTGAGAAACTGGTGTTTAAATTATACAGCGTTTCATTTATGGTTGTTAAATGTGTTTTTTTATTACTTGCTGCAACAATATTTTCTACCTTTTTTGCAAAAGTTAACATTCCTGCTTTATCATTTTTTAACAATGCTATATTTGAAAAAGCCAGTGTAGAATTAATAGCATAATCTACTAATTTCAAGTTCTCAAAAGGCATTTTCATAACGCGTCCCATATCTATAATAGAATATATTGGTTGCGATTTTTCATCTTGATATTGGTTCACCATCAATGCGCCTTTTTTAGCGGTAGCTTTCCAATTTATGGTTCTAACATCATCTCCAGGAACGTAACTTTTAATTTGCTCAAATTCCATCGTGTGCCCAATTCTTCTAATCTTTTTTAAGCCATATTCCGTAAGTCTATTGCTCATTGCCAAAAACTCATATTTTTTCATTTGAATATAAGATGGATACACAGCAACCATTTGTTTATTATCAAAACTAAACCTGCGCGCAATAATTTTTAATTGTGAAGACGCAAAAACATGTACAAATCCGAAGTGATATTCGCCACGTTCAACTGGTGTTACTTGATAATCGAATTGATAGTTTTCTGAAGATTTTATACTTGAAAAATGATTAAAATCTCTTTTTTGAAACTGGCTTGGCAATTCATCAATTACTTTTACAAAAACCTGAAATGGGTATTTATTATCAATTTGAATTGAAACCGGATTTTCATCAGAATTTGAAAATTTTTCTGACAATATTCTTTTTGCTGAAATTCTTTTTTTATTGCTGAAAAGTAACACAAAATCAAACAATGTTAGGACACCAAAAATTAGTACACAAACCCACGCAAGAGTGTATAAAAAAGGCAACCAATAAGACATTAAAAACAACGCAGACAAACCTGCGATGTAATAGAAAAATTGATCGTGTACAAATATGGATTTATAAAATTTCACTTTATTATCTAGGTACTTCTACAGATTGAACAATCATTTCTATAACTTTATCGGCAGTTAAACCTTCCATTTCTCGCTCTGGAGTTAGCATAACACGATGACGTAAAACAGGATATAAACTCTTTTTAACGTCTTCCGGAATTACAAAATCTCTTCCGTTAATTGCAGCAAATGCTTTTGAAGCCATTAAGACTGCAATACTTGCACGTGGAGAACCTCCTAAATATAAATGCGGATGATTACGCGTGCTTGTTATAACTTCTGCTATGTATTTTACAATTTTTTCTTCAACAAGAATATCAAAAATATTACTTCTGTATGCTAATAAATCAGCTTCAGAAAGTACAGATGTTATTAATTCTTGTGGCTTCTGCCCTTTTCTAGCGTTATGATTGCTAATAATTTTAACCTCTTCTTCTAGATTTGGATATCCAACATTAATTTTGAATAAAAAACGGTCTAATTGTGCTTCTGGCAATGCGTATGTTCCTTCTTGTTCAATTGGATTTTGAGTTGCCAACACCATAAATGGCGGATTCATTTTATATTCCGTTCCGTCTATAGTTACTTGGCGTTCTTCCATCGCTTCAAACAATGCTGACTGCGTTTTTGCTGGCGCTCTATTTATTTCATCAATTAAAACAAAATTTGAAAAAACAGGACCTTTTTTAAACTCAAAATCAGACGTTTTCATATTTAAAACTGAAGTTCCTAAAACATCCGAAGGCATTAAATCTGGCGTAAATTGAATACGACTAAAATCGGTACTTATTGTTTTTGCTAACAACTTTGCAGTTACTGTTTTTGCAACTCCAGGAACACCTTCAATTAAAACATGTCCATCTGCTAATAAAGACACTAAAAGTAATTCCATAAAATCTTCTTGCCCTACAATTACTTTTTGTAATTGCCCTTTTATTGAAGAAACTGCTTCTTTTAACTTAGATAAATCAATACGATTTTTAAATTCGTTTTGATTCTCTATAGTATTGTCGTTTTGCTGATTTTCAGTATTTTCCATTGCTATTGTGTTTTACTTTTATAGGTTTCAATTAAGCTGTTTAATGCAATTAATTGTTCTTTTGAAACCGTATTTAATTGTTGTACTTGTGCTATTTTTTTGAAAACTTTCTCAGTGTCTTCATCAGTATTATTACTTCTTGAGGCTAAATGTTTATAAAACGATTGATTTAGCACATCCGTTGGAATATTCATTTTACTTCTTACCCAAACTAAAAAATAATTGATTTTTTGATTGGCTATTTTTTGATGCTGAGATTTCTCATAATACATATTACTAATTGTTCTAGTAAATGCTAATGTTTGGTTTTTTAACGGTGTTATAATTGGTATGTTTCGTTGCTCTCTTTTTCCTTTAAAAAACACAAAAAACAACACACCGATTAAAGCAATATAATATGCCCATTTTAAACTTTTAGAATTTAAAATATAATTTAAAGGCGATGTAATTTTATCTTTTCCTTTTTTATAATATGCATCCCAAAGTATTGGTTTTTCTGAATCTAAATACGATAAAACTGAAGCAACATACACATCATTTTTTTGATGTAAAATGTTATAATTTGTAAATGCTAACGGAAATGTATTGATGTAAAAATTACCTTTTCCGAATTTATGTTTTATAAAATTAACGCCACTTTTTAAAGCAATGCTATCTTTATCAAACATGGTTATTTTACCTAAAGCTGTAGTATTCATAGTGTCTATTTCTTCAAAATAAATACGTGGCATTGGTTTATCAAAACTATATTTTTTATCCGAAAAAGCAGGATTTAATAAAGAAACATAGTGTTTTTCATTCAGTTCTAAAGTTGACAATGAGCTGGTTTTTAATCCTAATGTATCTATTTGACTTCCACTGGTAGACAAAAACACATCATTACCTCTTTCTACAAACTTTAAAAGTTCATTAAACTCATCTTCTCCAAAATTAATTGCGCCATCTAAAAAGAAATACGTTCCGCTTACTGTGCTATCTTGCAAGAAAACATACGGAGCCGTATTAATATCTTTTATGGTTGAATTTGGAAAAAAACTTGGTAATTCTTTTCTTAAAATATACGTCCCGTAAGGCATTTTATGTTTTGCAACATAAGAAGGAAACCAACTTATAGGTTTTACTTTTGTTGCATCTGCATACATTAACAAGCCAACAATTGCTATAAAAAGCACTATGTATATTTTTACTTTCTTATTCACCTATTTTACTTTTTAAGTTCGTAAAAAGGCTTGCTGCTTTGGTAAATTCAGTTTCATTAATATCAAAATTTCCATACCAAACAAAATCGTACAAACGTGTGCTTTCTGTAAATTGCTGATGTACTTTTGTTGCTTGTAACTCTTTAATATAATCTTCGTTTGTTTTTTCTTGTTGCCAAACAATCAGTTCTTTATCCGCTAATTTTTGTAAAATTAACAAATAGTAATAACGAACTGCTAAACGATAGTTTTTATTAGTTACTGACTGATTTACAAGTTCTTGCAAATCACTATTTTTAATCAATTCTTCTTCATCTGTTATATTGATAGCTGCTATTTTTCCGTTTTTATTTTTTAAACTATTGGTATCAATTTTTAAGAAAAACTTCAAAATAAAATACAGTAAAACTGCTAAAAGTATGTAAGGCAATATTGATAAAAAGTCTTTTATTAAACCTAAAGCAGGAGAAATATCATCAAATACCCAAGAAAGTCCTTTTTTAACCAATCTTCCTAACCAGTTCCAAAAACGATCTAAAATATTTTCCTCTTTCTTTTGAACGTTATAATTAAAATCGTCTGAATTCCTATATTTTTCTATAGACTGTTCATCAAATTCCTTGGAAGAAACTTGAGTACTATCTATTTGTATTCCTTCAAAATCTTGCTGCGCAAAACTTCCGAAGGAAAAGATAAAAAACGATATGAAAATTATAAAATGCTTCAAAATTATTCTCCTAATCTATCAATTTGTTCAATAGTTCCTGATGCGTATTTTTGTTCATTTATATCGAAGTAAATTAACACTGTAGACACTAATGTTACTGCGTAAAATAAAAATCTACCGACATAAGAAACAACTGTAAAAAATAAATAAACTGGGTCAGAAAAAAGACTCATAATTGCTGTTGGATCATTTTCTCCAATACCAGACATGGTCTTTATAAACATATAAATTATTGATGGAATTGAGAAAATACTTCCTAAAACGGTAATTAATAATCCAACTACAATTAAAACTCCAAAAGTTTCCCACCAATGATTTTTTATAAAAGTGAAACTATAACTAATAGAATCCATTACTTCTTTTCCTTTAAAAACATAAATTGAAGAGGCTAAGGTTAAAGGTATGGCAACATAAATTCCTGGAATTACACAAAAAAGCATTCCTACAAAAACCATTACACCAATAATAAAACCTAAACCTACAAACGCCCAAAGATTGTTATTTACATTCTGTTTTATTTCTTCAAAATTAGTTTTTCCGTCATTATCTACATAGGATTTAATGTAGTACATAGCTGCAACGTTTATCATTATATAAGCTATTAAATAAGAGAAAAACATTACAAAAGTTGCTATTAACATTCCTCCTCCTCCAAAAGGTGAATTCTGAAAATCGTTTGGATTTTCAAAATCTATTGAAGAAAACATATTAGATTGCTCGTAAGAATAATATAAAATACCTGCTAAAGCAATTAAGATTGGAATTAAAGCAATTTTAAATGTTGTTGTAAAAAATGGTTTCCACTCTAGTCTAAAAAACTTGAAAGTATCTGTAATTATTGCGCCTAAATCGCGCTCTTTTTTAAACTCTACGTACTCGTTATTGCTTCTCATTTTGCATTTTTTTTAGTTAGTTGAATTGGGTAAATTATGTAATAAAATATGATACTTGCTAAAGATAATAAGATGATAAAAATTGCTAGCCAATCTGGCATTTCTGTGTGTCTTGTTACAAAACCTTCTAAAAAACCGGCAACTATAAAAAACGGAATTGTACTTACCATAATTTTTAAACCTGCTTTAATACTCTTCTTAAAAGACTCTAAACGCGAGTATGTTTTTGGAAACAATAAACCGTTACCCAAAACCAAACCTGCACAACCTGCAATTACAATTACAGAAATTTCTATAGTTCCATGAATCCAAATGGTTCTGGAAGATTCCCAAAACAAACCTTTATCATAGAAAAAGTACAAAAATGAGCCTAACATAATTCCGTTTTGCATCATAATATACAAGGTTCCTACGGAAAATATAATTCCAAAAACAAAGGCATACATAGCAACACGAATATTGTTAATTGTTATACCAATAAACATTTCGGTTTCATTTGCTTTTTTATAAACCGCCATTGGATCTCCATTTTCAATGTTTTCCAAAGTCATATTTACATACGCATCGCCCATAATTAAGCGTACAAAATCTGCATCTTTAGAAGCAGAAAAAGCACCAACAAGTGTAAAAAAACCAAAAACCACAAATGCAATTAATAGTTGTTTTTGATGTTGATAAAATTCTAATGGAAATTCTTTTAAGAAAAATTGAACAAATCTGTTTTTCCCCTCTTTCTTTGTTTTGTAAATTTTAATATGTGCAGTTGAAGCAATAGAATTTAAGTATGCTTCGGTATTACTAGCTGGATAAAATGTTTTTGCGTAGCTTAAATCGTCTGTAACTTCTATGTATAAATCCGATAATTGATCTGGAGAAACTTGCTTTTTATTTGACAAAACGTCATCAAAAAGCTGCCACTTTTCTTTATTTTTTGATACAAAAGAAGCTTCTCTCATTTATGAATTAAAGGCTAAAAAGATTAATGAAATTATTATATTCGCAATTCTTATTTGACAACAAATAACGATAAAAAATGGATAACTTTCAAATAGAAACAGCTCAAAATATAACTTTACAACAAAATGCAGCACATATCACAACGCGCATTGGGTCTTATTTGTTAGATGCGCTAATAATTGTGCTTTATATTATCGTTTTAATATTTGTTATGGGTTGGCTAAATATTGATGAAGGATTTACACTCTATGTTTTTTGGACCATTTTTGGTTTACCTATTTTCTTCTACAGTTTACTTTTTGAAGTTTTACTAAACGGACAAACTCCAGGAAAAATAATTAACAAATTAAGAGTTGTAAAATTAGATGGTACTAAACCAACCTTTGGAAGCTATCTTTTACGTTGGATGTTACGTGTTATTGATTTTAACTTAGCAAGTGGTTCTGTTGCTGTATTAACAATTTTATTAAACGGAAAAGGACAACGTTTAGGAGATATTGCGGGAGGAACAACTGTTATTAGTGAAAGAAAAAGAGTTACTTTAAACACTTTAGGTGTAGATGTTGCTACAGATTACAAACCAACGTTTCCACAAGTTACCACGCTTTCTGATAGTGATATACAAACAATAAAGGAATTGTACAGAAAATCTAAAAGAACTAGAAATCATAAAATAATTCTAAAACTACACGTTAAAATTATAGAAATTACCAATATAAAAACAGATTTACAACCAATGGATTTTGTTGAATTGGTTATTAAAGACTATAATTATTATACACAGCAATAAATAAAAAAGCGACCAATTGGTCGCTTTTTATTTATTCATATCATTCTAAAAAAAGAACGTTTAAAACTCAGAAATTGTTTTCTTAATAATTGAAATACAATCTAGTAATTGTTCTTCGTTCATTACCAAAGGTGGCGCAAAACGGATTATATTTCCATGTGTTGGTTTAGCTAACAAACCGTTATCGCGTAATTTCATACAAATATCCCAAGCTGTTGAGCTTTCTTCTGTATCATTTATTAAAATTGCATTTAATAAACCTTTACCTCTAACAGATTTTACAAGCTCGTTTTCTTTTGCAAACTCAGCAAGTTCTGCTCTAAATATTTGTCCTAAAGCTTCTGCGTTTTCTGCTAACTTTTCATCTTTAACAACCTCTAAAGCGGCAACTGCAACTGCTGCTGCAACAGGATTTCCACCAAAAGTAGAACCATGATTTCCTGGTTTAATAACATTCATAATAGCATCATCAGCTAAAACTGCAGAAACAGGATATGCGCCTCCACTTAATGCTTTTCCTAGAATTAAAACATCTGGTTTTACGTTTTCATGATCTACAGCCAACATTTTACCCGTTCTTGCAATTCCGGTTTGTACTTCATCTGCAATAAAAAGCACATTATAATCTGCACACATTTTTTTAGCAGCTGCTAAATATCCTTCAGAAGGAACATAAACACCTGCTTCACCTTGTATAGGCTCAACTAAAAATGCAGCTATATTATTACTACTTTCTAACGCTTCTTGTAATTCTTGTAAATTATCGTATTCAATCTTTAAAAACCCTTTTGTATAAGGTCCAAAATTAGCACGAGCTACTGGATCATTAGAAAAAGAAATAATTGTAGTTGTTCTTCCATGAAAATTATTTTCACAAACAATAATTTCAGCCTTATTTTCTTTAATCCCTTTTACTTCATACGCCCATTTTCTAGCTAATTTTAAAGCCGTTTCCACAGCTTCTGCACCGGTATTCATTGGTAATAATTTATCGAAACCAAAAAGTTCAGTAGCATATTTTTCATAAGAGCCTAACATATCATTATAAAATGCACGAGATGTTAAGGTTAATGTTTTTGCTTGATTCACCATTGCATCTACAATTCTTGGATGACAATGTCCTTGGTTTACGGCAGAATAAGCCGAAAGAAAATCATAATATTTTTTTCCTTCAACATCCCAAACATATACTCCTTCTCCTCTGCTTAAAACCACAGGAAGTGGATGATAGTTGTGTGCTCCGTATTTGTTCTCTAATTCAATCGCTTTTTGCGAAGTTAATTGGTCTAAAATAGCCATTTTAAATAATATTTAATTAATAAAAAAACTATTCCTGTTCTACCTTTATCCTTTCAGAAAGTTCTGAAAATTCAGCGTGGGAAAGAAATCATCCCTAGAAATACAAAAGTACTAAATTTAAAGTGACTTTTATTAAATAAATGTGTCATAAAAAAGAATCAAAAAATCAAAAAAATTATGGATCAGATTATTGAAACTTACAACAATTTAACGGGCTCTTTTGGTGCTCCAATAGCAGCATTAGCAATTATCATTATAGGATGGTTTGTAGCTGGTATATTAAAAAGATTAGTTAAAAAACTTATTAAAAAATCAGGTGTAGATGAATCTTTAAGCAGCAAAAAAGTAAACTTTGCAGATGTAATTGCAAAATTATTATATTATTTAGTAATGATTTTTGTATTCATGTTAGCACTCAACAAGTTAGGAATGACAAGTGTTTTAGAACCAGTAAAAGGTTTACTTGACGGTTTCTTAGGCTACATTCCAAATATTATAGGCGCTGGTTTAGTAGCTTATATTGGTTATATGTTAGCAACCATTGTATCTGAATTAGTTGGCTTATCTGGAGATACAATTCAAAAATTTGCTCCTAAATTACGCTTACCAGAAAACATCGATTTAGTAGATATTTTAAAGAAAGTTGTATTTATTTTCATCTTTATTCCTTTATTAATATCAGCATTAAACATTTTAAATATTAGTTCTGTTTCAGAACCAGCAAGCGAAATGTTACAAAGCTTTTTCAACGCAATTCCTAAAGTATTAGTAGCAACAATAATCATGATAATTTTTGTTGTTGGAGGGCGTTTCTTAAGCGAATTATTAAAAGATTTATTAGATAGCTTAAACTTAAACCAAGTAATGCAAAAAGCTGGTTTAACAGCAGTTACAGGGAAAACAAACATAGAGCGTTTAATAGCAAATATTGTGTATGCTTTTATTATTTTATTCGGTTTAGTTACAGCAATAGAAAAATTAGAGTTTACAAAATTATCAGAAATGATGAACACTGTAATAGAATTAGGTGGTAATATTTTATTCGGTTTAGTAATCTTAGCAATAGGAAATTGGGTTGCAAATGTTGCCTCTAAAAACTTCTTAAAATCAGACGATAACCCTTTTGTAGCAAACATTATAAAAGTAGCAATTTTAGCAATCTTTTTAGCAATTGGTTTACGCAGAATGGGTATAGCAGACGATATTATAAACTTAGCATTTGGTATAACTTTAGGCGCAGTTGCCTTAACAGTTGTATTAGCTTTCGGTTTAGGAGGTCGTGAAGCAGCAGGAAAACAAATGACAAAAATTTTAGATAAGTTTAATAAAAAATAAACTTTAAAATCATATCATTAAAAAGCATCTCAATTGAGGTGCTTTTTTTTTATGTAAAAAACTATTATAACCTTAATTTGGGCGTTCCCTAAAAAGGTCGGGCTTTCCGTTATATCTTTTATTCATTCTTCATAAAAGGATGTCACTGCAATCCCTAACGCAAATGCAGTACATTATCAATATCTTTTTCCTAATTTTGCAAATCCAATAAACAACAGAGAATGCCACGTAGAGAACGAAACAAGTTTGTAAAAAGAAATCAAATTTTAGAATTAAAAATTGAAGATTATGCCTTCGGCGGAAAAGGAATTGCAAGAATAAAATCTGAAGAAGGAAGCTTTGTTGTTTTCGTTCCCAACACATTACCAGGACAATTGGTAAAAGCACAGATTAAAAAATCGAGCAAAAAATACGCAGAAGCTAAACTAATTGATGTTTTAGAAGATTCCGAAAATGAAGTTGACGTTCCTTTTCAAGACATTCCAGGCGCTCCGTATATTAAGTTACCAATAGACTTACAACATCAATATAAAAAAGAAAGTACACTTTCACTCTTTAAACGTATTGGAAAAGTTGAAAATATAGAAGACGTTTTTGACGAGTTTATAACCTCTCCAAATGTATTTCATTACAGAAATAAAATGGAATATGGATTTTCTGCAATTGGCTACGACAGAGTAAACAAAACTGATGTAGATGAATTTACTTTAGGCTTTAAACGTCGTGGCGTTTGGTGGATGGGAGATAATCTTAACAAAGACTCAGGTTTATTCGATAAAGAATTTGAAGACAACTTAATAAACATTAGAAAATACTGTCAAGATACAGGTTTAGCGCCTTGGCA
Source organism: Tenacibaculum aquimarinum (assembly GCF_022478115.1). Lineage (GTDB taxonomy): Bacteria > Bacteroidota > Bacteroidia > Flavobacteriales > Flavobacteriaceae > Polaribacter > Polaribacter aquimarinum_A. Next base: position 118,558 of record NZ_JAKGSC010000004.1, on the reverse strand, counting down.
CGGACCAAAAAGAGAAGGTTTCTTTAGATATTTTGTAGTTAGAAAATCATACAAAACAAACGAACTTTTATTCAATTTAGTAACCACTTCACCAGAACTAGATAAATTCGATTTACATGAATTTGCAGCCTTTTTAAAAGGAATTTTTGGAGACAGAATTGCAGGTTTATTACATACAATTAACGATGAAGTTGGCGATAGAACCATTGCAACTTCAGGAAGTATAAATCTTGTTTACGGAAAAGATAAAATTGTAGAAGAACTATTAGGTTTAAATTTTGAAATTAGTATGAAAAGCTTCTTTCAAACAAACCCAAAATCTGCCGAAAAACTATACACAAAAGTTATCGATTATGCTTTAGAAAATAAAGAAGCAATAGACAATACAGTTGTTATGGATTTATTTTGTGGAACAGGAACTATTGGTCAAATATTAGCTTCAAAAAGTGAAAACGCAAAAATAGTTGGTGTAGATATTGTAGCTTCAGCTATTGAAGACGCTAAGAAAAATGCCAAAAGAAATAATATTGAAGGCTTAGAATTTTATGCTGCCGATGTTGGTAAGTTTTTAAATGAACATCCACAATATCAAAATAAGATTAGAACCATTATTTTAGATCCAGCCAGAGCAGGAATTGCACCAAAAACGCTTAAGAAAATCATTAACCTAAATGCAGACAGAATGGTGTATGTTTCTTGTAATCCTGCAACACAAGCACGTGATACAGAAATGTTACGCGAAGCTGGTTATGAGCTAAAAAAGATTAGTTTGGTAGATCAATTTCCACATACAAGTCATATAGAAACGGTTGTTTTGTTTGAAAAGGTTTAACATATTCAGCAAGAAAAATTACTTACATTTGACTTAGAAATATTTAAAATGAAAAAATATATTATCTTTTTAATTGCTACAGTATCCTTAATTTCCGCTTGTGAAATAGATGATATTTGTGTAGAACCAACAACACCAAATTTAGTGTTACGTTTTTACGATGCAACAAGTACAACAACAATAAAAGCAACTGACTCATTGTATATTTGGGCAGAAGGAAAAGATAGTCTTTACTTAAATGAAGCTGTAGATTCTATTGCAATTCCGTTAAATCCGTTAACATCAGAAACAGTTTATAATCTATCTCAAGGAACTTTACTACTAAATAAATTAACAATAACTTATACTCCTGAAGAGGAATTTACGTCTCGTTCTTGTGGTTATCGTTTTACTTACAAAGATGTTTCTTTAAGTATAGATTCACCATCAAATAGTTGGATTTCTTCACTAACTCCAACCACAATTCCATCAATAACAAATCAAGACACAGCGCATGTACAAGTATTTCATTAGCATTTTATTGATTATTATTTCAGTTGATGGATTTTCTCAAGAAAAAGAAAAATCCGACGTAAAAAAAGATTCAGTAACCTATAAAACTGGCTACGGACTTAGACTTGGTTTAGATATTAGTAAACCAATTAAATCTATGTTAGATGATTCTTACAGTGGATTTGAAATAACGGGTGATTATAGAATTACTAAAAATTGGTATGCGGCAGCAGAATTAGGTTACGAAGAAGAAAACACAATTGAAGATTTCACAAATTCTACCGCAAAAGGGAGCTATATTAGATTAGGCGCAAATTACAATGCTTATGAAAATTGGTTAGACATGAATAATGAGATTTTTGTTGGCTTCCGTTATGGTTTTAGCATTTTTGATAATACAGTTAATAGTTATACTCCAAATACGGGAAACACTTATTTTACAGCAAACCAAATAGATACACCTTTTACAGATACTGGTTTAACGGCACATTGGGCGGAATTACAATTAGGTTTAAAAGCAGAAACACTTAAAAATCTGTTTATTGGATTCAGTTTTTCTTACAAAGTAGGTATTAGTATAGACGACCCAGAAAACTTTAAAACACTCTTTGCTCCTGGTTTTAACAGAGTGTATGCAAATAATGTTGGTTTTGGATTTAACTACACTATTTCTTATTTAATTCCGTTTGTTAATAAGTAATTGTCGGTGGTTTTACTGTTTTTAGTAAATTTATCCCACGTTTAAAACAAATTTATTAACAATGAATAAAATACCTAGCGTAAATTTAGCAGACTTTTTATCTAACGATGCAACTCGCAAACAAAAGTTTATAGATGAAATTGGACATGCCTACGAAAACATTGGCTTTGTAGCCTTAAAAGGACACTTCTTAGACGACAAGCTCGTTGATGATTTATATACAGAAATTAAAAACTTTTTCGACTTGCCCGTTGATGTAAAAGAAAGCTACGAAATTCCAGGAATTGGCGGACAAAGAGGCTATGTTTCCTTTGGAAAAGAATCTGCAAAAGGAAAAAAAGAAGGAGATTTAAAAGAATTTTGGCATTTTGGTCAGTATGTAGAAGCTGCTTCTAAATACGCAAAAGAATATCCAGACAACGTAGCTGTAAAAGAATTACCTAAGTTTAACGAAGTAGGTAAACAAACCTATAAAATGTTAGAAAAAACTGCAAAATACGTTTTACGTTCACTTGCGTTACATTTAGGTTTAGAAGAAACTTATTTTGACAACTATATTAAAGATGGAAATAGTATTCTAAGGCCAATACATTATCCTCCAATACAAACTGAACCAAAAGGAGCTGAAAGAGCTGCAGCACACGGAGACATTAATTTAATAACACTTTTAATGGGTGCACAAGGTAAAGGTTTACAAGTGCAAAACCATAATGGAGACTGGATTGATGCAATGGCAGAACCAGACGAATTAATGATTAATGTTGGAGATATGTTATCTCGTCACAGTAACAACAAATTAAAATCAACCATTCATAGAGTTGTAAATCCACCTAAAGAAATGTGGGGAACATCACGTTATTCAATTCCGTTTTTTATGCACCCAGTTTCAGACATGAAATTAGATGTTTTAGAAAATTGTATTGATGCAGAAAACCCTAAAAAGTTTGATGATATTACAGCTGGGCAATTTTTAGACGAACGTTTAAGAGAACTTGGACTTAAAAAATAATACATTTATCAATAAACAATTATCATTTATTAGTAAGTGATAATTGTTTATTAGTAATTGATAATTCACAAATATGGATTTAAAAGATCAACTTAAAAACTTGTTTCCAGAGCACGAAGAAAGTGCAGAACCTATAAAAGAGAAATCTGACATTTGGCTTCAAGACGAACCTATTATTTGTAAATACGAAAAAAGAAAAGGAAAACCCATTACTATTTTAGAAGGATATAATGGTGCAACCCAAGACTTTAAAAAACTAGCCAAAGAGATTAAAAAAATGCTAAGCGTTGGCGGAAGTTTTAAAGATGAAAAAATAATTATTCAAGGAGATTATCGAACACAAATTATGCAGCTTTTAAAAGATAAAGGTTTTAAGGTAAAACGTGTGGGTGGATAAATTATCTTTTACACATACCACAATACTTCAGTCTCTTTAATAAGATATTCATAAAAATTATTTTATTTTTATAATATCATAATTATTTTTACGTTATTTGACTACAGAATTAATAATTCTTTCACATAATGAAACCCCATTTTTTACACATTACAAATGGTGATTACACCACAAAACATCTTCAAAATTTAAATTTTAATGGCAATTATATTACATGGCGAGAAATGCTATGTGAAGGACAAACATTAACAGATGTAGGTAGTGAAACCTTTTGGAAAACACGTTTCGATTTTTTAAAATCGTCTTACAAAATAAGTAAGAAAAAATTTATAGATTATACGCTAAAGGAATACAGAAACCTCTGTAAACACAAACAACAAGACGAAATTGTGTTGTGGTTTGAATCTGACTTATTTTGTCAAGTAAACATGCTTGCAGTAATTAGCTGGTTAAAAAAACACAGGCAAGGTTACAAGATATCTTTAGTAACTAGCGGAAAGTTAGACAATACAAACAAAATGTATAATTTACCTCAATTAAATGAAGAGCAAATACAACTACATTTTAAAAATAGAGCAACTCTAACACAAGATGATATTGAATATGCCGATTATATTTGGCAATTATATTGTTCTGACAGTCCATTGCGCTTAGAAACAGTGCATCAATTCAATCCAATGTCTCCATTTTCTTATTTAGCAGATGCTATAAAAGCACACTTATTACGTTTTCCTTCTATTGAAAATGGCTTAAATATTATTGAAAACTCAATATTACAAACCGTAAAACAAAATGAATTTTCAAGCAAAGAAGAGCTTATTCAAAATTTATTGAAAAATCAAGAAAATTACGGTTTTGGAGATATACAGTACAATAATAACTTAAACGAAATGAAAAGGCTTTTCACTTCATTTAACCCTGTAAAACTTAGTAAAATGGGTAGAAAAGTGTTATTTAATCAAATGAATTTTTACGCTCATATTCGTTCAGATTTTTCGTATCTTGGTGGTTCAAAAAAATACAACTTCCTGCAAACAAACAATACAGGTAAGTTGCTGAAAATTACCTCTTAATGAATATTAAACATTCTGAATTAATACTTAATCCTAACGGAAGTATTTATCATTTAAACCTTCTTCCAGAAGACATTTCAACAGACATTATTTTTGTTGGAGATCAAGACAGAGTAGATAAAGTTACTGCTCATTTTGATTCAATAGATTTTACAACTCAAAAAAGAGAGTTTAAAACAACCACAGGAACTTATAAAGGCAAACGTTTATCAGTAATATCTACCGGAATTGGTCCAGATAATATAGACATTGTACTTAATGAATTAGATGCGTTAGTAAATATAAACCTAGAAACACGTCAAATTAAAGAAAAACACACAGCTTTAAATATTGTACGTATTGGTACTTCTGGTTCTTTACAAACAGATATTCCTGTAGATAGTTTCTTATTAAGCTCTCATGCTTTAGACATAAATGGTATGCTTCACTCCTATCAAGTTGAAGAAATTGCGCATCCAGAAATGGAACAAGCTTTTATAAAACATACAAACTGGTCTTCAAAAAAATGCGAACCACTTGTTATTGCTAACGGTGAAAAATTAGCTGAAAAAATAGCTTCAGAAATTACTTTTAAAGGAATAACAGCAACAGCTGGAGGATTTTACGGACCACAAGGAAGAGTCTTAAGATTACCACTTCAAGACGCCAACTTAAACAGTAAAATTGATTCTTTTAACTTTAACAGTAATAGAATTACAAACTTAGAAATGGAAACTTCTGCCATTTATGGTTTATCTAAATTACTTGGACATAATGCAGTTTCAATGAATGCTATTATTGCCAACAGAGCTAATGGAACTTTTAGCGAAAACCCAGGTAAAGTAGTAGCAAAATTAATAAAATACACGTTAGACAAATTAGTTGAGTAAAATGGTAAACTTAAAAGTTGGTGGTGTACCTGAGCACTTTAATTATCCTTGGTACATTACCCTAAAAAATAAAGAATACACCAAAAAAGGGATCAATCTTCGCTGGACAGATTATCACGGAGGAACCGGACAAATGTGTAAAGCATTACGCTCTGGAGAAGTTGACATTGCCATTGTTTTAACAGAAGGAATTATTAAGGATATTGCAAATGGAAATCCTTCAAAAATTACCCAAACCTACATAAAATCTCCATTAATATGGGGAATTCATGTTGGCGATAAATCTAAATTTAAAAAAATATCTGATTTAGAACATGCAACTGTAGCAATTAGCCGTTTTGGATCTGGTTCTCATTTAATGGCAATTGTAAATGCGCACAACAATGGTTGGGATATTGACAAGCTTAAATTTAAAGTAGTTGGCAACTTACAGGGCGGAATTGATGCGCTTACAAACGGCGAAGCGGACTATTTTATGTGGGAACATTTTACCACAAAACCATTAGTAGATAACGGAACGTTTAGACGTTTAGGAGATTGCCCAACACCTTGGTCTTGTTTTGTTGTTGCTGTAAGAAATGAAGTTTTAGAAAATAATTTTGAAGAAGTAAAAGCTGTTTTAGATATTATAAACAACTGTGCTACAGACTTTAAAAAAATAGAAAATATTGATAAAACATTAGCTAAACGTTATGAACAACAACTAGTTGACATTCAAAAATGGCTTTCAATTACTGAATGGAATGACGGAAAACCGATGAGTAAAAATTTAATTGGCCGCATTCAAAATAAAATGATACACTTTGGCGTTATAGACGAGAAGAAAAAATCTAGCGAGTTCATAAAAAATATGTACTTTTGACCTTTCAAAATTAAAGAAATGAAGAAAATTATATTTATAGCAATTTGTGTAATCGGTATGTTAGGATTTTCATCTTGCGGAAGTTCTAAACCTTGTGGTTTAGCTTCAAAAACTAAGCAAACTAAACAAGTTAACTATCAACAAGATATAATTGTTGCAGAAGCATCAGTTAATTAACATTGATAGTTCTCTATTCAAATTCAATAAAAATCCGCTTAAAAGGCGGATTTTTTCATTTTAATAACATAGAATTTGCAAATAGTTAAACATTTGGTTACTATTTCTTTATTTTCACTTTCACTTAAGAACACATTACATATTTACATTTGATTAAATTATAACTAACTATAATTAAACCTTTTAAAACTTTAAAAAGTTTAAAAATGAAAAAACGTAAATTAGATGTTGTTGTTATTTCCGATGTCCATCTAGGAACTTTTGGCTGTAGCGCTACGGAACTACTAAACTATTTAAAATCTATTAACCCCAAAACTTTGGTTTTAAATGGCGATATAATAGACATTTGGCAGTTTAACAAGCGTTACTTTCCTAAAAGCCACATGAAAGTAATAAAACACCTTACTTCTCTACTTACCAACGGAACAAAAATTTACTATGTAACAGGAAATCATGATGAAATGTTACGTAAGTTTAAAGGTTTTCGTCTAGGTTCTTTTGAGATTGTAAATAAAATAGTACTGAACTTAGATAATAAAAAAGTATGGATTTTTCATGGAGATGTTTTTGATGTTACAATGAAAAACTCAAAATGGTTAGCTAAACTTGGTGGTGTCGGTTATGATATTTTAATATTAATAAACACATTCGTAAATTTTATTAGCCAAACACTTGGTTTTAGTAAGTTTTCGTTTTCAAAAAAAATTAAGAACAGCGTAAAAGGCGCCATAAAGTTTATTAATGATTTTGAAGTAACAGCTGCTGAAATTGCAATAAACAATAAATATGACTATGTGGTTTGCGGACACATTCATCAACCAGAAATCAAAAAAATAAACACCTCTAAAGGAGAAGTTACTTACTTGAATTCTGGAGATTGGGTAGAAAACTTAACTGCATTAGAATATGATAATAAAAAATGGTCTTTATATGAATATGAAAAAGACAACATAGCAAAAAACGCACATTTAAATATTGATGATAAAGACCTAGAAACTATTTCTGCAGAAAGTAATAGCAACGTGTTGTTTGAGGAACTTTTAGTTGAATTCAATTTAAAAAACAAATAAGAAATGAAAATTTTATATGCGCTTCAAGGTACAGGAAATGGACATACTGTTAGAGCCTTAGAAATTATACCGTACCTAAAACAACGTGCAGAAGTAGATATTTTAATTAGTGGTTACCAAAGTGAAATAGAATTGCCTTGGAAAATTAAATACAAATATCATGGCTTAAGTTTCGTTTTTGGTAAAAACGGTGGCATAAACATTTGGAAATCTTTTAAACAATTAAAATTTAAACAGTTAATTAGAGAAATTAAAACAACACCAGTAAAAGACTATGATTTAATTATCAATGATTTTGAACCTATAACTGCTTGGGCTTCAAAAATTAAAAATACTCCAATAATATCTTTAAGCCACCAAAATGCTGTAACAAACAAAAATGCACCAAAATATGGTTTTTTAAAACCCGAAAGACTCATATTAAAATACTATGCGCCCGCAAAAATAAAATTTGGTTTTCATTTTAAAACCTATAATTCTTCAATATTTACACCTATATTAAGAAAAGAAATAAGATATAGAAATAAAAAAAACAAAGGTCATTACACCGTGTATTTACCTGCATATAATGATAAAAAAATAATTAAAATTTTATCTCAATTTAAAAACATTGAGTGGCAAATATTTTCCAAACATACAGACACAAATTATTTTAAAAACAACATTACAATTCAACCTGTAAGCGAAAAAGGTTTTATTAATAGTCTTACCACATGCGAAGGTGTTCTTTGTGGAGCTGGATTTGAAACACCTGCCGAAGCTTTGTTCTTGAGAAAAAAGCTAATGGTAATTCCAATGAAAAATCAGTATGAACAACAATGCAATGCTTTAGCTTTAAAAGAAATTGGAGTTCCTGTAATTAAAAAGCTTAGTAAAAAAAATCTACTAAAAATAGCTAAGTGGATTAAATCTGACAAAAAAGTAACGGTAAATTACCCAGATATTACTGAAGACATTCTTGACACTATATTATTACCATATATAAATAACAGTTTAGTATCTCAAACTACCATTGTATAATTTCTTTATGACTATTTTTTAAAAAAGTATTGGTTTTAGAAAAATGTTTAGAACCAAACCAACCTCTCCAAGCACCTAATGGAGATGGATGTGGCGCTTTTAAAACTCTATGTTTATCAGTATTAATTGAAACTCCTTTTTTCTCTGCAAACTTTCCCCAAAGTAAAAAGACAACATTTTCTTTTTCTTCAGAAATTTTAGCAATTACAGCATCTGTAAACTCTTCCCAACCATGTTTTTGATGGCTTCCCGCTTCACTTTCACGAACCGTTAAAGTTGCATTTAATAACAAAACACCTTGTTGCGCCCAATAAGATAAATCTCCGGAAACTGGAATTTCCTTTCCTATATCTGTAGCAATTTCTTTAAAAATATTTACCAACGAAGGCGGATGTTTAATTCCATCTTGAACAGAAAAACACAATCCGTTTGCTTGGTTTTCTCCATGATAAGGATCTTGACCAATAATAACCACTTTTAAATTTTCAAAAGAACATGAATTAAAAGCGGCAAAAATATCTTCTTCCTTCGGAAAACAGCTTCTGCTACTGTATTCATCGTTTAAAAAATTAATTAACTTCTTAAAATATGGTTTTTCAAACTCAGTTTGTAAAATATTATTCCAGCTACTAGCAATTTTTATTTGCATTGTTTTACTTTTGTTATCGTTTTCAAATATACAACATTGAGCATCTCATCAAAAACATTACAAGATTTAGAATTTACAACGGTTTTACAACAAGTTGAAGAATTCTGTATTTCTGGTTTAGGTAAAGAAAGTGTTTTAAACATTCAACCAATAACTAATAAAAAGAAGTTGTTTTTTGAGTTGGATTTGGTAAACGAATATCTAGCTTCTTTTGAAAATGAAAACCGACTACCAAATCATAATTTTGATAATATTACAGAAAGCACAAAAAGATTAGCTATTGAAAATAGTTTTTTAGAAACCGATGCTTTTTTAAAAATAGCTGCAACATCGGAAGTAGTAAATGAACAAAAAAAGTTCCTAAGGAAATTTAAAGACTACTACCCTACACTATTTTTATTAAGTGAATCTATTGAATTTACTACTGAAATTTCTAGTGCAATAAAAAAAATAATTACTGCAGATGGAATTATAACTGATAACGCTTCACCAGTATTAAAACAAATTAGAAAAGATATTGGGCAAGTTCGAGGAAAGATTTCTGAGAGTTTTACAAGAGCTTTAAGCAAAAGTATTTCTAACGGTTATTTAGATGACATTAAAGAATCTGTAGTTGATAACCAGCGAGTTTTAGCAGTTTTAGCAATGTATCGTAGAAAAGTGGCTGGTAGTTTATTAGGCGCTTCAAAATCTGGTAATATCGTTTATATTGCTCCACAAGCAACCTTGCAACATGGTAGAGAATTGCAGAATTTATTATATGAAGAAAAGCAAGAAATTGTAAAAATTCTACGAACTTTATCTGAAGAAATTAGACCTTTTGTAGGTCTTTTAGAAGAATATGTAGCGTATTTAACACATTTAGATGTTGTTGGTGCAAAAGCAAAATATGCAAGAAGTATTAATGCTTTATTGCCAAAAATCACAAAAGAAAAACAGCTCTTTTTTAAGGATGCTTTTCATCCTATTTTATGGAAAAAGAACGAGGAGAAAAATATACAAACGGTTCCTCAAACAATCCAGCTTAACGAAAAACAACAAATTATTGTTATTTCGGGTCCAAATGCTGGTGGTAAAAGTATCACTTTAAAAACTATTGGATTATTGCAAGTAATGTTGCAAAGCGGATTATTAATTCCTGTTCATGAACGTAGTGTTACCACTATTTTCAACACAGTTCTAACTGACATAGGAGACAATCAATCTATTGAAAACCAATTAAGTACATATAGTTATCGTTTAAAAAACATGCGTAATTTCTTACGTAAATGTAACGACAATACACTCTTTTTAATTGATGAATTTGGTACAGGTTCTGATCCGGAATTAGGTGGAGCTTTGGCAGAAATTTTCTTAGAAGAATTTCATCAAAAGGAAGCTTACGGAATTATAACAACGCATTATGCAAATTTAAAAGTGTTAGCAAATGAATTGGACAATGTTACCAACGCAAACATGCAGTTTGATGAACGAACTTTAGAGCCTTTGTTTAAATTGTTTATTGGACAAGCAGGTAGCTCTTTTACGTTTGAAGTTGCTCAAAAAAATGGAATTCCTTATAGTTTAATAAACCGTGCTAAAAAGCGTGTTGAGACAGAAAAAATACGTTTAGATAAAACCATTTCTAAATTACAAAAAGAACGTAATAAACTACAAAAAAGGTCGGATAGCTTAGAGAAACAACAAACAAAAGGTAGAGAACATATTGATAGTTTACAGGAGAAAGAACAAAAGATTCAAGATAAACTTTCTGGTTTCCAGGAATTATATGATACAAATCAGAAAATGCTTTCGTTAGGTAGAAAAACTAATGAGTTATTGCATAAATACTTTCAAACCAATAATAAGAAAGAACTTTCTGCCGAGTTTTTTAAGTGGGTTGCTTCTGAAAAAATAAAACATACAAAGAAGAATCCGCCAAAAAAGAAAACAAAGACCGAAAAGAAACAAGAAAAAGTTGCCATTCAAAAGAAAACAGCAATCGTAAAACAAATTGAAAAAGAAGTTTTAGAAAAAGTTGTTGAAGTTAGAAAAGAAAAGAAAATTGAAGCAGCAAAAGTTGCTAAAGCTAAAGCCGATTATATTTATAAAATTGGAGATAGAGTTCGTTTAATTGATAGCACATCAGTTGGTACAATTGATAAAATAGAAAAGAAAAATGTCTTTATCAATTATGGTGTTTTCACTACAAAAGCAAAAACTCAACAATTAGAGTTAGTTGAGAAAAAAAAGTAACCTTAATTATTGAGTATAATAATTCTTTTTTTTAATCCAAATCTTGCATTTCACTATCGTAAAATTCTCCAGCTTTATCCATTAAATCAGCTAATTCTGTAGCAATATCTTCTTCTTTTTCTCCAGTTAAATCTTCAAACCATTCAACAGAATCGTCTTTTAAATTGATTAAAAAACGAGGGAATTCTGTATGCAACACAAAAATATCTTCAGGAAAATCGCTGTTATCAGCCAGTAAAAATTTAGGTAAGTCCATTGTCTTTAGTTTTAATAAGTTTTTTTGTTAAATAGTTGAATCTAATAAATAATAAAATAGAAGCTGTTGTTAAACCCGCTAATAAGCCAAGCCAAATCCCAAAACTTCCATACATTTCTTCTTTTCCAAAGTAATAAGAAACCGGAAAACCAATTACCCAATACGATATAAAAGTAAGCAATGTTGGTATTTTCACATCTTGTAAGCCACGTAAAGCTCCCAAAACTACAACTTGTATACTATCTGATATTTGAAAAAATGCTGCTGCAATTAACAATTGAGAAGCTATGGAAACCACTTCCATATTGTCTGCATAATTTTCTACGTCTGTTAAATCTACATAAATATTAGGTAAATGCTTATGAAATATAAAAAACAGTAAGGCAAATAAAACCGCCAAAATTGTTCCTAATAAAAAGATTGAAAATGCAATTCTTCGAAGTTCTTTATATTTATGTAATCCTTTTTGGTTTCCAACTCTAATCATAGAAGCAACACTTAATCCCATAGCAACCATAAAAGTCATAGAAGATAAATTTAATGCAATTTGATTAGCTGCTTGTGGATTTTTACCTAACAAACCACTTAACCAAATAGCTGCTGTAAAAATTGCAACTTCAAAAAACATTTGCATTGCACTAGGAAAGCCTAAACTTATAATCTTCCTTAACATTAGCTTATCTAAAACAAAGAGCTTAATATCTGAAACTAATTTTTTAGAACGTTCTTTTTTCCCCAATAACCACCATAAATATAGCACCATTATAAATCTAGAAACTAAAGTTCCATAAGCTGCTCCTACAATTCCTAATTCAGGAAAACCAAACTTTCCAAAAATTAAAAGGTAGTTTAAAAGTACATTAACCAAATTAGCTATTATAGTTGCATACATTGGGTATTTTGTCATAGACAAACCGTCACTGAACTGTTTAAATGCCTGAAAAACTATTAACGGAATTAAAGAAAAAGCTACTAAATCTAAATACGGAAGTGCTAATTCTACAACCTCAGTTGGTTGTTTCATTAAATACAGTAATGGTTTAGAAAAATACACTGCCAAAAACATAGCAATTCCTAAAACTGTACATAAGAATAAACCGTGTTTAAACGTAGATTTTGCTTGTTTAAAATTGTTAGAAGAATCTGCTTCTGCAATTAATGGAGTTATAGCTGTAGAAAAACCGATACCAATAGACATTGCTATAAACATAAAACTATTACCCAAAGAAACTGCGGCTAATTCTGCTGTTCCTAATTGCCCAACCATGATATTATCAACAAAACTAACAAAAGTATGCCCTAACATACCCAACATTACTGGTGCTGCAAGTTTCCAATTGTATTTAAATTCTTTTGTATAGTTTGCTAAAATCAAAATTAAATGCTCATTTTTAAAAGCACGAAGATAGTTTTTTTTAGCGTTCAGTTAACAGTTCTATTCTGTAGTATTTTGAAAATTTTTAAGTACTTTTGATATTCTAAAAAACACATAGAATGGCAACAATAACACTTAAAGGAAACCCAATAGAAACTTCAGGAAACTTACCAAAAACAGCTACAAAAGCAGCAGATTTTAAACTAGTTGCAGTAGATTTATCTGAAAAAACATTAGCAGATTTTGCTGGAAATAAATTAATCTTAAACATTTTCCCATCTTTAGACACTGGGACTTGTGCTGCATCTGTTAGAAACTTTAATAAAGAAGCTAGTTCTTTAAATAACACTAAAGTATTATGTATTTCTAGAGACTTACCATTTGCTCAAGCTCGTTTTTGTGGAGCTGAAGGAATTGAAAACGTTGTAATGTTATCTGATTTTGCTACAGGACAATTTGGTAAAGATTATGGTTTAGAAATTGCAACAGGTCCATTAGCTAATTTACACTCTCGTTCTATTGTTGTAATTGATGAAAACGGAACTGTAGTTCATACAGAACAAGTTACAGAAACTGTAGATGAGCCAAATTACGAAGCTGCATTAAAAGCTTTATAAATGAAGAATCCTAATGACGGATTTGTAAGAGGAAGATTAAGAAGCATGAAATTTGCGCTTCGCGGAATGTGGTTACTTTTAACCACCGAAGACAGTATTAAAGCACAATCTTTTTTTGCTTTAATAGCTATTATCGCGGGTTTTTACTTTAATATTTCTTCTATTGAATGGATGATTCAACTACTAGTTATAGGTTTAGTTTTAGTAGCTGAAGCGGTAAATACTGCAGTGGAAAAAGTTGCTGATTTTATACACCCAGATTATCATAAAAAAATAGGTTTTATAAAAGATATTGCTGCAGGCGCTCCTGCAATTGCAGCACTAGTATCTTTAGCTATAGCTGCTATAATTTACCTCCCAAAAATAGCCGAATTGTTAGCGTAAAATACTATATTTACGAATTATTATTTCTATAAATTAATGGCTAAGAAAACAAGTACAAATAAGCAAAAAAGTAATAAACCGTCTTTTATAAAACAAACTCGTGAGTTTTTTAAAAACCGACAAACACAAACCATTCTTGGTGCGTTTCTAATATTATTTGCTGTTTTTTTAACAGTTGCTTTTATTTCATTTTTCTTTTCTTGGCAAGAAGATCAAAGTACGTTAACAGAATTTGGAGACAGAGCTATTGCAACCAAAAACTTACTTGGTAAAATTGGCGCAAAACTAAGTAATTTCTTTATCTACAAAGGTTTTGGAATTGGTGCATTTATAATTCCTTTTTTACTTTTTATAACAGGTTTACATTGGTTTTTACAAACTAAAAAAAAACGAATAATTACCTCTTGGAATTGGGGTTTAATAAGTATGTTATGGCTTTCTATAACTTTAGGTTTTGTTGAAAAAAAATATGCTCTTATTTCTGGAATTATAGGTTTTGAAATTAATGAATACCTACAAGCATTTTTGGGAAAAACAGGTTTAGCAATTTTGCTAGGTTTCTTTTTTATTGCCTATTTAGTAATGCGTTTTAAAATTACCCCTGAATTAATTAGTAATAAGTTGAAAGAAAAAAGGGAAAACGCAATTACTAAAGAACAACAGGAAGCAGAATACAATACAACGGAAAAAGCTTCTGACGAATCAGAAAACGAAGAAAAGAAGCAGCAAATAACAACAGAAAAATCTGGTTTTGAGTTATCTGTAGAAAATTTACAACCAACAATAAGTAAACATTCAGATGTATCTACAAAAACAGAAACAAATTCAATTTCTTTAGAAGTAGATAAACCATTACAAAAAGAATTAGAACCTGTATTAAAAACTACCGAAAAAGATACACCTAAAGAAGTAGAAATTGCAGTTGAAAAAACTGTTGAAGAAGAACATTCAACAGAAAATTTATCAGAAAAAATAGTAAAAGATTTTGGAGAATTTGATCCAACCTTAGAGCTTGGTAATTTTAAATTCCCAACATTCAACTTATTAAAAGAATACAACGAAACAATTTCTATTGATCCAGAAGAACTTGAGGCTAATAAAAACCGAATTGTAGAAACGCTTAAAAACTACAAAATTGGTATTTCTCAAATTAAAGCTACTGTTGGACCTACAATTACTTTATATGAAATTGTTCCTGAAGCGGGAATTAGAATTTCAAAAATTAAAAATTTAGAAGACGATATTGCACTGTCTTTATCGGCATTAGGTATTCGTATTATTGCTCCTATTCCTGGAAAAGGGACAATTGGTATCGAAGTTCCTAACAAAAAATCTACCATTGTATCAATGCATTCTGTTATTTCTTCAAAGAAATTTCAAGAATCTCCTATGGAATTACCAATTGCTTTGGGTAAAACAATTTCTAATGAAACCTTTGTGGTAGATTTAGCAAAAATGCCTCACTTATTAATGGCAGGTGCTACCGGACAAGGAAAATCAGTTGGTTTAAATGCGGTTTTAACATCACTTTTATATAAGAAACATCCTGCGGAAGTTAAGTTTGTTTTGGTAGATCCTAAAAAAGTAGAATTAACTTTATTCAACAAAATTGAACGTCATTATTTGGCAAAATTACCAGATTCAGAAGATGCAATTATTACCGATACTACAAAAGTTGTTCATACTTTAAATTCACTTTGTATAGAAATGGATAATCGTTACGATTTGCTTAAAAACGCAATGGTTCGTAACATTAAAGAATATAATGTAAAGTTTAAAGCACGTAAATTAAATCCCGAAAACGGACATCAATTTTTACCTTATATAGTTTTAGTAATTGATGAATTTGCCGATTTAATTATGACTGCTGGTAAAGAAGTAGAAACACCCATTGCCCGTTTAGCTCAGTTAGCTCGTGCTATTGGAATTCATTTAATTGTAGCAACGCAAAGACCTTCGGTAAATGTAATTACAGGTATTATTAAAGCAAATTTCCCTGCAAGGATTGCATTTAGAGTAACTTCAAAAATTGATAGTAGAACCATTTTAGATGCTGGTGGAGCAGATCAATTAATTGGTCGAGGAGATTTATTATACACTGCTGGAAACGAAATAAATAGAATTCAGTGTGCTTTTGTAGATACTCCAGAAGTAGAACGAATTACCGATTTTATTGGTTCTCAACGTGCTTATCCTGAAGCACATTTATTACCAGAATACGTAGATGATGAAAGTGGCATAAGTCTTGATAATAACATAGCAGACAGAGATAAATTGTTTAGAGAAGCAGCAGAAGTTATTGTTACAGCACAACAAGGTTCGGCATCTTTATTGCAAAGGAAATTAAAGTTGGGTTACAATAGAGCTGGTAGAATTATAGACCAATTAGAAGCTGCCGGAATTGTTGGTCAGTTTGAAGGAAGTAAAGCTAGACAGGTTTTAGTACCAGATTTTGTTGCTCTAGATCAATTATTAGAAAACGAAAAGAATTAAAAATTCCGCAAAGCGGAAAAAATAGATACAATGAAAAAATTAGGATTTTTATTTTTAGCAATATGTTTAAGTTTTAATACAGTTGCACAAAATGCAACAGAAGCAAAAAAATTATTAGACGAAGTTTCTACTAAAATGGGCGCTTATAAAAACATGTACATTGGTTTCGATTCAACTTTAACAAACGAAGAAGTTGGTATTACAAACGATCCTCCAATAAGAGGAAATATTACAATTCAACAAGAAAAATACAATTTAAAATATTTAGGTAATGATTTTGTTTTCGACGGAAAAAAATTAGCCGTAATAAATCATGAAGAAAAAGAAATAGCCGTTACTGAAGGAGATTTGGAAGAAGAAGATGGTTTTATATACCCTTCTAAATTATTAACTTTTTACAAAGAAGGTTATACTTTTAAAATGGGAAAACTTAAAAATAGTAAAGGTAGAAAGTTACAATATGTAACGCTTACTCCTATTGACAGTTCTTCTGAAATTATTAAAGTTGAGTTAGCTATAGATGCAAAAACAAAGCATATTTATAAGTTAATCCAAAGTGGAGCAAATGGCTCTAAAACTACATTTACCATTAATGTTTTTAAAAGTGATCAAACAATTTCAGAGAAATTATTCTCGTTTGATAAAGCTAAATACCAAAAGCAAGGTTATTTAATAGATTAATTTTCAATTAACAGAAAATTAGTAGCTTTTTAAAAAGGAACAAAGTACTTTTGCTTCTGTGAAAATTTTAGATAAATACATACTAAAATCTTTTTTAGGACCATTTTTTGCAACTTTTTTTATCATACTTTTTGTATTGGTAATGCAAGCTGTATGGTTTTTTTTCGATCAAATTGCGGGAAAAGGTATTACTTTTGATATTATTCTAAAGTTTATCTATTACGCATCACTAATAGTACTTTCACAAGCTTTACCAATTGCAATCTTGTTATCTTCGATAATGACTCTAGGTAATCTTTCTGAAAAATATGAATTTGCCGCTGCAAAATCTGCTGGAATATCATTACCAAGAATTGTACGCTCTTTAATAGTGTTTGCTATTTTTATTAGTGCTGCAAATTTTTTAATATCCAATTATGTATATCCATATGCTAACTTAAAAATAATAAATTTAAAGTTAAATATTAAAAAGAAACAACCTGCATTAGCACTGGTTCCGGGAAGTTTTAATTCAGAAATACCAAATTATCAAATTAAATTTGATGAAAAATACGGAGAAGAAAGCAACTTACTAAAGAACGTTTTAATCTACGATTTATCAGAAAGAAAAGGTAATAAAAAAATTATTACAGCCAAAAAAGGAAAAATAGTTTCTGAAGAAGGTAGTAGATACATGACACTTGTTCTTAATGATGGTCATTTTTTTGAAAACCACATCAAGCAAAATACTACTTATGAAGATAAGAAAAAGATGCCCGCTTCTTATGCCGATTTTGAAGAATACACTATAAATATAGATGTTTCCGCATTAGACAATGATGATTTAGATAAAGAAAATTACACAAAAAACTTTAACATGCTTAGTTTAAAACAGCTAAAAGACACTGTTCCGACGCTTAAAGAAAACTATGATGAATATATTAATGGTAGAGCAAAAACCTTAGGCTTAGATGTTAGAGTAAATGACCTACATAAATATCCAGACTCTCTTATTAACAAGAAATTGAGCCCAATAATTCTTGATAATTTTGAACTTAAACAGCAAACAAATGTTTTAAGCACAGCACTTGCTAAAGTAGAGCGTTCTATAAATAATGTAAAAAACAATAAAGAGAGCTTAAAGCAACGTAGAAAAGTTTTAAACCTTTACGATGTTGAATTTTACAATAGAGTAGCTTTATCTTTATCTTGTATTCTATTATTTTTTATTGGGGCTCCACTAGGATCAATTATCAGAAAAGGTGGTTTTGGTTTACCAATGATTTTAGCAATAGCAATTTACGTAGTATATTTCTTCACAAATTCCTTTGGTAAAAACCTTGCAGAAGAAAGCTCTGTTTCTGCCATTGTTGGTTCGTGGATTGCTGTATTAGCACTACTGCCATTTGCAATATTTTTAACTATAAGAGCATCAAAGGATAAAGGATTATTTGATATAAATTCATTTTTATCACCTATAATTAATTTCTTTAAAAATTTATTTTCAAAAAAGAACAAAGCCATTTAAAATGACAACAGCCACAGAAAAAAACACACATTTAAACACAATTAAAGAAGCCATTGAAGATATTAAAAATGGAAAAGTAATTATTGTTGTTGATGATGAAGACAGAGAAAATGAAGGAGACTTTTTAGCTGCTGCAGAAATGGTTACACCAGAAATGGTAAACTTTATGGCTACACATGGACGTGGTTTAATTTGTACGCCACTTACTGAAAGTAGGTGTAAAGAATTAGAATTGGGAATGATGGTAAATAACAATACAGACCCAATGGAAACTGCATTTACAGTTTCTGTAGATTTACGTGGAAAAGGCGTTACAACTGGTATTTCTGCATCAGATAGGGCTTTAACAATACAAGCTTTAACTAATAAAGAAACAAAACCATTTGACTTAGCAAGACCTGGACATATTTTCCCTTTAAAAGCTAAAGATGGTGGTGTTTTAAGAAGAACAGGACACACAGAAGCTGCAATAGACTTTGCTCGTTTGGCTGGCTTACAACCTGCTGGAGTTATTGTTGAGATTATGAATGAAGACGGAACAATGGCACGTTTACCACAGCTATTAAAAGTTGCTGAAAAATTCGATTTAAAAATTGTTTCTATTGAAGATTTAGTGGCTTACAGAATGGAACACGATTCTTTAATTGAAAAGAAAGAAGATTTTACAATTCAAACTCGTTTTGGCGATTTTCGATTAAGAGCTTACAAACAAACAACTAACAATCAAATACATATAGCATTAACTAAAGGAACTTGGGCAACTAATGAGCCTGTTTTAACACGTGTAAATTCTACATTAGTTAATAATGACATTCTTGGTACACTTACCAATAATGCAGATAAGAAGTTAGACCAAATGTTTAAGCTTATAAATGACGAAGGAAAAGGCGCAATTTTATTTATCAACCAACAAGTACAATCTTTAAATTTATTAAATAGATTAAGTGCTTTAAAAGAGAGTCAAGCTAAAGGAGAATTAAAAGCTCCGAACATTAATTTAGACAATAAAGATTTTGGTATTGGAGCACAAATATTACACGATTTAAACTTACATAAACTACGTTTAGTATCTAACTCACAACAAACAAAACGTGTTGGTATGATTGGTTATGGTTTAGAAATTGTAGATTATGTAGGATATTAAATAACCACTTCTACTCCACTTTCTAATTCAATTGGATTTTGGTTTTGTTGAAATAAACGTGCAGTTAAACTTCCACGAAGTGTAATTTTTTCATTTTTAACTTCTAACCAAGAACTTTCTCGCAAGCCTAAAACAGCTGTTTTGTTAAATACATGATACTCTTTAATTCGAGTTTCACGAGTTTCTCCCATATGCGTAGAACCTTCAATCGGGTCCAAATAATGCGCATTTATATTAAAAGGAATTAACGCCATTGTGTTAAAACTTGGCGGATACACAATTGGCATATCGTTAGTGTTCATCATAGTTACACCACAAATATTACTTCCTGCACTTGTACCTAAATAAGGTGTTCCGTGTTCTAAAGTTTGTTTTAAAGTTAACAAGACATCGTTTTTATACAACTGATTTACCAATTCAAAGGTATTTCCGCCTCCTGTAAAAATTCCTTCAGCACTTTCTATAGCTTCCTTTGGATTTTCAAACTGATGAATTCCAATCACTTTTTTATCAATTTTAGCAAAAGCATTTGCTGCAATTTTTGTATAATAATCATACGAAATTCCACCTGGACGCGCATATGGAATAAATAAAATGGTTTCCGTTTGCGAGAAAAAATCTTTTAAAGTTGGTAATAAATATGCTAAATATCCACTTCCGTGAACTGTGGATGTACTTGCAATTAGTAAATTTTTCATAAGCACGAAATTAACAAAAGTTTACAAATCCTTTAAAACATTTTTAAGAACACTTTCTATTTTCTTTGTGGTAGATAGTTATCGAATGAAAAAAATTTTACTCTTAAATATATTACTGTATTCAACTACCTTTTTTTCTCAAGAAAAAAGAACGTTTTTTCAAGGTAAAATCACCAATTTTACTACTTCTTTAGAAAATGTGAATGTATTAAACCTAAATACCAAACAAGGTACTTATTCTAATGCTGAAGGTCTTTTTAAAATTTTAGCCAAACAGAATGATAGTTTAAGAATTTCATCTATCGGTTATGCATCAAAAATATATAAAGTAACAAACGTAAACAGTAATGTTGTAAAAATAGAATTAGAAGCAATGAATTTTGTTTTGGAAGAAGTGCTTATAAAAAATCATAATTTAAGCGGTTCTTTAGATTTGGACATCAATAAAGTGCCAGAAGATAAAGTAGCCATCTTAATGAATGATTTTACAACAAGACTTAATAAAGATTTAGAATATTTAAGATCTAAAGAAAAAGGATGGCTTCAGCTCTCTTTAACAGGTGTAAAAGCTACATTTCCAAAATCGAATAAAAAGCAACAAATTAGAAATGAAATACTATTTAAAGAGCGTTTTCCAAAAAGGTTACTTGCAATTTTGGGCGAAGATTTTTTCTTCAACCAATTAAAAATACCAAAAGAAAATTATTATCATTTTCTAGATTATTGTTCTTATAAGAATACCGAAAACCTTTATAAAAATGAAAACTTCCTTGAATTAATACGTATCTTTCAAGAAGAAAGCATTAGCTATCATGAAATTATAAAAAAACAAGATTGAAAAAACTATTACTTCTTTTTATTTTAAGTACAATTTCACTCTCTGCACAAGAAAGAAAAACCTTGTACGGTAAAGTTTCAGACTCTATTAATGTAATAAGAAACGTACATGTAATTAACATGCAAACTAAACAAGCAACTTATACCGATATTAATGGTAATTTTAGAATTTTTGCTAAAATTGGAGACTCACTTAAAGTTACTTCTATACAATATTATACCAAATTATATAAAGTAAACAAGGTTAGTTTTGGCTTTAATGATTTGCATATTTTTATTGATAAAAAAGTATATGAATTAGACGAAGTTCATGTAAAAAAGACCGATTTATTAGGCAATATAACTTCTGACATAAACAAAACACCAAGAGATAAAAAAGCTGAAGCATTAGAAAAATTAATGGATTTTTCTAAAATTGATATGAGTGCACCAACTAAAGATGACCATATTGACGAAAGAGTTAGGCCACATATTGTAGAATCTGATCCAACAAAAGCCTTTGCTGGAGCTGGAGCTTCAATTGGAATGCCTTTTAAGTATTCAGAAAGATTATGGGCATTGCGTAGAGATTTAGCTTTTAAAAAATCGTTTCCAGCAAAAATTTTAAATAACTTTGGCGAGCAATTTTTCTTTGAAGAATTAAAAATTCCTGTTGAAAGATATTATCATTTTTTAGAATATTGCAATCCTTTAGGTATTGAAAATTTATACAAGAAAGGAAATCATTTAAAGGTTATTGAAATACTAAAACAAGAACATGTTGAGTATTTAAAAATTATAAATAAACAAGATTGAAAAAATTACTCTTTATTTTTCTTTTAAGTACGTTATCACTTTCTTCCCAAGAAAGAAAAGCGCTATACGGAACAACTTTAGATGCAGTTAAGAGAATTAATAATGCACATATAATCAATTTAAACACTGGTCAAGGAACTTTAAGTAATAATAACGGTGAATTTAGGATTTTTGCCCAACCAAAAGATTCAATAAAAATTTCGTTTCTTGGTTATGAAACAAAAATTTGGGTAATTACTCTTGATCATTTTGGTATTCAAAAGAATAAGATAACACTTATTAAAACCCCAATTGAACTTGATGAAGTTAAGCTAAGAAAGAATAACTTTCTGGGCTACATAGAAACTGATGTGAATGATGTTAAAATAAAAGAAGAAGTTAGCGCAGAATCTTTAAACTTGCCTTATGCTGGCTCAAGAATTTTAACAGTAGCAGAAAGAAGGTTGCATACAGCTACTACCAGTTCTGGCGGAATACCAATTGACCCTTTATTAAATTGGATTTCTGGACGCACTAAAAAATTGAAGAAATTAAAAGTTATTGAGGATAAGGAAAAAAGAATATTGCGTTTATTTAACAATTATAAACTTTATATAAATCAAGAATTAAAAATTTTAAACGAAGACACGTACCTTTTTGTTTCGTATTGCGAAGAAGACAAAGATTTTAATTCACTTTTTTTTAAAGATCAAATTTCAATGGCGCATTTTTTACAAGATAAATCTGAAAAATTTAAAAAACTAAATCCTAAAAAATATAATTAGTACTTTGGCGCAATATTTGACTTTATTCAAACTATGAAAAAAATAATCACCCTTTTTGTTTTACTTCCACTACTTTCATTTTCGGTACATAAATACTATTTAAGTTTAACTCAAGTAGAATTTAATAAAGAAGCACAATCAGTTCAATTAATTACCAATGTTTTTATGGACGATATTGAGCTTGCCATAAACAAAGATTATAATGTAGATTTACAACTTACCACAGAAAAGGAGCCTAAAAATGTTGATGAATATTTTGAAAAATATGTGAAAAATCACCTAAAGGTAAAAGTTAATAATATTGATAAAACATTTAATTTTATTGGAAAAGAATACGATGGAGACATTGTTTACTTTTACTTAGAAATAGAAAAAATTACTGAAGTTTCTTCTTTAGAAATAACTAGTACAATATTAGTAAAACAATTTCCGGATCAGCAAAACTTAATTAAAGCGAAAGTAAACGGAAAAAATATCAGTAAAATGTTGACCAAAAAAAATGATAAAGGTTTGTTAAAGTTTTAACACTTTTTAACTTTTCTACTGACTTATTCTTAATTTGTACGCTAATTCAAATTTCGTACAAATGAAAAAAATAACACTATTCTTATTAAGTGTTTTTTTTATTGGAGCTTCTACAATTGCCCAAGAAAAAACAATTACAAAACAAGGCCATACAAATCAGAATAAGTTTAAACAACTTAAAGACGAATTGGCAACACCAAACAGCCAAAGAACTGCTTCTGGTGCGCCTGGTGTAAACTATACACAACAAAAGGTTGATTATGTAATGGATATTGTTTTAGATGACGATAACCAAAAAATTACAGGTAACGAAACTATTTTGTACCATAATAATTCTAAAGATGAATTAACATATTTATGGGTTCAATTAGACCAAAATATGAGAGCAAAAGACTCTAAAACTCCAGATATTCAGCCAAGTAAAATAAGAAAGAAGTTATCTAAAAGTAGATTTGATAGAGCTTATCCTTCTGAGCCTTTTGAAGGTGGTTTCAATATTACAGGAGTAACAAATACTGATGGAAGTAATTTATCGCACACCATTAACCAAACAATGATGCGTATTAACTTGCCAAAACCATTAGCAGCGGGAGAAAAATTTTCATTCAATATTTCTTGGTGGTACAATATTAACAACCACAGAACACAAGGTGGTAGATCTGGTTTCGAGCATTTTACAGAAAACGGAAACAACAATTATGTAATTGCACAGTTTTATCCTAGAATGTGTGTATATGATAATGTTGAAGGTTGGCAGAATGATCAATTCTGGGGAAGAAGTGAATTCGCTCTAGAATTTGGAGATTTTAAGGTAAATATTACTGTTCCTTCTGATCATATGCTAGGTGCAACAGGTGTTTTACAAAACAGAAAAGAAGTTTTTTCTAAAACAGAATTAAAACGTTTTGCTGAAGCAAGAAAAACATTTGACAATCCTGTTATTATTAGAACACAAGAAGAAGCTACAAAAATTGAAAAAAGCAAAGCTAAAGGAACTAAAACCTGGAAATTTATTGCAGAAAACGTAAGAGATTATGCGTTTGCAACATCAAGAAAATTTATTTTTGATGCAATGGCAGTAAATATAAACGGAAGAACTGTTATGGCAGAATCTTTATATTCTAAAGAAGCAAATCCTTTATACGGAGAACATTCTACCAGAGCAACTGCACAAACTTTAAAAACATATTCTAAATACACATTTGATTATCCGTATCACAAAGCGATTTCTGTAGATGGACAAATGGGAATGGAATATCCACAAATTTGTTTCAATCCAGGAAGACCAAATGCAGATGGAACTTATTCAGACAGAACAAAATACAGAATGATAAAAGTTACCATACATGAAGTTGGACATAACTTTTTCCCAATGATTGTAAATTCTGATGAAAGACAATGGACTTGGATGGACGAAGGTTTAAATTCTTATATGGAAATGTTAGCGGAGTTAGCGTATGACAAAGACTTCCCTATTACAAGAGGTTATCCAAAAAACATTGTACGTTATATGAGTGGAGATCAATCTAAAATAGCGCCAATTATGTCTAAAGGAGATAATGTGTACAGTTTTGGTAGCAATGCCTACGGAAAACCAGCAACTGCATTATGGATTTTACGTGAAACTATTATGGGGCCAGAATTATTTGACCACGCTTTTAAAACATACTCACAAAGATGGATGTTTAAACACCCAACTCCTGCAGATTTCTTTAGGACTATGGAAGACGCTTCTGGTGTAGATTTAGATTGGTTTTGGAGAGGATGGTTTTACACAACTGATGTAACTGATATTGGTATAAAAGGTGTTAAAAAATTCCACACTAAACCAAATGGAAATAATGTCGATTTTATTGAAGACACAACAGCAGGTTTAGGTTTTGGAGCAGGAAAAAATGCTGACTCTAAATATCATTATGAAATTACGTACGAAAAACCAGGAGGTTTAGTAATGCCAATTATTGTAAAGTTTGATTATAAAGATGGAACAACGGAAAGAAAAGTTTATCCAGCTCAAATTTGGAGACTTAATGATAAGGAAATAACGAAAGTTTTTTCTTCAAATAAAGAAATTTCTAAAATTACTATTGATCCAGATTTAGAAACTGCAGATGTAGACACTTCTAATAATAGCTGGCCAAAGGAAACAACAAATAAATTTGATAAATTTAAAAATAAAGTAAAAGGTTAAGCAAGACTTTTACAAAAAGCGATATCGAGAGGTATCGCTTTTTTTTATGCCATCAATTTAAAAAAAACTTAAAGGTTTGTTAAAATTTTAACAACTGACACTTAAAACTGCTGATTAATCCGTAATTTTCAGCCTATTATTAAAATAATTCAAACTATAACTAAATGAGAAAATTAGCAACGCTATTGCTAGCTGTTCTTTTTGTTTCTACTTCCGCTTTAGCGCAAGAAGCACCAAAAAAAGAAAAACAGCCACAAGATGCAAGAGTAGATCAAAACAAGTTTCGTCAATTAAAGGACGTTTTACCAACACCAAACGATCAACGTACAGCTTCTGGAGCTCCAGGACACCAATACACACAACAAAAAGTTGATTATGTAATGGACATTCGTTTAGACGAAGCAAACGATAGGATTTATGGTGATGAAACAATTACTTATCACAACAATTCTAAAGATGCATTAGAATATTTATGGGTTCAGTTAGACCAAAATATGCGTGCACCAGATTCTAAAACTCCATTAGCACAATCTAAAGGCGCAAGCGGATGGCAAACACCAGACCAGTTTGTGTCAACTAACATGGGTAAAGCTAAAGACTTTGGTTTTAAAATTGAAGCAGTTAAACATGCAGATGGTAGAGATTTATCTCATACAATTAATCGTACAATGATGCGTATTAATTTACCAAGCCCATTAGCTTCTGGAAGTACTTTTAAATTCAGAATTAAGTGGAATTATTTAATTAACGATATTAATGTAGACGGAGGACGTTCTGGGTTAGAAACATTTCCTGACGGAAATAAAAACTACACAATTGCTCAATTCTTTCCACGTTTAGCAGTTTATGACAATGTAGAAGGATGGCAAAACATGCAGTTTTGGGGTCGTTCTGAATTTGCTTTAGAATTTGGAGATTACGATGTTAAACTTACTGTTCCTGCAGATCATATTACAGAAGCAACAGGAGAATTACAAAACGAAAAAGATGTTTTAACAAAAACACAACGTAAACGTTTTGAACAAGCAAGAAAATCTTTTAAAAACCCAGTAATGATTGTTACCCAAGCAGAAGCTGAAGTAGCAGAAAAAGGGCGTTCTACAAAAACAAAAACTTGGCACTTTAAAGCTAAAAACGTACGTGATTATGCTTTTGCTTCATCAAGAAAATATATTTGGGATGCAATGGCAACTAACGTTAATGGTAAAACAGTAATGGCTATTTCATTATACCCAAAAGAAGGAAATCCTTTATGGGAGGAGCATTCTACAAGAGCAGTTGCTACTACTTTAGTAGAATATTCTAAATTAACTTTCGATTATCCGTATTCTAAAGCAATTTCTGTACACTCAGAAAGACAAGGAATGGAATACCCAATGATTTGTTTCAACTTTGGTAGACCAAATCCAGACGGAACTTATTCAGACAGAACTAAAAAAGGAATGATTGGAGTTATTGTACACGAAGTTGGTCACAACTTTTTCCCAATGATTGTAAATTCTGATGAAAGACAATGGACTTGGATGGATGAAGGTTTAAACTCTTTTGTTGAAATTTTAGCTGAAGATGTATATGATCCTGTATTATTTGCTTCTAACCCGGCAAAAGAAATTACAAGATATATGGGTGGAGATCAATCTAACATCTCTCCTATTATGTCTCAAGGAGATTACGTAAAACAATTTGGACCAAATGCATACACAAAACCTGCAGCTGGTTTATATATGTTACGTAAAACTATTATGGGACCAGAATTATTTGATTATGCTTTTAGAACGTATGCAAAAAGATGGATGTTTAAACACCCAACTCCAGCAGATTTCTTTAGAACAATGGAAGATGCGTCTGGTATGGATTTAGATTGGTTCTGGAGAGGATGGTTCTACACAACTGATTATGTAGATCTTGGTATTAAAGAAGTTAAACCTTTATATTTAACTGATAAACCAAACGAAAGAACTGCCGGATTAATTAAACAATATCCTGCTTATTTTAAAGGTTTAGGTGAACTAATGTTCTTAACAACTAAAAAAGAAGATTCAAATTCTGCTGCATTAGACAAGCATTTAGCTACGTTATCTGCTGATAAAAAAGCAGCTTTAAAAGAAACTCCTAAGTTTATGTATCAAGTAGAATTTGAAAAACCAGGAGGAATACCAATGCCTATTATAGTTGAATTAACGTATGCAGATGGTACAACTAAAAGAGAAACTTTCCCTGCTCAAATTTGGATGAAAGATGATGCCAAAGTTTACAGAGTATTTTCTTCTTCACAAGAAGTTAAAAGTATAACTGTAGATCCAGATTTTGAAACTGCAGATGTAGATACATCTAACAATAGCTGGCCTAAAAAAGAAGCTAATAAGTTTGATGAATTTAAAAACAAAACTAAAGGATAATTATCTATTCTTTTAATACTATAAAAGCGCAACCAATTTGGTTGCGCTTTTTGTTTAAAACCTATTTTTAATTAGCTTAAAATTTAGTTTGCTTCTAAACTCCTTTTTAGGTAAATTAGCTAACGTTGAATATAAGTCATTAAAACGGCGCATATTCTGTAATACATTGTACGCAAGCTGAAAAAACATTATGCTGGAAAGTTTACTATTCATATTATTAATTTTTATTGGTGGAATATTTCTGCTAATTTCTCTGATTGTATTGTTATTTGGAATATTTAAGAAATCTCAAAAACTGAAAAAAATTGCATTCGGCATTGGAACAGTTCCAATAATGTGTTTTGGTGTAATTGCATTTTGGTATTTAATCGCTGTTCCATCTTTTAATAAAAGTGAAATGGAGGAATTTTCTGGAACTTATGAAATTCAAACTGTTGAAAAAGGGAAAGAAAAAACTAACTCTAAATTGAATTTATTTGAAGACGGAACTTATAAATTTAATGGAAAAGAAAATGCTGGAATTGCAAAAAGCGGAACTTGGAAAACAGGAGGAATTGATGGACAATTTGAATTTTATGACGAGAATGGAAATTTAATTGAATATGCTTCACAATTTGAAGGAAATGGAAACGAAAAAATTATATTTAATCTTTACGACTCGAATGAAATTAGATTTATAAAAATAAGGAATGATTAAAAGCCTGCGTACAACACCGTATATAATTTATTACTGGCTTCTTGCCTACTTTCGAAAGTCCTCGCGGACTTTCTTGGACGGTAATTATTTACTAAATTAGTTGCTTAAAACACGCAACAAACCATATACAAGACCCTTAGTAAACCTACATGACAACTCCAACTCTAGAACAACTAAAATATCCAATAGGACAGCCAAATATTCCAACTATAATTACTTCAGAAATTATTACAGAATGGATTACAACTTTAGAGAATTTTCCCGAAAAACTAGACACAGTAACAGCTAGTTTATCTGAAGAACAACTAAATACACCATACAGAGATGGCGGATGGACAATAAGACAAGTTGTACACCATTGTTATGATAGTCATCAAAATTCATATACACGTTTTAAATGGGCATTAACTGAAAATAAACCTCTAATAAAAGCCTATTATGAAGATCGTTGGGCAGAATTACACGACTCTAAAAATGCACCAATTATTCTTTCTATAAACGCCTTAAAAGCATTACACGCTAAATGGGTGTATTTATTAAAAGGTCTTTCTAATGAAGATTTAGACACCTATTTTGTGCACCCAAGTGGAAATGAAAAAGTAGGTTTAAAAGAAAATATTGGTATTTATGCATGGCATTGCAACCATCATTTTGCACATATAGAAAATTTATTAATTAGAAAAAGTTGGATTTAATTTCTATCTTTCAACTTTCAAAAAATAATTTATGAGAACTGCACAACAATGGTTTGATGAATATGCCGTTAGCCATCAAAATGAAACCAATCAATTAATACATTACATATGTGTTCCTGCTATATTTTTTAGTGTAATTGGTTTGTTTATGAGTATTCCTACAAGTTTTTTAACATTTTTAAAACTAAACAATCCGTTATTAGAAAACTGGGCATTTGTTGTTGGAATTTTAATTTCCTTCGGATTTTACTTACGTTTAGGCTTTTGGTATTTTTTACAAATGGTTTTGGTAATTCTACTTTCAATTGCTGGTAATTATTGGATAAGCAGTAGTTTTAATTTATTATGGTTTTCAATTGGCGTATTTGTAATTGCTTGGATTGGTCAGTTTTATGGCCATAAAGTTGAAGGTAAAAAACCATCGTTATTTAAAGATTTACAATTTTTATTGATTGGTCCTCTTTGGGTTATTCAAAAATTAGGAGGAAAAAAATAAGTTTATGAAAGAAGAAATTACATTTGAAGATTTTTTAAAAGTTGATATTAGAGTTGGTACAATTATAGAAGTAAACGACTTCCCTAAAGCGCGTAAACCTGCCTATCAATTACATATAGACTTTGGCGATTTAGGCATTAAAAAATCGAGTGCACAAATAACAAATCTTTACACAAAAGAAGATTTACTAAACCGACAAGTAACTGCAATTGTAAACTTTAAACCGAGACAAATAGCCAATTTCATGAGCCAATGTTTGGTTATTGGAGTTTATAATGAAAATGAAGAAGTTGTTTTATTACAAGCTTCTAAAGACATTAAAAATGGTGAGCAGGTTTCTTAACTTTTCGGGTTATTCAAAATAACCAAAGCGCCAATTACTCCTGGAATCCATCCGCAAAGCGTTAGTAAAAATATTATAAAAAAAGAACCACAACCTTTTCCTAAAACTGCTAAAGGTGGAAAAATGATTGCCAATAAAACTCTAAAAAAACTCATAGTACAATTTGGTTAATGTACTTATACGACGCTTTATTACTGGTTTTGTTACAATAAAAGTGAATATTTTTTATGGATAAAGCTTTAGAATTAGACGCTTTTCTCTGTTTGATTTAATAATTTCTTTTTTAAGTTGAAATTTGAAAATATTTTAAATTCTATTTGTTATATACGGATGTTAGGTGTTGTTTTTTTTATTTACAATTTTTCTTTAATAGCTTTTCTCCAAAAGTAAATTCCAAAAATACAAGTAACAATTGTAAACATAATTCCATTTTCTCCAAGCCAATGTTCTGTTCCTTCAATTTTTGTTGTTAAAGGAGGCATTATTTTTTGTATATAAACATTACTTACTGCGTGGAAAATTACTGCTGGCCAGAGACTTTTAGATTTAAAAGTATAGTATGTCATAGTAAACGACATAAAAATACAAGTAGTCAAAAAGGCTGAAAATTCCAAAATTGCATTATTACTATAGTAAACGAACAACGGCCAATGCCAAATTGCCCAAATAATTCCACTAAAAATAGAAACACCTGTAAAAGAAAACACTTTTCTTAATTCATAAATAAAAAAACCTCTCCATCCAATTTCTTCTCCTAAAGTTGTTGCGGCTGACCTAATAACTTCAACAGTTCCTAATAAGATTATGGCTATTACAACAATAGGTATGGTGTCTAAAGTTCCTATTCCCATTAATTGCAGTTCTTTAGCCCATTCAGTAATAACTTCTGCATTTGCTAAATTTCCAAATCCAAAAATCCAGATGAGTATATAAGTAATTATACCTGATAAAGCTGGAATAAAATAAGACAATCGAATGTATTTCCAATCTCCCCAATTCCAATTTAGAGATGAAATTTTACGCCCTTTTATTTTTAGAGTGATAAACGCAGCTATCGCAGGACACCACATTATTGCCCCAATATATATTCGTGAAGGATATAAATTTACTATTGCATAATGGAAAGGCGAAGTAAGAATAACAACTAATAAAAGAAACAAAAATATTGTTTTCCACGCTTCTTTTCGTTCCGATATATTTTCTAACATAATATGATTGGTTTGTTTATTGAAGACGAAGAGATAATGGTTTTGTTACATTGTGCCTAACGTGTTTGTATAAGCTTTGTTAGGTTTGTTAGGTTTGTTTAGCAATAAAGTTAGTAAATAAATCACAGATAGAAAGTCCGCAAGGACTTTCGTAAATTGTCTATAACCAAGCAATTAATTATACACGGTGTTGTGTGCTGGCTTTTATTTTATATTTCAGTTTTGGATTTTTTTCATTCCATTTTGAAACTATTAATTCTTGTGTTCTATCCATCGATAAAAAATATCTTAATTCTTTAAGTACTTTCTTATCTATTTTATTTTTTCCTTTACTTTCAAATATTTCTCCCTCAAAACTCATTTTACAAAAAACACCTTTCTCTTTATGGTCAAAATGAAAATGAGGTTTATTATCTATGAAATGGTCATTTCCATAAATATTAAAGGTATATCCAAATTTAGACTTCCATTCTTTTACTTTTTCAAGTCCGAAATATCTAGTTCCTTGCTTATGACTTTCAATAGTCAGACCTTTCTCAAATTGAAATTTAAGCTCATCAAAAGAGCGATTCAAATCGTTAAATTCCACAATTTTCTTTTTTCTTAATTTCCTTTTGTGGAATATCATAAACAAAATTATAAGCAGAATAAATAAAATGTAAATGGATGTTTTCAAGAAGATACTAGCTTACGTTATATTAAATTTTTTATTGAGGTGATGTTAATTGTCCTTGATTAAATTTGTCATTAAACGCCTTAATTTTTCCATTGATTTCTACTTTAGAGAAGTCAAAGTTGTCCAATTGACTTTTGGATACTAATACATTACCACCAACTCTTTTAAGTGACGATATGTTATGACATGTAGTCTTTCTTAAATTTAAATTTCCTCCAACCTCTTCTAAAGACTCCAAAGATGCATGTGTATTTTTTAAATTTAAATCACCGTAAACTATTTTTAATGGTTTGATAGATTCTAAATATTCTTGATAAACATGATTAGAAAACCACAAATCTC
Source organism: Tenacibaculum aquimarinum (assembly GCF_022478115.1). Lineage (GTDB taxonomy): Bacteria > Bacteroidota > Bacteroidia > Flavobacteriales > Flavobacteriaceae > Polaribacter > Polaribacter aquimarinum_A. The sequence goes on along the minus strand of NZ_JAKGSC010000004.1, from coordinate 86,050 downwards.
CACCAACTTCGGTTAAATTCCCAAAGTCATTCATTTTACCATCAATACCTAAAGTACCGTTTATTTTTTCTATTTGTCCAAATGTTTTAATGAAATTTTCTTGTAAAAACCCATGATGACTATCATACTTTTCTCTGACAATCATATCTCCATTAATGACTTTCGTTGCGAGTACTAAAAAATAATTCCTAATTCCTCTCTCAATCTCTAATAAAAAAGGATTTTGGTTTAATTCAGGTAGTTCGAAGAGCGTTTTAAATTCATCCACAATATAACCTGTGGTATCTTTTAGCCAATTAATTGCAACTTCTTCTTGGGCTTTTTTATCTAGTTTGAATTTATTTGGGAAATCGGGTGCTTTTACGTTGGGATGATTATGAGTAGAAATAATTAATTCCCCTTTGTTTATAATTTTATCTGTAGTTTCATCAGATTCAATGTTCAGTCTATTTAAAATGTCATCTTCCTGAATTCTGATTGAGAAGCTAGCTAGCTTCTTAAATGGAATCCCTTTCTGGTCAATGTAATTGTAAATTTTGGACATTCCGATTTTTTTTTCAGCTTGCACACAACTCGTTATATAGTAACTTTTATTACTCAAATCCCGTATAAAAGTCAGTATATAATACTTTTTATGTTACTATTATTTTTTAAAGATAATTTATTTATTAAAAAACTACATCTTATCTCCAAAGAAAATTGCATTCATAAATAACTTATTAGTTCCGTACCAAAAAGCTCTAAAGTTTGTATTATCAGTAAAAACAATAACTCTTCCGCTGCCCATTCGTTGTACTTTAAAAGGAACCGTATTTTTAATCAACGTTGCATTTTCTTTAGAAATATAACCACTCAATAACGGATTAGAAGTATACTGAATTGGGTTATTATAACTCTTTTTATCTGGATTTATAAACAACGTTGTATTTCTAAATATAGCAATTTTATCATTTTTATATCCAAAATTAATTGGATGAGAACGATCTATGTTCGCTTCAAAAATTGCACCTCCAATAACTTGTGCACCAGATTTTAATGATTTATTTTCAAACGATACGTTTTCAATAGTATCATTTTTTCTTTTCTTAAAATCTAAAGAAATAAATTTATTAGAATTCAACCATCGTGTTGCATTTTTATAGCCAATTAAGGTTCCGCCGTTTCTAATCCAAGTTTTAAATTTTTCAACTTTACTTTTATCCATAGAGTAGCTATTTGGCACAATTAACACGTTATATCTACTTAAATCAACCCTATTTAAGTAAGACATATCTAATTTTGTTACCTTCATATTAAAACGAGTATCTAATAAATGCCACATTTCTCCAGCATCATAACTTGTAATTCCATTACCAACTAACATGGCTATTTTAGGTTGCTTTACAGCTCTAAAGTTATTAGAACCCAAATCAATTCCGTCATTTAAACCTGTATTTACTGCGTTTAAATTTAGATTACTTTCATTTGCTACTTCTTGTAGAAAAGAAAACATATCAGTTGCATTTAATTTCTGATTTTGAACAGGAATAAAAATGGTTCCGTAATCATAAGAAATTCCACCATTTTTAAAGTTTTTCATTGATACTTTTGCACGTAAACCTTTTTCTAAAATTGCGTTTAATGCTTTTGGTGTATAATATTCGTTCCAAGGCATTAAATACCCATAATCGCTTTTAAAATTAACATTTCCAGATTGCATTTTTAAATCTGTAATTTCTTTTCCTGCTTTAGAAAGTGAAACATTTTCAGCATAATCTACACCAAAAGAATGATTAAAAGTCCATGCAGAAACATCATAAAACAAGCTATCTTTAAAGGTTTTACGAACATCAAACATTGCTTTTACTAAACGTTGGTTCTTTTGATTCATAGGAACTACATAACTATATCCTTTTTTAAATTATTTTCCGTTTGAAGAAAAATCAGCTTTTACTTCGTGAATTTTAATTTGATGTCTTTTTAAAACTTCAGCTAAATGAAAACTTTTTGCAGCATCTTTTTCGTCTCCAAAAACAATGGCTTTATTTTCTCCTGAATTTCTTGAGTTCTTATAAAAATCTTGTTGGTATTGTAAGATTTTTACACGCATATTTTTTGCCGCTTCTAAGGTTGATAAAGCTGCTGTAAATTGATTTCTAATTGTAAACGGAAAGGTTAAAATTCCGTTATCGCTTTCTTGTGCATGACCACGAGAACTTGCTTGTTCAAACAAAATACCGATACTTCCATTTATGTCTGGAAAGGTTGAACCTTTACCGTAGTAAAAATCATCGAAACTTTCTTCAGAATAATACATAGAACCAATTTTATCGAAAGCTTTTGCATGATATGTTGCAATTTCTTTGGTTAAATCTTGGTTCATTTGTGGCGTTAACGGATTTGTTCTGCTTGGAATTCCAGGTTGAAAAAAGAAACTTGAATTGGTTCCCATTTCGTGATGATCCGTTAAAATATTAGGCAACCATTTATGAAAACTTGCAATTCTTGCTCTACTTTCTGGTAATTGAACTGGCAACCAATCTCTATTCATATCAAACCAATAATGGTTGGTTCTTCCGCCAGGCCAAACTTCTCTATATTCTCTGTCATTTGGATCTGGATTAATATTTTGAGCTTTATTTGTATTTGCCCAATACGCAAAACGTTGTAAACCATCTGGATTAAGAGAAGGATCAAATAAAATAACAGTATTGTTTAAAAGTTCATCAATTTTATTTCCTTGAGCAGCTGCCAAATAATATGCTGCAGCTAAACCTGCATTTGCGCCACTTGGTTCGTTTCCATGAATAGAAAAACCTTGATACACTACAATTGGTGCATTTGAAACATTAACCGAAGCATTATTTGTTGCTTCAATATGTTTAGTTCTAATTACTTCTAAATTCTGATGATTTTTAGGAGACGTAATTGTTAATAATAACAGCGGCCTTCCTTCAAAAGTTCTTCCTCTATCTTCAATAGAAATCCTATCTGAAGAAGCTGCTAAAGCTTTCATATATTCAACTAATTTGTCGTGTGTAACATGCCACTCGCCTACTTCGTGCCCAATAACAGATTTTGGTGTTGGTATTACAGAATTATACGTTACATCTTTAGGTAGATAATACGATAAATCTACTTGTTGCGCAGATATTGAGAAAGAGATAATTAAGAAAAGAAAAAGTAGTTTTTTCATTATAAAAAGTTTGTTAGTTTTCAGCTTACAAGATAAAGAAACAAAAAGGTTGTATTATTTACCACAACCTATTTAACGTATCTTTAACAAAGTTAAAATTGAATACATATAAACAAAAAAACCTCACTAAGTTAGTGAGGTTTTTTAATATTATAAATAGGATTGAAGTTTACTTATCTTGTAATTTCATATCTGTACTTTCAAAAATCTTATCCGCAGAACCAGCAATAAAACCTGAATACAATTCGCCATTTTGCATTGGATGACGAAATGAAAACTCATAATAACAAGAAGTTATTTCTTTAGTAACTTCTTTAAAAGCTACAGGAATTGTGTCTGCCAAAATACTAGATTGCTCTAAAAATTCTTCTGGAGTTCCTTTAATTTCTCCACCAGAAGTATTCATTTTAAATCCGTTTTCTTTTACAAACTCGTTAACTTCTTGTAACGAATTAAAAGTATCTAACTTATTTACATCAACCGTAAAATGGTTAGAACAGAATCCGTTTACATACAACCAAGCTGCATATTCAGTTTCCGCTTGTAGTTTTTCATACACTTCAAACGAAGGTTGTTCCCATAAACGTCCTTTAAAAACTAACTCTTCTGGATTTAAATCTTCCGAAGAAATAGCATCAACCATATTCTTTACAGTTTCCTGCAATTCGTTAGAAAATTCTTTTGTTAATAACTGACTAATAAATACTCTTGGAGCATTTTTATCAGTTGCATGCTCATAATGTTTAGCGTATAATTTCTTTTTTTCAAAATGATAATCGCCACATTCTTTGTAACCAGCTTTAATAAACGGAGTTGCTAAAACTTCAATATTTACACGTTCATCATCAAAAGTTCTAAAAGCTACGTGATCATTAAAAACACTGTTTCCTTTTGTAATAAACAAATCTTTAATTTTCTGTGCAGAAGGAGTTCTTTCTGTATATTCTTTCCACAAGGCATCAAATATTTCTACTGTATTCATTTTACTTTTTAAACAAATGTAAAATATTATTTCAATTCTACCATTTTTATTTTACTTACAAAATCACTAATTTTTATTTATAATATTTATCAATTCAATAAAAATTTTCAAACTCCTTTTCTAACTTCTATAAATCATTATTTTATTCAGATATTTGTAAATAAGATATTTTACAATTTAGATGAGTAATACTGCAACTTTAGAAACTTTACATAATTCGCTTTCTGGTGATGTTCTTTTTGATGATTTACACAAAACGTTATACGCAACAGATGCATCTGTGTATCGTAAAATTCCGCTTGCAGTTGCTTTTCCTAAGGATATAAAAGATATTCAAACTTTAATTGATTTTGCTACGAAAAACAGCATTACTTTAATACCAAGAACTGCGGGAACATCACTTGCAGGACAATGTGTTGGAGATGGAATTGTAGTGGACGTTTCTAAACATTTTACCAATATTTTGGAGTTTGATGAAGAGGCAAAAACCATTACTCTAGAACCTGGAATTATTAGAGACGATTTAAACGTATTTCTAAAACCATTTGGTTTGTTTTTTGGACCAAACACCTCAACATCAAATAGATGTATGATTGGCGGAATGGTTGGTAATAATTCATCAGGAAGCACCTCAATTCGTTATGGAGTTACGCGAGACAAAGTACTTAGCATTGATGCTATTTTATCTGACGGAAGTTTAGCTACATTTTCAGAAATTTCTTCAGAAGAATTTAAACAGAAATCAAGAGAAAATACCCAAGAAGGAAAAATATATAAATCAATTTTAAATGAACTTTCTTCGGAAGAAAATCAACAAGAAATTAAAAACGAATTTCCGAAAGAAAGTATTCACCGAAGATGTACAGGTTATGCTGTTGATGAGTTTCTAAAATCCGATTTATTTGGAGGAAATGAAGCAACAATAAACGTTGCTAAATTTTTAGCAGGAAGCGAAGGAACCTTAGCTTTTTCAACTGCAATTACAGTTCAGTTAGACAACTTACCTCCTACTGAAAGCATTATGGTTTGTACTCATTTTAAGAGTATAAATGAAAGCTTAAAAGCTACAGTTATTGCCATGAATCACAATTTATATAATTGTGAATTGATGGATAAAACCATTTTAGATTGTACAAAAGACAATCGCGAATTAGCAAAAAATAGATTCTTTTTACAAGGAGATCCAGAAGCAGTTTTAATGTTAGAAGTTTCTGCAAATACCATTGAAGAAGCAGAAGTTTTAGCAGATAATTTAATTGCCGATTTAGATAAAAACAACTTTGGTTATCATCATCCTAAAGTATATGGAAACGACCTAGCAAAAGTTCATTATTTAAGAAAAGCCGGCTTAGGTGCTTTGGCAAATATTATTGGTGATAAAAAAGCAGTTGCTTGTATAGAAGATACAGCCGTTGCTTTAGAAGATTTACCAAATTATATTGAAGAATTTACCCAAATTATGGCTAAATATCAGCAAAATGCGGTGTATTATGCACACGCAGGAGCTGGAGAATTACACTTACGTCCTATTTTAAATTTAAAGAAAAAGGAAGATGTAGTTTTATTCAGAAAAATTACCACAGAAACTGCCGAACTTGTTAAGAAATATAAAGGCTCTTTTTCTGGTGAACATGGAGATGGAATTGTGCGTGCAGAGTTTATTCCACTTATGATTGGTGATAAAAATTACCAATTATTAAGGCGAATTAAAAAAGCATTTGATCCAAATAATGTTTTTAACCAAGGAAAAATCACAGATGCTTTTCCGATGGATAAAAGCTTGCGTTATGAGATTGACCGAACAGAACCAACAATTAAAACATTACAAGACTTTTCTTCAAATGAAGGAATTCTAAAACTTGCTGAAAAATGTAACGGTTCTGGAGATTGTAGAAAATCTCCAGAAGCAGGCGGAACAATGTGTCCAAGTTACAGAGCAACAAAAAACGAGAAAGACACAACACGTGCTAGAGCAAATACTTTACGTGAAGTTTTAACCAATAATACTGCTCAAAATAAGTTTAATTCTAAGGAATTAAAAGAAGTTTTCGATTTGTGTTTAAGTTGTAAAGCGTGTGCTACAGAATGTCCAAGTAATGTTGATGTTTCTGCCTTAAAAGCTGAATTTCTGTATCAATATCAAGAAGAAAACGGATATTCATTTAGAAATAAATTATTCGCTAATAATGTTAAATACAATAAGTTAGGAAGTAAATTTCCTTTAATTACCAATTTTATAACCAACACAACGCTTTCTAAAAAAGTAATGGGAATTGCCACAGAAAGATCAGTTCCTAAATTAGCAAAACAACCTTTAGAAAAGTGGTTGAATAAACGAACTGTCACTTCTAACGTAATCGAGAAGTCTCACAAAACTGTTTACTTATTTAACGATGAATTTACCAATTATTATGATGCAGAGATTGGAAAAGATGCAGTTACTATTTTAGAAAAGTTAGGTTATACTGTACAAACGGTTAAGCATTCAGAAAGCGGAAGAAGTTTTATTTCTAAAGGTTTTTTAAAGGAAGCTAAACAAGTTTGTAATGAAAACATTACCGTTTTTAAAGACTTAATTACTGAAGAATCTCCATTAATTGGAATAGAACCTTCTGCAATTTTAACGTTTAGAGATGAATATTTACGTTTAGCTGAAAATAAATCTGCAGCAGAGAAAATAGCAAAGAATGCTTTTACTATTGAAGAGTTTTTAGCTAGTGAATTTGAAAAAGGTAATCTTGACACTTCAATTTTCACTAATATAACCAAAGAATTAAAAATTCACGGTCATTGTCATCAAAAGGCACTATCATCTACACATGCAAGTTTTTCAATTTTAAATATTCCGAAAAACTATAAAGTAACAATTTTAAATACGGGTTGTTGTGGTATGGCTGGAAGTTTTGGTTACGAGAAAGAACATTATAAAGTTTCGATGCAAGTTGGTGAAGACACCTTGTTTCCGAAGGTAAGAAATTGTTCTCCTGAAACAGAAATTGTAGCATCTGGAACAAGTTGTAGGCATCAAATTTTTGATGGTACAAAACGAATTTCTAAACATGCTGTTACCATTTTAAGAGAAGCTTTAGCATAAAAAAACGCGCTCAATTGAGCGCGCTTAAACTAACCTACTCTACTACTATAAAATTATGGTTTAAGGGTATTATTTTCTGCTAACATACCAAAAAACTTGTCTAAATTTGGTAAAATAACAATACGAGTTCTACGGTTTCTTGCTCTGTTTTCTTTAGTATCATTTAACACTAACGGTACAGAACTACCTCTACCTGATGCTATTAATCTTTCAGGCTTAATAAAGTAGTTTTTCTCTAACAATCTAACAATTGCAGTAGCTCTTTTTACACTTAAATCCCAATTATCTTTGATGGTTGGAGTGTTAATAGTTTGAGAATCCGTATGACCTTCAATCATTACATCCATACTTGGCTCAGAGTTAATTACATCTGCTAATTTCTGTAATAAAGGAAACGCATTCTTATTAACTTTTGCACTTCCAGATCTAAATAAAAGTTTATCTGAAACAGAAATCATAACCACAGTATTCTCTACATTTATATCAATATCACTATCATTATAAATTCCGGCAGATTGCATAGAATTCTTTAAGTTATAATCTAAAACTAAATTAACAGTATCTTTTAATGTTTTAGCTTGTGCTAATTTATTAGCATCAATTTTAGCTAAAGTAGCAGTTAACCCTTCTCTTTGTTCTTTTGATAAAATTATTTTATTATCATCAGAAAAATTTAACTTACTTTTTTCAAGAGTTACATTTTCATCTTTTAATGAGTTAATTTTATTGTTATAGTTATCTACTCTTTTTTCAATTTTGGCAAATTTAGCCTCTAAAGCTTCTTTTTCTAAAGTTGTTTTTTGAAGATTTCCATTTGCATCAATGTATTGTTGCTCTAGTTGAGCATATTTCTTTTTCGAAACACAAGATGTTGTTAATAAAGAAATTGCAACAAAAGGAATGATAAATTTTTTCATGATAAATTGTTTTAATTATATAATACTTATTTAGTTGTTATTCATGTACTATATATTAAACAACTAAGTTTTAAAAAACCCTACCCTAAAAATTAAATATTTTAAAAAAAGAACAAAAAAAAACCCATAAAAACTTAGTTTTCATGGATTTATAAATTTAAAAAAATATAAAATTTTATTTAAGAGAAGCTAAACTTGACTTAATAGTTTCGATTTTAGCAACTGTATCAGCTTCTTTTTTACGCTCTAATGCCAAAACTTTTTCTGGTGCATTGTTTACAAAACGTTCATTAGAAAGCTTCTTTTGAATTCCGAATAAGAAACCTTCTGCTCTTTTTAATTCAGCATTTAGTTTTTCAGTTTCTGCTTCCACATCAATATCATCAGCAGAAACAGGTATAAAATATTCGTTAGATTTTACTCTAAATGAAGCTCCTTCTACTTTTTCTGTAACATAATTTATAGCTGAAGCATTTGTTAACTTCTGAATTACAACATCAAACTCTTTTGTGTTGTTTTCATTATTAACCGCAAATAATTCTACAGCATCTTTAAATGAAATGTTTTTATCTTTTCTAATAGTTCTAATTCCTGAGACTACACCTGAAGCAAAATCAAAATCAGTAATAATTTTAGCATCAAAATCTTTAATTGCTGGGTATTTTGCAATAACCAATGCTTCTTCTGGAGTTCTTTCAGTAATATGTTGCCAAATTTCTTCTGTTAAAAATGGCATAAACGGATGTAAAACTTTTAAGTTGTTTTCTAAAACCTCAATTATAGAAGCAAACGTTTTAGCATCAATTGGTTGTTGATACCCAGGTTTTACAATTTCTAATAACCATGAAGAAAAATCGTCCATTATTAGCTTGTACATAGACATTAATGCATCTGACAAACGATATTTACTATAATGATCTTCTATTTCTGCTAATGCCTTTTGAAACTTAGCATCATACCAAGCTAAACCAATCTTAGCGGTTTCTGGTTGTGGTAAACTTGCGTCTACTTCCCAACCTTTTATCAAACGGAAAGCATTCCAAATTTTGTTTACAAAACCTTTTCCTTGCTGACATAAATCTTCATCAAACATTAAATCGTTTCCAGCGGCAGAACTTAATAAAAGTCCAACTCTTACGCCATCTGCTCCATAATCTTCAATCAACTTTAAAGCATCTGGTGAATTCCCTAAAGATTTAGACATTTTACGTCTTTGTTTATCTCTAACTAAACCTGTTAAATAAACATTATTGAAAGGTTTTTCATCTTTATATTCATATCCAGCAACAATCATACGTGCAACCCAGAAAAATAAAATATCTGGACCAGTAACTAAATCATTTGTTGGATAATAGTATTTAATTTCTTCGTTTTCTGGATTTCTTATTCCATCGAAAACAGACATTGGCCACAACCAAGAAGAAAACCACGTATCTAAAGCATCTTCATCTTGAGTTAAGTCTTTAGTTGTTAGTGTTGAGTTTTTAGTTTTCTCTTTCGCAAGCTCAAGAGCATCCTCAATGTTTTCTGCAACAACAAAATCTTCTTTTCCGTCTCCGTAGAAATACGCAGGAATTTGTTGTCCCCACCAAAGTTGACGAGAAATATTCCAATCTCGCACATTTTCCATCCAATGACGGTACGTATTTTCGAACTTCTTTGGATATAAGTTAATTTCTGTATCATCACCTAAAACTGCATCAATAGCAGGTTTGGCTAAATCAGTCATTTTTAAAAACCATTGATCAGACAATCTTGGTTCTATAACAGCTTTAGTTCTTTCTGACGTACCTACTTTGTTTGTATGAACTTCAGTTTTTACTAAAATTCCTTTTTCCTCTAATTCTTTAACTACTTCTTTTCTGGCTACAAATCTGTCTTTTCCTTCATAATGCAATCCGAAAGAGTTTAAAGAAGCATCATCATTAAAAATATCAATTACTTCTAATTTGTGCTTATCTCCTAAAACTTTATCGTTTTCATCGTGCGCAGGTGTTACTTTTAAACAACCTGTTCCAAACTCTACATCTACATATTCATCTTCAATAATAGGAATTACTCTTCCACAAAGTGGAACAATAGCTTTTTTACCTTTTAAGTGTGTAAAACGCTCATCATTTGGGTTGATACAAATTGCTGTATCTCCAAAAATGGTTTCTGGACGAGTTGTTGCAATTGTTAATGTATCTTCTGAATCTTCAATTTTATATTCTAAATAATAAAGATTTCCTTGTTTTTCAATATGAATAACTTCTTCATCAGAAAGGGTTGTTTTTGCTTCAGGATCCCAGTTTACCATTCTGTAACCACGGTAAATTAAGCCTTTGTTATATAAATCAACAAATACTTTAATTACAGATTCAGACATTTCCGGATCCATTGTAAAAGCTGTTCTTTCCCAATCGCAAGAAGCACCAATTTTCTTTAATTGGTCCAAAATTATTCCTCCATACTCATGTTTCCATTCCCAAGCGTGCGCTAAAAATTCTTCACGAGTTAAATCGTTTTTATTAATTCCTTGCTCTTTTAACTTCGCAACTACTTTAGCTTCTGTGGCTATTGATGCGTGGTCTGTTCCAGGAACCCAACATGCATTTTTGCCTAATAAACGAGCACGACGAATTAATACATCTTGAATTGTATTATTCAACATGTGTCCCATATGTAAAACACCTGTAACGTTTGGTGGTGGAATTACAATTGTATAAGGTTCACGGTCATCTACTTCAGAATGAAAGTAATTATTTTTCATCCAGTAATCGTACCACTTATCTTCTACTTCACTTGAGTTATATTTTGATGGAATTTGCATCTTTTGGAATGGTTTTTGAAATATAGTTGACAAAAGTACAATTATCTCTTTTCAAGAGAAAATGTATAGTTGATTTTTTATCATTTAAAATTTGTAAATTTGTAGTATGAATAAAGGTTTATTATTAGGTTTAGGATTGCTTTTCTCTGTTGGAGTATCTGCACAAGAGTTTCAATTTGAAAAAGAGACTATTAATTACGGTAAAGTTGCCAAAGGTTCTGACGGAAAACGTGTTTTTGAATTCACCAATATTGGTGATGCTCCACTAATTATAGAAGATATTAAAACATCTTGTGATTGCGCTGTTCCAGAAAGCCCTAAAAGACCAATTATGCCTGGAGAAAAATCTACGCTAACTGTTGAATATGACACTTCTAAAACTGGTGGTTTTTCTAAAACTATTACCATTTTTTCGAATGCAAAAAGTGAGATTAAAAAAATAAAAGTAAAAGGATATATATCTAAATAAGTAAAAAATGAAATTAGTATTTACACTGTTTTTTGTTGGTTTATTAAACGTAACAATGAACGCACAAGAGTTTAAATTTGAAAAAGAGCTAATTAACTACGGTAAAATAGCACAAGGTTCTGAAGGAAAACGAGTTTTTGAATTTACTAATATTGGTGAAGAACCAATAATTATAACTAGAGTTTCTTCTTCTTGTGGCTGTACAATTCCTAAAAAGCCAGAGCAACCAATTATGCCAGGAGAAACAGGTAAGATTGAAGTTTCTTACGATACTAAGCGTTTAGGTGGTTTTTCTAAAACAATTACCATATTTTCTAATGCCAAAACTGAGCGTAAGAAAATAAAGATTAAAGGATATATTAGTAAAGAAATACTACCTGAAAAGGAAAAAAGCATGCTATCTGATAGCTAGATAATATGTATAAAAGAATATAAAAAAAGCCTCGTAAAACGAGGCTTTTTTTATATTCTTTCTTTAAGTTTAAATTCAAACTTGAGTTTTAACCCTGCTCTTTCTACTAGCATTTTTATCTTTTTATTTGGCTTTTTCTGAAACAAAGAGATTATATCGCTTAACTTGTAATTATGTGCAGATTTACTATTTATTTTCAAAATGACATCACCTTTAACAATACCAGCAATAGCAGCCGGTGAATCTTTTAAAACACGGCTTACCTTAAAAGAAGGTTTAAATTTATACACATAACTTCTAATAAAAGAAACTGTATTATTATCTGATTGGCCGCCTGTATTATAAGTCTTAAAAACTCTTGTTGAGGCTTCTTCTTTTATTAACTGTTTACCATTATATTCTACATTTAAACCACTCATATTATAATAAAAACCACCTTTTAGAGAAGCACTCTTTTTAAATGATATTTTTTTGTTAGGATAATCAATTATGACTTTAAAACGTTTTAAAATCGAACCTCCAATACTACCATTTCGTTCTTTAAATTTACGGGCATTAAATGTTGAAACTGAATCTAAAAAAGAAACCGTTGGTTTTTCAATACTAAATCTACCAATATTAATTTGAGGAATTTTACTTCTGTTTCCATAAATAGCTCCACTTAAACCTTCTCCTAGTAAATCATTAAAATGTTTAATTGGTGTCTTAATTTCTTCCTTTGTATCTTCAAATAACCACATTGCATCACTTCCGCCAGAATCTATTAACATTTTAAGCTCAACATTCTGACTATTAATAGTGTCTATTTGTGCACTTACATTTATATAAGGTTTGTTTCTATAAAACTGCAATGAAAAAATTTCACATTTTTTACATTCTTTATACTTATAAAATTTAGGGTTATAAAATTCTATTTTTTTAGAATTATAATTAATTTTAGCAATAACATTTTTTAATAAATTATATCCTATTATACCGTGGATTGTAATTCCCATTTTTCCAGACAAGTCAAAATTATCTTTTAAAATAACATACAAATCTTCATTATTACTTATTAAGTTTTTAATTCTAAAACGATTATTTTTAGACAAAAGTGCATCTACAGCTTTTCCTCCACCCAAACCTTGTAAAGAAATGGTTTGTATATTTTTTAATCCTATACTATCATTTTGAGATAAATTAAAAAATATAGTTTTGTTTACACCAGTATCTAAAATAAAATTTAATTCTTTACCATTAATTTCTAATGGTAAAACAATTAAATTATTAATTAACTTAAATTTTACTGATTGTTTTTTTTTGTTTGAACCATAAAATTGAAAACTACCCTGAGCTTGTGTATTAAACACAAGTAAAATAGATAAAAAAAAGAATAATTTTCGATTCAAGAGAAAGAGGTTTAGTATTTCAATATACAAATTACTATTGACTATAGTAACTTTTTTAAGATTACTTTAACCTTTAACAAATCAAAAAAAATCACTTTTATTTGCTAAAATATTCGCAAATTTGTTTTTCAAACAACTATAAAATTTAGACAATGCCTTCTATATCAAACAAAGGATTAGCAATGCCACAAAGTCCAATTAGAAAATTGGTTCCTTTTGCAGAAAACGCTAAGAAAAAAGGTACAAAAGTGTACCATTTAAATATAGGTCAACCAGATATTAAAACACCAAAAGTTGCTTTAGATGCTGTTAAGAATTCTAACTTAGAAGTTTTAGCTTATGCACGTTCAGAAGGTTCTGAGGAATACAGAACAAAATTAGCAAACTATTATAAGAAAAATGACATTGCTGTTTCTGCAACTGATATTGTTGTTACAACTGGTGGTTCTGAAGCTTTATTATTTACCTTCGGAAGTATTATGGATACTGGTGATGAAGTTATTATTCCTGAACCATTTTATGCAAACTACAACGGATTTTCAACTGCTTCGGGTGTAACTGTTGTTCCGGTAATTTCTAAAATTGAAGAGAACTTTGCGCTGCCTCCAATTGAAGATTTTGAGAAACTAATTACTCCAAAAACCAAAGCAATTTTAATTTGTAATCCAGGAAATCCAACTGGATATTTATATTCTAAAGAGGAAATTGAAAAATTAAAAGCATTAGTTTTAAAACACGATTTATTTTTAATTGCAGATGAAGTTTATCGTGAGTTTGCTTACGATGGCTTACAACATAATTCAATTTTAAAAGAAACTGGTTTAGACAACAATACCATTGTAATTGACTCTGTTTCTAAACGTTACAGCATGTGTGGTGCAAGAATTGGTTGTGTAGTTTCTAGAAATAAAGAAGTAATACAAACTGCTCTTAAATTTGCACAAGCACGTTTAAGTCCACCAACCTACGCATTAATTGCATCGGAAGCAGCATTAGATACTCCTCAATCTTATTTTGAAGATGTTATCGAAGAATACGTAGAACGTAGAAATACATTAATTTCTGAATTACAAAAGATTGATGGTGTAAAAGTTGCCAATCCAAAAGGTGCTTTTTATTGTGTGGCAGAATTACCTGTTAAAGATTCTGATCATTTTGCACAATGGATTTTAGAAAGCTTTAATCATAATAACGAAACAATTATGGTTGCACCAGCAAGCGGATTTTACTCAACTCCTGGTGAAGGAAAAAATCAAGTTAGAATTGCATACGTTTTAAATAAGAAAGATTTAATTCGTTCTGCTGAAATTTTAAAAGAAGCTTTAAAACAATATCCAAATTAATTGAATATTCAACATAACATATCGCTTAAAAAATATAACACGTTTGGTATTTCTGTAAATGCCAAACGTTTTATTTCTGTTACTTCAGTTTACCAATTACAGCAACTTTTAAAGGTAGAAAAGGACATTTTCTTAATTTCTGGAGGAAGTAATATGTTGCTTACAAAAGATATTAATAAGTTAGTTGTACATATAGATATTAAAGGAATTTCTATAGATAGAGAAAACCATAACGATATTTATTTAACTGTAAATGCGGGTGAAAACTGGCATGAATTTGTTTTATGGTGTGTTTCTCAAAATTATGGAGGAATTGAAAATTTATCTTTAATTCCAGGTAATGTTGGTACATGTCCTATTCAAAACATTGGTGCTTACGGAGTTGAAGTAAAAGACACAATTACAAAAGTTGAAGCCATTGAAATTGAAACTGGAAAATTAGTTCAGTTTAGTAACAAAGAATGTAATTTCGGGTACAGAAATTCTATTTTTAAGAATGAAGCTAAAGGTAAATACGTATTAACTTCTGTTAGCTTTCAATTAACTAAAGGCAATCATAATTTAAATACTTCTTACGGAGCAATTGAAACGGAATTGACTTCAAAGAACATAGAAAACCCTAGTTTAAAAGATATTTCTAATGCTGTAATAGCAATTAGAGAAAGTAAATTACCAGATCCTAAAAAAATAGGAAATAGCGGTAGTTTCTTTAAAAATCCTGTTATTTCTAAAGAACAATTCGAGAAACTTCAAGATAAATTTCCAAACATACCAAGTTATAAAGTTTCTGATAGTGAAGTTAAAGTTCCTGCTGGTTGGTTAATTGAACAAAGTGGATTTAAAGGTAAACGTTTTGGAGAGTTTGGAGTGCATGAAAAACAAGCACTAGTTCTTGTTAATTATGGCAATGCAACGGGAAAAGAAATTTTTGAACTTGCTCAAAAAATTCAGAAAACAGTATTAGACAGTTATCAAATTTCTTTAGAAATTGAAGTAAACATTATATAAAAAGCCCTATTAACTTAATAACAAGGCTTTTAAAAATAAATCAAAAAAACTGTTTTTCAACTTTCTTTTTGTAGTGCTTTTACATCAATAATTAATTGCGCTACCGAAGCCCTATTTAATCCATTATAAATTCCTCTTATATGTTTGTTCTTGTCTATTAATAAGAAGTTTTCTGTGTGTAAAAAATCGTTTATATCTTTTGGTGTAAGACTAAGTTCATTTTCAACAAAATATTCATTTCTTCCGAGGTTATAAATTTCCTCTTTATTTCCAGTAACTAAATGCCATTTGTTATCAATTATATTATATTTTTCTGAATATTCTTTTAAAACAGCAACAGTATCTTTAGTTGGTGTAACAGAATGAGAAAGCAAAAGTATATCTGAATCGTCTTTAAATTCTTCTTGAACTTTAAACATGTTTTCTGTCATTTTTGGACAAATACCAGGACAAGTTGCAAAAAAGAAATCTGTAATATATATTTTGTTTTCAAATGTTTTATGTGAAACTGTATCTCCTAATTGATTTATTAAGTTAAAATCTGGAATTTTATGAAACTCTTGTTCTTCTTTACTATTTGGCTTTATCCAATTTGGTTCAAAAGTTTCTTCATTATAGTAAGGTAAATATACTACCCTACTTGTTTCTTCTACTTTTATCTTTTCTTTTTTAACTTGCTTACCACAACTAAAGAAGAATAAACTTCCGATAAATATGAATAGAATTTTATTTTGTAATAACTTTTTCATCTTCTAATTTATAACATGAATTTGCTCGCTTTAACCCAAAAATACGTCCGTTTTTTGCTTCATAATTAACATATAACTTTCCGTTTTCTAACCAAGCTTGTTGCTTACCATTTTCTTTGCCATTAACAACATTTCTTAATTTAGCTAATACGCCAGTTGAATACCATTTCTTCTGAACTCCTTCCATAATTCCTTTAACGTAAGTAGATTCTTCTGCAATTACACCATTTTGCCACCACGTCTTATAATTACCATCTATGCGATTATTTTTAAAATGAAGTTCTAATCTTAATTGGCCATTTTCTGACCATTTTTTAGAGACTCCTTCCCTTTTTCCATTAATAAAACCGGTTTTTTCTGCTAAGGTGTCATTTGCATAATATTTTACAGAATAACCAGAATATGGAACTTTATTATAATACCAAGTTCCTTCAACTTGATTTAATTTTATCTCTTCCTTTTGAATTTCAACAGGTTTAATAATTGTTTCTTTTTCAACAACTTTTTCTGATGTTTTACTTTTAGTATTTATAACACTCTTCTTACAGCTAAACAAGCTAACTGTAAGAAAAAGTATTAAAAAAACTCTAAATTCTGTCATTCTTAATAACCTTGGTAAGGACCAGCAAATGCTATGTAAGATCCTGTGTTAGAATATAATTCATTAATAATATGATAATGATATTCTGCTTCTGTATTATGTTCTGTTACTGTTGTATGCCCTCCAGAAGTATCTAAATCTGTTGGATAAGTAGTAGTTGAACTACATTTTCTTCCGTATAAAAATACACCATCTAATAATACTCCAACCAAACTATCGTCATCATTTGTAAATGCTTTTGGCTCTAAATGGTAATGATAAACTCCTGGTCCAATATGTGCTCCAGTCCAATCTAAACTACCTGCAGCTGCATCCAAAGCACCACCACCTTCTTGATCGTTAAAAATAGATGCTCCGCTTACTGCAATACCAATTGTATTAAAATTTGTAGCAACTGTTGCTCCTGTTAAATTTGGTGTAGCATCTACTGTAATTGTTGTTGCATTATTATTACTACTCATAATACTTGGTGTTAAATCTACAGTAGGTTCGTCTCTATAAAGACTATTACCTTCTCCCCAATACACAGTTTCATGGTTTGGTAAACCTGTAGTTTCTATTACAACATTAGAACCATCTAAATAAATTGTAGTTGCATCTGCATTAAACTCTGAATAAGCTGCATGTAAAGATGTTGGTATTTCTTCTTGTGTTGTTGATGCTGATGAAGTGCATGAATAATAGATTGGCACTAATAATAGCACTATTATTATCTTTTTAAATAAATTGATTTTCATTCTTTCTTCTTTAATTAATTAGTATTTATATTTAGATGCATTATTTTTAAAAAACTTGTGGGAGTTTGAAAAATTCATTTAGTTTTTAGTTTTTCCTGAAACTATTAATGTTCTTCTAATTTTTCTAAATATTTTCATTCTTGATAAATTTTAACTGCAAGACAGCTATTTTTATAAAGTAAAAGCCCCGCAATTTCTCACGAAGCTTTCATTCAATCAACCAAACTAAATATTTAATTTAAATAATCTTCTGCTGCTAATTTTCTAGCAGTAACATGATTCCTTAATTGACTCACTGCTGCTTGAAATTCTGAACTATTATTTAAAAAAGTATAACCAGAAACTTCTGAAGTTGCATAAGGCTCTATTAAAGAAGCATAACTTGTGTATAAAGATTGAATTGTTGTTTCGTTAAACGCATCATCTATTACTTCTTGCACATATGTGTCATATTTTTCTTTGTATACTTCATCTTCATATATATAACCTATTAATGGCCATTCAGAAGTGTTTAAACCTGAGAAATCTAAAGCATGAGAACCTCCCATTTTTCCTTCTTGTAAAGCTTCATTATTATCCCAAGGAATCCAAGTTAATTTTTCTGTATCAGGATTGTTGTATAAGAAATAATTATGTGTCATTCTTCCATACGTATCCCAGTTTTGAACAACCGTATTTACAGCCAAGTATTTTAAAAATACATCTGTATCTAAAGTTGCATCCAAATTTGTTCTCCATGTGGTTGGGTCTGTTGTTCTTGTATTGTCATGTAAAATTGATAATAAATTGGAAACATCAGAAAAATCTGCATCATCTTCATTTGTTTTCTTTACATATTCTTCTTCATCATAAGTTCCATCTGCAAAAGAAGCTGCATCTCCATCTGGTTTGTATAAATTACCATCATCATCTGAAAATTGAGTATCTAAAACTGTATCATCTACTTCTTCAACCAATGTATACAATCCAAAGTATTCTGGCCCGTTTCCATGATCTACATATAATGCATAAAAAGCTGTATGAGAAGCTGCTAAACCTGCATTTCTAAAAACATCTGTTGCTACTTTTTCACGTAACATAGATTTATCATCATAATTATTTTTAAGACTTAATTTTTTAAATCCATAAAAACGTTGATTTTTAATCTGAGGATAATCATCTTCAAACTCATCAAAATCTAACTTAAATGATAGCTTTAAAATACCTGCTTGCCAACTAGATTGTAAACTAGAATTTCCTTTAAAACGTAAACCTGCTCTATACCATTGCTTTCCTTCATAAAAAACTTCTCCTGGAACAAAAATAGGATTTTCATCTATATCTACTGTTGCTCCACCACCTCCTGGTCCTCCAGAACTTGCGCCAAACTCACCATAAAGATTTGTCATATCATCCAACATAGTTTGCCAACGTGCTTCTGTTATTACAAAATCTAATCTTTTTACAGTATTGTCTTCGAACACTTCATCAAAATTTGGATCCGCATCTTTACTATGCGTTTCACTTGTCCAATCTGTGGCTGTAAAATCTGTATCGTCAATTACTAAAGCAACTTCTTCTTCTACCTCATCTTCAACATCTTCAATCTCGTCACTAGAACAAGAAAATAATGCAAAAGTTAGTATCGTTGAAAATAAAATGTATTTAAAATATTTCATATTTAATAAATTAGTCAGTTTTGTTTTAATAATTTAATTTCTTGGTCTTTGTCTTCTTTCTGGCTTAGGAGCATTTTCTAGTTCTTCCTTAGAAATATAACCATCCTCATTTTTATCGATATCAGAAAAACCTTTTGCTAAAGGTCCTTTAACTTCAGTTTTAGATAATTTACCATCTTTATTGGTGTCCATTTGAGCAAAAATTTGATCAGTAGATAATCTTTCTCCACCTCTTTGTCTATCTTGTTGCTGACGCTTAGATGTATTATTCTCTGTTTCAGCAGTAGATTTACATGATGCTAATGTTGCCGTTCCTAAAAGTACTATTAATACTGTTTTTAAAATTTCTCGTTTCATTTTTAATGTTGTTTTTTGTTTATATACCTTTAGATGCAAGCTTTTTTTAAAACTTGTGCTCGTTAACTTTACTTTAACAAAAAACCCTATTTCTAAGAAATAGGGTTTATAAAAAAATGTTTTAAAATTTTATCTTGGTGGTGGCATTTGACCTTTTCTTGGCGGATGTTTTCTACCATCTCTTGGTGGTTGATT
This sequence comes from Tenacibaculum aquimarinum, assembly GCF_022478115.1. Classification (GTDB taxonomy): domain Bacteria; phylum Bacteroidota; class Bacteroidia; order Flavobacteriales; family Flavobacteriaceae; genus Polaribacter; species Polaribacter aquimarinum_A. The sequence continues at coordinate 66,153 of NZ_JAKGSC010000004.1, read as the reverse complement.
ATTTCCTCCTCGAAGTGCTTTTTTAATAATCCTGTCAAATTTTTTAATTTGAGTTTCAGAACATAATTTTCTTACTTTACTGAAAAAACTAAATAACTCTGTTTCTTTTTTAGCTTGAGAAATACTTATTTTGTTTATAATTAAGTCTGAATTAAAGTTCTCATCAGAAAACGAATTGAACAAAATATCTTTATTTTTTCTAATCTCTTCATCAAAACTTAACATATTCTCTCTATGAATTTCATCTAAAGCTAAGAACTTATTTTTTTGAGTATCATTAAATCCTAATTCTGTTATTAAAAAATTTCTTTCTTGGTTAGGTCTTTGTCTTTCGTGTGGCTTATTAATCAACATAAAAATTAAAAAGCCATTTAATACAATTAACAGGATTAATAAAACAGGAAGTAATTTTGTTTTCATTATTATTAATTTAAAATTGAATTACTAGTAGATTGTAAAGAATATTCTTGCGCAAATGTTTCTATATCTGTACTTGTATTTATTGCTGAATTATTGAATGCGTACAATATTACTCCAGCGTTAAGTAATAATACCAAACTTAGTGTTGCTAATTGAAATTGAGGTGTAAACCACGAAAAAACAGTATTTCTCTCTTTTTTTTCAGCATTTAATTTTTGTAAAACCTTATGTTTAAAAAAGTGATTAACCTCTACTTTTTCTATAGTATCTAATACTTTAAAAGTATCTTCTACTTTATTTTGTATTTCTTTATTTGTCTTCATTATTTACAATTGTGCTATTTATTTAGATGCAATAATTTTAAAAAACTTGTGCTATTTTTCTGATTTATAAAAATTTTCTAATTTTTCTTGCAAATTTTTCTTTGCTCTAAACATTATAGATTCTACAGAGGATAAACTTTTACCTGTAATTTCTACAATTTCTTGGTAACTCTTACTATCTACCTTTGCCAGCGTAAAAACCACACGTTGATTTTCTGGTAACGTATCTATGGCTCTAAATATAATTGCCGATTTCTCTTTATTTTCTAATATAATTCCAGGGTGATTTACTTCCGTAAAGTAGCTTGTTTTATCTAACGGAATTTCATTTCCCATAATAGATTGTATAAATGCAAACCTCTTTTTAGTATTCTTTTTCCTTATAAACTCTAAACATTTATTGGTAGCAATTTTATAAATCCAAGTAGATAATTTGGAATCGCCTTTAAATTTAGAAATGGACTTAAAAACTTCTAAAAAAACTTCTTGTGCTACGTCTTCAGCATCTTCTTTATTAGGAATAAATGAAATACAGGTACCAAAAACTTTCTGCTGATAATCATCTAAAAGTTGACTAAAAGCAGTTTGATTACCGTCTTGTAATTGATTTATAAAGTTTTGATCGTTCAAAGGGATATATAAAAAAGTAAAACTACAAAAAAACCAGATACACAAAATGTCTATCTGGTTTTATATCTATTATTAAATAAAATTATTCTTTATCAAATAAAGCTTTATGTATAAAACCTGCTACAATTGCTCCTGCAATTGGCGCAACCCAAAACAACCAAGATTGTGCTAAATAAGCGCCATCTGCAAATAATGCCTGACTCATAGAACGGGCAGGATTTACTGATGTATTTGTAATAGGAATACTAATTAAGTGTATTAAAGTTAAGCCTAAACCAATTGCAATTGGTGCAAAACCTTTTGGAGCTCTTTCATTTGTACTTCCTAAAATAATTAATAAAAAGAACATTGTTAATAAGAATTCTGCAACAAAAGCAGAAGTAATATTATAACCTCCTGGTGATAATTCGCCGTATCCGTTTGCAGCAAAACCTCCAACACCTTCAAAACCTGCTTTACCAGAAACAATAAAATATAAAGCTCCTGCTGCTAAAACTGCTCCTACTAATTGAGAAACTATATAAGGTATTAATTCTTTTGCAGAAAATTTTCCTCCAGCCCAAAGACCAAAAGAAACTGCAGGGTTAAAATGCCCGCCAGAAATATGACCGACTGCATAAGCCATTGTTAAAACTGTTAAACCAAAGGCTAATGCTACACCAGCAAAACCGATTCCTAATTCTGGAAAAGCAGCTGCAAAAATTGCACTACCACAACCTCCAAATACTAACCAAAATGTACCGAATAACTCAGCGAAATATTTTTTCATAATTAAAAAAGTTTAAATTAATTGATTTATTATGTGACACATTTTTATATCAAAGTCACATTTATAAATATATTAAAATAATTTATTCTGATTTTTTTAGTTTGTATCTTTGCACTATAAAATTCATATAAAATGAAATTACTTTTATTAACTTTAGCTTTATTAGGTTTAGCTGTAGCTGGAATTGCTATTAAAATTTGGGCAAAAAAAGACGGTAAATTTGCAGGAACTTGTGCAAGTCAAAACCCAATGTTAAATGAGAGTGGAGAGTCTTGTGGTTTCTGCGGAAAAACACCAGAACAATATGCAGATTGTGCTGAACCTCAACACAATTAATAGTATTTTTTAAATGGTAATAATTACACTTTTCTACATTTTTGTAGCAATTACAATTATTCAAATTATATACTATTTAGTGTTTTCTGTTTTTGCTTTTTCAAAAGATGCAAAACAAAAAAACAATAAAAATTTTCCAGTTTCTATAATTATTTGCGCTAAAAACGAAGCTGAAAATTTACCGGAATTTCTTCCATCTATACTAAATCAAAATTACCATGAGTTTGAAATTGTTTTAATTAATGATGCTTCTATTGACAATTCTTTAGAAATTATGGAAGCTTTTCAAAAAGAAAACAACAACATTAAAATTGTTAATGTTGAAAACAATGAAGCCTTCTGGGGAAACAAAAAATACGCACTTACTTTAGGAATAAAAGCTGCTAAACACGAACATTTATTGTTTACGGATGCAGATTGCAACGTACTTTCTGAAAATTGGATTTCTGAAATGACTAGCCATTTTTCAACAGAGAAAAGTATTGTTCTAGGTTATGGAAAGTACAATACTTCTAAACGCAGTCTTGTTAACCTTTTTGTTAAATATGAAACTTTACTAACTGCAATTCAATATTTTAGTTATGCTAAAATTGGATCACCTTATATGGCAGTTGGTAGAAATTTAGCCTATACAAAATCGGAATTCTTTAAAGTAAAAGGTTTTATAAATCATATGAATATTCGTTCTGGAGACGACGATTTATTTATACAAGACGCAGCCACAAAAATCAATACAACAATTTGTACTTCAACAGATAGTTTTACCGTTTCTGAGCCTCCCAAAACATTTAAAAAATGGGTCTTACAAAAGCGAAGACATATTTCTACAGCAAAACATTACAAAACTAAGCATCAGTTTTTTCTTGGTTTATTTTTCGTTTCAAAACTACTTTTTATAATTTTAGCTACACTCCTATTCTTTGTGTTTGATTGGAAAATTATGTTACCAATTGTACTAATTTATTATATCGTTCAATTTATAGTAGTAGGCTTTTCAGCCAAGAAACTACACGAAACACAAACTGTATTTTTCTTACCTTTTTTAGAAATTGGTTTAGTTCTATTTCAATTTGGTATCTTTATTGCGAATAAAATTTCTAAACCAGTAGATTGGAAGTAAAAAAAGACAAACTTTTATCAGAAATTAAAAAAGCGAAAGAAGGCAAACAAACTGCTTTCAACTTTTTATTGGATTCTTTTTGGGGAAATGTATATAATTTTCAGCTTAAAAAGATAAATAATGATGAAGATGCAGAAGATATAACCATCCAAACATTTTCTAAAGCTTTTGATAAAATAAACACATTTGATGAGCAATATCAGTTTAAAACCTGGTTAATTGCCATTTCTAAAAATGTCTATATCGATTTTCTTCGCAAGAAAAAATCATCTATTTCTATTGAAACTACTAAAGAGCAAGAAGAAACTGTCTATGCAGTTGTAGATGATGCTCCTTCTCCAGAAGATAAGATTATTACCGAGCAAAACTTAGCAAAACTATTGCAAGATATTAAGAAGTTAAAACCTAAATATCAAGAAGTTATTCAATTACGTTTTTTTCAAGAATTAAGCTACAAAGAAATTTCTGAGCAAATTAACGAACCAATGAACAATGTAAAAGTAAAATTGTTACGTGCTAAAAAATTGTTGGCTGAGATTATTAAGAAATCGTAACAATTCTTCGTAACTTTGTTCTTCAATTATTAAGTGAATGTCAGAAAAATCAGTTGTACTTCCAGAAAGAGTAAAAAAACCAAAATGGTTACGTGTAAAATTACCTGTTGGTAAAAAGTATACGGAACTTAGAGGTTTAGTAGATAAATACAAATTAAATACAATTTGTGCCAGCGGAAGTTGCCCAAACATGGGCGAATGTTGGGGAGAAGGAACTGCAACTTTTATGATTCTTGGTAATATTTGTACTCGTTCTTGTGGTTTTTGTGGCGTTAAAACCGGAAGACCAGAAACAGTTGAATGGGACGAACCTGAAAAAGTAGCGCGTTCTATTAAAATTATGAGCATTAAACACGCCGTAATTACTTCTGTAGATAGAGACGATTTAAAAGATGGTGGTTCTATTATTTGGGCAGAAACTGTTCAGGCAATTCGTAGAGCAAATCCAACTACAACTTTAGAAACTTTAATTCCTGATTTTCAAGGAAACACAAAGCAATTAGACCGAATTATTGCAGAACATCCAGAAGTGGTTTCTCACAATATGGAAACTGTTCGTCGTTTAACACGTGAAGTTAGAATACAAGCAAAATACGACCGTAGTTTAGGTGTTTTAAAATACCTTAAAGAAAACGGAATGCGTACAAAATCTGGTATAATGTTAGGTTTGGGTGAAAAGGAAGAAGAAGTTATCCAAACAATGAAAGATTTACGCGAAGTTGGTTTAGATGTTATTACTATTGGTCAGTACTTACAACCAAGTAAAAAACATTTACCTTTAAAAGAATTTATAACGCCAGAGCAGTTTAAAAAATACGAAACTTTAGGCTTAGAAATGGGCTTTATGTATGTAGAAAGTGGACCTTTAGTGCGTTCTTCTTACAAAGCACATAAACACGCTAACTAGTTTTAACTTTTAATTTTCTTTTCCAATACACAATATAAATTGTGCCTAAAATAGTTGGCAACATCCAAGCAATTAAATTGTTTAAACTTAAACCTGCAACTAAAAATGCAGTAACGGAAGCTATAAAAGCACCAACAATTTTACCAACATGGTTTGTTAACCATAAATTCCTTTTGGTTGAAAGGTTTTTATAGAAAATAAAATCTTTTATCGATAATAAGAATCCGAAGCCACCAAAGAATACAAATAGTAAAAATGCTGATGTACTTCCTTTAAAAAGGTAATAAGCACCAAGTAAAATCATTACAACTGAAAAGAAAAACATACTTCCTGAAGTAATTTTATCTGTTACAGTAGCTGCTGTTTTAGCTTTCGATTTAAAAGTTAAAGCCTTATTTCCAGAAATAACTAAATAAATAGTAAAAAGTCCAATTAGCAATAAGAATATGTTTTGATGATTTGGCAAACAAGCAATAGGAATCGATATTAGAGAACTCACCAACATTCCTATTGAGAATAACTTTCCAAAACGTTTATGCGGAATACTCCCCTTTTTTACAACAATACTTCCAATACCAGAAATTAAACCCAATCCGCCAAAAAAAGCGTGTATGTAAATAAATACTCTAATTATTTCCTCCATTTTGTCTGTATAGTTAGTTTTTAATACTGTAAAGTTCTTATTTTATCTTTAAACAAGATAATTATTAATACCCAATTGTTGATTTTATTAGATAAACCGTATTAAAAATCAAACTCAATAATCATATTAGCAATAAAACACCAACTAAGTGTTAAGAGTTTATAAAAATCATAGTTTTTTAACAACTTACATACTTAAAATACATTTTGGCACGGCATTTGCAAATAAGAAATTGAAGACGACGTAGTAAACCGTTTTCATGTGTAAATTATTTGAATTAGTTGATTAAAAAAAACCACCTCTAACGAGATGGTTTTTTTTTGTTTAAATATTTCTAACAAGTTAAATCTCAGAATAAACCCAAAATCCAAAAAAACATATTGCAACAGATAAAACAAAAATAAATAAATTATAAAATATTACTCTTAACAAACTACCTGTAACTCTGTTTTGATAAAATTCATTTCCTTTAATAATTATTTTTATTAATGAAAAAATTACCAGCGTTGGTAACAACATAAATAATAAAAAAACTAAAACAAAATCCCCTAAACTGGATGGTCCACTGAAAAGAAAAGTCATTTAAATAGCACTTATAATATCATACTTTGTAATAATATGGTGATTTCCATTTTCTAAATCTACTAAAACAGCTTGATTCTCTTTGGTAATCAATTTAGAAATCTCTTCTAACTTTGCAGATTTCTTAACTACAGGATATGGTTTTCCCATAATATCTTTAATTGGCTTATCTGCTATATTTTTATCAGCAATAAAACTGTGTAATAAAACAGACTCATCAATAGAACCTACAAAACCATTAATGTCTTTTACTGGAATTTGCGAAATTTTATAATCGCGCATACGCTCAATTGCGTGCGAAACCAATTCTTCGGTTTGTGCAGCAACCAAAGGCTCATCAGAATGATTTTTAATTAAATCTGCAGCCGTTTTAATTTCCTCTTCTAAGAAACCTCTTTCGCGCATCCAATCGTCATTAAACATCTTACCAACATATCTACTTCCATGATCGTGAAACAGCACAACAACAACATCGTCTTTAGTAAAATGTTCTTTTAATTGCAACATTCCTTTAATTGCAGAACCTGCAGAATTACCAACAAAAATTCCTTCTTCTTTGGCAATTTTACGTGTATAAACAGCAGCATCTTTATCTGTTACTTTTGTAAAACCATCAATTAAAGAAAAATCAACATTTTTAGGTAAAATATCTTCTCCAATTCCTTCTGTGATGTACGGATAAATTTCATTCTCATCAAAAATACCTGTTTCATGGTATTTTTTAAATACAGAACCATACGTATCAATTCCCCAAATTTTAATATTCGGATTTTTCTCTTTTAGGTATTTCGCTGTTCCAGAAATAGTTCCTCCTGTTCCAACACCAACTACAAAATGCGTTATTTTCCCTTCAGTTTGCTCCCAAATTTCTGGTCCAGTTTGCTCATAATGCGCTAATGCATTACTTGGATTGTCATATTGGTTTACATACCAAGAATTAGGTGTTTCTGCACCTAAACGTTTAGAAACCGAATAATAAGAACGCGGATCGCTTGGTTCTACGTTAGTTGGACACACAATTACTTCTGCACCAACGGCACGTAAAATGTCCATTTTTTCTTTAGATTGTTTGTCCGAAATCACAAAAATACATTTGTAACCTTTTATAATTGCAGCCAAAGCCAATCCCATTCCGGTATTTCCAGAAGTTCCTTCAATAATTGTTCCACCTGGTTTTAAACGCCCGTCTGCCTCAGCATCTTCAATCATTTTTAACGCCATTCTATCTTTTATAGAATTTCCTGGGTTAAACGTTTCTACCTTTGCCAACACTAAAGCATCTATCTCTTTAGTTACAGTATTTAATTGTACCAACGGCGTATTACCAATGGTTTCTAATATATTTTTTGCGTATTTCATCTCTTAAATTTACAGCTGCAAAGATACTTATTTTTTGGGCGTTTTAACGGGCTTTTGCTACTCGCTTTTTGCTCATGCTTCACAAAAGAGCTCAAACAGGCCGCGCAATCCCTAACGCGGGTTTACTTACTACAAACTTATTATTATCGAAAAATAGAGATTCTTTAATTACGTGGTTTTAATATAAAAGAGATCACTTCGTTCCTCGTAATGACAATGCGGATATACGCGCGTTAGCGATTGCAACGGCATCCTTTTTAGTTGTCAGTTCAAGTGGATTTGTGAAGAATGAACAAATTTGTACCGAGAACAAAACTAAAAAGATACAGTGGAAAGCGCGACTTGGTCCTGAATGCTTTCAGGATAAAGTAACGCCCAACTAAAAAATAAAATTTTAAGCGAACTTTATAGACTCTGATGGTCTAATTTTTGTAATTATATAAGACGGAATAATTAGCATTACAAAACACAAAATAAGCGTTCCTATATTTAAAAGTAAAACATTCCAAAAACTAATATAAACAGGCACTTTGGTTACATGATAGGTTTCTGGATCTAACGTAATTACCCCAAAATAATGCTGAATAAACAACAACGTTAAACCTATTAAGTTACCCCAAAAAAGTCCTTTTAAAATTAAACTTGTTGCGTTGTATAAAAATATTTTTCTAACACTCCAATTACTACTTCCTAAGGCTTTTAAAATACCTACCATTTGTACGCGTTCTAAGATTAAAACGAGTAAAGCGGTTATCATATTTATGCCTGCAATTAATATCATTATGGCAATTATAAACTGCACATTATTGTCAAAAAGCTGAATCCATTCAAAAATTGCTGGATACGTATCTACAATTGTTTTGCTATTTAATGTCGATGGAATTTTATTGTAAACTTCTTTTCCTTTTTGGTTAATTTCATCAAAATTATCGATTAAAACTTCGAATCCGCCAACTTGGTTTTCGTTCCAACCATTTAAACGTTGTACTTCAAAGATGTCGCCAACCATCATGTTTTTATCAAATTCTTGGAAACCTGTATTGTAGATTCCAACAATTACGGGTTTTCTAAACTTTGCTTTTGAAGTGCTTGTGCCATTCATAAACCAAGTTTGAATGGTGTCATTTAGTTTTAAATGCAATCTATCAGCAATATATTTAGAAAGAATTACTTCTCTATTTCTTTGCTGATTAAAGTTTGGTAAACGACCGTCTACCAAATATTCATTAAAAAAAGACCAATTATAATCTGAAGAAACGCCTTTAAAAACAATACCTTCAAAATCTGTTGGCGTTCTTATTATTCCGGTTTTATTAGCAAAAACCTGTACTTTATTAACACCTTCAACATTCGTGAATTCTGGATAAAAATCTTGATTTTTATCTATTGGAACTATAGAAACGTCTGAGTTATTATTATCGTAATTTGTAATTTGAATATGCCCTTTAAAACCAGACATTTTATCACGTATTTTATGCTGAAATCCAGATGCAGTAGCAACAGCAATCAACATAATAATCATACCTAACACAATTGCTGTTGTTGCAATTTTTATTATTGGAGATGATATACTATTTTTATGCTCTTTACTAGCAACTATTCGTTTAGCAATAAATAACTCGTAATTCAAATTGATGATAAATTTTAAACCTTTCAAAAGTACATATTTAATCTTGTTTCTGTCACTAAATTTTCAGCTGATTTCTTGTGCGCAAAAGACGCAGTTAAAAAGTGAAAAAGTTGAAGAAACCCAAGCCGAAATAAAAATAGCTGCAGATAGAACTAATTTGTATTTGAATTTACTAAAAGGGAAAAATGTTGCAATTGTTGCCAATCAAACTTCGGTTCTTAACACAGGAAACAAGAGCCAAGAACCAAAACATTTAGTTGACAGTTTACTTTCTTTAGATATTAACGTACAAAAAGTTTTTGCTCCAGAACATGGTTTTAGAGGAAAAGCAGACGCAGCAGAACATATAAAAGACGGAATTGATAAAAAAACAGGTTTACCTATACTTTCTTTACATGGAAAAAGTAAAAAACCTTCCGCTGAACAATTAAAAGGAATTGATGTTGTGGTTTTTGACATTCAAGATGTTGGAGCACGTTTTTATACCTACATTTCAACTTTACATTATGTTATGGAAGCTTGTGCTGAAAATGGAGTTCCAGTTATTATTTTAGACAGACCAAATCCTAATGGACATTACGTTGATGGACCTGTTTTAGAAATGAAACATTCAAGTTTTGTTGGTAAACATCCTGTTCCGTTGGTTTACGGAATGACAATTGGAGAATACGGACAAATGATTAACGGAGAAAAATGGTTGAAAAATGGAATTCAAGCTGATTTAACAGTTATTCCTTTAGAAAATTATACGCATAATTCGGAATATCATTTAGCAATAAGACCATCGCCAAATTTACCTAATAATACATCTATAAACTTATATCCTAGTTTAGGTTTTTTTGAAGGAACAACTATTAATGCAGGTCGTGGAACTGAGTTTCAGTTTCAAAGATATGGCGCACCTTTTTTCGAAAAAAGTGATTTCAGTTATACTCCAAATCCTAATTTTGGCGCTAAATACCCAAAACATAAAGGTAAACTTTGTTATGGTGTAGATTTAAGTACAACTGAAAAACAAAGTTCAGTTAACTTAGAATGGTTAATTGATGCGTATAATAAAACACCAAAAACAGAAAAATTCTTTGGAAAAACGTTTACTATTCACGCAGGAAACACAAAACTACAACAACAGATTGAGCAAGATTTAAGTGCTAAAGAAATAAGAAAAACTTGGGAGAGTGATTTGGATGCTTTTAAAGTAACTAGGAGTAAGTACTTGATATATAAATAGATTTTATGAAAAAAAATAACATCCTATTTCTTTTATTTTTCATTGTTTACAACGTAACTCTTTTTTCTCAAAATTCGGAAGAAAAAAATAGTAAGGCAAATAGTATAGCTCAGGAGTTTTTAAATTCTCAAAAAATTCCAGGAATGTCGATTTCTGTTTCTCAAAAAGGAAAAATAATTTGGTCTAAAGGCTTTGGCTATTCTGATATTATTAATAAAACAAAAGTAAACCCGAATTCTACACAGTTTAGAATTGCAAGTATATCTAAAACACTTACCTCAGTAGCTTTAGCAAAACTAGTAGATGACAAAAAGTTAAATTTAGATGCTATTTTATACGAATATGTCCCAAAATTCCCTAAAAAAGAATATGATTTTACAATTAGACAACTTGGAGGTCATTTAGCTGGAATTAGGCACTATAATGCAAATGAATTCTTACTAAATAAAAAAATGTCTATAGTAGAAGGTCTCGATGTTTTTAAAGATTCTAAACTTCTTTTTAAACCTCAAACAAAGTTTAAATATAGTACTTATGGTTGGAATTTGTTGAGTGTTGCTATTCAGAATGCATCAAAAAAAGATTATTTTCAATACATGGAAAAAAATATTTTCATTCCTCTTAAAATGAATAACACTGTTTTAGATATTTCTGATAAAGAGAATTCAAATAGAACACAGTTTTATATAAAAAGAAAAGGTGAAATTAAATTAGGTCCACCTGTTAACAACGAATTTAAAGCAGCTGGAGGCGGTTTTTTATCTACATCTGAAGATTTAGTTTTATTTGGGAACGAATTTATCAAGCAAAGAATTATTTCTAAAAGCTCTTTAAAAGAATTAGTTACTCCCCAAAAGACAACCAATGGTAAAAACACAAAGTATGGAATTGGAATATCAATTTCTAAAACAAAAAAAAGAACTGTAAGATATAGTCATTCTGGTGGAGGAGTTGGCGCATCAACTTATTTATTAATATATCCTGAAGAAGAAATTGTTATTGCTATTCTCACAAACTTATCTCGAGTAGGAACAAAAATCTTAATAAGTGAATTAGAAGATATTTTCATTCAATAATTCTCTTTAATTTATGCCCATCAACAAACAAGAAATCTTAGATAAACTCTGTTATACAGAACTTGTTTATGGTAGAATAAATAAAAAGTTAAAAAGCACCTTTTCAAAAAAAGAGATTGAAGTTTTTCTATTCAATATTCTAAAAGAAACAGACATAAAATTCTTTACTAAGACAGCTAAAAACTTCTACATAAGCAATTCAGAAAACAATATTAGAATTACTGTTAATTCCAATACTTTTAGAGTTATTACGGTTGATAGGTTGAATAAAATTAATCAACATTCGTAGGTTTACGATATCCTTGAAACGGTTGTTTTAATAGCTCTTTTAAAGAAGAATTTGTTGCTTCATCTGGAAACGTATCAACTCCATAGACAATTTTTTCTCTGTCTAATTCCATGTACGTTCCAAAAAGCCTATCCCAAACAGAAAAGATATTTCCGTAGTTAGAATCGGTATACGGCAACATATTATGATGATGCACTTTATGCATATCTGGAGACACAATTACGTAACTTAAAAGTTTATCTACTTTAGTCGACATTTTAATATTTGCATGCGTTAACTGCGTAAATACCAAAGACATAGACTGATAAAGCATTATAATAGCAATTGGTGTTCCAACCACAAAAACACCTAATAAAGTAAACCCAAAACGAATTACACTTTCAATTGGATGATGTCTATTAGCAGTTGTTGTATCTACTTTATGATCTGTGTGATGCACCAAATGCACCATCCACAATGTACTTACTTTATGTTCAGTAAAATGTGCTAAATAGGCACCAAAAAAATCAAGAAATAAAACTCCTAAAACTGCATATAACCACAAAGGCATTTCTGGCAACCAATTTATTATTCCGAAGTTATTTGCCGTTACCCAATCTGCTGTTTTTAATAATAAAAAAGCTAAAGCAAAATTGATAATAATGGTTGTTAAAGTGAAAAACAAGTTAGGTAAAGCATGTTTCCATTTTTTATAATTGAATTTAAACAACGGAATTGCGCCTTCTAATAACCAGAAAAATGTGATTCCTCCAACAAGAATTAAACTTCTATGTGATGACGGAATAGTTTCGAAATAAGTAATTATAGTTTCCAAGTAGATTTTATTTTTGTCTAAAGTAGTCAAAAAATCCAATTTGTCATTCCTGCGTAGGCAGGAATCTATAATTCATAAATTAAATAAAACGTTATGTTCAAATTATAGAAGTTACTTTTCTGGTTTTAAACATTTTTATTTTTGAATGTTAGTTTGGATTCCTGCCTTCGCAGGAATGACATATCAAAGAATCTTAACTCCTTCTCTTCTTTTCCTTAGAAACTAAAGGTAATTTCTTTTTTAAGTTTTCTACAATGGAATATGCTGCAGGACAAACTGCTGTATTATCTATGGTTAAATCTGTAATTCCAATAAACTTTTTACGATTTGTATGCGGATATTCTGCGCAGGCTTTTGGTCTAACATCGTAAATAAAACAAGTATTATCAGACTCGTCAAAGAAAGAACATGGTGCTGTTTTTAAGACCATAAAATCGTCTTCGTCTCTTACTAAATATTGACTTTGAAAATCGGCAACTTTCATTCTCTGATGCTTTGCAATACGCTCAATATCTTTGTCAGTAAAAATTGGAGAAGTAGTTTTACAGCAATTACCACAGGTTAAACAATCTGTTTTTTCAAACTCCTCTTCATGTAATTCTTGCATTACATAATCTAAGTTTTTAGGCGTTCTTTTCTTTAATCTTGCAAAGTATTTTTGATTTTCTTTCTTTGCATCTGCCGCCAATTTTGGGAGTTGTTCTAAACGTTTTTCCATACTGTAAAAATACAAATATTCTTCACTAAAAATCGTTCTAAAAAACAAATAAATTATGTAAATTTGTTTTTCAATTTCAATTGATAAATGAATATTCAAAACACTATAGAAACCAAAGTAAAAGAAGGTTTTTTAGCATTATATAACACCGAAATCCCTTCGGTAGAGTTCCAAGCAACACGTAAAGAATTTGATGGCGATATTACTGTCGTTGTGTTTCCTTTATTAAGATACAAAAAAGGAAACCCTGTTCAAATAGGCGAAGATTTAGGTAAATATTTAGTTGAAAATGTTGAAGACATTACAAACTATAACGTAGTAAAAGGTTTTTTAAACTTAGTAATTGCAGATAGTTTTTATAGTAATTTCTTTAATGAAATTAACAATAACTCAACATTTGGATTTGTTTCGTCTACGACAGAAAACGATTCTAGAATGGTTGAATATTCTTCTCCAAACACCAACAAACCTTTGCATTTAGGACACGTTAGAAATGTGTTATTAGGATATTCAGTTTCTGAAATCTTAAAAGCTTCTGGAAAAAAGGTTTACAAAACACAGATTATTAACGATCGTGGAATTCATATTTGTAAGTCGATGTTGGCTTGGGAAAAATTCGGAAACGGAGAAACTCCAGAAAACACTGGTTTAAAAGGTGATAAATTGGTTGGTAATTACTACGTGAAATTTGACCAAGAATATAAAAAAGAAATTGCAACATTAGTAGCTTCAGGTGTTTCTGAAGAGGATGCTAAAAAACAAGCACCTCTTTTTATTGAAGCACAAGAAATGCTTCGTAAATGGGAAGCTGGAGATAAACAAGTTGTTGACTTGTGGGAAACTATGAACGGTTGGGTTTACAAAGGTTTTGATGTTACGTATAAAAACATTGGAGTTGATTTTGATAAATTATACTACGAAAGCAATACCTATTTATTAGGAAAAGATATTATTGAAGACGGATTAAAATCGGGTGTTTTCTTCAAAAAAGAAGACGATTCTGTTTGGTGCGATTTAACCGAAGATGGTTTAGATGAAAAATTAGTTTTGCGTTCTGACGGAACTGCAGTTTACATGACGCAAGATATTGGAACTGCCATACAACGAGCCAAAGATTTTACAGATTTAGGCGGAATGGTTTACACGGTTGGGAACGAACAAGATTATCATTTTAAAGTATTATTCTTAATTTTGAAGAAATTAGGATATTCTTGGGCAGATCAATTATATCATTTAAGTTACGGAATGGTAGATTTACCTTCTGGAAAAATGAAGTCTCGTGAAGGAACTGTGGTTGATGCAGATGATTTAATGGACGAAATGACCAATACAGCCAAAGAAATTTCGCAAGAATTAGGAAAATTAGAAGGTTATTCTAACGAAGAAAAAGAGGAGTTGTATAAAGTAATTGGTTTAGGTGCTTTAAAATATTTTATTTTAAAAGTAGATCCTAAAAAGAGAATTTTATTTGACCCAAAATCTTCTGTAGATTTTCAAGGAAATACAGGGCCTTTTATACAATATACCTATGCGAGAATTCAGTCTATTTTAAGAAAAGCTACTTTTGATGTTTCAAAAGAAGTTACCATTGAATTACACGAAAAAGAAAAGGAATTAATTAAACAATTAGAATTGTACCCTGAAGTAATTCAGCAAGCGGCAAAGAATTATTCGCCAGCAGTTATTGCTAATTACACATATGATTTGGTGAAGGAATTTAATTCGTTCTACCAAAATGTGCATATTTTAGGGGAAGAAAATCAAGATAAAAAAGTATTTAGAGTTCAGTTATCTAAAAAGGTTGCTGATACTATTAAATCTGCATTTGGTTTATTAGGAATTCAGGTTCCTGAAAGAATGTAAGTTTATTATTTAATTTAAAACAATGAGAAAATTAATTATTGTATTATTTTTATTTATTACAAATTCAATATTTAGTCAAAATGAAATAAAAACTGATACGTTATTCAAACCTAATTACCCAGAAGGAATTTATGTGTCTAAAAAAGATTTTATAAATAAAAAACCTTCAATATTTGAAGAGGTTAAAATGATGAATCTTAAAAGACAAAATATTGATAGTATCATTCATAATCCATATTTCTATTATCCAAAGAATAATAGAAAAGTAAGGAAAATTTTCGCTATTTCCTACAAAGGACATTTATACTTTCAAATAAAAGCCATATTAAAAAACAGAAATAAAACAGACAGAGCTCAAAGCACTAATTTTCATAATACTTTTGTTAGAGTTATTATGGGTGGAGAAAATTATTTATATACAGAAGCTGAGCTAGTTAATCAATGGGCAATGGGAACAGCTGTTAATTTTGGTATTGCAGGATCAGTAATTGCTAATGACTTAATAAAAGGAAAAGGAATTGTTTGGGATTTTAAGAATGAAGAATTTAATATTTTTAAATCTTGTAAAGATTATAATAAATTTATTGAAGATAAAGCTTTTGATGATGTTCAGGAATGTAAAAAGCATCAACCAAATATGATGAAAGTTAGAAGGACTATTGAAAAAATAAAGTAAATAAGTAAGCGCGTTAGGGATTGAAGTGACATCCTTTTTTGTTTTTCACAAAAAAGATATAACGGAAAGCCCGCTCGAACGCCAAAAAAATAAACAAACAACACGTAAAAATAAACAACATGAAATACGACGTATTAATAATAGGAAGTGGTCCTGGAGGTTATGTAGCAGGAATTAGAGCTTCTCAATTAGGCTTTAAAGTTGCCATTGTAGAGAAAAGTGAAATAGGTGGAATTTGCTTAAACTGGGGATGTATTCCTACAAAAGCTTTGTTAAAATCTGCTCAAGTTTATGATTATTTAAAACATGTAGATGAATACGGTTTAAAAGCTGAAGCAATTGACAAGGATTTTGAAGCTGTTATTAAACGTAGTCGTGGTGTTGCTGAAGGAATGAGCAAAGGTGTTCAGTTCTTAATGAAGAAAAACAAAATTGATGTTATAAACGGTTTTGGTAAAATTAAAACTGGTAAAAAAGTTGATGTTACTGCTGAAGACGGAACGGTAACTGAATATAGTGCTGAGAATATTATTATTGCAACGGGTGCTCGTTCTAGAGAATTGCCAAATTTACCGCAAGATGGTAAAAAAGTAATTGGTTACAGACAAGCAATGTCTTTACCAAAGCAACCAAAATCTATGATTGTAGTTGGTTCTGGAGCTATTGGTATTGAGTTTGCACATTTTTACAATTCAATGGGAACGGATGTTACTATTGTTGAGTTTATGCCAAATGTTGTGCCTGTTGAAGATATTGATGTTTCTAAACAAATGGAACGTTCTCTAAAAAAATCTGGTATTAAAGTAATGACAAATTCTTCTGTAGAATCTGTTGATACTTCTGGTGATGGAGTTGTTGCAACTGTAAAAACTAAAAAAGGAGAAGAAACTTTAAAAGCAGATATCTTATTATCGGCTGTTGGTATTAAATCTAACTTAGAAAATATTGGCTTAGAAGATGTTGGAATTATTGTTGACAGAGATAAAATCTTAGTAAACGATTTTTACCAAACTAATATTCCTGGTTATTTTGCTATTGGAGATGTAGTTCCTGGACAAGCTTTAGCACACGTTGCTTCTGCAGAAGGAATTACTTGTGTTGAAAAATTAGCTGGTTTACATACGGAATCAATTGATTACGGAAACGTTCCTGGTTGTACGTATGCTTCTCCAGAAATTGCTTCTGTTGGTTTAACGGAAGCGAAAGCGAAAGAAGCTGGTTACGAATTAAAAGTAGGAAAATTTCCTTTTTCTGCTTCTGGTAAAGCAAGTGCTGCTGGAAACAAAGATGGTTTTGTAAAAGTAATTTTTGATGCAAAATATGGTGAATGGTTAGGTTGCCACATGATTGGTGCCGGAGTTACCGATATGATTGCGGAAGCTGTTTTAGGTAGAAAATTAGAAACTACAGGACACGAAGTTTTAAAAGCAATTCACCCACACCCAACAATGAGTGAAGCGGTTATGGAAGCTGTTGCTGATGCTTATGATGAAGTAATTCATTTATAAAAAATAGATTCTTAGATTTTTGGATAAATAGACTTTTAGACAAAAGAATAAAGATACTAAAGAAAAAACCTCACCTTAATTGGTGAGGTTTTTTCACTTCTAAAATACAGTGATTTAATTCCACTCTATTTCTTTATATTTGGTTATCAACCAACTAAAAATTGTTATGAAGAAATCAAATGAAAAGAATAATCAAATAATATCATATTTAACGTTAAGAAAACTTATTGGTATTATTGGCGTTGGTTTACCTATAATTTTACCAATTGTTTTATTAGTTAATGGAAATAACATCTTAATTCAAGATTCAATTAGCGCATATTACGCAACTGAAGCAAGAGACTTTTTTGTAGGTTTTTTATTTGTTCTTGGATTCTTTTTATTGACTTATACAGGTTATTCTGATGAGAATAAACCTGAAAAAATTAACGATAATGTTATCGCTAACATTGGTGCAATTTTCGCTATTTGTGTTGCAATATTTCCAACTACAAGTCAGAGTGAAACGATTCAAATAGTACATCTTTTGTCTGCTGTAGCACTTTTTAGTGTATTTGCTTATTTCAGTTTGGTAATCTTCAAAAAAACCAATCCAGCTATTAAACCTACGGAAATGAAACTAAAAAGAAACAAGGTTTATACAATTTGCGGCATTATAATTATAGTGTTTGTTCTTTTAGCAGGTATCAGTTTTAAATTTTTAAGTGATGAAACAAGAGCCACAACAAATATTATTTTTTGGTGTGAAGTAATTGCATTGATAGCTTTTGGTGTTTCTTGGTTAACTAAAGGCGAAACATTTTTAGAAGATAAAAGCTAGAATAATTACTATCTTGTGTATTTAATTTAGAGCATAATTAAACTTATGAAAATGATAGAATACTTATACGCAGCTTTATTAATTATTGGTTTACTATTACTTTATTTTGCAAACAAACAATACATAGTTTCTAGAAACCTCATTAATAATGGCGTAAAAACCAAAGCAAAAGTTATTGATTTACTTAAAATTAGCAGCGATGATGGTTATACTTACAAACCTGTTTTTGAATACCTAAACAGATTAGATGAAACGGTTACTTTTGAAAGTGATGTAAGCTCTAGTCCGCCAGCATACAGCGTTGGTGATTACGCAACTATAGTTTACAGCAAACAAGACAATGAAAAACGAAAAGTAGTTTCTTTTTGGGGCTTATACCGTTGGCCAATTATTTTACTGTGCTTTGCTGCCCCGCTATTAATTATTAGTCTTAGTTATTTTGGATATTCATATAGGTAAGATTACTTGTTCTTACATTAATTTGATTTTTAGATAAAAATGAATGATTTTTTAAACTACATAAATAGCATTAATCCTATCAATGAAGATGCTTTGAAAGAGATTCAACAATGTTTTAAGCCAAAACAACTCTTAAAAGATGATTTTTTTGTTAAAGAAGGTGAATATGCTCATCAAATTGGATTCCTAAAAAAAGGAATTGTTAGAGCTTATTTCTTAAATCAAAAAGGAAAAGAATACAACAAGCAGTTTTTTGTTGGTCCATCAATAATTGGTGCATACACTTCTTTATTAACCAAACAGCCCAATAAAATAGCGCAACAGGCTTTAACTGATTGCGAAATTCTTGTTGCCGATTTTAATGAAATGGAAAAATTATATGATAAATTCCATGACTTAGAACGGTTAGGCAGAAAAATTGCAGAATTTTATTTTTTAGAGAAAGAACAAAAAGAGATTGAAATGGCATTATTGGATGCTGATAAAAGGTATCTTATTATGAGAGACCGTTTTCCTGCAATAGAATTGATACTGCCACAATATCATATAGCTTCTTATTTAGGAATTTCCCCAACTCAATTGAGTAGAATAAGGAGAAAACTGAAAAATTCTTAATTTTCTTTACATATGTAAATGCCAGCGCATAAATAAACACTGAATTTTGTCTAAAATTAAAATCATTTTATATGAACCGTGTTTTAGCATATTTTTTAATTGCAATTTTTGCAATATTTTTAGGAAGTCAAATTACTGAAGGCGCATTGTTAGTTCCTTATTGGAAAACTTTATCTGCACCAGAATTTTATCACTATTATTCTGAATTCGGAAAAAAAATAGGTGGTTTTTATACAGTTCTAACACTAATTGCTGCATTAATTCCTGTATTTGTTTGTATGTATTGTTATTTAAAAAAATCAGCCGGATTACGTTATTCTATAATAGCAACTTTTTTTACTTTTTCATTTATAGCCGTATTTTATATTTATTTTAAAGGAGTAAATCAACAATTTTACAATGCAACTTTTAACGCTATTCAATTAAAATCTGAATTAAACACTTGGGAATATTGGCATTGGAGTCGAGTATTTTTAGAAATTTTAGCTTTATTTTTTTTAATATTAACTTTTAATGTTTTAACAACAGAAAAAACACAACAATAATTTACAAAACAACTTAAAATTATACAAAAATGAAATATTTATACATCTTGTTTCTTATCAGTTTAACTACTAACGGACAAACTATTATTGGCAAATGGGAAACTTTTGACGATAAAACCAAAGAAAAAAAAGCAGTTATTGAAATCTACAAAACGGACCACACCTACTCGGCTAAAATAATTGAAAGTTTTACTGTTGATAAAAACGCTCTTTGCAAAGCATGCAAAGGGACAAAAAAAGGTAAACCAATAATTGGCTTACATATTATTGAAAACATTAAAAAAGACGGAAATGAATTCAATGGAGGAACTATTCTTGATCCTGAAAACGGAAAAACCTACAAGTGTTATTTACAATTAGTTAGCAACAACAAACTAAAAGTAAGAGGTTTTCTTGGTGTTGCTCTTTTTGGAAGAACTCAATATTGGATTCGAAAAGAATAACAACAAATATTTAAAACCTCCAACAAACAATCCTTGTAACCTTGTTTCCTTGTGTCATTGGTATTACTTTAAATTCAGTAACTTTTAATTTTTTAGAAGAAGCTTCCAAAGACTTTACATTGTCTTTATTAGAAACCAAACTTGTAAACCATTTGCTACTTTTAGGATTCAAAGAACTTTCATACAAATAGGTGTGTAAAAAGGCTTTTTCGCCACCAATATACCAAAGCTCGTTATTGTTTCCTGCAAAGTTTCTGACAGCGTTGTTTCCTAAATTTCTGGTTTTTCGTCGGTTTGCTCCTCTTGCTTCTTCCGCAGATTTATAAAACGGAGGATTACACATCGTTGCCGTAAAAGCATCGTCTTCTTCTAAAATTTCTTTTAGAATATGTTCTTCTTTAAATTGTTGACGTAAGGTAATCTTAGCTTCCAACTTGTTGTCATCAATTATATCCTGTGCATAATCTAAAGAGTCTAAATCAATATCTGTAGCAACAAAATCCCAATTATACTCAGCAACACCCAATAACGGATACACGCAACTTGCACCTGTACCAATATCTAAAATTTTTATATTCTCTTCGGAAGAAAGCAAATCTGCCAAATGATGAATATAATCTACACGACCAGGAATTGGCGGACATAAATTTTCGTCAGGAAAATTCCAATATTCAATTCCGTAATGAGCTTTTAATAATGCTTTATTAAGTTCTTTTACGGCTTTAGGGTCAGAAAAGTCTATCGTTGTTGTTCCGTAACTATTTTTAGTAACAAAAGGTTTTAAATCTTCCGAAACCTTAATTAGTTTGTCAAAATCGTAACCGTTGTTGTGTTTATTTTTTGGGTGTAAGGATTTACTCATGCGCCAAAATTAACTTAAAAATCTAACCTAACAACTCCATATAAAAGTATTTCTCCTAAAATCTTTGCTATATTTGATAAATTCATTTTTATAATTATGAGTAAATCCAAAATTCTATTAGGAATAATTGCAATTGCTTTTATAAGTTATTTTTTAATCACTAAAGATTTTGATAAAAATAGCGATACACTTTATATTAACGGAAACTTCATTACACTAAATAAAACACTTAAAAATGCGGAAGCTATTTTTATTGAAAATGGAAAAATAAAAGACATTGGAACAACTAATGAATTAGAGAAATACAAAAATGGGAATACTGTTGTAGATTTAAAAGGAGCAACTGTTCTTCCAGGGTTTATTGACAGCCATTCTCATGTTGCACTATCTGCCTTTTTAAATGATATGATTGACTTATCTGGCTTTAAACACAAAACCAATGCAGAAGTTTGGAATCATTTAAAAAAACAGATTAAAACAAAAAAAGAAGGTGAATGGGTTATTTGCAAAGGAATTGATCCAATTTTAGTAGAGGATTTAAAAACACCTAACATTGCTTTTTTAGACGAAATTTCTCCAAACAATCCTATTTTATTAATCTCACAAAGCCTGCATACGTATTGGGTAAATTCTAATACATTTAAGAAAGTAAGCATCACAAAAGAAACTCCAAATCCATCAAAAGCAAGTTATTATGAAAAAGATAAAAATGGAGAGTTAACAGGATTAATAGCTGAACAAGAAGCGTTTATTCCTATTTTAAATCAACTTAAAAAAGATGTTTTAACATCTGAATTTTTAATAAACTCAACAGTTAGTACATTGAATAAATACGCTAAAAACGGGAATACAACAGTCGTTTCAGCAGGAATTACAATTAATGACAACAAGCCTTTACTGCTTTACAAACATTTATCATCAGAAAAATCTGGGTTTGTAAATCAAGCATTGGTAACATTTGGTCTTTTACCAAAAAGGGAGCAAAATCCAAGGCATTTTTTATACATAAGACACGATCGAAGTTTTTTACTACCAAAGACAAAAACCGAAGACGATTTTTACAATATAATTGGTGTTAAACATTGGTATGACGGTTCTCCTTACACTGGTTCCATGTATTTAAAATCGCCATATTTAAGAACTGAATTCAACAAAAACAAATTACATATTCCAGAAGGCTCATCAGGGAAAGCACTAATTGAAAAAGATTCGCTGGTCAATTTTATTAAAAAATATGATAAAAAAGGATGGCAAATTGCTATCCATTCTCAAGGAGATCTTTCAAGCAGAAATGTAATTAATGCTTTTAAGAAAGCTAATTCAGAAGTAAATATTACTGAAAAAAGACACAGAATTGAGCATTGTTTGTTGCTTTCTAAAAACAGTCTTTCGGAAATGAAAACATTGAATATGGCACCAAGTTTTCACATAAACCATCTATTTTACTACGGAAAATCACTATCTGATGAAATTATTGGAAAAAAACGCGCAGAAAAAATACTACCAATACATACTGCTGATTCATTAAATTTAAAATATTCAATGCATGCAGATCAACCAATGTTTGAGAGCAAGCCGTTTCATTTAATTCAAACTGCTGTAAAAAGACAAACTAAAGAAAATGATACTCTTGGTTATAATGAAAGAATATCGCTCTTAAACGGACTAAAATCCATGACAATAAACGCAGCTTGGCAAATTAATATGGAAGATAAAATTGGCTCATTAGCTAAAGGAAAATATGCCGATTTTATAATTATTGATAAAAATCCTTTTGAAATATCTATTGATAGCTTACATCAAATAAACATTTTAAAAACGTTTATAAATGGAAATCAAGTAAAATAGTACTACATTTTTAGAACCATAAACTCTAATTGCAATGGTTTTAAGTTATCTTTTAATTGCTGAACAAAATCGTTTCCGTATTCTAAATAATATTCAGAAAAATTACGTTGACGCTCTTCTAAACTCTGGTTTGGAAAAAGCTGATTTTGTAAATCCGTAATTCTTTGCACTAAATCATTTTGCTTACGTTTTTCTGCTCTTAAAAGACGCTTCTCAAGGTTTTCTAAACCTTTTATTTGCTTTTTCTCTTGAGCGTTTACAGCGCCTACAAAAGAAACATCAGTTTTTTTAGCAATAACTTTTAAATCAGAAAACTGTTGCTTTAAAAATTCTTTCTGTTGTCCAAAATCTACTGAAACCTCAGAATTTTCATTCACTTTTTTTGTTAGTAAATCGTTTTGCTTTAAAAATATTTCCTCTAAAGAAATATCTAATTTTTCAAGTTTTTTAGATTGTTTTTCTGAAATTACTTGTACAGAATTACGCAATAATAAAATTGGGAAAGGAACTTTAACTTTTTCAAAATAGCTTTTCAACTGCAACCAATATGCTATTTCTCCTCCTCCACCAACATAACTTAAATTTGGTAAAATTACTTCTTGGTATAACGGACGCATTAATACGTTTGGAGAAAAACGTTCGGGATAATTTTCTAATTCCTCTAAAATTTCAGCTTCAGAAAAAGTGATTTCTGTATTATTAATTTGATAAACACCCTCTTCAAAAACAATTCTTTCTCGCTGATTGTCAGTTAAATAAAACAAATTTATTTCTCGAGGATTAACTTGAATTTTATAATTTTTTTCAAACTCTAAATTCGTTTTAGAAACCTCATTATAAGAAGTTTGATTCAATAATTCATCTTTTACAAACGGAAGAAAAGGACGTTTTAAATCCGCAGTATCAGCATCAATAATTACAATTCCATATTTTCCAAATAATTCGTTTGCAATATATTGTGTTGCTTCTGCTAAATTATTGTGTTTGGTATAACCTTGAGAAAATAACTCCTTTAATTCATTGGCTCTTTTAGAATCTCCTAATTTTGCTGAGAAAACAGCCAATACTTCTTCTAATCCTTCAGTAGAAAAACGACCAACAGCACCATTCTGATTAGTATTCCACCTAAATTTAACATCTTTAAAATTGAAAAAATTAATTTCTTCAAAATCATGATCTTCTGTTGCCATCCAATAAATTGGAACAAAATTTTCTTTCGGAAATTTCACGGACAATTCTTCGCATAAATTAATGACAGACAGTATTTTATATAAAAAATATAAAGGACCAGTAAATAGATTTAATTGATGGCCTGTTGTTACAGTAAAAGTATTATTAAGTGCTAATAACTCTATATTTCTTTGAGTTAAATCAGAAATAGCACTATTCTTATATTGTTTTTTAAGAGATTCAACTAGAATAGCTCTCGACTGCGATAGAACTGACAACTTTTTCTCCTCAATTTGTGATTTAAAACCTTCTAAGTTTGGAAAATTATTGTAAAAAGGGAGAATCTTAGCATCTTTAGCTAAATAATCTAACATAGTTTTTGTGAAATACCCAGTGTTTTTAAACGGAATATGTTCTATACAATCTGTTTCTGTCATATATCAAAAATACTAAATTAGATATAAGCATGAGAAATAAAATCAATTATAACAGATTTTTAACGTGTTGCTTTTTATAACAATCTAATTACCTATTTTTACAATCCATTTTAAAGATATGCAATTTAAACATCCTGAAATTTTTTATTTTCTAGCGCTATTAATTATACCTATTTTAGTGCACTTATTCCAGTTGCAAAAGTTTGTAAAAGTTCCTTTTACAAACGTTGCTTTTTTACAGAAATTAATACTCCAAACCAGAAAGAGTTCTAAGTTAAAAAAATGGTTAATTTTAAGCACGAGACTACTAGCTCTTTCTGCGATAATTTTTGCTTTCACCCAACCTTATTTTAGTAATAAAAAAGCAACAAATAATCAACATAATTTTATCTATTTAGACAATTCATTAAGCACAAATACTAAAGGAGAAAAAGGAGATTTATTACAAATCTCATCTCAAGAAATCATTGAAACAATTTCTAATAAAGATAAATTTTCTTTACTTACAAATGATGAATTCTATAAAAATATTTCGTCATCTGAGTTAAAAAAAGTACTTTTAAACATCACAAATACTAGTAAAAAGTTATCAATTGATGAAGTATTACTAAAAATTGAGAGCAACAAT
Organism: Tenacibaculum aquimarinum; assembly: GCF_022478115.1. GTDB lineage: Bacteria > Bacteroidota > Bacteroidia > Flavobacteriales > Flavobacteriaceae > Polaribacter > Polaribacter aquimarinum_A. Next base: position 40,878 of record NZ_JAKGSC010000004.1, on the reverse strand, counting down.
ACAGATAAAACAAACACTTCAAGTAAAAATATATTAATATCTGATTTTCAGAATACTTATAAAAATAATTTTACAAATGTAAACAGCAATTTATCACTAATAAAACTAGAAAACTCTTTACAAGATAACATTTCTATTGATAGTGTTTTCACAAATGATAATGATGGAAGCAACCTAACTGTAAATATCAACATCAAAAATCAAGGTGAAGCAAAAGAAAACATTCCAATTGCAATTTACAACAAGCAAGAACTAATTAGCAAGCAGTCCTTCTCTATCGAAAAAAACACTGATAAAATTGTTTCTTTCAACATAGAAAAAAAGAATTCTTTTTTAGGTAAAATAAATTTAACTTTTAACGATACTTTTAAATTTGATAACGACTTTTATTTTACATTAAATAAGGGTGATAAAATTGCTGTTTTAAGCATTGGAAAACCTTCTAATTACTTACCTAAAATTTATCAAAAAAACGAATTTAACTTCTCCTCTTCTACTGTTAAAAATGTAAATTATAATGCAATCTTAAAACAACAATTAGTAGTCTTAAATGAGGTTGAAGAAATTCCGCAAAGCTTAATTTCTAGCTTGGCAAACTTTTCTAAAAATGGAGGTCATCTTGTAATTATTCCTAATAAAAATATAAATATTACTTCCTACAACAACTTCTTAAAGAATTTATCTGCTGGAAAAATTCTAGAGAAGAAAACGGATACATTAAAAATTACCGACATCAACTTTAAGCATCCACTTCTTAAGAATGTCTTTTTAAAGAAAGTTCAAAATTTTCAATATCCAACTACACAAAACTCTTATACAACTGCATTTTCAAATGCAAGCACAATTGTAGGTTTAGAAAATAAATCACCTTTTATTCAGCAAATAAAAACCACAAATTCTAATGTGTATTTTGTAAATTCTTCTTTAGAAAAAGAAAATAGCAACTTCACAAATTCACCTTTAATTGTTCCTGTTTTTTACAACATGGCACAACAAAGCCTACAGCACTCAAGACCATACTTCACTGTAAATAACGAAAATAAGATTGACATTACCACACAACTTAGCAAGGATGATATTCTATCAATCAAAAACACAGAAAACTCATTTATTCCGCTACAACAAACGCTTCAAAACAAAGTTACACTAACTACTAAAGAGCAACCTTTAAAAGCAGGTTTCTATCACGTCTTAAAGCAAAAAGACACCTTAAAATCTATTGCTTTTAATTACCCTAAAGATGAAAGTAATCTTGAATTTTTAGATATAAACGTATTAACCAAGGAACATAAAAATATTTCCACAGATACTTCCGTTAAAGCCATTTTTACAGAAATTAACAAAAACAACAAAGTTACATGGCTTTGGCAATGGTTTTTAGCGTTGGCTATTGTATCTTTGTTATTAGAAATCTTAATTCTAAAATTCTTCAAAGCATGAGCACGCTTATTAAATCGGCAACGATTATAGATACTTCTAGCCCACATCATAACAAGCAAAAAGATATTTTAATTACTGAAGGTAAAATTGAAAAAATAGCGAATTCTATTCCTAAAAAAGACAATTATACAGTAGTTAAACTTGATAACTTACATGTTTCTTGCGGTTGGTTTGATACTAGTGTTTCCCTTGGTGAACCTGGCTTTGAAGAACGAGAAACTATTAAAAATGGTTTAAATGTTGCTGCAAAAAGTGGTTTTACAAATGTTGCTGTAAACGCAAATACAAATCCTGTTATTGACAATAAATCTGCGGTTGAATTCTTAATTAATAAAGCAAATGGCTTTGCAACTAGCTTACACCCTATTGCATCTTTAACACAACAAAGTAAAAGTGTTGATATTGCTGAATTATTTGACATGAAACAATCTGGTGCAATTGCTTTTGGAGATTATAAGAAACCAGTTTCTAATGATAATTTACTAAAAATTGCACTTTTATACGCACAAAATTTTGATGGGCTAGTTTTAAGTTTTCCGAAAAATAATGCTATTTCTGGTGAAGGAATAGTAAATGAAGGCACAAACTCAACAAAATTAGGATTAAAAGGAGCTCCTGCTTTAGCAGAAGAACTTCAAATTGCAAGAGATTTATTTTTACTAGAATATACTGGCGGAAAATTGCACATACCAACAATTTCTACTGAAAAATCTGTAAAACTGATTAAAGAAGCTAAGAAAAAAGGACTAAACGTAACGTGTAGTGTTGCAATTCATAATTTATATTTAACGGATGACGAACTACATGGTTTTGATTCTAACGTAAAAGTAAATCCACCTTTACGCACACAAAAAGATACTAAAGCGCTTATAAAAGGGTTAAAAGAAGGAACAATTGACATAATTACCTCTGACCACAACCCAATTGATATTGAACACAAAAAAGTAGAATTTAGTGTAGCAAAAAACGGTACAATAGGTTTAGAAAGTGCTTTTGGCGCTTTAAACACTTTATTAGACTTAAATACAATTACAAAATGCTTATCTGAAAATCCGAAGAAAATATTTGGATTACAAACTTCTTCAATTGAAAAAGGAGAAACTGCCAATTTATCTTTCTTTACTACAGAAGGAAGCGTCATTTTTTCTAAAGAAAATATTTTATCAACAAGTAAAAACAGTGCTTTTCTAGGTAAAACTTTAAAAGGAAAAGCTTATGGAATATTCGCAAACAATCAATTAATTTTAAACAACTAAATCATGGAAAAATTACCAACAACAGTAGAAGAAGGAAAAACAAATGCAATTATTAGCTATTTATGGATACCAGGAGTTATAATAGCTTGGATTTTAAACAATAGTAAGAAAAACGCTTTTGCTAGTTTTCATATTCGTCAAATGATAGGTCTTTGTGTATTATCTATTCTTAACGGATGGATTATTACTAGATTTTTAGGAGGTATGGTTGGTGGAATTGTTGGTATAATTCTATTTGTGCTTTGGATAATTGGATTTATGGGAGCCATTAAAGGTGAAGAAAAACTAGTACCTGTTGTTGGAGCTCAATTTCAAGACTGGTTTAAAGGAATTTAAAAATATAATTTTACAAACTCCCTTAAAGGCTTTAATCTTTTAGGGAGTTTTTTTTATAAAAAAAGTATGTTACATTACGAAGTAAGAAAACCAAAAGCTGCAACCGAAAACCCACCGTTACTAATACTTTTACACGGTTACGGAAGTAATGAATTGGATTTATTTTCTTTTGCAGAAGAATTACCGGACGAATTATTAATTGTTTCTGTTCGCGCACCATATGAAATGGGAATGGGCGGTTACGCTTGGTATGCAATAAATTTTGATGCTGCAAATGGTAAAATCTCTGACCTAGACCAAGCAAGAAAATCTTTAGTGAAAATTGCTGATTTTATTGACACTATAAAAAAAGAATATAATACTAGTAAAACTTTTTTATTAGGATTTAGTCAAGGAGCAATTTTAAGCTATGCTTTAAGTTTTAACTACCCAAACAAAGCACAACATGTAATTGCTTTAAGTGGCTATTTAAATGAAGAGTTATTGCCTAAAAACCCTTCTGAAGAACAAATTAATACAGATTACTATATTTCTCACGGAAGTGTAGACCAAGTAATTCCTGTAGATTGGGCAAGTAGAGCTCCAAAATTTCTAGACAACCTTCAGTTAAAAAATGTTTTTTCTGAGTATCCAGTTGGACATGGAGTTGCTCCTCAAAACTTTTACAACTTTAAGAGTTGGATTGAAGAACGCTTAAAATAAAACCCTAATTTTGTAAAAAATTATTAAATGGATATTTTCACACATCAAAATGCTTACAAATGGTTTATACCAATTTGTGCGCTTGCCATTTTTATAGAGATGTATTTTAGCTACAAAAGGAAAGCTAAAAACTATGAGTTTAAAGATGTCTCTACCAATGTTTATTTTGCTTTAACAAATGTTTTGTTAGACGGATTAATGTATGTTACTTCTTTTATAGTAATGGATTTTTTCTTTAAATACAGATTAATTAATTGGGAAAGCACTGGTGTTTTATACTGGTTTATTGCTTTTGTTGGTCAAGATTTCTTGTATTATATTCATCATTATGTAGATCATCATTCTCGTTTTTTCTGGGCAGTTCATGTAACGCATCATAACTCAGAATACTATAATTTATCTACTGGATTCCGTTCTCCTGTATTACAACCATTATATCGTTTTATATTTTTAATTCCTTTAATTTTAGTAGGAATAGAACCTTTACACATAATGTTTGCTTACGCAATGAATCAGAATTACGGAACCTTATGTCACACCAACTTTATTAAACCAAACAAACGAAAAGGAGTTTTAGGTTTCTTTTTAAATATTTGGGAATACATTTTTGTAACGCCTTCGCATCACAGAGTACATCATGCATCAAACGTAAAGTATTTAGATAAAAACATGGGAATGTTTTTAATTATTTGGGATAGAATGTTTGGAACATTTCAAGCCGAAGAAACTACGGAAGAATATGAAAAATTGAAATTTGGCTTAACTTCTCCATTAGAAGATAAAGGCCCTGTAAATATTATTTTTCACGAATGGAAAGCAATATTTGCTGACTTCTTTAAAAACAAAAAAGATTTACCACTTGGAACGCGTTTAAAATATGTTTTTATGCCTCCAGGTTGGTCTCATGACGGAAGCACGCAAACAAGTAAAGAACTGCAGGCCGATTTAAGGTCTCAACAGAAATAATAATAAAAAAGCCAAACTTTAAAGTTTGGCTTTTTTATTAATTAATCTTTTAAAATTTGCTCTGTATGTGCTTTTGTTTTCACTTTTAGAATAACATCTTCAATTACTCCCTTTTCATCAATTACAAAAGTTGTTCTGTGAATTCCATCATATTCTCTTCCCATAAATTTCTTTGGTCCCCAAACACCAAATGCTTCTATTACAGCTTTATCTTCATCTGCTAATAACGGAAATGGTAATTCGTTTTTATTGATAAAATTTTGTTGTCTCTTTGCTGAATCTGCGCTCACACCTAAAATAGCATAACCTTTCGCTAAAAAAGTTTGATAATTATCTCTTAAATTACACGCTTCAACTGTACAACCTGGTGTACTTGCTTTTGGGTAAAAGAAAACTACTAATTTTTTACCGGCATAATCTGCCAACTTTACTGTATTTCCTTTTTCGTCTTTGGCTTCAAAATTTGGCGCCTTATCTCCTATTTTTAATGTTGTCATTATTTGTATTTTTGTAGTTGTAAATATACAGAAAATGACCAAAGCCGAAAAAGTACAGTTTGTAATTGATACTCTTGAAGAAAAATATCCTGAAATTCCAATTCCGTTAGACCATAAAGATCCTTACACGTTGTTAATTGCGGTTTTATTGTCTGCGCAATGTACCGATGTTCGTGTAAATAAGATTACTCCGCTCCTTTTCGCTAAAGCGGATAATCCTTTTGATATGGTTAAAATGACTGTGGAAGAAATTAAGGAAATTATTAGACCTTGTGGTTTATCTCCAATGAAATCGAAAGGAATTTACGGTTTGTCAAAAATATTGATAGAAAAATATGATGGCGAAGTTCCGCAAAGTTTTGAAGGCTTGGAAGAATTACCAGCTGTTGGTCATAAAACCGCTAGCGTTGTTATGAGTCAGGCTTTTGGTGTTCCTGCTTTTCCTGTGGATACTCATATTCACAGACTACTTTGGCGTTGGAATTTAACAAATGGAAAAAATGTACAACAAACCGAAAAAGATGCGAAACGCTTGTTTCCTAGAGAACTTTGGAACGATTTACATTTACAGATTATTTGGTATGGACGTGAATATTCTCCTGCGCGTGGTTGGAATTTAGACAATGATATTATTACAAAGACAATTGGAAGAAAATCTGTTTTAGACGAGTATTATAAAAAATAAATCTATTTGTTAGCAAGTATGCGCGTTAGGGATTGAAGCAATTGTTTGAGCTCTTTTTTGTTTTTCTCAAAAAAAGCGAGTGCGTAAAGCCCGACCTTTAGGTAACGCCCAAATTAAAAGCATAAAAAAAGCCTCAACATTGTTGAGACTTTTTCCACTCTTAATTCAAATTCAATTCAATGAGACAGTTTGATTTGGTTTTAATAATTTCTAATGACTTAGAAAAGTTAATCAAAAATTGAATTGTTTCTTCGCTAGGTTGCATCTGAAAATCAGATGACTTTTCAGTGTAAAGTTGCATCATATAAGTCGTTTTATCATTGATTATTAACTTATTAACGACACAAAATTACTTTTATTGTTAGCTTACCAAAATAATTTTATTTTTTTCTATAATCTTACGCAAATTTATAAGCGCATAACGCATTCTACCTAACGCTGTATTTATACTTACGCCTGTATTTTCTGATATTTCATTAAAACTCATATCGTTATAAATACGCATTTTTAAAACTTCTTTTTGTTCTTCTGGCAACTCTTCAATCAACTCTCTAACGTCTGCAGAAATTTGTTCTTTTACCATTCTTTTTTCTGCATTTAAAGCACCATCACTTAATACCGAAAAAATATCAAACTCGTCGGTATTTCTAAACTTTGGCATTCTATTAGATTTTCTAAAATGATCGATAACCAAGTTGTGGCTAATTCTCATAACCCAAGGTAAAAACTTACCTTCCTCGTTATAATTACCTCTTTTTAAGGTTCTTATCACTTTTATAAATGTGTCTTGAAAAATATCTTCTGTAATATCTCTATTCTGAATTTTACTATATATAAAACTATATAAACGTTGTTTATGGCGTTTAATTAAAGTTTCTAATGCTAATTCATTTCCGTTAATATATTCACTAACTAAAGTACTGTCTTGGGCTACATCTCTACGCATAAAATTACTTTTTAAAAAGCGGATTGCTTTTCGGTTATTATTAGTTATAACTGTTTAAAGTAATTTTTTATCTATACGTTTTTAGATTTAAGTGATTAAGTATGAGCAACAAAAATGTAATTTTTTATTCTAAAAAGCAAATATTGTTCCGCTTTTCTTAAACTTATATTAATATTTCTATAAAAACACTGCATTTTAATGAATAAAAATATAGTAAATCTCAAGCTGATTTCTGCCTAAAAAACAGTAAATTTAGCGCTTATTTTTACTGAATGAAAACAGACCTTTCTACCATAGATCCTAAAGAAAATATTATTATAAAAGGTGCTAAACTGCACAATTTAAAAGATATTGATGTTGTTATACCAAGAAATAAACTAGTTGTAATTACAGGTTTATCTGGTTCTGGAAAGTCTTCTTTGGCTTTTGACACCTTGTATGCAGAAGGACAAAGGCGTTATGTAGAAAGTTTAAGTTCGTATGCGCGCCAGTTTTTAGGAAAATTACACAAACCTAAGGTAGATTATATTAAAGGTATTGCACCTGCAATTGCTATTGAGCAAAAAGTAAACTCTACAAATCCGCGTTCTACAGTTGGAACTTCTACCGAAATTTACGATTATATTAAATTATTATACGCAAGAATTGGTAGAACCATCTCTCCTATTTCTGGAAAAGAAGTAAAAAAACATACCGTTACTGATGTTCTAAATTTTGTTAAAAAAATTGAAGTCCGTTCTAAATTATTGCTACTTGCTCCTATTAAAATTAATGAAAATAGAGATATAAAATCGGTCTTAAATGTGTTGACACAACAAGGTTATGCGCGTTTAAAATACAAGGAAACAGTTTATAGAATTGAAGATTTTCCGCAAGATGAATATAAAAACGACGACTTATTTTTAGTTGTTGATAGAATTGTAATTAAAGACGATGAAGATTTTTTTAACAGATTGGCAGATGCAATTCAAACTGCTTTTTTTGAAGGAAAAGGGTTTTGTTTTATCGAAAATTTAGAAACAAAAGACACAACGCAATTCAGTAATAAGTTTGAGTTAGACGGAATTACATTCTTAGAACCAAACACACATTTATTCAGTTTTAACAATCCTTATGGAGCTTGTCCAACATGCGAAGGTTACGGAAATGTAATTGGAATTGACGCCGATTTGGTAGTTCCAAACACAGGTTTATCTATTTATGAAGATTGTATTTTTCCTTTTAAAACAGATTCTTACAGACATTTTAAAGATGATTTAATTTTAAATGCTGAAGAATTCGATATTCCAATTCACAGACCTTGGTTTGAACTTTCTGAAAAACAAAAACAACACGTTTGGGAAGGCACAAAGAAATTTAAAGGAATCAATCATTTTTTTAAAGCTTTAGAAGAAAAAAGTTATAAAATTCAGAATAGAGTGATGCTTTCTCGCTACCGCGGAAAAACAAAATGTACCGATTGTAACGGAAAACGATTACGAAAAGAAGCAAACTACGTGCAAGTAAGCGGAAAAGTTATTTCTGAGTTGGTTTCACTTCCTTTAGATGAATTAGCAACATTCTTTAAATCGGTAAAATTCAATAAGTACGAAGAAAAAATTGCCAAACGATTATTAACTGAAATCAACAACAGATTACAGTTTTTACAAGACGTTGGTTTAAATTATTTAACACTTAACAGAACATCCAACACACTTTCTGGTGGAGAAAGTCAGCGAATAAATTTAGCAACTTCTTTAGGAAGTTCGCTAGTTGGTTCTATGTATATTTTAGACGAACCAAGTATTGGTTTACATCCAAAAGACACCGAAAAATTAATTGGCGTTTTAAAAGATTTACGCGATTTAGGAAACACCGTAATTGTGGTAGAACACGATGAAGATATTATGAAAGAAGCCGATTATATTATCGATATCGGTCCAGAAGCAGGAACTTACGGAGGTCATGTTGTAGCGGAAGGTAATTTTGACGACATTTTAAAATCGCAATCTTTAACAGCAAAATACTTATCCGAAGAACTAAAAATTGAAGTGCCAACAAAACGTAGAACTTCTAACAATTCAATTGATATTATTGGCGCTCGTGAAAACAATTTAAAAAATATTGATGTTTCTTTTCCACTAAATACTTTAACAGTAATTACAGGAGTTTCTGGAAGCGGAAAAAGTACGTTGGTAAAGAATATTTTATATCCGTCAATGCAAAAAAAACTAATTGGTTACGGAGATAAAATCGGTCAGCACACAGAAGTAAAAGGAAGTTTTGAAAGTATAAAACACGTAGAATTTATAGATCAAAATCCAATTGGGCGTTCTTCGCGCTCCAATCCGGTAACTTATATAAAGGCTTATGATGACATTAGAGCCTTGTATTCTAATCAGAAATTATCTAAAATTAGAAACTACAAACCCAAACACTTTTCTTTTAATGTAGAAGGCGGTCGTTGCGAGGTTTGTAAAGGCGAAGGAGAAGTTACCATAGAAATGCAATTTATGGCAGACGTGCATTTAGAATGCGAAACCTGTAACGGAAAACGCTTTAAAAAAGAAGTATTAGAAGTAAAATTCGATGGAAAATCTATTGACGATATTTTAAATCTAACTATTGACGATGCTGTTGCCTTTTTCTCAGAAAATTTAGTCACCAAAGTTGCCAATAAGTTAAAACCATTGCAAGACGTTGGTTTGGGTTATGTACAATTGGGGCAATCTTCCTCAACACTTTCTGGCGGCGAGGCGCAACGTATTAAACTGGCTTCATTTTTGGTAAAAGGACACACCAAAGACAAGGCGTTATTTATTTTTGACGAACCTACAACAGGTTTGCATTTTCATGATATTCAGAAGTTGTTAAAATCCTTTAATGCCTTAATAGACAAAGGACATTCCATCATTGTAATTGAGCACAATATAGAACTCATTAAGTGCGCCGATTACATTATAGATCTTGGTTTAGAAGGCGGTAAAAATGGCGGAAACCTTATTTTTGCAGGAACTCCAGAAGATTTAGCACGCAATAAAAAATCATTGACTGCTCCTTATTTGGCAGAGAAATTAGTTTTTTAGAAGCTATTTCCTGCTTTCGCTACTCGCTGTTTCGTTTCTCAACGAGCTTAAACAAACCGCTCAATCAGGGCTAAGCTTGCTTGTTGGCTAATTATTATTCCGAAGTTTATTTTTTATAAATTAAGCTTATACTTTATAGAAAACGCAAAACAATAAAAAAGCCACTCAGTTTTTAAACTGAGCAGCTTTTCATAACTAAAATTAAACATATAATTCAATAACTTATGATGATTATTGAAAATCTTTATCTCCTACATTAGGATTGTATACATAGTTAAATGTGTAATATCTAGAATCGCTTGTTGCATCTTGGTCTTTGTAATAGCTTAAAATTTCCATTTTAGCATAATTACCATCAATAGTTTTTACAACAATTATTTTTCCTGCAATTGGGTTAATTGCATGTGTTGGAGCTCCCGCATATGTATACCAACCACTTCCACTTCCAGACGCTAAAGCGTAACTTCCTGCTACATCTTGTTTAAAATTTGCAGCTACAGGTGCAATAGAAATATCGGCAAATGTTCCAGTTTCTAAAGCCAAAGAAGCGTCTCCAGATCTTGTTGGTTCATCAACTAAACCACCAACTTCCACACCCCCATTTACTAAAATAGTTGTACCTCTAAATGCCAAATCCCAACTATCATCAGTAACAACAGCGCCAGTTTTAAAGCTAAATTTTGTAAATTCTCCAGCAGTTGCAGGTGGATTTACAGTGTAATCTGTAGTTTGCGGAGCATGTAAATTCTTTACTTCTTTAAAAACTACTGCCTCTGTAACTGTTGTATCATCCTCACTACAAGATGTAAATATCATTGAAGAGACTACTGCTAATGTTAAAATTATTTTTTTCATTTTAAATTGATTTTAATTATTACTTATTTGATTAATATTTATTTTAAAAATTGAATTGAATTCTTCCATAGTACGTTCTTCCTAATTGCAAAGCAGCATCATTATTAAGAAAAGCTTGTTTTGTTGCATTAGATTCACCTTTTTCATCTAACAGATTATCAACTCCAAATTGTACTTTTAATAAGCTAAATAGTTTCTTTTCAATAGCAGTATTTAGAGTAATATTACCTGAAACAAAATCATCATATTCATCTATTATACCTTGACTATTATTAGTGTCATAAAGTGCATATTTACTTCTATAAATTGCTCTAAGATTTGCTGTAAATCGATGTTCAAAATTTTGATAGTATAGTTTTGCATTTGCCATGTGTTTAGATCTATTAGGCAAACCAAAATAATTATCTATGGTAAGTTTTTCTGAGGGTGAAGTTGGCGTTCTTCTAATAAAAATTTGATTACTATTTATTAAAGCTTCTTCTTCTTTATCTTTTGCTTCTAAGAACTGATAACCAGCAATAAACCTAAAATTATCATCAATTATATAGTTTGCATCCAACTCTATTCCTTGCGTATAAACTCTATCTCTATTCTCGTAAGTAAAAACTCGTGTTCCGGCTGGTAAATTAAAATTCAACGGATTTATTTGAGTATCAAAAGTGTTTATTAAATCTTCAATATCATTTCTAAATACATTGATATTTATTGCCAAATTACTGATAGGTTTCAACTCAAATCCAAGGTTAAAACCAATAGAGTTTTCTGGATTTAAATCTGTATCAAATTGCTGTACTTCTGGTAAATTACCATACAATTCATGCAAGGTTTTTATACCAAAAACAACATATCCGCTTGCGGTATTTCTGAAATTAAAATATAGTTGACGAAAATCTGGAGCTTTAAATCCATAACCTACAGAGGCTTTTGCTGCTAACCAATTATTAACAGCATATCTTGTTGATATTTTTGGGCTAAATGCCGATTTATATTGACTATGATTATCAAATCTAGCGCCAATTATTACATTTAATTTTGAAGTTGGATTATAATCTAGTTGTCCAAAAACATATTGAGAATCAAACTTCTCTTTTTTTAAGAAATCGCTTCTATCTACTTCTTCAAAAGAAGCACCAACACCTACAATTGCATTCAATTTTCCTATTGCAAATTGCGATCTTATTTCTGGTCTTATTAATGTTTGATTAAATGTAGAAACTTCAACATCTGTTTCACTTTTTGTTTTAAAATCAGTTGCATAAAACGTGTAATCTAAGTTCCATTTATCTGATATTTTATGATTAAAATCAACATTAACACTCCAATCTTTTTGGTTGTTTTGCTCCGTTAAATTGCCTTGATTTTCTTCAAAAAAACGAGTTGAAACAGTAGTTTTAAGCTTGTCAGTAAAATCATATAAAACTTTAAAATTACCTGTAAAGTTTTCGTGTCCATTTGTGGTTTTAAAACTTGTTTGTGGAGATAAATCAAAACCAGCACTAGAGTTCGTATTTATACCTGCATTAATGCCAAGTTTATCTTTTTTATAAACTAAATTAGCATTCATATCCAACTCATTTTTTGCGCCACCACGAGCCAAAAACTGTAAACCTCCCTTTAAAACATCATGTTTTGGCTTTTCTGTAATTATATTTATAACACCTCCAATAGCGTCCGATCCGTATAAAGAAGAAGACGGACCCTTAACAATTTCAATTTGTTTTATATTATTAACGCTTATTCTATCTAAATCAATATTTCCACTTCTTTTACCAACTAACGGAACGCCATCAATTAGAATTAATGTGTATTCTGCATCTAAACCTTGCATTTGCACGCCATTAAATCCTCCAAAGTCAGAAGCTGTAGTAATACCCGTTTGTTCAATTAAAATATCACTTAAACGAACCGATCCTGATTGCTGAATTTGTTTTTTCGATATTAAAGTTACAGGCATTGGCACAGAAGATAATTGTCTCACTGTTCTTGTTGCTGTTACTATTACTTCATCTAGTTTATTATTTTTTATTGAATCTATTTGCTGTACTTCTTCTTGCGAAAAAGCAACTGAAGTAAACAATAAGGCAACTGGTATAATTATTCTATTTAGAAACATTCTTAATAATTTTTGGCAAATATATATTCTTATTTTAATTCAATCTAAATAAAAGTTATATTTTTGTCAAAAATTTTAAAACAATAAAAAACATAAAATGAAAAAATTAATTTTTAGTACATTAATCTTATTGATTACAATTTCTGTTAATGCACAAAAGAAAAAAGACAGAGAAGCAATAAAAGAAATGTGTGGATGTTTTGAGGTAACTTTTAACTTTGCAGAAACTTTTAACGCTAGTAAAGACTCTTTATACAAAGCATCTAAAACTAAGATTGCAAAAGGATTAGAATGGGCACAATTAATAGAAGATGATAATAATAAAATATCAATTCAACATTTATTACAAGTTGGAAGCCCAGCAAAACCACATATTGTAAAGCACTGGAGACAAGATTGGATGTATCAAAATCGTGATTTCTATATGTTTAATGGCGATAATAATTGGCTTTATAAGAACAAAACTAAAGCAGATGTAAAAAACCAATGGACACAAAAAGTGTATCAAGTAGATGACAGTCCTCGTTACGAAGGTTCTGGAACTTGGGTACATGTTGATGGGAAAAGTTATTGGGAAAACACAACAGATGCGCCTTTACCAAGAAGAGAATATACAAAAAGAAGCGATTACAATGTAACTGAAAGAGGAAATCGCCATGAAATTACAAACTACGGATGGTTACACGATCAAGACAATAAAAAAATCATTAGAAAAGAAGGCGAAAAAGATGTTGTTTTAGCTTACGAAAAGGGTTACAACACGTATGTAAAAGTACCTGATGCTCGTTGTAAAGCTGCAAAAGATTGGTGGACAAAAAATGAATCAAAATGGCAATTAGTAAGAAATAAATGGACTTCAGTTTTTGAAAGAAACAAAGATCTTACTTTAGAAAAAAAGGTTGATAACAAACTATTATTCAAGCAATTATTTTCTGATAAAATTGAAACAGAAGCAGAAATTAGTGAAGTTATTGAATCATTTGTAAAAAAATAATTTAAATGAAATCATTAAAACTAACCATACTATTAAGTCTTATACTTTTAAGTACAATAGTAACAGCTCAAAATTCAAACATTTTCTTGAAAAGAGGTTTCTGGAAAACGAATCCTACTATTGAGCAAGTTGAACAAAAAATTAAAGAAGGTAACAGTGCTACAAAACTTAATCGTTCTGGTTTTGACGCAATTGTATACGCTTTATTGGAAAACGCCAACGAAAATGTAATTAAACACTTGTTAACTAAAGATGGCAATAGCGTTAATAAATTAACACACGATGGAAGAACGTATATCTTTTGGGCAGCTTATAAAAACAATATATCTATTGTAAAATATTTATTAGCAAACGGCGCAAAAACAGATGTTATTGACGATAAAGGATATACAATTTTAAACTTTACTGCTGCCGCAGGAGTTAAAAATACAGCGCTTTATGATGTTTTAATAAAACATGGAGCCAATGTTGTAAAAGATAAAACTCCAAAAGGTGCAGATGCTTTGTTGTTAATTATTCCAAATTTAAAAGATTTTACGCTTGCAGATTATTTTATCAATAAAGGTTTAGACATAAATACTACAGATAAAAATGGAAACGGAGCCTTTAATTATACTGCACAAAAAGGTAATAAAGAAATGCTTGAGTTGCTGATAAAAAAAGGATTGCCTTATAAATCATTGAACAAAAATGGTGGTAACGCAATGCTATTTGCAACGCTAGGCTCTAGAAGTGGATATAATTCTTTAGAATTTTTTAATTATTTAGAAGGTTTAGGAATTGCTCCAAATATTACCAATAATGAAGGTAAAACGCCATTGCACAATTTAGCTTACAGTAATAAAGATATAGCAACTATAAACTACTTTATTAACAAAGGAGTTGATGTAAACCAAGCTGATAAAGAAGGAAATACAGCTTTATTAAATGCGGTTTCTCGTAATTCTTTTGAAGTAATTAAGTTATTAGCTTCAAAAACTACTAATATTAATCACACCAATAAAAATGGGCAATCTGCTTTAACTAAAGCATTAAATAATAACGTTAAAACTGTAGAATTCTTATTAAAAAAAGGTGCAGATGTTTCAATAATTGATTCTAAAGGCAATAATTTAGGACATTATGTATTCAATACTTTCAATCCTAAAAACGAAAAAGAATTTCAACAAAAAGTAAACCTTTTAAAAGCTAAAGGATTACAAGTTGATAAGCCTCAAAAAAACGGAAATACCTTGTTTCATTTAGCGGTTGAAAAGCAAAGTTTAGCAATGTTAAAGTATATAGAAAATTATAAAATTAACATCAACGCTAAAAATAATGAAGGTTTAACTGCATTACAAAAAGCAGTTATGACTGCTAAAAATGATGAAATTATGAAGTATTTAATTTCAAAAGGCGCAGATAAAACTGTAAAAACAGATTTTGAAGAAACTTTGTTCGACTTAGCTAAAGAAAATGAAGCATTAAAAACAATCGATATTAATTTTTTAAAATAAACTTTGGCAGTTTCCCCCATGCCGAAACTCGGTGGGACAATTAAGTTTGGCTCATCGAGTACCTAAAAAGATAAAATTATGAAAAAAATAATAGCAATACTTGTAGTAATATTCTCGATTACTGCTTTTACAACAACAGAAAACGCTAAGTATAAATGTATGATTCAAATGAAAAATTATACAGGTGAAGGCGCTTATATTGTAATTTCCTTATTAAATCCGGAAGGAGAATACCAAGAAACAATTTACGTGCAAGGAGATGATGAAGAATGGTACCATGATATTACAGAATGGTGGAATTTTCAAGGGAAAGTTCGTTCTGATATAGACGCAATAACCGGCGCAACCATTAGCGGTGGAAATAGAGCAATTAGTGTTATTGAAATTCCAAATGATAAACTTGATAAAGGCTATAAAATTAGGTTTGAAACTGCGGTTGAAGATCAAGAATATTATAAAGATGATGTTGAGTTTGAACTTACAACTGAAAATGTAAAAAGTAAAATTGAAGGAAAAGGTTTTATACGTTACGTTCGCATGATACCACAATAAATTTAACAAAAATGACCATTTCAATTTGGAGATATAGCCACTTAACTTTGGCTATATCTTCTTTCCTTTTTATACTAACAGCTGCCGTTACAGGAATAATTTTAGCTTTCGAACCTATTTCGAATCAGTTAAAACCATTTGCAATACAAAATGCTGAAGAAATCTCTATTTCTAAAACAATTGGCTCTTTAAAGAACGAATACGATGAAATAATTTCTTTTAAAGTTGATGAAAACAATTTCCTAGAAGCTTCTGTAATTACAAACGAAGGGAAAAACGAAACCTTTTATGTAAATCCAATAACAGGAAAAAAAATAGGCGCTTTAATTGAAAAATCTCCGCTATTTAAATGGACAACCAATTTGCATCGTTCTTTATTTTTAAAATCAACTGGGCGTTTTTTAGTTGGGTTCTTTTCTTTCTTACTCTTGTTAATTTCTATAACAGGAAGCATTTTAATTATTAAAAGACAAGGCGGAATTATACAATTCTTTACCAAAGTTGTAAAAGAAGGTTTTAATCAATATTACCATGTAATTATTGGGCGTTTTACGCTAATTCCAATACTAATAATCACACTTTCTGGTGTGTATTTATCTTTAGAAAAGTTTTCACTTTTACCAGAAACTAAAATAAATCATACAATAGATTTTTCTAAAGTTAGTATTGATACAAAAGTTCCAATTGAAGATTTTACAGTTTTCAAAAACATAAAACTAGATGAAGTAAAAAGTATTGAATTCCCCTTTTCTGAGGATGTTGAAGATTATTTTTTCTTAAAACTAAACAACAAAGAGCTTATTGTACATCAATATTCAGGTGAAATTATTAGTGCTAAAAATTTGTCTTGGACACAAATTATTTCTGATTGGAGTTTGTTTTTACACACAGGTCGCGGCACAATAATTTGGTCTCTAATTTTACTTCTGTCTTGTATTGCAATTTTGTTTTTTATGTATTCTGGTTTTGCAATGACCTTAGAACGAAGAAAAAAAAGCACATTATCTAAAAACAAGTTTAAAAAAGACACCGCAGAAATTATTATTCTTGTTGGCTCGGAAACCGGAAGCACATTTAACATTGCAAATTCATTTTTTGAAGCAATTTTAGCACGTAACAAAGCTGTTTTTATAGATCATTTAAACAATTACACTTCTTATAAAAATGCGAAACAACTTATTGTTTTAACGTCTACTTATGGAGAAGGAGAAGCGCCAATAAACGCATCTAATTTTCTTCATTTACTACAAAACACTTCGCAAGAAAACCTAATTAAATATGCTGTTGTAGGTTTTGGGTCTCTTGCATATTCAGATTTTTGTCAATTTGCAATTGAAGTTGACAATACATTAAAACAACATAAAAATTTCACTTCTCTCCTACCAATTTGTAAAATAAACAATCAGTCTTTTTCTGATTTTAAAAACTGGAGTTTACAATGGAGTGAAAAAACAAAAGTCGATTTAGAGCTAAAACAAAAACCTATAAAACTAAAAAATCAGGAAACATTTAAAGTTGTTGAAAAAACCGCTTTAAACTCAGATAATTCTTTTTTAATTCGTTTAAAACCGACAAAAAAACTTCAATTTACATCTGGAGATTTACTATCCATAACACCAACTGAAGACAATATTGAGCGCTTATATTCTGTAGGAAAAATAGATAATGACATTTTATTGAGTGTAAAAAAACATCAATTTGGCATTTGCTCTAACTTACTTTTTAACCTTAATAAAGAAGATAATTTAATTGCAAAAATTGAAAAGAACAACCAATTTCATTTCCCGAAAAAAGCCAATGAAACTATTTTAATTGCAAACGGAACCGGAATTGCACCTTTTTTAGGCATGTTAAATTCGGATTCTAAAACGCATGTATTTTGGGGAGGAAGAACACAAGACTCACTAAAAATGTACGCTACTTATTTAAAAAACAAAACTATTTACACCGCTTATTCTCAAGAGCAAAATAAAGAATACGTGCAAGATTTAGTTTTAAAAAAGCAGCATTTAATTGCTAGCGTTTTAAAAAACAACGGAACTATTATGATTTGCGGTTCTGTGAGTATGATGAATGGCGTTTTAAAAGTATTAGAGCAAATAACAAAAACCCAATTAAATACACCGTTAAGCAAGTTTCAGAAAGCAAATAAAATTAAAACTGATTGTTATTAAAATTTAAAACAATGTGATTTTTTTTAGAAGCTATTTCCTGCTTTCGCTACTCGCTGTTTCGTTCCTCAACGAGCTTAAACAAACCGCTCAATCAGGGCTAAGCTTGTTTATAAAGTGAACTGAATAATTATTTAAACTTTATACTATTTAATATGGAAATAGCTTCCTTAAAATGTTTATCATATTTTTCTAAAATAGACGAATATGTATAATTATAGTATTCTCCCTTATATTGAAAATTCATAACGTATTTTTTATATTTTATCCCATTCCAAGTTGATTCATATTTATGTACATAAGCCTCTCCAAAATGATTATTTTCAATTAATACAACTTGAGAAGTTGGATTTAAAACTTCATTTGATTTTTTAATTTGATCAAAAACAAATTTTTTAAATTCAGGTTTATCTTTTAATTGAAATTGAAAAACAGAGACTACGTTATTATAAAAATTTGTTCCATTTTTAAGTGGTGTATAACCGACATATCCATGATGTTTAACCGACCTCCAATTACTTGGCTTAATAATAGTAAAGTTTTGAGAATTAATCCAGTTTTGAGTTTCCACTGTTTTAGTTGAAGTACAACTTAAAAATGCCAAAACAAATAATAACAAAATACTCTTTTTCATAGCTTAATATTTTCTTCCAACTTACAAACAAAATTTCAAAACAAATAATTTCTTAAAAACTTTTTCCCAATAAACGTCTTGTCATACTCGAGTAATTGGGAATCCAAACTTACTTTTTTATAGATTTCGCATCATGTCTGGAATGACAAATAGCTCACAAACAAGTTTAGCCGTGATTGAACGGTTTGTCTGAGCTCTTTTTTCTTTTTTAGAAAAAAAGCGAGTAGTGAAAGCGCGAAATAGCTTCAAAAAAACACTATTTCTACGAATTCTAATTTACTTCTTACGAATTCTAATTACAGCAAAATTAACGTCAATTCCTCATCTACCTTTGGAGTATAAAACAATAAAAAATGAAGTTACAAGGCAGTTATTATTCAGTAATTAAAATGTATTTGACAAAATACAATCAAGTAAAAATACATTTTGACACACAAGGGAAAATTGTAAAAACAGAAAAAGAACAAGATGGTTTTTGGCAAACCGATCGTAATTTATGTAAGCTGTTAAATAAACTGCCTGTTACTTCACAAATTTAAAAAATAACCTTAAAACCATAGAAATCATGAAAAATGTAATTAGAAAAACCAGCGTAGCATTTGCAACTTTAGTAATCTTAGGAATCTTTGCAAGTTGCGACAATAGACCTAAAAAAGAAACAAAACAAGTTGCTGAAGTTGTAGAAATGAGCGCTTTTGACAACACACAATTAGAAGATGTTGCAACGCAAGAACCAATTGTTTTTATAACAGGAATTGATAAAAGTAATAGCGATTTTTACAAAAATGCACGAACGTATTTTAAAGAGAAAAATCTTAAAATTGTAGAAGGCGCGTATTCTTTAGAGGAAATTATTACGTGGATGAATAGCAATGGAGAAAGCAAACCTTTTGGCGAAGTTCATATTGTAAATTACAACAATCCGTTTACAGGAATGAGTTTAGAAACGGTTGTAAATGGCGAAACTATTACCGCAGAAACATTGAGAAAAAACATTACACAAGGTAAATTACCTTCTTTAAAAAGTGTTGTAAATAGAAACACAAATATCATTTTTCATTCGCAAGGTTTGGCAGAAAATACCGAATTAATGAAAACTATAAAAGATGCTTTTGTAGCAAACGAAACGCCAAATATTGTGGCAACTCAGTATTACAACGTCTTTGGCGGCGAGTTTAAGAAACATTATTTAGCGCAACCTTATTATGTTTTTTATCCAACAGCACATTCGCCAGGAAAAATTGATTTATCTAAAGAAATTGCAAGAAAATACAGCGAAGAAAAAGAAATTAACTGGTTTGATGCTTTAAACAATGAAGAAGAGCGTTATGTTGGTGAAGCGTACACACAACAATTTAATGTACCTGTAAAGTTTGAATTGGATTACCATAACTCAGATGAAGCGATTCCTACTTTTACAATGCAAGAAGAAATAATGGATTTTATTGAAGAAATGCCAGAATTACAAAGAGAAATTAAAGCGTTAAACATTCCGGTTGATAAGTTCCGTTGGACTTGGGATATTGTAAATAGCCAATTAATAATTAAAGGGAAAACTACAGTTTTAACAGTTTTAAAACCAGTAACTAAACCTTACGGAGATTTAGAACATGTTGAGCCAGACACTAAGAACAAGCGTTTGTACGCAATGAAATAGTGGAATAATAATTGAGCTAATTAAGACCTACAAGAATTAAAATCTTGTAGGTCTTTAATAATTTGTAAGTTTGTTAATATGAAGTTTTTTACATTTTTATTTTTACTTTTTGGGTTGATACAAGCGTCTGCTCAAAATTTTCAGTTGAAAAACTATACCGTAAAAAATGGAATTCCAAATGCTAAAATAGTATCTATAACACAAGACAATATTGGTGCTATTTGGTTAGCTTCTAAAAACAAAATAAGTAAATTTAATGGCGAAGAATTTAACAATTACGATGTTAAAAATAGCGTAATCAATATTTTAGAAGTAAAAAACGATAGTTTACTAATTGGTACAAATAATAGTTTTACTATTTATGCGCATGGTAAATTTTCTCATTTCGAAAGTAAAAAAGTACATTCAATTTTAACAGTAGAAGGAATTATTTTTGTTGGAACTGCACAAGGTATTTACAGGCTTCGAGAAGATTATTTATCACCTTTAAAAACTAATTTTCAAATTGATTTAAACCAAATAAACGATTTAAAATTTGATGGAAAGTATTATTTTATTGCAACAAACAAAGCACTTTGGAAAGTTGACAATCTTTTAAAGCCAACATCTTTAAAACGTGTTGAAATTGGAGATTTTAAAACTATTTCAATTTTTGAAAATCAAATAATCACAAGTAATGAAATTGGTCTTTTTTTTATTGAAGGGGAACAAGCTTTTTTAATTGCACAACAACCAAAGGAAATTACCGACATTCAGAAAATTAACAATCAGTTTTGGATTGCCACTAAAAATAATGGAATTACCGTTTTAAATACTGATTTTACTTTCGATAAAAACATTAACAAATACAATACGTTAGCTACTAATAATATCAATTTAATTTTTAAAGATCAACAAAATAACGTTTGGATTGCTACCGAAAATGCTGGTTTGTACAAATATGAAACAGACAGTAAAAAAACACTAAAACCAATTATTACACTCACAAATATTGACGTGGTTTATGAACCTTTAGATTCTATAAATATCAATCAATATAAAAAGGTTTTACAGCTTCCTTCAGATAAAAATCATGTTTCGTTCTCATATAAAACAGTAAACATTAACAATCCAAAAGCAGTTGCATATCGATTTAAACTAAATGAAAAATTTAGTCCTTGGACAAACAAAGAATCTATTGATTTTGCAAATCTATCGGCAGGAAATTATACGTTTATCGCACAATCTAAAATTGATACTGTAGAAAGTGAACCTATTTCATTCAGGTTTTTTATTGACAAACCATTGTATAAAAAAGACTGGTTTTTATGGAGTTTATTAGGTGGATTAAGTTTACTCTTAGGCTTAATAATTCTGAATTATATAAACCGAATGAAAAAACGAAACAAAGCAAAGGTTGAAAAATTGAAATTGGAAAATCATTTGTTATCATTGGAACAAAAAGCGTTGCAGTTACAGATGAATCCGCATTTTATTTTTAATGTTTTAAACGGAATTAAAGCGCTTGGAAGCACTGGGAAAACGAAAGAATTAAGTTCAACAATTAGCAAATTCGCTACCTTGTTACGTTCGGTTTTATTGAACTCTAGACAAGAAGAAATTAGTTTATCTGAAGAAATTGCAACCTTAAAAAACTATTTAGAATTGGAACAACAAATGAGTGCAAATCTATTTGATTTCAACATTAAAACGAATCTTTCTATTGACGAAGAAGAAATTTTAATTCCACCAATGTTGTTGCAACCTTTTATAGAAAACAGCATTAAACACGGAATTAACTTAAAAGAAGACGGAGAAATAACCGTACTTTTTACAACCAATAATAACTTTTTACAATGTACAATTGATGACAACGGAATTGGTTTTGAGCAATCTAAAAAACAAAGCACTGTAAAAAATCATCAATCTGTTGCTGTAAAGGTGACACAAGAACGTATTGAAAATTTATCTAAACAAAGTACATTTTCAATTAAAGAATTGAAAGAAAAAGAAAACACAATTGGAACACGAGTTTGGTTTAAGATTCCTTTAAAAACAGATTATTAGAAACCATGAAAAGGAGAAAATTTATTAAAAACTCATTTAAAGGAGCTATTGGAGTTGGTTTAATTGGCGGTATTTATTCTTGGCAAATTGAACCTTTTTGGTTAGAATTTGTAAAAAAGAAAATGAAAATAAATAATTTACCAGAACATTTAAAAGGTAAAACTTTAATTCAAATTAGTGATATCCATATTGGAAATAGATTCGATTATCAATATATAATTGATTCATTCAAAAAAACACAATTATTAAATCCCGATTTTGTTGTTTATACTGGAGATTATGTTTCTTATGAAAATGAAGAACAATTCTCACAATTAGAAGAGGTTTGTAAACACATAGTAAAAGGAAAATTTGGCACTGTTGGTATTTTAGGAAATCATGATTATGGTAAAAATTGGACCGAACAAAATGTCGCCAACAAGATAACTTCAATACTGGAAAAATCTGGAGTTTCAGTTTTAAGTAATGAAGAAAAAAATATAAACGGATTAAATATTATTGGTTTAGATGATTATTGGGGATTGAATTTTAATCCAAAAAAAATAATGAATAATCTAGATAATAAAAAAGCTAATGTAGTTTTATGTCATAATCCTGATGTTTGCGATTTAGATGTATGGAACAACTATAAAAGTTGGATCTTATCTGGTCATACACATGGCGGACAAGTTAAACCGCCGTTTTTGAATCCACCTCTTTTACCAGTAAAAAACAAAAAATATTCCTCTGGAAAGATTAATTTAGAAGATGGTAGAACATTATACATAAATAGAGCTTTAGGTCATTTATGGCAGGTTCGATTTAATGTTAGGCCAGAAATTACAATTTTTGAATTAGAATAATACAACAGAAAATGCAAAAACTTACCGCAATATTAGTAGAAGATCAACCTAACGCATTGGCAATGTTACAGCAAGATTTGGAAACACATCATGCAGAAATAGAAATTATTGGCACTGCAAAAAGCGTAGTTGAAGCTTCTAAATTATTAAGAAAACAACAGCCAGATATTTTGTTTTTAGACATTATGTTAGGAGACGGAACTGGTTTTGATGTGTTAGAAATTCATCCAGATTTAACTTCAAAAATTATCTTTGTTACTGCAAGTGATGAGTTTGCTTTAAAAGCCTTTAAATTTTCAGCAATAGATTATGTTTTAAAACCATATTCCATTGAAGATTTAGACATTGCTATTGACAAAGCTAAAAGCCAAGTTAAACCCAATAAAGAGCAGCTAAACGTTCTGCAAGACTCTATTAACAAGCCAAACACAAGACCTAAAAAGATTTCTCTACATACTTCAGATAAAATTGTAGTTGTGAGTTTAGATACAATTGTTCGTTGTAAATCGGACAATAATTATACGGAATTTTTTATGCAAGACGGAAGCAAAATTTTGGTAGCAAAAACATTAAAATTTTATGCAGATATGTTGAAAGAGTTTCAGTTTTTACGCGTGCATCAAAGTCATTTAGTGAACCTACAATATGTAAAAGAGTTTATAAAATCTGACGGAGGTTATATTGTTCTAAAAGACAAAAAAACAATTCCGGTTTCAGTAAGAAAACGTGCTGAAGTTGTTAGCGCTTTAAACTTTATGTAAACAAAAAAAGCCTTTCCATTTCTGAAAAGGCTTTGTTATTTTGGGTGGAAGACGGGATTCGAACCCGCGACCCTCGGTACCACAAACCGATACTCTAACCAACTGAGCTACAACCACCATATAATTGCGGATGCAAATATACTTTAATTTTTATTTTACAACAAAAGAAAACTTAAATTAATTTATCTAAATTTTCTACAGCAACGTAACGCTCTGTTGTAAAACCTTCTGCGTGCTCTACTCCTATTAAACGTCCTAAGTCTCTTGCTCTATAATCTATACTTTCTGTAAAGTTTTTGCTTGTAATTGGTGTTTGAGGTTCTGTACTTTTAGGATCATAAAATTGTGAAGAATAAGCCATTACAGCATCTATTTTAGTTTCCATAAAACCAGTTACATCAACTACAAACTGAGGTTCAATGTTTTTCCATTGTATATAATGATACACTTTCTTTGGTCGCCATTTTTCTTGTTGCTTACCCGCTACTTCAGTTTCAATTTTTAACAATCCGCTTAAAAAACAAGCATCAGAAACTAATTTACTTCCTTTTCCATGATCTATATGTCGGTCATCAATTGCGTTACACAACACAATTTCTGGCTTATATTTACGAATCATTTTTATAATTTCTAACTGATGCTCTTTATCATTTGTAAAAAAACCATCAGCAAAACCTACATTTTCTCTTACGGAAACTCCAAGAATTTTAGCAGCATTTGTAGCTTCTACATCACGTATTTCTGCTGAACCTCTTGTACCAAGTTCTCCGCGTGTTAAATCTACTATTCCTACTTTTTTTCCTAAAGAAATTTCTTTTGCTATGGTTGCTCCTGCTCCTAATTCTACATCGTCTGGATGTGCACCAAAAGCTAATATGTCTAATTTCATAATTATTGTGTAATCGTGTAATTGTTTATTTGTTTACTGGATACTGCTTAACGCTTGTTCAATATCTGCAATTAAATCTTTTGTTTCTTCTATTCCTACCGAAAAACGAATTAATCCGTCGCTAATTCCTCTTTTTAAACGTTCTTCTTCACTTAATAAAGCATGTGTTGTTTGTGCCGGACTTACCGTTGTACTTTCCAGACCAGCTAAACTTAATGAAGGTTTAATCAATTTTAAATTACGTTGAAAATCCATCGCATCTATACCTTCTTTTAATTCAAAAGATAACATTGCACCAAAACCATGCATTTGAGATTTTGCCAACTTGTGTTGTGGATGACTTTTTAAACCAGGATAATACACTTTTTCAAAATTTGAATTCGATTCAAAATACTCCGCCATTATTTGCGCATTTTTAGTCTGCTCTTTTACACGAAGATTTAATGTTTTTAAACTTCTTTCTAATAACCAAACAGTTTGATCGCTTAGATTACCTCCAAAATTAATGGCAGTTTTCCATATTAAATCAATGTGTTCTTGACTTGCAGCAATTGCTCCAGCGGAAATATCTGAATGTCCTCCCATATATTTTGTTGCTGAATGTAAAATAATATCAATCCCAAAATCAGCAGGAGTTTGGTTTATTGGAGATGCAAATGTATTATCTATCATTGTAATAATATTTTGCTCTTTTGCCAAGCTTGCAATCGCCTTAATATCAGTAATTCCTAATAGCGGATTAGACGGTGTTTCTATATACAGTACTTTTGTATTCTCTTTAATTAGTGGTATAAAATCTTCAATTTTATCGGAGTCAGTAAATGAATATTCAATGCCGTATTTTTCAAATTCTTCTACAATTAAATTATACGTTCCTCCATAAATAACTTGCTGAATAATTACATGATCGCCTGTTTTTAAAAATGCAAATAGTGCCGCACTAATTGCTGCCATTCCTGATCCAAAAATTAAACCAGCTTCACAATTTTCTAAAGTTGCTATCTTTTTACACAACATTTCTTGGTTTGGTGTGTTAAAATAACGCGGATATCTTTTTACATCAACACCATCAAAAGCATACGAAGTTGCCATATAAATTGGAGAAACTGCTCCTTTAAATTGCTTGTCTTCTACTTCACCAACGTGAACGCATTTTGTATTTATTCCTAGGTTTTTGTTTTTACTCATTCTTTTAAGTTTACATCAGCTAATTTAGTAAAACCAATTCTAATCATTACAAGATTTTCAATATCTTCGCTTTATATGATTACAGTAACAATTATTGGTAATGGAAAAGTGGCAACACATCTTACAAACGCTTTTTCTAAAACTAAAAACGTAAATGCAACACAAGTAAATTCTAGAGAATTAAAAGCTATTCCGCAAGCAGATGTTACTATTATTGCGGTTTCTGATGATGCTATTTCAGAAGTTTCTTCAAAAATTAAAAACTCTTTTGTTGTACACACATCTGGAAGCGTTTCTTTAGATTCTTTACAAAATAAGACTAGAAAAGGTGTATTTTATATGCTACAAACTTTTTCTAAAGACAAAAAAGTCAATTTTTCTGAAGTTCCGTTTTGTTTAGAAGCAGAAAATGAAGATGATAAAAAACTACTTGAATCTTTAGCAAAATCAATAGGGAAAAAGATATATTCAATTAGTTCTGAACAAAGAAAAGTATTGCATGTTGCAGCCGTTTTTGTAAATAATTTTACAAATCATATGTATAAAACCGGAAACGATATTTGCGAAGAATACAATGTTCCTTTTGAAATTTTACAACCGTTAATTAAAGAAACGGCTCAAAAAATTGAAACATTATCGCCAATAGAAGCGCAAACTGGACCTGCAATTAGAAACGATAAAAAAACAATAAAAAATCATTTAGATTTGTTGAATAAAAAACAACAGAAAATCTATAAAACAATCACAAAATCTATCCGAAATGGAAATTAGCTACAAACAATTATTACCAAATATAACTACCTTAATTTTTGATGTCGATGGCGTTTTAACAAACGGAATTGTAACTATAATGCCAGACGGAGAAATGATTAGAAACATGAACATTAAAGATGGTTATGCTTTAAAATCTGCCGTAAATGCAGGTTTTAATGTCTGTATTATTTCTGGCGGAACTAACGAAGGTGTAAGAACTCGTTTAGCTAATTTAGGTATTAAAGATATTTATTTAGGCGCTCACGATAAAATAAAACAATACAACGAGTTGGTTGAAAAGTATAATTTAAAACCAGAAAATGTATTGTACATGGGAGATGATGTTCCAGATTTTCCTGTAATGAAATTAGTTGGAATGCCATGTTGCCCAAATGATGCTGCAAGAGAAATTCAGCAAGTTTCTAAATATATTTCCGACAAAAAAGGTGGCGAAGGTTGCGTACGTGATGTTATTGAGCAAATTATGCGAGTTCAAGGAAAATGGAACGGAAATTTTGATGCTAAGTATGATTAATTTTTGGAATGATTATTGAAATTAATCCATAAAAATAACCCTTATAATGAAAAAACACCTCTTAACACTTTTAATTTTCACAGTAACATTTTCAATAAACGCACAAACCATTTTTGGTAAATGGGAAAATAGAGACGAAGAAACCAATAAAGTAGATTCTATTATTGAAGTCTATGAAAAAGACGGAAAAGCCTATGCAAAAATTATTGAGATTACAGATATAGCTCACAAAAATGATGTTTGTATTGAATGTAAAGACAACCTTAAAAATGAACCTATTCTTGGAATGCACATTCTAAACGGATTAAAAAATAAAGGTGATGAATGGAGCGGAGGAAAAATTTTAGATCCAAAAAACGGGAAAGAATACAAATGTTATATTAAATTAGAAAACAAGAACAAACTAAAAATACGTGGTTATATTGGTTTTGCTGCTTTCGGTAGAACTGCATATTGGTTTCGTAAAAAATAGTTTTGAGTTTTTAATTATTAATTTTGAGTGAGACATTAAAAACTAAAAATTTAAGTCTAATTCTTCTTTTCCAACATTGGTACAAAAGCAAAATCTCCAAGTTCGTGTTTTTCGAATTCTTTTGGTGACTTTCTAATAAAGAGCGTCATTATTTGTGTGGTATCTCCAACAGGAATTAACAGCTTACCTCCTACTTTTAACTGACTTAACAACGGTTTTGGCACAAATGGTGCACCAGCAGTTACTATAATTTTATCAAAAGGTGCTTGTTCTGGTAAACCTTTATAACCATCTCCAAAAATTAATTTCTTTGCTCTATAACCTAATTTTGGTAAGAACAGTGATGTTTTTTTAAACAATTCGTGTTGTCTTTCTATGGAATATAATTCTGCTCCTAACTCTAACAAAACTGCCGTTTGATAACCAGAACCTGTACCTATTTCTAGGACTTTATCTTCTGGCTTTACTTCTAAAGTTTGCGATTGAAATGCAACTGTATAAGGTTGAGAGATTGTTTGATCTGCAGCAATTGGAAACGCTTTATCTTGATAAGCATGTGCTTCAAAACTAGAATCTATAAATAAGTGTCGAGGAATCTGTTTAATTGCTTTCAAAACTTTTTTATCAGTAATTCCTTTGGCTTCTAGAACAGCAGCTAACTGATTTCTAAGTCCTTGATGTTTTGCAGTATCTTTCATATTTGTGAAGCTAAAAATAGTAATTAATCTAAATAAATTACTCGATAATTGAGATTAATTAATAATATTTTTTAATCCTATTTAACTACTATTTTCTTTTTAAGACTCCACAAGTTTCTTTATGAGAAATATGCTATAAAATTGTATCTTTGTTTTCGTTGGTTTTTTTCATAAAAATCAATTAAAAACAATCAATAAAATACTTTTTATATGTTAAAAGCAGGCGTTTTAGGAGCTGGTCATTTAGGTAAAATCCACCTTCGTTTATTAAATCAATCAGAGAAATATGAGTTAGTAGGTTTTTATGATCCATTTACTGAAAATGCTGAAAAAGTTGCCAAAGAATTTGGTTATAAATTATTTTCTTCTGTAGAAGATTTAATTGATGCTGTAGATATTGTTGATATTGTAACTCCAACATTATCGCATTTTGATTGCGCAAAACAAGCCATAGAAAAAGGGAAACATATTTTTATAGAGAAACCAATTACTAATACCTTACAAGAAGCGGAAGCTATTAGAACGTTGGCAAGTCAAAAACATATTCGTGGGCAAGTTGGTCATGTAGAGCGTTTTAACCCTGCTTTTATTGCCGCTAAAGATAAGATTGAAACTCCTATGTTTATTGAATGTCATCGATTGGCAGAATTTAATCCGCGTGGAACCGATGTTCCTGTGGTGTTGGATTTAATGATACATGATATTGATATTATTTTATCGGTTGTAAAATCTAACGTGAAAAATGTACATGCAAGCGGAATTTCAGTTATTTCTGAAACTCCAGATATTGCAAATGCAAGAATTGAGTTCGAAAATGGTTGTGTTGCTAACTTAACAGCAAGCCGAATTTCTATGAAAAACATGCGTAAAACACGTTTTTTTCAGAAGGATGCTTACATTTCTGTTGATTTTCTTGAGAAAAAATCTGAAGTTGTAAAAATGAAAGATGCTCCTGAAAATCCGGGAGAATTTGCCATGATTTTACAAAATGCTGAAGGTGTTAAAAAACAAATCTATTTTGAGAATCCGGATGTAATACCAAATAATGCAATTTTAGATGAATTAGAGTCTTTTGCAGATGCTGTAAATAATGATACCGTTCCTGTGGTTTCTTTAACTCAGGGAACAGAAGCACTTAGAGTTGCACAAATGATTATTGATTGCTTTTAAGGAAGAAAGAAGTTTGAAGTTTGAAGAAGGAAGTTAGCAAGTACGTGCGTTAGGGATTGAGCGGTTTGTTTAAGCTCTTTTTTAGTTGTCAGTTCGAGTGAATTTTTGAAGTATGAAAAAAATTTATATCGAGAACAAAACTAAAAAAAGCGAGTAGCGAAAGCCTGTTAAAACGCCCAAAATAATTATTAAAAAATTGAAAAAATAAATGATTAAAGGTTGAATATTTTAATCTTTAAATTATTAAATACTTAAATAAGAAACATGAAAAATATAGCTGTTATTGGAGCTGGAACTATGGGTAATGGAATTGCGCATACATTTGCTCAATTTGATTATAATGTTCAATTAATTGATATTTCTCAAGCTAGTTTAGACCGAGGAATGGCAACAATTACCAAGAATTTGGATAGAATGGTTGCTAAAGAAAAAATTTCTGAGGATGATAAAAACAGAACTTTAGGAAATATTACAACGTACACTTCTATAAAAGAAGGTGTGCAAAATGCTAGTTTGGTAGTGGAAGCTGCTACTGAAAATGCCGAATTGAAAGCGAAAATTTTTAAAGAATTGGATGAAGTTTGTCCTGCTGATACAATTTTGGCTACAAATACTTCTTCAATTTCTATTACTCAAATTGCAGGTGTTACTAAAAGACCTGAGTTGGTTATTGGAATGCATTTTATGAATCCTGTGCCAATTATGAAACTGGTTGAGATAATTAGAGGCTACAATACTTCTGATGAAACTATGGATTTTATTGTGGATTTGACCAAGAAAATTAATAAAATTCCGGTTGAAGTAAATGATTATCCTGGTTTTGTGGCAAACCGTATTTTAATGCCAATGATTAACGAATCTATTGAAACACTTTACAACGGTGTTGCCGGTGTTGTTGAAATTGACACTGTTATGAAATTAGGAATGGCGCATCCGATGGGACCTTTACAATTAGCTGATTTTATTGGGCTTGATGTTTGTTTATCTATCTTAAATGTAATGTATGATGGATTTAAAAATCCAAAATATGCTCCATGTCCGTTATTAGTAAACATGGTAAATGCTGGTAAATTAGGTATAAAGTCTGGTGAAGGTTTTTATGATTATTCTGAAAGTAGAAAAGCTGAGAATGTTGCAAAAATGTTCTCTTAACACCTATATATTATTGATTTTTGTCTGTATGATTTCTTCTTCATACGGACAAGAATCTAACAAAAGTAAATTCTCTCCTTATAAAATTGGCTTGCTTTTTAATCATGCAAACGAAAAGAATTTTCTGTTTGATGATAAAGATTATTCTTACCAAACCAACACTTATAAAGGTCAATTATTTTACAAATTAGGTTCTTGGAAGCAACTTAATTTTGAATTGATTGCACAACCTCAAATTCAGTTTTTACGTCATAAATTATTAAACCCACCTTTTGTACAACCTAGATATGGAGATAATTATCTAGAATTACGTGAAATATATGCCGAAAGAAAAGCTATGAATTTATATAGTTTAGAATTTGGATTGGGTATAAAAAAACAACTTACTACTAAACTAGACACACAATTTACAATTGGACTTGGGTTTTCTTATATTGATACAGAAACGGAGCGTTTAGCAAAAGGTTTTACGTTTATAGAGAACTTTTCTCTAGGCTTTAATTACCAGACCTCGACTAGAACTTTTATCTATTTAGGAAGTAACTTTGGACATGTTTCTAACCTTAATTTTCAATTACCAAACGACGGTTATAACGTTTTAGGTCTTGAAATTGGATTTAGTTATTTACTTCAGTAAATATTTATAAGGTTTTATAGATTCCTGCTTTCGCAGGAATAACAGGAAACAAAAAAGAGGAAATTCAACTTAATGAATCTCCTCTTCAATCTAACAAAAATCAAAAACAATTTTTAATTACTAATTATTCTTATTCTCTTTTGTTTCTTTAGTTGCTTTGTTCCATATCTTAATGTCGTCATCTTTAGTAACGCCTTCTAAAACCTCAACATTTACACCATCTGAAGTTCCTAATTTTAATTCTTTTTTCTCAAAAGTATCTTCTCCTGTTTTAACTTCTACATAAGGCTTTTCAGTTTTCTTGTCAAACCTTAATAAAGCTTCTTTTATAGATAAAACACTGTCTTTCTTTTCTAATACAATCTCTGCATTTGCACTATAACCTGCTCTAATAAAATGCTCATCATCTAAAGTTACATCTGCTTTTATCTTAAATTGAACTGCACCTGCTTCTTCTGTTCCTTTTGGTGCAATAAAAGTTAAAATTGCAGGGAATTTTTTGTCTTCAATTGCTCCTAAAGACACTTCTAATTCGGTATCTTTTATTAGTTTACCAACTTCAGATTCATCTACTTGACCTTCAAAAATCATTTTACTCATATCTGCAATTGTTGCGATAGTTGTACCTGCATTAAATCCGTTAGTTTGCACAACTTGATATCCTTTTTTAACAGGAATTTCTACAACCATACCAGAAGTTGTTGCTCTAATATTTGTGTTTGCTCCAGAGGAACCTACAGATCCTTTTTTGATAATTTGATAATCATTATTGGCATTGCTTAAATCGTTTTTAGCTTGATTATAGCTTAATTCAGATGCTTCAAAAGCCGTACGAGAAATTACACCTTTTTCAAAAAGATTTTTATTTCTATCGTATTGTGTTTTAGCATTGTTTAATTGAATCTTTACAGAGTTAATTCGCCCTTTTGCACTTGTTAAAGACTGCTCGTTTGGTACAACTCTAACAGTTGCAATAAGGTCTCCAATTTTTACAATTGCTCCTTCTTCTACTACAACTTTATCTATAATCCCAGCAATTTGAGGCTTAATTTCTACTTCTTCTAAAGGAAGTACTTTACCTGTAGCAACAGTTTTTTTAACAATTGTAGCTTTAAATGCTTTTTCAGTTTCGTATTTAACAGGTGATGCGCTGTTCTTTTTTCCGAACCAAATTAACACTGCTATTAAAGCTAATGCTATTCCACCAAAAATGATAATTTTTTTCATTTGTATTTATTTTTGCTTGCTTATTCTTAATTTATTATTCGTCTCTTAATGCTTCAATTGGTTTTACTACTGTAGCAATATATGCAGGTATAAAACCTATTAATGTTCCTAAGGTTACTAGTAGTAAAAATGCTATTAATACTACTGGTATATTTACTGTTGGATTTACTAAAAATGTGTCTGCAGCATCTATAAGCATTAAAATTACTCCTCCAGCAATTATACCGAAAGAACCTGCTAATAATGTTAAAAACACAGACTCTAATACTATTTGTTGTTTTATTTTAGCTGGAGTTGCTCCTAACGCTCTTCGTATACCAATTTCTTTTGTACGTTCTTTTACCGTAATTAATAAAATATTACCAATTGCAAAAACCCCTGCAATTAATGTTGCAATACCTACAAACCAAGTTAAAAACTGCATACCTGTTAAAAACCCTGTTAATTTACCTATTTCTTTTCCTAGGTTAAATCCTCCAAACGCTCTATTATCTTCTGGATGTACTTTGTGTAAATTTTTTAATAATAATTTCACATCAAATTCTACTTGTTCAATGTCAAATCCAGACTTTCCAGTAACCATCATCCATGCAAACTCATCTACTTTGTTATAAATTAACTGAAATGTACTAAATGGTATATGTACTGATGTATTTCCTTCAAATTGTCCTGCTTTATACACGCCAACAACTAAAAAACTAATACTGTTTACTTTTAAATAACTTCCTACAGCTTCTTCTTCTTTATCATATAATTGTTTGTAAACCTCTTCAGTAATAACACAAACTTTTTTGTTTTCATTAATATCATTTTGGTTGATAAAACGACCATAAACCATATTTTTCTTCTGTACTTTATCTAATTTTGGATAATCTCCAAAAACTGTAAAATTTGCTGTTTTAAAACCATGTGTTACTTGTCCGCCAGTTGCGTTTCTTGGCACAACAAACTCAATACCCTTAACTTCTCTCTTTATAGCATCTACATCATTTATATTAAGTGAAATTTGTTTTCCTTCTTGAAAGCCTTTAAACGGCATTGAAGTTCTACCTCCACCAATAAATAAACTATTTGTTGCAAAATCTCCAAATAACGAATTGAAACTATTTTCAATACCTCTTGCCGCCCCCAACAAACACACTAACAATAAGATACCCCAAAAAGCACCGAAAATAGTAATAACGGTTCTAGTCATGTTCTTACGGATGCTTCCGTAAATTTCTTGCCAAGTATCTGAATCGAATAAAAACTTCATATTAATCTGCTCTTAATGCTACTATGGGTTTAATTTGTGCTGCTTTTTTTGCTGGCAAATAACCAGCAATAATACCTGCTGTAATAAGTGTTATTGTTGCAGCAACTACTGTAGAAGTTGAAACTCCTGGGTTTAAAATAAAATACTTTTCTAAACTTGGTCCTATATACTCTAAAATTCCTACACCAACTACCAAACCTAAATAACCTGCTAGTGCTGTTATTAATACCGATTCTAACATTATCATTGTAATAATAGAACCAGGGCTTGCTCCTAATGCTTTTCTAATACCTAATTCTTTGGTGCGTTCTTTTACTACATAAACCATAATATTACTGATCCCAACAATACCTGCTATTAAAGTTCCAAAACCAATTACTAATATTAATATGTTTAATCCAAGCATCATTGTAGACACTTGTCTATTGTCTTCTGCGTAATTATTTACTCTAATTGCTCGTTGATCATTTGGAGAAACATCATGTCTTTTTTGCAAAGCTCTTTTCATTTTATTTCCAAAAGCAATTGCAGCATCAATGCTTAATTTTGGATTGTAAGTCATCCCAAAATCTCCAATATTGTCGTTTCCTCCGTAAATTTGTTGCATTGTGGTGTATGGCATATAAATGTAACGCTCATCACTATCTCCTCCTGGATCTGTAAACACACCAATTACCTTATAAATTATACCGCCAAGGTTAATGTTTTTTCCATAGGCGCTTAAACCATTAAATAAATCTTTTTCAACCATTTGACCAATTACAACAACTTTTAATTTGCTCTTTAAGTCTAATAAGTTTAAATACCTACCATCTGCCATAGAAATAGATTCTAAGACATCGTAACCTGGATAAACACCTCTTATGGTATAAGTATCGTTTTTGGTTTTATAAGTTACATTTGCACTTCTTTGAATTCTAGGACTAATAAATTGAATTTCATTATCAAATTCTTTCTTTAAAAACTCGTAATCGTCATTTTTAAACTGAATTCTTCTTCCACTTTGTAAACCTTTATAAGGCTTAGTTGTTCTACCTGCCCAAATATAAACGGAGTTAGTTGCATCTCCTGCAAATTCTTTCTTAAAGGTATTTTGTAAACCGTTTCCTATTCCAAAAAGCAGTGTGAATAACAGAATTGCAAAAGCTACAGTAAAACCAGATAAAATTGACCTTAATCTGTTTTTATTGATACTTTGAAATATTTCTCTCCAACGGTCTAAATCAAACATAATTAAAGGGCTTTTGCTTTTGCTTTTCCTATAGATGTTAATTCATCACTAATAATTACACCATCTTTTAAGCGTACAACTCTTTTGGTTTGCTCTGCAACTTCCTCTTCATGCGTAATAACAAAAACTGTCATTCCTTCATCATTTATATCTTTAAGAAGTCCCATTACAGAATCTGTAGTGGTAGAATCTAATGCTCCAGTTGGCTCATCTGCTAATACAACTTTAGGTTTTGTTGCTAAAGCTCTTGCAATTGCAACACGTTGTTTTTGACCACCAGAAAGTTCATTTGGTAAATGATGTGCCCAAGGTCCTAATTCTACTTTTTCTAAATATTCTTGCGCAATTTTTAAACGTTCTTTTCTTGCAATTCCTTTATAAGACAATGGTAAAGCAACATTTTCTAAAGCTGTTTTGTAAGAAATCAAATTAAAAGATTGAAATACAAAACCTAAAAATTTATTACGTAAAATTGCTGCTTTTTTTTCATTTAAATTCTGAATTAACTGTCCATTTAAGTAATAATCTCCTTCATCATGAGAATCTAATAAACCAACAATATTTAACAATGTAGATTTACCAGAACCAGAAGACCCCATAATTGAAACAAATTCTCCTTCTTTTATATGTAAATCAATACCTTTTAAAACGTGAAGTGAATCTTTACCTATTGGATAAGATTTGTGTAGTTTTTCTATTCGAATCATTGGTTAGTTAATTTTATACAATAGTACTATTTGTTATAAATTATGCTTATTAATCTTTTGTTAAAAGCTGTTAATTTTACGAGTACTTACCATAAGACGCCGAGAATAATTTTTTGTTACAAAATATCTTATATTTTTGCAATAATTATTTAAGTAACTGATAATGATGAATATTCCAAAAGGAAAAAAGTTAATTTTATTTGACGGTGTTTGCAACTTGTGTAATAACGCAGTGTTAAAAATAATTAAGTTTGACAAGCATCATATTTTTGTTTTTGCTTCATTACAATCTAACATTGGACAAGAAATTACCAACCATTTAAAGATTGATGTAACTAAAATTGATTCTATTATCTTGGTTGAAGAAAACTATTCCTACACCATTAAATCTTCTGCTGCTTTAAAAATAGCTGCTAATTTTGGTGGTTTTTGGAAAATGACACAACTATTTTGGGTATTTCCTTCAGTAATTAGAAATCTTGTGTATGATTTTATTGCTAAAAACCGTTATAAATGGTTCGGTAAAAAAGAAAGCTGTATGATTCCTACTAAAGAATTAAAATCTAAATTTATTGAATAAGTTTATTTTAAAGAGTTTAAAATAAAGTCTATTGTTTTATTTTTGTTATTATTTTTTAAATAAGCATCAGTATAATGCTTTATTGGCGTTGCATATTTATTTTCAAGTAAATAAGTAATATCATCTACAAACTCCAAAGAAACTTTACCTGTTAATAGTAATTTTAAATCTTTGCCTTCATTATAATAATCGTATACTTTTTTTAAACCCGTTAAGTATAAGTAATCTTTAGTAAAACCTCCTCCGCGATGTGCTCTTGTTGTTATATAAAAAGCTTGTTCTCTTTCTAAATCATACGTGTTATGTAGTAATCTAAATGTTTTAGAAAATGAATATCCTTTAGCTAAACTATCTACTGCTAAAACTCTGTAAGCCAATTCTTTTAACCTTCTAACAGTTAAGTTTCCGGACATATATTCACTAAAAACTGCTAAACCTTCTTGTGTTTCTACATTATCTGGAAATCCATGAGAAAATATTTTTAATGGATGTAATAAACCATTCATTGTAGTAACCATGTGTACGCCAATTTCATGATTTGTTAAAATACCCATTTCATTTTCTGAAAACGTATGGTTTTCATTTAAAACTAACGTTTGAATATTATTTAAAACCATAGCAATTGCTCCCATAGTTTTAGAATATTTTATATCGAATGTAAAATCGTATTGTTTGGCGTAATTTCTAAATAAATCTTCGGCTTCTTTTGGTGAGTATTTTGGTTGAAAAATCTCTGACTCTTCAT
Organism: Tenacibaculum aquimarinum; assembly: GCF_022478115.1. GTDB lineage: Bacteria > Bacteroidota > Bacteroidia > Flavobacteriales > Flavobacteriaceae > Polaribacter > Polaribacter aquimarinum_A. The sequence goes on along the minus strand of NZ_JAKGSC010000004.1, from coordinate 3,625 downwards.
CTTCAGCATTAAAATGAAGAATAAATTTTGCGTTTTCTACATCTTGTTCTGTAGGCGTTCCGAATGAATGTAAACTATTGTAATAAAACCTCTTACCTTCTCCAACAGTTTCAATACATTGTATTAAACCTGAATAAAAATAGATGATTTCTTCATACAAATTACGTAATCTTTCGTCTTCTATTTCTTCTAGCGGTTGGGTAAAAAACTCTCTATGTAATTTAAACTTATCAAAATCTCTTTTAGGATATACAAAATTAGGATCTGTAAAGTAATTTGAATCAAAAAACAGTTGCTTTTGTTCTTCTATATTTGTTGGATTTACGTAGCTTAATAGTTCAATTTTTTTAACCAAACTATCTACATAATTATCTATTTTAAAAAGTGATGCTGTTTTTAAAGAAGTGTCATTCATCATAAATCAATTGCAAAAATTACGGCACAAAGTTACGCTTTATGCTTTTTATAAAAGTTTTCTGCGTGTTTTTTTAATTCAATTCTTAAATATTTTTCTACGGCTTGCACAACTTCAGGAAACATTGTTTGTGTTAACTCATCACAATACACTTTTGCTATTTCTGTTGCTAAGACTAAAGTATTGTCAAAATTTTGAGTGATAAACTTTAAAAAATATCCATTTCCTTGAAATGTATCATTAATTTTTGAAGTTGATTTTATTAAGTTTGGTAATGGCATTTTTTCTAAAACTTTACGCCAAGATTCTACTTCTTCACCAAAACGGTTATTATCGATATTTGAGGTTCCTAAATTCCAAGTTGGCACTTCTCTATCCCAACGTTTCCAGTTATAACTGTGCATATCATACACAATACAAACTCCAAATTTTTCTTCTAACTTCTCAACTAAAGCTTTAACTACTTTATAAAAATTAGCATGCTTAACTAAGCTTTTCTCTTTTTGACTTTTCGGTAATTCTTTATGCCATAATTGTTTTCCCCAAGCATCTGTGTAAATTGCAGTTTCTGGTGGGCGATTTAAATCGTACTCAAACCGAGAATCCAAACCTGCTATAATTATTGGATGCGTTTTAACCATTTCTTTGGTTTCCGGGTCTTCTTCAAACCAACGTTCATACGCTGTATGCTTACAATTATCCCACAATTCTTTTCTAAATTGATTTCCATCATGTACAGCTCCACAAGCATACGGAACATATTCTTCAATCTTTATTGTAAATGAATAATCTGATGAAACGGCTTCAAAAATTTCTTCATTTTTAATTTTATGAATAATTTCTTCAACAGATAACTTTTCCATTACTTTAATATTTTCTTTAAAAACATAAATGCATTCTTTTCTAAAATATCTACAGAACCGTCAGCAAAACAGACTTCTTTAATCTCTTTAATTAACTTTGATTTATCTTCATCTGAATATTTATTATCTAACAAATATTGCTTAATTTTTTCCATACTTTGATAATCGTTATCATGTACAATTTCTGTATGAATTGCATTAAACGATTTTTCATCTACTTTAGATAAAATATAATTGCTTTCATCTTCCGTCTCTATGTAATTACTTTGTGCAACATATAATAAAACATATGCTGTAAATTCTTCTTTTGTCCAATTTTGTGTCATAATTTATTATTTAATAATTGGTAATTCTGTTCTACTTCCCCACTCTGTCCAAGAACCATCATATACTGCGTAATTTTTAATGTTAGCAATTTCTGCTCCTAAAGCTAAAACACAAGCTGTAATTCCACTTCCGCAAGAAAAAATTAAGGAGCTACTTGTTGGGTTTATTTCTTCGAAAATTCTTTTTAATTCTTCTGTTGATTTTAACCTTCCGTTAGAAAGTATTTCTCCATAAGGTAAACTAACCGAATTTGGCATATGACCTCCTCTAATTTCTTTTCTTGGTTCTGGTTCAGTTCCATAAAACCTTCCTTTAGAACGAGCATCAGCAATTAAAATAGTATTGTTTTTGGTTGCTGATAAAACTTGTTCAGTTACTTTTATTTTTTCTGATTGATAATCAGCTATAAAATTTCCTTTTGTAAACTGGTTTTTCTTTGGTTTTTCTGTATTGAAATTAGCTTTTTCCCAAGCAGGAAAACCTCCATCTAAAACCGCTATATTATCAAAACCCATTAATTTAAACATCCACCAAGCTCTGGGCGAAGCGTACACTCCTAAATCATCATAAGCAACTATACATGTGTTTTTGTTAATTCCTAGGTTTTGTGCTTCTTCCTCAAAATTTTTAGCAGATAAAATAGTATTTGGATACTGCGATTCTTTATCAGAAAATGTATTTTTTATATCAAAAAAACGAGTATTTGGAATAACCTTTTTATTGATTTTTACTTCATTTTTAGTTCCTACTTTAGGAATTGTAGCATCTAAAATAATAAGATTTTCTGCATCAATATTTTGATGTAGCCAATCTACTGAAACTATAGGTTTATCAACTTTTATCAACTTCTATTTTTACAAATATTATTTTTTATTGCTAACTTAAAAACTGCCAACTGTTTTATGCTTCGTCTACTTGTCTTTTTAAATCCGATTTTCTAATAAACGCAGCATTTCTTTCAAGGTATTTACTTTCCATAAAATCAACTACTTTTTCTTGAACTTTGGTTTTATAAACTCTATTCATGTAAGTAATTCCTCCTGGACTCATTACATTAACCTCCACAAGCTTACCTCCAATTACGTCTATACCAACAAAATACAATCCGTCTTTCACTAATTTGGGTCCAATTTTTTTACACAATAGTTTTTCTTGTGCAGTAAGTTTATGTTTTTCAATTGTACCTCCAGCAGAAACATTAGATCGATGATCTTTATCTCCAGGAACACGTTTCATAGCTCCAATTGGCAAACCATTTAACAATAAAATTCTAACATCTCCTTTATCTGCACCTTCAATATATTCTTGAAGAATAACATAATCGGAATTTCCATCACCTTTATTTATATAAAAATCTAAAAGAGAATTAATGTTTCCCATTGCAGATTTTTCTATTAAAATAACTCCAGAACCACCAAAACCATTTAAGGGTTTTAATATCATTTTATCTGAATTAGATTCTTCAATCATTTTAACTAAATAATCTTTATTTTTTGAAACGTGTGTTACAGGAATTATTTCATTATTTGGATCTTCAAAAACAGCTGTATATAATTTATTGTTTGCTACACGCATTCCTTGAACGGAATTTATTATAAAAACATCATCTTTTACCGAGTCTAAAAAGTTTAACATTATTGGATCTAAAGGCGGTTCTGCCCTCATAAAAATAATGTCAAAACCTGCTAAAGGCAGCATTTCCTCTCTAAGTTCTGTTTTTTTATGAAACGTCTTTAAATTTGCAGGAACTTTTTCTGCACGCTTTAAAATTGTACAAAAAGCACTAGTAACGCTATTTCTAATAGTTAAATTAGATGGCGAGCAAATTGCAACACCATGACCTCTTTTTACACATTCGTGAATGAGAGTTAAAGAAGTGTCGTTCTCTGGGGCTTTTATACTTTCCCATGGATACATTAAAAAACAAACGTTCATATTGTTAGTTGTTAGTTGTTAGTTGTTAGTTGTTAGTTGTTAGTTGTTAGTTGTTAGTTGTTAGTTGTTAGTTGTTAGTTGTTAG
>NZ_JAKGSC010000003.1 GCF_022478115.1 Tenacibaculum aquimarinum | reverse complement strand
TTTGAAGTTGTTCCTGCAGTTACTGTTCCATTTATTGTGAAACTCTCTGTTGGCTCATTGGTTGTATCTTCTACTGTACTAATTGGTATTAATACTTGTGTTGCTCCTGCTGGAATTGTTACTGTTGTAGTTGTTGCTACATAATCATCAGATCCTTCTGTACTTCCATTGTCATATGTAATTGCTACAACTACATCTTCACTACTTGGATTACTTAATGTTACTGGAATTGATATTGCATCGCCTTCTGTTACCGTATCGTCTCCGATTGTTAACGCTGGTAAAGCATCATCATCATTAATCGTTCCTGTTCCTGTTGCCGTTGCATTTGAAGTTGTTCCTGCAGTTACTGTTCCATTTATTGTGAAACTCTCTGTTGGCTCATTGGTTGTATCTTCTACTGTACTAATTGGTATTAATACTTGTGTTGCTCCTGCTGGAATCGTTACTGTTGTAGTTGTTGCTACATAATCATCAGATCCTTCTGTACTTCCATTGTCATATGTAATTGCTACAACTACATCTTCACTACTTGGATTACTTAATGTTACTGGAATTGATATTGCATCGCCTTCTGTTACCGTATCGTCTCCGATTGTTAACGCTGGTACATCTGTTGGATCTTCAAGAATAGTTACTATTCCTGGAGCTCCCGAAGTAGCAGTTGGGCTTGTTCCATTAACAGTAAAAGACTCAGTTGCTTCATATATGTTATCATTAGTAATAGGAATATCAACAGTAGTAGTAGTTGCTCCTGCTGGGATTGTAACAGTAATTGTTGCAGACGTATAATCATCTGTACCTGCAGTACCTATTGTTTGAGTAATAGTTATAACTGTAGGCAACACACTAGGATTAGTAATACTTACTGGCACTGTTGCTACTGCATCTGTACCTTCAGTAACAATTACACTACCAATTACTATAGCATTAATATCATTATCTAATATTGTTACAATAGAAGGTGTTGCGTTAGTTGCATTACTACTTGTAACTGTTCCATTTACACTGAATGTTTCTGTATTTTCTAATAAAAGATCATCTTCTATATCAATATCTACTGTTGTTGAAGTCTCTCCGGCAAGAAAGGTTACTTCAATTGTTTCCACTGTATAATCATCTGTTCCTGCTGTTCCAATTGTTTGGGTAATCTGTACAACAATTGTCTCATCACTTGGATTGCTAATACTTACTGGAATTGTTGCTACAGGATCAGTTCCTTCTGTTACCGTTACATCTTCTAATATTACTACTGGCGTATCATCATCTAAAATAGTAACAGTTGAAGGTGTTGCTGGACATGTACTTGAAGAAGTTCCATTAACGGTAAAAGATTCAGTTGACTCTCCTATATTATCATTCGTAATAGGAATATCAACAGTAATACTTGTTTGTCCAGCAGGAATTGTTACTGTAATAGTAGTCTCTGTATAATCATCTGAATCAACAGCACTACCATTTGTTTGTGTTATTTGCACATCAATAGCTTCTGTACTTGGATGCGATATACTTACCGGTACCATAGCTACAGGATTATCTCCTTCAGTAACTGTTATGTCGTCTAATTTTAAAAACGGTAAAACTTTAATTACAGCTGTAGCATAATCATCTTCGTGAACTGCTTCTGTATGAGAGTAAGTAATAGGTGTTGTAATTTCAGCAGAAGTAAGGCTAAAAGTGCTAGACACACTTGTTCCTGCTGCGTTAGTATAACTACCTATATATGTCCAAGCTTCACCAACATCTAGCACAGCATCTCCATTACCATCTTCATCAACAGTAAGTGTTAAACCTGCTAAATTACTAGTAAGACTAACACTGTTAAGCGCCACGTCTCCTGTATTACGTATTGTAGCTATGTAATTAACTACATCATTAGCAGTATCATTACCATCTTCTGTGGTTGTATTTACAATTAAAGCAGCATTCTGTGAAAATACTGTTTGAGTTGTAAATGAAAACGCAAAAACAATTAGCAATAAACTAACCATTTTTGACCATTTTTTTGTCACGATGTTCTGATTGTAAATTTTTCCCATGCCTTACTTAATAGGGTTTATTTTTAATTTTTATTAAAATATGATAAACCAACAATTGATTTATCTCATTTTTAGTACTACACTAGTGTTAAAAAACACTCTAAATGCGCCTAAGAGCTAATTAATATTGGCAAATAGCCGACATTAATACTTAGACACAAGCAATAATTAAAAGTCACATTTAAATCTATTCTAAAAAAAGATTAAATTGTTAGTAACTATACGTTAAGAATTTATTGATAAATAAAAAAGAAGAATACTACATATATGACATATGCAAATAATTAACAATAGAAGAAATTACCTCTAAAATTAATAATTTATTTTAAGCCTCCCTTATTAAATAAATTTAATAACTTAATTATTAGTTTTTAAAAAATCATATCCAAATAAAATTTGAATCACTAAAATATTAATTGGGGGAATCTTAATTATTTGCAAAAGTACATTCTTATTTTATAATAAAAAAATAAATAAAATATTTTCTAATCAAACTAGCCCCCATTCTAAATTAGAATCAATGTCTTTTTTTTTGAAGAATAAACTTTTTCAAATCTACCCTAGGGTTTTCTTTTAATCTCCACTTGCTGGTGTGGAATCTAAATCTGTTTGATTAGACTGCGTTATTTCTGCATTATTTATTATTTCTCCTGCTCCATTTACTGTTGCAGTAATTTGTAATACTATTGTTTGATTAACATTTAAGTTACCAATATTCCAAATATTACCTATATATGTTGTACTTGTAGTTGCAGAATTATCGGAAACAAAGGTTAGACCTGTAGGTAAAACATCAGTTACTTGCACTCCTGTTGCATTTGCAAACCCATCATTAGTTACTGTTAATGTATAAACAATATTACTTCCAATTTTTGGCAAAGCATTATCTACAGTTTTAGTTAAACTTAAATCTGCAATTGAAGCTACTAGATCTGTTACGGATGCGAAAACAACATCAGGTGAATTTATAGCATTAGCCGAAACATCATTTTTGATTTGAGTAATTGAACTATTAATTGGATCATCTACTGTAACATCAAATGTTATAGTAACAGATTCTGTTGGCTGTAAATTAAAATTTTCTGAGGCTGCTATTAAATTAGAAGGATCACCTGCTGCATCTGTAGTTGGCACCCTATTAACAAGTTCATAATTAATTGTGAAACTGGCTGCTGTTATTGTATTATCATCTACTCCACCAACACCATCAAAACCATCATTCCAAACAAAAGTATAATTTCCTTCCGCAGCACCTCCAAAAACACCTGGACCTCTACTTACATTGAAGTTTCCTGCATTCCCTCCACCAAAGCTTCCTTGCCCCAAATTGTAAGCAGTACCATTTGGATATGTTGCAACTAATGATATATCACTTCGAAAATCAGTAGAAGCTCCCTGAACATTCATTTGATAAGATGTTAATGTTGAACCAGATGGAACATCTGATGATGTAACAGTATAAGATTGAGTAAACCCAGCGATATCAAAAGTTGCGGGTAAACCTGTAAATGAATGTGAAAAGGTCCCTGTAGTAACGTCATCTATTAAATATGTTTTTTGAGCAGTACCTGCATTATAAGAAACCCCTGGAGGTAATATATCCTCAACAACCAAATCGGTTGCTTGTTCAAAAGCTCCATTATTTTTCACTTCTATAGTGTAAGTTATTACTTGTCCAGGTACTACAGGGTTTCCATTTGCACTAGAGGTTTTTGTTATCGCTAAATCAGGAGCATAAGTATCTACTGCAATTAAAATAACATTAGCAAGGATTAAATCATTTGCAGATCGGACCGAAACTGTTGCGGAAGTTTGCCCTGCAGAAATATAAGGCGTTACATCATAAGAATCAATATCTACACCATATTCTGTAGATGAAGGCACTACATTTACTGTACTATTAAAAGCCCCAGCTGTAGGATTAATTGCATCTGTTAAAACATTATTATTAAAACGTAGTTGTTCTGGGTTACCGTTAGTCCCTTGTAAAGTTTCATCACCTTCCCAAAAAATACCTGCAGCATTTCCTGTTGGGCTAACTGGAATATTTAAAGCAGTAATATTAAAATTACTTGTGTTATTTCTATTTACCTCAAAACCTTCGTAAACATTTACTTTCTTAAGAGGTAAAGAAGCTTCATTATAAACCACAACTAAAGCCCAACCTGAAAGTACAGATTCTGTAGTACAATATTTAAATGCAGTATCTACAGATAAATCTTCAAAAAGATATGTTGTATTTAAATTTGTCTGAACAATACTAGTTACATCTGCAATTGCATTGAAGTGATGTATATTATATGTTGTAGTACCATTATTAAAATCATACTCTGTAACGTATGTTCTTTCCGCTGTTATCGGTTGGCTTTGAAAAGTAACATCGGTATCAATAACCTCACCACTTCCTGACCAATATAAATACGCTCTAGTTATCGTTGCTCCCGTAGGTATACCTGTCAACAATTGAGAATCAGAATTAACTACAGAACATGCATTAGCACTATTAGGTGTATCTCTAAGACTACCTCCAGTTACTGTATAATTATAATTCCCCGTATACGTTTCTAACAAAGTAATAGGCGTTTCTTGTATCTCCGTAATTTGAGCAGTAGTCTTTTTTACTGAAAAGAAAAAGGATAAAAACAACAAAAGGGTTATTGGTTTCATAAAATAAAAAAATAAATAAAATTTAATTTAGTGTATTAAAATTTTTTTTTAATTTATGGGGGAAATAAATATTTTGCAAATATACATATATTTTAAAACTCTTAACAAATTTTTAAGAAAATTATTTTCCATTATCAGGTGTAGAGTCTGTATCTGTTTGATTAGACTGTGTTACATCTGCATTATTTATTATAGTTCCTGCTCCGCTTACAGTTGCAGTTATCTCTATAACTACACTTTTATTTGCATCTAAATTACCAATATTCCAAATATTACTTACATAGGTTGTACTTGTTGCTCCAGAATTATCTGACACATAAGTTACACCTGTTGGTAAAGCGTCTGTTACCTGAACTCCTGTTGCATCTGCAACTCCACTATTTTTTACTGTTAACGTATATATTATTGTGTCTCCTACTTTTACAATAGCTGTATTTACCGTTTTTGTTAAACTTAAATCTGCAGTACATGCATTTACATTACCATCAAAAACTGCCGGCGCTGAATCTTGACCTGTTGTTTCTGTTCCCGAAGTAGTTCCTCCTGTTACAGATATAGGAATACCATTTGCATTTACAGTATTTCCTAAGTTTTGAATTACAGGACCTGCAGTACCTGTATAACTAGAACCTGTATTACCTCCATCTAATGAAGAATTTTCTAAATCAGACACTTCAAGTGAACCAGCGGCTTCTATTGCATCCGGACAACCATCTCCATCACTATCTAGATCTAAATAATTAGGAATACCATCTCCATCTACATCATCTTCACAGTCATTATCTACAACACTTACAAGATCTAATGCGGCACCTGCTGCTGTTGAACCACTTGGTGGTGTTGCTGAAAAACGAACTGTAGTTTGCGTTGTTGTTGCTACAAAAACCTGCGAAAAAGTAAACCATGTTTTTGGACCAATAACACCCCCAACATTACCTTGAGCTGTAGCTGTTAAATTTTGACTTAAAATAATATTATCAGAAGCATCCACAACACTTACATCTAACTCAACCAAATCTCCACTTCCATGACCAACATCTTCTCCCCATGAAAAAGAAAACGTGTAACTTTTACCTGGAACCGTCTCAATTGTTTGAAACAGCACATTATTTTCACCAGATGTAACATCATTTGCTCCTAAAACATCTAAATATTGTTTACCATGAAATGCATCTGCAAAATCAAATGAAGACCACTTTGGAGACTCTCCTCCTACCCAACCATCTATATTGTGTGTAAAATCCCAACCTGTTAAGGTATTTGAATTATAAGTTGTTCCTATAAATGTACCTGAGGCCTCCGTATTAAGTTGATCTGGGAATTCTGCTTGACTAGAAAAATCTTGAAGCTCAAAACTTCCATTTACTATTAGGTTACAAATTTCATCTGAGTCTAAAATACCATCGTTATCATTATCTAAATCACATCCATCTGGAACATTATCTCCATCTGTATCTAAATTATCATCAAATCCATTACAGATATCATTAACATTTAACACGCCATCCCCATCATCATCACACTGATCTCCACTAACGGCTACATTTGTAGAACTTACATCATCTTGTCCTGTAGTTCCGTTTCCTGCAGTTCCTGGACCTACTGGAATTCCATTATCATTTACAGAATTAGTTATCATTCCTGTAGAAGCATCTACTTGTGATGCTAAAATACCTCCATTTCCTTCTAGAGCATCAAAACAACCATCGTTGTCTGAATCTGTATCTAAATGATTTGGTATACCATCATTATCTGTATCACAAATATCTGTACTAAAAACAAAATTATCAATACCGTGTGGATCATTTGCTGATGATCTAATTGAACCAGATTGGACAGTATAAACCAATGACATATTAGAGACTGGGGTATTTGTTACAAACCCAAAAGTATCTTCTAAATTTTGGCCCGAAGTTATAGTTCCAATAACATTGTGGTTTCTATCATATACCGACAAAGTTCCCGCTATATCATCTCCAGTTGTAGCTCCTTCAATATATGCCAATAAACTTCCTTCTGCATATATTTCATATCTTAAAACTGGATTATTATCTGTAAAAGTGTCATATATATCCACCCAATCAAAACTAAAAGCTGTAACTGGTGTTGTAAAGTTAATATTTACAGCATACTCATCTCCAACTCCCACACCTAATTCTGGCCTTACAAAAACTCCATGTGCAACTTCTCCTGAAACAAAATTAGGTGTTGATGTAGTTGTAAATTCAGAGAAATTATTTGTTGCTAAATTAGACGTAAAAGTAAGTGTACCGTTACTAAAAGTTCCTGTACTTGAAACAGCAGAACCATTTCCGGTATTTCCTGTAAAAGTAAAATCTGTTGTTGTGTTTAGTATCGTTAACGTTTTTCCTGTTTGATAAGCGTGTTGCTCAAAACCTGATTCTTGATACCCTAAAGCATTTGTATTCCCTCCTACAACAAACATATCATAACCATCTAAAGACCATGAAAGTGCATCTGCTTGAGGCGCAACAGCACCAGGAATTGGAGGACAAACTTCTGCAGTATCCAAAATACCGTCATTATCATCATCTAAATCACAAATATCACTTACATCATCTCCATCGGAATCTAAGTACCCAGAATCTGAAGCATCACAACATACAACAACACTTGTATTTAACGAAGAACCAACTCCTTGATTTGCAGTATTACCTCCAGGAACACCATTTGACCCCATTAATAAAACTGATGTATCTATACTTCCGTCATTATTTAAATCAGTAATAACATACTCTGTAGTTCCTCCACTTCCTTCAATAGCATCTGAACAACCATCATTATCTGAATCTAAGTCAAAATGATTAGGTATTCCGTCTCCATCAAAATCATAAACATCAGGTATTCCGTCTCCATTTGCATCTGCATAACTTGTTAAACTACCGTCTCCAGTTCCATTATCATTCGTATCATTCCAATTGGGTATACCATCTCCATCTTCATCTTCACTTGGCGAGAACCCATTAGATTCATCAGTATCTAAAATACCATCGTTATCATCATCTAAATCATCTAAATCACTATAACCATCTCCGTCTGAGTCTGGTAAAGACATTATAAACATTTTACCATCTCCATGATCCCTTGTAGCTGCTGTAATTCGAACACTTGTTATTGTAGAACCAATAGGAGCTATATCACTTAAATAAAAAAGAGCTATACCAATAGTACCCCCATTACTTGCAACTACCCTATCACTTAACCAATAATCAGTATCTCCTGTTGGTGCAACTACAGCCCCAACTGTACCAAAATTATTTTGACTTCCTGTACCTCCATGACCGTAATAAGTAGGTCCTTCTGGATTTACAAAAGTTTGCCCTAAAGACCCAGTAGATGTATTACCTGCAAGGTTTCCGAAAAATTCTATATGATAACAATTATTCGCATTACGTTCTGTAATAGCAATAATACTACCTGAAGTACTACGTATTCCCGGAGAATACGAAAATGTTTGTCTTTGCGCTACCAAGGTTGATTGTGCTTTTACAAAATCATCACAGATATCCTCTCCATTATTAGACGCTTCAAAAAAGTGATTTAAATTTCTATCTTGAAATGCTGCTAATGCAGAGGCATCCCAAGTTGTTGTTTGTGCAGGATCACTTGTTGTTTCTATTTGATTTCCATTTTCTTCTATTCCGTTTTGAGGATGACCAGGTGAACCTAACTGGGTTAACTCATAAGATTGTGGACTTCCAAAATTTAAAAAAACACGATCACCAACTGTTATACTTTTTATGGTTGCCGGGTCTTCCCTGTCTGATTGAACATCACTCCACTGAAACGAAACACCGCTCTGGATGCTTGAAGCATTTGTTTGTGACAATAAATTTGTTATTGAAAAAAAAGTAAAAATTAATAATACTTTATTTATAAAAATTATACGAATTGAAGATTTTAAACTCAACATAAAAATATTTTATTACTATACTTAATCTACACTCAAAACTTAATTCCCAGTTTCAGGTTGCGAATCTACATCATTTTGATTAGATTGTGTTATTTCAGCATTATTTATTATAAAACCAGCTCCACTTACTGTTGCTGTTATTTGCAATGTAGTGGTTTGATTAACATTTAAACTCCCGATTGTCCAAATATCTGTTATTTCACTGTAACTTCCTCCAGACATACTTAAAAAAGTTAAACCTGTTGGTAAAACATCTGTCACTTGAACTCCTGTCGCTTCTGCAGCTCCATCATTAGTTACTGTTAATGTATAAACAATATTACTACCTATTTTTGGTACTGCATTATCTACAGTTTTTGTTAAACTTAAATCTGCTTGACATGCTAATGTATCTGAAGCATCAGTTACTGCTACTGTTATTACTTGTGGTGTATTTGCTGAAACATCTAAACCATTAGCGTCTTCAATTGGAACTCCAAGTGTTACACTCCCAGGAGTAGTGTCTACCGCTGTTCCGAAGTTTAACAAACTACTTCCGGCACCATTAGAACCAAAAGCTAATACTGTTAATTGTGAAGGCATAAAACTACCGTTTGCTTCTACTGCGTCTGGACAGCCATCATTATCACTATCGGTATCTAAAAGATCTGGTATTGTATCATTATCTGTATCTAAAGCAGTACAGTACTCTAGCTCATAAAATTGCATTGTTACTAAGTTTGAACTAGCATTTTGCTTTGCTGCTCTGATTTCAATTACTGTAACCGGTCCTTCTATAGACACTTGAACAGCATTATTAGGTGCATTGTTTGCACTAGCTGAACTTATTACACTTTGACTGAAAAAAGTCCCATTAGTCCCTAAGTTTATATCAGTAATATCTACTTGCGCATTACTACTTCCATCTGTAGCTAAAACATCTATTCTATCCTGATTATCTAACCCCCCAAATTTAAACTCAACATTATAAACTGGCTTAGAAAAAGTGTACGTGTATACCGCCACATCTCCTTCTGGAAAACTAGAATTATTAATTTGAGTGTTAATATATGCTCCTGAAACACCACTTAGAGTCTGACTGGCAACACCTGAACTCCATGTTGCGGTCCCTATTAACTCAAAAGAAGCATCTACATCTACTCCATTAAACGGATATAATCCTGTTAAATTTGCTATAGCTGTTCCTCCATTAGTTCCTGTACTTGTATTAGTAAAGGTTTGACCTAATGCTACAAAACTTGGTGAACAAATTATCCCTTCATTTATATCTAAAACTCCATCATTATCATCATCTAAATCACAACCATCTGGTACAGTATCATTATCTGTATCAACAGTATCATCAAAACCATTACAAATATCTGACACATTTGGCACACCATCTCTATCATCGTCAGGTATAAGGTCACTAAAAGCAATTTCAAATCTATCATTTACCGTAGGTGAGCCACTTGCATTCATTGAAATTTCAAATGTAACTGAACTAAAAGTTCCGTTTAGACGAACACTTCCTGCAGCTGTTCCCAATAAAGGTGTATCACACTCAGATCTAGATTCGGTATAAACCATACCTGAAGTTCTTGTTATTGTCTGGTTTGTTTCGTCTGTAACAAAATGCGTATCATTTCCTGACAATTCTGTTAGCGTAATACCTGGAGTAACTACACTTAACCTAGAAGCGGTTGTTGTTCCTCCTGGTCCTCCACCTCCACCAAGTCTATCAAAATGTATTACTGGGTTTGTTACAAATGAACTAAAAGTAAATGTTATAAATGCTGAATTAGGAAATGTATGACGAATACTTAAAGACGGATTGTTAACCATACTTGGTATACTCGTAAATGCAGGGTTACAAATTAATGTTTCACCGGCTGTTTGAAAATCATTTAAAGTAAAACCTGTACCTGAACCATAATCTGTAGCTGAAGCTGTAACAGTTACAAGTTCTACCCCGGCTTCTCCATTATTTGCAGACCAGGTTGTTGTGGCTCCACTTCCAGAAGCTGTCCAAGCACCCGAATTCTGCGCAGCTATTGAGGTAGTAAATAAAAATGTAATTAAAAAAGCTACTACAGTTCTATATAGTAACTTAAATAAGAAATAAGAATTATCCATCTAATAATTTATAATGATTATACAAATTTATACATGGGGGAAAGCGTATATTTTGCAAAAGTACATTTTTTTAACGAAACAAAAACAGCATCGACTAATTTACTTAGCCACACTTAATAAAGGTTAATCACAAAGAGTATTTCGTTTAAACAACAGAAAACACGGGTAAAAAAGTCGGTTCCTTATGATCTTCTTGGGCAAAAAAACGACTTCACACACAAATACATTTCAACAAATTTAGAGACACGCATTAAAAAAAACAACCTTTCTAAAGCAGTTTATTTAGTTAATATAAACACCAATAATGGTTCTTTTTCAAGAAAAATAATTATTAATTAAAAAGCACATAGACCTCTCTACGATAAAAACCGCTACAACAGATAATTAACTTTTACTTAATTAATTATTGCGTATTAAATTTTTAATGAATATTTTTGTATATTAAATTTTTTAGTAGCCCTAAATACTATAAATTATGAAACAAAAATACTCTACAAAAAATAAAATCAAATGGTTTAAAATATCTTTTTTTTTATTTTTTACCATTCTTAATTCTAATCAACTTTTTTCTCAAATTGTTTTACACAGTGAAGATTTTGAATCAGGTAATACATGGTCAACAGCTGGCTCTAATGCTTCAACGGGAACTTTTGTAAATGTAAACCCAATAGGAACAACATACCAACCAGAAAATGACCATACTTTACTTGGTACAAATGCTTTAATATCTGGACAGAATAACGGAGGATTAGGAAGTATAGATATAGATGGTGGTACCGTTTTTGCAACATCACCAATATACAATGTTGCTCAAGATGCAGATTTATCTATTTGGTATTTTTTTGGACAAAGAGATAATGGTGATGATAATGGCGATTTTTTTAGATTAGAAGTATCATTAAATGGAGGTACAACTTGGAATCAATTAGTCTATATTGGCGACACAACAAATAATGATGTGTGGACAGAGGTTACATTTCCTATTCCTGGAGGTTCAAATGTAAGAGTTAGGGTATCAGCTGCAGATGGAACTTCTAATGGAGACATTATTGAAGCTGGTGTTGACGACTTAACTATCACAGCCCCCCTTTCTATAACAGACACAGACGGCGACCTAATACCAGACTCTTCAGATATTGACGACGATAACGATGGTATTTTAGATGTAGATGAAAATTGTATTATACCTGGAGGAACACCTCCTGTACCAGATGCTCATACATGGTTAGACCCTACTTTTGACATCTTTGTTGTTGCTGATAATACTAACGGATTAGGTTATCAAGAATCTGGTTTTGAAGAAGAAGCTTTTTTACAAGGAATGCCTTTAACTGTTTTAAATCAAAGTGGTGATTATACACAAAACGTTGTGGGAACACCTTTGACAAACCCAGCTCCTTCAATAAATTCAACTGTAGATTTTGCAAATGGGCAATTGAGTATGACTCACAATTATTATGACCAACATAATTCTGAACTTAGAACAACTACATCAGGTGAATTTACCTCAGGAAGTGGTGGTTCTCACGGAATATACATAGCGCCAGAAAGAGAAGCTTCTGCTGCTGGTGATCCAAGCCACCCAGCAGCACATAGTCATGGAACAGGAACAAACGATTCTTACTCCGTTATTGTAGATTTCACAACACCTGTCTATGCTTTTAGCTTCGATTTAATTGACATTTTTGACACGAACCCTAACAACACCCCTCTTTCTTATATTTTAGAAGTTTTTGCTGATGGAAAACGTCTAGTTTACTTAACTGCAGATAATTTTGGTGATAATGGTACTGGAAATGCTACATTATATGAAGATGACGACACAGAAGTGAGCACAGTAATTGGGATTGGAGACGGAAAAGAGTTAACTATTGGTTTTGTAAACGTTATCTCTGTAGATATCGTAGAAATAAGAACAACCATAACCGCCGGTTCTACTAATAATGGAGCAAGAGACGCACATGGTATGGACAATTTGGTTTATAGCACAGAAGCTAGAAGTTGTTTTGCCCCAGACATTGACTTTGATGGAGATGGTATACACAACGACTTAGATTTAGACTCTGATAATGATGGAATTCCAGATATAATTGAAGCACAAACTACAATAGATTATATTGCACCTAGTGGAATAGACATAGACTTTGATGGTTTAGATGATGCATATGACGCAGATACTTCAAGCGCTGATAGAGATTTATCCATTGGCTTAATTGCCGAAAACACAGATGGTAATTCCGATGGAGCTGATTATGTAGATGTAGATTCTGATGATGATAATTTATTTGATATAGACGAAGCCCATACTGTAGACTTAAACGATTCTGATAATGATGGAATGACAAATAACGCTGTTGGAAATAATGGTTTTATTAATAGCTTAGAAATTACAGATTTTTATTTAGATGAAAACGGTAATTTTGATGATACTCAATATGATAATTTCCCCGACATAGATACAGATGCATTAACCGTTGGCGATGTAGATTATAGAGATGCCCATATATCTGGAATACCAATAATTACTCAAATATATCAAAACGGAAATAATAGATATATTGAAGTAACCAATATACACGCAAGTAACCCTATATTAGCAGGTACATTAAAATTAGCATTTTATTTAAATCAAGCAGTTGGAGGTTTAAACGATGCCTTACCTAACATAACACCTTACGATGCTCTTTTTGTAAATCAAGATATTGCGCCAGGACAATCTGTAATAGTTAAAAGAAACAATACTTTACCTGTAAATTCTAGCGCAATAGAGATAATTGATAGCGAAATGACAAGCTTTACTGGAGGAAATGACATAATTTTACTAACACATTACAAAGGTTTTATAGACGGAACTTCCACTTGGAAAAACAGATATGAAAGTGGACATTCTTTTTCTAACACAACTTCATATGTTAGACATGATGACGTAATAAATGTAACTACAGATTTTGATGCAACACAATGGACAGCTTTTGTAGATGAAACAATAGATGCTAATGTAACTAACGAGCTATCACCAATACAACTACGTTCTGAGTACGACCCAATAATTACTGAAGTTACACTTGCATCCAATACAAATGCAAATGTTTATTTAGGAGTTCACTATACAGGAAACACACTAAGCAGCAACACTTTTACTAACGGAACACCAGATAAATCCAGAAATGTTGAAATCGATTCAGACTATACAAGATCTTCTGTTTTAAATTCTAGAAATCTAATTGTAAATGCAAACAGAACACTAACCTTAAACGGGACTTACTCTGTTATAACTAACAACCTAAATAACTTAGGTGATATTATTTTATCAGATAATTTTACAGACAACGGCTTAGCAGATACTAATCCAGCTTTTGTTGAATTTAAAAAAACTGGGCAAATAATTCAAACCAAAAAAGGTGCAAATACTAATTCTGGTAACGGTAACATCTTTGTTAATCAAGCTTCAGCTATAAAAAGTCCAAACAGTATTTATAGATACACATATTGGTCTTCTCCTGTAGCTGCAGACAATAATGACTTTGTATATAAAGTTGGAGAAGTAATGAATGATTCTCTAACTACTGCAACTAACAATATTGAACCACTAACTTTTACTGGTTCTTATGATGGAGCTCCTGGAACGGATGTACTTGCTGCAACAATATCTAATTATTGGATATATACCTACATGAATGGAGTTGACAACGGAGGTTTTGTTCATAGAGGAAGTAATGGAGATATACCTGTTGGATCTGGATATTTAATGAAAGGCTCTGGAAACCCAAACGGACAAACATTTACGTTTGTTGGGAAACCTAACAGTGGAGATATTGTATCTTCTGTATCACCCGGTAACAATCCAACAGCATTAGAAGAAATTGTAGAAAACGGAAATCATATTGTAGGAAATCCTTATCCTTCTAGTATGGATGCATCTCAATTTATTTATGACAATGAAGATATAATAAAAGATGGTACCCTTTATTTCTGGCAACATGTAGGAGAAGCTTCTACATCATCAGTTACTGAAGGCCATACACAATCTGGTTATCGAGGTGGTTATGCTTCAAGAAATTACGACATGGGTGTTTATGGTGCTAATACTGCTGGAGAAAATTCAGCAACAGGATCTGGATATTCTTACCACATTCCTGGAAGGTATATTCCTGTGGGACAAGGATTTTTATTTACTTCAGACGAATATGGTGACGCAGGTAACACAAGTGAAACTAGAAACTTAACATTCTCTAATTGGCAACGAGTTTATCAAAATGAAACAATTACAGGTTTAGAGTCTGGTGATTATTTAGATGACGATGATGCAAGCAACAACAGTGATGATTCACACTTTTTAGGAAGAGGAACAAGCGGAAAAGAAGTTACAAAAGGCAATCAAAATAGAAGTTTACAGAATAGCTTTCCGCTACTACGCATAGGTTTTGAACACAACAACATAAACAATGTAGATATGCATAGGCAATTAGGAATCTCTTTTCAAAACGGATTGTCTTTTGCTAATGAATACGGACACGATAGCCCAATGTACGATTCTCAATACACAGAAACTTACTGGAAATTTCCTGGCGACAATAATCGCTATTTAATTGCCGGTGTACAAGAACTTACAGAAGAATTACAAGTACCAATAGATGTAGTAATTTATGAAGATAAACCTGTAAAATTTATGGTTGACGGAAAAAGAAATATTGATTACACCGTATATCTTTATGATGCTGTAGAAGAAATTTCTTATACATTAACAAACCCAACAGAATTAACACTACCAATTGGAACATATACTGACAGGTTTTTTATAACATTTATGGAAAGAGGAGCTGTACTTAATGATGCTGATGAGATTATAAATGACACAACAATTTACTATGCAGAAAACACAAAAGAAATTGTTATTAAAACATTAGAATCTTTAGAAATTGAAAAAGTAGAACTATACAATTTACTTGGTCAAAAAGTTATGAATTGGAATAATGTGTCTCATGAAACTAACGAAACAAGACTAAAAACAAATAACCTTTCTACAGCTGTTTATCTTTTAAATCTAAAAACAGACAAAGGAAAAGTATCAAAGAAATTAATTATTCGATAATTAATAAATACCCTTAAAATTGAAAAATCCTGCACCCTTGCAGGATTTTTTTTATATAAAGAATACTTATATAAAAACAACTTAACAATAAGAAATACAAATAATTTTAACGTGTATTAAAGTCCTTTTAACGCAATATTAAATCCACAACAAGTATTTTACTTTTAAAACAACAAAACACGCTTAAAAGTGAATTTAAAGGCTAAAACCAATAATTAATTCAGAATAGTAAAAGTTAATCAATCTTTAAGATCAATTTAAGTTTTTGAATGCAGTATTCTAGATCTGCTTTTGTAGTAAATTTTGAAAAAGAAAAACGCACCGAAGTCTTTTTGGCATCTTCATCAGCTAAAAAAGCTTGGAGGACATGAGAACCTTTATTGCTTCCACTTTGACAAGCCGAACCTCCAGAAACTGCAATTCCAGCCAAATCTAAATTAAACAAGAACATTTTATTTTCTACTGGAAAACGAACATTTAAAATGGTGTAACTACTTTTTACTAAATCTAAAGACAATCCATTAAATGTTATTTTATCAGAAAGTATTTTTAATTCGGCAATAAAATATTCTTTTAAATCAGAAATGTATTTTGAATCTGCGTCTAAGTTAGAAATCCCAATTTCTAAAGCTTTATCCATTCCTAAAATAGCATGTACATTTTCTGTACTAGACCTTGCTCCTTTTTCCTGTTCTCCTCCATGTAACATCGGCTTAATTCCTAAGCCTTTTTTAAAATACATAAACCCAACTCCTTTTGGTCCATGAAATTTATGGGCACTTGCTGTTATAAAATCAATAGGCGTTTTTTGTAAATCAATTTTGTAATGTCCAATTGCTTGTACAGTATCGGAATGAAAAAAAGCATTGTATTTTTTACAAATCTCAGAAACTTCATCAACAGGTAAAATATTTCCAATTTCGTTATTCACCATCATTAAACTCACCAAAGTTTTTTCTGGAGAACTTGCTAATAATTCTTCTAAATGATTTAAATCTACAGTACCAAACTCATCAACATTAACAAATAAAACTTTTATATTATTTTCCTTTTGAAGATGCTCAACTGTATGTAAAACTGCATGATGTTCAATTTTAGTTGTTATAATTCTGGTAACTTCTAAATTAGCAACAGCGTTTATTAAAATTAAGTTATCTGCTTCTGTTCCGCCTGCGGTAAAAACTAATTGACTTGACGAAATATTAAAATGCTTCGCAATATTTTTACGCGCATTTTCTATAGATGATTTTGCTTTTCGCCCAAACTGATGCGTAGAAGATGGATTTCCAAAATTCTCTTGCATAGATTGTTGCATTACAGAAATAACTTCTGAATACATTGGAGTTGTTGATGCGTTGTCTAGAAAAATAGTTTTCATCCTGCAAAAGTAAGACTAAATAACAACTTCCGTTGCTCCTAAACCATATTCTCTATAAGAAGCGTCTTGATAACGAACAGGGTATTTATTAAGCAAGTATTGTAACTCTGTTTTTAAAACACCTTCTCCTACTCCATGAATAAATATTAACCTGGGAATTCTCTTTTGAATACAGTATTCTAATTTGTGAGTTGCTGTTTTTATTTGATAATTAAGAATGTCGAAATTATCCATTCCTCTAGCATTTTTTAGTAGTTTTTCTATATGAAGATCTACTTCCATTACAGTATTATTCTTCGTTTTTTTGAAGGCAGAAACTTTCTTTATCTTTGGAATGTTCTTTTCCTTTAATAACTGATTATTAATATCAGAATATTTAGACAATTCGTATTGTTCTTCTTCAATTTTAACGAGTTCAAATGCTTTAAAAACAAAGGTCATTCCTTCTGCTTCAATAGAAATATCATCATTTGAAACACCAACAACAACACCTCTTATAACATCATCTAAAACCGCTACTTTATTACCAACTTGTAAATGCATTATTTAAACAACTGTATTTTTATCGTAAGGAATGCTTTTTAAAATGTGATTTATTACATTAACTCTAGCTTCCGTTTTACGATTTGCTCTAATTACTTTCCAAGGAGAAACGGCTGTATTTGTTTTAGAAAACATTGCCTTTTTGTAAGCCGTATAATCGTCCCAAAGTTCTTGTGCTTTATCATCTACAGGAGTCATTTTCCATTGTTTTAATGGATTGTTTTTAATATCTAAAAATCGTTTTGCTTGCTCTTTTTTAGAAATAGACATATAAATTTTAACCAAGCGAATACCTGACTCTAAAATCATTCTTTCAAAATCATTAACCTGATTCATGAAAATGTTATATTCTTCTTGCGTACAAAACCCCATAACAGGTTCTACTACTGCTCTATTATACCAACTTCTATCAAAGAAAACCATTTCTCCTGCTTTTGGTAATTGCTCTACATAACGTTGAAAATACCATTGGCTTTTTTGATCTTCATTAGGTTTTGGTAAGGCAACAATGCGCATATGTCTAGGATTAATTCTTTCAGTAACCCTTCTAATAGCACCACCTTTTCCTGCAGCATCTCTTCCTTCAAAAACTACTATAATACGCTCATTTTTGTTAATTGCCCAAGTTTGTAATTTAATAATCTCTAATTGTAGCTTCTTTAATTTCTGCTCATAATTTACATACCTAATGGCACGCTCATAATTTAATGGCTCTTTAGAAAGAACGGATTTTAAACCTTTTGTAGAATTAAGTTTCTCTATTTCTTTTGCTGTAAATTCTCTTTCCATATTAATCTAATTGATGTATTGAACGATAATAACGCATTACTACATTAGGATCTGGGTTTAAAGTAGTAGCCGCACCTTCTTTACCTTCATAATTAAATTTAGAAAGCACATAACGCATAGCCTCTAAACGAGCTTCTTTTTTATCATTTGTTTTTATAATAACCCAAGGACAATAAGTAGTATGAGTTTTACTAAACATTTCTTCTTTATAATGCGTATATCTTTCCCATAATTCCTGCCCTTTTTTATCTACGGGACTAAATTTCCATCTTTTTAAAGGGTTCTCATTTCTTGCATCAAACCTCTTTACTTGTTCTTCTTTAGATATTGACAACCAAAACTTTATAACCACTACTCCATCTTCATACAACATGTGTTCAAATTCTGGAACTTGTACTAAAAACTCTTTATATTCTTGCTCTGTACAAAACCCCATAACAGGTTCTACAACCGCTCTATTATACCAACTTCTATCAAAAAAAACTACCTCTCCTGGGTTTGGTAATTCTTTTATGTAACGCTGAAAATACCATTGTCCTTTTTCTACTTCCGTAGGTTTATTTAAAGCCACCAAACGCATAGAACGTGGATTTAAGTGCTCCATAAAACGCCTTATGTTTCCACCTTTTCCTGCAGCATCTCTTCCTTCAAAAATTACAGCAACTCTCTTATTTGTTTTAGAAACCCATTGTTGTAACTTTACAAGCTCTATTTGTAGTTTTTTCAATTCACTTTCATATTCAAGTGTTTTTTCTACTTTTTGAAAAGGAATCTTTTTTTCTTTAATTAAAGCTATTAGCTCTTCATTAGTTGAAACGCTTTTAAAATCTTGCTGAGTAAGTTTTGGTGTTTTTTTCATTTTAAAAAATAAGAACGACTAATGTAGCAATATTTAAGACAAAACCGATAAAATTTTCTTGATAAAATATATATTTGTAAACATGAAAAAAAATATTTTATTCATGCTTATAACTATTTCTATGAGCATTTTTTCTCAAGAAAAATACGCTAAAGAATTTAGTTTTATAAATGATAATGATCTATACACTTCTATAAATAGAGATCGTTATTATACAAATGGTATGTTTTTTACGTATAGATATTTAGCTAAAAATAATTCATCAACTATAGAAAAAAAAATATTTGAGTTTCAGTTAGGCCATCATATGTACACGCCTTATAAAGCGCTAGTTTATAATATTAATGAACACGACAGGCCTTTTGCAGGGTATTTATTTGGTAGTTTTGGTATAAATAGAGCTTATAAAAGCAATACTATTTTTAAAACATCGGTGCAATTAGGTATTGTTGGACCTTCTGCGTTTGGTAGAGAATTACAAACAGCAATCCATGATTTGTATGGTTTTGAAGAAGCTATTGGATGGAAATATCAAATAAAGGATGCATTTGGTATAAATTTTCAAGCAGATTATAATAAACATTTAGTTGCTGATAAGAGCAATTATTTTGATATAACTTGGATAAACAATGCTAAATTGGGTTCTGTTTATACAGATATTACTACAGGTTTTTATACACGTTTAAGTTTTGAACCATTACAAAAAATCATCAATTCTATTGCATTTAATACGTCTGTAAATAATGAAAACACAAGTTTTGTAAGAGAAGTAGAATCTTTCTTTTTTATAAAACCGTTTATTACATACGCCTTTTATGACGCAACCCTTGAAGGAAGTATTTTTACCGATAACAATCCTGTTACAGGTGAAATAGTTAATTTAAGGTACGGTTTTGAAATTGGTTATAAGTTTACTGTAAATCGTTTTAATTTTGGCTATATCGTAAATTATCTAACTAAAAAAAGTGAAGGTTTAAAATATACGAGTGGAAATACGTATGGTACAATTCAGCTTAATTACCTGCTTAAGTAACCCTATTTAGTTTACTTACCTTTCTCTCAAAAAAAAAACACTAAATTCGCTTAATGTTGAATATTAACAATTAAAACTGTGAATATTCTCAAAACATTGACTGTTATTTATGAAGAAAAGAATAAAGAAAAAATAATATTTTTAAAATTAAAAAATGAAACGAAATATAACTTTAATTACGATCTTCCTATTTAACTTTAGTTCTTTTAGTCAAATTTTAAATAAATCTATTGATGAAGTTGATTTTATTCATGTTATGAAAGAATTAAACTATATGGATGAATTTAATTCTACTTTAAAATTAATAAAAAGCGAATCAAAAGAAACATCAGAAGAAAATCCTATAGAAGCTTTTAAAAAAAAATATACTGAGCCTGAAAATACTGAATTATATAAAAATTTAGAGACTGCGAAATATAATAATAAACATTATGGAGATTTAAATAAAAGCGCACAAAGATCATTAAAAACTATAGATCTAACCCTAAAAATATGCCAAGCAGGAAATGGAAATTGTGATTATATTAAAAATTCTTTTAATAGGAAAGTTAGCGAAAATAATGACTATGCTTCTAAAACAATTTATTGGGGTAAAAAAGCAGGTACTTATCGCAAAGAATATAATAATTATGTCAACAAGTGGAATAATGAACTAAAAAAAGCTAAAGAGAAAAATAAAAATTGGTCAAAACACACGTTATATCCATTATCAGAAAGAGCCCAAAATAGTATTTCAAAACTTGAAAATATTTACTATAACTATAAAAATGCAGATATAAACAATAGAGATAAATTAAAAAACAAGAATGTTTTTTCAGAAAAAATTAAATGGTTAAGTCTTGAAGAAGCAATAAATTTACAAGTCGATAAACCAAAAAAGATTTTAATTTATTTAGATTTTAAAAATAACGTAAGTAAGCTAATTAAACAAAACTTAAGTAATAATGATGCTATAAATTATCTTAATAAGAAATATTATTCTGTAAATTTTATTACTACTCTTAATTCAAAAAAAGAAAAAAAAATAAAATATAGGGATCAAGTATTAACATTTTACGAATTTGCTAATTCTTTTGGGATAAATAGTTTCCCTCATTTAATTTTTCTTGATGAAAAAAGTAATTTTATAGCTCCAATTGGAGGTAATATTAATCTTCAAGATTTTGAATTATATCTAAAATTCATTGCTAATGATGATTTTAAGGAAATAAAATCAAAAGATGATTTTAAAAATTATAAATCAAATTTTAAATCAGCTTTTTCAAGTAATTAATCTTTTTTCATGAAATAATATAAAAAAATGAAAGTATAAAGTAAAAACTACTGGAAACATCTAACATATAAGATTACTATTGTTTGCCTAAAAAGGTAGTTACACATTTGCTAGTTCTGTTTTTTCTCCTAAAATTACTGGCACACAAACACGTTAAACGAACCTTCAAAATTGCACTTTATTACTACTCAAAACAATCATCTTTAAAACCTATTAAATACAATTTTTCTTGTGCTCTTGTAATTGCTGTGTATAACCATCTTAAATATTCTATACTTGGACCTTCAGGTAAATAAGGTTGTTCAATAAAAATGGTATTCCATTGTCCTCCTTGAGATTTATGACAGGTCATTGCATATGAGAATTTTACTTGTAACGCATTAAAAAACTTATTCTTTTTAATAGCCATAAACTGTTTGTATTTAGATTTTTCATGCGCATAATCTTCTTTTACAGCTTGGTATAATTTATTACTTTCCTCATAAGTTAAAGATGGACTTTCGCTTGTTAATGTATCTAATAACAAAACGGTTTCAAATGGTTTCATATCTGGATAATCAATCATTCTTACTTCTACTTCAGCAAATTTAAATCCGTATAATTCTTTAATTGAATTGATACGCATAACTTCACAAATATCTCCATTTGCAATAAAACCTGCGGAAGAAGAATCTTTTAACCAATAATAATTATTTTTAACAACCATTACATAATCTCCAGTAGAAATTTCATTCTCTTGACCACGTATCTGTAATCGTATTTGTTGATTATATTGATTGGCTCTCTTGTTAGATCTAACAATTATTGCAGTGTCTTCTACTCCAATAACACCATCGTAGCAAGACGTAATTGCATCTTCAATATCGTAACCATCTTCTAAACGAATAATATCAGGAAAATTTATATCGAACTGAAAATGAGTAGCATTATTCAGTAATAAAAAACGAATTGTAGTTGCGTTGGCTAAAATTCCAGAGTTTTCATGCTGTCTCATAACCTCATCCAACTCAATCTCTGTTACTTCCTTATCGTATTGATATTCTAATTTAGACGCTTCTAAAGCCGGACTTACAGCTAACTTTACTGGTGGTAATTGTGCAGTATCTCCAATAAAAACAAGTTTACAGTTTTTTCCAGAATAGACGTACGAAATTAAATCTGCTAATAAAGAATCGTTTTCAAATAAATTTGCATTTTGAGATTTATCTGGAATCATTGAAGCTTCATCAACAATAAATAAGGTGTTTGTATGCTTATTTGTTTGTAATGTAAACGCTACAGAACCGTTACTTTGTTTTTTAGGAAAGTATATTTTCTTGTGAATTGTTAAGGCTTGTTTTTTAGAATATACAGAAATTACTTTGGCAGCTCTACCTGTTGGCGCCAACAAAACAGCTTTCTTTTCTGCGCGCCATAAGTTGTTTACAATAGTACTTATTGTTGTAGTTTTTCCCGTTCCAGCGTATCCTTTTAATAAAAATAACGCATTATTGTTATTTTCAAAAGTAAAATTTGCTAATAATCGTAAAAGCTCATTCTGTTTAATAGTGGGCGAATGCGGAAAGTTTTTAAGAAATTCTTGGTATAAATCTTTAGATGATTTTATCATACTTCAAATATAGATATTGATTTATAAATAAAAGTTTTCATCCTAAAAAAAAAATTGTAGATTTGCGAGAACACTATTAAAAAACAAAATATAAAATGGGATTATTTCTAATGATTTTGGCAGCTGTTGTAGTTGCGTTTCTTTTAGCATTTGTAATTGTTAAATTTGTACCTCTTAAAATGAGATGGTTAGTATCTTTATTATTACTAGCATTAACTATCTTTTTAGGTTTTAAAATTTACGAAGGTATTATGAAGCCAATTAAATTTGCCAAAGAAAAACAAGTACGTTACGCTAAAGTAATTACTAATTTAAAGATGGTTCGTGATGCTGAAGTTAAGTACAACGAGGTTTACGGAACTTTTACAAAAGATAAAAATGCATTAATTACCTTTATTGAGAATGGTAAATTAGCAATTACACAAACTAACAACGTTGAAAAAGATGTTAGAGTTGGTAGTGGTATATCTGTAAAAAAATCTTTTAGAGTTGTAGATACAATTGGTTTTGAACCTGTATTAAAATCTTTTGAAGGTAAAGATTACAAAAACATGTTTAAAGTACCTGGAACAGATAAAGAGTTTTCTTTAGAAGTTGGTAAAGTTGAAAAAATTGCTGGTTTAGAAGTACCTGCTTTTATCGCTAAAATAGACAAAGCTTCAATATTAAAAGGAATGGATATTTCTTTAGTAAAACAAGAATTAGAAGCTAATACTACAGACCAAATTAAAGGAGAATTTGTTACAGTTGGTTCTTTAGAAGAAGTTACAACTGGTGGTAACTGGCCTCCTTCTTATGACAAAGGAAGTGCAGAAAAAAAGTAAGCATACAAGCATAAATACTAATAAAAGAAATCTATCCATCCAATTTAGTTTGGATGGATTTTCTTTTTGTATCTCTAATTCAGAAACAAATGAAATTATTCATTTTTCTGAATATGTTTTTAAAAACACACTTGCCACACCTGAGGTTTTGTTAGAAAAAATTGAACACATTTTCTCTACAGACACAGAGTTACAACACGATTTTAATGAAGTTGAAGTAATTCATCAAAATAATTTAGCAACTTTAGTACCTACTAAATATTTTAATGAAGAGGAACTTACAACCTATTTAAATTTCAATATAAAAACATTAGCAACCGATTTTATTACTTTTGATGAAGTAGTCCAATTGGACGCTAAAAATGTTTACGTACCTTATGTAAATATTAATAATTATGTGTTTCAAAATTTTGGAGAGTTTGAATACAAACACCATTCTACAGTTTTAATTGATAAACTTGTAGAAAACACAAAAAATACAAGTGAAAAACATTTTTTTGTTCATGTAACTAAAAATCAAATAGATATTATTGTTCTTCAAGAAAACAAATTGCTTTTTTACAACAATTTCCCTTTTAATACAAAAGAAGATTTTATCTATTATATTTTATTTACAGCAGAACAAATAGGGCTAAATCCAGATGAATTCCTATTAACTTTTTTAGGTGATATTGAAGAGGAATCAGAAATTTATAAAATTACCTACAACTACATTCGTAATATCGATTTTATAAAAAGTACAAATCCATTTTTTAAGGACGAAGACGATTTTTCACCACATTCAAACTATATTTTAGTAAACTAATGAGAATAATATCAGGAAAACATAAAGGAAGAAGACTTACGGCACCAAAAAACTTACCTGTAAGACCAACTACAGATATGGCAAAGGAAAGCTTGTTTAATATAATAAACAACAACTATTATTTTGATGCTGTTTCTATTATAGATTTATTTGCTGGTACAGGAAACATTAGTTTTGAATTTGCTTCTCGTGGCTCTAAAGAAATTTACGCCATTGACAAACACTTTGCATGTATTAAATACATTAATGAAACCTCAAAAGAGCTCGATTTAGACATTAATACTTACAAAAGCGACGTGTATAAGTTTTTAGACAAAACACCGCTTACAGCCGATATTATATTCGCTGATCCACCGTACGATTTTGAAACCGAACAATTCTTAAAAATTGTAGATACGGTTTTCGAAAGAAACCTTTTAAATGAAGACGGTTTGTTAATTGTAGAACACTCTAAACACACCAAACTTTCTGATCACTCAAAATTTAGTTACGAGAAACGTTATGGTGGTAATGTTTTTAGTTTTTTTGAAGGTTAAAACAAACTTTCAATAATCTGTTTTACGGTAATTCCTTCTGCTTCTGCTTTGTAGTTTTTTACAATTCTATGCGATAAAATTGGTACAGCAACCGCTTGCACATCTTCAATATCTGGAGAATATTTTTTATTAATTACAGCGTGTGCTTTTGCGGCTAAAATTAAGTTTTGAGAAGCTCTTGGTCCTGCTCCCCAATCAATATATTTTTTAACCAATTCTGTAGCTTGGTCAGATTTTGGTCTTGTTTTACCGACTAATCTAACCGCATACTCTACAACATTATCTGCTACAGGAACTTTTCTAATCAGTTTTTGAATAGCCACTATTTCTTCCGCAGAAAACAAAGAATTTACGTTTGCTTGTGTATTAGAAGTTGTGCTTTTTACAACTTGCACTTCTTCTTCAAACGTTGGATATTCTAAATTAATAGAAAACATAAAACGGTCTAATTGCGCTTCTGGTAAAGGATACGTTCCTTCTTGCTCAATTGGGTTTTGTGTTGCCAAGACAAAGAATGGTAAATCTAACTTATAATGATGTCCTGTAACGGTTACAGAACGCTCTTGCATAGCTTCTAAAAGCGCTGCTTGTGTTTTTGGAGGTGTTCTGTTAATTTCATCAGCCAAAATAATATTAGAAAAAATTGGGCCTTTTATAAATTTAAACTGACGATTTTCATCTAAAATTTCACTACCTAAAATATCTGAAGGCATTAAATCTGGTGTAAACTGTATACGTTTAAAACCCAATCCTAAAGCATCAGAAACTGTGTTTACTAATAATGTTTTTGCCAAACCAGGAACTCCAATTAACAAAGAATGTCCTCCACAAAATATTGACAATAATGTAAAGCTTACTGCTTCATCTTGTCCAATAATTACTTTGCTAATTTCTTGTTTTAATTGTGTGTATTTTTCAACTAAATTATTTACCGCAGTTACATCTGACATAGCTTAATCTTATTTTCTAATTCGATATTTTATTAAAATGAAATTCCCGCTTGGTGTATCTTTTTTGATAGACTAAAAGCGGGAATGACAATATAGTAAATTTATTTATTTTTACTTATTTTCTTTTTTCCAATCTTTTTTAAATGTACATTTTTTAAAGTCGGAATTTAGTTTAATATATGTGTCGCTAATTTTCTCTTTAGACCATTTTGCAATAGTTTCTTCTTTCTTTTTAGCCAAGGCTAATTGCTGTACTTTAACATAGTCATTTACCAATTCTGCGGTATGCGTATCGGTTCTGTTTCTCATTAAAATTACTTTGTACATTTTTTCTCCTCCACGTGTTTCATCATAAAAAGGCTCTGTAATTTCTCCTTTTTTAAGATCATTAACTCTTCCATATAATTCTGGATCCATACGTGTTAACTCCCAAGTAGTTTCTCCTGAATAAGGATTCATTAAAATACCACCATTGTTCTTAGTTTCATCATCTTCAGAGTATTTTTTTACAGCTTCTTCAAACGTAATTTTATTCTCTAAAATTTCTTTACGTAATTTCTCTACTTCTGCTTTAGTTTCTGAAAGTTTATCATCAGAAATTTCTGGTTGCATTAAAATATGAGAAACCTCTCTTCCTTGACCTTTAATTTTATGTAATAAGATAATATGATAACCAAAAATCGACTTAAATGGTTCAGAAATTTGCCCTTCATCTAAAGAGAAAGCAACTTCTTTAAACTCTTTAATAAATTGAGTTTCTTTAGTAATAACACCTAAATTACCTCCGTTTTTAGCAACAGAAGGATCTGTAGAATTTATAATGGCTTTTAATCTAAAAGAAGCTCCATCTTTTTCTACTTGATTTTTTATTTGATTTAACTTTGCTATTACTCTTTCAGTTTCTTCCTTAGTTGGTTCTGCTCTTAATACTAATTGTGCTAATTCTATTTCTGCAGGAAACTCAGGAAGCTCGTTCTTTTCTTTTAAACCGTTATAATAAACACGTACTTCTTCAGGTGTAATATCTAC
This sequence comes from Tenacibaculum aquimarinum, assembly GCF_022478115.1. Lineage (GTDB taxonomy): Bacteria > Bacteroidota > Bacteroidia > Flavobacteriales > Flavobacteriaceae > Polaribacter > Polaribacter aquimarinum_A. The sequence goes on along the minus strand of NZ_JAKGSC010000003.1, from coordinate 301,600 downwards.
ACTTTCCGTTAGTTTTTCTTGCTCTCCATTTATTAATAAGTTTTCTTTCTGAACGCGACCTAATTCTTCTTTCATGTCTGTAAGACTATTAAAACCATAGGCTTTAATCATCTTTTCTTCACTACCATATTCTTGTGTAAAATACCCAATACTTCTATTAACACGATCATCAATTTGAGATTTTGTTACTACAACACTATCAATTACTGCATGGTGCGCTAATAATTTTTGTTGCATTAATTCCTCTAACATTTCACAGTCAGAAATCTCAATTTTACCTTCACTTCTTACTTTAACTTCTTCTTTAAATTTATCAATATCAGAATCTAAAACAATATTTTTCCCTACAACTACAGCTACACCGTCAATTTTTACTTTTTGAGCGTTAACAGCTATAATTCCGAAGAAAAATAATAAGGTTAATAATTTAATATTCTTTAAAGTTTTTGTTTTGAATTGCATCATTTATCAGCGTTTTTTCAATCTCTCTAATTAATTCTAATTTACGTTTGTGTAAAATTAATTGTTTTATTTGTGGAGTAATATAGCTTAATGGTGCTAAATCATTCCTTTTTAAAACGTTTTTTACAGCGACCAAATATACATCTAAACTGTCTTCTTTTTGGATGAATTTGGATATTTTTAACAGTTTTTCTTTAGGTTCTTTTGCAAATGGTGGTATTTTTAACAAAACATTATCTAAAGACAACCAAGTACTGTCCCTTAATCTAGATGATTTAAAGTTAATTCGTTGACTTTCTAAACTTTCCAAATCTTCTTCTTTACTAGATTTAAACTTTTTTACAATGTCTTTCTTATCAAATAACTCGCTACCAAAATGAAGATATTTAAGCTGAATAAGTTCTTCATTTAGCTTGAAATTTTCTTTATTTTTGAGATAAAACTCTTCAATTTCATCTTCTAAAACTAAAGTATCTAACTCCTGTTTTATTAAACGTTCTTTGTACTCGTTTATAAAAAGGCTTTCTCTATAATTACTTACTAAAGAATTTATGTTTTCATTATTTGCTTCGGTAGCATTTAATTCTGCTTTCTTTAGAAATAATTGCTGCTTTGCCCAAGAGTTTATGAAGCTTTTTACCAAAACAACACTATCTTCTTTTGTAATATTTTTAGGCAAGAAACTTTCAATATCTTTTTTATATAAGTTTACATTATAAACAGAAGCAATTGGCGCTTCTACTTCCTCTGCTTTTTTAGATTGAATACCTAAATAATCACAAGACAAAAACACAAGGCAAATTACTATGTAAACTGTTTTTTTCATTATTGATTGTATTGTTGTTTAAGCCTACGAAGGGCTTTTTTATTAATTTTAACTTTTGACTTTTTATGTAATTTTTCAATCCAATCATCTTCCAAAAAGTCTTGATAAGCACTCATTGCCTTTCCTTTACTCTTAGAAAAATCCTGGCCTTTAAACTTAGTCGAAGTATTAAAAAACTCTTTTAAACCAAGAGTATCTTTAGCAGCTTTATCCCAAATTTTTTGTTTCATTAAATCAAACAATAATAAATCATCTTCGTACCCTTTTAATGTTTTTTTATAAGCAGGTTCTGTATCAATTAAATGGTCTTTATAATATTGAATTACTTCTGAGTCTTTAAAGTTCTTCAACAATGTATCAATAGATAAATGACGACGATGCTTTATGTAAGAAGAAAACGTTTCTTGTGTTATTTCTTTATCATTAATAGTTAATAAAACACTTTGTAACTCTTCTTTTGGAAACTCTCTTCTATCAGATTCTTTAAATATTGCTAAAGCGTTATCGTTAATTTTTATGTTATAGTTTTTTGCTATTTTGGCAGCAATAGTACCATTATCAGATCGTGATCTTCCACTACTCTTAATTTTTTTAGTTAAGCTTTTTTTAGCCTTATCAAAAGATTGAACCGGATGCTTTTTTAACAACTTAACTATGTGCCAACCATATTTAGTTTTAAATGGTTTGCTATAAGAATTAACTTCCGAAAGTTTAAAAACCTCATTTTCAAATTGCTCAACCATTTTACCTGTTCCAAATTTAGGTAATTTACCACCTCTTTCTGCAGAACCTTTATCTGTAGAATATAGCTTAGCTAGTTTCTCAAAACTTTCTCCCTTATTTAACTTTGCGTAAGCACTATCAATTTGCGCTTTACCTATAATTGATCTTTCATCTATTAAAATATGAGCAACCTCAAACTCTCCTTTAGATGGTCTTAAGGCATCAACTTTTACAATATGATATCCAAAACGAGTTTTAAATGGTTTCGAAACTTCGCCAATCTTTGTTTTGTAAGCTGCATCTTCAAACGGATACACCATTTTAAATGCGGTAAAATAACCTAAGTTTCCATTATTTCTTTTTGCTGACGGGTCTTCAGACACTTCAGCCGCTACTTTCTCAAAACTTTCTCCAGCTATAATTCTATTTCTATAAGCAGTTATTTTATTAAAGTAACTTAATGTATCGTTTGGTTTTGTGCCTTTTGAAAAACGAACCAAAATATGCTTTGCTTTAATTTCATTTTTAGTTCTAAAATAAGCTTCTTCAACTAACTTTTCTAACATTGCGTTGTCTTGCAAGTAAGGAGCTGCTAATTGGTTTTTATAAGTAGCTAATTCTCTTTTATAACTTCTAGAAGTATCTAATTGTAAAGCATAAGCTTCTTTTATTTTTAATTTATAATTTACATATAAATCTAAATATTTATCAATGTTTTTAGAGTCTTCATCTACAACTAAATCTAAATTTCTCTCGTAAACATTTTTAAATTCTTCAACCGTTACTTTCTCTCTATCAATACTAAAAAGTATTTCTTCATTTTGAGAAAACCCAGAGAAACCTATAAAAACACTAATAAAAAATATTATTTTTTTCATTTTTTTTAAATTTACTATAATGAGATAATTCCTTTAATACCTTCTGCTTTTTTGTAATAAGATATAACCTTATCGGAACTTGCCACCTTTAAAACTATAGAAACACTACAATATTTTCCTGTTTTAGATTTTTTTGTTTTTATAACTGCTCCAGAGTCATCAAATAAATCCTCAACTTCTTGCACTTGATTTCCATCTGTTGGTACAATAAATTTGTACATGTAATCTGCAGGAAATTCTGTAGTATCATCTAACTGTGCTTTTAGCTTTATATAAAATGCTTTTTTATCTTCCATAAATCTTTTCTGAAATTGTTTACAAATAATAAGCCACAAAATTACACTATTTATTATTTTTAACCATTTAAATTTTACATTTGCTACATGCAACAAAAAATTGTTCTTATTGGAGGTCCAGGAACTGGAAAAACAACAGTGTTAAACGAATTGAAAAATTTAGGGTTTTCTTGTATGGAAGAAGTTTCTAGAGAAGTAACCTTAAAAGCTCAAAAAGAAGGAATAGATCAACTATTCTTAACACAACCATTATTATTTAGCGAAAAATTGTTAGAAGGAAGAATTCAGCAATTTGAAGAAGCTCATAAAAGCGAACAGAAACACGTGTTTTTTGATAGAGGAATACCAGACGTTTATGCTTATATGGATTTTTTTAAAACTGATTATCCAGAAAATTTTAAAGAAAAAGGTAAAGAGTACAATTATACTAAACTTTTTATTTTTCCTCCTTGGAAAAACATATACACTTCTGATAATGAGAGATATGAAACTTTTGAACAGTCTCAAGAAATAGACATTTTCTTAAGAAATGCATACGAAGAAATTGGTTATACGTTAATTGAAGTTCCTTTTGGAAGTATTGAAGACAGAACAAATTTTATTTTGAATCACTTGGATTTAAAAGTATGATTTCTCCTTTAGAAATACTACAAAAATATTGGAAACACACTAGTTTTAGAGAACCGCAAGCCGAAATAATAAATGCTGTATTAGCAAAAAAAAACACCATTGCTTTACTGCCAACAGGTGGTGGAAAATCTGTTTGTTTTCAGGTTCCTGGAGTTATTTTAGATGGAATTTGTATTGTTATTTCTCCACTTATTGCATTAATGCAAGATCAAGTTGAAGGTTTACAAAAACGCGGAATTAAAGCGACCACAATTCCTTCAAAAAGCACACCCGATGAAATTGTTACCATTTTTGACAATTTAAAATTTGGTAATTATAAATTCTTATATATTTCACCAGAACGTTTACAATCTGCTCTAATTCAACAAAAAATAAAAGAATTAAACGTTTCTATAATTGCTATTGATGAAGCACATTGTATCTCTGAATGGGGCCACGATTTTAGACCTTCTTACAGAAACATTAATAAGCTAAGAGAATTAAAACCAGAAGCTACAACTATTGCTTTAACAGCTTCTGCAACCAAAAAAGTTTTAGACGATATTTCTAAAAGTTTGGATTTAGAAGCAACTACAATTTTTAAGAAATCATTTTTTAGAGACAATTTAGCATATCAAATATTTACAATTGAAGATAAACTGTATCGGTTGAAACAAATTTTTACTAAAACTACTTCTCCAGCAATTGTTTATGTAAATTCAAGAAAAAAGACAGCACAAATTTCTAGTTTTTTAAATGCAAACGGATTTAAAAGTAGTTTTTATAACGGCGGTTTATCTAACATAGAAAAAGAGGTTGCTTTTGAAAATTGGATGACGGAAAAAACGCCAATTATGGTGGCAACAAATGCTTTTGGAATGGGAATTGACAAAGCCAATGTTAAAGTAGTTGTCCATTATGATTTTCCGAATAGTGTAGAAAACTACCTACAAGAAGCAGGAAGAGCAGGAAGAAACGGTAAAAAATCTTTTGCTGTTTTACTAAAAAATGCAAATGACATTAGAGCTTTTAAGGAACAAACAGAAATGTCGCTTCCATCGCTTACAGAAGTTAAAGAAATTCACAAGAAGTTATACCAACATTTTCAAATTGCAAAAGGAGAGTTATTAGAAACAATTTACGATTTCAATTTTTTAGAATTTTGTAAAAAATATAAATTTACACCATCAAAAGCTGCAACAGTTCTTACACTTTTAGTTAATAATGGCATTATTGAAGTTACTACTAATTTTGCTAAAAAATCTTCTTTGCAGTTTAATGTAAACAGCTCAAGAATATTAAACTATAAAGCCGACAAGCAGTTTATAAAAACCTTATTAAGAACATATGGCGGTTTGTTTGAACAAGAAACTAAAATTAACGAATTTATTTTAGCAAAAAAGGCAAGTATAACTTCCAACCAAGTAATTACAAATTTAGAACGCCTAGAAACCGAAGGTTTACTTACCTACAAACAAGCAACAAATAACTCAGAAGTTAAGTTCTTACAAGCAAGAGAAGATGACAGAACAATAAATAGGCGTTCAAGAGAAATAACACAATTTCTAAGTCAGAAAAAGCAAAAAGCAGAAAACATTGTAGCATTTATTGAAAACGATTCAATCTGTAGAAATATTCAGCTACTCTCCTATTTTGGTGAAAAAAAAGCCGCTAAATGTAAAATGTGTGATGTTTGTTTGGCAGCACAAAAAACAAAATCAACTATTTCAGAAAAAGAAATTCTAATTTTAATTGCAGAAAAGAAACTTCTTTCTTCAAAAGAAATATGTACATTTTTAGATGCAGATGAACAAGACATTTTGGTACATTTGCGACAGCTTTTATCCGAAGAAAAACTTGGTTTAAATAATCAAAATAAATTCTTCAAACTATAAGCAGCAATTAAAAAAAGATAACTTCAAACTAATAAAAATGAGAGATATACGCATTGTGTTTATGGGAACACCGGATTTTGCTGTAACTATTTTACAACATTTGGTTGAAAATAAATACAACGTTGTTGGTGTTATAACTGCGGTTGATAAACCTGCCGGACGTGGAAGAAAATTAAATGAATCTGCAGTAAAAAAATACGCACGCTCTCAAAACTTACCAATTCTTCAACCTAAAAATTTAAAAAATGAAGAATTTCAAAAAGAATTAAAGGCATTAAATGCTAATTTACAAATTGTAGTTGCTTTTAGAATGTTACCAAAAACTGTTTGGAACATGCCAGCATATGGTACATTTAATTTACACGCTTCTTTATTGCCAGATTACCGAGGTGCTGCGCCAATACATTGGGCAATTATAAATGGAGAAACAAAAACAGGTGTTACCACTTTCTTTATTGATGATAAAATTGATACGGGAGAAATTATTTTGCAATCGGGAATTGATATTAAAAATAACGAAACAGTTGGAGAGTTACATGATAAATTAATGCATCTTGGTGCTGGTTTAGTTTCTGAAACTGTAGATTTAATTGCAAATGAGGAAGTAAAAACAACAAAGCAACCTGAATTAGAAGAAAAATCTGCTCCAAAATTATATCCACATAATTGCAGAATAGATTGGTCTTTACCTTTAGATGTAATTTATAACAAAATACGCGGTTTAAACCCATTTCCAGCAGCTTGGACATTAATACATACTAATAATGAAGAAATAAGCGCTAAGATTTACGCTGTAAGCAAGGAAGAAGAAACTCACTCTTTAGAAGTTGGAACTTTAATTACAACCAAAAAAGAACTAAAAGTTGCAGTTAATAATGGATACCTTATTATAGATGAGATTAAACTTTCTGGAAAGAAAAAAATGGATTCAAGAAGTCTTTTGAATGGCTTTCATTTTTCAGAAAACTCTAAAATGCTTTAAGCCCAACAATAGCAAGGTATTGACGTATTTTACCTTTTTTGGCTTTCGTTATTAACAATTTAGTATCATTTATTAACAAAACACCCTTTTTTTTGAGCGAAAACTTGCGCAAACCCTTATTCCTGCTATATTTGTTGAGCTATACAAAGCGAAATATAATATTAATTTAAAAAAAATCATTCAGATTATGAACAAATCAGAATTAATTGATGCAATGGCTGCTGATGCAGGAATTTCAAAAGCTGCAGCTAAAGCTGCTTTAGACTCTTTAACAGATAACGTAACTTCTACTTTAAAAAAAGGTGGTAAAGTATCTTTAGTTGGATGGGGAACTTGGTCAGTATCTAAAAGAGCTGCAAGAACTGGAAGAAATCCACAAACTGGAAAAGCTATCCAAATTCAAGCTAAAAACGTAGCTAAATTTAAAGCTGGTGCAGGTTTATCTAAAGCTGTAAACTAAAAAAATTAAAAGTTTTTTTATATAAAAAGCTCTCTTATTTTTAAGAGAGTTTTTTTATTTGCTAAAAATCACTACTTTTAATATATCATAACTTAAAAGTGTATGACTACCCTAAAACCAACAAAAGGAAGATTATTAATTGCCGAGCCTTCTATTTTAAACGATAATTCGTTTAAAAGATCTATTGTGCTTCTTACTGAACATACAGATAAAAATACTGTTGGTTTTATTTTAAATAGACCTTTACCTTATACTGTTAACGATTTAATTCCTGAAATAGATTGTAATTTTACAGTATTTCAAGGCGGCCCTGTAGAACAAGATAATTTATATTTTGTACACAATGTTCCAGATTTAATTCCTAATAGCATAGAAGTTGCTAATGGCATTTATTGGGGAGGTAATTTTGAGTCTTTAAAAACTTTATTGATTAATAAATTAATAAAAAGTAATGAGATTCGTTTTTTCTTAGGTTATTCTGGTTGGGGAGCCAATCAATTAAATGATGAATTAACAACCAATTCTTGGTTTATTTCTGAAAATGATTTTCCTAATATCTTTGCAACAGACAATGAAACTATATGGAAAAACAAATTACTTCAAAAAGGTGGCAAGTATAAACTCTGGGCAAATGCACCGAGTGATATTAACCTAAATTAAATAACTACTTCCCTGTAATTTCTAGTAATTTTAAGCTACTTTGAAGCTTAGAGCTTACTGCTACAGAAAACTCTTTCTTTCTATATTTAGTTACAGGTTGAATACCAACTATTGCATTGGTTATAAAAACTTCATCTGCTTTTTGAATTTCAAAAGGAGAAATAACAGTTTCTTCAATATTAAAATCTGGATGCTTTTCAATAATCTCAATTACCTTTTTTCTAACAATTCCTTTAATACAACCTTCAGTTATTGCTGGTGTTTTAATTGTTTTCCCTTTAATAATAAAAATATTTCCGTTTGTAACTTCCACAACACCTTTGCGTTCATTTAATAAAACACAATTATCAAAATCATTTTCAGAAGCATAAATACTTGCAAGTGTATTTACCATTCTATTATTTGTTTTTATGGTTGATAAAAGCCCAGAAAAATTATAAAAATCTTTATATAAATCAATCGAATACGATTCTTTAGTTTGAAAAGTGTTGGCTGAAACCTCAATTAAAAAATCAACTTCATTTGTATTTGGCGTGTATAAACCTCCGTCTTTCCTATATACGGTTAGACGTGCTCTAAAAGAATTTGCTTTATCTTGTGTAGCAACAGTTTTTAAAATTTCTTGCTCAAGAAACTCTAATGTAAAATGCATTGGAATTTTCATTCTTAACATTCTCATTGAAGCCATTAAACGAAAATAATGGTCTTCAAAAAAAACTACTCTTCCGTTATTTATTTTAATGGTTTCAAAAATAGCATCTCCATACTTAAACCCTCTATTTTCAATAGAAATATTTACATTTTCAGTTTGAGATAAGTCTCCGTTATAATTAATCATTCAATAAAATTTTACAGTGCAAAGTTAGTATATTTCAATTAGAAATAGACACAAAAAAACTCGACAAATTGCCGAGTTTAACTTATTTATTTTGATGAATTTTAAGCTCCAATTGTATGTCTTAATTCTTCAATTTGATTTCCCCAAAGTTGTTTCGATTCTTCCACTTCATCTTCTTCAGCAAAATCTGTAACTATTAACGATACGTCTTTAGTAAGTGCATCTACCTGAATTTTAATTTCAAAATAGCTTTCATCATCTTCACTTTCGAGCCATTTAAATCTAATTCGTTCTCCTGATTTTTTTGTTACAATCTCTGCTTGTTCCTCTGTTCCATCCCATTCAAAAGTAACCACCTTACCTCTTGCGTTTACTTTATCTGCAAACCATTCCTCTAAATTAGAAGGTGAAGAAATATATTGATACAGCATACTGGGCGATGCATGTATTGGGATTTCTAAATCGTATTTAATTTTACTCATATTAGCTGTTTGTTTGGCCGTCAAGATAAGTATTAATTCTTTTTAAAAAAAATTAAGCACATACCTTGTTAAAGAGTAAAATTCAATTATATTTGCACCCGCAATCAGGCGAGGTAGCTCAGTTGGTTAGAGCGCAGGATTCATAACCCTGAGGTCACGGGTTCAAATCCCGTCTTCGCTACAAAATCCCGAATTTTAATTCGGGATTTTTTTATACATGACAAAATGCTTCCCAATTTGACTAATTGTAAAAGGATTACCAATAATACTAAACCCTTTTTTAATATAAAAATCGATTGCAATTTCTCTAGCATTACACCAAACACACTCGATATTCATCATTTTTAATTGTAAAATTACTTCATCAATAATTTTAGAACCATAACCTAAACCTCTTACATCATTTATAGTTGCCATTCCTCTTAATTGATACTGCTTCTTATATGATAACAAATTACTTTCAGTTTTCATCAATGAAGCAATTCCTACTAATTTAATATTTTTAAAAGCCCCCAAATGAAAGGTTTCTTTATTAAAATCACCATCAAACTTAAAAGGCAAGTCAACACCTTCTCTTAAAACTGATTTTCTTATAGCATATGTTTCTTCTGCAGAAATATTTTTTATCATTTTTATCTCGTTGTCTTTTCTATTGGTTAGGAAATATACAAACAATATATTTACAAAAAATATTTCCATGAGTATTCAAATACAAACTATAGCTCCAAAAGACATATTAAAAATAATTCCTCTTTTACAAAAATTGAATACTAAAACACCTAAGCATATTTTAGAAGAACGTGTTAAAGAAATGGCTTCACTAACTAATTATGAATGCATAGGAATGTATTTAAACGGTGATTTAATAGGCATTTCTGGTTTATGGTATTCAACAAGACATTATATTGGAAAAAGTGCAGAGCCAGACCATGTTGTAATTGACGAAGCTTATAGAGGGCAAAAATTAGGAAAGCAATTTTTTAATTGGATTAATACTCATGTAATTGCCAAAGGTTGTGAAGCAATTGAATTAAACACGTATGTAGTTAATAATCAATCTCATAAGTTTTATTATAATGAAGGTTATAATATATATGGATTTCATTTTTTAAAAGTGTTGAGGGAAGACAATAAATTTTATTAATTTTTTTCTAAAAAAAGGTTGCATAACTAAAAATAGGTCTTATATTTGCAGCTCTTTACCCGCGAAAGTAGCTCAGTTGGTAGAGCGTCAGCCTTCCAAGCTGAATGTCGCCAGTTCGAACCTGGTCTTTCGCTCAAAAAAAATCCGAAACTAAATGGTTTCGGATTTTTGTTTTTATTTATATTTTGATTCTGGCAAACTCATTGCTTGCGGAAACTTCTTAGCTCTTGCAGCTCTATAATCTGCTTTTGCTTTTTCTTTTTGACCTAATTTTTCATAACTCAAAGCCCTACAATACTCAGCCTTACCGTCTTTAAATATGTTTTTATCTATAGACTCTGTTAAGTACTTTACTGACGACTCGTAGTTCTTTAAGCTTAACTCCATAATACCTATATAAAGAACTGCAAAATGATCATTAGGATTATTTTTAAGCATTTTCAAAAGAAGAGTTTTAGCTTCAGTAAACTTACCCTTATTGTAATAAGCAATTACTTCATCATAAAGTTTTTTTGTTTCAGCTTTTTTAATATAACTATTTACGTTTTTGTGCTTCTGTAATTTTTGTTTAGCTTCAAGCAAATTTAAAGTTTTCCTATAAGATATAGCAGTATCTAAAGTTTCTATTGCAGCTTTTAAATCTTTATTTTTCTTGTAAAAATAATCAGTTTTATTTATCCATGCTACTGCATCAATCTTATTAACTGAAGTATACTTATTCATTAATTTTTCGAAATTTACAGTATCCTTTTTTCCTTTATATATATTTTTCAACATTGTATAGTTAAACTTGTAAGATGGATAAGAATTAAAAACTTCCTTAAAGTAATGTTCAGAACTATCTAATTGTTTTAGCCCCTTTAAAAAGATTTCTGCTTTTTGCTTTTTTATTAAAAAATCATGGACATTTAAACTGGAAGCTTGAGTTAATATCTCAAGGGCAGTGTCATACTTTTGTTCTTTTGCAGCATAGGTAGCTAAATAGTATTTCATTTTTATACCATCTTGATCTAAAGTTGGATATTCTTTTATTAAACCATTCATTTCAGAAAAAGTGAACTCATAATCTCCTCTTTTCTTTAAAACTTTTTCATTCTTAATAGCTGTATTAATACTATAAGCTTTAAAAACTAGATAATTAGAAAAAATAGTTATTATTGATACTAACACAATAGGAACAAAAAGAATACTTGTTATACTAGAAGCTTCTTTCTCTTCTTTGTTTGAATTTGTTAATGCTAGAGCAAACCCAGAAACCAGTACAAAAAACAACTGTACAGGAGCTCTTTCTAGTGGGAAATTAAAAAACGCATCAATAGTATAAGCCAACCCTGAAAGTAGTAAAAACAACACTATTTCCTTATTTTCACTTTTAAATTTAGATATTAATTGTTTTAAAATAAATATGAAAAGCATTAAATAAAGTATTCCTCCAATTATTCCTATTTCGACAAACTTTTCAAAAAAATCATTATGAACCCTAATAGGTTTACCAAAGGTACCTCCACTACTTTGTTTCTTTAAAAAATAGTTTTTATGAGGATAAATTTTATAATTTCCATAACCAATTCCTAAAAATGGATTCTCTTTAAAAATTACAATTGCAGAATTCCATATATTATAACGTCCCGTAACTTTTATTAGTTTGGTTAAAAAATCATCTTGATCCTTCTTAACTACAACTGTTGTTACATCACTTTTAGGGTATTTTGCTATAAATCTATCTAATTTTTTATAATCATTAGAGCTATAAGTTGTAGCTAAAGCAAAAGAATTCATTTTATTTTTATCAATTCTATTTACATTCATCATTAAAAACAATGCAATCAACGGAACTAATATTAAATAAGTTAAGTTTCCAATTTTCAGCTTTTTATTCTCTTTAGAAGAAACAGATAATAAATAAGTTAAAAATGTTATTCCAAAAATTAAAACCATAGATAATAACGCAGCTCTAGATCCTACAAAAATTAATGACAGCGTAGTTGTAAAAACTACAATACCACTTAACATTTTCCAAATTTTACTATTACTCTTAAAGTATAAGTAAATAGCAAAGGGAAGTTTAACAATTAAACTTGCAGTAAATATATTTACATTTCCATAATAATATAAAAATGTTTTAAATAACTCTCTATTTCTAGGCTTATTATAATTACCTAAATAATGTTCTAGAGTAACTATAGAATGATAAGCCAATAAAACCACACATATTTTACAAACAAATTCAAAAAAGTCTTTGGGGTTACTTTTAACTAAAGTAAACACTACAAAAGTTGCAACAATTACATTAAACAACCTGGCAATATGCACCAAACTTTCACTGACAATTGTAGCTTGAAAAATAGATACAAGTGAAGCAATAAAAAACAAAAAGAATATTAAAAAAAACTGTTTGGTACTTTTACCAACATTAAAAGGCTTTAAAACATCTTTTTGAGAATAAATAAAACCTAATGATATTATATTTAACACAGAAAAGTATAACCATTGAAAACCTTCGTATTCTATTTCTACTACTTTTGGAGATAAACCTACAACTAAATATAGTAGCAATATAATCTTTGATATTAGGGAAGTGTTTTGAGTTTTGTCCATCTTTTTTCTTTATCTATTTTTTTAATTTACTACCAAAAAGCAATAAGCCAATAATTGGAACTGCTAATAAAAGTATCATTGTTTTGTTTATTGAAATTATTTGAGGAAATAACACAATGGTAAGAATAAAACCTCCCATTGCTCCTCCTAAGTGAGCTGAATGACCAACATTTCCTAGCTGTTTTTTCATTCCATAGATTGAATATAATAAATACCCTACTCCAAAAATATATCCCGGAATCGGTATTGGCAAAGGAAACATAATTAGTTCCATATCTGGATACAGCATTATTGCAGAATAGACGATTCCAGAAACTGCACCAGAAGCTCCAATTGCACTGTAATAGGGTTCTTTTTTATGATAATGTAAAGAATACATACTTGCTATAAGTAAACTACCAAAATAGATAATTAAGAAACTTGTATTTCCTAAATTATTAATTACAATACCTCCAAATAAATATAAAGCATACATATTGAAACCTAAATGCATCCAATCTGCATGTAAAAATCCAGATGTTAACATTCTTATTTTATCTCCTCCTAGTATTTTACCTACTTGAAATTTATATTTATCAAAAAAAGAAAAATCGTTAAATCCTTTGTAGGAGAATAAAACTGTTGCAATAATTATTAATAAAACTACTTGATTCATTCGTTAAAAATTCGGGTAAATTTACGCAAAATTATTAATTTGTATTAGAATATGTTAATTTATAGAAATGTTAGATATTTGTAGTAAGCAAACAACTCTATGAAACTTTTAATTTTCGCAATTGTATATCCTATAATATGGATTACCTCAAGGTTACCAATGCCAATTTTGTATCTAAAATCTAACATCTCTTTCTTTATTCTATATTACATAGTAGGCTATAGAAAAAAAGTAGTTTATAGCAACATACAAGCTGCCTTTCCTGATAAAAGTGAAAAAGAACTTAAAAGCATTTCTAAAAAATTCTTCCAACATTTTACAGATTTAATATTTGAAAGCATAAAATCCTTTTCAATTTCTGAAAAAGAAATAAAGAAAAGATATCAGTATACCAATATCGAAATTATTGATAAATTAACTAAAGAAGGTAAAAATATTGCTTTAGTAGGTTCACACCAAGCAAATTGGGAATGGGCTTTTGGTCTGCCTTTATTTGTGGACATTAGCTGCTTAGGAGCTTACACAAAAATTCAGAATAAATATTTTGAGAAAGTAATTTATAATTCTAGAATTAGGTTTGGTTATAATGGTTGCCCTACAGGATTATTCAATAGCAAGCTTCAGGAGCGATTTAAAACCAAACAACAAAGTTTATATATGTTGCTTAGCGACCAATCTCCTATGCCAATTAAAACAAGACATTGGGCTACATTTTTAAATAATTTTGTTCCTGTACATACTGGCGCAGAAACTATAGCCAAAAAATTTAATCTTGCTGTTGTAAATATTAATACAACTAAAATTAAAAGAGGGCATTACACTTCTGATTTACAATTAATAACAGCATCTCCAAACGATTTTAAAGATTATGATTTAACTGAAAAATACCTTAAAATAACGGAAGATCATATTGTAAAACAGCCCGAGTTTTATCTTTGGTCTCATAAGAGATTCAAGCATAAAGGCAAATATGATGAATGGTTAAAACTTAGAAAGAAAGCTTAAACTGAAAACCAGTTTTCTACTAATTTCTTTTCTATTGGTTTTGCTGAAATGTGAACATAGTCATTTTTCTGCATGTCGTATTTATAATCCTTAGACCAATCTGCTATATTTTCATTAAGAATTCTTAAGGAATCACAGATAAAGTTAATTTCTTCATTTGTAATTGTTGGATGAATTGAAAGGCGAATCCAACCTGGTTTTTCAGTATTACAACCTTCTAAAATTTCTCCTTTAATTCTATTAGATGTTTCTTGATTTACATTTAATAAGAAATGCCCATAAGTTCCTGCACAAGAACAACCACCACGTGTTTGTATTCCAAACCTATCATTTAACAATTTAACAACTAAATTGAAATGATATTTTTCGAAATAAAAAGAAAAAATACTCAATCTATCTTTATTATTGGGCGCTAAAATATGTACACCTTCCAAACTTTCTAAAACAGCAAATAATTGCTCGTTTATTTCATCTTCTCGCTTTTTAATGTTTTCAGTTCCCATTTTATCTTTCAACTGAATACTTAATGCAATTTTTATGGTTTGTAAAAAAGCAGGAGTTCCACCATCTTCTCTAGTTTCTACATCATCAAAATAATCATGTTGTCCCCAAGGATTTGTATAACTAACAGTTCCTCCTCCTGGGTTATCAGGAATCATGTTTTTGTATAGTTTCTTATTAAAAATTAAAACCCCCGAACTTCCAGGTCCTCCTAAAAATTTATGAGGAGAAAATAGAACTGCATCTAAATATTCATCTTCATTTTCTGGATGCATATCTATATCGATATATGGTGCTGAACACGCAAAATCTACAAAACACAATCCGCCATATTTATGAATTAAGGCTGCAACTTTATGGTGATTTGTTTTAATTCCTGTTACATTAGAACCTCCACTTATTGAAGCAATTTTTATTGGTCTATCTTTATATTTAATTATTGTTTCTTCAAACATTTGCAAACAAACTAAACCTGCTTTATTACAAGGAACAACTACAACATCTGCTATAGTTTCTAACCATGAAGTCTGATTAGAATGGTGTTCCATGTGGCTAACAAAAACTACTGGTTTTTTCTTTTCAGGAACAATAGTATTTTCTTTTAAATTTTCAGAAATTTTTAATCCTAAAATTCGTTGAAACTTATTTACAACACCTGTCATTCCACTTCCTTCAGTAATAAGAATATCATTTTTAGAAGCATTTACATGACGTTTAATAATATTTCTAGCTTCATGGTACGCCAATGTCATTGCTGCACCTGTAGTAGAAGTTTCTGTATGAGTATTTGCTACAAAAGGACCTAAATCATTTATTAACTTTTCTTCTATTGGTCTGTACAATCTTCCACTTGCAGTCCAATCACAATATATAATTTTTTGTTCACCATAAGGAGACATAAATGTTTGGTCTTTACCAATAATATGCTTTCTAAATTGCTGAAAATACTGTTCTAAATTACTCATAATAAACAACGAATTATACTACTTTACTAAGAAGTACTTTTACTTAATAATTTCTTCTATTTCTTTGATAAAACGCACCGCTAAATCGTCTGCTTTTTGCTGACTTTTAGCTTCTGTATAAATTCTAATAATTGGCTCTGTATTCGATTTTCTTAAATGAATCCATTCTTCTGCAAAATCAATTTTTACACCATCTATAGTGTTTACATCTTCATTTTTATATGTTGAAGCCATTGTTTCTAAGATTTCATCAACATTTATTTGTGGTGTTAATTGAATCTTATTTTTACTCATAAAGTAACTTGGATACGAATCTCTTAATTCTTTACAAGACATTTTCTTGTGTGCTAAATGCGATAAAAACAACGCTACACCAACTAAAGAATCTCTTCCGTAGTGAGAAGCTGGATAAATAATTCCTCCATTTCCTTCTCCACCAATTACGGTGTTTGTTTCTTTCATTTTAATTACCACGTTTACTTCTCCAACTGCTGAAGCTGTATAGGTTCCTCCGTGCTTTTCTGTAACATCTCTAAGCGCTCTTGAAGATGAAAGGTTAGAAACTGTGTTTCCGCCTCCTAAACGTCCTAAAACGTAATCTGCACAAGCAACTAGTGTGTATTCTTCTCCAAACATAGAACCATCTTCTGAGATTAACGCTAATCTATCTACGTCTGGATCTACAACAATTCCTAAATCAGCTTTTTCTTTAACTACCAATTCAGCAATATCGGTTAAGTTTTCTTTTAATGGTTCTGGGTTGTGAGGAAACTGTCCGTTTGGCTCACAATATAACTCAACACATTCTACGTTTAACTTTTTTAATAAAGCTGGAATAAAGATTCCTCCAGTAGAGTTTACACCATCAACTACAACTTTAAAGTTTGCTTTTTTAATTGCTTTTACATCAACTAAATCTAACTTTAAAACTTCTTTTATATGTTTTTTTAAGTACTTCTTATTCTTCTTATACGTTCCTAAATCGTCTACTTCTGCAAATGTTAGGTTATCGCTTTCTGCAATTTCTAAAATCTTTGCTCCGTCTTCTCCATTTAAAAACTCTCCTTTTTCATTTAATAACTTTAACGCATTCCATTGTTTTGGGTTGTGCGATGCTGTTAAAATGATTCCTCCATCGGCTTTTTCTAACGGTACAGCAACTTCTACTGTTGGTGTTGTTGATAATCCTAAATCTACAACATCAATTCCCAAACCTACCAATGTATTTGCTACTAAAGAACTTATCATTTTACCAGAAATACGTGCATCTCTACCAATAATAATTTTTATTTTATCTTTCTTAGGATTGTTATTTTTGATAAAGGTTCCGTAAGCGGATGCAAATTTTACGGCATCTATTGGTGTTAAATTATCTCCAATATTTCCTCCAATTGTTCCTCTTATTCCTGATATAGATTTTATTAATGTCATTTCTTTAATTTACTTTTTACAATTTGTTTGAGTGTAAAAATACGAATTAGATAAAAGATTAAAGAGAAAAGACAAAAGAAAAATTACTTTTTGTTAGCAAGTAGTTGCGTTAGGGATTGTAGCGGCATCCTTTTATGAAGAATGAATAAAAGATACAGCGAAAAGCGCGACCTGAAAGGGAACGCCCAAGTAAAAAAAATATAAAATCATAAGATTATGAAACAAGTTCAGAACAAAAAAAAGCCGCTACTTACGTAACGGCTTTCTGTAATTTATGGTAGTAAGAATATTAGTTCTTAGAATCCATTTTCTTCTTTAACTCAGCCAATCCACCGATGTCTCCAAGAGTTGTTTTTTCAACGTCTGCAGCTTTCTTAGCAGCAGCTTTGATGTTTCTCTTTTCTTCTTCTTTGAATAAAGCTGTATGAGAAGCAACTATTCTACGGTATTCTTTACTGAATTCAATAATTTTGAAATCTGCAGAATCTCCTTTTCCTAATTTACTTCCGTCTTCTTTTTCTAATAAACGTCCTGGAACGAATGCTTCTACACCATCTGCAAATGTTACAGTTGCGCCTTTATCATTCTTATCTTTAATTGTTCCTGCGTGTACAGAATCTAAAGCATAAGTAGCTTCATGACCATCCCAAGGATTGTCTTGTGTTTGCTTATGACCTAAGTTTAATTTTCTGTTTTCTACGTCTAATTCTAATACTTGAACTTCTAATTTGTCTCCTACAGATACGAAATCTGATGGATGCTTAATTTTCTTAGTCCAAGATAAATCAGAAATATAAACTAAACCGTCTATACCTTCTTCCATTTCTACGAATACACCAAAGTTTGTATAGTTACGTACAATACCTGTGTGTGTAGAACCTACTGGATATTTAGATGTAATATCTGTCCATGGATCTGGGTGTAATTGTTTCATACCTAAAGACATTTTACGGTCTTCACGGTCTAAAGTTAAAACTTGCGCTTCTACTTTATCTCCAACTTTTACGAAATCTTGAGCTGAACGTAAGTGCGTAGACCAAGACATTTCTGATACGTGAATTAATCCTTCAACACCTTCTTCTATTTCTACGAATGCACCGTAATCTGCAATTACAACTACTTCTCCGTTTACTTTATCTCCAACTTTTAAGTCAGTATTTAAAGCTTCCCAAGGATGTGCTGATAATTGTTTTAATCCTAATTGGATTCTAGATTTGTTGTCATCGAAATCTAAGATTACAACGTTTAATTTTTGATCTAACTCAACAACCTCGTTCGGGTGGTTAATTCTTGACCAAGATAAATCTGTAATGTGAACTAAACCATCTACACCACCTAAATCTACGAACACACCATAAGAAGTAATGTTTTTTACAACACCTTCTAATACTTGTCCTTTTTCTAATTGGCCAATGATTTCTTTCTTTTGATCTTCTAAATCTGCTTCAATAAGAGCTTTATGAGATACTACTACGTTTTTAAATTCGTGGTTGATTTTTACAACTTTGAATTCCATAGTTTTTTCTACATACTGATCGTAATCTCTAATTGGCTTAACATCAATTTGAGATCCTGGTAAGAATGCTTCGATACCGAATACATCTACAATCATACCTCCTCTTGTACGACACTTAACAAAACCGTTAACAATTTCTCCTGTTTCGTGTGCGTTGTTTACTCTATCCCATGCTTTAATTACACGAGCTTTTTTGTGAGATAATACTAATTGACCAGTTGCATCTTCTCTTTTGTCAACTAATACTTCTACTTTATCTCCAACAGCTAAACCTTGGTTGTAACGGAATTCGTTTAAAGAAATAACTCCTTCTGACTTAGAGTTGATGTCAATAATTGCATCACGCTCAGTAATTCTTGTTACAGTTCCTTCGATTACATCACGTTCGTTTACGAAACCTACAGTTCCTTCTAACGCTTTTTCGAATTCTGCTAATTTAGATTCATCAACCTCATCAATACCTTCTTCGTATTTATGCCAGTTAAATGTTGCTAAAAATTGTGCTGGGTTTACAGTTTCTTGAACTGCTTCTGGTGTAGTTACTACTTCTTCAGTAGTGTTTTTTGTTTCTTCAGACATCCTGAAATTAACTTTGTATCTTGTTGTTAATCAGATTTTTAACGATATTAACTCTAAGAGATATTAAACTTGTTCTTGTTTTATAAATTCCTTTTACAAATCTGCTCTCGTAAAAAGGAGTGCAAATGTACGAAATTTTATTAAATAAACAATTGATTTTTAAGGAGTTTGTTAATGTCTAAAAATGAAGGCTTGTTGAAGGGTTTGTGTATGCTCTGTTGCTTGGTTACGCAACTTATTTAGTAAATAAAAACCGAATAGAAAATCCACGAGGATTTTCGTAAGTAGACTAGAACCAAGCAATAAATTATATACAGTGTTACCTGCTGGCTTTTACATAAAATGTATCTTGATAAAATCTTTGCTCAACATCGTGGTCTAGTGCTAAAATCATATAGTCGTCTCTATATTTCACAGCTTCATATTCCTTTCCATTTACAGTAATATTTTCAATTCCAGATTCCGCTCTTTTCTTTTTAAAATCGAAGCGACCATATTTATTTATATATTTAACAGAATATATGTACTCTTTATCTCCATTCCATTTGTAAACGTCTTTGTCAATTACCTTTGCTTTGATTTCTTTTCTTTCTTCTTTATCATTCATTTCGAAGTCAGAGTAAGCTGTTAATTCAGCTCCATTTTCTGTTATAATCTCGTCAAACATGTTATAAATATTAAAGTCAGAATCGTAAGAAACTGTTTTCAATTCATTTGTTTTCGGATTTGATGTCACTTTCCAATACTCAATTTTTGTCGAGTCGTTTTTATCCACGTATTTATAAACTTTGGTTTCTGTTTTATTTGAAAATGGATAATAAAAGTCTTTTAAATTTTCTTGCGCAGAGCAACTTGAGATAATGAAAATTAAAATCAGAAGTGTAATGTTTTTTGTCATTCTCAATGTTTTTTTTCAGCTTGCAGGTAATGTAAAAGAATATCCATTGTTTTAATTGTGGATATTCAACGTTAGCGAAGTTACCCAAAAATATGTTTAGAGTCAAACTAAGTTTCACTACAACTCCTTAACTTCCACTTAAGATAAATTCTCAAAAAAACTACTTAATTCGTTTAGCATGTGTAGTAAAAGAAAGTCCTTGTTGCCCCATTGTTGAGTTCATTATTCCTTCAAACAAAGGTTCTGAAGCACCTTTTGGAATTTTCCATTCAAAAATAAAGTTAGAACCTGTTCCTCCTTCAACATCAGATTCGTCTATTATTATTTCGGTAGTTTCCATTGGCGCTAAATAAATAGGAAAATCAAAATACGTTCTAAGAACTGCGCCGTGTGTATCGTAATATTTTGCTTTTAAAAGATAAATTGTATCTGTATCGCTAGTATTTCTTAAACTAGCTGTTGCTGTTAAATTGTGTCTTTTATGTTCTGAAATACTATAAATTTGAGAGTAAATAGACAAATAAGACTTCCCGTATTCTAACGAGTCATTTTTACTGATATCAATTTTTCTTTTTAACCAGTTCTCCGGATTAATAGAACTAATTTCTTTTTTATCAGTACAACTAACAGCTAAAAATAACACTAAAATTAACAGGATATAGTTTTTCATTTTTCTCTTTAAAGTATTGTTGAACAAAATTTTACAATTGTAGCGAAGTTCGAGAAATTTTCTCTTAGAAACAACTAAATATTAGTCTAATTCTTTAATTTCAACTTTAAATAAATTGTTGAAAATATCAAAAATTGTTTGTGCGTCTTTTTTTCTTACTGAAATTGTATACTCACAATTCATTTCTAATTTTTGAGCTGTAATATTTAAGTTTCTTTCCTTTACAACACGTTGTACTTTGTTCATCATATCGTATTCAAAAGTAAGTTTGTATTGAATATCTATGGTTTTTTCAATAATATTAGAAGCTTCTAAAGTTATTTGTGCAGAAGTTCTGTAGGCATTTATCAGTCCGCCAACGCCTAATTTTGTCCCGCCAAAATAACGCACAGAAACTACTAAAACATTGGTTACATCAAAAGACTGAATTTGCCCATAAATTGGCATTCCTGCAGAATTACTTGGTTCTCCATCGTCATTTGCTCTAAAACGGATTTTCTCAACTCCAAATTGCCAAGCATAACAAAAATGACGTGCAGAATGATGCTTCTTTTTTAAGATTTCTAAAGATTCTTTAACATCATCTTCATTAAAAACAGGAAACGCATAGCCAAAAAACTTACTGTTTCTATCTTTAAACAGTGTTTCTTCTGAAGCTGAAGTAATTGTTTTATACGTATCTTTTTCTTCCATAATTTATGAACCAAAAGTTACTAAAATTATGCTAATTACAGCTAATGAAATACCAACCCAATTCTTTTTTATTAGTTTTTCCTGAAAGAATAACAATGCAAAAACGGTTGTTAAAATTACAATTCCCACGTTATTTATGGTGAATAACGTTGAGCTTTCTATATCTGTTTTAAAGGCTTTTAACAAGAATTCCATTGAATAGTAATTCGGAATTCCAAGTGCAATTCCGCCTAAAACGTTTTTCCATTGGAATTTTAATTTTCCACGTACAACTTGAATAACAATTAAGAGACTTCCTAATACAAATGCACAGCCAAAAATGGTTGCTAAAAATAACGGAACATTATTTTCTGAAACTGAATTAGTTTCTACATATTTTAAAGCGGTGTCTAAAACTCCAGAACCTACAAAAAGTAATAAAGGGAAAAGTAAATTCTTAAATTTCACTGGAGAATTATCGTTTTTTGCAGATGATAAATACACCGCAATTAATGCCAATAAAATTCCAACAACTTTTACAACTCCAACACTTTCATTGTACACTATAATTCCGAATATAATTGGAATTATCACAGACATTTTACCTGCTACTGATGCAACTGACAATCCGTTTTTTTGCGCTGTAATTCCCATTACATTAAAGATGGAAATAAATAAAAATCCCAAACAAAACGCGCCTATAAACCAAGGTTGTTTTGGCACTTCTGCAACAGACATTGAAATATCTGATGTAAAAATTCCAAAAGAAAATGCAATTATATAATTTACAACAATTGCTTGTAACGTGTTGACTTTAAACACATCAAACAATTTAAAAATTACAAATAGTAAACTAGAAATTAGTATACTTAAAACAAGATAAATCAAATCTAAAATTCTTTTTTTGTGAATAATTCTGTTACATCTTCTTCGCCAGGAATTAAATTCCAAACTTGTAAACCTACTTCTTTTGCTGCTTCAGTATTTTCCTTTAAATCGTCAACAAAAAGAGTTTCACTTGCAACCAAATTATTTTGATCCAATACAAATTGATAAATCTCAGAATCTGGTTTTCTAAAATTGATTTCGTGCGACAAATAAAACTGCTCAAAACAGTTTTTAAACTCGTTGTACAATTCCATTCCCCAATCTTCTTGAATCCAAGAAATATGCAACTCGTTTGTATTGCTTAATAAGAATAATCTATATTTTTCACTTGCTGCAAGTTCTTTTAAAAACGCTAATCTTTCCTTCGGAAAATCTAACAAAATAGCATTCCAACTTCTAATTAAATCGTCTTTATTTATATTGAATTCTTTGTGATAAAAACCAACAAATTCATCCGTAGAAATCAACCCTTTTTCATATTGATGATATACAGCAATCATCTTTTCAGAAATCTGTGTAACACCTAATTTTGCTAACTCTTTGTAAGTTCCTTGTTTGTCTAAATTGATAAATATATCACCAAAATCGAAAACTATATTTTTAATCATTTCTATATATTCTTAATGAGTCGTTTTTTATTTTTTCTTCAGAAAAAACGTTGGCTGAAAATTGCGGTGCAACTACTCCACTTTCAAAAGAAACTTCACTTGTAAAAACACGCGCTTCATCCCAGATATTTTCATCAATAAAGGTTTGTAAAGTTTGAGAACCTCCTTCAATAATTACTGACTGAATTTTGTGTTTTTGTAAAACTTCGCAAATTTGATTTGCTATATTTTCAGAAAAGTCAATTTGCTCAAAAATCAAGTTTTGTCTTATTTCTTGTTTCTTGTTTCTGGAATCAACAAGAACTAAAGTTTCAACACTTCCGTCAAAAACATTAACATTTTTATCTAAACGACAATTTGCATCTAACACAACTCTTACAGGATTATTTCCTGACCAACTTCTTACATTCAATTTAGGATTATCTGCAACAACCGTATTTGTTCCTACTAAAATTGCGTGTTCTTCACTTCTCCATTTATGCACTAATTGTTGTGAATATTGGTTAGAAATCCAAACTGGTTTTTGTTCATCTTTAGAAATCGGAGCAATAAAACCATCTTTTGTTTGCGCCCATTTTAAAATAATATACGGTCGTTTTGTATTCTGAACTGTAAAAAATCGTTTGTGATGTTCTAAACATTCCGTTTCTAAAACACCTACTGTAACGTTAATTCTGGCATTTTCTAGTCGTTCAATTCCTTTTCCAGCAACCAAACTATTTGTGTCCACACAACCAATTACAACATTGGGTATTTTATGTTTTACAATTAAATCGGCACAAGGCGGCGTTTTACCAAAATGTGAGCAAGGCTCTAGCGTAACATAAATTGTAGAATCCTTTAATAACTCTTTATTTTCAACAGAATTTAAAGCATTTACTTCCGCGTGATTTCCGCCGTAGGCTGAAGTAAAACCTTCTCCAATAATTTTATTATCGTGAACAATTACAGCACCAACTGACGGATTTGGACGTGTATTTCCAATTCCGTTTTTAGCAAGTTGTAAACAACGTTTTATGTATAATTCGTTAGTAATAGCTTATAATTTAATTTTAACTTCTTCCGTTTTATCAATTGTATAAACTCTTGAAAAACCAAAAACTTTATACTTTAAATCGCCTTTAAATTGCACTTTTAAATTCTGATTTAATATTGAATTCAATAAACCTCCTAAAATACCATTTTTGTTATTTTCAAAAACTCTTTTTGATGGTATTACAACATTCAACGGAATTGCAAAATCTTCTCTTGCTGGCACTTTAAATTCCTCTGAAGAAACTTGTGCTAATTCTGTTCCGTTTATAAAAACTTTAATTTCATCTGTAGAAATTTTTCCACCAACATCATTAGGGTTTTTAAAGTACGCTTTTGCCGCTAAACGTATTGTATCTGACTTAAAAGACACTAATTTAACATCATCTACCTTTACAAAAACAGGTTTTTTACTTACAGAACAACTCGTAATTAATACAGTAAGTAAACACAAAATTAGTATGCGTTTCATATATTGATATTTTAAAATTTAATGTAACTTGTTCCTGCAAAAATAGTATATTGGAATGACAACCGAAGATTTTATTATTAGAGAAATTCAACAGAAAGATAACCCAGAAATTGCAAATGTAATTCGTAGTGTTTTGGTTGAATTTGGCGCACCAAAAATTGGTACAGCGTATGAAGACAAAGCAACCGACAAAATGTTTGAAAACTACCAAAAACCACGTTCAAGTTATTTTGTAATTGAACATAAAAACAAAATTGTTGGCGGTGTAGGAATTGCACTTTTAGATAATTTTGAAGGTGAAACTTGTGAGCTTCAAAAAATGTATTTCTTACCCATAACAAGAGGAAAAGGTTTGGGAAGTAAGTTAATTACTAAATGTTTGGAAAAAGCAAAAGTGCTAAATTATACGCATTGCTACTTAGAAACCATGCCTTATATGGATGCTGCGAGGGCTTTATATAAAAAAAATGGTTTTATCAATTTAGACAAACCAATGGGAAACACCGGACACTATTCTTGTAATGTTTGGATGATAAAAGAATTGTAGTTTTTATTGAAACAAGAGTAAAGAGGCAAGAAACAAGACCTAGTTTATGACTTTAAAAGATTTTAAAAGTAACTTTTCAGAACAATTATCTTCAACCTATCCACAAACAGAAATAGATTCTTTTTTCTTTTTATTGATTGAAGAATACTTAGATTTTCAACGAATTGACTCGGTTTTAAAAGCTGATTTTATAATTTCTTCGGAAGTTTTAACTGACTTTAATGCTGCTATTGAAAGGTTAAAAAACGAAGAACCAATTCAGTATATTTTAGGAAACACAGAATTTTACGGATTGCCTTTTTTGGTGAATAAAAACACGTTAATTCCAAGGCCAGAAACAGAAGAATTGGTGGAATGGATTATTGATGAAGCTACAAAGTTAAAATCAGATGTCACTTCGAGCGCAGACGAGAAGTCTAGCTCAATTCTTGACATCGGAACTGGAACAGGCTGTATTCCTATTTCTCTAAAAAAGAATTTACCTAATGCTACAGTTTCTGCAATTGATGTTTCTAAAGAAGCCTTAAAAACTGCAAAAGAAAATGCTAAATTAAATTCAGTTAATATTAATTTTATGGAAATTGATATTTTAAAAACTGATGATTTACCTAATAATTACGATATTATTGTTTCCAATCCGCCATACGTTAGAGAACTAGAAAAGGTAGAAATTAAAAACAATGTTTTAGAAAACGAACCACATTTGGCATTGTTTGTAGATGATAATAATCCGCTTATTTTTTATGATAAAATTGCCGATTTAGCAAAATTACATCTTTCTAAAAATGGATTGTTATTTTTTGAAATCAATCAATATTTAGGAAAAGAAACGGTTGATATGTTAGCAAAAAAAGGTTTTAAAAACATAGAACTCAAAAAAGATTTTTCAGGAAACAACAGAATGATTAAAGCTACTCTTTAATTGCAAACATTGTTTTTTTAAATCGAAATATTAACTCGTAAATTTCCTCTTCAGTATAACTTGCAAAACCAATTCTAATCGCATTATGATTAATTTTATGTACATCGTATCTTTTATAATTCCCTATTTCTAATTGGTGCTTTTTTGCTTCTTCAGCTACTTGTTTCCAAGAATATTTTTTGTTTAAAATTGCCCAAACCGCCATTCCTCCTTTAGGTTTTTCAAACTGAAAAAAACTACTTAATTCTTTAGAAAGTAAATCGCAAAATAAATCTCTACGTTGCTTGTAAGTCTTCATCACTTTTCTAATATGTCTGTCTAAATCGCCCGATTTTATAAAATCTGCAAAAGTTAATTCTAATAATTCATCACCTTGCCTATCAACAATTTTTCTTCGACTTGCAGCTTCATCCACAAACTCTTTAGAAGCAATTAAATAACCAACTCTAAAAACTGGTGCTACTGTTTTACAAACCGAACCAATATAAATTACGTTTCCGTTTGTATCATGACTTTTTAAAGGTAAAATTGGCGCGTGATTGTAATTAAAATCGTAATCGTAATCATCTTCAATAATTGCAAAATTATATTGTTTAGATAAGTTTAATAAATGAATTCTTCTTTCCGCAGATAAAGTTACCGTTGTTGGATGATGGTGATGAGAAGTTACATAAACAGCCTTAATTTGTTGCTGCTTGCAAATACTTTCAATATTCTCAGTAACAATTCCGTTTTCATCAACCATAACAGTTTTTAAAATTGCTTGTTGATTTTTAAATGTTGTTGTTGCAGACGCATAATTTGTTTCTCCTGTAACAATTACATCTTCTTTTTTCAATAATAATTGAGACGATAACCAAATTCCCATTTGGCTTCCACGTGTTATTAAAACATTTTCTTTTGCAGTTTGTAAACCTCTGGTTTCATTTAAATAATTAACTAAAACCTCTCTTAATTTATCGCTACCGTAAACAGAATTATATCCTAAATGATTAAAAATATTTTTCTTGGTTGTAATTCTTCTATACGTTCTTGCAATTTCTTCAATTGGGGTAAGTCTTTGATCCGAAACCCCATCATTTAAATATATTACATCTTCTTTTTGTAAAGAATTTACAGAGTTAAACACGTTACTTTTGTAAAAAGAGAATCCTGTTTTTTGCTTTTCTGAAGTAAAATTCGATTTTGAAAATTCTGTTTGATGCAATAAAGGTAAATTACTATGTACAAAAGTTCCTTTTTTAGCAATACTTTCTACCCAACCTTGTAAAAGTAATTCATCATAACAAGCAACAACTGTTTTTCTATGGATATTTAACAGTTCTGCCAAAGTTCTACTTCCTGGAAGTTTGGTTTTTGGTGGTAATTTTTGTTCTTTTATCAATTGAATAAATTGATTGGATAATTGCAAGTACAAGGGTTGCGATATTTTTCTATCTAACGTAAAACTAGTTTTAAAAGGAAACATAAACTGGACTATTAATTATATTTATTCTGGATGATTACAACAATCCATAAATATATTATTTTTGAACTATATAACAACAACAAAATGACAAAACAAGATTTACAGCCTACTGAATATAACGAATATTACGCAAGATACATTGATTCAGTTTCTGATGAAACAATATTAATTCCAGCTCTTGAAGAGGATAAAAAAATGGTTATAGATTTCTTTTCTTCTGTACCAAAAGAGAAATTAGAATTCCGTTATCAACCAGAAAAATGGAGCATAAAAGAAGTATTGCAACATATTATTGATACAGAACGTATTTTTATGCATCGCTTATTAAGAATTGCCAGAAAAGACAAAACTCCTTTACCTGGTTACGATCAAGATGTATATATTGAGCCTTCTGGAGCAGACAACAAATCTATTGAAGCGTTAACGCACGAATTTACAATTACACGTTTGTATACAATAAACTTAATCAATAGTATTTCTGAAGAAAACTTAAAAAATATGGGAACGGCAAGTGGTTCACCAATGTCTGCAAGAGCTTGTGCTTTCTTATTATTAGGACACAGCATTTGGCATATTAACGTTATTAAAGAACGCTATTTATAATGCTAGAAATTAGGCCTAATTGCGAACATTGTAATAAAGATTTACCAAACACTTCAACCGAAGCAATGATTTGCTCTTTTGAATGTACCTATTGTAAAACTTGCGCAACAGATCTTTTTGATAATGTTTGCCCAAGTTGTTCCGGTAATTTTATTGAAAGACCAATTAGACCTTCAAAAATGATTGAAAAATATCCAGCTTCAGAAACCAGAATTTTTAAACCAAAAGATTTAAAAAAAGCGAAACTAAATTCCGAAGAATACAAAAATATACTACCAAAAAACAGGTGATTTATGATAACAATAAGAAGAGCCACAGAAAATGATGCAACACACATTGCTTTATTAGGTAGAATTACCTACACAGAATCTCATGGAGATTATATAGAGGACAAACAAAACTTATTAGATTTCTACAAAAAACATTATTCGGTTTCTCAAATTAGAAAAGAATTAAATGATGAAGAAAATTTATTTTGGATTATTTTTTCGGATGAATTACCAATTGGTTTTGCTAAACTTTGTTTAGATGTAAACCACCATGATTTAAAAGATAAAAAAACTTGCAAATTACAGCGTTTATATATTTTGAATGATTTTTTAGCATTAAAAATAGGTTCTCAAATGCAAGATATCATATTAAAAACCGCAACGGACTTAAACTATAAAAATATCTGGCTAACGGCATATTACAAAAATACAAAAGGAATTAAATTTTATAAAAGGTACGGTTTTAATCAAATTGGAAGTATCGATTTTTATGTTGGTGAAACTAATTATGAAAACTTAATATTTGCTAAAGAATTATAAAGATGAAAGAATACGAAAAGTCTAAATTGAACAGAGTAAAACGCGGTCAAAACAGAGCAACCTATGATGTTGAGAAAATAAACACCATTTTAGATGCTGGTTTTTTATGTTATGTTGGTTACATCTACGACGGAAAACCAATTACCATTCCAATGGCGTACACAAGAAGAGACGACAAAATTTACATTCACGGTTCCACTGCAAACAGAATGTTACTCTCAATTCTAGAAAGCGAAGAAACTTCAATAACTGTAATGCATTTAGACGGATTGGTTTTAGCGCGTTCTGGCTTACATCATTCAGTAAATTATCGTTCAGTTACACTTTTTGGTAGTTTAAATAAGATTGAAAAAGACGAAGAAAAAACAGCAACTCTAAAATGGATTGTCAATCAAATGATGCCAAATCATTGGGATTCTCTTCGACCAATGTATCAAAAAGAATTAGACAGAACTTTAGTAGTTGAGTTTACTATTGAAACTGCTTCTGCAAAAGTTAGAGATACTGGCGTTGCAGACGAACCTGAAGATTACGCTTTGCCAATTTGGGCAGGAATTGTGCCAATTAAACAAGTAGCAGAATATCCTATTTCAGACAAAGGAAAGCCAGAAGAAATGGGAATTCCACAACATGTTTTAGATTATTACGAAAAAAACAAGTAACAATATCTTCAAATTATTGATATTTTTGCAATCTAAATAATCAATCATGAAGAATTTTTTCAAATTTATTTTATTACTATTAGTTTTATTAATTGCCTTTGTTGGTATTTATTATGTTGTTAATAATGAAAAACTTCCTGAAGGAAAACAAGGAGTTGAAGCAGATGCTTTAGCTACCAAAATGTTAAGCGCAATTAATAACGAAGCTTTTAAAAACACTGAAGTTATTGAATGGTCTTTTAGAGGTGTACATAATTACAAATGGTACAAACAACAAGAAAGGGTTAGCGTTTCTTGGGATAATAATTGGGTAGAATTATTTTTTAAAAACCCAGATAAAAACAAAGTTTTTATTGATGGAAAAGAAGTAAATAATCCAGCACTTATAAAAACAGCTACTGACTTTTTTAACAACGATTCTTTTTGGCTAGTTGCGCCACACAAAGTTTTTGACAACGGAGTTGAACGCAGTTTAGTAAAACACAACGATAAAGATGCCTTAATGGTTACCTATACTTCTGGAGGAACAACTCCAGGAGATTCATATTTATGGATTTTAGACGAAAATGGTTTTCCTACAGATTATAAAATGTGGACAAAAATTATTCCGATTGGTGGCGTTTCTGCCACTTGGTCTGATTGGAAAACAACAGAAGCTGGTTTTAAATTACCTACAAAACATACACTTTCTTTATTTGGAATGGAGTTAAATATGGGAGAAGTTAAAGCTTCTAACCCAAATGCAGATAATTTAGCGAATGAAATATTAAAAGCGATAAACCACGAAGCCTACAAAAAAACAAATACTATTGAGTGGAGTTTTGCTGGTCGTAGAAATTATAAATGGGACAAGAAAAATCATATTGTTGAAGTTTCTTGGGATACAACTAAAGTTATTTTACATCCAAATAATTTAGAAAAAAGCGCCGTGTTTTTTAATGATAAAAATTCTTCTTCAAAAAATACAGAAACTATTAAAAAAGCTGAAAGCCTTTTTAACAACGATTCTTTTTGGTTAGTAGCTCCACATAAATTATTCGAAGACGGAATAATTAGAACAACAGAAAACATAGATAACAAACAAGCTTTAAGAGTAACATACACAACTGGAGGTTCTACACCTGGAGATTCTTATGTTTGGTTGTTAGATGAAAATAACGTCCCTAAAAGCTATTTAATGTATCTAAAAAGCCGAGTTCAAAAAGGAAATACTGAAGGTATGCCAGCAACTTGGGAAGATTGGATTACAACCGAAAGCGGAGCATTATTACCAACAAATCATTCTTTTGGAAATGGCGGTAAATTAAGCATGGGAACTGTTAAAGGTTACAACTAATTTGGACATACATATTTTACATACTGATGTTCAAAATTTTATAAATGACAACTTAAACTCAGACATTACAAAGCTGATTTTAAAAGGGAGTCCATTTAAAGGTATTTCAATTCAAAAATTGTCTAATCAAATAGTTAGTAAACAAAAATCTAAAAACAAACTACCTAATTGGTTTACAACAGAAAACATTTTTTATCCACCAAAAATTAGTATTGAACAAACGTCTTCCGAAGAAACTGCGCGTTATAAATCGAGCTTAGTTTCTGGCGAAAATTTAATTGATATTACTGGCGGTTTTGGTGTAGATTGTTACTACTTTTCTAAAACTTTTAAGAATGTAATTCATGCTGAAATCAATGTCGAATTATCAGAAATTGTTACACACAATTACAAGCAACTTCAAATAAAAAACATACAAACAATTGCTTCTGACGGATTCGAGTTTCTGGAACAATCAACTCAAAAATTCGACTGTATTTACATTGATCCTTCTCGTAGAAACGATGTAAAAGGAAAAGTTTTTTTACTGAATGATTGCTTACCAAATGTTCCTAAAAACATAGATTTTCTATTTACAAAAACAGATACCATTTTACTCAAAAATTCGCCAATGTTAGACATAACAAGCGGAATTAATGAATTAAAATTTGTAAAAGAAATTCATGTTGTTGCTTTAAAAAATGAAGTAAAAGAAGTATTATTCTTATTAGAAAAAGGCTACACAGATTCAATAAGTATTAAAACAATCAATCTTCAGAAAAACAGCAATCAATTATTTAATTTTGAATTATATCAAAATAATGATCCCGAATATTCAGAGCCACTCACCTATTTATACGAACCCAATTCAGCAATATTAAAATCGGGCGGATTTAATCAAATTACAAGTAAACTAAACGTAAAAAAACTTCATCAACATTCACATTTATATACTTCTGGAAAATTAGAAGAGTTTCCTGGAAGAGTTTTTAAGATTCTTACTATTTCATCATATGATAAAAAGCAATTAAAAAAACTTCAAAAAGCGAATATTACTGTAAGAAACTTCCCAAAAACAGTAGCAGAAATTAGAAAAGAAACCAAGATTAAAGATGGCGGTGAAAAGTATCTTTTCTTTACAAAAGATTTAAATAACAAATTAATAGTTATCGAAACTACTAAAAACAAGTAGCTTTTTCTTTTCTGAGAAGTAGTATTGCAAATACTTTCTTACCTTTGAAAAAGATGCAAACAACCACTTATCAAGCTATAAAAATTAATGCTCAAGAAGCATCAAAAATCGATGATACTCTTGTTATTGAAGCTCCGTTACAAATTAACATCAACAACGAAGCTTATACAGTTGTTATGCGAACTCCCAATAACGATATTGAATTAATTAGAGGCTTGCTTTTTGCTGAAGATATTTATAAAAACAAAGAATCGTTTTCAACTGAAATTATAGAAGAAAAGGAAGATTTTTCAACCATAATTAATGTTAGTATTCCGAAGGAAAAATTAGGAAAAGGATATCTAAACAAAAGAACTTTATTATCAGTTTCTTCTTGTGGAATCTGTGGAAAAAAAGAGCTTTCAGACATTGAAGTTTCTGGAAATAAATTAGCGAATACAACTTCATTCTTTCAAACAGAAATTAAGCAAATGTTTCTAAAAATGAAAGAATTACAAGAAGCATTTCATTTCTCTGGAGGAAGTCATGCAGCAGCAATATTCAATAAAAACAAAGAACTTCTTTCTATAAAAGAAGATATTGGTCGGCATAACGCAGTAGACAAATCAATTGGAGATTTATTATTGAATAACAAATTAAACGAAGCTAAAATACTATTAGTAAGCGGTAGAGTTTCGTATGAAATTGTTTCCAAAGCATTTTTTGCAAAAATACCGATTATTGTTGCAGTTTCGGCTTGTTCAAGTTTAGCGGTTGATTTTGCAAAAGAGTTCGGAATTTGCCTAATTGGCTTTAGTAGAAACGATAAAATGACAATCTATTCAAATCCTCAATATATACAATATGAGCGATAAAAAAATACACGCACAACCGCCAGAAAAACTAACTGGTATAGCACTTACTGAGATTCCAAAATCAGCAGTTGGTGTAAAAGCTATAAAATCTGCAATTACTCATGTAACCAAAGAAGTTGGTTTTGCAAAAGGAATTGAGTTGTTATCAAAAATTAACCAAATTGATGGTTTTGATTGCCCAGGTTGCGCTTGGCCAGATCCAGATGAAAAACGTGCTTTCTTAGCTGAATATTGTGAGAATGGTGCAAAAGCAATAGCAGAAGAAGCTACAAAAAACAGAGTTTCTCCACTATTTTTCGCAACACATTCTGTACAAGAAATGTCTACTTGGTCTGATTATGAAATTGGTAAAAGTGGAAGAATTACACATCCGATGTACTTAAAAGAAGGTTCTGATAATTATGAGGAAATTTCGTGGAATGATGCATTTAGTCTTATCGGAAAAGAACTAAATTCTTTAACTTCTCCAGACGAAGCAATTTTTTATACTTCAGGAAGAACCAGTAATGAAGCCGCATTTTTATATCAACTTTTTGTGCGTCAATTTGGAACAAATAATTTACCTGATTGCTCTAACATGTGCCACGAAAGTAGTGGTGTTGCACTTTCTGAAACTTTAGGAATTGGAAAAGGCTCGGTTACTTTAGATGATTTTAATCATGCTGATTTGGTAATTGTTATGGGACAAAACCCTGGAACAAATCATCCAAGAATGCTAACTGCATTAAGTGAAACAAAAAAACATGGTGGAAAAATAATGACGATAAATCCGCTTCCAGAAGTTGGTTTAATGCGTTATAATGATCCGCAAAATCCATTAAAATGGATTGGTAAAGGGCAACAATTAACCGATTTATTTTTACAAGTAAAAATTAACGGAGATGTTGCACTTTTAAAAATAATTTTAAAGTTGATAAAAACTCGCGAAGAAGAAAAAGGCGGTGTTTTCAATCATCAATTTATAAAAGAAAAAACACAAGGTTTAGAAGAATTTCTTTCTGAATTAGACACGTATTCTATTGAAGAATTAGTACCGCAAACTGGCCTTTCATTAACTCAAATTGAAGAAGCAACCGAACTCATCATCAATAATGACAAAATTATTATTTGTTGGGCAATGGGTTTAACGCAACACAAAAATGCTGTCGATAATATTCGTGAAGTTGTAAATCTTCTATTGTTAAAAGGAAGTATTGGTAAAAAAGGAGCAGGAACTTGTCCGGTACGCGGGCATTCTAATGTTCAAGGAGATAGAACTATGGGTATTTGGGAGAAACCAAAACCTGCTTTTTTAGATAGTTTAGAGAAAGAATTTTCATTTAAAGCACCCAGAAAAAATGGTTTTGATGTAGTTTCTGCAATTGAAGCAATGCACAAAAAAGAAGGGAAAGTTTTTGTAGGAATGGGCGGGAATTTTATCTCAGCAACTCCAGATACAGAATTTACTGCGGAAGCATTACAAAACTGTAATTTAACGGTTCAAGTTTCAACAAAACTAAATCGAAGTCATTTAATTCATGGTAAACAAGCATTGATTTTACCTTGCTTAGGGCGATCAGAAAAAGACAACCAAGAAACTGGAGAACAGTTTGTAACTGTTGAGAACTCCATGGGCGTTGTACATCAATCTAACGGACATTTAAATCCACTTTCTGAGCATTTATTAAGTGAACCTGCTATTGTTGCAGGTATTGCTGAAGCTACGCTTAAAAACTCTAAAGTTGAATGGAGTAAATTAATTGCTAATTACGATTTAATTCGTGATAAAATTGAAGCTACAATTCCTGGATTTGATAATTACAATAAAAGAGTTCGAATTAAAGGTGGATTCTATTTACCTAACAACGCAAGGGAAAACAACTTCTCTCCTACTTTAACAGGAAAAGCTAATTTCACCGTTAATAAACCGTCTGATATTGATTTGAAAGAAAATCAGTTTATGATGATGACTATTAGAACTCACGATCAATACAACACCACAATTTATGGTTTAGATGATAGATATCGTGGTGTTTTAAACGAACGAAGAATTATCTTTATGAATAAAGATGATATGAAAAATCAGCAATTAAAAAAATTAGATAAAGTTGATTTAGTGAGTCATTTTCAAGATGAAAAACGTGTAGCCAAAGGTTTTTTAGTAATTCCTTATGACATACCAAAACAATGTACAGCTACTTATTTTCCTGAAGCAAACGTATTAGTTCCAATAAAAAGTAAGGCTAAATTAAGTCATACTCCAGCATCAAAAACAGTAATTATTACTGTACAAAAAGCATAAATTAAAAATGAAAAAACTATTAGCTTTAATTTTATTGATTAGTTTTCAGCAAATAAACTCTCAAAAAACTCCTGAAAAGAAAACTCAAAAAGGATATTTTCAATTAGATTATTTATCAGTAAACATGACAGATAATCTTGGACAACCTGAAAAAAACATGGGTTTCACTGGAATTCATTATAATTTAGATTTCAATAATTTTTATACAGGAATTGGTCTTTACGGAAGTGTAAGCGGTAGACGCGGCGGTTTATTTACCTTAGGTGTAAATGCTGGTTACAAACACAATTTTAATGAAAACATTTTTACAGATATTGGAGTTCATTTAGGCGGTGGCGGTGGCGCAAGTGCTGCAGATGGTGGCGGCGCTTTTGTTTTACCGCATGCAAACATTGGCTATAATTTCAATGATTTTTCTATTACTGGAGGATGGAGTTACATCAACTTTTTTGATGGCGGAAGTATAAAAGAACATCAATTAAATGTTGGTGTACAAGTACCAATTAATTTCGACTATGCTTCATTTAAAAACCGAGAAAACAGTTTTTCTGTTGATGATTTAAAACCAACTGAATGGAATCAAAAAGCAAGTAAAATATCAATATTAGTTCATGCTAATAATTTAAAAGCAAAAGGAGATTCACAATTTACTGGAGGAACCTCTATTAAGGGAAGAACAATTAGATTGGCCGGTTTTGAGCTGAATTCTTACATTACCAATAATATGTTTGTTTTTGTAAGAGCAGATGGTGCTTACAGTGGTATTCCTGCTGGTTATATGGATGTATTTATTGGTGGTGGTTATCAATTTTGGATGAATAGAAATAGAACAAATATATTAGCAAAACTCGGTTTTGGTGCAAGCGGCGGCGGCGGTGTAGACACACATGGTGGTTTTTTAGTATATCCTGATGTTTCTATTGAACAAAAGATTTATGACAACTTTTTTATTGCAGCTAACGTTGGTTACACTGTAAAGCCAAGTGGTACTTTTAGCGCTTTAACTTATGGAGCAGGATTGAAATATTATGTTAGAAAAGACGGTATTAATTCAAATGGAAAAAAACTTACAAAAGGTAAATTTAAAGGAATAGAAACGATAGTAAAAGAAGACTTTTATATAAATGCTAAAAGAAATGGTGGTTTTGAACAAAACATGTATCAAATTTCTTTTCAAGCTAACTTTTTCTTAAATAAATACCTTTATGGAGCCGGACAAACTTCATTTGCTAACTTTGGTGATGCTGGCGCATATGCTGAAGGTTTAGTTGGTTTAGGAGCACAATCTAACACCTTTTTAAACGATAAAATTACTGCTTTTGGACAAATACTTGCTGGTGCAGCTGGTGGTGGCGGAATTAGTACAGGAGAAGGTTTAATAATAAAACCAAGTGTTGGTCTTAACTTTGAAATTAGTGACAACTTAAATCTTCGTGGAGCAGCTGGTTATGTAAAGGCTAAAGGAAATGGCTTAAGCAGTGCTTTTTTAAATTTTGGAGTAAGTTATAATTTCTCTTTTTTAAGTGCTAAATAAAAAAAGCCAGCAGTTTGCTGGCTTTTTTTATTTAATAATTTCTATACTGTTTCGTTTCCTCAAAGACATGTTCTAAAATAGCTTGTTCTTTTTCATCAAAAACTATATTTCTTCTACTCATTACAACTTTTGCAACCTCAAAAACTTTATTGGTTTTGTATTCTGTAAAACCAGAAGCTCCACCCCAACTATAAGAAGGAACAAAATTTCTTGGAAATCCACTACCAAAAATGTTAGCTGAAACCCCAATTACTGTTCCTGTATTAAACATGGTATTGATTCCGCATTTAGAGTGATCTCCCATCATTAATCCACAAAACTGTAAACCAGTTTTTGCAAAACCTCCTTTTTCATAACTCCATAATTTTACCTCAGCATAATTATTTTTTAAGTTAGAATTGTTTGTGTCTGCGCCTAAATTACACCATTCTCCAATTACTGAGTTTCCTAAAAAACCATCGTGTCCTTTATTAGAAAAGCCCATTAAAACAGAATTATTTACTTCTCCACCAACTTTACAAAATGGTCCTAAAGTTGTTGCTCCATAAACTTTTGCTCCTAATTTTAAAACTGAATCGTTACACATTGCTAATGCTCCACGTACAACTACACCTTCCATTACTTCAGCATTTTCTCCAATATAAATTGGTCCATTTGTAGCGTTTAAAGTTGCAAAAGTTAGTTTTGCTCCTTCTTCAATAAAAATGTCTTCTTTATTAATACAATTTACTCCATTTGGTATTGGCTCTGATTTTCTTCCTTCGGTAATAAAATCAAAATCGGCACGAATTGCTTTATCATTCAGCGAAAAAATATCCCAAGTATTTTTTATTTGCAATAAATCTTCTTCAAACTCTATATGTTTAAAATCTTCAAAATTTACTTCTTGGTTTTCTTCAGAATAAAAAGCAATTACATCTTCACCTTTAAAAATCGCCTCATTTTTAGACAGGTTTTTAACCATTATTACCAATTCTTTAGTTGGTAAAAAAGATGCATTTAACAATATATTTTCTTCCATTTCAACCATCGGATATTTAGCTTCTAAATATTCCTCCGTAATTGTAGTTGTGGTTAAACCCAAGTGCTTTTCCCACTTTTCTCTAATTGTTAAAATACCAACACGTATATCGGCAACTGGTTTTGTGTATGTAAATGGTAATAGTGAGTTTCTAACATCACCATCAAATAAAATATAATTCATTTTTATGCTTTTTTGAAGATATACAAACTTAACACTTTCCATTTACTTTACAAGTCTAAATATTAATGTTACTTTTGTTGTTATTCACTAATAGCAACGGAAATTTAAAATTCAATGAAAAAAATATTAGCAATCATTATTACTACCATCATTATAATGGCTGGTTTATATTATGCATTTATCTATTACATTCCTTATAGCGAAGGTGTTAGATCTGGCGAATTGATAAAAATTAGTAACAGAGGTGTTGCTGTAAAAACGTGGGAAGGAGAAATAAGTCAGGGAATTTCTGGCGCACAAATTTTTTCTTTTTCGGTTGAAGATAATAAAGTTGAAGTAATTGATAATTTACAAAAATATCAAGGCGGTTACGTTAAAGTAACATATATAGAGCGTTTTGGCACTTTCTTTTGGTTGGGAGACACAAAGTATTTTGTAACCAAAGTAGAACAAGAAGAATCACCACATTTTAGAGGCATTAAAAATGATGAATAGAAAATTTAAAAACATAGCAGAGTCGCAATTAAGTATTTCTGAATTGATGTTACCATCACATTCTAATTTTAGTGGTAAAATTCATGGAGGACATATTTTAAACCTAATGGATCAAATTGCATTTGCTTGTGCTTCTAAGCATTCTGGAAACTATTGTGTTACTGCTTCTGTAAATAAGGTCGATTTTTTAAATCCGATTGAAGTTGGCGAGTTAGTAACCATGAAAGCTTCCATCAATTTTACAGGAAGAACCTCTATGGTTGTTGGTTTACGTGTAGAGTCTGAAAACATACAAACTGGAATAAAAAAGCATTGTAATTCTTCTTATTTTACAATGGTTGCTAAAGATGAAAACGGAAAAAGCGCCCCAGTTCCTGGAATTATTTTAACCAATAAAAATGAAGTAAGACGTTTTGCCAGAAGTATTAGAAGGCAAGAACAGGCTAAAAAGAGAACTTCTCGTTTTAGCAGCGATACTTTTAAAATTGATGAATATTTACCTTTATTAGAAAGTAGTAATTCTAAATTAGAACTTAATTAAAGTATCTATGCTTAATTGTTGATTATAAACAATGTTTTACCTCTTTACTTTTTAATAAAAAAACACGAACTTCGCTAACGACTGATATAAGTCATTAAAACGACACATATCAGCGTAAGTTAGCGAAACATCAAAAAAAAGCATCCAATTTCAAAATAAATTGGATGCTTTTTTTATTATATAAAGTTTAAAACTCTTTTATATGCTAACGATTAACACGCGCAGAAGTATTACCTCCTAGCAAGCCCATTACTTCATCAACTGTTGCATAATTTACATCTCCTTCATACGTGTGCTTTAATGCACAAGCTGCATTACCAAACTGTAAAGATTTAAAATCGTCATAATGTTGTAACGCATAAATTAATCCTCCAGCAAAAGCATCTCCAGTACCAATTCTATCTACAATATGTGTTATTTCTAGGTCTTCAGTCTCTTTAAACTCAACACCGTTCCACATTCTTGCTCTTATTTTATGCCAAGAAGCATTTATAGCTGTCCTTACTTTATCAAAAACTTTTTCAATTGAAGGAAATTTTTCAATTAGCATTTTACTTGCTTCAATAAAATCTTCATTTGTATATGTAAAGTTTGTACCCAAAACTTCATTCATCTCATAAACTCCTCCAATAAAAATGGTAGAATAATTTAGTAATTCTGTTAAAACTTCTTTTGGGTCTTCACCATATTTCCATAAACCACTTCTATACGTAGGATCTGCAGATATTGTTATTCCTTTCTTTTTAGCTAAAATTAAACCTTCTTTTAGCGTTTCATAACTTCCTCTACATAAAGCAGGTGTAATACCTGTCCAATGAAACCACTTTCCTTTTTTTAAAGCCTTTTCCCAGTCTATCATTTCAGGGGTAATTTCTGAAAAAGAAGAATGCGATCTATTATAAGAAATAGAACTTGGTCTCATTACAGCACCAACTTCTAAAAAATAAACACCTAAAGGTCTTTTAGAATACACTATAGAAGAAGTACTAACTCCAAATTTATTGATATAAGAAACTGCTGTATCTCCAATAAAATCATCAGAAACACAACTAACATGTCTTACTTTTTCTCCAAAATTAGCAATAGAAACTCCAACATTTAGCTCTGTTCCACCAAAATAAAATTCTAATAAATTAGATTGTATAAACTTTTTATTTCCTCTAGGAGACAAACGCATTAATACTTCGCCAAAAGTGATTATTTTATTCATTTTAAAATTTTATGTTAGTTGTATTGCTTTAAGATTACTAAATATAGGAAAAAATCATTTATAAACTTAAATGTCTCTATATTATTATATTAAAAATAAAAAAGCACCCAAAAATGGGTGCTTTAGATATAAAATTTTAAGTATTTACTTACTCAAATACATTTTTCTACGTGAGTATAAATCGTAAAACTGATCGTCTTTTAAACTATCGATAAACAAAATGCTTTCTCCAGTCGATTTCATTTCTGGTCCAAGTTTCTTGTTTACATTCGGAAACTTGTTAAATGAGAATACTGGTTGCTTAATTGCAAAACCTTCTAATTGTGGATTAAAATCGAAGTCGGTTACCTTCTTCTCTCCTAACATTACTTTGGTTGCGTAATTAACATATGGCTCTTTATAAGCTTTTGCTATAAAAGGTACTGTTCTAGATGCTCTTGGGTTTGCTTCAATAATATAAACGATATCGTCTTTTATTGCAAACTGAATGTTTATTAAACCAACAGTTTTTAATTCTCTTGCAATTGTATGTGTATGATCTTTTATCTGTTGTAAAACAAATTCTCCTAAATTAAATGCTGGTAATGTTGCATTAGAATCTCCAGAATGTATTCCACAAGGCTCAATATGTTCCATTATACCAATAATGTATACATTTCCATCAGCATCACAAATTGCATCTGCTTCTGCTTCTATTGCGCCATCTAAATAATGATCTAACAATAGTTTATTACCAGGCATTCTGCCTAATAAATCTACTACATGCTTAATTAATTCTTCTTTATTGATAACAATTTTCATTCCTTGACCTCCTAAAACATAAGAAGGACGAACCAAAATAGGGAAATCTAATTGATCAGCTAAAACCAAGGCTTCATCTGCTGTTTCTGCAATTCCGAATTCTGGATAAGGAATTTTATTTTCTTGTAACATTGCAGAGAATCTTCCTCTATCTTCAGCAATATCTAAAGCTTCAAAAGAAGTTCCAATAATTTTAATTCCGTAACTAGTTAATTTTTCAGCTAATTTTAAGGCTGTTTGTCCACCTAATTGTACAATTACACCTTCTGGTTTTTCATGACGAATAATGTCATAAATATGTTCCCAAAAAACAGGTTCGAAGTATAATTTATCTGCTGTATCAAAATCTGTAGAAACCGTTTCTGGATTACAGTTAATCATAATTGTTTCGTAACCACATTCTGCAGCAGCTAAAACTCCATGCACACAACAATAATCGAACTCAATTCCTTGTCCAATTCTATTAGGTCCAGAACCTAAAACGATAATTTTCTTTTTATCTGTTACAACACTTTCGTTTGCAATGGTAATTTGTCCGTCTTCGGTTTCAATTTCGTTTTCGAAAGTTGAATAATAATAAGGTGTTTTTGCTTTAAATTCTGCCGCACAAGTATCAACTAATTTAAATACACGTTGAACTTTTAATTCTTCTCTTTTTGTATAAACTTCGCTTTCTAAACATTTTAGCATGTGTGCTATTTGCCTATCTCCATAACCTTTTTGCTTAGCCTCTAACAATAAATCTCTATCAAGAGTATCAATTGTATACGTAGAAATTTCTTTTTCTAGTTGAAATAACTCTTCATATTGTTTTAAATACCACATGTCAATTTTTGTGATATCATAAATCTTGCTTAATGGAATTCCCATTGCAATTGCATCATAAATTGCAAAAACACGATCCCAACTTGCATTGGTTAATTTATCTATAATTTGGTTGTAATCTGTGTAGCCTTTTCCGTCTGCACCTAAACCATTTCTTTTAATTTCTAAAGATTGTGTTGCTTTGTGAAGCGCTTCTTGGAACGAACGTCCAATTCCCATAACCTCTCCAACGGCTTTCATTTGTAAACCTAAAGTTCTGTCTGAACCTTCAAATTTATCAAAATTCCAACGTGGTATTTTTACAATTACATAATCTAATGTTGGCTCAAATAAAGCTGAAGTAGATTTTGTAATTCCGTTTTCTAATTCATCTAAAGTATAACCAATTGCTAATTTTGTAGCCACTTTTGCAATAGGATAACCTGTTGCTTTACTCGCTAAAGCGGAAGAACGAGATACACGTGGATTAATTTCAATAGCAATAATATCTTCCTTTTCATCTGGCGAAACTGCAAACTGTACGTTACATCCACCTTCAAAATCTCCAATAGAACGCATCATATGAATTGCCATATCACGCATTTTCTGATAGGTTTTATCAGAAAGTGTCATTGCTGGCGCAACTGTAATAGAATCTCCAGTATGAATTCCCATTGGATCCATATTTTCGATAGAACAAATAATTACTACGTTATCATTTTTATCACGTAGTAATTCTAATTCGTATTCTTTCCAGCCCATCATCGCTTTATCAATCATCACTTCGTGGATTGGCGATGCTTCTAAACCTCTGCTTAATAATTCGTCAAAATCTTTTGGATCATACACTATTGAAGCTCCCGCTCCACCTAACGTATAAGAAGACCTAATTACTAATGGAAACCCAAATTCTTGTGCAATTTCTTTACCTTTTAAGAATGATGTTGCTGTTGCTTGAGGCGCCATTGGCACTCCAATTTTAATCATCAATTCTCTAAACTGTTCTCTATCTTCGGTAACATTAATTGCATCAATATCAACACCAATTAATTTTACATCAAAATCTTTCCAAATTCCTTTATCATCAGCCTCAATACATAAATTTAATGCTGTTTGACCACCCATTGTTGGTAAAACTGCATCAATTTGTGGGTGTTCTTTTAAAATTTGAATGATTGAT
Organism: Tenacibaculum aquimarinum; assembly: GCF_022478115.1. GTDB lineage: Bacteria > Bacteroidota > Bacteroidia > Flavobacteriales > Flavobacteriaceae > Polaribacter > Polaribacter aquimarinum_A. The sequence goes on along the minus strand of NZ_JAKGSC010000003.1, from coordinate 258,433 downwards.
TTTGTTGTTAACGGTAACAAATAAATATGATCAGCCATTGAAGGGTCTGTCATAATAGTTGCAGGGTTAGAATTGATAAGAATAGTTTCAATTCCATCTTCACGTAAAGAACGTAAAGATTGTGATCCAGAATAATCAAATTCACATGCTTGACCAATTACTATTGGTCCAGATCCAATGATTAAAACTGATTTAAGGTCTTGTTGTTTAGGCATTTTAAAATTCTTGTTGTGTTGTTGTTGTTATTGGTGATAAAAATAAAAAAAAAGTTAAAAAAAAAGGCGATACTATTAAATAGTAACGCCTTTAAATTATTAACAATTGTTAATCATTATCTTTTTGGTCTTGCTTCTGAAGAAACAGAAATTTTCTTTCTTCCTTTTGCTCTTCTACGAGCTAATACTTTTCTACCATTAGCAGAAGCCATTCTTTCGCGGAAACCGTGTTTGTTTCTTCTCTTTCTTTTCGATGGCTGGTAAGTTCTTTTTGGCATTATCTATGTTTTTAATATCTTCTTTAAACTTTGTTTTTGCTTTTTAGAAATTCCGTCTGCTAAAAGCGTTTGCAAATATACAACTGTTTTTTTTTCTGACAAATGCTAATTTATATTTTTTTTAAATATTTTTTATTGATGAATTTTTGACACTTTTTTGTTTGAAGCCACAGACATTGTTACTACTTTTGCCCAAACCTAACATTACCATGAACAACACAAAATATGTTTTTGTTACAGGAGGTGTAACTTCTTCCTTAGGAAAAGGAATTGTAGGCGCTTCTCTTGCTAAACTTTTACAAGAACGAGGCTACTCTGTTACCATACAAAAACTTGACCCTTATATTAACATTGACCCAGGAACTCTAAACCCTTATGAACATGGCGAATGCTACGTTACAGATGATGGTGCAGAAACCGACTTAGATTTAGGACATTACGAACGTTTTTTAAACATTCCAACCTCACAAGCCAATAACGTTACAACTGGTAGAATTTATCAATCTGTAATTAATAAAGAGCGTAAAGGAGAATTTTTAGGAAAAACTGTTCAGGTAATTCCACATATTACAGACGAAATTAAACACAGAATTCAACTTTTAGGAAATACTGGTAAGTTTGATATTGTAATAACTGAAATTGGAGGAACGGTTGGTGATATTGAATCTTTACCGTACGTTGAAGCTGTAAGACAGTTACAATGGGAAATGGGCGATGACAATGCTATCGTTATTCATTTAACCTTAGTACCATATTTAGCCGCAGCAGGTGAGTTAAAAACAAAGCCAACACAGCACTCGGTAAAAATGTTAATGCAAAGTGGTGTTAGCCCAAATATATTGGTGTGTAGATCAGAACACGAAATTAATGACGACATTAAACGTAAGTTGGCATTATTTTGCAACGTAAAGAAAGAAAATGTTATTCAATCTTTAGATGCAGAAACAATTTACGATGTTCCTAATTTAATGTTTGATGAAGGTTTGGATAAAGTTGTGTTAGATAAATTGAATTTATCTTCAGACAAACAACCTGAATTAAAACAATGGAACGAGTTTGTACACAGGCATAAAAACCCAAAACATACCGTAGAAATTGGTTTGGTTGGTAAATATGTTGAATTACACGATTCTTATAAATCAATTACAGAAGCATTTATACACGCTGGTGCAGCAAATGAAACTAAAGTAAAAGTACGTTGGATACATTCTGAATCTTTAGAAACTAAGGGTGTTGAAAAACAACTTGCAGGATTAAACGGACTTTTAGTTGCTCCAGGTTTTGGTGATAGAGGAATTGAAGGAAAAATTAAAGCTGTACAATATGCACGTGAAAATAACATTCCATTTTTAGGAATTTGTTTAGGAATGCAAATGGCTGTTATTGAATTCTCAAGAAACGTTTTAGGTTTAAAAGATGCTATTTCTACAGAAATGGATGAAAACGCTGCAAACCCTGTTATTAATTTAATGAAGGAACAAAAAGACGTTACCGAAAAAGGTGGAACAATGCGTTTAGGTGCTTGGGATTGTGAGCTAGATAAAAACTCTAAAGTTTACAATGCTTACCAAAACACATTAATTAGCGAACGACACAGACATAGATACGAGTTTAACAACAATTATAAAGCTCAAATTGAAGCTGCAGGAATGAAAGCTACAGGTGTAAACCCAAAAACAGGATTGGTGGAAATTGTAGAGATAGATACACATCCTTGGTTTGTTGGTGTACAATATCATCCTGAATATAAGAGTACGGTTTTAAATCCGCATCCTTTGTTTGTAGATTTTGTAAAGGCTTCTTTGGAGAATTCTAAAAGTTAATAAATAAACCCGCGTTAGCGATTGCAGCGGCATCCTTTTTGCTTTTCGCAAAAAGATATAGCGGAAACCGCGACGAACAAAAAAAGCAATGTTTTTAAAAACATTGCTTTTTTTGTTGGTAACGCCCAAATTAAAATTCGGTATAGCTTTTGACCTATATAAGTATCATTAATTAATAGTAGTAAAAAGACTAAAAACAAACATAGTTTTGCTACATTTGTCGCGTTTTTCTAGAAGTAGTTTTTAGAAAATGACAAGTTGACACACATTTAAGATGGAACAAAAAAAATTTGATTACACTTCCTTTATAGGAATGCTTTTATTAGGTGGAATAATGTATTGGTGGATGAGTACCAATAAACCAGAAGTTACACCAGAAACCACAACTAACACAGAAATTGTTGCAGATTCTATTGCAACTACAACTCAAAATTCACTTACTGAAAGTACAGTTGTTTTAAGTGATTCTTTACAACAAGTTGCTGCTCAAAATAAATTAGGTGCTTTTGCAAAAAGTGCAATTTCTGGAAAAAACGGAACTAGCGTTTTAGAAAATGAGTTAGTAAAACTTACGATTGATAATAAAGGTGGACAAATTACCGAAGCACTTATTAAAAACTATAAAACTTATGATTCTTTACCATTATATATGGTTAAAGATAAAAATGCTTCGTTTAACATTAACTTTGGTACAACTGATAACAGAATTTTAAATACTGCTGGTTTATTTTTTGAACCAACTTTAACTAAAAACGGAGATAATCAAGTGCTTTCTATGAAACTAAAGGTTTCAGATAGCAAGTATTTAGAGTATAGATATGAAATGAAACCAAACGAATATATGGTAGATTTCTCTATCCGTTCTATTGGTTTAAGCGATGTTATAAACGCTTCTAATACTATTAATTTAGATTGGTCTTTAAATGGTTATCGTCATGAAAAAAGTATGAAAACAGAGAATACAATGTATTCTTGGTTCTACTATAAAACGGATGATGAAGTAGAATATTTAAGTCCTGGTAATTCAGAAATTGCAAACGATGTTGATTGGGTTGCTTTTAAACAACACTTTTTTACGTCTAATTTACTAACAGACAAACCATTTAACAACGCTACTGTTACGTCTACAGATTTAGTTTTAAATGCAGAAATTGATACTGTTTTTACTAAAAAATACGAATTAAAAACGCCATTAGCTTTAAGTGGTGGAGAGTTAAATTATAACATGAAATGGTTTTACGGACCAAGTGGTTATAATTTATTAAAAAAATATGAAGGAACTAATTTAGATGAAACAGCAGATTTAGGTTGGGGAATTTTCGGATTCTTAAACAGAACTGTTTTCTATCCTGTATTTAACTTCTTAAAAGGTTTTATTGGAAGCTACGGATTGCTTATTATTTTAATGACTGTTGTTGTTAGAATACTAATGTCTCCATTAGTTTACAAATCGTATTTATCAAGTGCTAAAATGAAGGTTATTAGGCCAGAATTACAGGCATTAAACGAAAAATATCCTGGTAAAGAAAACACAATGAAACGTCAGCAAGAAACAATGGCGGTTCAACGTAAAGCTGGTGTAAGTATGATGTCTGGTTGTATACCTGCATTGTTACAAATGCCAATATTCTTTGCTTTATTTAAGTTCTTCCCAACAAATATAGATTTACGTCAAAAGAACTTTTTATGGGCAAATGACTTATCTTCTTATGATACTGTTTTTAAACTTCCTTTTGAGATTCCTTTTTATGGAGATCACGTAAGTTTATTTCCAATTTTAGCTTCTGTTGCAATCTTCTTTTACATGAAGATGAACCAAAGCCAGCAAGCAAACATGCAAGCGCCAACACAAGAAGGAATGCCAGATATGAGCAAGATGATGAAGTATATGATTTACTTCTCTCCTATTATGATGTTATTCTTCTTTAACAACTACGCAAGTTCTTTAAGTTTGTATTACTTTATTTCTAACTTATTAACTATAATTATAATGTTAGTTATTAAAAACTTTGTAATTGATGAAGATAAAATTCATGCACAAATTGAAGAAAACAAAAAGAAGCCTGCAAAAGCAAAAAGCAAATTTAGACAACGTTTAGATGATGCAATGAAGCAAGCTCAAGAACAACAAGCTGCACAAAAAGGAAAGAAAAAATAAGTAATAAACACTTATTAATTAACTATTTAAAAGCCCTCATTTTTGAGGGCTTTTTCTTTTAACAAGCCTTTAACACAGCTTTAACACTTAACCTTTAAACTATCGTATTTTTGCAAAGTCTAAATTAGATACTATATCAACTATTTTACAATGAAAAAAATAACACTATTTATTGCTTGCTTGTTTAGCTTAACAATGTTAGCTCAAAAACCTAAATCTTCTACTGCTTCAATTTCAGGAAAAGTAATAGAAACAGTTACAAAACAACCTTTAGAATACGCAACCATTGTTTTAACCAATCTAAAAACAAAAAGAGTTAGCGGAGGAATTACAGATATGCAAGGTAATTTTAGCATTACTGTTCCTCAAGGAAACTATGCCGTAAAAGCAGAGTTTATTGGTTTTAAAACAAAAAAATTAGGAACTCAAGATTTAACTTCAAATAAAAATATAGGAACAATTTCTCTTTCTGAAGACGCAGAAACTTTAGATGAAGTAGAAATTATTGCAGAAAAATCTACTGTTGAAATAAGATTAGACAAAAAGATTTACAACGTTGGTAAAGATATGACGGTAAAAGGTGGAAGCGCTTCAGACGTTTTAGACAATGTACCCTCGGTAAATGTAGATACAGAAGGTGCTGTAAGCCTTAGAGGCAACGAAAATGTACGTATTTTAATTGATGGAAAACCATCTGCTTTAGCAGGACTAAATGGTACAGATGCTTTGCGTAATTTACCTGCAGATGCAATTGAAAAAGTAGAAGTTATTACCTCTCCTTCTGCGCGTTATGACGCCGAAGGAACTGCAGGGATTTTAAACATTATCCTTAGAAAAGGAAAAGTAACAGGTTTTAATGGCTCGGTAAACGTAACAGTAGGAAATCCAGATATGTTAAGAATTTCACCAAGCTTAAATTATAGAACTAAAAAAATAAATTTATTTACTAATTTAGGATATTCTTACAGAAAAGGACCTGGAAACTCACAAAGTTATTTTACCAATTATGAAAACGATGTAATTACTGATTATCGTGATGAAAACAGAACTTTTGACAGAAAGAACAAAAACTACAACGGTTCTTTAGGTTTAGAATATTATCTAAACAAAAATAGCTCAATCACAGGAATGTTTGTATATAAAAATTCTAATGGTGATGATTTAGCAACAAACGTTACAACAGAGTTTGATGCCAACAAAGTAATTACTGATAGTAATACGCGTATAGAAAACGAAATTGAAAAAGATAACAGCTATCAATATTCTATAAACTACACCAATAACATAAGTGATAGTGGTGAAAAATTAACCATTGACCTACAATATCAAGATAGTGAAGAAGATGAATTAGCAGATATTTATACAGATGATATTATTACCTCTAACACTACACAGGTTACAAAACAAGAAGAAAAACTAATACAAATAGATTATATATTACCAGTTGGTAAAGAAAGTCAGTTTGAGTTTGGACACAAATCAACATTAGAAAACACAACCTCAAATTTTGTAGTAGAACCAGATAATAGCAACCAATCTAACGAATTGGATTTTACACAAAACATCTATGCGTTTTACGGACAATATGGTAGCAAAATAGATAAACTCTCTTACTTATTAGGATTGAGAGCAGAAATTACAGACATCGACATCAATCTATTAACAAATAATGAAACCTCTGAGAAAAACTATACAGAATGGTTTCCAACTTTTAATTTAGGCTACGAATTAAGCGATAATGATAACTTAACGCTAGGATATAGTCGTAGATTAAGAAGACCTCGAAGCCGTCATTTAAGTCCGTTTGAAAGTCAAAGTTCTGCAACTAATATTTATAAAGGAAATCCAGATTTAGATCCAACATTTACTAACTCTTACGATTTAGGTTATACCACAAGAATTAGAAAATTCAATTTAGGTGCGTCTATCTATTATCAACATTCTACAGATATTATGCAGTTCGTTTCTACTATTGAAGAAAGAAATGGTACCAATGTATTTATCCGTCAACCTGTTAATTTAACGGATCAAAACCGTTACGGAATGGAATTTACCGCCAATTTTAATCCGTCTAAAACAGTAAAATTATCGGGTAGTTTTAACTACTTTAAGTTTAACACAGATGCTTTTAACTATACTTACACTGCTGCAGACGGTACACAAATTTCCACTAATTTGAATGAAGTAGATAATAGCAGTTGGTTTGCTCGTTTTAATGCTACTGTAAACTTGCCTGCGGAAATACAATGGCAAACACGTGTAATGTATCGTGGACCACAAGCAGATGCTCAAGGAGAAAGAGAAGGAATGTTATCTGCAAATTTAGCCTTTAGCAAAGATATTTTTAATGAAAAAGCATCGTTAGTTTTAAACGTAAGCGACTTATTTAATTCAAGAAAAAGAATAAGCAATTCTTATAATGAAAACTTAGAAAACAATACAGCCACTTTTACAGACCAAACTTTTCAATGGAGAGTTCGTCAAATATCCTTAAGTTTTACGTATAGATTCAACCAAAAGAAAAAGAAAGAACGTCCACAAGGAGGTGGTGGCGACCAAGATGGTGGCGGAGATGAATTTAATGGATAATATTTAGGGCGTTCGAGCGGGCTTTACGCACTCGCTTTTTTTCTAAAAAAGAAAAAAGAGCTCAAACAAATGCTTCAATCCCTAACGCACTTACTCGAACTCATAAAAAAACTCGTTCAATTTCTTGAACGAGTTTTTTCTTTTACGCCACTGTCATTCCTGCGAAAGCAGGAATCCATAAAGAAATAGTTAAAAAGCCTAAATTCGATCGAAAAACAAAATCCAAAATAAATACGCCCGCGTTAGCGATTGCAGTTTTGTTTGAGCTCTTTTATGAAGTATGAATAAAAAGCGAGTACGGAAAGCGCGACTTGGTCCTGAACGCCTTCAGGATAAAGTAACGCCCAAAAGCAAAAAAAGCCCATTCTAACGAACGAGCTTTTTTTAATTAAATATGTTTTAAAAGACTACTTACCTTCTGCAGCTTTTTTTGCTTCTTTTTTAAGTTTCCAGTTTTCCCAAATTGTACCACCAATCCAGTAAGGAACTACAAATGTTAATAAGAATATTAACAACCAAAAACCAGCTGTAAAAATAAACATGAATAAAACTAAACCTGAAAATTCTGAAAAATCTAACATTTCTTTCTTATTAATAATTGTTATAACGCGAAATTAAAACTATTTTTCCTTTCAACCAATAAAATCTAGTAAAAATCGCTACTCAAAACTTTCAAAATTTGTAATTTTGGTATTCGTTAATAATTAGCCTTTTTAAATCATATAACATGACTAAATTTAGAATTGAAAAAGACACTATGGGAAATGTTGAAGTTCCTGCAGATAAATATTGGGGAGCGCAAACAGAACGTTCTCGTAACAACTTTAAAATTGGACCTGCGGGTTCTATGCCTTTAGAGGTAGTTTATGGTTTTGCTTATCTTAAAAAAGCTGCGGCTTATACAAATGCAGAATTAGGTGTTTTAGCAACTGAAAAGCGCGATTTAATTGCACAGGTTTGTGATGAGATTTTAGCAGGTAAACATGATAATCAGTTTCCTTTAGTAATTTGGCAAACTGGTTCTGGAACGCAATCTAACATGAATGTAAACGAAGTTATTGCAAACAGAGCACATGAAATTGCAGGAAAAGTAATTGGTGAAGGAGATAAAACCATTCAACCAAATGACGACGTAAACAAATCGCAATCATCTAACGATACATTTCCTACAGGAATGCACATTGCTGCCTATAAAAAAATTATAGAAACTACAATTCCTGGAGTTGAGCAATTACGCAATACTTTAAAAGCAAAATCTGAAGCCTTTAAAGACGTTGTAAAAATTGGTAGAACGCATTTAATGGATGCTACTCCACTTACCCTTGGTCAAGAATTTTCTGGTTACGTAGCGCAATTAAACTTCGGATTAAAATCTTTAAATAATTCACTTGAACATTTATCTCAATTAGCTTTAGGTGGAACCGCTGTTGGTACAGGTTTAAATACACCAGCTGGTTACGATGTTTTAGTAGCAAAATATATTGCTGAGTTTACAGGCTTACCTTTTATTACAGCAGAAAACAAATTTGAAGCATTAGCAGCACACGATGCGTTAGTAGAAACTCATGGAGCTTTAAAACAACTTGCAGTTTCTTTAAATAAAATTGCAAACGATATTAGAATGATGGCTTCTGGTCCAAGATCTGGAATTGGAGAATTAATTATTCCTGCAAACGAGCCAGGTTCTTCTATTATGCCAGGAAAAGTAAATCCTACGCAAGCAGAAGCAATAACAATGGTTTGCGCACAAGTTATGGGTAACGATGTTGCTGTAACTGTTGGTGGAACGCAAGGTCATTACGAATTAAACGTTTTTAAACCAATGATGGCGGCAAACGTGTTACAATCTGCTCAATTAATTGGAGATGCTTGTAAATCTTTTGATGAAAATTGTGCTGCTGGTATTGAACCAAATCATGGTAGAATTACAGAATTGGTAAACAATTCTTTAATGTTAGTTACGGCTTTAAATACTAAAATTGGTTATTATAAAGCGGCTGAAATTGCAAATACAGCACATGCAAACGGAACAACTTTAAAAACAGAAGCGGTTCGTTTAGGGTACGTTACTGAAGCTGAATATGACGAATGGGTAAAACCTGCCGACATGACAAGTGGCTTGAAATAAAAAAACAATAAATAAATTTAAAAAGCTGTAATTTATTTTGCAGCTTTTTTTTAGCTTAAATAATAACTATAATAAGACAATGAAGATGAATACACATGAAGAATTTATGAGTGAAGCTGTAAAAGCAGCTTTAAAAGGAATGAGCAACAATGAAGGAGGACCTTTTGGTTGCATCGTAGTAAAAGATGGAGAAATTGTGGGTAGAGGAAATAATAAAGTAACCTCTACAAACGACCCAACTGCACATGCAGAAGTTACAGCAATTAGAGATGCCTGTACAAACTTAGGCTCTTTTCAATTAGATGGTTGTATTGTATATACTTCTTGCGAGCCTTGCCCAATGTGTTTGGGTGCAATTTACTGGGCAAGACCAGACAAAGTTTTTTACGGAAGTAACCAACAAGACGCTGCAGATATTGGATTTGATGACGAGTTTATTTACAAAGAAATTCCGTTACCTTACGAAAAACGTAGCATTCCGTTTGAGCAAATTGGACGAGATATTGCTTTAGAACCTTTCCAGAAATGGAGTGAAAAAAATGATAAAATTGAATATTAAATCATAAAAAATCCCAAACTTTCGTTTGGGATTTTTTATGATTTAAATTTGGTTTGATTCTAAACTTATTTTTGGGTAACTTCGCTAACTCCTGATATATAGAATTAAAACTCGACATATCATTTAAGTTAGCAAACATTTGAAATGAATCGACTAATTATAATTCTTTTAATAATTCCAACTTTGAGTTTTTCTCAAACCAACCAGCAATGGAAAAAAGGAGACTTGAAAGATTTGAAAGTATTCACAGAACTGGAAGTTGCTCTTGAAAATCCAAACGAAGTTGAAATACTTGATTTAGGTGGCCAAAATCTTAAAGAAATACCAAAAGAGATTTCGGAATTTAAAAATCTTCGTGTCTTATTATTTGGTTGGAGACCAAAAAAAGATTTGGATAGTACAACTCATAAGTTAGCAAAGAACGTTGGAGGTGGATATCTGCATCTTGACCGAAAAAAAGGAACAGTATTGGACTATAATTACATCGACAATATAACGGCTGAACTTTTGACTCTTGAGAAATTAGAGTACCTTGAATTGGATTATAATCTAATAAAATCCTTACCTAAAGAACTCGCGAATCTTAAAAATCTTAAGCAAATCTCTCTTTATGGGAACTGGACAATCTTTAAGAATCATAAAATCGTTGAGGAATTGGAACCGGAAATGCCGAACTGTGAATTTCTTACTGCGAACAATTATATTAAAAAGAGAAAAAAGAAAGAATAAAAAACGTTGGCTAACACCGTGTATAATTAATTGCTAGTTCACTGCCGACTTACGAACATTCCTGCGGAATATTCTATCTGTGATTTATTTGCTAAATTAGTTGCTTAACCACGCAACTAACCATACACAATCACGTTAGCGAACCTAGATAAAAATTATCCGCTTCAAAAACATAAAGCATAGTTAAAAATGAAGAATACGCTTCTAAAAAAATTCTTTTTAATAGATGGTTTTGGAGCAATTATTTCTGCTGTATTATTAGGACTCGTTTTAACTAAATTGGAAACCTATTTCGGAATTCCAAAACCTACACTATATTTTCTTGCAACATTACCTTGCATTTTTGCTATCTATGATTTTTATTGTTATTTCAAAATTAATAGTAGTTTAGATAAATTCTTAAAAGCAATTGCTATTATTAATTTACTGTATTGTTGTTTATCTATTGCTTTGGCAATTTATCATTCCAATTTAATTACCAAATTAGGTTGGCTATATATTATATTAGAAATTATAATAGTTACAACCATTGCTTTTGTTGAATTAAGAGTTGTAAAAAACTATCGTCAAAAAAAATAGTTGCTGTTTTTAATGTAAATTTGTTTCTATATGAAAATACTTTTTACCAATATAAAAGAACTCATTCAAGTAAGAGAGACTTCAGTTTTAAAAGTTTCTGGTAAAGAAATGCGCATTTTACCAACTATAAAAAATGCTTTTTTACTCATTGAAAATGATAAAATTATTGATTTTGGCGCTATGGAAAACATTCCAAATTCAGCAGATAAAACTATAGATTGTACAGGTAAAATGATTTTACCAACTTGGTGCGATTCTCATACGCATATTGTTTACGCAGGAAACCGAGAACAAGAATTTGTAGATAGAATTAATGGTTTAACTTATGAGCAAATTGCCAATAATGGTGGCGGAATTGTAAACTCCGCTAAGAAACTACAGCAAACTTCCTTTGAAGATTTATACCAACAATCTGCAAAACGTTTGGAAGAAATAATGCATTTAGGAACCGGCGCTGTTGAGATAAAATCAGGTTACGGATTAACAGTTGAAGCAGAACTTAAAATGTTACGTGTAATTAAGAAACTAAAAGATAATTACAATTTACCAATTAAAGCAACTTTTTTAGGCGCACACGCTTTTCCAACGGAATATAAAAACAACAAAGAAGGTTATATCAATTTAATAATTGATGAAATGCTACCTAAAATTGCCGAAGAAAATTTAGCTGAATTTATTGATGCTTTTTGTGAAACGGGTTACTTTTCAGTTGAAGATACAGACAAGATTTTATCCGCAGGAAAAAAATACGGATTAACACCAAAAGTACACGTTAATCAGTTTACAACTATTGGCGGAGTTCAAGTTTCTGTAAAACACAATGCATTGTCTGTAGATCATTTAGAAATAATGAATTCTGATGATATTAATGCTTTAAAAGGAACAGCAACAATGCCAGTTGCATTGCCATCTTGCTCCTACTTTTTAAGTATTCCTTACGCGCCTGCAAGAAATATTATTGATAACGGTTTACCAATTGCTTTGGCAACAGATTATAATCCAGGTTCTACACCTTCTGGAAACATGAGCTTTGTGGTAGCAACTGCTTGTATAAAAATGAAAATGACGCCAGAAGAAGCAATAAATGCTGCTACAATTAATGGCGCTTATGCGATGAATGTTTCCAACGAAGTGGGAAGTATTACAAAAGGCAAAAAAGCGAATTTCATAATTACTAAAGAGATTCCTTCTTACGGTTTTATCCCTTACTCTTTTGGAAGTAACTTAATTGATTCAGTTTTTATTAACGGAAAACAAATTTAAAAATGTTAGACTTATTTTCTCAAAAAGACATTGATAATTTTGTGAATCCAAGAAATGGAGAAACTAAACTAGGTGAAGTTGTACAAACAATTTCTTCTGTTGAAAACCTTAAAAATTCTTCAGCAAAATTTGTAATTATTGGAGTTCCTGAAGATATTGGCGTAAAAATGAATTACGGAAATGGTGGCGCACAATCTGCTTTTATTCCTGCTTTAAAATCCTTTTTAAATATTCAACAAAATCAATTTATTAAAGGTGATGATATTCTTGTTTTAGGGTATTTAAATTATAGCGACGCTGTTACTAATTTTGATAAAAATGAGAGAAAAAAAGGAGATCTATTAGTCAAGAAAATAGATGAACAACTATCTGATATTGTGAAAAAAATTGTTCGTTCAGGTAAAATTCCTATTATAATTGGCGGTGGACACAACAATGCTTTTGGAAACTTAAAAGGATTATCTGAAGCTAAAAACCAACCTATAAATGCAATTAATTTTGATGCACATTCTGACTTACGTCTTTTAGAAGAACGCCATAGCGGTAATGGTTTTTCGTATGCAATTGATCAAAAATTTGTACACAAATATTTTATGTTTGGACTGCACGAAAACTATACTCCTCAATATATTTTTGATGCTATTCATAAAAACACATTAATTGATTATAATTTATACGAAGCGCTAGAAATCTATAAATCTACTTCATTTGAAAGTGAATTAGAACGCGCTGAAAATTTTATAAATGATAAATATTTTGGAATTGAAATAGATTTAGACTGTATTCAAAATTTTCCGAGTAGCGCAATGTCTCCAAGTGGTTTTTCACCTCAACAAACTCGTAGATTTGTTCATTTTTTAAGCAAAAACAGTAATGCAAGTTATTTACATATTTGTGAAGGAGCGCCTGCAATTATGGAAAACAGCACTGCTAGCGGTCAAGTTGGTAAGTTTATTAGTTATTTAATTTCTGATTTTATAAAGGCAAAAAACTAATCAATCCAATTTTTAAAGTCTTTTACACGTTCTCTACTTACAATAATTTCAGATTCATTATAAGAATTTAACTTTATTTGTAAACGTGAGTTTGTATAAGAAACAATATCTTTTATCGCATTTATATTCACAATAAAAGTTCTATTTACTCTAAAAAACTGACCTGGATTTAGTTCTTCTTGCCAATGTTCTAAAGAGTTATCAATCAAATAATTTCTGTTAGTTGAAGTATGAATATAGGTTGCTTTATTTTCTGAATAAAAACTTTCAATTTCATCAGTTGGAATAATTTTAAGATGTTGACCAACTTTTATAGTAAATCGTTTTTTGAATTTTCTATCAACCGGATTTACTAACAATTTTCTAATATCATCTATATTAACTTGTAAATTGGTTTGTTTTGGCTGGTTTTCTTTAAACTTATCAACTGCAATTTTTAATTCATCTTCATCAATAGGTTTTAATAAATAATCAATTGAATTAAGTTTAAAAGCCTTTAATGCATATTCATCATAGGCTGTTGTAAATATTATTGCCGACTTCACTTCTACTTCTTCAAAAATCTCAAATGACAATCCGTCTGAAAGCTGAATGTCTAAAAATATTAAATCTGGATGTTCGTTATTTTGAAACCAATTGATAGATTCTTCAACAGAATGTAACATTTGTTGTGCTTCTAAGTTAAGTTCCGCTAACATTCTTCCAAGTCTTCTTGCAGCAGGTTTTTCGTCTTCAATAATAATTATTTTCATCTTTTAAAATACTATAAAAATTTACTGTTCAAATTTAACGATTGTTGTTCATATATTCTTTAATTTTTCGCTCTTCCCACTCTTTGCTAAATAAATTTGGAATTCCGAAGGTTCCAACGGCATGAAAAATTAAGACAATTCCCCACCAAAAAAAGAATCGATAATTGTCTAAATCGGTTAGCGCTTCAAAAACAGAATCGCCATATTGTATGTCTTTATAAATTCTTCTAATTATAAAAAACAGGTTTATTATTAAATAAAAAGAAAGGTGTTTATAAAAGCTTTTAATGTCTTCTATTCGTTTTTTAGCACGAATATACTTTTGACTATCGTTTCTATTATCTATTTCCCTCATCTTATTTCTTTAAGTATTTATTCGATTTTTCTTCGTCTTCTCCCATTAATTCTTTGATTTTTCTTTCTTCCCAATCTTTAGAGATTACTGAAGGAAATCCAAAAACTCCTAACCAATGAAAAAACACTCCAATTCCCCAACCTAACCAAGTCATATAAGCTCCAGGATGCGTTATTGCTTCGGTAAAAGTTAAATCTTCATCATGCGTTAATCCGAAAATGATTACACCTGTTATAAATATATTTACCAATACATAAACTAATAAATGAATGTAAAATCCTTTAATATTATCTACACGTTTCTTTGCTTTTATATAGCGTTGTTCTTCTAAATAATTTGATTCCATCTTATTATTTTTTTAAATCGTTATTCATTAATTCTTTTATTTTTTTCTCCTCCCAATTTTTATCAAAACCATAATTTGGGAATCCAAATACAACTACAGCATGTATTAATTGGGCAATTGTTATTCCAAACACAGCATACCAAAACCAATGATAACCAGGAGAAAACAATAAATTAACGGTTACAATTATTGCAATTGAAACTATATTGACTGTTAAATGAATATAAAATCCTTTTATGTCTTTTACCTTCTTTTTAGCTTTTAAGTAGCTTTCTTCTTTTTTTAAATTAGCGCTCATCTTAATAGTTATTTTTATCGTTGTCCATTAGTTCTTTTATCTTTTTACTTTCCCAATCTTTACCCATAAAAACGCTATAGTTGTGAGCTTCTAATCCGTGGAATAAAACTCCTATTCCCCATCCAAAAATTGGAAACCAAAACCAATGAAATTGTGGTACAAAACGTAAGTTAATGTATATAAAAACTGGTACCATTACTAAATACGTTACCAAATTTTGATAAAATTCTTTCATTTTTTCTACACGTTCTACGGCGCGTACATATTTACTATTTTCGTAATCTTCTGAGGTTCTCATAATGCTATTTATTTGTGTTAGTAAGGGTAAACTTACCGTAAATATTCTTTTATTATTTGTTATTTCTACCGATCTATCAGTTATTAATCCATAGCGATCTGCAATATTTTGCAAACCTACTTTTGTGCTTTTACCAATTGCTTCCTTCGGATTAACATTATTGGTAACCTTTAAAAATCCATTTTCTTCTGTTATTGAAATCTTTAAAGGTTTTACAGAAGAAACTACATTATGCTTCACTGCATTTTCTAATAACAATTGTAATGATAATGGCACAATTTTTAAACTATCACTACTAACTTCTGAAGGAATATTAAACTCTACTGCATCTTCAAATCGCATTGATAATAGTTCCATATAAGCTTTTGCAAACTTTAATTCTTCCGCCAAAGGCGTTAAATCTTTATTTCTCTGCTCTAAAACATACCTGTAAACTTTAGATAGTTTTGTGGTAAATTTTTCTGCTTGCGCAGGATTTTCACCAATTAAAGAAGTTAAAACATTTAAACTGTTGAATAAAAAATGTGGATCTAATTGATTTTTTAATGTTTCAAATTTTGCTGTTTCTGTTTTAGCTACAAATTGTTGTTGTGTATTTTCTTGTGTCATGGCAGCTTTCCAGTTTACCATAAAACCTTTTGCATGAAAAAAAGCAGCGATTCCTAATGAAATAATAATTGCAAAAAGATGTACCCAAATTAAATATCCTTTAAAAAAGTTAGCAGGATCGTACCCAAACATTAATATATATTGCACATAATGTATTAACAAAACAGCTACAACTGTATAAATTACGGTTGCTATAACTCCAGACCAAACTCTTTGATTTGTTTCTGTAACCCAATTCCATTTTGTATTTAAGTAATCGTTAACTATTCCGTTACCTAAGCCTAAAGTAAAAGAATACATTGCAGAAATTAAAAACGTATAACCTGCTCCTTTTAAAGTAAACTTTTGATTTATTATTATGAAAAGGATTCCAAATGCGATTGTAAGTTTTAAACAAACCCAAACGTCACTTTTTAAACTTTTAAATGAATTTGAAACAGTTGATTTCATTCGTTTTTTTATTTACAGAAATTATTAAAATTTGATTTCTAAAGATACATTTTTATCAGAAACAGCAAACTTTGCATCTTCAAATTGTGGTGGTCCAAAAGACATATTGTTATTTGATGCTCCAAAATCTTCTAAAGGCATTCTGTTTGCTGCAAAATCTAATTTATTATTGTTGTTTTTATCATGGTAACAAATAATTGCATATTCTCCTGGAGTAACATTTTCAAAAACTACAGACGTTTTACCATCTTTAATTTTCCCTTCAGTACCTTGAACAGGTTTCCCCATAAAATTATCTTTAGTATATAAAGCAAAACCTACTTTACCTTCATCAGAAGTTACATTTTCTATAGACACTGTTATTGTTTTGTTTTGAGCTTCTAAAGTATTAAATACAAATAATAAAGCTAATGTTGCGATAGTTACAATTGTTTTCATAATTTTTGTTTTAATGGTTAATTATGGTACAAATATGCAATAGAACTCAGCTTTTTTAAATTTAAAACTACCGAACTGTACATATTTTATGCTGAATTGTATTTATTTTAAAATAAACTTCAATTTAAGTGTAACAATTTCTACTTTTGAGCATCTTATCTATAATCAACTAAACTAACTAAGTGCAAAGCGAACAAGAGCAAAAATTTTTAGCCGACTTTGAACAAAATCAGAATATTGTGCATAAGGTTTGTAGAATTTACACGACAAACCAACACGCGCATAACGATTTGTTTCAAGAGATAACCATTCAACTTTGGAAAAACTACTCCAAGTTTCGTGGCGAAGCGAAGTTTAGCACTTGGATGTATAGAGTTGCTTTAAATACAGCTATTTCGTTGTATCGAAAATCAACAAGAAGAATAAAAACGCAAGACATTGAAGATTTTGCGTATAAAATAAAAGGTGAGGATTACGATGACACACAAGAATTACAATTAAAGTCTTTATATGCAGCCATTAGAAAAATGGGAGATATAGATAAAGCATTAATTTTCTTGTATTTGGAGGACAAACCTTACAAAGAAATAGCTGTAACACTAGGTATTTCTGAGGTAAACGCTCGAGTTAAAATGAACAGAGCAAAAGATAAGTTGAAAAAAATACTAAACCCATAATTATGGATGTATTAGATAATTATAAAAAAGCTTGGGATAATCAACCCGAAGAAACAGAAAAGGTTTCTAAAATTGATATTTACAAAATGGCGCATTCGCGTTCATCATCTATTGTAAAATGGATTTTTATTATTGGTGTCTTAGAATTTATTCTATTAGCGTCCTTTAGTTTACTTTTTGATGATACAAATGTTCTTAAGGAGTATAAAAAAATAGGTATTCCTGGTTTTTATAAGTTAATTAATATTTTTAGCTTTTTAATAATACTTTATTTTCTAGTAAAGTTTTATTTAAATTATAAAGCTATATCTGTTGTAGATTCTACAAAAGTATTAATGCAAAAAATATTAAAAACCAGAAAAACTGTAAGAAACTATGTAATAGTGAACTTAATATTTGCGGCTATTTCTATTATCATTTTAGTATCAGCTGAAATTAATTTTAAAATTGACACTTTAACAACCACGCAAATGTGGGTAACTATCGGAGCATCAATACTTGTTACTGGTTTTTTCTTAGGATTAATGTATGGCCTTTACCAATTACTCTACGGAATTTTATTACGTAAATTAAACCGTAATTATAAAGAATTATCTAAATTAGCTGAATTAAATTAAATTTAATTCATGAAAAAATTACTTACATTCTGTTTATTAACGTTCTCAATTTCAATATTTTCTCAATCAAATGAGGATTCATTTTTAAGTAAAGTGCGCTTTGGAGGTGGATTTGGATTTAGTTTTGGAAGTAACAATACTTCTATTTCTGTTTCTCCAACTGCAGTTTACGACTTTAACGAAGAATTTTCAGTTGGGGCTACACTAGGCTATTTATATAACAAAAGAGGAGACTTTAATGCTAACGTTTATTCTGCAAGTGTACTTACTTTGTATAGACCAATTCGCCAAATTGAATTTTCTGCTGAATTAATGCAATCTTATGTTGATAGAAGTTTTGGAACTGCAAATGATACTTATAGTTACCCATCGTTAAACATTGGAGCAGCTTACATTACCGGTAAAGTTACTTTTGGTATTCAGTATGATCTTTTATATGATGAAACAAAAAGTGTAAATGCTAATGGATTTACACCTTTTATTAGGGTTTTATTTTAAAACTCTTTGATCGATTTCAATAATTTTTCATGCATAAGATTTGTATAATCTAAATGCGTTACAATTCTTATTTTACCTTCACCCATTGGGGTTAATAAAATATTTTTGTCTTTCATTTTTTGAATAAAATTATCTGCACCAATTTTATCATCTACGTAAAAGATAACAATATTAGTCTCTATAGATTCTACTTTTGTTACATAGGAAACAGATTCTAAAACGGCTCCTATTTCTTTTGCTTTTTTATGATCTTCTGCTAAACGTTTTACATTATTATCTAACGCATAAATTGCAGCAGCAGCTAAAAAACCAGCTTGTCGCATTGCACCTCCAAATAGTTTTCTAACTCTAAGTGCTTTAGCTATATGTTCTTTAGTTCCTAATAAGATAGATCCAATTGGAGCGCCAAGACCTTTTGATAAACAAATAGAAATGGTATCAAACAACTTACCATATTGCTCTGGAGTTTCGTCTTTAGCAACCAACGCATTAAATAAACGTGCTCCATCTAAATGAAAAGCTAAGTTGTTTTCTTTAGCTATTTTTTGAATTTTTTCTAATTCAGTAAAATCCCAACAAGCCCCACCACCTTTATTTGTTGTATTTTCTATACAAACTAATTTATTATAAGGAACATGAATATCTGCTCTTCCTGAAACAGCTGAAATTAATTGCTCAGCAGTAAACATTCCTCTATTTCCATCAATTAAATGCGATGTAACACCTGCATTAAACGCTGCTCCACCTCCTTCATAATTATAAACGTGTGCCCATTTATCACAAAACATTCTATCTCCAGGTTGCGTATGTAATTTTATGGCAGTTTGATTTGCCATTGTACCTGAAGGAAAAAACAACGCATCTTCCATTCCAAATAATTTGGCTACTTTATCTTGCAATTCATTTACCGTTGGATCCATTTTAAAGACATCATCACCAACTTTAGCATGCATCATTGCATCTAACATTCCTTTTGAAGGTCTTGTTACTGTATCTGAAATTAAATCTATAATCATTTAAATAGTTCTTTTTAATATTTGTAATCACTTCCAATTGGCGAACCATCTGGAATTTTTGGTGCATTTATTTTCACAAATTTAGACGGATTCTTTTTATAATTAACAATCATTTCTAAATAATGTTTATCATTTCCTTTTAGCATTAATTTAGTGAAGGATTTGTTTAAAACAGACTTTACTTGTGGATATACATTTTTATTTGAAGCCAAAGTAAACATTGCATTTAAGACTTCAACTTGAACAACTTCTTGCAATGCTTGATGATAAGAATCTTTGTATTTTTTATCGAAAGAACTAGTAATTAAATCTTCAATTACTTCAGCAAAACCCAATTGTTTTTCATCTAAACTTTTATGTTGCACTAATCTATTTGCTCTATCTGGATGTAATAAATAACTCAACGTAAATGCGGTTGCTGTTTGCACTGCTCCATATGGGTCAAACGCAACACCAACCTTCGATTTAAAGCTTTCTCGAGTTCTGCCGTAACCATATGCTCTTGGTGGAAATAACGCTAATAACTTCTTCGGAATTGCAATTTCTTCAACATTTATGGTTTTTAATAATGCCCTTAAAGCATCTCTTTGTGTTTTACCATCAACTCTTTTTACTATAAGTTCTTTTTGACCTTTTACGGCATAGGTATAATCCAATCCACCAATAATTTTTGAAGTTGCATCAGTTTGAAATCTGTGGAAAAAATACAACGGAACAAACACATCTTCTAATACAGAATACGGTGTTTTACTTCGAACATTATCCGAAGAAAAATTAGCAATTGCATGTTTTCTAATTGCCAACACATTTTCTAATTCTTTAGAAGCCGATTTTCCGTTATCCCATAAATGAGAATATGCATGCGCACTTCCTTTAGACCTTGAATCAGTATCAGTTATAAATCGAAATCCTTTATCAAAAGCTTCGTCTAATAGTTTTTCTAATTGTTGTTTTTCATCATTTACAAAATCTTGATATGCATAAGCAACTGTAATTTTATCCCAATCTCCTATTTTATCATCATACGCTTCTGAAAAATCTACTTTTCCTTTTTTTAAGGATAATTTCGGATGCGGATAATCCATAACAGAACTTCTATTATTTGAACTTGCAGCAAAGTTATGAGCAAACCCTAAAGTGTGTCCAATTTCATGCGCAGATAATTGTCTAATTCTTGCAATTGCCATTTCTAAGGCAAATTTATCATCAGAATCATTAAATTTATAAGGTGCTTGCAACGCTTGCGCAATTAAAAAATCTTGTCGAATACGTAAGCTTCCTAAACTAACATGCCCTTTAATTATTTCTCCAGTTCTTGGGTCAGAAATATTTCCTCCATAACTCCAACCTCTTGTAGAACGATGCACCCACTGAATCATATTATAACGCACATCTAATGGATCTGCACCTTCAGGTAACATTTTTACTTGGAAAGCATCTTTATAACCTGCAGCTTCAAAAGCTTGGTTCCACCAACGACCACCTTCTAATAAAGCGGAACGAACTGGCTCTGGAGTTCCTCTGTCTAAATAATAAATTATAGGTTCTTTTGCTTCAGATATTGTTGCATTCGGATTTTTCTTTTCCAATCGATGACGGTAAATAAAACGTTTTGTAATTGGTTCATCAACTGGAGTTGCATAATCCATATAGGTCATTTGCCAAGAACCACAACGAGGATCATAAACTCTTGGTTTGTAATTATTATCAGGCAATTCTACAAAAGAATGATGTTGATTAACAGTAACCAAACTTGCATCTGGTGTTACACTTCTTATCTTATAACCTTTAGGAGTTCCTTTAAAGGTAAGTATTATATCAAATTCAACATTTTTAGGAAATGCTTTTGTTCTATCTAAATTAAAAGCCGATTTACTTTTATCTAAACTATAACTTCCCTGCTTATTTCTTGCTAAAGTACTTTTAACTCCATGCGCGTCACGCATAAAAAAATCGGTTGCATCCACTAAAAATTGTCCGTTTTTTTCTTCTTTAACTATAAAACCATGTAAAACAGATTTTGCAAAGGCTTCTTTTACAGATTGTTTTTCTTCTTTATTATCGGTTATTGCTCTAAAATCTTGATTCGGCTGAATTAATAAAATTTTGTTTCCTGCTTTTTTAAAATACACTACAACACCATTTCCTAATTGACCTCTATCCAAGCCAATATCGTTAGAACCAACACCTTCAGAAAGTGAACGAACGTAAAGAAATTCAGTATTTAAATTATTAATTTGAATAAATATCTTATCAGAGGTATCATCATAATAAAACGGAAAATAACCTTCATATTTAGTAATCCCTTTTTTTAAAGATGTTCCAGAATTTTCAGTGAAAAATTGAGAAAATCCTTCAACAGAAAAAGCAATAAAAAACAGAATAAGCAGTAATTTTTTCATGTTTGGTATAATTTCTATAAATCTATAAAATAAGGAGCAGTTTTAAAACAAGAAATCTTAAAAATTCAGTTATTTTTGTTCAACGTATGATTACACAAGACCAACTTAAAGATATTGCCACCAGAATTGAAAAATTAAAATCTTATTTAGAAATAGATAAAAAATTAATTGAAATTTCTAACGAAGAAGAAAAAACGGCAAATCCAGATTTTTGGAACGATCCAAAAGCAGCTGAACTTGTTATGAAAGAACTTCGTTTTAAGAAAAAATGGGTAGAAGATTACAATAAATCCATTACATTAAATGACGATGTTAATGTCTTATACGAGTTTTACAAAGAAGGTGAAGTTGAAGAATCTGAAATTAACGCACAATTTGAAAAACTAAGCACATTTATAGAAGATATTGAATTTAAAAACATGCTTTCTGAAGAAGGTGATTCTTTATCTGCAACTGTTCAAATTACAGCTGGAGCTGGCGGAACAGAAAGTTGCGATTGGGCAGAAATGCTTTACAGAATGTACACAATGTGGGCAGAAAAACAAGGTTACAAACTTAAAACGCTCAACTACCAAGCTGGCGATGCTGCCGGAATAAAAACCGTAACTTTTGAAGTTGATGGAGATTATGCTTTCGGTTGGTTAAAAGGAGAAAATGGTGTACACAGATTGGTGCGTATTTCTCCGTTTGATAGCAACGCAAAAAGACACACTAGCTTTGCTTCGGTTTATGTGTATCCAGTTGCAGACGATTCCATTGAAATAGAAGTAAATCCTGCCGATATAGAAATTACAACAGCACGTTCAAGTGGCGCTGGAGGACAAAATGTAAACAAAGTTGAAACTAAAGTTCAGTTACATCACAAACCAACCGGAATTCAGATTCAGTGTTCTAACTCGCGTTCTCAACACGATAATAGAGCAACAGCTATGAAAATGTTAAAATCTCAACTGTACGAAATTGAGCTACAAAAACAACAAGCTGCACGTGCAGATATTGAAGCTAATAAAATGAAAAACGAATGGGGAAGTCAAATTCGTAATTACGTAATGCATCCTTATAAATTGGTAAAAGACGTAAGAACTGCACATGAAACCGGTAATGTAGACAATGTTATGAATGGAGATATTCAACCATTTTTAAAGGCGTTTTTAATGTTAAACGGACAGAAGAAAGAATAAGTAGTATTCAGTGTTCAAAACCAAAAACATTAACGAATGTTATTCCGAAATGAGCTTTTTTAAGCGATTGAGGAACCTCAATTTAGAAACTAAAACAAAAAAATGATAAAAATATACCACAATAATAGATGCAGTAAATCTCGTTTAGGAGTAGCTCTTTTAGAAGAATCTGGAAAAGAATTTGAAGTTGTAAAATATTTAGAAAACATTCCTTCAGAAAAAGAATTAAAAGAAATTATTAAGCTTTTAAAAATTGCTCCAATTGAGTTGGTTCGCAAAAATGAAAAAGTTTGGAAAGAAGAATTTAAAGGAAAAGAGTTATCAGATGCTGAAATTATTTCTGCAATGATTCAAAATCCAAAACTAATTGAAAGACCAATTATCATAAATGGAAACAAAGCTGTAATTGGACGACCAACTGAAAAAATTTTAGAAATAATTTAATTAAAGCTCTCAAGAAATTGGGAGCTTTATTTTTTAAAAAAATTTGATTCTAAAAAACCAATTCCGTAGCCAATAAACTGCGTAAAGCTAGTTATTACACTTAAAAAAGCAACTGCAATATTTTTATTTTGAAGTAAAGAATCAATAAAAATTAAGATAAAATACAATCCGTAACAGTAAAGTAATTGATTAAAACCAAAGATTGCCATTATAATACTAACATCGAATCCGATTATGAATAAACTTGGAAACCAATAGGTTATTTTAGCTGTTTCTGGATACTTTTTATTTAAAATTGGTCTTGCGGTTCCAAATGAGAAAGTCTGTTTAAAAAACTGCTGAATTGTACTTCTACGTTTATGATATACAAATGCTTTTTCAATCAATTGTGTTTGGAATCCATTTTTCCAAAGTCTAAATGTTAAGTCAATATCTTCACCGGTTTTCATTTTAGAAAATCCGTTTGTTTTTTCGAAAGCTGTTTTAGACAAACCTAAATTGAAACTTCTTGGTTGAAATTTACCAACTGCGTTTTTTTTACCTCTAATTCCGCCAGTTGTTAAAACAGCTGTCATTGAGTAATTTATTGCTTTCTGTAAATTGGTAAAACTTTTATGTGCTGCATCTGGTCCTCCATAAGCATCGGTATAATTGAGTTTTAATGCTTTTTTTACTTCGGATAAATATTGAGGTGGAACAATTACATCGCTATCTAAAATAATAAAGTAATTACCTGAAGCGCGTTGCATTCCATAGTTTCTGCTTGCTCCTGCTCCACTGTTCTCTTTAAAAAAATATTGAATGTTTAATTCATTCGCATATTTATTTACAATTTCTTGTGATGAGTTTTCTGAGCCATCTTCTACAATTACAATTTCAAAAGTGTCTGAGAAATTTTGTTTTATAAGACTTTCTAACAATTCGTCAATTTCCTGCGGTCTGTTATAGACCGGAATTATTATTGAAAATGAAAAATTAGAAAGTGTCAAAAGTTCTTTGTTTTCTATTAATTAGCAAACAATCTTAGCCCTGATTGAGCGGTTTGTTTGAGCTCGTTGAGGAACGAAACAGCGAGTAGCGAAAGCAGGAAATAGCTTCTAAAAAACTGCTGTTTTGATTCTCTATTTATTAATCAGTTTTAGTTTTTGTAAAAGGTTCATTTTTCCTTTTACTCTATTTACAGCAGCATATAATTCGTCTAAAAACTGATTGTTTATAGCGCCTTTTATAGCTAATTTATAAAAATTAAATGCTTCCATTAATTCTCCTTTTAACTCAAATGATTGTGCCATTTTGTTATAGATTGTTGCTGGATCTGCGACGTTTTTAGCTATTGCATTGTTTCCAAAATGTATCATATCGTCATACAAATTCATTTCTACAAGTAAATATGCATAATTTGCATAAACGCCTTGGTAATCTGGTGAAAACTTTATAGCCAATTCTAAATGATATTTTGCTTTTGGATAGTTGTTAAATTTAACGCTATACAACCAACCTAAATGATTGTGCGCTCTTCCGTAATCTGGAAAATCGCTTAATAAATCTATTAAAATTTCTTTAGCTTCAACAATTTTATTGTCGTCAATTAATTGATCTGCTTCAAAAAATAAATTTTCTGCTTTATTATCACTCATAATTTTAGTTCAATAATTCTTTTGCATGTGTAAGTGCGCTGTCTGAAATATCTTTTCCGCTTAGCATTTCAGCTATTTCTACAATACGTTCATCTAAAGATAACTGCTTTAAGTTTGTAGTTGTAACGCCGTTTACTTCTTCTTTATACACTTTATAATGCTGTGTTCCTTTTGCTGCAATTTGCGGTAAATGCGTAATAGTAATTACTTGCATATTTGCGCTCATTTGCTGCATAATCGTTGCTATTTTATTAGAAACTTCTCCTGAGACTCCTGTGTCAATTTCATCAAAAATAATGGTTGGCAATTTGCTGTTTTGCGATAATACTTTTTTTACTGAAAGCATTATACGAGACAATTCTCCACCAGAAGCTACTTTTTTTAATTCGCCAAAACTACCTCCTTTATTTGCTGAAAACAGGAATTCTAATTCGTCTTTTCCGTTTGAAAAATAATTGTCTGTTTCTTTTATTTTGATTGAAAAACGTGCGTTTTCCATACCTAAATCTGCTAATAAAACTTCTAACTCTTTTGTTAATTTTGGTATGCTTTTATTTCTTGAAGTAGAAATCATTGTAGCAACGTCATCTAACTTTTTTGCTACTGTATTAATTTCTTCTTGTTTTTTATTTATGGTTTCTTCTGCACTTTCTACTTGACCAACTTTGTCTGAAAGTGTTGCGTGTATTGCTTGTAATTCTTTAATAGAACTTACAGTATGTTTTTTCTGAAGATTATAAATTAATTGTAATCTATCGTTTATTTTTTCTAATTCATTAGGGTTGAAATCAACATTTTCATTTGCGGTTTCTAATTCGGAAACAATATCGTCAAATTCTATTTTTACAGAAGAAATTCGTTCAGAAAGTTCTTTGTATTCTTTAGAAAAATCAGCTATTTTACTTAAACTGAATTCAATTGAATTTAATAGAGATTGAGTACCAATTTCATCGTTTACAGCAATTTGAAGCGATTCTGATAAATTCAGTTTTATATCTTCAATATTATTGAGTTTATCTAACTTTTCTTCTAACTCTTGCTGTTCATCTATTTGCAACTTAGCTTCTTCGAACTCATTAAACAAATGCAAGTTATAATCGTATTGCTGATTAGCTTCTTGTTGTTTTTGTTGAAGCTCTACCAACTCTTTTTGTAACTTATTATACTGAACTAATCCGCGTTTATAAGATGCAATTTTCGTTTGGTTCTTCGCTAAAGTATCTAATACTGAAAACTGAAAATTAGTGTCTGAAAGTTCTGATGTTTGATGTTGTGAGTGCACATCAATCAATTTAGATTTTAACTCATTTAAAACGGATAAAGTTACTGGCGTATCGTTTACAAATGCACGCGATTTACCAGAAGGCAAAATCTCTCTTCTAATTATTGTATTTGCTTCGTAATCTAAATCAACTTTATCAAAAAAAGTTTGTAAATTATAGTTACTAATTGCCAATTGCGCTTCTACAACACATTTTTTAGCGGTATCTTTTAATGTTGAAGAATCTGCTCGGTTACCTAAAACGAGGCCAAGAGCTCCTAAAAGAATTGATTTACCTGCACCAGTTTCTCCAGTGATTATAGACAATCCTTTTGTAAAATCAATACTTAACTGATTTATTAACGCGTAATTTTGTATGGATAATTGTGTAAGCAAGTTTTATAAAAATAAGAATATAAAAGTACTTAATTTGGATGAATTAGAGTAATAAATATTACTCAATCTTACGCCACTTATTTCCTTGAGTTGGCATTATCTTTTGTAAAACAGTTGCCATTTTTTGTTGGTTTCTCGATTCTTTTCCATCTGTAAAAACAGTAACTATTTCATCTGACTTTGCATCTAAGAAAACACGAATCATATAATTACCAACATCTTTATTAAACAGTTTTTCAAGCTGTGTTACACTTAATTCAATCTGCTGCTTTCCGTTGGTTAAATCTGAAGAAAATTTATCCAATCCGTTTCTATGAAAGTTGTAGTAAATACTTCTTAAAGTTGCATATTTAGGCGATAGAAAGTTGTCTATGAGTTCAAATCGATTTTGAGAACCTACTTGATTTTGCCAACCAGAAATACCACTTTGTTGTGCTTGAAGCATTACTCTTTCGGCTTCTTTTAAATAACTTTGACCTCCTTTTAAAGCAAATGTATCTGCATCTACTCCTAAAATTGTGTACACATAAAATACAATGGTTGAAACTAAATTAGAATCAAACTGAGTTGCGTTGAATAACAATGGATCAAACTCATTATAACGGAAACTAAAGTTACCATCATTTATATTTAAAACAGGCGTTTCATAAGTAGAACCAAATACTGGTCTTGTAGATTGTACTTGAATACTTGCATCAAAATTATTACCCGATTGGTTACTAACGATTATAGTAAAAGCACAATTAATTCTTTCTTGTGGTTTTACCGTTTTATTAGTCCATTCTGTTTGGTTAATAAATTCTGTTAATGCTGTTTCTAAAGTTGAATAAACTTGTTTATTTGTACTTTGAACTTGATCTGCATTAACCGTTACCAAGGCATTTAACTCTTGAGAGTTTGCAATTGTAATTGATAAAAAACAAGTTAAAACAAGTACTATATTACGCATCTATTCTGTTTATAATTTCATTAATAATATCTTTCGATACTTCTTTTTTAGATTTTAACTCAAACACTTGTTGGCTAAAATCTGCATCAATAATAGTAATTTTATTTGTATCTCCTGCAAAACCTGCTCCTTTATCTTGTAACGAGTTTAAAACAATTAAATCTAAATTTTTACTTTTTATTTTCTTCTTAGCATTTTCTACTTCGTTATTTGTTTCCAAAGCAAAACCTACTAAAAATTGATTCGTTTTAATTTCTCCTAAAGATTTTAAAATATCTTTTGTTGGCGATAACTCTATAGTTAACGAAGCATCTTTCTTTTTTATTTTTTGAGTTGCTATATTTTTTGGTTTATAATCTGCAACTGCGGCAGATAAAATAGCAATATTTACAGTTTTGTATACATTATGACATGCATTATACATTTCTTCTGCAGATTTCACATCTATTCTTTGAATAAAAGAATGACTTACTTTTTGGCTAGATGGACCAGAAACTAAAAATACTTCTGCTCCTAAATTTGCTGCTGTTTTTGCAACTTCAAATCCCATTTTACCTGAAGAATGGTTTCCAATAAAACGAACTGGATCTATAGCTTCATAAGTTGGACCAGCTGTTATTAATACTTTTTTTCCGCGAAGTGGAAGTTTAGCATGTACATCTTTTTCTATAAAAGAGACAATATCTTCTGGTTCTGCCATTCTTCCTTCTCCAACTAAACCACTAGCTAATTCGCCAGAAGTTGCAGGAATCATAACATTTCCAAAACTTTGTAATTTGTCTAAACTTGTTTTTGTTGATGGATGAATATACATATCCAAATCCATTGCAGGAGCAAAATACACTGGGCATTTTGCAGATAAATAGGTTGCTAACAACAAATTATTACACGTTCCATTTGCCATTTTAGATAATGTATTTGCAGTTGCAGGAGCAACTAAAAACACATCTGCCCAAAGGCCTAAATCTACATGATTATTCCATAATTCATTTTCATCTTCTTTATCATAAAAAGTTGAATGAACTGGGTTTTTAGAAAGTGTGGAAAGTGTAAGTGGTGTTATAAAATCTTTAGACGCAGGTGTCATTATAACTTTGACTTCTGCGCCTGATTTTATAAATAAACGGACTAAGCTAGCCGTTTTATAAGCGGCAATACCAGCTGTAATGCCAAGTAATATTTTTTTACCGCTTAATACAGACATATTATTCTGCGTCTGGTGTTCTGTGGTATACTTTATCATTTAACCATTCTTCAACAGCTAATGCAGTTGGTTTTGGTAAACGCTCGTAAAATTTAGAAACTTCAATTTGTTCTTTGTTTTCAAAAACCTCTTCTAAACTATCGTTGTATGTTGCAAACTCTTCTAGTTTCTCTACTAATTCTTTCTTTAAATCAGAATTAATTTGAGTAGCTCTTTTTGCTATAATTGAAATTGCCTCATAGATGTTATCTGTTGGGGCTTCAATTGCACCTTTATCATACGTTATTGTTGTACTAGCTGCATTTGTGTCTTTATAATCCATAATTAAATTTTTGCAAATTGTTTTTGTTCTTCTTGTAATTCTGCTAACATTTCGTTAGAATCTTTCATAAATTTAGATTCTGGGAAATTTCTTTTTAGCTTTTGATAAGCAGTTATTGCTTCTTTAATACGCTCTTCTTTTCTTCTCTTTGTACTTTTTAAAGCAAAATCATTTGCTGCTTTAAAACGGTAATACAATGCTTCTTCTTTAAACTCTGTTCCTAAATAATCTGATAAAAGATTATCGAAAGCTTGTATAGCTGCCTTATAATTTCTTGTATCATAATCTGCAGTTCTATAATATGTTTTAGCTATTTCAAAAGATTTTTTCTCTAATTTATAGCGTATTTCTTTATAATATTTATTTGCCTCAGCCGTTTTAGAAGAGTTTGGGTTTTCATCTATAAACTTTTGAAAAGCATTTAAAGCTTTATTTGTATCTGTTGGATCTAAACTGAAACGTGGTGCAGCTTTATAATAGGATAATGCAGATAAAAATGCAGCTTCTTCCTTTTTAGAACTTTTAGGATAATTCTGAGTAAACCTGTCAAAATAATAACCAGCTAGACTGTAAATTTTCTCATTAAAATTAGAGTTTGCTACCATAAACTGGATACGTTCCATTTGTGGTTTACCTCGATAGCTTGGTGTTATTTTTTCGAACAAACGTATAGCCTTACCGTACTTTTGGGCTTCATACATTTTTACAGCCATCTTGTACTGATCTTCTGTTGTTCCTTTATTTAATACTTTTTGATATTCGCCACACGAAATTAAAAGTAAACTGAACGCCAATAAATATACTACTTTCTTCATTATTATATCCCAAATAGGTCGGGTGCAAAATTAGTGATTAATTATGGATTATTAAAACGATTTTTCACACAGTAAATTGTGCGGTGCAATAAACCACAAAATCTCTAAAAATTTTCCGAATTTTATACTAAAAGTTTGTTAATTGATAACAACCTATATTTACTAAAGCTGGCAAACAAGCTTAGCCCTGATTGAACGGTTTGTTTGAGCTCTTTTTTGTTTTTCTCAAAAAAAGCGAGTAGTGAAAGCAGGAAACAGCTTCTAATTGTTATTGTTGATCGGTGTTTTGTTGCCCAACAATTTGCTTTACATCATTATCAAATAGATACAAACCTCCTTTATCGTCTCCAATTAGGTTAATTTTATCTAAGATATTTCTTGCTAATGCTTCTTCTTCTATTTGTTCAGAAACGTACCATTGTAAGAAATTATGTGTTGCATAATCGCGTTCTTCTAATGTTATATGTACTAAATCGTTGATAGATTTTGATACAAATACTTCATGATCAAAAAGTGTTTGAAACATGTTTTTAAACGAACCAAATTCTGTTGGTGGCGCTGCTAATTCAGATATTTTTGCGTGTCCACCTCTTTCGTTTACAAACTTTACTAGTTTTAACATGTGCATACGTTCTTCGTCTGAATGTGCGTACATAAACTGCGCAACACCCTCAAAACCTTGTGTTTCTGCCCAACATGCCATTGATAAATATACTTGTGAAGATTCTGCTTCTATAGTGATTTGGCTATTTAATGCCTCTTCTATTTTTTTTGATAACATAATTTTATTTTTAATACTTCAAAGATGCTAAAAAAAGACCACAATATTGCTATTGTGGTCTTTTGTTTCTCTAATTTTTGTTTAGACAAATTATAAATTATCTATAAACTGTGCTAGTTTTTTTTGTGATTCTGAGGAAGCTTTTACCAATGGTAATCTTACTTCGTCTGAACAGATATTTAACTTATGTAATACCGATTTTATTCCTGCTGGATTGTTTTCTTCGAAAATACCATTAATTAAATCCATTAATTTGTAATGAATTTTATAGCCTTCTACGTTATTTCCTGCTAATCCAAAATTAATCATTGTTGAAAATTCTTTTGGTAATGCTTGCCCTATAACAGAAATTACTCCAGAACCTCCTGCTAAAGTTGTTCCTAAAGCTAAATCATCGTCTCCAGAGATTATTAAAAAATCTGCAGGCTTGTTTTTTATTAGCTCGTAATATTGTTGTTGATTGTTACCTGCTTCTTTAACTGCTACAACATTTTTAAAGTCTTTTGCTAAACGTAACGTTGTTGCTGGCTCCATGTTTTTTGCAGTTCTTCCAGGAACATTATATAAAATTATGGGCTTATCTGTTGCTTCTGCAATGGCTTTAAAGTGCTGATAAAAACCTTCTTGGGTTGGTTTGCTATAATAAGGTGCTACTGATAAAATTCCATCTATATTAGACAAGTCTCTTGTTTGTAATTCTTTTACAACATTTGCTGTATTATTACCTCCAACTCCTAAAACTAAAGGTAAACGACCTTTATTTTCGGCAACGATTACAGCAATTATTTCTTGCTTTTCTTCTTCGGTAATTGTTCCGCTTTCTCCTGTTGTACCGTTAATTACAAGATAATTTGTTCCGTTATCTATATTATAATTTACTAATTTTTTAAGTGCTCCAAAATCTACACTTAAATCATTATTAAATGGTGTTACTAACGCAACTCCTGTTCCTATAAACTTTTGCATTCTATCGTTTTTTAAAGTACCGTAAAAATACTTCTTTTTTGGAGACTTTGATTAATAAAAGCTTAGCGATGGTTAAATTTTACAGATTGGTTTTAACTGTTTAATTTTAATCATTCTACAGTTTATCTAAAATTTGTAAGTACTTTTTTAATTCTGATAAAAATTCTGAAGTATTATCTGCTTTAGAATGAATTTCCAACTCAAATAAGTCTGCGTTTACATTTGCAAAACCTACTTTGTATGTTGCTTTAGATTTAGCTGTAGCGTATTCTAAGTATAAATGATTTGCATCAAAAAAACCGATTAATAAATCAAATGGTTTATTTAAAAAAGTATTAAAATCTTCATCAACAACCTTTCCACTTTTTGCAAGGTCTTTTTCTGAAAAATGAATTGTTGATATTTCATTTTGTTTATCAAACTTTCTAAAACTATATATTTTAGTGTTTTTAATTGCTAATGATTTTTCAACAAGGCTTTGTAAATTATATTTTTGAGAAATTTCTTCTGTAGTAATAATTGCTACTGTTTTAACTTTATTAGATTTAGAACCTACTAAGGTTTCTAATTGTAATTTCGCTAATCTCTTTGCAAGAACTGTTTCTTTTTTCTTAAAAAAATTGAACACTTATAGGATATTATTATGTTTAATCGTTTATTTTTCTACTATTTCTAACAACAAAAACTGATTAAGTTGTTTTCCGTAAACTTGAAAATTATCATCAGAAATAACTAATAATGATTTGTTTCCGTTTGCCAATGTTGGTCCAAAAGTAATTCCTTCTATATTATCAATTATTCCGTCAGTTAACTTATTTTCTACATCTGCAAAATTAAATAACAATCTCTTTTTAAGAGGAACAAACTCCGTTTCTTCCAAAGAATCTACATCTAAAGTATTTGTAGTTTCATTTTCTACCGTTGCTTCAAAAATTCTTATAATATTTCCGTGAGCGCCGTAACCACTTTGATACGTTCTTTCAATTATAAAGAAATGATTGTCTTTGTACTCTAAAATAGCCGTTAAACCATTTAAATTAATTTTTGCTTTTGCAGGTTTAGTAATGTGTTCTAATTGATATGCAAATTGTTTTGTGGCTTTCTTAGAGGTTTTATCAAAATAAGTAATTCTAATTGGTGATGATGTTTTATTAAAAGTTGGTTCATCTCCATCAGTTAATAAAGGTGATTCCATTGCAACCCAAAAACCTTTATTATTGCTACTTTTAGAAGAACCTTCAAAAGCTCCATTATGCTTTAACTTTGCAATATCATTAGGTATAAAATAATTTGGAATATTATAATTATGCACTAATTTACCTAAAGTGTCTGTTGTAAATACTGAAGGACTTTCTCCTTTTACAATAGAACCTTCACTAACAAAATTTACTTCTTGAGTTTCTTCATCAACAAAAATTGATTCTAAATCTAAGAAATTATTTTTATAAAAAGTTTCCGTTGAATCATTTAAAGAAACTACATCTACAAAATCAATTGATGAAATTGTGTCTTTATCAAATTTAATTTTTGATTTAACAAATCTTGGATCTCTAGAATCGTCTACAACAAAGTAAAAGTATCCGTTTGCATAATCTACTCCAGATAAGCCTCCTATAATTGTGTTTTTATATTTCAAAGAATCTGCAATTACATATTCATCTAAAAAGTTTAACTGGATTTTAGATTCAGTTTTACAAGAAACAAACTGAAAAACTACAAAAAAGGTAAAGATTATTTTTTTCATCTGCTCCAAATATAGCGTTTTAATTATTATTTGATTTGGCAACAACAGCTTTAACTATAAGGTACTGAGAAACAATATACAATACAATTATTAACACATTAAACAAGTGTTTTGGGCTGTAGAAATTGTTAATTGCTATTAAACTATCTGACGCTATAAATAAAATTGCACCTATTAGTAAACTTAAATTAGCTTTAGATCTTTCTTGTCTATAATTTAACAATGCAAATGCTCCAAAAACAGAAATTACCAATCCGTAAACAATTACAGGAATTAACATTTCACCCAAATTGTTTTTTATAAATTGAAGTACTCCTAAAAATATCATAGCAAATGGAGGAAAACAAATCAATAATTCTTTAACGTTGAATTTAGTTAAAAACTGTTTCGTCATTACTATATACAAACAATGTGCTATTAAAAAAGAACCTAAGCCAAATACAAAGTAATTGGTTTTATCTAGCAAAAAAACATCTCCCCAAAACGAAAAGAATAAAGCAGAAACCAACCAAAAGTTAGGCTTTTTTACTGAAACCAAATAGACAATAACCAACGTTGTCATTAACAATGGTTTAAAAATCATTTCTAAAGTTTTGTCTTGAATTATTACTGCATAGACATCAATAATTGTTACTATTAAAAAAAATAATGATGCAATTATTATTTTGGTTTGTTTGGTCATAGTTTATTTAAAATATACAATGTTATAGCAGATAATAACAATAAAGTTATAATTCCAATAATTCTATTTATAGAATTATATTTCTTATCTAAATACTTCTTATTATTTCTTCTATCAGGATCTAAAATGAGTAGAACAAAAGAACCAATCATTTCAATAAAACCAAAATGTTTTTTTCTCATTTGTGTTTTTACTTTATCATTACAATAAAATCTTGTTCAGAAATAATTTCAACACCTAAATCTTGAGCTTTAGTTAATTTACTTGGCCCCATATTATCTCCAGCAACAATAAAACTTGTTTTTTTAGAGATGGAAGAACTTACTTTTCCGCCATTATCTTCTATAGCTTTCTTGAGTTCGTTTCTACTCATTTGATAAAAAACACCTGAAACAACAATTACTTTTCCTTGTAATTTATCGGTTTGATTTGCTAAATTTTCTGCGGAAACCTCTAATTGAACTCCATAACTTTTTAATCTATCAATTAATTGAATGTTTCCTAAATCTTGAGAAAAATCGATAACACTTTGCGCAATTCTTTCTCCAATTTCATCTACCGAAATTAGCGTTTCTAAATCTGCTGCCATTAAGTTATCAATTGACTTAAAGTGTTTTGCTAATTTCTTAGCAACTGTTTCTCCAACAAATCGAATTCCCAAAGCAAATAATACTTTCTCAAACGGAATTTCAGTTGATTTTTTTATTCCATCAACCATATTCTGCGCAGATTTCTCTGCCATTCTTTCTAATGGAATTACTTGTTCTACTCGTAAATCGTATAAATCTGCGTAATTATGAATTAAACCTTCTTTTCTAAGTAAGTCAACTGTTTCTCCGCCTAAACCATCAATATCCATGGCTTTTCTACTGATAAAATGCTGAATTCTTCCTGTTATTTGTGGAGCACAACCAAACTCATTTGGGCAATAATGTTTTGCATCGCCTTCGGTTCTTACCAATAAAGTATTACATTCTGGACAATTTGTTGCGTATATTGTTGGTTGAGAATCTTCAGGACGTTTAGTTAAATCTACTGCAATTATCTTCGGAATAATTTCGCCGCCTTTTTCAACAAAAACAGTGTCATTTATTCTAATATCTAACTTTTCAATTTGATCTGCATTGTGTAACGAAGCTCGTTTTACAACAGTTCCTGCTAACTGAACTGGTTCTAAGTTTGCTACTGGAGTTATTGCTCCAGTTCGTCCAACTTGATACGTAATTTCATTTAAAACAGTAGAAACTTGCTCCGCTTTAAACTTATATGCAATTGCCCAACGTGGTGCTTTTGCGGTATATCCTAACTCTTCTTGCTGTTGTAAATTATTAACTTTTACTACAACTCCGTCGGTTTCGTATGGTAAATCGTGTCTTTTTGAATCCCAAGAGTTTACAAAATCAAAAACGGCATCAATAGATGTTGCTAGCGTTATTGTTTTTGGTACTTTAAAACCTACTTTTCTAGCATTTTCTAAACTTTCAAAATGTGTTTTATATTTTCTTTCTGAAGTTACTACTTGATACAATAAACAATCTAGCGGACGTTTTGCAACCTCTGAACTGTCTTGTAATTTTAGACTTCCGCTTGCGGTGTTTCTTGGGTTTTTATATTCTTCTTCTCCATTTTCCACACGTTCTTCATTCATTTTATTGAAGCCGTCTAATGGTAAAATAATTTCTCCTCGCATTTCGAAATCAGTTACAAAATCGTTTTTTAAATGCAATGGAATCGATTTTATGGTTCTAATGTTTTTTGATACATCATCTCCTTGAAAACCATCGCCACGAGTTACTGCTTTTACAAATTTGCCGTTTTCAAAAGTTAGGTTAATGGAAGCTCCATCGTATTTTAGCTCACAGGTATATTCAATATCATCTGTTCCTAACATTTTTTGAATACGCTTTTCCCAATCTAACAAATCTTCTTTAGAGTATGAATTGTCTAAAGAATACATTCGGTTTTTATGTGTAACCGTTTCAAAGTTTTTTGTAATTCCACCTCCAACTCTTTGCGTTGGTGAATTTGCATCGAAAAACTGGGGGTTTTCTTCCTCCAACTTCTCTAATTCTTTTAATTTTATATCGAAATCGAAATCGGAAATTGTTGCATTATCCAACACATAATAATTGTAGTTATGTGTTCTTAATTCGTCGCGAAGTACTTCTATTTGTTGTTGAATTGTCATTTAAAATTACTTTCTTACAGTTCCTGAAAAGTGATTTATTTTTGAGTTGATTGGATTTCCAGAAGACCTTCTATAAGAAGCTAGTTGTCCTGTATGCCAAATTGCATCTGCAATTGGACCGTTTATTAAATAATAAAAAGGCACTGTAATTTCACCATCTTTCTCTGTATCAAATTCAGATATATCTTTACTTGCTTTTACACGATTGCTAACAGCTTCTAAATTATATAATGTTTGTGCTCTCATTTCTGTAAAAGACATTTCTTCTCTTGATTTACTTTGTTCAAATTTTGTTTTTGTGTACTTTAACAAGGTATTACTTAAACTGTAAACATGTTCTATAGTTTCTTGTGTAGTTCTTGCTTCTTCTGCCGATTGAAAAGCTAAATCTTTTGCTGTTAAACCTTCTGTAGACCAATAATAACGAAACCCTAAACCGTCTATCATTCTTCCTGCTACAGAACCTGCTGTATAGTTTTCCGTTGATTCTGAAATTTCATAATAGGGTAATTCTTGTGCTTGCATAAGGCTAATTGTTAGTAATAAAATAACAGAAAATATGATTTTCATTCGTGTTTTATTTTTTGATAAAAATACAGAAAAAACAAACAAATTCAACTATTGTTAAAACTATAAGTGAAATGTAATTTCACCTTTTTTCTTAAATTAAAAATAGGCCAACAAAAGCTTAACTTTTAGATTCTAAAAACTAGCAAAAAAGTTTAGCCCTGATTGAAGCGGCATCCTTTTTTGAAGCATGAAAAAAAGATATAGCGGAAAGCAGGAAATAGCTTCTTAAAATAAAAAACCGAAACATTTTTTTGTTTCGGTTTTTCGTCATTGTAGAGAATTAAATATAAGTAATCAAAACTTATTTCTAATAATATGTATATCTTCTTACTTTGGCAATATGTTTTGCAAGACGCATAACTTGATGAGAATATCCGTATTCATTATCGTACCAAACATAAATTACAATAGTATCTCCGTCTGTAATTGTTGCTTTACTATCAAAAATTGAGGGCGCAGTTGTACCAACAATGTCTGAAGAAACCAACTCATTGTCTAAAGAAAATTTAATTTGCTCGACTAAATCTCCTTCTAAAGCATACTTTTTCATAATTGAATTTACTGCTTCTGTTGTTACATTTTGGTGTAATTGCAAGTTTAAAATTGCTAAAGATCCGTTTGGAACTGGAACTCTAATTGCATTTGAGGTTAATTTACCTGCTAATGCTGGCAATGCTTTTGCTACTGCTTTTCCGGCACCTGTTTCTGTAATTACCATATTTAAAGCTGCTGCTCTTCCTCTACGGTATTTTTTATGCATATTATCTACCAAATTTTGGTCGTTTGTATATGCATGTATAGTTTCTAAGTGTCCTTTTTTAATTCCGAAGTTATCTTCTAAGACTTTTAAAACTGGCGTAATAGCATTTGTTGTACAAGATGCTGCTGAGAAAATATCGATATTATCTGGATTGTTTTCTAAGTGATTTACTCCGTGTACAATATTTGGAACTCCTGCTCCTGGCGCAGTTAATAAGACTTTACTTGCTCCTTTTGCTACTAAATGACGGCTTAATGCTTCTTTATCTCTAAAAGCACCTGTGTTGTCTATTACTAAAGCATCGTTAATTCCGTAAGCTGTATAATCGATATCTTCTGGTTTTGCAGCAGAAATCATGTGTACAGTTGTTCCGTTAATTACTAATGCATTGTTTTCTACATCTGTTTGTACAGTTCCTAAGAAATCTCCGTGAACAGAATCTATACTTAAAAGAGAAGCTCTTTTTTCTAATACTGTTTGGTTGATTTCTCCACGCGTTACAACGGCACGTAAACGTAGTTGAGATCCGCGTCCCATTTTACTCATTAACTCACGTGCTAATAAACGACCAATTCTACCAAAACCATATAAAACAACATCTCTAGGTTGTAGTTCTGCAACCTCTGCAATGTTTTTTAATTGATTTTTCACAAAGGCAACTTTGTCTTTACATCCATCTTCATTTAAAAAACATTCATAAGCTAGCTTACCAATATCTAATTTAGAAGCCGGTAATTCTAATTGCTGAATTGCTCTTGCAATATCTAATGCATCTTGAATTGTAATTGACTTTGCTACAAACTCACCTGCGTAGTTTATTAAGTTTAAAACTTCACTAGCTCTTTTATCAATTAATGTGTTACGGAATAAAACCAATTCTATTGATTTGTCGTACCATAAATCGTTTACAATATTGATAAACTCTGTAGTTGCTTTTCTTGTTTCAGCTTGTAAAACAACTTCTTTTTCGTAATTTACTATTGTTGACATAGTTATGTTGTTGAAAATTTTTAAAATTTGATGCAAAAGTATTTCTTTTTTTTAGAATACGAAATCGATTTCGTTATAATTTTTAAGTAAAAATTTACGGCATAAAAAATCCGGTTTTGATACCTCAAAACCGGATCTAAAAAACATAACTAACATGTATTTAAAATCTATATCGTTCTAATTCGCCTTTTGGATTTATTGTTTCTAAATAAAAGTGCTGATTACCTGTGTATTTATCTAAAATAGAAACAGCCTCTGAAGCACTATTAACTTTTATATTATTTATTTTTGTTAAAATATAACCTTTACCAACGTTAAAATAAGTAAAGCCTTTACTATTAGATGCATCTACAATTTTGGCTCCGTAAGAAATTCCTTTTTCCTTTTTCTCTTTTTCCGTTAAGTCTTTTAATTGTACACCAAATCCTTGTGAATAATACGTGTCCTTTTTACTTAATTTAACCTGTTTAATAAGCTCAGTTCCATTTCTATCTATAGTAATTTCAACAAAATCTCCAGGTCTTTTTGCTTTTAACTGTCCAGTAAGCTCAGAAAACTTAGAAATTTTTACATTATTTACTTTAACAATTACATCTCCATCTAAAATACCAGCGCTTTTTGCTCCTCCATCATCAGTTACAGATGCAATTTTAACACCTTCTATATCATTTGCAGAAGAAGATCCGTCAACATTTATTCCTAAAATAGCTTCTTGCACATTTCCGAACTCTAATAAATCATCTATGACTTTACGAGCAATATTTGATGGAACCGCAAAAGAATACCCAATAAAAGAACCCGTTTTAGAAGTAATAGCGGTATTAATACCTATTAACTCTCCTCTAATATTTACCAAAGCTCCTCCACTATTTCCTGGATTAACTGCCGCATCTGTTTGTATAAAAGCATCAATATTTCTATTTCCTTCCAAATCTCTTCCTTTAGCACTTACAATTCCTGCTGTTACAGTTGAGTTTAAGTTATAAGGATTACCAACAGCTAAAACCCATTCACCAATTTTAACATTGTCTGAATTTG
Source organism: Tenacibaculum aquimarinum (assembly GCF_022478115.1). Lineage (GTDB taxonomy): Bacteria > Bacteroidota > Bacteroidia > Flavobacteriales > Flavobacteriaceae > Polaribacter > Polaribacter aquimarinum_A. The sequence goes on along the minus strand of NZ_JAKGSC010000003.1, from coordinate 218,433 downwards.
CAAAAGGGATATAAGGTAAATCGAAACCAGCTTCAATTTTCAACAAAGCAATATCATTCTTTTCATCTGTAGCAATTAATTCTGCCTTATATTTTTTCTTATTATTTAAGGTAATCTCTAAATCGTTGGCGTTTGCAATTACGTGGTTATTAGAAACAATATAACCATCTGGAGAAATAATTACTCCACTTCCAGTACCAACTTGTGCTCTTGGAACTCCTCCGTAAAATAAATCTGACAGCGAGTTTACTGAAGATTTTGTGTTGGTATTTTTAACATGCACAACCGCGTGCACTGTTTTTTCTGCAGCCTCCGTAAAATCAGTTGGCGCAATTGAGGTATTTATAACTTCTGGATTATAATTTGCATTTACCATTTGCATATTAGGTGTTGTAGCTTGTTCAACCACAACTTGAGGTTTTTCAATTAATAATTTGTAACCTCCTAACGTTACTATTCCTCCAAGAATAGCAGCTCCAATAATTCCGAATACTTTTCTCATTTTTCTTTTTGTTTTTATTTATACTCAAATATACACTTTAAACAAATTCAATAAATCTGTTTAACTTCATTTTAACGGACTTTAACGGCTATTTAACAAGTTTTAAATGCTGCTAAATTTGCTATCTTTGTGGCAATGAATTTAACTTTTTATAAATATCAAGGCACAGGAAATGATTTTGTAATGTTCGACAACAGAACAAATACCTTTCCTAAAAACAACGTAGAAATAATCCATAAATTATCTAATAGAAATTTTGGAATTGGTTCGGACGGCGTTATTCTAATTGAGAATGATGAAAATGCTGATTTTAAAATGGTGTATTTTAATGCTGATGGAAGTGAAACTTTTTGCGGAAATGGAGCAAGATGTGCAGTTGCTTTTGCTAAAAAACTAAACATTATTGAAAAAGAAACTACTTTTTTAGCTGTTGATGGAAAACATTTTGCTAAAATTGAAGACGGTATTGTTTCTTTACAAATGATAAATGTTAGCGAAATACAACTAAATGAAAACTCAGTTTTTATGTATACAGGAACTCAGCATCATGTAGAAATTGTTGATGATTTAAAAGAGTATCCTGTTTTTAAAAACGGAAAAGAAATTAGAAACAGTTATCAAGATCCTGGAAGTAACGTAAACTTTGTACAACAAGTTGACGCTTCCACTTTTAGAGTTAGAACTTATGAAAAAGGTGTAGAAGATGAAACTTTAGCTTGTGGAACTGGAGTTACAGCAGTTGCTATTGCAATGCATAAAACAAATAAAACAAACAGCAACTTAATTTCTTTACCTGTTGAAGGAGGAAATTTAGAGGTTTCATTTACTGAAGAAAAAGGTGTTTATAAAAACGTTTTTTTAAAAGGGCCTGCTCAGTTTGTTTTTAAAGGCGAAATAGAAATATAATGCAAACACTTTTAGGTCAAAAAATAAAATTAAGAGCATTAGAACCAGAAGATCTAGAGTTTCTATATAACACAGAAAACAATGAAGCTTTTTGGGAAATTAGCCATACACAAACTCCTTTTTCTAAATTTTTATTGAAACAATATTTAGAAAATGCTCATTTAGATATTTTTGAAGCCAAACAACTTCGTTTAATAATTGAAGAAAATAACTCCAGCAAACAAATTGGAATGATCGATTTATTCGATTTTAACCCACAACACAAACGCGCAGGAATTGGTGTTTTAATTTCTGAAGAACACCAACATAAGGGTTTTGCTTCTGAAGCTTTACAATTATTAATCAATTATTGTTTTAAACACTTAAATTTACATCAACTTTTTGCCAATATTACAGAAGACAACGCTAAAAGCTTAACGTTGTTTAAAAAACATAATTTTGTGCAAATTGGCATAAAAAAAGACTGGATTTTATCCGAAGGAAATTATAAAAACGAAATCTTATTTCAACTTATCAATGAATCCTTCTAAGAGGGATTAAGTTATAAAATCTCAAGAAAAAATATTTAAATTTTATGAATAAAAAACTTTTATACGGAATTATTGGATTCCTTTTATTTGCAGGAATTATTGGATTCAACTACTATCAAAAGATTTTTGGAAACACTATTAAAGAAGATACAGTTCTTTTTGTGCGTACAAACGAAAGTCTTTTAGACATAAAAGAAAAGCTAACACCTTTTTCTAAAAGTCCACAAACATTTCTTTGGGTATCAGCTAAAAAGAATTTCTCTAAACCAAAACCTGGTAGATATTTACTTAAAGAAGGAATGTCTAATAACGACATCGTAAACATGTTACGCATTGGAAACCAAACTCCAATTAAAATAGCATTCAACAACCAAGATACTGTAGAAAAATTAGCAGGTAGAATTGCAGAGCAACTAGAAACTGACTCTCTTTCTTTACTGAACGCTTTTACAGATAAATCTTTTTTATCAAAAAACAACTTATCTAAAAAAGCAGCAATTCAAATTTATATTCCAAATAGTTATGAGGTTTATTGGAATACTTCAGCAGAAAAGTTTAGAGATAAAATGTTGCGAGAATACAATCGTTTTTGGAATTCTAGCAGGTTAGAAAAAGCAAAAAAACTAGACTTAACAAAAGATCAAGTAATAACATTAGCTTCCATAGTTCAGAAGGAAACTGCTCAAAAAAGTGAGCGCCCTATTGTTGCTGGATTGTATTTAAATAGACTAAAAGATGGTTGGCCGCTTCAAGCAGATCCAACAATTATCTATTGCGTTAAAGAAATTAAAGGGCAAGATTTTGTTGTAAAGAGAGTGCTTACTAAAGATTTGGAATTAAAATCGCCTTATAACACTTACAAAAACACGGGGTTACCTCCAACTCTAATTGCAATGCCAGACGTTTCTGCAATAGATGCCGTTTTAAACCCTGCTAAACACAAATACATGTATATGTGTGCTAGTGTTGATAAAATTGGTTTTCATGAGTTTGCAAAAACATTATCTCAACATAATAGAAATGCCGCAAAATACCAGCGTTGGATAAACAAAAGAGGAATTGATAGATAAAATTAACAAAATTTTATTCGCAATAAATTAACTGCTTTATTAAACACAATTCAATAGAAGTTAGATTAAACATATTCATCAATAAAAAAAGCACAGTGAAATTCCTAATTTGACAAAGTGAAAACACTGTAAATTATTGATTGCTAGTTGTTTAATTATTTTACTTGTATCTTTGCATCGCTAAACAGAAACAATTAGTTATTAGAAATTTAATATTGATTTTAGTTTTTATAGGTTTAACCAACTTTACTACTACTAACCCAAAGGAAAGTAAAACTATAAATAAAGCTACCGTTACAAATACAAATTCGGTAGTAATTCCTCTTTTACAAAAAGACTTTATTGGCTTTAAAGAAGCTTTAGCCTTTAAAGAATCTCAAGGAAAATACAATGCTGTTAATTCTCTAGGATATCTTGGTAAATACCAATTTGGTAAAACCACTTTACAACGTTTTAGAATATACAATACAAAAGCATTTTTAAACACTCCAGAATTACAAGAAAAAGCATTTATTGCACTTTGTAAAGTAAATAAATACATTTTAAGAAAGGACATAAAACGTTCTGTAGGAAAAACCATAAACGGTATTAAAATTACAGAATCTGGAATTTTAGCTGCCGCTCATTTAAGTGGTGCAGGAAATGTAAAAAAATACTTACGTAGTAAAGGCGCAACCAAGTTTTCTGACGCTTACGGAGCAACAATCGAATCTTATTTAAAGAAATTTAAAGGATATGATGTTTCTGTTATTAAAGCAAACAAAAAGGCTACAGTTTAATCTTTCTGAATAATAAAAATTGCTGGGCGTTTATGTAAATCTGGCTTTTGACGTTTCCAATCGTTTATAGAATATGTTTTAATATATTCTGAAGGAAGCGTAATATCGCAAGCAATACACAAGTTAGTTACAGGTGATAAAGCTGCTTTTAAATCTGCCAACATTTTCTCGTTTCTATACGGTGTTTCGATAAAAATTTGAGATTGATTTTTATCTTTAGATAATTTTTCTAAATCTTTAATTGCTCGCTTTCTTTCTGATTTGTCAATTGGCAAATAACCATTAAAAGCAAAACTTTGCCCGTTCATACCAGAGGCCATTATTGCCATTAAAATTGAAGAAGGCCCAACCAAAGGCACAACTTGTATATTATTATCGTGTGCTAACTTTACAATAGATGCTCCAGGATCTGCCACTGCAGGAACTCCTGCTTCAGAAAGTAAACCAACATTAACTCCTTTTTTACAAACATCTAAATAACTATCTGTTTCAAAAGCATCTGCATATTTATCCAAAAGCATTAATTCTAAAGATGCTTGTGATTTTTTTGGAGTGATTTTTTTAATAAACCTACGAGCCGATTTTTCATTTTCTACAATAAAATAATCAATTTGTTCGACAACTTTTTTTACCGATAATGGCATTACTTCTAAAGGTTCTGTATCTCCTAAAGTTGTAGGAATTAAATATAATTTACCGTTCATTATTGTAGTTTTTTAACAATTATAGCACAAGCTTCATCAAGCATTTCATAGACATTTTCAAAACCTAAATCTCCTCCATAATATGGGTCAGGAACATTGGCATCCGAATTGGGATGAATTTCATTAAGAATCATTTTTACTTTTCCGCTATCCGATTGATTTTTAGCTAATGATAAAATATCCTGAAAATTACTATCATCCATCGCATAAATAACATCAAAATTATCAAAATCTTCAACAGAAAACTTTCTGCTTCGCTGGTTTGTAATATCTATTCCATATTTCTTAGCAACATCAATAGAACGAGAATCTGGTAAATTACCAACATGATAACCTGCAGTTCCAGCAGAATCTACAAAAACATTATCTGAGACTTTAGATTGTAAGATTCCTTCCGCCAAAGGCGAACGACAAATATTACCTAAACAAACCATTAGTATTTTCATATAAAAAAGATTAAAAAAAACCTCACATAAAGTGAGGTTGTATATTTTAAAAAGTAAGTTTCTTCCTTAAATCCTCAACGTATTTTCTAAATTGCTTATCCGTTTCGGTAAGATTGTCAACCGTTTTACAAGCGTGCAATACAGTTGCGTGATCTCTTTGCCCTATTTGGTTACCAATACTTGCTAAAGACGTTTTAGTTAATCTTTTAGCAAAAAACATTGCTAATTGACGTGCCTGAACAATATGTCGTTTACGTGTTTTAGATTGTAATGTAGCTACATCCATATCAAAATACTTAGAAACTTCTTTCTGAATAAAGTCTATTGAAACTTCTTTCTTAGTATTCTTAACAAACTTATCTACAATTTGTTTCGCTAACTCAAGTGTAAACTCTTTTCTATTGAATGATGCTTGCGCAATCATAGAAATAATTACACCTTCTAGTTCACGAACGTTAGATTTTATATTCTTAGCAATATATTCAACTATTTCTTCTGGCATTTCTACACCATCTCTAAATAATTTATTTTGAAGAATAGAAATTCTTGTTTCGTAATCTGGCGCTTGTAACTCTGCAGACAATCCCCATTTAAAACGAGAAAGTAAACGCTGCTCAATGTCTTGCATATCTACAGGCGCTTTGTCTGATGTTAAAATTACTTGCTTACCATTTTGGTGTAAATGATTAAATATATGGAAAAACACATCTTGAGTTCCAGTTTTGCCTGATAAGAATTGTACATCATCAATTATTAGAACATCTATCATTTGATAGAAGTGAATAAAGTCGTTACGTGTATTAGACTTTACTGAATCTATAAATTGTTGTGTAAATTTTTCCGAAGAAATATATAAAACTGTCTTATCTGGATATTTATCTTTTATCTCAACACCAATTGCGTGTCCTAAATGTGTTTTTCCTAAACCTACACCTCCGTAAATTAATAAAGGATTAAAAGAAGTTCCTCCCGGTTTATTTGCAACTGCCATTCCTGCAGAACGCGCTAAACGGTTTGAGTCTCCTTCAACAAAATTATTAAAATTATAATTTGGATTTAATTGAGATTCAATTTTTACTTTTTGTAACCCAGGAATTATAAATGGATTTTTTAATTCTCTTTTAGATTCTAAAGGAACCGTAACTTTTTGAGTTTTTAATGGATTACGATTAGAACTTGGTATTTTAACCGTCTGTGGATTATTACTACTATACGTATTTTCCATACGTACATCATAAATCAATTTAGCATCTGCTCCTAACTCTCTAACTAGAGCAACTCTTAATAATTTAATATAGTGTTCTTCTAACCATTCGTAAAAAAATTTACTTGGCACTTGTATTGTTAATGCTTCACCTGCTAATTTTACAGGTTTTATTGGTTCAAACCATGTTTTATATGCTTGCGGCTTTATGTTGTCCTTAATAAAAGACAAGCATTCATTCCAAACTGAGTTAGCAGTTTTAGTCATTATTTAAAATAGTAAAATGTGTTTGTTTAATGTTAGATATAAGCCCCCTTAATATCCCTTTTTTTTGGTTACACAAAAGTGTGAATAAAATTCAGTATAAAAAAATGAATTTGCTATTGATTATTAGTTATTTTTTATGTAAATAGAAACGAATTTTTAAATAAAATATTTTGAAGAATTTTGAACACTCATTTAGAGTACGTTATGCCGAAACAGATCAAATGGGCGTTGTTTATCACGGTAATTATGCCCAGTATTTTGAACTTGGAAGAACTGAATGGCTTCGTTCCTTAAATATTACTTATAAAAAAATGGAAGAAAATGGAATAATGCTTCCGGTAATTTCTTTGGCTTGTAATTTTAAAAAATCCGCACTTTATGATGATGTTCTCACAGTAAAAACTTCGCTAAAAAAAACACCTACAGTTAAGATTGAATTTAATTATGAAATTACAAATCAAAAAAACGAGCTTATTTGTACTGGAAATACTGTTTTAGCATTTATAGACATGCAAAAAAATAGACCTACACGTTGCCCAAATTATATTTTAGAACTCTTATAAGTTTAGTTTATTTTTAATTTTCTGAAATACTGTTTTTGGTTTATCGTTTTCATGATAACCATAACCATTTCCGTAACCATAGCCATAACCATAGCCGTAAGAACTACCAACAGAAAAATCATTTAAAACATAACTAATATTCTTTACTTCTTTATTTGTGTATTTCTCATCAATCATCTTCATCATTCCTTTTTCAGAATAGTTTTGACGAATTACATAAATAACAGCATCAGAATATTTAAACAATTCTAAAGCATCAGAAACCAAACCTACTGGCGGCGTATCTAAAACTACATAATCGTATTTTTCTTTTAAAGCAACCATCATTTCATCTGCCTTATTACTCAACAATAATTCCGATGGATTTGGCGGTATTGGTCCAGATAATATAACGTCTAAATTAGGTACTTGTGTTGTATGCGTAACCTCATCTAAACTTTTTTGATTGATTAAATAATTAACTACTCCAAAATCATTAGACAAACCAAAATCGCCAAAGATTTTCGGTTTTCTTAAGTCCAAACCAACTAAAACCGTCTTTTTACCACTTAAAGCAAAAACAGTTGCCATGTTTATTGAAATCATGGTTTTACCTTCTCCACTAATTGACGAAGTTAACACCAACGTTTTAGAAGAAGAATCTGACTCTGTATTATTTCTAAATAAAAACTGAATATTAGAACGCAAAGCTCTAAAAGATTCTGCAACTGTAGATTTTGGTTTTGTAAACACTGCCAAATCGGTGTCTAACATATTTTTACCAACAACGCCCAAAACCGGAATATCATAATTATTCTGAATTTCTTCTACAGTATGAATTTTATTATCCAAAACTTCTTTCAAAATGATAAAAAACAACGGCAACATAGTTCCTAACATTAATGCCAAAACATAATTAAACTGCGTGTTCGGATATACTGGACCTTGTCCTAAATCTTTAGCTGAATCTATTACTTTTACATCTGAAACATTGGCCGCTATTGCTGTTCCAGCCTCATAACTTTTTTGTTTTAAATAGTTATAATTGGCTTCAGAAATTTCATAATTACGTTGAAACTTAATAAGACCTTGCTCCTTTTTTGGCAATTGACGTAACTTACCACTAAAGGTTTGCAATCTATTTCTGTTAGTCCTTAACTTGCTTTGCATAGAACCACGAACCGTAACAATATTTTCTAACAAGACTCTTCTACTTGTAGCTATCTCTTTTTCCAAACCAATTACTTGCGGATGATTAGCTGTTACGGTACTTCTTAAATTTTCTCTTAACGTAGATTTTTGAATTAAATCTGCTATTTCTGAAGTAATCTTAGCATCAGAAACCTCTACAGAGGCTGGAACTGGTATCGCTTCACTATTATAGGTACTATGTGATTTAATATAGCTTTCTAATTCATTTAAATAAGTAACATTATCATTTACACCTCTAATTTCTCTCTCTAAAGTTGTAGTCTCTTCAAAAATCTTAGAACCTTCAGCAGATAAATCATAAATATTATTTTGCTGTTTGTACTTTCCTAACTCTCTTTCAATATCTTTTAAACTTTTAGACTCGGCAATAAACAAGGTATCTATATATTCTTTTGTTTTTACAGCATATGCAATTTTCTGATTCTGTTTATCTTCAGATAAAACATTAACCGAAGTATTTAAATAATCTGCAAGCCTATTTTTATTTGGCCCAGAAAGCGCTAACCTTATTAAAGAAGATCCTTTAGCAACATCTGTTACATTTACATTTCGATAACCTCCAACAACGCCATTAAAACTTCCGAATTGCACAAAATATTCATCTGAACTTCCACCAGACTTAGAAGGAAGGATTGTAAAATTTAAATGCTCTTTTTCAATTTTATCGCCTAAAGTAAACTCTTCAGAATAATTTCTAGCAGTTGGTGTAAAATAAGAAACAGAGTCTTTTTTATAATTAATTAAAGAAACTCTATTAAAGTTTTCTCCATAATCTACAGAGAGTTCAACTTTATTATTTGCCAACATCTTAACCTTAATTAAAGTGTTGTACAATTGCGGTTTTTCTGTATCTACTTTAATTTTAAAAGGAGTTTTACCGTAAGCATCATCCAATCTATATTCTCCTTGCACTAAATATTGTGTATAAAACTGAAGACGAGAAACTACTTTTTCGTTATGTGTTCTAGAGCGTAAAATTACTTTTATGGTTTCTAGCAAATCACTTGCTCCACCCCAATTAAAGGTTAAACTTGTTCCTGTAGAAAACAACGGGTTAGATTCTTCCTTTATAGAGACAACTGTATCTAAACTATAGCCTCTAATTTTTCTATCATTCTTATACTTTGCAATTGCAAAAGCAATTATAGTTGTTAATAAAAACCATTTCCAATAAGATAGAACCTTAAAAAAATAAGATGTCAAATCTATATTAGAACTTGCTGTTTTTTTTTCAATTGAAAAGTTTGATTTGTTTGCCATTTTATAAACCTCTTACCAATAATATAGTTGATGTTACCAATGTAAATACAGAAAGTATTGTTGTTAAAGACGACAAACCTGTTGTTCCTGTTCCCCAAGCTTTTTGCTTTAAAGGCAACACATTAATTATATCGTTTGGTTTTATGTAAAAAATTTCTGAATTAAAAGCGTCTACATTTGTTAAATCAATAGAAAACTTTTCTACATCATTCTTTAAGTAACCTCTATAAATCTCAATCTGTTTTCTATTTCCGGTTACAGAAATATCGCCTGCATTAGAAATTGCATCTATAATACTAACTTGATTTTGATAAATTACTTTTGGTCCAGGACTAGCCACTTCTCCAATAACCGTATATTTTATTCCCGCTAATTTTACAGTAACAAAAACATCGTCTGGATTTTTAAACATTCCTTTTAAACGTTCTTCTAATTTAACTCTAACTTCTTTTGTTGTAAATCCTAAAACATTTATTTCTCCTAAATAAGGCAATCTAATATTACCATGATTATCTACTGTGTATCCAGAAAAATATCCGCCATCTGTAGGTTGTTGAGAAGAGTTTGTACCTTCAGTTTTCTTAAACAAAGCAACTAACTTTTCATCTGGGGCTTTTATATTTATAGAAACCACATCACTTATTTGAAGTTTATAAGGCTCGTTATTAATTTTATGTATTTCAGTTTTTTGTACTGGATCTCCTTGCAAATACACTAAATCTTTACTTGGAACACAAGAAGAAAAAATAATAACAATAAAAAGGAACTTTAAGCTTCTAATCATAATTGTGAGGTAATTTGATTCACAAATATAATTTTTAAAAACTAAAACTGTTATTTTAGCCCCAATGTTTTTTCAACTAAAATCATATCTGCTTTTTTTATTAAAGTCCTTCAACCAAAAGAACAACAAACATTCTTTTATTTTAGGGTTGAAAAACAATTGCTTTAACGCTAAAACTTCTAGCGAAAAATTTAAAATTTTCAAGAAATACAAAACACAATTACTAAACAATAAAACAACAATTAAGATTACCGATTTTGGCGCAGGTTCTACTGTTTTTTCTTCGGATGAAAGGCAGGTTTCTAAGATTGCAAAAGTTGCGGGAATTTCCAACAAAAGAGCAAAATTATTAATTCGTTTAACAACGTATTTTCAACCAAAAGAAATTTTAGAAATAGGCACTTCTTTAGGTTTAGCTACTTCGGCTTTAGCTGCAAATAATAAAAACACAGCTATTACAACTTTAGAAGGTTGCCCAGAAACTGCTAAAATTGCACAACAACAATTTACCAAATTCGGATTTAACAACATTTCTTTAAAAGTTGGTGATTTTGCAAAAACACTTCCAAAAGCAATTGAAAACAAGCAATTCAATTTTATTTATTTCGATGGAAACCATCAAAAGGAAGCCACTTTACATTATTTTGAAGCTTGTTTAAAATCAGCAAATGAAAACACAGTATTTATTTTTGATGATATTTACTGGAGTAAAGAAATGCTAGCAGCTTGGGCTCTAATAAAAAAGCACCCAAAAGTTTCTTGTACAGTAGATACTTTTCAATGGGGATTTGTTTTCTTCAACCAAAAACAAATAAACGAACATTATACAATTAGGATATAATTTTTAAATTCTTCAATTTTTAAATCTTTAAATTAGCAACATGAAAATATACACAAAAACTGGTGATAAAGGCACAACCGCACTTTTTGGAGGAACACGCGTTCCAAAATACAATTTACGTATAGAAAGCTACGGAACAGCAGATGAACTAAACTCTCATATTGGTTTAATTAGGGATCAAGAAATTAGTGAGCATATTAAAAGTTCGTTAAATAAAATTCAGCACGATATTTTTACTTTAGGTGCAATGCTGGCAACTCCGCCAGAAAAAGAAACGCTAAAAAACGGAAAAGAGCGTTTAAATATTCTTAAGGTTGAAAATAATTCTATTGAATTTCTAGAAAAAGAGATTGATAAAATGAATGAAGAACTTCCGCAGATGACACATTTTATTTTACCAGGCGGACACCAAACTGTGTCATTCTGTCATATTGCAAGATGTGTTTGCCGCCGTACAGAGCGCCTAGTTGTTGAGCTAAACGAACAAGAACCTATAAATCCTGACGTATTAATGTACTTAAACCGACTTTCTGACTATCTTTTTGTGTTGGCACGAAAGTTGTCTAAAGACTTATCAGCAAAGGAAATCAAATGGATTCCCGAGAAAAAAAATTAAGTTCTTTTTTTATTGATTTACACATTTTTTAAAAAAAACTTGCATTTCTCGTTAAAAAAATTATTTTTGCAGAAATTAAACATTAAAAAAATGTATTGGACTTTAGAATTAGCATCATATTTAGCAGATGCACCATGGCCAGCAACAAAAGACGAATTAGTAGATTACGCTATTAGAACAGGCGCTCCACTAGAAGTTGTAGAAAACCTACAAGGAATTGAAGATGAAGGTGATTCTTACGACTCAATCGTAGAAATTTGGCCAGACTATCCAACCGAAGAAGATTATCTTTGGAACGAAGACGAATACTAACATACTCGTAAAAAAATATCTAAAAAGTCTCATTTGAGGCTTTTTTTTTGGTTAAATTTAAACCCTCAGTTTACATAATTCACACAAATTATAACAAGCTGCAAATCAAGCACATACTTTTAACTTCAATTATGAAGTTAAAAATAAAACAATTATAAAATGAGCATACTAAACTCAGTTATCAAACTTTTTGTTGGAGACAAACAAGAAAAGGATTTAAAAATATTACAACCTATTGTAAATAAAGTAAACGCTTTTGAAAGCGCTTTAGCCAGTTTATCTCACGATGAATTACGTGCAAAAACAATAGAATTTAAAAGCAAAATTGCAAAAGCAACTGAAGAATTTACAACTAAAATTAGTTCTTTAGAAGCACAAGCAACTGAAGCTGCAATAGACGATCAAGAAGGAATTTACGCAGAAATAGATTCGTTAAAAGATTTAGCTTATGAAGCTTCTGAAAAGGTTTTAGAAGAAATTATGCCAGAAGCATTTGCGGTTGTTAAAGAAACTGCAAAGCGTTTTGTAAATAACGAAGAAATTGAAGTTACTGCAACTCCTTTTGATAGAGAATTATCTGCAACTCACGACCATGTTAACCTAGAAGGCGATAAAGCGTTTTGGGCAAACTCTTGGGATGCAAGCGGTAAACCTGTAACTTGGGACATGGTACATTACGATGTGCAGTTAATTGGTGGTTCTGTTTTACACCAAGGTAAAATTGCTGAGATGATGACAGGTGAAGGTAAAACTTTAGTTTCTACACTTCCTGTTTATTTAAATGCATTAACTGGTAACGGTGTGCATGTTGTAACTGTAAATGAGTATTTAGCAAAGCGTGACCGCGCTTGGATGGCTCCTATTTTTGAGTTTCACGGACTTTCTACAGACTGTGTAGATTTCTATCAACCAAATTCAGAAGAAAGAAGAAAAGCATACAACGCAGATATTACGTACGGAACAAATAACGAATTTGGTTTCGATTATTTACGTGATAACATGGCTTCGTCTAAAAAAGACTTAGTACAACGTTCTCCAAACTATGCAATTATTGATGAGGTAGATTCAGTTTTAATTGATGACGCAAGAACGCCATTAATTATTTCTGGTCCAGTTCCTCAAGGAGACAGACATGAGTTTACAGAATTAAAACCTTTAGTTGCCGACTTAGTTTCGCTTCAAAAAAATTATTTAGTAAGCGTTTTAGCAGAAGCAAAAAAACTAATTGCAGATGGCAACACTAAAGATGGTGGATTCTTATTATTAAGAGTTTACAGAGGTTTACCAAAAAACAAAGCCTTAATTAAATTTTTATCGCAAGAAGGTATTAAACAGTTATTACAAAAAACTGAAAACTTCTACATGGCAGACAACAACAAGTTAATGCCAGAAGTAGACGAAGATTTATGGTTTACAATTGAAGAAAAAAACAATCAGATAGATTTAACTGATAAAGGTATTTCTCACTTATCTGACGTAACCAAAAACGAAACATTCTTTGTATTACCTGATATTGGTGTTCGTGTTGGAGAGATTGAAAGTAGCGAAGCTTCTGCAGAAGATAAAGCCGAAGAAAAAGAAGAATTATACAGAGATTTCAGCATAAAAAGTGAACGTATCCACACAATGAATCAGCTTTTAAAAGCCTACACGGTTTTTGAAAAAGATGTTGAGTATGTTGTAATGGAAAACAAAGTAATGATTGTTGATGAACAAACCGGTCGTATTATGGACGGGCGTCGTTATTCAGACGGATTACACCAAGCAATTGAAGCTAAAGAAAACTGTAAAATTGAAGACGCTACGCAAACTTTTGCAACGGTAACACTTCAAAATTACTTTAGAATGTATCGTAAATTATCTGGAATGACAGGTACAGCGATTACAGAAGCGGGTGAATTCTGGGAAATTTACAAATTAGATGTTGTAGAAATCCCTACAAACAGACCAATTCAAAGAGATGATAAAGACGATTTAGTTTACAAAACTACACGTGAAAAATACAATGCAGTAATTGAAGATGTTGTAAAATTGGTTGGCGAAGGTCGTCCAGTTCTAGTAGGAACAACTTCGGTAGAAATATCTGAATTATTAGGTAGAATGTTACAAATGCGTAAGATTCCACATAATATTTTAAATGCAAAATTACACAAGCGAGAAGCTGATGTAGTTGCACAAGCAGGTAATCCTGGTGTTGTAACAATTGCAACAAATATGGCTGGTCGTGGTACCGATATTAAATTATCAGACGAAGTAAAGGCATCTGGTGGTTTGGCAATTATTGGTACAGAAAGACACGATTCTAGACGTGTAGACAGACAGTTACGTGGACGTGCAGGAAGACAAGGTGATGTTGGTTCTTCTCAGTTTTACGTAGCTTTAGATGACAATTTAATGCGTCTTTTTGGTTCGGACAGAATTGCCAAAATGATGGATAGAATGGGCTTAAAAGATGGTGAAGTAATTCAGCATTCTATGATTTCTAAATCTATTGAAAGAGCGCAGAAAAAAGTAGAAGAAAACAACTTCGGAATCAGAAAACGTTTGTTAGAATATGATGATGTAATGAACGCACAACGTGAGTTTGTGTACAAACGTAGAAGACACGCTTTAGACGGAACACGTTTACAAATTGATGTTGCAAACATGATTTTTGAAACTTGTGAAGCTATTACAATTGCCAACAAACAGAACAAAGATTTCCAGAATTTTGAATTCGAATTAATTCGTTTTTCTTCAATGACTTCTCCTTTTACGGAAGCAGAATTCAATAAAATGTCAGAAAAAGAATTAACTGATAAATTGTACACAATTGTAACAGCACATTACAAAGAAGATAAAATTAGAAATGCGGCACAAGCATATCCAGTTATTAAAAATGTTTTTGAAAACGAAGGCGACAGATACCAACGTATTGTAGTTCCTTTTACAGATGGTGTAAAAACGTTACAAGTAACTACCAATTTAAAAGAAGCGTATGAAACTGAAGGGCAATCTTTAGTTAAAGACTTTGAAAAGAACATTACACTAGCAATTATAGACGAAAACTGGAAAGAGCATTTACGTAAAATGGACGAATTAAAACAGTCTGTACAAAATGCCTCTTACGAGCAAAAAGATCCGTTGTTAATTTATAAGTTCGAAGCTTTTGAGTTGTTTAAATTAACGGTTGCAGACATTAACAAAGAAGTATTATCGTTCTTATTTAAAGGAAAGTTACCAAACCAAGAAGCAAATCAGATTTCGGAAGCACGTGAACAAACTAGAGAAAAACTAGACTTGCGTAAAGACGATGTTCAGAACTCTACACAACAAGCAATTCAGAACTCGCGCCAGCAACAACAAGAACCTGTTGAAACTGTAGTTAGAGATCAACCAAAAATTGGTAGAAATGAAAAAGTTACTATAAAAAATGTAATGAGCGGCGAAGAAAAACAAGTGAAGTACAAACAAGCAATTCCGCTTTTAGAAAAAGGCGAATGGGTTTTGTACAATAACTAAACACTTTTTAACATAAATTAAAAAACTCGAAGCGTTTGCTTCGAGTTTTTTTTGAATATATTAAAACAGTCGATACAATGTTGTAACAACATCACCTTTCCCTTGCTTCAATTTAATAGACAATAATTGAGTTTCTTCTTTTAATTTTAAATAAAAAGGAGGTTCAAGTAAATTTACGCCACTTTGTTTTTTTAATCGAATTCCTTGTCCAGAAATAATATCTACGTTGGGTATAAAATTTCCTTCAGGTAAGTGTTCTGTTAAAATAACATATTTAAAGGCACTTAATTTTGGCACAATACTTTTAATTTCCTCGTTGGACAAATGCTGTAATACTTGTCTTATTATGGCACAATCTCCAACTGGCAAGTTATCTTTTGCTATGTCTAAAGAATGGAATTCTAAATTAGGTTGTTTAAAATGTTCCTTGTTAAACTGAATTAAATCTTCAACAATATCTACCGCAATGTATTTGCTGGTATATTCAACTAATTGTTTGCCTATATTAAAATCGCCACAACCAAAGTCACAAACAGTAATAGGTTCTTTAAAAGAAGTTAGAAACGCAATTAAAACCTTAACATAAGGATTTACTATTTCCGGAAGATGAGAACCTTCACCAGAATAAAAATGGGTATTGTTGGTTCCCCAAAGATTCATTTCATAAACCTGTTCCATTGCCTTTTTGGTTGGCCAAGGCTTTTTTATTTTTTTCGGATTCATAAAAGAAATTAATAAGGAACACTAAACTACCTTTTTAAAAACAAAAAAGCCTCACATTTCTGTGAAGCTTTAAGTGAGCCCTGAAGGATTCGAACCTTCGACCGCCTCCTTAGAAGGGAGGTGCTCTATCCAGCTGAGCTAAGAGCCCGTAATTTTTGAGTTGTTACGACCAACTGTGTCGGGGTGGCAGGATTCGAACCTGCGACCTCCTCGTCCCAAACGAGGCGCGATGACCGGGCTACGCTACACCCCGAGTGCAATTTTTAGCGGAGAGACAGGGACTCGAACCCTGGCGACAGTTTCCCGTCGACAGATTAGCAATCTGCTGCATTACCACTCTGCCACCTCTCCTTTGGACATTTCAAACTTTATAAAAAGCATGAAACAAAAATTGCGAGTGCAAATGTACATTTACAATTACAATATCGCAACTTTTTTTTTAAAAATTTTTATGTTATTCTGGATATTCTACACGCAAGTGGTAAATATTCATCAACTTCTTTTTTACAACTTTTTTAATTGTTTCTATTTCTCTAAAAGTAATATCTGAATTTACAAACTGATTATCAGCTTTTTGCTTTTCAACAATCTTATTAATTAACTCGTCAATTGAGTTTGAAGTTGGATTTTTTAAGCTTTTAGAAGCTGCTTCTGCAGCATCACAAATCATTAAAATTGCAGTCTCTTTTGAGAACGGAATTGGACCTTGATACATAAATTTCTTAATATTTACGTCAATATCTGGATTTGCGTCTTGTTCTTTCTTATAAAAATAATACACCAAACTAGTTCCATGGTGTGTTCTTATAAAATCTATTATTCTATCCGGTAGTTTATTTTTCTTGGCTAATTCAATTCCGTTTATAACATGATTTAAAATTATATGCGCACTATCTTGCGCAGATAAATCGTTGTGTGGGTTTACGCCTGTTGCTTGATTTTCTATAAAATATTGTGGGTTTACCATTTTTCCAATATCATGGTACAAAGCTCCAGTTCTAACCAACATTGAGTTTGCTCCTATTTCATTGGCTGCTGCTTCCGCTAAATTAGCTACCTGCATTGAATGCTGAAAAGTTCCTGGTGCTTTTTCATTCAACTCTCTTAAAAGTTTAGAATTAGTATTAGAAAGCTCTAACAAGGTTACATCCGAAACTAATCCGAAGACTTTCTCATAAAAATAAATAAAGAAAACCGCTAAGAAAGATAATAATCCGTTTGCTGAAAATAGTAAGAAGTAATCCCAATTAATCTGACTTGCATTTCCTTCTTTAAGAATTGAAAAAGCAAAATACGTAATCATATAAATCAATGTAATCTGCCCTATTGAAATAAATAAACTTGCTCTTTTATATAATTCAGAAACCGTTAAAATAGTTACCATACCAGCAATAATATGCAAGTAAATAAACTCGAAACTGTTTGGCACAATAAAACCTAAAAGCAACACAGTTAATACGTGTGTAAATAATCCTAAACGCGCATCAAAAAACGCTTTTAAAACAATTGGTAAAATACTTAAAGGAACAACGTATAAATAATCTGAATTATATTTAATAACCAACGTTTGTACTAAAATCATTAAGAATACATTGAAAAATATAAAGGTTACTTTATTGTTGTTTTCAAATATTTCTGGTCGGTATTTTCGTAAAAAAAGCAATAGCATTAACAAAGCCAAAGACACTAAAATTGCGTAGCCAAAAACAATCCAATTATAATTAGATTCTGTCCAAATTTTAGATTCAGATTCGCTTTTTAAAGAATTTAATATATTTAACTTTTTACCTTCAACAATATCTCCTTTTAAAATTATTAGTTCTCCATTAGAAACTTTCCCCTTTGTGTAAGAAAGATTACTAAGAGATTCATTCAAAGATTTTTGCGTGTAATTCTCATCAAAAGAGACATTCGGTTTTAACACTTCAGAAAGTATGGTCAAAACTTCATTTTCACCAAAAGAAAAAGGCTGACTTCCTATATTTTCAGTAATAATTTTAAAAACATCTTTAGATCCTAATATTTTCTGAAAAGACACCTCTTCTACTTCATTTCCTTTTCTAAGCTCTACAATTTCTGTTGCGTTATTTATTTTATCTTGACTAGAATTTTCTAAAAAACCAGTTTTGTAAACTTTATCAATTATTAAATTTCCTTTTTTGTATAAATCTTTAATTTCATATTCAGATAAAGAATCGCTTTCGGTTAACGCATTTATTTTAATTTCGAAAACTGTTTTTACATCTTTAGGAGTTTGTAAATTGTATTTAAAATATTTTTTTGCAGTATTCCCTATCGAAGCTTTTTCTGCAATAAGCTCTTCATTGGTTTTTTGAATAGCAAAATCAAATGGCGCGTACAAATTATCATACTGCCATAATTTACCATTGTTAAAATTGTATTTAAACTGCCCTCCTTTTGGAAATAGGTAAACAATAGCAACTGCAGTAATTAAAAACAACAACACTTTATATACAATAGTGTTATTTTTATAAATCTTATTAATAAAATTATTCATTTTCCTTATTTGAATATGTAAATATAACCTTTTGGAATTATTTTATTGCCTGCAATAAAATGAGTATTTTCGCAAGACAAAAATAAACACAAACAAATCGATATAGATATGAAAGAAGTTGTAATTGCCGCAGTTGCTCGTACACCAATTGGTAGTTTTATGGGAAGTTTATCTTCAATACCTGCTCCAAAATTAGGTGCAATTGCTATAAAAGGCGCTTTAGATAAAATCAATTTAAAACCAGAAATGGTTGAAGAAGTTTATATGGGAAATGTTGTTTCTGCAGGTTTAGGACAAGCTCCGGCGCGTCAAGCAGCAATCTTTGCTGGAATTCCAGATACAGTTCCTTGTACAACTGTTAATAAAGTTTGTTCTTCTGGAATGAAATCGATTATGTTAGCAGCACAAACAATTGCTTTAGGCGATGCCGAAATTGTTGTTGCTGGTGGTATGGAAAACATGAGTTCTATTCCGCATTATCAACACGCCCGTAAAGGAAGTAAATTTGGTCCAATTAAAATGGAAGACGGAATGCAAAAAGACGGTTTAGTTGATGCATACGAACAAGTTGCTATGGGAGTTTGTGCAGATGAATGTGCTACAGAATATAACTTTTCAAGAGAAGATCAAGATGCTTTTGCTATTGAATCATACAATCGTTCTGCAAAAGCGTGGGCAGATGGTAAATTTGCTGACGAAATTGTACCTGTTGAAATTCCACAAAGACGTGGAGATGCAATTATTTTTGCTGAAGATGAAGAATATAAAGCTGTAAAAATGGAGAAAATTCCTGCTTTACGTGCTGCTTTTACAAAAGAGGGAACCGTAACTGCTGCTAACGCATCTACAATTAATGATGGTGGAGCTGCATTAGTTTTAATGTCTGCTGATAAAGCAAAAGAATTAGGTATAAAACCTCTTGCAAAAATTAAAGGATATGCAGATGCTGCACACGAGCCAAAATGGTTTACTACTGCGCCTGCAAAAGCATTACCAAAAGCATTAGCGAAAGCAAATGTTTCTATAGATGATGTAGATTATTTTGAATTAAACGAAGCATTTTCAGTTGTTGGTTTAGCTAACATGAAAATCTTAGGTTTATCTGCAGATACAGTTAACGTAAATGGTGGAGCTGTTTCTTTAGGACATCCATTAGGAGTTTCTGGAGCAAGAATTATTATTGCTTTAACTTCTATTTTAAAACAAAATGATGCTAAAATTGGTGCTGCCGGAATTTGCAACGGTGGTGGTGGCGCAAGTGCAATGGTAATAGAGCGTATTTAATTTTTTTTAATGTTCGGAATTTGTAATTTAAGTATTGTTCCTCTTCGTTTAGAGCCAAGAGATCCTTCGGAAATGGTGAGTCAAGTTTTATTTGGCGAGCATTTTGAAGTTCTTGAAAAGGATAAAAAATGGAGTAAAATCAAATTACATTTTGATGGTTATGAAGGCTTTATTGACAATAAACAATATCAAGAAATCACTGAAGAATATTACCATTCGATTTCAAACTCACCAAAACATTATTCAGGTGAACTAATTGATTTTATCGTTGATAAAAACAACAGTCTAACCACAATTCCAATTGGCTCAAGCTTGCCTTTTTATGATGGAGGTTCTTTTAAAATTAATAACACTCCTTTTTCTTACGATGGAAAAGTATTTTCTGAAAGATTACCAAAATCTGAAATTGTAAATAAGGCCTATTTATTTTTAAACTCTCCCTATTTATGGGGCGGAAAAACACCTTTTGGTATAGATTGTTCTGGTTTTACGCAAATGGTTTATAAAATCTGTGGATATGAGTTACAAAGAGATGCAAAAGACCAAGCTAAACATGGAGAAGTTTTAAGTTTTATTGAAGAAAGTGAACCTGGAGATTTAGCTTTTTTTGATAATGAGGAAGGCAACATTACGCATGTTGGTATTATTATGAAAGACTATAACATTATCCACGCTCATGGTAAAGTTAGAATAGACACGTTAGATCATAGCGGTATTTATAATGCGGAGTTTCAAAAACACACACATAAACTAAGAGTTATAAAACGAATTATTTAATCCGTTTTTAAACATAAAAAAAAACCGAAACTTACGTTTCGGTTTTTTTTATTAGTATGAAATTATTATTATTTCATTGCTTTGTATAATGCTCTAAATTCACTTGCTTTTGCTTCGTTTTCTAGAGACTCATGTAAGTTCATTAACAATCTAACTGTATCAATTGTTCTTTCTAACTCATCTGCCTTTGTTAAAACTGGTATAATTTCTGTATATAAAACTTTTCTCTCGTTTTCAAGTTTTGTATAGCTTGCCATATCAGAAGGAGGTAAATCATTCATTTTCTTTACGATTATATCATCTTTCTGTAACATAGAAGTTGCTAACATTAAATGAGCCTTTGGATAATCAGTTTTAAGTTCTAAAGCCTTTAAAAAATACTTTTGAGCCTCTTCTCCTCTTTTCTCATTATAGTTAACAATACCAATATTAAAATACAAATCTGGGTTAGTAGGATCTTTTTCTGTAGCTTCTTTCAACAAAGAAGAAAACTTATCCATTTGCTTAAGATCATTGTACATATAAGCTTCTGCTAATAAAAGCTGTATATCATCTGGATCTGAAGCTCTAGCTTCTTTAAAAGCATTAATTGCTTCATCTGTTTTACCTTGTTCTTTTAATATTAATGCTATGTTTTTTATAATATCTACTTTTTTAGATTTAGTTCTCTTATCTTCTGGTTTTATATATTTTCCAGTTTTCACCATTAAATCTCTTTGCTGCTTAGAACCTAAGTTTTCAACTTTTCCAGACTCTTTATTAGTAGCTAAGAATTGAGTTTCTATTCCGGTATATCCTAAATCTTTTAGTTTTGAATAATATTTTAATGCATTATCATAGTCTTTACCTTGTAGCGCTAATTGAGCTGAATTAGATAAAAACATTGTATCTTTTTCTTCAAGTAAATATCTTAAATAAAAAGTATCCGATGCACCTTTATAATCTTTACTTTCGTAGAAACTAAATGCTTTTTGTTGAACTTCATCTTTTAAAACACCTAACATTGGTGCTGCCTCTTTAGTATATCTAGCTTTACCTGTAGCTTTCTCGTGCTTCATTAAATTATTAAAAGCATCTGCTGCGTTTTTATAATCTTTCTTTCCTGCAAAAGCTTTCCCTTTTAAAAAGTAAAATTTAGCTTTAGATTTTGCATCCATATTACTCATTAAAGCTTCTGCTGCAGTTACAGCAGTCACAGCAGTTGAAAAGTCATTCTTTTTAATAGCTTTTTCTGCTGCTTTTAATTCATTTTTTTGAGCCATTGCACCAACAGTCATTAATCCTAATGTAAGTGCTAATATTTGTTTTTTCATTTTAATGTGTATTAAATTTATTCTTGTTCTTCTGTGTTGTTTTCAATTTCCGTGCCATCTTCTGAGTCTTCTAAATTTTCATCTTCATCCTCCTCTTCATGCATAACTTTAGCTACAGCAGCAATACTATCCGAATCTTTAATATTAATTAAACGAACTCCTTGCGTTGCACGTCCCATTACTCTTAAATCTTCAACAGCCATTCTAATTGTAAGTCCCGATTTGTTAATAATCATTAAATCATTTGAATCATCTACATTTTTAATTGCAACTAATTCTCCTGTCTTTTCAGAAATATTTAAAGTCTTAACTCCTTTCCCACCTCTATTTGTAACTCTATAATCTTCTAATTTAGAACGCTTTCCGTATCCTTTTTCTGAAACAACAAGAATATTACTATCCATATCATTTACAGCTACCATACCAATTACCTCATCATTTTCATGTTGTAAAGTTATTCCTCTTACACCAGAAGCAGTTCTTCCCATTGGTCGAGTTTTTGCTTCTTCAAAACGGATTGACTTACCAGACTTTAACGCTAACATTACTTGACTGTCTCCAGTTGTTAATTTAGCTTCTAATAACTCATCTCCTTCTTTAATGGTAATAGCATTAATACCATTTGTTCTTGGTCTAGAATACTGCTCTAATGAAGTCTTTTTTACTTGACCTTTTTTAGTTGCCATAATTACATAATGACTATTTATGTAATCTTCATCTTTTAAATCTTGTGTTACAAGGAAGGCTTTTACAGAATCATCTTGTTCTATATTAATAAGGTTTTGCATTGCTCTACCTTTGGTGTTTTTACCACCTTCTGGAATTTCATAAACTCGCATCCAGAATACTTTACCTTTCTGCGTAAAGAACATCATATATTGGTGATTTGTACCAACAAATAAGTGCTCTAAGAAATCTTCATTTCTAGTTGTTGCTCCTTTTTGACCTCTTCCTCCTCTATTCTGAACTTTATATTCATCTAGATTTGTACGTTTTAAATATCCTGCATTAGAAATAGTTACCACTACTTTTGTATCAGGAATCATATCTTCAATACGCATGTCTCCACCAGCATATTCTATTACAGATCTACGCTCATCACCATATTTTTCTTTGATTTTAAGCAACTCATCGGTAATTATTTGATAACGTCTTGGCTCGTTCGCTAAAATGTCTTTTAAGTCAGTAATTGTAATCATAATAGCGTCAAACTCCGCACGTAACTTGTCTTGTTCTAGACCAGTTAACTGACGTAAACGCATTTCTACAATTGCCTTTGCTTGAATTTCAGTCAACTCAAAACGAGTTATTAAAGCTTCTCTTGCTTCATCTGCATTAGAAGATGCTCTAATAATTTTAATTACTTCATCAATATTATCAGAAGCTATAATTAATCCTTCTAAAATATGTGCTCTTGCTTCAGCTTTCTTTAATTCAAATTCTGTTCTACGAACAACAACTTCATGTCTATGTTCAACAAAATAATGGATTAATTCCTTTAAGTTTAATTG
Organism: Tenacibaculum aquimarinum; assembly: GCF_022478115.1. Taxonomy (GTDB): domain Bacteria; phylum Bacteroidota; class Bacteroidia; order Flavobacteriales; family Flavobacteriaceae; genus Polaribacter; species Polaribacter aquimarinum_A. The sequence continues at coordinate 194,831 of NZ_JAKGSC010000003.1, read as the reverse complement.
TTCTGGTCTTCCGTTAACCAAAGCAATATTATTTACACTAAAAGAAGTTTGTAATTGTGTGTATTTAAATAATTTATTTAAAACAATATTAGGAATTGCATCACGCTTTAAAACGTACACAATACGCATACCGTTTCTATCAGATTCATCTCTAATATTAGAAATACCTTCTACTTTTTTATCATTTACTAATTCAGCAGTTTTTTTAATCATTTCTGCTTTATTAACTTGATAAGGAATTTCTGTAACAATGATACATTCGCGTCCCTTAACCTCTTCTATTACAGCTTTTGCACGCATAACAATACGTCCACGACCTGTATGAAAAGCATCTTTTACACCATCGTAACCATAAATAATTCCTCCAGTAGGAAAATCTGGTGCTTTAATATGCTGCATTAACTCATCTATCTCAATATCTCTATTTTCGATATAAGCAACAGTACCATTAATAACTTCAGTTAAGTTGTGTGGCGCCATATTTGTTGCCATACCTACAGCAATACCAGAAGCTCCATTTACTAATAAATTAGGAATACGAGTTGGTAATACAGTTGGCTCTTGTAAAGTATCATCAAAATTTAAACGATGATCTACAGTATCTTTTTCAATATCAGCTAACATATCTTCTGATATTTTTTGAAAACGCACCTCTGTATAACGCATTGCTGCTGGTGAATCACCATCTACAGAACCAAAGTTTCCTTGACCATCAACCATCATGTATCTAACACTCCAGTTTTGTGCCATACGCACCATAGAATCATACACAGAAGTATCTCCATGCGGGTGATACTTACCTAAAACCTCACCAACAATTCTTGCTGACTTTTTATACGATCCAGTTGCTTTAATTCCTAACTCATGCATTCCAAATAAAACTCTACGGTGTACAGGTTTTAAACCATCTCGCACATCAGGTAAAGCCCTCGATACAATTACCGACATTGAATAATCAATGTAAGCCGATTTCATTTGCTCTTCAATGTTGATAGGAATCAACTTTTCGCCATCTGCCATATATTATTTTGTTAAATTAATATTGTTATTTTTTCGTTAAAAAAGTGAATTCTATTCAATATAAAACCCACCTTAAAATACGCTTAAAAAAGCTTCATTTTGTAAAACAATGCAAGATAGAACAAATCGCTTTATTTACAAAGGCTTCAGCCACAAAAACCAATCATAGTTATTAACAATTTTATTGAGTTTTTAACAGTTGAAAAAATAATGTTTTACCTATTGATTTTTTAACTACTTTTTCAGTCAGATTGACACAAAAAAATCAGTGGCACATTTTTTGTAATTTCTACTAAAAAATTTCCACTAACTTTACACAAGAAAGAAAACAACAATATGGACGATAATTTTTCACCACAAGTAAGAGATGTAATCACCTTCAGTAAAGAAGAAGCGCTACGTTTAGGGCACGACTTTATTGGAACAGAACATCTACTGCTTGGTTTAATAAGGAAAGGAGATGGTAAAGCAATTGATATTTTAACTGCTTTTGATATAGATTTAAGCTTAGTACGCACTAGATTAGAGAAACTAAATCCTATAAACCCATCAATTACACCAAGTAACGAAAAAAAGAGCTTACACCTTACAAGACAAGCCGAGAAAGCAATAAAAACCACATTTTTAGAAGCTAAACTTTATCAAAGCGTAGCTATTGATACTGCACATTTGTTATTATGTATTTTAAGAAATGAAAATGACCCAACAACTAAATTATTGCAAAAACAAGATATAAATTACGATGATGTAAAAACGCTATACAAACAGCTCCATGTAGATGAAAGTATAGATTTACCAACAAATCCAATTGCCGAAACTCCTTCTGATGATGAGTTTCCTGGAGAAAAGGCAAATCCTTTTAGCGGACAACAACCAAAAGGAAAGACTGCTAAGAAGTCTAAAACTCCTGTTCTAGATAATTTTGGACGTGATTTAACAGCGCTTGCAGAAAATGGGAAGCTTGACCCTGTAGTTGGTCGTTTAAAGGAAATAGAGCGCGTTTCTCAAATTTTAAGCAGACGTAAAAAGAACAATCCAATGTTAATTGGAGAACCTGGTGTTGGTAAATCTGCCATTGCCGAAGGTTTAGCTTTGCGTATTATTGAACGAAAAGTATCTCGAATTTTATTTGACAAACGTATCGTTTCTTTAGATTTAGCAAGCTTAGTTGCAGGTACAAAATATCGTGGTCAGTTTGAAGAGCGCATGAAAGCGTTAATGAACGAACTAGAGAAAAATGAAGACATTATTTTATTTATTGATGAAATTCATACAATTGTTGGCGCTGGTGGCGCAACTGGCTCATTAGACGCTTCTAACATGTTAAAACCTGCATTAGCGCGTGGAGAAATTCAATGTATTGGAGCAACAACTTTAGATGAATACAGAACAAACATCGAAAAAGATGGCGCATTAGAACGTCGTTTTCAGAAGATAATTGTTAACCCAACTTCTGTTGAAGAAACTGTACAGATTTTACATAACATTAAAGAAAAATACGAAGCACATCACCATGTTAATTATACAGATGAAGCACTAGAAGCTTGTGTAAGATTAACAAACAGATACATGACTGACAGACATCTTCCAGACAAAGCTATTGATGCTTTAGATGAAGCAGGTTCTAGAATTCATATTACAAATATTGTTGTACCTCAACAGGTTTTAGAATTAGAAGCAAAGCTTGAAGAAATTCGTGATCAAAAATCGAAAGCGGTTACGGGACAAAAATATGAGGAAGCAGCTAAATTACGTGATGACGAGAAAAACATGGAAGCAGCTTTAGCTTCAGCCCAAAATCAATGGGAAGAAGACACAAAGCTAAACAGAGAAATTGTTACCGAAGATAATGTTGCAGAAGTAGTTTCTATGATGACAGGAATTCCTGTAAACAGAGTTGCGGAAGCAGAAAGCCATCGTTTAGCCGATTTACCAAATATGATTAAAGGTAAAGTTATTGGTCAAAATGAAGCCGTAACCAAAGTTGTAAAAGCTATCCAACGAAATAGAGTTGGATTAAAAGATCCTAACAAACCAATTGGTTCGTTTATTTTCTTAGGTTCTACTGGTGTTGGTAAAACACAATTAGCTAAAGTTTTAGCACGTGAATTATTTGATTCTGAAGATTCTTTAATTAGAATTGACATGAGTGAATACATGGAAAAATTTGCTATTTCTCGTTTAATTGGAGCGCCTCCAGGATATGTTGGTTACGAAGAAGGTGGACAATTAACTGAAAAAGTTCGTAGAAAACCATATTCAGTAGTACTTTTAGATGAAATTGAAAAAGCGCATCCAGATGTCTTTAATATGTTATTACAGATTTTAGATGACGGACACATTACTGATAGTTTAGGACGTAAAATCGATTTTAGAAATACCATAATTATTATGACTTCTAATATTGGTGCACGTAAATTAAAAGATTTTGGTGGCGGAGTTGGTTTTGGAACTTCTTCTAAGAAAGACCAAGAAGATGCACATGCAAAAAGCATTATTGAAGGCGCTTTAAAGAAAGCCTTTGCACCAGAATTTCTAAACAGAATTGATGATATTATTGTGTTTAATTCACTTGAAAGAGAAGATATCCACAAAATTATTGATATCGAATTAGACAAATTATTAAGCCGTATTGGAGATTTAGGATATACACTTAACTTAAGCGAACCTGCCAAAGATTATATAGCAGATAAAGGTTTTGATAAGAAATATGGAGCAAGACCTTTAAAAAGAGCAATTCAGAAATATATTGAAGACGCTTTAGCTGAAGAAATTGTAAACTCTAAACTAGATGAAGGTGATACAATTTTTATGGACTTAGACGAAAATAAAAACGAGCTTACCATAAAAATTAAAAAAGGTGACGCACCTAAAGAAACAAGAACCGAAGTTGAAGACGAATAATCTTTAACCCTTAAAATAAAAAAATCCCAAACTTTATAGTTTGGGATTTTTTGTTTAGAATATAAATTTCACCTACTGAACACTATTTTCAGAGTACGTTCTCCACTTTTCTAAACAAGCAGTAATATCTTCTGGCACTTCAGAGTTAAATTGCATAAACTCTCCAGTTGTTGGATGTGTAAATCCAAGTGTTTTTGCATGCAAAGCTTGTCTTGGTAAAACTTTAAAACAATTTTGCACAAACTGCTTATACTTTGTGAACGTAGTTCCTTTTAAAACAGCATCTCCACCATAACGCTCATCATTAAAAAGTGTGTGTCCAATATGTTTAAAGTGCGCTCTAATTTGGTGTGTTCTTCCTGTTTCTAATTTACATTGCACCAACGTTACATACGTTAAACGCTCTAGTACTTTATAATGCGTAACTGCGTGTTTTCCAAAATCGCCTTCTGGAAAAACATCCATTTGCAATCTGTTTTTAAAACTACGCCCAATATTTCCTTCAATTGTACCTTCATCTTCATCTACATAACCCCAAACAAGTGCGTAATATAAACGCTCGGTTGTACGATCAAAAAATTGCTTTGAAAGATGTGTCATTGCAGATTCTGTCTTAGCAACAACTAATAAACCACTTGTATCTTTATCAATTCTATGCACTAAACCTGGACGTTCATTAGAATTTGTCGGCAAATTTTCTACATGATGCATTAATCCGTTTACTAACGTTCCTGTATAATTTCCGTGTCCTGGATGCACAACCATTCCGGCTGGTTTATTTATCACCATTAAAGCATCATCTTCATAGACAATATCTAACGGAATATCTTCAGCAACTACTTCCGTTTCTACTGGCGGATATTCTAAAACAACACGAACAACATCGTTTGGTTTTACTTTAAAATTCGATTTTACAACAACATCATTCACTAAAATATTACCCGCTTTTGCCGCTTGTTGTATTTTATTTCTAGTTGCACTTTCTATAAAGTTCATTAAAAACTTATCTACTCTTAAAGGCTCTTGACCTTCTGCAGCAGTAAAATTATAGTGTTCAAAAAGATCGTTGTTTTCTATTTCTGAAGAAGTATTTTCTTGCATAAAATTTAGTTTTTTACCGCATAGCAAACCGCTACTGATAACTGATAACTGATAACTGATAACTGATAACTGATAACTGATAACTGATAACTGAAATCTATCTATTACCGTCTTCTAATATTAAATCGATTACAGAATTTTTAGGTAATTTATCTCCTGCTTTTATACGTTTTCCTTTGTATTTTAAACCACGAACTACGTTTTTACCAATTCCGCCAACCCAAGTATAGTTTTCTCCAACTTTAAATCCGATAGAACTTAAATGTGAAGTTGCTTGTCTTTTTGTTCTTCCATTTAAATCTGGAATAGTAACATCTCTATATTTAGACGGATTTAACGTTAAGTATATTTTACGTTGTTCTTTTACAAAACCACCTGCTTCTGGCGTTTGCTCAATAACTGATTTCTTTGGATAATCTGGATTAAAACTAGCAGAGTCTATTACTATAAAATCTAAATCTAGTTCTTCTAATTTTTGCTGAACATCTGCTAAAGACATTTTATGCAAATTAGGAACTTGTATTTTTTGATTATGATTTGTAGTTACACCTAACCAAAATTTTAACACAAACACAAATAACAATAAACCAACTACGGCAATAGCTATTTGCTTAAAAAATGTTTTACTTTTTATAAAATTTACGATACTCATTTCTTGTTTTTTGTAGCGGTACAAATGTACATTATTTAACTTTAAAACAGCTTAGCAAAATTGTGAACGTAATTTTTGCTAAGTTTGTACTTTATCAACTGAAAATGAAAAGAAATATTGCCATTATAATGGGAGGATTTTCCTCTGAAGTAAAAATATCTTTAAAAAGCGGAAACGTTGTTTACAATCATCTTGAAAAAGAAAAGTACAACGCATACAGAGTTCACATTTTAAAAGACAAATGGGTTGTTTTAGATGAAAACAGCAATGAATTTCCAATAAACAAAGATGATTTCAGCACAGTAATCAACAATAAACACATAACTTTTGATTGTGTTTTTAACGCAATTCACGGTGCTCCTGGAGAAAACGGAACTATTTTAGCGTATTTCGATTTACTTGGAATGAAGCACACTTCTGCCCCATTTTATCAAATGGCTTTGACTTTTAATAAACGAGATACGTTAAGTGTTGTAAAAAACTACGGAATTCCATGCGCAACTTCAGTATATCTTAATAAAGGTGATGCTTTTTCTGTTGAACAAATTATAGACAAAGTTGGCTTACCTTGTTTTGTAAAACCTAACAATGCAGGCTCTAGCTTTGGAATTTCAAAAGTTTTTACTGCGGAAGAAATCTTACCAGCTTTAGAAAAAGCATATGCAGAAGACAGTGAAATTTTAATTGAAAGTTTCTTAGACGGAACTGAAGTTTCGGTTGGTGTTATTCAATATGAAGGAAAAACAAAAGTGTTACCAATTACAGAAATTGTAACAGAAAACGACTTCTTTGATTACGAAGCTAAATACGAAGGAAAATCGCAAGAAATTACACCCGCAAGAATTGCTCCTTCAAAAGAAAAGAATGTACAAGAAATTGCAAAAAAAGTATATGAAATTTTAAATATGAGCGGATTTTCTCGTTCAGAATATATATTGGTAAAAGGAATTCCTCATTTTTTAGAGATGAATACCGTTCCAGGTTTAACCGAAGAAAGTATTTTACCGCAACAAGCTAAAGAGGCTGGAATTTCTTTAGCACAATTATTTGATAATGCTATAAAAATGGCAATAAACTAACAATTATGAAACGAGCAATTTTCCCAGGTTCTTTTGACCCAATTACTTTAGGTCACGTTGACATTATAGAAAGAGGTATAACTCTTTTTGATGAATTAATTATTGCTATCGGAATAAATGCTGATAAGAAATACATGTTCTCTTTAGAAGAACGCAAAAAATTTATTGAAGAAACTTTTAAAGATCAACCAAAAGTAAAAGTAGTTACTTACAGTGGACTTACCGTTAACTTTTGTGCAGAACAAAACGCACAATTTATTTTAAGAGGCTTACGAAATCCTGGTGATTTTGAATTTGAAAAAGCTATTGCGCACACCAACAGAAAACTTTCTGAAATTGAAACCGTTTTCTTACTAACTTCTTCTGGTAAAAGTTACATATCTTCTTCAATTGTTAGAGATGTAATTAGAAACCATGGAGATTACACAAGCTTAGTTCCAACCGCTGTTAGAGTTTAAATTATGAAAAAACTACTTCTTTTTACCATTTTAGTTTCACTTTTATCTTGTTCTAAGGATAAAAAAATAACACATGATTTTACAACATTATTTGAAAAATCTAACGGAACGGAAACTCCTAAATACAAGGAAGTAATTTCATACTATGAAGCATTATCTGAAAGCTATACTGATATTTCTTTGTTTGAAATGGGCAAAACAGATTCTGGAAACCCGCTACATTTAGTGGTTTTTAATGCTGATGGAAAAACAAATTTAGAGGACATTAAAAATTCATCTAAAAACAGAATTTTAATCAATAACGGAATTCATCCTGGAGAATCAGACGGAATTGACGCTTCCATGTTATTACTTAGAGACATTGTTAAAAATGACTCACTGAAAAAAGCATATAAAAACTCACTTGTCTGTGTAATTCCGGTCTATAACATTGGCGGTTCTTTAAATAGAAATTCACATACAAGAGCCAACCAAAATGGACCAAAAGAATACGGTTTTAGAGGAAACGCAAGAAATTTTGATTTAAACAGAGATTTTATAAAACAAGACACAGAAAATGCTAAAGCATTTGCAGAAATTTTTCATACAGTAAATCCTGATGTTTTCATTGACAATCATGTTAGCAATGGCGCAGATTATCAATATGCAATTACACATTTATTTACACAACACAACAAATTAGGTGGAAAATTAGGCTCATTTTTAGAGCAAGAAATGCGTCCTGCTTTAGAGCAGTCTTTAGCAACAAAAAATATTGATATTACGCCTTATGTTAATGTTTGGGGTTCAACTCCAGATAAAGGTTGGTCACAATTTTTCGATTCGCCAAGATATTCAACAGGCTACACAACTTTGTTTAATACTTTTGGTTTAATGGTGGAAACACACATGTTAAAACCGTATAAAATTCGCGTTGAGCAAACCTATGAATTAATGCTATCTGCGCTTGACTTTTCCGAAGAAAAATCTACCGAAATTAAAGAATTACGCGCAAATGCAACTTCCGAAATTCTGAAAAACAAAACGTATCCTATTACATATAAAATTGATGGAGAAAACCCAACACAATTCAACTTTAAAGGATACGAAGGAACTTATATTGAAAGTAAAGTTACTACAGGGAAAAGATTGTTTTACGACAAATCTAAACCGTTTGAAAAGGAGGTAAACTATTACAACAACTTTGTAGCAACTAAAGAAGTTACAATTCCTGAAGCCTACATTTTACAACAAGGTTGGAAAAACATCATTGATCGATTAACTACCAATAAAATTGAGTTTACGCGTTTTAAAAACGATACAACTTTATTGGTTGAAGTAAACCATATTGACAACTACGAAACCAGAAAACAAGCCTACGAAGGCCATTATTTACATTATAATACAACCGTAAAAGCTTCCGAAGAAAAAATTACTTTTAAGAAAGGAGATTTATATATTCCTACAAATCAAAATGGTATTCGTTATGTTTTAGAAACATTAGAAGCAGAAGCTACAGATTCATTTTTTAACTGGAATTTTTTCGATACAATTTTACAACAAAAAGAAGGTTTTTCTTCTTATGTCTTTGAAGATGTTGCTGAAGAATTTTTAACTAAAAATCCTTCAATAAAAAAACAGTTTGAAGAAAAATTAACTTCAGATGTAGGTTTTGCAAAAAATGCTGGCGCTCAATTACGCTGGATTTACAAACAAACGGAACATTACGAAAAAGCGCATTTACGTTTGCCAATCTTTAAAGTAAAATAATTTGTATTTTTATTCAATCGGAATAAAAGCAAAATGAGAAAACTTTTAATTTTTATCGCACTTTTAAGTTGGATAAAAATTAACGCGCAAGATGTTCAATTATTTAGTCAATTTGGTGGTCGTTTAGATTTTACAATGTTCGGCAACACCATGAATTTGCAAGAAAACGGACTCTCTTCTATTTGCCAAATAAACACTTCATCAAGCGCAGAACTTACTTTACTTCCAGAAGACGAAATTAAATCTGCTTATTTATATTGGGCAGGTTCAGGAGATGGCGATTTTCAAGTAAAATTAAACGACAGTATTATAAACGTTACTCGTATTTTTAGAGACACCTTAGAAACCCGAAATCTTAACTTTTTTAGTGCTTTTGCTGATGTAACAGAACACGTTTTAGAAACAGGAAACGGTAATTACACCTTATCGGAATTAGATGTTAGCGATGTTATAGCAGATTATTGCCCAAATGCAACCAATTTTGCTGGTTGGTCTATTTTAGTTGTCTATAAAAACGATGATTTAGAACTGAATCAAATTAATATTTATGACGGTTTACAGCATGTTCCAAACGAGTTAAACATCACGTTAAACAACTTAAATGTAATTGATAATATTGATGCAAAAATTGGCTTTCTCGCTTGGGAAGGCGATCGAGGTTTAAGTGTAAACGAATCGCTTTTTGTGAATGGAAATTTAATTTCCAATCCGCCATTAAATCCAGCAAACAACGCTTTCAACGGAACAAATAGTTTTACAGGCGAAACCGATTTGTACAATATGGACATGGATTTTTATGATATTCAAAACAACATTTCCGCAGGTGATACAAGCGCAACAGTTCAACTAACTTCTGGGCAAGATTTTGTAATGATAAATACCGTTGTCACAAAACTAAACAGTCAATTACCTGATGCAACAGTAACTATTGATAACGTAACTCCGTTAGACTGTTCAGCCAAAACTGCACAACTAAATTTTACTGTTAAAAATGAAAATAGCACCGAATTATTACCTGCAAATACTCCTATAAACATCTACGCTAATGCAACTCTTTTAGAAACACTTTTTACTTCTGAAGATATTTTAATTGATGAATTTGAATACTTTGAAATAATTGTTATAATTCCTACAGATTTACTGCCCGATTTTACCCTAACAATTATTGTAGATGAAGAAAACGAAGTCTTAGAAATTAATGATGATAATAATTCAGATTCCATAGAAATCTCTTATCCAGAACCTCCAAATACAATTGAATTACAAAACTTAGAAACCTGTAATCTCGGTTTCGAAAAAGGAAATTTTAATTTTTCTGAAACACTACAGTATTTGGAAGAAAATTATCCACCAGAAATAGCGTTTACTTTTTATCCTTCGGAAGAAGATTTATTGGCTGAAACCAATTCCATAAACCCAATTATTGATTACACAAACAACAGCAATCCGCAAACAATTTTTGTAAAAACTCAGAACATAAACACCAACTGTTATGTTATCAATTCCTTTGAAATAAGAACATATAATTGTCCGCCTACTATTTACAATATATTCTCAGCAAATGAAGATGGTGTAAACGATCAGTTTGAAATTACAGGTTTGCAAAACATTTATACCGATTATCAAATATTTATTTACAACCGTTACGGAAAATTAGTTTTTGAAGGAAATAACAACAAACCACTTTGGCGTGGAAAACTATTAAACTCAACAGAAAACGTGCCTTCTGCGACCTATTTCTACACCTTAGTTTTTAACGACGGAAAAACAGAAACCATAACAGGTTGGGTTTATGTTGTGAGGTGATTTTGCTTGTGTTTAAAATTGTTTTGGGTTAACTTCGCAACTATTATATATCGAGTTAAATCTCGGAATATGATCAAAGAAGGCAACAATTCAAGTATTACTAAAATAATGATATATACCATTAAACTAAAAATCATGAAAAGAAAAATAATCTCAATATTACTATTACATTTTTCACTATTATTTTATGGACAACATCAAATTGGAAATACTATATTTGGAGAAGCTCCGATGGATCGTTCAGGTTATTCTGTAAAACTTTCTTCAGATGGTTCAATCGTTGCTATCAGTTCTCCTTTTAATAGTGAAAATGGCTCTTCTTCAGGTAATGTTAGAGTATTTAGAAATTTAAATGGAGTTTGGATTCAAATAGGTAATAATATTATCGGAGAAAATGCAAACGATAATTTTGGAAAATCAATAAGCTTATCATCAGATGGTACTATTATTGCTATTGGAGCGCCTTACTCAAATGCAAACAGTAATAACCCTGGTTACGTTAAAATTTTCAAAAATGTCAATGATAATTGGACCCAAATAGGAAGTAATATTGAAGGAGAAGAATCTGGGGATACTTCAGGACTAGCTATCAGTCTGTCATCAAATGGCTCAATAATAGCTATAGGTGCACCTAATAATGATGTAAATGGAAATCAAACAGGTCATGTAAGAGTGTTTGAAAATAACGGTGATGTTTGGGAGCAAATTGGAGACGATATAGATGGAGAAAATCAATTTGACTATTTTGGCGCCTCGGTCAGTTTATCCTCTAATGGTAACATATTGTCTACTGGAGCTATCAATGGAAATGGTGCGGGTGATAATACTGGACATGTTAAAGTTTATAGTTTTAACGGAAATTCTTGGGAACAGGTAGGTTCAAACATTATTGGAGATATTTTAGGAGGTGATTTCGGCGGCTCATTGAGTTTATCATCTGATGGAACGATTATAGCTATTTCGGATACACATAACAGAGAAGATAATTCAAGCTCTTCTAACTATAATGGAACCGTCAGAGTTTATAAAAACATTTCGAATAATTGGGTACAATTAGGAATTGATATTGATGGAGAGGGTGAAAATGATTATTCTGGTAATTCAGTCAGTATATCTTCCGATGGAAATATAGTTGCTATTGGAGCTTCAAGTAATAGTAATAATGGTGATGGTTCTGGTCATGTCCGTGTTTATAAGTACAACGAAGAGGAATGGTCCAAAATAGGAGAAAATATTGATGGTGAAGGTTCATATAATGGTTTTGGAAGTTCTGTAAGTTTATCATCAAATGGTGAGGAAATAGCTATTGGAGGGTCCGGTAATACTAATGTAAATGGTTTTATGTCCGGTCATGTAAAAATATATAGTTTACAACAAGCTTTAAGTTTAGAGAATTTGAATCAAAAACAATCCGTTTCTGTATACCCAAATCCTACCTCCAATATTTTACACATTAATGCATTCAATAAGATTAAGATTTTGAAATTATATTCCCTTCAAGGGCGTTTATTACTTACTAAGAATCCAAATAAAAACAACATTAGATTAAATATATCATCTTTAAAACAAGGAATATATCTTGTTAAATACCAAATTAATAATATTTTTTTAACTCAGACAGTTTTTAAAAAATAATTGTTATTAATTCAAAGTTTACATCTCTAGAAGATTTAACCCTGGCTTTAATTCTGACCATAAATAATACAAAATAAATAACCATTGCTAACAAAGTACTGTGTTAAAAAACAAGTAAAAACTCATTAATTAATCACTAAAACACTTCTATACTTATTATCATATGATAATCCTTATTTAACAGTTGCAAAGCTTATTTTTAAAGAAAATAACAACAAAGACCTTTGGCGTGGAAAACTATTAAATTCAAAAGAAAACATGCCTTCTGCAACCTATTTCAACACCTTAGTTTTTAACGACGGAAAAACAGAAACCATAACAGGTTGGGTTTATGTTGACAGATAATTGAATTTGTTTCTAAACTTATTTTTGGTAAATTCGCTAAGGTTAAATTAAGTCATTAAAACGACGTATATTCAGACTAACATTGGGCAACATGCTAGACAAATTGAATAATTAAATTAATAAATTGAAATGAAAAAAAATCTACTTATCCTATTTTGTATTATTATATGCATAAATAAAATTCACTCTCAAACAAATTGGGAATTGCTAAACCCAAAACCAACTGCTAATACAGGAAAAGATGTTCATTTTGTCACAAATAATATTGGATACATTATTACGTCTAATGAATTATTAGAAACTCTAGACACTGGTAACACATGGGTAAAAAAACAAAATATCTCTAGTGGAAATGATATGAGTTTCTACAATGCAACTGGCTATATTGTTGGAAACTACGGATACGTCTTAAAATCTATTGACCGCGGAACATCATGGAATCAAATATCTACAGGATTTAATAGCAGTTTTAATACTGTAAATATTATTGATGATAACAATATTATATTGTCAACTTCTAATAGTATCGTAAAGACTAATGATGGTGGAACTACATGGGAAATTTTGAGTATTCCAAATTCTGCAGTAAACAAAACATCTTTTACCAGTTCTTTAGTTGGACATGCTGTTTCCAATGGTGGAACAATATTAAAAACTATTGATGGTGGACAAAATTGGTATACGACGCAAAGCACTAATATATTTCCTTCAGATTTTTTTACTGTCTATTTTGTAAATGAAACCATAGGCTTTGCAACAAGAGAGCATGACGACATGTATAAAACCACTGATGCTGGTGAAACTTGGGTAGAAATTTCAGGACCGGGAGAAGCTATTTACGATTTTCATTTTTTAGACGAGAATAATGGCTTTGCAACTGGTGACCATGGAGCAACATATAAAACAAATGATAGTGGTACTTCATGGGTTCAAATCTTTTTTCAAAATGGATTTGTTTACAATACCTCTATGTATGGCATTTATTTTCAAGACAATAATATTGGTTATGCTACTGGTGCTCGTGGTCGTATTATTAAAACTATAGATGGTGGTAATACTTGGACACCGCATTCAGAAAATTATAATGATTTTCGTCAATTACAATTTATAAATAGTAATATAGGCTATGCGCAATCGGGAAGTTATTTTTATAAAACAACTGATAGTGGAGATAATTGGAATTTAGTCGGGGCATTAAGTCTTGGAACTTCTGTTCTTGCTGGTGATTTCACTTTTGTAAACGAAAGCATAGGTTATGCAACAACAGCTAGCACATACGGTGGACATGTTTTTAAGACTACAGACGGTGGAGTAACGTGGATAGCTTTAAATAATGGTTACGATATTATTGATGAAGGTATAACTTCCATCTTTTTTCTTGATGAAAACATTGGTTTTATTTCTGGTGGTTTTAACTCGAAAAAAGTAATGAAAACTGTTGATGGAGGTGCTAACTGGACTCAAGTTTCTAATCAGAAATTTGGCCATATACAATTTGTAAATGACTTGGTTGGTTATGGTAATCGCATAGGAAATTATTACGGTGCTATGTACAAAACTATTGATGGTGGAGACACATGGAATATAAACTTTGAGCTGGAAGGTGAAGACATTAATACTTTTCATTTTGTAGATGAAAATAACGGGTATTTTGTTGGAGACCAAGGTTTAATTTATAAAACAAATGATGGAGGAACTAACTGGGAAGAGTTAGAAATCCCATACGAATGGTACACGCAAGTTAATTTTTATTCAAAAAATGTTGGTTACATAGCAGATGAAGATGGTAAGCTTTACAAAACAGAAAATGGAGGAATAAGTTGGGAATATCTTACCCAACAATATACTATAAACTCAATTGAACTTATTAATGACAAAATCTATACAGCAGGAACAAATGGCAAAATATACAGAAGTGATGTAGAATTTGAACCCATAATTTTACACATTAATCCTGCTGAAAATATATCTAATTCTAATGCTAACTTAACTGGTAACGCTACTTCTAATGGAGAATCTATTTCAAATATTCAGTTTGAATATAGTATTGATTACTCTTTTAGCAATATTATTTCTACAACACCAAGCACAGTTGACGCAAATGAATCTTTAAATACTTCTATTGATTTAATAAACTTAGAACCAAACACAACATATTACTATAGATTGACAGGAACACAGAATTCAAATAATAATTCTAGTCAAATTTTAAGCTTCACAACACTTCCTGATTATGAAATAACAACAAATTTCACTTATAACTATTCATCAACTACTGCGGATATTTCAGGTATTATAATTTCTAATGGATATGACATTACAAATGTAGAATTTCAATACGGAACTAGTTCTGATATTCTTAATAGTACTTTAAACGGAACACCTACATCTGTATTAGGAAATACAACAGAAAATGTTACGGCAAGTTTAATTAATTTAGAACCTGAAACACAATACTTCTATAGAATAAAGGCAACACATCAAGGAGACGAAATTTATGGTGATATTCTATCTTTTACAACTTATCCAGAGTTCAATATAAATCTTTATAGTCCAAATATTAACGGAACAGATGTTACATTATCAGCATATTTAACTTCTTATAGTCAAGACATTACTAATATCGTGTTTGAATACGGAACTATTGATTACGTAAACAATATTTCAACCAATCCTTCACAAGTTAACGCTAACAGTTCAAACTATGTTAGTGCTACAATAACTAACTTAGATACAAATTCAAATTACTATTATAGATTAAAGGCAATGCATAATGGAGAAGTCATTTATAGTGAAGAAAGAGTTTTTAATTTTTCAGGAGATATTATAATAGTTAGTGGAACAATAGAAGAAACTCAAGCAAATTCTTTAGAGTTAAAAGGCTTAATTAATAGTTATGGTGCTTATTTAACAAATATCTATTTCGAATATGGACTTACAGACAGTTTTGGTTCGTCAGTTGCAGGAATGCCAAATTATGCTTTCGGTTATAATACTAATTTGATAACTGGCTTAATCAATAACCCATTACCTAATGAGACTTATTATTATAGATTAGTTGCTACTAATAATGGAAATATAATCTATTCAGATACTTATCAATTTAAGATAGGTACATTGAGCCTTACAGATTTTGATTTCGAACAAGAAATATCAATATATCCAAACCCAGCAACTGTTTTTGTAAATATTAAATCTAATATCTCTGAAAAAGTTAAGTCTATTGAATTTTATAATGCTTTAGGTCAACGGATTTACTATAAGAATGTTTTTAATACCTCTGATATAAAAATTAATGTATCTGATTTTAGAAAAGGGTTATACTTCATAAAAGTAAATTTTGAAAGCACCAAAGTAGTATCATCGAAATTAATATTGAATTAAAAACACGATTGTCCAATAATGGCTATAAGTGATTGCTTGTTCTCACCTACTTCTGAAAATCCTCACAGATTGTCAGTTTGTTGTGTACTTGTAAAGTTAAGTGCTAATCCACGCAACTACTCATAGCCAAGACCGTTAGCGAGCCTTCAAAATAAACTATAAAAAAACCCACCATCTCCAAACACACTTTATTTACTCCAAATTTAATTCAACATTAAAGTTGTAAACTATTATGATAATTGAGAATCAAATTAAAAACGTTTCTAATTTTAAAGACCTTATTGCTACACCTTTTCAAGGAGAAACTAATGCAATTTGTTGGTCTCGTAAATTAGTTGGAGATTTTTCTGAAATTGTTGAAAAAGTAACTTTAAATGAAAACATAACAGAAGTAAATCTAGAAGAACTCAGAGAGATTCAATTAAGCGAACAAGGAGCATTAGCTCGTAAAATTCTTTTAAATGATATGGAAGTTTTAAAAGATCATGGCGCTTCTCCAGTGCTGAATCTAATAAAATGTTATGAGAGAGATGATACACCTTCATTTTTTTCAACCGATGTGTATTCTTTTCATGTAGATCGTTCTCCAATACCAACTGATACTTTTTTATGCACGTATCATGGAGAATCGAGTGATATTTTATCCAACTCACAAGCAACACAAAAAATACTCATTCCTGAAATACGCAATAAGCTTAAAGAATTGTACGATGGAAACGAAGACGGATTTGAATCCTTTTTAACGGAGTATTTCTTTGACCTACATTACCAAGCAAAACCAGATGCAGTTCCTATTAATTTAGGACTTGGTAATCTTTGGAAATTGGCAGTTGATCATCCAGAAAGTAAAGTACTTCCTTGTCTTCATCGAGCGCCAAAAGAAAAAAATGGGCAAACTCGTTTATTAATGATTTGTTAAAACAACGCATAAAAAAAGCAAACTTTTCAGTTTGCTTTTTTTATTTCAATATCTTTTATTTCTAAATCTAAAAATTATATTCACCTAAAGGCTTCGGAAAATCTTCTGGATTTGCCGCTAAATGATAACGAGGATCGTCTACATCTTCCACAATTACATCGTGAAATTTATCGCTTGCTTTGTATAATAATACTTTACAATCTTCGCTTAAGTGTTTTAATTTAATCGTTTTTCCTTCTCCTTGGTATTTTTCAACCAAATTAAAAATTGCTTCTATTGCAGAATGATCAGAAACACGAGCTTCAACAAAATCAATTTCTATGCTTTCTGGATCATTTTTAGCATCAAACTTATCATTAAACGCTTGGATACTTCCAAAGAATAAAGGTCCCCAAATTTCGTACACTTTAGTTCCGTCTTCTTTAACACGTTTTCTAGCTCTAATTTTCTTAGCGCTTTCCCAAGCAAAAACCAAAGCAGAAATAATAACACCCACAAAAACAGCAACTGCTAAATCTACAAATACGGTAACTAAAGAAACTGTAACAAGTACTATAGCGTCAGACATTGGTATTTTCTTAAAGATTCTAAAACTAGACCAAGCAAAAGTTTCAATAACCATCATAAACATTACACCAACTAAAGCAGCAATTGGCACCATTTCAATTAATTTATCAGCAAATAAAATGAAAGACAATAAAGTAACTGCCATCATAATTCCAGATAAACGTCCACGTCCGCCAGCATTTACATTAATAACAGTTTGTCCAATCATTCCACAACCACCAGTTCCACCAAACAAACCAGAAACAATATTTCCAGCTCCTTGTGCAACACATTCTCGGTTTCCGTTTCCTCTTGTATCTGTTAATTCATCAACAAGATTCATGGTCATTAAAGATTCAATTAAACCAACCGATGCCGCTAAAAATGCAGGTAAAGCAATAAATTTTAAAGTATCTAAATTAAATGGTAAGTTTTTCCATAAATCCATATTTGGCGTAGGGAATTCACCTTTTAAACCAGTTCCACCACCTTCAATAATATAAGAACCAACGGTAGAAACGTCCATTCCAGAAAAAACAACAATTAAAGTTGTAACTAGAATAGCTGTTAATGCTGCAGGTAACTTTTTTGTGATTTTTGGCAATCCCCAAATTATACCCATTGTAAGTAAAACCAAACCAATCATAATATACAACTCAGCACCTTGCATGTATGTACTTACATACTCTTTTACGCCTTCAGGTGAAACTTGTAACGATTTATGAGAGAACATTTTTACTTGCGCAAGGAAAATAACGATAGACAATCCGTTCACAAATCCCATCATTACTGGATGCGGAATTAAACGTACAAAACGTCCTAATTTAAAAACTCCTGCAAAAATTTGAATAATTCCCATTAACACCACACAAGCCATTAAATAGAAAAACCCCATATTTTCTATAGGCGCATCAAACAACATTCCTTTGGTGTGTCCATCAGCAATCATACTAACAAAAATAACCGCTACAGCTCCTGCAGCTCCAGAAATTAAACCTGGTCTTCCTCCAAAAACAGCAGTAATTAAACCAATAATAAAAGCTCCTGAAAGTGCCATTAATGGATCAATTTGCGCAACAAACGCAAATGCCACAACTTCTGGAATCATAGCTAACGAAACCGTAATTCCTGCTAAAACATCATCTTTTGCATTCGGAACTATTTTTCTAATAAATTCGGTCATAATTTCTCGTGTTTTCTAAAAGTCTGCAAAGATACATCATTCTTAAGATAAAGCAACCTTATTAGGTTTTTAGTAGCTATTTCCCGCTTTCCGCTGTATCTTTTTACTGCTGTCATTGCGAAGTTTACTTTTTTGTAAACTATGGCAATCTCATAATTAGTAATAGATTGCTTCGTTCCTCGCAATGACGCTAATTTATTTTTACAGTAAAAAGGATGCCGCTTCAATCGCGGCTAAACTTATTTACGAACTTCTTGTCTCCCTTCCAACTTCCTGCTTCTCACTTCCAACTATTTCAACTTTCCAACATAACCCTTTGCGCTTTAAACTTTAAATCTTAACTTTGTTATTTAGAACTATTAGCCTAAACTGATAGCTTATATGAGCAGAAAAACACTACTTA
This sequence comes from Tenacibaculum aquimarinum, assembly GCF_022478115.1. Taxonomy (GTDB): domain Bacteria; phylum Bacteroidota; class Bacteroidia; order Flavobacteriales; family Flavobacteriaceae; genus Polaribacter; species Polaribacter aquimarinum_A. Next base: position 175,647 of record NZ_JAKGSC010000003.1, on the reverse strand, counting down.
CTTCTAAAGAAATTGATATCATTCTGCATCGATTAGCGTGTCAGTTAATCGAAAATCACAATAATTTTTCGGATACTGTATTAATTGGGTTACAACCTCGTGGCGGATTTTTAGCAAAAAGATTGGCTAAATTACTGAAAGAAGAATACCAAATAAAAGACTTACAATTAGGTTTATTAGACATTACATTTTACAGAGACGATTTTCGCCGAAGAGACGAACCTTTAGAAGCAGAAAGCACACAAATAGACTTTTTAATTGAAAATAAAAAAGTAGTTATTATTGATGATGTGTTGTATTCTGGAAGAAGCGTACGATCTGCATTAACAGCAATACAATCTTACGGAAGACCAGAAAACATAGAACTTTTAGTTTTAATTGACAGGCGTTTTAGTCGTCATTTACCAATTCAACCAAACTACAGAGGTAGACAAGTTGATGCCATAAACGAAGAAAAAGTAGTTGTAAATTGGCAAGAAGAGCACAAAAAAGACGCTGTTTATTTAGTGAAAAAACAATAAAATGAGTTTAAGCACAGAACATTTACTCGGAATAAAATATCTTAACAAACAAGATATTGATCTCATTTTTAAAACTGCCGATCATTTTAAAGCAGTTATCAATAGACCAATTAAAAAAGTTCCTTCACTTAGAGACATTACTATTGCCAACTTATTTTTTGAAAATTCAACAAGAACAAAATTATCTTTTGAATTGGCAGAAAAACGTTTATCGGCAGATGTAATTAACTTTTCGGCAAGTCAATCTTCCGTAAAAAAAGGAGAAACTTTAATTGATACCGTTAACAACATACTTGCTATGAAAGTAGATATTGTTGTTATGCGTCATCCAAATGTTGGTGCTGGTGTTTTCTTATCTAAACACGTAGATGCAAAAATTATAAATGCCGGAGACGGAACACACGAACACCCAACACAAGCTTTATTAGATTCCTATTCAATAAGAGAAAAATTAGGTTCTGTTAAAGGAAAGAAAATAGTAATTGTTGGTGATGTTTTACATTCTCGTGTAGCCTTATCAAATATTTTTGCATTACAATTACAAGGCGCAAAAGTTAAAGTTTGCGGACCAACAACGTTAATTCCTAAGTATATTACAAGTTTAGGCGTAGAAGTAGAAACCAACCTTAAAAAAGCCCTAGAATGGTGTGATGTTGCCAATGTTTTACGTGTACAAAACGAAAGAATGGCAATTAACTACTTCCCTTCCACTAGAGAATACACACAACTATTTGGAATTAACCAAGAAATATTAGACAACCTTGGCAAGAAAATTGTAATAATGCATCCAGGACCAATAAACCGTGGTGTAGAAATTACAAGTGACGTTGCAGATTCTGACCAATCAATCATATTAAATCAGGTTGAAAACGGAGTTGCCGTAAGAATGGCAGTTATTTATTTATTGGCGCAACAGATTAAAAGATAATAAATGCACATTGAGGAAAAAGAAAATTACACACTTATATCTTCAGAAAAGTTAAAATTTACTGATTTTTTAGCCATTTTTGAAGAGAAACACACCGATTTAAAAGAAAAACACCTAATTATTCAACTTTCTGAAAGTCTTAACACTACAGAAGATGAACTTTTTGTATTTTTGAAATACGCTGAACAACATCAACAAAATGGCACAAGTTTTGTAGTTATTAAAGAAAATATTGATGTTGATAAATTTCCAGAATGGTTTAACATTGTACCAACCTTAGTTGAAGCAATAGATGTTTTTGAAATGGAAGAAATTCAACGTGATTTAGGCTTTTAATTAAATGCCTTTTTTAACAAATAATGCATGGTGAAAAAATTACTCTTAATAGTATTCTTACTGATTTCTGTCATTGCTTTTTCCCAAGAAAAAACTATTGACAAGTTAGTTACTTCGCCTAATCCATTTGTAAACTCTACAACAATTTCTTTTGAATCAAACCAGCCTCAAGAAGCCTTTTTTATTGTAAAAAACGTTTTAGGAAAAACGGTTTATAATAAAGTAATTAAGGTTAAAGAAGGTAGAAATACAATTCCATTTCATAAAAACGATTTAAAATCGGGCATGTATATTTATGCTATTCAAACTGTAAACAAAACACACTCTAAACGCTTTGTTATAAAATGAGTTTAAAACTCACTATTTTAGGTTGCCACTCTGCAACTCCTCGTATAAATGCACATCCAACGTCGCAACATTTAGAAATTAACAACAGTCATTTTATTATTGATTGTGGCGAAGGCACACAACGCCAAATGCGAAAGTATAAGGTTGGTTTCTCTAAAATTAATCATATTTTTATTTCCCATTTACACGGAGATCATTTCTTTGGACTAATTGGTTTAATTAGTACTTTTGGAATTCTAGGAAGAGAAAAAGATTTACATGTTTATGGCCCAAAAGGCATTAAAGAAGTAACGGTTTTACAATTAAAACTATCAAAATCTTGGACCAGTTATCAATTAATTTTTCATGAATTAACTTCAACAGAAAGTGAACTTATTTTTGAAGATGATAAAGTTAGCGTAACAACAATACCTCTAACGCACAGAGTTTATACAAACGGATTTCTTTTTAAAGAAAAACCAAAACCTAGAGGTTTAAATATTGATGTAGTTAAAACCTACAAAGAAATTGAAACCTGCGATTATAATAATATAAAAGCTGGTAGAGATTTTACCTTATCTTCTGGTGAAGTTTTACCAAATTCCATGTTAACTTCGGCTCCAGAAAAGCCAAAAAGCTATGCATATTGTAGCGATACCATGTATAAACCAGACATAGTTCCTATTATTAAAAATGTAGATTTACTATACCACGAAGCTACTTTTTTAAATGACCGTGAAGATTTGTGCGAAAAAACGAAACACTCAACCGCAAAACAAGCAGGTATTATTGCAAGAGATGCTGACGTTGGTAAACTAATTGTTGGACATTATTCTAGTAGATATCCTAATATTGAAGATTTTAAAACCGAAGCAGAAGCAGTTTTTTCAACTGTAGAAAATGCAGAAGCGGGCAAAAGTTTTACTGTTTAAAGTAGCTCTCAACACAATTTTAACGATTTGTCATTCCTACGTAGGCAGAAATCTTTTCAAAATTTAGATTTCATTTGATGAGATTCCCAACAAGTTCGGAATGACAGAAAACTAACTTTTCTATCAATATTGATTGGTTGCTAACAACACCAACGTACATGCAATTTCACTTTCAATTTTATGTTCCTTTAATAGTTTCATAAACTCAAAATTTTCTGTTCCAGGATTAAAAATAACACGTCTTGGCGCTAAACTTATAATGTAATCGTAATATTCTTCTTGCCTACTTGGGTTTAAATATAACGTTACCGTATCTATTGTAGAAAACTTAATTTTTTCCTTATTTATAAAGACTCCTCCTACTTCACCTTCTCTTAGACCAATAGCTTCAACAGCATATTTATGTGCTATTAATTTCTTAATTGCCTTATTAGAATAGCGTTCCGTTTTTAAAGAAGCTCCCAAAACTAGTGTTACATTTTTCATATGTTAATATTACGTTAAACAGTGTTAAAGATAGTAACAAAAATACAAATTGCCTCGTCTATATAGCATCAATAAAACACAAATAACTAAATTTAAATGAAAAAAATACTACTGTTTTTGTTACTAACCGTAACCGTAAATTCATTTGCGCAATTAGCCAAAGACAAATTACCAAAACCAGGAATAATTTCTGGTAAAGTAATAGACAACAACACCAAAGAAGCTTTACCTTATGTAAACATTATTATTAGAGATACCGCAAATAAAGTACTTACTGGAGGTATAACAGATGATAACGGAATTTTTAAAATTAAAGATATTCCAAGAGGAAGCAGTTTAGTTGAAATTCAATTTATAGGATATAAAACTATTACCAAGAAAATAAATATTACTTCAAAAAAGAAAAACATTGCTTTAGGAACCATTTCTTTGGTTGAAGACGCAACTACATTAGATGAAGTTGTTGTACGAGCAGAAACCTCTACAGTTGTACAAAAAGTAGATAGAAAGGTTATTAATGTTGGTAAAGATTTAACTTCTGCAGGTACAACTGCATCAGAATTATTAAATAATGTACAATCTGTAAGTGTAGACAGCCAAACTGGTAACATTAGTTTACGTGGAAACGAAAATGTACGTGTACTTGTAGATGGAAAACCAACTAATATGAGCGCTGCTCAATTATTAAAACAAATACCATCTACTTCAATAAAAAGCGTGGAATTAATTACAAACCCTTCAGCAAAATACAATCCAGAAGGAATGAGCGGAATTATAAATATAATTCTAAACAAAAACGCAAACATGGGCTTTAACGGATCTATAAATACAGGAATTACTGCTGGCCATTATGTTCGTTACAATGCTTCTACAAACATGAACTATAAAACTGGTAAAGTAAATTTCTTTGGAAATTATGGTTACAACGGTGGAGAAAACTATAACTATGGTTTCATTGATAGACCATCTGTAAATAATCAAAATTTTAAATTTATAAATGATAATCAGTCTCATTTATTAAAACTTGGAGCAGATATTTACTTAAATGACAAAAACACCTTATCATTTTACACCACACAAAACTGGTCTACAAGTAATGCTAACGGAAGAGCAATAATTACAGATGCTTCTAACAATGTTATAGAACATTCTCCTAACTCTCAAATATCTGACAGTAAAAACCAAGCTTATAACATTAACTTTAAGCACGATTTTGACGATAAAGGACACAATATTGAATTAGAAGCTACGTATTCTAAAAACAATACACCTATTTTTTTAAGCAATAGTTTTTTAGTAGCTACTGGAAATGATTATATAAATGATATAAATAGTGAACGAAAAAACACCTTATTAAACTTAGATTATACAAACCCTGTTTCAGAAAATGGAAAACTAGAGTTAGGTTTAGAGTTTAGACAAAACTTAACTGAAAACACAAACTTAACTACGCAAGCAGGTTTTAATAATTCTTCTTTTAATTATGATAGAGATATTTTCTCTGGTTATGTTAATTATGGACATAAATTTGGAAAATTAACGATGCAATTAGGTGCAAGATTAGAACAATATAATATTGAAGGAAACTTTAATCAAGAAACTTTACCTTCAGAAAAAGTAACGGATGAAATATTTACAGTCTATCCTTCTGCATTTTTCACTTATAACCCTTCTGATAAAAACCAATTTCAGTTAAGTTATAGCCAAAGAGTAGATAGACCAAGTATACAGCAAGTAAACCCAATTAGAGAATGGAGTACTCCGCTTATAACTTCTATTGGAAACGCAGATTTAGTTCCTCAGTTTACAAATTCTTATGAAGTAAATTATACACGTAAAATTAAAAACGGATCCTTAACTTTTGGTACTTTTTATCGTGAAATTAGCGACGCTATTTCTAGAGCTACCTATGCAGATCCTTCAGATAATAGTAATGTACGCCAAATATTATCGTATGCTAATTTTGATGACACTAGTTCTTATGGACTTGAGTTTTCTGCAAACTATAAGGTAAACAACTGGTGGCGTATAAACTCTAGTATGGATTTTTACTCGCAAAAACAATTTGGAACAGTAGATTTAAGCGACCCAAATTCTCAAAGAATTGAAGTAACAAACGAAACGTTTAACGCACGTGTAAGTAATAGTTTTACAGCAACTAAAAATTTAAGATTTCAATTATTTGCTATGTATCGTGGTCCTGGAGAAGACATTCAATGGAAAACAAAAGAAATGTGGATGATAAATGCCGGAGCAAGCTTAAATGTTTTAAAAGGAAAAGGAACTATTGGCTTTAGAGTAAATGATATTTTTAGAGGTATGAAATTTGGTTTCAACTCAACAAGACCTTATGTACAAAACGGGCAATTTAATTGGGAAAGCCAGAGTGCAAACTTAAGTTTTAACTACCGTTTTGGTTCTGGAAAAAACAAAGCAAAACAAAGACGTCAAAGAGATGACAATGAAAAACAAAATACTGGAGGTTTCTAAAATAGTTTAGAAGAATCCATTTTAATAAAACCGCAATTTGTTATACAGATTGCGGTTTCTTTTTTTAACATTTTTTTAGTACTTTTACTCTCTAATCAATTGCTAGCTAGTATGAAAAAGCTCCCTCTAATCCTGCTTTTTTTTGGTACGCTAAATTTATTTTCTCAAGAAGCAGCTGTTTCTGGAAGTATTATAGATTTTTCTACTAAAGAAGCACTTTCTTATGTAAACATTATTTGTAAAAATGTTAACGATTCCATTATAAATGGAACTATTTCTAACGAAAAAGGTCAGTTTTTGGTTGACAAACTTCCGTTAGGTAAAACTAAAATCGAAATTCAGTTTATTGGCTACAAAACCATTAGTAAACAAGTAGATTTTACATCAGAAAACTTGCAACTTAATTTAGGTACACTTTCTTTACAAGAAGACACAACACTTTTAAATCAAGTAGAAATACAAGCAGAAACCACTTCTATTGTTCAGAAAATAGACAGACGTGTTGTAAATGTTGGTAAAGATTTATCTGCCGCAGGAACCAATGCTTTGCAAATGATGCAAAATATTCCGTCTGTGAGTGTAAACTTACAATCGGGTTCGGTTTCACTTCGGGGAAATGAAAATGTACGTGTTTTAATTGATGGAAAACCATCTAATTTATCGTCTTCTCAGATTTTAAAACAAATTCCATCTTCATCAATAAAAAGTATTGAATTAATTACCAATCCTTCAGCAAAACACAATCCTGAAGGAATGAGCGGAATTATAAACATCATCTTAAAAAAGAACACACAATTAGGTTTTAATGGTTCTGTAACACTTGGCGTAACGCAAGGAGAAAATACCAGACCAACGGGTGCAATTAATCTTAATTATAGAACAGGTAAATTTAATTTCTACGGAAATTACAATGTAGATTGGGGAAAATACGAAACCATAAGCGAGCTTTCTAGAACCGATAAAAATTTACATCAACAAATAGATTTTTTAGACGATACTGTAGATCAAGTTATAAAAGTTGGAACCGACATTTATATAAACGACAACAACACATTTTCAATTTATACAACGCAAAATTTAAGCAAAACCGATTTTACAACCAACACACAAACACTAGAAAACAACAACTTAATTTTGCACACACCAAACCTTTCTGTGTTTGATGTTAGCGAAAGTACCTACAATGCAAATTATAAAATTGCTTTAGACAGTTTAGGACAAGCATTAGAATTGGAAGCCAATTTTACACAAACTAAAAGTCCGGAAATTGATACGAATAGAGAATTGATAAACCCAAGTTCTAAATTATACAATTACACCAATAATATTACAAACAACACCGATTCTTGGCTTATTAATTTAGATTATACAAAACCATTTTCTGATACCGAAAAATTAGAATTCGGTTTAGAATCTAACACGCAAAAAACGTTTAACAATATTATAACCGACCAAGAAGTTGAAACTGGTGGAACACCTGCAACAACCGAGAGAGGAAACACCAATTTTACGTACGATAGAGAAATATATTCCGCGTATGTAAATTATAACAAAGATTTTAGCAAATTCTCTTTACAAGCAGGTTTGCGTTTTGAGCAGTTTAATGTGGAAGGTATTTTTAGCAACACACAACAAGGTTTAACGGCTCCTTATACAGATGAAATTTTTAGCGTGTATCCGTCGGCATTTTTAACCTATTTTCCAGATGATACAAACGAGTTTCAACTAAGTTATAGCCGCAGAGTAGACAGACCTTCTATAGAGCAAGTTTCTCCAATACAAGAATGGACTTCGCCTTTAACAATATCTACCGGAAACCAACAATTAGCACCACAGTTTACCAATTCTTTTGAGCTAAACTACACCAGAAATATAGAAACTGGTTATTTGTATTTTGGCACCTTTTATAGACGTGTTTCCGACCAAATTGGTAGAAATATAAGTATTGATGCCAATAATATAGACAGACAGCTTATTTCTTATGAAAACTATAACAACTCAGACAGTTATGGTTTTGAAGCCTACGCAAGTTTAAAACCTGTAAAATGGTGGACCTTTTCTCCTTCATTAAATATGTATATGCAAGACAAAAACGGATTGGTAAACAACCAAAATATTACTGTAGAAAACACCTTGTTTATTGCACAAATGAGTAACAGTTTTAAAGCTTCTAAAAAATTATCGTTGCAGTTTTCGGGTACTTATGTTGGTAACAACAAAACCGTACAGTTTAATGTAGAACCTTATTACACCTTTAATGCTGGTGCAAAATTGTCTGTATTAAAAGACAAAGGCGCAATAACATTAAACGGAACCGATATTTTTAACACTTTAATTGTAGATTTTACCTCTACAAACCCTTTTGCACAAACAGGTTATTTTAAAACTGAATTTAGAACCGTATATTTAGGTTTTACCTACAATTTTGGAAGTAACAAGTTTAAAGCTAGAAAACGAAAAGAAAGAGAAAAAAACGAAACCGAAGGAAGTGGTGGCGTTTTGTAAAGTGAATTTATTATATTTATAAAAAATTGCTGACTTCTGATGTATTGAATTAAAACTCGACATATCATTTAAGTTAGCAACTATTACCCTAATTATGAACTTAAAATCTAAAAACTTAATTTTAATTATTGGAAATGGCTTTGATTTAGCTCATAGATTTAAGACTTCTTACAATGATTTTGCAAAATTTATAATTGAAAAAAAAATTGCTAAAACAATAATTGAATCAGAATATCAAACTTATTCTGAATCTCTTGTTAAAAAGGGTTTCATTGCAGAAGTTAAAAATAACTCGATTTATAATGATAGAGGTAATTTTATACAACGAGTAACATCTCATAAAATAAATAAAAATTACGAGGGGATGTCTGACACAATGCAAAGCTTCTCATCAACTATAAAACAAATAATAAATAATGATTTCTTAGGAAAGCTATTTGATGATAAATATGATAATTGGTTTGACATAGAAAATGCATATTTTCAAGAAATAATCCAAATAGAAAATAAAATTACTCGTTCACTTCCCAAAAAAGAAGAGATAAAAAAATTAAACAAAGATTTAATAGAAATTAAAGAATATCTCTTTGAATATTTAAAATCAATCCCAACTGAAAAAAATCATAAAGTAAATCGTTTTTTTCAATCAGATTCATTTAAGAGTATTGAGAATTTGTATATAATTAACTTCAACTATACATTAACAATTGAAAATTATTTTGAAAATGATTTTCAGAATACTAAAATCAACTATATACACGGAGATATAGATTCTAAGGATATTATTTTTGGTTATGGAAATGACAAAGACCCAAATTATAAAAAAATTAAGGAATCTGGAGAAAATGAATATTTACGATTTTTTAAAACATTTGAATATTTAAGAAATAAAAAATATGTAGATATTTATGATAATGCTCTTGAGTATTTTGAAGATTATGATGTTTCAATTTTAGGTCATTCTTTAAGTCAAACAGATAAGACGCTTTTAAAAGAGGTGTTAGATAATCCAAAATGTAATAGGATTCATTTACATAAAAGAAAAGATTTGGAATATCAAGAAAAAGAAATGATGGAAGAGTTCAACACCCTAATTTATTCTGTTAGTCGTATAATTGATAATGAAAAAGATTTACGAACGAAAGTGCTTAACTATGAAGATAGTGTCTTATTTCCAAAATAACAGTTGCTAACAATGGCTATAGTTAATACGGGTTTCGGTGCTTAACCCAAAGTTTAGAGCTTTAAACCAAGTCCGCCAAATCTTTTGATTTGGCTTTAAAATGAAAAGATAAAACAAAATAAAAAGTTTTGGCTAAGTGCTTAACCGAAAGTTCAGTTTTCTGAATTCCCGTACTAACCATAGCCGAAACGTTAGCGAACCTTCAAAATTAACCCATAAAAAAAACCGAAACTAAATAGTTTCGGTTTTTCAATTTATAAACTTTAAGTATTACCATTTAATAATAACAGAACCCCAAGTAAAACCACTACCAAAAGCAGCAAGAACCACTAAATCGTTGTCTTTAATTTTACCTTTTTCCCAAGCTTCCGTTAATGCAATAATTACAGAGGCTGCAGTTGTATTACCGTACTTTTGTATGTTGTTATATACTTTATCGTTTGGTAACTGAAACTTCTTCTGTATAAATTGCGCGATACGTAAATTTGCTTGGTGCGGTATTAACATATCTATATCTTCTTTCTGTAAGTTGTTTGCTTCTAAACCTTCGTTTATTGCTTCAGAAAAACGTGTAATTGCATGTTTAAATACAAATTGTCCGTCCATATACGGAAAATACGTTTGATCTTCTGGATCGTTCTTTTCTAAAATTTCTGGTACCCAACGTTGTGTAGAAGGTCCTTCTAAAACTAATTTCTTAGCATGTTTTCCTTCCGAATGTAAATGAGAAGATAAAATACCTCTACTTGCATCTTCCGAACGAGATAAAACGGCTGCTCCTGCTCCATCTCCAAAAATTACAGTAACACCACGACCACGCGTAGAACGCTCTAAACCACCAGAATGATTTTCTGCTCCAATTACTAAAATGTTTTTATACATTCCGGTTTTTATAAACTGATCTGCAACAGACATAGAATAAATAAAACCAGAACATTGGTTACGCACATCTAAGGCACCAATTGTTGGCATGTCTAAAATATCTTGTACTTGTACGCCACCTCCAGGAAAATACATATCTGGACTTAAGGTTGCAAATACAATAAAATCGATATCGTCTTTGGTTAAACCTGCGCGTTCAATAGCTATTCTGGCAGCTTTTGCTCCCATTACGGCAGTTGTATCTTCTGTTTTTGGGTCTATCCAACGGCGTTCTTTAATTCCGGTACGTTCTTGAATCCATTCATCAGAAGTGTCCATCCATTGCTTTAAATCGTCGTTAGTTACTACGTTTTCTGGAACGTAATAGCCTAAACCCGTTATTTTTGAAGTATACATATTTTTTGTTGTTGTTAATTTAGTTGTTTGTAATATTTAAGGGTGTAAAAGTACGTTTTTTATATAATTCGTACAAAGTCAACATTAAATGAGTTTTTACTTAAAAAAAGAAGTGTTTTATAACTTTCTAAGTTCTTTTTTAAGGATTTTACCAGTTGCGCTCGTTGGTAATGTTTTTGTTATTTCTATAATTCTTGGATATTTATAAGCCGCAATATGGTCTTTTGTAAATTGTTTTAATTCTTCTTCTGTAGCAATAGCATTTTCTTTTAAAATTACAAATGCTTTTACTTCTTCGCCCATTTGCTCATGCGGAACACCAATAACTGCTGCCATTGAAACTGCCGGGTGCTTCATCATTACAGCTTCTACTTCTCTTGGATAAATATTTAAACCTCCACGAATAATCATATCTTTAGTTCTATCTACAATAAAAAAGAATCCGTCTTCATCTTTTACTGCAATATCTCCAGAATACAACCAACCGTTTTTAATTGTTTCTGCAGTTGCGGCTGGATTGTTATAATAACCTTTCATAACATTGTGTCCTTTATAAACCAACTCTCCTTTTTCACCTTGCGGAACTTCGTTTCCGTTTTCATCTACCAATTGTACTTGAACTCCCCAAACTGGCGTTCCTACAGAACCTGGTTTTCTACCAACATCTACTTGATTAAAGGTTATTACTGGCGAACCTTCAGACATTCCAAAACCTTCTAAAATTGGCACATCAAAACGTTCTTCAAACTTCTCTAAAACGGCAACAGGTAATGATGCGCCACCTGAAACACACATTTTTAAGCCTTTTCTAATTTTTTCAATATTATAATCTGAAGTTTCCAAGTAACTATTTATTCCCCAATACATTGTTGGTACACCTGCAAAAACGGTAATACTATGTGCTTCCAATAAATCTAAGACTGTTTTTGCATCAAAACGAGGTAATAATACGGAAGTTGCACCTCTGTAAAGTCCCGTATTCATCATAACTGTCATTGCAAAAATGTGAAATAACGGCAATACTATTAATAGTTTATCGTCTTTATTACAATCAAACAAATCTGCACTTAAAACAGTGTTTTGCATTAAATTACTGTGAGACAACTCTGCTCCTTTTGGTTTTCCTGTGGTTCCAGATGTATACACAATTACTGCTGTGTCTGTTGCACTTGTTGGAACGGTATCAAAAGTAACGGGTTGTTTTGCTATTAAACTGCCTAATGTTTTTACACCTTCAATTGGTGATGGCATTTCTGGCTTTGGCATAATCATAAAGAAGTTTTCGCATTTTTTAGCTTTACTAAAACCTGCTAAACCCATTTTACCCATTGGTAAATCTTCTGTTCCTAAAAAACAGAAATAAGCTTTGGCTTCACTGTTTTCTAAATGATAATGTACTTCGTCTTCTTTTAACAAAACACTTAACGGAACTACGGTTGCTCCTGCTTTTAAAATACCGTTGTAAATTATTGGAAAATAAGGCAGGTTAAAACAACTTAAAGCTACTTTATCGCCTGGCTTAATTCCTATTGCTACTAATCCGTTTGCAACTTGATTTGCTACTGCATTGGTTTGTGCAAAACTTATTGAAGTATCCATAAACGTAAATGCCGTTTTGTTTGGATATTTTGATGCACTATTTTCTAATAAAACTGATAAATTTAACATGAATTACAATTTTTATTTGTGTTTATTTTTTTGTCGGAATTTTACTCATTGCATATTCCGAAATTGCCGTTATAGATAATGATGGATTTACACCTGGATTCGCAGAAATCATAGAACCATCGCAAACTAGCATGTTTTTATATCCGAACACGTTACATTCCTTATCAATAACACCACTATTTTTATTTTCTCCCATTACAGCGCCACCTAAAATATGTGCTGTTGTTGGGCTTCCTAAGATAACATCGGTAACATTTGCATACGGAATTGCCTTAACCAATTTACCAAACTTTTTTCCTAATGTTAACGCTTCTGGAATAAACGCATTTGGTTTTTCGCCTCCTTCAGTTACTGTTTTCATTCTTGTAAGCGAACCTCTTTTAATACGCAAAGTGCTGTCTAAAGTTTGCATAAACAATAAAACCGTTGTTCTTTTTGCATAGTTTTTTGCGAACAGTGTTTTTAAAAACAATACTGGTTTTTTTAATATAATTCCGAACATTCCTAAAAGTCTAAATAAAACAAATTTATTATGAATTGTAGGAACTGTTAATGTTCTAAAAAAACTAGAACCTTCTCCATAACGAACAGGTTCTAAATGGCTGTTTTCATCCGTATGTAAAACAGAACCAATTGCTATTCCTTTAGAATAATCTTTATGCTTTTTTTCGGTGGAAGTCATTACTAATAAAGACTCGTTATTTGTACGAATATTACAACCAACTTTGTCGGATAAGTTTGGTAAACTTTTATCTTTTAATTCTAATAATAATGGAACTGTTCCCATAACTCCGCCAGAAAATAACACGCCTTTTGTGGTAACTTTTCCTTTAGATTTCTTTCCTAATTTTGCTTTATATTCAATTGTATAACCATTAGAGCCATCTTCATTTCCTATTGGTGTTACATTTATTACTTCTTTTTCGGCACTAATTTTAGCGCCTAACTGTTGGGCTAAATACAAGTAGTTTTTATCTAAGGTATTTTTAGAATTATACTTACAACCTGTCATACAAGCGCCACAATGCACACAACCAGTTCTTGTTGGTCCTTTTCCTCCAAAATACGGATCTTCTACAGTTTTACCAGCTTCACCAAAATAAACAGCTACTTTAGAAGCTTCAAAATGGTCTTCTTTCCCTATTTCTTTTGCTAAATCTTTTATTGCTAAATCAGACGCATCTAATCTTGGATTTGTTGCTGCACCCAACATTTTATAAGCTGTTTTATAAAATGGCTCTAAAACCGTTTGCCAATTATTTAACGTTGCCCAACTTCCAGATTTAAAAAATTGCTCTTTAGGAACCGGTAATGTATTTGCGTAGGTTAAAGAACCTCCGCCAACGCCAACACCAGAAAGTACTGTAACATGATTTAAAAAAGTCATTTTAAAAAAGCCTTGTAAGCCTACTTGAGGAAGCCACAACCATTTTTTTAAGTTCCAGTTTGTTTTAGGAAAATCTTCTGCTTTAAACCATTTTCCTTTTTCTATAACCAATACTTTATAGCCTTTTTCAGACAAACGCAAAGCGCTTACAGAACCTCCAAAACCACTTCCAATAATTACATAATCGTATTCTAAATCATTCATAAAAAAAGTTAGTTTCTAGATTCTAAATGTAATAAAAAATTAAGATGTTAAAAAGTAATTCTGTCATCTTGTCACAAAATAACATTTGGTATTTTTTTTGACTATTGTAATATTAAATTATAAAACAATAACTGTCTGTCAGTTCGAGTTAATTTTAATTTCTTGTCAGATTGAGCGCAGTCGAAATCAAAAGGAAATTAAAATTTGTATCGAGAACATCTCGACTGCGCTCGATGAGACAGTAACAAAAACAAAACACATATAAAATGGCAAAAGGAAATATTAATGTATCGGTAGAAAATATTTTTCCACTGATTAAAAAATTCTTGTATTCTGATCACGAAATCTTTTTACGTGAGTTAATTTCTAACGGAACAGATGCAACAACAAAATTAAAACACCTTATTTCTATTGGTGAAGCAAAAACCGAATTAGGCGATGCTAAAATTGAAATTAGCATTAACAAAGAGGCAAAAACCATAACTATTAAGGATCAAGGTTTAGGAATGACTGCAGATGAAGTTGAAAAATACATCAACCAAATTGCATTTTCTGGAGCTGAAGAGTTTTTAGATAAGTATAAAGATGATAAAAACGAAACGGGTGTTATTGGACATTTTGGTCTTGGTTTTTATTCTGCTTTTATGGTTGCAGATAAAGTTGAATTAATTACAAAATCTTTTAAAGATGAACCTGCTGCACATTGGACATGTGATGGTTCTCCTGAATTTACTTTAGAAGCACACGACAAATCTGACAGAGGAACCGAAATTATTTTACACGTTGCAGAAGATTCTTTAGAGTTTTTAGAAGAAGCTAAAATTGGTGGTTTATTAAATAAATACAATCGTTTTAACCAAGTACCAATTAAATTTGGAACTAAGCAAGTTAACGATCCAGATTTTACGCCACAAACTACAACTGATGCTGAAGGGAAAGAAACAACAGAACCTCACAAGCAAATTGAAGTAGACGCAATTATCAACAATACAGAACCTGCTTGGACAAAAGCGCCTGCAGATTTATCGGATGAAGATTATACTAATTTCTACAGAGAATTGTATCCAACACAGTTTGAAGAGTCTTTATTCCACATTCATTTAAATGTAGATTATCCGTTTAACTTAACAGGAATTTTATTTTTCCCTAAGTTATCTCAGAATTTAGACATGCAAAAGGACAAAATCCAATTGTATCAAAATCAGGTTTATGTAACAGATAATGTTGAAGGAATTGTACCGGACTTTTTACAAATGTTAAAAGGTGTTATCGATTCTCCAGACATTCCATTAAACGTTTCTCGTTCTGGTTTACAAGCAGATGGTGCTGTTAAAAAAATATCGGGTTATATCACTAAAAAAGTAGCCGATAAATTAAGTTCTCTATTCAAAAAAGACAGAGCCGATTTTGAAACAAAATGGAACGATATTAAAGTAATTATTGAATACGGAATGTTGTCTGAAGATAAATTCTTTGACAAAGCGAAGAAATTTGCCTTATATCCAACAGTTGCAGATACATACTTTACGTTTGATGAATTCATTGAAAAAACAAAAGACGCACAAACAGACAAAGATGGTAATCACGTAATATTATACGCTTCTAACAAAGACGCACAACACAGTTATATCCAAGATGCAACTGCAAAAGGGTATGAAGTATTGTTATTAGACTCTCCAATTATTTCTCATTTAATGCAGAAATTAGAAACTTCTGGCGATGCTAAAATTCAGTTTACTCGTGTAGATGCAGACTTTATTGACAACTTAATTAAAAAAGATGAAACGGTTATCTCTAAACTTTCTGATGAAGAAAAAGAGAAATTAAAACCAGTTATTGAAGGTGCTGTAAATAACAAAACGTATACAGTTCAATTAGAAGCTATGGATTCTGCTGCTTCTCCGTTCTTAATTACGGTTCCAGAATTTATGCGTAGAATGAAAGAAATGCAAGCGTCTGGCGGCGGTGGCGGAATAATGGGAATGGGTAATTTACCAGAAATGTACAACTTAGTTGTAAATACAAACAGCCCGTTAGTTTCTGAAATTTTAAACGCTAAAGCGGAAGATCAAAAGCGTTTAACTACGCAAGCATTTGATTTAGCAAAATTATCTCAAAACCTATTACATGGAGAAGAGTTAACAAACTTTATTAAACGTTCTTACGAGTTAATTAAGTAGTGGCAAATAGCCATAGATAAATTATAAAACCTCTTTGTGAAAACAGAGAGGTTTTTTGTTTTGTATATTTGTGTAAAATCAATTACAACTCAAAATGAAAAAAATACTTCTATCTATTTTTGCAATTTCATTAGTACTTGTTTCTTGTAAAAATGAAACATCAAATGAAGCAAAAACAATTTCAGAAAACACTGAATTTAATCAACTTTTAAAAGACTACAACGAAGGTAAATTAGTGTTAAACCCAATTAATGCAACTTATGCAGGAGACAATCGTTTTAACGATCAATTCCCAAATACATTATCTAAAGAGTATCAACTAAAAACGAAAGATTTTTATACTGTATACAAAGCAAAACTAAACGATTTTAAAGACGATTCTTTAACGGAAAGTCAGCAAATGAGTAAAGCTGTTTTAGATTGGGATTGCGACATGGCTTTGGCACAAAATAGCTTTAAGAATGATGCTTTAATGCCTATAAACCAAATGTGGACCATAAATTTAACAATGGGACAATTAGCAAGCGGAAGCAGCGCACAACCTTTTAAAACCGTACAAGATTACGAAAACTGGTTAGGTAGATTGGATGGTTTTTATAGCTGGATGCAAACCGCAATTAAAAACATGCACCAAGGAGTTAAAGAGGGTTATGTATTACCAACTTCATTAATAAAAAAAGTAATTCCACAGTTTAAAGGTTTAGCAAAAACTAAAACAACGGAACATTTATTTTATGCTCCTATCAAAAATTTTCCTGATAGTTTTTCTGCTGATGATAAAAAGGAATTGACAAGAAAGTACACTAACATGTTAGATGATAAATTGATTCCTATTTTTAATTCAATGCACACTTTTTTATCAACCAAGTATTTAAAAGCAGGTAGAAAAAGCAGTGGTATTGGTTCAATTCCAGACGGAATAACGTATTACAAACACGCTATTAAAAATTACACAACCACAAACATGACGGCTAATGAAATTCATAAACTTGGTTTAAGCGAAGTTTCAAGAATTTTATCGGAAATGAAAAAAGTAAAAACACAAGTTGGTTTTAAAGGAAGTTTAAAAGATTTCTTCAACTTTGTTAGAGAAAATAAAGAATTGATGCCTTATAAAAATCCGAAAGAAATTTTGGACAACTTTAATGCAATTCATGAAAAAATGAAGCCGCAATTAGAAAAATTATTTGGCAATAAACCTAAAACTCCGTTTGTGGTAAAACAAACAGAAAAATTTAGAGAAGCTTCTGCAAGTGCAGAATACAATCCTGGTTCTTTAGACGGAACAAGACCTGGAGTTTTTTATACACCAATTCCAGATGCTTCAAAATACAATGTATTTTCTGACGAAGCGTTGTTTTTACACGAAGCAATTCCTGGACATCATTATCAAATTTCATTAACGCAAGAAAATCAAGATTTACCAGATTTCAGAAAAACATTGTGGTATAGTGCTTATGGCGAAGGTTGGGCTTTATACACAGAAAATTTAGGAAAAGAATTAGGTTTATACACAGATCCATATCAATATTTTGGAATGTTAGGTATGGAAATGCATAGAGCAATTAGGTTAGTTGTAGATACCGGAATGCATGCAAAAGGTTGGTCTCGAGAAAAAGCAATTCAATATTCTTTAGAAAATGAAGCAGAAAGTGAAGCTAGTATTATTTCGGAAATTGAACGTTATATGGCTAATCCAGGGCAAGCTTTATCGTATAAAATTGGTCAATTAAAAATACGTGAGTTACGTGCAAAAGCTAAAAAGCAAATGGGTAATAAATTTGATATTCGTGAGTTTCACAACCAAGTTTTAGAAACAGGTTGTATTCCGTTAGCTTTATTAGAGGCTAAAATTGATAAATGGATTGCGAACACTAAATAAACACAACAATTTCAACATAAATTTAAGAGAGCAAAAATATTTTTTTGTTCTCTTTTTTATTTGAAGCTATTCCTGCTTTCCGCTATATCTTTTGCAGAAAAAGCAAAAGGATGTCGTTTCAATCAGGGCTAAGCTTATTTATATAGTTTTTTTCTTTGTAGATTAGTAGCTTTAATATTTACTCTAAAAATGAAAAAACTTACACTACTCTTTTTTGTAATTACCTCAACATTAATAGCACAAACAGATGCTAAAATTTACGACATTATAAATGCTGTTTCTTCGGAAAGAATTAAAGCTGATGTAAAAACACTAACCGAATTCGGAACCAGAAACACCTTTTCAGACACGGTATCAAACACTCGTGGAATTGGTGCTGCAAGACGTTGGATAAAATCTGAATTCGATAAAATTTCTACCGATTGCAACAACTGTATAAATACTTTTTATCAGAAAGATTTTGTAACCAAAGAAGGCAACAGAAGAGTTCCGCACGATGCATGGATTGTAAACGTTGTAGCAATTCAAAAAGGAACAAAATACCCAAACAGATATGTTATTATGAGTGGCGATATAGATTCGCGTGCAAGTGATACTATGGATTTTACCACAGATGCTCCAGGCGCAAATGATAACGCATCAGGAATGGCAGGAACTATTGAGGCAGCAAGAGTTTTAAGTAAATATAAATTTGAAAGCAGTATTATTTATGTTGGTTTATCTGGTGAAGAACAAGGGCTTTTTGGTGGTGCTGGTTTAGCAAAATATGCCAAAGAAAAAGGCTGGGAAATTATCGGAATTTTAAACAATGATATGATTGGAAACATCACCGGAGTTGATGGTGTAATTGACAATAGAGCATTCAGAATTTTCTCTGAACCTGTTCCTGCAAATGAAACCGAAAGGCAACGAAGAATGCGCCGTTTTTATGGTGGAGAAGTTGATGGAATTTCACGTCAATTAGCACGTTATATTCACAAGAATACAAAAACATATATGCCAGAAATGAATCCAATGATGATTTATAGATTAGATCGTTTTGGTCGTGGTGGTCATCACAGACCTTTTAACGATTTAGGTTTTGCCGGAATTAGAATTATGGAAGCGCATGAAAATTACACGCAACAACATCAAGATATTAGAACCGAAAACGGAGTTAATTACGGTGATACTTTTGAACATGTAAACTTTGGTTATGCTAAAAAACTAACAGCTGTAAATGCAATTAACTTAGCATCTTTAGCTTGGGCTCCAGAAGCGCCAAAAGAAGTTGCAATTGGTGGAATTGTAGAAGCGTCAGCTAAACTAAAATGGAGTAAAGTTGATGGCGCAAAAGGTTATAAAATTTATTGGAGAGATACAACCAGTCCAACTTGGGATAATTCAAGGTATATTGAAGCTACAGAATTTACTTTAGAAGGAATTGTAATTGATAATTTCTTTTTCGGAGTTTCTTCTGTAGGAGAAAATGGACATGAAAGTGTTGTTGTTTTTCCGAATAAAATAATGAGATAATATGAATGTGGTTTTTAGATTTTTTTTAGTTGCTATTCTTTTTGTTTCTTGTACAAAAGATGAATATAAAAAACCGAGTTATATTTCTTTCAATTTAAAAAACGATTCTATTTATGTAAATATTGAGAAAAAATCGATTCATCCTACATTTTTAAAAATTGATGATAGAATCAATAAAAAAGAACAATATATAGACTTTGTAAAAGAAGGAACTAAAACCATTTTAAAATTTAAACAAGTAGAAATTGACACAAATTACATTATTGAGAACTATCATTTCAATCTTTTTTATGGAACTTCTAACTTAAAAAAATATGACACGCTCTATAATTACGGACTACCTTTTTTAAAAGGAAAACGATATAAAGTTCTTCAAGGAAATAATGGTGGTTATTCGCACAATAAAATAACTTCTAGATATGCTATTGATTTTAAAATGAATGTTGGGCAAGAAGTCTGTGCTATTAGAGAAGGATTGGTCATTAATGTAAAAGATCATTTTGATAAAAACGGAACCAGTAAAAAATATCTTAATAAAGCAAACCTTATTCTTGTGTATCATAAAGATGGAACTTTTGTACAATATGGCCACTTTAAAAAAGATGGTGTACTTGTTAAAATTGGCGACACAATAAAAAAAGGACAACTGATTGGCTATTCTGGAAACACAGGAATGTCTTCTGAACCTCATTTACATTTTACTATTTATAAACCAACTAAAAAAGGCTTGGTTTCTATTCCATTTATTTTAGATTCTATATCTTCTAAAAAATATAAAAAAGGAAAATATGCCCGCAACAACTAAACCAGAACTCTATTTTAAAAATGATATAGCATGGAGAAAATGGCTTTCAGAAAACCATATTTCTTCCGAAGGAATTTATCTTATTTTTTATAAAGTAGAAAACATAGAGGAATCTATGCGTTGGGAAGAAGCCGTAAAAGTGGCTTTGTGTTTTGGTTGGATAGATTCCACCGTAAAAAGTTTAGGCAACGGAAAACGAAGACAATATTTCTGTAAAAGAAACCCTAAAAGTGTTTGGAGTGCACTCAATAAAAAATACATTATAGAATTATCTGCAAATAAATTAATGCATAAAAGCGGATTAGAAATTATAAAAACCGGAAAACAAAATGGTTCGTGGACTGCTTTAGATGATGTAGAAAAACTAATTATTCCTCAAGACTTACAAATAGAATTTGATAAAAATAAAGTCGCTTTTAAAAATTATCAAAACTTTGCACCAAGTTATAAAAAGAGCTATTTGTATTGGTTAAAACAAGCTAAAAGAGAAGCAACTCGCTTAAAACGTTTAAATGAAATTATTAAGTTTTGTACTAATAATATAAAATCTAGAAGTAATTGGTAACCGTACAACACTAACATAATTTTAAGTATATTAGAAAACTCTTAAAAACAACAATAATGCAATTAGAAGAACTTGTAGTTCAATTTAAAAACAAAAACGTAAAAGCTTTTGAATCCCTTTACGAAATGTATAACGACAGTGTTTCTGGAGTTATTTTCAACATCGTAAGAGACAAAGAACTAGCACAAGAAGTTACCCAAGATGTATTTATAAAAGCTTGGAATAACGCAGATACATATTCAGCAAAAAAAGGTAGGTTTTTTACTTGGATTATTAATATTGCAAGAAATGCTGCTATAGATAAAACACGTTCTAAAAATTTTAAGAACAATTCTAAAAACCTTGATGCCAATATTTTCGTAGATATATTAGAGACACATGATAGTTTAGACAATAGTACTGATGCAATTGGTATTAAAAACTTTGTAGGCAAGCTTAAAGACACTTGTAAAAAACTTATAGAATTACTTTATTTTAAAGGTTTTACACAAAAAGAAGCTTCTGAAAACTTAGAGATTCCGTTAGGAACTGTAAAAACTAGAAATAGAAATTGTCTTAACGAATTAAGAGTAATGCTTAAATAACATGGATAAAAACGAACACATACAATCTGGAATTTTAGAGTTATATGTTGCCGGTGCACTTTCTGATAAAGAAAATGAACAGGTTTATCAACTTATTCAAGATCATCCAGAAATTTTAAACGAAATTAAAGAAATAGAAAAAACTATTTCTGTATTAACAGCTAGTGTTGCTCCAAAAGAGACAGATACTTCTTTTAAAAATATCCTTATCAAATTAGTTCAAGATAGAGAAAGGCCAAGTAAGGTTATTCCTATTCAGAAACCTAAAAACAATTGGGTTACTTATACTGGTTGGGCTGCTTCAATTTTAATTGGAAGTACGTTATTGTTTAATATTATAAATAACAATACTTTAAATGACCAATTAGCTGAAGAAAAACAACAGTTTGAAGAGCAATTGGATAAAGCTAATTCTAGTTTAGCAGAAAATGAAAAATTACTTACTGTAATTAGAGACAAAGATATAGTTACAATTCCTTTAGCGGGACAAAATGTTTCTCCGGAATCTTATGCTAAAGTTTACTGGAACAAGAACAGTAAAACTATTTATTTAGATGTTAAAGGTTTACCAGATCCCCCTGAAGGAAAAGTATACCAAGTTTGGTCTTTAAAGTTAAATCCATTAACACCAACAAGTTTGGGAACTATAGATGGCTTTTTAGCTGATGCTAACAAAATATTTAATATTGATAATCCAAACGATTCTCAAGCCTTTGGAATTACTTTAGAACCAGCAGGCGGAAGCGAATCTCCAACAATGGATCAATTATATACTTTAGGGGCAGTATAAACAACAAACATATTATAATATAAAATAGCCGCTATAAAGCGGCTATTTTTTTATTAATAACAATTTTCTGCTAAAAATTTATTATTAATTGGGCTGATTGAAAGTCCCCCGAATTCCAACCAACTAAACTTAAAATGTATAACTAATAGATAGTTTTGCAGAAAATGGCGTACCTGGAGTAAAATGAATTTCTTCAACTGAATCTGTTTCATTTTGTAATCTAGACTCTGTTGCAAACTGCGTTTCATTCCATTCAACATCAAATAAATTTTCTATAGATACACCAAGAGTTATAGCATTCATTTTATAATTTAAATTTGCATCTGCAACAAAATACCCTTCCGCAGTAATTGAATAATCTTCGTTAGCTGCTCTATCTCCAATATATTTATAGTTAATTCCACCTGAAAAATTATGGTAATCATTTAAAGAAATACCTCCTGTTAAAGTTACTTCTGGCGCTAAAGGAATATAATCTTGACCAGCAACTTCTTCTAAACTTCTTGCTTTTGTAAATGTTGCATCTGTATTAAAATATAACCAATCTGTAAATTGGTAACGTATTCCTAAATCTAAACCATAACGTTGCGATTCTCCTGAAGGCTCTACAATACCTGCATCTCCAACATAGACAAATTCTTCTTCAGATAATAAATACCAAAGTTCTGTGTTTACTATTAATTTTGAAGTTGGCTTCCAACTATTTCCAAAATCTAAACCATAAGCTCTTGGTAACGTTTTATTAGTTTGTTTTACAACCACACGTGTGTCATTAGAATGAAAACCAATACCAGATTTTATAAACCATTGTACATTTTCATTAGGTGTATAAGTAAAATTCAATTTTGGATTTACAATTGCTTTTGATGCTGATTCTGTTGAATATGTTGGCTGTAATGCATCATTATATTGAAATTTAAAATAATCTAAACGCAAAGCTGGTTCAATT
The DNA here is from genome assembly GCF_022478115.1 of Tenacibaculum aquimarinum. Classification (GTDB taxonomy): domain Bacteria; phylum Bacteroidota; class Bacteroidia; order Flavobacteriales; family Flavobacteriaceae; genus Polaribacter; species Polaribacter aquimarinum_A. The sequence continues at coordinate 152,132 of NZ_JAKGSC010000003.1, read as the reverse complement.
TTAAAGTCTCCAAACTCAAATTCAGAATTTAAAAAAGCATAAAAATTAGTTTGATTTACATCACCCAACTGAATATTATTAAGTGTAGTTTTTCTATTTAAAGTATGAGATAACTCAACATTTTTTACATTATCGTTTCGTAAACCTGTTCCTGCAGTAACTTTTGCTTCAGTATTAAAAATGGTTACATCTTTAGAGAACTGTGTATTAAAACCAAAAATATCTCGGTCTTCATATTGCTTAATTTGATCTCCATTTATTGGATCTTCTAAGAAGAAAGTAAAGTTAGAAAATAATTTGAAATTATATTTTGTGTAGAAAACATTGGTTTGCAACGCTACATCATTATCTAACGTTTTATTGTACTGTAAATTTAAATTTGTTCGTGAAGTTTCTCCTCCTTCAGTATCATCAATAGCACCAAAACGAGTTATGTTTCCGTTTGCAACTTCTCTTTCTGGAATTTGCCCAGAAGCGTCCCATTTACTTGTAAAATGAGATGCTGAAATAGTAAATTTACTATTGTCTTTTAAGTAGGTATTGTATTTAGCAAATAAGTTAATTCTACTAAAATTTTGTGGAGATTCTACAAAACCATCTGTAGCTAAATATTCTATTGCAACGTAGGCATTTTCATTAGTTTTATTCCCTAATAAATTAAATAAACCTAAAGTTCTAAAGGTGTTAAACTGACCAATACCAATATTTACTTGGCTTTCTTGAATCGTAGATTTTGTTTTAAAATCTACATAACCTGCTGTATTAAAATCTCCATGATTTGCGTAATAAGGTCCTTTTCCAAAGTTTATTTTCTGAATAGTTTCTGGAATTAAAAAATGTAAATCGCTATAACCTTGTCCGTGAGCATGAGAAACCATATTTACAGGCATTCCGTCTACCGACAAGCTTAAATCTGTTCCATGATCTATATCAAAACCACGTAAAAATATTTGTTCAGCTTTACCTCCTCCAGCATGTTGACCAATAAATAATCCTGGTACTTTTTGTAAAATTTCTTGTGAAGAATTTACTGGGTTCTTAGCTAAATCCATTTTTACAACTGTTTGAATTGGATTCATTCTTTTAGTTAATACCAATTCATCTAATAAAAATACTTTAGTCTCTAAAATTAGAGTAATTTCATTTTTAAGTTGAGACTCGTTTAATGTAATTTTTTTCTTTTCATAACCTAAAATAGCTACTTCAATTACATCTCCAGTTTTACTATTTTCTAAAGAAAACACTCCATTTACATTTGTATGTGTATGGCTGTTTGATGTTGTATTGTATACATATACATCTTCTAAAGACTCATTACTCTTGTTAATTACACGACCAGAGAATGTTTGCGAAAAAGTTTGCAAGCTAAATAAAGCTATAAAGACAGTTAATATAGTTTTTGTTTTCAATATTTTTTGTTTTAAAAAGTTGATTAGTAGGTGTTTTTTGAAAATTAAATAAGTAGATAACAAACTTGAAATATAGCAATTTCCTATACTTCAACTTTTATTTTAAATCTTAAAATTTTCTTATTTATTTAATTGAAAATAGCCGCCTTTTGAGCGGCTATCTATTGTTAATAACAAACCCTCTTATAAAATTTATTATTAACAGGGTTAATTGAAAGTCCCCCGAATTTCAATCAACTAAATTTTCTGAATTTGTTTTGTAGTTAAAGGACCTAATTCATAGGCACTTTCTAACAAATCTTCTTTTATTTCTAAAGCTTTTTCTGATAAACCATTTGCCTTGTATATTTCTGCTAAATGATACTGTGCTTCTGGTTCAAACGTTTTATTTAAAACATGATTTTCAGAAATTTCTAAAGCTTTTTTATAAGCTCCTTTTTTATAAAAAGACCACGCAAGTAAATCGTAAGATTGTGGCGTAGCTCTATTCATAATTTCTCTTTCAATTAGAATTAAAGCTTCTTCTTGTTTATTTGCATCTTCTAAATATAATTTAGCGTTATGCTGATTGTACATTTCACCGTATAAACTACTTGAAGATGACACTATATATTGTTCAATATTTTTTTCTTTTTCGTCTTCATCTCCCATAAATTCAGCAATTTCTGCTTTCAATAAATAATAATCTGGAGATTTATGTTGTACCATTACAGCATCTAAAATTCTTAAAGCTTCTTTTGGATTTTTCTCATAAGAATACACAATCCAAGCAATTCCTTTTTTAGCATATGCATTATTTGGTTGTAACTCTAAAGATTTTAAATAATACTGATACGATTTTTTAATCTCGTTATTATGTCCATAAAAATCTGCCAAGTTTGTGTAAGACCATATTTTTAAGTCTTTATTATTAGAAGTCTCTGCAAATTCTGTAGCTTTTTCCATAAAGGTTATAGCTGAAGCCAAATCTCCTTTATGATCACTCCATTTAGAAAGTCTAATTAAATAATCGAAATCTGAAAAATTTTTAAATTCCGACAAGTATTTTTCTGCTAGTTTGTAGTTACCTAATTCTAAGTGAACGTCAAATAACATTTTATGAGTTGCTTTTAAGTTTTCTCCATTATTTTCAGCCTTAAGAAGTAGCTCTAATGCTTCATTAAATCTATGCTGAGAAATATAGTTTCTCGCCAATGCTCTTAAACTACCAGCATTAGTGTAATTTGTTTTTTTGTTAAGCTCTTTTAATTTTTCTTCAGCAGTTATTAAATACTCTATATTTCCATTTGAAGAAAATAGTGTGTTATTTGCGGAAGCAATCTTACTTAAATAAGGATATTGTGTTGGTGAGTTTTGCAATTTAGTACTCCAAAAATCTTCTTCCGTTTTTGCGGTATTATAAGTAGTATTTTCTTCTAATTCTAAAAATTGATTGTAGTCAATTGCGCTTGTAATTTGTTTTTCGTTATCAACAGTACAGCTGAAGAACTGTATTGCAAGTACTAACGTAAATATGTGTTTTAATGTTTTCATTATAAGAGTTTTTTAAGTTTAATAAAAACACTATCAAGCTACTTTCAAAAAATATTAACCAAAATTATGAATAGGGGTAAAAGTAAACTGTAATAGTGTTTGTTTTTTTAAAAATCGGGTTTTGCACTATGAAAACAAAACCCGATTTAACTTACCAAGGGGATGCTAAGTATGGAAATGACGTTAAAAAGGGTTTGTCATTTGCCGATACATTGTCATCTGATAAGTTCGGATTTTCTGTAAAATCCTCTCCTCCAAAAATCAATAATAATTCAACTGTAATTACGTCATCTGCTAAAGCTCTTCCTGTTAATACATTTGTACCATCATAAAATGTTGTTGTTCCGTCTAAAGAAACTGTTAATACATCAGTTGCTAATACACCTGTAAAAGCTGCTGCATCTAATCCTAAAGCGTTTGTATCTCCCATATTTGCATATGCAGGACTTAATGCTTTTAAGTTCGTTTCAAACATTGCTTGAAAACTTGCTCCTTGCTGAGAAGGAACCGTAGTGTTAAACATATCTTTTTTGTCTGAATTAACAAATACGGTGTTAATTGCTGGTCTACCCATTTGATCTGCTTGTACAAAAGTACCTGAAAAGTCAGTCTGCATCATTACTGGGTTATCGTTATCATCACTACAACTTGTTAAAGCTACAGTAGAAAAGATTGATAATAGTATTAATTTAATATTTTTCATGTTTTAAGTTTTTTGTAGTTAATTAATTATGATTTTACTTTAGATTCTACCCAAGTATTAATTGAACCTGAACCACCAATTTGTGATTTTGGAACCTCAATAACAATAGACATTACGTTTGTTCCTGCAAAAGTATCTGAACCTGGGTTGTTAAAACTAGATGCATTACCTCCAATTATTTCGCCATATTGAGCAAAATCCATAAAGAAAGGATCATCTCTTGGCCCAGCAAAAAACTTCATATCTCCAGCATAACCTATAGCAGGAGCATCATTATAAGAACTAATATCAACACTACCTACAGCGCTAGAAGTTCCAATTGTACTATTTAACCCAGTTGTTCCTGGAGCAAATGGTCCAAAGAAATACATTTTACCATCTCTAGGAATTGCTTGAATTACTAAGTCTTCAGTTGCATCTGCATCTGTATCAATATTAAATTCAATTAATACGTTTTCATCAAAACTTGCAGCATCAGTTGCTGAAGGACTTAATAATCCTTGAACATTTGCTACAAACACAATATTATTAGTGTCTTCTGCTTGAAAGGCGTAAAAATCGGTAATATCACTTGATCCTCCGCTTACAGCTGGTGCATCAATATGATCGGCGGCGTATAAAAAAAGTCCTACTGTTAGTAAAACACATCCTCCTAAAATTAATTTCATTTTTTTCATGATTTGTAAATTTTTAGTTAATTATTATTGTTCAACCATACTTACGAGGAAAAAGAAGATGCGGTTTTCTTTTTTTGCTTTTTATTTTAAATTAATCTTCAAAAAGCTGATTTACAGATACTTGAATTTTAAATAAATTTCAATTATTTTTAATTCAATAAAAGAAAACAGCATTTAACCTTTCTCTTTTATTCTTTATTTGTATTTTTAAATGATGAATAAAATATTAATAACGGGAGGAACAGGTTTAGTTGGAAGATATCTTCAGAAAAAACTACAAGAAAAAAACTATAGTGTAGTTATTCTTACTAGAAACCCAACTTTAAAAAATGAGTTTAAGTGGAATATTGCAGAAGAATATATAGATGATGCCGCTTTTAAAGATATAACACATATTATTCATTTAGCTGGAGCTGGAATTGCTGATAAACGTTGGACAGATAAAAGAAAACAAGAACTAATAAATAGTAGAGTAAAATCTGCCAACCTTTTATTTAAAAAAGTTAAAGAATTAGAAATTAATTTAAAAGGTTTTATTTCTGCATCCGGAATTGGCTATTACGGAGCCATAACTTCTGATAAAATTTTTACCGAAGAAGATAAACCTGAAAATGATTTCATATCCAAAATATGTATAAAATGGGAAGCAGCTGCAAATCAATTTAAAAAACTAAATGTACCTGTTAGCATTTTAAGAACTGGGGTTGTTTTAGCAAAAAACGGTGGTGCTCTGCAAAAAATGAACACTCCTCTGTTTCTTTCTGCTCTTGGAAACGGAAATCAATATATGCCTTGGATTCATATAGAAGACTTGTGTAATTTGTATATAAATACCATAGAAAACACAAAATATACTGGTGTTTTAAATGCCGTATCACCTGAACATCAAACCAATAACTCTTTTACCAAAGCTTTAGGAAAAAGTTTAAAAAAGGCTGTTTTACCAATGAATGCACCAAGTTTTGTGTTAAAAACTGCTTTAGGAGAATTGGCATATATTTTATTAAAAGGAAGTAGAGTTTCTTCAGAAAAGGTTGAAAATCTGGGATTTAAATTCAAATTTAAAACATTAGAAAAAGCATTTAAAAATTTATAAAAAAGTTGTTGCGCAGTTTCAAAAATTTATATTTCTTTGTCGCGTTAAAAAAAGCCGATGTAGCTCAGCTGGCTAGAGCAGCTGATTTGTAATCAGCAGGTCGTGGGTTCGAGTCCCTCCATCGGCTCTTAAATTAAAAAGACATCTTTTCAGATGTCTTTTTTTATGGTTTAAATTCACTAAATTTGTTTTCAATTATTTCATAAAATTCACAAATGAAAAACATGCTTATTATTGGTATTGCTGGCGGAACAGGAAGCGGAAAAACTACCGTTGTAAATCAAATTATAAATCAACTTCCTTCAGATGAAGTTTGTGTAATATCTCAAGATTCTTATTACAAAGCTACAGACAACCTTTCTTACGAAGAAAGAACAAAAATAAATTTCGATCATCCTAGAGCAATTGATTTTGAATTATTAGTTCAGCATTTATCAGCTTTAAAAAGAGAAGAAATAATTGAACAACCTGTATATTCTTTTGTAACGCACAACAGAACAAAAGACACTATAAAAACGCATCCTAGAAAAGTAATTATTGTTGAAGGAATTCTTATCTTTAACAGTGAAGAATTACGTAAATTATGCGACATTAAAATCTATGTTCATGCAGATGCAGATGAACGTTTAATTCGTAGAATTAGAAGAGATATTAATGAAAGAGGAAGAGATATTGATGAAGTTTTAAGTAGATACCAAGATACCTTAAAGCCAATGCATCAGCAATTTATTGAGCCAACAAAAAACTATGCAGATATTATAATACCTAATGATAGATATAATACTGTAGCCATAGATATTGTAAGAACCGTTATTAGCGAAAGACTATAAAAACATGACTTTTAAACAACTTAAACAAAAACCATATTTTAAATTTATTACAAATTTTTATGTTTTAGCGTTAACTATTTTTGTTGTTTGGATGTTTTTTTTTGATGAGAATTCTTTCCTCACACATAGAGAATTTAACAAAGAAATTAACGAATTAGAAACTTCTATAGATTATTATAAGAACAGAATTTCTGACGATAAATCTACCATAGAAAAACTACAAGATTCTTTATCATTAGAGCGCTACGCACGCGAAAAGTATTTAATGAAAAAAGAAAATGAAGACGTTTATATAATAGAATTTGATACCATAAAAAAGTAATGAGCAGCTATTTATTTGATGAATTTAATGAAGTGACGCCCAAAGCCTGGAAGCAAAAAATTCAAGCAGATTTAAAAGGGTTAGACTATAATGAAACACTACTTTGGCATACTGATGAAGGTATAACCGTAAAACCTTTCTATACCAAAGAAGACCAAACAAATACAGCTTTAAATGTTTCTAAAAACGGATTTAAAATTTGCCAATCAATTTTTATTGATGATGAAAAAGTTGCCAATCAATTAGCTATTGATGCATTAAAAAGAGGCGCTACAGCAATTGAGTTTACTGCAAACAAATCATTTGACTATAAAACGACACTTAAAAATATTGATGTTGCTTTTACTAAAATTTATTTCAACTTTAATTTTCTTTCAGCAGATTTTACTACCGAAATAGCAGCCTTTACAAATTCTAAAAACTGTTACTACAATGTAGATATTATTGGCAATTTAGCCAAAACAGGTAATTGGTTTAACAACCTAAATGAAGATCATAAACAATTAGAGAAGATTGTTGCAACAGTTACTAATTCTCTTGCAGTAAATGTTTCTATATATCAAAATACTGGGGCAAATATTGTACAACAATTGGCGTACGCTTTGGCGCATGCTAACGAATACTTAAATCACTTTGGAAAAGATGTTGCTGAAAAAATTTATTTTAAATTTTCAGTAGGCACAAACTACTTTTTTGAAATTGCAAAACTAAGAGCTTTTAGAGTTTTGTGGGCTTCACTTTTAAAAGAATACGACACAACAGCACAAGCACATATTTTTACACAACCAAGTTTGCGTAACAAAACATTATACGATTATAACGTAAACATGTTACGAACAACTTCTGAAAGTATGAGCGCTATTTTAGGCGGTTCGGACACAGTTTCAAACAATTCTTACGATTCAATTTATCATAAATCAAATGAATTTGGTGAACGAATTTCACGTAATCAACTGTTGATTCTTCAGCAAGAAAGTGAACTTTCTGAAGCACAAAATATTGCAGACGGAACGTATTACATTGAAAGTATTACCGAGCAGTTAGCTGAAAAAGCATTAGAAATCTTTAAACTGATAGAAAATGGTGGTGGATTTTTAAAACAATTGAAAGAAGGTATTATTCAGAAGAAAATAAAAGAATCTGCAGACAAAGAACAGGCAAAGTTTGATGCTGGAGAATTGGTGTTATTAGGTACCAATAAAATTAAGAATGAAGAAGACAAAATGAAAAACGATTTAGAATTGTTTCCATTTGTTAAAAAGCGTTCAGAAAAGACATTAATTCAGCCACTTATTCAAAAAAGATTAGCTGAAAATTTAGAACAAGAAAGACTGAAAGATGAGTAGAAAAGACATATCAAATATCAGTTTAGACAAAAAACAACAAGAAAAAACTTCTTTTAAACACGAAGATTTTGTTGCAGGTTTAGCGCCAAATTTACGAGGTCCTTATTCTACAATGTATGTTCGTAGAGCTTGGACAATAAGACAATACGCAGGTTTTTCTACTGCAGAAGAAAGCAATGCATTTTACAGAAGAAATTTAGCTGCTGGTCAAAAAGGTTTATCAGTCGCCTTTGATTTAGCTACGCATAGAGGTTACGATTCTGATCATGAACGTGTGCAAGGAGATGTTGGAAAAGCAGGAGTTGCTATCGATTCTGTGGAAGACATGAAGGTTTTGTTTGACCAAATTCCGTTAGATAAAATGTCCGTTTCTATGACAATGAACGGAGCCGTTTTACCAATTTTAGCGTTTTATATTGTTGCTGCAGAAGAACAAGGAGTTGCTCCAGAATTATTAGCAGGAACCATTCAGAATGATATCTTGAAAGAGTTTATGGTGCGTAATACGTACATTTACCCACCAACTCCATCAATGAAAATTATTGCGGATATTTTTAAGTTTACTTCTGAAAATATGCCAAAATTTAATTCGATTTCTATTTCTGGTTATCACATGCAAGAAGCAGGTGCAACTCCAGAAATTGAGTTAGCATATACGTTAGCAGACGGATTAGAATATATTAGAAAAGGTATTGAAGCCGGAATGGATATTGACACCTTTGCTCCTCGCCTATCTTTTTTCTGGGCAATTGGAATGCAACATTTTAAAGAGATTGCAAAATTACGAGCAGGAAGAATGTTATGGGCAAAAATTGTAAAACAATTTAATCCAAAAAACCCAAAATCTTTAGCATTAAGAACGCATTGCCAAACAAGCGGTTGGTCTTTAACAGAACAAGATCCTTTTAATAACGTAGCCAGAACTACTATAGAAGCTATGGCTGCAGCTTTTGGAGGAACACAATCTTTACACACAAATGCATTGGACGAAGCAATTGCGTTACCAACAGATTTCTCTGCGCGTATTGCAAGAAATACCCAAATATATTTACAAGAAGAAACGCATATTACCAAAACGGTAGATCCTTGGGCAGGAAGTTATCATATTGAAAAACTTACGGAAGAAATTGCCAACAAAGCATGGGAATTAATCGAAGAAGTGGAAGAACTTGGAGGAATGACAAAAGCCATAGAAAAAGGAATTCCGAAAATGCGTATCGAAGAAGCTGCTGCAATAAAACAAGCTAAAATTGACAGCGGTAGCGATGTTATAGTTGGTGTTAACAAATATCAGTTAAAAGAAGAAGAACCTCTACACATTTTAGAAGTTGATAACGAAGCTGTTAGACAATCTCAAATTGACCGTTTAAATATCTTAAAAGCTGATAGAAATTCTGCAGAAGTAGCAAAATCTTTAGCAGATTTAACAGCTTGCGCAAAATCAAGTAAAGGAAATTTATTAGATTTGGCTGTAAAAGCAGCAAGAAACAGAGCCACTTTAGGTGAAATTTCTGATGCTTTAGAAACTGTTTTTGACAGACATAAAGCAGTACATAAAACCATTTCTGGCGTGTATAGTAAAGAAATAAAAGACGATAAATTGTTTAAAAAAGCAACGGATTTAGCCGATAAATTTGCAACTTTAGAAGGTAGAAGGCCTCGAATTATGATTGCAAAACTAGGACAAGATGGCCATGACAGAGGCGCAAAAGTTGTTGCAACTGGTTATGCCGACTTAGGTTTTGATGTAGATATTGGCCCACTTTTTCAAACTCCACAAGAAGCAACAAAACAAGCTATAGAAAACGATGTTCATATTCTTGGAATATCATCTTTAGCAGCTGGACATAAAACTTTAGTACCGCAAGTAATTGCAGAACTAAAAAAGTACGATCGAGAAGATATTATGGTAATTGTTGGTGGTGTTATTCCTGCCCAAGATTATCAGTTTTTATTTGATGCTGGCGCTGTTGGTGTATTTGGTCCTGGAACCAAAATTGCACAAGCTGCAATTGATATGCTTACTATTTTAATTGATAGTTTTGCCGAATAATTTGCTTTGTTTCTAAACTTCTTTTTAGGTAACTTCGCTAAGTCCTGATATAAGTCATTAAAACGACGCATATCTGCATTAAAGTTACCTAACATTACGAAATGCAACAAAAATTGATAATACAAGTCGTAATTGGATATATGTATAAAGTTTTGAAAAATAAACTTGACACTTCTGATTTTAAAAATGAATTTGCAGCAATAAGACACGGTGACTATTTTGATTTCATTAAATTAATCGGAAAGAAAATTGATTTTATAGTAGTCTATAATAGCGGTTTAATTGATAATGATGTAAACATAAAAAAAGATGATATTGATTATGTTGGATTAATTAAATCTGGTGAATCATTAATCGAGTTTTATAAAAAATGTTATTTAAAATTTGGAGAGATAAATGATACTGATTTACCTGATTTGTATTTTGAAAAAGCAACTAAATTTGAACTTGGTTTACGAATGCATTTAAATAACAAAAGATTAAAAAAGGAAAGAAAAACGCTTGAAAATGTAATAAATGAGATTTCTACATTAAAAAAATTAACAGACTTAGAAACTGAAAAATTACATAAAGGGAGAAAATTCTTGAATTTTATAAAGAGACCTGAAAAGTTGAAATCTAATTGGAAAACTGTTTCATCTGATTTTGATAATGCGTACTCAATATTGATAGATAAAGGATTAACGATTGAATAAAAAACGTTAGGTAACACCGTATATAATTTATTGCTTGGCTCTATTCTAATTACGAAAATCCTCACGGATTTTCTATTCGATTTCCTTTTGCTATTTTAATTGCTTAACCACGCAACTAATCATCACACAAACACGTTAGCGATATTTACAGATTTTATCCAAACAATTCAGTTACTTCAATAGTAAAACCATCTATAAATTGTGAAGCCTTTTTAATATCGTGATGCATAACTCGGTCTTCCTCTACAATAGATACTTCATTTCTAAATAAACCTACAAGAGATTCTAAAAAAGGAGACGTTTTTCCGTTACCAAAACTCAATGCTTGCGAAGCTGTAAACAATTCAATTGCTAAAACAGTTTGTACATTATCTACTATTTTTTTTGCTTTAGTTGCTGAATTTGCTCCCATAGAAACATGATCTTCTTGTCCGTTACTAGACTCAATAGAATCTACACTTGCTGGTGTTGCATATTGTTTATTTTGACTAACAATACTTGCTGCTGTGTACTGTGGAATCATAAAACCTGAGTTTAAACCAGGATTGGAAACTAAAAATGGTGGTAAATGTCTGTGTCCAGAAACTAATTGATAGGTTCTTCGTTCGGAAATATTTGCCAATTCTGCCATTGCAATCGCTAAAAAGTCCAAAGCTAATGCTAAAGGTTGACCATGAAAATTTCCTCCAGAAATTAACAAATCTTCATCTACAAATACATTTGGATTGTCTGTAACTGAATTAATTTCGGTAATAAACGTCTTTTTCACAAAGGCTAACGTATCTTTTGTTGCTCCATGAACTTGTGGCATACAACGAAAAGAATATGGATCTTGAACATGTTTTTTCTCTTGATTTATTAATGTGCTTTCTTCTAAAAATTCTGATATTCTTTTAGCTGTTTTTAATTGTCCGTTATGAGGACGCACTAGATGAATCAACTCATTAAAAGGCTCAATTCTTCCATCAAAAGCTTCTAAAGAAAGTGCACCAATTGTATCTGCTAAATAAGATAATTTATACGCTTTTAAAAGGTTTGAAACTCCGTATGCAGACATAAACTGTGTTCCGTTTAACAACGCTAAACCTTCCTTCGATTTAAATTGAATAGATTGCCAATTAAATTTATCTAATATTTCTTTTCCACTAATTTTTTCGCCTTCAAAATATACTTCTCCTAAACCAATTAAAGGCAAAGCTAGATGTGCCAATGGAGATAAATCTCCAGAAGCTCCTAATGAACCTTGTGTATAAACAACAGGGAAAATATTATTATTATAAAAATCTACTAACCTATTTATAATTTCTAGTTGTACACCAGAATGACCATAACTTAACGATTGAATTTTTAACAATAACATTAGTTTTACAATTTCTTGCGGAACCTCATCTCCTGCTCCACAAGCATGACTCATTACTAAGTTTTCTTGTAATTTCTGTAAGTCTTTACCATCAATTTTCACATTATACAAGGCTCCAAAACCTGTGTTAATTCCATAAATAGGTTTAGAGTTTTCTTGCATTTTAGCATCCAAATAAGCACGACATTTTATAACTTTAGCTATTGAATCTTCTGATAATTGCAATTTTTTATCTGTATGCAATAAATCGTGAATTGTTTCTAAATCTAACTGTTTGCTACTTATTATATGTTGGTTCATTTTACGCTTATTTGGTATATCAAAAATCAGTAATCAAAATAAGGTATGCAAATTTTTAGTGTATCTTTGTTCGAATTCAATAAAACAATTCAAAAAATGAAAAAAATATCACTTATAATTTTAGCTCTTATTACTATAGTTTCTTGTACTAAAGAGCATTCTAAAGACTTTTTAACTTTTCAAGGAACCTTAGAAAATAATACCGATTCTATTTTAACTATATCTGGACAAGGTTTTAATAAAACTATTAAAATTAATGCTGATGGAAGTTTTAAAGACACCATGAAAGTTACAAAATCTGATATTTACCCAATGCAAACCAACACTGGAAAACGTGGCTTTATTCATTTAGCAAACGGTTATAATTTAACCCTAACGGGAGATTCTGATGATTTTTTAAACAGTTTTAAATATACTGGTGAAGGTTCTGAAGGAAATAACTTTGGTGTTGCTCAAGTATTATTTAGTAGAGAGAATGGAAATCCTATGGAATATTTTGCATTAGAAAAAGATGCTTTTGATGCCAAAATAGCTTCAATTAAAGAAGGAATGGAAAACTTATACAGTAAATATAAAAATGCTGATACTTCTTTAATAAATAAAGTAAAGGGTCAAAACAAACAAATGTTCGATTTTTTAGAAAAAGGATATGAAAAACAACATCCAGCTGCTAAACAACGTGCCGAAGTTATGGCTAAAGTTGCCAAAGGAAAACCTTCTCCTAAGTTTGTAAATTATGAAAACTATAAAGGTGGAACAACTTCTTTAGATGATTTAAAAGGAAAGTTTGTTTATATAGATTTATGGGCAACTTGGTGCGGACCTTGTATTAGAGAGATTCCTTCTTTACAAAAATTAGAAGCTGAATATCATGATAAAAATGTAGCATTTGTAAGTATTTCTTCTGATAGTGACAGAAGAAGCCAAGGTTCTTGGGAAAAAGCAAATACAAAGTGGAAAAATTTTGTTGCTAAAAAAGAACTTACAGGAATTCAATTATGGGCAGGAAAAGACATTAGCTTTATGAGAGATTATCAAGTAAATAGTATTCCACGTTTTATTTTAATTGACCCACAAGGTAACATTGTAGATAATAACGCTCCAAGACCTTCTGACCCTGAATTAAAAAAATTATTTACTGAGTTAGGAGTTTAGTTTTAGCTAAGCTGTTAGTAAAAATAAAAAAGACGCAATTTTAATAAAAATTGCGTCTTTTTTTGTTCAATATTTAATAGAAACTATTCTTTATAAACACCCATATCTGCGTATTTATCCATACGTTTTGCTACTAAGTCTTTTGCAGATAAGTCTTTTAATTCTCCAAAAGCACTTACTATTTGCTCTTGTACAACTTTAAAAGCGCTTTCTCTATCTCTATGTGCTCCACCAATTGGTTCTTTAATAATACCATCAATTAGTTTCATCTTCTTCATGTCTTCACCTGTAAGCTTTAAAGCTTCAGCTGCTTGCTCTTTATATTCCCAACTACGCCATAAAATTGAAGAACAAGATTCTGGAGAAATTACGGTGTACCATGTGTTTTCCATCATGTAAACTTTATCTCCAACACCTATTCCTAATGCTCCACCAGAAGCTCCTTCACCAATAACAATTGTTATAATTGGAGTTTTTAAACGAGTCATTTCAAGAATATTTCTTGCAATTGCTTCTCCCTGCCCACGTTCTTCTGCTTCTAAACCTGGATATGCACCTGGAGTATCTAATAAAGTAACAACAGGAATTCCAAATTTCTCTGCCATTTTCATTAAACGTAAAGCTTTTCTATAACCTTCTGGATTTGCCATACCAAAGTTTCGGTATTGACGTGTTTTGGTATTGTAACCTTTTTGTTGACCTATAAACATAAAACTTTGGTCGCCAATTTTACCTAAACCACCAATCATAGCTTTATCATCTTTTACGTTTCTATCTCCATGAAGCTCCATAAAAGTATCTCCGCAAATTGCATTGATATAATCTAAAGTATACGGTCTGTTTGGATGACGTGATAATTGCACACGTTGCCAAGCAGTAATGTTTTTATATATGTCTTTTTTTGCTTTCTCTAATTTCTTTTCAATCTTTTTACATGTAGCTGTTACGTCAACTTCACTTTCTTCTCCAATCGCGTAACACTTTACTAATTGATCTTCCAATTCTTTTATTGGTAATTCAAAATCTAAATATTCCATTATGATTGATTATGGTTGTTTGTATCAGCAAACATACTATAAAATTTTAGTTGAATTGTATAATACGTTAACTTTTTACAAACAGTTATTGTTTGTTTTTCTTAATAAACTTCGATTTATTCTTCAATATACCATTAATTAAAACGGTAGACAACACTATTAATGCTCCGTAATAAAAAGCTGGATTCATTTGTTCTGTTTCTCCAAAAATTAATAATGCTAGTACAATGGCATAAATTGGCTCTAAGTTAATAGTTAACATTACTGTGTATGGTGTTATATATTTCATTACATGTACAGAAGCAATAAAAGCATAGGCTGTACAAAAACTACTTAAAATTAAAAGATAAACCCAGTCTGAGGTTTGTAATTGAAAAAAATCTGCAGTAAAACTTTGTGTAAAGAAAAGAAATACGGTTATTCCTAACACACCAAATAAAAGTTGATAAAACGATATAACTTCAGGCTTATATTCTTTAACAAATAAACCATTTAGCACTGCAAATAACGCCGATAAAAAGGAAGAAATTAACGCGTAAATTATTCCTTCAACATACCTACTTTCAAAATTAAAGATAATATAAAGTCCAAATATTACCAACAAACCGAGTAGAATTTCAACTAACTTAAGTTTTCTTTTGAAGAAAATTGGCTCTAATAATGAGGTGAAAAAAGCTCCGGTGCTCATCATTACTAAAGCAACCGAAACGTTAGAAACTTTTATCGCTTTAAAAAAAGTTACCCAATGTAAAGCTATTATAATTCCGGTTAAAGCAAATTTTAAGAGTCCTTTTTTATCTGCTTTAAATTTCTTTTTGGTTATTAAAAAGTATCCAAAAATAAAAATAACAGCTAAACCCATTCTATACCAAACTAACGGAATAGCATCAATAGAAATTAGTTTTCCAAGAATTGCGGTAAACCCCCAAATGAAAACTATAAAGTGTAAATGAAGATAATTTTTAAGTTTATTTTCTAGCATTTAAATAAAGATAAACTGCGTAAGCGCCAAAAACAATATTTGGCATCCAAACATTTAATAAAGGGTCTGCTCCTGCTACTGCTCCTAACACCTCTGCAACTTTTAAAAAGAATACATAAATAAACATAACAGCTACACCTAAAGCTAAGTTAATACCTGTTCCTCCACGTCGTTTTCTTTGTGCCAAAGCTACAGCAATTAACGTTAGTACATAAGTAGCCATTGGTAAACTTGTTCTTTTATACAGCTCTACTAAATAAGCATTTAAGTTTTTTATACCTCTTTTTTTAGATAGATCAATAAATGAAATTAAATCATTTGAAGGCATTTCTTGTGCTAAAGCAGCCTTATAATCGAAATCTTTTGGTGTAAATGCAAAAACAGTATCTAAACTATTCCCAGAAAAAATACTGTCTCGGTTACTAAAGACTTTTCTTTCTTTCCAATTGTATAATTTAAAGGTAGAATCTTTTTTGTTCCAGTTTATTCTATCTGCAGTTAACCTTGTTTTTAACGCTAAACCATGATAGGTTTCTGTTGAAAAATTATATCCTGAATTTCTTTCTAAATCAAAGTTTTGCAGAAAAATATAGGTGCTATCGTTTAGTTGCAAACTAAAATCTCTAATGGATTTATCTTTATAATTTTGTTTCTTTATATATGTGTTTTCAAACTCTTTTCTAATTTTATTACTGTTTGGCACTACAAAATGATTCATAGCTAAAGCTACAACTACAACAATAGTTGCGCCTATAAAATAAGGATATAGAAAACGTTTAAAAGAAATTTGAGCACTATTAATAGCTATAATTTCTGTATTATTTGCTAATCTAGAAGTAAATAAAATTACAGCAATAAACAATGCCAAAGGCATAAAAGTATTGGCATAATAGATGATGAAATTCTTGTAATATTCGTCTACTATTTGAAAAAAAGTTAAGTTTTCGTGACGTAAAAACTTATCAATTTTTTCAGAAATATCAATAGCAACTGCAATAGGTATCAATATTAATAAGGTAAACAAAAATGTTACCAAAAAACGTTTTAATATGTACCAATCTAGAATTTTCAATGTATATAAATCTATTTTTTAGATTCCTGATTTCCACAGGAATAACAACAATTATTACAAACGATTATCCATTTGTTTAACCATCTTATCTTTCCACTCTCTAAAGTCTCCAGCAATAATATGTTTTCTTGCTTCACGTGTTAACCAAACATAAAATCCTAAATTATGAATAGAAGCTATTTGCTTTCCTAACATTTCTTTAGCAACAAATAAATGACGTAAATAGGCTTTAGAGTACATTGTATCTACCCAAGTAATTCCCATATCATCAATTGGAGAAAAATCTTGTTCCCACTTTTTATTTTTAATGTTGATAGAACCGTGTGCTGTAAATAACATTCCGTTTCTAGCATTACGTGTTGGCATCACACAGTCAAACATATCGATACCTAAAGCAATGTTTTCTAGAATATTAATTGGCGTACCAACTCCCATTAAATAACGTGGTTTATCTTCTGGTAAAATTTCTGTTACAACTTCTGTCATTGCATACATTTCTTCCGCTGGCTCACCAACAGAAAGTCCTCCAATTGCATTTGCTTGCTGACCAGAGTTCGCTATGTATTCTGCAGATTGTCTTCGTAAATCTTTATAAGTACTTCCTTGCACAATTGGCATAAAAGTTTGCTCATAACCATATTTAAAAGGTAGTTTTTCTAAATGATTTATACATCTATCCAACCATCTATGCGTCATGTGCATTGATCGTTTTGCGTAATTATAATCGCAAGGATATGGTGTACACTCATCAAATGCCATAATAATATCGGCACCAATTGTACGTTGCGTTTCCATTACGTTTTCAGGTGAAAAGAAATGTGTAGAACCGTCAATATGACTTTTAAATTTTACGCCTTCTTCTTTTATTTTTCTTCTTCCTGAAAGAGAATATACTTGATAACCTCCAGAATCGGTTAAGATATTGCGATCCCAATTCATAAACTTATGCAAACCTCCTGCTGCTTCCAAAACTTCTAATTTTGGACGCAAGAATAAATGATAGGTATTTCCTAAAATTATATCTGGATTTATTTGGTCTTTTAATTCTGATTGATGAACGCCTTTTACTGTACCAACTGTACCAACTGGCATAAAAATAGGAGTTTCTATTGTACCGTGATCTGTTGTTATTGTTCCAGCTCTAGCTTTACTTTTTTCGTCTGTGGTGTGTAAGTCAAATTTCATTGGTGGCAAAGATAGTATTATTTAAAGATTGAAAAATTAAAAGACTCTTAAAAATAGAAGCTTTTAACAGCTCTTATAGAAGTAATTAAAAATTGATATTACCAATAGTTGGCAAAAATACGCGTTAAGGATTGCAATGGAAATCCTTTTTCTGAGGAACGAAGAAAAAGATTGAAGTGAAAAGCCTGACCTGAAAGGTAACGCCCAAATATTACCAGCGTTTCTTTTTTGATGAAAAACCTGCGTTTCTTTTTTTGTTTTTAGGCGATGATTTTCTGAATGAAGCGCTTTTTTTATTGAAATCGTTTTTTGTTGGCGCTGCTTTTTTCTTTGAAACTTTCTTTTTCGGTTTCTCTTTAACAAGAGACGCTTCTTCAGTTTTTGAAGAAGAAGAAATCATTTTATTGATTTCCTGCATTTCCTCTTCGGTTAATTCTCGCCAATCTCCCGCTTGCAAATAACCCAGTTCTACATTCATAATTCTTGTTCGCTTTAACTTAGTTACCTCATAATCTAAGTGCTCACACATTCTACGAATTTGTCTATTTAAGCCTTGCGTTAAAATGATTTTAAAAATTTTATCACTTACTTTTTCAACCAAACATTTTTTAGTTACGGTTCCTAAAATCGGGATTCCATTTCCCATTTTTCGAATAAAATCGTCTGTAATTTTTTTATCTACAGTTACAAAGTACTCTTTTTCATGGTTGTTTCCTGCTCGTAAAATCTTGTTAACAATATCTCCGTCATTGGTTAAGAAAATTAAACCTTCTGATGGTTTGTCTAAACGCCCAATTGGAAAAAGTCTTTCTGGATAATTTACATGCGAAACAATATTTTTCGGCTCTCTTTCATCTGTAGTAGAAACAATACCTACTGGCTTATTTAAAGCAATGTAAAGTGTATTATTTTTTGGTTTTACAAGTCGTCCATCTAATTTTACAACATCGTTTCTGCCAACTCTATTTCCTAATTGAGTTGGTTTTCCGTTTATTGTAACTCTTCCTTCATTAATAAATTTCTCCGCTTCTCTACGAGAACAAATTCCTGAAGAACTTATATATTTATTAAGGTTTGTAGATTTTTGATTGTTGTTTTCCATTGTTGCAAATGTATAAAAAGAAAAAAGCTTAAAACAAATGTTTTAAGCTTTTGCGGAGAGTAAGGGATTCGAACCCCTGGACCTGTTACAGTCAACAGTTTTCAAGACTGCCGCATTCGACCACTCTGCCAACTCTCCAAAGTGTCTCATCAGATATTCTCTGATTGCGGGTGCAAATATAATACCCTTTTTTGTTTCTAGAAACATTTTTCGATATTTTTTTGCATTTTTTACCAATAGAGCTTCTTTGGCTTAACATAAAATATTAAATTCGTGCTTTAATATATATACTATGTTTAATTCTTTTGGAAATTTATTACGTCTTACCTCCTTTGGAGAGTCACATGGAACCGCAATTGGCGGAGTTATTGATGGTTTTCCTGCCGGCTTGAAGGTTAACCTCGAAGCTATTCAACAAGAATTAGATAGACGTAAACCTGGACAGTCTAAAATTGTTACGCAACGTAAAGAACCAGATACAGTTGAGTTTTTATCTGGAATTTTTGAAGGAACTACTACTGGTACTTCAATTGGGTTTGTTATTAGAAACACCAATCAAAAAAGTAAAGACTACAACCACAATACCAATATCTATAGACCTTCACATGCAGATTATACGTATGATAAAAAATACGGAATAAGAGATTATCGTGGTGGCGGACGTAGTTCAGCTCGTGAAACTGCCAATTGGGTAGTTGCTGGCGCTCTGGCAAAGCAATTAATTGCTCATATAAATATTAATGCATTCACATCTTCTGTTGGAGATATCTTTATTGATAAACCTTATCAAGATTTAGATTTTTCTAAAACTGAAAATAACGTAGTTCGTTGTCCAGATGAAACTTCCGCTGAAAAAATGATTTCTAAAATTACTGAAATTAAAAAAGCTGGAGACACTATTGGCGGAACTATAACTTGTGTCATAAAAAATATGCCTATTGGTTTGGGAGAACCAATTTTTAACAAACTACATGCAGAATTAGGTAAAGCTATGCTTTCTATAAATGCTGTTAAAGGTTTTGAATTTGGAAGCGGATTTTGTGGAGCTAAGATGAAAGGTTCGGAACATAACGATATTTTTAACGAAGACGGAACTACAGTTTCTAATTTGTCTGGTGGAATACAAGGTGGAATTAGCAACGGAATGGATATCTATTTTAGAGTTGCTTTTAAACCTGTAGCAACCATTATGCAAAATCAGCAAACTATAAATTCTGAAGGAGAATTAACAGAAATTCACGGAAAAGGAAGACACGATCCTTGTGTTGTACCTAGAGCAGTACCTATTGTTGAAGCTTTAGCTGCTTTAGTTTTAGCAGATTTTTGGTTATTGAATAGAACTAGAACTGTTTAATTATCTTTTATATTTAACGAATCATAAAAAAACCGAAACTTAATAGTTTCGGTTTTTTCATTTTATAAATACTTTTTTTTTAAGTTGCAGGCTTATACTCTTTCTTATCAATTACCATTTTTGCGATAATCTCTTTTAAGATTTCAGAAGTTCCACCACCAATTGGTCCTAAACGGCTATCACGTAATAAACGTGCCATTGGATATTCTTCCATGTAACCATAACCTCCTAACAACTGTAATGCTTCATAAATTACTTCATCAGCCATTTTGGTTGATAATAATTTACTCATACTGGCTTCTTTTACAACGTAAACTCCGTCATTTAAACGCTTTGCAATTGAGTAATTGTATTCTCTACACATATCTACTCTACTTGCCATTTCAGCAATTTTATGACGCAATACCTGAAACCTATCTAAAGATTTTCCGAACGCAACACGTTCTTCCATATACTTTACAGCATATTCTACAGCATAATCGGCTCTTGCATGGGCGTTAATTCCCATAACTAAACGCTCTAAAGCAAAGTGTTGCATAACATAAGGAAATCCTTTTCCTTCTTCTCCCATTAAGTTTTCAGCAGGAATGACAACATTATCAAAAGCAATTTCTGCGGTATCTGAGGCTCTCCAACCTAATTTATCTAATTTGGTAGCTGAAATTCCCGGAGTATCTCTATCCACTACAAAAATACTCATTCCCTTGTACTTATCTTCAGGGTTTGTTTTTGCAACAACTACTAAATAGTCTGAATACACTCCGTTTGTAATAAACGTTTTAGATCCGTTTAACACATAAGTATCTCCTTTTTTAACAGCAGTTGTGCGCATTCCTGCGACATCAGATCCTCCAAAAGGCTCTGTAATACACAAACATCCTATTTTATCACCTTCAATACTTGGTGCTAAATACTCTCTTTTAATTCGATCATCACCCTCTTTATTTAAGTGTGTCATGGCTAAATATCCATGTGCCCACATATTTGCCGCGAATCCACCAGAATTTATTTTTTGTAATTCTTCTAAAAAGATTACTGTGTAAAATAAATCTAAATTCATTCCACCATATTCTTCAGGTTGATTTATTCCGAAGTAACCCATTTCACCGAATTTCTTCCAAATAAAACGTTCTACGGTTCCTGTTTTTTCCCATTTATCTATATGTGGAACTACCTCTTTCTGTAAAAATTCCCGAAAACTTTGTCGAAAGGATTCGTGTTCTTCTGTAAAGTACATATGTCTGTTTTTAGTTGTTTGTTGCTGTTTATTTAGCAGTCAAATATACAATTATTCTCTCGTATTTTTCTATTGGAAAACCTTCGATATTTTTGATTTCAGAGATATCTTGTAGTTCTGCAACCTCATCCCTAAATTCAAAAATTTTCTTACATAAGTCATAATCTATTCCTGGAATTTTAAGCAACTCTTTAAACGTTGCTGTGTTTACGTTTAATTTAATAATTGCTTCTTTTTCTTCAGAAATTTCTTCAAAATCTTCTTCTTCAAAAGCTTTTTCTATAGAACTTAATTTCTTTTTCTTATTTCGATTTTTCTTAGAAGTTAACCAATCTGGAAATTTAAAATACAGAACCATCGTTTGCAATAAACTGTCTGATATTTTTGTAAGCTGTTGAAATTCTTTTACAGAATTCACATATTTATTTTGCTTTCTAAACTGATGTAATCTATCAATTTCCTTTAAAGACATTCCTAATTGCTTGCCTTTAAAATCTGTAATAAAATTGGGATTAAATGGATAGATTTTTGGTTTTCGAGATTCAACTTCAATAGCTTTTAAACTGTCTATTTCTTGCTGAAATACTAATAATTCAGAAGTATTTGTCTCGTGTAATTCTTCCGAAGAAAAATCTACAAATGCATATGTTAATTGAAGAACTACAATAAGTAGTATTAAAAAGAAAATCCCATTTCTTTGGCTTTTGTTATACCAGAAATGGGATTTAAATATGTTCATAATAAAATATTATGCTTTAGCTTCTTTTATAGCGTCTGTATATCTTTTTAATTGTTTTTTAACAACTGGGAATAAGAAATACAATCCTACCATATTAGGGAATACCATTGCAAAAATCATTGCATCAGAGAAATCCCAAATAGATTTCATACTTGCTGCCGCACCAATTACAACAAATAATAAAAATAATAATTTGTATGTTAAATCTGCTTTTTTACCTCTACCAAATAAATACTTCCAAGACTGTAATCCATAATAAGACCAAGAAATCATTGTAGAAACTGCAAATAATACTACTGCAATAGTTAAGAATACATTAGAAAAAGGGATGTACTCTGCAAATGCTGCTGAAGTTATTCCAGCTCCTTCTAATCTTACACCTTCAATAAATACTCCACCACTTCCGTCTCCTCCATATTGGAAAACTGTTGCTCCAGAAGCATCACCTCCAAAGTTAAAAATAATAATTACTAAGGCTGTCATTGTACAAATTAATACTGTATCAATAAACGGCTCTAATAATGCTACTAAACCTTCAGATGCTGAATATTTTGTTTTTACTGCTGAATGCGCAATTGATGCAGAACCTGCACCTGCTTCGTTTGAAAATGCAGCTCTTTTAAATCCTACTAATAATACACCTATAAAACCACCAACTCCAATAGCTGTTGGATTAAATGCTTCTCTAAAAATTAAAGCAAATGCATCATCAACTAGAGAAAAGTTAGAACCTAAAATATATAAACAAGCTAACACATATAATCCTGCCATAAACGGAACTACTTTCTCTGTAACTTGTGCAATTCTTTTAATTCCTCCGATAATTATAATACCTACTATAATTGCTAATACAACTCCAATGATTGCTCCAGCTGCAGAACTTTCTAATCCTAACAACTCTTTTAATACTACAGTTGCTTGGTTAGATTGAGCAGCGTTACCACCACCAAAAGATCCTCCAATACAGAAAATTGCAAAAATTACTGCTGCAATTTTTCCAATCATTTCAAATCCTCTCTCTTTTAAACCTTTACTTATGTAGTACATTGGTCCACCATAAACAGTTCCGTCTTCTCCAACATCTCTATATTGAACTCCTAATGTACATTCTACAAATTTTGTAGACATTCCTAAGAATCCACAAACAACCATCCAAAATGTTGCTCCTGGACCACCTAAGGCAATTGCTAATGCAACACCTGCAATGTTACCATTACCAACTGTTCCAGAAACTGCTGTTGCTAAGGCTTGAAAGTGTGTAACTTCTCCTTCTGCACTTTCATCTTTAATTGTTTCTCTAATATCTCCTCCTGGAGTACTATCTCCATACGCTTCGTCAACGCCATGACCGTCATCTAAATCATCATATTTACCTCTAACAACGTTAATTGCTGTTTTAAAATGAAAAAGATTCGGAAATTTAAAATAAATAGTAAAAAACAAAGCACTAAATACTAATAGAAGAAGTACAAATGGAATTTCTATACTCTCACTTTTGTAAATCGGGAAGAAAATTACGCTACTAAAAAAATCTGATATTGGCTTAAATGCCTCGTCTATACGTTGATCTAGACCTTTTTCTTGAGCAAATGTAAACATCGGCGCTAAGATTGCTAACAATGTTAGTAATTGTTTCTTCATAATATTAAGTGTTAGTTTTTTAAATTTGTAGCTCGCAATATCATAAAAAATTGCACTTTTGACAAGTTTTGCTCGTTAAAAGTGAAATTTATATTAGTTTTTCTTTAAATTTTTGTAAATTTTCTTTAAAAGATTTTGACTGAAAACCAAGAATTTTAATAGATTTATCTAAATTAAAACCTGTTTTTGGTGGCCTTTTTGCTTTTTGATTTAAAGTTGCAGTAGAAATTGGTTTTATCAAGTTTTCATCTAATTCAAAGACTTCGGCAATTTGTTGTGCCATTTCATAAATACTTAATAGCTTGTTAGACGAAATATTAAAGATTCCCTTAGCTTCTTCTTGCATTGCTAACAAACATGCTCTTGCTAACTCTTCTACATAAGTTGGCATTCTAAATTGATCGTTAACAATAGTAACTTCATCTTTGTCTTCTAACTTTTCTTTTAACCATAAAACGAGGTTTCCTTTATTCATTTTTGCTACTTTACCAAAAACTAAAATTGTACGTAAAATAGTGTAATCTATGGTTGAGTTTACAATTACTTCTTCAGCTAATAATTTTGATTTTCCGTAATAGTTAACAGGGTTTGGAATATCGGTTTCTTTATAACTTCCTTTTGTTCCATCAAAAATAAAATCAGTAGAAATATGTATTAAATGGGCATTTAACTCCTTAGTTACAGCAACTAAATGCTTTACTGCATCTACATTTACTGCATCACACAACTCTTTATTATCTTCACAAAAATCTACATTTGTAATTGCTGCTGCGTTAATAATAAAATGTGGTTTTACAGCTCTTATTGTACTTAAAAGTAAGTCTGTATTTGTTATATCAATTCCAAAATAATGATATCCATCTTCAGTTGGAAACCTGTTTTTACCTTTAGATATCGCGATAACATTACAACGTGTATCTAACAATTGCTTTAACAGCGTTTGCCCTAACAAACCATTACTTCCTGTGATGAGTACTTTTATCATTAGAACAATTCTCTAAGTTTGGTTATCTGCTCTGGACGTCCTAAAATAATTAAATTAGAATCTAAAACTAACTCCGTATTTGCTTCTGGATTAATAATATATTCTTTGTTTGGTGTTTTATAACCAATTACCGTACAACCTGTTTTCTTACGTAAGTCTAAATCTAAAATAGTTTTACCAATATACTTTTCTGGAAGATTATTAACATCAATCTCCTCTAAATTTGTTGTGGTTTCTCCTGAAATTGTTAATTGGTCTACAAACTCAATAACATCTGGAGTAACAACTAAAGATGCCATATGAGCACCACCTAATTTATCTGGCATAATTACATTTTCTGCGCCAGCAATTTTAAGTTTACTAGATGAAGATTCTTTAGAAGCTCTACTTATAATTTTACATTCTTTATTTAATTGATTTGCCGTTAACACCACAAATAAGTTATCTGCATCCGAAGGTAAAGCTGTAATTAAATAGGAAGCTTTATCTATACCTGCACGCAGCATCGTTTCATCTGTAGTTGCATCTCCTTGAACATTTAAAACTCCTTCTGCATCTAATTTTTTTACAAGTGTTTGGTTTTTTTCTACAACAACAAAGTCCTTATTATAACTTTTAAGCTTTGCAATTGCTTGTTTTCCATTTCTACCATAACCACAAACTATGGTGTGTCCATTAAGTTTTGTTATTTTCTTCTCCACTTTTTTGTGTTTAAAATGTTCAAATAATTGTCCCGTAATTAAATATTCTGAAAATGATGAAATTGTATAACCAACTACAACCACACTCGTTAAAATTAAGAATACAGCAAAAATCTTATCTGCATCTGTAAAAGGATGTACTTCACTAAAACCAACAGTAGATATTGTAATTACTGTCATATAAAGTGCATCTATAAAACCGTAACCAGAAATTACCATAAAACCAAAAACACCCAATAATATTATTATAAAAAAGAGTGTTAAAGCGCGGTATAATTTAGATTCGAACATTTTATTCATAAATCGAAAACTGAACTTCTTTTAGTGTAAATCATATCCTTTAATCGTAATAAAAAAGCCAATGTTAAATACAAACCAAAAGACAAACCAACGGTTACAAAAGAAATGTATATAAAAAATATACGCACATTTTTTGCACGCATACCTAATTTGTCTGCAAATCGAGAAAAAACACCAAAACCGTGTTTCTCAAAAAAATGTCTTACTGAATTTAATCCCATTAACGCTTTTATTATAACTGCAAGATACTATTTTCAACTGATTTGTTTGCAACATACAAACCAAAACTCAAATCAAATTGGTAACTTTGCTTTTTTCCAAAAAATAACAATGGCTAAAGAGCAAGAATTTATAGAAGTTTATGGAGCAAGAGCTCATAATCTAAAAAATATTGATGTAAAAATTCCTCGTGAAAAGCTTGTAGTTATTACTGGTTTAAGTGGAAGCGGAAAATCTTCATTAGCTTTTGATACTATTTATGCTGAAGGACAAAGACGTTATATTGAAACATTTTCTGCATATGCACGTCAGTTTTTAGGCGGATTAGAAAGACCCGATGTTGATAAAATAGATGGACTTTCTCCTGTTATTTCCATAGAACAAAAAACTACAAACAAGAGTCCGCGCTCTACCGTTGGTACAATTACAGAGATTTACGATTTCCTTCGTTTATTATTTGCAAGAGCCGCCGACGCTTACTCGTATAATACTGGCGAGAAAATGGTGAGTTATGCTGATGAACAAATTAGAGACTTAATTTTAAAAGATTTTGACGGAAAAAGAATTGCCGTCTTAGCACCTTTAGTAAAATCCAGGAAAGGACATTATCGTGAGCTTTTTGAGCAAATTTCCAAGCAAGGTTTTGTTCGTGTTCGTGTTGATGGAGAAATAAAGGAGATTGAAAAAGGAATGAAACTAGATCGTTATAAAACACACGATATAGAAGTAGTTATAGATAGATTAGTTGTTAATGAATCTGCTGAAAAAAGATTAGAAGAAACCATAAAAACCGCGTTATATTCTGGTAATAATATTTTAATGGTTATTGATGTTGATGCTGAAAAACCACGTTATTTTAGTCGTGAGTTAATGTGTCCAACAAGCGGAATTGCCTATCCAAATCCAGAACCAAATACGTTTTCATTTAATTCTCCAAAAGGAGCTTGCCAAAGCTGTAATGGTTTAGGTATTACCAATGAAATTAATCAACAAAAAGTAATTCCAGATACTTCAATTTCTATTAAAAACGGAGGAATTGTTCCGTTAGGTGAACAAAAAGGAAGTTGGATTTTTAAACAGCTTGAAAATATTGCAGAACGTTATAAGTTTAAATTAACTGATCCTATTTCTAAAATTCCGAAGGAAGCAAAAGAAATTATTTTAAATGGAGGAAAAGAAACCTTTAAAATTTCTGCAAAAGCTGCTGGCGTAACAAAAAATTACGAAATTGACTTTGAAGGAATTATTTCATTTATTGAAAATCAATATAAAAATGCCGAAAGCACAACAATTAAACGTTGGGCAAAAGGATTTATGGATGAAGTTTCTTGCTCTACTTGTGGGGGAAAAAGGCTTAAAATTGAAGCACTTCATTTTAAAATTATCGACAAGAACATTAGCGATTTAGCACAAATGGATGTTACAGAACTTGCTAACTGGTTCAAAAACATTGAAAAAAACTTATCAGAAAAACAATTAACCATTGCTGCTGAAATCCTGAAAGAAATAAGAACTCGTATTCAGTTTTTGGTAGATGTTGGTTTGGATTATTTAACCTTAGACAGAACATCAAAATCGCTTTCTGGTGGAGAAGCGCAACGAATTCGTTTGGCAACTCAAATTGGCTCTCAATTAGTGGGTGTTTTATATATTTTAGATGAACCAAGTATTGGTTTACATCAACGAGATAATCAAAAACTGATTGATTCTTTAGTAAAATTGCGCGATATTGGTAATTCGGTTTTAGTTGTAGAACACGATGAAGACATGATTAAAAGTGCCGACTTTGTCTTTGATATTGGTCCTGGAGCGGGAAGACATGGTGGCGAAATTGTAAGTCAAGGAACTTTTAATGAAATCAAAAAAGAAAAAACCTTAACAGCAGATTATTTATCAAAAAGAAAACAAATAGAAGTTCCGAAGGAAAGAAGAAAAGGAAACGGAAAAACCATTAAACTTTCTGGAGCAACAGGTAATAATTTAAAAAATGTTTCCGTAGAATTTCCGCTTGGAAAAATGATTTGCGTTACCGGAGTTTCTGGAAGCGGAAAATCGACTTTAATAAACGAAACTTTATACCCAATTCTTAACGCACATATTTACAGAGGTGTTAAAAAACCAATGCCGTATAAAAAAATAACAGGTTTAGAACATATTGATAAGGTTATTGACATTGACCAATCTCCTATTGGAAGAACACCACGTTCTAATCCGGCAACCTACACAGGAACTTTTGGCGAAATCAGAAGTTTATTTGCTAAAATGCCAGAAGCTGCAATTCGTGGTTATAAGCCAGGACGTTTCAGTTTTAATGTAAAAGGCGGACGTTGTGAAACTTGCCAAGGTGGCGGAGTTCGAGTTATTGAAATGAATTTTTTACCTGATGTTCAAGTTGAATGTGAAACCTGTCAAGGAAAACGTTTTAACAGAGAAACACTGGAAATTAGATATAAAGGGAAATCAATTTCAGACATCTTAAATATGACTATTGAAGATGCTACAGATTTCTTTGAGCACATTCCTAAGATTTACAGAAAATTAAAAACCATTAAAGATGTTGGTTTAGGCTATATAACACTTGGGCAACAATCTACTACGCTTTCTGGAGGAGAAGCGCAACGTATAAAATTAGCTTCTGAATTGTCTAAAAGAGACACTGGAAATACTTTTTACATTTTAGACGAACCTACAACTGGACTTCATTTTGAAGACATAAGAGTTTTAATGGAAGTTTTAAATAAATTAGCTAACAAAGGAAACACTGTTTTAATAATTGAACACAATATGGACGTTATAAAACTAGCGGATTATATTATTGATATTGGAATGGAAGGCGGAAAAAATGGTGGAAAAGTATTAACTTCTGGAACACCAGAACAAGTTGCAAAACATAAAACAAGTTATACTGCCAAGTTTTTGAAAAAAGAATTACTTTAGCAGGCTTGCTTTTATGCAAGAAATATTAAATTAAAAAGGATAATTATGACGCAAGAAGATAGAAAAATAAAAGAAAAATTACAAACAAAGACTTGGAACGAAATTAAAACAAACGATTCTTGGGCTATATTTAAAATTATGGCTGAGTTTGTTGAAGGATACGAACGCTTAAGTAAAATTGGACCTTGTGTTTCAATTTTTGGGTCTGCACGTACAAAACCAGATCACCCATATTACAAATTAGCCGAAGAAGTTGCTTTTAAATTAACTCAGAATGGTTTTGGAGTTATTACAGGTGGTGGACCAGGAATTATGGAAGCTGGTAACAAAGGTGCACATAGAGGAAAAGGTGTTTCTGTTGGTTTAAATATTGAATTGCCTTTTGAACAACATGATAATCCATGGATTGACCAAGGTAAAAGTTTAGACTTCGATTACTTCTTCGTAAGAAAAGTAATGTTTGTAAAGTACTCACAAGGTTTTATTGTAATGCCTGGAGGTTTTGGAACAATGGATGAATTGTTTGAAGCAATTACCTTAATTCAAACTAATAAAATTGGACGTTTCCCAATTGTTTTAGTAGGTAAAAAATTCTGGGGTGGTTTATTAGACTGGATTAAAAACACACTTTTAGAAGAAGGAAATATTAGTGAGAAAGACCTAAACTTATTTAGAGTTGTAGATACTGCAGATGAAGCTGTAGAGCATTTAAATAATTTCTACGCTAAATATCAGTTAAAGCCAAATTTCTAAAAATAATAAATTATCTAAAAAACTCGTTGTACATTGTGCAACGAGTTTTTTGTTTCCATATGAATTTTAAGAAAGCACTCTTTATTCTTTTATTATTCAGTTGTAAAATACTGTTATCGCAAACAAACGCGATAAAAATTGATGCTCACTTACTAGACAATTCAGACAAGTTAAGTATTGTTCAAGAAATTACATTTCACAATAAAACAAACACCATACTTAACAATTTATACTTACACAATTGGGCTAACAGCTTCGCAAACAACAACACTCCATTAGCAAAACGCTTTTTAGAAGACTATAAAAGCACATTTTATTTTTCAAAGAACAAAGAAAAAGGCTCTACTACTATTCATAATCTTTTAGTAAACTACCAAAAAGTAGAATATAATGAAGTTATAAATCATCAAGACATTCTTAAAATTGACTTAAATACCTCTTTAAAACCGAATGATAGTATTGTAATTACAGCAAATTACACTGTTAAAATACCTGATGCTAAATTTACCAGATATGGAAAAACTAAAACTGGCTTTCATTTACGCTATTGGTATTTAACCCCTGTAGTTTATGAAAATGGTTGGCAAACTATGAGTAATTTAAACTTGGATGACTTATATATGAATATTGCTAATTACAATATTAGCATCACTGCTCCGAGAGTTTATTCTATAGAAAGTAATTTAAAAAACACTCTTAAAAAAAACCGAACTACAACTACTAATTTTATCGGAAACAACACTAAAGATGTAATTATAAGCATAGACAGTATTAATAAATTTACAACGTTAAAAACTAAAAAAACTTTAGTAAAAACCGATTTATTAGAAGATTTTCTAGACCCAAGAGTTGCCACAGATATTGTTGATAGAGAATTAAATTTTATTGAAGACTTTCTAGGAAAATACCCCAACAAAGAAATATTTATTGACAGAAATTCTGTTGGAAAAAACTCTTTACATGACATTTACGGATTACCTAAATGGCTAAAACCATTTCCTGAAAATTTTAGATGGGAAATGCGTTTTTTTAACTCATTAACAATTAAATATTTAGATGATGTTTTACTATTCAATAAAAGAAAAGATTACTGGTTAAAAGACGGTATTCAAACTTTTTTAATGATAGAATATGTGAAGAAATACTATCCAGAAGTTACTATTTTAGGTAAATACTCTAAATATTGGGGAATAAAGAGCTACAACATTTCAAAATTAAAACAGAATGACAAATATCAATTTGTGTATCAATTTAGTGCTCGTAAATTCTTTGACCAAGCTTTAAATGTTAGAGCAGATTCATTATCTAATTTCAACAGAAAAGTAGTTAGTAAATATAAAGCTGGCTTAGGCTTTAGATACTTACAAGATTATATTGGAGATAGTATTTTAAAGAATTCATTCAAAGAATTCTATGGGAAAAATCAATTAAAACCTACAAACAGTCTTCAGTTTAAAAAAATACTAACCTCTAAAACAGATAAAAATCTTGATTGGTTTTTTGGAGATTATATTTCAACAGATAAAAAAATAGATTACAAAATAAAGAAAGTAGTACAAACTGAAGACTCTTTAAAAATTACTATAAAAAATAAAAGAGAAATGACTGCGCCGGTTGCTTTATATGGCGTAAAAGACAAAGAAATAAAATTTAAAAAATGGATTACTGGAGTAGATTCTACTAAAACGATTACAATTCCAAAAAACGGATTTGATAAACTAGCATTAAATTACGAGCAATTATATCCAGAATACAATTCGTTAGATAACTTTAGAAAAACAAATAATAGCTTACTTAACAAACCTTTTCAATTTAGGCCTTATAAAGATGTTGGAGACCCTTATTACAATCAACTTTTTTATAGTCCAAACATTAGATATAATTTATATGATGGATTAATTTTAGGTATTAACCTAAACAACAAGCCTGTTTTAGCTCATAATTTCGAGTTTAGCTTAACTCCAAATTACAGTACAAAAAGTAAAAATTTAACTGGTGGCTATGCACTAGGTTACAATCATTTTTTTAAAAGTGATAAAATTTATAAAATTAAATACGGTGTTAGTGGTAGCAACTTTCATTATGCTCCAGAATTAGGCTACAACAAATTTTCTCCATTTGTAAACATTCAATTTAAAAGAAATAGTTTACGAGATGTTGGAACTAAGTTTCTACTAACTCGTTTAGTCTACATTAACAAAGACGTACCTGACAGCTTACAAGTCTCGGAAAGAGACAAATACACAATTTTTAATGTAAGATATGTTAATAGCAAACCCAATGTGGTAAAAAGATTTCAATATGCTTTAAATGCTGAATTTGGAAATAACTTTACTAAGTTTTCAACAGACATCCGTTACAGAAAAGAATTTAATAGAAACCAAAATTTTGAGTTGCGCTTTTTTGGAGGAGTTTTTCTTAACAATAAATCCAAAGGAGATTACTTTAGCTTTGGGTTAAACCGTGGATCAGATTATCTATTTGAACAAAACTTATTTGGAAGATCAGAAAGTTCTGGTTTATTTAGTCAGCAATTTGTTGTTGCAGATGGTGGTTTTAAATCTAACTTTAATCAAGATGTTTTTGCTAATCAACTAGCAACTTCTATTAATTCTAGTATTGGTATTTGGAACTGGATAGAAGTGTATAATGATGCTGCAATGTTAAAAAACAAAAATCAAAATCCACGTTTTTTCTATGAAAACGGAGTAAGACTTAATTTTATTCCAAATATTTTTGAATTTTACCTACCAGTTTACACTAACGAAGGATTTCAGTTTAATGATAATTATAGTAGCAAAATACGTTTTGTAATCACCACAAGTTTTGACAGAATTTACAACTATATTAGAAGAGGATTGCTATAAACTCAATAACAAAACACTCTTAAATCGTAAAAATATTACGATATTCGTAATAAAGCTTTTATATTTTTAAAATTCACCTAAAAAACGTACTTTTGCAATGAAGCAAAAAATATAGATATCTATGGCTACCAAACAAGCAAAACTTACCGCTGAACAAATTTCTTTTAATGATTTCAAAAATGAAGTTTTACAAGATTATAAAACTGCAAGACTTAGTAGAGAATGTAGTTTATTAGGTCGTAGAGAAGTTTTAACTGGTAAAGCTAAGTTTGGTATTTTTGGAGACGGTAAAGAAGTACCACAATTAGCAATGGCAAAATCTTTTAAAAATGGAGATTTTAGGTCTGGTTATTATAGAGATCAAACTTTTATGATGGCAATTGGCGAGTTAAATCCACAACAATTTTTCGCTGGTTTATATGCGCATGCCGATATTAAGATAGAACCAATGTCTGCAGGTAGACAAATGGGCGGTCATTTTGCTACACATTCTTTAGATGAAAATGGCGATTGGAAAAACTTAACACAACAAAAAAATTCTTCAGCAGACATTTCTCCGACAGCGGGTCAAATGCCTCGTTTATTAGGATTAGCACAAGCTTCTAAAATATACAGAAATGTAAAAGGGTTAGAAAATTTCACCAACTTTTCTGACAAAGGAAATGAAGTTGCTTGGGGAACAATTGGAAATGCTAGTACTTCTGAAGGCTTATTTTTTGAAACAATAAACGCCGCTGGAGTTCTACAAGTACCAATGGTAATGAATGTTTGGGATGATGAATACGGAATTTCAGTACACGCAAAACACCAAACAACAAAAGAAAGTATTTCAGAAATCTTAAAAGGTTTTCAAAAAGAAAAAGATACAAATGGTTACGAAATTTTTGTAGTTAATGGATGGGATTATGTACAACTTGTTGATACATACAATAGAGCATCAGAAATTGCAAGAACACATCATATACCTGTTTTAATTCATGTTAAAGAATTAACACAACCTCAAGGCCACTCTACTTCTGGTTCACATGAAAGATACAAAACCCCAGAACGTTTAAAGTGGGAAAAAGATTTTGATTGTATTACACAAATGCGAAATTGGATTTTAGATTTCGAGCTTGGTGATGGAAAAGGAGGAAGTTTAAAATTTGTAGATTCTGAAGAAGAATTAATAAATATAGAGAAAAATGCCAAGAAAGAAGTTTCTGCAGCAAAAAGAAACGCTTGGAATTCTTATTTAAATGAAATTAAAGTAGAATTAATTTCTGCAGCAAATTTATTTGAAAGAATTGCTAAGAAAAGCAACAGTGGCGCTTTTATCACTAAATACAAAAGCGACTTAGAGGCAATAATAGAACCTGTTAGAAAAGATATTTTAATAGCATGTCGTAAGGTTTTACGATACCTAAGAGATGAAAATTTTGCAGAAAAAACTGAACTACAAAACTTTATTAAAAACGCAACTAAAAATGCCGAAGTTAAATACTCATCACATTTAGTAAGCGAAACAGCATACAAAACCACAGATATTGCTCCAGTTAAACCAACTTACGCTGCAGAAGATAATTTGGTTGATGCTCGTGTGATTATGAGAGACAACTTCAACGAAATTTTATCTAAACACCCAGAAGTATTAATTTTTGGAGAAGATGCAGGTTATATTGGAGATGTAAATCAAGGCTTAGAAGGGTTGCAAGAAAAATTTGGAGAACTTCGAGTTTCAGACACTGGAATTAGAGAAGCAACCATTTTAGGTCAAGGTATTGGAATGGCAATGCGTGGTTTACGCCCAATTGCAGAAATTCAATATTTGGATTATTTATTATACGCACTTCAAATTATGAGTGATGATTTAGCAACGCTTCGCTACCGAACTTTCGGAAAACAAAAAGCGCCGCTAATTATTAGAACTCGTGGACATAGATTAGAAGGTATTTGGCATTCTGGCTCTCCAATGGGCGGAATAATTAACAACCTTCGCGGAATTCATGTATTAGTTCCAAGAAATATGACGCAAGCTGCTGGTTTCTACAATACATTATTAGAAGGAGATGATCCTGCTTTAGTAATAGAATGCTTAAATGGATATCGTTTAAAAGAAAAAATGCCAACTAACATTGGTAAATACAAGACTCCTATTGGTGTAATAGAAAAATTAAAAGAAGGAAGTGACATGACTGTAGTTTCTTACGGTTCTACATTAAGAATTGTTCAAGAAACAGCTAAAGATTTATCACAAGTTGGTATTGAAATTGAAATTATTGATGCGCAAAGTTTATTACCTTTTGATATTAATCATGATACCGTAAAATCTATCGCTAAAACAAATAGATTACTAGTTATTGATGAAGACGTTCCTGGCGGAGCTTCTGCATATTTAATGCAAGAAATTATTGAAAACCAAAATGGATATCAATATTTAGATAGTAAACCACAAACCTTAACAGCCAAAGCACATAGACCTGCATATGGTACAGATGGAGATTATTTCTCAAAACCTTCTGCAGAAGATATTTTTGAAAAAATATACGAAATGATGCATGAAGTAAATCCACAGAAATACAAAGCGCTTTACTAAAAATACAATCACATTCTTAAAATCCCAAACTTTTCAGTTTGGGATTTTTTATATAACTTTATATTGTGTAACAAAATCATCATCAATTGTTTTATAGCTATTTGTACAATAAACATGATCAATTGTTTCTTTCAACTCATCAAAACCATAATTGAATTGCCCGTGAGTTACATATAAAAATACTTTTGATGCGCCTTGCTCTTTTAAAGTTTTGGCTAAAAACTTAAATGTTCTACCACCATCAGCTAAATCGTCCACAATTAAACAATCCTTATCTTTTACATCGCCTTGAATACTAATTACAGGCGCTCCTTCTACTCTAACCTTGTTAGAAGGAACCAAATCTGCATTCAGTTTTTCTGCAATTTCGTGCGTTGTTTTATAAGCCCCAGCATCAGGACTAACTAGTACTGGATTGCCTATTGTGTTATATACTTTTTCAACATATTCAAAATGAGAGATTTTCTCTGAATTATTTATTAACGCTAAAGAAATTGGGCTATGTGGATGTAAAATAAAAACTTTATCAAATTGCATAGAATTAATAAACTTACTGATGATTTTTAAATCAAAAGATTCTCCTTTATTAAAGCGCCTGTCTGAACGTTGACCTATTAAACAAAATATAGTCAGTTTAGCGATAGTAGTTTTGTTTTCAGAATTCTCTGCATCCCAAGCTTCTTTAATAGCACCAGCTCTAAATAAATCTTCATAACTATTACCACGAATTTTAATATGAATATCTCCTTCTTTAGTAATCTTTGCAGATACTTGTCCGTCTTTAAATTTCTTTATTTCGTATTTCATCTATCAATCTTTTTAAATTATTGTACGATTCTTTTAATCCAGCCCTATCGTCTAATAATATATTATAATAAGGCTTTCTAGTTTTCATTAAAGGATTCTCATTAATTAAATCAAAAGGAATGTCACGTTCAATTAAATCTTGCTTTATAACGTCTAATTTTTCTCCTTCATTCCCTGTAAATAATATTAACGTGAATCCATAGGACTTACAGATTCTTAAAAGCTCTACTATAGGTTCATAATTAATACCTTGACTATGGTAATCAAAAACTGTATTATCATAATCAAATGCTACAAATAGACTTTTATGAGCTAAATAATCTTGCTTTAATCTATTATAAAAATCGAATTCTAAAACATCCATAATCTAGTTGTTTAATTAAATATTAGTATTAATACTTTCTCTAATCTCTTGTAGAGTAATTGGATTTAAAAATTTACCATTTTCATAAATAACTTGTAACTCACCTTTATTCTCTTCTTCAGGAGTAACCTGGTCTACTAAAACTAATTCATTATTAACTTTATCTACTTTTATTAACCCTTTGGCAGATTTTTTAATTCCATCATCTGTAATTGGGTCTTTAAAAATCTCTCTTCGTTCTCCGTTAACTACTACAGAAGTAGCTTTCATTGCAAAACCAAAAGTATCTCTTGTATTAAACTGATACGTAAAAGAACCTATTCCTAAAACTACATTAGTAGAAGCAAAACCTTTATCGTGTAATCGTTGACAAATATTTTCTGCTCTTTCCGTAGTAATACTATCTCCATAAATAGCTCCAATATGGCTGTCTAAAACTTTAAAACCTTGTTCGTTTACTGTTCCTCCAAAAATATCCCAAAGCAATTCTACTACTCCTTTATCTTTTGGTGCTTCTCCGCCAAGTATTTTAGTTTCACCACAAATAATATCTACAGGGTCTCCACTATCTGGACGTATTACTAGCTTACCATCTCTTGCTAAAACTTCCTCTTTTAATTGTGGTAAATAATTTGTTAATACTTTCCATAAATCCCAAGTATCACTTACTACTGATAAAATACCACTAGGATACGTATTCATTAAAGCTCTAAAAGTTCCTATTTCATCATCTTTTGTTCCTGCACACATTACAGAGTGTTCAGTAGCGTTTACTGAACCGACTACAAAACCTTCTGCTTTGTAATACTTACGTAAACTACTAATTACGGGTAAAGTATCAGAACCTAAAAATACTGCTCCGTGTCCCATTCCTGAAGATATAGCGCTTTGTAAACCTCCCATACCTCTCATTGAAAAATCGTGCCCTTGAAAATCTATAAAAGCTTCATTTTCTTTATCCGTTTTTAACACCCAATCTTTAAAAATTCTCTTATAACGCAATGCTATAGAAGCTGATGTCATTGGTTGCCATAACATTGTAGATAAAATGGTTTCTAAAAAGTTAGTTATCCAATAGATTTTTTTATCTGTATTTACTACAGTAACCATAGGCACTCTAATTGGCACCTCTACTCCTTCTGGTAATGACTTCACTTTTATTGGTAAATATTGTAAATCGTGTAACTCTTCATAATGTGTTACATCATAATCAGTACCTAAATACAAAGACAATTCTTCTTTTAACTCATTACAAACTTTTGCCTTAGGTTTTGAAAAGAAATTATCTTGAAAATAATCGTGTAACCATTGAAAAACGTATTGTTGTCCAAATGAAACTACTTTATCACAACCCTTTGGAGCATATTTATTACTTCTAGGTGTCCAGTTAGAATACACTTCTTCTGTTCCTTTAGGATATTGTTGGTGATGTCCTGTTTTGTAACCGTCAGTTAATAATAATCCGTTCATAATTTTTTTTTAGAATTTAACTAATGCTTTATTTATATTATCAAATATTGGTGTGTTATATTTCTCACACAATTTATAAACCACAATAATTATATTTGCGTAATTATGACGCAAATATATAATTGATTTAGATTTTGCACAAGTTTATTTGTGTTTTTTTTACACAAACTATATTTAAATATACTAAATCTCGAAAATGATTCCTTCTTTCTTTAATTTAAAATATCGTTGTTTATTGAATTTAAACAAGTTAGCAGGTCTTCCTGAACCTTTAGAAACTTTTTCATCAAGTTCATCTAAAACATTAAGACTTAACATTTTTTTTCTGAAATTACGTCTATCTATTGTTCTTCCTAATAAAGTTGTATATAGTTTTTCTAAATCTGAAAAAGGAAACTTAGTGTCTAATAACTCAAAACCAATTGGTTCATATGTTATTTTACCTTGTAGTCTGGCAATAGCCATTTTCAAGATTTCTCTATGGTCAAACGATAACTTTGGTAGTTCATCAATTTTAAACCACTGTACCTCTTCTGCATCTGTTGATGCAAATATTTTAAAAGCACTAGGTTTAATTAGACCAAAATATGCAACAGATACTACTCGACTTCTAGGGTCTCTTTTAGGGTTGCCAAAAGTATATAGCTGTTCCAAGTAGTTAATTTTAATACCTGTCTCTTCTTTAAGTTCTCGCTCTACTGCTTCTTCTAAAGATTCATTGTTTAAAACAAAGCCTCCAGGAATTGCCCATTCTCCTTTGAAAGGTTCATATTTTCTTTTAATAAGTAGTACAGAAATTGTTTGCTCTTCATAGCCAAAGACTACAGCATCTACAGAAAGTTTAATTGCTTGTTGCATTTTATGCGTATTTATTACGCTAAAATACATAATTCAGTTTTAACAAAACAATAAGTACTTACGTCCTCTCTTTTTGGTATTTTAGGAGTTTAAAATAAACTTCAACCAAACCAATGAAAAAACTACTAACTCTATCATTACTATTGGCTTTTGTTTTCCCTTCAGAAATAAATGCACAAAGAAAAAAATCAAAAAAGAAAACAGAAACTTCAACAGAAAAAACCAAACCTAAAAGTAAAACAAAAAAGTACTCGGATTTTATAAAAAAAGATACTAAAACCAACGAAGGTCTTTTTAAAGTTCACGAAACTAAAGACAAATTTTACTATGAAATTCCAAAGGAATTATTAGGAAAAGAAATGCTTTTAGTGAGCAGAATTAAAGAGTTACCATCAGGTTTTGGTGGCGGCTACGTTAATGCTGGCTCAAAAACCAACGAACAAGTTGTGGTTTGGGAACAATTTAAAAAGAAGATTTTATTAAAAATTAAATCGTACAATGCAATTGCAAACGACTCACTTCCAATATACAAATCAGTAAAATCTAATAACTTAGAGCCTATTTTATATGCATTTGATATTGAAACAGAAAGTAAAGATTCTACCGCTGTTTTAATTGATGTTACAAAATTTTTCTCTTCAGATGTTAAAGCAATTAGCGGAATTAACAGCAGAGCAAGGACACAATATAAAGTAAAGCGTTTAGACGCAAGCAGAAGTTTTATTAACACCATAAAAAGTTATCCGAAAAACGTAGAAGTTGTTCAAGATTTTACATTTGATGCAAGTAAACCACCTTCTAATTCTAGAGCTCAAACCATAAGCATCAGAATGAATCAATCTATGATTTTACTTCCAGAAAAACCAATGATGCCGCGTTTGTTTGATAAACGAGTAGGTTATTTTACGGTTGGAAATATAGATTACAATTCAGAAAAATTAAAGGCAGATAGCAAAAAATACATTCGTCGTTGGAGATTAGAACCGAAAGACAAAGAAGCGTATGCAAGGGGGGAATTGGTAGAACCAATTAAACCAATTGTATATTATTTAGATCCTGCAACGCCAGAAAAACTACGCAAATACATAAAACAAGGTGTAGACGATTGGCAAAAAGTTTTTGAGACTGCTGGTTTTAAAAATGCAATTATGGCAAAAATGCCACCAACAAAAGAAGAGGATCCAGAATTTAGCATGGAAGACATCAGATATTCTTCAATAAGATATGTTGCCAGCACAACGAGAAATGCAACAGGTCCAAGTGTTTCTGATCCGCGTTCGGGAGAAATTATTGAAAGCGACATTATTTGGTATCATAATCATTTACGCTCATATAGAAATAGATATTTATTAGAAACTGGCGCAGCAAATCCTTCAGCAAGAACTTTAGACACGCCTGCGGAAGAAATTGGGGAAATGATGCGCATGGTTATTGCTCATGAAATTGGTCACGCACTTGGTTTACCTCATAATATGGCCGCAAGCTACGCATATCCTGTAGAATCTTTAAGAAATGGAGATTTTACTCAAAAAAACGGAATTGCAGCAACCATTATGGATTATGCGCGTTACAATTACATTGCACAACCTGGAGACGAAGGTGTTCGTTTTATTCGTCAATTAGGACCATACGATCATTACTCTATTAATTGGGGTTATCGTGTTATTCCTGGAGCAGGATCTCCTAAAGATGAAGTAAAAACTTTAGATGGCTGGATTGATGAAAAAGCAAACGACCCAATTTATAAATTTGGTATTCAAAGAAGAGGTGGTTTTGACCCTGCTTCTCAAACAGAAGGAATTGGAAACGATCAAGTAAAAGCAAGCAACTACGGAATTAAAAACCTTAAAATTGTTGCTAAAAACTTACCTCAATGGACTTCTGACCAAACCAACAACTACGAGGATTTAAGCGAATTATATGGCGAACTTTTAGGAACTTGGAATCGCTATGTTGGACACGTAATTGGAAATATTGGTGGTGTTTTTGAAGACAATAAAAAACCAAATCAAAAAGGAAATGTATATTCTGTTTTACCAAAATACAAACAAAAAGAGTCTTTAAACTGGCTATTAAACAATACGTTTACCACACAAAATTGGCTGTTAGATAAAAACATTTTGGCAAACACAAATCACACTGGTTATGTTGAAAGAATGGGACGTTACCAAAACAGGCATTTAAGCAGTTTATTAAATGAAGCTCGTTTGGAAAGAATGATAAATTCTGAAGTTACCAGTTACGATTTTTACGCAGCATCAGAAATGGTAAAAGACATTAGAAAAGGCATTTTCTCAGAAGCAAATTCAACTCAAAATGTTACAGTTTATAGAAGAAACTTACAAAAGAGTTTAATTGACAGATTAGGTGTTTTACTGAATAGTAAAAATGCTAAAAACTCAGATATTTCTTCGATTGCTCGAGGAGAATTAACTGCTTTAAAACACCAAGTAACAACAGCTAGTAAAAGAGCTGTAAATAGTATTACAAAATATCATTATAAAGATTGTTTAGCTAAAATTAATTCAATTTTAGACCCTAAATAATTAGCTATTATTTCTTAAGAATAGTTTTTCCTATTGCGCATTGTAAACATTGTTTTGGTGCGCAATAGTTATTTTTAAGTTCTAATAAAGCCTGGCTTTCAAAAGCATTTTTAGCAATTATTTTTAAATCAGAAAATCTAGATATAATTGTATTTTTCTCTGGTTTCAATTGCTGAATTAACTGTAAAAAGTCTTCTTCACTCACTTCTCCTCTACTTTTTAAGTATTGAAATTTTAATGGTATAATTGTATTTATCAATAACAAATCAATAAATGATTTTGTAAGTTTCTTTGCTGATTTTTTTGAAGTTGTTTCAAACGTATAATGTGTTTTCCAAAAGTCGTTTACTTCAACAGAGAGCAAACTGTAAAAATCCTCTATTTTGGTAACCTCTATCAATTTAGAAAACAGATTTTGATGCTTATTAAATAATGAAACTAATTGTGCAATTCTAATTGTTGGAAAATTATTAGGACGCATTCTAAAAAACTGAAAGCCATTAGCAATGGCATGCAAATTATATTTATGCTGTAAATACTTATACTCTTTTTGTAATTCATTTTTATAATTCTCTTCAGAAACTTCTTCTAAAAAACCAGCTTGCCCAAACAACAAAGCCTCCAAACTTTCAGCATTAAAAGATTCTTTTCTAACAACCGAAAAATCCAATGACGTTGCTAAATTTAAAAAAGCATCAGCATTAGTTTTTAATCCGAAGTTCTTAGAAATCAATTGAAACAAAACGGCTTCATAATTTGAGTTTGATTTCTGTAAAAGCTCTTCAATAAAACTAGATTTCCTCTCTAAACGCTCAAAGTATAATCGCTCTAACCAATTATTCACAGTAAATTCATCGACTTCTTTAATTTGATTTTCGCAAGGAATCCAACGTTGTTGTTTAGAAAATAAATTCTGATAACTTTTAAGCAAACTGTTATCAATTAATCCTTTTAGTTCTAAAGTTGGCATAGGTGAATTATCCTTCATAAAAACTTCAGCATCATGTTGCCAAACTACATGTAAAATCACAGCATCATAATTTGTATCTTCTTCATGTTTATGCAAATACCAATCAGAAGAATTTAAATGAATTTCCACATTACCAACCCAAAGTTGCTTATTAATTTTTAATTGAGCATTCAAAAAATCGGGTCCGGAGTTTGTATTATAAATTCCTGGATTTACAATTACAATTTCTTCTTTTTTAGTGGTTTGTATTTCAGCAGAAGCAATTAATTTATACCTCCAAACATAGTGTAGGAAATCTTCTTTCATAGGATAGCTTTTTTGATAGTCAATTTACAAAAATTAAATTTATAGGTAAATCAGTTTTAACAATGCTAATCTATTTTAGGTTGATTAATATTAGCTTATTTTTGCAGTATAAAATTATACAATGAATAGCATAGAGAGTTTACAATGGCGTTACGCTGTTAAAAAATTTGACGATAAAAAACTGCTTTCTTCAGCACAAATCAATACTTTAAAAGAAGCATTTAACTTAACCGCAACTTCGTACGGATTACAACCCATTAAGTTAGCCGTTATTCAAAATAAAGACATTCAAAAAACATTAGTTGAACACTCTTGGAATCAGCCACAAGTAGCACAAGCATCGCATGTTTTAGTATTTTGTATTCCTAAAAAATATTCAAGTACTGCTATAAATGAATATTTTGATTTGGTAAAAAAAATTAGAAATACGCCAGATGAAATTATAAACCCATTTAAAGAATATTTAATGGGCGATATTGATAAAAAAACACAAGAAGAATTATTTCTATGGAATAAGAACCAAGCTTATTTAGCTATGGGAAACCTTTTAACCGTTTGCGCATTAGAACAAATAGACTCTTGCCCAATGGAAGGTTTTATTGCCGAGAAATACGACCAAGTTTTAGGCTTAGACAAACAAAACTTAACATCAATCTTAGTTTTACCTGTTGGTTTTAGAGCTGAAGATTGCTTTATGAAAGACCTAAAAAAGGTTCGTAAAAAAACGGATGATGTTATCATCGAAATCAACTAAATTTACACGTTAAAAATTTAATACAATGAGTTCAGAAATAAGAAATATAGAACCAACCATAGTTTGGAATCACTTTGCAGATTTAAATGCAGTTCCTCGTCCTTCGAAAAAAGAAGAACGCGTAATTGAATTTGCTGTAAACTTCGGAAAAAGTTTAGGACTAGAAACATTTACCGATAAAGTTGGTAACGTTATTATCCGTAAACCTGCTTCTACAGGAATGGAAGACAGAAAAATGGTAGTAATGCAAGGTCATTTAGACATGGTGCATCAAAAAAATTCTGACACTGTTTTCGATTTTGATACAGAAGGAATTAAAATGTTTATTGATGGAGATTGGGTAAAGGCAAAAGGAACAACTTTAGGCGCTGATAACGGATTAGGAGTTGCAGCAATTATGGCAATTCTATCTTCAACAGATATTGCACATCCAGCAATTGAAGCGCTATTTACTATTGATGAAGAAACAGGAATGACAGGCGCAATGGGACTTGAAGCTGGTGTTTTACAAGGTGAAATTTTATTGAATCTTGATACGGAAGAAGATGATGAAATTGGAATGGGCTGTGCTGGTGGAATAGATTTAACAGCAACAAGAAATTATACAGAAGAAGAAACTCCAAAAAACACTACTGCTTTTTCTATTTCTGTAACAGGTTTAAATGGTGGTCATTCTGGAATGGACATTATTAAAGGTTTAGGAAACGCTAACAAAATAATGAATCGTTTATTATACAACGGTTTTGAGCATTTT
This sequence comes from Tenacibaculum aquimarinum, assembly GCF_022478115.1. Lineage (GTDB taxonomy): Bacteria > Bacteroidota > Bacteroidia > Flavobacteriales > Flavobacteriaceae > Polaribacter > Polaribacter aquimarinum_A. Next base: position 108,138 of record NZ_JAKGSC010000003.1, on the reverse strand, counting down.
GGTTTACGTGTTTCTGAAATTAACGGAGGAAGTTTACGTAACGCAATTCCACGAGAAAGCTTTGCTTCAGTTGTAATTGACACGGTTTCTAAAGAACCTTTTTTGTTTGAATTAAATGAACTTATCAACAATATAAAAAACGAATTTTTAACATTAGAACCTAACCTTTCTGTTGAGTTAAAAGAAATTTCTTCACCAGAAAAAGTAATGGATTTAGGTGTTCAAGAAGGTTTTATAAAATCTATTTACAGCGCTTTAAATGGTGTTTATAGAATGAGTCCAGATATTGAAGGACTTGTTGAAACTTCGAACAATATTGCTAGAGTTATTGTAAAAGATGGAGCAATAAAAATAGGTTGTTTAACACGTTCTTCTTCAGAAACAAATAAATATGATTTAGCAAACTCTTTACGTTCTGCTTTTGAATTGGCTGGTTTTTCTGTAGAACTTTCCGGTAATTATCCTGGTTGGCAACCTAATGTAAATTCAGAAATTGTAGCTTTAGTAGCCAAAACTTATGAAGATTTACACGGAGAAAAAGCGAACGTTGCTGCATGTCATGCAGGTTTAGAATGTGGAATTTTAGGTCAAAATTATCCAAATATTGATATGGTTTCTTTTGGACCAAATATAAAAGGCGCTCACTCACCAGATGAAAGAGCTCAAATTTCTTCAACTCAAAAATTTTGGAAATTCTTACTAGAAATCCTTAAAAATATTCCGAAGAAAAACTAAAAAAACAAATCTAAAACCGAAGTTAACGCTTCGGTTTTTTTAATATTTAAATTGTTCACAAATAAACATAAACACCTAACTGTTAGCGATTTATGTTTTTGTAATTTTATTAACATCTTTCTCTTTAAAAAACTACAATAAATTGTATTTTTACTGTTTAGTAATCGAACTATTTTAATGGGAAAAATAATAGCAATAGCAAATCAAAAAGGCGGTGTTGGTAAAACAACAACTACAGTTAACCTTGCTGCGTCTTTAGGTGTTTTAGAAAAGAAAGTTTTATTAATTGATGCAGATCCACAAGCAAACGCTTCGTCTGGATTGGGTATTGATGTTGAAAGTGTTGAGTTTGGAACCTATCAGGTTTTAGAGCATACTATTTCTGCAAAAGAAGCTATCATAGAAACCAACTCACCAAACGTAGATATTATTCCTGCGCATATTGATTTAGTTGCTATTGAAATTGAATTAGTAGATAAAGAAAAGCGTGAATACATGCTTAAAAAAGCGTTTGAAGAAATTAAAGACGATTACGATTATATTTTAATAGATTGCGCGCCATCATTAGGTTTAATTACTTTAAATTCTTTGGTTGCAGCAGATTCTGTTATTATTCCAATTCAATGTGAATATTTTGCTTTGGAAGGTTTAGGAAAACTATTAAATACCATAAAAAGTGTACAAAAAATACACAATCCAGAATTAGATATTGAAGGTTTATTATTAACCATGTTCGATTCTCGTTTACGTCTTTCTAACCAAGTTGTAGATGAAGTTAGAAAACACTTCAGCTCTATGGTTTTTGACACAATTATTAGAAGAAATACACGTCTTGGTGAAGCGCCAAGTTACGGAGAAAGTATAATTGCATACGATGCAACAAGTAAAGGTGCTGTAAATTACTTAAATTTGGCAAACGAACTTTTAAAAAAGAACGCATAAAATGGCAAAGGCAACTAAAAAACAAGCTTTAGGAAGAGGATTATCTGCCTTATTAAAAGAAACTAGTAATGTTATTACAGCTTCAGACGAAAATGCAGATAAAGTTGTTGGAAGTATTATTGAAATAGATTTAAATCTTATTGATGTAAATCCATATCAACCAAGAACTTATTTCGATGAAGAAGCACTTAGAGAATTAGCTAGTTCTATTAGAGAATTAGGTGTAATACAACCAATTACAGTTCGTAAATTATCAGAAGATAAATTTCAATTAGTATCTGGAGAGCGCCGTTTTAGAGCTTCAAAATTAATAGGAAACAAAACCGTTCCTGCTTACATTAGACTTGCCAACGACCAAGAAATGCTAGAAATGGCATTGGTTGAAAACATACAACGTAAAAATCTAGATCCAATTGAAGTAGCACTTTCTTACCAACGTTTAATTGATGAAATTAATTTAACGCAAGAAGAAATGAGTGTGCGTGTTGGTAAAAAAAGATCAACCGTAACAAACTACTTAAGATTGTTGAAATTAGATCCAATTGTACAAACAGGAATGCGAGACGGATTTATTTCAATGGGTCACGGAAGAGCACTTATTAATGTTGAAAGCACAGAAGATCAATTAAATATTTACGAAAAAGTTTTACGCGAAAAATTATCGGTTAGACAAACTGAAGAATTAGTGAAAACTTTAAAAACAGGAAAAGTTTCAAAACCAGCTAAAAAGAAACAACTTCCTAAATTTGTTAAGGAAAGTGTAAAAGATATTAGCGAATACTTTGGGCACAAAATAGACGTTTCTGTTAGTAGTAATGGAAAAGGTAAAATCTCTATTCCTTTTCATTCTGAAGAAGATTTTAATCGAATTAAAAACTTATTAAAATAAGTGAGTTTCCCGAAACACATATTCGTTTTTTGCTTTTTATGTTGCAGTTTATTTGCCAACGCACAAATTGATACTACTGCAATAAAAATAAAAGAATTATCTATCCAAGAAGGTGTATACAATCCGCTTTCTCCATCAAAAGCAGCTTTTTATTCAGCAGTTTTTCCAGGAGGTGGTCAAATTTACAATAAGAAGTACTGGAAAGCACCATTAGTTTGGGCTGCAATTGGTACTGCAACTTATTTCTACATTGATAACAGTAATGAATACGATAGATACAGAACCGCTTTTAAACTTAGAGAACAAGGTTTACAGGATGAATTTACAAGAGATGACGGTTCTATTATTTTATCTACAGCAAGTTTAGAAAACGCTCAAACAACATTAAGAAAAAACAGAGATTTATCTCTTTTAACTGGTATTTTATTATACGTTTTACAAATTGTAGAAGCTAGTGTTAACGCACACCTTTTACAGTTTAATACTGATGATAATTTATCTATAAGACCAACTTTTCAGCCAGATAAAATGCTTGTTGAAGCTCCAAAAGTTGGACTTTCATTAAAATATTCTTTTTAAATGAAAATTGCATTACTAGGTTACGGAAGAATGGGAAAAGAGATTGAAAAAATCGCAATTTCTCGTGGACATGAAATTGTTATAAGAAAAGACAAAGATGATATCGTAGACATTACATTAGCAGATGTTGCTATTGATTTTAGTGTACCAACATCAGCTTTTAATAATATTTCAGACTGTTTTAACAACAATGTCCCAGTAATTTCTGGAACTACTGGTTGGTTAGAAAAATATGATGAAGCTATTAATCTTTGTAAAGAAAAAAAGGGTGCTTTTATTTATGCTTCAAACTTTAGCTTAGGCGTAAATATCTTTTTTGAGTTGAATAAACAACTTGCTAAAATGATGAATGCTTTACAAGATTATAACATTTCTATGGAAGAAATTCATCATACAAAAAAACTAGATGCTCCAAGCGGAACAGCTATAACTTTAGCAGAAGGTGTTTTAGAAAATACCAACAGAACTAAATGGGAATTAGACGGCGAAGCTTCCGAAGAAATTGTTCCTATTATAGCTAAAAGAATAGCAGATGTTCCTGGAACGCATACCGTTTCTTATGCTTCTGAAGTAGATACTATTGATATTAAACATACAGCGCATAACCGCAAAGGATTTGCATTAGGAGCAGTTATTGCGGCAGAATGGCTTCAAAACAAAACAGGTGTTTTCACAATGAATGATGTGTTAAACATAGGTTAAAAAACGTAACAATTAGTAATTTAAAACTACTAATTGACATCCTTTAAAAAGGAATAAAATTTTAGAATTATGACATTTTTTGAATGGTTTATATTTTTCCTAATATTACAAGTAGTACACTTTTTAGGAACTTGGAAATTATATGTAAAAGCAGGAAGACAAGCTTGGGAAGCAGCAATACCAGTTTATAACGCAGTTGTTTTAATGCAAATTATTAACCGACCAAAATGGTGGGTAATTTTACTTTTTATACCAATTGTAAACTTATTAATGTTTCCAATAATTTGGGTAGAAACCTGTAGAAGTTTTGGTTTCAATAAAAGATTGCATACAATTTTAGCTATTATAACTTTTGGTTTCTTCATATACTACATTAACTATTTTACTGATGCAAAACACAAAGAGGACAGAAGTTTAAAACCACAATCTAACCTTGGTGAATGGGTAAGTTCTATTTCTTTTGCAATTATTGCCGCTACTTTAGTGCATACTTATTTTATGCAGCCTTATACGATTCCAACTTCCTCTTTAGAAAAAACACTTTGGGTTGGAGATTACTTGTTCGTTAGTAAGTTTCATTACGGAGCTAGAGTACCAATGACAACAGTTGCTGCTCCAATGGTACATGACACGCTTCCAATAGTTGGTAAATCATTTATATCTGATGATACTGATAAAGATGGCTTTTTAAACAAACTATCTTTACCATACATGCGTATTCCTGGTTTTCAAAAAATAAAAAGAAACGATATTGTTGTTTTTAGTTGGCCGGTTGATAGTTTAGCTTCTATGTGGGGAGATAAATCTGGAAAACACACCTACAAACCAATTGACAAACGTACAAACTACGTTAAACGTTCTGTTGGTATTCCTGGCGATAGTTTGGAAGTTAGAAATGGTTATGTTTTTATTAACGGAAAAAAAACTGTTTTACCTGACAGAGCAAATCCTCAATGGTTTTTTGAAGTTGATACTGATGGAAAACAATTTAGCCAAGCTTTTATAAAAAGATACAATGTTAGAGAAGGTGGCACAAGAGATGGAAAGTACATTCTTAATTTAACCGATGATGAAGCTGCTGCAATGGCTGAAAACCCATTGGTTAAAAGCATAACAAAAGAATTAAAACCAGCAGGTTTTTATGACAAAGCAGTTTTTCCACACAATCCACAATACAAATGGAGTTCAGATAATTTTGGACCAATTTATATTCCAAAAGCAGGCGTTACTGTTGCTTTAGATTCAAAATCAATTCCGTTTTACGAGCAAATTATTGATCGTTATGAAAACAACAATTTAGTTGTTATGAACGACAAAATTTACATTAACGGAAAAGAAGCTAATAGCTATACTTTTAAACAAGATTACTATTGGTTAATGGGAGACAATAGACAAAACTCTTTAGATGCTCGTAATTGGGGTTATGTTCCGTTTGACCACGTAGTTGGTAAACCTGTTATGATTTGGTTAAGTTGGGACCCAAATATTTCTATCTTTAACTTTTCTGATAAAATAAAATCTATTCGATGGGATAGAATGTTTACTACTGTTCATGGAAGCGGGAAACCTGTTTCTTATTTATGGGTTGTTCTTACCTTATTTGCAGCATATTTTGGATATAGTTTTTACAAAGGAAGAAAAAAAACTGACTAACCTTGAGTTTATTTCTACCAACATACTTCTCTCCTATTTCGCAATATTCAGCAATTGTAAATTCGGATGATATTGTTTTTGAGGTTGAAGATAATTTTCAAAAACAAACCTATAGAAACCGTTGCTATATTTATGGCGCAAATGGCAAGCAGCTTTTAAATATTCCTGTAAAACACCCAAAAACAGCAGGAAGAAAAAAAACAAAAGACACCTTAGTTGAAAACGTTTCACCATGGCAAAGTCAACATTTAAAATCGCTACAATCTGCATATAGAACCTCACCTTTTTTTGAGTTTTATATAGATGATTTAATGCCAATTTTTACAAAAGAATACAAGTTTTTAGTTGATGTAAACATTGATACTTTTTCAATATTAATGGACGCACTACAACTTCCTTTAAAATACTCAAAAACAACAAAATACGAGTTACTGCCGAAGGGAATAGATTTTAGAAATTTAGCTATTGATAAAAAAGGAATTGAAGTAAAAACACCTAAATACATTCAAATGTTTGACGACAAACACGGCTTTCTACCCAACCTTTCTATATTAGATTTACTTTTTATGGAAGGTCCAAATACAATTAGTTTTTTAGAGAAAATTAAATTACATTTGTAGATAACCTATTCGTTATCAGGGACAAATGAGTTCAGTTAAAAAACACGCTTCTTCAATAGTAAAATTATCAGATGAATCTATTAAGGATTTAGAAAACCTTTTCTCTTTGAAAAAATACAAAAAAGGAGAAATAATAGACCCTGCTGGAAAAACCGCAAAAAACACTTTTTTATTAATTGAAGGTATTGCCAGAAGTTATACTTTAGATAAAAAAGGAAAAGAACATATAAGATCAATTTTTATTCCTGTATCTGTTTTTTGCTCTCTAACCTCATTAATATTAAAAACACCTGCAACTTCTACGTATGCTTGTATTACTGAGTGTACAGTATTTGAAGGTAATTGGGATACTTTTATATCGCTTACTAAAAAACATCATGATATTGCTCTTCTACATATTAAAAATTTAGAAAATGCATTTATAAATATTGAAAGACGAGTAACTTCCTTAAGTACCTTAAACGCTACGGAACGTTACTTAGAACTTAAAAAAATTGCTCCAGATATTGAAAAGCTAATACCTTTATATCAAGTTGCAGCTTACTTAAACATAACTCCAATACAATTTAGCAGAATTAGAAAGGCCTTATACTCTAAGTAACTTTATAAACCTATGTTTAGAGCAGTACTTATGTTATATTCTATCTTTGCAAACCCGTTTCTAAAATTTTTAGGTACAGGAGTTTCCCCTTTACAGGTCTATCTTAATATTGATAGACCTTATTTTTTTGCTAGAAAAACTACTTAATAAAACGTTTAATTAGATTATCTATCTCTGGTGAAATATTCATTTTTAAAACCATAAATAAATAACTTACTACAATTAATATACTTTTAAAAAGTATATTTAATATCGGATGAAATGGAAAATTCCAAAAGTAAAAAACTAAGAATACACACAAAATAACCAATATTAACTGTATTGACTTATTTGTGAAAGGAGTCATATTAAATTTAGCCTTTACAAAGAATATTTTGAGTGTATTAAAAATTAAAATAGTTATTAAAGTTGCTAATGCAAATCCATCGGTTCTAAAAAATTCAAATAAATAATTATTTAAAAAATACACAGACAAAGCCATACCAACACCAATTGGTAAAGCAATTCTATAAAATTTTGAATTGTTTATAATAGCTCCATTATTACCCAGGAACATATTATATAATTTAGCTACTGAAATCATTAAAACAACTAAAACACCTTCAGAATAACCTTTTTCTGGCATTAATTTAAAAAGCTCTACGACACCACAGTTAACTAATAAAAAGAACAAACCTCCAATTAACAACAAATTAATTGAACTCTTTTTATAAAGATTTTCTACTTCAGAATTATTGTTTTCATTTAAAGTTTTAGAAGTTAAAGGTTGTAATATCTGAGACATAGCTCTACTTGGAGCTTCAATAAATGAACCGATAAATACCGCAACGGCATAATAAGCTGCTATATTTACCACTTCCTTACTTGGTATCATAACCTTATCGATATCTAAAATAATGGCTCCTGCACTTCCTGCTAAGATTATATAAGCTGAATAACGTAGTATTTCTTTAAAATTATCTGGTAATTGAAATGACAATTTTGGTGTATACAATCTAAAAGCATAAAACATCATTAACAATGTTCTTAAGACATAAAAGCCTGTTAAAACCCATATAAAATCAGGTTTTGTTATCCATCCAAAGGAAATTGAAAGTAATAACACACACACAACAGCTCTATTATAAAATTCTTTTAAAATATTACCAAAGACCGATTGTAACTGAACTTTAGCCCAAGAATAAAAAACTTCAAAATAAGCACAAGAAATTGCAATTATATATATTGATAGCGTATAACTTTCTACAATTTTATTCTCTGTTGGTAATTTAGTTAAAATCCAATTTTGAATTTCATTCCAAAAAAAACCTAACGGAATTGCAATAAAAAGTGGTAAAATAATTGCTATCGACAAAAATCGATCTTGTTGTTCTTTCTCACTGTAAGAAGAATAAAACTTAACAATAGTATTATGAATACCAAAAGCAGCTAAAGGCATTATTAAGTTGGAAGCCGATAGCAAATACACAACCAATCCATAAAATTCTGACTTCAAAATTTGAGGATATAAAACAATTACATTTATACCACCAACAATAAACCCAAGATATATTATGAGTGAATTTTTAAGAGACTGTTTTAAAATTATTCCCACTACTTATTTATAATTTCTTTAATTACAATTGACAATTGTTCTGTTAAATTCTTACGATGATATTGTTCTATATTACTTGATTCTATAGTTAAATCTCCTTTTTTATAAGCTGAATATAATTTTAAAACAGTATTCTTTAACTTTTCTTTATCTTCAAAATCAACTATAGTTCCTGCTTTGGTTGAATTTAAAACTTCCGCTAAATCCCCATCTTCTGGACCAATTGCTAAAATAGGTCTTTTAGCTTGTAAATACTCAAATATTTTTCCTGTTAAAATACCTTTTGCACTCGGAACATTATTTATAGCCAACAATAAAACTTGCGATTTCTGTTGATGGATTTTTACTTCATTATGAGGTAAATAATCAATATTTACAATATTTTTAAGTTGATATCTCTCTATTGACTCATCAATTTCAGCAGCAACTTTTCCTATTAACTTGATTTCTAAATCGTGTTCAAATTCTTTATTTTCCTTACATAAATCTGACAAAACCTTCCATAAGACGAGAGGATTTCTATCAGAATTCATCATTCCAATATGCGTTATTGAGAATTTTCTATCTAAAACGTTTTCTTTTATTTCATTTAAACTAGAATCAAATCCATTTGTTATAACATGAATATTATTCGAAAACATTTTATAATTCTCTTTCATGGTTTTTCCAACAACCAACACTGCATCAGCGTTTCTTAAAACTTCTTGTTCTAATTGATGATGTTTACTTCTAGCTTTTTTTGATAATGGTAATTGATGAAAATAATCGATACCTGTCCAAGGATCTCTATAATCTGAAATCCATTTTACACCAATCTCTTTCTTTAGCTGAAGCCCAATTAAATGTAAACTGTGTGGCGGACCTGTTGTTATTACAACATCAATATTATTTTTTGAAAGATAGTTTTTCAAGAATTTAACCGAAGGTTTTACCCAAAATTTACGTGCATCAGGAATAAAGTAATTTGCTCTTATTTTTTGTAAGATTGCCCCAACAAAACTTGGATTTGGATTTAAAAAACCTGCACTTTGTTTACTATCTTTTTTGAATAAGGATAAAATATTATTTGGTTCCCAAATTGGTTGTTTTAAAACTTCAATATTTTCAGGAACATCTTTTTCTAGCGATACATCTTTAATAGGATATTGTGCATTCTCTGGAACGTAAACAACAGGTTCTATGTCAAAATCTTGTAAATATTTTACAAATTTCAACCAACGTTGCACGCCACTTCCGCCTGCTGGAGGCCAATAATATGTAATAATTAAAGCTTTCAAACTGTTATATTATCGTATAATTCTATTAATTTCTTTGATGTTTGTTCCCAAGAAAATTCTTCTTTTACAAACTTTTCTCCGTTTTTACCTAATTGCATCCTTAAGCTTTCATCTTTAAAAAAAGTTAGAATTTTCTCAGCAAAGTCTACTTCATCTTTTTCTAAATGAACTAAACCACAATTATTTTCTTCTACAATTTTCTTTTGTGCAATTGCATCACTCACTAATAATGGCTTTGAAAAACTCATATATTGAAAAATTTTATTTGCATACGCAACATCGTGTTGTTTATTTCTATGCAAAGGAGAAATACAAATAGTACTTGCCTTTATATAACTTGAAAATAAAGAAACATTTTGCCAACCTTCAAAATCTACAAACTCCTCTATTTTTAAATCTGCAACTTGCTTTTTTAAAATTGGATCTGTAGTATTTTTACCAACAATTACCAATTTAATATTTTTAATTTTATCTTTTAATAATGTAATTGCACTAATTGCAGTTTGCAATCCTCTACGTAAATGCGTGTCTCCAACATACAAAACCACAAAATGATCCTTGTATTTATCAAGAATACTTTTATCAAATACAGCATCTTCAAAAAACGATTTACGTATTGTATTTGGTACTAAAACGAATTTACTCGAAGCCGAAGGAATTCTATTTTCTAAACTCTCAATAAATTCCGGAGAAACAGAAATAACTTTGTCTGCCTTATTAATAAACTCCTCCTCTTTTTGCTTCCATTTTTTGGGTGAAATAATATATTTTCCAGGAAATTTCTGCAAATGAGGATATAATTTCATCACTTCAGGCATATTATCATGCAAATCTAAAACAACAGGTAAATTGAATTTTTTATTCGCTTTAAAAACAGATTTTGCAATCCTTATATCATGAATATGCAAGGCTTCAATCTTATTTCTCTGAATAAAATCAACTATTTTAGGTTGCATAAAAAATCGATAAAAAAAAACTGTGTAAGCTAAAGCAGATAATTTATATTCCAATTTATTAGAATTATATCTTTTAACTTGTATTCCATTTATAATTTCTTCGGATTTTTCATTTCCGTATGTTAAACAAAAAAGGTATACAGAATGACCATGTTTTATCAACTCAATAGCTTCATTTTCTACCCTTGGATCTGGCGGAAAATTACTATCTAATATCATTCCTATTCTCATTATTGCTTCCTTTTTTCAAAAAAAAACCAACCTATTGGAACCAATAATAACAACGCATACGAAATTAAAGAAATGGTATTTCCTGTTTTAATAACAGTAGGCTCAAATTTAAATTCTATTGTATGATTTCCTGCAGGAACAACCATTCCACGAAGTACATAATTAACTTGATAATGTGGTGTTAACTTTCCATCAACATAAGCGTTCCAACCATTTTTATAATAGATTTCTGAGAAAACAGCAAACTGTTCTTTTGTTGTTTTTGACTCATATGTTAAGACATTAACATCGTATTTTGTTAAGCTAATTGTTGCGGTTGAATCTTTTTCAAAAACTGATTTTTCAACTAAATCCCCTTTAATTACAGCTTCATTTTTAGTTTGTAAACTATCCAGCGATTGCATTTCTTCATTAGCAGAGTTAACTGTTTTTAAACGCTCAACAAACCACACGTTTCCATTTACATCTGGATTAAATTGCACTTGATCTGCACCAACTATAAAGTATTTAGTATTTAACATATTTAATACTTCCATGTTATTTTTAGCAATTTGATAATCAAATAATTCTTGATATCTCCCCATTTTCGCAGCGTGATAGCCGCCAATTGATTGATGGAAATATGATGTTCTACCGTCGTTTAATGGGTTTACTGTAAAATTAGCAACTCTATAATGTGTTTTATCTTCTAAAATCTGTTTATCTGCTTCAGAAGCTGTAAATGGTTTTAAAACTTTTCTTGCTGAAGTAAAATCATCTTTATTTACATAATTTATATCAACTGAAATTAAATCGAATAGAATTAAAGTACCTAAAGCTATAATTACTGGCAACTGTTTTATCTTGTTTTTCAAGAAAAACCACAACAACCCAGCCGATAGAACTATTAAAATCAACGAACGTAAACTATCATTAAACAACATCGATTTTCTGTCAGAAATCAAGGCATCAATCAATTCTGGTAATTCTGCATATTGTGAATCTCTTATACCTTCAAAAGCAAATAAACTAGACCCAAAAAGCATAAAAAACAATGCAATTCCACCTCCAATATATAATGCTTTTTTAAGTGCACTTTCTTTTTCTTCAGAAGATATTTTTGAAGAAAAGAAGTTTTTAAGTGCTAAAATCCCTAATAATGGAACACATAATTCTGCAATTACTTGTATAGATGAAACCGCTCTAAACTTATTGTAAAGCGGAACATAATCTATAAAAAAGTTAGTGATTCCTGCAAAATTCTTTCCCCAACTTAACAGAATTGAAAAAATAGTTGCTGCTACTAACCAGTATTTTAATTTTCCACGAACTATAAAAATTCCGAGGAAAAACAAGAAGAAAATTATAGCTCCAATATATGCTGGCGCTTCTACTATTGGTTGATTTCCCCAATACGTAAAAACTTGTTCGGAATAATCTCTAGCTGTTTTTGTTCCTGCTTTTGCTTTTAATGTTTGATAAAATTCAGAGCTCTCACCTAATTCTTCCATAGTTCCTCCGCCCATAAAACGAGGAATCATTAAATTAAATGTTTCGGCAATTCCGTAGCTATATTCAGTAATATAAGCTTTATCCAAACCTTTGGACGCTTCTTTTTTACTTCCGTCAGGATTTATTGTTAATTCCGATTTTCCACGCGTACTATAATCAGCGTATTCCTTCATAGAAAGCAAACGAGTTGCATTTACACTAATTCCTAAAAGCATTGCCGCAACAATTAAAGCTGCTTGTTTTGCAAAAGTTTTTATTGTTTTTTTCTTTATTGCTTCAATAAACTCTACAACTCCAAGAATTAATAAACAAAAACCCATATAATAAGTCATTTGTGGGTGATTTGCGTAAATTTCTAACGCCATTGCTAAACCTGTAATTACAAATCCGAGTAGATATCTTTTTTGAAAAACATACAGAATACCTGCAATTACAGCTGGTATATAAGCTATTGCATGCGCCTTAGCGTTGTGTCCAGCTCCAAAAATTATAATTAAATAGGTTGAAAACCCAAAGGATAATGCACCAAGAATTGCCAACTTCCATTCAACTTTTAAAGCAGTTAACAGTAGAAAAAAACCGAAGAAATAGAGAAAAACATAATCTGCAGGTCTTGGTAAAAAACGTAATAATTTATCTACAGATCGTATAAAGTCATTTGGAAAATAGGTACTTACTTGGTATGCTGGCATTCCACTAAAAGCACTTCCGGTCCAATAAGGTTCTTTATTATTGTGTTTTAATCTGTAATCTTTAATTTCTTTTGCCATTCCAGAGAACTGAGTAATGTCGCTCTGTTTTATTTTTTTTCCGCTTAAAACCGGATTAAAATAAACTAAAGAAGCAATAACAAAAACTGAAATAGCTATAAAATAAGGTACTAGTTTTTTAAAATCCATAATTAATCAACTTCTTCAAAATCAACATACTCTCCAACATCATTACTGCTTTGTTGATTTTTCTGCGGATTTTTATCAATTATTGTTTCTCCTTCTTTTACAATTGGTTGACTTTTATTACCTCCAAATTGTTGTTCTGCTTTCTGTTGCATTTTTTCTGCCATTTTCTTCATTAAAAATGGGGTAAATAATCTTGCTAAATATTTAAATGCAATGTAAATAAGTAGTATTATAAATAATGTTTTCAAATCTTAATCTTATAAAATAATTCTTTCAAAAGTAACAATTTGAGCGCAATTTAAACGTTAAGAAGTTACAAAACTTACATTGTAGAATGCTTTTTTTTAATGTATGTTTGTAAAGCTTCAAAATTTTGAACTCATTATGATAAAAAAAGGTTGGTTATTATTAATTATTTGTTTTTCGCTAACAATTCAAGCACAATACACAGAAGTTATAAACTCTAACAGACCAGGGTTTTCTGAGAGTCCGTATAGCGTTGGTACTGGCGTTTATCAATTTGAATCTACATTATTTTACAGAAAAGCAGATCCAGTTCCTTTGTTTAGTAACCCAGAAGCAATGGGTGTAAATTTACTTTTTAGAACTAGTTTTTTTCTTGACAAACTAGAGCTAAATGTAAATACAACTTTCGAAAAAGATAAAATTGCTTTTAAAAATGTTTTTGAATCTTCTTATAATGAAACAGGTTTAAGTCAGCTAACATTGGGCGCTAAATATCTTGTTTATCAACCAACGTATGCAGATAAATCTAAAGAAATTAGAAGCTGGAAAAAGCGTATGGCTTTTGATTGGAAAAGAGTAATTCCTGCAGTAGCGGTTTATGGTGGAGTAAATTTTGGAAGTATTTTAACTGATTATCACAACAGAGGTGGAATTTCACCTAGAGCTGGAGTTTTATTACAAAATCAGTTTTCTCATAAATTTAATTTGGTAACTAATTTTTATTACGATTATATTGGAAGTGATTTACCTGAGTTTTCTCATATAGTAACAGCAACCTACAATTTTGACGATTATTGGTCTGGTTTTGTTGAACACCAAGCCTTGTATAACGATGTAGAAAGCAGAAGTAATTTAGGTTTAGGAGCAGCTTATTTATTCAGTAAAAATTTACAATTTAACGCTTCCGCCAGAGGAACTTTCCAAGAGAATGTTACAGGTTTTTATGGTAGTTTAGGTGTTTCTTACCGAATTGATAGACATCAAGATAGTTTTATTGAAGTCGATGAATTTGGAAATGAAATTAAAAGAGACAACACTACTGAGTTTGGCGCTAAAAAAGGTTTTTTTGGCCGCTTGTTTAATGGTTTTGGTTTATTTTCTAAGAAAAACAAAACAACAACAAGCTCCAAAACAGACGGAACAAGAGATAGACCTACAAGACAACGTAAAAAAGCAGTAACTAAAAAAGAGAAGAAAGGTGGTTTTTTCTCAAACATCTTTGGAAAGAAAAAGAAAAAAGAAGAAACCGAAGAAGAGAAACTAGAAAGAGAGGTTAAAGAACTCGAAAAACAAATTAAGAAAGACGAGAAAAAAGCAAAAAAAGAAGCCAGAAAAAATAAAAAGAAAAACGGTTAATACTATTAAATGATAACCTTAAAAGAAATAGCAACAAGAAAGGAAATGAAACAATTTGTTACGTTTCCTTTTTCATTATATAAAGACAATAAATATTGGGTTCCACCAATAATAAAAGACGAAATAGCAAATTTTGATAAAACAAAAAATCCTGTTTTTGAAAATGCAGATGCTCGCTTTTTTATTGCACTAAAAAACAAAAAAATAGTTGGTAGAATTGTTGCAATTATAAACAACTACGAAGTTGAAAAACAAGGCATTAAAAAAATGCGTTTCGGCTGGTTTGATGTTATTGATGACATTGAAGTATCAAAAATTTTATTAGAAAAAGTAAAAGAAATTGGTTATCAAAATAACTTAGAATTTATTGAAGGCCCAATTGGTTTTAACAACTTGGATAAAACTGGAGTTTTAACTGAAGGTTTTAATCATATTGGCACAATGATTACTTGGTATAATCACCCATATTATAAAGATCATTTAGAAAAAATTGGCTTTACAAAAGAGAAAGAGTACTTAGAAAACAAGTTTAAATTTAATAATGTTGATGGTGTTTATTTTAATCGAATTAGCAACATTATTAAAAAAAGATATCAATTAACAGCATTAGATTTCACTAAAACAAAAGACATTATGCCTTATGTAGATGAAATGTTTGAAGTCTTTAGCGCTGCTTACTCTAAATTATCAACTTTTGTCCCAATATCAGATTCTCAAATTGCTTTTTTTAAAAAGAAATACATAAGCTTTATAAATCCCGAGTATATTAAATTTGTAGTAGACAAAAATAATAAACTAGTCGCTTTTGCTATTGTAATGCCCTCATTTTCCGAAGCGCTACAAAAAGCAAAAGGTAAACTATTTCCTTTTGGGCTGTTTCACTTATTAAGAGCAAGAAAAAAAGCGAAAGACGTAACATTTTACTTAATTGGCGTGCATCCTGAATATCAAAACAAAGGTGTACATGCAATTATATTTGATCAATACACAAAGACATTTGCTCCTTTAGGAATTGAAAACTGTATTAGAACTCCTGAATTAGAAGATAATGAAGCAATACATAAGTTGTGGAAAGATTTTAAGCCAGAAACACACAAAAGACGTAGAACTTATAGGTTAAATATCAGTAAGCTGTAAGCAAAAAATGAAATTTTTAAACAATTCAACTTTGAAACTTTAATAAAAAATGCAACTTTTTTATAATTCAGACATAAATGAGACAACTCAACAATTAACTTTTTCTAAAGAAGAAAGCAGGCACATTGTTAGAGTTTTAAGAAAAAAAGAACGTGATATTTTACATATTACCAACGGAAAAGGTTTTTTATTTTCTGCTGAAATTAGCGTTGCTAGTGACAAAAAATGCATCGCTACAATTGTAAATACTGAAGCTAAACCAAAACCATGGAACTACTATTTACACATTGCTATTGCGCCAACAAAAAATAATGATCGTCTTGAATGGTTTTTAGAAAAAGCTACAGAAATAGGTATCGACGAAATAACACCAATTATTTGTCAAAATTCTGAAAGAAGAGTTGTTAAATTAGAACGATTAGAAAAAATAGTACAATCTGCTATGAAACAATCGTTAAAATTTACTTTACCCAAACTAAATGAACCTGTAAAATTTAATGATTTTATCAATCAAAATTCTGAAGAAAAAATTTGTATTGCTCATTGCGAAGAAGGTGAAAAAAAATTATTGAAAGACACTGTAAAACCTACAGAAAAAACTATAATTCTTATTGGTCCTGAAGGAGATTTTTCTTCAGAAGAAATAAAAAGATCTCTAGACAAAAAACACCAACCTATTTCATTGGGAGAAAGTAGATTACGCACGGAAACCGCCGGATTAGTTGCCGTCCAAACAATTTCTTTAGTAAATCAATAATAATAAATTGTATATTGGCCTTTGAAAAAGAAACTTAAAATTGCAATTAACAACCATATTCAACCACTTCTTACTAGTAAGTGCAGTACTTGGTATTAGCTATAGTATCTGCTTATATTTCTCCAAAATTGGTAGAAATAAAAGTATGATATACTTAAATCTTACTATTTTATCAATATCGCTTAATAATTTACAATCTTGGGTTTTAGCCAAAGAGTTATTTCAACATAAATTTATGTTGGATTACATACAAATTCCTTGGCACTTTTTGTTTGCGCCATTCTTTTATATGTTCTTAATACATTATTTAGAAATAGTAAACAAGTCATTAAAAATTTTAAGGTTAATATTACCTTTATTTTTCGTTGCAATACTTTTACAAGTTTCGTTTGTATTACTTTACTCTGGAACGACTAATGTTGAAAAATTAAATTTCATCTATGAAAAATACACTTCAATAGAAGAAATTTTTAGCTTTATAATATCGATTGGGGTTTTTAGCTATGCTTTTTATGTTCTATATAAAAAAGAAAACTTATTCCCTAAAATACTATCTTTTGATAATTTAAGATGGATATACTTATTTTTTATAATTGGGTCCATTGGTTATCTTCTTTGGTGCACTGCCTTAATTATTAAAGTTAAAATGAATTTTACTGGATTTATTTTCTCTTATTATCCTCTAAGAATTTACACAACACTATTAATTTTTTGGTTAGGCTATCAATCAGCTAAACAATTTAGTTTATTAAAAGAAAGGAGAAGTCTAAGAGCCGTTTTAAGAACTTCGGAAGTAAAAGACACTATTACAATTGAAGAAAAGTACGAAGAAGAATTCACCATAATTCACAACTATATTTTATCTAATAAAAAGTTTACTGAGAGTAAAATTACTCGAGAAATATTAGCCGAAGAACTTGGTATGAGTAAAAGTAAGTTTTCTACTATTATGAATTCTAGTGCTCAAAAATCATTTATTGAATACATGAATGAATTACGTGTAAAACAAGCTAAAAAACTTCTTACAGATAGTAACTACAATCAATATACAATTACTGCTGTTGGTTTAGAATCTGGTTTTAAATCTAGATCCACATTTTATACTGTCTTTAAAAAACACACAGGAAAAACTCCAGCTGAATTTAGAGCAAAAAAATAATACACGTTATTTTTAATAAAAATTTGTCCGAAAACGTCCAAATTGGACGTTTTCGGACATCCATTTTAAATAATCGACATATATTTGTAGTAGATAAAATAATTAGAAAAACTGAAGGGGTTTAAATTTTCGATTATAATATCTAAAATATGCGTTGAGTATTATCTCAAATATGAAAAAGGAGAGTTTTGCGCAAAACACCATTTGCTATGATGGTGTTTTTTTATGCCCTAAAATTACTATATTGCTTCATATATAAAAGTCCATAGTAGCCATTTAACAAACATATTTACCTAGACATTACTAATGCTAAACTTTAACATACGCTTTATTTTCACTTTCCTTTTATTCGCATCAACTTATATAATTAATGCACAGGAAGTTGCAGTTTTAAAATATAATGGCGGAGGAGATTGGTATTCAAATCCAACTGCTTTACCAAATTTAATAGCTTTTACAAATACAAATTGTAAAACATTAATTGATAAAAACATACAAACTGTTGAAGCTGAAGGTGAAGATATTTTTAATTACCCAATATTGTTTTTAACTGGTCACGGTAATGTTTTCTTTTCTGATGATGAATCTAAAAACTTAAAAAGCTATCTTATTTCTGGTGGCTTTCTTCATATTTCTGATAATTATGGATTAGACAAATACATTAGAAGAGAATTGAAAAAGATTTTTCCAAAACTAGAATTACAAGAAATACCGAGCAATCATCCTATATTTAATCAGACTTTTTCTTTTCCAAACGGATTACCAAAAATACACGAACACAACAAACAACCACCACAAGGGTTTGGTTTATTTTACGAAGGAAGATTAATTGTTTTTTACGATTATGAATCTGACCTAAGCGATGGTTGGGAAGATGCTGTTGTTCACAATAACCCAAAAGAAGTGAGAGAAAATGCTTTAAAAATGGGTGCAAATATTATAGAGTATGCTTTTAAACACTAATTCAACAATAAACATAGACGACATTAAAATTAATTTTGATTCCGAAGGTCTTTGGCTATTAAATATAGCAATTGCTATTATTATGTTTGGCGTTGCATTAGGCATAAAAATAGATGATTTTAAACGTTTATTAAAAAACCCTAAGATTGTTTTTGTTGGAGTTTTATCCCAATTTATCTTATTACCTGCAGCTACATTTTTAGCTATACTAATTATACAACCTCATCCTAGTTTTGCTTTAGGAATGATGATGATAGCTGCTTGTCCTGGTGGAAATGTTTCTAACTTCTTCAGTAAAATGGCTGGCGGAAATGCAGCTTTATCGGTAAGTCTAACAGCTTTTGCTACGCTGATTTGTATTTTTATGACTCCTATTAATTTACATTTTTGGGGAAGTTTATACGAACCTACTAATGCAATATTAAAAACGGTTGAATTAAATCCGTTTGAGTTATTTAAATTAGTTTCTTTAATTCTTGGAATTCCTTTAATAGTTGGTATGCTTATAAAACATTACCATAATGAAATGGCGGAAAAAATTGAAAAAGTATTAAAGCCACTTTCTATGACAGTTTTTATACTCTTAATTGTAATTGCTTTTTCCCAGAACTTAGACATATTTACAAACCATATACACCATGTTTTATTCTTAGTTATTTTTCATAATATCTTTGCTTATATTTTAGGGTTTTCAACTGCCAAAATATTTAGACTAAACAAAGCAGATTCTAAAACAATAGCTATTGAAACTGGAATTCAAAATGGCGGATTAGGCTTATTATTAATCTTTGGCTTCTTTGAAGGTTTAGGTGGAATGGCTTTATTAGCTGCTTTTTGGGGGATTTGGGATGTGTTCTCTGGAATGGTTTTAGCAACTTATTGGGGAAGAAAAAGCAGTAAGCAGTAAGCAGTAAGCAGTAAGCAGTAAGCAGTAAGCAGTAAGCAGTAAGCAGTAAGCAGTAAGCAGTAAGCAAAATGAAAAACATATTTTACTTCTTTGTTAAAGTATTTATTTCTATCGGGTTATTTTTTTACACGAAAAGAATAACTATTAAAGGTGAAAAAAATATTCCTAAAAAAGGTGCTATTTTATTTATGGCTAATCATCCAAATGCTTTAATTGATCCGTTAATAATTGCTACTTCCTCCAAAAGAAAAACTCATTTTTTAGTTCGTGCAGCAGTTTTTAAAAAAGCTATAATTGCCAAAATATTTGGCTTGTTAGGCATGATGCCAATTTACAGAATAAGAGATGGTTTAAAAGCGGTTTCTAAAAATGATGCTATTTTTGAACAGTGTACTAACCTACTTAAAAACAAGAAAGCAATACTTATTTTTCCTGAAGGAAGCCATAACATAAAAAGAACTATTAGACCTTTAAGCAAAGGTTTTACAAGGATCTTATTTAGAGCACTTGACAAACATAAAGATTTGGAAATACATGTTATTCCTATTGGATTAACGTACCAAAACGAATCTATTTTCCCCACTAAAGTTGCTGTAAACATTGGAAAACCAATTTTAGCAAGCACATTTTATAACCCTAACGAGATTAACAACTCGGTAAATGAACTTAAAGCACAAGTTTCTACCCAATTAAAAGAACTAAGTGTACATATTGATTCTGAAAATTATGAAGATATGGCAGCAAAATTAAATGCTGCTCAAGTTGATTTTACGGATACTGAAACAGTAAATTGGATTGTAAAAAAGAAAATGTTTCCGCCTACTAAAAAGCCTAAAAGAACGTTTAAACTTTTAAAACTACTGCTTATTGCTAATAGTATTTTTCCTTATATCATTTGGAAAAAAGCAGCTAAAAAAATACCTGAAATTGAATTTGTTGATACGTTTCGATTTGGCTTAAATTTAGTTTTAATTCCGCTGTTTTATGGTATTCAAACTTTCATTATCTATTATTTCTTCGGAAATAAAATTGGCGCTATCTATTTTTTAACTTCATTAGTTTTAGTGCTACTTTACACGAAATTATCTCCAACAAATACAGAAAGCTAGCAAACAAGTTTAGCCCTGATTGAAGCGACATCCTTTTTTGTTTTTCTCAAAAAAGATATAGCGGAAAGCAGGAAATAGCTTCTAAAAAAAAGTTTTAGATTCCTATTTACACGGGAAGGACAATTCTTTTGAACAAAATACTACGTATTTTTAATTATCCTGAATAATAGCGTCTTGAATTACTTGTTGAATTTTAGTTCGCATATTACTTCTTACCAAACCACGATTATCCATATTTGGATATACTCTGTTTGACAAGAAAACATATACAATTCCGCTTTGAGGATCTGCCCAAGTATAAGTTCCAGTAAAACCACTATGACCAAAACTTTCTTCGGAAACGCAACCACAAGTTGCCTTAACTTTAGGATTTAATTGCGGCTTATCGAAACCTAATCCTCTACGAACTTTTTTGTCTTGAAAATAACGTTTATTAAACTTTTCTACGGTTTCTGGATACAAATATTGTCTGCCTCCATATTCTCCTTTTTGCAAGTACATTTGCATAATCTTAGCAACATCATTAGCATTTGCAAATAAACCTGCATGACCACCAACTCCGCCTTGCATTGCAGCTCCCATATCGTGCACGTAACCTTGCAATAATTGATTTCTATAATAGGTGTCTTTTTCTGTTGGAATAATTTCTGATTTCTTAAATTTTTCTAAGGGTAAATAAGATGTTCTGTTTGCTCCTAAAGATTGATAAAATTCTTCATCTACCAAAGTATTTAATGGCTTATGATAAGTATCCTCTAATGCCTTCTTAAATAGATAATATCCTAAATCGCTATATTTATAACGCTTACTTTCTCTTTGATCTGCATCTTTTATATATTTATAAATACTGTCTTGATAACTTTTATTCATATATAAATTTTGAGCTATCTTAATTTGGTATTTATCTGATTTTTTCTTGCTGTAAAATTTGGATAAATTTCTACCTGTTACACTATCTTGAGTGCCTTTGTAGAATGGAATCCAAGCTTTTAATCGACCAAAATGCGACAAGATTTCTTTAACTGTAACGGTTTCCTTATTTGAATTTCTAAAAGAAGGCAATATATCTTTTAGACTTGCCGATAATGGCAAAACCTGCTCCTCTTCTGCTTTCATAATTAAAGGCAAAGACGCTAATATTTTTGTTAGTGAAGCTAAATCGTAAACATCAGAATTCTTTACTCTTAGTTTTTTACTATGCGTGTGATAACCGAAGCTTTTGTTGTAAATAACTTTTCCATGACGAGCCACCAAAACCTGAACTCCAGGAGCCATTTTTTGCTTTAAAATTGTGTCTACTCTTTTATCTATCCCTTCTAAAACCAAGGAAGACATACCAACATCTTCTGGTATAGAGTATTCAAATCTTTTTAAACTATATGCTAATAAACCATGTCCTTCTCCAAACTCATTCTTTATTGAAACCGGTAATTTTCCGTTTACATCTAAAGCTCCAAAAATTGCTTGTGCAGAAAGTTCTTGAGCCAGCTTACTATTTTGATAAGAAACCAACAAGCCTTCTATATTGGCAAACGATTTAACTTGTAATAAACTGTATGGACTTGCAAAAATATCTAAAATAACATTTTTTTTACGTGCTATTTCTTGCAACCAAACTAGCTCTTTATTTGTGAATTTATATCCTTTCCAAGGATGATCATTAGATTTATGAAAACCAATAATTACTAAATTGTATTTTTCTAATTTTTGCTGAAGGGTTGCTAAATTTTTATCCGAAACTACATCAACCTTTGCATAATTCTGTAACATATTTACAAAGTGAGTTCCTTTAGAATCTCCCATTGAAACATACGCAATTTTGTGTTTTTCTAAATTTCTAACCGGAATATCTCCGTTTGTGTTTTTTAGAATAGTAATAGAATTCTTAATCAATTTTCTATGTAGAATTTCATCTTTTGGCGCATTTAAATCGGCTTGTAAATTATCTTCTGAAACTGGCTTATAATTATGTAAACCAACCAGATATTTAGCTCGTAATATTTTACGTACAGAATGCTCTAATCTTTCTTCGGTTAGCATTCCGTTTTTAAGTGCGTTTTTCATCAACTTAACAGAACCAGGAACATCTTGCGGAATTAACAACATATCGTTTCCTGCAAGTATTGCGGCTAAATCTATTTCTGCAGAAGTAGAATAATTTGCAGCACCTTTCATGTTTAATCCATCTGTAATTACAAGTCCTAAGAAACCTAACTTTTCTTGTAATAATTTTGTGGTTACATTATAAGAAAGTGATGTTGGTAAAGCTGGATCTTGTTCTAAACTAGGAATACTTAAATGCGCTGTCATAACACTTGCTACACCAGCATCAAACATTTTTTTGTATGGATACAATTCTATAGAATCTAAACGCTGTTTTGTAAAATTTAAAACGGGTAAAGTATGATGAGAATCTGACGCTGTATCTCCATGTCCTGGAAAGTGTTTTGCATTTGCTAACACACCAACTTGTTGCATTCCACGAGTAAACGCAATTGCTTTTTCTGTTACATTTTCTTTACTTTCTCCAAAAGAACGGTTACCAATAATTGGGTTCTTTGGATTGATATTTACATCTACAACAGGTGCAAAATTTATATGAATTCCTAATCGTTTACAATGTTCTCCTATTCGTTTACCAAATTCTTCAACTAGATTATTATCTCTAATTGCACCTAATGTCATATTCCAAGGAAATTTATATACATTTTTTAAACGCATATCTAAACCCCATTCTCCATCAAAACCAATCATTAAAGGGACTTTAGAAAGTTCTTGATACTTATTATTTAATTTTGCTTGTTTTTCTGGAGTACCTTGCATAAAAATTAAATTACCAACATGATATTTCTCAATCATATCAGTAATAGTTTTTTCATGCTTAGCATCTAAATTTGAATAGGCTTGCACCATAAATAATTGACCAATTTTTTCTTCAACAGTCATGTTATTTATAATACTATCTACCCAAATTTGTTGCGCAGCTGCATCAGTTGCTCTTAACGGATCTACACTTTGTGCTTGAGCACTTAATAAGAAAACGTTTAATAAAAATAAAAGTAATATTCTTTTTTGCATAGTTTTTTTAATTCAATTTTTATACCAAAAAGCGTTTGTGCCAACTTTGTTCTGCTGGAACTTCCCATTTTGTTTCAAAATCTTCTTTTGTATTTACCATGTTGTTAAAAACAATGGTCTCAGCATTTATTTTTTTATCTTTAGCATACTGCTGAAAATCAGATAATTTTACAATATTTATATTGTCATTATCTTTAAATGAAACATTTAATTTGTTCATTAAATCTAATTGCAATTCTTTTTCTAATTCTTGTACAAATTTAACTGAAGAATCTATAGAACATCCAGAAACATTATTAAAACCTTCGTCTACCGCTAAAATTAAAAACTGATTGTATTTTATGGTAAAAGATCCTTTTAAATCGTCTCCATGACGCGTCCATTGGTCTATAAACAGTAATGCTTTTGCGCTTATGTGTTCTATTTCTTCTATTTGAAATTCTCTATCTGCTTGGTAAATCCAAACACGAGAATTACTTGGTAAATTTTTATATTCTGTGAACATTTTATGAAATGTTTAATTTTATTTGTTTAAGTCGTGTGTTCTTTACTAGAATTCGTTTTTAACGAATGTAATTTTGTTAAAATCAATTCTCCTTAATCATTTGTTAATTTAGATTTTTTTAACAATAGATTCCTGCCTACGCAGGAATGACAAACAGTTTTATCTTAAATTAAATTTTTGCTGCAGAGCATTCAACTTATCTTCATCACTCATGGTGTCTTTTGGCGCAGACATTCTTTCTTTTATTTGTCTTAATACCTTTTTAGTGTACAACGGAAAATCTGCATTCTGAATCCAATTATTATAACCCGGATTTTCTTTTAGTACTTCTTCCACTGTTCTTCCTTTGTATTTTCCGAAAGAGAAAATCTCTTGATCATCTTCATTCATTAAAATAAAACCAGCAAAATCGGCTCTTTTTCCGTGAGTTGAAAATTCACTTAAAGCGTCTATACTATTTTCTATATCGTCGTATTTATCTAATTGCGCTAACAAAATTTCATAGGTTGCATTTGTATCTGCTTCTGCTCCGTGCGCTCCTTCCAATTCTCTTCCGCAGTAAAATTGATAACCAGCACTTAATGTTCGTTGTTCTTTTTTGTGAAAAATTACCTGGACATCAACCGCTTTTCTGTTATTCATATCAAAATCGATTCCTGCACGCATTAATTCTTCTGCTAACAAAGGAATATCGAATCGATTTGAATTGAACCCAGCTAAATCGCAACCTTCAATCATTTTGCTAACTTCTGCGGCTAATTCTTTAAAAGTTGGTTCAGTAACTACTTTTTCGTTTGTAATTCCATGAATATCAATTGCTCCTTGCGGAATTTCAATTTCCGGATTTACCAACCACGTTTTACTTTCTTTATTTCCGTTTGGATACACTTTTAAAATTGCAATTTCTACAATTCTATCAGTTGCAATACTAACTCCTGTTGTTTCTAAATCGAAAAATACGATTGGTTTTGTTAAATTTAATTCCATATTTAAGATGAAAGGTGATAGATAAAGAATGAAAGTACTTTTTACTTTTATCCTAAACCATTAACCTATTTTATTCGTTATTTAATTGTTCTTTAAATTCTTCAACTTGCGCTTGTACTTTTGCTGGCAATGTTGGTTCTTTAAAATTATATTTCTGCATTTCTTCTAATAAAATCTCTGCTAAGAGGTAACGTACAGAAGGTTTATCATCGGCCGGAAGCACAAACCAAGGTGCATTTTCTTTAGACGTTCTGTTTAATAAATCTTCATAACAGTCTTGATATTTATCCCATAATTTACGCTCTTTTAAATCTCCTGCAGAAAATTTCCAATTCTTTTCCGGAATATTTAATCGACGTAATAACCTGCTTTTTTGCTCGTCTTTAGATAGGTTTAAAAAGAACTTTAAAACAATAGTTCCGTTTGCGGACAAATGATTTTCAAAATCGTTAATTCTATCCATTCTGTCGTGATAAAAAGCATCATCTAAATCGTCTAAACTTTTTACAGATGGAATGTTTTCTCCAAAAATATATTCTGGATGTACACGTGTTACCAAAACATTTTCATAATGTGTACGATTAAAAACACCTACTTTTCCTTTTGCAGGAAGCGCAATATAATGTCTCCATAAAAAATCGTGTTTCAATTCCAATTCCGTAGGAACTTTAAAACTATACACTTCTACACCACGTGCATTAAATTGTTTAAAAACCTCACGTATTAAGCTATCTTTACCAGAAGTATCCATTCCTTGCAAGCAAACCAACACACTATATTTACCTTCCGCATACATAGCATCTTGTAATTTCGCTAACTTTTTACGTGTCTTTTTTAGTTTCTTCTCTGCATCCTCAACTACTTCTTTTGTAACAGAATTTTTAAGTTGAATATTGCCAGAAACTTTATATTTTGATAAATTCATTTAAATCTATAATTAAAACCTAAAGATAGAAAAAATACTTGTTTTTCTATTGATTTTTTCTTGGGTTTAATTGATATTTATTATCAGCTTTTTAACATTATTACAAATGTTTTTCACATTTTTATTTAATGAATAAAACAGTAATTATACAAGGAAGCGCCAACAGTTTTGGTAACACACATAAAGTAGTGAACTATTTAAATAAAGACAAAAAGTTTGATGTAATCGATTTAAAAACCAAAAATATTGGTCCATTTGAATATGATTTTAGTAATGCAAATGATGATTTTTTACCATTGATGGAAAAAATTATTACAAACTACGATACTTTAATTTTTGCAACACCTGTTTATTGGTACACAATGAGCGGAATGATGAAAGATTTTTTTGATAGAATGTCTGATTTACTTCACTACAAAAAAGAATTAGGAAGACAATTGCGTGGTAAAAACATTGCTATGATTAGTAATTCTGCAGGAAATGACAGACGCATAGGTTTTGAAATGCCTTTTATTGAAAGTGCAAAATATCTTGGAATGAATTATCTTGGAGACACACATGTTTGGTTTAATAACGATAAAATTGCAGATGACGCTAAACTATCAATAGAGCAATTTGGCAATAAAATTTAGTTTGATTCTAAACTTATTTTTGGGTAACTTCGCTAACGTTGAATATTAACAATTAAAACTGTGAATATTCTTAAACATTGGCAAACATTAACACCAAATTATATCAACCCAATTTTAGGAAAAAACCGATTGAAGTTGTTATATATAAAAAACAAATAAATGAAATCAATTATTAGACTTAGCATTATCCTTTTATTATTAATTAGTTTTGGTTGTTCTGAAGATGACAATAACCCAAATGAAGAACCTGCATTAACAGTAACTGATGTTGATGGTAATATTTACAACACCATAACCATTGGGAATCAAACTTGGATGCTGGAGAATCTAAAGACAACAACCTTTAATGACGGAACACCAATTACAGAATATCAATTTGGTATGGATTGGGGAGATTTACCAAATCAAATTCCTCAATATCAATGGGCAGACACTAGCGACTTAAATAATGTAGTTGATGAAGAATTACCATTCGACTTTTATGGAGCAATGTATAATCATTGGGCAATAGAAAGCGGAAAATTAGCACCAGAAGGATGGCGAATTCCATCACAATCAGATTTTGAAGAATTAGAAAATTATTTATCAGAAAACGGATTTGAAAATCAAGAAGCGTCTGCTTTAAAATCTTCAACCGGTTGGCTTCCAAGTTCTGGAAACGGAATAAATGCTATTGGTTTCAATGGATTGCCAAATGGCTATATCAATGCATTTGGTGGTCCAACACTTGGACAAGGTATCTGTACTTGGGCTACAACTAATGTAAACACAAACCTTCCTATAGGTTCTAGAACTAGAGTTCTTGTACAACTTTCTGACACAGAAGACATCTTTTATGGTGATAATTCTATCAGAATAGGTTCTGGAATACGTTGCATTAAAGAATAACGATTTGCCAACAACGTGTATAATTAATTGCTTTGGCAAGTGCTTATTTGGAAAATTCCTTCGGAATTTTCTCGCGTTCGTTTTTGTTTACTAAATTAGTTGCTGAAACACGCAACTAACCATACACAAGCACGTTAGCGAAATTTCCTTTTTTACATATAATAATCAATGCAAAGTTTTCCGTAATTTTGCACCATGATAAAAGAATTGCAACTCCGAGTAAATCTTATTGAAGAAAGAAAAGAAGATATCTTACTTTTTAAAGCTGCTAAGAAATTAGATATCGCTAGAAATGAAATTAATGCTGTAAAAGTTTTACGAAAATCTATTGATGCTCGTAAAAAAGACATCATTTTTAATTATAAAGTTGCGGTTTATATCAACGAAAATATTCCTGAGAAATCAGAATATATTTTTGACTACAAAGATGTTTCTAAAGCAAAAGAAGTTCATATTATTGGTTTTGGTCCTGCAGGAATGTACGCTGCTTTGCGCTGTATTGAGTTAGGTTTTAAACCAATTGTTTTAGAGCGTGGTAAGAATGTACAAGATAGAAGGCGTGATTTACGTGCTATTAATCAAGAACACTTTGTAAACGAAGATTCTAATTACTGTTTTGGAGAAGGCGGTGCAGGTACTTATTCTGACGGAAAATTATACACGCGTTCTCTAAAACGTGGTGATGTTAGAAGAATTTTTGAAAACTTAGTTTTTCATGGAGCAACAGATCAAATTTTGGTAGACGCTCATCCACATATTGGAACTAATAAACTGCCTAAGATTATTCAGAATATCCGTGAACAAATTATAAAGTTTGGGGGCGAAATTCATTTTGAAAGCAGAGTTACAGATTTTGTAATTAAGAATAACAAATTACAAGCTATCCAGCTTCAAAACGGAACAGAAATGGCTGTTAATTCTGTTATTTTGGCAACTGGACATTCCGCAAGAGATATTTACGAATTGTTACATAAAAAAGACATCGCCTTAAAAGCAAAATCTTTTGCAATGGGCGTTCGTGTTGAGCATCCGCAAGAAATAATTGACCAGATTCAATATAGTTGTTCTGGAGAAAGAGACGAGTTACTACCAGCCGCAGCATACAGTTTGGTACATCAAGTAAACAATAGAGGCGTATATTCTTTTTGCATGTGTCCTGGCGGATTTATAGTTCCTGCAGCAACGGCAAATGGCGAAGTTGTAGTAAACGGAATGTCTCCTTCACGTAGAAATAACAAGTTTGCTAATTCTGGAATTGTTGTGGAATTAGATATTGATAAAGACTTTAAAAAATATGAGGAATTTGGTGCTTTAAAAGGTTTAGAATTTCAAAAAGATTTAGAAAAAATAGCATTTTTTGCAGGAGGAAGAAGTCAAGTTGCTCCAGCACAACGTTTGGTAGATTTTGTTGACGGAAAAACCTCAACAGATTTAAATGAAACCTCGTATCAACCAGGATTAAAATCAGCTCCATTACATTCACTTCTGCCTAAAATTATTGGTGGAAGATTACGAAAGGGCTTTGCGGCTTTCGGTCAAAAAATGCACGGTTATCACACCAATGAAGCCAATATTATTGGAGTAGAATCTAGAACATCTTCACCCGTAAATATTCCGAGGAAAGAAAACTTAGAACACCCAGAAATAGAAGGATTATTTCCTTGTGGAGAAGGTGGCGGTTACGCTGGTGGAATTATTTCTGCAGCAATGGACGGAGAACGTTGTGCGGAAGCAGCTATAGCTAAAATGTAAAAAAATTTGTTTTAATTGAATTAGTATACCTAATTTTACTTTTTATTAATTTAAATAAATGAAAATAACAATTGGTCGTTTTGATAAAGGAGATTTTCCTGAATTATCATTATTTGACATTGATTTAAAAATTGATTCTGGCGCTTACACCTCTTCAATACATTGTATTAATATTAAGGAAGTAAAAAATGACAAAGAATCATTAATTAAATATACATTATTAGATCCGGAGCATCCGTTATACAATAATAAGGAATTTACCTCGAGAAATTACACCTCAAAAATGGTAAAAAGCTCTAATGGTATTGCTGAAAAACGATTTATGATTCAGACAGAAATTATCATTTTTAATAAAAGTTTTCCAATTGATTTAACGCTAAGCCAACGTAAGGAAATGAAATTCCCTATATTATTGGGAAGAAAATTTTTAAACAAAAGATTTATAATTGACGCCATTAAAAAAGATTTATCCTACAAACTAAAACAAAAAAACTAATGAGAATTGTAATATTATCTAGAAACCCTAACTTATATTCAACTAGAAGATTAGTAGAAGCTGCTCAGAAAAGAAAGCACGAAGTTTTAGTAGTAGATCACTTAAAATGCAATATTGAGATTGAAAAAAAATCTCCTAAAATATTTTATAAAGGTGAATACTTAGAAAATATTGACGCAATAATTCCAAGAATTGGAGCTTCAGTAACTTTTTATGGTACTGCAGTTATTCGTCAATTTGAAATGATGAAAGTATTTTCTGCTGTTTCTTCTCAAGCGTTAGTAAAATCGAGAGATAAACTAAGTAGTTTACAAATTTTAGCAAGAGCGGGAGTTGGCTTACCGAAAACCGTTTTTACAAATTACACTAAAGATGTAGAGCACGTTGTAGAATCTGTTGGTGGAGCTCCTTTAATTTTAAAATTACTAGAAGGAACTCAAGGTTTAGGTGTTGTGTTGGCTGAAACTAAAAACGCTGCAACCTCAGTCTTAGAAGCCTTTAATGGTCTTGGCGCTAGAGTGATTGCTCAAGAATTTATAAAAGAAGCAGGCGGAGCAGACATTAGAGCATTTGTTGTTGATGGAAAAATAGTTGGCGCGATGAAACGTCAAGGAAAAGAAGGAGAATTCCGTTCAAACTTACATAGAGGTGGAAACGCAACTGTTATAGAATTAACAGACGAAGAAGAAAAAACTGCTTTAAAAGCAACAAAAGCTTTAGGCTTAGGTGTTGCAGGTGTAGATATGTTACAATCTTCTAAAGGTCCTTTAGTTTTAGAAGTAAATTCTTCTCCAGGTTTAGAGGGAATTGAAACAGCAACAGGTAAAAACATTGCCAAAGAAATAATTCGTTATTTAGAAATTCACGTTGAATAATATTTTTTTCTGAAAGGAGAATAAATTCTATGTCAAAAAAAGGAAAAGCAAAAAACACTGTTAACAAAGCAAAACATACTAAATTGATGAATCAGAAAATCAATAAAGTAAAGCTAGAAAAACAACTTAACAAAGAGCGTTTAAAAGCTATAATAAAAAAAGTAAACGATCAAAAAAGCAATAATAATTCATAACAAAATCTTTTTAGTTACTTTTATGTTTCACTTCTAACCAAATAAGATGAAAACTGAAGAACAAAAAACTTCTTTTACTAAAGAAGAATTGAATGCTGGAGATTTAACATTCCATTATTGGGGCGCAATGGATTACTTAGTTGGATTGATAAAATCTTCTGAACTTAAAGCTGGTTTAATTTTATCTTTTTTTGGTATTATTTTTAACTTCGTATATCAAAATGCAGAACGTGTAAAAGAAAATTTAGCAGACTACAGTTTTCTTTATGTTCTTTTGTTTTTATGGCTAGTTAGCACTCTAATTTCAATTTTTCATAGCGTTAGTACATTTATACCAAGGATTGAAAAAAAGTACGATTCTAATGTTTTCTTTTTTGGAGATATTGTTTCTAAATATGGAGATATAAATCAGTTTTCTAAAACGTTTTTAAAAACCACAGTTGACAAAGAAAAAATATACGATCAAATTGGGCAACAGATCTATATTAATGCTAAAATAACAGCTTTAAAGTTTAAGAGTGTTAACACTGCAATTCGTTATTTAGTAATTAGTTTGGCTATTTTACTTCTTTTAATCTTATCAGAAATTGTAATACTATTAATTCTAAAATAATGGACAAAACACACGCTTACTTTCATGAATTAAAAAAAGCAGATGTTCATAATCACTTTCATTTAGGAGGTTCACAAAAAAGATTTTTAGAAAAATATCCAAATTCAGATATTATATTTCCCGATAAATATGATGGTCTAGTTGGCATGATTGATTTTATTTACGGTCATTTAAATAAAAGCATGCTTACTAGTGAAGATGTTATTAATTTTATGGAAATCTCTATAGAAAGTAGCATTGATGATAATATAACACTCCTTGAAGCTAGTGTTGATGTTAATTTAGCTCGTTTTTTTAACAACTCTTTAGATGAAGTAATTCAACAAGTAAAAAGAATAAAAGAAAAATACAAAGCTAAAATTGATTTTAGACCAGATATCGGAATCAATAAAGATTTACCTATTGATAAAGTTTATGAATACGGCGAACAATGCATTAACAGTGGCGTTTTTAACGGTATCGATTTATATGGAAAAGAAGCAGATCAAAATCTTGTACCTTTTCAAGAACTCTTTAAAACAGCTAAAAGAAACAACATAAAAACCAAGGTTCATATTGGTGAGTTTTCTGATTGCAAAAGTATTGAAGAAACTATATTAATGCTAAATCCAGATGAATTACAACATGGAATAAACGCGATAAATTCTCAAAAAACTATGGATTTAATTTTGGAAAGAGATATTCGATTAAATATTTGTCCTCAAAGTAATATTTCACTTGGAACAGTAAAAAACATCAAGGCACATCCAATAAAAAAGTTATTTGACAACGGAATAAAAGTAACCGTAAATACTGATGATTTAATCTTGTTTAATGCTACTATTTCTGATGAATTTTATAACCTATATAGCAACTCAATATTTTCTTTGAATGAGTTAGAAATAATTAGAAATAATGCTTTTTAACTAGCTCTATCTACAAAATACATCTTAATCTTTCCTTTCCCTTTTGCTTCTATTGCTCCTCTAGATTCAAACACAAACTCTTTGTTATCTTTTAATAAGTTATAAGTAGATTCACTAATATTAACTTTACCAGGCTCACCAGAACTTTCCATTCTACTAGCAATATTTACAGCATCTCCCCAAATATCATAGGCAAACTTTTTAGTACCAACAACTCCAGCCACAACGGAACCAGTATTAATACCAATTCTAATATCAAAAGATGCATTTTTATCTGCATTACTCATTGCTTTTTTTACAAAATCTGCAATTTCTAAAGCTGCTAAGACCGATTTATAAGCATGATCTTCCGTTGGATAAGGCAAACCACCAGCACACATGTACGCATCTCCTATTGTTTTTATTTTTTCTAAATTGTGTTTATCTATAATTTCATCAAACTTCGAAAAATAAAAATCTATACTTTTCACTAATTCTTCCGGAGATAAGCCTTCTGAAAACTGTGTAAATCCTTTAAAATCGGTAAACAAAACTGAAGTAGATTTGTATTTTTTAGAAGTTACGCTTCCTTTTTCTTTCAATTCGTTTGCAGTTTCTTCAGGTAAAATATTCTTTAACAACCCATCTGAACGCTCTTTTTCTTTTGCTATAATTTTATTATTTCTAAATAACGAAACGGCAAATAATCCAATTAAAAATAGTGCAATACCAATTGCATATGAAATAATTTTTTGCGTTTTCCCTTTTTCTGTCTCAAGGTCAAGTTCATTTTGTTTTTTAGCTACTTCAATTTCTTTCTCTTTCTCTAATTCTTTTTCTTGCAACTTTAATTCCAACTCTTTACTTGCATCAGAATTCTTAACACTATCTCTATAAGTTATATGTTTTTTAAAAAAATCTAATGAATTTTCATATAGTTTCTCTTGCTGATAAATAGTTGAAAGCTTTAAGTAACCATCTCCTATTTGCTCTTTTAATCCATATTTTTTAGCAAGCGCTAAACTTCTTTGCGCAAATCGTAATGCTTTTGCATCTTGTTTTTTATCCAAATAAACATCAGACATTGCATCTAGATAAACACAAATTGGATAATAATCTTCATATTCCTCAAGAATACTTATAGCCTTATATAGATTTTCTTGAGCTTTTTCATTTTCATCTTTTTCTGCATAAACCAAGCCAACATTACCTAAATTATAAGCTGCTCCTATTTCGTAATCAACAAGTTTAAAAAGTCTTCCAGACTCTTCAAAATAATATAAAGCCGAATCTAATTTCTTTTGATTATAATATTCATCTCCCAAATTTAATTGAGCTGAAGCCAAATCAATTGAGTCCATCTCTACATCTTGTTTAAGCAAAGCAATACTATTTCTATAATAACTAACTGCGTTTTTACTATCTCCCATTATAGAATAAGCATCAGCTATAGATATTTTTATTGTTGCTTGTTGATTCAATAAATTATTATCTTCTGCTATTTCAGCTGCAGTAAAATAATTTTCTAAAGCTTTAGTTAACTCACTTTTCAATCGATACGCATTCCCCATTTGTTGGTATCCTGAAAAAACATAGTCTACAGAATCCATTTCCTTGGCAGATTCTATCAACTCTTTACTAAATATTAAAATCTCATCCGGATTTGTTTCCTCTTGAGAAATCCATCTTAAATTTTTTAACTTATCTTTTCTTTCATATGAATTAGTTCTTAGTATTTTTTTTAAACTATCACTTTCTTTTTGATTTTGAGTATAAGAATTAGTGCTATACACACAAAAAAAGCCTATTAAAAAACAGGCTTTTAAATAATACTTTTTATGTTTTAATTTGATGCTTATCACAAATCAAGTTAAATTTATCTTCTAGATTTAATTTTAATTTTTGGGTCAATTGTGTAAACCTCACTTTGCAATTGACCATCTACTTCTAATTGGAAATCGATGTCAAATTTCAGTTCATCATCTTCATTTACTCCTTCTAAAACCTCTAAACCAACTAACCAACCAGTTGTATCTAAAACAGATTCTAAACCGTTAGCCCACAACTCTTCATTTCCAGAAGAAAAATGAAATTCTACAAACCTAACAATTGTATTTGAAGAGGTTGTCGTTACTTCATATATAATTTCATCTCCAACAATTGCTTCTGTTGTATATTCAGATGCAGGAATACCATTAAAACGAATTAATCCTGTTGCATCTGTTCCTGCTAAATTATTTAATGCATCTAAGTCCAAAGTAGCAGTTACTTCTTGAACCATTGGTGTTGTGTCTATCTTTTCTTCATCACTAGAGCAAGACATTAAAAAAAATACTGCTATTAATACGAATCCTTTTAGTGCTTTCATTATTTCTAATTTTTAATATATTCTGGTTAGTTAACAGTCAAATATATAGTATTTGAAAACAAACTACAAGGGTTAAACAACTATTTATAAGCAGAATAATTATTAACCTAAAGGAGTTATAAAATTATAGAAACAAAAAAATCTCACATTTCTGTGAGATTTTTTTTACATTATTTTAAAAACATTATTTATCAATAGATCCAAGAACACGCTTCATAAAAGCATTTAAAGCTTCTTTCTTTGGTGTTCCTTCTTTTATCATTTTATCTACTTCTAATGCTCCATACATATTAGAAATTAACTCTCCTATAACATCTAATTCTTCATCTTTTAATGACGGAACTTCGGTTAAAGCTTCTAGTGTCTCTATAGTTTCAATCAAATAATCTTGATCGTTTTCTTCTATAAAATTTGTTAAGTGTTTTATTACTGGTAATTTCATAATTAAAGAACCTCGTTTACCAATTCTTTTAAAGAATCAAATTTGTTTGTTTGTACTTGATTTACAAATTTACCATCTACAAAAGTTGCAAATGTTGGTAAATTACTTACATCTGCTAATTTTCTGCTTTCAGGAAATTTTTCTGCATCTGCAATAACAAAAACTGCGTTTTCATTTTCAGAAGCTAATTTCTTAAATTTAGGCTTCATAATTCTACAGTTTCCACACCAAGTTGCAGAATATTGTACTACAACTGTTTTATTTCCTGAAACTAATTCTGCTAAGTTATCTTGACTTAATTCTTGTACCATAATTAATGATGAATTTTAAATTATGAATTACGAATTAAACACTCGCAATTCATAATTTGTAATTAAATTTTAGTGGGAAGCTAAATATTCAGCTGTTCCTTTTGCATTTGGTTTCATAGCATCTTTACCCTCTTCCCAGTTTGCAGGACAAACTTCTCCGTTTTTTTGAACATGAGAATACGCATCAATTAAACGTAAAAATTCATTTACATTTCTACCAACTGGCATGTGATTAATTCCTTCATGAAAAACAGTTCCTTCTTCATCAATTAAATATGTAGCTCTATACGTTACATTATCTCCAACAACTTGTACAGTTTGAGTTGCTTCATCATAAACCTCTTCAGAAATATCTAAAATTCCTAAAATTGAAGATAAGTTACGGTTACTATCTGCTAATAAAGGGTATGTTACACCTTCAATTCCTCCGTTATCTTTAGATTGGCTTAACCAAGCAAAGTGTACTTCTGGAGTATCACAAGAAGCTCCAATTACAATTGTATTTCTTTTTTCAA
This sequence comes from Tenacibaculum aquimarinum, assembly GCF_022478115.1. Taxonomy (GTDB): domain Bacteria; phylum Bacteroidota; class Bacteroidia; order Flavobacteriales; family Flavobacteriaceae; genus Polaribacter; species Polaribacter aquimarinum_A. Next base: position 71,870 of record NZ_JAKGSC010000003.1, on the reverse strand, counting down.
ACTCTCCTAAAGCTGCTTGAAAAGCATGTAATTCTGTAGGACATACGAAAGTAAAATCTTTTGGATACCAAAATAACAACACCTTTTTATTGTTGTTTTTCGCCTCTTCTAATACGTTAATTTTGAACGTATCTCCCATATCGTTCATTGCATCTACATTTAAATCTGGAAATTGTTTACCAACTGCTGTTGCCATTTTTTATTATTTTAATTATTAATATTCTATTTTTAACAGATACAAAGATAAAAATAAAGCAAAAAAAAAGTAATTATTTTAATGGTTACTTTCGATACTACAATAGTTTTTAATTATACCTAAAGAATAAAAACATAAGAATTAACTATTTTACCATGTGATTGATTTGTAAAAAATATTTTTCTAAGAATTTTTCCTAAAATAGATTTTACTTATTTTAAAATAAAAACAATAGATAAAAATTATTTAAAAACATATTGTAGTTTTGTCAAAAAATAAAACCTAAAATTTAAAAACATATAACCAATGGAAAACTTAAAACATGGCTCTGGCGATATTACAAAATGTCCTTTTATGGGAGGAAACACAACAAATGAAACAAATAACGATTGGTGGCCAAATTCTTTAAATTTAGATATTTTACACCAACACGATACAAAAGTAAATCCACTTGGCGAGGAATTCAATTACCACGAAGCACTTAAAGGTTTAAATATTGATGCATTAAAAGAAGATGTAACAAATTTAATGACAGACAGTCAAGATTGGTGGCCTGCAGATTGGGGACATTATGGAGGATTAATGATTCGTATGGCTTGGCACTCTGCAGGTTCATACAGAACTAGTGATGGACGTGGTGGTGGTGGAACTGGAAACCAACGATTTGCTCCCATAAATTCTTGGCCAGACAATGTTAGCTTAGATAAGGCAAGACGTTTACTTTGGCCAGTTAAGAAAAAATATGGAGATAAATTAAGCTGGGCCGATTTAATCATTTTAGCCGGTACAATTGCTTATGAATCTATGGGGCTAAAAACATTTGGTTTTGCTTTTGGTAGAACAGATATTTGGCAACCAGAAAAAGACACATATTGGGGTACAGAAAAAGAATGGCTAGCACCAAGTGATGAACGTTATACTGATGTAGAAAACCCTAGCACAATGGAAAATCCATTAGCAGCTGTACAAATGGGATTAATTTACGTAAATCCAGAAGGTGTTAACGGAAAATCTGACCCTGCAAAAACAGCTTTACATATTAGAGAAACTTTTGCTAGAATGGGAATGAATGATGAAGAAACTGCAGCATTAACTGCAGGCGGTCATACAGTTGGTAAAGCCCATGGAAATGGAGATGCAAGTGTTTTAGGGCCAGAACCAGAAGCTGCACCTATAGAAAGTCAAGGTTTTGGTTGGGAAAACCCAAATGGATCTGGAGTTGGTAGAGACACCGTAACAAGTGGTATTGAAGGAGCATGGACAACAGAACCAACAAAATGGGATAATGGATTTTTTGATCTTTTATTTGGTTATGAGTGGGAACTTACAAAAAGTCCTGCAGGAGCTACACAATGGGCTCCAATAAACATTAAAGAAGAAGATAAACCTGTAGATGTAGAAGATCCTTCAATTCGATTGAACCCAATGATGACTGATGCAGATATGGCTATGAAAGTAGATCCTATTTATCGAGAAATTTGTGAAAAATTCAGTAGTGATCACCAATATTTTTCTGAAACTTTTGCTCGTGCTTGGTTTAAATTAACGCACAGAGACATGGGACCAAAAGCTAGATATTATGGTCCAGATGTACCTTCAGAAGAATTAATTTGGCAAGATCCAATTCCTGTAGGAAACAAAAATTACGATGAAAAACTAGTAAAAGAAAAAATTTCTAGTACAAATTTAACCATTGCAGAATTAGTTGCTACTGCTTGGGATAGTGCAAGAACTTATAGAGGTTCAGATATGCGTGGTGGCGCTAATGGAGCTCGTATTCGTTTAACTCCTCAAAAAGACTGGGCTGGTAACGAACCTGATAGATTAATTAAAGTCTTAGACATTTTAACTCCAATTGCAACAGAATTTGGAATTAGCATTGCAGATACAATTGTTTTAGCAGGTAATGTTGGTATAGAAAAAGCAATAAAAAACGCCGGATTTAATACAACAGTTCCTTTTACTGCTGGTCGTGGAGATGCTACAGATGAAATGACAGATGCAGCTTCTTTTGAACCTTTAGAACCAATTGCAGACGGATATAGAAACTGGTTAAAACAAGAATACATAGTAAGCCCAGAAGAATTGATGTTAGATAAAACACAACTTTTAGGCTTAACTGCTCCAGAAATGACCATTTTAGTTGGCGGAATGAGGGTTTTAGGCACTAATTACGGAGGAACTAAACATGGAGTTTTTACAAATAATGAAGGCGCTTTAACTAATGACTTCTTTGTAAACTTAACAGATATGGCCAATACTTGGAACTCAGTTGGTGAAGGTTTATACGAAATTAGAGACCGTAAAACAGGTGCCTTTAAATGGTCTGCAACTAGTGTAGATTTAGTTTTTGGATCTAACTCTATATTGCGTTCTTATGCAGAAGTATATGCACAAGATGATAACAAAGAAAAATTTGTAAATGCATTTGTAAAAGCTTGGACAAAAGTGATGAATGCTGATAGATTTGATAATAAATAAATAATTATAAAATTGGTAAGCTTTTATAAAAAAGCTTACCAATTTTAAAAATAACTCACTAATGAATATTTTAAATACTTTTTTTGAAGCAATACAATCAGTAAACATTAATTTAATAGAAACACTTTTAAAAAGGTTTCCAAAACTTGCAAACGCGCAAGATAAAAGAGGTTTCACGCCTTTAGTTTTTGCTACTTATTTTGATAAAATAGAAATTGCCAAAACTTTAATTAAAAAAAATGCCAATGTAAATCATAAAGATGCAAAAGGCAATACTGCCTTATTAGGTGTAGCTTTTAAAGGTAATGTTGATATAGCACAACTTTTACTAAACAATGGTGCAAATATTAATGAACAAAACAACCTTGGTTATTCTCCTTTAATTTTTGCTACAATGTATAACCAAACAAAGATGGTTGCATTTTTATTAAAAAATAATGCAGACTTGTCATTAAAAGATAATGAAAACAAATCTGCATTAGAAATAGCAATTGCTAAAGACAATAAAGAAATAATTTCTCTATTAAATGTTAAAGAAGTTATTTGCTAGCAAATAATTTAATATCGTTTTTAGAAACCTCTTTTTCGCCAAGAATAATTAAACGCTCTACAACATTTCTTAATTCTCTAATATTTCCTGTCCAATCATATTCTTGTAATAACTTTATTGCATCACTTGAAAATGATTTTACCGGTGTTCCTTGTTCTTTAGAAATTTTTTCAGCAAAGAAATCTACCAATAAAGGTACATCTTCTCTTCTATCATTTAAAGCTGGAACTTTAATTAAAATTACTGCCAATCTGTGATATAAATCTTCTCTAAATCGACCTTCAGATATTTCTTTCTTTAGGTCTTTATTAGTTGCAGCAACTATACGAACGTTTACTTTTATATCTTTATCGGAACCTACTCGCTGAATTTTATTTTCTTGCAAAGCACGTAATACTTTTGCTTGTGCAGACAAGCTCATATCACCAATTTCATCTAAGAATATTGTTCCTCCGTTGGCAGCTTCAAACTTACCTGCTCTATCTTTATTTGCTCCTGTAAAAGACCCTTTTACATGTCCAAACAATTCACTTTCAATTAATTCTGAAGGAATTGCAGCACAGTTTACCTCAATCATATTAGCTTTTGCTCTGTCTGATTTTTCGTGCAACCAATGCGCAACCAACTCTTTACCTGTTCCGTTTGGACCAGTTATTAAGACTCTTGCATCTGTAGCAGCAACTTTTTCTATTATTTCTTTGATATGAGAAATTGCAGCGCTTTCACCAATCATTTCGTAGTTCTTGCTAACTTTCTTTTTTAGTCGCTTGTTCTCTACAACTAACTCTTTTTTATCGAGCGCATTACGAACTGTATTTAATAATCTATTTAAATCTGGTGGTTTAGAAATATAATCAAAAGCTCCTAAACGCATTGTATTTACGGCTGTATCTAAATCTCCGTGACCAGAAATCATAACCATTGGAACTTCTGGTTTTATTTTTTTAGCTTTCTCCAAAACCTCAACACCATCCATTTTTGGCATTTTAATATCACATAAAACCAAATCGTAGTCTTTGTCTTTTATCATTTCTATTCCAACCAAACCATCTTCAGCTTCTTCAACTTGATAGCTGTCATTTTCTTCAGAAATAATCTTTTTTAAAACTCTACGTATTGCAGCTTCGTCTTCTATAATTAATATTTTACTCATATCTTTTTGTATACTTTAAAGTCTTCAATAATTAAGCCAAAGTTTATTCTTTAACAACATGAATTGTTCTCTGCGGAAACGGAATAGAAATATTATTTTCTCTAAACAATTGATCTATTCTAAAACGAATATCACTTTGAGGAATAACCGCTTGGTAACTATCACTTAATGTAAAAACTAACTTAAATTCTAAAGCACTTTCTCCAAAATTTTGAAAAATTACTAGCGGTGCTGGATGTTCGTATACTTTTGGATGCTCTTTAGCAGCTTGAATTAAAAGGCTTTTAACCAACTCCACATCACTTCCATAAGCCACACCAATAGTTACATTTTCTCTAGTTGTTTTTCCGTTTTGTGTCCAATTATATAAACTATTAGTTAAGAATTTATGATTTGGAATTATCAAAACTTTATTATCAATTGTTACAGCTCTTGTTGTACGCAATCTTATTTCTTCAACTTTACCTACTTTACCTTCAATTTCTATAATGTCATTTACATGTAAAGATTTGTCAATTAAAATAAAAACACCCGACATTATATCCTGAAATAAGGTTTGCAACCCTAAACCAATACCAACTAATAACGCCGCAGAACCCGCTAAAAGAACACTTACATCTATTCCAGAAGATTCTAACGCAATAATTAAAACAACAGTGTAAACAAAGTATTTTATAAAAGAATAAATTGCTTTGAATTTATCCTTGTCTTCTTCGTTTAATTTTCTGTTAATAATTCTCTTTACAGTTTTTAATACTATTCCTGTAATAAAGAAAACAAATACAACAAATAGAATTGTTTTAACATCTATATGTATTGTTTCTGTAAGATCAAAAGACAGATTTAAAAACTCTTTAAGTGTTTTCATAAAAAAATATTATCCGTTATAACGAATCCACTTCCATAAGTCTTTATATGTTGGTTTTTTACCATACATTAAAATACCTACTCTATAAATTTTTGCTGCCAACCAAACTACTGCTAAAAATGTTACAATTAAAATTGTCATAGAAATTACTACTTCCCACCAAGGCACTCCAAAAGGAACACGCATTAACATTACAATTGGACTTGTTAATGGTATGTGAGAAAACAACACAGCAATTGGTCCATGAGGATCATTTATTACTGTAAAAGCACCTACATAAACCGCCAACATTAGTGGCGCCATAATTGGCATCATAAATTGTTGTGTATCCGTTTCGTTATCTACCGCTGCTCCAATTGCAGCAAATAAAGAACTGTACAACATATAACCTCCTAAGAAATAAAATACAAACAAGAAGAATAATGTCATCCAAGGTAATTTTCTGATTTCTAAAAATATATCTGCTTTATTTCCTAATAATTCTTTCATCTTGGCAGCTTGCTCAATATCTACATCTTGAGAAAACACTTTAGAAGCGTCAATTCCTAAAAACATAGAAACTGCTATAGAACCAATCATTAATAAAACTCCCCAGATAAAAAACTGTAATAAACCAGCAGAAGCATTACCAATAATTTTACCCATCATTAGTTGAAAAGGTTTTACTGATGAAACTATAACTTCAATAATTCTACTTGTTTTTTCTTCAATAACACTACGCATTACTGATGTTCCGTAAATAATTACAAACATCATTAACATATAACCCGCTAAAGAACCAACGCCAATTTTCATTCCGTTAATCATTTTAGAAGATTTCTCTCCAGAAAAATTATACATTTTTATGTCTGAAGAAATTCTTGAAGCTGCAATTTTTTCTAAGTTGATGCCTAACTTGGTCATTTTCAGGTTACGTAAATGTGTATTTACATTACGCTCTATATTTTCTATAGTGTTTAAACCTGGTGTATCTTTTGAATAAAATTCTACAGACTTCGCTAATACTTCTAAACTATCTAACTTTGGAATAAATAAAACACCGTAGTGATTTCCTTCTTCAACCTTCTTTTTTGTTGCTTCAATACCAACTTTTGTATAATCTTGATATTTTATAGTTTCAGTATCTTTAAAATTCTCTTTTGAAAAGATTCCTGAGTTATCTACATAAACAATTTCTTTAATTTTCTGATCGTTCTTTTTCATTAAGAAAACAACCAAAACCATCATACCAATCATTATTAACGGACTTAAAAAAGTCATCATAATAAATGATTTGTTTTTTACTTTGGCATTAAACTCGCGCCCTATAATTAATTTTAACTTATTCATTTTTCTTAGCTGTTTTTATTTACTGCCTGAATAAAAATATCGTTGGCACTTGGTATTAATTCTACAAAATGTTGCACTTGCCCTTTACTTGTTAAGAACGATAATAAATCGTTAGCAGAGTTTCCTTCAGTTAATTTAACATTCATTGTTAAACCATCGTTTAGTAATTTAAAATCTGCCGGAAAAACTTCAAAACTTTCTTTTAGTTTTTGCTGAACTTCCGCTGGGTTGTCTGTATTTAAACCAACTTGAAAAGTATTGGTTCTAAATTGACGTTTTATATCGGCTAATTTTCCATCTAAAATTTTATTAGATTTATCAATTAATGCAATTTCATCACACATTTCTTCAACAGACTCCATTCTATGAGTAGAAAAAATAATAGTTGCGCCTTTATCTCTTAATTGTAAAATTTCTTGCGCAATTAATTGTGCATTAATTGGATCGAAACCAGAAAAAGGTTCATCAAAAATCAATAATTTTGGCTCATGTAAAACAGTAACAATAAATTGTACTTTTTGCGCCATTCCTTTAGAAAGCTCTTCTATTTTTTTATCCCACCAAGTAGAAATATCAAACTTATCAAACCAATATTTAAGGCGTTTTTTAGCTTCAGTTTTACTTAAACCTTTTAATTGCGCCAAGTATAATGCTTGCTCTCCTACTTTCATAGATTTATACAAACCACGTTCTTCAGGTAAATAACCAATATGTTCTACATGGTTTGGAGCTAATTTTTCTCCATCTAAAATTACTTCACCACTATCTGGCATTGTAATTTGGTTTATAATTCTAATAAGTGAAGTTTTTCCTGCTCCGTTTGGCCCAAGTAAACCAAAAACACTTCCTTTTGGAATGTGAATAGACACATTATTTAATGCCGTAAAATCTCCATATCGTTTTACTACATTATTAATTTCTAATAAGTTACTCATTGATTTATTTTGTTGATTAGTTGCTGATTTAAGTTTTTCAACAAAGACAAACTTACATATTTTACAACTAATTAGTAGCACTTACATTCAATTTGTTACATAAAAATTTATGTTAAATTTACTATGCATGCATAACTTTTTTGAAATTTACTATGCACGCATAGTAAATTTAACTATATTTGTCGACAATGAGTAAAGACACAACAATAGATCATCAATTAAGAGCTACTTGGCAAGCAGTTGCAAAAATGTATAATGAGCAGGCTGCTAATCATAATAGTACAATGGCAACTGCTTTTGTATTGCTTAATATTGATAGTGAAAATGGAACACCTTCTACTTCATTAGGACCAATGATGGGAATGGAACCTACAAGTCTTTCACGTATCTTAAAAGTTATGGAAGACAAAAGGCTAATTTTTAGAAAAAAAAATCCCGATGATGGAAGAAGCGTAATTATTAAACTAACCGATTATGGTAAAGAAATGCGTGATGTATCTAAAGGACACGTTTTTCAGTTTAATAATAAGGTAAGAGAAAATGTTACTGAAGAAGAAATAGCAAGCTTCTTTAAAGTTACAAGTACAATTAACAAACTAATTGCAGACAAGTTAATTTATAGTGAAATTAACAAGAAAGCAGTATAAAATAAATCAATATCAAAATGACTAGAAGAATAAAAAAAGTAGCGATAATCGGTTCCGGAATAATGGGATCTGGTATTGCTTGTCACTTTGCAAACATTGGCGTAGAAGTTCTTTTATTGGATATTATTCCAAGAGAATTAAACGACAAAGAAAAAGCAAAAGGATTAACATTAGAAGACAAAATTGTTCGTAATCGTTTAGTAAACGACGCTTTAACAGCTTCATTAAAATCGAAACCTTCTCCTATTTATAGTAAGAAATTTGCAGAAAGAATAACTACAGGTAATTTAGAAGATGATATTGCTAAAGTTGCCGATGTAGATTGGATAATGGAAGTTGTTGTTGAACGATTAGACATTAAGAAAATCGTTTTTGAAAAATTAGAGAAGTACAGAACTCCTGGAACTTTAATTACTTCTAATACTTCTGGTATTCCTATTAAATTTATGAATGAAGGAAGAAGTGAAGATTTCCAAAAGCATTTTGCGGTAACTCACTTTTTTAATCCTCCAAGATATTTAAAACTTTTTGAGGTTGTTCCAGGTCCAAATTGCGATCCTGCTGTAACAGATTTCTTAATGGAATATGGTGATAAATTTTTAGGTAAAACATCTGTTTTAGCTAAAGATACTCCTGCATTTATTGGAAACAGAATTGGAATCTTCGGAATTATGAGTTTATTCCACGTTGTAAAAGACATGGGGTTAACTATTGAAGAAGTAGATAAATTAACGGGACCTGTAATTGGTCGTCCAAAATCTGCAACTTTCAGAACAATTGATGTTGTTGGTTTAGATACATTGGTTCATACGGCAAATGGAGTAAAAGACAATTGTCCAGAAGATGAAATGAGAGATCAGTTTGTTATTCCTGATTTTGTTAACCACATGATGGAAAACAAAATGTTAGGAAGCAAAACCAAACAAGGTTTTTACAAAATGACAAAAGATGCTAATGGTAAAAGAAATATCTTATCATTAGACTTAAATACATTAGAATATAGAGAAAAGAAATCTGCAAAATTCGCTACGTTAGAATTAACGAAAACGATTGATAATGTTACTGACAGATTTAAAGTATTAGTTGCAGGAAAAGACAAAGCTGGTGAGTTTTACAGAAAATCTTTCGGAGCAATGTTTGCTTATGTTCAAAATAGAATTCCAGAAATTTCTGACGAATTATATAGAATTGATGACGGTTTAAGAGCTGGATTTGGTTGGGAACATGGACCTTTTCAAATTTGGGACGCAGTTGGTATTGCCAAAGGTGTTGAGATTATGAAAGCCGAAGGACATGCAGTTGCTTCTTGGGTTACTGAAATGTTAGAAAAAGGAGAAACTTCTTTTTATTCAGTAAAAGACGGCGCAACGTATTACTACGATATTCCTGCAAAAGCACAAGTTAAAAAACCAGGTCAAGATTCATTTATTATATTAGACAACATCAGAAAATCTAACGAAGTTTGGAAAAACTCTGGTGCTGTAATTGAAGATTTAGGTGACGGAATTTTAAATTTAGAATTCCAATCTAAAATGAATACTATTGGTGGCGATGTTTTAGCAGCAGTTAATAAAGCAATTGATTTAGCTGAAACTAATTATCAAGGTTTAATTGTAGGTAATCAAGCAGCAAATTTCTCTGTTGGAGCAAATATCGGAATGATATTTATGATGGCTGCAGAACAAGAATATGCTGAATTAAATCAAGCAATTAAATATTTCCAAGACACAATGATGCGTATGCGTTATTCTTCAATCCCAACAATTTCTGCTCCTCACGGAATGGCTTTAGGTGGTGGTTGTGAAATTTCTTTACACGCAGACAAAGTAGTTGCAGCAGCAGAAACTTATATGGGATTAGTAGAATTTGGAGTAGGTGTTATTCCAGGTGGTGGTGGTTCTAAAGAAATGGCTTTACGTGCTTCAGATACTTTCCGTAAAGGAGATGTTCAGTTAAACGTATTGCAAGAAAATTTCTTAACAATTGGCACTGCAAAAGTGGCAACTTCTGCTTATGAAGCATTCGATTTAGGATTACTTCAAAAAGGAAAAGATGTTGTTGTGGTAAATAAAGATCGTCAAATTGCAGTTGCTAAGAAACATGCAATCTTAATGGCTGAAGCAGGCTATACACAACCAGCTTCTCGAAATGATGTATTAGTTCTTGGTAAGCAAGCTTTAGGTGCATTTATGGTAGCTACAGATTCTATGCAAGCAAGTAGATTTATTTCAGAACACGATCAAAAAATAGCAAACAAATTAGCCTATGTAATGGCTGGTGGAGATTTATCAGAACCAACTAAGGTTTCTGAACAGTATTTATTAGACTTAGAACGCGAAGCTTTCTTAAGTTTATGTACAGAGCGCAAAACATTAGAGCGTATTCAACACATGTTAAAAACTGGTAAACCATTAAGAAACTAAGAAGATGAAAACAGCATATATAGTACAAGGATATAGAACCGCCGTAGCAAAGTCTAAAAGAGGTGCGTTCAGATTTAAAAGAGCTGATGAATTAGCTGCTGAAACAATTCAGCATTTAATGAAAAATTTACCAGAATTCGATAAAAAACGTATTGACGATGTAATAGTTGGTAATGCAATGCCAGAAGGTTCTCAAGGACTAAACATGGCACGTTTAATCTCTTTAATGGGATTAGAAATTGAAGATGTTCCTGGTGTAACCGTAAATCGTTTTTGTTCTTCTGGATTAGAAACTATTGGTATGGCAGTTGCAAAAATTCAGTCAGGAATGGCAGAATGTATTATTGCAGGTGGAGCAGAAAGCATGAGCTCTGTACCAATGACAGGTTTTAAACCAGAATTAAATTACGATACAGTTGCTGCAGGTCATGCAGATTATTACTGGGGAATGGGAAATACTGCAGAAGCAGTTGCAGACCAATTTAAAGTTTCTCGTAAAGATCAAGATGAATTTGCTTTAAACTCACACTTAAAAGCATTAAAAGCACAAGCTGAAGACCGTTTTCAAGACCAAATAGTTCCTATTGAGGTTGAAGAAACGTTTATTAATGCTGAAGGAAAAAAAGTATCAAGAAAATATACCGTAACTAAAGATGAAGGACCAAGAAAAGGATCTAACATTGCTGGTTTAGAACGTTTACGTCCTGTATTTGCAACTGGCGGAAGTGTTACTGCTGGTAACTCATCACAAACAAGTGATGGTGCAGCGTTTGTAATGGTTATGAGTGAAGATATGGTAAAGGAATTAAACATAAAACCAATTGCAAGAATGGTAAGTTATGCTGCTGCAGGTGTTCCTCCAAGAATAATGGGAATTGGGCCAGTTGCTGCTATTCCAAAGGCATTAAAACAAGCAGGATTAAAACAAGAAGATATCAGTTTAATTGAATTAAACGAAGCATTTGCTTCTCAATCTTTAGCTGTAATTCGCGAATTAGGTTTAGATGCTGATATTATTAACGTAAATGGTGGTGCAATTGCATTAGGACATCCATTAGGTTGTACAGGTGCAAAATTATCTGTTCAATTATTTGATGAAATGCGCAAGCGTAACATGCAAGGAAAATACGGAATGGTAACTATGTGTGTAGGTACAGGTCAAGGTGCTGCAGGTATATTCGAGTTCTTAAACTAATAACAAAAGATTAAAAAAATAATACAATGTCAGATATATTAAGAGGAGGTCAGTTTTTAGTAAAAGAAACTGCATGTGAAGATGTGTTTACTCCTGAAGATTTTTCAGAGGAACAACTAATGATGAAAGAAGCTGTAAAGGAATTTACAGAACGTGAAATAGTTGCTCACAGAGAACGTTTTGAAGCAAAAGACTACAAGCTTACCGAAGAGGTAATGAAAAAAGCCGGAGAACTTGGTTTCTTAGGTGTTGCTGTTCCAGAAGAATATGGTGGAATGGGAATGGGATTTGTTTCTACAATGCTTACTTGTGAATATATTTCAAGCGGAAACGGTTCTTTAAGTACTGCTTTTGGTGCGCATACAGGAATTGGTACAATGCCAATTACTTTATACGGAACAGAAGAACAAAAGAAAAAATACGTTACTAAACTTGCTACTGGTGAGTGGATGGGCGCTTACTGTTTAACTGAACCAGGAGCTGGATCTGATGCAAATTCAGGAAAAACTACTGCTACGTTATCAGAAGATGGTAAATCTTATAAAATAAACGGACAAAAAATGTGGATTTCAAATGCAGGTTTCTGTAATTTGATGATCGTTTTTGCTCGTATAGAAGATGATAAAAACATTACTGGTTTTATTGTTGAATATGATGCTGCAAATCCAAACGGAATTACGTTAGGTGAAGAAGAGCACAAATTAGGTATTAGAGCAAGTTCTACTCGTCAAGTATTTTATAGTGACACTGTAGTTCCTGTAGAAAATATGTTATCTGTTCGTGGTGGTGGATTTAAAATTGCCGTTAACGCATTAAACGTTGGTCGTATTAAATTGGCTGCAGCTTGTATCGATTCTCAAAGAAGAGTTACAACAACTGCTTTACAATACGCTACAGAAAGAAAACAATTTAAAACTCCTATTGCAAATTTTGGAGCTATTAAGGCAAAATTAGCTGAAATGGCAACAAATACATATGCTGGAGAATCTGCAAGTTATAGAGCTGCTAAAAATATTGAAGACAGAATTGCAATGCGTTTAGAAGCAGGAAATTCTCATTCAGAAGCAGAATTAAAAGGTGTAGAAGAATATGCAATTGAATGCTCTATCTTAAAAGTTACTGTTTCTGAAGATGTACAAGCTTGTGCAGATGAAGGAATTCAGATTTTTGGAGGTATGGGATTCTCTGAAGAAACACCTATGGAAGCTGCTTGGAGAGATGCAAGAATTGCTCGTATTTACGAAGGAACTAACGAAATTAACAGAATGTTATCTGTTGGTATGTTAGTGAAGAAAGCAATGAAAGGTCACGTTGATTTATTAGGACCAGCAACAGCTGTTGGAAATGAGTTAATGGGAATTCCTTCTTTTGATACGCCTGATTATTCAGCTTTATTTGCAGAAGAAAAAGAAATGATAGCAAAATTAAAGAAAGTCTTTTTAATGGTTGCAGGTTCTGCAATTCAAAAATTTGGGCCAGATTTAGACAAGCACCAACAATTGTTAATGGCTGCTGCTAACATTTTAAACGAAGTGTATATGGCAGAATCTACTATCTTACGTACTGAGAAAAACGCAAAACGTTTTGGAGAAGATGCACAAGCTGGACAAATTGCAATGGCAAAATTATACTTATATAACGCAGTAGATATTATTATTAAAAACGGAAAAGAAGGAATTGTTTCTTTTGCTGAAGGTGATGAACAACGTATGTTATTAATGGGCTTAAAGCGTTTTACTAAATACGCTAATCACCCTAATGTTGTTGCTTTACGTAATACTATTGGAGATAAATTAATAGCTGAAAACAAATATTGTTTTTAGTACGCAGTTTACAGTAACAATACACAGTTAAACTGTGTAACTGAAAACTGATATAAAGATTTTCTTAAACTTTTAAAGGTTTTAGAATTTAGTTGTTTGTTTGAAACCGCTTCTGAAGAGAAGCGGTTTTTTTATGTAAACAAAACTAAAATAACGCGTTATAATTAATTAAATATCAATACTTTTGCACGAAATTTGAAAACATACAGATGAAACGCATAAAACAATACAAGAAACTTTTTAACGTAGAAGGAACTATTGATTTGAAAGAATTAAAAAAAACCTACAGAGGTTTAGTTAAGCAATGGCACCCAGATAAGTTTACTGACGAAGATAAAAAGGAAGAAGCAGATGTTATGAGTACTCAAATCATTGACGGTTATCATTTTTTAGTAAGTATTGCTCCTGAAACTAAAGAAGCAAATTTAGAAGCGTACAAAAAAACAATTACTGAATTTCAAGTTGCTGATTGGCATCATAAAAGCATGTTATTAGAAGTTACTTTTACTGATGGGAACAAATACGAATACTTTGGTGTTAGCAAAATACTTTTCGGAAAGTTTATCAATGCAAAATCTATGAATAATTTTGGTAAAAGAAATATTTTTAACAAATTTACTTATAGAAAATCTATGAAAGCTTCTGTTGAAGTATAAATTGGTTTCATAAATAAGCTTAGCCATGATTGAAGTGGCATCCTTTTGCTTTTTCTGCAAAAGATATAACGGAAAGCAGGAAATAGCTTCAAAAAAATATCATACAAAACAAAAAAGAGATTGCTTTCGCAATCTCTTTTTTTTATATAAAATAATTAAAAATCTTATTCTAAAGCTCCTAAATAACGCTCTGCATCTAAAGCTGCCATACAACCTGTACCTGCTGCTGTAACTGCTTGTCTGTATTCTTTATCCTGAATATCTCCAGCTGCAAAAACTCCTGGTAAATTTGTTTTGGTAGATTTTCCTTGGGTAATTAAATAACCTACTTCATCCATATCTAAAACTCCTTTAAATAAATCTGAATTTGGTTTATGACCAATGGCAATAAATACACCTGTTATAGCAATATCGTGCTTATCTTTTGTTTGATTATTTACAACGCGAGCACCTTCTACAACAGATTCACCTAAAACCTCATCTAATTCAGTATTATATAAAACTTCAATATTTGCAGTTTTATTAACACGGTGTTGCATTGCTTTTGAAGCACGCATATGATCTTTACGAACTAACATTGTAACTTTATTACAAATATTAGCCAAATAAGTAGCTTCTTCTGCAGCTGTATCTCCTGCTCCAACAACAATTACATCTTGACCTTTATAGAAAAAACCGTCGCAAGTTGCACAAGCAGAAACTCCACCTCCAATTAAACGTTGTTCACTTTCTAAACCTAAATATTTTGCTGTAGCACCTGTTGAAATTATTACTGTTTCTGCTTCTAATTCTTTAGATTCATCAACAATTATTTTATGAATTCCGCCAATTTTATCGCTTAACTCAACTTTAGTAACCAATCCAAAACGAACTTCAGTTCCAAAACGTTCTGCCTGTTTCTGTAAATCATTCATCATAGCAGTTCCGTCTGTTCCATTTGGATAACCCGGATAATTATCAACTTCTGTAGTTGTTGTAAGTTGACCACCCATTTGCATTCCTGTATACATAACAGGTTTCATATCTGCTCTTGCTGCATAGATTGCGGCTGTATATCCTGCAGGTCCAGAACCTATAATTAGACATTTTATTCTTTCTATTGTATCTGACATTTTTGAATTCTAATTTTAAACAATTACAAATGTAATTTTTTTTACGTTTTAAAAAGTTTATTGTGAATATCTTTTGACAATTAGACGATAAGAAAAACCAATCTTACACGTAATAATTTAAATCAAAAATAGTTTGTAAACTTAATAAAAGATGTATCTTTGCAATCCGAAATTTATATTTTTCGGGGTGTAGCGTAGCCCGGTCATCGCGCCTCGTTTGGGACGAGGAGGTCGCAGGTTCGAATCCTGCCACCCCGACTAAATTAATAATCAATTAACATCAAAACCTTGGTAATCGTAAGATTATCGAGGTTTTATGATTTTTAAGCAATCATAAGATTTGGTATTATTTGGTTAAAAAAGTGACCTATTCGGTTACCATTTTATAATAGGTATATAGGTAACCGAATTATTGATTTGACTTTCGTCAGTAAACAAATGTTTAACTAAAGACGAAAGATATGAAAACTTCGACAACGTTTAGTATTCTGTTTTGGCTCAAACTATCAAAAGCTAAAAATGGAAAAGCACCTCTTTATGCACGTATAACAGTAAATGGGAAAAGAGCAGAAATTAGCCTCAAACGAAAAATTAAAATTGAATTTTGGAGCTCTGCCAAAAACAAAGTAAAAGGAACCAACCAAGAGGCTCGAATTATTAACGCATATTTGGACCAGGTATCTTCAGAGCTTCACCAATCCAAAAACGAATTAAAATCCGAAGGTAAGATTACTTCAGCTCAAACCGTTAAGGCTCGTTACCTAAAAGAAGATGAACAAAATTATTCTTTAAATGATATCATAAAATATCATAATGAAGATATGGTTGGAAAACTCAAATGGGGTACTCAAAAAAATTACTTCACAACACAAGGGTACATTGCAGATTTCATTTTTGTAAAATATAAAGTTACAGATATGTATTTAAAGCAATTGGATTATAATTTCATTTTAAAGTTTGAAAAATACTTAAGAAATTTCACACCCACAGACCACCAAAAACCAATGGGTAACAATACTGTAATGAAGCATATTGAACGCTTTAGAAAAATGATTACACTATCTTATAAACTGGAATGGATTGAAAGAGACCCGTTTATAAACTTCAAATCTAAATTTGTAAAAGTAGAAAGAGGCTTTTTAACTGAAATGGAATTGAACGAAATTGAAGAAAAAGATTATTCAATTGAAAGATTACAATTAGTAAAGGATCTATTTGTTTTCGCCTGTTACACCGGCTTGAGTTATATTGATGTAATAAACTTAACAGCAAGTGATATTAATTATGGTATAGATGGCGAGTTGTGGTTAATTATGAAAAGAGAGAAAACAAACAATGCCTTACGAATTCCTATACTACCTAAAGCACTTAATTTAATTAATAAGTATAAAGAAAATCCAAAATCATTAGCAAATGCTACTGTATTTCCAAAAATGTCAAACCAAAAATTAAATGCTTATTTAAAAGAAATAGCAGATTTATGCAGAATAGAAAAGAATCTAACATTTCATCTGGCACGACATACATTTGCTACAACAGTAACTTTAAGTAATGGCGTACCTATTGAAACAGTATCTAAACTTTTAGGTCATTCTCGCATTTCAACAACACAAATTTATGCTAAAGTGATTGAACGTAAGGTAAGTGATGATATGAAAACATTAAGAGCAAAATTTGAGAAAGGTGTAAAAACAACCAAAAACCAATCAAGTTTTATTTAAAGCAAAGTTAAAATCTATTCAAATTGAATTAAATTTTATACCTTTGTTTTCAATATGAAACAAGTATTCCATAAAATAATGTCACTTTTAATGGCTTTTGTAGTGTTATTTTCTACAATGTCATTTACTGTAGATATGCACTATTGTGGAGATACTTTAATGGATACAGCTATATTCCATAAAGCAGAAACCTGTGGAATGGAAATGGAAAACCCATTAACTGATGGGTGTTCTATAACAAAAAAGAATTGTTGTAGTGATGAACAATTAGCTGTTGATGGTCAAAATGAATTACAACTTCAAGTTGATAAAATTACTTTTGAGCAGCAGGTATTTATTGCTTCTTTCGTATATACTTACATTAACCTTTTTGAAGGGTTAGATAATAACGTATCTTCTTTCGAAGAATACGAACCACCACTTGTCGTCAAGCAAATCTTCAAGATTGACGAGACTTATTTAATTTGATTTTTAAACATTAGACTGTTTTATCCTATGGCTGTATGTCATAAGGATGATTTTTTGTATTCGGTGTTTTCTTAACACCTATGTCTAACTGTTTAATAATCAAAGACAATGCTAAATAAAAGCATCAAATTTTTAATAGAAAATAAACTCGTAGCAGTATTATTACTTGTTCTCTTTATAGGCTGGGGAACGGTAAATGCACCATTTAATTGGGAAACAGGATTTTTACCAAGTAACCCTGTAGCTGTAGACGCTATTCCCGATATTGGAGAGAACCAACAAATAGTATTTACTAAATGGGATGGTCGTTCACCACAAGATATAGAAGACCAAATAACCTATCCATTAACAACATCTTTACTCGGTATTCCAGGAGTAAAAACCATTCGTAGTTCGTCTATGTTTGGCTTTTCAAGTATCTATATCATTTTTGAAGAAGATATTGAGTTTTACTGGAGTCGTAGTAGAATATTAGAAAAACTCAACTCGTTACCAAGCGGATTATTACCCGAAGGTGTTAATCCTGCTTTGGGTCCAGATGCCACAGGATTAGGGCAAATTTTTTGGTACACATTAGAAGGTCGTGATGAAAACGGAAATGTAACAGGTGGTTGGGATTTACAAGAATTACGAAGTATTCAAGACTACTATGTTAAATATGCACTATCGTCTGCAAGTGGCGTATCAGAAGTGGCATCAATTGGTGGTTATGTACAAGAATACCAAGTAGATGTTAATCCGGAATTAATGCGTCAATACAATATTGGTTTACATCATATTGTAAAAGCAGTAAAAGAAAGTAATAAAGATATTGGTGCACAAACTTTAGAAATTAATCAAGCCGAATATTTAGTTAGAGGTTTAGGTTATGTAAAATCTATTTCCGACATAGAAAATGCAGTAGTTACTTCCGAAGATTACACAGCGATTAAAATTAAAGACATAGGAAAAGTGTCTTTAGGTCCTGCAACTCGAAGAGGATTACTGGACAAGGAAGGTGCAGAAGTTGTTGGTGCTGTCGTAGTAGCGCGATATGGTGCGAATCCAATGGAAGTTATCAATAATGTTAAAGAAAAAATTAACGAATTAAGCGCAGGACTACCTTCAAAAGTATTAGCCGATGGCAGAACTTCACAAGTAACTATTGTTCCTTTTTATGACAGAACAGAACTCATTCAGGAAACTTTAGGGACACTTAATGAAGCCCTAACATTAGAAATACTAATTACTATTTTAGTTATAATCATTATGGTATTTAATCTTCGAGCTTCTGTATTGATTTCTGGCTTACTACCAGTTGCTGTATTAATGGTTTTTATAGCAATGAAACTCTTTGGTGTAGATGCTAATATTGTGGCTTTATCAGGTATCGCTATTGCTATTGGTACAATGGTAGATGTAGGTGTAATACTTTCAGAAAACATCATTAGGCATTTAGATGAAAACAAAGATAAACTGCCTATAAATAATGTGGTTTACAACGCAACAGCAGAAGTATCTGGAGCAATTGTAACAGCAGTTATGACAACCATTATAAGTTTTATTCCTGTATTTACAATGATTGGAGCTGAAGGAAAATTATTCAGACCATTAGCCTTTACTAAAACATTTGCTTTAACAGCTTCAATTATTGTAGCGTTGTTTTTAATTCCACCCTTTGCTGCATTTTTATTTAAAAAGAAAAACATTAAAACCAATTTCAAATATGTTTTAAATGGGGTTTTAATAGCATTAGGAATTATTGCCACAGTCTATGGTTATTGGTTAGGTTTAATCTTGGTAGCTTTTGGAGTTACAACACTATTAAGTGTTCAAAAAATGATAAGCGAAAAACAAGCAAATCTTATTAATATTATCATATCTGTATCTGCTATTGTGTTTTTATTAGCTGAATATTGGAGACCTTTAGGTGTAGATAAAAGCATCTTTTGGAATCTCATTTTTGTAAGTATTATTTGCTTTGGTTTATTAGGTGTTTTCTCATTATTCATAAGGTATTATACACGTATTTTAAAATGGTGTTTGAACAATAAACTAATATTCTTATCCATACCAACAGCTATTGTAATAGCAGGTTTTTTCATAATGAAAAATACAGGCAAAGAATTTATGCCATCTTTAAATGAAGGTTCTTTTTTATTAATGCCAACTTCAATGCCACATTCTGGAGTCGAAGAAAACAAACGTGTTTTACAACAGTTAGATATGGCTGTAGCAAGTATTCCAGAGATAAAAACCGTAGTTGGTAAAGCAGGTCGTACAGAATCAGCTTTAGATCCAGCGCCTTTGTCTATGTATGAAAATATTATTCAGTATAAATCAGAATATATGCTGAATAAAAACGGAGAACGTCAACGTTACAAAGTAAATAATGATGGTTTATTTGAATTAAAAGATGGACGTTTCATCGCTAATCCTAATAATACAGAAAATGTCACTTTGAGCGCTGTAGAAAGGTCGCAATTAATAGAAGATAATAATGGCGAATTTTATCGAAACTGGCGACCAGAAATAAAATCACCAAACGATATTTGGAATGACATTGTAAAAGTTACCAAGTTACCAGGCGTTACTTCTGCACCTAAACTACAACCTATTGAAACACGATTGGTAATGCTGCAAACAGGTATGCGTGCACCAATGGGAATAAAAGTTAAAGGTCAAGATTTAAAACAAATTGAAGCCTTTGGTGTACAGTTAGAAGGAATTTTAAAACAAGCTGATGGTGTAAAAGACGAAGCTGTTTTTGCAGACCGTATTGTAGGAAAACCTTATTTACTTATTGATATTGATAGGGAAAAAATTGCACGTTATGGTATATCTATACAAGATGTACAAGAGGTGCTAAAAGTAGCTGTTGGTGGTATGGTTTTAACCCAAACTGTTGAAGGTAGGGAGCGTTATGGAGTACGTGTTAGATACCCAAGAGAATTAAGAGCTAATCCAACCGATTTAAAGCAAATCTATGTGCCAGTTGAAAAAGGCAGTCCAGTACCATTAAGCGAATTGGCAACCATTAGATATGAACAAGGGCCACAAGTTATTAAGAGTGAGGATACTTTTTTAGTAGGCTATGTATTATTCGATAAAATGGATGGCTTTGCAGAAGTAAATGTTGTTGAAAATGCACAAGCTTTAATTCAGCAAAAAATAGATTCAGGCGAATTGGTAGTACCAAAAGGGGTTAATTATCAATTTACAGGAAGCTATGAAAATCAAATAAGAGCAGAAAAAACTTTATCGGTTGTAGTGCCTTTGGCATTGGCTATTATTTTCTTAATACTCTATTTTCAATTCCGTTCAGTAGGTACATCATTAATGGTATTTACTGGTATTGCAGTTGCTTTTGCAGGTGGTTTTTTAATGATCTGGTTATATGGTCAAGATTGGTTTTTAAACTTCAACTTTTTTGGCGAAAATCTGCGTGATTTATTTCAGATGCATCCAATTAATTTGAGTGTTGCTGTTTGGGTAGGCTTTATTGCACTTTTCGGAATTGCAACCGATGATGGTGTAGTTATGGCAACGTACTTAACTCAAATATTTGAAAGGAATACACCAAAAAACAAAAAGCAAATCAGAGCAGCTGTTGTTGAAGCAGGAGAAAAACGTATTAGACCGTGTTTAATGACTACTGCAACAACCATATTGGCATTATTACCAGTATTAACCTCAACAGGTCGTGGTAGTGATATTATGATTCCTATGGCAATACCAAGTTTTGGAGGTATGCTAATTGCCTTAATCACCTTATTTGTAGTACCAGTTTTATACAGCTGGAAAGCAGAAGCTCAACTAAAAAGAACATCAAAATGAAACATATAAAAACAATCTTTTTTCTTTTTTCTTTTCTCTTTGTTCTCAAAGGAAATGCACAAGAATTACAAACTTTAATCGATGAAGCTTTGGTAAACAATCCAGAGATTCAAAAATTCGAGTTACAGCACAAGAGAGTTTCAGAAAAAGTAAATGAAGTTAATACCATTCCAAATACCGAATTTGGAGTAGGTTATTTTGTAAGTGAGCCAGAAACAAGAACTGGAGCCCAACGCTTTAAAGTTTCTGCAAAACAAATGTTGCCTTGGTTTGGCTCAATAACAGCAAGAGAAAATTATGTAAGTTCTTTAGCTGAAACTAAATATGAAGATATTGTAATTGCCAAACGTAAATTAATGGTTTCGGTATCACAATCGTATTACAAGTTATATACTAATAAAGCAAAACAAAAAGTATTAACTAACAATATCGAACTCTTAAAAACTTACGAAACAATGGCTTTAACTTCTGTCGAAGTTGGCAAAGCTTCAGCAGTAGATGTGTTACGATTACAGATGCGTCAAAATGAATTACAACAATTAAAAGAAGTGTTGCAACAACAATTTTTAGCAGAACAAACAACCTTAAATAAACTTTTAAATAGAGAAAAAGAGGTTTCTATAGTTGTTGTTGATAAATTAAATATGCCTTCTGAAGATTTTGAAATCACTTTTGAAAATTTAGCATTGCATCCTGAATTATTAAAATATGATAAACTCTTTAAATCCATTGAACAATCAGAATTATTAAACCAAAAAGAAAGCAGTCCTATGATTGGTTTTGGATTAGATTATATCAATGTGGCGAAACGTCCAAATATGGACTTTAGCGATAATGGAAAAGATATTGTAATGCCAATGGTGTCTTTATCAATACCAATATTTAATAAAAAATATAAATCGAAAACAAAGCAAAACGAGTTACAACAGCAGGAAATTACTGCACAAAAACAAGAACGCTTAAATACTTTGGAAACGCTTTTAGATAAAGCAATAAAAGAAAGAGTGTCTGCAAGAATAAGTTATAAAACTCAAACCAAAAATTTGAAGCAAGCTAATGATGCAGAGCAAATATTAATCAAAAGTTACGAAACAGGAACAATTGATTTTAATGATGTTTTAGACATTCAAGAACTGCAATTAAAGTTTCAAATGAATCAAATAGAATCGATTAAAACTTATTATTTACAAACCACAATCATCAATTATTTAAGCAACTAAAAACAAGTATAATTTAAAACAATAAAAATGAAATATTTAAAAACAATAGTAGCAATTTTAGTAATCTCTTTAATAAATCTTACAATAATTTCTTGTAAAGATGCAAAAAAGGAGAATACTCAAGACAGCATAGTTCATTCAGAAATGAACCATAACAAAATGGATAAATCCAATAATATGATGGATGATAATTCACAAAATTCAGGTGTTCAAAAAGTGTTAGCAGACTATATGATACTTAAAGATGCTTTAGTAGAAACCGACAAAAACAAAGCTGCTAAAGCTGGCGATAAATTGAACAATACTTTGAGCAAATTTGAAATAAATGGTTTTACTGTTGAACAGCAAAAAGAACTTAAAGATATTATTACAGATGCCAAAGAACACGCAGAACATATTGGTAGAAGTGAAATAGATCACCAAAGAGAACATTTTAAAACATTGAGTAAGGATATTATGGATATTGTTGCAATTACCGGTACTAAAAATACTTTATATCAACAATTTTGTCCAATGTATGATGGTGGTAGCGCTTGGTTAAGTTTGAATAAGGAAATTAAAAATCCTTATTACGGTAGTAAAATGCTGAAATGTGGTAAAGTGCAAAAAGAGATTAACTAAATGAAAATTGTAAAAATCATAGCATTGGTTTTAGTGGTGTGTTTTGTAGGCATACAGTTTATGCCTACAGAACTAAACCAAAGTAACCTTGTACCAAAAACAGATTTTTTATTGGTAAATAATACACCTAAAAATATCAGTACATTATTGCAAACGTCCTGTTATGATTGTCACAGTAATAATACAAGCTATCCTTGGTATAATAAAATTCAACCCATTGCTTGGTTTCTCGAAAACCATATTGCTGATGGAAAAGAAGAACTGAATTTTAATAACTGGGACACGTATTCAACCAGAAGAACGAATAGCAAATTAAAGTCAATTATTAATCAGATTAAGAACAATGAAATGCCACTTTCATCTTACACCTTAATTCATAAAAACGCAAAATTATCAACATCTGAAAAGACATTGGTTATTGATTATATAAAGAAACTAAAAGGCAATTTAAAATAAAGCCCTGATGTGGGAAGGAAATACTAATTAATTGGTTAATAGCCCTTCCCTTGTCAGGCACAAAAATAAAATAATGAAACACACATATCATATACACGGAATGACTTGCAACGGTTGTCGCAGTCACGTAGAAGAAACACTTTCAAAAGTTGATGATGTTTCAAACGTAAAAGTCAATTTAGAAAAATCAGAAGCTATTATTGAAATGCAATCACATATTTCAATTGAAATATTTCAAAAAGCATTAAAAGATGATGGTGGTCGATATAGTATTCATAAACAAGGTAAACACCAACCTAATAAAGAAAAAAAGCAGGAACAACCTAAAGGCAAAGGAACAGGTACATTTTATTGTCCTATGCACTGCGAAGAAGACAAAACATATAATAAAGCAGGTGATTGTCCTGTTTGTGGAATGGACTTGGTGGAAGAAAGAAGTTTAACTACAACAAGTAGCCAATTTACGTGTCCAATGCACCCAGAAATAATTAAAGACGAAGCAGGTTCTTGTCCTGTTTGTGGGATGGATTTAGTGCCATTAGAAGCGGATATTTCAGAAGAAGACAAAACCTATAAAAAATTGTTGAAAAAGTTTTGGATAGCTGTAATTTTTACTGTGCCAATATTTTTAATAGCAATGTCAGAAGCATTAGATAATAATCCTTTATATAATGTTTTAGAACAAAAACAATGGAACTGGATTCAGTTTGCATTATCAATCCCTGTAGTGTTTTATGCAACTTGGATGTTCTTTAAACGTGCTTACACATCAATAAAAACAATGAACCTGAATATGTTTACTTTAATTGGTATTGGTTCGGGTATCGCGTGGTTATTTAGTGTATTTGCAATGGTATTTCCAGATGTATTTCCACAAGATTTTAAAACAGCCGATGGTAATGTATTTGTTTATTTTGAAGCTACAACGGTAATTTTAACATTAGTATTATTAGGTCAATTATTAGAAGCAAGAGCACATAGTCAAACAAGTGGCGCAATAAAAGAATTACTAAAATTAGTGCCTTCAACAGCAACATTGGTTACTAATGGAGAAGATAAAGTTATTGCAATCGATAAAATTGAAAAAGACAATTTATTACGAGTTAAGCCTGGAGAAAAAATTCCAGTAGATGGTAGTATTGTAGAAGGTCATAGTAGCATTGATGAATCTATGATTACTGGAGAACCAATTCCTGTAGATAAGAGCATAGACGATAAAGTAAGTTCTGGCACAATTAACGGTACAAAGTCATTTATTATGAAAGCTGAAAAGGTAGGTTCCGAAACCTTACTTTCTCAAATTATTCATATGGTAAATAATGCAAGTCGTTCAAAAGCACCTATTCAAAAATTAGCAGATAGAATATCTAAATACTTTGTTCCAATTGTATTAGTTGTTGCAGTAATAACATTTATAGTTTGGGCTATTTTTGGTCCAGAACCTGCTTATGTTTTTGCCTTTGTAAATGCAATTGCTGTATTAATTATTGCTTGTCCTTGTGCATTAGGTTTGGCAACACCAATGTCTGTTATGGTTGGTGTTGGTAGAGGTGCACAATCTGGTGTATTAATTAAAAATGCTGAAGCATTAGAAAAAATGAATAAGGTAGATACGCTTATTGTAGATAAAACAGGTACGATTACTGAAGGAAAACCATCAGTTGAAAAAGTAATCTCAATTAATAATTTAAAAGAAGAAAAGCTACTTCATTTCATTGCTTCCTTAAATCAATATAGCGAACATCCTTTAGCAGAAGCTATTGTAAACTATGGTAAATCTAAAAATACTGTAATTACAAAAGTAAACGATTTTCAAGCTGTAGCAGGAAAAGGTGTTATAGGTACTGTTGAAAACAAAAAAGTTGCTTTAGGTAATGCAAAGTTATTAGAGCAGTTTGCCATAACTATTTCTAAAAATTTAGAAACTAATGTGGTTGCAGAACAAGAACAAGGTAAAACAGTATCGTATATAGCAGTAGATAATGAAGCTGTTGGATATGTAACTATTTTCGATGCCATTAAAACCACAAGTCAAAATGCTATTAAACAACTACAAGATAATGGTGTTGAGGTAATAATGCTAACTGGTGATAATAAAAATACTGCAAAATCGGTAGCAGAACAATTAAACCTTAAACACTATAAAGCAGAATGTCTTCCAGAAGATAAATTGAATGAAATTGATAAACTTCAACAAAAAGGAAGTGTTGTAGCAATGGCAGGTGATGGTATTAACGATGCGCCAGCTTTAGCACAATCAGATGTTGGTATTGCAATGGGTACAGGTACAGATGTAGCTATTGAAAGCGCTTCAATTACGTTAGTAAAAGGAGATTTACAAGGTATTGTAAAAGCTAAAAAATTAAGTCACGCTGTTGTTAAAAACATAAAGCAGAATCTCTTTTTTGCTTTTATATACAATGTATTGGGTGTGCCCATTGCAGCAGGTGTTTTATACCCAATATTCGGGTTATTACTCTCACCAATGATTGCAGCTTTAGCAATGAGTTTTAGTTCAGTATCAGTAATTGCAAACGCATTAAGATTAAGAAATATTAAAATATAGAAAAATGAAAAAATATATAGTTTACATAGTAATATTAGCAGTTGGCTTATTATTAGGTTGGTTGTTATTCGGTAGTTCATCAAACAAAGAAACTGAACATAATCACGATGAAATAGCAGAAACCAATCAAAAATGGACTTGCTCAATGCACCCACAAATTATGCAACCAGAACCTGGTGATTGCCCTATTTGTGGTATGGATTTAATTCCTGCCGAAGCTGGAGCAGATGGTTTAGCAGCAGACCAATTCAAATTAACAAAAAATGCAATGGCGTTGGCCAACATTCAAACATCAATTGTAGGTAGTAGTAAAGCAGACGATAACGGTATTAAACTATCAGGTAAAATTGTTGCCAATGAAAAAGCAAATGCTGTGCAAGTCAGTTATTTCTCTGGAAGAATTGAACGCTTAAATGTCAGTTTTACTGGAGAAAAAGTAAACAAAGGGCAATTATTAGCAACCATTTATTCACCAGAATTATATGCAGCACAACAAGAATTAATTACAGCAGCTTCATTAAAGGAATCACAACCGGCATTATATAAAGCAGTTCGTAATAAATTAAAATTATGGAAACTTTCTGAAAAGCAAATCAATAAAATAGAACAAACAGGAAAAATAAAAGAAAATTTTCCTGTCTACGCAACTATCTCTGGTACTGTAACAGAAAAATTAGTAGAGCAAGGCGATTATATAAAACAAGGGCAACCTCTATTAAAAATTGCAAACTTAAATTCAGTTTGGGGAAACTTTGATGTGTACGAAAACCAAATAGACTTATTTAAAAAAGGGCAAGAAATAAACGTAACAACAAATACTTATCCTAATAAAAAATTTAAAGGTAAAGTAGATTTTATTGACCCTATTTTAGATAACAGAACTCGTACTGTTAAATTAAGAGTAGTGCTTAATAATAAAGACGAAGTATTTAAACCAGGAATGTTTATTGAAGGGAAAATTAAAGAGGTAACCTCTAATAAAGAAAAATCATTATTCGTGCCTTCATCTGCCATTTTATGGACAGGTGAACGCTCTGTAGTATATATAAAAACCAATCCAGACCAACCAGTTTTTGAAATGCGTCAAATAACTTTAGGTAATCAAATAGGTAGTAATTACAAAGTATTAAAAGGTTTAGAAAATGGTGATGAAATTGTAACCAATGGAACTTTTACAGTTGATGCAGCAGCACAATTACAAGGAAAAAAATCTATGATGAATAAAGATGGTGGAAAAGTAATGACTGGTCACGAAGGGCATTTAGGAATGGATAGTAATTCATCAAAAAATAATACAGACCATACCAATATGAATGAACGGTTGGAAGTATCAAAAGCATTTCAGAAACAATTAAAAAAAGTATTTGAAAGCTATATTAATTTAAAGGATGCGTTTGTTAAAGATAACTCAAGTAAAGCATCAGAAAATGCAAATAGTTTACTTGATAATTTGAATAATGTGGATATGAAATTAGTTAAAGATGAAGCTCATAATCATTGGATGTCATTAGTAAAAGAAATTAAATCTTCAACAATTGCTATTTCTAAAGCAGCAAATATAAAAGAGCAAAGAAATCATTTTAAACATTTGTCTTCGCATTTAATTAAAGCTGTGCAACTATTTGGTATCAATGAAAAGGTATATGTAGAGTTTTGTCCAATGGCAGATAGTAATAAAGGTGCCTATTGGTTAAGCAAAGAAGAAAAAGTAATCAATCCATATTTTGGCGAAGCAATGCTAACCTGTGGAGAAGTAAAACAAGTAATAGAATAATTAAATACAAACTATAACAATTAAATTTTAAAACAATGAAAAAAGTAATTTTAAGTGTAGCCGTAATTGCAGTATTAGGTTTTACAAGTTGTAAAAACGAAACAAAAAAAGAAACAAAAACAACCACTACACAAATGTCAAAGGATATGGCAATGACGGATTTGTCTTTTGGTGTAAGAGGTAATTGTGGTATGTGTAAAAAAACCATTGAAAAAGCAGTAAATGCTGTTGAAGGTGTTGCAAGTGCAAATTGGAATGTAGATAAAAAGAAAATCGATGTCTCTTTTGATGATACCAAAACCAATGCAATGGCAATTCATAAAGCAATAGCAGCTTCTGGTTATGATACTGAAAAAGTAGCAGGAAGCGAAGAAGCTTATAAAAATTTACCAGGTTGTTGTCAATACGACCACGAAATGAAAATGAATCAATAAATAAGTATGATTTTTTAATGTAATTTATAGCAAAAGGAAAATTAAGGTTTTTTCTTTTGCTATAAAATATAACTAACCAAACACCTTTTAATTATTGTAAAGCCTATTATTTGCACAACCATTGCATTAAATAATTTATATATTTGCTACAATGAAATTATTAGCATTCATATTATCAATTTATATTTTCGCACTCAATCTAGCACCTTGTGCTGATTTTGATGTGTCTGATAATGATGTTAAAACTGAAATTTCACAAGCTATGGATAATGACCATCAGCACCAAGATTCAGATTTATGTTCACCTTTTTGTATATGTCAATGTTGTCATATAAACGCTACATATTTTCAGTTTTCTTACATAAAATATGAAATAACATTTATTTCTACCCAAGATTTTTTCTACCACAATGGGATAGAAAAAGATTTTACGACTTCCATTTTACAACCACCTCGGGTATAATTCAGTTTTCATAGGATAGCTATATCCTTTTTTAATGTTTTCGTCTTCGAGTAGCATAGCTACGAGAAGCTCATATTGAGCGAAATCGAATTACGAACACACTTTTATATTTTTTAACTGAATTAATACATTTTAATATGATTAATAAAATCATTGATTTTTCAATCAATAATAAATTCATTATTGGGTTGCTAACGCTTACCATTATTGGAGCAGGTATTTGGAGTATGACCAAAGTACCAATAGATGCTGTTCCGGACATTACCAACAACCAAGTACAAGTAATAACCCAAGCACCAAATTTAGGTACCGAAGACATTGAGCAATTTGTAACTTATCCTGTAGAAGTTGCAATGAGTAACTTACCAGATGTTCAAGAAATTCGTTCCGTTTCCCGTTTTGGTTTATCAGTAGTTACCATAGTTTTTGACGATGACATGGGTACTTACCTTCCTCGTCAATTAGTGGCGGAAAAACTAAATGAGGTCAAAGAACAAATTCCAAGTGGTTTTGGCGAACCTACAATGGGACCAATTTCTTCAGGATTAGGAGAAATTTATCAATACACGCTAAAAGTAAAACAAGAATATAAAGCCAAATATTCGATTACAGATTTACGAACGATGCAAGATTGGATTGTTCAACGTCAAATGGCAATGGTAGAAGGTGTTGTTGAGGTTAACGCAATTGGCGGCAAAATTAAACAGTACGAAGTTGCTGTAGACCCAAACGAACTAAAAGCCATTGGATTAACAATTACCGATATTTTCAATGCACTTCAAGCCAATAATCAAAATACTGGTGGTGCATACATTGAAAAAAATCATCAAGCCAATTTTATTCGTGGTGAAGGTTTAGTACGCAGTTTAGAAGACATTAAAAAGATTACGGTTAAAAACACAAATAGCATCCCAATTACAGTAGGCGACATTGCCACGGTTCAATACGGTTCTGCTATTCGTTATGGTGCATTAACACAAGATGGCGAAGGCGAAGTTGTTGGTGGTTTGGTAATGATGCTTAAAGGTGCAAATTCAAACGATGTTATCGAGAATGTCAAGCAAAGAATGGCGCAAATTGAAAAGTCATTACCAGAAGGTGTTATTATTGAACCTTTATTAGATAGAAGCAAACTAATAAGTGAAACAACATCTACCGTTGCAACCAATTTAATTGAAGGTGCTTTAATAGTTATTTTCGTTCTTATTTTCTTATTAGGAAATTGGAGAGGTGGTTTAATAGTAGCTTCAACAATTCCACTATCCTTATTATTCGCATTTATACTAATGAATGTCTTTGACGTTTGGGCAAATTTAATGAGCTTGGGGGCAATAGATTTCGGAATTATTGTCGATGGCGCTGTAATTATTGTAGAAAGTACCGTTTTCCTGATTGCTTCACAAATCTTAAAAAAGAAGAAGCTAACCTCTAAAGAACGTGATAATGTTGCAGCAAATGCTTCAAAAAAAATGATGAATGCGGCATTTTTCGGTCAACTAATTATCTTAATTGTGTTCCTTCCTATTTTAGCTTTAGAAGGGATTGAAGGCAAAATGTTCAAACCAATGGCATTGACTTTCATTTTTGCAATGATTGGTGCAATGGTACTTTGTTTGACGTATGTTCCTATGATGTCTGCACTTATTTTAAGAGCACCAAAATCAGACAAAAAATCCTATGGCGATAAGTTCGTGCATTGGGTAGAAAGTAAATACCAACCTTTATTAGAAAAAGCCTTAAAAAGAGGAAAACTAATAGTTGGAATCGCAGTTATTTTATTCGGAATTACCGCTTTTATGTTTTCTAGAATGGGTGGTGAATTTATTCCACAACTTGATGAAGGTGATATCGCGTTTCACGCTATTTTAAAACCAGGCAGTTCACTTTCTGAAACCATTGAAACAACCACAAAAATTGAGCAAATTGTAAAAGCTAATTTTTCTGAAGTCGAAAAAGTAGTGAGTCGTATTGGTGTTGCCGAAATACCAACCGACCCAATGCCTATGGATTTAGCAGATGTTATTGTGATTCTGAAACCAAAAAGCGAATGGATAACAGCTAAATCTAAAGATGATTTAATTGAAGAAATGAAAGAAGCGGTTGAAATAATTCCTGGTGTTAACTATGAATTTACTCAACCTATTGAAATGCGTTTTAACGAACTACTCGAAGGTGTTAGAGAAGACATAGCTATTAAACTTTATGGAGAAGATATAAATGTACTGTCTCAAAAAGCAGAAGAAATATCTAAAATAATTGCAGGTACAGAAGGTATTGGTGATATGAAAGCGGAAGCTACCACAGGTTTACCACAAATGACAATCACCTATAACCGAAGTAAATTAGCACAATACGGACTTCAAGTAAATACTTTAAATCAAATTGTACAATCTGCCTTTGCAGGAGGTACAGCAGGTGTTATTTTTGAAGGTGAAAAACGATTTGATTTAGTGGTTAGGTTAAGTTCTCATAATCGTAAAGACATAACTGATGTTCAAAACTTGTTTGTCAACTTGCCTTCTGGTGCACAAATTCCACTTCGTGAAGTTGCAGACGTAAGCTACAAAGCTGGCCCTATGCAAATAAGTAGAGACAATACTAACAGAAGAACTTATGTAGGTATTAATGTAAGAGGTCGTGATGTAAAATCGTTAGTAGTAGAAATCAAATCAAAATTAGATGCAAATCTTCAATTGCCTTCAGGTTATTTTATTAGATATGGTGGTGCTTTCGAAAATTTAGAACGTGCCAGTAATCGCTTGCAAACTGTAGTACCAATAGCATTACTACTTATTTTTGTGTTAATATATTTTGCGCTAAAATCACTACCACAAACTTTAATGATTTACATCGCTATTCCAATGGCAACCATTGGTGGTGTTATAGCCTTATGGCTTCGTGATATGCCTTTTAGTATTTCGGCAGGTGTAGGTTTTATTGTCCTTTTTGGTGTTGCAGTTTTAAATGGTTTAGTAATGATTAGTGGTTTAAATGAATTAAAAGAAGAAGGCGTTACCAATTTAAAAGATAGAATTATTGAAGGTACAAAACGAAGAATAAGACCTATTATGCTTACAGCTTTTACTGATGTATTAGGCTTTTTGCCAATGGCTATCTCTGCATCGGCAGGTGCAGAAGTACAACGTCCTTTAGCAACGGTAGTTATTGGTGGTCTGTTAACTTCTACATTATTAACCTTGTTTGTGCTTCCTATTTTATACCATTGGGTAGAGAACAAGTCTTTTAAATTTAAAGCAAACAAAAAATTTGCAACTGCAACAGCTATTATAGTTTTTATGTTTTTGTTTCCAATAACAGGAAATGCACAACAAGTTAGCGACTCTTTGCCTATTGTTTCATTACAAGAAGCTATAAAAATGTCAAAAGAGAACTATCCTAGTTTAAAACAAAGACAGTTAGAAATTGATAAACAGCAACAATTAAAAGGGACTGCTTTCGATTTTGGCTCAACTCAAATTTTTACAGGTGGTGAGGAAATTAAAGATGGTTCAGGTATTTACACAACTATTGGTGTTGGCCAATCAAATATAGATGTGTTTGGTATTGCACCAAAGCAAAAATTATTAGAACAACGTATTCAATTAGCGCAAAAGGCGTATCAACTTTCAGAATTGGAGTTAGAATTAGAGGTGAAAAAAGCCTGGTCTAATGCCTTTAAAAGTAAACGGAATTATAATCTGTATAAAGAATTGAATGCTATTTACACCAATTTTAAAAAAGCTGTTGAGTTAAATTATGAAGTAGAAGCTATATCAAAATTAGAATATTCAGCAGCTAAAAATCAAGCTTTACAAATTAAAAATAAAACAAAGCAAGCTTATAGCGAATACCTCATTGCTTTACAGCAATTAAATTTATGGTTAGTTTCTGAAAAAATCTATACAGTTCCAAACGAGTTTAAAACCCTTAACAACATAGATTTAACAGCCTTTAGTGCAGAAGCTCATCCTTTGTATGGTGTTTCTCAACTTAAAATAGCAGAAGCAGAAGCAAATTACAAAGCTGCTAAAGCCGAGAATTTACCAAAGTTTAACCTTCAAGGTGGTTTACAAAAAGTAAACGGTAGTTCAGGCTATTATACTTATCAAGCCGGTATTTCTATACCATTTCTTTCTGGTACAACAAGAAAACAAATTAGAACTGCAAAATTCAATAAAGAAATTGCAGAAGTAAATATGTTATTTAAACAAAAGGAAGTGCAATCTAAATTTAATCAAGCAAAAGAAAATTACCAAAAATGGAAAACGTCTTGGCTATTTTATAAAGATGAAGTATTACCACTTATTAAAGAACAGAAAACTGGCGCTTTATTTGCTTATAAAGAAGGCGAAATTGATTATTCTGCCTTTACGCAACTTATAAATCAAGCCATTCAATCAGAGTTAGAAGCTCAAACAGCATTGGTAAACTATTTACAAAGCATTTTTGAATTACAATATTTTAAATAATAACACTATGAAAAACAGATCATATAATATCCTAATAATAGTAATGTTGACCTTTTTAATAACTGCCTGTGGCAATAAAGAAAAACACAACGAAGAAGATGGGCATTCTCATAATAAAGAAACCAAAATTGAAACTAATGAAGGGCATAGCGAAAACGAAGAAGTGATGCTATCAGCACAACAATTTGAAGCCTTAAAAATGAAAATTGACACCATTGCGTTGCGAAATATGAGTGGTTATGTTGAAGCCAATGGAACGTTAGAAGTACCACCACAAAATGAAGCAGCAATAACTTCCGTAATTGGAGCTAATGTAGTTTCCATTAAAGTAATTGAAGGAGATAAAGTAAACAAAGGTCAGGTTGTTGCTTATTTATCACATCCTAATATCATTCAAATGCAAACCAATTATCTCAATGCGTATAGCAATAGCAATTTTTTAAAGAAAAATTATGAACGTCAACAAAAATTATATAATGCTGGCGTAGGCTCTGGTGCAAATTTTCAAAAAGCAGAAGCAGAATACGAAGCGTCAAAGGCTATGGTTAATGGAATGGCAGCTCAACTACAATTACTAAATATCAGTACAACATCGGTTCGTAATGGCACAATAGCTCAACAAGTAGCATTGCGTAGCCCAATTGAAGGGTTTGTTCAAAAGGTAGAAGTAAAAACTGGTCAGTATGTTGAACCTCAATCAGAACTCTTTGAAATAGTAAATACACATCACGTCCACGCAGATTTAATGGTCTTCGAAAAAGATGTTTATAAAGTAAAAAAAGGTCAAAAAGTAACCTTTAATGTTCAATCTACTCAAAATGAAGAATTAATTGCAGAAATCTATTCGGTAAGCAAAACATTCGAAGATAACCCTAAAGCAGTACACGTTCACGCAGAAATTGAAAATAAAAAAGGTAATTTAATTCCAGGAATGTATATCCAAGGTAAAATTCAAGTTGAAAATACAAAAACAAGAGCATTACCAGAAAGTGCCATTATAAAAGAAGGCGATACCTATTTTGTGTTTTCTGTAGAAAAGGAAAATGAAGATTGGAGTTTCAAACCAGTCGAAGTCATTTTAGGAGCTAAAGATGGTAATTGGATAGCTGTAGAGTTTACTAAAGAAATCGAAACGAGTACAAAATTCGCTTATAATAATGCCTACTACCTTATTGCAGAAATGAAAAAAGGTGAAGCAGAACACGAACATTAAATTATGCAAACTATAGAACAATTATTAGAGTCAAAAGAGATACGTGTTACAGCAATGCGATTACTTATATATAAGTTTCTTGCACAAAAACAAATAGCAGTTACATTAAGCGATATTGAAAATGCTTTTGAAAAAGCAGATAGAACCACCTTATACAGAACAGTTAAAACATTTGAAGAAAAAGCAATTGTTCATCAAATAGACGACGGTACAGGTATTACTAAATATGCCCTTTGTGAGCAAGGATGCAGTTGTGAAATTGAAACCGATTTACATTTACACTTTCATTGTAATAATTGTAACGAAACTATATGTTTAACAGAACATAAAATACCTCAAATAAAAGTGCCTGATGGTTTTGTTTCTGAAAACGTCAACTTGGTTGTAAAAGGTATTTGTGATAAATGTAGTAGCTAACAATGCACTTCCATTGCAGTCAATTTTAAAGCATCTTTGAATTAAATTTAAGTATCAATGAAAAAAAAGAAACTCAATTTAAGAGATATAAAACCTAATTCTGAAAAAGAACACAGTCACGATGATGGTCATAATCACAGTAAAGGTTCCAATAATTTTAAAGCATATAGTGCAGCGATAGTAAGTTTTGTAATGCTAATCATTGGTATTACTTTAGATTATTTTGATATTAATTTTTTTAGAGATTGGATTCGCATTGTTTGGTATATCATAGCATATATACCTGTTGGATTTCCTGTTGTAAAAGAAGGATGGAAAAGTATTAAAAAAGGTGATGTCTTTACAGAATTTTTTTTAATGTCAATCGCAACCATTGGTGCGTTTATTATTGGTGAATATCCTGAAGGTGTTGCAGTAATGCTATTTTATGCAGTAGGCGAATTATTTCAAAGCACAGCAGTTAATAGAGCAAAATCAAACATTAAAGCATTGCTTGATGTTAGACCAAAGGAAGCGTTAGTTTATCGAAATAAAGATTATGTTTCTGTAAATCCTGAAGCCGTAAATATTGGCGAAAAGATACAAGTACGTGTTGGCGAAAAAGTACCTTTAGATGGTGTTTTTTTGTCTGAAAAAGGATCATTTAACACAGCAGCTTTAACTGGTGAAAGTAAACCAGATACCATTGCCAAAGGTGAAAAAGTATTTGCAGGAAGTATCAATCTCAATGGTGTTATAGAAATTGAAACCACCAAAGAATTTAAAGACAGTTCCATTGCTCGTATTCTCGATATGGTTCAAAATGCAACAGCTCGTAAATCTAAAACCGAATTATTCATAAGGAAGTTTGCACGTATTTACACACCAATTGTTGTGTTTTTAGCCATAGGCGTTACATTATTACCTTATTTTATTGTCGATGGTTATGTCTTTAGAGATTGGTTGTATAGAGCTTTAATTTTCTTGGTAATATCTTGTCCTTGTGCTTTAGTTATTTCAATTCCATTGGGTTATTTCGGTGGTTTAGGAGCAGCTTCAAAAAACGGTATTCTATTTAAAGGTGCTTCTTTTCTTGATGCTATGACCAAAATTAATACGTTGGTTATGGATAAAACGGGTACAGTTACCAAAGGTGTTTTTAAAATCAAAAAAGTAAAAGCAATCAGTTGGGAAGAAACTGAATTTATGAAATACTTAATGGCGATGGAAGAGCAATCTACGCATCCAATTGCTAAAGCCATTTTAGAATACAAAGCAAATGGAGCAGATTTTAATGCTACCAAAGTTTCAGAAATAGCAGGAAAAGGTTTAAAAGGAATTGTAAACGGAAAAACTGTTTTAGTTGGAAACAAAGCATTAATGACTGCCAATAATATTGAAGTTGCAAAAGAAATCGACACTATTGTAGAATCTATTGTTTTAGTTTCAATTGGTAATAAGTTTGCTGGTTATGTTGTCATTGCAGACGAATTGAAAGAAGATGCCAAAGAAACCATAACCAATTTGCACAAAGTCGGTATTTCTAAAATAATGATGCTTTCCGGGGATAAAGATTCCATTACTCAAAAAGTAGCTTCTCAATTAAACATTGAAAAAGCAAAAGGTGGTTTATTACCCGAAGATAAATTGAATGAAGTTGAAACTTTAAAACAAAATTCCAAAAATAAAATAGCCTTTATTGGCGATGGTATTAATGACGCACCAGTTTTAGCAGCAAGTGATGTAGGTATTGCAATGGGAGGTTTAGGAAGTGATGTTGCCATTGAAACTGCTGATGTCATTATCCAAACAGACCAACCTTCAAAAGTAGTTAAAGCAATAAAAATTAGTCGTTCTACTCGAAAAATTGTTTG
Source organism: Tenacibaculum aquimarinum (assembly GCF_022478115.1). GTDB lineage: Bacteria > Bacteroidota > Bacteroidia > Flavobacteriales > Flavobacteriaceae > Polaribacter > Polaribacter aquimarinum_A. Next base: position 35,011 of record NZ_JAKGSC010000003.1, on the reverse strand, counting down.
GCAGAATATCATTTTAGCTTTTGGTGTTAAAATAGTTGTTTTAATATTAGGTGCAGGTGGTTTAGCAACAATGTGGGAAGCTGTATTTGCTGATGTAGGTGTTGCGTTATTAGCAATTTTGAATGCTGTAAGATTACAACGAATGCAATGGCGTTAAATAATTAAAGTCATTGTATTTATTTTAATTTTTTTAAAGTAAAGTATTTTTAAACAAACCAGATTTATTGTCCTCATAACTACTGTAAGTTGAAAAAAATTGAAAGAATAGTAAAAAAATTAGATTCTAATTTAGATTTTTTAGAAAAAGAAATTGAAGGCGTTTTAGAGAAGTCTGAAGAGGGTATTAAGGTAACTCAAAGAGCTCTTGAACAAATAAGAGAACTTTTGTTAAAACGAAAATCAGCATCAACTTCTGATGAAATCTATTTTTTCAAAAATATTAAGCCTCAAGTTTTTAGTAAATTAATTTATTATGTGAAATTATTTAGTATTGAAAGTAAAAGACCAAGAAGTAGTAACAAATCTCAAGTAAAGTATTTTAACAAACATATAGATAGGTTGCAAAATTATTTTAATGATAATTTAGAGTTTTATCATTATTATAGACGAGGTGCTACTTTTTTGGATAACGAATATTTTATAAGAGGAAAAGCTAATATTCGTTTATTTCCAGATTCTCTTTCTTTTTTCGCAGATGATAAATTTTCTACAAGCCACGATTCTACTGTAGCCACAATTCTTGCTTATGATATGCTAATAATTTATTTAAAAACTGAAATTGATAAACTTGAAAATAACAATGGTATGGAAGCAAATTATAACGCTTTTCAAAAGCAATCAAAATTATTTTGGACAGGTAATAAAACAGATTTAATAGAACTCATTTATGCACTTCATAGTTCTGGAGTAATAAATAGTGGAACAGCAGATATTAAAGAGGTAGCCTTAATTTGCGAACAAATGTTTAACGTTAGTTTGGGCGATTATTACAGAACTTTTTTAGAAATCCGTTCACGCAAAATAAATCAAACAAAATTCATTGATAAACTAAAAGAGTCTTTAGTAGATAAAATGCTAGAATCTGATGAATAAACACCCAACTTGGGTGTTTTAAAGAGCAAATAATTATCATAGTATTTGCTCTTTTTTATTGCCTATGTTTTACAAGTAAAACATTAAAACAAATCAATGTAACTCATTAAATATGAGCGTATAAAAACACCCAAGTTGGGTGTAACTTGTGAAAAACACTCAATAATTCACTTCATATTTGCTAAACGAAAGTCAAATCACAGATTCACGAATACCTATTTGAAAAAAACATTCTAACTCGTGAATTAAATCAATTTAATAGCTGCCATTGATAACGAAAGTTTGATGTGGTAGCTGTTTTTAACTTAAATCGTTTACTATGGCAGCAACAATTATTACAACCGAAGATCTTCACGAATTCAAATTAGAATTATTAGAAGGTATTAAAACAATCATCAATAACAAAACAGGTTTAGCCACTAAAAAATGGTTAAAATCACCAGAAGTTCGCGACCTGTTAAGTATTTCACCAGGTACATTACAAAACTTACGAATTAACGGAACGTTACCATACACTAAAGTTGGTGGTGTTATTTATTACGATTATGATGATATTCAAAAAGTAATGCAAGACAATAGAATACACAACAAGTTTTAATGCCACTTTAAGTGCAGCTAAAACACCTATTCTATGCAAAAAGTTAATTATATAAAACACCTAAAAGGTGTATTTATTCAATTCTCTAAAGACAACCGTTTAAATCCAACACATATAAGTTTATATATAGCATTATTCCAAATATGGAATAACAATCGGTTTTTAGACGAATTTTATATCAATCGAGAAGAAGTAATGAGCTTTTCAAAGATAGGCTCTAAATCAACATATCATAAATGTATTAAAGAGCTAAATCATTGGAAGTATATTATTTACTATCCATCACACAATCCATTTAAGGGAAGCAAAATAAAGATGTTCAATTTTGAGACAAGTTATAAACAAGTTATGGACTCATACAATCCTATAAACGGACAAGCACTGGTATCTAATAATAAACATATACAAACTAATAAAAACATTAATAAACTTGACCAGCCAAAAAATGAAAATGATGTTATTACTTTTTTTAAAAAAGAAAAATGGCCAATAATTGAAGCTCAAAAATTTTTTAATCATTATCAAGGTATTGGTTGGAAAGTAGGAGGCAAAACAAAAATTGTCAATTGGCAAGCTACTGCTAAAAATTGGATGCTAAAAGCTGAAGAAATAAAAACAAAAATAAGTCAAAAAGCAGTTAGCCAAAATCAAGACAACCTAAAGACAAGTAAAAACAAAAACTACAATGAGCCTTTATAACGCTTTGCGTCATACGGCGCTTATTTCAGTAACTCACTATCTAAAACTATGAATAAGATACAACCACATATTATAAAAGAAGGAGGTGTTCAATACCAATTAGGAGAATTTAATAACAATAATATTTCATACGATTTCAAAAAAATATTAATTTATCTTGATGCAAAAGGAAAACTGCTCTTTGGTAAAAACTTTAAAATCTATGAAGAAGATGAGGTTATTTTATATAAACTATGTGTCTATTTTATAAGTGATTTTGAAGCTTGCAAAAAATTAGAAATAGATCCATACAAAGGTATTTTATTATCTGGCCCAGTAGGTTGTGGTAAAACAAGCTTAATGAAATTATTAAGGTTTATGGTACCACATCAAAAACCGTATGAACTAATTCCTGCTAGAAATATCACATTCGCATTTAATAATATTGGTTACAAAACTATTGAAGAATATGGTAATAGTAGTTTTTATTGTTTTGATGATTTAGGTGTTGAATCAACTGGTCGTCATTTTGGTAAAGATTGTAATGTAATGGGAGAAATTCTTTTATCTCGTTACGATTTATTCCTAAAAAGAAAAATAAGAACTCACGCTACAACCAATCTCAATGCACAAGAATTAGAAGAAAGATATGGTAATCGTGTACGTTCCAGAATGCGACAAATGTTTAACTTAATAAGTTTCGATTCAAGCAGTAAAGACAAACGTGGTTAAATTTTTAATAGCTTTTAAATATTGAAAACAATAATAAGTAAATAGACGTGTTTTAAATCTATAACAGAAAAAGTCGTTAATTATACGACTTCTTAATGAAATTTGTAAATTTGTTGAATAATGGACAAAACTAGCGACATTACCCAAATAAGAAGTTTAGCTCAAATATTTTCTGCCTCTAATTTTAAAAAAATAGTAAGAGAAGATAATTATTTTGATACATTTTATCGTATAAACAGATATGCTAAAATTAATGAGAATACTACTAATCTTGAGGTGTTTAATCAAATTTATAAATCATTATTAAAGGTTTATAAAAATGAATATGTCTATAAAAACGTACTAATAAACAAGCTTTTAATTAAAAAATATAGTCTTAAAAATACCATTGCTTTAAATGAATTTAAAGTAGGTAATTCTATTGCAGATTTTGTGCTTTTAAATGGTGAAGCTCGTATTTATGAAATAAAAACAGAGCTTGATGGTTTAGAGAAATTAGATAAACAAATATCAGATTATGAGAAATTTGCTGATAAAATTTACATTGTAACAAGCTCTAAACACATTCCTAATTTATTGACAAAATATTACAATTCTAATATTGGTATTATTGAATTAACTAATAGAAATGCACTTAAAACTTTAAAAGAAGCAAAAGTAAATCAATCAGTTTTTAACCACGAAACATTATTTAAAACATTAAGAAAAGACGAATATTTAAGTATAATTAAATCATATTTTAATGTTGTGCCAAATGTACCTAATACACAAATATTCAGAGAATGTCTTAAGTTGTCAAAAAAGATTGATATTTTAGAATTTCAAAAATTAGTAATTCAAAAATTAAAATTTAGAAATATTTCTAACCCAGAAAGTTTTAAAGAAAGACAAATTCCAGAAGCATTAAAACATATATGTTATTCTTTAAACTTTTCTGATAATGAATACCAACAGTTAGATAATTTTTTATCCCAAAAAAGCAAAGTATGTATTTCCCATATGTTAGAGGTAAACAATTTGAATTAATCGCATTAAGAGATTTATGCTCGATATTTTCAGATGATATATTAAAAACTTCACCAGTAATAGAACCAGTTAAAAGCACATCAACTTTTAAATCAACATTAAAAGAATTAGCTTCTAAAAATGTTAATTTTAATATTATTATAAACCCTAGAGTTGGCGATTTAAAAGGAAAGCATCAAGAAATTATTGATGTAGTTTCAGAAAGTTTACAAGGCTATGAGAACTTCCAATTAGCTGTTATTATGGATGATAAATCCGAAAGAAATATCCAAACATTTATTGATTTTATAGGTGCTTTGAATTTTAATTTTAATGGTGTTACCTTAATTCACAATTCTGAAGTTTCCGGTAATAATATAGAATTACTTACTACAAATCTTAATATCGTTTATAACTTAATTTACTTCTCTAAAACAAGTAGAAGATATTATAGAGAGTTTGATCAAAACACGCGAGTATCACTAGATGATTATTTTAAGGAAATGCCTAAAAATGCAGATTATCTTGATTTAGAAAGCAGCTTTTCTGAAGAATACAAATATTATCAAGAAGATGGTTTTGTTGGTTTTGGTGATTTTCTTACAATAGGAGATAATTATTCCGATTCAGGATTTTTACCAAGAGCTGTGGCAATACATTTATCTTACATAGATGGTAATGATAGAATAAGAGTAAAACATTTTGTGTCTGACTCTAATGGTGATGTATCAGATATTGGTGGTAAATTTTCTGAAGCTATTCACAAGTTAGTTACTTGGTGTAACCAACAAGATATACAAACAAATGCAGTAAATACTTTTCGAGATTTGCACCAAAGAGGTCATTTTCCTGGTCTTGGCACTTTAAAAAAATTGTCAATTATGAATCACATCGAATTAGTAATTAAAAACATTTAGTTATGAATTGTTGTGTAAACTGTTTTACTAGTGATTATATCATTAGTATAATAAATGCAGATGATAGAGTTGGTAACTGTAATTTTTGTAAATCAACAAATGTATCTATTTATACAGCTAGAGAGTTAATTCCTTTTTTTAGAAATTTCTTGTCCTTATACGCTGTAGATGCTAACTCTAATCAAGATATAGCACAATCTTTAAAAAAAGATTTTAACCTTACTACAGATATAGTTGAAGATTCCAAAGAACTATTTAAAGCAATTTTTATTGATGAAATGGAAGATATTACCGAATTATTTAATAGTAACGTATCTTCTGAAATTAAGATAGAATTACTCTCTGAAACAAATCAAATTCACGGTATTTGGGAAGATTTTAAAGAAGAAATAAAATATACAAATCGTTACCACATTCAAAATACAATAGATTTAAAAAAACTAGCCAATTTTTTTGAGCACGAAAGTTTTTATAAAGAAATTAAAAAAGGAAGAATATTTTACCGTTGTCGTATTTCAGACAAGAAAGGTTTTGCGCCAGATAAAATGGGTAATCCACCAAAAGAAGTTACTACTGGAGGTAGAGCAAACCCTAAAGGTATTTCTTATTTATATGTTGCAGATACACTTAAAACATCTTTATATGAAACAAGAGCTTCACTCTTTGATTATGTAACTGTTGGCGAATTTCAGTTAAAAGAAGATTTAAAAATTTTAAATTTAAGGAATCCAAAAGATGATCCAATTCCTTGGTCAGAAAATGAAGCAATTGAAGATTTTTTAATTTATGTTCCTTTTATTCAAACATTACAAAAAGAAATTTCATTACCAATTCGTAAGTTAGATAAACAATTAGATTATATTCCTACTCAATATATTTCAGAGTTCATTAAATCATTAGGTTTTGATGGTGTAGAATATCAAAGTTCCTTATATTCTGAAGGATATAATTTGGCAATTTTTAATCCTGAAAAATTAAATTGTAAAACAACACAAGTTTATGAAATTGAAGGTATTGATTTGCACCATAAAGCAGCTATATAATTTCCCCACAAACTAAAACCCAGTTTTTTCGTTCCTCAAAATCCTCTGTCTTTTAGTTTGTTCCCCTCGCCATTCCTTTATAGCGTTTAAATTGCCACACTTATGCAGCACATTACAGCTTGTTTCATTCGTGCCTCATTACACAACTGCAAAGAGCTGCACATTGCCAAAAGCTAATAATTTAAACGCTATCCCAAGCTATATTTACATAACGTGCAGTTATAGCAGCATTCATTCACTTTCTGTACTATAACGCCATTATGTAAAATATCTTCTTTTCCAGCGCACAATTTCGAACTATCAACATTATTTAGTACTAATATTGAACAACAGTACAAATGAATTATTAGATATAAAATTAAATATTCGTTACCTCATTCAAACTGTACAAAACCATCGTTAAGTCCAAGTTTTCCTTATCTCAAGTATTTGCTTGTTTCATTTCGTTAACAAACATTAGATGCCTCTTTTCCCCACCACCCATTCAACGGTGTAGGTTACAGCAATTATTAATGTTTGCCAAGTGTCTGTGGTAGGATGCATTTCATTCGTTCAATCCCTTATCAGGGAATCACTCTTTACATTTACCCACCTCAACACAGCGCATAAAAAAAGCACATTATTATCATAATGCACTTTATTTATTTTTTCCAACCCTAACATCAATAATTACTTCCACCTACATCACTTTACCCCGAAAAGAGTTAACATTTATTATTGAAAAAAGGAAAGAGAAAACAAAGATAAGCACTAGCGTGCTTGGTGTTCTCTGCTTTCTCTTTCCTTTTTTTTAGGCTTTTTTCGTTTCTCTTTTAAAATTAATGTTATTGGGTTTGTAGTTCCAAAACTATTTTTTGAGTTTAATTTTAAGCTTTTCGTATAAAAATTTCAAAAAAATTGAAACAAAAAAACTAACTGTTGCGCCAACAATAGCTAAAATACTGGTAGTGATAAAATCTTCAACACCAATATTTACTACTGAAGAAAAGAAAATACCACCCAAAAAACTAGCTTTTGTATTATGGTCCATCGTTAGTTGCATTAGCTTTAATTTCAGATTTACCTTCATCTTTAACAACTGCTTGACTTACAGCTGTGGCAACTGTTCCGGCAACTGTCATATAAGTTGCAATAGTTACAACAATTGCAGGCATTGTGATTGGAGCTGCAATAATGGCACCACCAGCTGTTGCTAAAGCAATACCAATATTTCTTAAAATTTTGAAAAACTTCGGAGTTGGTTTTTTATAACGTTCTACAATGTTCATAATTTTGTGATTTAATAGTTAATAAAATAGATTCTTTACGGTCTTTTGCTTGATGTACCAAAGACAATAGTTTTTGCATCATTGGTCTTGATTGAGTTCCCATACCTATATTACTTAAATAGGTTACTGGTGCAATACATCCTTCTAATTCTTTTAAAGCATTATTAGCTGGATGAAATAAAATCAATCGTCTGTTTTTTACACCTTTAACTAAAAGATGATTTTGAAAACGTTTAGAATACCTTGTAACGATTTCATAAGAGCCTTCTGGAATACACGATAAATTACGCTTGTTGTTTTTCCAGGGAAGCTCTATTGTGTGACATAAAAAGGTATCAGAACAAAAGAGAGTACCATTAGTACCCTCTTTGTAATACGCTCTATAGAGTATTAAATCCATAATTATGGAGTATCTATAGTAACAACAGATAAGGCATTGTAAGCACCGTTTTTTAACTCATACATTTGCCCATTTACTTCTTGATAAAATTCAATACCAAGCACCTGAACAACATCTACAGTAGAGTTCGCAGTTAATGACGCTGTTAAAGCAATTGCAGCTGTATCAGCAGACGTGTAAGGCAGAATTACTGTTTCGTCATTTTCAAAAACTGAAGATTCATTTTCAAAATCCAATTCAGCAGCACCCATAACCACTTTAAAATGTGTTGTTCCTGAAGGAGCTGCAATTCTTAAAGTTGGAGAAAAAGGAGCAATGTCCAAAGTTGCATCCCCAGAAACACGGTCAAACGCATTTACAAAAGGTGTAAATAAAGTAGTACCTAATTTACCATTTAGATTGAATTCAAAACCTAATAATAGGTTAAAATCCCCTTCTGTTAAGGTTCTTAAACCTCTATCATTGGTCGTGTCTGTCTTAATGATAGCTAAAAGGTCTTTTGTTAATCGAGAAGCTACACGTTTATCTTTTGCATTTTGCAAAAGAATACGAATAGCATTTCTCAATACTTTTCCACCTTTTCCTGCACGTCCAAATTCCGACCCATTTTCACGCGTTCTCTGAAACGCAGGATCATTTGCAATACGACTGGCATCAACACCACCTTTTTCGCGTGCTAGATGTCCATCGCTTGTTTTGTAAAAAGAAATACCACCGATAGTTCCTTTTAATTTAATAATTCCTGTTTGTATTGCCATAATATTTCATTTTTTGATTAATAAAACAAAACAACTAACTTGTATTCAGGTATTAAAAAATCAAGTTCCGTTAAATGCTATATAAACCGATTTTACCAAATAAACCACAGATGGCTTTATATTTGTATGAAAAAGCATAGATAAGCCCGAGATAAAGCCTTATGAATCGCAAACGAATATGTATATATGCAAAAGATATCCAACTTATAACAGGTAGGAGTGAGCGATATGGGCGTAAATTACTTCAAACTATCCGAAAATTACAAGACAAAGAACCTCATCAATTTGTTACTATACGTGAATTTTCGGAGTATTCAGGTATAGAAATAGAAGTTATTAATCAGTATATTAATTAGTTACAATCTACTTTTATTTTTCATAAAATTTGCGTAAATTTATGTTGTATTGTTAAGTTGAGGTTGCTATATTTGCATCGCTCAAGTGTAAACTAATACAAAGCGAAAGTTCTTATCAATAAAGTTACCCATTCGGTTACCACGTAATTTGAAAATTACATAACTTATTGATTATTAAACATAAACGGGAAGCAGTTATAATCCTGCCACCCCGACAAAAATCCAGCTTTTAAGCTGGATTTTTTTATACAAATTTATTAAGTAAGTTATTTTTATGTTATAAAAATTTGCATATTAACTAAACCTTTTTATATTTACGTATTAAATCTTTCAGCTTACCAACTTTAAATTGAAAGTAAAATTATTAAAATAAACAATCTATGGAATTGATAGAGAAAGCTTTAGAGTTTGAAAATAGAAAATTTAGTTTCCCAACAACTAGTGATAGAATACTAGCGTCTAGAGAAGTAAAAGACCTAATTTTAAGCTTAAATGAAGTTTACAAAGAAACTAAGGACGCAGAAATAATGGATATTATGAAACGTTTAACAGTTATTAAACAACGTATTGAAAAACGACTTAAAGGAAAACCTTTAACGTCATAAAAATATGAGTAAAAATATATCTTTTTACGATATAAAAATTAAAAGTCTGCAAGGTAAACTTGTAGACTTTTCTGTTTTTAAGGGAAAAAATGTGCTTTTTGTTAACGTTGCTTCTAAATGTGGATTTACACCACAGTACAAAGAACTACAAGAATTAAATGACACTTATAATGATTTAGTAGTTATTGGAATTCCATGCAATCAATTTGGTGCTCAAGAACCAGGAACTTCCGAAGAAATTAATGAATTTTGCGAAATAAATTATGGAGTAACATTTTTAATTACTGAAAAAGTTGATGTAAAAGGAGAGAATCAACATCCACTTTATAAATGGCTTACCTCAAAAGAATTGAATGACAAAAAGAGTTCTACCGTAAAATGGAATTTTCAAAAATATCTAGTAAACAAAAACGGAATTTTTGTTGATTATTGGTATTCCTTAACCAAACCTACAAGTAAAAAAATTATAAAACATTTTTTATAAGCAAAACTATAAACCTTAACTGACCATTTAGTTTCAATCTTTATATATTGAATTATAAACATAAGAAATACAACAAGTGAAAAAAAATTTCGTTCTTAATATAAATTGTGGTAACAAAATTGCCTGGCAGCAATTTATGAAACCTAATAATTTATTTTTCTTGTAAAGAGCATTGATTGTTATCAATGCTCTTTTTTATGCCTAAAACTATTTCAATTTTAACAGAAATACCAAATTATTAAAAAGAACAAAATAAGCTTAGAAATAAAAGTTAAGTTGATTTTATTTTAAAAAATTACTACCTTGCTATTATACTTATGATACATTTTATACTTAACAATAAAACAATAAAAACACCTGAGAAATCTGGAGTTACACTACTCGATTTTATTCGAGAAAACCAACAATTAAAAGGCACAAAAATTGGTTGTCGCGAAGGAGATTGTGGCGCTTGTACAGTTTTGGTTGGCGAATTAAATAATAACAAAATTAGCTACCAAAGCATTACTTCTTGTATTTCGCCTTTAGGTAACGCTCATGGTAAACACATTGTAACTATTGAAGGAATTAATCTTCCCAAAAAATTAAATAGTGCACAAGAAGCAATGAGCAATAACTACGCAACACAATGTGGTTTTTGCACTCCAGGCTTTGTGGTTTCTATGACAGGTTTTGCTTTAGGGAATGATAAAAACAAAACTTGTAATGATGCCGTTAGCGGAAACATTTGTAGATGCACAGGTTATAAATCCATTGAAAAAGCTGGTTTTGAAATTGAAGAAAAACTACTTCAAAAAGATGAAAACAATAAAATAGCTTGGTTGATACAAGAAGGTTTTATTCCTAATTATTTTGAAGAAATTCCTAATAGAATAAAAGATTTAAAAGTTGAAAAATTAAATTCAGAAGAAACTAAGGTTGCAAATGGAACCGATTTATATGTTCGTTATGCAGATGATTTATCTGAAGAAAATATTGAACTACTTTCAAGTAAAAAAGAATTAAAAAATATTGTTTTTTCTAACGGAATTTGTTCAATAGGCGCAAATGCAACCGTTACAAATATGGATGAAAGCTTGCAATTACAAACACTTTTCTCAAAACTAAAACAGTTCTTAAAACTAGTATCTTCTGAACAGATTAGAAACATGGGAACTTTAGGTGGAAACTTTGTAAACGCATCACCAATTGGAGATATGTCTATTTTCTTTTTGGCGTTAAACTCAACACTTACAATTCAACATAAAAACGGATCAGAAAGAACAATTCCGTTTCAAGAATTTCATCAAGATTATAAAAAATATGATTTACAAGAAGATGAAATTTTAACCTCAATTTCTTTTCCAGTTCCTTCAAAAAACACTTTTTTCAATTTTGAAAAAGTAAGCAAACGAACTCATTTAGATATTGCTAGTGTAAATTCCGCAGGAAGCATAACTCTTAAAAATAATACAGTTACCGACGCACATTTTTCTGTTGGTGGTGTAGCGGCAATTCCAAAATACTTGTTTAAAACAGGTCAATTTTTAGTTGGAAAGGAAATAAACAACAAAACTATTAAAGAAGCTGAAACTGTTTTGCAATCAGAAATTACACCAATTAGTGATGTCCGTGGAACTTCAGCATACAAAAGACTACTTGCTAAGCAATTATTCTTTGCGCATTTTATTGAATTATTTCCAAGTAAAGTTGAACTTCAAAAATTAATCGCCTAATGAAAACAATGAAAAACATAGATAGTTTTACGCATGTTCGTGGCGAATCTCTTTTTGTAGATGATGTAATTACACGCAAAGACACTTTATATGGTTTGGCTTTTGACTCTCCAAAAGCACATGGAAAAATAAAATGGGTAGATTATACAAAAGCGGAAGCGCTTGAAGGTGTTGAGAAAATATTTACCTATAAAGATATTGTAGGCGAAAATCAAATTGGAGGAATTCTTCCTGACGAACCACTTTGGGCGGAAGATGAAGTTCATTTTTGGGGACAACCTATTGCTTTTATCGTTGCAGAAAGCGAAGCTATTGCTAAAAAAGCACGTAAATTAATTAACATAGAAATTGAAGAATTACCTGTAATTACAACTGCTAAAGAAGCCAAAGAAAAAGGTAGTTTTATTAATGCACCTCGTTCTTTTTCACTCGGAAATTCATCGGAAGCATTTAAAGATTGTGATTACGTTTTTGAAGGAGAAACTTTTTCTAACGGACAAGAACATTTATATTTAGAAACACAAGGTTGCTATGCAATTCCACAAGAAAATGGCAATATAAAACTGATTTCTTCTACACAAGGACCAACAGCTGTTCAAAAAATAGCAGCGCGTGTTTTAGGTGTTTCTATGCATAAAATTGAGGTTGATGTAACAAGACTTGGTGGCGGTTTTGGAGGTAAGGAAGATCAAGCAACACCTTGGGCTGTTATGGCCGCAGTTGCTACACAACATTTAAATAAACCCGTAAAATACATACTTAATCGACATGATGATTTGCGAATGACAGGAAAACGCCATCCATATTCATCATTTTATAAAATAGGCTTAACAAAAGACTTAAAAATTAAAGCTTTTGAAGTAGAGTTTCTTCAAAACTCTGGAGCTGCTGCAGATTTATCTCCAGCAATTGCAGAACGAACTTTGTTCCATGCAACCAACAGTTATTTTGTTCCCAATGTGGCAACAACTGTGTACAGTTGTAAAACAAATCTACCGCCAAACACAGCATTTAGAGGTTTTGGTGGGCCGCAAGGAATGTTTGTTATAGAAAGTGCCATTGCTAATGTTGCAGACAAATTAAACATCAATAGACGTCTTATTCAGGAAGCAAATCTATTTGATGAAAAAGATACATTCTCTTTCGGACAAGTTGCAACTGAAGTGCAAGCAAAAAAAGCATGGTTTTCTGCAAAAGAACAATTTGAATTAGAGAAACTTGAAACTGAAATTGAAATTTTCAACAAAGAAAATCAACTGTATAAAAAAGGAATTTCTTTGATGCCAATTGCATTCGGAATTTCATTTACCAACACACCAATGAATCATGCAAGAGCATTAATTCATATTTATCAAGACGGAAGTGTTGGCGTTTCAACTGGCGCTGTAGAAATGGGACAAAGCGTAAACACTAAAATGTTGCAAGTTGCCCAAGACATTTTAGGAATTGCTGCCAATAAAGTGAAATTAGAAACCACAAATACAACCAGAGTTGCAAACACCTCTCCTACTGCCGCAAGTTCTACAGCAGATTTAAACGGAAAAGCGGTAGAAATGGCGTGTAATTCTTTAATTGAAAGATTAACCAAGGTTGCTTCTAAAAAGCTTTCTTCCGAAGAAAAAAATATTAGTTTTAAAGATGATTTTGTTTTTCTGAACGATGAAAAAACTGCACTTTCTTGGGAAGAATTAGTTGCACAAGCAATGTTAGAAAGAGTCGCACTTACTGAAAACGCGCATTATGCAACGCCAATTATTCATTTTGATAAAAGCAAAGAAAAAGGACATCCTTTTGCGTATCATGTGTATGGAACTGCAATTACAACGGTTACCGTAGATTGTTTGCGTGGAATTTATGAAATTGATAGCGTAAAAATTGTACATGATTTTGGGAAATCTATGAATTTAGGAATTGATATTGGTCAAGTTGAAGGTGCTTTGGCACAAGGAATTGGTTGGATGACGATGGAAGAAATTTCTTATAATTCTGATGGTCGATTATTATCAAATGCGTTGTCTACGTATAAAGTTCCAGACATATTTTCTGCACCAAAAACCATTGAAACAATTCCGTTAGAAACAGAAGGAAACGACTTGGCTATTAAAAAATCGAAAGCAGTTGGAGAACCTCCATTAATGTATGGAATTGGAACTTATTTTGCTATTCAACAAGCGGTTAAGGAATTCAATCCTAATTATACGTTGAAATTTCATGCGCCTTTTACACCAGAAAAAGTGTTAATGGCTTTGTATGAGAGCCCATAATGGGCATTTAATTTTGACAAATCCTCATGAATAAAAACTAAATTCAATTAAACTGAAATTCACAAAACAAAACGTACTAAAAGGCGCTATAATTTATAGCGCTGGAGATACTATTGCTGCTATTTTACTAAACGAATTCTCAATCTATAGATTACTAGGAATGATGTTGGTAGGCGCAACTATTTATGCTTTTGAAATTCCAAATTACTTTGCTTGGATTGATAAAAAAACTGCCCAACTTTCTGGAATTAAACAAACATTGTCAAAAACCGGATTGGCAATTGCCTATTTTAATCCACTGTGGATTTTTAGACATTTGGCATTTATAAAACTATTTTCTGGTAGTTTTTCTGATATAAATTTCAACTTATTAGAAATAGCATGTTTGTCGTTTTTAGTAAATATTCCAATTTCTTTTATTGCTAATTTTTTAATTCAGAATAAAATAAAACTCGATTGGCGTTTTCTTGCAAGTGCTATTTTCTCTGCAATAATGGCTATTTATTACGCATTAAGTGAAACAATTTTTCAATGATTTTCTGGCAACACATACTAAATAAACTCAAAGACAATCAAAAAATATATGTCTTAACCGTTATTGAAAATCACGGAAGTTCTCCTGGCAGAAAAGGGTTTAAAATGTTGGTTGCAGAAGACGGATTTATTTTTGGCTCAATTGGCGGCGGCGTTATGGAATTTTCTTTAGTTGAAGAAGCCCAACAATTATTGATATTAGAAAATTCGCCAACATTTATAAAGAAGCAAATACACAAAGGAAATATAAAAGATGGCTCTGGAATGATTTGCTCAGGCGAACAAACCGTAGCTTTTCATTGTTTAGACAACAAACACATTTCCGTTGTTAAAGACATTTTAAATTGCCTAAAAAATAGCGAAAAAGGAGCATTAAGTTTAACACCATCTTCTTTTCACTTTTCTCATAAAGTATTAGAAAACCGATTTGATTATACAATAACCTCAACAACAAATTGGCATTTTGAAGAACACATTGGTTCTAAAGAAACCTTATACATTGTTGGTGGCGGACATGTTGGTGTTGCCGTTTCTGAACTATTTGTAAAACTTGGTTTTTACGTAGTTATTTTTGATAATAGAGAAAACCTAAACACTTTAGAAAACAACACCTTTGCAAATAAAAAACTGGTTGTTAACTATGAAGAAATTGACAATTATATTACAAAAGGCAACACAAGTTACGTTGCCATAATGACCAACAAATACACAGATGATAAATTAGTTTTAAGCAAACTTCTTAAAAACCATTATAAATTTTTAGGTGTTTTAGGCAGCAACGCAAAACTAAAAACCATGTGGGAAGTTTTACTAAAAGAAGGTTTTACACAAGAAGAATTAAACACGGTTTACGCACCAATTGGAATCTCAATAAAAAGCGAAACCGTTGAAGAAATAGCCGTAAGTATTGCTGCACAGATTATACAAATTAAGAATTCTGAGAAATAGTTTGGTTTGTTTCTAGACATATTTTTTAAGTAACTTAGCTAACGTTGAATATAAGTCATTAAAACGACGCATATTCAGAAATACATTGTGTTTCATACTGAAAAAAATTGAAATTAAATGCAATATGAAAAATTAACAAAAGAAGAATTGCTAATTGAAATTGATAACAAATCAAAAGCAATCATAAATATGGGCAAACAATTAGCTATGATTAATCCCAAAGGAGAAGTTTTTGATATTTTCCTTATAGCTTCTCTTAATAGAACTGTCAATATTTCTAAAGCATATACAAGTTTAATAAGAGATAATAATTTTTTAGCTGCTGCTCCTTTAATAAGAATTAATATTGACACATTGTTAAGGTTATACGCTTCAATTATTTCGGAATACGATAGAAATACTTTTGCCACAAAAGTAATCGCAGGTGAGTTAATAAAAAAAATGAAATTGAATGTTAGTAATGAAAAGTTGAGTGATTTTACACTTTATACTGAAATATCGAAAGTTGAAAATATGGAATGGGTTTCTAAAATTTATAAAGTAGGTAATTCATATGTCCATTTAGAAAAATCTCATATTTTTTCAGCTTCGAAAATTGTTGATAACAAAGAAAGTCTTATTAATATGTCAATCGGTTTTCATGATTCATTTATACCTGAAAATGAAAAATTCGGTTCAGCATATTGGATGAATAAAACTATTGATTCTATAATACATCAAGCACAAATATGGATGTATGAAAAAGCAAAAAAAACAGGTTTTGACATTGAAAAATTAAATAACTTTTAAATTGTTTGAAAATAAAGTACGAAAACACAACACCAGCTAAACTTCATGCGGGTTCTTTGCTTTATCAAAGTTTTGTGTATATTTACTAAGTCGCCAAATCTTGTTGATTTGGCTTTGTGAAAACAAAGAAACAAATCCAAACAAAAAGCTTCGGCTTAGTCCGTAATCGAAAATCTTGTCGATTTTCAATCCCGCACAAAGCCTAGCCAAAACCGTTAGCTAAACTTCAATTAAAAACTCTTCTCCATAACATCAAACCTAATTTCTCTATAATCAGAAATCACTTTTTGAGCTAAGGTGTAATCTTGTGCTTTTGAGTGTTCACTTTTATAAGCAACACAGTAAATTTGGGCATCGTGTGCTGCTTTTATTCCATTTGTAGAATCTTCAATTACAATACACTCTTCTCTTTTAAAACCTGCTATTTCTGCCGCTTTAATAAAAATTTCTGGATGCGGTTTTGATGCTTTTAAATCGGCTCCGCTAATTTTTCCTTTAAAATACGGATTCAAATCAAACTTATTAAAAACATTATTAATGGTAACCATAGAAGCAGAAGACGCTAATACTAAGGTAATTCCGTTGTTATAATAATCTTTAATCAAATCTAGAACGCCATCTAACAATTGTAAATCGTTTGTATCAGAAAAAAAGAGCTCTTTAAAAAAGGCTCTTTTATACGCTACCAATTCCTTAGCTTCTAATGTTAAATTGAATTTCTTTACTAAATCTTTACAAATATCAATTGTAGATTGGCCTGTGTAAGAATTGTACAATTCTTGAGAAACAGCAATCTCAACTTTTTTAAACATTAAAAAATAAGCTTGCTTGTGTAAAGGTTCTGTATCTACAATTACACCATCCATATCAAAAAGTACTGCTTTAAAAGCCATGCGTTTTTATTTATATTAAGGCTGTAAAAATAGTTATTTGAGATGATTTAATACTATTTTCCTTCACACTGTTTTAAAACTTGTTCAGCTCTTTCAACCCCAAATCTAGGATAAAATGCCTCTGTAACTTTTTCCGCTTTACCAAGTTCAATTGCGCGTTTAATATCTTTACAATATGGTGTTAAAGGTTGTCCAAAAAAACGTGCTGAACCCATTTCCCACTCTGCTTTTCCTAAAATAACTCTTGGGTTGTTTGGCGCAATCTCTAATGCTTTTGCATACAATTGATTGTTCTTTCCAGACAAAGTCATTCCATATTTTTGACCATCAAAAGCAATATATCCTAAATTTAAGAATGCCTGCGTTATTATAATTTCAGGGTTATTTTCTGAAATTGATTTTGCTTCATCTAAAAAACTTTGTGCTTTATTCAATTTAGCAGTTAGTTTTGCTTCATCTTTTAATCCGAAGCTTCCTAAAATCTCTACAGTTGCTGCGTAATAAGATGGCAACCAATTGTCTTTTTCTGCTTTAGAAATTCGCTCGAAAAGTTGAGATGCTTCATCCATTTTTCCTTCTTCCCACATTGCAAATGCTTTTTCCATTCCTTTTTCATATTGACCTTGTGCAGCAATTGTTCCTGTAAAAATTAATGCTAATACTGTTACTATAATAATACGTTTCATAATGTTGTTTTTTAATTGATTATTCAAATATCTTCTCTTTTTTATCCTTAAAAATATAATTCTAACCGAACTGTCGATTTTGGTTTCTGAGTTGTTAATTAGCCTACAAATTCTTTAATTGATTGTCTTTTTTGTTATCACTAATTGTCCAAAATAAACCTACAAAGAAGAATCTATCTGCTGAAGGAACAATTGCTTGGCGCTCAAAAGAACCATTCATATTTGGTGTATCTTTATAATTATAGCCAAACACATTTTGTGTACCCAAAACATTGTTTACAGAGAAATACAGTATTTTTTGTTGGCTTAATAAGTACGCCCAATTTAAACTTACGGAGTTGTAATTTTTAGTTTCTTGATTTAAAAACCCTGTTTTATTCGGGTTGGTATAATTTCTCCCTGAAGCAAAACTGTAACTTACTCCAATTTGGCTTTTCCAGTCTTCCATCCAATACTTACCAACGACAGATAAATTGTGTTGCGACGCAAAATTAGGTCTTGCTTTTACTGGATAATTTCTATAATCTCGTTTTGTATCTAAAAACGAATACGAAACCCAATATTCTAAGTTTTTAATATTATTTCCGTCTCTCCAAAAAACATCAACTCCTTTTGCAAAACCATTTCCGTTATTAGAAAAATTAGTGTTTGGATCTACAAAATCGGTATCATATTTAACCAAGTCTTTATAATCTTTGTAATACCCTTCAACTCTAAAAATTTGATTGTTTTTTACATATTGATAATTAGCAATTACATGCGAAGTGTTTTCAGCTTCAAAATTGTCGCTAAACTTTAAATATTCGCTTTTCGGGTTTTGATAAAAACGACCATAAGCCAATGAAAACTGAGCGTTTTTCCCTGATTTATAAGCTAAAGAAGCTCTTGGTGAAACTGTAAACTGATTTAATAAATCTGAATTTTCTACACGAACACCAATTTTAGACGCTAACTTTTTTGAGAAGAAAATGTCAGTTTCGGCAAAAGCTCCAAAAATGTTATTATCGAATCCGTAGTTGAAATTTCCTGCGGTATTTCCAATAAAATTCTCATTAAAATCTGTTGTAAAATATTCTGCCCCAAAATTAAGTTTGAATCTATTTGAAAATCGTTTTTTCAACTTCAATTTTACATGCACCGAGTTTTCATCATTCTTAACAGCATCATCAATTATTGCAATATCAGAATTATCGTTTGTAAAACTTGCTCCACCAGAAATAGTCCAATTATTTCCAAGTCTTGATTTGTATGAAGTATTAAAATATAGGTTTCTGTTTTTTAATCCGAAGTGCAAACCATCATCAAAATTAATATCATCTTGTAAAATATCAAAGTCACTATAACTAAATGCTCCATATAATTTCAACATACTTTCATTCTGAAACTTATATCTATAAACCATTTCTCCGCTAAATGATTGATACGGTTTATTCCACTTATTTCTATCAGGAAATAACTCTAAATAAGGCTGTAAATTAATATAAGACATATTAACACTCAATGAACTTTTACCCCAAATTTGTGTATTTCCAACTCCTAAACCAACTGTCATAAAAGACAAATCGGTTTTTTCTTCAACAGGTTCATCTATTGTATTTAATAACAAAACACTGGACAAAGCTTGACCGTATTCTGCAGAATAACCTCCAGTTGAAAAGGTAATTCCTTTAAATAAAAATGGCGAATAACGGCCTCTTGTAGGCATGTTATTTGTTGTTGGCGTATATGGTGTAAAAACACGAATTCCATCTATAAAAATTTGCGTTTCCTCCGCTTCACCTCCACGCACAAAAAGTCGACCATCTTCTGCAACTGTAGCTGTTCCTGGAAGTGTTTGCAATGCGCCGACAAAATCGCCCAAAGCGCTTGCAGTTGTTACAACATCTAAAGGTTTTAAAGCGGTAACTTTTGCGTTATCGCCAGCTTCAAAAGTTCCTGCATTTATAGTTACTGCATCCAATGTATTTACATCTTCTCTCAATTTTATCTGTAGATTTTTCAGTTTAGAAACATCGGCAGTTCGTGTAAAATTTTCAAACGAAATAAAAGAAACTACTAATGTTTTCACTCCTTTTTCTGAAGTTGAAAAAGAAAAATTTCCATTCTCATCAGATGAAGTTCCATCGTAAGCACCGTATAAATAGACATTTGCGCCTAAAATTCCGATTCCTTTATTGTCTGTTACTTTCCCTGAAATTGTTGTTTGTGCAATTAATGAAAATTGACAGATAGTGAATAAAATAAATAATATACGTTTCATCAGTTTGGTTTTTTGATGATACAAAGATGTGGCGTTATCAGTTTTTAAAATAAAAACAAATACCGAGTTGTAGAAAAAAAACGATGAATTGTTACTCTATAAAATAGGAATACATAAATCTACAATAAACTTATTTTCTGGATGTTCTGCAGCATTGTTATAATAAATTTCAAAAGGATCAGAATCAGATTTTTTGTATCCATTTTCCACCATAAAAGCAAATGAAGATTCCCAAGCTTGTTGAAACTCAAAAGGCGCAATCTCTAATCTAGAAACAATACATTTAGTAGGACTTAAAATTCTTAAACTTACTTCTCCGTCAATTTCTACAGGATCATTTAGAACAATACAAGCGCTCATTCTTAATTTATTTGGATCCGTAATTTTTGGACTGTCATGATAAATAGTAACCATTCTTGTTTGCTCATCAATCAAGCCTTTTGGAGTAGCCCATTTAACCAACTTATTATAAATACTTCCAATTGCCTCCATTCTTCCTTTATGAGAAATGTAAGCTAAATCTAGTCTAGCAATTGTTTTAACTTCTGTTTTCGCGTTCATTTTTAACCATTTTAATGCGTTATTAATGTTGCAAATATATTGTTCAAAAGTAACAGACACTTCTCCAATCTTGCTTTTAGTTTTACTAATCTTGCTATATTTATCTGGACTTTCTTCTTTGAATTTGTTTGGTGAAACTCCGTAAAACTTTTTAAAAGATTTAGAAAATGCAGACAGGTTACTAAAACCTACAATTTCAGAAATTTGGGTAATACTCTTTTCTTTTTGATGTAATAAATAAGCCGCAGATTTTTCAATTCTCTTTCTATTGATAAAATTGTGAACAGTTTCACCAACTACAATTTTAAACAATCTATGAAAATGAAAAGGAGAGAAATATGCTTTTTCTGCAATAATTTCTAATGATAATTTTTCTGATAAATTCTCTTCTATAAATGCTATTGCAGTATTTAAGCGAGCAATATTTTCTTTAGCAATTTTATTAGAATTCATTTTTATTTTTTTGAAGATAGTAGAACACCAATCCACTTGCAAAATAAACAATAACATCCATAAAGTCTTTGGTATATCTTGCTAAATATTTTGGAAAAACATACTCGAACAAAACACTATATAGTAAACAAACGTATAAAATTATAGGCAAGCTTAACATGTAATTTTTATTGTTTTTAGACCATTTTAAAACTCTTAAACAGCTATATAAAACAATAGGAATAATTAAAAAATCGTTCACATAAAAACGAAAAATTCTTGGTAATGGAACTGAAAAATACTGCAAAAAATAAATTACGGTTCCTGTAAATAATGAAAAAATAAAGTAATAAAATAGTGTGTTTTTCATTTTATCCTGCTGCAACCATTGCAATAAACCAAGCTAAACCTGCGCCAATTAAACTAACTACTGTAATTACTGAATATAAAATCCAACCAAAAATTCTATACAACAAAAATGGATGTGCTTTTAGTCTTTTAGCAAAACCTGGATTTTCCATTTCATGAACTACTTCATCAATATGCTTTTGTGCTACAGCTATTTTTTTGAGTTCTCGTTTCTTTTTATCAGAAATAAGTGTGTCACAATTTTTACAATATTCTCTATCTGTGTTAAAGACACCACAGTTTGGACATTTAATATTTCTTGTGACTTTCATAGTAATTTACTCTTTAAAACTATGTTTATTCTTGTTTTTATAAGGACGAATAATTAAACGCGTTTCTCTATCAAAACGAATGTAATTATACACCCAATTCATAAAAACAATTGCTTTATTTCTAAATCCTATTAAAGAAAATAAGTGTACAAACATCCATACAAACCAAGCAAACACACCTTGAAATTTCCATTTTGGTAAGTCTACAACAGCTTTATTTCTTCCAATTGTAGCCATTGAACCTTTGTCGTTATATTCAAATTCTTTTTGAGCTTTCCCTTTTAATCCTAAGATAATATTTTTTGCCAATAAACGTCCTTGTTGAATTGCAGGTTGCGCCATCATTGGATGACCATACGGATATTTTTCAGATTTCATAAAAGCAACATCTCCAATAGCATAGACGTTTTTGTAACCTATAACACTATTAAACTCATCTACTTTAAATCTATTTGCGCGTTCAATTAAGCATTCGTTTTGCAAACCAGAAACCGATTCACCTTTAACACCTGCTGCCCAAATAACAGTTTCAGCCCTAAAATGATCTTCGCCATTTGTAGTAACCATTTTACCATCATAATCTAAAACACGAAGATTTTTCCAAACATCTACACCTAACTTTACAAGAAAATCTTCTGCTTTCTCTGAGGCTTTATCGCTCATTCCTTTTAAGATTTCACCAGAACTTTGTATTAAATTAATCTTCATTAATCTAATGTCTAAATCCGGATAATCTTTTGGTAAAATTCCTTTTTTCATTTCTGCCAAAGCACCGGCCAATTCCACTCCTGTTGGTCCTCCACCAACAATAACAAAATTCATTAATGCTTTTCTCTCCTCTAAATCTGAAGTCAATAATGCCTCTTCAAAGTTTTCTAAAATTAAACTTCTAATGTTTAAAGATTGCGGAATTGATTTCATTTCCATTGCAAACTTTTCTACATTTTTATTTCCGAAGAAATTAGTTGTAGAACCTGTTGCAATAATTAAATGATCGTATTCTAAGCTACCAATTGTAGTTTCAATTTCGTTTTTTTCTGAATTAACATTTGTTACCTCTGCAAGACGGAAATAGTAATTTTCCACATCATTAAAGCGCTTCCTTAACGGAAAAGCAATAGAATCTGGCTCCAAACCTCCTGTGGCAACTTGGTATAATAAGGGTTGAAATGTGTGGTAATTATGTTTATCTATTAAAACAACTTGCAATTCTTGTTCTTCAAGTCCTTTTGCTGCAGCTAAACCTGCAAATCCACCTCCAATAATTACTACTCTTGGAAAACTAGTTTGTGGTATATTCATCTCGGCTTTATAGACTTTTAGATTGTTAAAATTTCAGATTACAAATTTACGGAAAATGAATTTATTTATACATTCTTTTTACTTCTTGTAAAGTTTTATTTGAACTGATAAATTCTGAAATAACTTTAAACTGTAGTTCTTTAATTTCTAAATCGAAATATTGCGCCCATTTATCATCTTTAAGTAAATGACGCACCTGTTTTATTCTTTTCTGAGCTTCAGAAAACGAAAATAAATGATTTGTTCTACTTTCTTTTTTAGCTTGAATTTTTGCGGTTTTTAATTCAAAATCAACTTCAATAAAATAGATTTTTTCGCTTGAATTTAACGGATAAAAATCTGACCATTTTGCAAAGCCAATTACTGTTTGTTGGTTTTTATATTTTTCTTCAGTTATTAATTTCCATCTGCAATTAGCAACTCTTCCCCAATGATTCGATTTTCTATAAACACCTTCCACTGTATAAAAATACAAACTGTCTGATTTACTTTTATAATTGGTATTTTCCGGAATCTGAAAATTATCTACTTCTGTAAATTCACAAAAAGTATGTTTAAAGAAGTTGGTTTTGTTATAAGTTTTCAAAAGAAAATAGATTGAATTAAAAAACGCAACCAAATTAATGATTGCGTTTTTATTATTTTAAGAAAATATGTTTTTCTTTTTAGAAGATCCCAAATCAAGTTTGGGATAAGCGATATGTAAGAATTTGTAGAAACAAATTCAACATCCTGCTTACTTTACTTCTTCGAAGTCTACATCTTCAACATTGTCTCCTTGATCTGCACTTGCAGCTTCTGGTTGACCTTGTTGTGCTCCTGCTCCTGCTGCTTGTTCTGCTGCATACATTTCTTCAGATGCTACTTTCCAAGCTTCGTTAATCTTTTCCATTGCAGCATCAATTTGTGCAATATCTTTAGATTCGTGAGCTGCTTTTAATTCAACTAATGCTGCTTCAATTGGACCTTTTTTATCATCAGATAATTTTTCTCCAAATTCTTTCAATTGCTTTTCAGTTTGAAAGATCATTCCGTCTGCACCATTAATTTTTTCTGCAGTTTCTTTTGCTGCTTTATCTGCTTCTGCATTTGCTTCAGCATCTTGTCTCATTTTTTCGATTTCAGCATCAGATAAACCTGAAGAAGCTTCAATTCTAATTTCGTGAGACTTGTTTGTTCCTTTATCTAATGCAGAAACTTTAATAATTCCGTTTGCATCAATATCAAAAGTTACTTCAATTTGAGGAACACCTCTTTGTGCTGGTGGTAAACCATCTAAATGGAAACGACCAATTGTATTATTATCTGCAGCCATTGCTCTTTCACCTTGTAAAACGTGAATTTCTACTGATGGTTGGTTGTCTACTGCTGTAGAAAATACTTGCGATTTCTTTGTAGGAATTGTTGTGTTTGCATCAATTAACTTAGTGAAAACATTCCCCATAGTTTCGATACCTAAAGATAATGGCGTTACATCTAATAAAAGAACGTCTTTTACCTCTCCAGTTAAAACTCCACCTTGAATTGCTGCTCCTAAAGAAACAACCTCATCTGGATTCACACCTTTACTTGGCGATTTTCCGAAGAACTTTTCTACCGCTTCTTGTACAGCAGGAATACGAGTTGAACCACCAACTAAGATAATTTCATCTATCTCAGAAATTGATAAGTCTGCATTTTTTAATGCTGTTTGACAAGGCTCAATTGTTCTTTTTACTAAATCATCAATTAACTGCTCAAATTTTGCTCTACTTAATGTACGAACTAAGTGTTTTGGTCCGCTAGCAGTTGCAGTAATATAAGGTAAGTTAATTTCAGTTGATGTTGTAGAAGATAATTCAATCTTCGCTTTTTCAGCAGCTTCTTTTAAACGTTGTAAAGACATTGGGTCTTTACGTAAGTCCATTGCTTCTTCAGCCTTAAACTCTTCCGCTAACCAGTTAATAATTTTTTCATCAACATCATCTCCACCTAAGTGTGTATCTCCGTCAGTAGATAATACTTCAAAAACTCCGTCTCCTAATTCTAAGATAGAAACATCATGTGTTCCTCCTCCAAAATCAAAAACAACAATTTTCTTGTCTTCATCTGCTTTGTCTAAACCGTATGCTAATGCTGCTGCAGTAGGCTCGTTTATAATTCTTCTTACTTTTAAACCTGCTATTTCACCAGCTTCTTTTGTAGCTTGTCTTTGTGCATCGTTAAAGTATGCTGGTACAGTAATTACTGCTTCTGCAACTGAAGTTCCTAAATAGTCTTCAGCAGTTTTTTTCATTTTCTGTAATACCATTGCAGAGATTTCTTGTGGCGTATATAAACGTCCATCAATATCTACACGTGGTGTATCGTTATCTCCTTTTACTACTTTATAAGGAACTCTTCCTGCTTCTTTAGAAGATTCAGAAAATTTATTCCCCATAAAACGTTTGATAGAATATACCGTTTTTGTTGGGTTAGTAACTGCTTGACGTTTTGCTGGATCTCCAATTTTACGTTCTCCACCTTCAACAAAGGCAACTACAGATGGTGTAGTTCTTTTTCCTTCTGAATTAGGAATTACAACTGGCTCATTACCTTCCATTACAGAGACACAAGAGTTTGTTGTTCCTAAATCTATACCAATAATCTTACTCATAATTTATGTTTATTAATTTTTAATTCAATTTTACGAGTAAACAATAGTCAAAGTGTGTGCCAATAGCTTTTAAAATGGTTTTTGGCAGAAATGTTAAAAAATAAATAGGAATTAAATGACATGATGTCATAAAAAGAAGCTAATTCGATTCTTTTTGATAGGTTTCATAGACCAAACCTACATTTACAAAAGTGTTTTGTAATGCTAGTAATGTACTTGTATGATTTTTAAAAACGGCTTCAACAATGCCTTCTTCTTTTTGAGGAACTGGTTTACCTTTATAATTTGTATGCATTAAAAACCAAAAGGTTTCTTTTAGCTTGGCTTTATTATTTTTATAAAATATATGATACGTAGCTGTTAAAAAAGAGTCTATTTTTAAATTAAAAACGCTACACTCCTCTTCTACTTCTCTAATTGCTGTAGTTTCAATATCTTCTCCTTCTTCTACACGTCCTTTGGGCAAATCCCATTTATTACCTCTATAAATAAATAAAACTTCTTTGTTCTGATTAAAAACCAATCCACCAGCAGCTTTAACTATCTTAAAGTTTTCTCTAAAATTACTCCAAGCTTGTTCTAAATTATTGGTAATAAGGTAAACTCCTTTTATGTTTTCAGTTTTAAATCTATAAATAATTTCATCTATAATTACTTCATCAAAAGAATAGGTAGGAAATTTTTTATCCTTTTGTGAAGAATCTGTAATAATTATAGGCTTATCATTTACAAAAACTTTATACATTTGCAGTACTATGAGTTTAAACAAAGATACATCAAAAAAAACTGCTGAATTATTACTACAAATTAAAGCAATAAAATTGAGTCCTAATGAACCTTTTACTTGGGCTTCTGGATGGAAATCTCCAATTTATTGTGATAATAGAGTAACATTATCTTATCCCCCAGTTAGAAACTTTTTAAAAGAAGAAATTGCTAAAATAGTAGAACTAAAACATGGAAAACCAGACGTAATTGCTGGTGTTGCAACAGGTGCAATAGCTATTGGAATTTTAGTTGCACAAGAATTAGGTGTTCCTTTTATTTATGTTAGGCCAGAACCCAAAAAACATGGTAGAAAAAATCAAATTGAAGGACATTTGGAGCGTGGACAAAATGTTGTTGTAATTGAAGATTTAATTAGTACTGGAAAAAGCAGCTTAAACGCAGTAAAAGCTCTTAAGGAATGTGATGCAAATGTAAAAGGAATGGTTGCTATTTTCTCTTACGGATTTGATATTGCTACTGAAAATTTTAAAGAAGCAAATGTAGAACTTACTACACTTAGTAATTACGAGTTTTTATTAGAACAAGCATCAGATAGTAAATACATAAATGCTAAAGAATTAAGAACACTAGAAGACTGGAGAGTTAATCCTAGTCAATGGAAACAATAGTTTGGCAGTATTTTTGAAATAAAGTAAACCGTAACACTAAAAAAAACAAAAAAATGAACATCAAAGGAAATACAGTATCAGTAAAAAAATCTCAAAAAGAAATGTTTGAATTTTTAACTGACTTGCAAAATTTTGAACAATTAATGCCAGAAAGCATTCAAAAGTTCGAAGTTGATGGAGATTCATTTATTTTTGGTTTAAAAGGAATGCCAGAAATTAGACTGGTTTTAAAAGATACTACGGAATATTCTAACATAACTTTAGGTGCAGCAAGTAGTAAGTTAGATTTTGAACTAGTTACTGATATTAAAGAAATTGATGCCAATTCGAGTGAAGTTACTTTAGATTTTAATGGTAAATTTAATATGATGATGGCAATGATGGTAAAAAAACCATTAACAAGCTTTATTGAAACATTAACTGACAATTTAGATAAATTATAAAATAGAATTTTAAGCTTCCAGTAAGCGGGAACAATAATTTAACCGAAAAACTGACAAGTAACCTTGTCAGTTTTTTTTTATAAAAATTTTATTTCCTTTAAACCAAAATCTTTTACCAATTCATCTTCTAACTCAACCTGTAATTTTCCTTCTGAAGAAACACCTACTATTTTACCCATAAATAAGTGTTGGTTAATTTCATCTCTAAACATTGATGGCCTATTAAATTTACACAAAGAACTTAGGTAATCTCTTTCCAACACAACAAAGTTCTTCTGCTCTAAATTTCTAACCTGATTTTTTAAGTTAACAATCATCTTTTCTAACAACTGATCTAAATCAAAATCAGTTTGCTTAATTATTTTTAATGAAGTTGCATTTGGCAGTTCATTAAAAATAAGTTGATTCACATTTAAACCAATTCCTATTATTGAAGAATTAATTTTACCTTTCTTAAGTTGATTTTCTATTAAAACACCACACAATTTCCTATTATCTGACAGAATGTCGTTAGGCCACTTTATAGTTAACTTAGGTAAATCTAAAGGCTCTAAGGTATTAAAAATAGCCAAACTTATTGCGAAATTTAAATACTTTTGATGTAGAATCTCCAAACTATCAAAACAAACAAAAACACTGAATGTCAGGTTTTTAAAAGACTCAGATTGCCACTTTTGCTGTACTTGACCACGCCCAGAAGTTTGAGCATCTGTTACTACAACTGTAAAGTTATCTAGGCGAGATTCTTTACTTAATTCTTTTAAAAAAGAATTGGTAGATGTAGTGGTATGAAGTTTGATTAATTTCAAGTGTAAAATAGACTGTTAAATAAAGACTAAACTAGTGTAATTTTACACAAAAAACTAACAAAAAAACAGTAAATTTGCACTAAACTTAAAATTTCTGAATGACTAAAAAGCAAGTAAGTACAGACGAATTAATCTCCGCTATAATTAAAGGAATTGATGATGTAAAGGGAGAAGATATTCAACTTTTAGACTTAAGAGAAATAGAAAACACTGTTTGCGATTATTTTATAATTTGCAGCGGTACTTCAAACACACAGGTAAATGCCATTTCTGGTTCTGTGCAAAAAGGTGTAAGCAAAGAGCTTAAAGACAAACCTTGGCACATTGAAGGACAAACAAACTCTGAATGGGTATTAATGGATTATGTAAACGTTGTTGTACATATTTTCCAAAAACAAGTACGTGAGTTTTACGACATAGAAAGTTTATGGGGTGATGCAAAAATCACAAAGATAAAATCTGTGTAAAACTTAATTTTTTCAAAAAAAATTTATGAGCCAAGATAAAAAAGACACTAAAAAAAACGCGCCTTTTAAATTCAATTCTTATTGGATTTATGTGCCAATTGTAATTTTCCTTTTAAGCTTAAGCCTATTTAATTCAGGTAGCTTAGGAACAAAAAGAATTTCTAAAAACGAATTCTTTAAAGTTTTAAAAGATAATGAAATTTCTAAAATTGTTGTAGAAAACAACAGTTTAGCTCAAATTTATCTTAAAGAAGAAGCGCTTAAAAAAGCAGAATATCAAAAACAAACAAAATCTGTTTTATACAAATCAGAAGCTCCTTTTTTTGAATATAATTTTGGTGATTTACAAAATTTTGAAAATGAAATCGCAAAGATTAAAACAGAAAGTAATTTAGATTTCGATAAAGAAAATATAGAACGAACAAGTATGATTGACACTATAATCGGTTTTTTACCGTTTATACTTTTAATTGGTATTTGGCTGTTTTTTATGAGAAGAATGTCTGGTGGAGCTGGCGGAGCTGGTGGAGGCGGACAAATCTTTAACATTGGTAAGTCTAAAGCAAAATTGTTTGACAAAGACACTAAAGTAAAAACTACTTTCGAAAATGTTGCTGGTTTAGAAGGAGCAAAAGAAGAAGTACAAGAAATTGTAGATTTCTTAAAGAACCCAGGAAAATACACCGCTTTAGGTGGTAAAATACCTAAAGGAGCATTATTAGTAGGACCTCCAGGAACAGGAAAAACATTATTAGCTAAAGCCGTTGCAGGTGAAGCTGATGTGCCATTTTTCTCTTTATCTGGTTCAGATTTTGTAGAAATGTTTGTTGGTGTTGGTGCTTCTCGTGTTAGAGATTTATTTAAACAAGCACAACAAAAATCTCCTTCAATTATTTTTATTGATGAGATTGATGCTATTGGACGTGCTCGTGGAAAAAATAGCATGACTGGCGGAAATGACGAAAGAGAGAACACACTAAATCAGTTATTAACTGAAATGGATGGTTTTGGAACTGATACAAATGTAATTGTATTAGCTGCCACAAACAGAGCAGATGTTTTAGACAGTGCATTAATGCGTGCTGGACGTTTTGATCGTCAGATTTATGTAGATTTACCAAACATAAATGAACGTGAAGAAATTTTTGAAGTTCATATAAAACCTTTAAAATTAGCAGACGATGTTAAGGTGAAGTTTTTAGCACAACAAACTCCTGGTTTTTCAGGTGCAGATATTGCAAACATGTGTAATGAAGCTGCTTTAATTGCTGCTAGAAATAGTAAAAAAGCAATTCATCATCAAGATTTCTTAGATGCTGTAGACAGAATTGTTGGAGGTTTAGAAAAGAAAAATAAAGTAATTACACCAAAAGAAAAGAATGTTATTGCTTTTCACGAAGCTGGTCATGCAACCGTTAGTTGGATGCTAGAACACGCTGCTCCATTAGTTAAAGTAACTATTGTACCTCGTGGACAATCTTTAGGAGCTGCTTGGTATTTACCTGCAGAAAGAATGATTGTTCAAACAGAACAAATGTTAGATGAAATGTGTGCTACGATGGCAGGTAGAGCAGCTGAAAAAATAATGTTTAATAAGATTTCTACTGGTGCATTGAGTGATTTAGAAAAAGTTACCAAACAAGCTAGAGCAATGGTTACTGTTTATGGATTAAACGATGAAGTTGGTAATGTAACCTATTATGATTCTTCTGGAAATGATGGCTTTGTAAAACCTTACAGTGAAGCAACTGCTAAGAAAATTGACGAAGAAATATCTAAAATTATTGAAGGACAATACATTAGAGCTATAGAAATCTTAAGTTTACACAAAGATAAATTAACTGTTTTAGCAGACAAACTATTAGAGAAAGAGGTTATCTTTAAAGACGATTTAGAAAAGATTTTTGGAAAAAGACCTTTTGACAAAGAAGAAACTGAAACTAATACCCAACCTCCTAAAGAGGAAAATGAACTATTAGATTAGTACATTTTTTTAATTAATAGTATGAATTTTTTTAAAAAAATATTTAAAAATACCGCTCAAGAGAAAGAAGAGATTAAACAACAACCTGTAAATCTTTCTCTTGACGATAACTTTGTGCATCACTTTATTAATAAAGGCGGTAAGTTTTTATATTGCACTAATAAAGATGAAGTTATTTCTAATTTGAAAAATATTTTATTGGAAAATAATTGGAAAAAATTAATCTGTACAGATATTGATTTACCAAAATTCTTAACTAAGATTGATGTTAATTTAACAAATTCACTTAAAACAAATGCTCCATTTTTTACAACCTGTGAGCACTTAATTGCAAATAAAGGAGATATTTTATTTTCATCCAACCAACTAAGAAGTAAAAAGTTAACAGAACTATCAGATCATTTTATTGTATACGCAACAACCAGTCAAATTGTTAAAGATACAGGTGAAGCATTAACAGGTATTAAAACTAATTTCGGCGGAAATATTCCAACAAACATTAGTGCTGTTAAAGAATATACACTCAAAAAAAATGACGATAATTTCATGAATTACGGTAACAGTAATTCTAAAAACTTATATTTGCTACTCTTTGAAGATTTATAAGAATGAGCAACCTTATTACACGAGCCGCTTCAGGTGTAATTTACATTTTACTTTTTTTAGCAGCAATTCTTTATTCTAAAGAATCGTATGTTATTTTAATTACAATATTTGGATTATTATCAGTTTGGGAATTTTCTAAACTTGTTAAATTAAATAGTATTGTTCCATATTTATTTGTAGGTTTTTTAGGGTATGCAGCTTATGCAAAAAATGACAATAAGTTAATCTGGATTCTTCTAGCATTTTGTTTAATTTGTGGTATCCGATTAATAATCTACCTATATTCTAAAAAAAACAGTTACCCTACACACAATTTTGAAAAGCTTGACCTATCAGTAAGATATATTGCATTTTCATTTTTCTTTTTACTCTTAATTCCATTTACTACAGGCAACTATAATCCATATATAATAATTGGTATTTTAGTACTTATTTGGGTTAATGATAGCTTTGCTTATCTTATTGGAAAAAATTTTGGAAAACATAAACTTTTTGAAAAGGTGTCACCAAGAAAAACTATTGAAGGTTTTATTGGTGGATTAGTTTTCTCAACCTTATCAGCAATTATATTATCTGAATACATTCCTGTTTTTTCAACATTAAACTGGGTAATTATTGCTTTAATAACCTCTGTATTTGGAACCTTAGGAGATTTAGTAGAATCTAAATTTAAACGCCAAGCTAATGTTAAAGACAGTGGAAACATAATGCCTGGTCATGGAGGAATTTTAGATAGACTTGATAGTTTGTTTTTCTTGGCTCCTTTCGTATATTTATACATTAATTATTTTATATGATTATCCCAGAAAACTTAAACACAGCATTTGACGATGCTTTCGAGAAGGTTTCTAAAGTTAGATTTGAAATGGCTCCAGATATTCGGCTGCAATTTTATGCCTACTATAAACAAGCAACTTCCGGAGATAATTTTGCTCACAATAGAGAGGCAAATGTAATAAGTGCTTTTAAATTTAATGCTTGGATGCAGTTAAAAGGAATGTCTGTAATAGAAGCTAAGAAAGCGTATATAGAGTTAGCGAATAATGTTTTAACCCAAAATAAGAACCAATGAAAAAATTAATAATCTTACTAATAGCAGTATCTTTTTCTTTTCAATTTACAGCTTGTAAATCAGAAGTAAAAAAAGAAATAGAACCAGAAAAAACAGCTAAATTCTCTTTAGAAAATGCAGAAAACAATATTGGATGGACAGCTTATAAAACAACTGAAAAAATAGGCGTTAATGGTCAATTCAATAAAATTGACATTACAAAAAACGGAGAAGGTAATTCAATTAAAGAAGCAATAAATAATGTAGAGTTTTCAATTCCTGTAAGTAGTATTTTTACAAAAGATAAAAGTAGAGACTATAAAATTCAGAAATTCTTTTTCGGAATCATGGAAAACACATCATTACTTTCGGGTAAATTATCTTTAACTGATGAAACTAATGGAGTTGCAGAAATTACAATGAACGGTATTACTGAAAAACTTCCTTTTACATATACTATTGCAGACAAAACGTTTTCAATGACATCAATAATGAATATAGAGAATTGGAAAGCTAATAAAGCTTTAGCATCATTAAACGAAGCTTGTAAAGATTTACACTCAGGTGCAGACGGCATATCTAAAACATGGAATGAAGTTGCACTTAATATAAGTTCTACTTTTTAATCTAATAAGAAAAAAAAATAAAAAAGAGGTTTAGAAAATTCTAAACCTCTTTTTTTATACATAAATTTTAGATTCATTTTTTTTTTGTACTTTTCCCATCGTTATATTAACAATACTTTTTTAACCCCTACAACTAATCTGTAATGAAGAAAATTACCCCTAGTTTCTTAAGGCTATTTATTGCTTTTACCTTTCTATTAACTTCAAACTTTTTATCAGCACAATTATTACCAGCAGACGTTCCTTCTGCATCTCAATATCATAACTCTAGTAAAAAATATATTGAGTACATTCCTGGGAATATGCCAGTAATAATTTCTGCTCCACATGGTGGAAGATTAACACCAAGTGAATTACCAAACAGAGGTTGTGGTACAAATGAAATGGATGATAATACTGATATTTTAATACGTGAAATTCAAAAATGGTGTTATCAACAATATGGTCTTTACCCACATATTATTGTAAATAATTTACGTAGAACAAAATTAGACCCTAATCGAACGCAAAGTGTTGCAACTTGTAATAATAGTACTGCAGCAATATATTACAATGCTTTTCACGACTTTATAGATGACGCTAGTGCAGACGTAACTGCCAAGTATGGAAAAGGTTTATATATAGACTTACATGGTCAAAGTCATTCAATTCCAAGAATAGAAGCTGGTTACAATTTACCTTCTAGTTCTTTTGATGAGGATTTAGACAACACCTCAACAAATGCAACTGAATTATCTAGAGTTACAATTAAAAATCTTATTGAGAATAACATTCAAAATTTAGGCTTTGAAGATTTAATTAGAGGAGCACAAAGTCTTGGAGGTTTAATGCAAACAACAGGAGGTGCTGAATATGCTGGTTTAGGACATGCAGGTTGCGGTAGGTCTGTTGGTTATAGAACAGTTCCAAGCCATATTGGCAATGGAGGACAAGGATCTTGTGATGATACAAACCCTGGAAATTATTCTTACTTTGCCGGAGATTACTACAACAACATTCGACATGGATCAGGTGACCCAAGTACATCAAATAGTACTTCTGGTGGCGGTTCTCATAACGGTGGTGGTGGAACTATTGATGGTATTATGACTGAAGTAAACCGTAGAGTTAGAGATTTAGGTAATACATATTCTTCTACATATGGCTATACAGATACTCGTAGTACAACTGTCCCTTATTTTGCTAGAGATTATGGTACAGTAATAAAAAACTATATAGACGCTCATTATAATGATTTTTCTAATTTTTCTTACGGAAGCTCAAGCTATGACACAGCTGATTCAGACCCAACACCAACTATAAGTGGAATTGTAGGCGGAACTTTCTCATCAACATCTGGCTTATCAATTAACAGTTCTACGGGGATTATTGACGTTTCTTCAAGTACAGTAGGAAACTATACGATAACATATATAGCGCCTAATATTCATACATATTATCAAAAAACATTTAGTATTGAAATAACCAGCACCTTGGATGACGCTTCATTTAGTTACAGCAAAAACAATTATTGTAAAGATGAAACTAATCCTACACCAACAGTAACAGGTGAAACAGGTGGAACATTTTCTTCAACGACGGGATTAAACTTTATAAGCACCAGTACTGGTCAAATAAATTTATCAACATCAACTGCAGGAACCTATAATATTACTTATACAACTCAAGATCCAGGACAAAATTCTGATGCTTTTGAGATTACCATTAATACGTTAGACGACGCTTCATTTAACTATTCAGCTGCTGCGTATTGTTCAGATGATACTGATCCAACGCCAACTATTACTGGTCTTAATGGTGGAAGCTTCTCTTCTACAAGTGGATTATCAATAAATAATGGAACTGGTGCAATTGATGTATCAGCTTCGACTCCAGGAACATATTCTGTAACATATACAACTAGTGGAACCTGTCCAAATTCAAGTGCTGTTTCTGTAACTGTAAACGCTTTAGACGATGCTTCATTTAATTATTCAGCTGCTGCGTATTGTGC
>NZ_JAKGSC010000002.1 GCF_022478115.1 Tenacibaculum aquimarinum | reverse complement strand
GTACTGCCAATAGGTGGGAGAGTAGGTCGTTGCCTTGCTTTTAAAGCTCTTAGTTAATTTAACTAAGAGCTTTTTTTTGTTATAGACTTTACTATATTTGAAATATCAATTTAATTTTATAGATTGACTTTGATGATCCACAGTTTATTCTTTATTTTATAACAGTTAATCTCAAAAAAAAGTTTTTTATATAAAATAATCTTGATTTATTACGTTATGTTTTATATTTCTATTTTCTTTGTAAATCATTTATGAGAACACGCTTTTTAGCTTTATTATTCTTATTATTTTTAAAGAACTTAACCGCACAAGTTGGAGGAGAAGAAGTATACCAATTTTTAAATGTAGCTACTTCTGCAAGACAAGTTGCTTTAGGAGGTGAAGTTTTAACTTTAGTAGATGATGTTAGTCAGCCAATTTGGAATCCTGCAACAATTACAAATGAAATTGATAGAGAATTAGCAGTAAATTATACTAGTTATTTGGCTGGTGTAAGTATTGGTTCTGCTTCTTTTGCATATACCTTTAACAATAGATTTGGCACAATGCATGCTAGTGTTAAGTATTTAAATTATGGGTCTTTGATTGCTGCAGATGAAGAAGGTAATGAAACAGGTAGCTTTAATGCAAATGATATTGCTTTATCCATTGGTTATGCATACAATATTCCTTGGTCAGATATTTTTATAGGTACAAACATTAAGTTTATTAATTCTTCAATAGATAACTTTTCTTCTAATGGAATTGCTCTAGACTTTGGTGTTTTGTATTACAATCCTTATAATCCTTGGAGATTTTCTATAGTTGCTAGAAATATTGGAACTCAAATTAGTACTTTTAATGGCACTAGTGAAAAACTACCTTTTGAAGTAGTAGCAGGAGCTTCTTATAAATTGGATAAAGTTCCGCTAAGATGGTATCTTACTTTAGATAATTTACAGAAATGGCAAGTAGGTGTTCCAAATCCTTCTAATTCTACAACAGATTTAGATGGAAATACTACAAATGAAGAAATTTCATTTTTGGATAATGCATTTAGACATGTTGTTGTTGGTGCTGAATTATTTCCTGAAAGTGCCATTAATTTAAGAATTGGTTATAATTTTAGGCGTAGTAAAGAATTACAACTTCAAAATGTGCGAACTTTTGGAGGTATCTCTTTTGGTTTTGGATTAAAAATGAATAAGTTTAAACTGAATTATGCATATTCTAGATATCATACAGCTAGTAATGTCAGTACTTTTAGTTTACAAATGGACTTAGGAGGAAGAAATTATAAGCCAAAAAGACCAAAAAGTTTTTAAATATTCTAAGGATTCAATATTTTTGATAAGATTCAACAGTTAATTATGAGTGAAAAAATTACGATTGCTATAGATGGCTTTTCATCAACAGGGAAAAGTACAATTGCTAAACAACTTGCAAAAGAATTGGGTTATATTTATGTTGATACTGGAGCAATGTATAGAGCAGTTACTTTATTTGCTATTAATAAAGAGTATGTATCTGAAAATTTTTTAAATGATCAAAAGTTAATTAATGATTTAGATAAAATATCACTTTCATTTCAATTTAATGAAGATTTAGGCTTTGCTGAAATGTATTTAAATGGAAAAAATGTAGAAAAAGAAATTAGAACTTTAGAAGTTTCTAAATTAGTAAGTCCGATTGCAACTATTTCTGATGTTAGAAGAAAATTAGTACTTGAGCAACAAGAAATGGGAAAGAATAAAGGTATTGTTATGGATGGAAGAGATATTGGTACTGTTGTTTTTCCTGATGCTGAATTAAAATTATTTATGACAGCTTCTCCAGATAAGCGTGCTA
The DNA here is from genome assembly GCF_022478115.1 of Tenacibaculum aquimarinum. Taxonomy (GTDB): domain Bacteria; phylum Bacteroidota; class Bacteroidia; order Flavobacteriales; family Flavobacteriaceae; genus Polaribacter; species Polaribacter aquimarinum_A. The sequence goes on along the minus strand of NZ_JAKGSC010000002.1, from coordinate 495,960 downwards.
AAAGACGTTATAAAGAGCTTATTGATAGAGGAGATGATGTTAATTATGCTGAAATTTTACACAATGTTGTTGAGCGCGATAGAATAGATTCTACTAGAGAAGATTCTCCATTAACAAAAGCTATTGACGCTATTGAATTGGATAATTCTGATATGGGCTTAAAAGAACAATTTGAGCGTATTATGAGTTTGGTAGCACAAAAGCTTAAATAATACTTAAAGCTTATAAATAAGTTTAGCCCAGATTGAAACGGCATCCTTTTTATGCCTAAATTGTTTCAGTTTTTATTTTAAAAATTAATTTCTTTAACTTTATGTAATGCTGAAATAAATTCAGCATTCATAAAAAGATATAGTGTAAAGCTGGAAATAGCTTCAAAAAAATATATTTTAAGGTATATTCAAATACTTATGTGTTTGAAGTGAAATTTTCCATTTTGGATTTTCCATAACATAATCTACAATTAAAGGAGTCATTTTTTCTTTTTTAGACCATTCTGGTTGTAAGAAAAGCGAACATTTTTCTCCAACTTTAGCAGCTTGTTCTTCAGCAAATTTAAAATCGTCTTTATTATGAATAATCATTTTTAACTCATCTGCCTCTTTGTAGTTTCTATCTAAAGGTAGTTTTCCTTTCTTTGGTGATAAGCAAAACCAATCCCAAACACCTGAAAAATCATATGCGCCAGAAGTTTCTATATGTGTTTTTATGTTTCTTTTTTGTAATTGATTTGTAATATAATCTAAACTCCACATTAAAGGTTCTCCACCAGTAATAACTACTGTATTAGCGTATTTTGCAGTATTTTCTACAATTAAATCTGTTTTAGTTGGTGGATGCAAATCTGCGTTCCAACTTTCTTTAACATCGCACCAATGACAACCTACATCGCAACCTCCAATTCTTATAAAATAAGCGGCAGTTCCTGTATGTGCACCTTCTCCTTGAATGGTATAAAACTCTTCCATTAATGGAAGCATTTCTCCTTTATTTATTAAATCTTGTACTTCTTTTTTCAACATAAGAGTGCAAAGATAAGTAACATTCAATTTTTATGAATGTTTTAATAATGATTTTTCCTATTTTTACGTGATTTTTAAATAAAAGCGTTTAAAATTTTAAAGATGAGTAAAAACGAAGAATTCTTAAATTATATTAACGAAGGTTATAAAACTAAAGGTGAGTTTATTAACCTTGGAGCAGCAATGTTAGGCGAAGAAACAATAACAGATGCGTTTGTTAAGATACCTTTAAAGACATTAAATAGACACGGTTTAATTGCTGGAGCAACAGGAACTGGTAAAACAAAAACTTTGCAGGTTTTGGCAGAAAACATGTCGGAACAAGGAATTCCTGTTTTATTAATGGATGTTAAAGGTGATTTAAGTGGATTGGCACAACCAAGTCCTGGACACGCAAAAATTGATGAACGTCATGCAAAAATTGGTTTCGATTTTGAAGCTAAAAAGTTTCCTATAGAAATTTTATCAATATCTGAACAAGATGGTGTTCGTTTACGTGCTACCGTTTCTGAATTTGGTCCTGTTTTACTTTCAAGAATTTTAGATTTAACGGAAACTCAATCTGGTATTGTAGCCATTATTTTTAAATATTGTGATGATAATAAATTACCATTATTAGATTTAAAAGACTTCAAAAAAATATTACAATTTGTAACTGCTGAAGGAAAAGAAGAAATTCAATCTGAATACGGACGAATTTCTACTGCAAGTACAGGTTCAATTTTACGTAAAATAGTAGAAATTGAACAGCAAGGTGGTGAGTTGTTTTTTGGTGAAAAATCTTTTGAAGTTGAAGATTTAACTAGAATTGATGAAAATGGACGTGGATTAATTTCAGTTTTACGTTTAACAGATATTCAAGATAGACCAAAATTATTTTCAACCTTTATGCTACAATTATTAGCTGAAGTATATGAAACTTTTCCTGAGCAAGGAGATAGTGGAAGACCTGAGCTAGTAATCTTTATAGACGAAGCACATTTAGTGTTTGACCAAGCTTCTAAGGCATTATTAAGTCAAATAGAAAGTATTGTTAAGTTAATTAGATCTAAAGGAATTGGGTTGTATTTTGTAACTCAAAACCCTAAAGATGTGCCAGAAGATATTTTAGCGCAATTAGGTATGAAAGTTCAACACGCTTTAAGAGCTTTTACTGCAAAAGATAGAAAAGCAATTAAATTAGCTGCAGAAAACTATCCAGATTCAAAATATTATGTAACTAAAGACGTTTTAACACAATTAGGAATTGGAGAAGCATTTGTTTCTGTTTTAAATGAAAAAGGAATTCCAACTCCATTAGCGCGAACAATGTTACGCGCTCCAATGAGTAGAATGGACGTTTTAACACCAAAGGAAATTAAACAAGTTTTAGATAACTCTAGACTAATACCAAAGTATAATGAAGAAGTAGATAGAGAAAGTGCTTATGAAATGCTTAATGGTAAAATAGATAAAATAAACAAAGAGAAAACAGAAGAAGCAGAACGTAAAGAAAAAGAAAAAACACGTAAAAGAAGTTCTTCTACTAGTAGAAAAAGCACAAGACAAAACCCAATTATAAAGGTACTTACAAGTGCCACATTTATTAGAAGCGTATTCGGTATCTTAAAAAAAGTATTATAAAAAAACTAAACATAAAAATGAAGAACATATTTAAACTAGTAACAGTATTATTAATTTCATTAGTATTTATAAAATGTGGAAATGGCGGTAAATTTGATGTTGCCAAAGGAAAAGTTGGCCAATTAACTACAGAGACTACTATAGAAGAGTTAGAAACAATTTTTGAAAACGACTCTATTGTTAAAATTTTAAGCGAAGGAGCTAAAGGCGATAATTATTTTCAAGATGATGATGAATATGAAATCTATGAAAAAGGAGGTAAGCATCTTTTAACAATTACTCCAAAAGAACAATTAGATTTAACATCTACAATAAAGAGTATTAAAATTTTAGATGAACGTTATAAAACTGCGTCTGGTTTAAATTTAAAATCTACTTTTGAGGAAATTAACGCAAATAATATTATTAATAAAGTTGAAACTTCATTTTCTTCAGCATCTTTATTTTTAGACGAATTAAACGCTACTATTGCAATTGACAAAGAAGAACTAGGAATAAAAGAAAACAACATGCAAAAAGTTAGTAAAGAACAAATTCCTGATTTAGCAAAAATTAAGTCTTTTATAATTTGGTTTAATTAATAGGAAATGAGTTTTTCTATTTTAAATAACAAAGAAACTATTTTATATCCTAATTCGCAGTTTGAAAGAAGGGTAATTCTTCAATATTACTTAGATAATGATATTGAAATAGATAAGGAAGAAAGAAAAATTCTTTTAAAATGTATTGCTGTAGAACCTGAGAGTATAGGTATTATAGGCTGCCTTTTAAACGATAAAACGCATTTAAATACTTTAAGATTAGCAATTGGTTCTATGAATAAATCTAACTCCAAATTAGCTAATTTAGCTACAAAATATTTAGAAGAATTAAGTATTGAAGAAGCTGATAATTATTATTATGTTGAAAAGGATTTTGATGAGTTTACAGATATAGAAAAAGATGTTGAAAGTGTTTATAATATAGTTTACTTTCCTTATTAGTATGAAAAAATATACAATACAAAAAACTCCGTTTGTAGTTCCAACAACAGATGGGAAAATAATAAAAGAACATTTTGGTAATGCTACTGATAAAAATTCTCAGGTAAGCATTGCCCACATGATTGCTCCTTCTGGTTGGTCAGAACCTTTTCAAACACCCAAGTTTGATGAATATACTTATATTATTAGTGGTAAAAAGCAATTTATAATAGAAGATGAAACAGTTGTTTTAGAAGCTGGTCAATCTATAAAAATTGAAAAAAACACACGAGTGCAATATTCTAATCCTTTTGCTGAGGAATGTGTTTATTTAGCTGTTTGTTTGCCTGCTTTTTCTATTGATTTAGTAAATCGGGAAGAAGAACTATAAAGTAAATACTGTAAGAAGTATCCCTAATAAAATGGCTCCAAATTTCTGAAAATTAAATTTATGATTTTCCGTGCTTTCAAAAAGTATTATAGTTGAAATGTGTAAAAATACACCAATTATAAATGCGGTAATTTCTGTATTATAGGTTTCTAAAATTGGTAGGTAATTAGATAAAAACATACCTAAAGGACTCATTAAAGAGAACAATCCTAAAAATAAAATAACTTTTTGCTTGCTATATTTTGCATGTAATAAAAAGGTTGTTAATACTATTGCAATCGGAATTTTATGCACAATAATTGCCCATAATAAATTATCATTTGCATGATGTATCGGTAAACCTTCTGAAAATGCATGTATACATAAACTTACAAATAATAACCAAGGAAATTTTTTGTCGTTAGTGTGTAAATGAATATGCCCATGTTCTGCTCCTTTAGAAAATGATTCTAAAACAGATTGTAATAAAATACCAACTAGAATTAAAATACCAACATTTTTAACGTTAGAAGTATGTTTATAAACTTCCGGTAAAAGATGTAAAATAGTTACAGATAATAAATATGCACCACTAAAAGCTAAAAGTAAACGTACTAAGTTCTTATTTGGTTTTTTAAATAAAACTAAAATAGCGCCTAATATAACAGATAAAATTAATAAGAAATAACTCATTTTAATACAAAAATTAAACGATCAGATGTTTTTGCTTCGAAAGTTTCTAGTTTATAATTACCAAAAATTTGTTGTATTTCTAAACCTACTTCTTCAAAATATTGTTGAAATTTTTCTAATTCTAAAAACTTTACTTGTTCCGTATAGTTGTGCTGTTTACCGTCTGCAAAAAAAGAAATGTGTTTTAATATGAATCCGTTTTTGATTTCTCGCTGAATGTGAAACTCGATATTGTCTATGGTTTTTGTTTCCTTTTTTACAATGCTTTCTCTTAGTTTAGCAACATTTAAAAAGTCTAAAACTAAATATCCGTCTTCTTTTAATCCATTTTTCATGGATTTTAAAACGGTAATATCTTCACTATCTGCTTCAAAATAACCAAAGCTTGTAAAGAGATTAAAAATAGCTTCGTATTTGTTTTGTAAGGGATTTCTCATATCCCAAACTTCAAATTTTAAATTGTCATTTTCAAATTGTTTAGCATGTTTTATACTATTTTCACTTAAATCTCCTCCTGTTACTTTATAACCAAGTGAGTTTAAGAAAACTGCATGACGCCCTTTACCGCAAGGTAAATCTGCTATATGCGCTGTTGTTGGTAATTGTAAAAACTGCGTAATGTTTTTCATAAACAATTGCGCATCGTTATCATTTCTATGTTTGTACAAGATATGATAATATGGTGTATTAAACCAAGATGTAAACCAGTCAACAATCATTTAAAAAATTCTAAAAATTAGGTAATTATTACTTAAAATATTGGTAAGAAAATAGTTTTCTTATGTCAATTGCCCATTATGGGCTTTCATAATTTTAAGGTCGTAAAAATAGGCATTTCTTACATTTTTATAACCAATTTTTTAACCTACTTTTGTGGTTGCAAAATAAGTACATGTTGTTGTGCGCGTTAGCGATTGAAACGGCATCCTTTTTTGAGGTACGAAAAAAAGATATAGTGTAAAGCGCTACCCTTGTGGTAACGCCTAAATAAAAAATAAAGATTTTGGAAAGAACTGACTTTAAAATGACCGCAACTACCATGAAAGGTTTGGAAGGTGTGTTGGCAAATGAGCTTAAGAAATTAGGTGCTCAAGATGTAAAAGAAGGAATTAGAAGCGTAAGTTTTAGAGGTGATAAAGGTTTTTTATACAAAGCAAATATTGCGTTAAGAACTGCTATTAGAATCTTAAAACCTATTAAGTTTTGCAAGGTGTATGATGAGGAAGATTTATACGAAGCAATACAGAAAATTAAGTGGGAAAAATATTTAGATGTTGAAGGAACTTTTGCTGTTGGAGCTGTTGTAAATTCTAAGAATTTTACATCTAACTCTCACTATATTTCTTTAAAAGCAAAGGATGGAATTGCAGATTATTTTAGACATAAATATAGCAAGAGACCTAATGTAGATTTAAAATATCCGGATGTAAAAGTGCATATTCATATTCAGAAAGAATGGTTAACTATTTCTTTGGATTCTTCTGGAGATTCTTTACACAAACGTGGTTATAGAAGTGCTACCAATATTGCGCCAATTAACGAAGTTTTAGCGGCTGGTTTGGTACTACTTTCTGGTTATACTGGTGATGAAAATTTTATTGATCCAATGTGTGGTTCTGGTACAATTTTAATTGAGGCTGCAATGATTGCTAATAATATTCCGGCAAATATTAACCGTAAGCATTTTGGTTTTGAAAATTGGAAGGATTATAATGAAGACTTGTATTATACAATTCAAGATTCTTTGTTAAAGAAAATTACAAATTCGCATTTTAAAATTATGGGGTTTGATAAAGCACCATCTGCTGTTAATAAAGCAAAACAAAACGTTATTAACGCCAATTTAGAAGAGTTTATTGGAATACACCATGTTAACTTTTTTAATTCTAAGAAAGAGGTTTTTGGTAATACTACAATTTTGTTTAATCCACCTTATGGAGAGCGATTAAACATTGATGTAAATGAGTTTTATGGTAAAATAGGAGATACATTAAAAAATAATTATCCAGGTTCTACAGCTTGGTTAATTACTTCTGACATGGACGCTTTAAAAAATGTTGGATTAAGAACATCAAAGAGAATTCCACTTAAAAATGGAGATTTAGATACTAGATTTGTAAAGTACGAATTGTATGAAGGAAGTAGAAAGGAAAAGAAACGAGATCGTTTTGAAACTCTTCTGAATAATTCTGACGAAGATGAATAAAAAAATCCGCTGTTTGTAAACAGCGGATTTTTTTGTGAAATATTTGAAATTCTTATTTGTTTTTTAAATCAGATTTACTAAAACCTCTACCGTTAATTGATGTGTATTTTGTGTCAATTTCATAAGATACTTCCATATTTTTAGTATCAAATTGCCCAGTTACTTTAGTATATTTTAAATTTAAATCTTCTTGAAACTTGGTGTTATTAAAAGATACTCCATCTTTAAATTTAGAGTATTTAAAAGTTGCTGTTTCTTTAAAAATAGAATTTGCAAAACTTACGTTTTCTCTAAACTCAGCATATTTAAAAGTAGCAGGTTCTTCAAAAATGGTATTATTAAAGCTTATAGCTCTATCAAATTTCGCATATTTAAAAGTATTGTCGTCTTTAAATTTAGTTCCTGAAAAGTCTGTATCTCTTTCAAAATCAGAATATTTAAACATAGCCTTACGTTCAAAGGTACAATCTTTAAAAGTAACTGTGCTTTCAAAATCGGCCGTAAAAGTATAACCGCTGTCTTCATCTGGAATGTAGGCTAAAACATCATCGGTAAATACACAGTTTATAAATGAAATTTTACTTTCTATAATTTTAGTTACTTCGTTACTTCCACCATTATTCCACCATTTTCTTCTTTTTGGTAATTTTGGTAAAGCATCGTCCATGTAAGTTAAATCTAATACACCTTCTATGGTTGCATTAGAAATTGTAATTGTTTTTCCGTCTTTAATGTCTTTTAATAAATCTGAAGCCTCTATAGTTTTTTGAGAAAATCCTGCAGTTATAAATAAAAGAAATAGTAGTGTAGCTGTATTTTTCATCTTTATTGTTTTTTAGATTGATTACACTTTAAAGACCAAAAGAAAGTTAAGTTGTGACAGTTCTATTAAAAAAAAATGAGCTAGTACATTTTATACCAACTCATAAAAACTTATTATTTAAAGTGTTTCCCCCAAAACATATATAAATATTTACATAAGTTTACAATAGCTAAGTTAATAAAATAAATGAAATACTATTGTAAATAATCGTAAGTTACTTTTTTAGCGCCTCTTTTATAAGTGAGAAATCTTCTTTAAAATATTCATTAGGTAATTTTGACGTAAATGCTTTAAAATCTTTAGAGAAGTGAGATTCATCATAATAATTATACATGTAAACTAAATCTTTTAATTCTATTTTATTATTTTCATATTTCTCCATTAATTTTTTAAAACGATAAATCCTCATGTATTTGGAAGGGGTTAATCCAATCATTTTTTTAAACTGAGTTTCTAATGTTTTCTGCCCAAAAGGTACTATTTCCAATAAATTTTTTACAGAAACCATTCCTTGTTTTTTGTGTATAAAATCTATTGCTTTGTCTATAGCAATTGTGTTTTTGTTTTCAATTAAAGTAAAACTAAGTAATAAGTTTTCTAAATCATTAAACAAATTTTCAAAATCGTTATTATGAGAGTTAAAAATTACTTCAAATTTTCTTGTTAAATCTTTATTCAATAGTTCAGTTAAGCTATGTTTATTTGTAAACTTAGAGATGTTTAAATTAGTTAGTTTATGTAAAGCCGTAGGTTTAAAGCTTATTCCACAAGAAAAACCTGCTTCTTCCACATTAAGTTTACTTGATTTATTGAATTGGCCACTTAAAATTAAACCTTTAATTTTAGTCTCATTATTATCTAAAAAAATATTTTGTCCAGAATTATAAATATAACTAAGTCCTGAAAAACCAAAAGGAATTAATATGGTGTTAAATGGAATAATTTTATTTGAATATGAAATATGAAAAAATTCCTCGACTAAGTGATTAGTTTTAAGAATTTTATAATAAGTTAAATTCATTTTTCACTTTTTTTTGTTAAAATAGTACATTTTTTAAATAAAAAAGCAGAAATAATTTATTTTATTGGTTATTCAACTTTTTAGGCTTAAAAAAGCGATAAATTCATTTTTTTTGCAAAAAAAAATCAATAAAAGAGTCACAAAATATAATTATTCAAGTCTTTTATTTAGTAACTACTTACATAAAAAATAAACTAAATTAAAAACCATGAAATTTAAAATAATTACTTTACTACTAACACTATTATTTATCAACGGTAAATTAAAAGCACAAGAAACAATAGAACTCAATGCTAGTTTTGATAAAGTTATTGTAAGTCCTCATATAGAAACTGTTTTTATAAAAGGAAATCAGAAGTCTATTACAATTGAAAATATTAGTGTTCCAAGAGAAAAATTTAAATACGAATTAAATAAAGGAACCTTACAAGTCTATTTAGAAGGAGCAAAAACCTATACTAAAAACAAAAAAATAGTAAATGGAGACTACAAAACAAAAGTTCCATTATATAAAAATAAAGTAGTTAAAGTAACTATTACATATACAGATGTAGCAATATTTTCTCTAAGAGGAGAAGAAAAAATCACATTTCAATCGCCATTAATTCAAGAAGCATGTAAATTAAGAATTTACGGAAAATCTGAAGTTACAATTAATAATATAGAGGTAGATAAATTAAATGTAACTATTTACGGAGAAAGTTTTTTAAATATCGAAAACGGAACTGTAAATAAACAAAAAGTAACAGCTTATGGCGCAAGTAATGTTATGGCTTCAGATGTAGTTTCAAAAGAAACTAAAATAACAGCTTATGGAGACGGAACCTTTCAATTTAATGCCTCAAAAAAGATAAAAGTAACTGCCTATGGAGAAGCAACAATTTTATATAAAGGAGATGCAAACTTAAAAAAAGGACTTATTATTGGAGAGTCTAAAATAAGAAAAGTACAGTAAGTTAATATTTTGGGCGTTACCAAAGGTCGGGCTTTACGCTATATCTTTTTATGCCGAATTTATTTTGGTATCTGTTCTTTTTTATAAGTATTTTTATTTTTTATGATAGATACTGAAACGAGTTCAGCATAAAAAGGATGCCGCTCCAATCCCTAACGCAAAAAAAATCAGCTTTTAGAATATTCTAAAAGCTGATTTTTTTTTTATTTAAAACTAAAGTTATTTTTTTTGTTCTCCTTCAATTTTTCTAGAATTTCGTTCTCTAAAAGTTCCCGCAAAAAGAAGTCCGCCAATAATACCCATTAAGATAAAAGCAACTTGTTCAAATAAGTTTGCAGAACCTGTAGTAGTAGAAGGATTAAAAAAGGAGTTACTTAAACCCATAAAAGATTTACTTCCTGGTACAAGCATTACAATACCTTGAATTAAAAAAACTGTTTTAGGAGTCTTAGAAATTATACTAAACAAACGACTAGCTCCAACAACTACCAAAGTACCAATAAACGTACTCACCAATACGCCATAACCGGAAAGTAAAACGGTAATGAAAAATGCTGTAATACCTGTTATTGCACCAAAAAACATATCTTTTTTACGCACCTGAAATATTGGTAACAATGCAATTGAAAATATTGGAATAGCAAAAAACAGCGTCCATTTTGGCATTTCAGAAACATGATACGTTAGATTAATATCTACCAAAGAAGTCATTAATGCTAAACCAAGTAAAACACCAAAAAACTGTTTAAATAATAAGATAATAGCATCAAATAGTTTTGCGCTACCAGAAACTAAACTTTTAGACGTTATTTCTTCTAAAGCTGTTGTAATTGCAAGTCCTGGAATAAAAATAATAATAGAAGCTAATATGGTTAAGCCTAAATTAAAGTTTGGAAAAATTAACGTTAATAAACAACAAATAATTGTTGCTGTTAATGCGCTTAAAGATTCAAATATATTTTCCAAATAACTAGATTTACTAGTTAAAAAGACTAAAAAATATATAAATGCACCCAGTAATAAAGAGAAAGCAAAAGAAACTAAATTAGTACCAATCATTATACTAAAACAACCAGCAGAAGCAGCGTACGCTAAAGTAGAGTGTAAATGATTTGTTTTCTTAGTTTTTGCATGTATATTATTTAATTCTTTGTGTATAGTTTCATTATCAATTTTAGAATCAATAACCTTATTTGTTAATTCTGAAATTCTAGACAAAGCGCCTAAATTTAGAGATCCTGGCGGAACACATTCAACATAATTATAAGAATTATCGCCTTCATAAAAAACATAGTTTATCCATGTAGGAGAATCCATGAAGCTACCTGTAATTCCTTGTTTTTCAGCTACTCTTGTTAAGTAGGCTTGAATTTTATAGGAAGGAATACCGTACACATGCAGCGCTTTACCTAACGCAACTATAAATTGATATTTTTCTGGAATTTTCATTTCACTATATTTTAAAACAAAAAAAAGGACTTTAAAAAAGTCCTTTTTAGATATACTTTTTTATATAAAATTATTTAGTTAACCAGTTTTTAGCATTTACAAACGCTTCTAACCAAGGCGTAACTTCATCTTTTCTGTTTGTTGGGTAATTTGCCCAATTCCATTGAAAAGTAGAACGCTCAATATGAGGCATTGTTACTAAATGTCTTCCTGATTTATCACATAACATTGCTGTGTTAAAATCTGAACCATTTGGATTGTTTGGGTAACCTTTATAACCGTATTTACCAACAATATTATAGTTTTCTTCAGCTTCTGGTAAGTTAAACTTTCCTTCTCCATGAGAAATCCAAACACCTAATTCCGTTCCTGCTAAACTAGATAACATAACAGAATTATTTTCTTGAATTTTTACAGAAGTAAAAGAACTTTCGTGTTTTTTAGAATCGTTATGCACTAATTTTCCATGTACTTTATGATCAGGATTAATTAAATCTAATTCCATCCATAATTGTGCACCATTACAAATACCAACTGATAATGTATCTTCTCTTTTAAAGAAGTTTTTTAGAGCAGTGTTTGCTTTTTCATTGTATTTAAATGCTCCGGCCCAACCTTTAGCTGAACCTAAAACATCACTGTTAGAAAAACCACCAACAGCACCAATAAACTGAATATCTTCTAAATTTTCACGTCCAGAAATTAAATCTGTCATGTGTACATCTTTTACATCAAAACCAGCTAAATGCATTGCATTTGCCATTTCACGTTCAGAATTACTTCCTTTTTCTCTGATAATTGCAGCTTTAGGTTTTTTCTTTCCAATTTTTGGAAGTTTTCCTGTAAAGTTCTCTGGGAATTTATAAGTTAAAGGTTGCTTTTTATAATTATCAAATCGGTCTTTTGCTAAATCGTTTGCAGTTTGTTTTTGATCGAGTAGGAAAGAGGTCTTGTACCAAACATCTCTCATTTCTGTTACATCAAAAGAAAAAGCGTCCTCATTGTTTTGAATGTTTACAGTTCCTGAGTTAGTAGCAGTTCCTATATTGAAAAATTCAATATTATTTTCGGATAAAATAGTTTCTACAGAAGCGTCAGCTTGAAAAACAATTCCTGAATTTTCAGCAAATAATACTTTTATAGAATCTTCTTCATTTAAAGAAGAAATGTTTAAATCTGCTCCTAAATTAACATCAGCAAAACACATTTCTAACAACGTTGTAATTAAACCACCAGAAGCAACATCATGTCCTGCAGTAATTTTATCGTCTTTAATTAAGTTTTGAATTGTATTAAAAGTATTCTTTACAAAATTAACATCTTTAACATCAGGCGCTTCATTTCCTATAGTATTTAATACTTGGTGAAAAGAACTTCCTCCTAATTTAAATTCATCTTGAGAAATATTAATATAGTAGATATTTCCACTATCAATGTGTAAAACTGGTTCTACAACTTTACTAATTGCGTTACAGTTTCCTGCAGCAGAAATAATTACGGTTCCAGGAGAAATTACATCTCCATCTGGGTATTTTTGTTTCATTGATAATGAATCTTTACCAGTTGGAACATTGATTCCTAAACCGATAGAAAATTCTGAAACTGCTTTAACAGCTTTGTACAAACGAGCATCTTCACCTTCATTTTTACAAGGCCACATCCAGTTTGCAGATAATGAAATTGAATCTAAATTGTCTTTTAAAGGTGCCCAAATAATGTTGGTTAAACTTTCTGTTATTGCATTTCTAGATCCTGCTTCTGGGTTAATTAAAGCAGAAATAGGCGAGTGGCCAATACTTGTTGCTACACCTTCTTTACCATTATAATCTAGCGCCATAACACCAACATTATTTAACGGAATTTGTAACGGACCAACACATTGTTGTTTGGCAACTTTACCACCAACACAACGGTCTACTTTATTTGTTAACCAATCTTTACAAGCAACAGCTTCTAATTGTAAAACTTGCTCTAAATATTTTTTAAAGTTTTTAATTTTATATCTAGAATTTTTATAATTTCTAACAACAGTTTTGTCTGTCATTATAGTTTTTGGTGATGAACCAAACATGTCTTCTAAAGCTAAATCCATTGGTTTTTCACCCGTAGTTTTAGATTCAAAAGTAAAACGATCATTTCCTGTAACTTCTCCAACAGTATAGATTGGAGAACGCTCACGCTCTGCAATTTTCTGTAAAGTTTCTACATGCTTTTCGGCAATAACCAATCCCATTCTTTCTTGAGATTCATTACCAATAATTTCTTTTGCAGATAACGTTGGATCTCCAACTGGTAAAGCATCTAAATCTATTTTTCCTCCTGTATCTTCAACCAATTCAGATAAACAATTTAAATGTCCACCTGCACCATGATCGTGAATAGAAACAATAAAGTTTTCTTCACTTTCTACCATTCCACGAACCGCATTTGCAGCACGTTTTTGCATTTCTGGATTAGAACGTTGTACTGCGTTTAGTTCAATTCCTGAAGCAAACTCTCCAGTATCTGCAGAAGAAACTGCAGCGCCACCCATTCCAATTCTATAATTTTCTCCACCAAGAATAACTATTTTATCGCCTTCTTTAGGTGTGTCTTTTAAAGCTTGTTCTGCTTTTCCATAACCAATTCCACCAGCTTGCATTATTACTTTGTCGAAACCTAGTTTTCTTGCAGGTGAATCACTTACAGAAGAATTTTCTTCGTGCTCAAAAGTTAATACAGAACCTGTAATTAAAGGCTGACCGAATTTGTTTCCAAAATCAGATGCTCCATTTGAAGCTTTTATTAAAATATCCATTGGCGTTTGGTACAACCAATCTCTAGCTTCAAACTTATCTTCCCAATATCGACCTTTTTCTAAACGAGAATATGAAGTCATATAAACTGCTGTACCGGCTAGAGGTAAAGAACCTTTTCCGCCAGCTAAACGATCTCTAATTTCTCCACCAGAACCTGTAGCAGCTCCATTAAAAGGCTCTACAGTTGTTGGGAAATTATGTGTTTCTGCTTTTAAAGAAATTACAGATTCATATACCGATGTTTCGTAAAAGTCGGGTTTGTCTGCTGTTTTTGGCGCAAATTGTTCCACTTTTGGACCTTTTACAAAAGCAACATTGTCTTTATATGCAGAAACAATATCGTTAGGAAATTGTTTAGACGTTTCTTTTATCAACTTAAATAATGAAGTTGGCATTTCTTCTCCATCAATAACAAAAGTTCCGTTGAATATTTTATGTCTACAGTGTTCTGAGTTTACTTGGCTAAAACCAAATACTTCAGAATCTGTTAGTTTTCTTCCTATTTTAGTAGCAACACTTTCTAAATATGTTACCTCTTCATCGCTTAAAGATAAACCTTCTTGGTTGTTGTAAGCAGCAATATCTTCAATTTCTAAAACGGCTTCAGGTTTTACTTCAACTGTAAAACTATCTTGATTTAATCCATTAAATTTTTCAGAAATCATTGGGTCAAAATCAGAAAAATCTTCTTTTACAACTTCAAACTCTTCAATTCTGATGATATTTGAAATTCCCATATTTTGGGTAATTTCTACCGCATTTGTACTCCAAGGAGTAATCATTGCAGCTCTTGGCCCAACAAAGAAAGTATCTATTGATACTTCTTCTATTTTAGGTTGATTACCAAATAACCATGTTAATTTGGCAATAGTTTCTGAGCTTAATTCTTTTGTTGTTTGAACAGCAAATACTTTACTGTTTTTGTTTCCAAAGAAATGAATCATTATAGTGTTGTGTTTGTGTGTTGTTGTAAAAATGCAAATTTACTTTTTTTCAATTTAAAAGTTAAGATTAATTTGATTGAAATTTTATAGTTATGCACTTAGTTATAAACTAAAAAAGACGGCTACTTTTGTAGCCGTCTTTTTCGATTGATTAAAAAATAATTTAATTATTTTTTAATCAATTTTGTAGTTACAAACTGTTTTTCTGACTTTATTTTTAATAAATAAACTCCAGTTCCTAAGTTAGAAACATCAATGCTATTGTTGTTTAAAGTTACATCTTGAGTAGAAACTAACTTTCCTAAAGTGTTGTAAATTTTTATAGTTGCGTCTTCTGTAACACTAAAATATACTTTATTTCCATTTGTTGGGTTTGGAAACATTTTGAAAGAGCTAAATATCTGATCTTCTATACTTAAAGCAGAAGTGTGAATTCCAATACCATCAACTGTATCTTTTGGAAATTCATCCCATTCACTAATAGTGTAAGTGGTATTTGGTTCAGATACAGAAGATTTTCTTCTTAAAGTTACATCTTTGGCAAATTGAGAGGTACCATCTAAGTCACCAATAATATCAATTAAAGTACCGTTTTTAAATAAACCAACTCTATCATCTCCATTAAAAGTCATAGGAGTTGAATTGTTAATTTGTAAATCTGCTTCATCCATTAAATGTTGATCAGTTGTAGAGCTATTTATTATTACAAACACATCATTTACAGCAATTGAACCACTTAAATTTAAAGCAGTTTCCCATGTACCATTAGATTGTCTTTTTACTGAATAAGTACTTAAATCAATTGAACTTGCTGTTAAATTTGCAATTTCAATTGCTTTGTTAAAACCTCCTCCTTCTACATATTCTGAGAAGAAAAGTTCAGAAACATTACTTGTACCATCTGTTGTTGTTCCATTTACAGGAGTACTTAAAGCAGATTGGTTATTAGCGGCATCTTTTGCTAAAACTGTAACAGCATATGTTGTAGAAATAGTTAATCCAGTAACTACAAATTCTGTATTTGTTGTATTTCCGTTTAACGTTCCATCAATAAAAACATCATAACTAGCTACACCAGAATCATCAGTAGAAGCAGCCCAACTAGTTTTAAAGCTGGTGCCAGTTTCATTAGATACAGTAACTGCTGTAGGAACAGTAGGTGGTGTTGAATCTGATAATGTAGTTCCGTTTACTGGAGTAGTTTGGTCGGATTTATTGTTGGCAATATCTTTTGCCAAAACACTAATTGCATAGGTTGTATTTGGCGTTAAACCTGTGATTGTAAATGATGTATTTGGCGTTTCATCGTTTAAAGTTCCATCTACATAAATTTCATATTTAGTTACAGCTTCGTTATCTGTAGATGCTGTCCAAGTAGCATCTATAGTTGTTGTTGTAATATTACTTAAAGCTAAATCTGTTGGTACAGTTGGAGCTTCTGTGTCTGAAGAAGTATAAATTCCCCAAGTATCTATTGCAGCATCTCCGCCCCAAATTCTTGTTGCTAAATATGCATTGTCAATAAATGGATTTCTATTTCCTTGTGCATATGTGTTACTTGTATTTTCATGATAAGTATTTCTCTGTCTTTCAAAGTCTGACACTGGATCTTCTACGTTCCATTCTAAGAATAAATCTATCATGTCATCTGGTGTGCCAGAAGTACTTCCTATACCGACATTATTTGGTTTACATTGATCTCCATAACGGATGTACATATACATCATCATTCTTGCAACATCACCTTTCCACTCATCACCGGGATACCATCCACCTGAAACATCACCTGAATTTCCGCTACCGTCTGCAAATTTCTTGTTACCTCTTTGGCTATTGTAACCAACATCAGAAGGGCGTAAATGGTGTGCATCTGCTCCAGGACCAGATGTTCCTAAATTTGGGTTTCCTAAAGACTTTGCATAGGTATGTTCTCTATTCCAATCAGTAGAACCACCTCCATTTTGATTTATACCTCTTCTTCTAGCTGTATTTCCAGTTGTTGTATCTGAATATCCATAAATTAATAATACTTCTGCACTATTTTCTGGGTTAACATCTGTTACTTTTAAAGCTTCCCATACACCAGGAGTATAACTTAAAGTAGTAGTGTGTTCATTTATTGTCTTGGTAGCCAATTCACTCCTTAAAGCAAGACCATCTGCTGTTAAGTCAACATCATTATAATAAGCTTCTTGTGCGTTTAATACTATTGTTAAAAAGAAGGTTAGTAAAAGTCCTAATTTTTTCATGTTCTTTTAGTTTTTTATTAATTTTTTTGTGATAAATCTTTTTTCTGAATTTATTTTTAATAAATAAACTCCTTTACTAAGGTTAGAAACATCAATTCTATTATTACTTTTTGTAACTTTTTGTGTTGAAATTAATTTTCCTAATGTAGAGTAAACTTGTATTGTAGCATCTTCTGTTACGCTAAAGTAAACACTGTTTCCGTTTGTTGGGTTTGGAAACATTTTGAAAGATTCAAAGAATGCATCTTCTGTACTAAGAGCTGAAGTATCATAATTTCCTATATCATCAAAAGTATTTTCAGGAAAGCTATCCCATTCTGATTCAGTGTAGGTTGTATTTGGACTAGTTATTGAGGTTTTTCTTCTTAAAGTTACGTCTTTTGCAAAATTAGAATCATCACCAAAAACACCAATTATATCTATTAAAACATCATTTTTGAATAAACCAACAGCATCATTTCCATTAAAGTTTACAGGTTGTCCAAAATTAGTATCTTGATTATTTGGCTGTACCAAATCTACTTCTCCTGTAGGGTTTGAAGCAGAATTTGGCTGTAATATTGGGTCTGAATTATCTCCATTACCAACGACAAATACATCATTAGGAACAATACTTTGAACTGAACCACTATTTAATGCTAATGGTGTTGTCCAAACAGCAGCACCATTTCTTTCTAGTTTTAATACATAACCAGTTAGATCAATTGTAGCACCTGTTAAATTAACAATCTCTAATGCTTTATTAGTTCCACCATTACCTTCAGTGTATTCAGAAAAGAATAATTCTGTAGCAGTTCCAGAACCACCAGCTGTTGTAGTTACATTAACTGTATTTGATTGAGCAGATGGATTACCTGAAGTATCTTTAGCAATTACATACGCTGTATAGTTAGTTGTTGCTGACAAATTAATAATAGTATATGTTAATGTAGTAACATTACTATTTAAAACTCCGTCTAAATAAACGTCATAACTTTCTACTGCATTATCATCTGTAGAAGCATCCCAAGTTAATACAAATGAACTATCTGAAATTGTACTTGCAGTAGCATTTGTTGGCGCTGTTGGAGCAGTAGTGTCTTGTAATGTTGTACCATTAACAGGAGCACTTTCATTAGAAAAATTATTTATAAAATCTTTAGATAAAACAGTAATACTATATGTTGTATTAGGGTTTAAATCTGATAATGTTATAGTAGTACTTGTGGTAGTTTGTGCTGTTAAAGTACCATCTACATATATGTTATATCCTGTTACTGCTTCGTTGTCTGTAGAAGCATCCCAAGTAACGTCTAAAGAAGTAAAATTTTCGTTACTTACTGTTACGTTAGTTGGTACAGAAGGTGCTTGTGTATCTGTAGGTGTGTATAAATTCCAAAGATCTTCTGCAGAATCTCCTCCCCAAATACGAGTTGCTAAATATGGGTTATCTATAAAAGGATTTCTATTTCCTTGTGCATAGGTATTATTAGTTGTGTCTTCATGATATGTGTTTCTTGTTTTTTCAATATCTGAAACTGGATCCTCTACATTCCATTGTAAGAATAAGTCAATCATATCATCTTGTGTAAATTGATTGTCTCCAACACCAACAGCAGTAGGTAAACATTGTTCACCATAACGAAGGTACATATACATAATTATTCTTGCAGCATCTCCTTTCCACTCATCTCCTGGATACCAACCAGCAGTATTAGGACCATCAGGACCATTATAAGTTACTGAAGAACGACTAGAATTACCCGAACCTAAAGCAAACTTATAATTGTTTCTTGCTGAGTTTCTACTTTTGTCCGCAGGTCTTAAATTATGAGCGTCAGTTCCTGCACCTGGATTATTAGTAACTAAAGCAGGATTTGCTAAAGATTTAGAAAAAACATGTTCTCTATTCCAAACAAAAGTAGCCCCACTACCATTATCTTGTAGCGTATTATCTCTTTCTCTATCGTTTGTAATATCACTGTCAGAACCATCTTCCCAACCGTATATTAAAACGACCTCAGAAGTATTTGCTGAATTAGCATCAGTTATTTTAGAAGCTTCCCAAACACCAGGAGTATAGCTTAACATATTTGTATGTGTAGCAATAATCTTTGTAGCTAATGCATCTTTTAAGTCTGTACCAGCTAATGTTAAATCTACATCACTATAATATGCTTCTTGAGCAAAGCTTAATGAAATGGATGTAATAAATAAAAGTGAAAGTAATTTTTTAACCATAATTTTTATTTTTGTTTTCTTTCTAAAAGTGCCATATAAAATCCGTCGTAGCCAGAAGTGTGTGCTAACACTTTTTTGTCTGCAACAAATGTAAAGTTTTTTCCGAACTCTGTTGTTAAGAAATTATCAACTTGTAATTGATTCTCAGAAGGTAAGACAGAACAAGTAGCATACACTAATTTTCCGCCAGGTTTAACCATTTTAGAATATTGTTGTAAAATTTCTTGTTGCGTTTTACGGATATTGTCTAAAAATTCCGGTTGTAATTTCCATTTACTATCTGGGTTTCTTCTTAGAACGCCTAAACCAGAACAAGGAGCATCAATTAACACTCTGTCTGCTTTATCATGTAATTTTTTAATTACCTTAGTAGAGTCTATTACTTTTAAATCTATATTATGCGCACCGTTTCTACGTGCTCTAACTTTTAATTTTTTCAATTTACTTTCGTAAATATCCATGGCAATAATTTGCCCTTTATTTTCCATTAATGAAGCTAAGTGCAACGTTTTACCACCTGCACCTGCACAAGTATCAACAACTTTCATTCCTGGTTTAACTTCTAAGTAATCTGCAACTAATTGAGAAGAGGCATCTTGTACTTCAAAAAAACCTTTTTTAAAGACTTCAGTTCTAAAAACATTTGCACGTTCAACTAATTTTAAAGCATCATCATGATTTTTTACAAATTCAGTTTCTATACCTTCTTTAGCAAGTTCTTTTTGTAAGTTTTCTCTTGTTGTCTTTAAAGTATTTGTACGTAAAATTACTTCTGCTTGTAGGTTAAGTGCAGCAATTTCTTTAGTCCAAATTTTCTCTCCTAATTCTTCTAAACCAATAGTATCTATCCAATCTGGAATAGATTCTCTAAATTTTCTAATTTTAGAAAGCTCATCAAACTTACCTTTTATTCGTCTATTTGGTGTTGGTTCAATTTGATTCCAATCGGGTAGTTTAATTCCTTTTAAAACACACCAAACAGAGAACATTCTCCATAAATTAGGTCTATCAAAAGGTTCTTTAACTTCTGCAATTTCTGCATATAAGCGTTTCCAACGTACTATTTCGTAAATGGTTTCTGCTACAAATTTTCTATCTCTAGAACCCCAACGTTTGTCGCGTTTTAAGGCTTTTTCTACAGCTTTACCGGCATAAGCACCTTCATTAAAAATATCTCGTAAACTGTCTATTACAGCATACGTTAAGTTTCTATGTAATCTCATTGAATGATTTTAAGCCACAAAGATAGTTGATTTTAATGTCTTTTTGTACTTTCGTTTTTAATGAATCTTAACCAACCCATAACATATTTAAAAGGAGTAAGTATTGCAAGAGCAGAATTGCTTTATGCGGAGCTTGGTGTTAAAAATTGTAAAGATTTATTACACCTTTTTCCGTTTAGATATATTGATAAAACACAGTTTTATAAGATTAATAGTTTACAGCAAAACACTGCCGAAGTTCAAATAGTTGGTAAGATTACTGGATTAAAAACGGTTGAACAAAAAAGAGGAAGTAGGTTAGTGGCTACTTTTAGAGATGAAACTGGCGCTATAGAATTGGTTTGGTTTCGAGGGCAAAAATGGTTAAAAGATTCTTTGAAAATAAATCAACCATATGTAATTTATGGAAAATTGAATTTTTATGGAGGAAAATTTTCAATGCCACATCCAGAAATGGAATTGCTGAAAGATTATAAAAGAAAAATCCAATCTTCCATGCAACCGGTATATCCTTCAACCGAAAAATTAGCAAATAAAAACGTTTCCAATAAGGTTGTTAGAAGCTATATTGAAGATTTATTGTTTAAAATTGGTAATTCAATTGATGAGAGTTTACCTAGTTATATATTACAAGAACATAATTTATTAGGTAAAAGAGAATCACTTATTAATATTCATTTCCCTAAGAATCAAGAATTATTAGCAAAAGCGCAATTTAGATTAAAGTTTGAAGAATTATTTTTTATTCAGATGCAATTATTGCGTAAAAAACTCATTAGAAAAAGTAAAATAAAAGGATTTGTATTTGAAAAAGTAGGAGAGACGTTCAATAATTTTTACACTAATTATTTACCTTTTCAATTAACAAATGCACAAAAACGTGTGTTAAAAGAGATTCGGAAAGATGTAGCTTCCAATGCACACATGAATCGATTATTACAAGGTGATGTTGGTTCAGGAAAAACTATTGTTGCCCTGTTAGCAATGTTGTTAGCAATAGATAATGGTTTCCAAGCAACTATAATGGCGCCAACAGAAATTTTGGCAACGCAACATTATCATGCGGTTACTGAGTTGTTACAAGAAATGAATATTTCTGTAGAGTTACTTACAGGATCTGTAAAAACAAAAAAACGAAGAGAAATACATGCAGCACTTGAGAGTGGAGAATTAAACATTTTAATTGGAACCCATGCTTTATTAGAAGATAAAGTGAAATTCAAAAATTTAGGAATCGCAATTATTGATGAACAGCATAGATTTGGCGTAGAACAACGCTCAAAATTATGGTTAAAAAACGTAATTCCACCACATATTTTAGTAATGACAGCAACTCCAATTCCACGTACATTGGCAATGTCGGTTTATGGAGATTTAGATATCTCTGTTATAGATGAATTACCTCCAGGGAGAAAAGAAGTGAAAACTGTACATCGATACGATAAAAATAGACTAGCTGTTTTTAAGTTTTTAAAAGATGAAATTGAAAAAGGAAGACAAGTTTATATTGTTTATCCGTTAATTCAAGAATCCGAAGCAATGGATTATAAAGACTTAATGGATGGTTATGAGAGTATTTCTAGAGAATTTCCGTTGCCAAAATACCAAATTAGTATAGTACATGGTAAAATGAAACCTGCCGATAAGGAATACGAAATGCAACGATTTGTAAAAGGTGAAACACAAATTATGGTTGCCACAACTGTTATAGAAGTTGGTGTTAATGTACCTAATGCAAGTGTAATGATTATTGAAAGCGCAGAACGTTTTGGACTTTCTCAATTACATCAATTACGTGGTAGAGTTGGGCGAGGAGCTGAGCAAAGTTATTGTATTCTCTTATCTAGTTTTAAGTTATCTGCTGATGCTAAAACACGTTTAAAAACCATGGTTGATACTTCCGATGGTTTTAAAATAGCCGAAGTAGATTTAAAATTACGTGGTCCAGGAAACTTAATGGGAAAACAACAAAGTGGTGTTTTAAATCTTAAAATTGCTGATGTTGTTAGAGATACACCAATTCTTTTTAAAGCAAGACAAACTGCAATTGAAGTTTTACAAAACGATGCTAATTTATCGAAACCAGAAAATGCTGTTTTAGAAAAAACGTTTGCTCAAATTCAAAGGAAAACTGGTTTTTGGTCTGAGATTAGTTAGTTTTTTTAAATTGTTTCGCTAACGTGTTTGTGTATGAAAAGTTGTGATTTTGTATACGAGGATTTTACGTAGGAAAATCAGACGTAATAAAAAGTCAACTGACTTTATTTAAGCATTAATTTAGCATTTTTTATACAAATTGTTAGCCTTTCCATATTAATTTGTTTTAATTAGTTTCAAGTTTATTTAAGTGAGCTCTCATTCCATTTTTCATAATAATCAAGGCTGTAATTTCATTCAAACTATCTCTTACAAACTCTCCTTTGAGGTAAATATCAGTCTGACCAAATATCTTATCTTTTGTTTCAAAATAGAAATAATCCATATCTTCAAGGTCTCCATTCATAATGCCTACTAGACCATTGTCTTGTATCTGAATTTTATAGTTTAAATCTGGAATTGGACCATTGTACCCATCATACTTTAAAACCTTAAAAGTACCCTCATATTCATTTAGTTGTCCTGTGGTTAGATGCACTAAATTATGTGGTATAAAATCGGGAAGCGGTTCATTACTTTCAATAAGTGTGTTAATTTGTTTGTATGCATTAATTGCATTTTCTCTAAATACAGTAACATGATATGTCAAGTTTATCCAGCCAGCATTTCGGTATAGAGCTACATCATTTTTATAGTAAGGGTCATTTAGGAAAAAATCAATTATCTCATCTTCTAATTGAGGCTGATCTAATCTGTAATACCAATCTTTGCTTTTGGCTAACTCGTCCATCACTCTATCTGTAATCAAGTCCAATCGATTATCAAACTTGTCTATTTCGTATTTGTTATAAATATATATATCGTGTAATGGCTCAATAATTGCTTTCATTTTTTCTGGAACATTATCAACATTTTCTATGAGGTTAGTATATCCATTAGCATGAATTTTCATATGAAAAGCGTTCATAACAGCATATCTTAAAGCATTTCGATTTTCATTTTTATAATCATCATAAGTTAGTTTATCTGCTTTTATTAAGCTGATGATTGAATCTTTTGTTTTATAATAGGCAATTAGTTCGTCGGATTTTTGAATATCTAGTCCTAAATCATTTTGTACTTCTTTTAAAATAGAAACAACCTTATTTTCGGATTTTCGCTGTTCGTTTTTATTATTTATTTGAAGTGCGATAAGAATACCAATAATAACAAGCACAATTTCTCCAATTGCATAAAGTAGATATTTGCTAAACTTATTTTCTGAGAGCAGGTTTTTGCGAATTTTTCTAAAGAATTTTATCATTTAGTTAATGGTTGGTCTTAATGAAGGCTAACTTAACTGATATGTCGAGTTTTAATTCGATAAGTCAGGAGTTAGCTAAGTTACCCAAAAATAAGTTTAGAAGCAAAAAAAATGTTTCCTAGAAATTTCTGATATCAACAATATCTCCACTATTTAAAGTGTTTTCTATGTCAACTTTAAAAATAGTTTCTGCAACAAATTTTGTTGTAAATAATTGATTGGTTTCTTTTAGTTCTATAAAACGATCTAGGTTTTTAAAATCCGTTTTATCAGTATTTCTTATGTGAGTTTGCATATTGGTGTCTACAACTCCAGGATACATAGAAACACATTTTACACCATTTTCTTTATCGTTTTGTTCAGCAGCAATCGTTTTAGTCATCATATCTATAGCGGCTTTAGAAGTACAATAAATAGACCAACCTTCATAAGGACTTTGTGCTGCACCAGAAGAAATATTTATAATTTGTCTTTTACCTTTTATATCTTCGGATAGTTTAATAAATAAGCTAGACAAAACCAGTGGAGTAGTGGTGTTTAGCTGCATTGTCTTTGCAATGTCTTCTGCATCAATATTTTCTAAAGTAGAAATTGTGCCTAATCTACCTGCGTTATTTATCAATGTAATTGAGGAAACTTCTTCTTTTAAAATTTCTTCAAAAAGCATTGTAAAGGTCTTTGTAGTTTCTTGTAAATTGCTTAAATCTACTGAAATTTGAGTAACATTTTGTAAATCTACTATACTTCTAGAAAGCGAATACACTTTATAGTTTTCAGTAGCGTATTTTTCAGCTAAAGCTTTTCCAATACCTTTGCTTCCGCCAGTAATAATAATTGTGTTCATATAATTTGTCATTCCTACATATGTAGGAATCTATTTTTAAAATTAGACTAAATATATATAAAGATTCCTGTTTTCACAGGAATGACAGTTTTATTTGAAGTATTTCTTAGATTCTTCCCAAAAAATATCCATTTCTACTAAAGACATACCGGAAAGCTCTTTGCCTGATTTTTTGGCAGCTTCTTCTAAATACTGAAAACGATTGATGAATTTCTTATTGGTTTTTTCTAATGCATTTTCAGGATTTACATCAATAAAACGAGCATAATTAATCATTGAAAACAAAACATCACCAAATTCTTTTTCGGTGTTTTCTTTATCTCCTTTTTTAATTTCTTCGTTTAGTTCGTTTAATTCTTCTTGAACTTTTTCCCAAACTTGATGTGGTTCTTCCCAATCGAAACCAACGCCAGCAACTTTTTCTTGAATCCTGCTAGCTTTTACCAAAGCCGGTAAGCTTTTAGGGACTCCTTCTAAAACAGATTTTTTACCCTCTTTTAGTTTTAATTGTTCCCAATTACGTTTTACATCTTCTTCATTTTCAACTTTTACATCGCCATAAATATGTGGATGACGATGTATTAATTTATCTGAAATTGAGTTTGCAACATCTGCAATATCAAAAGCTTTTTTTTCGCTTCCAATTTTTGCATAAAAAACAATGTGTAATAATAAGTCGCCAAGCTCTTTTTTAACTTCTGGTAAGTCGTTTTCTAAAATAGCATCTGCAAGCTCGTAAGTTTCTTCAATTGTAAGATGACGCAGACTTTCAAGCGTTTGCTTTTTATCCCACGGGCACTTCTCTCGAAGATCGTCCATGATGTCTAAAAGCCTGTTAAATGCGTCTAATTGTTGTTTACGAGTATTCAACATTTATTCTTCTTCTTCAGAAGTAGGTTTTTCAGCTAAAGTTGCAAAATCAAATTCTGATTTAGCTAAAAGATTATACCATTGTACCACTTTCTTAATGTTAGATGTATACACTCTTTCTGCATCGTAATCTGGTAATACTTCAGCAAAATAAGCTTCTAATTTCTTACCACTTTCTTTATGAGAAATTGCTTCTTTACCATCTTCTTTATCCGCAATAGCTTTTATTACAGTACCTAAAGGCACTTCTTTCTCGTACGTGTAAATTGCAATATTTTCTAATAAACTAACATTGTGTGTTGCTGTAATAGGAAAACGTTTGTCTTCTAATAAATTCTTTACAATTACACCTGTTTTAGTTTGTGATAAGATTTCAAATAATCCTGGTTTACCGGTTACGGCAATAATTTTGTTAAAGTCCATTTATTTATTTTTTATATTAGGAAAACGCATTCTATATTCTGCATTTATTTTCCCTTTTGATATTTTTTCTAATTTTTTCTTGATTAATTTTTTCTTTAAAGAAGAAAGTTTGTCGGTAAATAAAATACCTTCAATATGATCATATTCATGCTGAAAAACACGTGCAGCTAAACCTGTAAAAGTTTCTGTAATTGTTTTAAAGTTTTCATCTTGATACTCAACAGTAACACTCTCTTGTCTAAAAACGTCTTCTCTAACATCAGGAATACTTAAACATCCTTCGTTAAAAGCCCATTCGTCTCCAGATTCTTCAATAATTTCTGCATTAATAAATACCTTATTAAAGTTTTTTAATGCTTCTCTGTCGCTTGCTTCTAATTCTTCGTCTTCAGCAAATGGTGAAGCGTCAATAAGAAATAATCGAATGTCTTTTCCAATTTGAGGAGCCGCCAAACCAACACCAGAAGCATTGTACATAGTTTCTCTCATATCAGAAATTAGTTTTTCTAAATTTGGATAATCTTTATCGATTTCTTTTCCAACCTTACGTAAAACTGGGTCGCCATAAGCAACAATAGGTAAAATCATTTTTTAAATTTTAATGGATGCAAAATTATTAATTTTTTAGTTAGATATAGATTCTGAAGGTGTTTATTTGATGAGAAATTGAATATTTTACTATTTTTGT
This sequence comes from Tenacibaculum aquimarinum, assembly GCF_022478115.1. Lineage (GTDB taxonomy): Bacteria > Bacteroidota > Bacteroidia > Flavobacteriales > Flavobacteriaceae > Polaribacter > Polaribacter aquimarinum_A. The sequence goes on along the minus strand of NZ_JAKGSC010000002.1, from coordinate 469,177 downwards.
AGAAAATCTATTTTAATGATATTTAAATTTCCTTGGCAAAAAAGTACAACTGAAAACACTTTTTTTCTATCATACGATTCTCATAGAGATAATTTTGGAGACATTTTAAATCCAATTATAGCCAAAGAATTTAGTAAAAATAAAGATGTAAAGAAGATATCTAAAAGGAAGAGTTCTTATTTTGAACACTACTACATAATTGGTTCAATTTTACAGAGATGTAATAAAAACACAATTGTTTGGGGTAGTGGAATTATTTCTGAAGATTCAGTAATTAAAGAAAAGCCTAAAAAAGTTTTAGCTGTTAGAGGGCCTTTAACTAGAAAGAAACTTTTAGAGTTTGGTATTGAATGTCCAGAGGTTTATGGAGATCCAGCTTTGTTATTACCAAGATTTCACAATCCAAAAAATATTGAACGTAAGTTTGAGTTGGGTATAATTCCTCATTATAGAGATAAAAAAAATAAAGAGTTACTTAAGTTTCTAGAAAAGAATCCAGACATTAAAGTTATTGATGTTCAAAATAAAAATCCTTTAAAAGTTGTTGATGAAATCTTAGAATGTAAAAACATTATTTCAAGCTCTTTGCATGGAATAATTGTAGCTGATGCGTATAATATTCCTTCTGCTTGGATTAATTTTTCGGATAAAGTTGTAGGAAACGGATTTAAATTTAGAGATTACTTTGCTTCTGTTGGAAGAACAGAAAAAGAACCTTATGATTTTAATGAAATTAAGGATATAGATAATCTTTTAGATCTTTTTAGTGAGGAGTATACAATTAATATTGATTTGGATAAATTAATTGCCGCTTTTCCTAATTAAAAACTACCTATATAAGTAAGATTGTAAAATTATTGTGGCGCTAATTTCATCAACTAGTGCTTTATTTCTACGTTGTTTTTTAGTTAAACCACCATCTATCATGGTTTGGAAAGCCATTTTAGAAGTAAAGCGTTCATCAACTCTTTCAAATGGAATTGAAGGAATTGCTTTCTTCAATTTTTCTATAAAAGGACGAATTAACTCTTCGCTTTCACTTTCAGTATTGTCCATTTGTTTTGGTTCTCCAATCAAAAATAACTGAACATTTTCTTTTGAAATATATTCCTTTAAAAAAGGAATAAGCTCTTCAGTATTAACTGTTGTTAATCCAGAAGCTATAATCTGTAAATCATCAGTAACCGCAATACCAGTTCTTTTTTTTCCAAAATCTATCGCTACAATTCGCGCCATTAGTATTTAAAAATTTATACAAAAATAAGTTTTCTGTTTATACTACACTAAATTTTATGCCAAGACTAAAGTAGTTTTTATATTTGTTAAAAATATATAAGCAATAAAATGACGGAAATACGTTCAATTATAGAAAAAGCTTGGGAAAACCGAGATTTATTAAAAGATGAAAAAACAATTGCAACCATAAGAAAAGTGGTTGATTTGTTAGATGCAGGAGAACTTAGAGTTGCAGAACCTACAAATGATGGTTGGCAAGTTAATGAATGGGTAAAAAAAGCTGTGGTTTTGTATTTCCCAATTCAAAAAATGGAAACTTTAGAAGCTGGTATTTTTGAATATCACGATAAAATTCCTTTAAAAAGAAACTTTGCAGAAAGAGGAATTAGAGTTGTGCCAAATGCAGTTGCACGTCATGGAGCTTACATTTCTCCAGGCACTATTTTAATGCCAAGTTATGTAAATATTGGTGCTTATGTAGATGAAGGAACTATGGTAGATACTTGGGCAACTGTTGGTTCTTGTGCACAAATTGGTAAAAATGTTCACCTTTCTGGAGGTGTTGGAATTGGTGGTGTTTTAGAACCTTTACAAGCAGCTCCAGTAATAATTGAAGATGGTGCTTTTATAGGTTCTCGTTGTATTGTTGTTGAAGGAGTTCATGTAGAAAAAGAAGCTGTTTTAGGCGCAAATGTTGTACTAACAATGAGTACAAAAATTATTGATGTAACTGGTGACGAACCTGTTGAAATGAAAGGAAGAGTTCCTGCGCGTTCAGTTGTAATTCCAGGTAGTTACACAAAGAAATTTGCTGCAGGTGAATATCAAGTTCCTTGTGCTTTAATAATTGGTAAACGTAAAGAAAGTACTAATAAGAAAACTTCTTTAAATGATGCTTTACGTGAGTATGACGTAGCAGTTTAAAAATTTTTAAATATGAAGAAAAACACACAAAGAAATTTGTGTGTTTTTTTGTTGTAGAATACTATCTTTGAGAAAAATATTTTTTTGACAAAAATTACAGCAATAATTCCTACGCTTAACGAGCAAGATAATATTCAACGTGCAATAAATTCGGTTTTATTTGCAGATGAAGTTATTGTTATTGATTCTTTTAGTACAGATGAAACAGTTGCTATTGTTAAAAAAAATAAAAATGTAACCTTATTACAACGAAAATTCGACGATTTTTCTACTCAAAAAAATTATGCAATAGAAAAGGCAATAAATGATTGGGTTTTAGTATTAGATGCAGATGAAGAATTGCCTAAAAAACTTCAAGAAGAAATATTAAGTACAGTTAATAATCCTAATAATTCTGTAGCATTTTATATAAAAAGAAACTTCTTTTATAGAGGAACTAAAATCAATTTTTCTGGATTTAGAACTAGTAAAGTAAAACGATTGTTTTTAAAAAATGAATGTAAATACAAAGGTGTTGTGCACGAAGAGTTGGTGTGTAATGGAAAAACATCATTTTTAAAAAATAAATTGAATCATTATTCTTATAAAAATAGTGAACATTATAAGCAGAAGTTAAATCAATATGCACAATTACAAGCAAAAGAACTTTTTGCTAAAGGGAAAAAAGTTACTTTTTTTCACACTTTAATAAAACCACCTGCAAGATTTTTAATTCATTTTATAATAAGATTCGGTTTTTTAGATGGTTTTAAAGGATTACAATTATCTTATTTAATGGCTTACGGAGTTCGTAAACGTTATGAGTATTTAGACAAACTTTATAAATAAGAAATCAATAAATTTAGTTTCAATATAAGATGAAGCAATTAAGAAACACGTTAACACCTCTTTCAGCTGAAAAAACAATCCTTTATCCAACAGATACAGTTTGGGGAATTGGTTGCGATGCAACTTCTGTAAACGCTGTAAAGAAGGTTTTTAAGCTTAAAAACAGAGAAGAAAGTAAAAGTTTAATTGTGTTGGTTAGCTCTGTTAGTATGTTAAAAAAGTATGTTTCTGTACCTAAAATAGCGTTAGATATTTTAAATAAAGCTCAAAAACCAACAACCATAATCTATAATAATCCTAAAGGAATAGCCGAAAACATTATCAATAAAGAAGATAATACATTAGCAATTAGAATTGTACAAGATGATTTTTGTAGAAAACTAATTAAAAGATTCGGTAAACCAATCGTTTCAACATCTGCAAATAGGAGTGGACAACCAACGCCAAATTCATTTTCAGAAATAGACAATGCTATTTTGACGAGCGTAGATTATGTGGTAAATTTGCACAAAGAAAAAATTACTACGAAGTCTTCAACTATTTTAAAATTAGAAGGAGATAACGTTATCACCATTCGAGAATAATTAATGCAAGAAACGTATTATAAAGAAGCAATATCTGCTGAAATTTTTCAATTTATTTCTGAAGCAGCAAATCAGTTACAGCTAAAAAGTTATGTAATTGGTGGTTTTGTACGCGATTATATTTTACAAAGAGGAACCGCAAAAGATATTGATATTGTTGCAGTTGGAAGCGGTATTGAGCTAGCTGAAAAAGTGGCAAGTTTATTACCAAATAAACCTAAAGTTCAAGTTTTTAAAACTTACGGAACAGCAATGTTGCGTTATAAAGACGTAGAAATTGAATTTGTAGGTGCGCGTAAAGAATCGTATTCAGAAGACAGTAGAAATCCAGAAGTTTCTGAAGGAACTTTAGAAGATGATCAAAACCGAAGAGATTTTACAATTAATGCTTTGGCATTGAGTTTAAATAAGGATTCTTTCGGAAAATTATTAGATCCGTTTAATGGAATTACTGATTTAGAAAATAAACTAATTCGGACACCATTAGATCCAGATATTACGTATTCTGACGATCCGTTAAGAATGATGCGTGCCATTAGATTTGCTACACAACTTAATTTTACAATTGAAGAAAACTCATTACAAGCAATTTCTAAAAATGCTGACCGATTAAAAATAATTACCAGAGAACGTATTGTAGATGAATTGAATAAGATTTTGTCTTCACCAGTTCCATCAATAGGATTTTTACATTTAGAACAAACGAGTTTGTTGACTCAAATTTTACCTGAATTAATCGCATTAAAAGGAGTAGAGGAAGTTGAAGGTCAGAAACATAAAGATAATTTTTATCATACGTTAGAAGTTGTAGATAATATTGCCAAATACACAGAAGATGTTTGGTTGCGTTGGGCAGCTTTATTGCATGATATTGGTAAAGCACCCACAAAAAAGTTTCATAAAAAAAATGGTTGGACCTTTCATGGACACGAGTTTGTAGGTTCTAAAATGGTTTACAAGTTATTTAAACGCTTAAAAATGCCATTGAATAATAAGATGAAATTTGTTCAGAAAATGGTTATGTTAAGCTCAAGACCAATTGTTTTAGCAACAGATGTAACGGATTCTGCAGTAAGACGTTTAATTTTTGATGCAGGTGATGATATTGAAGATTTAATGACGCTTTGTGAAGCAGATATTACTACTAAAAATCCGAAGAAATTTAAAAGATATCATAAGAATTTTGAAGTTGTAAGAGCAAAAATTAAAGAAGTAGAAGAACGCGATAGTGTTCGTAATTTTCAGCCACCAATTACTGGTGAAGAAATTATGAAAACCTTTAATTTAAAGCCTTGTAGAGAAATTGGGCAGATTAAAGAAGCAATAAAAGAAGCTATTTTAGATGGTAAAATACCAAATGAATACGAAGCTTCACAGCAATTTATGATTGAAAAAGGACAACAATTAGGTTTAAAACTTTAAATTATGACTGATAATATCAATAACTGGCACAAGGCTATTAAAAGTGGAGATTTAACTTTGTTAGATGCAATTTTAGAGGAATCAGTAGTTTTTCATTCTCCAATATTACATAAACCTCAAGTTGGAAAAAAACTTGCTTTTATGTATTTATCAGCAGCTTATAAGGTTTTATTAAATGATAGTTTTAAATATGTAAAAGAAACATCAAATGATACTCAAGCAATTTTAGAGTTTGAAACTGAAATTGATGGATTTTACATAAATGGAGTTGATATAATTACGTTTAATACTGAAGGAAAAATAACAGACTTTAAAGTAATGTTACGTCCGTTAAAAGCTATTGAATTAGTTGGAGGTAAAATGATGGAAATGTTACAGAAGTTAGGTTAAGCTAACTGTATTAAATTTAAAAAAAAATGTCATTCTTACCAAAGTAGGAATGACATTTTTTTATGCTAAAGATTGCATATTTACTAACTTAAAGTATTCACCTTTTTTAGTTAATAAGTCTTCATGTTTTCCTTGTTCTACAATAGTTCCTTTTTTCATAACTACTATATTATCAGCTTTTTGAATGGTAGAAAGCCTATGTGCAATAACTAAAGAAGTTCTATTCTCCATCATCTTTTCTAAAGCAACCTGAACTAATTGTTCGCTTTCTGTGTCTAGTGCAGAAGTAGCTTCATCTAAAATCATAATTGGCGGATTCTTTAAAACTGCTCTAGCAATAGATAAACGTTGTTTTTGTCCACCAGAAAGCATGTTTCCGCTATCGCCAATGTTAGTATTGTATTGTTGTGGTAAGTCTTTAATAAACTCGTGCGCGTTGGCAATTTCAGAAGCATTTTGTATGTCTGAAAGCGTTGCGTTTTCTGTTCCTAACTTTATGTTATTTTCAACTGAATCATTAAATAAAATAGATTCTTGTGTTACAATTCCCATTAAATCTCTCAATGCTTTCTTTGAAATATTTTTGATGTTAATATCATCAATTAAAATTTCACCTTTATTTACATCGTAAAAACGCGTAATTAAGTTTGCTAGTGTAGATTTTCCACTTCCAGATTGACCAACCAAAGCAACAGTTTTTCCTTTAGGAATTGTTAAAGAAAAGTCTTTTAAAACGTATTCATCTTTATATTTAAATGAAATGTTTTTAAACTCAATTTTAGCATTAAAAGTATTCTTTAATGTTGGATTGCTAGGTTCAGTTATAGTGTTTTTAGTATTTAAAACATCCATAATTCGTTCAGCAGAAGCATCTCCTTTTTGAATGTTTGAATACGTTGTAGCTATTGCTTTTACTGGGTTTAAGACTAAGTAAAATAAACCGATATAACCAAAGAATTCTTGAGGTTTCATGTCGCTGTTATCACCTAACACTAATTTTCCACCATAAAACAGAATTGCAATAATTGTGGTAACTCCTAAGAATTCACTCATTGGAGATGCTAATGTTTTTCGCTGAATAACCTTTGTCATCAGATTGCTGTATTTCTTTGTAGAGTCGTTAAATTTTGATGCAATCCTTTTTTCAGCATTAAAACCTTTTATCACTCTTAAACCAGTTAAGGTTTCTTCAATAAATGATAAAAAATTACCCGTTTCTTGTTGTGCTAATAATGAATTTGCTTTTAGTTTTTTACTTATTCCTGAAATTATTAATCCCGAAACTGGTAATAAAACAAAGACAAACAGAGTTAATTTAATACTTATAGCAAACATAGATATAAGTGTAAATATAATGGTTAAAGGTTCTCTAACAATAGTTTCTAAAGATGTTAGAAATGTTGTTTCAACCTCTTTAACATCAGCTGTTAAACGTGCAATTGTATCTCCTTTTTTCTTTTCTGAAAAATAGGCGATAGGTAGCTCTAAGATTTTGTTGTATAGGTTATCTCTAATGTCTTTTACAACACCATTTCTTAAGAAAGCTAACACATAAGAAGCTAAATATCTAAAAAGATTTTTGAAGAAAAATAAGCTAAAAGAGAGTATGCAGATAAATAACAAAGCTTTATCGATGCCTCCTTTTTCTAACATGTCTGTAACAGAATAATTGATTGTACCTTGAACATAGTCATAAATACTTCCAATTCCTTCGTAAACAGGTTTGTTGTATACTTTTTCTTCTTTTCCGAATAAGATACCTAAAACAGGAATAAATCCAAGAACAGATAAAACATTAAAAATGGCATATAGAATATTAAAAAATACATTTAACCATGCAAATTTTTGATATGGTTTTGCAAATTTTAGAATGTCTTTAAAATAGTTCATTTATATACCTAATTGTTTTTCAATTCTTTTAATCTTTAAATCTAAATCAAATTCTACAGATGCAGCATTGTTTGTAGTGTCTAAATTAGAATTTACACTAAAATAAAACTTTATTTTAGGCTCTGTTCCACTTGGTCTACAGGCAACTCTTGTTCCATTTAGAGTTTCATAAATTAAAACATTTGAAGCTGGAATGCTAATTGGAAGTTCTTCTCCAGTTAGTAAGTTTTTCTTAATTGAAGATTGATAATCGTATACAAATTGTACTTTTTCGCCATCAATTTCTGATAACGGATTACTACGTAAATCAATCATCATTTGTTTTATTTCCTTGGCACCGTTCATTCCTTTTTTAACTAAAGAAACTAGATGCTCTTTGTAGAAATTATGACGCGTATATAATTCTAGTAATTCCTTATATAAATAACTGCCTTTTCCTTTTGCACTTGTTGCCATTTCACAAGCAAGTAGGGCAGCAGTAACAGCATCTTTATCTCTTACGAAGTCGCCAACCATGTAACCGAAACTTTCTTCTCCACCACCAATAAAATCTAGCTCAGGAAAGTCTTTTATCATTTTAGCAATCCATTTAAAACCAGTTAAGCCAATTTTAGTTTCTACACCATAACTCTCAGAAATTTCACTAACTAAAGGAGTCGAAACTATGGTAGATCCTATAAATTGTTTTCCGTTTAGTTTTCCTTGTTTTTTCCAGTTTTGTAATAAGAAATCATTCATTAAACACATGGTTTGATTTCCGTTAAGCAATTTCATGTTTCCTTCAGTATCTCTAACGGCAATACCAATTCTGTCGGAGTCTGGATCGGTTCCTAAAACAATATCTGCACCAATTTTATTAGCTAAATCTACCGCCATTTTTAAGGCTTCTGGTTCTTCTGGATTTGGTGATTTTACCGTTGGGAAATCTCCATCGGGAGTTGCTTGTTCTTCAACTATATGAACATCAGTATAGCCAGCACGTTTTAAAACTTCTGGAATTAATTTTATTGCAGTACCATGTAAAGAGGTAAATACAATTTTTAAATCTTCTCTATTTTTTAGGTTGAAAGTTCCACTATTTAAAGATGCTTTCCAAAAAGCATCATCTACTTCTGCACCAATAGTACTAATTAATTCAGCATTTCTGTTGAAGTTAATATCTGTAAATTTTAAAGAATTTACTTCATCAATAATACCTTTATCTTCTGGAGGAACAATTTGTCCGCCATCTGCCCAATATACTTTGTATCCGTTATATTCTGGCGGATTATGAGAAGCTGTTAATACAATACCTGCATGGCAATCTAAATGATTTACAGCAAAAGATAACTCTGGCGTTGGGCGTAAATCTTCAAAAACATAAACCTGTATGTTATTTGCTGATAAAATACCTGCTACAACTTCAGATAACCATTTACTATCATGTCTACAATCATAACCAATTGCTACTTTTATTTTTGTGTTAGGGTAGCTTTTAAGTAAGTAATTACTTAAGCCTTGTGTAGCTTTACCTAATGTGTATTTGTTAATTCTATTGGTTCCTGCACCTACAATACCGCGCATTCCTCCAGTTCCAAATTCTAAATCTTTATAAAACCTGTCTGATAAATCTGGAGATTTTGTAGTTATTAAATGTTGAATCTCTTTCTGAGTTTCAATGTCAAAGTCGTTTGAAAGCCATTGCTTGGCATTGTCTAAAATTTCTTTCATAATATAAGAATATATTTAGCTAAGTTACGGATTTAGAAATTGAGTTTTTCTTTGATTGAATAATGCTTTTCTTGCGGATTAGATTTAATTATAATTTCAGCTAAAAAGCCTGCAAGAAATAATAAAGTACCTAAAATCATGGTTGTTAGCGCAATGTAAAACCAAGGATTATTAGTTACTAATATAGTTTTTAAACCTTGAGAGAGTCTGTATAATTTATTAGCGCCAATATAAAAAGCTGAGAAAAACCCAAAGAGAAACATTAAAGTTCCCCAAAGTCCAAAAAAGTGCATTGGTCTTTTTCCAAACTTAGATAAAAACGAAATGGTAATTAAGTCTAAAAAACCATTTATAAAACGGCTCATTCCAAATTTAGTTTCTCCATATTTTCGTGCTTGATGTTGCACAACTTTCTCTCCAATCTTATTAAAACCTTCATTTTTGGCTAAAACCGGAATATAACGATGCATTTCTCCGCTAACTTTTACGGCTTTTATAACTTCGTTTTTATAAGCTTTTAGTCCGCAGTTAAAATCGTTTAATTTTATTCCTGAGGTTTTTCTAGCGGCAGCATTAAATAATTTTGAAGGTATGTTTTTTGCAAAAACACTATCGTATCGTTTCTTTTTCCAACCAGAAACTAAATCATAATTATCATCAATAATCATGCTGTACAATTCAGGAATTTCATCTGGACTGTCTTGTAGGTCTGCGTCCATTGTAATTACAACGCGTCCTTTAGCGAGGTTAAAGCCTGCATCTAAAGCCTGACTTTTTCCGTAATTTCTTTGAAAACGAATACCTTTTACGGATGTGTTTTTAGAAGAAAGTTCTTCTATAACATTCCAAGAAGTATCTGTACTTCCATCATCAATAAAAATAATTTCATATAAATAACGATTGGATTGCATAACCTTTGCAATCCAATCGTGTAATTCTTGTAGAGATTCTTCTTCGTTAAGAAGTGGTATTACTACCGATATATCCATACTATATTTTTTGTTTATTAATTTGCTAAAATATTCAAATTATAGCAAATTACTTCTTAAACTAATATTAATATTGATCTTCTTCAGTTTTTTTCATTACTGCAGAAGTGATTGCAGAAATTATAAAACCAAAAAATGCAGACATTCCTAATATTAAAGCAGCTATCATTCCTGGTCCTTGAAAGTTTTTTGCAGATTCTGTAAAAGTTTCTATCTGTTCTTCAGTCATTCCATTATCTAGCCAAGCTTGTTGCTGAGCCTCCATTGCTAAATCTTGGAATCCAGGGTCTATAACATTCATAAAAAGTAAAGTGTATATAACAGAAACTACACCACTAATTAAAGCAATTCCTATTCCTATTTTTACTCCTTGTCCCCAAGACATAAAACCTCCACTAGCTTCTTTAAATTTCTTAATACCAATAATAACAAAAGCTATTAATCCAATAAACCAAACAAGACTATTAACCCAATTTAATTCAATTAAATTACCTGTTGCCCATAATGCAAGGTGTACAATACTACCGATAACACCTAAAATTAAACCATAGTTTAAAATTATACTTTTACTGTTTACTTGATTTTCCATTGTTTTAAATTTTGATTAGTTAATTACAAATATATTTAATTAGTTAACATGTTATTTACTTTAACTTTAAGAAGTGTTAAATACAATAACAATTAATTAGTATTCAATAAGTTAAAAATGTTACATAAAAATTGCTTTTTTTTTGCTTGATAAATAAAAAATAGATTGTAAATTTGCCTCGGCAAGTTCTACACAACTAGCTCCCTTTGAATCCTCCAGGGCGGGAACGCAGCAAAGGTATTAGGTTGTAGCAGTGTGATGTAGGTAGCTTGCCATTTTTTGTGCCTTATATTTAAGTAAGTTTCTCAATACTTTTCTACTAATTATACTACTAAATTAGAGTTAGATCTTTAAAGCATTTTTTTCAAAATTATTTAATTAACCTTTCTTGGGTGGTATTTATTAACCACATCAGCCAAGTAACTCTTATCTAAATGCACATAAATTTCAGTAGTTGTAATGCTTTCGTGTCCAAGAATTTGTTGTACAGCTCTTAAATCGGCACCACCTTTTAATAACTCAGTTGCAAAAGAATGGCGTAAAGTATGTGGACTTATTTTCTTTTCTACATTAGCTTTTAAGGCAAGTTCTTTTAAAATCATAAAAATCATTTGCCTAGACAAACGTTTACCTCTTCTGTTTAAAAAAACAATATCTTCTTCGTTTTTTGAAGGTGTTATGTGGTTTCTAATGTAAGAAAGATAGTTTAAAATATATTTCTGTGTTGTTTGATGTATTGGAACAAAACGAAACTTATTTCCTTTCCCAAGTACTTTTATAAAGCCTTCTTCAAAAAACAAGTCAGAAACTTGTAAGTTTATAACCTCAGAAACACGCAGGCCACAGCTATAAATGGTTTCTAATATTGCGCGGTTTCTTTCTCCTTGCGGATGACTTAAATCTATTGCACTTAATATTTCATCAATTTCTTCATGAGATAAAGTGTCAGGTAGCTTTCTTCCAATCTTTGGAGTTTCTAATAAATCAGTCGGATTATCTTTTCTGTAATCTTCAAAAATTAAATAATCAAAAAAACTGCGTAAGCCAGATATAATACGAGCTTGACTTCTAGGATTTAATTTTTTAGCAATTTGATAAATAAAATCTTGTATAAGATGGCTATCAATTGTAATAGGGGATATGTGTGTTTCTTTTTCATTTAAAAAAGAGACTAATTTAGTTATATCTCTTTCATAATTTTCAACAGAATTTTTAGAAAGCCCTCTTTCTATTTTTAAATATAATTGATAATCTTGTATGGCGTTTTTCCAATTCATTATAATAACAAAATTAATTTTTTTAATTAACTCAAATAATAAAACACGCTTTATAAACATAAAATGTTAATAAAGTTGTTAACAAATATGATTTTTTTGTTGATAAGTTTGATTTTTTGTTTTTAAATTCGTCTTGAATTTTTAACTAAAATTATATTATTATGAAAAAACTATTGTTAAGTATTGCTTTAGTTGCATTTACATTTGCAGCTACAGCACAAGACGGAAAATTTAACCTTGGTGTTAATGCTGCTCTTCCAACTGGTGACTTTGGAGAAATATCTTCTTTTGGTATTGGCGTTGAAGCTAATTATTTATTTGATGTTTCAGAAGGATTTCAAATTGGGCCATCAGTTTCTTACATCAATTTTTTTGGTGAGACAGTTGGTGCTGTTGAGTTTCCAAGTACAGGTTTTATGCCATTAGCTGCTGCTGGTCGTTTTAACGCTTCTGATGAGTTTACTTTAGGTGCTGATTTAGGATACGCAATTGGTGTTTCTAACGCTGAAGGTGGTGAGTTTTATTGGAGACCAATGGTAGGTTATGATATTAGTGATAAAGTAATGTTACAAGCGAGTTATTCAGGAATGGGAGATCTTTCATTTTTTGGTTTAGGAGCAATGTTTGCATTATAATATTCAAACATTTTTTTTTAAAAGGGAAGCAATTTTGCTTCCCTTTTTTTTTATGAAATAAATTTACTAAAAATGTTTTGTAGATATAAAAAGTCTGTTATTTTTGCGCTCTCAAAAAATAAAACAAACTATTTATTATGAAAAAATTATTATTAAGTATTGCTATGGTTGCTGTTGCTTTTACAGCTAATGCACAAGAAAAAGAAGGAGTAACTGCAACTTCTAAAGGTAAATGGGTAATTGAAGCTAACACTGGTTCTACTAGTACTGGTAACACTTCATTTTCTTTAGCTTCTGCAGATGGTAATACAACTTGGTCTATTGGTTTAGATGGTGGTTATTTTGTTATGGATAACCTTGCTGTAAAAGCTGGTTTAGGTTATGCAGACAATGGTTTTGCAGACGCGTTTGCTTATAAAGTAGGGGCAGAGTATTATATCGATGGTGCATTTCCGGTAAGTGTAGATTTTACAGGAGATACTGGATCAGATCTTAAATGGTTAGGTTTACAAGCTGGTTATGCATGGTTCGTAGCTGATAACGTAAGCGTTAAGCCTTCAGTAAGATACAACGTTGGTTTAGATGATCAAGATGGTGTATTTCAAGGATTAATAGGTTTCTCTTTATTTTTCTAAACAGAATCTTAAAATAATAAAAAGGGAGGCAGTTTTTGCTTCCCTTTTTTTTGTGTTTAAAAGAATGTCTTTAGTAAGTATTTTATATATTTGCTTAAATTTATTAAGTAAAAAATTATGAAAAAAATATTATTTTTAGCTACAATTGTATTGTCTTTAAATGCTACTGCACAATATAGTAGTATTGGTATAGGTATTAATGGAGGTTTGCCAACAGGTAATTTGGAAGATAAATTTTCTATCGCTTTTGGTTTAGATGCTAATTATTTATATGAAGTTACAGATCAAATAAGTTTAGGAGCTGCAACAGGTTTGGTATATTTTTCAGGAGAAGAAAACAATGGTGTTTCTCCAGAAGATAAAATGTATATTCCAATAGCTGGTTCTGTTCGTTTTAGCAATGATAGCGATAGCTTTTTTATGGGTGGAGATGTTGGATATGCAATAGGTTTATCTCCAAGTGGAGATGCTGGAGGTTTTTATTTTAAACCAATTGTAGGGTATAATATTAACGAATCTATTAACTTTAATCTTTTTTATACAGGTATAAAAAAAGAGCAACCAACATTTGCTTACTTTGGTTTAGGAGTAATGATGAGGTTATAGTTTGTAAAAAATATTTAACAATTTAACGGAAGTTTTTTAACTTCCGTTTTTTATTTTCAAAAATTATGAAATTACTAATTTTAAACGGACCAAATTTAAACTTACTTGGTAAAAGAGAGCCAGGAATTTATGGAGATAATTCCTTTGAAGACTATCTTAAAACGCTTCAAGAAAAATATAAAGAAATAACAATTCAGTATTTCCAGTCTAATATAGAGGGAGAGCTAATTGATAAGCTCCACGAAGTTGGTTTTACTTTTGATGGTGTTATTTTAAATGCAGCAGCTTACACACATACTTCGGTAGGTATTGCAGATGCAATAAAAGCAATAGAAACCCCAGTTATTGAAGTGCATATCTCAAATGTACATGCGCGTGAGGAGTTTAGAAACAAAAGTTTTATTGCTCCAAATGTAAAGGGTATTATTACAGGTTTTGGCTTAAAAAGCTATGAGTTGGCTTTACAGAGTTTTTTGTAATTTGTATTCCTTGAAAATTATAGTTTAATTTTTCTTTTAACTAAATTATAATACTATTCTTCTTAAAATAAATTTATTTCATTTAAAATCACTACTTTTGGTAAACCAGTTTGGTAAACCAATTTTAAGATTATATTTATGAGGTCAAATTTTTTAATACTTTTATTAGTTTTTACAAGTTTTTTACATTCATGTAAAGAAGGGGTTAACAGTGTATTAGTTTCTAATATTAATGAGTTAAATGATGCAATTAAAAACTCCAAACCTGGAGATAAAATTGTATTAGCTAATGGAACCTATAAAGACTTAGAAATAAAATTTGTAGGAGAAGGAACTGAAGATAAACCAATTACTTTAAGCGCAGAGAAAGCAGGAGAGGTTTTTATTGAAGGAACTTCTAGCTTAGAAATTAGCGGAAATTATTTAGAAGTAGATGGACTATTCTTTAGAAACGGACATTCGCCCAAAACAAATGTAATTGCTTTTAGAACTAGTGAAAAAGACGTGGCAAATCATTCTAAAGTTACCAACTGTGTAATTTTAGATTACAATAATTTAGAGCGAGACCAAGACAATCTTTGGGTACAGTTTTACGGTAAACATAATGAGTTAAGTAACTCTTACATTGCCGGAAAAACAAATGGTGGGCCAACAGTTAGAGTAGATTTAAAAGGAAACCAAAGTATAAGAAATTACCATAAAATTGTAAATAATCACTTTGGACCAAGACCTAGAAAAGGTGGAGCAAGAGGAGAAACTATTCAATTAGGAAGCAGTTTTACATCAATGTCTCCAAGTAATACTTTAATTGCAAATAACTTATTTGAAGAGTGTAATGGTGAGGTTGAAATTATTTCAAGTAAGACCAATTTTAACATTATAAAAAATAACGTATTCTATAAGAGTGAAGGATCTGTAGTAACGCGTCATGGTAATTACGTTACTGTAGATGGTAACTATTTTATAGGTGATGGTGTAAACGACCAATATGGAGGAATTAGAATTATTAACACTGGTCATTGGGTAATAAATAATCTGTTTTACAAAATAAAAGGAAAGAATTTTAGAAGTCCGATTGCTATTATGAACGGAATTCCAAAATCGCCTTTAAACCGTTATAACCAAGTAACAGATGTTGTTGTTGCTTATAATACGTTTGTCGATTCAGATTCACCTTTTCAATTTGGTGTAGGTACAAACATTGCGCAAGCAGATGTATTACCTAAATCTGAAATTAGATCTGCAAGACCATTAAGAACAGAGGTTGTAAATAATGTTGTTTATAATTCAGTAGGTGATGCAAATCCAATTATCGAGCACGATAAAGCTGATGGAGTAACATTTGCAGGTAATATTATAGATAATAATGGTGTTGCTATTGCAAACAGCCATGGTTTAATTTCAAAAGAATTAACATTAACTGATATAGGAACAGGTATTTCGGTTCCAACAGCAGGTTTTGGTGATGTGGAAACATATAGTGGATTCGATTTTGAAACTATTAATAAAGATTTGTTAGGGAAATCGAGAGATGACTCAAATCAAATAGGCGCAATTTTAAACTCAGGAAACATCAATTTAGACTTATTAGACAAATCTAAATATGGTGCAACTTGGTATTCAAATGTAGTTGAAGCTAAAGAACCTAATACTCATACAGTATCTAATGCAACAGAATTAGTTGCAAAGCTTAAAGAAGCAGCAAGTGGAGATGTTATTGACTTAAATCCTGGTATTTATCAGATTTCAAATTCATTGGTAATTAATAAGTCTATAACAGTTCAATCTAAAGGAAAATCAGAAATTGCATATAACGGAGCAGCAAATACTCCAGCTTTTTCTCTTCAACCTTATGGAAAGTTAACATTGAAGAATATTAAGTTAAAAGGTAATTCTACAAATTATGCTTTTGCAAGTTTAAAAGAAAACATGTTTAATCATTTTGGATTAGAAGTTGTAGATTCTGAAATCAGTAATTTCAACTATGCTTTAAAAGTATACAAACAATCATTTTCTGAAGAAATTACGTTTAAAAACACTTCTATTTCAAACTGTGAAAACGGAATCGAATTATCAGAAGAAACTAACGATAGAGGAGATTATAACACAGAATATTTAACTATAGATAACTGCCAGTTTACAAACGTAAAACAAAACGTGGTAGATTATTATAGAGGAGGTTATGATGAGTCTACAATTGGAGGAAATCTTCTAATTAAAAATAGCATATTTACTAACTGTGCTTCAAAAGAAAAAAATAGAAGGCTTTTAAATCATAATGGGATTCACAATGTAAATATCACTAAAAATATCTTTAAGAATAACAAAGTTCAGTTTGTTTCAATTTTATGGGGAGCAAAAAATAATGTTGAGTCTGAAAATAACATAGTTAATTCAGGACAAATAAAAACTGAAGAAAATTTAGTTCAAAAGTTAATGTATTAATCTTATTCTAAAAAGATTATTTAAAGATGAAATCAATAAAAATGAAAAAAATAATATTTACAGTATTTATTTTCACAGCTATAGTTGCTTGTAAAAAGAATTCTAAAACAAATATAAAAACAGAGGTTTCTGGAAAAGAAACTGCAGTTAAATATCCAAGTGATGTTTTACCATTTATGAATGAGTGGAGTATTCTTTGTGGAGATGGTACAAAAATAAAAGATTTAGTAAAAGTAGAGCATAATGGTTTTTTCTATGTAGAAAATGATGGAAAAGAAGATTGGGTAGTATATAAAACACCTAATTCAGGTACAACTTCTAGAACCTCTAGTAATACAAGAACGGAAATGGGGCAGAAGAAGCATTGGAAAACCATGGAAGGAGGAAAATTAACAGGTACACTTAAGGTACAACATGTTTCTACTTCTGGAGATGCAAGAGTTGCTGCTTCATATTCAGTAGTTGTTGGGCAAATTCATGGTACAGAAGGACATGAAAATGAACCATTAAAAATCTATTATAAAAAATTTCCAGTACACACTAAAGGTTCTGTTTTTTGGAATTATGAAATTAATACAGCCGGAGAAGATAATTCTGGAAGATGGGATTTTTCTACAGCAGTTTGGGGAGATGATTTTTCTGTAATTGGAGAAACTCCTAATACTTACCCGGAAGAACCTAAAGATGGAATTGCTTTAGGTGAAGAGTTTAGTTATGAGGTAAATGTATATAAAGGAATTATGTACCTTACATTTACAAGTAAAGGACACGAAACTAAAACTTTTACAAAAAGTTTAATAAAGTCTGAATTTACTAAAGAGTTACCAGAACAAATTAAAAGATTATATGCATCAATTGGTCGTGATGGTTTAGAGCGTGAAAGTGCTTATGCAGGTGAATTACAGAATTTTAAACAAGGAGCTTATAATCAAACTAACGGAAAAAAACCAGAAGATAATATGGTTTGGAGTACAGGTTCTGATACCTATAATGGGGATATTGCAAAACAATTTGCTAATGGAAGTTATGCAGAGGTTTGGTTTAAAGAAGGTACCTTAGGAAAAGGTACTCCTCCTAAAAATTAATTAATCAACTTTATATTTTTATAATCTTATTTTGCTAACAAGCAAAATATCAGTATATTGGTCAACCAATTTGGTTGACCAATTTTTATTATGAAAAATATACTATCACAAGCTATTACAGTCGCTATTATTTTTTTGCTAATAACTTCATGTGAAAAAAAGAACTCAAAAGTTGAAAATAAGGAAGGTGTTACGAGTACTTCTCAAATACATCCAAAATTAATTTTGACAGCGCAAGGAGTTAAAGATATAAGGGCACAATTAGGAAGTATTCCAATTTTTGACAAATCGCTTCAAGCTGTTAAAGAAGAAATAGATGCGGAAATTGCCTCAGGAATAGAAGTGCCAATTCCTAAAGATTATTCTGGTGGTTATACACACGTGAGACATAAGCGTAATTGGGTAGTTTTGCAAAAAGCAGGTGTTTTGTATCAAATTCTTGATGATGAAAAATACGCCAAGTATGTAAAAGACATGTTAATGCAATATGAGGCTTTGTATAAAACATTACCATTGCATCCAAAAACAAGATCGTATGCTAGAGGTAAATTATTTTGGCAATGTTTAAATGATTCTAATTGGTTGGTATATGTTAGCCAGGCTTATGACTGTATTTATAATTACTTAACTGAAGAAGAGCGAAATAAACTAGAAACAAACTTATTTAGACCATTTGCAGATCATATTTCAGTAGACAGTCCACAATTTTATCAAAGAGTACATAACCATAGTACTTGGGGAAATGCAGCAGTTGGTATGATTGGTTTGGTTATGAATGATAAAGAATTAATAGATCGTGCATTGTACGGAATTAAAGGAGTAAATTTAGATACAAAAGCTAAAGATGATGATGGTGGTTTTTTAAATAAAGATGGTAAAGCAGGTTTTTTAGCTAATATTGAAGAACCATTTTCTCCAGATGGATATTATAATGAAGGTCCGTATTACCAACGTTATGCAATGTATCCTTTTTTAATTTTTGCTGAAGGATTACACAATGTAAAACCAGAAATGAAGATTTTCGAATACAAAGAAGGAGTTCTTTTAAAATCAATAAATGCACTTTTAAACTTATCTGATGCAGATGGAGATTTCTTTCCACTAAATGATGGTCAAAAAGGAATGTCTTATTACAACAATGCTTTGGTTACGGCTGTAGATATATCATATCATTACGGAGAACAAGATCCAGGTTTGTTAAGTATAGCAAAACAACAAAATAAAGTTTTATTAGATGATTCTGGTTTGGCGGTTGCATTAGGAGTTAAAAATGGAGAAGATAAGCCATTTAATAAGAAATCAATTAATTTATCTGATGGCCCAAAAGGTAAGCAAGGTGGTGTTGGAATTCTAAGAAATAATGACATTGAACTTGTTTTTAAATATGCGTCTCAAGGATCTAGCCATGGTCATTATGATAAATTATCTTATTCATTATATGAAAAAGGCGAAGAGGTTTTACAGGATTATGGATTATCACGATTTGTAAATATTGAACAAAAAGGCGGTGGAAATTATTTAAAAGAAAATAAAACTTGGGCAAAACAAACTATTGCACATAATACAGTTACTCAAAATGAAACATCTCATTATAATGGGAAATATGAAATTGGAAGTAAAAACCATCCAGATTTACATTATTTTTCTTCTGAAGATGAAAATGTTAAAGTTGTAAGTTCTAAAGTAGCAAAAACATATGCTGGTACAGATATGCATAGAACAATTGCTGTAATTAAAGATGAAGATTTTGAAAAACCTTATGTTTTAGATATAATGAAGGTAACTTCAGTTAAAGCAAATCAATACGATTTTCCTTTTTATTATTTTGGACAAGTATTGCAAACTGATTTTAAATATTCTACACCTCAAACTTTAAAGCCTTTGGGAAATAAAAATGGGTATCAGCATTTATTTGTAGAAGGTTCAGCAAAAGCAAATGCAGTTAATTCTAAATTTTCTTGGCTTAATAATAATAAATTTTACACATTAACAACAGTTACGGGTAATACCGATAATTTGTTTTTTACAAGAATAGGGGCAAACGATCCTGAGTTTAACTTAAGAAGAGACCCAGCATTAATATTACGTAGAAATAACTCTAAAAATACAACATTTGTTTCTGTGATAGAGTCACACGGAAGTTATAGTCCCGTATCAGAATCGGCATTTAATTCAAATAGTAGTATCAAAGAATTAAAAACAGTTCTAGATATTTTAGATTATACAGCTGTAGCAGTTACTAATATAAAAGGAGTAACTAAGCTATTTATAACATCAAATACAAATGCTTCAAAAGAAGCGAAACATACATTAAAAATTAACGATAAGAATTATGAATGGTCAGGTTCTTATTATTTCAAATAAATAAATTAAAACTAATAAACTATTAATTATGAAAAGAGTTAGCGAAAAATACGTCATCGCAAAAGACATGGAATGGGAAGTACTTGGAGGAGGAGTATCAAGAAAGTTTTTAGGTTACGATAACCAAATAATGATGGTAAGTGTGAAATTTGATAAAGGAGCATTAGGTGCTCCGCATCAACATTTTCATACACAAGCTACTTATTGTGTTTCAGGTAAATTCGAATTTGAAATAGACGGAGTAAAGCAAATTGTAGAAGCAGGTGATGGTGTTTATATTGAGCCAAATCTATTGCATAGTGCAGTTTGTTTAGAAGAAGGGCAGCTTATTGATACGTTTAGCCCTGTAAGAGAAGATTTCTTAACAGGTGACGGACCGTCTTATTTTGGAGACAAGTCGTAGTTAGATTAAATTCTTTACGATTAATCGCGCTTAAAGAGTATAGTTATTTTGTTAGTTTCTGTAAATTGTGCAGATTTAGTTACTAATAATATAGTTTGCTTTTTTAAGCGCGATTATTATTTGTAAATCCCTGCCGTCTTGTTTTTAGTGGTTTAATTCGTTTTTCTTTAACTATTTCATTGTGTTTCTATCAATTTTAGAAGTATATAATTTACTTGTGCTAGAAAACGGTGTTTCAGTATTGATTTATTTATTGTGTTTTTGTTGTTTTTAAACAAATACTTCATCTTTTAGGTTAAAAAAATACAATATTCATAAAAATAAGCACATATATATATGAGTTAAGGATTTTGACATTTATTTTACATATATTTGGTGAACCAATTTGGTGAACCAGTTTGGTGAACCAATAAAAATTAAACTGTGTTATATTAAATTTGAATTATTTAGTACAGAAAAAAAGGATAGATATTCGTGTATATCTATCCTTTTAAATTATTTCATTAAAAGTGAAATTTATTAAACATAAGTCTTTATGGTTTATGTAATTAAGGGATATTTATCAACACGATGGTAAATTAAATTTTTAAACATATAAATATTATTATGAATTTAAAATTAAGAGTAACATTGCTGTTGGCAATGTTTATTAACATCAGTATTTATGCCCAAGACGGCTATACTTTAAAAGGTACCGTTTCATCAAAGGTGGATGGGCCTCTTCCTGGTGTGTCGGTAAGAGTAGTAAATACCAATAATGGAGTAGAAACAGACTTTGACGGAAATTATTCTCTTAAAGTGAGTAAGGGTGTTGTTGTTGAGTTTTCTTCTTTAGGGTATGCTACTCAAACAGTAACTATTGATAATCAGAAAACATTAGACGTTGTTTTAGCAGAAGATGCTGATGTTTTAGATGAGGTTGTTATTGTTGGTTACGGTACTCGTAAGAAATCTCATTCAACAGGAGCTATTGCTAAAATTGGTGGAGATGATGTTGCTGCAGTACAAGCAACACGTGTTGATGAAGCGTTAGCAGGTAAATTACCGGGTGTATTGATACAGAATCAAGATGGTTCTCCTGGTGCTGCTCCAAAAATTCAAATTAGAGCAGCTTCTTCAATTTCAGGAGCTTCAAATCCGTTAATTGTTGTTGATGGTTATCCTATTTCAGGAGGATTAGAAACTGTTAATCCTAACGATATTCAGAGCTTAGAGATATTAAAAGATGCTGCGTCTGCCGCTATTTATGGTTCTAGAGGAGCAAATGGTGTTATTTTAGTAACAACTAAAAAAGGAAAGTCAGGTAAAGCTAAATTTAGTTATAATGCTTATACGAGTACTTCGAGTAAATATAGAGATAATATACTTCAGTCGGCATCAGAATGGGCTTCTCATGCAAGGTCTGAAATTGCTGCTGGTAACTGGACAAGTACAGTTGCTACTGTGGATCCAGCTTTTTTAGAATACAGATTAAAAGCATATGAAAATTCTCCAGGAGCTATTAGCCCAGAGGATTGGCTTTTTCAAACAGGTACAACTCAGAGCCATGATTTTAGTATGAGTGGTGGTAGTGATGATGTTAATTTCTTTGCTTCTTTAGGGTATCAAGATGCAGAAGGTGTTGTGATAACTCAAGGTTATGAAAGAATAAACGCACGTTTAAATGTTGATGCAAAATTAGGAGAGAAATTTAAAACTGGTATTAGTTTTAATGGGTTTACTTCAAAAAGAGATATTTTAGGTCACGATATGAGGGATTTATTAAGAGCTTATCCTATTAGTCCTATTTATCATACAGCGGAATCTATTGCATTTGTACAAGCATTGGATGCTGAAGCTCAAGGTTTAGGATTAACTCCTTTTGATAACGGATATAGAGGTTCTGGTTATGAAGCTAGTAGTATTTATGATTTAGAACCAGGTATGGCAGCACAAGACTGGCATTATGGTAGAGCTAATAATGGTATTGGAGGTTCTGGAGATGCTGGACCTGCTGCTAAGTTAGATAATACAGAAAGCTGGCAAAAAACATTTTTTGGAAATGTAAGTGGATATTTACAGTATAGTATAATTGATGGGTTAGACATTAAAACTGTTCTAGGTGGAGATTTAACTGACACTAGAACTTATGCTCACAGATTGTTAGGTTTTGATTCTAGAGCGAGAAATTCTCAGACTTTTAGAAATCAAACTGATTTAAAAGTATCTACAGTTTTAAGTGAAACAACATTAAGTTACAAAACAGTAATTAATGAGAAGCATGATATATCTGCAGTTGCAGGTATTGAATTTCAAACTACTAAATTAGTAGGTACAGCTTTAGCTGGTGTTAATGTTCCTGATGAGGCTATTTTAAACTATAATTTATTTTCTCCTGCAGATATTACTGTTACGGAAAGAGATGAGACTAGAGCAAGAGAAAGTGTTTTTGGAAGAATTAATTATGCGTACGATGATAAATATTTAGCATCTGTATCTATAAGAAGAGATGGTGATTCTCGTTTTGGAGCTAATAAAAGATTTGAAACATTTCCAGCTCTATCTTTAGGGTGGAATGTACATAATGAAGCTTTCTTGGAAGATAATGAAGTGTTAAGTAAATTAAAATTAAGGTTTAGTACTGGTTCTTTAGGAACAACTTCTTTTTTAGGTTCTTATAGTTCATTGAGCCTTTTAAGTCCTGGAGCAACAATATACGGAACAGGATTTTTAATTCCTTCAAACTCATTAAATGAAGATTTAACATGGCAAACAAATACAGAAACTAACTATGGTGTTGATTTTGGTTTTTTAAACAACCGTTTTACTTTAGGTGTTGATTATTATACATCTGATATTGAGGATATTTTAATTAATCAAGCTCAGTCTGAAACATTAGGTAACCCTAGTTCAATATTAAATGTAGGAGATGTTAAAAGTTCTGGTTTAGAGTTTGAATTATCTGCAAGGTTAATTAGTAAAGATGATTTCTCTTGGAATATGGGGGCTAACTTATCAACAGTTAATACTGAAATTACTGATTTAGGTGGCTTAGATGAATTACCTCAAGTAATTTTTGGACAGAGTGGTAGAGGTGCTGTATTTAGAAATTATGTAGGTGGAGGAATTGGAGAAATGTGGGGATTAGAAACCATAGGAGATGTTGAAATGGATTATTTGGCTGACGGATCAAGACACCCTAATAGTCAAACAGGAGAATCTTATGTTGTAGATCAACAAGCTCCAGGTGAGCCAGGACATGGTGTAATTGATAGAACAAGAACTGTTGAAAATGGTGGGGATTTAGTTAAAATTGGACAAAATACACCAGATTTTTACTGGGGTATGTCACATAACTTAAGTTATAAGGATTTTGATATGTCTTTCCAATTACAAGGATCTCACGGAGCTGAAGTTTACAATATTGATCCACTTTATTACGGGTCTCAATGGGGAGGAAGATTAGATTATTCTCGTTTAGATGCAAACGGTGATGGTATTGCTGATCATAATGGTGAGCACTATGAAAGAAATAGAAACCAAACTGATGCTATGATTCAAGATGCTTCATATATAGCTTTAAGAAACCTTACTATTGGATATACTTTAAAAAGAGATATCGCAGAAAGCATTGGTGTAAGTTCAGTTAGGTTATATGGAGCTGCTACTAATTTATTATACATAATGGGAGATGATTATACATCTTATAACCCAGAAGGTGTAAATAGTACTAACCCAACAACTTATGGTGCACAAGTTGGTGCAAGCCCTGTTGTTAGAAGTTTTACAATAGGTTTAAATGTTAATTTTTAAATAATAGAAAATGAAAAAAATATATATATTACTGGGATCGCTGTTTTTTATAGCAGCTTGTACAACAGATTTGGATCAATCTCCACCTAACTTAGCTAGTGCAGACTCTTTAACTGATTTTGAAGGTGTATTAAATGCGGCTTATTATTATCAATTAGGAAGTGTAACTCCTTTGGCGGTAATGGCTGAGTTTAGGTCAGATAATGCACTTATGGATGAAGCTCCTTATACAGAGTTTGACGTATATACTAATAACTTGACAACTATGGAAAATCAATTTTTTGCTCCTATGTATAGAGGTTTGTATAAGTCAATATTAAGTGCAAATAACGTAATTGAAAATTCTACAAATGCAACTCATGTTGGTGAAGCGAAATTTTTAAGAGCTTTATCTTATTTTAAACTTGTTAAATCTTTTGGAGCAGTAACTGTACACTTAACAGCTTCACCAAGTTTGTCTGATACTTCTATTTTAGTTAGACAACCAGCTAATGATGTTTATAACAATGTTATTATTCCTGATTTAATGGATGCTATGTCAGCTTTAGATGTTGCTATAGTAGATGGAAGGGCTTCTAGGTATGCTGCACAAGCATTATTAGGTAAAGTATATGCTACTATGGGAGATTTCTCAAGTGCAGAACCTCATCTTGCTGCTGTCGTAGGAGGTGCTGGGCTAGCTTTAAAAACTAATTTTGATGAAGTATTTGGAGCTGCTAATGAAGTAGGTAATTCTGAAATTATATTTTCAACTCAAGTTTCAAGTTCAATAGTAGATGAGTATGGTTTTGGTTCTGATTTTTGGAACTGGTTTGTTGGTGATGATTCTAAGGCAGATTTCCCTGTTGATCCTGATTTAGTAGCAGCTTTTGATGCTAGTGATGCAAATGGAGGTGGAACAGATTTAAGAAGAGCAGTAACTCTTAGTTCAGATGGATTGACTGCTGTTAAATTTCCGAAAGATGGAGGTTTAGGTGGTGAGCATGATTGGATTGAGATAAGGTTAGCTGACATTATTTTATTATATGCAGAAGCATTAAATGAAAATGATGCTCCGGCAACAACTGTACTTCCTTTATTAGACCCATTAAGAACTAGAGCGGGTTTAACAAGTTTAACAGGAACAGTAACTTCTAAAGCTGACGTTAGACAAGCTATTGCTGATGAAAGAAGGCTAGAATTAGCTTTTGAAGGACATAGATGGTTTGATTTAGTTAGGACTGGTACTGTTGATGCAGAAATGGGAGTTTCGGTAAATTCTAATTACCACTTATTTCCAATTCCAATTTCTGAAGTATTATCTAGCGATGGTGTAATTACACAAAATGCAGGTTACTAAGTTAATTTATTAAAAAATAATAATTTTTAAAGTCTTATCTGATTAGTATTTTTCAGGTAAGGCTTTGTCTTATAGGTGGTTCTTCTATTGTCGCTACTACTTATGTATTTAAAGGTTAATTATAAAACGAACTTGAGAATTTTATTAAAGCAGTTTTTTGCTTTTACAATTTCAATTTTTCATAAAAAAAAATAAACTCAGGTATTTATTTTTATTTACCAATAAAACCAAACACACAAGATGAAAATAAAAGGACTAAGATGGTGGATTATAACGTTGATATTTTTAGCAACTGTAATCAATTATATAGATAGAACGGCTTTTGCATTATTATGGCCTCAAATGGGAGAAGATCTAGGAATGGATAACTCTGACTATGCAGATATGCTAAATATTTTTTTAGTAGCCTATGCAGCGAGTAAATTTTTATCAGGAAGGTTGTATGACCAAATAGGAACACGATTAGGTTTTGTAGTTTCTATTGTAGTTTGGTCATTAGCATCTGCATTTCATGCAGTAGCAAGAGGGTTTGCGAGTCTATCAATAGCACGTGCTTTATTAGGATTAGGAGAAGCAGGTTTATGGCCAGGAGCAGTAAAATCTAATGGAGAGTGGTTTCCTGCAAAACAACGAGCTTTAGCTCAAGGTATTTTTAATGCAGGTGCATCAATTGGAAATGTTGTT
Organism: Tenacibaculum aquimarinum; assembly: GCF_022478115.1. Taxonomy (GTDB): domain Bacteria; phylum Bacteroidota; class Bacteroidia; order Flavobacteriales; family Flavobacteriaceae; genus Polaribacter; species Polaribacter aquimarinum_A. Next base: position 442,871 of record NZ_JAKGSC010000002.1, on the reverse strand, counting down.
GCTCCAGTTATTATTGTTTATTTATATTCTCATTTTGGATGGAAAACAACTTACATTATATTAGGAGGTTTAGGGATGCTTTGGGTTGTTCCTTGGTTTATTATAAATAAGACAAAGCCAAAAGATCACCCTTGGATTACAGAAGAAGAAAGAAACATGCTTTTAAATGATAGAATCGCAAATGATAATGTTGTAGAAGAAGGAGCGAAAAGTTTGTCAGTTGGAAAGATATTAAGTTATAAACAACCATGGGGAGTTTTACTATGTCGATTTTTCATAGAGCCAATTTGGTGGTTTTTTGCAGGTTGGATGCCAATTTACTTAAACTCAAAATTTGGTCTAAGTATTGAGGAAATAGGAAAGACTATGTGGATTTCATATTTAATGGCAGCAGCTGGAGGAATCTTAGGTGGATTGTTTACTGAAGAAATAATAAAAAGGACTTCAGTAGATACTGGACGAAAAGCGAGTATAATTTTAGGGAGTCTTTTAATTATAGCAGGGTTTGTATCGATTATATTATTTGTAAACGATTCAAATTACATGACGTTTATCTATTTAGCTGGTTTAGCGCTATTTGGATTTCAATTTGCAATTGGAAATATTCAAACCTTATCAAGTGACTTGTTTAGAGGGCCATCTGTAGGAACTTTAGCAGGATTAGCAGGAACTGTTGCTGCGGTTTCACCAATAATTATGAACTGGTTTATAGGAAGAATAACAGATACAGAAGGAGGGACTTATACTCCAGCATTTGTTGCAATTACAATTTCTGTAGTCTTAGCAGTACTATCAGTCTTGTTTTTGATAAGAAAGGTTGGAAAAGTAGTAAAAGAATAGAAAAAAGAAACAATACAATAAAGAATAAAACAAACAAAGGATAAATTTTTATAAAATGAGTACAAACAAAGGAAAAGTTGCCATAATAACAGGAGCAACTGGAGGAATAGGATTTGCAGTAGCAAAAAGATTAGGAGAAGACGGATTTACAATAGTCTTAAACGGAATCGAAGATGAAGCAGGAGCAGCAAGAGTAAAAGAGCTTACTGATGCAGGAATCGATGCATCTTACTATGGATTTGATGTAACAAAAGAAGACGCAGTAACTTCAAATATAAAAGCAATTGGAGAAAAGTACGGAAAGATAGATGTACTAGTAAACAATGCAGGAGGATTAGGAGGAAGAGCTAGGTTTGAAGAAATGACTACAGAATTTTATAGATTCGTAATGGCCTTAAACTTAGACTCGGTATTTTTTGCCTCAAGAGCAGCAATTCCATTTTTAAAGAACGGAGATAATCCAACAATCATTAACTATACCTCAAATGCAGGATGGAATGCTGGAGGACCAGGAGCAGGAATCTACGGTACATCAAAAGCAGGAGTTCATACAATAACAAGAGCTTTAGCCAAAGATTTAGCAGAATATGGAATTCGAGTAAATGCTGTATCACCAGGAACAATTGATACACCGTTTCACCAACAAATTAAATCTACAAAGCCAGAAGTTTTTGCTTCATGGGCAAATAACATTATGTTAGGTAGATTAGGACAGCCAGAAGATGTTGCAGGAGTTGTATCTTTCTTAGCGAGTAAAGATGCTGCATTCTTAACAGCAGAAACTGTTCAAGTAGGTGGAGGACAAGCTTTAGGTATCTAAAAGTTTTTCAGTAAATAAAAAAAGCCGTTTTGTAATATTACAAAACGGCTTTTTTATTGGAAGAATCTCTAATAATAAGTTTAGGGTTAAGTATTACTTTATTTAGATTTTAAATCTAGATACTTTCATTTTTTTTTTGCTTTATTGAAAAACTCAAAAGCAATAATTATGTAATTATCTATTTTTTTTAGGATTATATAATTTAAAGCAGCTTTGTTAGTTTGATTAATAAAATAAAGTGTTTTTTTATATTAAATTCAGAATTTAACATTTTTTTACATATATTTGGTGAACCAATTTGGTAAACCAGTCTGGTGAACCAATCGTTAAGTGGTTTTATTTCATAGATTTAAAGATGCTTAAATTTAAGGTAAAGGGTTTTTATTCGTGTGTATTTATCCTTTTAAAATAAATTATATAAGTTATAATAGAGTTAATAAAAACAGTTTAATATAATTTTAGCGTTGTTTTTAACCTCTAAAATAGTTTGTATAAGTGAATAAAATTTATCAGCACGATGATAAATAACATTTTTTAAACATAAAATATTATTATGAGCTTAAAATTTAAAATAACGTTGCTGGTGGCAATGTTTGTTAACATTTGTATTTTTGCACAAAGCAGTTATTCTTTAAAAGGTACTGTTGTTGCAAAGTCAGATAATTTTGGTCTTCCTGGGGTGTCAGTAAGAATTCTTAATTCTAATTCTGGAACTGAAACGGACTTAGATGGTAGTTTTTCTTTACAAGTGAAGAAAGGGAATGTTTTAGAATTTTCTTTTTTAGGGTTTGCTTCGCAAACAGTAACAATTAGTAACCAAAAAACTTTAAATATAAGCTTAGTGGAAGATGCTGATGTTTTAGATGAAGTTGTAATAGTTGGTTATGGAACTCAGAAAAAATCTCACTTAACTGGTGCAATTTCTAAAGTAAAGAATGAAACATTAGATCAGATAGCAGTTTCTAGGGTTGATGATGCTTTAGTAGGGCAAGTTTCTGGTGTAAATATCCAAGCAACTGAAGGTGAAGCAGGTTCTGCTCCAACAATACGTATTCGTGGTGTTGGTTCTATTACAGGTAATTCTGGACCGTTAGTCGTTGTTGATGGAGTTGTTGTAGATTCAGATTTTTTAGGCTCTCTTGATATGAACGACGTAGAGTCTTTTGAAGTTTTGAAAGATGCAGCATCTGGTGCGATATATGGTTCTAGAGGTGGTAATGGTGTAGTAATGATTACAACAAAACAAGGTAAAGAAGGTAAAACTAAATACAGTTATAATACATATACAGGTATTAAAACTGCTAGACAAAGTGATGCATATTACAGTTCTGTAACTGAGAATGCAAAACAAGAGTTAAATTATACTTATGGTTTAACTGACAAAACAAAGTATAAGTTATTACTTGGAGATCAAACAAATTGGCAAGATGTTATATTTGATGGTGGTGTAATTACAAATCATTCTTTCGCAGTACGTGGAGGAAATGAGAAAATTAAATTTAGCACATCGTTAAATTACTTACATGATGAAGGGGTTTTATTAACAGATGATTACAAAAAGTATAATTTTAACGGTAAAGTTGAAGCTAAATTAGGTAAGAGGTTTACAGTAGGAGCTCGTCTTAACCCTTCTTTTACAGAAAGAAGAAGATTTGATGGTTCTACTCACGATATTTTAAGACAACCATCTTGGTTGCCTGTATATTTAACTGAAGAAACAATTAAGTATGTAAACAGAACAAGAGATGGGGGTAAGTATGCAGATGCTAAAGTTGGAGATTACGCTATACAAAGAATGTTTGATGATTTCGATTTAAATACTGGTTTACCGGTACCAAACGGAGGTAGTGGAACAGATATTAGTAATACTTCAAATACTAATCCTGCAGCTAAAATTTTAGAAAGAGATCGTAGAGATTTTAAATTAAAATTATTTGGTAGTGTTTACGGTAAATATAAAATTACTGATGATTTAAAATTTAGAACAGCAGTTTCTGGAGATTACCAAAGAACAAGACAGTCAAGATATCAAGGTGTCCTTTCAAATAGAAATGGCGCAAGTGCTTCAAGATTAGATAGTACATATCAAACATCTTATCACTTAGTATTAGATAATATATTAACGTATGATAAAACGTTTGGAAAACATGAGGTTGGAGCAGTATTAGGTACTTCAGCTGAAAAAACAAGATTAGACTGGGAAACTATTCAAGGATCTGTTTTTGCTGATGATTCAATGCAATACATATCAGCAGCAGCTAGTGTAACTAACGAAAGTGATTATTCATTTGAAAAAACATTATTATCATTTTTCACAAGAGTAAATTATGCTTATGATGATAGGTATTTAGCTTCTGCAAGTTTTAGAAGAGATGGTAGTTCTGTGTTTGGACCAAATAAAAAATATGGTAATTTCTATGCAGTTTCTGCAGGATGGAATGTACACAACGAAGATTTTTTACAAGATAACGACTGGTTAAATAGATTAAAATTTAGAATAAGCTATGGTGTTACAGGTAATGATGATTTTAGAACAGGTAATAGAGTTGTAGATCATTACCCATATCTAGCAATTTTAGATACATCTAATTCTACAGGTGTTTCTGATGGTACTCAAGTGCCAGTTGCTAACCCTTTAAATATTGCTAATCCAGATTTACAATGGGAAGAGCAAGTGGAATTTAATCCAGGAGTTGATTTTGGATTGTTTAATAGTGTAGTTACAGGATCTGTAGATTATTATAAAAGAACTAGTAATCAATTATTGTTATTTGAACCAGTTCCTTCAACAACAGGTTTTTCTAACGCACTTTTAAATAGAGGAGAAGTTGAAAATAGTGGTTGGGAATTTGAGGTTAGAACTAGAAATGTTTCTAATGAAAACTTTAAATGGTCAACTACAGCAATTGCTTCTTTAAATGAAAACACCTTAAATGATTTTGGTGATGCTGATGGGCAAATTCAAAGCGTTGACTCTAAAAGAGCAGCAGAATGGATTAACTTAGTCGGAAGTCCTATTTCATCTTTTTATGGTTGGGTAGTAGAAAGAGATATTCCAAGAGAATTCTTAAGTAATCCTTTTCACCCTATTGGAGCTGAAGCTCAAGATGTTTATGTAAAAGATTTAAATGGAGACGGAATAATTGATGACGATGATAAAACTATTTTAGGAAATCCATATCCAGATTTTGTTTGGAGCCTATCAAACGAATTTAAAATAGGGAACTTTGATGCAAGCTTTATGTTTCAAGGAAGCCATGGTGCAGAAGTTAGAAATATGGGAGACCAATATATTTTAAATCACTTTAACAGTGGTCAAGATTATATTTCTACTACACCAAATCAGGAATTCATTAAAGAAAAAATATTTACAAATGATATTATTCAAGATGCTTCTTATATAGCATTAAGAAATGTAAATATTGGATATACTTTTAATAGAGATTTATTAGACAAAATTAAATTATCTAACTTAAGGGTATATGCAACTGGTCAAAATTTAATGTACTTAACAGCAAGTGACTATACAGGTTTTAATCCAGAGTCTATAAACACAACAAGTGCTACAACTTATGGTTATCAAAGAGCTGGTTCGCCAGTATTTAGTACAGTGTCATTAGGTTTAAATGTAGAATTTTAAGAAACTACAAATTAATAAAAAGAAAATATTATGAAACAAATTAAATTTTTAATAGTACTTGCAGTTGCAATGTTTCTTTCTTCGTGTGAAGATACTTTCTTATCACCTGAAATAATAACAGGTGTAAGTTCAGATACGTATTTTACTACGGAAGCTGAAATTGAAGCTGGGGTTGTAAACATGTACGATGGTATACAAGGAGTTAATGCATTAAAACTTACAAGTTCTAACTTAAATCATGGAGTTCAAGTTGAATTTTATGTTACAGAAATGCGTAGTGATAATACAGAAACTAAAAGTCAAGAAGGAGAAGCTGCTCAATTTGAGTTTTTTAATATAGAATCTACAAATGGTATTGTAGACGATTATTATAGAAGTTATTACAATGTAATTTATAGAGCAAATCTTATTTTAGAAAGTTTAGAAGCAGCAGGTAGTTCTGCAGCACAATATGAAGGAGAAGCTAAGTTTGTTAGAGCATATGCTTATTTTAACTTGGTACGTTTGTATGGAGATATACCTTTAGTTGATAAATTAATCAACCCATCAGACAAAGAAACTGCTTACACCAGAGTAGCTACATCTCAAGTTTATTCTTTAATAGAAAGTGATTTACTAACTGCAATAGCAAATTTAGACGATACATATAAAGATAGAGCATCGAAAGCTGCTGCTGAGGGTATTTTAGCTAAAGTTTATTTAACTTTAGGACGTTATGGAGAAGCACAAGGTTTATTAGAGTCTATTATGAATCCTTCTAGAGGTTTTGGTTTACAAACAGATTTTAAAGATATATTTTATTCTGAAGGAAATAATGAGGTTATTTATTCTATTGGTTATATAGCTGGTTCTAATAATGATAGTCAAAATTTTTCTGCTGAAATGTTAAATGCAGTGGGTAGAACTAGTGGTGTAAATTATGTAACTCCAGATGCAAAAGCAGCAATTGATGCTTTAGGAGGAAACCGTACTTTATTATCTTATAGAGAAGATTCTGGTCAAGCCGGTAAATATCAAGTTGTAAAATACTTGCCAGATGGAGATACTACTTTAGGTATACCAGTTACATCTGCTGATCCTACTTCTGCTGGTAATGACTGGATAGTTTTAAGATATGCTGATGTTTTATTAATGCATGTTGAAGCTATTATGGCTGGTGGAGCTTCTACTACAAGTAGTAATGCAATAACTTCATTCCAAGAAGTTAGAGATAGAGCAGGTTTAACTACAGCTGTTACAGAAATTACTAAACAAGACTTAATGGATGAAAGAAGAGTTGAGTTAGCTTTTGAGAATCACAGATTTTTCGACTTAGTAAGAATGGGTGAAGCTTCAAACGTTTTAGGTGCATTTTCATCAAACTTTTCAGGTACAGATCTTTTATTACCAATACCACAAAGAGAAATAAACTTAAGTAACGGTTTGTTATCACAAAATCCTGGTTATTAATCAAATTAATTGTTAATTATTATGAAACAAATAGCAAAAAAAATACAAACTAATATTTCAAAATTTGGAATATTAATATTATTATTCTCACTAGGTTTTGTAACCTCATGTGAAGAAAACTTGCCAGATACTGGTGATATTGCAGATCTAACACCTCCAACTGCAGCTTTTTCAGCTACACAAGGAGCAGGAGCCGTTGGTGATGAATGGATGACGTATAGTTTTACTAACGAATCTTCTAGTGCTACATCTTACTCTTGGGATTTTGGAAATGGAGATACTTCTACAGAAATAGAACCATCAACCACTTTTCCAGGTGAAGGAAGTTTTACAGTTACACTTGTAGCTCAAGATAATTTAGGAGTTACTAGTACTTACTCAGAAGTTATTGAAGTTATAGAGCCTTTGGTCGTAGTTATTCCAGATCCAACTTTAATTAATTCAGTATTTGATAAATTACCAAAAAACAATGGAACATCAAGTGACTGTGCTTGTTCAGGTTGGGATAATGATGATATTGGTGAACAAGGAGAATCTAGTTCAGGTAATGGATCTGATGTTGTAAAATTCGATAATAATGAACCAGATCATATTTACCAAGAATTTGAAGTTGTTCCAAATGCAGATTATACAATTGAAATTATTACTTCTTTTAAAGGTTTAGAAAATAATACACCTCCAATGGATAGTATGTTAGAGTTAAGAATTTTAGCAGGTTCTGGTTATACTGCTGGTTACACACCAACATATTATGCAACTGCAACTGAGTACCCAAAAACAGGTTTTGGTTATAATGACCCTGCTGTAGCTTTAGACCCAGCAAACAGTCTTATAACAGAAGTACTTTCCAATCCTAGTGATACAAGTTATATCACTAACACATATACATTTAATGCAGGTAACAACGATAGTGTTGCTTTCTTTATGAGAGGTATCGGTGGAGATAGTACTGTTGGAAGCTATGGTTATACAAGTGGAGACGAGGAAATTAGACTTGATTCTGTAACTATTACAGCAAATTAATATATGCAAAACATTCAAAGGAATATAGGGTTATTTTTAATAATAGTATTTCTATCTGTAAACATTACTTCCCAAAATAAGGGAGGTAATGTCACAGATGATGTTAAAGTTGAAAAACTTAAAAAGAGGAAAAAACGTAAGAAAAAACGTAAGAAAGTAAAATTACCTAAAATAGATTTAAGTCATTGGAAAGTTACTTTGCCAGTTACAAATGAAAAAGGTAAACCTTACGAAATTGAACCACCTGAAATTAAAGATTTTGCTAAAAATGAAATAGCAAAACCTTTTATGTATATAGACTCAACAAAAGGTGCAATCGTTTTTCATGCAATGCCTACAAATTCTAAAACAGCTAACACTAAGTATACTAGATCTGAATTAAGAGAACAAATGGTTCCTGGTGATAATAATACCAATTGGACATTTGCAGATGGAGCTTATATGAAAGGTGTTATGGCAATGGATGAAACTACCAAAGATTCTAAAGGCAAATACCATAGAACTATTATCATGCAAATTCATGGTAGATTAACCAATGAACAGCGAGACTTAATAGGCCAGAAAGATAATAATGCTCCACCAATATTAAAAATATATTGGGATAAAGGTAAAATTCGAGTTAAGACAAAAGTTTTAATAAACCCTAATGCTACAGGCAATCAGTTGTTACTTGAAGAAATGTGGGGTAATGATAAAGGTTTTAATTTTGAAGAAGAAGTAGGTTTTAGGAAATTTACTTTAGAAGTAAAGGTTTCTGAAGGTAAAATGGTAATTATCTTAAATAAAAATGAATATAAAGTTTACGAAAATATTCACATGAAAAAATGGGGTATTTTTGAGAATTACTTTAAAGTGGGTAATTACTTTCAATCTAGAGATAAAGGAGCTTTTTCAAAAGTAAGACTTTATAAATTAGAAGTTTCTCACTAAAATAATATAGATAATAGCGATGTTTATAAGTTTAATAAACATCTAGTATAGTTTTAATAATTCTTTCAATCGTATATAAACTAAAGTTATTTAGAAAGTATAATGGTAAATTAGAAAGAATAGTGTTGGTTTTTATATTTTTATACTATAAATTTGGTAAACCAATTTAGAATTTAAATGAAGGATATGAAATTAGAAGTACTTACAAAAAACGAAAATCAAGATATTTTAAATTCTATTATTATTGGTATAAAAGACCTTATTAATTATAAGAATTTAGAGCCTGGAGATAAACTGCCATCTGAGCGCATGTTGTCAGAAAAGTTTCAAGTTAGTAGAGGAAATTTAAGAGAGGCTATTCAAAAATTGGAGTTTTATGGTCTTCTAAAATCTAGACCTCAAAGTGGAACTTTTGTAGCCGATCTTGGGACAACTGCTTTAAATGGTATGATTGATGATATTTTACGCCTAGAAGATCCTGATTTTAAATCGTTGGTAGAAACGAGAATATTACTAGAATTAAAAACAGCCAGACTTGCAGCTTTAAGGAGAACGGAAGAAAATTTAGTTCAAATAAAAGAAGCTTTAGAAGCATATAAAAAACAGGTTCTAGATGGAGGGAATGCTGTTCAAGAAGATTTATTATTTCATTTAGCAATTGCAAAAGCTAGTGGTAATAGTACTATTAATACTTTAATGTTAATGATAACTCCAGAAATTATAACAAATTTCCAGCAGTATCATGTATGTGATTCTAGTTTAGCTATGGAGGGTATTGAAGAACATCAAGAAATATACGATGCTATTTTGAAACAAAACCCAAAGTTAGCAAAGGCAAAAATGAAAAAACACTTTAAAGCACTATACCAATATTGTTACAATCTTTAGAGGATAGTAGTAGAGAATTAAAGTTAATAAACTATTAACCTTTAACTCATTTAACAAAAAAGAACAAACAACAGTACTGGTATTTTGTATTTACCAATAAAACCAAACACACAAGATGAAAATAAAAGGACTAAGATGGTGGATTATCACGTTAATATTTATAGCTACAGTTATAAATTATGTAGATAGAACAGCTTTTGCATTACTTTGGCCAGAAATGGGTAAAGATTTAGGGATGGATAATTCAGATTATGCCATTATGTTAAATGTTTTTATGGCTTGTTATGCAGCAGGAAAATTTCTATCAGGTAAGTTATATGATAAAATAGGTACACGTATAGGTTTTACTGTTTCAATTATAGTTTGGTCTTTAGCATCAATTCTTCATGCATTTACAAAAGGATTAGTTTCTTTATCTATTGCACGTGGTTTACTTGGTATAGGAGAAGCAGGATTATGGCCTGGTGCAGTAAAATCTAATGGAGAATGGTTTCCTGCAAAGCAGAGAGCTTTAGCGCAAGGAATTTTTAATTCAGGAGCCTCTATTGGTAATGTAGTAGCGCCATTTATAATTGTGTTTTTATATACTAAATTTGGTTGGCAAACTACCTATATAATTTTAGGTGCAGTTGGAGTATTATGGGTTATTCCATGGTTATTTTTAAACAAATCTACACCAGAAAAACATCCTTGGGTAACTCAAGAAGAAAGAGATTTAATTTTAACTGATAGAATTGATAAGCAAGAGGATCTTTCTGAAAGTAAAACTAAAAGTCTTTCAGTAGGTAAAATATTAAGTTACAAGGAATCTTGGGGAGTTTTATTATGTAGATTTTTTATGGAGCCAATTTGGTGGTTTTTTGCAGGATGGATGCCAATTTATTTAAATAAAACATTTGGTTTAAGTATTGAAGAAATAGCAGCGACAATGTGGATTTCTTATTTAATGGCAGCTGCTGGAAGTATAATTGGAGGATGGTTTACAGGTATACTTATGAAATCAAGATCTGTTGATGCAGCTAGAAAGATTACAATTTTTGTAGGAGGATTACTAGTTTTCATAGGATTTGTAGGTATTATTCAGTTTGTAGGAGAAAATAACTTTATGACATTTATCTACTTGGCAGGATTAGTACTTTTTGGATTTCAATTTGCAATTGGGAATGTACAAACGATTTCGAGTGATTTATTTAGAGGACCATCCGTAGGAACTTTAGCAGGATTAGCAGGAACTGTAGCCGCAGTATCACCAATGATTATGAACTGGTTTATCGGTAAAATAACAGGTGGAGGATCTTATACACCAGCTTTTATTGCAATAACAATCTCTGTAATATTAGGAGTTCTATCAATTTTTGTATTAATCAGAAAAATAGAACCAGTAAGAAAGACAATAGAAGAATAAAACAAACAAAGGATAAATTTTTATAGAATGAGTACAAACAAAGGAAAAGTTGCCATAATAACAGGAGCAACTGGAGGAATAGGATTTGCAGTAGCAAAAAGATTAGGAGAAGACGGATTTACAATAGTCTTAAACGGAATCGAAGATGAAGCAGGAGCAGCAAGAGTAAAAGAGCTTACTGATGCAGGAATCGATGCATCTTACTATGGATTTGATGTAACAAAAGAAGACGCAGTAACTTCAAATATAAAAGCAATTGGAGAAAAGTACGGAAAGATAGATGTACTAGTAAACAATGCAGGAGGATTAGGAGGAAGAGCTAGGTTTGAAGAAATGACTACAGAATTTTATAGATTCGTAATGGCCTTAAACTTAGACTCAGTATTTTTTGCCTCAAGAGCAGCAATTCCATTTTTAAAGAACGGAGATAATCCAACAATCATTAACTATACTTCAAATGCAGGATGGAATGCTGGGGGACCAGGAGCAGGAATCTATGGTACATCAAAAGCAGGAGTTCATACAATAACAAGAGCTTTAGCCAAAGATTTAGCAGAATATGGAATTCGGGTAAATGCTGTATCACCAGGAACAATAGACACACCATTTCACCAACAAATTAAATCTACAAAGCCAGAAGTTTTTGCTTCATGGGCAAATAACATTATGTTAGGTAGATTAGGACAACCAGAAGATGTTGCAGGGGTTGTATCTTTCTTAGCGAGTAAAGATGCTGCATTCTTAACAGCAGAAACTGTTCAAGTAGGAGGAGGACAAGCTTTAGGTATCTAAAAGTTTTTCAGTAAATAAAAAAAGCCGTTTTGTAATATTACAAAACGGATTTTTTATTGGAAGAATCTCTAATAATAAGTTTAGAGTTAAGAATTACTTTATTTAAGCGTTGTTCTACAACATCTTTTTTAGTGTATTCTAAAAATGTTTCCGCTGCAATTCTACCTATTTTATAACTATGCTGATTAACACTTGTAATTGATGGTGTTACCATACTAGCAAAAGGTTCATCTCCAAAACCAACCAATGCAATGTCATTTGGGATATCAATATTTTGTTCTTTTAAAACTTGTAAGGCTCCTAATGCAGCATAATCTCCAGCGACATAAACGGCATCTGGTCTGTTTTTAAGTTTTAAAAGTTGTAACATTTTTTGCCTTCCATCTTCAGTAGTAAGACTACTTTCAATAATTAATTCATTATCGAGAGGAAGTTTGTGTTTTATAATAGCATCAGAATAACCTCTAATTCTATTATTAAAAATTCGGGTATGTTTGTAACCTCCAATATGAGCAATTCGTTTACAACCTTGTTCAACAAGATGGTCTACAATTGTATGGCTACTATCATAATCATTAATACCAATATAATCTACGTTTAAATCATTTTCACCACGGTCAAAAGTTATTAAAGGAATACCAGCAGCTTTAATTTTTTCATAATGATCAAGCTTTACAGTCTCATTTGCCATAGAAGCAATTATTCCATCAACTTGAGTAAAAAGTAATGTGTCAATATTATCACATTCTTTTTTATAAGACTCGTTAGATTGTGTTATAATTATATTGTAACCTTCTTTATTTAAAACTTCTTCTATATTATGTATTGTTGCTGAAAAGAAATTACTATTGGTTCTAGGTACAATTACACCAACCAATTTACTTTTTCCGCTTCTTAGAGCACTTGCTAAATGATTAGGTTGATAATTTAAGTTTTCAGCAACTTGCCTTACAGCTTTTTTAGTCTTTTCACTAATCCTAGAGTCATTATGTAGTGCTTTAGAAACAGCAGCAGCAGATATATTTAGCACATTGGCAATATCTTTTATGGTAGTTTTGTTTTTTTTTGCCAATTTTTTATATATTTGCTTTAACGTTTAAACAAATGTAACAAGTTTGTTTGTATAATCAAAATTTCTAGCATTTATTGAGGTTTTGATTTTATTTTATCAAACTGCTTAAACGTTTAACTAAAAATTAATAACAACCAAAAATATAATTAAAATGGGTAAGGTAGTAACGTTTGGAGAAATCATGTTAAGATTAGCTCCGCAAGGATTTTTAAGATTTTCTCAAGCAAACAGTTTTGACGCAGTTTATGGTGGAGGAGAATCTAATGTAGCAGTTTCTTTAGCAAACTATGGAGTAGATGTAGATTTTGTAACTCGTTTACCTAAAAATGATATTGGTGCTTGTGCAATGATGGAAATGCGTAAGCGTGGAGTTGGAGTAGATAAAATTGTGTATGGTGGAGACCGTTTAGGTATTTACTTTTTAGAAACTGGTGCAGTTTCTAGAGGTTCTAAAGTTGTTTATGATAGAGCGCATTCTGCAATTGCAGAAATAGAATCTGGTATGATTGATTGGGACGCAGTTTTTGAAGGATGTGAGTGGTTTCACTGGACAGGTATTATTCCTGCAATTTCTCAAGGAGCAGCAGATGTAACTTTAGAAGCTTTAAAAGTAGCAAGTGCTAAAGGAATTACTATTTCTACAGATTTAAATTATAGAGCTAAACTTTGGAAATTTTGTGACGATGCTCACAGAGAAAAAATAATGACAGAATTAACTTCTTACTGTGATATCGTTTTAGGAAACGAAGAAGATGCAGAAATGCACTTTGGAATTAAACCAGAAGGAATTTCTGTTCAAACTGAAGGACATAACGTAAAAGCAGAAGCATTTTTATCAGTTTGTGAACAAATGATGAAAAAATTCCCAAGAGCTAAAAAAGTTATTACAACTTTAAGAGGTTCTATATCTGCTTCTCATAATACATGGGCAGGTGTTTTATATGATGGTAAAACATTATTCCAAACTCGTCAATATCAAATTACTGATATCGTAGATAGAGTAGGTGGTGGAGATTCTTTCATGGGAGGTTTAATCTACGGATTGTTAAAATACCCAGAAGATGATCAAAATGCATTAGATTTTGCTGTTGCAGCTTCTTGTTTAAAACATACTATTAAAGGTGATGCAAACTTAGCAACTGTAGCTGAAGTAGAAAAATTAATGGGTGGTGATGCATCTGGTAGAGTAGCAAGATAATATATGTATAACTGTTTAACTGTTAGGTTTTTTTATTAAATTTAACAGTTAAATAAATACAGACTTAAATAAATTTACATTTTAAAATGGCACAATTTACAAGAATAGAAGTAGCGCAAGTAATGAAAGAAACTGGGATGATTCCATTATTTTTTCATAACGATATAGAGTTAAGTAAGAAAGTCTTAAAAGCATGTTATGATGGTGGAGCTCGTTTAATGGAGTTTACAGCACGTGGAGATTTTGCTCACGAGGTTTTTGGGGAATTAACAAAATACGCTATTGCAGAATTACCAGGTATGATAATGGGTGTAGGTTCTGTTACAGATGCAGGAGCAGCCTCTTTATATATGGCTTTAGGAGCTAATTTTATAGTAACTCCAGTTTTAAGAGAAGATATTGCTATTGTATGTAATAGAAGAAAAGTACTTTGGTCTCCTGGATGTGGTACCTTAACAGAAATCACTAGAGCAGAAGAATTAGGATGTGAAATCGTAAAACTTTTCCCTGGAGATATTTATGGACCTCAATTTGTAAAAGGAGTTAAAGGACCTCAACCTTGGACAAGTGTTATGCCAACTGGAGGAGTTGCTCCAACAGAGGAAAACTTAAAAGGTTGGTTTGATGCAGGTGTAACTTGTGTTGGAATGGGATCTAAATTAATATCAAAAGATATTATAGCTAATAAAGATTATGCTAAATTAGAAAAAGATGTGAGAGCAGCTTTAGCTATTGTAAAATCTGTTAGAAAATAATAGTATATTTAACCTTAAATATTAAACTCTTCAATATTTAATTATTGAAGAGTTTCTTTTTTTTATGAAAGAAAATAGAGCCATTTTTTATATGATATTTAGTGTTATAGCATTTTCTATAATGAATGCTGTGGTAAAATATTTAAGTACTTTTAATGTATATCAAATAGTTTTTTTTAGGTCTATTGGTACATTAATTTTTACGATTCCTCTTTTATTAAAATATAAAATTCCAATTTTAGGAACACATAAAAAACTACTTTTTCTTAGGGGTTTAGCTGGGTTAATATCTTTAACTTGTTTTTTTGAATCCTTAAATTATCTAGCAGTTGGTACAGCTGTTTCATTAAGATATACGTCACCAATATTTGCAGCAATTTTTGCTATGTTTTTTTTGAAAGAAAAAATAAAACCAATTCAATGGTTCTTATTTTTAATTGCTTTTATAGGTATTTTAATAATTAAAGGCTTTGGAGTTAATGTAAACTCTATTGGATTATTATATGTTTTAAGTTCAGCAATAGCATTAGGTGTAATTTTTGTTGTTATTCGTAAAATTGGTGATAGAGAACACCCGCTAGTAATTATTAATTACTTTATGGTTATGGCTTTTTTATTTGGTGGTGTTATGTCTATAAATTATTGGGTAAATCCTACAATTTCACAATGGTTTCTTTTATTAAGTTTAGGTGTTTTTGGCTATATAGGTCAATTGTATATGACCAAAGCATTTCAATTAAATGAAACAAATGTTGTTGCTCCATTAAAATATTTAGAAGTTATTGTTACAATTATTATAGGGATTTCTTGGTTTAAAGAAGAATATAATATTTATGCAATTTTAGGTGTTTTTTTAATTTTATTTGGGTTGATTTATAATTTATATGTAAAAGCAAAACAGAAAAAGGGTATAAAAAAAATTACCGAAAAAAATAATCTTAATTAAGGTCTCGTAATAGTTTATTCCTTTAGTTTTAATTTGTTTAGCTAATTATAGAAGTTTAGTAAAATAATTGATTTTACGACTTAAAATAATCTTATATAATTTAAAATGTTAAACAATCCTTATAATAACTTGTAAACAATACCCTGAACATATTATTTACATGCAATTTTTTCGAAGAAAAAACGTAAATTTGCACCTTGAAAATAAAGGATAGATGAAGATATCATATAATTGGTTAAAACAATTTTTACAAATAGATTGGGAAGCTGCTAAAACTGGTGAGTTATTAACAGATTTAGGTCTTGAGGTTGAAGGAATTGAAACTAAAGAAAGTATAAAAGGAAGCTTAAAAGGTATTGTTGTAGGTGAGGTTTTAACATGTAAACAACATCCAAATGCAGATAGACTTAAAGTAACAACGGTTAATTTAGGTTCTGGAGAGCCAGTACAAATTGTTTGTGGTGCTCCAAATGTAGACGCAGGGCAAAAAGTGCCAGTTGCCACAATTGGTACCGTTTTATATGATGATAAAGGCGAAGGTTTTACTATTAAAAAAGGTAAGATTAGAGGAGAAGAAAGCCATGGTATGATTTGCGCCGAAGACGAGCTAGGTTTAGGTAAATCTCATGACGGAATAATGATTTTAGATGAAACATTAGAGGTTGGTACACCAGCAGCTAAAGTATTTGATATAGAAACTGATGAAGTTTTTGAAATTGGCTTAACACCAAATAGAGCAGATGCAATGAGCCATTTTGGAGTTGCTAGAGATTTACGAGCAGGTTTAATGCAACAAGATTTAAACTTAGAATTAATTTCTCCTTCTGTTTCAGATTTTCATGTAGATGAAAGAACACTTCGTATAGATATAGATGTAGAAAACAAAGAATTAGTGCCACGTTATTGCGGCATTTCTATCACAGATGTTACAGTAAAAGAAAGTCCAGAGTGGATTAAAAATAGATTAAAATCTATTGGTTTAACACCAAAAAATAATATTGTAGATATTACAAATTATGTCTTGCATGAGTTAGGGCAACCTTTACATGCTTTTGATGCAGCAAAAATTAAAGGAAATAAAATTGTTGTAAAAAATCTTGCTGAAGGAACAAAGTTTACAACTTTAGATGAAGTTGAAAGAGAACTTTCTTCTGAAGATATTATGATTTGTGACGCAGAAGATAATCCGTTATGTATTGGAGGTGTTTTTGGTGGAATTAATTCTGGAGTTACAGAAAGTACTTCAAATATATTTTTAGAAGCAGCATATTTTAACCCAGTTTCAATAAGAAAAACAGCAAAAAGACATGCATTAAATACTGATGCTTCTTTTAGGTTTGAAAGAGGAATTGACATTAATATGGTTGAATATTCATTAAAGCGAGCGGCAATATTAATAGAAAAATACGCTGGAGGAAAAATGGGATCTGATGTTTTAGATTTGTATCCAGTAAAAACCGAAGATTTTCAAGTATTCTTATCGTTTGAAAATACGTATAAAATTATTGGTCAAGAAATTCCAAAGGAAACAATTAAAAAAATATTAGCATCCTTAGAAATTAAAATCAATAGTGTAACAGAAGGTGGTTTAGGTTTAACAATACCTTCTTATAGAGTTGATGTTCAGAGAGAAGCAGATATTATTGAAGAAGTTTTAAGAGTGTATGGTTATAACAATATTGAATTTTCTCATAAACTAAACACGTCAATTTCTTTTGATAATGATAAACAAGTTAAAATTGAAAATACCATTGCCAATCAATTAAGTTCATTAGGTTTTAATGAAACAATGGCAAATTCTTTAACCAAAGAAGACTACATTAATTTATCAGAAAATTTAAAAGCAAACTACAATGTAGAAATGTTAAATCCGCTTAGTAGCGATTTAAAAGTTATGCGTCAATCGTTATTGTTTTCTGGATTAGAAAGTGTTGCTTACAATATTAATAGAAAGAATAATTCACTTAAGTTTTTTGAATTCGGAAAAACATACCACAAGTTTGAAAGTGGTTACCAAGAAGACAAACACTTAACGCTTTTTGTTACTGGAAATAGGTCTAAAGATAGTTGGAAAACTGCTGCACAACCATCAGAATTTTTCTATTTAAAAGGAATTGTAAATTTACTTTTCAGTAAGTTAGGATTCTCTAAAATGAAATCTACTCCAACTAAAAATGATGTCTTTTCAGAAGGAATATCATTAAGTTTAGGGAAAACTAAAATGGTAGATTTTGGAGTTGTAAAACGTTCTGTTTTAAAAGAATTTAGCATTAAACAAGAAGTTTTATTTGCTGATTTTAATTGGGACGCTATTTTAAAATTCTGTAGTAACAAAAATATTAAAGTTACAGGTTTACCTAAATTCCCTTCAGTAAAAAGAGATTTGGCATTGTTATTAGATAACAAAACGGAATTTAAAGAAGTGTATAACTTGGCTTTTCAATCAGAAAGAAAACTACTAAAAGAAGTAGATTTATTTGATGTATATGAAGGCGAAAATTTACCAGAAGGTAAAAAAAGTTATGCAGTAAGTTTTGTATTGCAAGATGAAAATAAAACCCTTACAGACAAACAAATTGATAAAATAATGCAAAAATTACAGCAAACTTTCGAGAAAAGTTTAAATGCTGTTTTAAGATAATTTTTAAGCTTCCGAAAGGAAGCTTTTTTTATAATTGATAATTATGTACAAACTATTAATAAGACCAATTTTCTTTCTTTTTGACCCAGAAAAGATTCATTATTTTACATTTAGCCTTGTAAAGTTTATGTCTAAAATACCTGGTGTTTCAGCAATTTTTAGAAGCTTATATCAAATAAATGATAAAAAATTAGAACGTAACTTATTTGGACTTACATTTAAAAATCCAGTTGGTTTAGCGGCAGGTTTCGATAAAAACGCAGTTTTATATAATGAGTTAGCAAACTTCGGATTTGGTTTTATAGAAATAGGAACAGTAACGCCAAAAGGACAAATCGGTAATCCCAAACAACGTTTATTTAGGTTAAAAGATGACAAAGGAATCATCAACCGAATGGGTTTTAATAATGAAGGTTTAGCAATTGCAATTGAACAATTAAAGAAGAACAAAGGAAAAATTTTAATTGGTGGAAACATTGGTAAAAACACAGCGACTTCACCAGAAAATTATACTGCAGACTATTTAGAATGTTTTAAAGGTTTGCATCCGCATGTAGATTATTTTGTGTTGAATGTTAGTTGTCCAAACGTATCAAGTCATGCAAAATTAGAAGATGTAGATTATTTAAAAGAGCTTATTACTGAAGTTCAAAAGTTAAATAACAAACAAGAAAAACAAAAACCTATTCTACTTAAAATAGCTCCAGATTTAAATAACCAACAATTAGATGAAATTATAGAATTAGTTGCTGTAACTAAAATTGATGGTGTAATTGCATCAAACACCTCTGTAAATAGAGATAATTTAAAAGCTTCGGAAGAAAGCTTAAATGCAATTGGAAATGGTGGAGTAAGCGGACAGCCAATTAAAGAAAGAAGTACAAAAGTAATTAAATATTTAGCCGATAACTCCAACAAATCGTTTCCAATAATTGGTGTTGGTGGAGTTCATTCTGCTGAAGATGCTTTGGAGAAACTGAATGCAGGTGCAGATTTAATTCAAGTTTACACAGGTTTTATTTACGAAGGACCAGGTTTAATTAAGAAAATTAACAAAGCTATTTTAAAACAGAATTAAATGCTTCGTTTCTCCCAAAACAAATAAGGAAAATGACCGAAATACTTATTTCTTTTATTCTCGCAACCGCAACCTTGGCTTTTTCGCCAGGACCAGATAATATTTTTGTTTTGGTGCAAAGTATTGTAAACGGTAAAAAATATGGTTTAGCTACAGTTTTAGGATTAATGACTGGTTGTATAATTCACACAACGTTGGTTGCTTTTGGAGTTTCTGCAATTTTAAAACAAAATGAAAGTCTATTTTTTACAATTAAACTTTTTGGAGCTGCGTACTTATTATATTTAGCGTATCAAGTTTATAAAAGTGATGCAAGTATTACTTTTTCTACTGATAATGTTTCTCAAAAAACACCGTTACAATTATTTAAAACAGGCTTTTGGATGAATGTTTTAAATCCAAAGGTTACTATTTTCTTTTTAGCATTTTTTCCACAGTTTTTGTTTTCTGAAACAATTTCTACAGTAATTCAGTTTTATGTTTTGGGAGGATTATTTATTGTTACTTCTTTTATAATTTTCTCTTCTATAGCTTTATTGGCTGGAAATATTTCCGAAACTATAAAACAAAATAAAAAGATTGGTATTTATCTAAAATGGATGCAAATTGTAGTGTTTATTGCAATTGCGGGTTTAATTTTATTACCTTAAAGTTTACTTTAGAATCTATTTATTCAATTGGAGTTAACAATAAAACTAACTTTTTACTCTTTTTTTTGGTCAATTTATTAAATTTAAACAAGTGTGTATTATTCACTTGAAAGAGGTAATTGTTAAAGAATACGTAGTGTTTTTTATTTAATTTTATCGAATATGTTCTTGTTTGGTAAATAAAATATTTTATCAATAATTTTGTTTTGTCGAAATTTAATTATAGTTTAGTGCTTTAATTAACCCCCAAATTAAAATTTATGTCCCCTTTAAAAATCACACTAATTTTCTTGTGTACACTTCCATGTATAGTTTTTGGTAATAATGATAATGTATCAAAAAAAGAAAAAGAAGCACTTCTTACTATTTATAAAAACACTAAAGGTCAAGAATGGACAACTTCTTGGAATTTAAACAAACCAGTATCTGAGTGGTATGGTGTTTTAGTAAAAAATAATAAAGTTATAGAATTAGATCTAAATTATAACAACCTTACAGGTCAATTACCTGAAGAGATTGGAGACTTAGTTTATCTTAAAAAATTAGTTTTAGATAGAAATAATATAACAGGAAGCATTCCTAATTCTATAGGAAGTTTAAAAGAATTAACACATTTAAATATTGCTTTTAACAAGTTAGAAGGAGAGATACCTTCAACTATCACTAATTTAACTAATTTAAGATCTTTTAGTTTGTTTATGAATAGGTTAACTGGTGAATTACCTGAAAACATTGGAGACCTTAAGTTATTAAGTTCTATACAAGTATTTAATAATAATTTGACAGGAAAATTACCTCCATCAATAACAAAATTATCAAACTTAGTGTGTTTACAGGTTAGTAGCAACTCTTTATCAGGAGAATTACCTAAAGATATTTTTAAGTTAAAAAGATTAAAAATCTTAAACGTGTTTGATAATAAATTAAAAGGTGTGTTACCTTCAGAAATAAGTAATTTGGAAAATATTGAAGAATTATCATTAGGAAATAACCTTTTTGTTGGGTATTTACCATCTGAGTTAATAAATCTGAAAAAATTAAAAAAACTTTCATTAGTCAATAATGACTTTAAAGGAGATTTTGTTTATATCAAAGAAAATTTACCACAATTAAATCACTCTAGTTTTTAATTATTAGCTGTTTTTTAAATTCTTGCTAACGTTTTTGTAAATGGTTTGTTTTGTATTTTAAGCACCTAATTTAGGAATTAAATACAAATAGAAAATCCGTAAAAATTCTTCAATTCGTTTAGATATGTAATGAAATCTTAATGTGTTATTTAGCGATTTATTAAATATTTCTTAAATGTATTTCGTTTATTGTATTGTTATTTAGTGTTATTAAAAATTTAGTGTTAATATTTTAAATATTTATTAAATTTGAATCAAATTAGTAATTTAAATTTAACATTATGAGAAATAACATTTTAAGTTCAGTTTTAGCGTTTTTTGTTTCAGTTTTTATGTTTGGACAAACATCTACTTCAGATTTTAATAAAGGTGATGTTTTTCAAATTGGCAATGCAAATTATAATAATTATAAGCATATCAATTTTCCAAAAGCAAACTTTATTATTAAAAAAGGTGGAATTGTAAATTATAAGAATATCAAAGGTCAAAAGGTTGTAATAACTTCTGTAAAAGAAAAAGAAAATGGAAAAAAAATAGCTACTATTAAACTTCTAGACTCAAGAAAATTCTTTAATAGTCATAAGTATATTACTGTAGAAATTGAAGAAGCAATAAGAAATAAAGAATTATTAGCAATTAAGTAATTCAATTATTAAAGACTTTCCATTCGGAAAGTCTTTTTTAGTAAAATAGATCAATATTTGGTTTTATAATAAAGTTAAAAGTTGACTTGAAATTTTTATTATTTTATCTTGATTATTGCTACTAATTTAGCAAATAGAAATCGAAGAGAAAACCCGAGAGAATTTTTTTAAGTAGGCGAGTACTAGCAATGAATTTTATACTCAATTTAAGTAATTTATAACACTATTTATAACTTCTTTTGTTCTTAAAATTCGAAAATGTCCTGTTCCTTCAACTTCCATAAATTTAGAAACATCCCAATTTTTATGAACATTTTTTGAACGAGAAATAGGAATTACTTTGTCGTTAATATCATGAATTATTAATGACTTTTCTACGTTTATAGATTTAACAAATTCGCTAACATTTAAATTTTTAACATCATTATTTGTTTCTTTTTCCAATCTGTTAATAAGTAGATTTTTTACTTTGTCATTAATTCCTACCATTTCCGAAACGTCATTTATTCTTTCTAAGAACTTATCTGGTGTTGTAATTAAGACGTATTTTTCAATTTGAATATCTTGATTTTTAAATAAAGCATAAGTAGTAGCTACACCTCCAAAAGAGTGACTAACTAAAAGTTTAACCTGGTATTTTTTTATTAAAACACCAACTAGCTCTGTGAATTCAAATAAACTTGTTTTTCCTTTACTACTATAACCGTGTGATGGCGCATCAAAAGAGTAAACTGTAAATCCGTCTATTAAAAGTTTTTCAATTAAGTCTGAAAAATTTCCAGCTTGGCCTTCCCAACCATGAATTAGAAGAACTTTTTTTTCGCCACCTTCCCAAGAATATAGTTGAATATCAAAATCTTTAAACTTAAACTTCTCTTTATTTGCTTTTTCTAATGTAGTTATTTCATTTTCACGAAGTTTCCGAACTTGTGGGTTCGATAGTTGATTGTAAGCAAAAGATGTAATTTGATTTGGAAATAGATTTGAAGCAATTCGAACTAAAAGTTTTTTCATATTCGCAATGTTTTTTAGCTTGTTTTGTTTTTAACGTTGTTGTGTATGGTTAGTTGCGTGTTTTAAGCACTAAAGTTAGTAAATAAAACACAAATAGAAAGTCCGTGAGGACTTTCGTAAATTGGCTAAAACCAGCAATTAATTTTACACGGTGTTAGCCACAGGTTTTTTATTCAGATTCAGAATATTCTAATATGTCAGCAGGTTGACAATCAAGTGCTTTACATATAGATTCTAATGTCGAAAATCGAATTGCTTTTGCTTTTCCTGATTTTAAAATCGAAATATTTGCGGTTGTAATTCCAATTATTTCGGCAAGTTCTTTACTTTTCATTTTTCTCTTGGCTAGCATAACATCAAGATTTATTATAATTGCCATAAATTAAACCGTTAGTTCATTTTCTTCTTTAATTCCTTTTGCCAAATTCAGAGCATTGCTTTGAATGATAAAAAACATTCCGATTATGGACAAAAACAAAGGAATTAATAGATTGTTATCATATATCAATTCAAACTTTCCTCCAGTTAGTTTGCTTATCCATAAAACAACAATAAGAGCAAATGATATAATTCCTGTGTATAGAAAATTATTCCCAGATTTTTTTAAGTTCACTATAGTATTATCGGAAAAATATTTGTTCGTTAATAAGAACCTTGCCATTTTTCTCAAAAAATACAGACCTCTTAAAAATATTATATAAGCAAATAGACTTACGATAAATATTAACCAATAAAATAAACTCCAATCTTCTACATTCATATTTACTTGGTTAATATTGACAGTTCCAAAAGGTATTATAAATATTATTCCAATTAGTCCAATAAAATGTAGAATGTAAAGTATGTCAACAAGTGTTTTAAATAATATTGCTTTTTTCATATTTGATGATTTAATTATTCAAATATACAAAAATTATTGAAAAACAATAATATAATTATGATTAACGATGTTTTATTAACTTGTGGCTAACGTGTTTTATAATAACTTTCATTTATCATTTCCCTTAAATAAAATGGGATATAATAACTAGTATTATGTAAAGATAACCTTTTTCTTATTATGTTTTCTAGCCTTTTATCTACGTTTTATCGTTAAATAAAAAAAGCATATATTTGGTGAACCAAATTGGGTGCCCAAAAAAAATGAAAACAAATAAAACTAATATTATCTTCATTATGGGAGTTTCAGGTGTAGGTAAAAGCACTATTGGAAACCTATTATCAGAAGAGCTAAATATTCCATTTTTTGATGGAGACGACTTTCATCCCGAAGAAAACATTTTAAAAATGTCTAAAGGTCTAGCATTAAATGACAATGATAGATTTGGTTGGTTGCAAAAATTAAACAAATTAGCAGTTGAACAACAATCTAAAAATGGTGCTATAATAGCATGTTCTGCATTAAAGAAAAGTTATAGAGATATATTACACAGCAGTATTAAAGAAAGTACAAAATTTGTTTTTCTTGACGGTTCATTCAATCAAATTAAAGAAAGAATTAATGCGAGAAAAGGGCATTTTATGAATTCTGAGTTATTAAAATCTCAATTTGATACTTTAGAAATTCCTCAAAATGCAATTAAAATAGATATAAGTTTAACACCTCATAAAATAGTAAAATTGATTAGTAAAGAGATAGTAGATAAGGCAGAATTCGGTTTATTTGGTTTAGGAGTAATGGGCAAAAGCCTTAGTAGAAACTTAGCAAATAATGGATTTAAAATAGCGTTGTTTAATAGACATGTTAAAGATGTAGAAGTAGATGTTGCAAAAAACTTTAAAAATGATTTTGAAGAATTATCAACAGCCTTACCGTTTGATGATATAGAATCTTTTGTAAACTCGCTTCAAAAGCCAAGAAAAATAATGTTAATGGTTAATGCAGGTAAAATTGTAGACTACGTTATTGAAGATTTGTTACCATTTTTAGATGCTGGAGATATTTTAATTGATGGAGGTAACTCTAACTATCATAAAACAAAAGAACGTTTCGATTATTTAAAATCTAAAGATATAAACTTTGTTGGAACAGGTGTTTCTGGAGGAGAAGAAGGAGCTTTAAAAGGACCGTCTATTATGCCTGGAGGAAACAAAGAAACCTATAATGAAGTAAAACCTTATTTAGAAGCAATTGCAGCAAAAGATGCAAATAATTTACCATGTTGTACACATATTGGAACAGAAGGAAGTGGTCATTTTGTAAAAATGGTTCACAATGGAATTGAATATGTAGAAATGCAATTATTAGCAGAAGTTTATACTATTTTAAAAGCATTAGGCAATAATCCAGATGAAATTGCAAACATATTAGAAGGTTGGAAAGAAACCACAAATAGTTATTTATTAGAAATTACAATAGACATTTTAAGGAAGAAAGAAGGAGAAGATTGGTTGGTAGATAAAATAATGGACAAAGCAGGTAATAAAGGTACAGGAAACTGGACAACAATTACAACCGCACAACTTGGTGTGCCAAGCACAATGATAACGTCTGCGCTATTTGCTCGTTATATTTCTTTTTATAAAGAAGAAAGAATAGTGGCAAGTAAAAATTTAGAAACAAATAATACATTAGATATTAATTTTACTATTGAAGATGTTTTAAAGGCGTATCAGTTTGCAAGATTAATAAATCATTACCAAGGTTTTAAATTAATACATGAAGCATCAGAAAGTTATAATTGGAGTTTAAATTTAAGCGAATTAGCTAGAATTTGGACTAATGGTTGCATAATTAGATCGGATCTAATGGTGGAGTTGGTTACAACTTTTAAATCAACTAAAAATATGTTAACTGATGAGAAAATAATTCAACAGTTAAAAAAACTAAAACCAAGTATAAAAAAAGTAGTTTCTCAATGTGTTTTAAATGAATTGGCAACGCCAAATTTAAATGAATCAATTAGCTTCTTAAATAGCTTTGCAATAGAAAACTCATCAGCAAATTTAATACAAGCACAAAGAGATTACTTTGGAGCGCACACATATCAACTAAAAAACGATAAAACAAATAAGTTTTATCACACAGATTGGACAAAAAACTAAACTAAAACAAGCACAATATGGCAACATCAGAAGTTAAAAAGTCATTTTTAAAGAAATTAATTACAATTATTTTAGGTTTCGGACCAGGAATTTTTGCAATTGGTTATACTATTGGTACTGGAAGTGTAACTTCCATGCTTGTAGCCGGTAGTACTTATGGTATGCAGTTGTTATGGGTATTACTTTTAAGTTGTCTTTTTTCTGGAGTTTTAATGTTTGCGTATGGTAATTATGCTTTAATTACTGGGGAAACTGCGCTTTATAGTTTTAAGAAACACATAAAAGGAGGTAAATTACTAGCTATTTTAGTAGTTATTGGAGTTTCTGTTGGACAATGGGGTTCACTTATGGGAATTTTAACAATTTCGTCCAATATGCTTTATGAAATATTTGCTATTAATTTTGAAGGACTTCGAAGTTATGAGTATATAACCGTTTTAGCTATCGCTATTACTATAATTGCTATTTTTTATTCCGTAATGTTGGTAGGTAAATATAGTTTTTTTGAAAAAATATTAGTTGTTTTTGTTACTTTTATGGGGTTATCTTTTATTGTATCCTTATTTTTTGTACAGCCATTACCAATGGAAGTTATTCAAGGATTAATACCAAGTATACCAGATGTTCCGGGAGGAAAAATGATGGTTGCAGCATTTGTAGGAACTACTATGGCAGCAGCTACATTTTTGTCTAGACCTTTATTTGTAAAAGGTAAAGAATGGGGCATTAAAGATTTAAAAAAGCAACGTAAAGATGCTATTACTGCAGCAATATTAGTGTTTGTAATTAGTGGAGCAATTATGGCAGTTGCAAGTGGGGCCTTATTTCATCAAGGAACTCCAGTAATAAAAGTTTTAGATATGGCAAAACCACTAGAACCAATTGCAGGGAGTTTTGCAGTGGCTATCTTCTTTTTTGGAACACTTAGTGCAGGTTTATCTTCTATTTTTCCATGTTTATTAATAGCACCTCTTTTGGTTGCAGATTACCAATCTGGTACTTTAGATACTAACTCTAAACAATTTAGAGTAATAACAGCAATTGCTTCTTTAGTAGCTTTAATTGGACCCGCTTTTTTTGGTGGAAAACCAATTTTAGTACAAATTTTATCGCAAGTATTTAATGTATTTGTATTACCAATAGTTGTTATGGGTATTATTCTTTTAGTGAATAATAAAAAAATAATGAAAGGGTATAAAACAAGTCTTTTTGTAAATATTGGTTTGTGTTCTGCTTTTTTGTTTTCATGTATTATTTCATACACAGCAGTAATAGGTTTAGTAGATAAATATTTATAGTTTTCTTATAAATAAATTTAAATGAAAATAAGTTTAATTGAAAGTAATAACAAGAAAGTAATACAGAACGATGTTATCTGTAAAATTAGAGATTTAATAAACTCTAGAAAGTTAGAGCGTGGAGATAAGCTTCCTTCTGAAAGAATTATGTCTGAGAAATTTGATGTAAAAAGGAATCATATTAGAGAAGCAATACGAAAGTTAGAATTTTATGGTGTACTAAAATCTATGTCACAAAGTGGTACTGTTTTGGCAATTGGATTAACTGGTTTTAATGGTATTGTTGAAGAAATAATTTCACTAGATACACCTTCTTTTAAAGAACTTGTTGAAACAAGAATATCTTTAGAATTAAAAACTGTTTGGTTAGCTTCTCAAAGAAGAACTGAAGAAGATTTAGAAAGAATAAAAGAAGCTTTAAATGCTTTTAAAGCTAAAATTCTTAATGGAGAAGAATACTTAGAAGAAGATTTGTTATTTCATTTAGCAATAGCAAAAGCTAGTAAAAATAGTACAATGATTACTTTAATGTTGTTGTTAACACCACCAATTCTTTCAACTTATGAAAGGGAAACAGTTTGTGAAGGAGACACAATAATAACTGAAATAAAAAAACATGAAGATATTTATAATGCAATTGTGATACAAGAGTCTCAATTAGCAGTAGACATGATGAAGAAGCACTTTTATAAATTAACAAAACACATAGAAAATTAAGGTTAAATAAAATAGAGAACCAAATAATTAAAACATGAATAAAATGATTAAAAAGGTATCAACATTATTAATAGTAGGTTTAATCCTATCGTTAAATAGCTGTAAAAAAGAAGCTAAAAAAGAAACTAAAAAAGAAGCACAAGAAACTGTTCATGCAAGTGATGTTATTCCGTTTTTTGATCATTGGAAATTAGTTTTAGGAAATGGTGAAAATGCAGGAATTGCAAATAATTTTGAAAATAAAGATTTCTTTTATACTGAAACTGATAACAGTGGAAAATGGGTTGTTTTTAAGGCACCAAATGCTGGAAGTACGCACGGAACTTCTAATAATACAAGAACAGAATTAGGTCAAACTAAAAAATGGTATCCAAAAACGGCTAATGATAAATTAACTGCTACGCTTAAAGTAATGAATGTTTCTGCAACAGGAGATGCAAGAGTAGCAGCTTCACATGCTGTGGTTGTTGGGCAAATTCATAGTGCTGATAAACATGAAAACGAACCGTTAAAAATATTTTACAAGAAATTTCCAGGACATACTAAAGGATCAGTTTTTTGGCATTATGAAATAAATACAGCAGGTGAAGACAATTCTGGAAGATGGGATTTTTCAACAGCAGTTTGGGGAGATGATTTTTCAGTAGTTGGAGAAACAGAAGATACCTATCCTGAAGAACCAAAAGACGGTATTGCTTTAGGAGAAGAGTTTAGTTATGAAATAGAAGTAAAAGATGGTATCATGAATTTGAAGTTTACAAGTAAAGGTCATGAAACTAAAACATTTACTAAAAATTTAATAGCATCAGAATATACTACAAAAGCAGATATTCCTGATCAAACACAAAAACTTTTTGTGCCAATTGGTCAAGATGGTGTGGAACGTAAAGATGCTTATGCCGGTGAAGGTTGTTTCTTTAAATTAGGTGCTTACAATCAAACTAATGGAAAATCTCCAGAAGTAAATAGAAATTGGTGCTCTGGTGCAGAAACACATGGAGGAGACGTTCAAAAGCAATATGCAGACGGAAATTATGCTGAAGTTTGGTTTAAAACAGCAAGTATTAAAGTAAGTGATGCTTCTGTTTCAAATGAAGGATATTTTAGTAAAAACGATCATAAATAATATAACACAAAATGAATCAAAATAAATTAAACGGGAAAAATGTTCTTGTTACAGCAGGAGCACAGGGAATTGGAGAATCTATAACAAAGCATTTTATTGACAGTGGATCTAATGTTGCAATTCACTATTTTTCTAGTGCAGATACTGCAAATAAATTGGTAGCATATGCAGAAAGTAAAGGGCAAAAAGCTGTAGCAATAAGTGGAGATTTAACTAAGGAGGCTGATTCCATTACTATGGTTGATAAAACAATTGAAGCATTTGGTGGTTTAGATATATTAATTAACAATGCAGGGTCACTTGTTGCACGTAAAATGCTAGGTGATATGGAAGCGGAATTTTGGCACAAGGTTATGGATATTAACATGACTTCTATGATGTTTGTAACAAAAGCAGCAGCACCTTATTTGGTAAAAAATGAGAATAGTAGTATTGTTAATTTGGCATCTTTAGCAGGGCGTAAAGGAGGTCATCCAGGATCTTTAGTCTATGCAACAAGTAAAGGAGCTATTTTAACATTTACAAGAGCTTTATCTACGGAATTAGGTGGGCAAGGTGTTAGAGTTAATGCAGTTTCTCCAGGACTTATCTTAGGAACTTCGTTTCATAACACACATACAACAAAAGAATCTGCTGCAGAAACTACTGCAGGTATTCCAATAAAACGTGCGGGTAATGCTGCAGATGTTGCAAGAGCAGTTTTATATCTTGCATCTGAGTATGATGGATTTATTACAGGCGCTACATTAGACATCAATGGTGGTGTTTACAATATGTAGTACTCAACCTATATTTTTAAAAAGCCTATGATTTAATTTTAAATCATAGGCTTTCTATTTTTATAATAATTACTATTTCATTCTCTCAAAGAAGGTAAACTCGTAATTTTGTAATAATTTTGGATGTGTAATTTTAATAATATCCTTTAAAACCAAATCTGGTCGAGTTGGAGCCAATTCAAAATAGATAACACCGCCTGTAGCACCTTTTTTAAGGTTTGGAGTAAATAAGTTATTATTTTTAAATGCATTAAAGTTTGCATATTGTTTGTTACTATTTAATAATTGCTCTTTTGTTGAAAAATAACCAGGAGCAATCCAAAAATCGGCATTTTGAGCTTTATCTAAAACACTTTCAAAACTAATAGATAAACTTCCTTTTCCTGTAGTTTCTTTCCATAAGTAATTAGTGTTAGCGTCCTGTAAATATTGTGCAACAAAACTATCTCCAGCAGGTAAATTCCAAATATCTTTACTCATAATTGCTCCAGAAAGTATGCTAGGTTTTGTTGTTGCCTTTTTAGCGATCTGTTTGGCTTGTAAATATTCCTTTTCAATATGATTAAAAATACTGTCGGCTTCTTTTTCTTTGTTAAATAAAACCCCAAAAAACTTAATCCATTCTGCTCTTCCAAGTGGTGTTTCCTCTAACCAATCTCCATTTAAAACAACTGGAATTCCGTTTTCTTCAATAATAGTAAGTGTTTTATTGGTTTTACTCATTGAAAAACCAACAACTAACTCTGGTTTTAAATCCAATAAAATTTCGGTATTCATTGAAGCTTCTTTACCAATTTCGGTAATGTTTCCAGCTTCAACTAAAGCACGCGTTTTTTCTGAAGAAATGTATTTTGTATGTGGAAAACCAATAATGCTTTTTTCTTTTCCCAATAATTCAATCATTGGAATATGCGTTGTAGAGGTTGCAACTATTCTTTTAACAGGAACTTGAATACTGTTTTCTCTTGCTTCTGATTTTTTATCTTGAATTTCATATTCAAAAACTTCTTCAGCATTTGGGTAAGGAGATTTTATGACCAACTTAGTTAAGTTGTTGGTTTTAACAATATCAAACCCTTGTGCGTATTTAATAACAGACTTTTGTGATGCTTCTTCTACTTGTTGTTTGACTTCTTTTTTACAAGAAATTAGTAAGAAAAAACATCCGAATAAATATAAAAAAGAGGTTTTCATCTAAGAGTATACTTGATTTTCTTGTTCTTGAACTCTAATAAATGTAGTTCTTTTTGTTAATTCTTTCAATCTACTTGCACCAACATAAGTACATGTAGATCTTACGCCGCCTAAAATATCTTGTATAGTATGTTTAACATCTCCACGATATAATATTTCAACTGTTTTTCCTTCGGAAGCTCTGTATTCAGCAACTCCACCAACATGCTTGTGCATTGCAGTTTCGGAACTCATTCCGTAGAAAATTTTATATTTATCTCCATTTTTTTCTACTAAATCGCCACCGCTTTGTGTATGTCCAGCAAGCATTCCGCCTAACATAACAAAATCTGCACCACCACCAAAAGCTTTGGCAATATCTCCTGGAGTTTTGCAACCACCATCAGAAATTATTTGTCCGCCTAAACCATGAGCAGCGTCAGCACATTCTATAATTGCAGATAACTGTGGGTAACCAACACCAGTTTTTACTCTTGTTGTACAAACAGAGCCTGGACCAATACCAACTTTAATAATGTCTGCTCCTGCAAGTAAAAGTTCTTCAACCATTTCACCAGTAACAACATTTCCAGCTAAAATTACTTTATCAGGATGATTGCTACGCATTTCTTTAACAAAGCTTACAAAATGTTCAGAATATCCATTAGCAACATCAATACAGATAAAATCTATTTGAGGAAATTGCTTAAGAATTGTTGCTGTTTTTTCTGCATCATCTTTACCGGTTCCAGTACTAACGGCAATACTTTTTAGTGTTTTTTCTGAAGCATTTTTAGCGAAATTTTGCCATTCTTCAAGAGAATAATGTTTGTGAATAGCTGTAAATAAGCATTTGTCTGCAAGCGCTTCTGCCATTTCAAAAGTACCAACAGTGTCCATGTTTGCAGCAATTATAGGAACACCTTTCCATACTTTTCCTGTATGTAAAAAAGTGAATTCTCTTTCTAAATTAACTTGTTTTCTAGACTTTAGTGTAGATCTTTTTGGACGAATCATAACATCCTTAAACCCTAACTTTATTTCGTTTTCTATTCTCATTTTTCGTGTTAAAAAGTACCAAATACGAAAATAGGAAATAGGAAGATTAATTAATGATAATGTTAATAAGATTGGATATCTTTGCGCCGATTTTGGTTTTACATCTAATATTGTATTAATGTAAATTAAAAGGGAAGTTGGTGTAAAACCAACGCTGTACCCGCAACTGTAAGCTATAAAGCTTGTAACTAATTCTTTAACCACTGTTTAAAAAAACGGGAAGGTTTTGTTACAAGACGCAAGCCAGGAGACCTGCCAAAAATCAAACAAAAAGTAAAAAACTTTCGGGATAAAGGTTTTGGTACTATGTACTTATTTTTTCCTGATTTTAATTAAATCAAATTTATTAAGAATGAAAAAACAATTAGTAATTGTTGGTTTATTGGCATGTAGTTTTGCTAATAACAATGTTTTTGCTCAAGAGAAGCAAGAAAAATTAGATGAGGTAGTTGTAACTGCCACAAAGTTTAATTTGAAAAAAGAAAATACCGGTAAGGTTATTCACAAAATTACTGCTGAAGAGTTAGAGAACAGCGCAGGAAAAACAGTGCTTGATGTATTAAATACTATTGTTGGTATTGATGTAAGAGGCGTAAATACAAATCCTACAGAACCTAAAAGTGTGTATGTAAGAGGAGGAAGAAATAGACAAGTTTTAATTTTAATTGACGGAGTTCCTGTTTCAGATGCATCTGCAATTAGTCAAGAATATGATTTACGTTTATTGTCTTTAAATCAAATTGAAAGTATTGAGGTTTTAAAAGGAGCTTCTTCTACATTATATGGAAGTGGTGCTGCAACAGGTGTTATTAATATCATCTTAAAAAAAGCCTCTAAAGATAAGGTTACTGTTGGTTTGGAAAGTAGTTTAGAAACTAATAACACCGCTAAATCTAAAGGGTTAAAAGCAGCTACTTATCAATACAGTGCGTCTGTAAATGGTACCGTTGGTGGTTTTAACTTTGTAACAATGTTAGGCGCAACAGAAACTTACGGAATGTCTTCAGCTAAAAGTAATACTGCTTCAGATTTTGAAGCGGATGCTTTTACAAGTGAAAATGGATTGTTAAAATTAGGATATAATTTCAATAAGAAATTTGCTGTTGAAACGTTTTTTAATTATGATAAATTCGATTATGATTTTGACGCAGGTGCTTTTAGAGATAGTGATGTAAATACTGGAGATCAAGAACAATATCGTTATGGAATTCGTCCAAGTTTTAAATATAATAATGGAGAGTTTTACGCATTAGTTTCATTGAATAAAATTACAAGAAACTTAAATCAATACAACTCTTTTGGAGGAACTTTAGATGCATATGTTTTTGAAGGAAACAGTGTTAATTTAGATTTAGTTAATAAGTACGATTTTAAAAGCACTGGAATTCAGTTAATTGCAGGATTAAATTACCAAAATCATACAAATAATTCAGTAACACCTTTTGCAACTATAGATAAAGATGTTGCAAAATTTAATACAATTGACCCTTACATTTCTGCAGTTTATATTTCTGATTCAGGTTTAAGTGTTAATGTAGGAGGTAGATTAAACATGCACAGTGTTTATGATAATCATTTTGTATATGACGGAAACGTTGCTTATTCAGTGTTAAAAGATGAAAATAAATCTGTTAAACTATTAACTTCTTATAGTACAGCTTTTATTGCACCTAGTTTATATCAATTATATGATGGTTTTTCTGGAAATTTAGATTTAAAACCAGAATCTAACAAAACTTTTGAAATTGGTACAGAAGCTACTTTTAAAGACTTTTTAGAATTAAGTGTTGTATACTTTAATAGAAAAGAAGAAGATGCAATTATTTATGATAATACTACTTTTAAATATGGTAACGGATCTTCTGATGCAAATGGAATAGAAGTTAGTACAAGTGTTAAGCCTGTTAAAGATGTAAGAGTTAATATTGGTTATACGTATGTAGATAAAGATACTACAGAAGATTTTGATGATTACATTCCCAAAAACAAATTAGTAGCAAGTGTAGATGTTTCTTTGTTAAAAAATACATTTTTTAACCTTACCTATAATAGTGTAGGAGAGCGTTCTATTTATGATAGATATGGAAGTTTTGGAACTGCTGGAGACAATGTGATTTTAGATAATTATGATCTATTAGATTTTAATGTAAACTATAAAGCTTTTGATAATAAAATTATGTTTTTTGGTTCTGTAACCAACTTATTAAATGAAGATTATAGCGATGTTTTAGGGTACAATACCAAAGGTGTAAACTATAAATTAGGTTTTAGATTACAGTTATAAGGAAAGTTAGTATTGAAAAAGAAAAAAATCCGTTAAGAAGAAATTCTTAACGGATTTTTTTTATAGTAATTTCTTTACTTCTCGTTTTATAAATATAATTGCAATGTCTGTAGGATTTTCTTCTTGAGAGATGTCAATTAATATATTTTCTCTAAGTTCCTGGGCGCTTTTAGCTTTTTCAGCAACTTTTCTTATTTTACTTGTAATAATGTTTTTAGCTGCTAAAATAGCTTTCCAACTTTCATCAGAAATATAAAGTTGTTGCACCATATTGTGTTCGTATTCTTGTTCAACACTAGCTATTAAAAGGTTAGCGTAGGCTGTTGTATCATCTCCAATAGGCTTTATTCTTAATAATAATTTACTTGGATTTAAACGTTCACAAAATAAAAGTAAACGTTCGTAAGCTTGTAGTTTTAAAGGTAAACTCTCACGCTTTTTTTCAACCAAAGCGTTAAATTTTTTCTCATTATTGTCCTGACTAATAAATTGACTTAATATCATATATGCTACAAAACCCGTAACTGCTGCAGGTAATGCGTATGCCAATCCTTCTATTATTTTATCTTCCATAATTTAATTTACTAAGTGCGAATATAACATTCCTGTAAAAATTGCCAAGGCAAAACTTAAAAGTGTTCCAATTAAAATGTATTCGGTTAATTTTCTGTCTTTAGCTGAAGATAAATCACCAAATCTAAAAACCGATTTTGCTGCTAATAAAAAACCAACGCCTTCCCAATGATTTGCTATCACAAAAATAAAGACAAACAACCGTTCTAAAATACCAATATATCTTCCTGCTTTTGCTAGAGATTCATCTGTATCTTCATTTACTTCAGGATTCCATTGTGTAATAATTATTTTTATAATTACTGATGAAACATAGGTTACAAATAAAATTGAAGCTAAAAGAAGTAAGTTTTTCTCTGTAAAAAAAATGCTTAAATCTGTTGAAAATGGTTTGTAAATGTACGTTGCAAGCGCAAGTATAAATACGTGTAAAGCTTGATCCAACAAAAATAACCAACGTTTATTTTTTTCATTTTGAAGGTATATTTTAGCTACATCAAACAAAAAATGTGTTATTAATATTAAGAAAATTCCACCAATATATGCTGTGTTAAATTGTAATATTACTAACAATAAAATTGCATGTACACCAATATGTATGTATAATTTAGATGATTTTATTTTGTGTTTTTCTTTGTGTTGCACCCAGCTTTCTGGTTGTAAAACAAAATCTCCTATTAAATGAGCAATTAAAAATTTAAGGAATAAAATCATTTTTATTTCAATTTATTATTGATGAGTTTTTTATAACGTTTCTCTAGTTTTAAAATTTCATCTAAACCGGCACGTTTTTTTCGTTTACTAATTCCTGCTTGAGAAATTCCCAATAACTTACTAATGTCTTTTTGAGTCATTGTTGGGTTTTCTAAAGAAACTTTTACATACTCGGCAGAATTTGTAGTCCAATTATCCATTACTAACAAGCCTAAAGCTAAACCTATGTTAAGCTCTTCATCAACATCTTCCCAAGAAGATTTTATTGCTAAATTTTGTTTTTTTAATAAGCTGTCAAATGCAAAACCAGAGTTTATGTGAGCTTCTCCATTAGACTCTGTAATGTTTTCAGAATCAAATGTTTTGTTTCCAATTCCTATGGCCATTCTTACATCTAAATCTTCTATTGTTTTAATTGTTGCTTTAATAGTTAAGCAAGTTATTAAAGCATCTAATATTGGTACTTCAATTTGAAAACTATCTCCTCTAAAAACTTCCCACGTTTTAGGTGTTTTTCCGGCTGAATTTAAAATTGATTTTAAAATAGGCAACCACTTTTTTACAGGAATATTCCTTGAGTTTACTATATCACCAGTTATAATACTTGTCATTTTACTACTAATTTATACAAATATACTAAAAAATTATAACCCTTAAAGGTTATTTTTTAATTTATAACCTCAAAAGGTTATATTTGAATTTATAACACTTAGAGGTTATATTTTGTGCAAGTTGTTTTTTAAAACTTGTGAATAACTATTAGTTAACTACCTTTATAAAGACAGTAATAATGGTTAATTTTCCGTTTTTAACAGCGTATAAAATTTCTTCATTGAATAGTTATTTAGATCAACTTAACGAACCACAAAAAGCAGCCGTTTTGCAAAAAGACGGGCCAATGATTATTATCGCTGGTGCAGGTTCTGGTAAAACTAGAGTGTTAACCTATCGTATTGCACATTTAATGAAGCAAGGCATAGATCCGTTTAATATTTTATCACTAACATTTACCAATAAAGCGGCTCGTGAGATGAAGGAAAGAATTGCTTCCGTTGTTGGTTATAGCGAAGCAAAAAGTCTTTGGATGGGAACTTTTCACTCAGTTTTTGCACGTATTTTACGTTCAGAAGCAGATAAATTAGGGTATCCAACTAACTTTACAATTTATGATACACAAGACTCTGTAAGGTTAATTTCGGCAATTATTAAAGAATTACAACTTGACAAAGAAAGATACAAAGCAAAGCAGATTTTAAGCCGAATTTCATCCTTTAAAAACAGCTTAATTACTGTAAGAGCCTATTTTAATAATCCAGAATTAATTGAAGCAGACTTACATGCAAGTCGCCCAAAAGTTGGAGATATTTACAAAGAATATGTAGACAGATGTTTTAAAGCTGGCGCAATGGATTTTGATGATTTATTGTTAAGAACCAATGAGTTATTGGCGCGTTTTCCTGATGTTTTAGCAAAATACCAAGATCGTTTTAGATATATAATGGTAGATGAGTATCAAGATACAAACCACTCACAATACATTGTAGTTCGTGCTTTGGCAGATAGATTTCAAAATATTTGTGTGGTTGGAGACGATTCTCAGAGTATTTATAGTTTCCGTGGAGCAAATATTCAAAATATATTAAGTTTTCAGAAGGATTATCCAGATGTGAAAACGTTTAAACTTGAGCAAAATTATCGTTCAACCAAGAACATTGTAAATGCAGCAAACTCTGTAATTGCAAGAAATAAAACGCGATTGGATAAAGAAGTTTGGACCTCTAATGTAGATGGAGAGCTTATAAAAGTAATGCGCACAATTTCTGATGGGGAAGAAGGACGTTTTGTAGCAAATTCAATCTTTGAAAATAAGATGAACTTGCAATTAAAGAATGACCAGTTTGCAGTTTTATACAGAACAAATGCGCAATCCAGAGCTATAGAAGACGCGTTAAGGAAAAAAGATATTAAGTATAAAATTTACGGAGGAATCTCATTTTATCAACGTAAAGAAATAAAAGACTTGCTTTCATATCTTAGAGTTTTAATCAATCCAA
Source organism: Tenacibaculum aquimarinum (assembly GCF_022478115.1). GTDB lineage: Bacteria > Bacteroidota > Bacteroidia > Flavobacteriales > Flavobacteriaceae > Polaribacter > Polaribacter aquimarinum_A. The sequence goes on along the minus strand of NZ_JAKGSC010000002.1, from coordinate 405,134 downwards.
ATGATGAGGAAGCTTTAAAACGAATTATTAATTATCCTGCTCGTGGTATTGGCGCAACAACGTTAGACCGATTAACAATTGCGGCAAATCATTATAAAAAATCAATTTTTGAAATAATACAACATATTGATAAAGTTGATGTAAATATAAATGGCGGAACAAAAAACAAGCTCCAGAATTTTATAAATATGATGTTGCGTTTTCAAATAGATTCGCAAAAAATGAATGCTTTTGAAATTGCAGATTTAGTTGTAAAACAAACACAATTAGTAAAAGATTTACAAAAAGATGGCACGCCAGAAGGTGTTAGTAAGGTTGAAAATGTTCAAGAGCTTTTAAACGGAATTAAAGACTTTATTACAGATAAAATTGAAGAAGGTGAAGATGCGTCATTAACGTCATTCTTAGAAGATGTGGCATTGGCAACCGATTTCGATTCAGAAAAGGAAGACGAAGAACCAAGAGTTTCTTTAATGAGTATTCACCAATCTAAAGGTTTGGAATATGGTTATGTATATATTGTTGGTTTAGAAGAAAATTTATTTCCTTCAGCAATGAGTATGAATACACGCTCTGAACTTGAAGAAGAACGTCGTTTATTTTATGTAGCTTTAACTAGAGCAGAAAAAGTAGCCTATTTAACCTACGCACAAACACGTTACCGTTGGGGGAAATTAACCGATGGAGAGCCAAGTAGGTTTTTAGAGGAAATTGACGATAAATTTTTAGAATACATTGCACCAAAGAGACAAGAAACTTCTAAAAGTAGCTTTTTAGACGCAAGTTTGTTTGAAGATGCTCCAAAGAAAATTAGGTTTCAAAAACCAATTCAGAAAAAAAGAAAAGAGTTTTTAGACAAAAAAAATAAAGCCGCTTTTATTCCGCCAAAGGCGAAAATGAAAAAAGTATCAGAAGCAACGTCAAACAGTATTAATTTGTTCGATGGAAATATTACAGTTGGTAATATTGTAGAACATAATAGGTTTGGAAAAGGAGAAGTACTTGCTTTAGAAGGATCTGGGCCAAATAAAAAAGCAGAAATTATGTTTGGAACCGCAGGAAGAAAGAAATTATTATTACAATTTGCAAAACTAAAAGTGATTGGGTAATTACTCAAAATAAATACCTATTTTGCAACGTTAAATAACTACAAATACAAGTTGAAGTTCTTTTTCCTTTCTTTAAAAGGAAATATAATAAGTTTACTTCATATTAAAATATAAAAAATGACATTCGATTTAGAATATAATTCAGAAAGACCACATTTAATAATTCCAGAATATGGTCGTCATATGCAAAAAATGATTAATCATTGTGTTGCACTAGAAACTAAAGAAGAGCGTAATACAATGGCAAAAGCCATTATAAATGTAATGGGTAATTTACAACCTCATTTACGTGATGTACCAGATTTTAAACATAAGTTGTGGGATCAGTTATATATAATGTCTGATTTTAAGTTGGATGCAGATTCGCCTTATGAAATTCCTTCGAAAGAAGAATTACAAGAAAAACCAGAAGGATTGCCTTACCCAAAATCGGCTTCAAAGTATCGTTATTACGGTAATAATATTCAAACAATGATAAGCGTAGCTTTAAGTTGGGAAGAAGATGATAATGAAAAGCAAGAAGCATTGACTTTTGTAATAGCAAATCACATGAAAAAATGCTATTTAAATTGGAATAAAGATACAGTAGATGATGCTGTAATTTACAAGCACTTATTTGAGTTGTCTGATGGAAAAATTGACTTACGTGAAAGCGGTGAAGAATTAGCGTTGAGCAAAAATTTACTTAGAAAAAGAGCTTCTCAAGGAAGTAATAAAGGTAAAAATCATACAAATAAAGGAAAATCTAATAATAACCATAAATACAGAAAAAGATAAATGGCATCTTTTAAAATTGAAGGCGGACACAAATTAAGCGGAGAAATACAACCACAAGGAGCAAAAAATGAAGTTTTACAAATACTGTGTGCAGTTTTATTAACACCAGAAAAAGTAGTTGTAAAAAATGTTCCAGACATTATAGATGTTAATAAACTAATCTTTATTTTAGGTGAATTAGGTGTTAAAGTAGAAAAACTTAGCCGAAACTCTTATTCATTTCAAGCTGATGAAGTAAACCTTAAATACTTAGAATCAGCAGACTTTAAAAGAGACGGAAGCTCATTACGTGGTTCAATTATGATTGTTGGTCCATTATTAGCGCGTTTTGGAAAAGGATATATTCCACGTCCAGGAGGAGATAAAATTGGTCGTAGAAGATTAGACACACACTTTGAAGGTTTTATAAACCTTGGAGCAAAATTCCGTTATAATAAAGAAGAATATTTCTACGGAGTAGAAACAGAAACAGGTTTAGTAGGTACAGATATGTTGTTAGACGAAGCTTCTGTAACCGGAACTGCCAATATTTTAATGGCAGCAGTTTTAGCAAAAGGAACAACAACAATATACAATGCAGCTTGTGAACCTTACATTCAACAATTATCTAAAATGTTGAATTCTATGGGAGCAAAAATCTCTGGAGTAGGTTCTAATTTATTAATAATTGAAGGAGTAGAATCTCTTGGAGGTTGTGAGCATACTGTATTACCAGATATGATTGAAATTGGTTCTTGGATTGGTATGGCAGTAATGACAAGGTCTGAATTAACCATTAAAAATGTAAGTTGGAAAAACTTAGGTCAAATACCAAATGTATTTAGAAAACTCGGAATTAAATTAGAGAAAAAAGGAGACGATATTTATATTCCTGCACAAGAATCTTATGAAATTCAAAATTACATCGATGGTTCTGTTTTAACAGTTGCAGACGCACCTTGGCCAGGATTTACACCAGATTTATTAAGCATCGTTTTAGTAATTGCAACACAAGCAAAAGGAACCGTTTTAATACATCAAAAAATGTTTGAAAGCCGTTTGTTTTTCGTTGATAAACTAATTGATATGGGCGCAAAAGTTATTTTGTGTGATCCACACAGAGCAACCGTAATTGGGCATAATTTCCAAAGCCAATTAAAAGCAACTAAAATGACTTCGCCAGATATTAGAGCAGGTATTTCATTATTAATTGCGGCGCTTTCTGCCAAAGGAACTTCAATAATTAATAATATTGAACAAATAGACAGAGGTTACGAAAACATTGAAGCACGTTTAAAAGCTATTGGAGCAAAAATTGAACGTATAAACGATTAGAAAAATATTTTTTTTAAGAAGCTATTTCCCGCTTTTTACTATATCTTTTTTCCGAAAAAGAAAAAAGGTTAAAAATATCAACAGAGATTTGAACGGTTTCAATCGGGGCTAAACTAACTTGCTAACTAAAAGAATTATAAAATAAAATAGTGTCAATCTGACACTATTTTTTTATTGGCAATATTTTTGTAAATAAATTGTAGACAATTTAATGAGATTAAAAGAAATGAGTAAAGATCAATATACAAAAGAAGACGAATTAAAAGATAATATCAAAAACGAAGAATTGAACGATATTATTGAGGAAAATAAAGAAGTTGAAGTAGAGGAAGCAAAGCCAGAACCAACTACAGAAGAACTTTTACAAGCCGAAAAAGACAAACATTTACGTTTGTTTGCAGAGTTTGAAAACTATAAAAAACGTACAACAAAAGAACGTATAGAGTTGTTTAAAACAGCTGGACAAGAAGTTGTGACAGCTATTCTGCCAATTTTGGACGATTTCGAACGTGCTTTGACACATATTGAAGATGACAAAGAGGCTGAAGAATTGCGTAAAGGAGTTTTATTAATTTATCAAAAATTATTAAACACATTAGAGCAAAAAGGTTTATCAGCAATAGATGTAAGAGCTGGAGATATTTTTAACTCAGAACTACACCAAGCAATTACACAAATTCCTGCACCAACCGACGATTTAAAAGGAAAAGTTATTGACTGTGTAGAAAAAGGATACAAGCTTGGAGACAAAATTATTCGTCACCCAAAAGTAGTTGTAGGACAAGCATAAATAAATTACAATTAACAATGTACAATTACCAATGATCACTGTTAATTGACAATTGAAAGAAAATGGCAAAACAAGATTATTACGAAGTATTAGGCGTATCTAAATCTGCATCAAAAGCAGAAATAAAGAAAGCATACCGTAAAAAAGCAATAAAATTTCATCCAGATAAAAATCCAGATGATACAACTGCTGAAGAAAACTTTAAAAAAGCAGCTGAAGCTTATGAAATATTAAGTGACGACAATAAAAAAGCACGTTATGACCAATTTGGTCATCAAGCTTTTGAAGGTGGTCATGGCGGCGGCGGCGGTTTTGGCGGCGGCGGAATGAATATGGAAGACATATTTAGTCAATTCGGAGACATCTTTGGTGGCGGTGGATTTGGTGGTTTCGGTGGAGGCGGAGGCCGACAACAAGCCAGAGTAAAAGGAAGTAATTTACGTATTAGAGTTAAGTTAACTTTAGAAGACATTGCAAATGGTGTTGAGAAAAAAGTTAAAGTTCGTAGAAAAATGCAAGCCGAAGGTGTAACGTATAAAACCTGTTCTACCTGTAACGGTCAAGGGCAAGTTATGCGTGTTACCAATACTATTTTAGGAAGAATGCAAACAGCAACAACATGTTCTACATGTCAGGGAGCTGGAGAAATGATTGATAAAAAACCAAGTGGAGCAGATGCACAAGGTTTGGTTGTAAAAGAAGAAACTGTTTCAATAAATATTCCTGAAGGGGTAACTGAAGGAGTACAATTAAAAGTAGGAGGAAAAGGAAACGATGCTCCAGGTAAAAACTCTATTCCAGGAGATTTATTGGTTTTAATTGAAGAAATTCCTCATGAAACTTTAAAAAGAGAAGGAAGCAATATACATTACGATATGTATATTAATTTCTCGGAAGCTGTTTTAGGAGTTTCTAAAGAAGTAGAGACTGTAACAGGTAAAGTAAAGATTAAAATAGATGCTGGAACGCAATCTGGTAAGATTTTAAGGTTAAAAGGAAAGGGTTTACCAAGTATTGAGCGCTATGGAAATGGAGATTTCTTAATTCATATTAATGTTTGGACACCTCAAGAATTAAATAAAGATCAGCGTAAATTCTTTGAGCAAATGCAAGAAGATGAAAACTTTAGCCCTAATCCTCAGCATTCAGATAAATCTTTTTTTGAGAAGGTAAAGGATATGTTTTCATAAATTTATGTAAAAAAACGAAAAAAACTTTTTTTGAATAGAAAAAGAAAGTATATTTGTAGTGTTGATGGAGATATCTATCAACACTTTTTCTTTTTCATAGCAATTTTCCCACTCAATTTATTGAGTGGGTTTTTTTATGAAAACGTTCTTTAAAATATTAGCAGACTTATCTTATCGACTTAAATTTATTTTAAGTAGGAAAGTCCGAACACCAAAGAGTAGCATAGCGGATAACAACCGTCCAACGTAAGTTGAGGACCAGTGCAACAGAAAGAATGTACAGTTAGGCTGTAGTGAAACCAGGTAAACTCTATGCGGTGCAATGCCATGTATATTAGAAATTGAGAGCTACTCGCTCGATTCTAAAGGGTAGGCAGATTGAAGTTACAAGTAATTGTAACTCTAGATAAATGATAAGACTTAGACAGGATTCGGCTTATTAGTCTGCTTTTTTATTATCAACTTGATAATTTTTTTAAGATTTAATTAATTTTTATTGTGATATTCTTTGTTTTTATTGATAAAAACAAGATTAATTCAATAATTAAATCACTTCATTGATTATCTTTAAAAATTCAGAGTAAAAATGTATTTTTGTTCAACAAAAATTAACATAAAACTTACTATAATATTGCTTTTTAAAATTGTTATTAATTTGATAAGCATTTCAGTAAAAAAAGATTTCTTACATGAGCATATATAAAGATTACCTTAAGCAGATTGAAGACCGAAAAGAATTAGGACTTCATCCACAACCAATTGATGGAGCTGAATTAACAAGCGCAATAATCGACCAGATTAAAGATTTAGATAATGAGTATAGAGAAGAATCTCTAAACTTTTTTATTTATAATGTCTTACCAGGTACAACAAGTGCTGCAGGTGTAAAAGCTAAATTTCTAAAGGAAATCATCTTAGGTGAATCAGTAGTTAAAGAAATTACTCCAGCCTTTGCTTTCGAACAATTATCACACATGAAAGGAGGACCTTCTGTTGAGGTATTGTTAGATTTAGCATTAGGAAATGATACTGCTATTGCTAATGAAGCGGCTAAAGTATTAAAAACACAGGTATTTCTATACGAAGCAGATACAGAGAAATTAGAGAATGCTTATAAAGCAGGAAATGCAATTGCTAAAGAATTAATAGAGAGTTATGCACAAGCAGAATTCTTTACAAAGTTACCAGAGATTGATGAAGAGATTGAAATTGTAACATTTGTTGCTGGAATAGGTGATATTTCTACAGATTTATTATCTCCAGGTGCAGATGCACACTCAAGATCAGATCGTGAATTACATGGTCAAAGCATGTTTGAGCACAATAAAGAAATGCAAAAAGAATTACTTGCTTTAAAGGAAAAACATCCTAATAAACGTGTAATGTTAATTGCAGATAAAGGAACAATGGGAGTAGGATCTTCTAGAATGTCAGGTGTAAACAACGTAGCATTATGGACAGGTATTTCTTCAAGTCCTTATGTGCCATTTATTAACATAGCTCCAGTAATTGCAGGTACAAATGGTATAGCACCAATTTTCTTAACAACTGTTGGAGTAACAGGTGGTATTGGAATCGATTTAAAAAACTGGGTAAAGCAAAAAGATGCTAACGGAAATACAATTGTTGATGAAGAAGGAGATCCAATATTAAAAGAAGAGTATTCTGTAGCTACGGGTACTGTTCTTACAATAAACACAAAAACAAAAAAATTATACAAAGGAGATAAAGAATTAAAAGATATCTCTACAGCTTTAACGCCACCAAAACAAGAATTTATTAAAGCAGGTGGTTCTTACGCCGTTGTTTTTGGTAAAAAATTACAAACTTTTGCTTGTAAAGTTTTAGGAATAGATGTTCCTCAAGTATATGCAGTTGCAAAAGAAGTTTCTATCGAAGGACAAGGTTTAACTGCTGTTGAAAAAATATTCAATAAAAATGCTGTTGGAACTACACCAGGTAAAATATTACATGCAGGTTCTAACGTAAGAGTTGAAGTAAACATTGTAGGTTCTCAAGATACTACAGGTTTAATGACTTCTCAAGAATTAGAGATGATGGCTGCTACAGTAATCTCTCCAATTGTAGATACAGGTTACCAATCAGGATGTCATACCGCTTCAGTTTGGGATGATAAGTCTAAAGCTAACATTCCAAGATTAATGAAGTTTATGAATGACTTCGGATTAGTTACTGCACGTCATCCAGAAGGAAAATACCATGCAATGACAGATGTAATTCATAAAGTATTAAATGATATTGCAGTAGATGATTGGGATGTAATTATCGGTGGAGATTCTCACACACGTATGGCTAAAGGTGTTGCCTTTGGAGCAGATTCAGGAACTGTTGCCTTAGCATTAGCTACAGGTGAAGCTACAATGCCAATTCCAGAATCAGTAAAAGTAACCTTTAAAGGTGAAATGAAACCTTATATGGATTTCCGTGATGTAGTTCACGCTACACAATCTCAAATGTTAGATCAATTTGAAGGAGAAAATGTTTTCCAAGGAAAAATTATAGAAGTACATATTGGTACATTGACTTCAGATCAAGCCTTTACATTTACAGATTGGACGGCTGAGATGAAAGCAAAAGCATCTATCTGTATTTCTGAAGATGATACCTTAATTGAATCGTTAGAAATTTCAAGAGATCGTATTCAAATCATGATTGACAAAGGGATGGATAATCCTAAACAAGATCTTAAAGGATTAGTTGATAAAGCAAATAACCGTATTACAGAAATTAAAACAGGTATTAAATCTGCTTTAAGACCAGATGCAGATGCTAAATACTTTGCTGAAGTTGTTATCGATTTAGATAAGATTGTTGAGCCAATGATTGCGGATCCAGATGTAAATAATGAAGATGTATCTAAGCGTTATACGCACGATAATATTCAACCATTATCTTTTTACGGAGGAACTAAAAAAGTAGATTTAGGTTTCGTAGGATCTTGTATGGTTCACAAAGGAGATATGAAAATTTTAGCTCAAATGTTAAAGAACATTGAGAAACAACAAGGTAAAGTGGAATTTAAAGCACCTTTAGTTGTTGCGCCACCAACTTATAATATTGTAGATGAGTTAAAAGCAGAAGGAGATTGGGAAGTATTAGTTAGATATTCAGGTTTCGAATTCGATGATAATGCGCCTAAAGCAGCAGCTCGTGTTAAATATGAAAACATGTTATATTTAGAACGTCCAGGTTGTAGTTTATGTATGGGTAATCAAGAAAAAGCAGAAGCTGGAGATACTGTAATGGCAACTTCTACGCGTTTATTTCAAGGAAGAGTTGTTAGAGATACAGATGAGAAAAAAGGAGAATCTTTATTATCATCGACTCCTGTAGTAGTATTATCAACTATTTTAGGTAGAACACCAACTTTAGAAGAATACCAGGCAGCAGTAGAAGGTATTGTTTTAACAAAGTTTAAACCTTCAACAAAACAATTGGTTGGATAATACATAAAGATTATAATTATATGAAAAGCCTGAGTTTTAAACTCAGGTTTTTTTTTGTTTACAGCTAAACTGTTTATAATTTGGAGGTTACCGTGCTAAAAAAAAAGCACGGTCGGGCTTTACGTTACAATCTTTTTTATGCTGAATTTAGTTCAGCATCTGTTAAATTTATATGATATTTTCTTTTAATAAGAAATATAGAAATTAGTTTAGTAAAAAAGGATTTTCACTTCAATCCCTAACCCAAAATCCGTAATTTCTTTAAACTTATTTCATTTACAATTAGCCAGATTCAATCAAAAAAGTCTATAAAACTATCAGTATTAAATATTTTAGACCTCAAGAAATAAATAATATATTTTGTATCTTGGAGTATTGAAATAATAGAATAACTAAAAAAAAAATAGAAATCTTATGGCTTTTGATATTGATATGATAAAAAAGGTATATTCTAAAGTAGTTGATAGAGTAGATGCTGCTCGTAAAATTACTGGAAAACCTTTAACACTTGCAGAAAAAATATTGTACTCACATTTATGGGATGGAAATCCTAATAAAGCATTTATAAGAGGTAAAGATTATGTAGATTTTGCACCAGATCGTATTGCATTACAAGATGCAACTGCACAAATGGCTTTATTGCAGTTTATGCAAGCAGGTAAAGCTAAAGTTGCAGTTCCTACTACAACACATTGCGATCATTTAATTCAAGCTAAAGATGGTGCTGCTGCTGATTTAAAAATGGCAAATAGTACAAGTAGCGAAGTTTTTGATTTCTTAGAATCTGTTTCTAACAAATATGGTTTAGGTTTTTGGAAACCAGGAGCAGGAATTATTCATCAAGTAGTATTAGAAAATTATGCATTTCCAGGTGGAATGATGATTGGTACCGATTCTCACACAGTAAATGCTGGTGGATTAGGAATGGTAGCAATTGGTGTTGGTGGAGCAGATGCAGTAGATGTTATGGCAGGAATGGCTTGGGAATTAAAATTCCCGAAGTTAATTGGAGTAAAACTAACAGGAAAAATTTCTGGTTGGGCAGCACCAAAAGATGTAATCTTAAAAGTAGCCGGAATTGTTTCTGCAAAAGGAGGAACGGACGCAATTGTAGAGTATTTTGGAGAAGGAGCAAGAAGTATGTCTTGTACAGGAAAAGGTACAATTTGTAATATGGGAGCAGAAATCGGTGCAACAACTTCTACTTTTGGTTATGACGAATCTATGGAACGTTATTTACGTGCTACAGAAAGAGCCGATGTTGCAGATGCGGCAAACAAAGTAAAAGAATATTTAACGGGAGATGATGAAGTATATGCAAATCCAGAGCAATATTTTGACCAAGTTATAGAAATAAATTTATCAGAATTAACGCCATTATTAAATGGACCATTTACGCCAGATTTATCTACAAAAGCTGGTACAGACATGACTGCAATCGCCAATAAAAACGATTGGCCTTTACAAGTAGAATGGGGTTTAATTGGTTCTTGTACAAACTCTTCTTATGAAGATTTATCAAGAGCTTCTTCAATTGCAAAACAAGCTTTAGATAAAGGTATAAAAATGAAATCAGAATTAGGAATTAATCCTGGTTCAGAAAAAGTACGTTATACAGCAGAAAGAGATGGAATTTTAGGAATTTTTGAACAATTAGACGCTAAGATTTTTACTAATGCTTGTGGACCTTGTATTGGGCAATGGGCAAGATATAGCGATCCTAAAAATGCACCAAAAAACAGTATTGTGCACTCGTTTAATAGAAACTTTGCAAAACGTGCAGATGGTAACCCAAATACACACGCATTTGTTGCTTCGCCAGAACTAACAGCAGCAATTGCAATTGCTGGTCGTTTAGATTTTAATCCGATGACAGATTCGTTAATTAACGAAAATGGAGAACAAGTAATGTTTGATGAGCCAACAGGTTGGGAATTACCACCAAAAGGCTTTGAAGTTAAAGACGATGGTTATTTAGCACCAGAAGAAGATGGAAGTGGTGTAGAAATTAAGGTAAATCCAACATCAGAAAGATTAGAATTATTATCGCCATTTACTCCTTTAGGAAATGAATTAAACGGTGTAAAATTATTAATAAAAGCATTCGGTAAATGTACAACAGACCATATTTCTATGGCTGGACCTTGGTTGCGTTTCCGTGGTCATTTAGATAATATTTCTAACAATATGTTAATTGGAGCTGTAAATGCGTATAACATGAAAACAAACTTTGTAAAAAGTCAGTTAAATGGAGAATATGACGCAGTACCAAAAACTGCAAGAGCTTATAAAGCAGCAGGAATTAATACAATTGTAGTTGGAGATCATAATTACGGTGAAGGTTCTTCTAGAGAACATGCTGCAATGGAACCAAGACATTTAGGTGTTGCCGCAGTTTTAGTAAAATCTTTTGCTCGTATTCATGAAACAAACCTTAAAAAACAAGGAATGTTAGGTTTAACATTTGCAAATGAAGCAGATTACGATTTAATTCAAGAAGATGATACTTTCAACTTTATTGATTTAAATGAGTTTGCTCCAGGTAAACCTTTAACGTTAGAAGTTGTGCATTCAGATGGTTCAAAAGACACAATTATAGCAAATCATACATACAATGATGGGCAAATTGAATGGTATAATGAGGGTTCTGCATTAAATTTAATTAAAAAAGAAAACGCTTAGTATCAGTATTTTATATGCGAAAAACTCCTTTTGTTTTAAAAAAGGAGTTTTTTTTTTGTAAGCAGTTTTTTTAAAGTTCGACTTAAGTTGAAATATTAACTATTAAAATTTACATTATGAAAAAATTACTTTTAGGTGTTGCAGCCTTAGCAACATTAGCTTTTACTTCTTGTAGTGATGACGATGATACAGCATCAACATCTAGTTTAACATTAAATTTATCTGGTTTAGAGAATTTAGGAGACGAATATCGCTATGAAGGATGGATTATTGTTGACGGAGCACCAGTTACAACAGGAACATTTTCTGTAGATGATTCAGGAGTTTTATCTCAAACATCATTTCCTGCAAATACAGCGCAGTTAGCAGCAGCAACAAATTTTGTTTTATCAATTGAACCAAATCCAGATAATGATCCAGCACCAGCAGCAACTAAATTATTAGCAGGAGAATTTAGTGGTAATTCTGCTTCTGTAAATTCTGATAATATTGTTGTAGATGCAACAAGTTCTTTAGGAACTTTAGGAGCATCTTCTGGTACATTTATTTTAGCTACACCAACAGATATGGATGATACAAATGAAGATAGTGGAGTTTGGTTTTTAGATAACTCTTCTGGAAGTGCAGCTGTTGGTTTAGATTTACCAACATTATCTGCAGGTTGGAAATATGAAGGATGGGCTGTAATTAATGGAACACCAGTTTCAACAGGAACTTTTACAGATCCAAGTATGGCAGATGATAATGCAGCAACATCTCCATATAAAGGAACAGCAGGTAATGGACCTGGTTATCCTGGAGAAGATTATTTAATGGGAACAGCAGCTGGAGTTACTTTTCCTACAAGTTTAAAAGGAGCTACAATAGTAATTTCTGTAGAACCAAGTCCGGATAATAGCACAGCACCTTTTGCATTAAAGCCATTAGCACAAGCTGTTGCAGCAGATGCAGATTTACATACAGCAATAACAATGGGAGCAGGACCAGTTGCAATTATTTCTGGGTCTGTTAGCAGATAAATTAATATAATTTTTAAATTCCCTTAGAATTTTTAGATATTTGAACCGCCTATTTAGTAGGCGGTTTTTTTATGGAAATAAATTCGTTTTTAACAAAATTATCAGCAAGTCCTTTATATGTAATTGATACTTCAATTTCTTTAAAAGACTATGTTCCAATCTCAATTTCATCAAAAAATAAAGACTTAAATTTTGATGTTTCTTCTGCTGCTGAATGGGAATCATATCTATCAAAATTTTTAAAAGAGAAAAATGCAAAAGTTGCTTTTGGTGGTTATTTAGAAGAAAGAGATATTTATAATAGAAGTGGTTACTTTAATTCCGAAGAAAACAAACGAAATATTCATTTAGGAATCGATTTATGGTGTAATGCCAAAACCAATGTTTTAGCTGTCTTAGAAGGTGAAGTACACAGTTTTAAAAACAATAATAATTTTGGAGATTACGGACCAACAATTATTCTGAAACATCAAGTTGAAGGTATTATCTTTTACTCTTTATACGGACATTTATCAACCAAATCCATCGAAAATATTAAAATTGGAGATTCCGTAAATACAGGTGAAAAGATAGCAGAATTAGGAAATAATACTGTAAATGGAGATTATGCAGCGCATTTACACTTTCAATTAATTTTAAATATGGAAGATTATACTGGAGATTATCCAGGCGTTTCTTCAAAAGAAAAACTACCTTATTACAAACAAAATTGCCCCAACCCAAATACTTTATTAAAATTACCCAATGAAATATAGACAACTTACCAAAGAACAGTTTGAAAGTTTACATGAAGAATTTGCTCACTTTTTAGCATCACAAAGTATTGATGTAAAAGAATGGAAACAATTAAAAGAAGAAAAACCACAGGTTGCAGAAGAAGAAATGAATGTGTTCTCTGATATTGTTTGGGATGATGTGTTAACTAAAGTTGAATATTTAGAGCATTTTTCTGAAAAAACGGTCAACCTTTTTAAGTGTATCGATGAAGAAATTAGCAGAATTGTTGTGAAGGTCGATAAAGATATAAACTTGTTAGAAAAAGAGGGTTATGAGTGGCTTTTAACAAACCCGTTAGATAAAAACGTGGAGTTTTTAAACGGAGAAAAACCGTATGGAAAAGAAAGAAATGTAGAAATTTTTGATTTAATTGAAAAAGGAAGTTCAATTTCTAAAGGAGAATTATACGAGTATTTTAATAGAATTATTAAGAGTTAATCTTAGCCTTTCTTCAATAATATTTCTAATAAAGTATCCGTTCCAGAACTTGCTACGTCTTTAATAATTGTCAAATTATTAAAATCATTTTTTGTTACAGAAGGTTTTGGATCTATAAAATAAATTGGTGTATTTGGTTTAATGTAATCTACCAAACCTGCCGCAGGATATACTTGCATAGAAGTTCCAATAATTACCAAAATATCTGCTTTTTGAGTAATTTCTATTGCTTTATCAAGCATCGGTACCATTTCTCCAAACCAAACAATATGTGGTCTTAATTGTTGGTTGTCTTCTGCTAAATCACCTAAAACAATATCTTTTTCTCTGTAAGTAACCAAAGTTTCATTTGCAACACTTCTTACTTTTAAAAGTTCTCCATGTAAATGTGTAACATTACTACTTTTAGCGCGCTCGTGTAAGTCATCTACATTTTGAGTAACAATTTCCACATTAAAATAAGCTTCTAACTTGGCTAAGTTTTCGTGACCTTTATTCGGTTGTACTTCTAATAATTGTCTTCTACGTTGGTTGTAAAAATCTAAAACCAATTCAGGATTTTTAGCAAAACCTTCTGGTGATGCTACTTCCATAACATTGTGGCCTTCCCATAATCCATCAGCATCTCTAAATGTTTGTATACCACTTTCGGCAGAAATTCCTGCACCCGTTAAAACAACTAAATTTTTCATCAATTATAAGTTATGAGTAAATTAAGCGAATCTCTCTTAGAACGTAAAAATAATAATTTTTATTTTTGTACTATGGCTAATAAAGATTTAAGAGAATATTTAGAAGGATATTTAACGGATAGGAGAAAAGCACTTTTTAAAACTGTTTTAGCAGAAAGAACACGTCATTTTACAGTTGTATTAGAAGACATTTATCAAGCCCACAACTCAAGCGCAGTAGTAAGAACTTGCGATATTTTTGGAGTTCAAGATTTATATACGGTAGAAAATAATTACATCAACAAAGTATCACGTCACGTAGCTAAAGGAAGTCAGAAATGGTTAGATTTTCACCGTTTTAAAGAAGATGGAGACAATATAGAAAATTGTTTTAAAGACTTACGCAGTAAAGGATATCAAATTGTTGGAACAACGCCACATACAGATACCGTTTTATCTGATTTTGATGTTACTAAAAAAACAGCCTTTGTTTTTGGGGTTGAAAAAGAAGGTATTTCTGATTATGTAAAAGATAATGCAGACGGATTTTTAAAAATACCAATGGTAGGTTTTACCGAAAGTTTAAACATTTCTGTTGCTGCTGCAATTATTTTACAAGATGTTACTACAAAGTTGAAGAAGACAGCTATTGATTGGCAACTTTCCGAAGAAGAAAAGGAAACTATTTATGCAGATTGGGTAGAAAAAACCATTAAAAACGTCGATAAAATCAAAGAACATTATTTAAATAAAAATAACTAACTTTAGAAAGAATTTTAAAAAGTTAGATTATGAGAAGTGATGTGTATTTATTTTTTGATGGAAATTGCGAAGAAGCAATGCTATATTACCAAGATATTTTTGATGGTAAATTTGAAATGATAATGCGTTATTCTGAAGGACCGCCAGAGTTTTCTACACCAGAAATAGCTAATAAAATTATGCATGCAACAATGTCTTTTGGTACAAATAGTCAAATAAAACTTTCAGATAGTTTTGAAGAACCATTAATTAAAGGAAATAATAGTAATATTTCTATTACGGCTGATGATGAAGAAAGCGGTTATGCAATTTTTGATGGTTTGGCTGATGGCGGAAAAACAACAATGCCATATGCTGAAGTTTTTTGGGGCGGAAAGTTTGGGAGTTGTATCGATAAATTTGGAATCCAATGGATGATTAGTGCTCCAAGTAACGATAATTCTTAAAATTTAAAATGGATTCGAGAGTAACAGAATTTATAACTTCTAAAGAAAAATGGACACAAGAATTAATATACTTGCGTACTATTTTATCGCAACTTCCTTTGACGGAAACCATAAAATGGGGTTCACCAACGTATAGTTACAAAGGAAAAAACGTGGTGAGTATTGCTGCATTTAAAAATCATTTTGGATTGTGTTTTTTCAAGGCGGCTTATTAAAAGATAAATTTAAGGTTCTAAGAAACGCACAAGAAGGTAAAACCCAAGCAATGCGACAAATGCGTTTAGAAACTGCTGCGGATATTAAAGAGGATATTATTAAATTATATGTTTTAGAAGCTATAGATAATATAGAAGCAGGGAAGGAGATAAAGCCAAACCGAACTACAAAACCACTTTTAATTCCTGAATTGCTAAAAGAAGTGTTTTCTAAAAACAAAGACATAAAAATAGCGTTTAACGAGTTTACAAAAAGCAAACAACGTGATTTTGCCGACCATATTTCTGGAGCAAAACGCGAAGCCACTAAATTATCTCGCTTAGAAAAAATTATCCCAATGATTTTACGTGGAGAGGGTTTACACGATAAGTATAAGAATTGTTGAGAAATTTAATGAAGTTCGCTAACGATCTAGTATAAGTATAGTAATGGATTTTTACGGCCTAATTTTTCGATTAAACCCGTTATATTTTTATACACTATTGGCTGCTGTGCTTTCTTTTATTTTAAGTATTTTATAAACTTCATCAAAAATCTTAGGTCTGTCAGCAAGAACAATCAATTTGTCTTGAACTTCAATTTTTGTTAAACCATTTGGAATTATGTAGCCCTTATCTCTTTTAATCATTGCTATTATCGCATTTTTTGGAAAGCCCAATTCCACAATTTTCTTTTCTACCGCATAAGAGTCTAAAGTTATCAAAACTTCTTTCATTTCTGCTTTGGGATTTTCTGCCAATAGCAAATCAGTAGCGTTCAGTTTCTTTTGTTTTTCAGGCAATCCAACATTTAGCCATTTTGCAACAATGGAAAGTGTGGTGCCTTGAAATAATATAGAAGTAACTGAAATAAAAAATACAATGTTAAAAATAATGCTTGCTTTATCAATTCCTGCCAAAAGTGGATAAGTCGCAAATACAATAGGAACAGCTCCACGTAATCCAACCCAAGAAATGTAAAATCTTCTTTTTAACCTCATTTTGAAAAATAGCAGGCTGATAAATACACCTATTGGTCTGGCAACAATTATTAGAAACAATGAAATGAGTAGTCCAATACCCATATGTGGAATAATTTCAGAAGGAAAAACCAGTAACCCTAATGTAAGAAATAGAACTATTTGCATTAACCAAGCTAAACCATCAAACATTTTTAAAATGGTTTTTTTGTGTATGAGGTCTTGATTACCTAGATAAACAGCACAAATGTAAATGGCAAGAAAGCCATTACCACCTACAAAATCTGTTGCAGAAAATGTAGTAAACATCAAAGCAATAACTAAAACAGGATAGAGTCCTTCAAAGTCAAGTTTGATTTTGTTAATGATATATTTACTACATATGCCAAAAGCAAATCCTGCAATTCCACCCAAAATCATTTGTTGTAAAAATAATGGGATTATAGATACAAAACTTTGGTCTTGATTGATAACCAAAGTTAAAAATGCAATAGTCAGCACATATGCCATTGGATCGTTACTTCCACTTTCCAATTCTAAAGTGGGTCTGAGATTAGTTTTTAGAGCAAGGTTTTTTGAGCGTAGAATTGAAAATACAGCCGCTGCATCTGTTGAAGATACAATTGAACCTAATAATAGACTTTCATAAATTGTGAAATCAGTAATAATCCAAACAAATGTGCCAAGAGAAACTGCTGTTAGTAAAACGCCTAAGGTCGATAATGCAATTCCTTCTCTAAGAATTGGTTTGACAGCTGCCCAATTAGTGTCAAGTCCACCTGAAAACAATATAAAGTTAAGCGAGACAATACCAATAAATTGGGCAAGTTTTGGGTCATCAAATTGAATACCACCAATGCCGTCAGAACCTGCCAACATTCCAATAGCCAAAAAGAGTAATAAAGTAGGAACACCAAATTTATAAGAAGTCTTACCTGCAAAAATACTTGTCAGAAGTAATAAAGAACCAATTAATAAAATATTTTCAATTGTTAAATTCATTCTTTTTTGTCTCTCTTTTCTGTCTCCACAAAGTTATGTTCTAAATTCAGTTAAGTTTTATTTTCTTGCCTTGTAGAACCGAAAATTATTCTCTTTTACAATATATTTCAGATTGTTCAGCATTCTAGCCAACTTTAACGCTGATATGTGTCGTTTTAATGACTAAAATCAATCGTTAGCGAAGTTATTGTTTTTTTATAAGAATATCAAGATCTTAAAACCTTAATTGTTATAAAAAAACCTCACTTCCAAAAATGGAAATGAGGTTTATAAATTTTATATCCTTGTAAATTCTTATGAATTTAAAAACTCTTTTAATTCGGTATAATTACTAACTTTTGTAGCAACTTTTACTTTATCAATTACAGATTTAATCTGCTCAGGAATTTCAACACTTACAGGCAATGTTTCTTCAACAATATCTAAAAACTTTACAGGATGTGCAGTTTCTAAAAACACACCAAAATCTGTATCGGCTAAATTATATTTCTTCAAACCTAAATATCCAACAGCTCCATGAGGATCTGCAACATAACCAGATGTTTTATAAATTTCTTTCATGGCTACTTTAGTTGCTTCATCTGTAAAAGAATACGAAGCAAAAGCTTGTTTTAATTCGGCTGTATTATTACCAAACAATTCTTGAATTCTAATAAAATTACTTGGGTTTCCAACATCCATTGCATTAGAAATAGTAGCTTTAGATGGTTTTGGATCGTATTTTTCAGTTGCTAAAAAGTTAGGAACTGTATCGTTTATATTGGTTGAAGCAACAAAATGCTTAACAGGTAAACCTAATTTTTGCGCCATAATTCCCGCACAAATATTTCCGAAATTTCCACTTGGTACAGAAAAAACGATGTCTTTATGTTTTTTATGTAATTGCTTATACGCAAAGAAAAAATAGAACATTTGTGGCAACCAACGTGCAATATTTATTGAATTGGCAGATGTTAGTGTTTTAGAAATTTCAGTATCTAAAAAAGCTGTTTTTACCATTTCTTGGCAATCATCAAAAACACCATCAACTTCTAAAGCTTTAATATTTTGACCTAATGTAGTTAATTGCTTTTCTTGAATATCACTTACTTTTCCGCTTGGATATAAAATAACAACTTCTACACCTTTAACACCTAAGAATCCGCTTGCAACAGCGCCTCCAGTATCTCCAGAAGTAGCTACTAAAACAGTTACTTTATCTTCATTATTCTTATTAAAATATGCTAAACAACGTGCCATAAAACGTGCACCAACATCTTTAAATGCCATTGTTGGTCCGTGAAATAATTCTAATGCACCAATGTTTTCTTCTACATTTACAATAGGGAAATCGAAAGACAAGGTTTCATCAATAATATTTTTTAAAACGTCTGTAGGAATTTCATCTCCAACAAATTGCTTAATAGCTTCGTACGCAATTTCTTCGTTAGAATAATTGGCAATATTTTTAATAAAATCGCTAGAAATAGGAGTGATGCTCTCTGGGAAATATAAACCTCTATCGGGCGCTAAACCGTTAACTACAGCACTTTTAAAGCTTACTTTTGGTGATTTATGATTAAGACTATAATAGTTCATTTTTATCTTTCTTCTAAAATTTTTATTCCTTCTGTATTAATTTTTGAACGATGCATATTAAAATCGATATTCGTGTTTTTATAAGCATTTTCAATAGATGCGTATACATCGTTTGCAATAGTTTCTCCTTTACATAACGCAAAAATAGTTGGTCCTGCGCCAGAAATTCCAGCACCTAAAGCACCTGCTTTTAAAGCTTCGCTTTTAACTAAATCGAAATGCGGAATTAAATGTTTACGAGCAGGTTCTACTATAATATCTGTTAATGAGTTAGAAATTAACTCGTAATTTTCAGTGTGTAAACCGCTAATTAATCCGGCCAAATTTGCCCATTGCGTAATTGCACTTTTTAACGGTACTTCTTTTGGTAAAACGTCTCTAGAATCTTTTGTTTTAACTTCCACTTGTGGATGAATGGCAACAACTCTTAATTCCGTTGGAACCGGTATTTTAATAATATCTAACGGTTCGTAACTTCTTACTAAAACAAAACCACCGTATATTGCTGCAGAAACATTGTCTGCAATTGCGCTTCCGCAAGCAGTTTCTTCTCCAATCATGGCAAATTTTGTTAATTCTAACTGAGAAAACGGATTTCCTAATAATTGATTTACACCAAAAGCAGCTCCAGCAGCACTTGCAGCGCTACTTCCCAAACCACTTCCAGGAGAAAAACCTTTGTGCATTGTCATTTCAATTCCAAAATCTACAGGATATTTTTCTAACATTGCCAAAGCAACAGCACCTGCGGCATTTTCTTTTGCATTTAAAGGTAAATTTGCGCCTGTTATTTCAGTAATTCTAACACCTTTTTCGTCGGTTTTAGTAAAAGTCATTTCGTCACCAACGGAGTCAATTGCTAGACCTAGCGAGTCAAATCCGCAGGAAACATTTGCTACAGTAGCAGGAGAAAATATTTTTAAATACTTCATTTTTTAGTTCTTTCCAATTCTAATTACATCTGCAAAAATACCAGAAGCAGTAACTTCTGCACCAGCTCCAGCACCTTTTATCAATAATGGATTTACTGGATATCTTTCTGTAAAAAATAACACAATATTATCACTTCCTTCTAAATTATAAAAAGGATGATCTGATGGAATATGTTGTAAACCAACTGAAGCTTTACCGTTTTCAAAGGTTGCCACATATTTTAAACGACAATCTTTGTCATTCGCTTCTTTATAGATATTCTGAAAATGAGCTTCAGATGCTGTTAAAGATGCGTAAAAATCGTCATTATTAGTTGTTTTAAGGCTTTTTTCTGTTAAAAATGAGTTGTTGTCAATATCAGAAAGCTCTAATTCGTATCCGCTTTCACGCGCTAAGATTAAAATCTTTCTGGCAACGTCAATTCCGCTTAAATCTATCTTTGGATCTGGCTCTGTAAAACCTTCTTTTTGAGCTTGTGCAACAACGTCATGAAAAGTAGTATTTTCATTAAAATTATTGAAAACAAAATTTAAACTTCCCGATAAAACAGCTTGTATTTTATGGATTCTATCTCCAGAAGCAATTAAGTTTTTTAAAGTGTCGATTACAGGTAAACCTGCACCAACATTAGTTTCAAACAAGAAAGGAGCATTAAATTTACGCGATACTCTTTTAAGTGTCTTGTAATTATCTAAACTAGAGGCACAAGCAATTTTGTTACAAGTTACTACGCCAATATTTTGTTCTAAATAATTTTGATAAACCTCCGAAACTTCTTTGTTAGCTGTGTTGTCTACAAATACCGAGTTACGTAAGTTTAATGCTTTAGTCTTATTAAAAAAGGCATCTAAAGATGTTTGTTCCCCATTTTCTAAGGCTTCTTTCCAATTTGTTAAATCTAAACCGTTTTCATTAAAAGTCATTTTTCTAGAATTTGAAATTCCAACAACTCTAATGTTTAGTTTTAAATGTTCTTTTAAATATGTTGTTTGTTTATGAATTTGTGCTAAAAAACGCTCACCAACATTACCAACACCAGTTACAAATAAATTTAACTGTTTTATGTTTTCTTCAAAAAACTGTTCATGTAATGTGTTTAAAGCTTTTTTGGCATCTGCACTTGTAATTACTGCAGAGATATTTTTTTCTGAAGCACCTTGTGCAATAGCTCTAATGTTTACATTGTTTTTTCCTAAAGAACTAAACATTTGTCCGCTTAATCCTTGATGATTTTTCATGTTATCACCAACTAAAGCAATAATTGCTAGGTTTTGTTCTACAATAACAGGATTTACTTTGTTTCTTTCAATTTCAAAAGCAAAAGTTTCATTAATGCTTTCCGTAGCTTGTTGAGCATCTTTATCAAAAATACCAATACAAATTGAATGTTCTGAAGAAGCTTGTGTAATTAAAACTACATTAATATTTTCTACAGATAAAGTTTCAAAAACACGTTTAGAAACACCAGAAACACCAACCATTCCGCTTCCTTCTAAAGTAAGTAACGTAATATCTTCAATATGACTTATACCTTTAACGCTACTATCGTTATTGGTTTTGTTGGTAATTAAGGTTCCTACATTGTCTGGTTCAAAAGTATTTTTGATAACAATAGGAATTTTCTTTTCTAAGGTTGGTTGAATTGTTGGTGGATAAATAACTTTTGCACCAAAATGAGATAATTCCATTGCTTCTTGATACGATATATGTGGAATTGGAAATGCTTCTTTTACAACACTTGGGTTTGCAGTGTACATTCCGCTAACATCTGTCCAAATTTGTAATTCTTCAGCATTTAAAGAAGCTGCATAAATTGCCGCAGAATAATCTGAACCTCCACGACCTAAAGTAGTTGATTGTCCGTTTTCTGTATTTGCTATAAAACCTGGTAATAATGTTACTTGGTTGTTGTTCTTTTTAAAGAAATCTTGACAGTTTTTCTCCGTTAATTTAAAATTAACTTGTGCATTTTCGAAACTGTTAGATGTTATAATTAATTCTCTACTATCTTTATAACCCGCATCTAATTCGTTTTTTGCAGCTTCAGAAATTATGTAAGAAGATAAAAGTTCACCAAAACCACTAATAGTTGCTAATGTTTTAGGTGTAATTTCTTCTAATAAGAAACAACCTTGTAGTAAAATTTCTAGTTTAGAAAATAATTTTTCGACCTTAGTTTTAACCTCATCTTGTCTTTCAGTTGCTATTAAATCTCTAATAACTTGAAGATGGTGTTGTTTAACCTCGTTAAAAAGTAAAGTATAGTTATTGTCTTTTGTAGCTGCTTGTTCTGCTGCTGCAATTAACTTGTTTGTGGTTTTTCCAAAAGCAGAAACGACTACTAATACTTTATTGTTTTCTGCTGTTTGTTTTACTACTTGTAAAACTTGTTGTATTGTTTGAGAACTGGCTACGGATGAACCTCCGAATTTTAAAACTTTCATTTTAAATATATATTGATAATTGTTATTGTTTTTTTTACTAGCCTATGTTTATTAGCTTTCGTTTGAAAGTATAATGATGACCTTAAGTTGATATGAAATTAATTACACCCTTAAAGGGTAATTGTAGAAATTGTGATAATAGCAATACGCCCAATCGTTATAATTGAGTTAGAAGTAGTTGTATTTTTATTAACGTTCACGCCTCAAAAGTAAATTATATTTAACAAAAAGACTATTCTTTTGAAAAATTATTTACGAAAACGTTTTAGGTGATAAGAATTAGCAATTTAATTGCTCTTTATTGTAATCTTATTTATTGTTGAAGTACTATCGCAACGTATTATGTATAAATCTAGCTTTTTTCCAGTAATATAATATTCTGGACAAGGTTTAATACGTGCTTTGCTTTTGCCAAAATTAACATCACCATTTTCTAAAACAGTAGCAATTTGAAGACTGTCAATATTATGTTTTGCCATTGTTATTTTAGCTTCATCAGAATATAAACGTTCTCTAATACGTATAGTTTTTAGCGTACGCGCATCCATACCGTAATTAAAAGTAACATCTTTTTTTGTCCAAAAGAAGTAAACAATTAAAGAACCAAGTGATAAACCAATAAAGTAATAAAAAAACCTTTTAAGCATGTTTTAAATTTGAACTGCAAATTTAATGGTTTTATTCCATTAAATAATCAATAAATTGATATCTCTAAATGGTAAGCTAAACCAATCTGCAACCGTTTTATTTGTTAAAATTCCGTGGTAAAAATACATTCCGTTTCGTAAACTTTTATCGTAACGCATTGCATTTTCAAATCCGCCTTCTTCAGCAATACTCAATAAATACGGTGTTAAAATGTTACTTATTGAAACAGAGGCAGTTCTAGAGTATCTAGAAGGTATATTTGGTACACAATAATGTATAACACCATGTTCTGTAAAAGTTGGCTTGCTATGTGTTGTAACGTTTGAAGTTTCAAAACAACCACCACGATCTATACTAACATCTACAATTACTGCTCCATCTTTCATTTTTTCAATCATGCCTTCAGTAACAACAACAGGTGAGCGATCTTTACCGCGAATTGCACCAACAGCAACATCGCAACGCATTAATGCTTTTGCCAATGTTTTTGGTTGAATTGTAGAAGTATAAATAGGTGATGGTAAACGATGTTGTAATGTTCTAAGTTTTGTTAGCGAGTTATCGAATACTTTTACTCGCGCACCTAGACCAATTGCAGAACGCGCTGCAAATTCTCCAACAGTTCCTGCGCCTAAAATAACTACAGATGTTGGCGGAACTCCACCAATATTTCCTAATAATAAACCGTTTCCTTCATTTATGCTGTTCATTAATTCTGAAGCAATTAAAATTGAAGCAGTTCCTGCAATTTCACTAAGAGACTTTACTATTGGATATACACCATGTTCGTCT
Organism: Tenacibaculum aquimarinum; assembly: GCF_022478115.1. Taxonomy (GTDB): domain Bacteria; phylum Bacteroidota; class Bacteroidia; order Flavobacteriales; family Flavobacteriaceae; genus Polaribacter; species Polaribacter aquimarinum_A. The sequence continues at coordinate 381,121 of NZ_JAKGSC010000002.1, read as the reverse complement.
TTTATATAATCGAAAGCAACGGCGGTAATTCTTTTTTTAGCTAAAGCTTCAAAGTATTTTTTGTTTTGAGTTTTTAATTGTAATGCAGAAATTAAAATGGCTTGCGGATTCATCATTTCAATTTCACTAATAGAAGGCGGTTCTACTTTTAAAATAATGTTGCATTCAAAAACTTCTTTAACATCGTACGATATTTTTGCTCCAGCTTCAGAGTATTCTTTATCGGCATAATTAGAGTTTTCTCCTGCGCCAGTTTCTACAACAATTCTGTGTCCATGTGCAACTAAAGCAGAAACAGCATCTGGCGTTAAACTTATTCGTTTTTCTTCGAAATGAGTTTCTTTAGGTAATCCAATAAATAATTCGCCTTTTTGCTTTTGAATTTCAAGCATTTCTGGCTGAGGCATTAAATCTTCCTTACTAAATGGCGAGTATAAACTCATGAGTTGGTTTTTAGTTGAATGTTGCGTTGTCCGTTTTCTAAAAGTGAAATATTAATTTCCACAGTTTCTAAAGGTAGTAAATTTTCTACATTGTTTGGCCACTCAATTAAACACCAATTATTTGAATATAAATAATCTTCAATTCCCATATCGTAAGCTTCTTCTTCTTGCTCAATTCTATAAAAATCGAAATGATAAACTGTTTCTCCTTTTGTAGTTAAATATTCATTTACTAAAGAGAAAGTAGGTGAATGGGCAACATCTTCGACACCTAATTGTTTACAGATTTCTTTTATAAGTGTAGTTTTACCAACACCCATTTCTCCATTAAACAACAATGTTTTATGTACTGCGGAAGTAATAATTTCTTGTGCAATTTCAGATAACTGCGCTATAGAATAATCTTTGTTCATTAATGCAAAAATAATGAAAACAACGATTAGTTTTTATAAAAAATATAAAACTCTAAAAACTCACCACAGAGTAAACATAGTTTTACTGAAAACTGCTTACTGAATACTGAAAGGCGCCAACTTATTTCGGTTCATAAATAGCACAAGGAATTATCATTTCTTCTAATGAAATTCCACCATGTTGATACGTGTTTTTATAATATTTTACAAAGTGATTGTAGTTATTAGGATAGGCGAAAAACATATCTTCTTTTGCAAAAATAAACGGACTATTAATTGCTATACTTGGTAAGAAAATGTCTTTCGGGTTTTTTACAGCAAAGACATCTTTTTCTTCATAAGAAAGACTTCTACCTGTTTTGTATCGTAAATTAGAACTGATGTTTTTATTACCAATTACCTTTGTAGGATGCTTACAATTTATGGTTCCGTGATCGGTTGTTATTATTAGTTTTTGACCTAATAATTTAGCTTTCTGAATAATTTCGAACAAAGGAGAATTCTTAAACCAACTAACTGTTAAAGAACGATACGCTTTATCATCTCCAGCTAATTCTTTAATTACTTCCATTTCGGTTTTAGCATGCGAAAGCATATCAACAAAATTATACACAACAACTGTTAAGTCATTCTGTTTTGTTCCGTTGTAATTATCGGCAAGTTCTTTTCCGCTTCGCAAATTGGTTATTTTATAATATTCGTGCTTAATATCTAAGTTTAAACGTTTTATTTGCGCTTCTAAAAATTCATTTTCATATAAATTTTTTCCACCTTCATCCATATCATTTTTCCAATAATTTGGATGTATTTTCTCCATTTCAGAAGGCATTAGTCCAGAAAAAATAGCGTTTCTAGCATATTGTGTTGCCGTTGGTAAAATGCTTAAATAAGAGTGTTCTTCCTCCTTTTTATAAAAGTTATTAAGTAAAGGTTCTAGAGTTCTGTATTGATCGAAACGTAAATTATCTATTACAATAAGTAGTGTTCCTTGGTCTTTGCTTAGTTGCGGAACTACAAAATCTTTAAATAATGTATGTGAAAAAGTAGGTCTATCTCCAGCAGTTAACCAATCTTGATAATTCTTTTTTACGAACTTAAAAAACTGTGTATTAGCTTCTTGCTTTTGACTTTCTAAAATTCCCAACATACCAGCATCAGAAATGGTTTCTAATTCTAATTCCCAATGAATTAGCTTTTTATATAACGTAAACCATTCTTCGTAAGAATTTACCATGGCTAAATCCATCGATATTTTTCTGAATTCTTGTTGGTAATTAGAAGTTGTTTTTTCAGAAATTAAACGTGAGTGATCTAGACTTTTCTTTAAACTCAATAAAATCTGATTTGGATTTACAGGTTTTATTAAATAATCTGCAATTTTAGAACCAATTGCATCTTCCATAATATATTCTTCTTCACTTTTAGTAATCATTACTATAGGAAGATTGGGTTGTTTTTGTTTTATTTCGGCAAGTGTTTCTAAACCTGTTAAACCAGGCATATTTTCATCTAAAAATACAATATCGAAACGTTTTTCATCAATTAAATCTATTGCATCTGTTCCGTTTGTGCTTGTTGTAACTTTATATCCTTTTTTTTCTAAAAATAGTTGATGTGGTTTTAATAAATCAATTTCATCATCTACCCAAAGTATATCTATTTGTTTCATAGTGTTTTATATATAAATACAAGCCAAATGTATGGTTCGTAATAATTATTTTAATTTTTTGCTTATTAATATTAAAAAAATAAGCGTCTACTAATTAACGTCAAAAAATAAATTTGTTGCGTTTTAAAAGCTTAAAATTACGTTAATAAAACGATTTTGTTAGATTTGCTAAAAATTATTGATTTGGCTAAACCGAAAAAAAATAAATTAAAAATATTAAACGATCCTATTTATGGATTTGTAACGATACCTAATTCGCTCATTTTTGATATTATTGAGCATCGATATTTTCAACGATTGCGAAGAGTTTCTCAAATGGGAATGTCTAATTTAGTGTATCCAGGAGCAAACCATACTCGTTTTCACCACGCAATTGGTTGTATGCATTTAATGCAGAAGGCAATACGCGTTTTACGTTCTAAGAATGTAGTAATTTCGGATGATGAAGCAAAAGCACTTTTAATAGCAATTCTCTTACATGATATTGGTCATGGAGCTTTTTCACACGCTTTAGAGCATAGTATTGTTAGTGGAATTTCTCATGAAGAGATTTCTCTGAAATTTATGAAAAAATTGAATGAAGAGTTCAATGGGAAACTAGATTTAGCTATTCAAATTTTTGAAGGAAAATACAATAGAAAGTTTCTAAACCAATTAATTTCAAGTCAATTAGATGTTGATCGATTGGATTATTTAAAACGAGATTCATTTTATACAGGTGTTACAGAAGGTAATATTTCTTCAGACAGGCTAATTGCAATGATGCATGTTAAAAATGATGAACTGGTAATTGAACAAAAAGGAATTTACTCTGTAGAAAACTTTATAATTTCTCGACGTTTAATGTATTGGCAAGTATATCTGCATAAAACAGGATTAGTAGCAGAAAATATGTTAGTTAAAGTGCTACAAAGAGCAAAAGAATTGGCAAAGAGTGGAGTAGAAGTTCCTGCTACAAAAGCTTTTCAATATTTTTTAAATACGGAAATTTCTGCTGATAATTTTTCAGAAGAAACATTAGAACTTTTTTCTACATTAGACGATTATGATGTGTTAGCTTCTATAAAACAATGGATGTTTAACGAAGATAAAGTACTGTCTAGCTTAGCAACAATGCTAATTAATAGGAAATTGTTAAAAATTGAAATGCAAGATAAACCCTTTACGAAAGAATATATTTCTAAAAAAGAAACAAAATATAGTGAAAGGCTAACACTATCTGATTCAGAAATTTCTTATTTTGTTTTTAATGATTCTACTTCTAATCAAGCTTATAATTCCGAAAAGCCAATAAAAATACTAAGTAAGAAAGGTAAATTAAAAGATATTGCATCTGCATCCGATCAATTAAACCTTCAAGCGCTAACAAAACCAGTGGTTAAGTATTTTTTATGTTATCCAAAGAAGTAATTTTAGATAAATGGTAGCTTTTTTATACATTTGCATTTGATGAAATTTACGGCCAAACAAATAGCAGAAATATTAGAAGGAGAAATAGTTGGTGATCCTAATCAAGAAGTCTCTACAATTTCTAAAATTGAAGAAGGAGAAAAAGGTTCTTTAACCTTTCTATCTAATCCTAAATATAATCCTTTCATTTACACTACAAAAGCATCTGCAGTTATTGTAAACAAAAGCTTTATACCAGAAAAGGAAGTTACAGCAACACTGATTAAAGTTAAGAATGCTTATAAATCTTTTTCAAAATTATTAGAGTTTTATAACGAAGCAAAAAATAATAAATCAGGTAGAGAAGAACCTCATTTTATAGCAAAATCTGCTAAAATAGGCAAAGAAGAATATATTGGAGCATTTGCTTATATCGGCGAAAACGTATCCATTGGTAAGAATGTTAAGATTTATCCGAACTCTTATATCGGAGATAATGTAACAATTGGAGATAACTGTACATTTTTCTCTGGCGTAAAAATATATTCAGAAACCATAATAGGAAATAACTGTAAATTTCATTCAGGAGTTATAGTTGGTTCTGATGGTTTTGGATTTGCACCAGATGATAAAGGCGAATACAAAGCAATACCACATATTGGAAATGTTATTATCGAAGACAATGTAGATGTTGGTGCTGCAACCACAATAGATAGAGCAACTTTTGGTTCTACAATTATCCGAAAAGGCGTAAAATTAGATAACCAAATTCAAATTGCTCATAATGTAGAAATAGGTAAGAATACAGTTATTGCTTCCCAAACAGGAGTTGCAGGTTCTACTAGTATTGGAGAAAATTGTATGATTGGTGGTCAAGTAGGTATAGTTGGTCATTTAACTTTAGGCAATAACTTAAAGATACAAGCACAATCTGGAATTTCTAAAAACTTAAAAGATGGTGAGAAAGTACAAGGTAGTCCAGCAATGAATTATTCAGATTACTTTAAAAGTTATGCGCTTTTTAAAAATTTACCTAAGATAGCAACAGTAGTTAATAAAATAGAAAAAGAGTTGAATACTCAAAAAATAACCAATGAGTAAGAAGCAAAAAACAATACAAAACGAAGTAACCTTATCTGGTGTTGGATTACATACGGGTAATAACGTAACAATGACACTTAAACCTGCACCTGCTAACCATGGTTATGCATTTATGCGTGTAGATTTAGAAGGGCAACCAACAATAGAGGCTAAAGCTGAGTATGTTACAAACACGCAACGTGGAACAAACTTAGAAAAAAATGGAGTTCAAATACAAACTTCAGAACACGTTTTAGCGGCAGCCGTAGGTTTAGAAATAGACAATCTATTAATAGAAATAAATGCTTCAGAGCCACCAATTATGGACGGTTCTTCTAAGTTCTTTATTGAGGCTCTTGAAAAAGCAGGATTAAAAGAATTAGAAGTAGATGTAGAAGAATATATTGTAAAGGAAATTATTTCTTATAAAGATGAAGAATCTGGAAGTGAAATAATTTTAATGCCTTCAGATGAGTACCAAGTTACTACTATGGTAGATTTTGGGACTAAAATTTTAGGTACTCAAAATGCTACTTTAGATCACATAGCTGATTTTAAAGAAGAAATTTCTGCGGCAAGAACTTTTAGTTTTTTGCACGAAATAGAAATGCTTTTAGAAAACGATCTTATAAAAGGTGGTGATTTAAATAACGCAATTGTTTATGTTGATAAAGAACTGTCTGAACCAACAATGCAACGACTTAAAAAAGCATTTAATAAAGAAGATATTAAAGTTAAGTCTAACGGAATTTTAGACAACTTAGATTTACATTGGGCAAATGAAGCTGCAAGACACAAATTATTAGACGTAATTGGAGATTTAGCTTTAGTAGGAACTCGTATTAAAGGTAAAGTTATAGCAAATAAACCTGGACATTTAGTAAACACCATGTTTGCTAAAAAATTAGCGAAACTAATAAAACAGGAAAAACGTAATAACGTACCAAAGTTCGATTTACATCAACCACCGTTATTAGATATCCATCAAATTATGGATATTCTTCCACACAGACCACCATTTTTATTAATTGATAGAATTATTGAACTATCAGATACTCATGTTGTTGGTATGAAAAATGTTACAATGAATGAAAATTTCTTTGTTGGGCATTTTCCAGGAGCACCAGTAATGCCAGGTGTTTTACAAGTTGAAGCAATGGCGCAATGTGGTGGTGTTTTAGTATTAAATACTGTACCAGATCCAGAAAATTATTTAACATTCTTCATGAAAATGGACAATGTTAAATTCAAGCAAAAAGTACTTCCTGGAGATACTTTAATTTTTAAATGTGAGTTAATTACACCTATAAGAAGAGGAATTTGTCACATGCAAGCCTATGCTTATGCTAACGGGAAAATAGTTGCTGAAGCAGAATTAATGGCGCAAATAGCCAAAAAGAAATAATATGAATCAACCATTAGCTTACGTTCATCCACAAGCAAAAATAGCTAGAAATGTTGTAATAGAACCATTTACAACAATACACGCAAACGTTACTATTGGTTCTGGAACTTGGATTGGCTCTAATGTTACCATAATGGAAGGAGCTAGGATTGGTAAAAATTGTAGAATTTTTCCAGGAGCTGTAATTTCTGCTATTCCTCAAGATTTAAAGTTTGATGATGAAGATACAACTGTTGAAATAGGAGATAATGTTACAATACGAGAGTGTGTAACTATAAACAGAGGTACAGCAGATAGAATGAAAACCAAAATAGGTGACAACTGTTTAATAATGGCGTATTGCCATATTGCGCATGATTGTATTGTTGGTGATAATTGTATTTTTTCTAACAATTCAACTTTAGCCGGTCATGTTACCATTGGAGACAACGTTGTACTTGCAGGTATGGTTGCTGTACATCAATTTGCTTCTGTAGGACAACATGCATTTGTAACTGGAGGTTCTTTAGTAAGAAAAGATGTTCCACCATTTGTAAAATCTGCCCGTGAACCTTTATCTTATGTTGGTATTAATTCAGTTGGATTAAGAAGAAGAGGTTTTTCAACAGAAAAAATTAGAGAAATTCAGAATATATATAGAATTTTATTTCAACAAAACTATAACTATACACAAGCTATAGATATTATTGAAGCAGAAATGGAGGCAACTCCAGAACGAGACGAGATTATTCATTTTATAAAAAACTCACACAGAGGAATTATGAAAGGATACTTTAAAGCAAATTAAAAAATAGAATAATAAATAATTGCATTAAGCAAAAAGCACCAAAATATGGCTACAACATCAGATATTAAGAACGGATTATGTATGAGATATAACAACGATATTTATAAAGTTGTTGAGTTTTTACACGTAAAACCAGGAAAAGGACCAGCATTTGTAAGAACAAAATTAAAGAGTGTTACAAATGGTAAAGTAATTGATAATACATTTCCTTCAGGAAGAAAAATTGATGATGTTCGTGTTGAAACACATAAATTTCAGTATTTATATAATGAAGGGGAAACTTTCCACTTTATGAATCAACAAGATTATTCTCAAATTACATTAGAAAAGGCTGCTTTAGATGCGCCAGAATTAATGAAAGAAGGAGAAATTGTAACTATTATTATCAATGCTGAGGATGAGATGCCTTTATCTGTTGAAATGCCAGCAAGTGTAATTTTAGAAGTAACTAGTACAGAACCAGGAGTTAAAGGAAATACTGCTACTAATGCAACAAAACCTGCAACTGTAGAAACAGGAGCGTCTGTAAACGTACCTTTATTTATCAACGAAGGAGATAAAATTAAAGTAGAAACTACTAAAGGAACTTACCAAGAACGTATTAAAGAGTAAAAATTAGTTAGCAGTATTCAGTCTTCAGTAAACAGTTAGACTGAAAACTGAATACTGAACACTGCCTACTGAATTATGAAATTCAAGCAACCACAAACGTTACAGCAAATAGCCTCTTTAATTGAAGCTGAATTTGTTGGTGCATCAAATTTTTCTATAACTGGAATTAATGAAATTCATGTTGTTGAAAATGGTGATATTGTTTTTGTAGATCATCCAAAGTATTATGATAAAGCTTTAGAGTCTAATGCTACAACAATACTTATTAATAAAGAAGTAGCTTGTCCAGAAGGTAAAAGTTTACTAATTTCTGATGATCCTTTTCGCGATTTTAATAAAATAACGAAGCATTTCAATCCTTTTATAGCATCAAAAAGTACAATTTCTGAAACTGCAATTATTGGTGAAGGAACGATAATTCAACCAAATGTTTTTATTGGAGATAATGTTTCCATAGGAAAAAACTGTGTTATTCATCCAAATGTAACTATTTATAGCGGTTCTGTAATTGGAGAGAATGTAACAATACATGCAAATACAGTATTAGGAGCTGACGCTTTTTATTATAAAAATAGACCAGAAGGTTTTGATAAATTACTTTCAGGCGGACGTGTTGTAATCAAAAACAATGTAGATTTAGGAGCTTCTTGTACAATTGATAGAGGCGTAACAGGAGATACAACTATTGGAGAAGGAACCAAAATAGATAATCAAGTTCATATTGGACATGATACTGTAATTGGTAAAAAATGTTTGATAGCATCACAAACAGGTATTGCAGGTTGTGTGGTTATTGAGGATGAAGTTACCATGTGGGGGCAAGTTGGTATGGCAAGCGGAATTACAATAGGTAAAGGCGCGGTTATACAAGCGAAATCTGGTATTAGTAAGTCTTTAGAAGGCGGAAAATCTTATTTTGGTTATCCAGCAGAAGAGGTAAGAACAAAGTTAAGAGAGCTTGCAACAATTAAAAGAATTGTAAAAGATTTTAATAAAAAATAAAAGTAACAAATCATTTTTTATATAGATTTCAAAAAACTATTTTTGCTTGTCTTATAAAAATAAAAAAAACAAACCAATGAGTGTTTTAGTAAATAAAGATTCAAAAATTATAGTACAAGGTTTTACTGGTAGTGAAGGAACTTTTCACGCAGGTCAAATGATAGATTACGGTACCAACGTAGTTGGTGGTGTAACTCCAGGTAAAGGAGGTCAAGAACACTTAGGTAAACCAGTTTTTAACACTGTAGATAATGCAGTTAAAGAAGTTGGAGCAGATACTTCAATTATTTTTGTGCCACCAGCTTTTGCTGCGGATGCAATTATGGAATCTGCAGAAGCAGGTATCAAAGTAATTATTTGTATTACTGAAGGAATTCCTACAGCTGATATGGTAAAGGTAAAAGCTTATATCGATAGTTTAGAAGACTGTAGATTAGTTGGACCTAACTGTCCAGGAGTAATTACTCCAGATGAAGCTAAAGTTGGAATTATGCCAGGATTTATCTTTAAAAAAGGTAGAGTAGGTATTGTTTCTAAATCTGGTACTTTAACCTATGAAGCTGCTGACCAAGTTGTAAAACAAGGTTTTGGAATTACAACTGCAATTGGTATTGGTGGAGATCCAATTATTGGAACTACTACAAAAGAAGCTGTAGAGTTATTAATGAATGATGAAGACACTGAAGCAATTGTTATGATTGGTGAAATTGGTGGAAATCTTGAAGCAGAAGCTGCTCAATGGATTAAAGCTGATGGAAACAGAAAGCCAGTTGTAGGTTTTATTGCAGGACAAACTGCACCAGCAGGAAGAACAATGGGGCACGCAGGTGCAATTGTTGGTGGAGCTGATGATACGGCACAAGCAAAAATGAAAATATTAGCTGAAAACGGAGTACACGTTGTAAGCTCTCCAGCAAAAATTGGAGAAATGGTTGCTAAAGTATTAGCATAACTGTTAAAATATACATAAAAAAATTACGTTTTAAATCCGAAGCTATATCTTTAGCTTCGGATTTTTTTATTAATCAAAATCAATAATCAATCAATACCTATGAAGAACATCAAACTAATTATGTGGATGAGCTTTGCTTTTATCGCTTTTTTAAGCTGTAAAACAAATACTTCTACAGAAGCAAAAACCGAAAGTCATACGGACGCAAGCGGTTACAATTATGAAACGGTTACAAACGACCCAACAGGTTTACGTTTGTACACATTAGACAACGGTTTAAAAGTATATTTAAGTAAAAATACGGATGAACCAAAAATCCAAACTTATATTGCCGTTAGAGCAGGTTCTAATTACGATCCTAAAGAATCTACAGGTTTAGCGCACTATTTAGAGCACATGGTTTTTAAAGGAACACATAAAGTTGGTACTGTAGATTGGGAAAAAGAAAAAGTATATTTAGATAAAATTTCCGAATTATACGAACAACACAGGGCAGAAAAAGATCCAGCTAAAAAAATAGCATTATATAAAGAAATTGATAAAATTTCTTTAGAAGCATCTAACTATTCAGTTGCTAATGAATACGATAAAATGACAGCTTCTTTAGGGGCAACTGGCACAAATGCACATACTTGGTTTGAAGAAACAGTATATAAAAACAAAATACCCGCAAATGAATTAAACAAATGGTTAGATTTAGAAGCAGAACGTTTTAGCACGTTAGTTTTACGTTTGTTCCATACAGAGTTAGAAGCAGTTTTTGAAGAATTTAATAGAGGGCAAGATAACGATGGGAGAAAACGTTACGCTTCTATGTTAAAAGGGTTATTTCCTAATCATCCTTACGGGCAACAATCAACAATTGGAACGGCAGAGCATTTAAAGAACCCTTCAATGGTAGATATTCATAATTATTTCAACAAATATTATGTGCCAAATAATATGGCTGTTGTTTTAGTTGGAGATTTAGATTTTGATAAAACTATTGCTGAAGTAAATAATGCTTTCGGTAAGTTTGAAAAGAAAGAATTAGTGCATCCAACTTTGCCAAAAGAAGAAGCAATAACTGCCCCAGTTGTTAGAGAGGTTTTTGGTCCAACTTCAGAAAGTATTTCAATTGCATACCGTTCTGGTGGTGTAAATACAAATGATGAGAAAATGGTAACATTAGCTGATATGATTATGGCTAACGGAAACGCAGGATTAATTGATTTGAACTTAAATCAAAAACAATTAGTGCAAAGAGCAGGTTGTTCTCCAACTTTTTTAAATGATTATGGTTATCACTCATTTACAGGAAGTCCAAAATCTGGTCAAACTTTAGACGAAGTTAAAGGTTTGCTTTTAGGTGAAATTGAAAAATTAAAGAAAGGAGAATTTGACGAATGGATGATTGAAGCTGTTGTAAACGATTTAAAATTATCTCAAACGCGTCAGTATGAAAACAATACTGCGTTAGCTTCTGCATACTTTAACGCATTTATTCACCATGAAAACTGGAACGATAAAGTAAATTTCTTAAACGATTTAAAGAAGATATCTAAACAAGAATTGGTAGATTTTGCTAATACTTTTTACAAAGACAACTATGTAGTTACTTATAAGAGAAAAGGTGCAGACAAGAATATTGTAAAAGTTTCTAATCCAGGAATAACACCTGTTAATTTAAATAGAGATAAAAGTTCAGAGTATATTACGGCTTTTAATAAAATGGAATCAGAGCCATTACAGCCAAAGTTTGTAGATTATAAAACTGCAATTAAAGAAACTAAAACTGACAATGGAATTAAAGTTTCTTACGTAGAAAATGAAAAAAATGATTTATTCGACATGAACATCATTTTTGATATGGGAAGCGATAATGATAAAAAATTATCTTTAGCAGCAGGTTATTTAGAGTATTTAGGAACAGATAAATATTCAGCAGAAGAGTTAAAGAAAGAATTTTATAAATTAGGTATTTCTTATTATGTAAGCGCGGGAAGCGATAAAACCTATGTTGGTTTAAATGGATTAAAAGAAAATTTATCTAAAGGTTTAGAGTTGTTAGAACACTTATGGGACAATGCAAAAGCAGATCCAGAAGCGTACGGAAAATATGTGGAGAAAATTTACAAAGGTCGTCAAGATGGTAAAACTCAAAAAGGAAATATTCTTTGGAATGGTTTAATGAATTATGGTAAATATGGTGAAAACTCTCGTTTAAGAGATATCATGCAAATAGATGAGTTAAAAGCAATAAACCCAGAAGAATTAGTTTCTATTGTAAAAGATATGAAAAACTACAAACAACGTGTTTTCTATTATGGAAAAGATGTTGAAGCAGCTATAGCTTCATTAAACTCAAGCCATAAAATCTTTGGAGATTTAAAAGAGTATCCTGAAGCTAAGAAATACGAAGAAACTGAAACAGGTGGAAATGTATTCTTTACAAATTATGATATGGTACAAACTGAAATGATGTTTTTAGCAAAAGGTGAACCTTTTAAAGCAGAAAACTTAGCAGCTTCTACCTTATTTAACACCTATTTTGGTAGCGGATTATCTTCAATTGTATTCCAAGAAATTAGAGAATCTAAATCGTTAGCATATTCTGCATTTGCTTCTTATAGTAATGCTTCTAAAAAAGGAGATTCTAATTATGTTATGGCGTATGTTGGTACACAAGCAAACAAATTAGAACAAGCTGTAGATGCAATGATGGACTTAATGAACAATATGCCAGAAGCAGAAAAGCAATTTAATGCAGCAAAAGCATCAACATTAAAGAAAATTGCAGCTCAGCGTATTACAAAATCTAATATTTTCTGGACGTATGAGTCATTAAAGAAAAGAGGTATTGAGAATGATCATAGAGAAGCAATGTATAATACTATTAAAGACATGACAATTGAGGACTTAAAAGCATTTTTTGATAAAAATGTAAAAGGAGAATCTTACAATGTAATGGTAGTTGGTAACAAGAAAGATTTAAATGTAAAATCACTTCAAAAACTTGGAAAAATTAAAGAACTAGAAGTAGATGAATTATTTAATTATGTAGACAAGAAAGAGATAAAATCGTAATTTAAAAATGTTTCCTCGAGGTTTTTTATCTCGAGGTTTCAATTAAAATTGTCATTCCTGTGAAAACAGGAATCTAAATAATAGAAATTTTAATTTCATAATTATTTCTTTTTTTTATTCGGAAGAAACTCGCAATGTTTAAATACATTGCGAGTTTTTTTGTTTTACTATATTTGTCTCACAAAACAACTAACAAAATTTAAGTATGAAATTACTAGAAAATAAAACTGCAATTATTACGGGAGCCTCAAGAGGTATTGGTAGAGGAATTGCTGTAGAATTTGCAAAACAAGGCTGTAACGTAGCATTTACCTTTAGTTCTTCTGTAGAAGCAGCAACAGTATTGGAAACAGAATTAAAAGCATTAGGTGTAAATGCTAAAGGTTATCAATCTAACGCAGCAGATTTTGATGCTGCACAAGAATTGGCTAAAAACGTTTTAGAAGAATTTGGTTCTATAGATGTATTAATTAACAACGCAGGTATTACTAAAGACAATTTATTAATGCGTATTTCTGAAGACGATTTTGATAAAGTAATTCAGGTAAATTTAAAATCGGTTTTTAACTTAACAAAAGCGGTTATTAGACCAATGATGAAACAACGTAAAGGCTCAATTATTAATATGAGTTCTGTAGTTGGATTAAAAGGAAATGCAGGTCAATCTAATTACGCAGCTTCTAAAGCGGGTATTTTAGGTTTTTCTAAATCGGTTGCCTTAGAATTAGGGTCAAGAAATATTAGATCTAACGTAGTTGCTCCAGGTTTTATAGAAACAGAAATGACGGCAAAATTAGACGAAGCTACAGTACAAAGTTGGCGAGATGGTATTCCTCTTAAACGAGGAGGAACGCCAGAAGATATCGCAAATGCGTGTGTATTTTTAGCTTCGGATATGTCTTCGTATATTACAGGACAAACTTTATCTGTAGATGGAGGAATGCTAACTTAGAAATATATTATGAAAAACAAACTATTAATTATTGCTTTATTATTAAACGTTACTGTTTTAATGAGCCAAGAATGGGAAAAGTACAAAAACGAAGACTTGAACTTAGTTGCGTACTTTCCTCAAACACCTGAAAAAACTATTCAAAAGGTAGAAACAGCAGTTGGTACTTTAGATATGCATATGGTAATGCATTCACCAACATCTGGAGATGATAATGCTGTATACAGTCTTATAAGATCGGATTACCCGAAAGAACAATTTGAGAATACTACAAGTGAAGATAATGATAGGGTTTTAGATGGAGCAGTTAATGGTGCCGTTAATAATGTAAAAGGAAAATTAGTTTTTGATAATAAAATTAATTTTAATGGTTATCCAGGTAGAAGTATTAAAATCTTAATAACTGGTGGTTTTATTTATATAAAAGCCATTTTGGTTGAAAACTCTATGTATATAGTGCAAGTTATTTGTTTAACTGCTAATGATGAAAATAAGAGTATAAATCGTTTTATGGATTCTTTTGATATTATTAAAACGAAGCAATAAATTAAATTTACTTTATATTTTAAACCTGTAACATAATATTGTTACAGGTTTTTATTTTTTAGATAGGTTTGTTTTAGCTTTTAGGTATCAGTTCGTATATTCGGCTAAAATTTAAATTAAATTGCAAACAACAACACTTTTATACATAATACTAGCGCTTTTAATAAGCGTTGCAGTTGCTTTTTTTCAATATTTTTATAAAGAAAAGAAAACGCCAAAAATTACAGTTTTACTATTTGCTTTAAAAGCATTTAGTTTATTTGTGTTGAGTTTACTTTTTATAAATCCGAAGATAAAATCCGAAGTAACTTCAACTGTAAAGCCCGTTTTATCAGTTTTGATTGATAATTCTTTGTCAACTAAATATTTTAAGCAAGAGGAAAATGTAAAGACAATACTTAAAAATATAAAAGAGAATAGCGATTTAAACGATAAGTTTGATGTTTCTTTTTTCTCAATTGGAGAAAACACACAAGTCTTAGATAGCTTATCTTTTAATGAGCCTAAAACCAATATAGAAAATGGTTTACAAGCTGTAGCCAATTTATATAAAGACAATATTGCTTCAACCGTATTAATTTCTGATGGAAACCAAACTATTGGAAACGATTATGAGTTTACAAACACAAAACAAGCCGTTTATCCATTAATTATTGGAGATACCACACAATATAAAGATGTGCGTATTTCTAAGTTAAACGTTAACAAATACAGTTATATAAAGAATAAATTTCCTGTAGAAACTTTATTGTATTATGAAGGAAACGAATCTGTAACTACACAGTTTTCTATTTATAGTAAAGGCAAAACTATTTTTACCCAAAAAGTTTCTTTTTCGGCGGATAAAAAAACGCAAACAATAACTGCTAATTTAACTTCAACAACAGAAGGACAGCAATATTATACAGCCTCGGTTAGAAAGTTAAAAGATGAAAAAAACACAAAAAATAACAGTAAAATTTTCTCGGTAGAAGTTATAGATGAGCAAACAAAAGTATTGATTTTAACATCTGTTTTACATCCAGATATTGGTGCGTTAAAAAAAGCGATAGAAAGTAATAAACAACGTAAAGTTGATGTTATTCTTATAGATAATTATAAAAAACAAATAAATGACTATCAATTAGTTGTGTTTTATCAACCGAATAATAAGTTTAATGATTTTTTAGTGCAAAGAAAATCTAATTTCATGATTGTTTCTGGCTCAAAAACTGATTGGAATTTTATGAATTCTCAACAATTAGGATTTAGTAAGAAAGCTATAAATCAGCCAGAAGATTATGCTGCAATTTATAATGATAGCTTTTTAACTTTCTTACAGAAAGATATCGGTTTTGCAAATTTTCCGCCTTTAGAAGATAAGTTTGGAGAAGTAACAATTACGAAACCGCATCAAACATTAGTGTATCAGAAAATTGCAGGAATAGCTACAGAGCAGTCATTAATTGCAACTTTTGATGAAACGGATAAAAAATATGCGGTAATTTTTGGAGAGAATCTTTGGAAATGGCGTTCTACAAGTTTTAGGCAAGACAATTCTTTTGAGGAATTTGACGCTTTTATGGGTAATTTGGTTCAATATGTAGCTTCAACTAAAAAAAGAAATCGATTAGAGGTAAACGCAGAAAGTTTATATCCTGCAAACTCAACAATTGCTATATCAGCTTTTTATGTAGATAAAAATTATCAGTTTGATAATAGAGCTTCTTTACAATTAACATTTACAAATACCGATTCTAAAGAAAGTAAAGTGGTGCCTTTTTCATTGGTAAATAATTCTTATCAAGTTGAATTAGAAAACGTATCAACCGGTAATTACACCTATAAAGTAACTGTTGTTGGAGAAAACGTTACTAAATACGGAAGATTTAAAGTTACCGATTATCAAGTTGAGGAACAATTTACAAACTCAAATCACAAAAAATTACAAAAATTAGCAGATAGAACAGGAGGTAAGCTGTTTTACGGGAATCAGTCTAATAACTTTATCCAAGAACTTATCAATAATAAAAACTATTATAGCACATTAAAATCTGTACCCAAAGAACAGAATTTAATAGATTGGAAATGGATTTTAGCTTTAGCTGCGCTATTGTTGTCGTTAGAATGGTTTATTAGAAAATACTATGGTAAAATTTAAAAAAGCAATTGATATTGCTTGTTTAAGGGGGTTTAATTGTAGAATTTTGCTATAGATTTAAAAGAAGAGTATATATGAAATTTCATACAAGAAAATGGGTAAAACCACAAGACTTAAACCCAAATGGAACATTATTTGGAGGGAGATTATTAGAATGGATTGATGAAGAGTTGGGTATTTATGCAATTATTCAATTAGAAATACCAAGAACAGTAACAAAGTATATGTCTGAAATTGACTTTGTAAGTTCTGCAAAACAAGGAGATATTATAGAAATAGGTATGGAAGTTTTGGCTTTTGGTAATTCTTCAATTACTTTAAAGTGTGAAGTTAGGAACAAGCTTACGCATAAAATTATAATAATTTTAGATAAAATTGTGATGGTTTCTTTAGATGAAGAAGGAAACCCTAAAAAACATGGTAAAACTAAAGTAGAATATGTTTCTGATAGATTAAAAGATAAGTAATTAATTGTATTTTTGAATAATTAAAAAATAAAACAAACAATGGCACAAAAACAATTTGAATTTCCAAAAGTGGGATTATTAATTCCAGTAGTAGTGGTACTTTTAATATTATTCGCAAAATCTACAGTAACTGTAGGACCAGGTGAAGGTGGAGTTATTTTTGAAACTCTTGGAGAAGGTATTAATACAGAAAAAACATACGGAGAAGGTTTTCATATTGTTGCTCCTTGGAACAAAATGATTGTAAGAAAGGTTCGTCAGCAATCAATTTCAGACGAAATGAATGTACTTTCTGTAAATGGACTAGAGGTTAAAGTAAACGGAACAATTTGGTACGAGCCGGAATTTGAAAATTTAGGTAGCTTAATAAAAACAAAAGGTGAAGATTATGAGCGCGAATTGTTAGATCCAGCAATTAATGCTGCTGCAAGAAGTGTTGTTGGTCGTTATACGCCAGAACAATTGTATTCTAGTAAAAGAGATGTAATTGAGCAAGAAATTTTAGACGAAGTAACTAAATTATTAGAAGGTCAGTTCTTAACAGTAAAAAGAGTTTTAGTAGAAGATGTTAAATTACCTCCTACAATTAAACAAGCTATTGAGCGTAAGTTAAAGCAAGAGCAAGAATCTTTAGAATATGAGTTTAGATTAGTAACTGCTCAAAAAGAAGCAGAAAAAGTAATTATTGATGCAAAAGGTAAAGCGGAATCTAACCGTATTTTAAGTGCATCTTTAACTGATAAAATTTTACAAGATAAAGGTATCGAAGCAACGGTTAAGTTATCAGAATCTCCAAATAGTAAAATAATTGTTATTGGTTCTGGCGATAGTGGAATGCCTATTATATTAGGAAATCAGTAAGAAGAAATTATTAGTGTAAATTAAAAATCCAGCTAAAAAGCTGGATTTTTTTATTGTGTAATTTATTTTCTAAACAACTCTTTATTCAGATTATTGTCAAATTTTATATCTGTCCAATTTACTAATATCCAAGGTTTATCGGTAACATCTGCATTCCAATTAGAATTTTTATATCTACGTTTAGTTGGTATTAAAAGACCATCTATATTTTCATATGCAAGCTCCATTAAAAGAGGCTCAGCTTTTTTAAAATCCATTACAGTAAAAAGAAACTGATCTACCAAGTTTGTTTCTTTATTAATATATAATTGATAAATATCTTTAGGAGTATTTTCTTTAGACTCAAAAGTAACTTTAACAATATCGTAATTTAAATTATTAATAGTTTTTTCACCTAAATACTCATAATTTAAACCTGGATCTAAAAGTTTTTGCATCATTGTAAACCAATAGTAATTTGTTGGTCTATTAAAAGCAACTCTTTTTAAAGCTTTAGCATCATTAATTAACTTCCCATTGTTTTTCAGCCAAAACTCGCTTCCATCATAGCCTTGTTCTATAATTCCTTCTAAGTTTGCTAGAGTTCTTTGATGTTTATTATATTTCCCGTAAGATAATTCTCCGTTAAAAATGTATTTTTCTGTTGAAATATCAGATTTTCCGTCAGGAGTTTGGTAGGTGTATGTATAAACAACATCTTTTTTATTGCTAAGCTTACTATAATCTCCTACTTTTTGAGTCATTTTATAAACTAATTCATGACCTTTATTTTGGAATGATATAGTGTTTTCTTTCTCTTGATTTGTTGAAGGTGTATCTACCTTTTTCTCATTTTCACATGATGTTAAGGCAAAAAATAAACTTAGACTAAGTATTAAAATGTGTTTCATTTTTATTTTAGATTTTTAATATATTATTTTAAAGATGAATGTGTTAGATTGAAAAATTTCGTTGTCTTTTAGCTTCAAACAAAACAATAGCAGCGGCAACAGAAACATTCATGGAATCTATTTGACCTTGCATTGGTATGTTTATATTCTGCGTTGCTTTTTCTCTCCAGATTTCAGATAAACCTGTAGCTTCTGTACCAACAACAATTGCGCTTGCATTGCTATAATTTTCTTTATGATATTCGTTAGAGTTTTGTAGCGTTGCACTGTAAATAGCAATGTTTTTTTCTTGTAAAAATGTTACAATTTCTTCAGAAGAACCAACAGCAATTTGATTTGTAAACAAACAGCCAACACTTGAACGTATAATGTTTGGATTGTACATATCTGTTTTAGGATTTGCAATAAAAACAGCATCTATATTTGCTGCATCTGCAGTTCTAAGCATAGCACCAATGTTCCCGGGTTTCTCAATTCCTTCTAAAACTAAAACTAACGGATTTTCGTTTTTAAAAACAACATTCTTTAATGATAATTCTTTGGTTTTTACAACAGCTAAAACGCCTTCGGTTGTTTCTCTGTATGCTAGTTTTTGATACACTTCTTTAGAGATTTCTATAAACTCTACATTATTATTTATGTTGTTTTTTAATTCTGAAGGAGAAAATAATTCATCAACAAACAATAGTGTTTCAATTTCATAATTTCCTTGTATTGCTATCGAAATTTCTCTTTTTCCTTCAACAAGAAATAACCCTTTTTTCTTGCGTTCTCTAGACTTTTCTTGAAGTTTAGTTAAGTCTTTAATGTATGAATTTTGTATACTTGTTAGTTTTTTCATTAGCGCAAAAGTACTTAATATATTATATAAAAAAAGCCTGATTTATTATCAGGCTTTTATTTTTTTATTGATTTTTATATTTATCGGAGTATCGTTTCCAAAGTTTAGTTTGGTGTGTTTCTAAACTTAACTTTCTACCATTAATAAAAGAGTTTGAAACTTTATTGGTTCTCATATCTAAAGCATCTCCTTCAGAAACAAATAGAGTAGCATCTTTACCAACTTCTAAAGTTCCTACTTTGTCATCTATTCCTAAAATTTTAGCCGCATTTGAAGTTATTAGTTTTAGAGCTTCTTCCTTGTCTAAACCATAAGCAGCATACGTTCCAGCATAAAATGGTGCATTACGTGTACTCATACGTTCCATATCACCTTCCATACCAATACTAACTGTTATACCTTTATCAACTAATATTTTAGCAGTTCTATAAGGTAAATCGTAATCTTGATCTTCTGCATTTGGCAATCTATGAGCGCGTTCTAAAACTACAGGAATATTGTTTTTAACCAATAAATCTGCAACTTTATCTGCATCTCCACCATGTACAATTACAATCTTATTAATACCTTCTTTTTTAGAAAGTGTTATAGCGTCTGTAATTTCTCTTTCTCCACTAACGTGAATAAATAATTTTTGAGAACCATTAAATAATCCTTTCATAGCTTCAAAAGGTAAGTTCTTTTCAGATTTATTTCCTTTTAAATATGTTTTAGCTTGTTGTAAATACGAAGAAAATTTATTTAAGTTTTCCGTATAATTCTTACTTTCTTTTACAACTCTTGGTTCTCCAGCCCACCATCTTCCAGAATACGATACGCTACTTGGCCAATTCATATGAATTGCATCGTTTTCTTTTACAATGGCATCTTCCCAGTTCCAAGCATCTAATTGAACTATTGAAGAAGTTCCAGAAATGGTTCCTCCACGTGGTGTAGTTTGTACAATTAAAACTCCATTTGGACGCATAGATTCTACAACTTTACTTTCGGTATTATAAGCAATAATACTTCTTATATGTGGGTTATAAGTACCAATTTCTCGTTCATCAATTGATGCTTTTACAGCATCAACTTCACCTAAACCTAATGTTGTATTAGCAACTATAAAACCTGGATATACGTGTTTCCCTTTAGCGTCTATTACAGTTCCGCGTCTTGCAATTTTAGTAAGTGCATTACCAACGTGTGTAATTTTTCCATTAGAAAACATTATTAGTGAGTTTTCTATTACTTGTCCATTTCCTAAATGTGCAGTTGCACCTTCAATGGTGTAATCTGCAGATTGCTTTGGAGCAGGTGTTTGTTGTGCAAATAAACTTCCAATTGAAAGTAAAAAAGCTATTGTATATATATAATTTTTCATCTTCTTTCTATTTTAAAGTTTCACAATGGAATAATTCTTTCACCCTTTTAGATGGTGGTTGCACTTTACCGCCATTAATTTTCTCATGAAGCATCATGTTTTCTAACTTGCTTCTTTCAGCTTTAATAGCTTCTCTTTTAGCTAAATCAGCATCAATATCAAAATAAGTTCTTCCTTCAATAATAGTTTTTAAAGGTTTTGCATATACAGATAATGGATTTGTATTCCATAAAACAACATCTGCATCTTTACCAACTTTTAAACTTCCTACTTTGTTGTCTATATGCAATAATTTTGCAGGATTTAAAGTAACCATTTTCCAAGCTTCTTCTTCAGACATACCACCATATTTAACTGTTTTGGCAGCTTCCTGGTTTAATCTTCGAGACATTTCTGCATCATCAGAATTTATAGCAACGGTAACTCCTTGGTTGTGCATAATTGCAGCATTATAAGGTATTGCGTCATTTACTTCGTATTTATAAGCCCACCAATCTGAGAAAGTAGAACCTCCAACACCGTGTTCTTTCATTTTATCAGCAACTTTATAACCTTCTAAAATATGTGTGAATGTGTTAATGTTAAAGTCGAATTTCTCCGCAACTTTCATTAACATATTAATTTCTGATTGTACGTAAGAGTGACAAGAAATAAAACGTTCTTTATTGATGATTTCAGCAAGTGTTTCTAGCTCAGCATCTTTTCTGTAAGCTTGTCCGCTTTTCTTTTTTGCATCATATTGTTTAGCGCGTGTAAAGTAATCGATATACATTTGCTCAACTCCCATACGTGTTTGCGGAAAACGAGTTCCGTTTCTGCTACGAGATTGCTTTACATTTTCACCTAAAGCAAATTTTATAAATTTTGGTGTATTGTTATAGATTAAATTGTCTGCATTTTCTCCCCATTTTAGTTTGATGATTGCAGAACGACCACCAATTGGGTTTGCAGAACCATGTAAAATTTGAATAGAAGTTACTCCACCAGCTAAATTTCTGTAAATATTTACATCATTAGGGTCTACAACATCTTCAATAGTTACTTCTGCTGTTGAATTTTGTGCCCATTCATTTACTGAAGTTGTTGCAATATGTGAATGTTCGTCAATAATTCCAGCAGTTACATATTTTCCTGTAGCATCAATTGTTTTTGCGCCTCCAACGGAAATGTTTTTTCCAATCTTAGCAATCTTTCCATTTTTTATTAAAACGTCAGTATTTTCTAAGTTTCCTTCTTTTTCACCTGTCCAAACTGTAGCATTTTTAAATAAAATAGTTTCTTGTTTAGGTTGTTGTGCTAAACCGAAACCAACATTTGGATAAGAAACAGGTAAAACGGTAGGAGTGGAGTTGTTGTCTTTTTTCTTTTTGTCTTTAGATTTTTCATCGTCTTTCTTAACAATTTTAGCTGCAGACCATTGAGATTCGTTTCCAAATTCATTTATTACTTTTCCTAAAATTACAGGACTATCAGTAATCTTAGCTGTTAAACGATTAAATTTAGTTGCATCATTTTCTGAAGGAATACTCATAAAAATCCATCCATCTTTAAAAGAAAATTTAGACTTCACTTTTTTATCATCTAATTTTAAAGCTCCTTTTTGTTTTGCTCCTTTACCAGTAATTGATAAATCGTATGTTTTTCCGTTTAAAGCTAAAGCATAATTTCCTGCAATATCTTTAACATTCATGTCATTAATTACGTTTTTATCACCTAAAGTCCAGTTTTCATATAAAGTAGTTTTAGGGTCAAAAATATCTCCAGAAGTAATTAAAAAGTTAGCGTAACTACCAGTTTGTAAGTTACCAATGTTAGATTTTCCTAAAATTTTAGCAGGAACTGTAGTTAAAGCTTCTAGGGCTTTTGTTTTATCTAAACCATATTTGATGGCTTTTTGAATGTTCTTGGTAAAATCATCAACTTTTTTTAAAGAATGCGTAGTTAAAGAAAAAGTTACACCATTTTCTGCCAATACTTTTGGGTTGGTAGGTTCTTGGTTCCATTTTCTCATATCATGTAAGCTTACATGTTGTGCTAAATACGGATTAGAAACATCGTAAGCAGCTCTAAAATTGATTGGAATAATAAATGTAGCGTTTGTTGCTCTTACATCATTTATGCGCTCAAACTCGTCTCCACCACCAACAATTGTGTATTGAATTCCAAATTCGTCACCAATTTTATCAGCTCTAAAAGCATTGATTTTTGAACCTGCATAAAATATTTGAGGTAAATTTTTGTTTCTATCTAAAGCTTCTAAAGCTAAATCTTTATTTTTTGTATTTCCTTTTAAATACCAATCTGCATCGTTATAAGTTTGACGTAAAAGCGCTATAGAACCCATTAAAGATCCTGGGTACATTTGTCTTGATTTGTTACTTTTAGTAAAAGAAAGATATTGAGCAGACTTATCTTCTAAAACTCTATAAGCATTTGTAGTTTGGGTATTTAAAGAAACTAATAAACCGTTTCCTCTAATAATACCATCTTGCATGTGCGTGTTTACAACTCCAAAGCCAGCTTTTAATAAATCTTTTGCTTTTTTAGCATCGAATTTAAAATCGGCTATTGGGTTCGTTTCTGGTCTAATGTGATCATTCCAGTAATATCCTTTTCTTTCAGGTTCGTATTGTGGACTTGCATTAGGATTTCCTCTTTGTCTTTTTGGTTTTGCAATTCCAAAATCCGTGTAAGCATCAATAAATGAAGGGTAAATATTTTTACCTTCTAAATTAACTATCTGTGCATCTTTTGGTATTGAAACTGAACGCCCAACATTTACAACTTTTCCGTTTTTAACTAATAAAGTTCCGTTTTTTATAACATTTGTAGGTGTTATATAAATAGTTGCTTTTGTAAAGGCTATTGTTTTGTTGTTCGGAGTTTTAACTCCATCATCTTTTGGAAAGTATTCTTGAGCACTTAATATTGAAGTGCATAAAAATAACAACCATAGTAGGTGTTTTTTCATTTGGTTAGTTTTTAGTTTTTAAAGATATTTCTTTTAATAGGATTAAGCTTTGGGTTTAACAAAATATTAAGAAATTAAAATTATTTTTATCATCATTTCGACCATAAGAGAAATCTCAAGATTTTGAGTAGAAATTAAGAAGATTTCTTAATCGTTCATGCTTCACTCATTTCGAAATGACACTTGTAGTTTGTCATTCAGAGGGAAGCATGACCGAAGAATCTAACAGTATAAGAAATAAAGATTCATCACTTTGTTTCTCGTTTTAAACGATAGATCTAATTTTGTTAATCCAATTTAATTTTTACACCTTTCCATTCCATGTTAGGTAATGTTAGTTTTCCAATTTTATTATTCCCAGATAACCAAGCGGTATTTGTATTTACAAACTGAATAGTATAATAAGAGTCTTTGCTAACTTCTTTCCAAGTTTGTCCAGCGTCATTAGAAAATGAAATTCCTGTTTTACCAACTGCAAAAACTTCTTTTCCGTTAGTATTTGGAACATATTGCACACAACTCTTATAATTAGGGTCTTGTTCATCAGCAATTAAAGTCCAAGTTTTACCACCATCTTTTGTAACAGCTTTATTTGCTTTGTTTTCTGTTGGTTTAGAGTAATCTCCTCCAATTGCTATTCCGGTTTGTTTATCAGCAAAATCAATAGAATAAATTCCTTGCGGTCCGTTTCCTTGAATAATTGGAGTATCGAAAATTTGCCAAGTTTTTCCTTTGTTTTCA
Organism: Tenacibaculum aquimarinum; assembly: GCF_022478115.1. GTDB lineage: Bacteria > Bacteroidota > Bacteroidia > Flavobacteriales > Flavobacteriaceae > Polaribacter > Polaribacter aquimarinum_A. Next base: position 356,531 of record NZ_JAKGSC010000002.1, on the reverse strand, counting down.
GATTTTAAAATACGCGATTTCTTTCCTCCAGAAGCAATCCAAACTGTATTACCAATAATTTTAATGTTAGTATTGCTAGCAGCAAAAAAGGCTTCACCATCTTCAAAAACAGGTAATTTATCACAAGGTATTTTTGACCATGTTTTTCCGCTATCCGAAGTTAAAATAATAGAAGCGCAGTTTTCAGTTGGATCTCCAACGGCAATTCCGTGTTTGTTATCTGCAAAGAATTTCATTGAATCATAAAAAACTTTTTCATGTTCTTCTTTATAGATTAATGTTTCTTTTTCTTCAGAAACTTTATATAGCAACGCAGGGTTTCCTACAGATAAGGCGAATATATTTGTTCCGTTGGAAGCAATACTTCTAAAATGTGGTTTTATGCTATCGTTATAGTTAATGTTTATTGTTTCCCAAGTTTTTCCTGCATCAGAAGTAAAACCAATATCTCCTTTAGAACCTGCATAATAAAGAGTGTTTTCATCAAGAAACTGAATTGCTCTAATGCTTGTACTATCAATTTTAAATTCTTGAATGGTTACTTTGTCTATATTTCTTGGTTGATATTCATTTTTACAAGAAATAGTTAAGATTGCTAAAGAAAAAAGGATAAATAATCGGTTCATTTTTGTAGTTTTAAGGCAACTAATTTAATCAAATTTATACAGGTGAAAAAAGCATTAGTAATTTCTGGAGGAGGAAGCAAAGGAGCATTTGCAGGAGGTGTTGCAGAATACTTAATGAAAACACGCGGAAAAGACTATGATTTATTTTTAGGAACTTCTACAGGTAGTTTAATGACTTCTCATTTAGCTTTAGGTATGGTTGATGAATTAAAGGAGTTGTATACTTCTGTAAATCAATCTTCTATATTTAGTAATAATCCTTTTAGGGTAAAAAGAGTGCATGGTGTAAAAGTTATTTCTATACGTCACAGAAGTACATTTTGGAACTTTTTAAACGGAAGAAAAACCTTTGGAGAAAGTAAAAACTTAAGAAAATTAATTAAGAATAATGTTACTTTAGAAATGTACAACAACATTAGAAAGAGTAATAAGGATGTTGTGGTAACAGTTTCTAACTTAACAGCTAACCAAGTTGAATATAAGTCAATTAGAGAGTGTGAGTATGAGGATTTCTGCGATTGGATTTGGGGTTCTTGTAATTATGTTCCTTTTATGAGTTTGTTAGAAAAAAATCATTGCCAATATGCAGATGGTGGTTTTGGTTGTTTAGTTCCAATACATGAAGCCATAAAACGCGGAGCAAAAGAAATTGACGCTATTATTTTAGAAACAGAAATAACTCAAATTAATAGAATGCCTGCTAAAAATCCGTTTTCATTAATGTTAGATGTTTTTGATTTTATGTTAGAACACGTAGAAAAACATAATGTTACAATTGGTAAATTATCTGCAAAACACCAAGATGTTAAGTTGAATTTATATTACACACCAACAGTTTTAACAAAGAATTCTTTAGTATTTGATAAAAAAGAGATGAAAATATGGTGGAAAGCTGGTTTTGATCACGCTAAATTTAAAAATGACTCATTAATGAGTGATTTTAGACCTGAACTTGTTGGAAATAAAGAAGTTGAAAAGGGCTTGTTAGAGTCTAATTTAGACGAAAATATATAAAACAGATTGTCATAATAATTTTAAACAAACGTTTAAGAATGAGGTTACATTATGACAATCTGCAAAATATTATTTTAATTCTACATACATATTGTTACTAGTTGGTGTATGTAATTTTGAATTTGAAATTTCTTCACCAAAATAAGTGTTTCGAGGAGTAAAAACACCTCTTGCACCAGTTGTTATTAAGGTAATTGTTCTGTCTAATAAAGGTTCGTTTCTGTCTCCTAAAACACCTAAATTACCGTAATCTTCAGGAAATTCTACAGTTGGCTCAATACCATCTTTATCGTTATTACCATCTTTATTTACTATTTCTAAAACAATTGGTTGCATTGCCCAATTATGATTTGGATTTACATCTGTTTTATTGAAGTTAGGAGAATCGTATAAAGTAATAGAACCAACATATTTACCTAACGTTTTTGTACCAACTTGCTTTACATTTATATGAGGAACTAATCCGTTAATTACAAGTTCTGAAGCAGAAGCAGAGCTTCCTGTTGTAATAAAATAAATATTCTCTAAGTTTAAGCTGTTTATTTGTTGATTAACAATTCCGTTATCAATTTGATTTGTAAAATTATTAATAAAATTACTTGTGTCTGTTGCTTCTTCAACTTTACTATTCCATCTTTGTTTAGAAAAAACATCTCCGTTAAATTGCCCGGTAATCATACTTGCTAAATAGGTTGCAGTTCTAACAGATCCACCACCATTATAACGTAGGTCTATTATTAAATCTGTAACTAATTCACTTTTAAAATTTGCAAAAACGTCATTTAATTCATCATCAAACTGAGGAGTAAATGCGTTATACATTAGGTATCCAATTTTATTTGTTCCTTCATCAAAAACAGCACTTGTGTGCACTGAGTTTTCAGTAAATTGACTTTTATCTAAAGCGATTTCAGTTCCATTTTCAGTTGGATTTCCGCTATTAAAATCTGCTAATTGAATTGTATATGAAGTGCTTGAAGAAAATAGTAGACTTCTGTAGTTTGCTTGTGTTAAGGCTGTTCCGTTTACTTGAGTAAAAATCATTCCACGAGTTACACCTTTGTTTTCGGCATCTGTTCCTGGAACTACATAACGAACATATCCGTATACTTTTGTTGCATCGTTTTCAAAAGTACGTAAGCCAAACTCCATACCAGAAGTTTCAGTTGTACCTTCAAAAGAGTTTTCTAAAGCGATGTAATCATCTACAATCCAAGAAAATTTATCGGTTACTCCACGTTCAAATAATAAGCTTTCAAATAAATTTTCTGGATTACTAAATCCTTGTAAATAGCTGTATAATTGTTGGTCTGCAGAAAAACGTCTGTCAGATAAATCTGGAATTTCACCTTGCCATAAATAATAGGCGTTTAATCCTTTCCAAACAAAAGTTTGAACTTCAATGTCCGATGGAATATTTTCGTTTTTTGAACAAGAAATTAACGTACTAAGGGCGATAAATAAAATAAATAATCGTGTAAATTTCATAAAATTAAAGGCTTTATTATATTGGTAACGTAATATGAATAGTAATAGTATATGTTTTTTATTTCTTCCGCTTTGCGGGTATTTTAGCAATATTACAAAATAAATAGGTTTGTGATGTAACAAAATTTATATTGCTTCGTCGTAATAATGTAAACCTGATAATTTAGACGTTACTAATCTAAAAAGTTTACAATAATCTAACTAATAAAAATGAAACAATCAGACTTTTTAAAAGCTGTTTTACCGTTTAAAGATAAAGTATTTCGTTTAGCAAAACGATTACTTGTATCTACTGAAGAAGCCGAAGATGCTACGCAAGAGTTGTATTTTAAACTTTGGAAGAATAAACAAAAACTGTCTGAGTATAAGAATGTAGAAGCTTTTGCTATGACAATGACTAAAAATTATTGTTTTGATAGATTAAAATCTAAACAAGCTAGTAATTTAACATTAATACACAGTAATTATAAAGAGAAAGATACTGGTCTTGACAAGCAAGTTGAACATAATGATAGTGTAGAAAAAGTTCATAAACTGATAGAAGATTTACCAGAACAACAAAAAATTATTATTCAATTAAGAGATATTGAACAATATAGTTTCGATGAAATTGCAAAAATGGTTGACATGAAACCAACAGCCATTAGAGTAGCACTTTCAAGGGCAAGAAAAACAATAAGAGAAGCATTAATTAAACAACACAACTATGGAGTTAGCTAACATAGAAAAATTAGTAGAAAAATATCTGAACGCAGAAACCACTTTGCAAGAAGAGAAAACATTAAGTGCATACTTTGCCTCAGAAAATGTGGCATCGCATTTGCAAGAGTATAGTTATATGTTTGGGTATTTTAAGAAAAGTAAAGACGAAACCTTTAACAAAACCATTCAATTAGAACCTAGAAAAACTAAGAGAAAGAATTGGAAATGGTTACAAGTTGCAGCGTCAGTAGTCTTATTAATAAGTATGTATGCAGGTTATGGAGAATACGAGCATAGACAACAAGAAAAACAGTTAGCACAAGTAACAGAAGCTTTAAAGTTGTTGTCTACAAACCTTAACAAAGGAAACCAGGCTGTAGCAAGTTTATACACATACGAAGACACAGTTAATAAAATATTTAAAACCAAGTAAATTAGTAAAACCAAGTAAAAATAAGAAACCATGAAAAAAATAATAACAATAATAGCCCTAGTATTTACCTCAAGTTTAACTTTTGGTCAATCAATGTTCGATAAATTAGAAGATTTAGATGATGTATCTACAGTAGTAGTAACAAAAGATGCATTTGAAATTTTATCTAAATTTAATGTAGAATCTGAAGATAACGAAGCAATGGAAGTCTTTAAAATGATTCAAGATTTAAAAGAATTAAAAATGTTTTCTACCGATAATTCTAGTATTGCTTCTCAAATGGAAGGTATGGTGAAATCTGCTGTTAGCAAATCTAACCTTACAGAATTAATGCGAGTTAAAGACAAGGGTTCTCATGTAAAGATTTATGTTAAGGCTACAAAAAACAAAGATTTTGTTAGTGAAGTATTAATGTTTATCAAAGATAACGATGGTAAAAAATCTAAAGGAAACATGGAGTCTATAATTGTTTCTTTAACAGGAACAATAGATATTAATAAAATGTCTAAACTAGCAGATACTTTTTCTAAAGATAACAATGTAAAAGTAGAAATGAACAGTAAGTAATATATTTATTTCGAGCGCTTTTAAAAAGCGCTCGAATATAAATCAACACAAAAAAATCAAACTTAAAATGAAAAAACTATCCACAATACTTTCTTTAGTAGCTATTGTTTTATTGATGAGTTCTTGTAAAAAAGAACAAACTTTACAAAGCTATTTAGTAGAAAGTCAAGATAAAAAAGGATTTATGACTGTAGATATTCCTGCGAGTGTTTTAAAAATGTCTCAAGGAAAAGATGCAAATGCAGATGTAAAAGAGTCTTTAGAAAGTATTAGAAAAGTAAATATTGTAGCAATGCAATATAAGGGTAACGAAGCAAATTATGAAACTGAAAAGAACAAGTTAAAAGCAATTTTTTCTAATTCTTCAGAATATAAAAGCTTAGTTTCTTTTAAAGATAAAAGAGGAAACGGAAAAGTGTTTTATAGTGGAGATGCAGATGCAATTGATGAAATTGTAGCTTTTGGTTACAGTAAAGATGCAGGAGTAGGAGTTGCACGTATTTTAGGAGATAACATGAATCCTGGAAAAATTATGGAAGCAATGAAACATGTAAATTTAGACGGAGATAACGCAAGTCTTTCTCAGTTTAAAATGCTTTTAGAGGCAAAAGAATAACCAACTCAATTATATATTTTAAAAAAGCCATAACAATTACTGTTATGGCTTTTTTGTTTTAACTACGCATTAACAACTCACAATCTTTTATTTAGTATTTTTGACCCATAATGGGTTTTTATTTTTTAATACTATTCTTTATTATTTTTGGAATACTTATTGAAAGTAACTCATTATCATTCCTGGGTAGGCAGGAATCCATAGAAAGTAAATAAATATCCTGAAATTTCGAGACTGTTTTTACAGGAAATCCAGAAACATATATGAGAAAAAAAATTTTATCACTATTAATTGCCTTAACAAGCCTTGTGGCAACAGCTCAAACGACCACTTATAGAGCGGAAAAGGAAAAAGAACATAAATTAATTCACACAAAACTAAAGGTCGACTTTAATTTTCAAGAGCAAAAATTAAATGGCGAAGAATGGCTTACCGCTACACCTTATTTTTATGCAACTAATAAAATTACGTTAGATGCAAAAGCAATGATTATTCATGAAGTAAAAATGAATAACCGAACTTTAGATTATAATTATGACAATTTAAAGTTGATTATAGATTTAGGAAGAGAATATAAACGTAATGAGGAGTTTACTATTTATTTAAAATATACTGCGCAGCCAGAAAAAGTTAAACAAAAAGGAAGTGCAGCAATAACACAAGCAAAAGGGTTGTATTTTATAAACCCAACCGGATTAGACAAAAATAAACCTACACAAATTTGGACACAAGGAGAAACGGAAGCAAATAGTTGTTGGTTTCCAACAATTGATTCGCCAAATCAAAAAACATCACAAGAAATTTATATTACTGTTCCAGATAAATTTAAAACGTTGTCTAATGGAAAATTAGTTTCTCAAACTAAAAACGGAACAAACAGAACAGATTATTGGAAATTAGATCAAAAGCACGCACCATATTTGTTTTTTATGGGAGTTGGAGAATATGAAATTGTAAGAGAACAGAATAAAAATCTTCCTATAAGTTATTATGTATCTAAAGAATATGCGCCTTATGCAAAAGAAATTTTTGGACACACGGCAGAAATGATTGGTTTCTTTGGTGATAAATTAGGGGTTGAATATCCTTGGAATAAATACGATCAAATTGTTGGTGTAGATTATGTTTCTGGTGCTATGGAAAATACAACTGCTGTTATTCATGGAGAAAAAGCGTATCAAAAACCAGGACAATTAATAGATCAAAATGTACAGGAAAACACCATTGCACATGAGGTTTTTCATCATTGGTTTGGTAATTTAGTTACTACAGAAAGTTGGTCTAATTTGGCTTTAAATGAAAGTTTCGCAAGTTATAGCGAGTATTTGTGGAGAGAATATAAATATGGGGTTGAAGATGCAGACGCGCATTTGTTGGAAGATGTAGAGGGTTATAAAAACGGACAAAACTTTGACAAGCATTTAATCCGATTTGATTATGCTGATAAAGAAGATATGTTTGATGCAGTTAGTTACAACAAAGGTGGTGCAATTTTACATATGTTGCGTAACTATTTAGGGGATGAGGCTTTTTATGCTGGATTAAAAAAATATTTAACAGATTATAAATACAAAGCTGCAGAAGCGCATCAATTAAGGTTAACCTTAGAAGAAGTAAGTGGAAGAGATTTAAATTGGTTTTTTAATCAATGGTTTTTTGGAAACGGGCATCCGAAATTAGAAATTTCTTACGATTATAATAAGCTTCAAAAAACAGTAACAGTAAACATTATTCAGCTTCAACAAGGTAAAGAATTTAAATTTCCTTTAGCTATTGATGTTTTTGAAGGAAGTAATGCAGCGCGTCATACAGTTTTTGTAAACGGAAAAGATGCTTCATTTACGTTACCTTATACTAATCATCCCGATTTAATTCAAATAAATACAGATGGCGTTTTAGTTTCAGATATTGTTGAGAATAAGGTTTTGAGCGATTATATCCATCAGTTAAAACATGCCAAATATTACGGTCATAAAAAGGAAGCTTTACTAGAAGTTGCTAAAAAACAAGATGATAAAAATGCGTTTAATGCCATTGCAAATGCAATGAGTGATGATTTTTATAAAATTAGAATCCTTGCTTTAGAAAATATCGATTTAATAAACAAGCACACTAAAAAAGCTGTTATTAGTAAGATTAAGCAAATTGCAAATAATGATGTCAAAACGTTGGTGCAAGCTGCTGCCGTTGAAACATTGGGTAAATTAACAGATCCTGAATTGCAACCAATTTTTGAAAAAGCATTACAAAGTAAATCGTATTCAGTAATTGGTAAAGGTTTGGTTGGTTTGTATTATGTGGATAAAAAAGTAGCTATCGAAAAATCTAAAGCAATGCCAGATGAAATTAGAAAAGTCTTAGCAACGCCGTTAACACGTATTTTTATTGAAGAAAAAGATGAAAGCGAATTACCTTTTGTAGCTAAGCACATACTTAGCGGTATGTTTTTAACGAACATTGCCAAAGACAAAGCATTCTATCAAAAAGCATTTGAGTTTATTGCAAAAAGTGATAACACTGAAGCGATTCAAAACCTTGTAGATGATGTTGTTGTAAAAGGAAATCAATACAAACAATATGGTTTTGATAAAGTTGGCGTAAATTTATTACGTCAAATGGTGCAGTTTCAAGGAAAAGCGAATCATTCTAGTAGAAATAAAAACGAAGCTATTATTAAAGAAGCAATGGCTAAGTTGTTGCAATAATTTAGATGAATAAATTAGACATTAGAACAGTTGATGTTACTCAGTATCTCTGTCCTTTACGAGAAGGAGGTTCACTTCCTGCAATTGTAAAAGCAAATGACGGATTTTTATATGTATTAAAATTTAGAGGAGCAGGTCAAGGTAAAAAAGCATTAATATCAGAATTTATTGGCGGAGAAATTGCGCGAGTAATTGGCTTAAAAGTTCCGGAATTGGTTTTTATGAATTTAGACGACTCTTTTAGTAAAACGGAGCCAGACGAAGAAATACAAGACTTACTAAAGTTTAGTGTTGGTTTAAATTTAGGATTGCATTTTTTATCTGAAGCAATTACATATGATCCTTTAGTAAGTACTGTTGATCCGATGACGGCTTCAAAAGTAGTCTTATTAGACAGTATTATTAGTAATATTGATAGAACAGCAAAAAACACTAATCTATTACATTGGAATAATGAACTTTGGATTATAGATAACGGCGCTAGCTTTTATTTTCATCACGATTGGAAAAATTGGGAGAATCACCTTTCTAGAACCTTTCCACTTGTAAAAGATCATGTTTTGTTAGAGAAAGCAACTTGTTTAGCTGAAGCGTCAGAAGAAATTAAACAGTTGTTAAATTTAGATAAAATAGCAGCGATTGTTGCAAGCATACCAGAAGATTGGTTGTTGAGTGAGTCAGATGTTTTTAGTCCTAATGAAATGAGAGAAGCTTATGTAAAATTTATTGACACAAGGTTTTCTAAGATAGATGTATTAGTAAAAGAGGCTGAAGATGCAAAATAAGTACACATTTGAATATGCAATTATAAGAATTGTTCCTAAAGTAGAAAGGGAGGAGTTTTTTAATGTTGGTGTTATTTTGTTTTCAAAAAGGAAAAAATTTCTAGGAATAAAATACTTTGTTAACCCAGATAAGTTAATAGCTTTTTCATCTGAGATTACGCTAGAGACCTTTAATAATTACTTACAAGCTTGGCAACTGATTTGCGAAGGAAGTTCTTTGGGAGGTAAAATTGGAGCTTTTGAAATGTCTGATAGATTCAGGTGGTTGGCAGCTTGTAGAAGTACAATTGTACAGAGTTCTAAAACGCATTCAGGTTTATGTATTGATCCTCAAAAAGAATTAGAAGATATATTCAATGAATATGTTTTGTAATAAAATTTTAAAATAGATAAGTAGTTCTTCTACTTGTTGTATTCTTCAAAAGTACCGTCTTCATAAAAAACAACAATTCGTTGTATCTTTTTCTCAGACCTAGAGTTATTGTTTGAAGCCGATAAATTTGGTAGGGAAGAAGTAGTTTGTCTCTTTTCTTTCGGAAAATTTCCTGTTCCATTTAAAAGCCAATACATATCAACATCGGTGTATGTGTTTGTAATTTTCAAAACAAAATCCAAACTTGGTTTGTTTCTTCCGGAAAGAATATGCGAGATAGAAGAGCGCTGTACGCCAATTGCATCTGCAAAATTAGATGCCGTTAATTGGTGAAATTCCATCACTTTTTTAAGTCTGTTTATAAAATCTGCTGTGTTTACCATTGTAACATATTTGCGATGTTACAAATGTAACATTTGTAAAATTCAATTACAAGTTTACAATGTTAAATCATTAGCACAATAAAATTAATTTAAATAATAACTTTATTTAAGTGTTTTTAATAAACTCAAAAACAATCGATTAAATAATTAATATAATAAAAATCAATGCTGAGGTTTTTTTAATATTGAAAGAGTTTGATGAAAAATAATTTTTGAATAGAATTGTAAATTAAATTCACAAATTATCGTTTTACATTTGTAACAATTGATAAATTTACTTTTGTAAAACATCCTAAAATAAAATGTTACTTTTGTCAAGTAAAAAAGAACTATGCAATTACTTTCTATTTTAGAATTACAAAAAATATATCAGCAGCAAAAAGAAACTTCGTTGTTTGGTAAGTGGATTACTTTTGAAGATATTAAACCTAATATTTTAAAATTGAATAAAACAAAAGTTTCACAAATTGGAACTTCGGAAAAAAACACTCCTATATATAGTGTCTCATTTGGAAGCGGAAAACGAAAGATTTTAATTTGGTCTCAAATGCACGGAAACGAAAGCACAGGAACCAAAGCTGTTTTCGATTTGTTAAATGTTATTGAAAATAGTAATGAGACTTTTGTACAAGAGGTTTTAAATAACTGTACTATTAAAATTATACCAATGCTAAATCCAGATGGATCTAAAGCATATACAAGAGTAAATGCAAATAACATTGATTTAAATAGAGATGCAGTTGCATTACAAGCAAAAGAAAGTAAATTGTTGCGTACGGTTTTAGATGATTTTAAGCCGCAATTTTGCTTTAATCTACATGATCAGCGTACGATTTTTGGAGTAGAGGGAACAGAAAACCCTGCAACTATATCTTTTTTAGCACCTTCGGAAGAGGAAACAAGATCGCTAACTGATGGGAGAAAGCAAACAATGAATGTAATTGTTGCTATGAATTCACTTTTGCAACAAATTATACCAAACTTTATTGGGCGTTATACGGATGAGTTTTATCCAACTGCAACTGGAGATAATTTTCAGAAGTTAGGTTACAATACAATTTTAATTGAAGCTGGTCATTTTCCTGACGATTATAATAGGGAAGAAGCGCGTAAATTTAATTTCTTTGCGCTTTTACAAGGAGTTTGTCATGTAGCAATTGCTAAAAACTTTGATGAGTATAAGCTGTATTTTGACATTCCTAACAATCAAAAATCATTTTTCGATGTAATTCATAGATATGGTAATCAAGATGATAAAGCATTTCAGTATATAGATAAAATTATTGAAGGCAAATTTGTTTCTAAACTAGAAGAAATACAAAAAGAAGAGTTAAATAATCAGAAAGGACACAACGAAATCGTTTTCGAGAGTTAATTTTTTTGAATTTTTCTCGTTTTTTCTTTCATTTATTTGTAAAAAATATATATTTTTGCGGTATTATTTGAATAAAACACAAAAAATGAAGAAATTCGTATTAGATGAAATAGATCATCAAATTTTAGATATTTTAATTGAAAATGCTAGAACTCCGTTTACTGATATTGCAAAAAAATTATTAGTATCTGCAGGAACAATTCATGTTCGTGTTAAAAAGATGGAAGATGAAGGTATAATTCAAGGTTCTACGTTAACTTTGAATTACGAAAAAATGGGTTACTCTTTTATTGCGCATGTAGGTATTTTTCTAGAAAAAACATCTATGACACAAGATGTAATAGATAATTTACGTAAAATACCAAACGTTACTGTAGCTTATGTTGTAGCAGGTGTTTATAATATATTTTGTAAAGTAAGAGCAAAAGGAACTAATGATGCAAAAGACATTATTTATGCAATAGATGAAATTCCTGGAGTTAATAGAACAGAAACTACAATTGCTTTAGAAGAAAGTATCAATGATAAAAAACGTATGATGCATGCTATTTTTAAAGAATTATAATATATAAATGCATAAATATTATCAAATCCTCATTTTTAATGAGGATTTTTTTATGCATTGATATTTTTTCTGTATATGTTTGTAAGGAACAAACAACTATTTTATTAATGTCTAATCAAATTTCGTATTCAAAAAATACAATAGATAAAGCTACATTACTTCATTTATACAAATCGATGTTAAAGCCTCGGTTAATCGAAGAAAAAATGTTGATTTTATTGCGTCAAGGAAAAATTTCTAAATGGTTTTCTGGTATTGGTCAAGAAGCAATTTCTGTTGGAGTAACATCTGCATTAAATTCAGATGAATATATTTTACCAATGCATCGTAATTTAGGTGTTTTTACAACTCGTAAAATTCCATTACATAGACTTTTCTCGCAATGGCAAGGTAAATTAAATGGTTTTACAAAAGGAAGAGATAGAAGTTTCCATTTTGGAACACAAGACTATAATATTGTAGGAATGATTTCTCATTTAGGACCACAATTTGGAGTTGCAGACGGAATAGCGCTTGCCAATAAATTAAAAAACAATAAACAAGTTTGTGCTGTTTTTACTGGTGATGGAGGAACAAGTGAAGGAGATTTTCATGAAGCGCTAAATGTTGCTTCAGTTTGGTATTTACCTGTTTTGTTTTGTATTGAAAATAATGGTTACGGATTATCAACTCCTGTTTCTGAACAATTTAATTGTAGCGATTTAGCTGATAAAGGAATTGGCTACGGAATGGAAAGCCATGTAATTGATGGAAATAATATAATTGAAGTCTATACTAAAGTTACTGAGCTTGCAGAAAGTATAAGAAAAGAACCAAGACCCATTTTATTAGAGTTTAAAACCTTTAGAATGCGTGGTCATGAAGAGGCGAGTGGTACAAAATATGTTCCGCAAAACTTGATGGAAGAATGGGCAATGAAAGACCCGATTAAGAACTTTAAATCTTATTTATTGGCTGAAGGAATTCTTGCTGAAATAGAAAATGAAGCTTTTCATTCTGAAATAACAGCAGAGATCGATGAACATTTACAGTTAGCTTATAATGAAGAAAAAATAACTCCAAATTTAGAAACAGAACTTTCAGATGTTTATAAAGAATATGATTTTGAAGAAGTAATTCCGTCTGAAAAGAAGAATAATATTCGTCTTGTAGATGCAGTTTCAGAAGGTTTAAGACAATCAATGGAACGTTATGATAACTTAGTTATAATGGGACAAGATGTTGCAGAATACGGCGGTGTTTTTAAAATTACTGACGGATTTGTAGCACAATTTGGAAAAGAACGTGTTAGAAATACGCCAATTTGCGAATCGGCAATTGTTGCTGCTGCTTATGGTTTATCTGTAAACGGAATGAAGGCGGTGATGGAAATGCAATTTGCAGATTTTGTTTCCTCTGGCTTTAATCCCATTGTGAATTTGTTAGCAAAATCGCATTATAGATGGAATGAAAAAGCTGATGTAGTGGTAAGAATGCCTTGTGGCGCTGGTGTTGGAGCAGGACCGTTTCATAGTCAAACAAACGAAGCTTGGTTTACCAAAACACCTGGTTTAAAAGTGATTTATCCAGCGTTTCCAAAAGATGCAAAAGGTTTATTAGCGGCTTCAATTAATGATCCAAATCCGGTTTTGTTTTTTGAGCATAAAGCATTGTATAGATCTGTTTATCAAGAAGTATCAGAAGATTATTTTACGTTACCAATTGGCAAAGCTTCGCTTTTAAAAGAAGGGAATGACGTTACCATAATATCGTATGGTTTAGGAGTTCATTGGGCGTTAGAAGCCTTAGGAAAGAATACTGCAATAAGAGCAGATTTAATTGATTTGCGCTCATTGCAACCGTTAGATACAGCAACTATTTATGCTTCGGTAAAGAAAACTGGGCGCGCAATAATTTTGCAAGAAGATTCTATGTTTGGCGGTATTGCTAGTGATTTGTCGGCATTAATTACAGAAAATTGTTTCAACTATTTAGATTCGCCTGTAAAACGTGTTGCGAGTTTAGAAACTCCAATTCCGTTTGAGCCTAACTTAGAAAAGCAATATTTAGCAAACGCGCGTTTTGAAGAAAGTTTGTTAGAAGTCTTAAACTATTAAATTAAACTCTTATTTTAGCAAGTACACCCGCGCAAGGGATTGAGTGGCCTGTTTGAGCTCTTTTACTTTTTTGTAAAAAGCGAGTAACGAAAGCTCGACCTTTAGGTTGCGCCATAAAAACTAAATATATATAATGAATAAGCAAATTATCTTTAAAAAAAGACCAGTAGGAAATGTAGAATCGGATGTTTTTGAATTACAAAACAATCCTATTCCTGAATTAAAAGACGGAGAAGTCTTAATACAAAACCACTACATTTCTTTAGATCCTGCAATGCGTGGTTGGATGAATGATACAAAATCGTATATTCCGCCAGTTGCCATTAATGATGTTATGCGTTCTGGATCAATTGGTAAAGTAATTAAAGCCAATAATCATCCTACTTTTAAAGTTGGAGATTGTATTACAGGTTGGGGCGGCGTGCAACAATATATTGTTACAAACGGAGAAAATTACTATAAAGTTGATGATAAATTGGCGCCAATGCCAATGTATATAGGTACTTTAGGAATGCCAGGAATGACCGCTTATTTTGGAATTACCCAAGTTGGTAAAATAAAAGAAGGCGATATTGTTTTGGTTTCTGGAGCTGCAGGTGCTGTTGGAAGTGTGGTTGGACAAATTGCAAAAATTAAAGGTTGTACCGTTATTGGTATTGCTGGAGGTAAAGAAAAGTGCGATTATTTAGTAAATGAATTGGGTTTTGATGGAGCAATCGATTATAAATCAGACAATTTGTACGAGGCTTTAAAAGAAAAATGTCCAAAGGGAATTGACGTCTATTTTGATAATGTTGGTGGAGAAATTTTAGATGCGGCTTTAACAAAATTACGTATGCATGCTAGAGTTGTAATTTGTGGTGCAATTTCTCAATACAACAATAAAGCTAAAGTTAACGGGCCAAGTAATTACTTATCTTTATTGGTAACGCGTTCTACTATGCAAGGTATGGTTGTTATGGATTATGCTAAAGATTATGCAAAAGCTGCTCAAGAAATGGGTATGTGGATGGCGCAAGGAAAATTAAAATCTAAAGAGGATATTTACAACGGAATTGAGAATTTCTACGAAACGTATCAGCGTTTATTTACTGGTGATAAAAAAGGGAAATTAGTACTAAAAGTAATAGAGGAGTAGTGGAACACTTTTTTCAATGTCCACATTGTTGGGAATCCATTTCCATGGTTTTAGACCAAAGTGTAAGGCAACAAACCTATATTGAAGATTGCGAAGTTTGCTGTAATCCGATAGAAGTAAAGCCTACTTTTGAAACTAATGAGTTGATTTCTTTTAAAGCAAATTCTATTGAACAATAAATTAAAATGTCATTTCTGTAAAAAGGAGATGACATTTTTTTTGAAGCTATTTCCTGCTTTTCGCTATATCTTTTTGAGAAAAACAAAAAGGATGCCGCTGCAACCAGGGCTAAACTTGTTTGCTAACTTTCTGTACTTGCTGCAAATACAGGAATGATAAATGCTTAAATCTTAGATTGATATGTGTATAGCTCGTAATACCTACCTTCAAGAGTAATTAATTCGTCATGAGTTCCACGTTCTACAATATTACCGGCTTCTATAACCAAAATCTGATCTGCTTTTTTAATAGTGCTTAAACGGTGCGCAATAACAATGGTAGTTCTGTCTTTTATTAATTCGGCTAAACTTTTCTGAATCAATGCTTCGCTTTCTGTATCTAAGCTAGAGGTTGCTTCATCTAAAATTAGGACTCTTGGATTTGCTAAAATAGCACGTGCAATTGCCAAACGTTGTCTTTGACCTCCAGAAAGTTTTACGCCTCTTTCTCCAATTAATGTATCTAACCCTTTCTCAAAACGATCTGTAAATTCGTTTACATAAGCAGCGTTTACAGCATTTAATACTTCTGCTTCAGTTGCATTTGGTCTTGGAAATAGAATGTTTTCACGAATAGTGCCTTCAAATAAAAACTCATCTTGTAAAACAACTCCTAAATATTGTCGATAGCTACTTAATTTAACCTTTGCTAAATCTTGATTGTCAATAGTAACTGTACCGTCTTTTGGCGTTAAAAATGTTGCCGATAAACCTGCAATTGTAGATTTTCCAGAACCAGAACTTCCAACCAAAGCGGTTACAGAACCTGCTGGTGCTTTAAAGTTGATGTTATGCAATACTTCTTTTCCTTCTTCATAAGAAAACGAAACATCCTTAAATTCAATATCACCTTTAATAGTGTTTAATTGTGTTGTTCTGTCTTGGTTATCGTCTTCTGCAGTCATGTTCATTAACTCTTCAGTTCTATCCAAACCTGCTAATGCTTCTGTTAACTGACTTCCAATATTGCTCATTTGTACAATTGGAGCCACCATAAAAGCTAATAAAAAGGTAAATTGTATAAAATCACCAAAAGTCATGGTTTCTTGAATCATAAAATAACCGCCAATTCCCATAACGCCAGTTGTTGCTAAACCAATTAAAAAGGTTGAAGAACTTGTCATAATAGCAGTTGCAGTCATGCTTTTTTTAACATTCGTAAAAATATCTGCTACTCCTTTTTCAAAAATTTGACTTTCTTGTTCTTCTGCATTAAAAGCTTTAATAACTCTAATACCTGCTAAAGTTTCTGTTAGTCTTCCTTTAACTTCGGCGTTTATTTTTCCTCTGGCTCTAAAAACAGGTCTAATAAATTTGAAAGACTTTAAAGCTATAAATCCAAATATTGATAATGGCACAAAAGTGAAAAGTGTCATCCAAACATTCATTTTTAGTAAAATAACTAAGGTAAGAATTGCTGTAAACGTTCCGCCAACTAATTGTACTAATCCAGTACCAATAAGGTTTCTAACGCCTTCTACATCACTCATAATTCTAGAAACTAGCGCACCTGACTTTGTATTATCAAAAAAACTGATTGGCAACGATAACACCTTTTTTTGCACTTGTGCACGTAATTCGCTAATTAAATATTGCGCTTGTATGCTTAGTACTTTAGTTAATAAGAAAGAAGTGATTGCTTGTACAGAAATTGCAGCTATAACAATAAGAATTAAAGTGTATAACTGATTGTAATCTTTATTAGGAACAACTTCGTCTAACAAAACTTTACTTTGCATTGGTAGAACAAAACCAGATAAACTTCTAATAACTATTAATAACAAACCGATTAAAACTAATTTTCGCCTTGGCCAAATAATCGTTTTAAAAGCCTGTTTCATGGTAACTTTTGGCTTCGATTTATCTTTAATATCAACTGTGCTTTTTAGATGTTGCATGTTTTTTTAAATACTATAAATGAAAATTACTTTAATGGAGAAGTCCAATTAAAGACTTTAAATAATGTTATCCAATCTTTTGAAAATGTAGCTTTTAGAAATAATTTTTCTTCTAAAAACGGGTGTTTAAATTCTAAAGTTCCAGCATGCAAAAACATGTTTTTACAGCTAAAATTTTCTTCGAACATTACATTGTGATTTTTATCGCCATATTTAGGATCGCCTATTAATGGGTGCGATATTTTATTTGCATGTACACGTAATTGGTGCATTCTACCCGTTTTTGGTTTTAATTCAACTAAACTATAACGAGAAGAATCGTATGGTTTAACGGGAATGTCTAACACTATTTTTTCAATAGTTGTTAAATGTGTTTCTGCTTCTTTGTGTACTTTTCCGTCACGTCCTTTTACAGGAGAATCGATGATTTTAGTTTCAGGAGCATGTCCACGTACAATTCCGAAGTAGGTTTTATCAATCAGATTATCAGTAAACAACTCTTGAAACTTAGAAACATATTTAGTTTCTTTTGCTAAAAGAATAATTCCTGAAGTTTTTCTATCCAATCTGTGAATAGGGTAGAACTTACCGCCAACTTGTGCGTCTAACAATTGCAATAAAGATTCTTCATCTGCAACATTTCTAGAATGACGCGCATGATGTACTAAAACATTGTTAGGTTTGTTAACACAGATGATATATTCATCTTCAAAAATAATTTCTAAATCCAATTACTTAAATATTTTTTCTAATTCTGCTTCTAATTTTCCAATCGGAATTTTGTTTTGGATAATTCTTCCTTTATCATCTAACAAAACCATGTGTGGAATTCCACGCACTCCATACATTTTGGCAATATCATTATCATCATCATACACATGATTCCAATTTTCCATTCCGTCTTCATAAACACCATTTTCCCAGGCATTTATAGAACGATCTTGAGAAACGGTTACAATATCGAAACCTTGATTTTTATACGTGTCATATAATTTTTTAATTCTTGGTGAAAGTACTCGACATGGTCCACACCAACTTGCCCAAAAATCGATTAATACTGCTTTTTTACCACGTTTTACTTGTGCAAGTGTAGTAACTCTTCCAATTAAATTTGTGCCAGAAAAACCTTTTGCAATAGGTCTGTTTTCAATTTTTGCAGCAGCTTCAGCAATAACTGTCGTGTTTTTTAGCTCCGCTAAATAGGTTTTTAATTCAGTGTTTGTGGAGTTTTCTATTCTTTGTTGAATATCGCCAATGGTTTTTGATGATAATTTTTTCTGCTGAATAAGATGTAAACCTAATAGATTTGTACTGTTTTCTTGAATGAAGTTAAGGTAATTTTCGTTTATATAACTGTCATCAACATATTTAGATTTTGAAATTGCAGTTTGATGCATAGTATTCTGATAATCAGCATATTTTTGATGTAATTTTCCGCCTAAAACTGTAGCGTTATTTTTAGAGAAAAGCACGTTATATGATTCATTTTCAAGAATAATTTTATGTACATCTTCTTCTTTATTCAATTTTAAAAAAGCAACAGAAGGAGCATTAATTTTACCTTTTAATAAGATGTTTTTATTGCTGATTTTCGACTTAATAATTATGTCTAAATTACTGCCTAATAGATAAATACTGTCAGAATCTGTATAGTTTACACCAGAAATAGTGTATTCGTTAAAGGTCTTAGTAACCGGTACTTTTTTTTCTTTCTTTGGATTACACGCAAAGAAAAAAGATAAGCATCCGAAGAAAAAAAGATATTTAAGATTTTGCATATTGTTTTTTTACTAACTGCAGTAAAATTAAGGAAATAGTTCCACACACAAAAAATCCTACAAAAAGTGGGAGTGAAGTGGTAGTAACATATGCACCAATTAATGTTGCAATTGGAACCGCCATTATTGTTGAAACAAAACCGTTTATTGCAGATCCAACACCTGCAATATGCCCAATTGGTTGCATAGCCAATGATCTAATATTTCCGAATAAAAAACCAAGAGAGAAAAACTGTAACGCAAAGAATGTGAGTAGAATAGTGGCACTTGGATTTTCTTCTCCAAAAAATAATAGTACGTATGTTAATGATATAGCCACAAAGCAAACCATAAAAACAGAAACGAGTTTAAACATTCCGTATTTTACTACAAATGTTCCGTTAAAAAATGTTGCTAAACCTACACCAAAAGCTAGGCCTGCAAAAATAAATGGAAATTCTTCCTTTAACGAATATTGCTCTTCAAAAATCTTTTGAGAAGCTGATAAATACACCATAAAAGAACCTGTAATAAATCCTGAAATTATGGTAAAAATAATAGCCGATTTATGTTTTAGAAATTCTTTAGTTCCATCTACAAACAAGCTGACTTTAAAAGGCTTTTTGTGTGCTGGTTTTAAGGTTTCTGGCTGCCTTTTCCACAACCAAAACATTACTAAAACTCCAAATAATAATTGACTGTAAAAGATAGATTGCCAACCAAAATTGTCTAAAAATATTTTACCAATTGCTGGTGCAACTATGGGAACTAAAATGAAAATAACAACAACAAAAGACATTATACGTGCCATATAATCTCCAGAGAAACTATCGCGAACCATTGCAATACTTATAGTTCTTGGTGCAGAAAGTCCAATTCCTTGTAGTATTCTACCAAAAATCATCATTTCTAAACTATCTGCATAAACACAAATAATACTTGCAATTACAAATACTATAAATCCGAAATAAATTACGGGTTTTCTTCCCAAACTGTCTGAAATTGGTCCAGAAATTAACTGCCCAAAACCTAATCCCAAAAAAATCATGGTAATTAATAACTGATTATCATTAGATTGGGTAACGCCAACTGCTTTTCCTATTTCACTTAAAGCAGGTAATAAAGCGTCTATAGATAAGGCAACTAAAGACATTAATGAAGCCATTAATGCTATAAATTCTAATTGCTTTTTGTTTTGTTTTTGCATCCTGCAAAAGTAGGCTAATTATTCAGCTTTCTTTCGTCATTTAGTATATCTTTAACAGCATTTCTGTACTTAAACGGATTTGTTGCTTTTTTAATCTTTTTATAGGTTTTTTGCGGATTGTTAAAGGTTTTAGAAAAGTATTCCCAAAAGCCTAACATCTTCATTTTTATAGGTGTTGGACCTGATAAAGCTTCGTCATATTGTTGATAAATTTCATCATGAAAAGCTTCAAAAATATCCCAACGATCTGCAGGATATTCTGTTGTATTCGCTTTAATCATGCTTGGTAAAAATGGATCTGCAATTAAACCACGACCAATCATAAAATTATTGATAGAGGGGAAGCGTTCTTGCATCTTTTTAAAGCTTTTAACAGACGTAATATCGCCATTATAATAGAGTAGATGCTTTGTGTTTTCTATACATTTCTGAAAAGCATCTAAATCTACGCCACCTTTGTACAATTGTTTACCAATTCTTGCATGAATTGCAATGTTTTTAAGCGGATATTTGTCCAAAATAGGAAAAGAATGCAGAATTTCTTCGCTATTTTCATAACCCATTCGCATTTTCATGGAAACAATAACATCTGTTTCGTTGTGAACACGATGTAGAATTTCATCAATTTTAGTCGGATTACAAATTAATCCAGAACCCATACCAGATTTAGTAACCATTGGATATGGACAACCTAAATTCCAGTTTAATTCTTTATAACCTAATTCTTGAATGTATTTGGTTACAAACAGAAATTCTTCAGCATCATTACTAATTATCTGCGGAATAACTTCTAAAGTAGTATTATTTTCAAGTTCTAAATCTCGCTGATAACTAGATTTAATTTTTAATTTTCCGTTTAAGCGAATATACGGAGCATAAAAAGTATCAATTCCACCAAAGTATTTATTTTGTGCATTTCTAAAGCGAAAATCTGTGAAACCTTGTAAAGGTGAAGCTAATAATTTAAAACTCATATTTTATAATCAGCTGCAAATATAAATAGAAGTATAGTATTTTGTGTATGTTCCTTTTCATATTTTAAATTTACCTTTTCTTTATTTGTTTAAAAAAAGACGAGTAAAAACTAAACAATTATTTGTATTTTTAAAACGTTTTTAGAACTTTATTTCTAAAGTTAATAAATATAAATAAAAAACAATGTTCGGATTATTCAAAAAGAAATCAGAAAAAGAAAAACTGCAAGCACAGTATTCTAAATTATTAAAAGAAAGTCATAATTTATCTACTAAAAATAGAAAGTTAAGTGATCAAAAAGTTTTTGAGGCTGAGGAGGTTATGAAGAAACTTGAACAACTTGGTTCATAAGCTTTACTGAAAAAATAGAATTATTAAAAACTATAGAAAATTTTAAAACAGATCTTATTAATATAGCTTATTGAAGCTGTTGTTTTATGTTTTAGTGTATTTTATTAAATTCCATTCGTCTACACTTAATTGCATTTCATCTATAGAAAAGATGTAATTAAACTAGTGTAAATTATTATTATTTAAAAAATAAACTACTTTTATACCTAAGTATAATAATTATAGACATTTTGGAAAAAAAAATAAACATCTTATTAATTGAAGATAATTTAATTGAAATAATGAAAATGAAAAGAACAATTTCATTATTAAAATTAGATCATACAATACATGAGGCTAAAAACGGAGAAGAAGCTTTAAAAATTTTAGAAGATAAAAGTAAATTTCCTGATTTAATTTTATTAGATTTAAACATGCCAAAAATAAGTGGTATTGAATTTCTAACTATATTAAAAAAAGATGATGATTTAAAGCATATTCCAACAGTTATTTTAACAACTTCAGATAATCAGAAAGACTTAGAAAAATGCTTTGAAATAGGCGTTTCAGGTTATATTTTAAAACCTTTAAAGTATGATGATTATGTTAAAAAAATAGAAAATGTTTTATCTTATTGGAGTATTAATGAATTAAAAAAATATTAAATATGAAAGGTATTGTATTTACTGAGTTTTTAGACCTAGTAGAAGATAAATTTGGATTAGAAATGGTAGATAAGATCATTTTACAATCAGAATTAGAGTCAGAAGGTATTTACACAGCAATTGGTACATATAGTTTTTCTGAAATGCTACAATTAGTAACTAATTTAAGTACTAATACAGGTATTTCTACAGATAATTTACTTTTAGTTTACGCAGAGCATTTTTTCTCAGTAATTGAATCAAGTTATCCAGGTCTTTTAGCTACATATAAAGATCCAATAGAGATGTTAGCTTCGATAGAAAATCATATTCATGTAGAAGTACAAAAAATATATCCAGATGCTGAGTTACCTACTTTTGTAATAGAAGAAAAAACAGAAAACTCTATAATAATGGTTTATAAATCTAGTAGAGCGATGCATCATTTTGGTTTAGGTTTAATGAATAAAACTTTTGAGCATTTTAATTCAAAAGCATCTATTGTTTTAGAAAAAATAAAAGAAGACGGTACAGAAGTTAGGTTTATTGTTAAT
Organism: Tenacibaculum aquimarinum; assembly: GCF_022478115.1. GTDB lineage: Bacteria > Bacteroidota > Bacteroidia > Flavobacteriales > Flavobacteriaceae > Polaribacter > Polaribacter aquimarinum_A. The sequence goes on along the minus strand of NZ_JAKGSC010000002.1, from coordinate 334,082 downwards.
AAGAATTAATGAGCCAAGATCAAATAGCAATATTACAACGTGCTCTTAAACGTGAAAAAGCTGCAAGAAAATCTGCAGAGAAAATTCTTGAAGACAAGTCAAGAGAATTATATGCTATATCTCAAGAATTAAAAACTTCCAATTTAAAATTAAATGATCTTTTAGATGAGAAATCATCAACATTAAAAGGAATTTTCGAAAACATTAATGATGCTTATCTAGTAATGGATTTGTGGGGTAATGTATTAAGGATGAATGATGTTGCTATAGATTTTTTTGGCTATGATATCGAAAAAGAAAGGTTTAATGTTGCTGAGATAGTTTATAAAGATGATATAGAATATACTAGAGAAGCCTTTAAAAAACTTTATGAAGAGGGTGCTTTTAATAATTACACAGCAAGAATTTATACCAAAAAAGGAGATGTAAAATGGTTGCTAATAAATGCAACTATTGTTTATGATAAAGAAAACAAACCAATTGCAGCTCAAGGAATAATTAGAGATATAACTTTTATTAAGTCTTTAGAAGAACAAAAAGAAAAAATACTAAAAGAGTTAGAAAAAAGAAATGAAGAGTTGTATGAATATGCACATATTGTTTCTCACGATTTAAAATCTCCTTTAAGAAATATCGATGCCTTAATTTCATGGATAAAGTCTGATAATAAAGATAATTTTGATGAATTAACTATTCAGAATTTTGATCTTATAGAAACTACTATAGAAACCATGGAAACCCTAATCTCTAATGTATTAGAGTACTCTAGTGCCGGTGCAAATATTGGAAATGAAACTGAAGTAGATTTAAATAAAATAGTTGATGATTTAAAAGAGTTTTTATTCATTCCTAAACATATTTCTGTAAATAAATTAAATAAGTTACCTACTTTAAAAGGTGATTCAACAAAGTTTCAGCAAGTATTTCAAAATTTTTTAAGCAATGCTATTAAGTTTTGTGATAAAGAAATTGGTATTATAGAAATAGATTACAAAGAAAATCAAGAATATCACCAATTTTCTATTAAAGATAATGGTATTGGAATAGAGAAAAAATACCATGATAAAATTTTTAAAGTCTTTCACTCTTTAAATAAAAGAGAAGACTCTACAGGAATAGGTCTATCAATTGTTAAAAAAATAATTGAGTTATATGATGGTAATATTTGGTTAGAAAGTGAGCCTAATAAAGGGACAACATTTTTCTTTACAATAAAAATAAAATAAAATGAAAACTGTACAATTAAGAAAAAATATTAATACTGATTGGGAATATTTATCAGAAAAAATAGATTTAAAAGAACCTTTAGTTTTAGTTTTTGGAAATAGATATATGTTAGAAAGTGATACTATTTATAATGATATCAAAAATCTTTTTAAAGATGGTCATATTGTTTTTGGTTCTGCATCAGGAGATATTTCTACACAATCTGTCAATGATGATAGTATTACAATAACTGCAATAGAATTTGAAAAAAGTAAATTCATTATCAAAACAACAAATGTACTTGAGGGTAAATCTAGTATTGAAATTGATAGTTTTAAAGTGGGTGAAAATTTAATAAATGAATTACCTCAAGAGGGTTTAAAACACGTTTTTGTACTTTCTGAAGGAAGTTTTATAAATGGAAGTCAACTAACTAAAGGGATGAATGCAGCGACCCATGATAATCTTTTAATTACAGGAGCTTTATGTGGTGATGCTGCAAGATTTGAGAAAACTATTTCTTCTTATAATGAAAACCCAAAAGCAGGAGAGATTGTTGCAATTGGTTTATACGGAGATTCTTTAGAGATTTCATTTTCTATTAATGGAGGTTGGACTCCTTTTGGGCCAGAAAGAACAGTAACAAAATCTAAAGGAAATATTTTATATGAGTTAGACAATATACCTGCATTAGATTTATATAAAAAGTATTTAGGTGATAAAGCAAAAGAATTACCCGGAGCAGCACTTTTATACCCTTTAAATGTAAAGTCTGTAGAAGATAATAATTCTATTGTTAGAACTATTTTAAATATTGATGAAGAAGAAAATTCAATGATTTTAGCAGGTGATATTTTAGAAAATTCTAAAGTACAATTAATGATGACTAATGTAGATAATATTGTAAATGCTGCAGAAAAAGCAGCTATTAACGCATCTGAAACTAGAAAAAATAAAGCAGAATTGGCCATTTTGGTAAGCTGTATTGGTAGAAAATTAGTTTTAGATCAAAGAGTAGAAGAGGAGGTAGAAGAAGTTATGGAAGTAGTAGGGAGTTCAACTACAATTACTGGGCTATATTCTTATGGAGAAATAGCACCGTTTATAGGACAAAATAACTGCCAATTACATAATCAAACAATGACAGTTACATTAATAAGCGAATAATGAATTCTTTATTAAAAAGACAAATAAGAAAATTTCTGCCAAAAGAATTTCAATCTAATAGTAAATTGGATAATTTTTTAGATGCTATAAATAGATCTTATACTACTTCCGAAGAGCAATTTACAATGTTGCAAAGAGCAACAACCATTAGTTCTGAAGAACTTTTTACTGCCAATCAAAAATTAAAGGAAGAGTCCGATTCACAAAAAAAAATAATAGATAAACTTAAAAACCTAATAGACACTTTAAAATTTTATGACCTAGAAGAAGACCAATTATTAGAGAGTTCAGATTCATTAAAATTAGTTGATTTTATTGATAACCAAACCAAAGAAATCATAAAAATAAATAAACAGAAAGATAAATTAGTAGAAAGTTTAGAACGCCAAAATCAAGAATTAAATGATTATGCTCATATGGTTTCTCACGATTTAAAATCACCTCTCCAAAGCATAGATGCTTTAACAACATGGGTTATAGATGATTATTCTGAGGTTTTAGATGCTTCTGGAAAAGAAACTTTGGAGCTTATTAGAGATAATGTAGAAAAAATGGATACACTTGTAAAAGGGATTTTACAATATTCTACAATTGATAAAATTGAAAAAGAGTTATATGATGTAAGTTTAAACATCCTAGTAAATAATATTATAAATAACTTAGATCAAACAGAAAATGTTTCTTTTATAATTCCTAATAAACTACCAATAATTAAAGGAGATAACTATAGGTTAGAACAACTATTCTCTCATTTAATAAACAACGCTATTAAGTTTAATGATAAAAAACAGATTAGTATTGAAATAGGATTTACAGAAGAAAGTAACTATTGGAAGTTCTATATAAAGGATAATGGTAAAGGGATTGAGAAAAAATATTTCGATAAAATATTTGTAGCATTTCAAAAGTTAGAAGATAATTATCAATCTTCTGGAATTGGATTATCTATTGTAAAAAAAATAGTTGAATTATATAAAGGTGAAATTTATTTACAATCTACATTAAATGAAGGTTCAACTTTTTATTTTAGCATAAAAAAGTAAGATGGAAAAACCTAATTTAGAATATATAAATCAGTTAGCAAGAGGAGATCAATCTATTAAAAATGAATTAATAGATGTAATAAAAACTGAGTTTCCAGAAGAGAAAAAAGACTACTATAATAGGCTAGAAAATAAGGAGTACAAAAAAATTGAAGAAAATGTTCATAAAATTAAACATAAAATTAGTATTTTGGGACTTGAAAAAAGTTATGAAATAGCCAATAAGTTTGAGCATAATCTTAGAGAACTAAATTTAAAAGGGAAGGAAGATTTTGATAAAATTTTAAAAGCAATTTCAGACTATATAGACACTATATAAGTTTTATGAATTGTATTATTGTTGATGATGAAAAAATGGCAAGAGTTATTATTAAAACTCTATGCAACGAAATTAGTTCTTTAAGTATTGTTGATGAGTTTTCGAATGCAATACAAGCTATTAAGTTTTTGAATGAGAATGAGATAGATCTTATTTTTCTTGACATTCATATGCCTGATTTTAATGGTTTAGACTTTATTAGAAGTCTAAAAAATCCACCAAAGATTATATTAACAACTTCAGATCCAAAATTTGCTATTGAAGCTTTTGAATATGACTTTATAGTTGACTACTTATTAAAACCAATAGAATTACCTCGTTTTAAAAAAGCAATAGATAAAGCAGAAAAAAAAGAAGTTTCTAAGACCAATGCTTCTTCAAATACTTCCACTTCTAAAGAAATAGATAATGATTTTTATGTAAATATTGATAGACGCTTAATTAAAATTGATTTACCTAGCATCTATTTAATTGAAGCTAAAGGAGATTATATAAAAATAAAAACTGAAGATAAAGATTATACTGTACATTCTACTTTAAAAAAAATAGAAGAAAAATTACCAGATTCATTATTCCTTAAAGTACACCGTTCTTACATTATTAATGTAAAAAAAATTATTGATATTGAAGATAATAGTGTTTTAATAAAAAGAGATGTTATACCTGTAAGTAGATCAAAAAGGCCAGAATTAATGAAAAGATTAGATTTATTATAATTTTCATCGATACAAAATGTACATTTCGTCTATAGTTAATTTGAGGAGAACGAAAAAAAGTACATAAGCTTCATTTAGTGTATATTTTTGTGATATAAAAATTTAGATATCATGAAAAAAATTACTTTTAAATCTCTTATTTTAAGATTTACTTTATTAGTTATTACTTTTACAAATTACGCTCAGACAACACCTTTTAATTGTGATTATAGTGCATATTTATTTCAATATAATGATGTTTATGCAGTTGATTTAGCATCTGGTAATTCTTACCTAGCAGCTTCAGATATTACATCAGGAAATATAAATGCTACTGCTTATAATCCTACAGATGGTTATATTTGGGGTTATTTAAGTGCTCCATCTAAATCTATTGTAAGAATTGGTAAAAATTTTCAAACAACAACTTTTACACTTCCAGAATTAACTACTGGTAATAAATATGTCGGAGATATTAGCCCAGATGGTATTTATTATTTTAAAGCAGGAGGAACAGCTTATTACAAAGTAGACTTAAACCCTGACTCACCAACCTATTTACAATACTTATCTTCTGAAACACTATCTCAAAATATTAGTATTCACGATTGGGCTTTTAATGCAGTAGACGGAAATTTATATGCTGTAGCAAAAAATAGTAATATTTTGTATCGTATTAACCCAACAACAAGTGTTGTAGAAACTCTAGGGGAAGTACCTGTTTTATCTGGACTTAACTACACCTATGGTGCGGTTTATTTTGATGCAGATGGACGTTTTTATGTATCAGCAAATCAAACAGGAACTATTTATGTTATTCAAAGTGTACAAGATTTAAGTCCAACATCAACAATAGATTCTAATTTATTTGCTTTTGGTCCATCTAGTGCTAGTAACGATGGAGCACGTTGTCCAACAGCACCTGTTGCGCAAGAGATTTGTGATAACGGTATCGATGACGATGGAGATGGTTTAATAGATTGTGAAGACCCTTCATGCTCTGGTTTTGGAAATTGCGCAGTAGTTACAGCTCCTTCTACAGCTAAGGATGGTGGTTTAGAAAGTAATGGTAGATTATCTGAAGCAATTAATAAGCGTAATTTTAATCGTGCTAAAAAAAGTTATAAATTCAATCAGTTAACAGCAAAACGAGTAACAAAAGAAACACAACAGACCCAAAGAAATTCTACAACAGGCTTTCAATTACAAGACTTTGTGCCTTTAACAACAATTAATGAAGATTACGTAGTAGACTCTACACCTTCAGATTTAGTTAATATTACAAATGCTACAGAAGTGTACTCTGTAGATTACATGAGAAATGATGCTTCTATTGCTTCTGTTTTAGCAATAAAAACAGAAAACGGAGTATATGAACACACTAAATACATATGTGATAGATTATTAGGAGCAGAATTAATAACAGTATCTACAATAGAAATTAACGATCAACCTTTTATAAAAGCAATTATTAAAAATGCAGATGGTTCTTTTGAATATGTTTTAAGCCTATCGGCCAAAGCAGAAAATAACGACACTAATTTTGCAATAGAAAGTCACTGGAACTTAGATTTATACCAAGAGAATGAAACTTTTTACAATTTTCAAATCTGGTCAGATTCTATAGACGATTTATATAGTTTAGCACAGGAAGTATTATACTTATTAAACACTGAGAAAACAATATCTAGTTATCAATTATCTGCTCCTCCAACTGTTTTTGTTAGAAAAGGAAAATATATTAATGGAGCTTTAGATTTACAAATTATAAATACAAATGCTACTAATGATGTTACTTACGATTCTGGATATAGAGTAACCGAAACTAGCGATTTTAACTACTCTTCGTCTAATATTAGTTTAAACCAAAATTATATTACAGATATAACAGTACCAACAGGGCATTTGTTTGATGTTGGTTTTAGAATTGGTGATGGGGTAAACATACCAGACGATTTATTTATGTCTGATGGACCTTGGGGTGTTGATGATTCACAAACTAATACAACAGTTAACGAGTATATGGTTTCACAAAATGATTATACTTTTGATTATGGAGACTTTCCTATTGAAAGAAATGTGAAATTACAAGCAACAACAGACACCTATTTTGCTGCTTACAGAGCCCTTACACCAAGATTTAAACCAGTAAATTTAATAGACTATAATAACTTAAAATTACAAGCAAAAGGTACTGGAAAACTTGAAATTACTTTTGTTAAAAAAAGTATAAGTAATTGGGAAGAACAATTTAAAACTACAATTATATTAACAGATAATTTTCAAGATTTTTCAATTCCATTTTCAAGTTTTACCTCTACTATTGGAACAGATTTAATATTAGATGATATTGTAACAATTGTATTTACAATGGAAGCTGAAAATGGACAAATTGAAACAAAAGAAATGAATTTATATGACTTAAGATTTTCGAATAGTGAAGCTTTAAATGTAAATACTTTTGAAAAAGAGTTAAATAGTATTAAAGCAACACCAAACCCAATGTCAAGTTCTACAAATATAGAATTTACATCTAACACATCAGAAAAAATAAAATTTATAGTTTATGATCAGTTAGGTAGATTAATAGAAATAAATAATCATATGACAAAAATAGGTTTAAATAAAATAACTTTTATAAACAATAATTTGAATTCAGGGTTGTATTTTTTTAAAATAGTAGGAACTCAAAATTATAAAACAATTAAACTAATAATTAATTAAAACATCATAAAAGTTAAAAAACTATATTAGTCCCCGAAATCCCTTTTAGGGATTATAAGGCAAAAGTTAAATCTTTTGCCTTTGCTTTTTAAAATAGGTATAAATACAATGTTATTTTGGATAGATAAAATTTCTAAGATTGTCCGGTGTCAATTAAATTTATAAACTGTAACAAAATTTAAACTATCTAATCCTTATAAAATAATAAGTAATATGATGAATAAGTTAAAGGGTAAATTGAGCTAATATTACTTTCTAAAAATAGGCTTCTTAAACAAATCCCACTTTAATCTTAATCCAGCTTCAGTAAAAGTAAAACCAGCAGCAGTTGCAGAAGCAATATTACTATGTAATCCATATAAATTTACTGAAAATCTATTAGAGAAATTGTAACCTAGTTTACCTTGAAAACGATAAGTGCTTTGTTGTGGTTGATCTTCTATAAACTGTAAACCGGTAGCTACATTTAGATTGTAAAACCATTTACCTTTTTGGTTTTTTACCAGTTCTAAAAATACTTCATAAACATTAAATTTTTCTGGACTAAAGTATATGGTTGGTACTTGATCTTTAAACGTTATGTATTGGTAATTTAAACCAGCTTTAAGTACAGGTTTACTTAATAGGTTATAATATAAAGAGGTAAATAGTAAGTGGCTTTGGTTATTATCGTTTTGCCATGTGTAATTGTATTGAGTAAACCAACCTAATTTAAAATTAGTATTAACGTTGTAATTAGCATATAATGTGTTCTGTTCAATTGCTCTACTTACTAAATCGGCATTAAAGTCTTGCCATTGTTTTTTAAAACCAAGATCTAAAGTTTGTAGTTTAAATGGTTTTAAATTAAACACAAAATCTGTTAAAAACTGTGTGTAATTTGTAGTTTTTGCTTTAATATCTGTAATACCAACATGTGTTCTCATGTTTATTTTTGGGTGTAATAAATAAGAGATACCTATTAATACATTATTTGCTTTTGCTTCATTTAAAGTTAATGTGTTTTTAGAGTCTCGATAACTATATACTCCATTTACTTGTAATTTTGTAGAAAGTGGTATGGTTACATTTACTAAAGAAGTAATAGCTTCATTATTTCCGTTATCAAAACTATAAGCAGTTTTACTTTCAACAAAAGGTATAAACTGTTTGTCTAGGATGTTTATAAAATTAATGGCATCTTTTTGATTTTTAAAAATGGATAAGGTCTTTTGGGCGCTATCATAAGCATCAACATATAAACTAGAAGCTTTTTGTGCATTAGCTTTTCCTAGATTACCATCAAAAGATAAGCTGTCGTTTTCTAAAATATTGTTGTAATCTTTAAGGCTCTTTTTAAAATCGCCTTTATAAGTGTTTAAAGTTGCTCGTAAAGCTAAAATCCAGTTTTCATTTGGTTTTGTAGCAATTAAATCTTTAATTAATATTTGGGCAGCTTTGTATTTTTTATTCCAAATTAATGCTTGTATGTAACGTTCAGTTGTTTGTTGTATTAATGCTTTATTTGAATCTGATAGGCTATCAAAAGCTAGTTTGCTAATTTTTAAGGCATCTTTTTCTTTTCCATTTAAATGCGAAACTAATGCTAAGCCATTCAATGCTGATAATTTATTTTCAGGATTTTTTGCTAATATATTATACGTGTCTTTTGCTTTATTAAATTGATTTGAAATTAAATACAAGTTTGCTAGATTTAAAAGTGTCTCTTTATCATTATTAAAAAGCGTTAGGTTTTCTTTTAACAAAGCCTCTGCAGCTACATAGTCTTGTGCTTGCTGTTTTTGGTAAGCATACCCTAAATACATGTATTTTTTAGAAGTTAATGCATTTGGGTTTCCTGGTAAAACATCTAATGCTTTATTAACGTAAATTAAAGCATATTTATATTCTTTTAAATTAGATAAAGTATTAGCATAGCCTAATAAACCTGCAAAATTTTTATTATTTTCCTTTAGAAGTGTTTGATAATATACTTTTGCTTCTGGAAATTTTTTACTCCAAAGTAATGATTCTGCATAATTTAATTTTACTTCAAAATCTGAAGGAAAATCTTTTAAAAGGTCTGTAAAAAGAGTTACTGCTTTTGAAGCATTTCCATTTAAACCTACTGCTCTTCCATAACAAAGTCTAGCAGTTTTATTGCTAGGGTAATCTTTTAATATATTTCTAAAAAAAACTTCTGCTTTTTGATTTTTACCAGTTTCTAAATAACTAAATCCTTCTTTCATGTCTTGTGTAAAAGCATTAAAACTAAAAAAAAGAAAGGCTATAATTACTAAAAATTTAAATTTCATTTTATATTTTTTATTAAATGCAAGTTATGCAATAGGTTTTAATCATTCAACTAAATAAGATTGTTTTTCCTTAATTATAAGTTAGACAATAGTAATCATTCATTGACCTTAATGAAATTGCATTTCATCGACAATTGATCTTTTTTTAAGACATGTATCTGATATTTGCAGTAATAATAACAAATAAAAATATACTTATGTCATTAAAAATATCAGAACAAAACGGAACATTCTTCGTAAACGGAAAAATTAACACGTCAACTTTAAATTCTTTTAAATCATATTTTCATTATAATTTATCTCAAAATAATAAGGTGATAATGAATATTGACAATGTAATTGAAATTGATAAAAGTGGATTAGAAATTATGAGAAGTTTAAACAATAAAGCGCTTTTAGAAAATAAAATGTTTTCTATAGTTGGGTATGGATGTAAAGAAATTTATGATGATTTTAATCAATTTAATGTAGCTTAATTTAAACTTAGTAAATAAAAATAAATAATCATGGCAATTTCAATTCCTTTAAAAAATAAAATTACTCCAGAACAAATCTTTATGATTAGTGGCTTGTTAGTAAATGCAGGTAACTATTTATATAATTTAGTTTTAGGTAGGTTTTTAGGTCCAGAGAAGTTTGCTGATGCCGCTATTATGATTACTTTTTTATTGGTACTTTCTTTTGTAGCAATGACCTTTCAATTAGTTACAGCAAAATTTTCTGTAATTTTTGAAGACACTATTTTTAAAACCTTTATTTCTAATACGTACAAAAATGCTGCAATTGTTGGTGTTTTATTGGGGATAAGTGTTGTCTTGTTTTCATCTGAACTGCAAACCTTTTTTAAAACATCAACATCATCAATGTTTGTAATTTTTGGAATAGGAATTCCATTTTATTTTTTAATGAGTGTAAATAGGGGAGTTTTTCAAGGTAAAAAAGAACTCACCTCACTATCTGTGACATACCAATTAGAAATGGTAAGTAGATTAATCATCACATTTGGATTATTATATTTCCTACAAATAGAATCTTCATTATTAATTGCAGCTGGTATTTTATGTTCTTTTATGTTTGGTTTAATTCCGTTTAAAATTAAAAAAATATCATTTTCTAACAATATTAAATTAGAAAAGGCACAAACAAAAATGGTACGTAATTTTTTTATAATTACAGCATTTTATGAGCTAACACAAATCATAATTAATAATAGCGATATTTTATTAGTAAAGCACTATTTTGAATCTTATGAAGCTGGTTTATATGCATCTTTAGCATTAATTGGAAGAGTAGTTTACTTTGTTGCTTGGATGTTTGTAATGTTATTATTACCAGCTGTTGTTCAACTTAAAAAGGAAGGAAAGCCTACATTACCAATCTTATTAAAATATGTTGGTTATATTGGTGTAATAGCAATAACTATTGTTGTAGTCTGTTATCTTTTTCCAGATCAAATAATAAATATATTATTTGGAGAAGGTTATTTAGAAATTACACCATTATTATGGAAATACGCTTTAGCAACTGGTATTTTTGCCATCTCAAATATATTTGCATATTACTATTTATCTCTAGAAAAATATGTCCCAGTAATCTTGTCAGGTATTTTTGGAATGCTTCAAATACTTTTGGTTGTTTTTTTCCATTCATCTTTAGAACAAGTTGTAAACGTGCAAATTATAGCAATGATTATTTTACTATTAGTACAGTTAATATTTTTCATTTTATCTAATTTAAAAGAAAGAACTAAAAAGCATATCTAAACCTTTATACCATTAATCTACACTTAATTGTATTTCAACCTCAACTAGCAATTTAAATATTTATATAGTCCGAAATTTGTAGTGTAATTAAAAAACAAAACATCATGAAATTAGCAATTGTAACAGCATATCCACCAAGTAAAGTAACTTTAAATGAATATGCATATCATTTAGTAAAAAGCTTTAGACAAAGTGAAAAAGTAACTGAATTAGTTTTATTAACAGACCATACTCCAGAAGGAAAAGACATTAATTTTACAGAAAACGGATGTAAAATTACAGTTAAAGAATGTTGGAAGTTTAATAGTTATGCAAACATTATTAATGTTACAAGAGCAATCAATAAAACAAAACCGGATGCAGTTTTATTCAACTTACAATTCATGAAGTTTGGAGATAAGAAAGTTGCCGCAGCTTTAGGTTTAACTTTGCCTCTAATTTGTAAAATAAAACAAATTCCTACAATTGTGTTATTACATAATATTTTAGAACAAGTAGATTTAGAAAGTGCAGGATTTACGTCAAATAAAATTGCTCAAAAAGTATATAATTTTATAGGAACTAGTTTAACTAAATTGATTTTAAAGGCTGATTTAGTTGCGGTTACTATGGATAAATATGTGACTACTCTACAAGAAAAATATAAGGTAGATAATGTAAAAATGATTCCTCATGGAACGTTTGAAATACCTGAAAAACCATCACATCAATTACCAAAAGGCCCATTAAAAGTAATGACATTTGGAAAATTTGGAACTTATAAAAAAGTAGAATCGATGATAGAAGCTGTAGAGAAGGTAAGAAAATCTTCTGGTTTAGATTTAGAGATTGTAATTGCAGGAACTGATAACCCAAATGTACCTGGTTATTTAGAAAGTGTAAAAGAAAGATATAAATACGTATCTCAAATAACTTTTACAGGTTATGTAGAAGAAAATCAGGTAGAAACATTGTTTAATGAAAGTGCAGTAGTAGTATTTCCTTATACATCAACAACTGGTAGTTCTGGAGTTTTGCACCAAGCAGGAAGTTATGGAAAAGCAGTTGTAATGCCTAATTTAGGAGATTTAGCAACATTAATTGAGGATGAAGGATATAGAGGTGAATTTTTTGAGCCAGAAAGCACTTCAAGTTTAGCAGATGCAATTGAGGCAATAGTTACTAATAATACATATAGAGTTCAGCTTGGAGATGCAAATTATAAAGCAGCTACAGCATTTCCAATGGAAAGGATTACAAATATGTATTTAGAAGAATTTGAAATGATAAGTGCAAAACAAAATAATTTTTCAAAAGCTACAGTTATTTAGAAATATGTTTATATGAAGGTTTTTTAATTCCATCACTAGTAATAAATCCAAATTTTTTCTGAGGATTTGTTCGCCAAGGAAGTCTCCCTAAGACTTCTTTTGGTATTTTATCAAAATCATATAAAGTCCATGACATAAAAGGAATTGAATTCTTTGTCAGGACTTTTTGTATTTCTTTATAATAATTTGCTTGCTCTTCATTAGAACTCGCAAAAGGTCTCCACAAACCTCCATAAGAAGAAACTCCGAATTCTTGTAAAATGATTGGTTTGTCTTTTATAGTATCTTTTAAAGCTAAATATTCACTTTCAAAATTTTCTAAATCTTCGTAATAATGAAAAGAAACAACATCTACTTTATCTTTTAAAATAGTAGCACTTTTTGTGTTAGACCAACCAATGGTAACAGGATGTTTTGTATCAATTGATTTAATTAAATTAATCATAAAATCTAACCAAGCTGTTACGTTTTCTTTTCCTCTAGAATCAAAATCTAAATTCGGTTCGTTTTTAACATCCCAAGCTAAAATAGCTTCATGATCTTTAAACTTTTCTACAATTTTTTCTGCATGTCTATGGTTTAAAGTCCAATCTAAAATATCATAATTCCCATAAAAATCAAATAATGTAACTACTACTTTTAAATTTTCTTTTTCTGCAGTATCTAAAAGTTTTTTTAGTTTTTCTAATTTATCCAACTTTACATTAGCCTTACCAAAATCTTCATAAGGCACAAATATTCTTATAGAATTTAAGCCAGATTCTTTAATTATTTTAAAATCTTTATCAATAATATTAATATCAAATTCATCTCCATACATATTCCAAGGAGTTGCTTGTGGATAATAGTTTATACCTTTTATATCTAAATAAGCAATTGAGGTTTTTGTTAATTCATTTTTAAATTTTTCTGAAGACTCTTTTACAGCATGCCTTATGCGCCAAAAACCGTCTTCAAGTAATAAAACATATCTATAAGTTGAAACCTCTGTAGTTTGTAAAATTAATTTATCATCTTTAAATACTTTTTTAAATTCTAATGCATTTGTGTCTTTTAAGACAATTAACTGACCATCTTCACTAAAAAACTCAATATCTAAATTGTGCTGTAGGGTAGTGGATTCTATTGAAATTTTGTTAAGTTTATTAAAATCTAAAATATTATAAATATTTTCTCGAGCACTTTCTGTAAAATAATCTTCTATTCCAACTCGTGTATTGGTTTTGTAAGCAATTTGTTTTACATACCAAGCATCTAAATAGTCATTTTCTACTGCATTTATTTTTTGTAAACTTATTTTTCTTCCAGCATTACCATCATCTTTCCAAGTTACTTTAGGTAAATATTGTTGAACTTTTTTCACTTCTGTATGTAACATTTTACTTCTGTCTGCACCAGTATTTAAAAAGGTATAAACAGCACTAATTAAGAATAAAAGGATACTAATTATTACTACATAAGTGAGCATTAAAACACCTCTCAGAATTCGTTTATTAGTTTTTACCATAATTTAAAACTTTTAAATTCTTTTTTAATCTCTGCAGCTTCAATTATTATTTTATACAAATCATTTTCAAAAATATTTGGATCTAAATAAAAATTAGCAAAACCTTTATTGGATTCTTTAAAAAAATCTTTAATTAACTTATTATCTTTATAAATAGATAGTTTTACTGATAATCCATCAGGAATTATCTGATTCATAAAGCTTTTTAAAGGACCAACTTTTATATTTCTATTATTATCTTTAAAAAGAACTGTATAGTTTTCAATTACTTTTTTATAATTTATTTCTAAAATGTCACTTTCAGAAATACCTATAAAAAAAGCTTTTACTTTCCAATTATCTTCAAAGTCTGGATGTATAATTTTAGCATGAGCAACTCCATTAATAGTAGTCCCTACAGTTTTTAAAATATTCCCTTTTTTATTTGTGACATAAAACTCAATATAACTACCATCACTAATTATGTTTTTATTTTTATCTCTTATTACTGATGTAAAAAAAGTTGTTATTTGATTACCATCTGCGTATTCATGATTTCTTTTTACAAATAGTTTAAAGTTAGTTGCAATTGCTGGCATAACATTAATGTCGAATTCCTTTGAATTTAAGCCATATGATTCAGATGAAATAATCATCCTACCGCTTTTTAAAGGAGAATAAATGTTTTTAAAACCAATTAATTTATCAGTTAAAATAGGCTCTTTTTTTTCTGATTTTAAAAACTGGTGCTTTACATCAACTTTACTATTATCTAAAATTGGATTATCTAAACTGTCTGTTGGTATTACAACTAACATAGTATAATCAGATTCTCCCGCATCTATACTTGGTGGGCCTAAGTAGGTTTCTATAGTGGCGGGTTGTTGTTGAGGGAGAATTGTAATATTACCATAAATATTAGCTTCTGAATTAATTGTTTTCCAGGAAAACGCACCTCTTTTTTTAGTTAAAAACCTTGGTATTTTAAATTTGATATTTTGATTAGAAATTATAGGTTCAATAATCGTAGATCCATAGCTATTAGCACAATATAATTGAAAAGGAACATCTTTATCAGAGCTAAATTCAAGTGTAATTTCTTCATCAACAATATATTCTGCTTTTGTTGATAATAATACAATAGAAGATGACTTAGTAGCTGTTTCTTGACCAAAGAAAGAAACAATTACTAATTGAAAAAAGAGAAGAAAAAGGCCTTGTTTAAACTTCATTATTTAGGATTTCCGATATACATATTTAATTCAATTTTTATATAGCTAAAAAGAGAATGATCTACTTTTTGTAAATTATTTATAGTGTGCTTGTGTATTCTATTTGGTATTATTTTAGCAGCAATATCTTTATTTGGTAATCCATTTACAAAACAGTAATTCATATCATCACTTACAGTTTTTATTTTTGGATTTTCAGGAATTGAATAATTAAAACGTAGTTTTCTTTCTTGTCTTATACCTTCTTTTAAAAACAAATTATCTACCCAAATCATTTCCTTTTTCTCATTATAAAAAGTAATAATTATTTGTGGAACAGTAATTTCTTGAATTCCACTATTAAATAAAGTACCACTAATATTGTTTGGCCCAAAGTTAATTTCGCTTAAAACAATATCTTTATATAAATCAGAATTAGATACGTTTCCTGCTGCTTGTAAATTAAATTTTGTTGGTTGTTCATTTAGCTCTACTGGAGTAAATTCATCAGGATTAAACGTTTTTGGTATAGAATCTTTCGTTTTAGACCAGGCAATACCTTCAAAATTAATTCTAAAAGCACTTATTTCTTTAGGCATTAATTTATGCTTTAAAATATGCTTTGCATTATAAGTAGCCAGTTCTTTATTATCATCATTGTAAAGCGTTCCTTTTAAAACTACATCAGAAGGTACATTGTCTATATTTTGCACAATACCAATGATAGAGTAGCGTTTGTTGAATTTTATCAACTTAGCAGAAATAATTTCTAAAACCGGTTGTTTTAAAACATCTTCATGGTGTGTTTGCTCTGTTGTAATTCTTCTTCTCCCTTGATTAAAATAAGACGTGCTATTTCTAGAGTATAATTGATCTGGAGGTAAATCTATAGATTTTCTGGTTGGTTTTAAATACCATTTTCTACCTCTTTTAACAGTTGTTCGATATTCTACTTTAGATAGTTTTTCAAGAGGAGTAATCCACTTTGTTTCTACTTTTAATGTGGTTAAACTATCAGTTTGTTTTAAAACTTCTGCTGTTATTGCATCTAGTTTTGCGTAAGAGCTTAGTAATCCATCGGTTACGGATATTTCTAATAAATATTGATCCCGAGAAACATCACTTTTAGGGTCTATGTATGTAAAACTTTTATTAAGCTCTTTAAAATCTAAAGCATCATAATAAGCTTTAACAACATTTTCTGGAGATCTTTGAGTATCATTTTTAATGTAAAACATATAACAAGCATAACTTATTGTAATAATTAAGATTACTGCCCAAATATGAAGTGTTTTTAATACAATTCGAGGAAATTTATTATAGTTAACTTTAAATTTAAAGTAATCGGGTGCGGCTTTTACTTTTGTTTTTAGACTATGAATAAATAAAGATTGGATATTAAGTATAAATGCAATTAGCAGTGTTAAAAATGGAATGATTCCCCAGATTATTTTCACCCAAGTAGGAACGTCTTCTTTTGGGAGAATAGATGAAATAGGAGGGACGTTTAATTTTTCCCAAACCATAATTCCATTTTCTAATTGAGATAAACGTTGCCATCCGCAAAAAAATAATACAGGGTCATAAAATTTATCATTAGAAAAAATATACTTTAGATTATACTTTTCTGGAGTTGTTAGAAATTGTTGTAGAGAACCAATACCTGCAACTCCTTTAAATTTAGAGTTTTCTAAACGTTCTATAGGTCTTGTTGTTAATTCTGGTAAACGTCTTGCGGAGTGGTAGTTTCCATCTACACTTAATGCATTTGTTTGTGCTGCTAACCAAGCCATTTGATCTCCAAAACCTAATGTTAAATACCTCCATTGATCATGAGAATCTTGACTTAAAAAATTAACAATAGGTAACATTTTAATTTTTTGAGGTTGAGAAGGTCTAAAATACCCTAAACTCATAGTAAAAATAATCATTGCTACATATAAACCAGCTAACATTCCTCCTAATAACCTATGATAAATAGCACCAAATCTTTTTTGAATTAATACTTTTAAATCTCCTTCTACAAATCGATAAGCAAATTCTCCAAATATTGGAATAGACATTATAGTTGCCCATAATGTAAACCTATCTAATGTAAGAATATTGAATGCATTATCACCTAAAATCATTTTTGGTATTGGAGTTGTTCCTCCAGTTCCTAAAATGACTAGCATAGTAAATGATAAACCAAAAAACAGGTATCGTTTACTATAATATCTAAAAAAAATATATGGTAAAATAAATAATAAAATTCCCCAAGGAATTGTAAAAAAAACCAAGCCAGAAGAAGTTACTTCTATAAAACTATCTCTAGATCCATGTGGAATTGGTACTTGAGTTATTGGATTTTTTTTTGAGTTTAACCAATAAGGAAAAATACAAAATATAATTAATAATAAAGCAGAAAAACTAAAACCAGCATTTTTCTTTAATTGATTAAGAAAAGTTCTAAAGAATAAAGAAAATGTAACTTCTTTATAAGAGTTAACCTTTTCTCTTGAAATATCCATTATTACTGTTAATATTAATGGAAAGATAAAAAATACCATTCCAAAAATTGGTGTTACATGATGCGATGTAACTGTAACTGCTATTAATGAAAGAGAAGTAAAAAAGAACTTATACTTACCTGTTTTAAGCCATAAGTAGATTTCTGGCAATGCATGCATTAAAACGGAAACACCAATTATACTTGGTAATTGACCAAAAATGTGTAACGTTTCAACAAAAGAAGAAGAAAAAACAGCTAGTATAGCTGCATAACCAGCAACAGTTCTGTTAGATGTTATTAATAAAGAATATCTGTAAGCTCCTGTAACAAAGAGTATAATAGCAATTAAAGCAACAGTAAATAACCCAAATTTTAAACCTCCTATTAAAGATAATGCTGCTATTGATTGATGCACTAATGGAGGATAACTTTGAACTGTAAAGCCTGTATACCACTTGTAATTCCAAGGTTCAAACCAACTATTAGCATAATGATCAGCAAAAAATAAATGTATTAATGCATCATATGTAGTTTCTAACGTGTAGAAAATAGTAGACCCATGGAATATTACTGCTAGCAGTATTGCTGTAATTAAGTATTTATTAGATTTTTCTTTCATTAAGAATGTACTCACGTATAATAATGTAAATATAAATCTTTTAAACTATGAGCAAAATTTTATTTAACATCAGTAAACTTCCATTCGTCTATATAAAACTTCCAGAAGAGTGTTTTTTTCATTTTTTACTTCAAAACAAAATTAATTTTGACTTGAAATTAATCAATAAAAATCAACAATTATGAATGTACTAGCCATCAATGACCAAAAATTTGTCTCAATTCCTCAAGAAAACAAATTAAAAGAATTAGAGTATAGAGCTCTTAAAGAATTAAACTTAACAAAAGGACATGAATCAACAGTTCTTTTTGGATTGAAAAAAGTAAAACGAAGTTTCTTATCTATTATCCTATGTCTATTTTTTTTTATTACATCTTGCTCATCTAATGATGAAGTTATTGTTGAAGAAGAAGAAGAAATAACTATAGAGCAAATTATAAATACTACCTTTATTGAAGCTCGTCCAATAGAAATAGAAATTTTAGATCATATAAATGATTATAGAGTATCTAAAAATTTACCTTTAATAAAGGAATTAAACATTATAAAAGTTCCTGCACTTATCCATACTTTGTATATGATTGAGAAAGATGAAATCTCTCATGATGAATTTCAAAAACGCTCAGAATATCTAGTAGAACAAGCAAGTATTATTGGTGCTGCAGAAAATGTTGCCTCTGGTTTTATTACAGCAGAAAGTGTTGTTAATGCTTGGATAGCTAGTGATGGACATAGAAAAAACATAGAAGGAGATTACAATTACTTTGATGTTATAGCAAGACAAAACAGTAACGGTCGTTGGTATTACACAAATATTTTTGTAAAAATATAAATTAGTTTGATGTTGCCATTCAGGTAAGGTTTTTACGCTCGCTTTTTTTTAATTCGAATTAAAAAGAACAAAAAGTTCAAATAAAAAATTTGAATCATTTACTTTAAATATTTTAATAAGACATTAGAGTATGAGTATTCCTTAACTCTTACTTACCAGAACTACTAGAGTCCATTAACCGTAATTTATATAAAAGAACTTAAAAATAACTTCTATTTAAAATTAACCAAAAACATTTAGCGTTTCTAAAAAGAGGTTTAAAAACAGTAATTATACCTTAATAATCTTAAACTTTTTTATGAAAATGTTATTAAAGAAGCATAACTTAATTACAGTAATACTGAAAGCAGGATTACTGTAATTACGTATTTACTATATTTTTATTTCATTCTTATATGTACACTTATAATTAGATATATCGTATAAACTATATGTAAAATCTTATTTAACTTCAGTTAACTACCATTCGTCTATACAAAACTCCTTTTAAAGCTTTAAAGCCCTTTTTACCCTTAAAACAAAACTACTTTTGAAGTGTAATTAAGCAATAAAAATAAATATTATGAAAGTATTAGCAATAGACGACCAAAAATTAGTTTTAATTCCTTTAGAAAATAGATTAAAAGAATTAGGGTATGAAGTTCTTACTGAAACAAACGCAACAAAAGGAATTGAATCTTATGAGTCTTTTAAACCAGATTTGGTAATTGTAGATATTAATATGCCATTAGTTTCTGGAATGGAAGTAGTAAAGCATATTCGTAAAACTAAAAACTCATCAACACCAATTATGGTTTTATCTGGTAATACTGATGATAATATGATTACTGAAGGTTTCGATTTAGGAATTAATGATTACATGAAAAAACCTCTAAGTTTAGTAGAAGTTTGTGCAAGAGTAAAAAGATTAATTGGAGCACCTGTTATAGCAAATAATGTAATAACAAATAATGGTGTAATTATTCAACAAAGATGTGTTGGTGTTGTTATTCCTTGTTATAATGAGGAAGAAAGGCTATTAAGTAATGAGTTTACAGATTTTATTGTTAAAAATTCAGGATATCATTTATGTTTTGTTAATGATGGAAGTAAGGACAATACTTTAGAAGTTTTAAATAACCTTAGAAAAGGTAGAGAAGATTTTATAACAGTTTACGACTGTGAAAAAAATGGAGGTAAAGCAGAAGCTGTTAGGCAAGGAATGTTATTTATGGCTAAGAAAGAAGATCTAGATTATATAGGTTTTTTAGATGCAGATTTATCAACTGATTTAACAGATTTCGACGATTTAGTTTCTACCATAGAAAATTCTAATTATAAAATTGTTAGTGGTTCTAGAATTAGTAGAATGGGAGCAAATATTACAAAAGAATCTGCAAGAAAAATTATTAGTTTAACGATTAATTTTATTATCAGAAAAATTTTAAAGATGGATTTTAAAGACACACAATGTGGAGCTAAAATCTTTCATAAAGATGTAATTGAAATTTCGTTTGCTGATAAGTTTGTAACTCAATGGATTTTTGATGTTGAAATTTTTAGAAGAATAACATTGCATTTTGGATTAAAAAAAGCAAAAGAAATTCTTTGTGAGCAGCCTTTAAAAAGATGGATTCATGCAGATGGTTCTAAATTATCAATGAAGGATTCTGTTAAAATTGTGGGACAATTAGGACAAATTGCATGGTTTTATAGAGGAAACAAAAAAAATGTAAAAAAAGAAAGTTACTCATCAAATGAAGCAACTAGTTTTTCATTAAACAAACTTAAAAAAGCTTAAATGAAAAAAGGAATCATTATAATTTTCGGAAAAAAAGATTTTGATGAAACTAATAGACTGATTTTTAAATCCTTTTTTAATCAAAAAATTAAAATCTGTTTAGTCAATAATGGCAATAACAATAAGAATCTTCAATCACTTTATAAACTTAAAGATTCTTCAAAATGTGATATTTCAATATTAAGTTTAAAAAAAGAGAAAAAATTAATACTAGCTGTAAAAGCAGGTGTAAGGTTTTTATCACAAAGTGAAAACATAAAATTAATTATTCATACAAACCCTAAAAATATTTCAAACCCTAAATCAATAGAAAAATTACTTAAAGTTTTTGAACAAGAATGGTTAGCAAAAAAAGAGGAAAGAGTTTTGTTAAGAAGGGTTTATAGTATTAGTGAATTTTAAAAATAAAAGATTATGATAGCAATAGAAAATAGATTAGATAGCATTTTTCAAATAGTAGGAAAAATACAGAATTATGATTGGGGTGGGAAAAAGTTTATTCCATATTTAATATCTGAAGACAATACTACTAATTCTAATTATGCAGAATACTGGTTAGGAGCACATTTAAAAGCACCTTCATTAATAAAAACTAAAAAAGGTATTATATCTTTAAATCAATTTTTAAGTCAAAAACCAATTGAAAAATTAGGTTTAAATGTTGCTAATAGTTTTGGAAAGTTACCTTATTTATTTAAAGTTTTAGATGTAAATAAAATGCTTTCTATACAAGTACATCCTACAAAAGAAGCTGCAGAAATAGGGTATAATAACGAAAATAAAAAAGGAATTTTATTAACTGCAAAAAACAGAAATTATAAGGATAAGAACCATAAACCTGAAATTATGGTTGCTTTGAGCGATTTTTGGCTATTACACGGGTTTTTAGAAAGAAAAAAACTGATTAAGAATCTTAGTGAAACAAAAGAATTAAATTTCTTATTAAGTACTTTTATTAATGGTGGTTATTATGAGCTTTACCGAACAGTAATGGAATATACTCAAGAAGAAGTAAATAATATTTTAAAACCTTTAGTTGAAAGAATTCTTCCTAAGTTTTTAAATAATGAATTAGATAAATCTTCGCCAGAATATTGGTCTGCTAAATCACTTAAAAGTACAGGTTCAACAGATATTGATAGAGGCATTTTTTCAATTTATTTTTTTAATATTTTAAATGTGTCAAAAGGGGAGGCTGTATTTCAAGATGCTGGCGTACCACATGCATATTTAGAAGGTAAAAATATTGAGCTAATGGCAAATTCTGACAATGTTTTAAGAGGTGGTTTAACAACTAAACATATAGATGTTGTGGAACTTTTAAAGAATACTAAATTTGAAGAAACGATACCAGAAATTTTAAATGGTAATAAAAATGAATTGAATTCTGAAGTTGTTTACAATACTACAGCAAAAGATTTTGAATTAAGTAAAATTGAATTGGATAACTCTAAAACTCATAATTCAATTTCTAATTCTGTTGAGATATTAATTGCTTTAAATGGTTTTGCAACAATACATCAAAATGATAAAAAGTATAAACTTAAAAAAGGTCAGTCTATTTTAATAAAAGCAAATACTAGCTATACAATTACTTCTAACAAAACTGTAGAAATTTATAAAGCGAGTGTACCAACACAAAAATAATTTTACTATGAAATTAAATATGATCTTTAAATTAAAAGTATGTATGCTAAATACATATTATAAAACCTATTTAACATAATATTAATTATAGTGCATTTTATAGCAATTAGCGAAATAGTGCTTTTGGGCGATATTTGACATAATTGCAGATATAACGTCGCAGATTTATATCGATAGCAATTATGTCAAGCTAATTGTGGCTTCGTAGTTGTATTTATTATTGTGTAGCTATAATTTGTCATTATGTAAAATATCCAAGGAACATTCTACAAGCTATTTATTATACAGGACTTAAGTTTAATTTAGTAGTTTTTAAAGTATTTCTTTGTTGGAAAACGTTATTGTGATCATAAAAAATCTTGATGTGAAATTTTGCTGACAATTTTCCATCCATTTTTAGTTTTAAGAATATTCATGTAGTCAATATATTTATATGCCTCATATTTTGCAGTAAGTTTTACATTTGCTGTTGATCCTGAAATATCTATGTAGTATATTTTGTTTTCAAATAATCTACTTTTAGTATTTGTGAAATATGAGAAAAACTTTTTTATTGGTATCATTTTATATGAACCTTCTTTATCTATAAACTTCAAAGTTACATCTGGCTGAAATGCTTTTCTCATCAAATCTGGGTTGTCGCTTCGTGTCCCATCTAAATAGTAATTAATTATACGTGCTATTGCCTCTTTATCATTTTCTTTTTTTAAGCTTACCACTCTCATCATAGTATTTCCATTCACCTACATCTTCACCATTTTCTTTTTCTCCAATTTTATTTAGTTCCCCATTATTGTGATAGTATTTCCAAAGACCTGCCATTTTACCATTTTCATAATTCCCAATTGCTCTTAACGCACCATTTTGGTGATAATACTTCCATACACCTATATCTTTTCCATCCTTATATTTTCCAATAATTCTTAGAGTTCCATTATTGTAATAATATTTCCATTGTCCCGTCTTTTTATCATTTTTTTTCGTTCCGTATATTTTTAATTTTCCACTATCATAATACTCTTTGTGTTTTTGAGCATTGCTAGTTAAAACGAATAGTACTAAAGCTATAAATAAATATATTTTTTTCATATTTATGGTTATTATCAAATAGATGTGATTATTTTTTAATTGTTTGCTAACGATGTAGAGGATGACTTGTTTATGTAGATTAAACAATTAATTTTATATTGTTTTATAGGTAGTTTTTATTCAAAACTTTTCCAATCATTGCTTGCTAAAACTATAGAAGTTTCTATTTGTCGTTTAGGAATATCCCAATAAATTTTCAAAAGTTTATCTTTTTCGGCTATTGGCAATACTTTGAATCCGTTTTTTTTATAAAAACGAATAGCCCAAGAAGCATCAGCCCACGTGCCTATTAGAATTGGTGTCTCAGACAGATTAATTAGTTGATTTAATAATTTACTTCCTATTCCTTTTTGTCTTGCTAAGGTTCTAACATAAGCATGACGTATTAAAGTAACATCTTTTTTAAACTGAATTCCCATTACCCCTAACACACTATTTCTTTCTTCAAAATTCCAAAATTCTACACCTTCATTTATTTGTTTTTTTAATTCTTCTTTAGACATATACGGTTCTTGCCATCTATCAGAAGGAATAATACCTTTATAGGCTATTGAAGCATCATTTATGATTTCATAGATTGTTTCAAAATCTTTTTTTTGGTCACTTTTAATAATCATTAGATTTCAATTTTATAATTTAACGAAACCTCATCGCCTGTTTGCCCTCTAAATCCCCAATTAGTTGCAGGACTTTCAATTATTGATATTTCTATATCAGTTGTTGAAATATTTAAATCCTTATGGATTTCTTTAAATAACATTTTAATTAGATTCTTTTTGGTTGTAACCGTTCTTCCAGTAATCATCATTATCTCAATTATAATGTATGCATCAGTTCTACCTTCTGGATAGAAGAAATCTTCTTTTTCAAGGTTTATAAACCTGTGTGCACGTTTGTTTTTAGGAAAACTCAATGATTCAACTACGCACTTATGAATAATATCAGATAATTTAGATTTAATATCTTTTAAATTTGTTCTTAATCCGTAAATTTTTATTTGTGACATTCTATCTTTATTTATAATTTTTCTTTAATTGCTTTTCTCCAAAAGTAAATTCCGAAAATGCAAGTAACAATTGTAAACATAATTCCATTTTCTCCAAGCCAATGTTCTGTTCCTTCAATTTTTGTTGTTAAAGGAGGCATTATTTTTTGTATGTAAACATTACTTACTGCGTGAAAAATTACTGCTGGCCACAGACTTTTAGATTTAAAAGTACAGTATGTCATAGTAAACGACATAAAAATACAAGTAGTCAAAAAGGCTGAAAATTCTAATATGGCATTATTACTATAGTAAACGAACAACGGCCAATGCCAAATTGCCCAAATAATTCCACTAAAAACAGAAATCCCAGTAAAAGAAAGCACTTTTCTTAATTCATAAATAAAAAAACCTCTCCAACCAATTTCTTCTCCTAAAGTTGTTGCGGCTGACCTAATAACTTCAACAGTTCCTAACAAGAGTATGGCTATTACAACAATAGGTATGGTGTCTAAAGTACCTATTCCCATTAATTGCAATTCTTTAGCCCATTCAGTAATAACTTCTGCATTTGCTAAATTTCCAAATCCAAAAATCCAGATGAGTATATAAGTAATTATACCTGATAAAGCTGGAATAAAATAAGACAATCGAATGTATTTCCAATCTCCCCAATTCCAATTTAGAGATGAAATTTTACGCCCTTTTATTTTTAGAGTGATAAACGCAGCTATCGCAGGACACCACATTATTGCCCCAATATATATTCGTGAAGGATATAAATTTACTATTGCATAATGGAAAGGCGAAGTAAGAATAACAACTAATAAAAGAAACAAAAATATTGTTTTCCACGCTTCTTTTCGTTCCGATATATTTTCTAACATAATGGTTTATTGATTTGTTTGTTTAATGTCATCTTTCAATTTCAGTAGCGCCTGCTTTTGGGAAATCTAATATTCCTCCATAAACTATAAACGCTGCGATGTAGATTAATCCAAGTGAAATCGAGCAGAATCCTCCTAGCTTTTGTAATGTTTTTGTATTCATAAATGTAAAGAATTTTTAATAGTTTTGTGAATTCAGGAAAGTTTATTATTAAACCTTACAACCAACTAAACCCTAATCCTATATTAAAGATTATAGCATCTCTATGTGCATCTCCATCTAAAGACGCACGACCAAGAACTAACTTAGACTGAACATTAAGCGCGAAGTTTTTCTTTTTGTAAATTTCGTAACCTGTACTCGCCATAACAGCACAACCAAAGTTCCAATCGTCATTTACATTGTCTTTAATATCATAAAGTGCTGGCGAATCTATTCCTAAACCAATTCCTCCATGAATCCACCATCTATCTTTTACCCAATATTGTACAGAGGGAATGAACCCTCCAAAGTTCCTGTCATTATCCTGAAATTCATAAATGTTTCCTGGCATTGAAAGAGTAATAGCGAGTTTGTCGTTTAACATGTAGCCAAATTTTAAATCTGGAAAAACAAATGTTCCTTGAGATTTGTCAAATGTTTGAATACCTGCACTATCTTCTATACTGATAATGCCTCCACCTACTACAAATTCGAAGATGAAGCCATCTCTTTGTGTTGTAGTTTCTAGATTTGTGTTTTGTGCGTATGTTATACTAGATACTAATGCAAAGGCTACATAAGCCATTCTTAATACCATTTGTTTTTTTATTGTTTTCATTTTTATTGATTTCATAATTGTTCGTTTTTTGATTAATGAATTATTATTGATTGATGACGACGATGTTCCCTACTTTTCGGCCAGTTTCGAGATAATGATGAGCTTCTATAATTTCTGATAGGTTGTAGGTTTTATCAATAACCGTCTCAAGTCTTTTTTGCTCAAAAAAATCTACTAATTCTAAAAATAATTGTTTTAATTCCTCAGGTTGTTTTAGGCCTGTAGCCGCAAACTTTACTTTTTTTGGATGACTTATTGAATAGTACAAGACATTTAGACTTAAAACTGGTGTTATAAATAGACCATTAGATTTTAAAGCATTTTTGGACTTACTATAATTGGTTTTTCCTACCGAATCATAAATAAAATCATACATATTCTTGTTTTTTGTGAAGTCATCGTTTTTATGGTCGATTACAAAATCAACTCCTAAAGATTTAACCAACTCAATATTCTTAGTACTACAAACTCCTGTAACTGTAGCTCCCTTAATTTTTGCTATTTGAACTGCGGCAGTTCCCAAACTTCCTGAAGCACCATTTATTAAAATATGTTGTCCTTGTTGAATGTTTGCGATGTCTTTTAAAAAGTTATAAGAGGTTAGAAAACCATCACAAACAGGCGCAGCCCATTGATGTGATATGTTATTAGGTTTAAGCGCAATTATTGAATCCTCAGCAATACAAAGAAATTCTGTGTTAGTGCCATTACTAAATAGTTTTTCTCCAAAAATTTTATCTCCTATTTTAAATTGAGTGACTTCTGAACCAACTGATTCAATAATTCCTGAAAAACCGGTACCTAGTGAGGTATTCTTTGGTTTGAAAAAACCGAGAAACAATCTCCCGAATTTGGGTGTTCCTGCTCTCATCATTGTATCTGCACGAGTTACGGACGATGCTTTAATTTGCACTAGAACTTCATTCGATTTTGGCAATGGTTTTTCCGTTTCTAAAATTTGAATAACCTCAGGCGAACCATAAGATGTATAAATTGCTGTTTTCATAATTATTTATTCTATTAATTTCTCAATGTTATTGTCAGTTAAGTTCTGAATGCTCTTTGTGATTTTTTCGATGTCCCAATTCCACCATTACAGCTCTAAAATTTTTGCAATTACCTCTTCTGAAAATTGCTTTCTGATGGCTTTAGCAGGATTCCCACCAACAATTGTATAAGTCCTCAACATCTTTAATTACAGTTGAATTTGTAGCAATAATTGCTCCACCTCCTGATATACTAGATACTTATGCAAAAGCTATACAAACCGTCTTTACTAAAATATTTTTCATGATTTGCTTGTTTATTGATTGTTTTAAATGGTCATTTTTAATTAGAGTCATTGTTTTTTTTTAATTGATTACTATTCTTTTGAGTATGCAAATTTGAGACATAAAAAGACACTAATCGTCCAAAATTATAATTTCGAACGAAGTCATGAATTAAAAAAACAAGTTGGTTGAATTTTGAAAGTACTATGCTAACCCAAGTTGAGTATTAGGATATAATATTTTTCAAACCTAAAATTTAGGAAAGCGTAAATCTTCTAAAACTTAAATTTGAATGTTTTAATTATTGTTAAATAGTATTGGACTTTAACCATTTACTAGGTGTAATACCCTCTATTCTTTTGAAATAGACATTAAATACACTTTTAGAATTAAAACCACTATCATATGCTAAGCCAAGAATGGTTAAATGAGAATTTTTTAATTCTAGTGCTATGGATTTAAAATGACTTAAGCGATAAGAATTAACAAAGTCATTAAAATTAAGAAGAAATGCTTTATTAATTAAGTACGAAATTTTATTTGTATTTAATCCTAAAACATTTGCCACGGACTTTAAACTTAATTGCGGATTTAAAAAAGGTTTATCTTCCTTAAAATAACTAAGTAAATCCTCTTTTAAACTTTTTATTTGATGGGAATCTAAAATGATTGACGTTAATTTTTCTTCCTCTTTTTGATGGCTTTTAAGATCTTTAATAAACAAATTTGACTGATGCAACTCTGAAAAACCTTTGTTAGTATGTAACGTTTGTAAAAAAGGTTCTTGTCTGAAATTTAGAACTTGCCCACGTCTTTGATCTATCATTTCTTTTAAGTAGATAAATCCTTTTTCTTTATAATTTGAATTACTCAAAATAAATACATCATAAGGGACTTCCATTTGTTGTTCGTTACGAGATTGTATCCATTTTGTAGTCATTTCCTCAGGAACTTCAACATCATCTTTATTGATAAGTTTGAATAATAAATTTTTCTCCTCTTGTAAAGAAGTATCCAATATAAATTCTTCAAACTGTTCTCTTCTGTTAAGCCATATTAAACAGAAACATTTTAAATGATTGGCTAAGCCCAATTCAGAATTAAGTGTTAGCGCATAGTTTACATTTTCTAAAGCTTTATCAAATTGACCTTGGTAGTAATAAATGTGAGCTAATGTGTAATTATTATTGGCAGAGAGCGGATCTACTTCTAATAATTTGTTTGCATAAATCAAAGCCATATCAAAAAAGCCATGAGCTATACAAAGTTCTGCCATAGCTTCTAATCCATCAATATGATTTGGATTAATATCTAAAACTTTATTAATATGTATGTATGCATTTTTAAAATCCCATTCACCCCAAAAAAACTTCCCAACAAAAGAGAGCGGATATTCGGGCAATGTTTTGTCTATTTCTTTGGCAATTAACAAATTACTAATGGCTAACTCCATAGCTTCTTGGTACGGCATATAACCCCACATTGCCAATAAACCATAGCCTTGTAAATTGCCATAATAAGCTTTTGCATAATTTTTATCTAAGGCAATAGCTTTATTATAATAAGATATTGCTTTATTTATGCTTTCTGGCGTCCATTTTAATTGCAATGAACGACCTTTTAAAAACAATTGATAAGCATCAATGTTATTCGTTGGTTGCTTTATTAAATGATCCTGAACATCAAAGTGCCCAAATTGCTTTCGGATTTCATCCGCTATATCAAGACTAATCTCATCTTCCAAATCAAATATGTCTATTAATTCTCTATCAAATTTTTTAGACCAATAGCGTGTTCCATCTTTTGTGTCAATCAACTGTCCAGTTATACGAATTCTATTGCCTGATTTTCGTACGTTTCCTTCTAAAACAGTTGCCACACCTAATTGATTGCCAATATGCCGAACGTCAATGTTTTTATTTTTAAATGCAAAAGAAGACGTTCTTGCGATAACTTTTAAGCCTTTTATCTTTGTTAAGGCATTTATTATTTCTTCAGTTATACCATCACAAAAATATTCGTTATCAATATCATTACTCATATTAACAAAAGGGAGTACTGCTATGGATTTTTGGTTAATCAACAATTTTTTTTAACAAATATATAAAATATAAAAACCATTCCATGCACATTCCCACTTCACTCCTTTCGTCGTTTCGTAAAAAGCGTATTAAATTACATTTTTAAAGAAAGATTTTAGAAGAAAAAAATTAAGAAAATTTGAGGTAGTAATCTCGCTTTTTACCAAAGCAAAGTAACATAACGCAGAACATTATAGTACATTTTATGTCAATTAGTGAAATAGCGCTTTTGTGCGATTTGAAATACGTTATTCTAGAGAAACTTTCGTTTTTAAATTAAGTACTAGTTATATATGGATTTCTCCATGTTTTTTTAATTACAATTTACTAAAATCACCATTTGTTGTTATTTAAAATTATTATATATATTATATTTTGTTTAACGTTTTATTTAAAAACATAAACAATTTTGTATATTTACCATACAGTAAATAGAACAATCAAGTAAAAAAGTATAATCAATATTATGCTAAAGATATTAGATTTAAGAATTTATGAAACAATTAGAAATATTAAAAGAGTATGGCAGTAGAGAAAAAACCAGATAACGTTGTTTATAATTTAGAAACTAAAAAGTATGATGCACATTTAAAACCATACGGAACAAATGTTAGTGCTCCTGTAATTACAACAACAGATACTGTGGCTTGGAAAAAGAGAAGTATTAATAAACTAAATCATAAAGTTCAAACTAAGTTTCTAGAAATTAAGGAACAATACGCCCAATTAATGCAAGAGTTAGAATATAATAAATTAATATACGATTCTAAGTTTACTTTTGAACCTATTATTGGGCAACATTATCATTTATACAAACGAGATAATGGTGATTCTTTTTTATCAATTATAGCACCAACTGAATGGAAATTTAAATCATTAGGAAGCTTTTACTTAAATTCAGATCAGATATGGGAAAAAGTAGTTTAGATATTTTAAGAGAAAAGAATTTTACAGAAATGCAGCTAGACCGTATTTTAGAAATGGCGTGGGAAGATCGTACTCCTTTTGAAGCCATATTATTTCAATTTGGCATTCCTGAAAAGGATATTATAAAGTTAATGCGTGGAAACCTTAAAGAATCTAGTTTTAAACGTTGGCGAAAACGTGTTAATAGCGGTGTAAGTACAAAACATTTAAAAAAACGAAACGGCGATATTACTCGTTTTAAGTGTACTAGACAAAAAGCAATTTCTGGTAATAGAATTAGTAAACGTTAACTATAAATAATAAGGTGTTTAACCATTAAATATTTCTCATATAATCTTATTTTGAATAAAAAAGACATCAATATAGTTTGGTTAAAACGTGATTTAAGATTGCAAGATCACGAACCTTTATTTAAAGCAGAACAAACGGGTATACCTTATATAATTATATACCTTTTTGAGCCTGAAATAATTGAATATCCAGATACAAGTCCAAGACATTTAAAGTTTGTTTATCACTCTATAAAAGCACTTAATAAAACTTTAAAAAAATATAGTAGAAATGTTACTGTTTTTTATGGAGAAGCTGTTACTATTTTTAATTTTCTGAATAATAAATATAACATTAAACACATTTTTAGTTATCAAGAAAGTGGTACAAATATAACGTGGAAACGTGATAAGAAGATTAAACAGTTTTGTATCAATAATAAAATTATTTGGCAAGAAAGCCAGCGAGATGGTATTATAAGAGGGCTTAAAAATAGAGATACTTGGAATAAAAGGTGGCATGCTACAATGCACTCTCCTATTTTAAAAAATAATTATTCAATTTCTATATTAAAACCAATTCAGCACGAATTTATATTGCCAAAAGAATTAGTTAAAAATTTAGAAGAGTATCCTAAACACTATCAACCAGCTGGAGAAGAAAATGCTTGGAAATATCTTATCTCTTTTACTAAAAAAAGAGGTTTTAATTATCACAGACATATCTCTAAACCTAGCGAAAGTAGAATAGCTTGTAGTAGATTATCTCCCTATTTAGCTTGGGGAAATATTAGTATTAAGCAAGTTTTTCAATTTGTTGGTACGCACCCTAATGGAACTGCAAACGATAAGGCTTTTTCAGGAATGTTAACGCGTTTACATTGGCATTGCCATTTCATTCAAAAGTTTGAAGTAGCATGTAGTTACGAAACTCTTTGTATAAATAAGGGATATGAATTATTAGAGCATCAAAAGAATGAATCTTTTATTAAAGCCTGGAAAACAGGACAAACAGGCTTTCCTATTATAGATGCTTGTATGCGTGCAGTTGAACAAACAGGATGGATTAATTTTAGAATGCGAGCCATGCTTGTTTCTTTTTTCACATTAAATCTAGATCAAGATTGGAGAGATGGTGTGTACCATTTAGCTTGTCAATTTTTAGATTATGAACCAGGTATACATTATCCTCAATTTCAAATGCAAGCCGGTACAACCGGAATTAATACAGTACGACTTTACAACCCTGTTAAAAACTCTGAAGAGCACGATCCTGATGGAATATTTATAAAAAAATGGATTCCTGAATTAGAAAATGTTCCTAAAGCATACATACACGAGCCTTGGACTATGAGTGTTATGGAACAAACATTTAGTGGCGTAACTATTGGTGTAGATTATCCATTACCAATAGTAGATTTAAAAAGAAGTGCCAAGTTAGCTAGAGATAAAATTTGGGGCCATAAAAAACATCCTGCTGTAGTAGCTGAAAAAAGTAAAATATTAGCCGTACACGTTAATAAAAACCGATGAAAAAAGTAAACTTACCACAAAAAATATGTGTTGTATGTAATAAACCTTATGCATGGCGCAAAAAGTGGGAAAAAAACTGGAATGAAGTAAAATATTGTAGTGAACGTTGTAGAAGAAATAAAGTATAAATGAAAAAAATAAATTTAGTATTCCCTAATCAACTTTTTGAGTCCTCTCCCCTCTTAAAGAATAAGCTGCCAGTATATCTTATTGAAGAGTTTTTATTTTTTAAACAATTAAATTTTCATAAACAGAAAATAGCATATCATAGAGCAACTATGAAACATTACGAGGCTTTTTTAGCTTCTAAAAATATTGAAATAGTTTATATATCATCTACAGAAAACATTTCTGATATTCGAGAATTAATTCCGCATTTAAAATCAAAGGGAATCACGAATATAAATTATATAGACCCTGTTGATAATTGGCTAGAAAAAAGAATAAAAAAAGGTTGTAGTGCTAATAATATTGAAGTTACAATTTTTGATTCGCCTTTATTTCTTAATACCAAAGAAGATTTATTACCCTTTTTTAGAAGTGATAAAAAGAAATATCATCAAACAACATTTTATAAAGATCAAAGAAAAAAAAGAAACTTACTTATAGATTCAAATGGAAAACCAACTGGTGGAAAATGGACTTTTGATACTGAAAACAGAAAGAAATATCCTGCAAAAAAAACGCCTCCACCAATACAGTTTCCTGATGCTGATGCATTTTATAAAGAAGCATTAGCATATGTAAATAAGTACTATGCTAATAATATAGGTAAACTCGATGATAATTCTTTATATCCAACAAGCTTTAAAACTACGCAACAATGGTTTCTTCAATTTTTAGAGCAACGTTTTTTAGAATTTGGCACTTATGAAGACGCTATTGTTAGTGAGTATTCTATATTGAACCATAGTGTTTTAACTCCTATGTTAAATATCGGCTTAATTACTCCAGAAAATATTATTGAACAAAGTATTTCTTTTGCAAAAAATAATAACATCCCTATAAATTCATTAGAAGGATTTATTAGGCAAATTATAGGTTGGCGAGAATTTATCCGAGGTATTTACGAAAGCAGAGGAACTGATGAGCGCACCTGTAATTTTTGGGGCTTTACTAAAAAAATCCCTAAATCATTCTATACAGGTACTACGGGAATTTATCCATTAGATCAAACTATTAAAAAAACATTAAAAACAGGTTATTGTCATCATATAGAACGTTTAATGGTATTAGGTAATTTTATGATGCTTTGTGAATTTGATCCTGATGAAGTTTATCGTTGGTTCATGGAACTATTTATTGATAGTTATGATTGGGTTATGGTACCTAATGTATACGGAATGAGTCAATTTTCTGATGGTGGATTAATGGCTACAAAACCTTACATAAGTGGTAGTAATTACATTATAAAAATGAGTAATTATAAAAAAGGTGAATGGCAAACTATTTGGGATGGACTTTTTTGGCGTTTTATGGATACTCACCGTACTTTTTTTAAGACAAATCCTAGGTTAAATATGCTTGTTGTTATGTTTGATAAAATGCCACAAGAAAAAAGGCTAAAACATATTGAAAATGCAGAAAATTATTTAGCAGCACTTTAAGAACAATATACATTTATTAAGCTACTTTATATAATTGAACATCATTATATATTTACAATAACATCCCAGATTTATTATCAGTTTTAAAATACTCAATATTGGTTATTAATTTTTTGCTTTTCACTTCTCATCACCTCCTATCAATCTTATGCATAAAATTTTGTTAAAAAAGAATGAACATTCATTTTTTATTATATCTTTGCATAAGAATTTAAAACAATGGCAAAACTTCAAAAAAGTATAGACAAACGCAATGCTTTAATAAAAGCTACAATAGAATTGGTTAATAATAGTGGTTTCCATGCAACACCAATGAGTAAAATAGCAAAAATGGCAAACGTTTCTCCTGCTACTATTTATTTATATTTTGAAAACAAACAAGACCTTGTTAATAAAACTTATGTTGAAGTTAAAGCAAAATATACAAAATATGCTTTTGAAACCTATACTGAGGATATGCCAGTAGAAACTGGTTTTAAGTTAATTTGGAATCGTATAGCAGATTTTAAATTAAAAGAGTGTGAAAACGCCCTGTTTTTAGCGCAATGTGACAACACACCAATGATTGATGAAGAAAGTAGAAATGAAGGTATAAAACACTTGCAACCACTACTCGACCTTTGGGCACGTGGAAAAAAAGAAGGTATTATTAAACCAATTTCAGATTACCTTTTATATGCTTATGCAATTAATCCTTTATCGTTTTTAATGATAACTCAAAAACGAGGAGCTTTTACATTAAACAAACTTCATATAGAAGAAGCTTATCAATCTGCATGGAATAGTATTAAAAATTAAATTTAAGTAAGAATTAAGAATATGGAATTATTAGACAAATTAAACTGGAGATATGCTGCAAAAGCCATGAATGGCGAAAAAGTAGCAGAAGATAAAATAGAACGTATTTTAGAAGCGGCTAGACTTTCTCCTACATCAAGTGGTTTACAACCATTTGAAATCTTTGTAATTAAAAATCAGGAAATTAAAGAAAAAATTAAACCAATCGCTTGGAATCAATCCGTAATTACAGATTGTTCTCACCTGCTTGTATTTGCTGCTTGGGATACGTATACTGAAGATAGAATTAATTATATGTTTGACTTAACAAACGAAATTCGTGGATTTAAAAACGAAGGTTGGGAAAATTATCGTCAAATGTTATTGGGAATGTATCCTCAAAAAGATCCAGAAGAAAACTTTAATCACGCAGCTAAACAAGCTTATATAGCTTTTGCTAATGCTGTTACTGCTGCTGCATATGAAGGTGTAGACGCAACTCCTTTAGAAGGTTTTGACCCAACTGCTGTAGATGAAATCTTAGGATTACGTGAAAAAGGTTTACGAAGTACAGTTTTATTACCTCTAGGTTATAGAGAAGAAGATAAAGATTGGTTAGTAAACTTAGTAAAAGTTAGAAAGCCTATGGAAGAACTAGTAACAGTAATTGAATAATTAAATAAAAATTAAAATGAATATATTATTTGTATTAACATCTCACGATAAATTAGGAGATACAGGAAAAAAAACAGGATTTTGGGTTGAAGAATTCGCAAATCCATATTACACATTATTAGATAAAGGTGCTAAAATTACTATTGCAACTCCAAAAGGTGGAGCTGCACCAATAGATCCAAGTAGTGATTCACCAGATGCTGCAACGGCAGACACTGAGCGTTATAATAAAGATACAGCTACAAAAGCATTAATTGCTAATACACATAAATTATCTGATATGAATGCAGATGATTTTGATGCTGTATTTTATCCAGGTGGTCATGGACCATTATGGGATTTAGCAAACGATGCTACTTCTATAGCTTTAATTGAAAAATTTAATACACAAGAGAAGCCTGTTGCATTTGTATGCCACGCTCCTGCTGCATTAAAAGATGTAAAAAGTACAGATGGAGAACCATTAGTAAAAGGTAAAAAAGTAACAGGATTTACAAATTCTGAAGAAGATGCGGTAGGTTTAACTGATGTTGTACCGTTTTTAGTTGAAGATATGCTATCTGAAAATGGAGCAATTTACTCTAAAAAAGAAGATTGGGCAGCTTATGCTATAAAAGATGGAAATTTAATTACTGGTCAAAATCCAGCATCGTCAGAATTAGTAGCAGAAAAGTTATTGGAAAGTTTGAAATAAGCTTAACATTAAATATAAAAAAAAGGTTGTCCATTCGGGCAACCTTTTTTTTAAAACTTAATATAGTTTATTATTTAGGAAAGTTAAATTTCCCATTCGTATTTTTTCTATCTGATTCTGTTGCAATAGTCTCCATAACATCCCAATGTTCTGCAATTTTACCATTTTCAACTCTAAATAAGTCATAGTAAGAAGTTGGTTGTCCTGCAAAAGTTCCTTCACTAATAGCTAAAACAAAATTACCTTGTCCTAATATTTTGTGTGTTTTAGTAAAAACCATAGAAATACCTTGTTTTGCCATTCCTTCTAAAGCTTGACCTAATCCAGATAAACCATCTGCTATATTTGGATTGTGTTGTATGTAGTTATCACCATTAAAGTAGCCTTGTAATTTATCCATTTTTCCGTTTATTAAAACATCTGAAATAAAGTTTGAAACTAACGTTTTATTTTCTTCAGTTTTATCTAAATCTGTAATAGAAGTAGTTC
This sequence comes from Tenacibaculum aquimarinum, assembly GCF_022478115.1. Classification (GTDB taxonomy): domain Bacteria; phylum Bacteroidota; class Bacteroidia; order Flavobacteriales; family Flavobacteriaceae; genus Polaribacter; species Polaribacter aquimarinum_A. The sequence continues at coordinate 297,390 of NZ_JAKGSC010000002.1, read as the reverse complement.
CATCTGTTTGTGAATGTCCACTAGCATTAGCAGGCATAATAGCTAATAAATTATCCCAATGTTCTACTATTAATCCATTTTCGAACCTAAAAACATCAAAACCTACTTTAGGCCCAAAAAAATCATATTCGGTTTGTGTAAACACATAATCTCCGTCTTCAAAAGCTCTTACCGTATTTACTTTAAATCCACCTTCTGGTGCATGTTGTAATAAAGCTCCAAAACCTGCTAAACCATCTGCTACTGCAAGATTATGTTGTTTGTAATTTGTTGGGTTAATATAAGCTATTGCTTTTTGATCTCCTGTTTCAATACTTTTTAAAACTGCTAATGTTTTGTCTTTGTTTGATAGTTCCATTTTTGTTTCCTTTTTAGTGATTTGTCCTTTTTCTGATTTGCAAGCTGCAATTGTCATTATTAATACTATTGCTGTAATTGTTTGTTTCATAATTGTTCTTATTTATGAGGACAAAATTACAGTAGAAGTATTCTTTACTAAAGGTTAAAAAAGTTTTAAAAATGGTAAATATCGAACCTAAATAGTTATATGTAATCTTTTTTGAATTGATTAGGGGTAAATCTTGTATGTTTTTTAAAGTACTTTACAAAATTTGTTGGTTCTTCAAAACCTAGAGAGTAAGCGAGTTCTGTACTTTTAATTTCAGAATTTACAAGTAATCGTTTAGCTTCTAAAACAATAAACTCATCTATAAATTGCTTTGCTGTTAAAGAAATAATGTCTTTACAAATTGTATTAAGGTGTTTGTAAGTAATGTTAAGCTTTTCTGCATAAAAATCCGCATTTCTACTTTTACTAAAATGAGTTTCTAAAAGAGATTTAAAGTCAAGAAATTTATTCAATTTATCTGACCGTTTTAAATGAAAAGTTTGATATTGTTTTAAGCGTTCTAATTTTGAAAATATAATGGTATGTAACGAACTGTAGATGTTTTCTTGGTTATAATTTTCGCTTGAATTAAAATATTCTTTTGCAAATAAATGAATATACTCTTCTACATTAGAGTCTGATGGAACTTCTATTATTGGAGAAAATAATTGCGAATTGAAAAGTCTAATTATTTCATTTTTAGGAAGTGAATTAACCTGTTTTTTTAAATAGTCTTCTGTAAATAAAATGATGAATCCTTTCAAACTATTTGTAAACTGAAAAGCATTAACTTGACCTTTAGATAAATGTATAATTGTGTTTTTCTTTACAGTATGCCATACAAAATCTACCAACTGTTTACTCTCTCCTTCAGTATAAAAAACAATCATATTAAAAGCCACTTGATGTGCTTTTTGAGGATCATGATCAACTAAGTTTTTACGTTTTGCAAGGCTTTCAATTGTTATTACCTCTATACCTCTATTGTTAGGTTTTTGCGATTCAAAGATTATATTAGGTATTTTATTTAGCATTAAACCTTGTTTTTTGAGCTTTCTAAAATTTTTCTAATAAATTCACTATCCCAATGATGATCATAATCTACAACACCTCGCTTAAAATCTTCGTTTAAAAATTCTTCTTGTTGTTTTAATTCTTGTCTAGCTTTAAAAATATAATTATCATCTCTATTTGGTTCAGAAGCTAATCTTCTTAAGCTATCTTCATCATACTTTTTAAAATTTTGAATTTGTCTATTTAAAGTATACTTTCTAAATCCCATTTTACTTAATACATCCTTAGCCAAAACTAAAGAAGTATCTAAAGATTCTCTATAAATGTTTTGGTGACCAAGATTTAATAATTCGTAAGCATCATATCTGTTTTTGGTACGAATCATTAATTCTACATGCGGATATTTTTCTTTCACAATTTTACTAATTGCTTTCGAAACACCTATTTTATTGGTAGCACAAATAATAATTTTAGCTTCGGCTATTCCTGCGGATTCTAATAAATCTAATCGAGTTGCATCTCCATAATACACCTCAAAACCCATTTTTCTAAGAAAATCTACTCGATTAGAATCATGATCTAAAATAGTAGCTTCTACTCCATGAGATCGTAAAAAACGACCAATTGTACTTCCAAAATGACCAAATCCAACTAATATTATTTTTTGTGATTTAGCAATATGATCCATTGGTCTTTTTACAGATTCTTTTGTACCAATCTTTGGAAGAATAAAACGTTCATTTATAATACCAATAATTGGAGTTATAGACATAGATAAAGCTGTAATTACAAGTAGCATATCCATTTCTTCTTGAGACAAAATATTTAAACCAAAAGCAAAGGATAACAAAACAAAAGCAAACTCACCTACCTGTGCTAAATTAAAAGTTAATAGCAACTTTTGATCTAATTTTAATTTAAAAACAGCACCAGTAATAAATAAAATTAAAGCTTTTAATACAATAATTGCTATTAATAATCCACCTATTTTTAAAGGACTATTTGCTATAATAATAAAATTTATTGAAGCTCCAACTGCCATGAAAAACAACCCTAATAATAAGTTTTTAAAAGGTTCTAAGGTACTTTCTAATTCGTGTTTAAACTCACTATTAGATAATACAACTCCACCTAAAAACGCACCTAAAGCAGGACTAATACCTACATATTCCATTAAAAATGAAATTCCTAATACAATTAATAAAGCAGCTGCAATAAGTAATTCTCTTACACCAGTTTTAGCTACTTTTCTTAACATTGGAACAATTAAATAACGCCCTGCAACAATAATTAATGCAACAGATAATATAATAGCTAATGTTTGAAAACCCATTGGAAGACTTTCTAATATAGTAGTAGATGTATTTTGTTTTTCTATTGTTTCAGCTTCATTTGTGTTAGCAAGTAACGGAATAAAACCTAACATAAAAATTACAATAATATCCTGGAATAGTAGAATAGAAAATGAAGACGTACCAAAAGTAGTATCCATTAATCCTTTTTCTTTTATAGTTTGCATAGCAATTGCGGTTGAAGAAAGTGCTACTGCCATAGAAATTACCAATGCAACCTTCCAATCAAAACCTAAAGTAGTAAAGAGTATATAGGAAAGAAGTACGGTTCCTCCTACTTGTATTCCTCCCATACCAAGTATAGTTTTTCGCATGTTCCAAAAATTCTTTGGTTCAATCTCTAATCCTATCAAAAATAGCATTACAACAACTCCAAACTCTGCAAAATGTAAAATATCTTCACCTTCTTCTCCAATAAAACCTAAAACATAAGGACCAATTAAAACACCAGCTAATAAATAACCAATTACAGAACTTAACCCTAAACGTTTTGCTATAGAAACGCAAATAATAGCACCTGTTAAAAACACTATAGCTTCAAAAAGTATACTTCCAGTCATAATTTTAAATAGATTTTAATTTAGGAAAATCATTTAAAAAGGATAAATCGCCAAGGTCATTTATATTAAGACCATCTTGAAGTAAGTCTATTAATTTACCATAATTAATTTTATAATTATTTAGTGCTTCATCCGTAAGGTTATGTGTTCCCATAACTGCAAATGGAGGAAAATATTCCATACCACATAAAATAGCAGTTTGTTCAAAAGGTCTTAAAAATTGTTTAACTGTAAAACTGTTGTATCCTTCAGAACAATAAACATCTTTAGATCCACCAGTTGTAATTGCATTTAAACAAATTTTATTATGCAAGGCATTACCTTTTGGACCATAAGCCCAATTGAATTCTAAAACCATATCAATCCATTGTTTCATTAATGGAGGACAACTATACCAATAAAATGGATGGTGCCAAATGATAACATCATGTTTATTTAATAACTCCTTTTCCGCATTTACATCAATATGAAAATCTGGATATTGCTCATATAAATCATGAAAAGTTACGTTTTCCTTGTCTTTAATATGGTTAATTAATGATTGATTAACTCTAGATTTTTCAAATTTTGGATGTGAAAATAAAACCAGTACTTTTTTCATATAAATTATAAAATGATGGTTACATTATAGTAGATTAAAAGAAATTTTAATACCAGTGATAATCATACCAGTACCAATAATTGCAATAATTAATCCCATTATTTTCCCTATTACAGAAATAACATTATTACCTACAATTTTAACAATAAGATCACTTAATCTAAACGTAAAATAAGTTAGTAAACTCATAGATCCAAAAATAGCAATAACTAAAATTATATGAATTGTTTCTACATTAGCGACAAAATTCATAGCTGTAACAATAGTACCAGGTCCAGCTAAAATAGGAATAGCTAAAGGTGATACAGCAATGTTTTCATCAATATCTACATTATCAAGAGATTTTACATTTGATGTTTTTGATTGTAACATATCAAATCCAATAAAAAATATTAATATTCCACCTGTAATTTTAAATGCCGGAATACTAATATTGAATAACTCAAAAATGTACTTACCTAAAAGCACAAAAACAGCCACAATAATAAAGGCAATAAGATTAGATCGTTTATTAATATCATGTTTTGTTTTTTTATCTGCACCTTGTGTTAAAGATAAAAAAACTGTCATATTTGATATCGGATTAGTGATAGCAAAAAAGGCTGTAAAAACAGTAATCGAAAATGTAATTAAGTTATCCATTATATTATAAAAAAAATTAGCCCGCGAAAGAAAACAATTCCAAGAACATGACCAAAGTAATTCTTTTAATTTAATAAATAATTTAAAGTTTATACCAAATTAGTTGTTACACTTAGTAATTCCTCTATTTTAAATGTATCATAAGCATTTGGATGTGCAGGTGAAAAACGACCTTTAGGATCACCTTTATCATTATCAAAATACTTACCTGATTCATTTTTATAGGCTTCAGATGTTGCTAAATCATAAAGAATATTCACTCCTTTTTCTGCTGGAGACCAATGTTGTCCATAAGCTTCCTTAGCCATTTTGGTATTTAAGAGTGAACCCGGATTCACTGCAATTACTGTAATATTGGGTTCTTGTATTGCTAAACTGAAACTCCACATTGTTAATGCTAACTTACTTTGTGCATAGCTATTGTTTTCAGAAACTTGCTCTTTTCCTGTTAAAACAACTTCAGAAACAGGTGATTGTGCTGCAGAACTTAAATTGATAATTCTTGGTGCTTCTGAATTTTTAATATTTGAAAGAATAGCATTTGTCAAAATAAAAGGAGCCAAATAGTTTACGGCTATTCTAATATCTAATCCATCTTTGGTTTTATCTACAGAACTTTTTAATATGCCTGCATTATTGATTAATATATCAATTGTTGGAATATCATTTTTTACTTGTTCGGCTAGTTTTTTAACTGCTTTTAAATCTGAGAAATCTGCTACAAGACCTTTAATATTTTGGTTATTTGATGTTGTTTTAATTTCTGAAACAACTGTATTTACTTTAGTCTCATTTCTTCCGTGAACGTAAATTATATGTCCTTCCTTTGCTAATTTTAAAGCAGTTAATTTCCCTATTCCGTCAGTACTTCCTGTAATTATAATTGTTTTACTCATGATTTATTTATTTGTTTTGATTGTCACTTTTAGCACAGTAGAAAAGTTGTTTTGTTTCTCGACTGTGCTCTAAAGGACAACTGTATAATTGATAGATACTAATATTTTGTAATTTACCTAAATATTAAATCTAAACCGAACTGAATTGTTTAAGTTTTAACTAAAGAATTTCGAGTCTTTTAAAATGGTGCAAAGCTATCTTTTGGACTTTCTGGAATACTCCAACGCTCACGAGCGGTTGCATTTTCTGTTATAACCACATTAGATGATGAATTACTACCATAACTGTTGGCACCTCCTCTTGGAATCTGCATATGGTCTCCATATAACCATACTACCAAATTACTACGCTGTCCGCTTGTGATAGGGTGTGTTGCATGAGGTACGTTTCCGGTGTGAATAATTGCTTTACCTGGTTCAAAAATTGTTTGCACCACTTTTCTTGTGGATTTGTTATGAAAATCAACTTGTGAACCTGTAAACTCTTCATCAGGTAAGTTAATATTGATATTCAAGGTAGCAGCAGAAGCATCTGTGTGTGTGTGCAAATCCTTATCTTTATCAGGATTGTACTGAATAGAAAAACCAAATGTCTGATTATCATAACCATAAGTACCAAGTAACAAACGAGCAATCGGGCGCATGTAACGGTTCATGATATCATTATAAAATGCTTGAAAATTTGGAGCAGCAAGGTGTCCTTCTGAACGTGGATCAAGCATCATTCCATATCGATTTAGTTGAATGCCATAAGGTGCTCGTTTAGGAATTTGCGAATTAACTGTTGCTTCTAAATACTTACGAAAATCTGCTAAACGATCAATGTCAAAAAATTGAGCAGCATAAACACCTGGAATAATTTCTTCCCATAAATCTGCAACTGCATTTTCTTTTTCTGGGTTTTCCCAAGCATCGTTAATAGCTTTACGCAAACGTGGATCAAGTAAGGTTTCATCAGGAATTAATATGTTGTCTTTGTTTTCAATTTCCCATTCTGACCAAGCATCTTCAAGTAACTCTCGGTTACTATTCCAAAATTGTGAGACAGAGGCTTCACGTTTTAATGAAGCTTCGCGAGATGGTACGGTTAGTGCACGAGCATGTGCGAGTGCATTATTATTTGTTATTGTTTTCATGATTTTTGATGTTTTTTATTATTTGATTTCTTGCAAGTCCATCAACATAGATTCCCAATTCTTTTGATTATCATGGTCAAATTGTGCTCCGTTTTCATCCGCAATTGTAAAACGTTTAATTGCTGGCGTTTTACTTGTAGCTTGAAACAATTGGTAAGCTTCTTCTTTCAAAGCCTCTTTAATTGGTAAATCTATAGAAGCATAGACTGCACGCTTACTTGCTGCAATAGACTCTGCCGGGAATTTAGAAATACGTTGTGCTAAAGCATCTACGTAAGGTCCAATTTCATCTGCATCTAGAGCTTTATTGATTGTTCCGAACTTTTCTGCTTCGTCTGCATCCCAATCTCTTGCTCCTAAAATAATTTCTAATGCTTTACCAAGTCCTGCTTGTCTAGCCATACGCGAAGCTCCACCACCACATGGTAAAATTCCCATACCAACTTCCATTTGCATAAATTTTGCTTTCCCTCTAGCTGCAAAACGCATATCTAAAGCCAAAGCCATTTCGTGTCCTCCACCTCTGGCAAAACCTTCAATTTTTGCTATGGTTGCTTGTGGTACGTTGCTTAATCTTTCTAGTACTGATTGTAGATCTAATAATTGTACTTCGTTTCTTGGTACAGCTTCTTGAGACATATCTCTAAGTAAGTTAGTATCATAATGACAAACCCAATAACCAGGATTTGATGATTCAAATACTACAACTTTTACGCTTCTGTCTCGTTCTAATCGTAATGCTAAACTGCTTAAATCTGCTAGCATTTCTTGTCCTTGTATATTTACAGGCCCGAAATTGATATCTACTGTTAAAATTCCACCGTTTTGTTTTGCTGTAAATGTTTGAAAATTCTTGTAATCCATAATGTCTATTTTTAAATTATTAATTGTTGTGTTTTAATTACACTACAAATTTAGAGGAGACACCAAGGTTTAATTTGGTATAAAACAATGTGGTATTAGTAAAAAATAAGGTTTTAGTAAAAAATTAGGCTAATGCGGCTCTAAAAGCACTTAAACTTGTGCCTTTATAGGTTTGAAACGTCTTATTTAAATGGCTAGAATCTGTAAAACCTAGTTCGATTGCAATTTCAGAATATTGCAAATCTGTATATTTCAATCGGGTTTCAACTAGCTTCAATTTGTAATTAATGATGTACTTTTTTAAAGACACATCTGTATGCTTTTTAAAATACTCACTAATATAATTATCTGCCATATGAAACTCATCAGCCAAACTTTTAGCACTTAATAATTCAGCATTATAAATATTAGAATGAATATAATTTATGATTTGCTGAATTTTTGAAGATTTCACCTCTTTTATGTTTTCTACATTTATATACTGAATATTTCTAGCTATTAAATGAAGAATTACAGATAAAGAATTTTGAATGATAAAAATATCATTAGATTGTTTGTTAAGGTATTCTGTTGTTACCATATTAACCAAGGAAACCAAATGTGTTTTATCATTAGTATTTTCAAATTGCATTTCACGAAGCTCATGACTTTCACTATTTAAGATTCCTTCAATTTTACGAAACCAATCGTTTACGGGAAGCATTTCGTTTTGTGAAGATGTATTTCTAAAGAAACTCTTTAAAAACTTTATAGCTGTTACAGTTGTTCCTGCTTCAGCTTGTATTATATAAATGTCATCTGGAATAAATACGAAAATACTATTAGCTGAAAAAAGTACAGTTTTACCATTTATTTTTATGGTTCCGTTGCCTTTTTCGATATAAACAATTTCGAAAAATCGAATAGTAGTGTATTTACAAAATGTGAAAAACGTTTCGTCTTTATACTTTTGAATTACAATATTTTCGATAATAGTTCTTGGCACGACATGTTTTTTATAAAGTTACAAAATATTTAAAACAGAAAAAGCCACAAAATCTTGTGACTTCTTCTTTATATTAATTAATTCTTGGAGGAATTATTAATTAACTTATTTTTTTATTTAGAAACTACTTTAAAGTTACCATTACTTCTTATGTAGATTACAGTTTCTATATCTGTTGTAATTATTGATTTAGCATTTTCTTTAATCCCAAAATATGATGGAGTATTTAATTGGTTTACAGCTCCTTTTTTAGAAAACTGATGTGTTATTCCTCCTGAAATTACAACAGCTCTAAAATTAGGACTCAAATTTTTAATTTTGCCTTTAAAACCTGCTGGCAATTTTAATAGCGTTGCACGTAATTGATTTTCCTGGTGATTTCCCCATAAAAATGCGGTTTGTACGTTACTTTTTGAAGCAACCCATTCGATATCATTTGCATTTAACCAAACTAAGTTTGTTTTATCCACATTTACAGGTCTTTCACCATTATCAAAAGCTTCTGAAGTTGGCTTCACTAAATATGGACCTTCTTGAATATCTAAAAAAGCCATATTTTCTTGACCATCTGTAGCAGTTATATGTGCTTCGCCTGCTGGTTGCTGCCAATAAGAACCTGGTGGTAGCCATTGTTTTTCGGCTTGTTCATCATCGTTATGTAATAATCCTTTTATAACCACACCACGATATGTAATATTATGAATGTGTGGTGGCGAAGAAAACCCTTTATTAAATTTCACTAAAAAACCTGCTGGTTCGTTTTTGGTACGATCTCCCCAAAGTTTTCCTGCTGCTGGACTTTTATCGCCTCTCAACGGATTTAACCAACCCCATTCAACGTTGTCTGCGGTTACTACTTCATTTTTAGACTTTGTGTTGTCTATTGTAGGTGTTTGTGCGTTAGTGTAAATACCATATAATATTACTACTACAATGATTATATTTTTTTTCATGATTAAATGTTTACTACAAATTATATTTGAGTAATAATTTCACTTTCTGGCAATCTAGATTTTGGTGTTTTTTCAGTTGAATTAAAATCAGTTTCTGCTCTATAACCTAAAGAGACGGCCACTAAAGAAGTATATCCTTTTTCTCTTAAACCGAATTCTTCATCTAATGCTTTTACATCAATACCTTCCATTGGTGTAGCATCAATACCTAAACTAGCAACTCCTAATAAAAAACTTCCAATATTAAGATATACTTGCTTTTCCATCCAATGTTGCAAATCTTTTAAATCGTATTTATGAATACCAGCAAACGCTTTAACGGCACCAAGAAATCCGTTTTTAATGTCTTCGTTAGGAAATCTTCCGTTTTTGTCTTCTGTATCTGCAATATGATTAAAGTACTCATCATCTGCATCAACTTTTGAACAAAACAATACAACAGCTGAAGCGTTTGTTACTTTAGGTTCATTAAAACTAAAAAAACCTTGAGTTCCTTTTGCAATACGTGCTTTACCTTCTGTAGTTTCAGCAATTATAAAATGCCAAGGTTGTAAGTTTACACTTGAAGGGCTCATTCTTAATAAATTTTTGACTTCTACCATATTTACAGCAGATATTTTCTTGGTTGAGTCAAATTCTTTTGTTGTGTATCTCCAGTTTAATGTTTCTTTTAAATTCATTTTTTATATATTTTAATTATACTGTCATTTTTATAGTGACAAAAGTATGTATAGTATGATAATTACACAATAGCGGTCAAATATGATAGTACAAAAAAATTAATAAATTATCTATTAAATAACTAAAAATGAGTGTTTTGGTTAAATGTTAAATTAACTATAAAAAGTATAGTTATGTGTTTTGTGATATTATTATATCTTTGTAAAAAAATAACATAATGATGCATAAATATAACGGAAAAGAATACCCTTGTTGTGCAAGTTTAACAATGGGAATTATTGGCGGAAAATGGAAAACTGTAATTTTATTCCATTTAATTGGAAAAACGTTACGTTATAATGAATTAAGAAAGGAAATTCCAACTGTTACGGAACGTACCTTAAGCTTACAGCTAAAAACTTTAGAGCAAGATGGTATTGTAAAAAGAAAGGTTTACACATCTAAACCACCATTAAAAGTAGAATATTCTTTAACCGATTTAGGTAAAACTTTAATTCCAGTTGTACAATCTATAGCAGATTGGGGCGTTTTTGTAGTAGAAGAGCAAGATAAAGTTGTAGTCTAATTATCCTTCTCTCCTACTTTCATTTTCTTAACTACTCCCTAAACCTCTTTTCTTAATACTTCTAAAGGCGGACTATTTAACACAGATTTTAAATTACTTAGTCCAATTACAACTACTAAAATGGTAATTCCTGGTAGAAACACTAAAAATGGAATTAACGATGGTATAAATGGTTCTTTAAACAATAAAGTTGCCAATAATTGACTTCCAACTAAAGACAATAAAATTCCCGTTAAACTTCCTAATAAGCCTAAATACACATATTCTAACGCAGTAATTTGTAGAATTTGTTTGCTTTTTGCTCCTAAAGTTCTTAGCAACACACTTTCTTTTATACGTTGATATTTGCTGTTTCTAACTGAACCAATTAACACAATAAAACCTGTTAAAATGCTGAAAAATGCCATGAAATTAATAATCCACGAAATTTTATCTAAAATGTCTTCTACAATAGTAAATACTTGACGTAAATCTAAAATGGTAACATTTGGAAATTTCTTAACAACATCTCTTTGCAACTCTGCAGAACTTGCTTCATTAGGAGCATACGTTGTCATTACGTTAAATTTAGGTGCATTTTCTAAAACTCCTGTTGGAAATAAAATCATAAAGTTGACTTGCATACTGCTCCAATCTACTTTTCTAATACTTCCAATGGTGGTTTCCATTAATACTCCTTGAATATTAAAAACCACCTTATCACCTATTTCTAATTTTGCGTCTTTGGCAAGATTGTCTGCAATAGATACATTAACTGGTTTTCCTTGTTCAGATTTTCCCGTAAACTCACCTTCTATCAATTCTTCTGTTGAAGACAACGTATTTCTGTAAGAAACTCTAAACTCACGATTTAACATCCATTTTGGCATTTTTACAGTCGTATCATTTCTAATTTCATTGACCGATTTTCCACGAATTTTTTCCATTCGCATGGTAACAATTGGTATGTTATCAATCACTTCTAAACCTTTACTCTTAAAATTGTTTAAAAGTGCCGTTTCTTGATTGCTTTGTACATCCATTAAAATGATATTCGCGTCTGTTTTCTTATTTTCTATAGATGTTTTTGCTAGTAAAATGTCTTTGGTAAAATATAAAGTACTTATTAAAAAAGTACCCAAACCAATTGCTAAAACCAAGACCATTGTTTGGTTATTTGGTCTAAATAAATTCAATAAACTTTGTCGTTTTGTATATCCCCAAGAACTTGGAAAAAACTTTTTAATAAGTTTGATAAATAAACTAGCAACACCTGCCATTATTGCAAATGTGATAAAAATACCAATTGTAAAAAGAATTCCGTTGATAGCACTTTTTAACATCCAAAAAGAGAATAAAAAGATAAATAACAGAATAGCTATTAAAACAAGAATTCTTGCTTTTTTAGGTTTTTGTAAATTGTCTTCAGAACCTCTTAACACTTCTAATGGCGAAACATACCAAGTGCCTAAAAGTGGTAATAATGCAAATAAAACGGACATTATTACACCTAAAATAATTCCCATTAATATCGGTTGAAATGAGATAGAAATTGCTACATCAAAAGGCAAAAAGTCTTGTAAAATATACGGAAAAGCAAATTGTAAACTTGTACCAATAAGAGAACCAATAATACCTCCAATAAGTCCAACTCCTATAATCTGAATCAAATAAATTAAGAAAGATTGCTTTCTGGAAGCGCCTAAACACTTTAAAACTGCAACGTTTTTTAATTTTTCTTTAATGTAAATATGTACAGAACTTGCAATTCCAATACAACCTAATAATAAGGCAATAAAAGCTACTAAATTCAAGAATCTACTCACATTCTCGTACCTTTTTCCTAAACGTTGACTTGTACTTGTATGTGTATCTAAATCAGCTTCTTCATCATCTAAAATAGGATCTATTTTTTCTTCCAATAACTCCAAATCCATTTCTGGAGCTTTAAAGAAATATTGGTATTCACTTCTACTTCCTAATTGTAATAGTTCCGTTTGTGCTAAAAAGCGAAACGGAATTAAAACGCTTGGTGCAATTGATGATGAAATTGCTGTGCTTCCCGGAATCGATTTTAAAGCGCCAATAATAGGAAACGTAACTTTACCAAGTTTTATAGAATCTCCAGGATTTAAATTATATTGTAATAACAAGGTAGCATCTACCAAAGCACCGCCTAATTGTTGGTAGTTTTCTCCAGCATTTTCTGGAACTGTAGTTAAACTTCCATAAAAAGGAAAATTACCTTCTAAAGCTCTTACTTTTACTAGTTTTGTGGCTTCATTTTTAGGAAAAGCAGCCATAGAAACAAAGTTTACTTCCGATGCAGCTGCACCTAAAGAATCAATAATTTTTAATACTTTTTCTGAAGGAGCTTTTCTACTGTCGATAATAAAATCAGCGCCCATTAAAGATTTGGACTGTAATTTTATATTATCTGTTAAATTCTCGCTAAACAATTGAATAGAAACAACTGCTGCAATTCCTAGAATTATTGACGCCATAAAAAGCATCAATCTAGAAATGCTTGCTTTTCCATCTCTCCAAGCCATTTTTAAAAGCCAGGTAAAATTTGCTTTTGAATTAAATTTACTCATTAAATGTTAGCTGTTTTTTCGTTAGAAATGATCTTTCCTCCTTTTAACCTTAAAATTTGTTGAGTTCTGTTTGCCAAATCTAAATCGTGTGTAATAATTACTAAGGTTGTACCGGCTTCTTTATTTAATTCAAACAATAACTGAATTACCTTTTCGCCTGTTTCCTCGTCTAAATTCCCTGTAGGTTCGTCTGCAAATAAAATTGAGGGTTTGTTAGAAAACGCTCTCGCCAAAGCAACTCTTTGTTGCTCTCCTCCAGATAATTGCGACGGATAATGATGTAAACGATCTGCCAAACCTACTTTTGTAAGTAATTCAATTCCGAATTTAGCTGCATTTTTTTCACCTTGTAATTCTAATGGAACAATTACATTTTCTAACGCTGTTAAGGTTGGTAATAGTTGAAAATTCTGAAAAATAAAGCCAACCTCTTTGTTTCGTAAACCAGCAAGTTCATCTTCATTTAAATTTTGTAAAGATTCTCCACATAATTCTACGGTTCCAGAAGTAGGATAATCTAAACCTGCACATAAACCTAATAAGGTTGTTTTTCCGCTTCCAGAAGGCCCAACAATAGAGAAAATACTTCCTTTTTCTACTTCAAAAGAAATAGTACTAATTACTGTTAATTTTTTAGAACCGCTTGTGTAAGTTTTCTCTAAATCATTAATCTTTAATATCTTTGACATTAATTTTTATTTAATTAAAAAATAATTCCTCTAAGACAAATTCCTGGAGGTTTTTGTTGAAATTGTAATTCCCATTAAATAGGAACCTAAAAAATATACTAATGCTGAAAAATAATCATTTAACGAAGAATAATCACAATATAACAAGTACAATTTTCTTAAAGTTATGTTATATTTCAATCTTAATTGTATTGATGTCTTGTAAAACAGATGCTTCTAAAAAAGAAGTTATTTCTGGTGAAGTAAGCAATAAAACGGCAACAGAGACTACTGAAAAAAACGTTTCAAAAAAGATTGTTTTTTTTGGCGATAGTTTAACTGCAGGTTTAGGTTTGGATGATGTTGCTGATGCTTTTCCAGGAATTATACAACGAAATATAGATTCTTTGCAATTAAACTATATGGTTGTAAATTCTGGTATTAGTGGAGAAACAACTGCTGGAGGAAAAAACAGAATTGATTGGGTTTTAAACCAAGAACCTAACATTTTTATTTTAGAATTAGGTGCAAATGATGGTTTAAGAGGTGTTCCTTTAAAAGAAACTAAAACTAATTTACAAGCAATTATTACGGCTGTAAAAGAAAAATATCCTGCAGCAAAAATTGTGTTGGCTGGTATGCAAATACCACCAAATATGGGGCAAGAATATACTACTGAGTTTAAAAATATATTTCCTGCTTTGGCTAAAAAAAACGATTTATATTTAATTCCTTTTTTATTAGAAGATGTTGGTGGAATTACTTCTTTAAATCAAGCCGATGGAATTCATCCTACAAAAGAAGGTCATAAAATATTGGCTAAAAATGTTTGGGAGGTTTTGAAACCTATTCTTAAATAAATGTAACATAGAATAGATAAAGTTTTATTGTAATTAAAAAGGGAATAGCTATAACAACTATTCCCTTTTCTACTATCAACTACTAACTAAACTACTATTATTTACTTATTCAATATCTACTACTCCTACTACTTCGTATGCTCTTGTTCCATTTACTTGTACTTTTTCATATAAAATATTAGCATACTCATAATAGGTTTCTCCATTTAATTTTACTTTTTCATAATTGTCTGGTAATTCATAAACTACTGTTCCAATTTCTGGCTCTACAACTTCATATTCACTATTTATTTGGTTGTAAAAAATTCCGTTTATATTAAAATAGATGTGATTATTATAGCTAATACGCTTATAATTTGTTGGTAAATTTCTAACTCTAAATCCAATTTTTGGAGCTATTGCTATATATCTACCGCTAGAATATGTATAATATTTATTATTTGAGTAATAGTAATTTTGACCTTTGTGGTTTATTACTTTTTTGTTTGGTACATTTCTTACTGAAACCACTTTTTTTGTAGGTTTCTTGTACGTAACTTTTGTTCTAGAAATTTTATTATTTTGAGTTGTTTTCTTATTTATAGTCTTAACTGGAGCTTTAGTTACAGTTTTGGTTGTTGTGGTTCTACGTGATTGTCCAGAAACTTGTGCAGAAACTGCTACTATAAATAATGCTGGTAAAACGAATGTTTTTATAAATGTTTTCATAATTTTTATTTTTAATTAAACTTCTTTTCTATACTTCTAAGACTCTGAAATATCAGTTTGGTTTAAAGACTATTTTAATAAACATCTTAATTGTACCTACCAATTGGATGCCTTTCTTTTAAAAATAATTCCAAACATTTTACTTTAGCAAGCCTAATAAATCAGTTAACTCAGTAAGATTTAAACTAGAATTTTTATCTGAATCTAATACGTTGAAATTTTCAGCAATAGACCCAACAGTTTTCGTAGAGCTAATTCCAGAATCTTGATTTACATCTAGTAAAGTAAAAAGACTAGAAACCTATATAGAGTAGAATTATAGCTTAATAATGTTGCTGCTTGTGTTTTGCTTGATGAGTTTGCATTACTAAGACTACTACAACTAGAAATAGTGGCAATTAAAGCTAATGTTAATATGATTTTTTTTTGACTTTATGAAAATAAAACTTCAAAATTGGTTAACCAATTTATCGTATATTAGCTTCAATTCAAATTATCATTACTAATTTATATTACAATGAGTATTAAATCAGAGAATTTTTCTAGAAGAGAATTTGCTAAACTTACAGGATTGGCGTTAGCAACAATTCCATTTATGTCTTTCGTTAATAACCCTTTAGTCAAGACTGCTTTAGAACCAGATGGTGATTTAAAAGTATATTTGTTTTCCAAACACTTACAATTTCTTAATTATAATGACATGTCTGCGGCTGCTGCAAATATGGGATTTAACGGTTTAGATTTAACAGTAAGACGAAAAGGACATGTACTTCCAGAAAATGTACTTGAAGATTTACCAAAAGCTGTGGATGCAATGAAAAAGTACGGTCTTGCTCCAAAAATGATGTCTACCAATGTTTGGGACGTTAAAGATAAAGTTCAAAAAAAGGTTTTAGAAACTGCTAGTAAATTAGGTTTTTCACATTATCGAACAGATTGGTTAAAATATCCTGAAGATGTCTCTATTTCAGAAAGTCAGGCTTTATTTGGGAAACAAGCAAAAGAATTAGAAATACTTAATAAAAAATTAGGACTTATTGGTGGTTATCAAAATCATGCAGGAAAACACGTTGGCGCTCCTATTTGGGATTTGCTTCCAATTTTAGAAGCTACAGATGGAAAAAATATGGGAAGTCAATATGATATTAGACATGCTGTTATTGAAGGTGGCGAGAGTTGGGAATTGGGGTTAAGAAAGATAAAACCTTACATAAATTCTATAGTTTTAAAAGATGTTAAATGGGAAAAAAAAGATGGTAAATGGCAACCAATTAATGTTCCTATTGGTGAAGGTATGGTAGATTTTAATCGCTATTTTTCTTTACTTAAAAAATATAAAATAAATGTTCCTGTTTCTTTACATGTAGAACATAATTTAGGAGGTGCAGAAAAAGGACGAACTAAAATAACGATTCCAGAAAAGGAAGTTTATAGACGCATTAAAAAAGACTTATTATTTTTAAAAGAAGCATGGAAAAATGCATAATAAACCTAAAAATGAGTAACACAATACAAAGTATATCGGTTAAAGATTTTGATGGAAATATTATAAATTTAGTACAAAAATATAAGAATAAATTATTACTAATTATTATTTATAACAATGACTGTTTAGGATGCACTGGACGTGCAATTCCTTTAGCTTATGAGTTTCAACAACAATATCCTACTATCCAAGTTATAGGTATTCATGCAGATTTTTTTAATAAAGAAGGAACAAAAACAACTATTAAAAATATTTTTACAAGTGGTACAATTCCGTTTCCAATTTATATAGATGAGCATCATAAGGTTTATGATCAATTTAACTCTGAGGGAACACCACAATGGTTATTGATTTCAGAAAAAGGAGAATTGCTTCGTTCAATTTTTGGTTCACAAGATAATGCAAAAAACAGATTGTATTATGCCTTAGAAAGTTTTGTAGAAAAGCAATAGTATTTTGGTTGTTTAATAGTCTTTAATTTATAACGCTCAATAGAAAAAAAATGCATCAATTTAGTTGTATCTTTGTGGTCATTTATTACGTTAGATAATCAGTATTATTACCACTATGCCTTTTAAAAAACTACATCCTACTATTCAAGAAAAGCTTGAGAATTTAGAAATAACTTCACCTACAGCAATACAGAAAAAAGGAATTCCTGTAATAAAAAGTGGTGCAAATGTTTATTGTACAGCTCCTAAAGATGGAGGAAAAACAACAACGTTAATACTTACAACCTTACAGAAGTTAAAGTTTGAACCTGTTGGAACTGCACCAAGAACCATTGTTTTAGTAGAAAACAAAGAGAAAGCCTTGGAAATGTATGATGCTTTTGTAAAATACACTAGATATACAGATTTACGTGTGTATGTTGGTTATGAACAGTTGCATATAGATACACAACGTTCTGAAATTTTTGAAGGCGTAGATGTCCTAATTTCTACACCAATTACATTAAATAAACTGTTTTTGTTGAATGGTGTTAATACAAGTCAGTTAAAAATGTTAAGTATTGATGATGCTGCCTTTTTAAGTCAAAAGAAATCATACACAGCTTTAATGTCTATTTCTCAAAGTATTGAAAAATGTCAGTTTGTTTTGTATTCAGAAAAAATAGATTCAACGTTAAAAAAGTTTGAATCTTATTTTATGCAATACGCTAAAAAAGTTTCAATTTAGAAATTTAAATTTCTTTAACAAAACTACATCATGACAATACCTAAGCTACATTATATATCTCAAGGAAATTCACCTAAAGAACATTTAAAAAATATACAAACTGCTTGCTCTTCTGGAGCAGAGTTAGTGCAATTACAATTAGAAAATGTTTCAGAAAGTAAATATTTAAAAATTGCTGAAGGAGCTAGAGAAATTACTGCTCATTTTCAAACTAGATTATTAATTCATAATCATTTTAAAATAGCTAAAAAGATAAAAGCTGATGGTGTTCATTTAGATAAAACGGACTTCTGCCCTACTACAGCTATTGAAAACTTATATACTTGGCAAATTATTGGAGCAACAGCAAATACTTTGCAAGATTGTGAAACATTGCTTGCTAAAAAAGTAGATTATATTAGTTTATGTGCTTTTAGAAATACAAATACTGAAAATTCTAAAGTTCCTGTTTTAGGATTGAATGGTTATACAACTATTGTTGAAGCTCTAAATACTGAAACACCAATTATTGGTTTTGGAGGTATTACTACAAAAGATATTTCAGGCATTTTAGAGGCTGGTATTTCTGGTGTTGCAGTTTCTGATGCTATTTCAAGTGATTTTAATAGCATAAAAACATTCAATCAATTATTAAGCGCTTCTTCAACTGAAGAATTACGCCATACTTTTTAATTAAAACATCTAACAAATTTTTAAGGAACATTATGTGGATGTATTTAGGCTTATTAGCCGCACTATTTTTAGGTTTACATAGTTTATGTAAAAAACATGCAGTACAAGGTAATGAGGTGTTTCCTGTACTTTTAGGAACTGTTTCTAGTGGATTTTTGTTTGTAGCTGGTTTTTACATACTTTCTGTTTTTTATCCAGATTATGCACAAGAAAACGGTTATAATTTTCAACAAATTCCTTGGAAAACGCATGGGTTTATTTTTATAAAGTCTGCTATAATGGCGGCTTCATGGGTTTTCGCTTATCAAGCTTTAAAACATTTACCAATAACTATTGTAACCCCAATTAGAAGTGCTGGACCATTTTTTACATTTATTGGCGCTATTGTAATTTATAAAGAAAGTCCTAATTTGTATCAATGGATTGGTTTTTTCTTAATTATCTTTTCGGTGATTTTATATTCTAGAATTGGTAAAAAAGAAGGTATTAATTTTAAGAGAAATAAATGGATTTTCGCCATAATTGGAGCAACATTTTTAGGTGCTTCAAGTGGTTTGTATGATAAATTTTTAATTCAGAATTTAAGCTTAAATCCACAAACATTACAATTCTGGTTTTGTTTGTATACCATATTAATTTTACTGATTATTTTAAGTATTACTTGGTTTCCGTTTGCAGAAAAGAGAAAAGCATTTAAATTTAGATGGTCTATAATTGCTGTCGGTGTTTTATTACAAGCTGCAGATTATTTTTATTTTAAAGCTTTGCAAGATCCAGAAGCCTTAATTATGTTATTATCTGCTATAAAAAGAAGTCAATTAATAATAGCTGTGGTTATTGGTGGTTTGGTTTTTAAAGAGAAAAACAAACGTAAAAAACTAATACCTTTAGCTGGTATTTTAATTGGTGTTTTTTTGATTTTGTACTCGTAGTTTTTTAAAATTTTATATAAAAAACTTCATAAATAAAAAACTACCTTTCCTTTTTAAAATTAATAGTATCTAAATGGAATCTAATTATAAAAACATAATAAAAAACGCCTATAAATCTGCTTCTTTAATTAAAGATGAAGGAAAAATAGCTACCTACATACCAGAATTAGCAAATGTAAATCCAGAAATGTTCGGTGTTCATATCACTAAAACAGATGGTACTAATTATGGTGAAGGAAATAATTTAGAGAAATTTTCTATACAAAGTATAGTTAAAGTGCTGTCTTTATCTTTAGCATATAAAATCTTAGGAGAACAACTTTGGGAACGCGTAGATGTAGAACCTTCTGGAGCTAAATTCGATTCACTTTTATTATTAGAAACCAATAAAGGAATACCAAGAAATCCATTTGTAAATGCAGGAGCCATCGTTATTTGTGATGTTTTAATTTCTAATTTAGGTGATGCTAAAGTAGAGTTTTTAGAGTACGTTAGAGAATTAAGTGGCTTGTCAACACTAACGTATTCCGATAAAATTGCCGATTCAGAAAAAGCAACAGGATACAGAAATGTAGCGTTGTGTAATTTTATTAAATCTTTTGGAAACATTAAAAATGAACCTTCAGAAGTACTTGATTTTTATTTTGATATGTGCTCATTAGAAATGTCTTGTAAGGAATTATCTTATACTTTCACTTTTTTAGCCAATAAAGGAAAAACATTAGAAGGAAAAAAAATATTAAAGAAAAGTAAGTGTAAAAGAATTAACGCTTTAATGTTAACCTGTGGTTTTTATGATGAATCTGGGGAATTTGCCTTTAAAGTAGGTTTACCAGGAAAAAGTGGTGTTGGTGGTGGTATTGTAGCATTATACCCTAATAACTTTGCCATTGCAGTTTGGAGTCCAAAATTGAATCCGCATGGAAATTCTTATAAAGGAATGCATCTTTTAGAAGAAGTTACCACACATTCAGAATTGAGTATTTTTTAAAAAAATAATTTAATTTTCATAACTTATTTCTTTTTCTTCTTTTTGGAAACTTCAGAAGTTGTACTTATTGTTTTTGTACTTGCAATGTAGTTTGCCAATATTTTGTCTACTAATTCCTCTTTAGTTAAATGATGAAAAATGGTTTTTATTTGTGCTTTAAAATCCTCAGAAACAGTTCTATTTGGTTTGGTTTTAAATATTTTTTTTGCCCACAAAAGTCCGTTGTTTTCTTCTATACTTTGTGCGTCTGCTTTTTTATAATTCTTAAATGTAATACCTAAATCCTTTTCAAAATGAGCAATATTTTCTTCTTCCTCTTCTTGTATTATTGTTAAAGACAATCCTTTTGCTCCTGCTCTAGCTGTTCTTCCACTTCTATGGACATAAGCATCAAAAGTATCAGGTAAATGATAATTTACTACATAAGAAACTTCTTTTACATCAATACCACGAGCAGCTAAATCTGTTGCTACTAAAATATCTACATGACCTTCTCTAAATTGCCCCATTATTCTATCACGAATTCCCTGTGTTAAACTTCCGTGAATGGCTCCTGAAGAAAACTTATTAATCGCTAATTTTTTAGCCAATTTGTTTACAGCAGCTTTGGTTTTACAGAAAATGATTCCTCTTTCACCTTCTTTAGAGTTTAAAAAATGAAGTAAAACTTCTAATTTTTCTATAGGTTCTACAACTACATATTGATGCTCTATTCCTTGATGACCAACAGTTTCCATACTAGCTTCAATAGTAAGTACATCTTTTGCCATGTAATTATTTACCATTTGCCTAATTGCTCCTGGCATTGTTGCTGTAAATAGTAAGGTTCTTCTGTTTTTTGGAACTTCTTTAATAATACTATCTAAACCTTCTTTTAATGCACTAACCATTTCATCTGCTTCATCTAAAATAAAGTAAGAAATGTTTTTAATATTGATAGCTTTACGTTTAACTAAATCTGCCAAACGTCCTGGAGTAGCAACAATAATGTGAGTTGTTTTTTTTAGACTTTCTATTTGAGGTTTTATAGGAATACCGCCAAACAAACCTGTAATAACTACTTTGGAGTTTTCTGGATTGAAAGTTTCTAAATTATTTTGAATTTGTTGTGCTAACTCTCTTGTTGGTGCTAAAATTATAGCTTGTATATTGGTGTTTTCTATGTCTATTAATTGTAATAAAGGCAACCCAAAAGCAGCAGTTTTACCAGTTCCGGTTTTGGCTAATGCTACAATATCTTCTTTTTGATTTAGAACAATTGGAATTACTTTTTCTTGGATTTCTGTTGGAATTGAAATTTTTAAAGCGGCTAAACTTTCTTGTAATTGAGTATTAATTCCTAAATCTGAAAATTGTTTTGACATAAAATATTTTTATGCAAAGGTAACTACACTTTTTGAAGCGGTTGTTACTATTACACAATAAAAAACCCATCTAAAAAGATGGGTTTTATTATAATTTATAGAATGATAGTAACTGTTATATTTTTTGAACTTTAACAGCATTCATACCTTTTAATCCTTTTTCTAGTTCAAAAGATACTTTGTCATTTTCAGCTATTTCATCAATTAAGCCACTAACATGCGTAAAATATTTTTCTTGATTTTCAGAATCTATAATAAAACCAAATCCTTTTGATGTATCAAAAAACGATACTTTACCATTTCTAACAGGATCTTCAGGTTCCATATCCTCTTTTTTAGGAATACCAATAACAATACTTTCGGCATCTACCTGTACTTTCAAAGTAGGATCTGGTGGTGTATCTGTAAAGTTACCATTATGATCTACGTATACAAACTGTATTCCTTGTCCTGGAATTTTAGCTTCTTTTTTAGCTTCTTTTTTCTTCCTTTTATCTTCACGTTTTTTTAAACGTTTTTTTTCTTTTTCATTTTTATTAAAAGTCTGCTGTGATTTTGCCATTCGTTGGTTTTAAAATATAATTATTCTTATAAACTTGTTAAGAAAAATAAGAGAAATAAATTATTAATTACGATAAGATAAATGAAATTTATCCAATTTATTGTTTAAGTAATTAGAATTGTAAAGTCAATTCTTTTCTTTTTAAGTATTGCAAATATACTCCAATTTTCTTAATTTTAAAGAGAATTTACAGCGTACTTTGTAAAAACAATAAAACCTTTTTAATTATTAAAAAGGTTTTATTGTTTGTTTTAGTTTTTAAATTATTGAACTTTTAATTCTTGTCCAATTGTAATTGTATTACTAGTTAAGTTATTTAAAGATTTTAACTTACTAACACTTATATTATAGTTTTTTGCAATTCTATATAAAGTTTCTCCACTAACAACTGTATGGTAATTTGTTGTAGTTGTATCTGTGTACTTTTCATTAATTGGATCTATAGTTTTTTCGTTGTAACCAACAACAATGTCTTGTCCAATTTTAATTTTATCAAAATTTTCTACACTATTTAACCTGTATACTTCCGCTAAACTTAAATTGTATTTTCTAGCAATGACACTTAATGTTTCTCCTTTTTTTACAATATGGATTTGTGTTGGATCATATTCTGCAACTTCAACTTTCTTTAAAGCTGGTTTATTTGGTAATTTAGTTACAATATCTCCAGTAATTAAATTCATATAAGCTGGTTTTCCTTCTAAAATAACTTCATCCCAACCTTGAGGTAATTTTTTGTCTTGTGAAAAAGAATTACAAACCAATGCAAACAAACAAATAAATAATAATTTTAATTTCATAATATTTTTTTTCTATAAATATCTTCAAAAGTACTATTTTTATTAATCTTCTTCAGTCAATTCAAAAAAAACATTTACTGGTTGGTTAAACATTTTTGATAGTTTTAAAGCTAATACTGTAGAAGGAACATATCTATTTTTCTCAATAGAGTTAATAGTTTGTCTAGAAACTCCAATAGCTTTTGCTAATTCTTCTTGTGTAATATCTAAAATTGCGCGTTGTACTTTTATTGTGTTTTTCATACTATTTATTCATTCTTTTTAGTTGCCAAAAAAACAGCAGCTGTACAATTAACATAAAAAATAATACTTGAAAATAACTAAATCCTTTTAAATTATCATCTTGATTGAACAAAACAGCAACAGCATAATTAATTAAAGGTTGTACTAAAGAATACACAATTGCCATTATAAATGCTAACCTGTAAGATTGAGAACGCAAACTATCTACATATTCATCTTCAATTTTTTCTTTTGAAACAGATATTATCAATAAACCAATTAATAATAATCCATGTAATACTGGTCGTATCCATTCTGAATCTTCAAAATACTTTCTAGCAATCATTAGTATAAAACTACCAATTGCTATAATTACTCCTATTTTTTTAAATTGATTTCCAAGTTGAAATTTATTTAATTTCTCTAGATTTTTTCTTTCCTTTTCACAAAATGATTGTTGAGACATATTTTTATAATTTACAATTAGACAAATATATTTTATATAATGACAAGTATACTTTACATTTTTAATTATTACAACTTTTTTTTATACATTTAACTCCAAACTAACGAACCCTTATTATTATTATTATGACGTATTCAAGAAAACCAACAGCTCTTTTTTGGGTAATTGGTATTATTGCCCTTTTATGGAACGGATTAGGCGTTATTGCTTATCTAACCAAAGCTTTTATTACAGAAGAAATGATAGCTACGCTTCCAAAAGAACAACAGGCAGAATTTTTAGTAGA
The DNA here is from genome assembly GCF_022478115.1 of Tenacibaculum aquimarinum. Taxonomy (GTDB): domain Bacteria; phylum Bacteroidota; class Bacteroidia; order Flavobacteriales; family Flavobacteriaceae; genus Polaribacter; species Polaribacter aquimarinum_A. The sequence goes on along the minus strand of NZ_JAKGSC010000002.1, from coordinate 272,981 downwards.
ACAACCAGCTTGGGTAACTGCTGCATTTGCTATAGCTGTTTTTGGAGGTTTATTAGCTTCAATCTTGTTATTAATGAAAAAGAAATTGGCGTATACATTATTTTTAGTTTCTGCATTTGCAGCAATTGCACAACATGCTTATTTATTTACTAATGTAGAAATAACGAGTATTATAATGCCTGCTATGGTAATTGTAGTATGTGTATTTTTAGTTTGGTATTCAAAGAAATGTATTAGAGATAGAGTTATATCTTAAAAATAGAACAGTATAAAAAAACCACTCAATTTGAGTGGTTTTATTTATTCGAATAAAGCTGCTAAAAACTCTGCAACACATGCAGGTTTCTCTTGTCCTTTTATTTCAATAGTACAAGAAAAAGTAACTTTTACACCATTATTTGGTAATTCTTCAATTAATTTTACTGAACTCAACATCCTTAGTTCGCTATTTACAGGAACTGGATTGGGAAAACGAACTTTATTCAATCCGTAATTTAAGCCCATTTTTACACTTTTTACTGCAAATGCTTCTTCTAACATTCTAGAAATCATTGCTACAGACATAAAACCATGTGCAACAGTACTTTTAAATGGAGACTCCTTCTCTGCCCTTTTTTCATCTACATGAATCCATTGTTTATCTAAAGTAGCGTTGGCAAAATCGTTAATCATTTGTTGCGTAACGGTGTACCAACTTCCGTTTGGAAGTTCTTTTCCTTCAATCTGTTTAAATTCTTCTAACGTGTTAAAAATAAGTTTTTCCATAATGTATTTTATTTTCCGAAGATATCATTTTTAATTTTGGGCAATTCGAAATGATATTTAACCGATATAAATCTGACTAAAAATATAACAGTTGCAGATACTATAAATTGAAAGTTTTCTTGCAAGCCCAAATAACCAAGTAATAAATAAACAACACCTCCAGCTAAACAAGCAGATGCATAAATTTCTTTTTTAAAGATTAACGGAACTTCTCTTGTTAAAACATCTCTAAGAACACCACCAAAAACGGCAGAAACCATTCCCATTATTAATGCCACAAAAGGATGTAGATTAAAATTTAATCCTTTTTGTAAACCCAATAAAGTAAATACTGAAATACCAATAGTATCAAATAAAAACATCGTTTTACTTAGCGGAGCAACTTTACTTTTAAAGAAAAACATTACAAATACTGCCGCAAGAATAGTCCAAATGTAATTTAAATCGGCAATCCAATTAATTGGATGTGCATTAATAAGTACATCACGTAACATTCCGCCTCCAACTGCGGTAACAAAAGCAATAATTATAACACCAAAAACATCAAAATTCTCTTTTTTGGCAACCAAAGCACCACTTAAAGCAAAGGCAAAAGTCCCTGCAATATCTAGTGTGTAAATTATATTCATTACAATTTAACTTCTGTAAATTTTATATTTAATTCTTTCTGAATTTCATGAAGTCTTTCTAATTCATAAGGTAAAACAAAGGCTAAAGAAACTCCTGTTTTACCTGCTCTTGCGGTTCTACCACTTCTGTGTGTGTAGTATTCTAACTGTTCTGGTAATTGATGATGAATTACAAAATTTAAATCTTTAACATCAATACCACGAGCAGAAACATCTGTAGAAATTAAATATTGTAAGCTTTCGTTTTTAAAAGCACGCATAACTTTATCGCGTTCTTTTTGTTGCATATCTCCTTCTAAAGCACCAACAGAAAAACCTTCTTCTTGTAATTGGTGAGAAAGGTTTTGCGCTCCTGCTTTTGTTCTACAGAAAATAATACCACGCTCGTTAGTTCGGTTTTCTAAGAAACCAATAATTGCACCTGTTTTTTCTTTAATGGTAGTTTTAGCAAATTGATGACGAATATTAGCATTTACACGAGAGTTTTTATCAATTTCAACTCTTGGAGCATTAATATTCATGTAGGTTTTAATAATCTTCTTTATTTCATCTGGCATTGTAGCAGAAAACAACCATGTATTTTTTTCTGATGAAATATAACGTAAAATCCTATTGATATCTTGTTTAAAACCCATGTTAAGCATTTCATCTGCTTCATCTAACACAATAGTTTTAACGTTTTTAAGATTGATTTCTCCACGTTCAATTAAATCTATTAATCTACCAGGAGTTGCAACTACAATATGTGTGGTTCTTTTTAAATTACCAATCTGACGATCAATTTTTTCTCCACCATAAACAGCTTCTAAGAAAATTTTATCAGTATTGTATTTAGTAAACTTAAAAAGTTGCTTTTTTATTTGTTGAACTAACTCTCTTGTAGGCGATAAAATAAGTCCTTGTATAACATCTTTTTTAGGATCTACGTGGTGTAAAAGCGGTAAACCAAATGCAGCAGTTTTTCCTGTACCTGTTTGTGCTAAACCAATAAAATCAGTTTTTGCATTTAATAATACGGGAATTGTTTGCTCTTGAATTTCTGTAGGTTCTTTAATACCTATTTCTTGTAATGATTTTATATAGTTTTTACTTATTCCTAAAGTAGAAAATGATGCCATAATAGATTTCTTTTAAAAGCGCAAAGATACCTTTATTTAGTAGGTTTTAGAAGATTTAATATACTTTCTGTTATTCTTGCTGGCTTACCTGTTTTTAAATCTATAAGGCAAAAAGTAGTTTGAGACTTTACTAACAAAGTGTTTTCTCTTAAAATTTCGAAATGCCTAATAGATTTAACTCCTGAAACTTCTCCAATCCATGTTTTTACTGTAATTAAATCATCTAACACAGCTTGATTTTTATAATCTATTTCATGTCTAATAACTACCCACGCGTTATTGTTGTGTGGGGTGTATTTTGTTAATTTATTCCAGTGTAGATGAGCTATGTCTTGCATCCATTCTAAATAAACAACATTATTTACATGGTTTAATCCGTCTATTTCTGATTGCTGAACAACTCTTTGAATTATATGTTTTTCCATTAATCAAACTTACTAAAAATAAAAGTAGACCATTTTAAAATGGTCTACTTTTTTAGGGGGTTTATAAAAAAAAACTTTTATTATTATAAAACAATAGTCGAAGCATTTCTTAAATAATTACAAATTATTATTAAATAATACTTTCTCCGTTTAGATTTGTGGTTAAAATATCACTAAACAAGTCAAAAAATGGACGTAAAGCTTTATACGTTTTATCTAATTCATTTAAAAAATTAGTATCCAAAACTTCTTTATCAGTAAAGTTTCTAACAGCGATAAATCCTTTTTTTCGAAGTAAATCTACATCTGGATGCGTTTTATCAAAACCTCTTGGGGCTGTTTTTAATTCATCTCCCTCAAATTTACCTCCAAAATATTTTACATAATCTTTATCGTCTAATATTTCTCTAATTTCTGAAGCGTCTTGTTCTATTTCTTTCCTAATTCTTAGAATATCATCTTTTTCTGGTTGCCAAAATCCACCTGCTAAAAAAGATTCTCCTGGACGAATACGTAAATAATAACCACCTCGTAAATGTTTTCCTAATCTTGAGTATGAACCTGCAAAATGTGGCTGATAAGGTGTTTTATCTTTTGAAAAACGGACGTCTCTATAAATTCTAAACAGCTTAAACTTATCTATTTCATCATGTTTTTCGAGACTTTCTCTAATTGAAGCGTACAATTCTTTGGCATTGTCTTGTGCTATCTTAAAGGTAGGTTTTGTATCTGCAAACCAGTCGCGATTGTTATTTTTCTTTAAATCTTTTAAATATTGAAGGCTGCTTTTTTCGAATTGCATGTTATCTTTTTATTTTAAAATTGAAAGGTACAAAAAAGCAAAAAGAGACTTGTACTTTTTATGGTTTTATAAAATTATGATATAACTTTGTAAGGAATTATAGATTAATACGAATAACTAGATTAACTGATTTTTAAACAAATTTTATGAAGAAACTAATTATAACTTTAGTTGCTGGAACATTTTTACTTTTAAGCTGTAAGAAACAATCTCAAACAGATAATACAAATAACAAAATAGAAAAAAAAGCTACCACCTTTTCTGAAAAAGTTGAAGTAGCACATAATAAAGACGCATTTTTAGCCAATGAAGCTATAAAGTTTGACGTTTTAATTGAATTTGGAGGAAATGAAATTTTAGACGCTACTATTTCTGTGGCTACAACTTCTGAATATGCAATTATTGAGAAAAAAGATGGTAGTAAAATCTATATTAATAAGGATAAAGTTTTTGTTTCTCCTGAATTAAAAGATGATCCTTCAGTAAGATTTCATGCATATACTTGGAGTTATTTTTTCCTTTTTCCTTATAAATTAAACGATCAAGGTACTATTTGGAACGATACTTATAAAACTAATGAGACTGTTGCTAATTTTGATACCGCAAAGTTAACTTTTAAGGCTAATGTTGGGGATTCGTCTGATGATTGGTATATTGTTTACAAAAACAAAGAAACTAATGTGTTAGATAATGTGGCATATATTGTTACTGCAGGAAAAACAAATGAGGAAGCGGAAAAAGACCCACATGCAATTAAATATGAAGATTATAAACTGATTAATAATATTCCTATTTCTAATAATTGGTCTTTCTGGGGATGGAATTCTACAGATGGTTTAACAAATAAAATTGGTTCTGCTAAAATTACTAATATAGAGTTTATTGATGGTTTTAAAGAAACTGTAAATACTATTCCAGCAGATTTTATTTCTAAATAAGCTAACTTAAAACATACTAAAAAATCCCAATGAAAATATTTTCATTGGGATTTTTTTTATTCAATTTTATATAGAATTTAAAGTTTATACATTAAATCTAAAGTGCATTACATCACCATCTTTTACAATATAGTCCTTACCTTCTACTCTCATTTTCCCTGCTTCCTTTACTTTAGATTCGCTACCGTAAGTTTCATAATCTGAATAACTTATGGTTTCTGCTCTAATAAAACCTTTTTCGAAATCTGTGTGAATTACACCTGCTGCTTGTGGAGCTGTAGAACCAATTGGAATTGTCCAAGCTCTTACTTCTTTTACACCTGCAGTAAAATAGGTTTGTAGGTTTAATAATTTATATGCAGATTGAATTAAACGAGAAACACCTGGTTCTTCTAAACCAATATCAGCTAAAAACATTTGACGTTCTTCGTAATCATCTAATTCTGTAATATCTGCTTCTGTACCTACAGCTAAAACTATTACTTCTGCATTTTCATCTTTTACAGCTTCTCTTACTTTTTCTACATATTCATTTCCAGAAACAGCAGATCCTTCATCTACATTACAAACATATAATACTGGTTTTAAAGTAATAAATTGTAATGGCGAAACAAATTCCATTTCTTTTTCTGTGAAATCTAATGCTCTAACAGAAACTCCTTTTAATAAAGTTTCTTGAATTTTAAGTAAAACAACTAATTCAGCTTGCGCTTCTTTATTACCAGTTTTTGCAGTTCTTTTTACACGTTCTAAACGTTTTTCTACTGCTTCTAAATCTTTTAATTGTAATTCAATATCTATAGTTTCCTTGTCTCTCACAGGATCTATTGAACTGTCTACATGTATAATATTATCATTGTCAAAACAACGAACAACATGTAAAAGTGCATCTGTTTCTCTAATGTTAGCTAAGAACTGGTTCCCTAAACCTTCTCCTTTACTTGCTCCTTTTACAAGTCCGGCAATATCAACAATTTCTACTGTTGCAGGTAAAACACGTTCTGGATTTACTAATTCTTCTAACTTTTTTAAACGAGCATCAGGTACATTTACAACACCTAAATTAGGTTCTATTGTACAAAAAGGAAAGTTTGCACTTTGCGCTTTTGCATTAGATAAACAGTTAAATAAGGTTGATTTTCCTACGTTTGGTAATCCTACAATTCCAGCTTTCATTGATTGTTATTTTTGCGAGTGCAAATATAAAAGAAGTTTCATAGAAAGTGAATAAAATCAATAAAGAAAACCCTTAATCGACTTTTTTTTATGTTTTTTAAAAAATATTTTTAATCTTTACAATTAAATATGAACAAATTAACAGATAAATTTATTTGGAAGTCACTGAAAGATGGTGATTTAAAGGCTTTTTCTGTGCTTTTTGAAACATATTACCCATTATTACATAATTATGGTTTAAAAATATCTAAGAATATTGCAGTTACGGAAGATTCTTTACAAGATTTCTTTATTTATATTTATGAAAAGAGAGAGAATTTAAGTGATTTAGAAACTATTGCACCCTACCTTTTTACCTCATACAGGCGTTTTTTATTAAATATCATGAAAAAGAATGCTAAATTAAAATACGTTGATTTTTCAGAAGAAACTATTACAGATATTGAGTTTACTAAGGAAGAATTAATGACAAACCAAGAAGCAGAAAGCTTTAGAAATAAAAACCTATCAAAATTATTAAACAAGTTACCTGCAAGACAAAAAGAAGCTGTTTATTTAAAATATTATACTGGTCTAAAAGCTCGTGAAATTGCTGAAATAATGAATATTAATTACCAAAGTGTTGTAAATACACTGCATAAAGCTATAAAAAATTTAAAAGAAGAAGTTTCCATATTAAAACTATTTAAATAAGCTTTAACATATTATTAAGAGTATAAAAAAAAGAAATCTCCCTTATCTATATACAAGAACATTAAATTTAGGAATGATAAAGAAAGAATATAATAACATACTGGATTTCTTAGAAGATTCTTCTTTTAAAAACTGGGCAGAGCAAAATAATGCTACCGATATTAATTATTGGGAATATTGGATTGCTAATAATCCAGAAAAGCAAGAGCTGGTTACTAAGGCTAAAGACCTTGCACTAGGTCTTTCATTTAATAAAGATTTTGTTAGCTCTGATAAGGTTAATTTAGAATGGACAAAATTTGAAACTAAAATTAAGAATAAAAAAACTGTTTCTAAAAGAAAATTAAGATACTTAAAACCTTTAAGTATTGCTGCTTCTATAGCATTACTTATTACTTTTGGTTTTTATTTTTTCACCCAAAACACTAAGATTATACATAAAACAAGTTATGGAGAGATCTTAAATATAAAACTATTAGATGGTAGTAATGTTACCTTAAACTCTAACTCTAGCCTTTCTTATTATAAAAATGAAAGTAGAAAAGTTTGGTTAAAAGGAGAAGCATTTTTTCAGGTTGATAAGAAACTTGCTACAAACGCAAAATTTTGGGTTTTAACTAATGATTTATCTGTAGAAGTTTATGGAACTTCCTTTAATGTGAATTCTAATAAAGAAAAAACAGCTGTTTTTTTACAAGAAGGTAGTGTTTGGTTAGACTTTAAAAACGGAGGTGATAAAAAAATGGTTCCAGGTAATTACATTTCATATTCTTCTGTAAAAAGTGAAATTTTAGAAAGTAAAAATATTACCAACGCTATTTTACAAACTTCTTGGAAAGATGGTACATTGTTGTTCGAAAATCTATCATTAGAAAAAGCAATGAGTATTATTGAACAGACTTATGGTTATGCTATTGTTTTTAAAGACTTAGAAAGTAAAAACACCATAATTACAGGTGCTGTACCAAATACAAACTTAGATATTTGTATTAAAGCCATTGAAAAATCTGTTGATGTTAAAATTATTAAAAAAGAGAATAAACTTATAATTAGTAAAAAGTAAATATAATTTACGCTATAAAAATGGCTAAAAGATTAATTTTTTTAAGATCCTTATTATTTCTTTTTGTCGTTTTAACTTATCAAACAACAAAAGCCCAAGAAACACAAGATAATATTGTTGATCTTTCTCTTTTATTGGATAAAATTAGTAATAAGCATAAAGTATTTTTTACTTATGAAGCTAACCTAATTATTAATAAAAAAATTAAGGGTGAAGGATTTCTCAATTTAACTTTAAAAGAGTCCATTAATTTACTTGAAAAAATTACCTCACTTACATTTGATGATTTAGGAAATAATTACTTTGTAATTTATTCTAAAAAAGAGGCTATAACTAAGAGTGTAAAAACAAAAATAGTAGAAAACACATTACTAAAGAACAGCGTAAAAGACAGTACTATAATTAAAAAAGAACAGATACTTAGAGGTGTTGTTTTAAGCTCAGATAACACTCCGCTTCCAGGTGCTGCTATACAAAATACAAGTACTCTAAATGGTGTTGTTACAGATTCTGATGGTGTGTTTAGTATTAAAAGTGAAAAAGAAATTATTATTAAAGTTAGTTTTTTAGGACATGATTCTAAAACACTAAAACTTACTCCAAACAAGTTTCATACAATTATTTTATCTTCAGGTGAAGAGTTAGATGAGATAAAAATTGTAGGATCTAGAAATAAAAACAGAGTTGCTAATGATACTCCTGTAGCAATCGATTTTATTGATATTGAAAAAACAGCAACAAAAAGTAGTCAGGTAGAAGTAAATCAGTTTTTACAATATGTTATACCTTCTTTTAATGCAACAAAACAATCTGGTGCTGATGGTGCAGACCATATAGATCCTGCCACTATTAGAGGTTTGGGACCAGACCAAACACTTGTATTAATTAATGGCAAAAGAAGACACCAAGCATCATTAATTAATTTATATGGAACTAGAGGGAGAGGAAATTCTGGAACAGATTTAAACACCATTCCAATAGCTGCAATAAAAAGAATAGAATTATTAAGAGATGGAGCTTCTGCTCAATACGGTTCTGATGCTATTGCTGGTGTAATAAATATAGTTTTAAAGGATAACGATAATAGTTTAAATGTTACTTCAACTCTAGGTTTTTATAATGCAAACATAAATAGTATAATTCCGAATAAAACAGATGGCTTCACCTATAAATTGGGTTTAAATTATGGAGCAAAAGTTGCAAAAGAAGGGTTTATAAATATTTCTACTGAAGTATTATCTTCAAATAACACTTTAAGACCAGGTACTTTAAGTAGAGAAAAATATGGACAAGCTGGGGTAAGAAATGTAAGTGTATTCTTTAATTCAGAAATTCCTATTTATAAGAAAACTAAATTATATGCAAACGGTGGGTTTAGTTACAAAAACACAGAAGCTTTTGCTTTTACAAGGCCGCCAAATAGTGAAAGAAATGTGCTAGAAATTTATCCTAATGGATTCAATCCATTAATAACATCTAATATTACCGATAATTCTTTTTCATTTGGAATAATTACAGATTTTAGAAATTGGAATGTGGATATTAATAATACTTTTGGAAGAAATAATTTTCATTACTTCATAAAAAATACTTTAAATGCAACATTAGAAGAAAACTCCCCTACTGAATTTGATGCAGGCGGACATCAATTAATTCAAAACACAACAAGTATAGATTTTTCAAGATATTTTAAAACTAATTTATTAGGTTTTAATATAGCGCTAGGTATAGAACATAGACTAGATAAATACACAATTTTTTCTGGAGAAGAAAAATCATATGCATCTTATGATATAAATGGTAACTTAGTAAACTCACAAACAAACGCGAATAATTTTGTAACACATAATGGGGTTATTAGACCTGGTGGTTCACAAGGTTTTCCTGGTTACTCTACAGAAAATGAAATTGATAGAAATCGTTCGAATTTTAGTATTTATTCTGATGCTGAATTTGATTTTTCTAATAAATTTATGATTGGTACTGCTTTACGTTATGAATATTATAGTGACTTTGGAAGCACCCTGAATTTTAAATTAGCTTCAAGATATAAAATAACACCAAAATTTAATTTCAGGAGTTCTTTTAGCACAGGTTTTAGAGCACCTTCCTTGGCACAAGTTTATTATAATTTAACATTCACTAATTTTATAGGAGATACACCAACAGAATCTTTTTTAATAGCTAATAATAATCCCATAGCTAGGTTATTTAACATAGATGAATTAAAAGAAGAAAAAGCTAAAAATTTTAGTTTTGGATTTACAACTAAACTAAGTTCAAATTTTAATGCAACAATAGATGCCTACTTTGTATCTATTAAAGATAGAATAATTTTAAGCGGAAATTTTGATGCTTCTTCTCTTGGTTTTGGGGTAGAAAATGTACAATTTTTTGCTAACGGAGTAGATACTGAGACTAAAGGATTAGACGTTGTTTTAAATTGGAGAAAAATATTTGAAAATAGTCGTATTTCTTTTGATTTATCAGGAAATATAAATCACATGTCTATCAGTAACATAAAAAATAAGTTATTAGACAAAGAAACTTTTTTTGGAAAAAGAGAACAACAGTTTCTGTTAGCATCTGCCCCAGAAAGTAAGTTTAATTTTGCTGTAAATTATGAATATAAAAAATTAAAAACTTCATTAAATTTAACTAGATTCAGTGAAATAAAATTAATAGACTGGCAAATTCATAAAGATATTTCTAGTTATAATAATTCAGAAGCAGAAAGATTAAATGCAGCTACAGATATTTACAATCCAAAAATTACCACAGATTTACATTTTAGTTATCAATTAAACCCTTCAATAAACCTTCAATTTGGGGTTAATAATCTATTTAATGTATACCCAACAAAGCAAAATGAACACACTGATAGTGGTGGTTTATGGGACGCTACGCAAATGGGAACAAATGGCTCTTTTTATTACACAAAATTTAATTTAAATCTATAAATTTCAGTTTATTATAACTTAAATGTTATTTTTATTAAAAATAAGTTAATAATTAAGGGTATATAAAATTACAACTTCTCTTATATAAATAAGTCGGCTATTTCTTTTTAAATATAAAGTAGTAGCAAGTATTAATTAACAACTTATTTATGAAAAAATTTACAATTTTATTTTTTGCAATATTTATTACAGGTATTGCATGGTCTCAGACTAAAGTTTCTGGGATAGTTAAAGATTCTGCAAACGATCCTTTACCAGGAGCAAGTGTTGTAGAAAAAGGTACTAGTAATGGTACTGCTACCGATTTTAATGGTAATTTTACTTTAACAGTTAAAGAAGATGCTATTTTAGTATTTAGCTTTTCTGGTTATGACACAAAAGAGGTTAAAGTAAACGGACAATCTAAATTTGACATTGTTTTAAAAGACGGTTTAGAATTAGATGAAGTAGTAATTACAGGATCAAGAACACCTGCAAGATCAAACACTAAAAGTCCTTTACCTATTGATGTAGTTTCTTCTGCAGATTTAGTTTCTACAGGTCAAACAACATTTGACAAGGCACTACAATACAAGATACCATCTTTTAACACGGTTCAAACACCTGTAAACGATGCTACTTCTTTATTAGATCCCTATGAAATTAGAAATATGGGACCAAGTAGAACATTGGTATTAATTAATGGTAAGCGTAAAAACTTATCAGCTTTACTGTATACACAAACTTCACCAGGTCGTGGAGAAACTGGTGCAGATATTTCTGGTATACCAACAGATGCAATTAAATCTGTAGAAGTTTTAAGAGATGGAGCTTCTGCACAGTATGGTTCTGATGCAATTGCGGGTGTAATTAATATTATTTTAAAGGATAACCCAAATGATGGGTCTGTAACTTTAAGAACAGGTATTACTTCTGAAGGAGATGGTGAAATGTTTGGTATCTCTGTAAACAATGGTTCAACTATTGGAGACGATAAAGGTTTTATAAACTATACAGTAGATTTTTCTAAAACTAGTTTATCTAACAGACCAGGAACAGTAGATGCTGCAGGTGAAGCTGCAGATTTTGGCGCTAATATTGCAGATGTTCAAGAATTTTTATCTCGTCATCCAGATGCAGGTAATATCAATGGTTCACCAGAAACTGCTGCTTCTAAATTTTTAGTAAACAGTGAATATAAATTAAGTGATGAATCTACTTTATATATGAATGCTGCTTTTATTAATAAAAAAGTAAATTCTTATGCAAACTATAGAACTCCATATTGGAGAACTGTTGGAGATTTTCCTTATTTAGCTGATTTTTTCCCTGGAGATCACCCAACAAACGCAGGAGGTTATGACGGTTATGTACCAACTTTTGAAGGAGATTTAAATGATTATAACGCAACTATAGGTTTTAAAACTGTAAAAAATGATTGGAATATAGACGCTAGTTTTACTACTGGAGGAAATTCACAAACATATAAAGTAAGTGATTCTCATAACAGAAACTTTGTGTACTCTCCTTCTACTTGGGTAGATGCAAACAATAATGGAACTGTAGATGCAGGAGAACTTACTGAAGGAGCTCAATTATATAGAGAAAACTCTAAAAAATCATTTGATCCAGGAGGAACAGCATTTTCTCACAATGTTGGTAACTTAGATTTATCTAAGATTCTTTCTGATAACTTAAGTTTTGCTTTTGGTACAGAATTTAGATACGAAACATTTGAAGTTATTGAAGGAGAATTAGGTTCTTATGATGGTGGTGGTGCAGATTCATTTGCAGGTAATAGCCCAGAAAATTCAGGTAAATTTACTCGTTATAACTTTGGTGGATATGCTTCTTTAAACTGGAATCCAACAGAAAATTTAACTTTAGATGGTACAATTAGATCTGAAAACTATTCTGATTTTGGTAATGCATTTGTATGGAAATTAAGTGGTGCTTACACCATAAACGATAAGTATACATTAAGAGGTTCTGCTTCTACAGGATTTAGAGCTCCAACTTTACACCAAATTTACACTCAAAAAGCTCAATATAGCTTTGTACCAGGACAAGGTATACAAGTTGGTGGTTTAGTAAATAACGTATCTTCTCAAGCAGGTTTATTAGGTATTCCTAAATTAAAAGAAGAAACTTCTACAAACTATACAATTGGTTTTGGTGGTAAAGTAAATAGAAACTTAACTTTTACTTTTGATTATTATAGCATTAATGTTGAAGATAGAATAGTATTAAGTACAGAGATTACACCTCCTGCATTACCTGCATTTGATGGTTTATCTGACTTAAGTTTCTTTGTAAATGCATTAGATACTAAAACGTCTGGTTTAGATGTGGTTATTGGATATAAAGGTATAGAATTAGGAAATGGTAAATTAGGTTTTAACTTATCTGGAAACTATACAATTCAAAATGAAAGAGATGGAGAGGTTAAAAACCCAGCTTCAGTAGCAGCTACAGGACAATCTGTTGTTAATGCAACTCAAGAAGCATTATTCTTTACTTCTAGACCAAAAACAAAGTGGATTTTAGGAACTAATTTTGAAACTGGTAAATGGGATTTCTCTTTAAATAACACTTACTTTGGTAAAACTACATTTAAACAACAAGGAATGAGTTCTGACTTAAGAACAGAATTTACGCCAAAAGTTGTAACAGATTTAGGTCTTAACTTTAGTGCAACAGATAAATTAACAATTGCATTAAACGTAAACAACTTATTTAATGTATTACCAGAATGGAGCTTTAAAGCAGAAAATGCTGCCGGTTCAGCTTTATTAGCAGATCCTGCACAAGTTCAAAACCAATCTAACTTAATTACTTTTAACCAACGTTATTCTCAAATGACTTATGATGGTTATCACTTTAGTCAATTAGGTACAATGTTTAATTTATCATTAAACTATCAATTCTAAATTTTAAAAGAAATTTTTAAATTTAGTTTGTTTATTATTTGAAAACAAAAACACCGAAATCAATATGATTTCGGTGTTTTTAATTTTAGTCTTTATTGAAAACAAAAAAATCCCGAGTTAATTTAATTAACTCGGGATTTTTATACTTTATAAATTATTGTTTTTAATTAATCATTATGCATAAACGCTTGCTTAGCTAACAATTCTTCTTCAGTTTCTACATTATCATCATCTGGAACACAACAATCTACCGGGCAAACTGCCGCACATTGTGGTTCTTCATGAAAACCTTTACATTCTGTACATTTATCTGCTACAATAAAATATATTTCGTCAGAAACAGGTTCTTGATCTTCATCTGCATTTGCTTTGGTACCGTTTGGTAAAACAACATTCCCTTTTAAATCGGTTCCGTCTGCGTATTTCCAATCGTCTGCACCTTCATAAATTGCTGTATTTGGACATTCTGGTTCACATGCACCACAATTTATACATTCATCCGTTATTATAATTGCCATAATCTTTATCTAGTTTTGTACCTTTGCGGTTGCAAAAATAACGCCAAAATAATTCAGAAACAAAATAAATGGGTGGAATCCAAAATAGAATTGATGCATTTGTAAAATTAGGGCACTTTTTAAGTCAGTTTTCTAATAATTCAATTGAAAAAAAGAATAGTATTGAACATAATGAACTGTTTTTTGATGGTTTTAAGCATCAAATTAAAGTTGCACAAGAAAATAACTCTTGGTTTACCAAGGAAAACATATTATTTTCTTGTGAAAGTTGGGCGCAAGCTTTATCTGAAGAAAATATTAAAAAGTGGATTTCTGAAGAAAAAATAGGTAAAAATCAATCTAAATTAGTTGCTATTATAATGGCAGGTAACATTCCATTAGTTGGTTTTCATGATTTTTTATCGGTATTAATTTCTGGACATGCTGTTTTAGTAAAGCAATCTTCAAACGATAAACACTTATTACCTTTTTTAGCGAAGTATTTAGAATATGTAAATGAAGGTTTTAAAGGAAATATTACGTTTACTGAAGGAAAACTAGAAGGTTTTGATGCTGTTATTGCAACTGGAAGTAATAATACTGCGCGTTATTTTGAGTATTATTTTAAGGATAAACCGAGTATCATTAGAAAAAACAGAAATTCAGTAGCAGTTTTAACAGGAAATGAAACCGATGCCCAAATGCAAAAACTATCGAATGATGTTTTTTGTTATTTTGGATTAGGTTGTCGTTCTGTTTCTAAATTATATGTTCCTAAAGATTATAATTTTGATGCTTTTTTTAACGGAATGTATCAGCAAAAAGAAATTATTAATAACGCTAAATATGCCAATAATTACGATTATAACAAAGCGGTATATTTAATGAGCGAGTTTGATATTTTAGAAAATGGATTTTTAATGATTAAAGAAGATGCAAGCTACGCCTCTCCTATCGCATCTGTTTTTTATGAATATTATGACAATACAGATAATTTAAAAATAAAACTTTGGGAAGATAAAGAAAACGTACAATGTGTTGTTGCTGATGGTTTTATAGATAATGAAATTGAATTTGGGCAAACTCAAAATCCACAACTATGGGATTACGCAGATGGCGTAAACACTTTAACGTTTTTATCAACCTTATAAATTTCAAGTAAAATGAAAAAACATAATTTTAGTGCAGGACCTTGTATTTTACCACAAGAAGTATTGCAAAAAGCTTCTGAAGCCGTTCTAAATTTCAATAATGAAAACCTTTCTTTAATAGAAATGTCGCACAGAAGCGCTGCTTTTGTAGAAGTTATTGAAAAAGCAAGATCATTAGCTTTAGAACTTCTAGGATTAGAGAATAAAGGATACAAAGCCTTGTTTTTACAAGGTGGCGCAAGTATGCAGTTTTTAATGGTTACTTACAATTTATTAAACAAAAAAGCAGCATATTTAAATACAGGAACTTGGTCTGACAAAGCAATTAAAGAAGCAAAAATGTTTGGTGAAGTTGTAGAAGTTGCAACATCTAAAGACAAAAATTTCTCATACATTCCTAAAGGATTTACAGTTTCAGCGGATGTAGATTACTTTCACACAACTAGTAATAATACAATTTACGGAACACAAATAAAAGACTTTCCTGAATTTAAAGGAGTTAACGTTTGTGATATGAGTTCAGATATTTTTTCTCGTCAATTAGACTTTTCAAAATTCGATTTAATTTATGCCGGAGCTCAAAAAAATATGGGTCCAGCAGGAACAACATTGGTTATTATTAAAGAAGATATTTTAGGTAAAGTAGAAAGAGAAATTCCGTCTATGTTAAATTACCAAGTCCATTTAGATAAAGATAGTATGTTTAATACGCCTTCTGTTTTTGCTGTTTACACATCAATGTTAACATTAGAATGGTTAAAAGATTTAGGAGGAATTCCGTTTATTGAAAAAGTAAATAACAAAAAAGCAGCTTTATTATATTCAGAAATTGATAGAAACCCTTTATTTAAAGGATTTGCAGATAAAGAAGATAGAAGTAATATGAATGTTACTTTTAATTTAGTTGACAATACTTTGAAAGAAACTTTTGACTCTCTGTGGCAAGAAGCTGGTATAAACGGTTTAAACGGACATAGAAGTGTTGGCGGTTATAGAGCAAGTATGTACAATGCATTGCCTTTACATAGCGTACAAGTTTTGGTTGATGTAATGCAAGAATTAGAAAGAAAAAAATAATGTAATAATTTGAAAATTTAAAAATGTAATAATTTTTGAATATTTCAATTTTTGAATATTTTAATAAAAGATGAAAATATTAGCAAATGATGGAATTTCGCAAAGCGGAATAGACATTTTAGAAAAGAATGGTTTTGAAGTATTAAACACAAAAGTGGCTCAAAATCAATTAGAAAACTTTATAAACGAAGAAAATATTGACGCTATTTTAGTTGGCAACAATACACAAGTTCGTCAAGAATTAATGGAAGCTTGTCCAAGCATTAAACTGATTGGTATTTCAGGTGTTGAAATTGATAACGTTGATGTTGATTATGCCGAAGACAATGGTTTATTGGTAATAAATACGCCAGCAGCTCCTTCTAGTTCTGTTGCAGAATTAGTTTTTGCTCATTTATTTGGAATGGTTCGTTTTCTTCATTCTTCTAACAGAGAAATGCCTTTAGAAGGAGATTCACGTTTTAATGATTTGAAAAAAGCATACTCTTACGGAACAGAATTAAGAGGAAAAACAATTGGTATTATTGGTTTTGGAAAAATTGGACAAGAAGTTGCCAAAATTGCTATCGGATTAGGAATGAAAGTTTTAGCTACAGACAAGCAAGTATCTAGCGCAGCAATAACATTAGAGTTTTTTAACGGACAGAAAACTACTTTTACAATTGATACAGTTGATAAAGATGAATTATTAAAAGAAGCAGATTTTATTACACTTCACGTTTCTGCTCAAGAAGATTATATTATTGCCAAAGATGAGTTTGAAGAAATGAAAGATGGTGTTGGTATTGTAAATACTGCAAGAGGTGGTATTTTGCAAGAAGTAGATTTGGTAAACGCAATAGATAGCGGTAAAGTACAATTTGCAGGTTTAGATGTTTTTGAAACAGAACCAACACCTGCGGTACAATTATTAATGAATTCAGAAGTTTCATTAACTCCACATATTGGAGGAGCTACTGTTGAAGCACAAGATAGAGTTGGAACAGAATTGGCAAATCAAATTGTAACGTTATTAAAAGAATAATTTTCACTCATAACTGAAAACCGAGTACTGAATTATGGCAATTGTTAAACCTTTTAAAGCAGTTAGAGCTACAAGAGATAAAGTAGCAATGGTTTCGTCTAAATCATATGAAATTTATACACCAGAAATGTTAAACTCTAAGTTAGCATTTAATCCTTATACATTTTTACATGTTATAAACCCTGGTTATAAGTATCATAAACAAGATGTTAGCGGAGAATTGCGTTTTAAATTAGTACACAATCGTTATTTAGAATTTAAAGAAGATGAAATTTTTACGCAAGATAAAGTAGCCGGTTTTTATATTTATCAAAAAACGACAGCATTAAATTCTTTTTGCGGAATAATTTCTGCAACTTCTGTTGAAGATTATCATAATAATGTAATAAAAAAACATGAAGGAACGCTCAAAGAAAGAGAGTTACTTTTTGAAAACTATTTAAAAAACACTGGTTTTAATGCAGAACCTGTGCTCCTAACCTATCCAGATAATTCGGTAATAGAATCAATTATAAAAAAATATCAGCAAGAAAGAGCAGAATATGAGTTTTCTACAACTGATAAAGAATCCCATAAACTTTGGGTTGTAGATAATGAAGCTGATATACATGAAATTACAAGCGCCTTCAAAAAGGTAGACACCTTATATATTGCTGATGGACATCATAGATCTACGTCTTCTTGTTTGTTGGCTCAGAATTTAGCCAAGGAAAACCCTAATCATACAGGAAAAGAAGATTATAACTTTTTTATGAGCTACTTATTACCTGAAAGTCAATTGCAAATTTATGAATTCAATAGATTTATAAAAGACTTAAATGGTTTAACTCCTCAAGAATTTTTAATTGAGCTAGACACTTTCTTTAGAATAGAAAACAAAGGTCAAGAACTATATAAACCTAAAGAAAAACACCATTTTAGCATGTATTTAAATGGTGAATTTTATGCATTATATTTACGTAAATCGGCATATAAATTCACAGATTCTTTAAGTAAATTAGATGCTCAAATTCTTTTTACAACTGTTTTAAAACCAATTTTAGGGATTGATGATATTAGAAATGCTTCTAAAATTATCTATTCACAAGATAAATCTGACAGTTTAGAACTAAAAACTAAAGTTGATACAGGAGATTTTAAAGTTTCCTTCGGAATGTTACCAACAAATATTAATGAATTAAAAAATATTGTTGATGAAGACTTAATGATGCCTCCAAAAACAACCTATATAGAACCAAAATTAAGAAGTGCTTTAACTATTTATGAATTCTGATATGATAACAGGAATAAAAGAAAACCTACTTAAAATTAAGCAAGCACTTCCAGAAAGTGTAACATTAGTTGCTGTTTCTAAAACGAAGCCAATTGCTGATGTACAAGAAGCTTACAATGCTGGCCAACGTATTTTTGGAGAGAATAAAATTCAAGAAATGGTTACTAAATTCGATGCTTTACCAAAAGATATTGAATGGCATATGATTGGACATCTACAGCGAAATAAAGTGAAGTATATGGCACATTTTGTCGATTTAATTCATGGTGTCGATAGCTTTAAAACTTTAAAGGAAATTGATAAACAAGCTAAAAAACACAATCGTGTAATTAATTGTTTATTACAAGCCCGTATTGCAAAAGAAGACACTAAATTTGGATTATCGTTTTCTGAAATTGAACAAATTTTAACTTCGGAAGATTTTTCAGCTTTTAAAAATATAAATGTAGTTGGATTGATGGGAATGGCAACATTTACGGATAATCAACAACAACTTCAAGATGAATTTTTATCATTAAAAAACTTTTTTGAAGAACTTAACACTCAAAACCTAGAACTTAAAACTTTAAGCATGGGAATGAGTGGCGATTATAAATTAGCAATCGAAAACGGAAGTACAATGGTAAGAATTGGAAGTTCTATATTTGGTTCACGTAATTATATTACGTAATTTTAACTCATAAAAAGAAAAATATTGTACGCAATAGTAGACATTGAAACCACTGGAGGTAAATTTAACGAAGAAGGAATTACAGAAATCGCAATTCACAAATTTGATGGACATACTGTTGTAGATCAATTTATTACCTTAGTTAACCCTGAAAGAGAAATACAGGAATTTGTAGTCAAATTAACTGGTATTAATAGTAAAATGTTGGTTAATGCACCAAAGTTTCATGAAATTGCTAAACGTATTATAGAAATTACTAAAGATTGTTTTATTGTAGCTCATAATGCCAATTTTGATTATAGAATTTTAAAAACTGAATACAAAAGATTAGGTTATAATTACCTAAGAGATACTATTTGTACTGTTGCGTTAAGTAAAAAATTAATTCCAGAAGCACCTTCGCATAGTTTAGGTAAACTTTGTAAAACTTTAGGAATACCAATGACAGATAGACATAGAGCAAATGGAGATGCTTTAGCTACAGTTCAATTATTTAAATTATTACTTGAAAAAGATACTGATAAAAGAATTTTACAGCAAAATGTAACCTATTTTGATAGTAGAACAATTACCGAAAAACTAAATAGTCTTATTGATAAAGCACCAGAAGTTTCAGGTGTTTTTTACTTACATAATGGAGATGGTAAAATCTTATTTATGGGTAGAGGAAAGAATATTAAAAAAGAAATAAATAAAATTTTTATAAAAACTAGTAGTAGAGCACAGAAAATTCAAGAAAAAGTTACTAATTTTACATATGAAGCAACTGGAAACGAATTACTTACTAGATTAAAGTATTATACTGAATTAGATGTTTTAAACCCAAAGTACAACCTTAGAAAACCAAAAAAGAATATTCCTAATATTAATTTCCAGCATGGAAATATGGTTTTAATTGATCAAGGAAGAACTATTGAAGAAAACTCTGTAATACTAATAGAAAATGATCAAGTTACTGGTTATGGTTTTACAAATTTAGCTTTACAAGAGAATAAATTAGATATATTAAAAAATATAATTACCCCAATTGAAAATAAATTAATGGCTAAGAATATTATTAAAAATTATTTAAATAGAAACAAAGTTCATGAAATTATAAGGTTTTAAACTTAAAACCATAAAATACGTCAAATGACGTATTTTAATCCCTTTTATAATATTAGATTTTTGTTTTTTAACCAAAAACAACACTGCAATGTTAAAACGCAATCTATTATTAACGCTATTTATAGTAGTATTTTATTACGCTTCATTTTCTCAAGAAGGTAATTTAGGAACTGGCTTACAGTTTGATCAAGAAAGGTATGAATCTATTGAAATGTCTGCTCCATTAGTTTCTAGAAGTTTTGAGAAGCTTCCTTCCAAATTTAGTATAAAAGGCTACGCTCCTACTCCAGGAAACCAAGGAGCACAAGGTTCTTGTGTTGGTTGGTCTAGCGCTTATGGTGCAAGAACAATAGCTAATGCTGTAAAAAATGGATGGGAAAACAATCTTACAAAAATTAATCAAAATACCTTTTCTCCTTCTTTTGTATATAATCAAATAAGAGTAAATAATCTTTGTCAAGGTGCATTTATAGAAGATGCTATGAAAATTTTGAATGTAAAAGGAGCTTCTAAATTAACTGAATTTCCTTATGATTCAAGAAATTGTACAAAGCCACCAACAAATTCAACATTAACTTCTGCTCAGAATCATAAAATATTAACTTTTGAACGATTAGCACGTTGGAATAATCCATATAATCTTGTTAAAAAAGTAAAAAAAGCTATTGCAAATAAAAATCCAGTAGTAATAGGATTATTTAAGTTTAACAGTCTAAAAACCGATTTTAATAACGTTTGGGTTTCTAACTACGGAAAAAAAGGACACGCAATGGTTGTTGTTGGTTATGACGATAATAAAATGGGAGGCGCTTTTGAAATTATGAACTCTTGGGGAACTCGTTTTGGACAAAATGGTTTTTTCTGGATTAAGTATTCAGATTTCCAAAGACAAGTAAAAACGGCCTATGTATTAATAGATAAGAATAAAGACACAAATAATGATACTAACAATAACCCTATTGTTAGTAATACTTTAGGAGGTGAATTAAGATTAGAATTAAGTAATGGACAAAACATGCCAATAAGTTTATCTAAAGATGCAAATAGAGGTTTTAATATTGTAAAATCTAGCAAAACAACTTATAAGGTTAATAAATCGTATTCTTCAGGAACTCAATTTAGGATTTACCTAAAATCTAAACAAAGAGGTTATGTATATTTAATAGGTTATAGTGGCGCAGACAAAGCAGCTGAAAAATTATATCCATTTGATAAGTTTAGTCCATTTTTTAATTATTCAAATAGTGAAATTGCATTGCCTAACGAAGACTATTTTATAGAGTTTGACAATAAACCAGGTCAAGACATACTTTGTGTATTATTCAGTAAAGAAAAATTGAATATTACTAACTTACTTAGTAATGCAAAATATAACTCTGGAGATTTTGTAACTAAAATTAAAACAGCTTTACAAAAACACACTTATAATGGTACAAACGTTAATTTTAATAGTAATAAAATAGCTTTTAGCGCAAAATCTAATAAAAGTACCGATAAGATTGTACCTATATTTATTGCTATGAATCATAAATAATTAACCGAATATGAAAGATTTTAAAAAACACATACTAAAAGTACTTTTACTATTTACTACTTTTTGTTTTAGTCAAGATTATTTTTTTAATGACGATTTTAACGATAATTCTAAAAAATGGTATGTTGGTAATACTAATAATTTCGATTTAAAAGTATTTAATGGTAGATATTATTATGAATACAAAAACACCGAAAAGAACTTATTAATTTTTTCTCCAAAGTTTAAAATTAATACTTCTGATAATTTTGAAATGGAAAGCTCAATTCAAAAAATTTCTGGAGTACAAGATTATGGTTATGGAATGTTTATTCAAAAAGAAAATAAAGATCGTCTTGAGTTAACTATCACTAGCAATGGTTATTATCAAATAAATCAAAAGAAAAATGGCTCATTTACTACAATTCATAAATGGACAAAATCTGAAGATATAAAAAAAGGAAACTATGCTGTAAATACTTTAAAAATAAAAAAGAATGGAACTATTATTTCTTTTTATGTAAACAATAAACTTTTAATTTCTAAGTCTATATCTGAGGTTTATGGAAATTCTGCTGGATATATTATTAATAGAAATCAAAAAATTTCAATTGATTATTTAAGAATTAAAAAGGCAACTAAAAACTCTTACAATAACAATATTACCTCAGTTAATACTTCTTTAAATGAAACTTTTAGTAGTAATTCTAATAAATGGACTATTAGTAATAATGAGTTTGTAACCTATGATATTAATTCTGGAAAATATTATTTAGAACACAAAAAAGAAAAAGGCGGTTATTCTTCAACTATTAACAATGTTATTGATGAAACTAAAGATTTTGAGTTTGAAACTAAAATAGATAAAATAAGTGGTGTTACTAATTATTCTTACGGAATAATGTGGGGTAAAAAAAGTGATAGCAGTTTTCGATTTTATATTACTTCTAACGGATATTATAAATTTGTAAGAAATGTAAAAGGTAAAGAAGAGAAAATTATAAATTGGAAAACAACTTCTTTTATAAATAAGAAGAACGGAGCTTCTAATATTATAAAAATTAAAAAACAAAATAATAGATACCTATTTTATATAAATGGGAACTATATCAATGAATCTGATTTTGAACCTTTTTATGGAAATCATATAGGTTTTATTTTATTCAATAAGCAAAAAATAGCAATAGATTATTTAAAAGTAAAACAAAATAAAAACTCTAATAACAACAATAACTCAATAGTAGCCAAGCAAATGTCTGTACCAGTTTCAGACAATTTCACAAACAACAATAATGGTTGGATTTTAAATAGTACAGATAATTATTCTGCAGAAATAAATAATGGAAAATTTGTATTAGACAGAAAAATAAAAGGTGGTATTTTCTTTAAAAATGAAATAGATTTAAACACCCAAAAAGATTTTATTTTAGAGACATCATTTACAAAACAAACAGGCGCATCTAACTTAACTTATGGTTTAACATTTGGTAGAAAAAACTCTGCTAATGAGTATAGTTTCTTTTTATCAAATACTGGGCAATATCTTTATAGAAAATATGAAAACAACAAATATTCTGCCATAATTCCTTGGACTCAGGCAGATGTTATAAAAACAAATTTGTACCAAGAGAATGTTATAAAAATTGTAAAGAGTAATCAATTATTACGTTTTTATATAAACAATGTTTATGTAAATGAATTTCCTTTTGAAGGTTTTTTCGGAAACAAAATAGGTTTTACAGTTTATGATAAACAAAAAATAGCTGTAAATTATTTTAGAGTAAAATACCAAACAACAAATCATAATAACCCTCCAATTATTGTGATTTCTGAACCAAATGTTGAAGAAAAAAGAGGTTTTAAAATTGTTAAAGCTAAGAAAATAACAGTAAGAGGACATGCTTCTGACTCAGATGGAATTTATGAAATATTAATAAACGGTGTTGAAGCAAACGTTTCTGAAAACGGAAATTTTGTTGCAAATGTTCCATTAAAATATGGTAAAAATGAATTAATTGTTTCAGCAACAGATTTAAAACAAGCTACAGCTACCAAGAAATTTACCATTAAAAGAAAATCTAACACAAACTTTGACACTAATTCAGAGGTTATTACTAACAACGCTAATCAGAATATAGATTTAGGTTTTGGTAAATATTATGCCTTAATTATTGGTGTTAGTGATTATGAAGACGAATCTATTGATGATTTAGAAGGTAAACCATTAAGAGATGCAGAAAAATTGAGGCAAGTATTAACTCAGCAATATAATTTTAATTCACAAAATGTAATTGTTTTAAAAAACCCAAAGGACAACGAAATAAATAGAGAACTTTTTAAGCTTAGAAAAAAAATAACAACAAAAGATAACTTATTATTATTTTATGCTGGACATGGTGTTTTTCAAGATGAAATTGGTAGTTGGCTTCCTTCTAATGCAATAATGGAATATGAAGAAAATTTGTTTAGTAATTCTAGTTTAGTAGATCATTTTAAAGCCATAAAATCGAAACATACATTATTAATTTCTGACGCATGTTTTAGTGGAAGTATATTTAAAACTAGAGATGTAACTAAAACGCCAAAATCTATTCAAAGAAAATTTGAATTACCAAGTAAAAAGGCAATTACAAGCGGAACTTTAAAAACAGTACCAAATGAAAGTGTTTTCTTTAAATACTTAATTAAAAGACTAGAAAATAACCCAAATAAATATTTATCTGCAAGAAAATTATTTGACATGATAGAAGATCCAGTAATAAATAACAGTGAAAATAAACCACAATATGGAACTATACATGGAATTGGAGATGAAGGAGGAGATTTTATTTTCATTAAAAAATAACATTCTAACATTAAAAGTTACACTGTTATATCGTTTTATTTTATAAAATAATTTGTAGTATTGTATCAAAATCAACAATAATATTTTTTTGGATAACACTAAACCCACATCTTTAACTTGGAAAGAAAAACTTCATGAAATAATTTATGAAGCAGATACTCCTTCAGGTAAATTATTTGATGTTGTTTTATTAATAGCAATTGTTGCAAGTATTATATTAGTTATGCTTGAAAGTGTTGAGAGTTTTGATAATAAATATCATAATTTTTTAAATATTTCTGAATGGGTTATTACAATTCTTTTTTCAATAGAATACATTGCAAGAATTATAACTGTTAAAAAACCATGGAAGTATATCTTTAGTTTTTATGGTATTATTGATTTGTTATCAACTATTCCAAAATATTTATCGTTTATTTTTATAGGATCGCACCATTTAGCAGCTTTAAGAGCACTACGTTTATTAAGAATTTTTAGAATTTTAAAGTTAGCCCGTTATATTGGTGCTTCAAATAGATTATTAGTTGCACTAAAAGCAAGTAAAGCTAAAATTTCAGTATTTCTATTTTTTGTAGTTATTTTATGTGTTATTTTGGGTACAATAATGTACATGGTTGAAGGTGAAGAAAACGGTTTTACAAGTATACCAAGAAGTGTGTATTGGGCAATTGTAACACTAACAACTGTTGGTTATGGAGATATTGCGCCTAACACGCCATTTGGGCAATTTTTAGCAAGTATAATTATGATTTTAGGTTACGGAATTATAGCAATTCCTACAGGAATTGTTTCTTCTGAGATGACAAAAGCAACTACAAATGATATTGACATGAATACACAGTCTTGTCCAAATTGTACAAGTGAGAACCATAAAGATAATGCTGAGTTTTGTTATGAATGCGGACATAAATTAAATCCCTAAAATTGAATAATTCAGCAATTAAAAATACTTTAATTACTATTGTTGGACCTACAGCAATTGGTAAAACCGCATTGAGCATAAAATTAGCTAACACATTTTCTTCAGATATTATTTCTTGTGATTCTCGTCAGTTTTTTAAAGAGATGAACATTGGAACAGCTGTTCCTGATACTGAAGAATTAGAAGCTGCAAAACATCATTTCATTCAAAATATTAGCATTTTTGAAGAATATTCAGTTGGTCAATTTGAAAAAGATGCTTTAAAAAAATTAGATTCCTTATTTGAACAAAATCCAGTTCAAATTATGGTTGGCGGAAGTGGATTATATGTAGATGCTGTTTTAAAAGGATTAGATTATTTTCCTGAAATTTCTCCAGAAATAAGAACAAATTTGAATAATGAACTTATAGAAAAAGGATTAGAATATTTACAATTAAAACTAAAAGATTTAGATCCTGAAACCTATTCAACTATAACATTAGATAACCCAAAACGAGTTACTAGAGCTTTAGAAATTTGTATTGGAACTGGTAAAACGTATTCATCATTTATAAATAAACCAAAAGCACCACGTAATTTTAATTCTATAGTTATAGGTTTATCTGCAGATAGAGAAATATTATACAACAGAATTAACCAACGTGTAGATTTTATGATTGAAAACGGTTTAGTTGAAGAAGCTCAAAAACTACATCAGCATAAAGAATTAAATGCTTTAAAAACGGTAGGTTATAGAGAGCTTTTTAATTATTTTGAAGGAAATTTCACTAAAGAATTTGCAATTTCTGAAATTAAGAAAAACACCCGACGTTTTGCAAAAAGACAAGGAACTTGGTTTAGAAGAGACAAAAATATTTTGTGGTTTGATTATCAAACAGATGTTCAGAAAATTATATCAAACATTAAAGATAAAATTTAACGCTTTTTAAGACAAACACTTTTTAGGCTTTATTATATTTGCTAAAATTTAACAAAAATGAAATCAAAATTAATAGTAGTAATTGCATTAATAATATCATCAATTACAATAGCACAATCTAAAGTAGGTACCGTAAACAGTGAGTTTATTATAGGAAAAATGCCACAGATGAAATTAGCTTTAGAGCGCGTTAGTAATTATGGAAAACAATTAGACTCTACATTCCAAATTAAAGCAACAGATTATAAAATCAAAGTAGATGCTTATAATGCTGTAGAAAAAACGCTCTCTGATACCGATAAAAAAACTAAAATTAAAGAATTACAAGATTTAGAACAAGAACTTGGAAAGTTTCGACAAAACGGTACCACTATGATGAAACTAAGAAGAGAGGAATTTATGAGGCCTTTATATAAAAAAGTTAATGAATTAATTTCTGAGATTGCTAAAGCAGAAGGTTATACACAAGTTTTAACAACTTCAGGTAACGAATTTGCTTTTATTGATGATCGTTTTGATATAACTAAAAAGGTGTTAGATAAATTAGGGATTACAGAATAATTCCCATTGATGTATATAAATACAAAAGAATTACAATTACAATATCAAGGTTTTTTAGAAACACCTTTTCTATGGAATGGAAAAGGTGTTTTTGGTTTTAAACAATTTGAATATAAGCAACTAAAAACCAATTTCTTAAATGTTGAAATTCAACAAAAACTACGTTTGGGTAAATTAGTTGAACGATTTGTCTCGTTTGAATTTAAGCAAAATTCTGAAATTCAAATTTTAGCAGAGAATATTCAAATTCAGAAAGATAAAATTACGCTAGGAGAATTAGATTGCTTGTTATTGAGAAATGAAAAAACTATTCATTTAGAAATAATTTATAAGTTTTATTTATATGACGCTAAGTTAGGAACAACAGAAATTGAACATTTTATTGGGCCAAATAGAAAAGATTCTTTAACTCAAAAACTAACCAAACTAAAAGAAAAACAGCTACCACTTCTCTACTCTAACGAGTGCAAAACGTATTTAGAAAGTATCAACTTAGATGTTTTTAATATTGAGCAACAAGTTTATTTTAAAGCACAATTGTTTGTTCCTTATGCTAATTTTAAATTGAAATTAAATACATTAAATCAAAGTTGTGTTGTTGGCTTTTATATTAAAAGAACAGAATTATTAGATTTTTCAACTTGTAAGTTTCATATTCCTAAGAAGAATAACTGGTTGGTAGAACCTCATAAAAACATTAATTGGTTAAAGTTTGATGAATTTTCAGAGAAATTAGACACTTTTTTAATTGATGAAAAATCACCTTTATGTTGGCTTAAAAAAGCTAATGGAGTATTGTATAAAATATTTATAGTTTGGTGGTAAAATTAAAATTGATTTGTTAAATTTGGATTTAACAATATTTATAACATGGAAAAAGAAACGTATGATAAATCTAGGGTAATAAATTTCACGGATGCTGTTTTTTCAATAGCAGTCACACTACTAGTTTTAGAAATTGTTCTTCCAAGTTATAAAGAGTTTAGGACTTATGATACACTAGAAATTTTACAAAGAAGAATTCCTAGTTTTATTGGGCTAATTGTTAGTTTTTTAGTGATTACTTTGTACTGGATTAATCACATGAGAATTTTTAAACATGTAACTTCTATAGATACAAAATTACTTTGGTATACTATTTTCCTTCTTTTT
The DNA here is from genome assembly GCF_022478115.1 of Tenacibaculum aquimarinum. GTDB lineage: Bacteria > Bacteroidota > Bacteroidia > Flavobacteriales > Flavobacteriaceae > Polaribacter > Polaribacter aquimarinum_A. The sequence continues at coordinate 244,791 of NZ_JAKGSC010000002.1, read as the reverse complement.
TTTGTAGTGCTACTTCCCTTTTCTACTGGGTTTTATGTAAAGGGATTTAATTATATCGGTCCTTTTGTCTTTTATTGCTTTAACCTTTCTGCTATTGGTCTATTTAATCTTTTAATAAACGTTTACGTATCTAAAAAGGAAAAAGGATTAACGGGTATTACTCCTATTTTAGCAAAGTATTATAAATACAGAGCCTTAAATGCTTTATTAATTTGGGTTATTACTGGAGTTTTAGCTTTAGTTTGGCCCTATATAGCTCGTTTTCTATTTATTTTATTATTTGTTTTTGAGTTTTTAATTACACGTAATTACAAGAGAAAAATAAAAAGAGAAGCTGAATTTGAATAAAAAATATCCTTTTGATCCTTCTATCAAACATCATTTAATAATTGCCTTGGGGTTATTAATTTGGATTTTTATTTTCCTTTATTTTACTGAGCCTTTTGATGTTAATGAACTTGTAAATTCAGAAAAAATAATATATTTACCAGGTTATGGTATCGTTGGAGGACTTTTATACTTAATTTCACTTCCTTTTCAATATTGGTTATTTAATAGAAATAAAAAAACTTGGACATTAGCACTTGAAGGTTATTTTTTAATCTTTTTTATTTTGCTTTCAATACTTTTAATTCGATTGTTCTATCTTCAATTTGTAGTTAATTGGCATCCAAATGCACATGATTTATCTTATCATATCTTTGCTATTATTCTACCTGCTTTATTAACTATTTTACCAATCATTATTTTTGGTCGATTTGCATTTGGAAAATATAAAAATAAAAAAACTGAAGCGCAGAAAATAGAAATTAAAGGTGAAGGAAATTATGAAGGATTACGTTTATTTTTAAATGACATCATTTGTATACAATCATCAGATAATTATATCGAAGTTTTTTACTTGTCGGGAAACGATTTAAAGAAGAGTTTAATTAGAAATAAACTTTCTGTAATTGCTGATGAATTTCCTCAATTTTTAAGAACACATCGTTCTTATATTATCAACCCATTTCATTTTTTACAGTGGAAAACAGAAAATAGTAAACTATTTGTTGTTTTATTTCACCACATAGAAGTGCCAGTTTCAAGAACGTATCAAAATGATGTAAAAGCTGTTTTGAATTCTACCACAGAATAGCTGTATTTCGCCCCAAACACCTATTAATATAGCGTTTAATTTATTTTTCTAAAATACATTTGTATCAGAAAGTTTAATCAATTAAAACACTAATTATGAAAAATTTATGTACACTTAGTATTGTATTTCTAGTATCAATCTCTTCTATTTTTGCACAATCAGAAACTTGTGACTGTAAAACAGACTTAGATTTTATAGTTTCTAAAATGAAAAAAATGCCGTCTTATAAAGATCAAGTTAAAGGCGAAAAGGCTATTGAATTTAAAGATACTTATAAGACGCTTTCAGAAAAAATGAAGCAACCTATCTTAATTGAAGATTGTTATAAATTATTATTACAGCAAATGTTATTGGTAAATGACGTGCATGCTTCCTTGACTTTTAAAAAAGAATACCTTTCAAAAGAAGACGTTAAAGACTCAATTAAAATAGCAGCATTTAAAACTTTAGATATTTTTAAAAATCATCCAAAAACAAACAAAAATATTTCAGTCCTAAAAGACGAGTTATCTAAAAAATCTATAGAAGATTTAGAAGGGATTTACAATTATGGCGAACTTCAAAAAATAGGTATTTATTATTCAGATAATAAAAAAGATTTAATTGGTGTTGTTTTAGAAAGTAAATTAAATCAATGGGAAGCAGGTGAAATTATATTTTATGCAACACAAACAAGCAGTATTAAATACAACTTGTACTATTACAATCCAACAACAAGAAAACCAGGTTTAGTTAAAAGTATTTCTTTTGAAAATGGAAGAATTTGGGGTTATAAAAAAGAAGGTAATTCTTATAATGCAGAATTACCAATAAAAGATCAAAGCAATTTGGTGTTTAAGCAGATAAATGAAAATACTCAATATATGTATTTTAGGGATTTCAATTCTTTTTCTAAAAAAAATAGAAATGCTTTTAAGAGTTTTTACAATAAAATGAAAAAAGAATTAAATGCTGAAAATATTATTGTAGATTTAAGAAGTAATGGTGGTGGAAATAAAAAATTATCTGATCCTTTTTTAAAACTATTAAAAAAGAAAAATGTTTATATTTTAACAAATTGTTTCGCAGGTAGTAACGGAGAACAATTTACTTTAAAATTAAGAAACCTTAAAAACGCAAAACACTTAGGACAAACTACACGTGGAATTATTTCTTACGGAATGAATTATGGTTATAACTACAACACACCTTCTGGAAACTTTAATATAAAGCCTACAGATATGGACTTCAGCAAGTATTTAAGATATGAAGGAAAAGGTGTTGTCCCACAAATTAAATTAGAATTTAATAGAGATTGGATTGAACAAACTTTAGAAATTATTGCTAAAGACAATCAATAATATAATAAGTTATGTGTTTCTAATGCGCGATTAAACTTTCTATATTTTATGCATTAGATTATTAATAAAACGCTCGCAATTTAATTGCGAGCGTTTTTGGATAATTCTACCACTTCTCTACTTCATTTAAAATTAACTGTTAGACCAATCAATTTTTCTAGAAACAAACATTACAGTCGCTAGAATTAAAAACAAACCAACACTTCCCACCAATAATGCATAACTTTCTAACTGAATAATTATAAAAATAAATGCATATAAAACAGTTAATGAAACTCCAATTAGTAACATGAATTTTATACTCTTTAATATATTTTTTGCGTAAAATGTAATCAGACTTACTACTGAAACACTTGCTATTATGTAAGCTTTAAAGAAATTACTGTGTTCAGAAATTGAAACTAATAAGGTGTAAAACATTAACAATGCTAAACCAATCATTAAATACTGAAAAGGATGCATGTTTATTTTACTAATTGTTTGTATTAAAAAGAAAACTAGAAAAGTTAAAATAATTACTAAGAAACCATATTTAGCCGAACGTTCACTTTTTTGGTATTCATCTACAGGTATTTTAAAATTTACCCCAAAATCAAATTCATTTAAATGTGGTAAACCATTAAAGTGTTGTTGAGAAAAAGGGCGATTAACATCTAGTATTTTCCATTTTGCATCAAAACCATTGTCATTAATTTTATCGGGATTAAAAGGTAAAAACTCTCCCATAAATTTTGCGGTTTTCCAACTAGAAGTTATTTGAGCAGTTGTTTCTTTTCCTATTGGAATAAAACGAACTTCTTTACTTCCTCTAACATTAAAATCTAAAGTGAATTTTAAAGATTTTGTGTTTTTTTGAAGTTCACTTAATGAGAATTTATCTGTCTCTAAAGTATAATAACCACCATCTTGATGCCTATTTGAATTAGCAGATGATAAACCTAGGTTTTTACCATTAATATTTATTGACAATACACTACTAACGCCTTTTACATTAGTGGTTTTTAGTAGAATTTTACTTTTATTCCAAAGTATATGTTCTTTTTTGATTTCTAACTTACTAAAATCAATGGAATCAAAACCTCCGTTAATCTGAATTTTACTATTAAAAACTGCTGTTGTATAAATTCCTCGTTTCTTTTCTTCAGGATTTATGACAGAATTAATGTCTAATTTATTAGGAAAAAAGTAACCGTATTTAATTCTTTCAATAGTTTCGGTTGTTACTTTTTTAGTCTTTTTATCAGTAATTATTGTTTCAGTAAAAACTTTATAAGGAACTTTTAAAATTGGTCCATAAACAACAACTTCATTTCCCCATTGTTTCCCTATTTCATTAACAACACTTTTTTGCCGATTGGATCTTTCGTAAATTAAACTTTCAATAAAGATTAAAGGAATCATTAAAATTAGGCTTAAAAACCCAATTATAAACATTCTTGCTACTGAAGAATTCTTATTCCATTTTACTTTTCTTTTTGGTTGTTGATGTTGTTCCATAATACTAATTTTAAAGTTTTTAATACTTCAAAATTAGTCTAGAATGGATTTTATTAATGTGGTAAATTAGAATTCGTAGTTAGTGATTTAGAATTCGTTTATTTCTGTCTTTTCTTTAGTTCTGCTTCAATATCTTTTAAAGTAAAACCTTTTGCTTGTAACAACATTAAGTAATGAAAAAGTAAATCTGCAGATTCATATAAAAACAGCTCATCGTTATTATCCATTGCTTCAATAACCGTTTCTACTGCTTCCTCTCCTACTTTTTGTGCTACTTTATTAATTCCTTTTGCAAATAAACTTGCTACGTAAGATTTTTGCGTGTCTTTATTAGCAACTCTTTCTGTAATTACATTTTCTAACGTAGAAAAGAAACCAAAATTAGAATTGTTTGCTTCTTGCCAACAAGTATCTGTTCCTTTATGGCAAGTTGGTCCGTTTGGATTTACTTGAATTAGTAAACTATCATTATCGCAATCTAATTTAATATCTACTAAATTCAACGTATTTCCGCTCTCTTCCCCTTTTGTCCAAAGTCTATTTTTAGTTCTGCTGAAAAAAGTCACCAACTTTGTTTCTTTTGTTTTAGCAAAAGCTTCTTCATTCATATAACCCAACATCAAAACATTTTTTGTTGTTGCATCTTGAATGATTGCCGGCACCAATCCGTCGTTATTTTTATTGAAATCTATGTTCATAATCTATATTCTTACTGGTATATTTTGTTCTTTTAATGCTTCTTTTAATGTTGAAATAGGAATTTCGCCAAAATGAAAAACACTTGCTGCTAAAGCTGCATCTGCTTTACCTAATGTAAAAGTATCTGTAAAATGTTGAATACTTCCTGCGCCACCAGAAGCAATAATTGGTATATTTAATTCTGTTGATAATTTTGCTAAAGCTTCATTTGCAAAACCTGCTTTTGTTCCATCATTATTCATTGAAGTAAATAAAATTTCTCCAGCGCCACGTTTTTCAACTTCACTTGCCCAATCAAATAGATTTAATTCTGTGGCAATTGTTCCACCAGCTAAATGCACAATCCATTCGCCATTAATTTGTTTTGCATCAATTGCGACTACAACACATTGACTTCCGAATTTATTAGATAATTCATTTACTAAATCTGGTCTTTTTACTGCTGAAGAATTAATAGAAATTTTATCAGCACCACATTTTAAAAGAGCATCTACATCTTCAACTGAAGAAATTCCGCCACCAACTGTAAACGGAATGTTTACTTGCTCTGCAACCTTTAAAACCATTTCTAACATGGTTTTTCTTCCTTCTAAAGTGGCTGAAATATCTAAAAAAACCAATTCATCTGCACCTAATTCTGCATATTGTTTTGCTAAAACTACAGGATCTCCAGCATCAATTAAATTTACGAAATTGACACCTTTTACAGTTCTTCCATTTTTAATATCTAAACAAGGTATTATTCTTTTTGTTAGCATTTATTTGTTGATTATAAAATTTTCTAATTGTTTTAAACTAATCTTATTCTCATAAATAGCCTTTCCAATAATAACTCCTTCGCATCCATTTTCTGCCAACTTTGGCAATTCAGAAAATGTAGAAATTCCTCCTGAAGCAATTAATTTTAATGGTTTTACTTCGGATAAAATAGTATTATAAGTATTAAAACTGGGGCCTTGTAACATACCGTCTTTAGAAATATCTGTACAAATTACATATTGAATTCCTTTTTGCTGATAACCAGAAATAAAAGGAATTAATTCTAAAGTACTTTCTTCTTGCCAACCATTTGTAGCAATTTTTCCACCAGAATTATCCGGATAAAAATCAGCTCCTAAAATAATTTTTTCTGAACCATATATTGAAATCCAACTTTCAAAAATTTCTTGATTTTTTACAGCAATACTTCCTCCTGTAATTTGATTAGCACCAGAGTTAAAAGCAATTTCTAAATCTTTATCAGATTTTAAACCACCACCAAAATCAATTTTTAAATTGGTTTTAGAAGCAATTTGTTCTAATACTTTATAGTTGATAATTTCGCTTGCTTTTGCGCCATCTAAATCTACAACGTGTAAATACTCAATTCCTGCAGCTTCAAATTCTTTGGCTACTTCTAACGGGTTTTCGTTATAAATTTTCTTTGTGTTATAATCTCCTTTTGTTAAACGAACACATTTTCCGTCTATAATATCTATTGCTGGTATTATTCTCATTGATTAACTTGTTAATCAACCCTGAACTTGTTTCAGGGTCTTTTTATTCTACTTCTAATGTTATCAAACTGGGATTAGATTCTTTAATTAAATTCCATTTCCAATCTTTATGCCAATTTTTAAGTTGCTTCTCCCTTTTTCTTGCTGAATTACTATCAATAAACTCTTCAAAATAAATTAATTCACAAACACTGTATTTCTTTGTAAATAAAGCCCCATCCCCTTTTTTATGTTGTTCTACTCTTCTTTTTAAATTATCTGTATAACCAATATATAAAACTGTTCTATTTTTATTTGTTAATATGTAACAGTAATATTTCAATTGTATAGTTATTTAAATTTACAGATTCTGAAACAAGTTCAGAATGGAATTAAAGGTTTAAAAAATTCTCAAGAATTTTTTGACCTTCAATTCCACTCTTTTCTGGATGAAATTGAACACCATAAAAATTATCTTTTTGTAATGCAGATGCATATTCAATTTCATAATCTGTTGTAGCAATAGTTTCATCACATTTTTCAGCATAAAAACTATGTACTAAATACATAAATTCTTTATCCTTAATTCCTGAAAATAAATCTGATTTTAAATCAGAAATTACATTCCAACCCATTTGAGGAACTTTTACTGAATTAGAAAACTTTTTTATAGCTACATCAAAAATTCCTAGACCTTTTGTATTTCCTTCTTCCGAAGAATTACACATTAATTGCATTCCTAAACAAATACCTAAAACGGGTTGCTTCAAAGTTGGAATTACTTTATCTAATCCGCTTTCTTGCAACATTTTCATTGCAGAACTTGCTTCTCCAACTCCAGGAAAAATCACTTTATCTGCTGCTTTTATTTCATCAACTTTATTTGATAAAACAGCATCAATTCCTAATCTTTTAAAAGCAAACTGAATGCTTTTAATATTTCCGGCTCCGTAATCTATAATTACTAATTTCATTATAACATTCCTTTTGTTGATGGCAAAAACATCTTATTAGCATCTCTTTTTACAGCCATTTTCATTGCTTTTGCAAATGCCTTAAAGATTCCTTCAATTTTGTGATGTTCGTTAACTCCTTCAGCTTTAATGTTTAAGTTACATTTTGCACCGTCTGTAAACGATTTAAATAAATGTAAAAACATTTCTGTTGGCATATCACCAATCATTTCTCGTTTAAAATCTGCATCCCAAACCAACCAAGGTCTTCCGCCAAAATCTACTGCAGCTTGTGCTAAACAATCGTCCATAGGTAAACAAAAACCGTAACGTTCTATGCCTAATTTATTTCCTAATGCCTTGTTGAATAATTCTCCCAAAGCAATCATAGTATCTTCTATTGTGTGATGCTCATCGACCTCTAAATCTCCATCAACTTTTACAGTTAAATCCATTGCACCATGACGCCCAATTTGATCTAACATGTGATCAAAAAATTTAACACCAGTAGAAATATCATTTTTACCAGAACCATCTAAATTTAATTTGATGTAAATTTTGGTTTCGTTTGTATTTCTGGTAATTTCTGAAACTCTGTCTTCTAATTTTAAAAACTCATAAATAGTTTTCCAATCTGTAGAAGTTAAGGCAATACTGTTTAAAATTTCTTGTTTAGAAGTTTCAATTTCATCTGCACCTAATTCTGGGTCTTCCGATAAGAAAATTCCTTTTGCTCCCAAGTTTTTAGCCAATTCCATGTCTGTAATTCTATCTCCTAAAACAAAAGAGTTTTCTAAATCATATTCCTCAGAAAAATACTTGGTTAACAAACCTGTTCTTGGTTTACGAGTTTCTGCATTTTCATGCGGAAATGTTTTATCTATATGAACTTCTGTAAAAACAACACCTTCTTTTTCGAAAGCAGACATTACTTTATTTTGCGCAGGCCAAAAAGTATCTTCTGGAAAGGAATCTGTACCTAAACCATCTTGATTTGTAACCATAACCAATTCGTAATCTAATTCAGTAGCAATTTTTGCCATGTATTGAAATACTTTTGGATAAAATTCTAACTTTTCTAAACTATCTAATTGATAATCAACTGGCGGCTCTAAAACTAAAGTTCCGTCTCTGTCTATAAATAATACTTTTTTCATCTTAAATTTCTTTTAAAGCGTTGATTAATTTAGCATTTTCAGATTTTGTTCCAACTGTAAAACGCAAACAATTTTCGCACAAAGGTTGCGTTGTTCTATTTCGAATAACAATTCCTTTTTCTATTAACTGCTTATATCGTTTTGTGGCATCATCAACTTTAACTAACACAAAATTACAATCTGTTGGAAAGATATTCTGAATAAAATTAATGTCTTTTAATTTAGATATTAGTAGGCTTCTTTCAATTTTAATTTTAGCAACTTCTTCTTCAACTTCTTCAACTTTTTGTAAACGTTCTATTGCTTTTTGTTGCGTTAATTCGTTTACGTTATAAGGTGGCTTTATTCGGTTTAAAACTGAAATTATTTCTTTAGATGCATAACATACACCTAAACGTATTCCTGCTAAACCATAAGCTTTAGAAAGGGTTTGTGTTATTATTAAATTCGGAAAATCTGCTAACTTATCTAACCAGCTTTTTTGTTCGGAAAAATCGATATAAGCTTCATCTATAACTACTAAACCATTAAATTTATTCAATAATTCTTCTACTATTTCAGTTGAAAAACTATTTCCTGAAGGGTTATTTGGAGAACATAAAAACAAAATTTTACTATTCTCATTTATAGCTTCTAAAATCTGATTTACTTTTGGTTGAAAATCTTCCGTAAGTAAAACTCTTTTATTTTCTATTGAATTAATATTCGCCAACACATCATACATTCCATATGTTGGTGGTAATGTGATAATATTATCTTTATTTGGTTCGCAAAAAGCTCTAAAAATTAAATCTAGAACTTCATCACTTCCATTTCCTAATAAAATGTTTTCTTTTGAAATTCCTTTTATATTAGACAACAAATCTTTAACTGAATTCTGTTGCGGATCTGGATAACGATTTACACCATTTTCAAACGGATTTTCATTCGCGTCTAAAAAAACCATTGTATCTGTAGTTGCGTCTTTGTATTCATCTCTTGCTGATGAATATGGCTTTAAAGACTTGATGTTTTCTCTTACTAAATCTAGAATATTCATCATTATAAATCTTTTAAACGAATTGAAACTGCATTTTTATGTGCATCTAAACCTTCTGCTGCAGCCATTAATTCAATAGATTTTCCTATTGATTTAATTCCTTCTTTAGAGATTTTCTGAAACGTAATACTTTTTGTAAAACTATCTAAATTAACTCCAGAATACGATTTTGAAAATCCGTTTGTTGGTAATGTATGATTGGTTCCAGAAGCGTAATCACCTGCACTTTCTGGTGTGTAATTACCTATAAAAACAGAACCAGCATTTTCTATATTATTAACATAAAAATCATTATTATTTGTACAAACAATAAAGTGTTCTGGGCCGTATTCGTTTATCAATTCTAAAGCAATTTCATCTGTTTCTACAAAAATAGATTTTGAATTATCGATTGCTTTTTGAGCGATTTCTGCTCTACTTAATTGAGCTAATTGTGTTTTTATTTCTTTTTCTACTTCAGCAATTAAATCTTTAGAAGTAGAAACCAAAATTACTTGGCTATCTGCACCATGTTCTGCCTGACTTAATAAGTCTGAAGCTACATAACTTGCATTTGCAGAATTGTCTGCAACTACTAATAATTCACTTGGACCAGCTGGCATATCTATGGCAACTCCATGTTTTGTTGCAATTTGTTTTGCAACGGTAACAAACTGATTTCCTGGTCCGAATATTTTATATACTTGTGGTATTGTTTCTGTTCCAAACGTTAAACCTGCAATAGCTTGAATTCCTCCTACTTTTATAATTTTTGTAACACCACATAAATTTGCAGCATATAAAATAGCCGGATTTATTTTTCCTTCTTTATTTGGTGGAGAGCATAAAATTATTTCTTTACAACCAGCAATATTTGCAGGAATTGCTAACATTAAAACTGTTGAAAATAAAGGTGCTGTTCCTCCAGGAATGTATAAACCAACTTTAGTAATTGGTCTTTTTTCTTGCCAACATTCAACTCCATTTATAGTTTCTACAAATACTTTTGCTGTTTTTTGTGCTGCATGAAATTTTGTGATATTTTCTTTTGCAAGTTGAATTGCTTCTTTTAAATCATTAGAAACTAAATTAATGGCTTCTTCTATTTCTTTTTCTGAAACAATTGTGTTTTCTAAAGAAACACCATCAAACTTTGTTGTGTATTTATTAATTGCAGCGTCTCCATTTTGCTGAACATCTGCAAAAATCTCATTTACAACACCTTCAATATCATCAACAGTTTTTGTTGGTCTTTCTAAAATTTTAGTCCAGTCTTTTTTTGATGGATTTATAATTGTATTCATTTTAAAGCACCATTTTTTCAATTGGACATACTAAAATACCTTCAGCTCCATTTGCTTTTAATTCATCAATAATTTCCCAAAAATCGTTTTTGTTAATTACAGTGTGAACAGAACTCCAACCTTTTTCAGCCAAAGGTAAAACCGTTGGACTTCTCATTCCTGGTAATAGATTTAAAATAGCATCTAATTTATCGTTTGGAGCATTTAACAATACATATTTAGAATTTCTTCCTTTTAAAACAGATTGAATTCTAAACTGAATCTTATTTAAAATTGCTTTTCTTTCATTAGAAATTTGAGGCGAAACCGCTAAAACTGCTTCCGACTTTAATAATACTTCTATCTCTTTTAAACCGTTTTTAAATAATGTTGAACCACTAGAAACTATATCGCAAATTCCGTCTGCCAAACCAATATTTGGTGCAATTTCTACAGAACCATTAATTTGGTGTAATTGTGCTTCAATATTTTGTTCGTTTAAAAATTTCTGAACCGTTTTCGGGTACGAAGTTGCAATTCTCTTACCGCTTAAGTCCTTTAAAGAATTAGCTTCTGAATCTTTAGGAACAGCTATAGAAACTTTACATTTAGAAAAGCCTAAACGTTCTATAAACTCAATATCGCTTCCTTTTTCAATTAAAACATTTTCTCCAATAATGGCTGCATCAACTACTCCATCTTTTAAATACTGAGGAATGTCTCCATTTCTTAAATAGAAAACTTCTACAGGAAAGTCTCTTGCTGCGGCTTTTAATTGATCTTTTCCATTGTCTATAGAAATACCAATGTCTTTTAAGATTCTCATTGAATCTTCATTTAATCTTCCTGATTTTTGTACTGCAATTCTTAATTTACTCATTTTGTTTTGTTTGATGTCTGAACAAATACCGGTTTTAAAAAATAAAAAACCCGTTTGATTTGCTCAAACGGGTTTTAAATATCTTGATTTTATTCAATACATTTTTAAATCGCTCGAGTGCAATTGTAAAAATGATGATGATGTGCTTGAATAAATGTCATGTCTTATTTTCTTACTGCAAATATTCTAATTTTATTTTGATAAATCAAAATGATTCCGATAAATTTTTCTTTAAATATCAAAATTTATCATTTTTTAAATATTTGTTTAATTTTTCCTTGCAACTGTATTGTTTACCCTTTTTCTTGAAGTAATAAAATAAACACCAGTTAGTAAGATTCCTGAAGCTATTATTGATTGTATTGTTAGATTTTCATCTAAAACATACCAACCTAAAAGTAATGCTACAACTGGATTTACATATGCAGATGTTGCTACTTTTTCTGGTGAAACTACTTTTAATAAATAATTAAATGCTGTAAAAGCTACGATTCCTCCAAAGAAAACTAACAGAATCATTGATAATTGAACTTTAAAACTTAAATCTAAAGGAGAAATCCAAGATTCCTTAAAAAGTAAACTAGATGCTGCTAAAATACCGCCAGCAATAAGCATTTGATAACCAGTTGTAACAAAAAAGTTTTTAGGCAAATCTGCTTTTGAAACAAATACGCTTCCATAACTCCAACTTAACACACAGGTTAAAATCATAAAAATACCTAAAACACTACCTTCTGAAGTTGTAATTCCTTTTTGACTTACTAATAAATACATTCCAAAAAGACCTAAACAAACACCAATAATAGATTTGCGTTGCATTTTTTTTCCATCTATTAAACGCAATAAAAACAATACAAATAACGGTTGCGTTGATGCTAATAATGCAGCAAAACCACTATCTACATACTTTAAAGCCCATACAAAAACGCCATTTCCATAGACTAAAAACAAGAATCCAGCAATTGCTGAATTTAGTAATTGTCTTTTAGTTATTTTTAATGAAAACCCCATAACTTTAGCTATTAACATTATTAAAAGTCCAGCTACAATAAAACGTTGTGATGCTAAGAATAAAGGTGCAATTTCTGCTACTGCAATTTTATTCCATAAATAAGTAGATCCCCAAATTACATAAATGGAAAAAAATGCCAAGACAACTAATATTTTAGAGTTTTTCATTAAAGTATATTATAAAAGTGTTTCTAAATAATGATTTTCAATAGCATACGCATCTTTTAAACTCGCTATTTTGGTGTCAATTTTTGCTGAATCTATCTTTTTTGAAGACTTACTTCCTACTAACATTACGTTTTTACGTGTATGTTCGTTACTTATAAACTCAAATACTTTGGTGTTATAATTGTTTTTTTCAAGAATTAAAGCTCTTATAGTATCAGTTACCATTTCAAACTGACGTTCTTTAAAAATTCCATATTTTAATAACGGACTCTCCTGCTCTTTTCCTTTTACTTGTTGGCGAATTTGTTTATGACAACAAGGCGCGCAAATAATAAGTTCAGAATTTGCTGATAATCCTTTAAAAATAGCATCGTCAGTTGCAGTATCACAAGCATGTAATGCAATTAAAATATCTATTTTATTAGTATCGTATTCTTGAATTGGTTGTGCAACAAAGTTTAATCTTTTGAAATCAGATTTTTTAGCAACATCGTTACAGTAATTTACCAACTCTTTACGTAATTCTATTCCAGTTACGGTTGCATTGTATTTCTTTTGATTTACTAAATAGTCATACAGAGCAAAGGTTAAATAGCCTTTTCCAGAACCCATATCAACAATATTAATATGTTTTGGCAATTTTGTAGATTTTAATAAACCTTCAATAATTTCTAAGTATTTATTAATCTGACGATATTTATCTGCCATTTTATGAATTACTTTACCTTCTTTATCGGTAATTCCTAAATGATGTAGATAGCTTCCTGCCTCTGCTAAACGCTCTTTGGGTTTATCGTGTGTTTCTGGTAATTTATTTTTAAAACTAGGCGCATTTACTCTGTAAGAAACTTTTTTCTTTTTAGAAATGAATACTAATAAATCATTTGCTAATGTAAATAACGTAGCAGCTCTAAAATTATCCATCAATAAGATTTCTAATTCAGATAATGCTTCTGTAATAGTATAGTTTTTTACTTTATCGTTTGTTGTATAATGATAGGTAAATTGAAACTTTTCTGCTCCTTTTATTTTCACCAATCTAACATAAACGTTAGGTAAACCATCCCCTTTTCTAGTTGGCTTACTTAAAGTTAATTTTACAAAATTATTATCTAAAACACTTTGATTAAGTGTATCTCTAAATTGTTGAAATTCGTTCATAATGCAAAAATACTATAAATCGTTTAGCTTTTATTTTTAATTGTTAAAAAACAAATATTTTATTTGAAGTTATTTCCCTCTTGATTTTTTGGTAAAAAAACGCTAACTTATCTAACGACTGATATAATTAATTAAAACGACGCATATCAGCGTTAAAGTTGTGCAACATTTCCCAAAACCGTTACGAGTAATTCTATTAGGACTTTTCTTTTGGCTTATACATTACTATAATCTGAATTAAAACAGCCGAAAACACCAAAAAATAAATTTCTATTTGAGTAAACAATTCAACATTATCAAGAGCTCGTTTACTAATTGACATCTGTCGACTTCCTTCATTTAGCTGTATTTTGGACAAATCATTAAGGTTAGTTTTTAAACTTTCGATGTGATTAACAATTTGGAAATTATTACTGTAATCAGAATTCAAAAATTGACGTTCAGAATCTATAAGCGACTGAACATTCCCTTTTAAATCTTTAAAAACTTTCGCTTCCTCTGATGTCAACTTTGTTTGCTCAAACCTAGAAACTAAAGATTGTAAATTATCGTTGACTTTGGAGTTTTGATTTTGGAAAAAAGTGGAATCTGACAATGATACTGCTAATTCCTTCTGCTGAACCGACTTTAGCATTTCGAAAATTAAATCATTTGCTATTAATCTATCCTCGTAAATCGTAACGACTGAATCACGAACTCGAACAAAATTGTTTTTATCGATTAAATTTGTTGCAATGATTAAAACAAAAATCATTAGAATTCCAAGTATCCATTTTAACTTATTGTAGAGTGTCATATAAACCTAATTTTAGAGGAATAAATCTAATTGCAAAGATACAAAAAACGTTGCACAACAATGTGTATAATTCATTGCTAGTAAAGGCTTACTTACGAAAATTCCGCTGAAATTTTCTATCTGTGATTTGTTTGCTAACTTTAGTGCTTAAACACGTAACGAAACCATACACAAAACCGTTAGCGAAACCTCAAAAAAATCCATGAAAAAAGCTCAAGTTAAAACTTGAGCTTTTTTATTTTATATAGATTCCTATCTTCACAGGAATGACAAAATGTTACGCTTTAAATTTAATTTTACGCATTCTTAAGCTTTCTGGTGTAACTTCTAAATACTCATCTCCTTTAATGTATTCCATACATTCTTCTAAAGAAAAGTCGATTTTTGGAGCAATTTTCATTGCATCATCTGTACCAGACTTACGCATGTTTGTTAATTGCTTACCTTTTACAAGGTTTACAGCCATATCGTCTGATTTAGAGTTTTCTCCAATTACTTGACCAATATAAATTTCTTGGTTAATATCAATAAAGAATTTACCTCTATCTTGTAAACGGTCTAATGCATAAGCAGTTGCTTTTCCAGCAGCAGCAGATACAATAGCTCCTTTAATTTCTTCAGTAAAATCTCCTTTATAAGGTCCGTATTCAGAAAAACGGTGGTTAATAATTGCTTGACCAGATGTTGCTGTTAAAATTTTATTTCTTAAACCTATTAAACCTCTTGAAGGAATTGTAAACTCTAAGTGTTGTAAATCTCCTTTTGGTTCCATAATCATTAAGTCTCCTTTACGTAAAGAAACTAAGTTTACAGCTTTAGAAGCTACATCTTCTGGTACATCAATAGATAATGTTTCGTATGGTTCAGATTTTACTCCGTCAATTTCTTTAATAATTACCTGAGGACGACCTACTTGTAACTCATAACCTTCACGACGCATTGTTTCAATTAATACAGATAAGTGTAATACTCCACGTCCGTAAACGTTAAATTTATCTTCAGAATCTGTAGTTTCTACTTTTAATGCTAAGTTTTTCTCTAATTCTTTAAATAAACGATCACGTAAGTGACGAGAAGTTACATATTTACCTTCTTTACCAAAAAATGGAGAGTTGTTAATTGTAAACAACATACTCATTGTTGGCTTGTCAATTTCTGTTCTTGGTAATGCTTCTGGGTTTTCTAAATCTGCAATTGTATCACCAATTTCAAATCCTTCAATACCTGTAATAGCACAAATATCTCCACAAGGTACTTTATCTACTTGAACTTTACCCATTCCTTCGAATACGTGTAGTTCTTTAATTCTTACTTTTTTATTGGTACCATCTGCTTTACATAACATGTAATCTTTACCAGCTTCTAAGTCTCCTCTAAATACACGTCCAATAGCAATTCTTCCTGTAAATGAAGAAAAGTCTAAAGAAGTAATTTGCATTTGTGGAGTTCCTTCGTTGTATTTAGTTTCTGGAATAGATTCTAATACTGCATCTAATAATGGTACAATATTGTCAGTTTCGTTTTGCCAGTCTGTAGACATCCAGTTGTTCTTTGCAGAACCATAGATTGTTGTAAAGTCTAATTGTTCTTCAGTTGCTTCTAATGCAAACATTAAATCGAACACTTTCTCATGAACTAAGTCTGGAGTACAGTTTTCTTTGTCTACTTTATTTACAACAACAATTGGTGTTAATCCTAATTCTAAGGCTTTACCTAATACAAAACGAGTTTGTGGCATTGGTCCTTCAAAAGCATCCACTAATAATAAAACACCATCAGCCATTTTTAATACACGTTCTACTTCTCCTCCGAAATCGGCGTGACCAGGTGTATCAATTACGTTAATTTTTGTGTTCTTATAGTTTACAGATACGTTTTTAGAAAGAATTGTAATTCCTCTTTCACGTTCTAAATCGTTATTATCTAACAATAAATCTGTACGTTCTTTACGATCGTCTAAAACTTTTGCTTGGTCAATAATTTTATCAACTAAGGTTGTTTTACCGTGATCTACGTGGGCTATAATAGCGATATTTCTAATTGGTTGCATTTGTGTATTCTTAAATTTCGTGCAAAAATAGTTGTTTACAAGCGAATTACACCTAATATCTCTAATTATTTTAGATTTGAATTGTTTTTACGTTGAAGTGATGGTGAAAATATGAGGTTTTTACCACGGTTTTCTGCAACTGAATACTGCCTATTTTTTACTAAAGACTCCCGCGTTAGCGATTGCAGCGGCATCCTTTTTTGTTTTTCTCAAAAAAGATATAGCGGAAAGCGCGACTAGGTCCTGAATGCCTTCAGGATAAAGTAACGCCCAAATTATTCTGGATCTTCTCTAAATGAGCTTGGTAAAATATCGGGTATTAACTTAATTAAGAGTGGTAATAAAAGTGCGCCGCCTGGTAACATAAATACTGTAAATGCTGGAATTGCCTTACAAATATCTAATAATTGAACTTTAATTTTCTCCTTTTCTTCTTCGGTAAGTGATGAGTGTGTTGCTTTTTGAATTAAATAAACGGCTTCTTTACTTTGCTTTAATTCTTTTGCAAGGCGTTTTTTGTTTTTTGAAAGTAGTTCCTTTATTTCTTGAACTGTTGTCATTACAATTTTCTGCGTTTACGCTCAGTTTTTAGTAAATTTAACTCTCTACTTGTTTGTCCAGAAACAGATGTATTTTCTTCTGCTCTTCTTATTAAGTAAGGCATAACGTCTCTAACAGGCCCAAATGGTAAGTATTTTGCAACATTGTAACCTTCGTTTGCTAGATTATAACTGATATGATCACTCATACCAAATAATTGCCCAAACCAAAGGCGCATATCGTTGTTTTTTATGTTGTGTTTTTTTGCTAATTCCATTAACATATAAGAACTTTCTTCGTTATGAGTTCCTGCAAACAAAGCCATTTTAGAATGTTCCATCATGTATTTTATAGCTTCATTATAGTTGTCATCTGTTGCTTGTTTGTCTTTACAAATTGGAGATGGATATCCTTTTTCCTCAGCTCTATCGCGTTCTTTTTCCATATATGCACCACGAACAACTTTCATTCCTATATAAAAACCTTTTTTCTGTGCTTTTTGATGTAATTCTTTTAGATAATCCATTCTATCATGACGGTACATTTGTAGCGTATTAAAAACAATGGCTTTGTCTTTATTATAGGTTTCCATTAACTCTTCAATTAACTCATCTGCTGACTTTTGCATCCAACTTTCTTCTGCATCAATTAACAAAGGAACATCTTTTTTTAAGGCAACTTCACACACTTTATGAAAACGTGCTACTACTCTATTCCATTCTTCTTTTTCTTCTGAAGTTAATGTTTTTCCTTCTGAAATTTTAACATATAAACCGAATCTTCCAAAACCAGATGGTTTGAAAACGGCATACGGAATTGATTGTTTTTCTTCACAAAAATTAATAATTCTTAGAATTTTCTCTAAAGCGCCATCAAAACTTATTTCTTCATCTTTACCTTCTACGGAATAATCTAAAACACTATGAACATTACCATTCTTATGCATATTATCGATAATAGGCAAACAATCGTCTTCTGTTACTCCTCCACAAAAATGATCGAAAACAGTAGATCTTATTAAACCTTCTACTGGTAAATGTACTTTTAATGCAAAATTGGTAACTGCAGAACCTATACGAACCATTGGTTCATTTTGTATCATTTTAAACAAAAAATAAGCGCGTTCTAACTGAGAATCTGTTTTTAAAGAAAAAGCAACTTCTGTATTATCAAAAAGTTTCATACTATATCGTTTTAGTAGAAACAAATATAGTATTTGAATGGTAATATTTGAATATTTTCTGTTTAAATTGCACGCTTAATAATTTTACTAATGAAAACCATCCAAGCAGTTACATATCCTGTTCATTTTCAAGATGAAAGCTACAAAGAACTCTCTAAATTAATTGAAGAAAAAAACTATTCTACTATCTTTATTTTAGTAGATGAAAACACTTTAGAGCATTGTTACCCTAAATTTATTCCAAATTTAGCAACAGAAAAGCGAATTGAAGTCATAGAAATTGAATCTGGAGAGATTAATAAAAACTTAGAAACTTGTGCTGGTGTTTGGAATGTTTTAACGGAATTAGAAGCCGATAGAAAAAGTTTGTTGATTACACTTGGTGGTGGCGTTATTACAGATTTAGGTGGTTTTGTTGCTTCTTGTTTTAAACGTGGAATTGATTTTGTTAATATACCTACTACTCTACTTTCTATGGTTGATGCTTCTGTTGGCGGAAAAACTGGTGTAGATTTAGGTGTATTGAAAAATCAGATTGGGTTATTTTCTAATCCAGAAATGGTATTGGTAGATGACGCATATTTACAAACTGTTACGCCAAGAGAAATACGTTCTGGAACTGCAGAAATTATTAAATACGGTCTAACTTATGATGTTAAATTATTTGATGAAATAAAAGGTAATAAAAATCTAGAAATAAGCGATTTAATATTTACTTCTATCAATATTAAAAATGAAGTTGTTTTACAAGATCCTAAAGAAAATGGTTTGCGTAAAATATTAAATTTTGGGCATACAATTGGTCATGCAATCGAGTCTTATTTTCTTGAATCTGAACATAAAAATAACTTAACTCATGGTGAAGCTATTGCAATTGGAATGATCTGTGAGTGTTTTGTTTCTGCTGAATTATTAAATTTTCCGAAGGAAAAATTAAAAGATGTAAAACAAACTATTGTTTCAATTTATGGAAAAACGGCTATTTTAAAAGAAGACTTCCCTTCTATCATTGACTTATTAAAACATGATAAAAAGAATGTAAACGGACAGGTAAACTTTGTTTTGCTGAACGATTATGAAGATTATAAATTAGATTGTAAAGTATCAGAAGATTTAGTTATTAAGAGTATTGAGTATTATTTATCTTAATTTCTAATTGCACATATAAAATACAACCACCTTACTACATTTTTCATAAAAAACTTATTATAAATAACTTATAGAGCGAGCTGCTTGTGTCTCTATGTTAATTTTTCATTAATTAATAGTAAAGTATTTTTATTTAATAGTATTACTATTATATTTGCAATCAAAATATAATATGTATGAAAGATCTATTGTCTACAATAAAAATTTCTGTACCAGAAAAAATTTTTATTAAAAATCCTGAAACTTCCGATTTAGGAAAGAGAATTATTGAAAACAGTATCTTATTAATAAATGAAATAGGATTCGAAAATTTTACTTTTAAAAAGTTGGGTGTAAAAATAGGTTCTAATGAAAGTTCTATATATAGATATTTTGAAAGTAAGCATAAACTTTTACTTTACTTATCTTCTTGGTATTGGGCTTGGTTAGAATATCAATTAGTAATGGAAACATTTAGTATTTCTAATAATGAAGAAAAATTAGAAAAAGCAATAATTGTCATTACAAGAACTGTTAAAGAAGACAGTAAATTTTCTCATATAAACGAAACAGTTTTATATAAGATTATGGTAAGTGAAAGCTCAAAATCTTTTTTAACAAAAGAGGTCGACAATGAGAATAGAGATGGATATTTTGAAGTTTACAAACGGCTAATTACAAGGTTAAAAGAAATAATTTTAGCTGTTAAACCAAACTATACGTTTGCGCTAAGTCTTGCAAGCACTATTTTAGAAGGAGCTCTACATCAACATTATTTAAAGGATCATTTTCCTTCAATAACAAATTGTACAGTAGATAAAACACCTACAAAATTTTTTATTCAACTGGCAAAAAACACATTATTATAAATTCTATGGAAAAAAAACAATTAACTCCTTGGCAACGCTTTATTGGGTTGTTAAAGCTAGAAAGAAAAGATATATTACATTTACTATATTATGCAGTTTTTGGCGGAATAGTAGCATTATCACTTCCTCTTGGAATCCAGGCAATTATTAATTTAATACAAGGTGCACAAATGTCTACTTCTTGGGTAGTTTTGGTTGTTTTAGTTACAATTGGTATTATTTTTTCTGGTTCTTTACAAATAATGCAATTGGTAATTATAGAAACTATTCAACAAAGAATTTTTACAAGAGCGTCTTTTGAATTGAGTTATCGATTTCCAAAGATTAAAATGAATGAATTACGCAATTATTATCCACCAGAATTGGCAAATCGTTTTTTTGATACATTAACAATTCAAAAAGGCTTATCAAAGATATTAATTGATGTGCCTACAGCACTTTTACAGATATTATTTGCTTTGATTTTATTGTCTTTTTACCATCCATTTTTCATCATTTTTGGATTTCTTTTATTGTTACTAATTTTTATCGTTTTTAAATTCACTGCTCAAAAAGGGTTAGAAACAAGTTTATTAGAATCTAAAAACAAATATAAAGTTGCACATTGGATTCAAGAAATAGCAAGAACCGTTGTAAGTTTTAAGCTTTCTGGAAATACAAATTTAGCTATGCAAAAAAATGATGCATTGGTTCATGAGTATTTAAAATCTAGAAAAAACCACTTTAAAATTCTAAAAATTCAATTTATACAAATGATCAGTTTTAAAGTAATTGTAACTGCTAGTTTGCTTTTAATTGGTGGTGCATTGGTTTTAAATCAAGAAATGAATATTGGTCAATTTGTTGCAGCAGAAATTATAATTCTTCTAGTAATTGCATCTGTAGAAAAATTAATTGTTGGTTTAGAATCTTTTTATGATGTTTTAACTTCTATAGAAAAGATAGGGCAAGTTGTAGACAAAGAATTAGAGACACAAGAAGGAGCAAAACCTTTGTTTAAAGAAGGTTTAATAGTTGAATTAGATTCAGTTTCTTACAATGTAGACGATAGAGAAAAGCATATTATCAAAAATATTTCTTTAATAATAAAACCCTCAAGTAGGATACTTGTTATGGGAGAAAGTGGAGCAGGAAAATCTAGTTTGTTACGTTTAATCGCGGGTGTAATTCAACCAACCGCTGGTAACATTTACATTAACAACCTATCATTAAGCAGCTTGCATTTAAATCATTATCGTTCTCAATTAGGTTTATCTCTTTCAGAAGAAACACCTTTTGAAGGAACTATTAGAGAAAATTTAATTTTTGGTAATAAAACA
This sequence comes from Tenacibaculum aquimarinum, assembly GCF_022478115.1. GTDB lineage: Bacteria > Bacteroidota > Bacteroidia > Flavobacteriales > Flavobacteriaceae > Polaribacter > Polaribacter aquimarinum_A. Next base: position 223,126 of record NZ_JAKGSC010000002.1, on the reverse strand, counting down.
ATTCAAGATGATACAATTTTTAATGCTATGAATGTTGTTGGATTACACCAATTTTTAAAAGAGCAACCAAATGGTTTAGATACTATAATTTATCCTGAAGGAAAACAAATGTCTTACACCATTGCTAAAAAAATAATCTTAGCAAGAGCAATTATTAAACAACCAAAAGTAATGATTTTAGAAGATCCTTTAGATCAATTTAACTATGAGGAGACAGTTAAAATTATAGAGTTTTTAACAAATCCTAAGCAACCTTGGGCGCTAATTGTTGTGAGTAGTAAGAAAAGTTGGAAAATGCAATGTAATCAGAAAATAACATTAAAAAAAGGAAGTATTAAATCTATAAAAAATTAAACGATGTTAAATATATCTAACAATCAATTACATACAAAAGTAGATTTAAAAGATTATAAATCTGGCAAAGAAATATTCAATAAAGAATACTATAAAGCATTTAATAAATTTCTATTAGCTGCAGCAATTATAGTTTTTATTGTACTTTTTTTACCTTGGACACAGAATATTACAAGCCAAGGTCAAGTAACTACTTTAACTCCAAGCCAAAGACCACAAACAATTCAATCTCAAATTCCTGGTAGAATTGAAGAATGGTTAGTAAATGAAGGAGATTTCATAAAAAAAGGAGATACTATTTTAAGAATTTCAGAAATTAAAAGTGAGTATTTCGATACTCGTTTAATTGAAAGAACAAATGATCAAATTAGTGCAAAAAACTCTTCTGTTAATGCTTATCAAGGGAAAGTTACAGCTCTAGAAAGACAAATTTCCGCTTTAAAAAATGAACGTCTACTAAAGCTTCAACAAACAAGAAATAAATTATTACAATCTAAATTAAAGGTAAAAAGCGACAGTATTGATTATGAAGCTGCTAAAACAAATACAAATATTGCAGAAAAACAATTTAAAAGAATCGAAACTCTACAAGCCGAAGGTTTAAAGGCTGTTAAAGATGTTGAAGAAAAACGATTAAAACTACAAGAAACAAAAGCTAAATTAATCTCTCAAGAAAATAAACTATTAGTAAGTAAAAATAATATTATTAATGCTAAACTAGAATTATCTAGAATTAATGCAACTTATACCGATAAAATATCAAAAGCACAAAGTGATATGTTCACTGCAAAATCTAGCGGTTTTGACGCAAAAGCACAAGTGTCTAAATTAGAAAACAGCAATAGTAATTATAAAGTTAGAAATAGCTTATTATTTATAACTGCTCCACAAAATGGCTATATTAATAAAGTTGTTAAAGGAGGAATTGGTGTTACCTTTAAACAAGGTGAAGATATAGTGGGCATAATGCCTTCTAAATACGATTTAGCTGTTGAAACCTATGTTAAACCAATAAATTTACCACTTTTACACATTAACGAAAAAGTAAGAGTACAATTTGATGGTTGGCCAGCAATTGTATTTAGTGGTTGGCCAAATGTATCATATGGTACTTATGGAGCAAAGATAGTAGCTATTGAAAATTACATAAGTGATAACGGAAAATATCGTGTTTTATTAGCACCAGATACAGCAGATCATTCATGGCCAGAAGCTATAAGAGTTGGTTCTGGAGCAAAAACAATAGCCCTTTTAGAGGATGTGCCAATTTGGTTTGAACTTTGGAGGCAATTAAACAGTTTTCCCCCTAATTATTATCAGCCAAAAGGAACTAAAAAAAGTAAAACAACCGATAAGAAATAATAAATGAAAAAGTACTTTTTAACATTATTTTTATTAATACACTCTATAAATTTCGCACAAAATAAAGCTGAATCTGTGATGTCCTTATCTGAATATTTAGGATATATAAAAACCTATCATCCAATAGTAAAACAAGCAAATCTTATAATTAATACAAGTGAAGCAAAATTATTAAAAGCTAGAGGTGCTTTTGACCCAAAAATTGAAGTAGATTTTGATAAAAAGAAATTTAAAAGTAAAGAATATTACAATAAACTCAATGCTACTTTTAAAATCCCTACCTATTATGGACTTGAATTTAAAGCTAATTTCGAAAATAATGAAGGGCTTTTTTTAAACCCTGAAGGAAATGTCCCAACTAAAGGCTTATATTCTGCAGGTGTTTCTGCATCATTATTAAAAGGATTTTTAATTAATAAAAGAATGGCTGCTTTAAAACAAGCAAAAATTTTTGTTAACCAAGCCAAAGAAGAACAACAAATATTAGTAAATACAATTTTATACAATGCTTCTTTAGCCTATTTTAATTGGTTAAAAACGTATAATGAACAAAACGTATATAGAGCATTTTTAAAAAATGCAGAAACTCGTTTTAAAGGAACAAAACAAGCATTTTTAAGTGGAGAAAAACCTGCAATAGATACTCTTGAAGCAAGAATCACATTAAATAACAGAAAATTAAATTTAGAAAAAGCACGTATTAAATTAGTAAAATCATCCTTGGATTTATCAAATTTTCTATGGCTAAATAATAATACACCTATTGAATTACAAGAGAATATAATTCCAAATATAGAAACATTAAACACTGTTGATGATACTTTTAACATCTCTTTATTTAATTCTGAAGATTTTGATATTAATGAACATCCAAAAATAAAATCTTTGGATTATAAAATACAAAGTTTAAATATTGACAAAAAGTTAAAATTAAACAATTTACTTCCAGAACTCAATGTGCAATATAATTTTTTAACAGCAACACCAAGACTTGCTAATTCTTTAAATACAAATAACTACAAAACCGGATTAAATTTTAAATTACCACTATTCTTAAGAAAAGAAAGAGGAGATTTTAAATTAGCAGATGTTAAACTTAAAGAGTTTATGTTAGAAAATGAAGCAACAAAAATTACTATTAAGAATAAAGTAAGTGCTTTACAACAAGAATTAATTTCTTATGAACTACAGAATAATTATTTAACTAGTATTGTTAAAGATTATAATACTTTGGTAAAAGCTGAAGAACGTAAATTTTTCTTAGGAGAAAGTTCTTTATTCCTAGTAAACTACCGTGAATCTAAATTAATAGAAGTAAAATTAAAAGCTATAGATTTAGAGAATTTATTCTTTAAATCTAAAGCTAATTTATTTAAAGCAGCAGTAATAACTATAAATTAAAATACTATTTAGTTACAAACGAACAACTCTTATACAAATCTTCGTAAACCGGTAAAATATTATCTAAAGAGAACAATTTAGTATGCGCTTTAGCATTTATTTTAAATTGCGCTAAAGTATCTTCATTTTGAAGGATTGTTAGTGTGTTTTTCGCCATATCTTCAACATCACCAACAGCACTTAAAAAACCTGTTTCTCCGTGAATATTTACTTCCGGCAATCCACCAGCATCTGTAGAAATAACAGCTGTTCCTGCTGCCATTGCCTCTAAAGCTGCTAAACCAAAACTCTCTGTTTCTGAAGGTAATAAAAACACATCAGAATAACATAAAATCTTAGCAACCTCATTACTACTTCCTAAGAAAATAACATCTTTTGCAACGCCTAATTTTTTAGCTAATTTTTCTGCTTTAAAACGTTCAGGACCATCACCAACCATAAGAAGTTTAGATGATACTTCCTTATTTACTTTTGCAAAAATCTTTACAACTTCATGTGTACGCTTTACAGGCCTAAAATTACTAACATGCGTAAGTATTTTCTCTTCTGGTTTTGCTATTGCAATTCTATTGCATTCAGTATCATGGGCTTTATCATACTTTTCAGTATCAATAAAATTATAGACAACTTTTATATCTTTTTTTATGTTGAATAGACGTAAAGTATCCTCTTTTAAGCTTTTAGAAACCGTTGTTACCACGTCTGAATTATTTATACTAAATTCTACGGCAGTTTTATAGGTTGGATGACTTCCTACAAGCGTAATATCTGTTCCGTGAAGTGTTGTTACAACTTTAATATTTATATCTTTTTCTTGTAACATTTTCTTAGCCATATAAGCTGCATATGCATGTGGAATTGCATAATGTACATGTAAAACTTCTAGTTGATGTTTTTCTACAACTTCAACCATTTTACTAGACAAAGCTAACTCGTAAGGTTGGTATTGAAATAATGGATATTCTTCTAATATTACTTCATGAAAATGTAAGTTGTGGGTAAAAAAATCTAACCTAACTGGTTGATTATAGGTAATAAAATGAACTTCGTGACCTTTATCTGCCAACGCCATTCCTAATTCCGTTGCAACTACTCCACTACCTCCAAAAGTTGGATAACAAACAATTCCTATTTTCATGTAATTATTGAATAATTAAATTATTAAAAGATTGAAAACCTTTAATTCCTTAGTTGTAAAGATAAAGGTATTCTTACAGTTAAAATCTAAATAAAAGTATAAAAAAAACCTACAATAAAATATTGTAGGTTTAAAAATATAAAGATACTGAAACAAGTTCAGTATTAATAATCTCCTAAAGTTGCAGGATTCTGTGCTAATGCATTTTCTAACTGCTCATCACTTGGTGCTTTACCATGCCAAGCGTGCGTATGCATCATAAAATCTACGCCATTACCCATTTCTGTATGTAATAAAATACAAACTGGTTTTCCGTTTCCAGATTTTGATTTTGCAGTTGCTAATCCTTTTTGAATTGCTTCAATATCATTTCCTTCTTTTACTTCTAAAACATCCCAACCAAAAGCTTCAAATTTTGCTTTAATACTTCCCATTGGTAAAACTTCATCCGTAGAACCGTCAATTTGTTTTCCGTTTAAATCTACAGTAGCAATTAAAGTATCAATTTTTTTTGCTGATGCGTACATAATTGCTTCCCAGTTTTGACCTTCTTGCAATTCTCCATCACCCAATAATAAATATACTAATTTATCATCTCCATTTAGTTTTTTTGCTTCCGCTGCTCCAATAGCAACGCTCATTCCTTGTCCTAAAGAACCAGAAGCAACTCTAACACCAGGCAAACCCTCATGTGTAGTTGGATGTCCTTGTAAACGAGTATTCATTTTTCTAAAAGTAGCTAATTCACTAACAGAAAAATAACCACTACGTGCTAAAACACTATAAAATACTGGAGAAATATGTCCGTTTGATAAGAAAAATAAGTCTTCATCATTTCCATCCATTTTAAAATCTGATGAATTTGTCATTACATCTTGATATAAAACGGTTAAAAATTCAGCACATCCTAAAGATCCTCCTGGATGACCAGAATTTACTGCATGTACCATGCGTAAAATATCTCTACGTACTTGTTGTGTAAAATCTTGTAATTGTTGTGTTGTTGGCATTGTATGTTGGTGTTGTGTTGTTATTTTATAATTAAAAAACAAAAATATAAAAGTGGATTGGTTTTTCGTACTTTTATTTTAATAGTTATTTATTGATTATTAACAGTTAAGTTTTCTGTTTCTTCTTTTTAGCAGCAGGAAACAAAACATTGTTTAAAATTAAACGATATCCTGGTGAAGTTGGATGTAAATCTAACTCTGTTTTAGGATCTCCTACTCTATGTGTATAATCTTCAGGATCATGACCTCCGTAAAAGGTAAACATTCCTTTTCCTTTTGTTCCGTGTATGTAACGCGCTTCTCCATTGGTTTTATTTTCACCCATTACCAAAACAGTAGATTTTACTGTATTGCTATCAAAAGAAGTTGTTTGCCCCATAAAACCTTTAACTAATTGGGTGTGATTTTGTGTTAACATCGTTGGAACTTGATCCCACTTAGCTGAATATTCTTTTAACGAAAAATAATCTGAAGTTTTTGAAATTTTTCTTTTACGAGTCATGTCTATTGATGAAAACTCGTAGGTAGTTGGATTTTTAATTAATTCAAAATCTTTAAAAGCGAAAGTTTTATTGAAATCAATTTTAGATTGATAATTTGGTTCAGATGCATCTCCATCAAACATTGCTTCTGCAATATCTACACCATCTGCTGCCAATGCAATATCAAAACTATCGGTTGCAGAACACATGGCAAACATAAATCCGCCTCCAACTACAAAATCTCTAATTTTTTTTGAAACTGCAGCTTTTGATTCAGAAACCTTGTTAAAACCTAATTTTGTAGCTAAAGCTTCTGCATCTTTTTTCTGTTGAATGTACCAAGGCGCAGCTCTAAAAGCTCCATAAAAACGACCATATTGACCTGTAAAATCCTCATGATGTAGGTGCAACCATTCATATAAAAGTAATTTATCATCTAAAACATCTTCGTCATAAATAACATCAAACGGAATTTCTGCAAAAGTTAATACCATTGTTACCGCATCGTCCCAAGGTGCTTTATTCTTAGGTGAATACACAGCAATTTTTGGCGCTTTCTCCAAAGTTACTGCTTCCATATTTTGAGATGGAGAAGAAATTTCTTCTAAAATAAGCGCAGCTTTAGAATCTGAAATAACTTGATAAGAAACACCACGAATTTTACATTCTTTTTCTACTGCATCATTGTTTTCAATTAAAAAAGCACCGCCATCATAATTTAATAACCATTTAGCTTTTAAGCCATTTTCTAATGAATAATAGACAATTCCGTAGGCTTTTAAATGATTTTTTTGATTATCATAACTCATAGGAACGTAAATAAATGACGCCCAAATAGAATTTGAAATCAATAAAAAAGTAATTATAAAGAGTAGTTTTTTCATTTAGAAACCTTTACTTCAATAGCATTTATATTATTATTGCTCTAAAACGGCACTTCATCATCAATACCATCATCTGTTCCAAAAGCATCTTTTGGCTCAATACGAGTATTTATGTCTGTATTCATAGATGACTGAAATTCACTACTAAAACTTTCTTCTAAATCTGAGAATTTTGCTAAATGCCCCGTAAATTTCAAACGAATATTATCCAAACCACCATTTCTATGTTTTGCTACAATAAATTCACCTTGTCCTTCACATGGAGAATGATCATCATCATCCCATTCTGTCATTCCGTAATATTCTGGTCTAAAAATAAAAGATACAATATCCGCATCTTGCTCAATGGCTCCAGATTCACGTAAATCTGATAATAAAGGTCTTTTAGATCCCCCACGCGTTTCAACCGCACGTGATAACTGAGAAAGTGCAATTACCGGAACTTCTAGTTCTTTTGCTAATGCTTTTAAATTTCGAGAAATCATAGAGATTTCTTGTTCACGGTTTCCTCCTGCTTTTCCTCCTGCTGTCATTAATTGTAAATAATCAATTACAATAATTCTAACACCATGTTGCGATACTAATCTTCGTGCTTTGGCACGTAAATCGAAAATAGATAAAGATGGTGTATCATCAATAAATATAGGAGCGTCAGAAAGTTTTTTAACTTTTACGTTTAGTTGTTCCCATTCATGTGGTTCTAAATTTCCTTTTCTTAGTTTTTCTGAAGTTAAGCCTGTTTCCGAAGAAATCATACGCGTAATAAGCTGTACAGAAGACATCTCTAAAGAAAATACCGCAACTCCATGACCAAAATCGATTGCCATATTTTTTGCCATCGAAATTACAAAGGCTGTTTTTCCCATACCAGGACGCGCAGCAATAATAACTAAATCGGACGGTTGCCAACCAGAAGTTAATGCATCTAATTTGGTAAAACCTGTTGCCAAACCAGACATTCCGTCTTGATTTGATATTTCTTGAATCTTATTAAGTGCTTGTTTTACAAGACTTCCAGCGTCTTCTGACCCTTTCTTTAAATTACCTTGTGTAACCTCAAATAATTTTGCCTCTGCATCGTCTAATAAATCAAAAACATCGGTTGTTTCATCATAGGCATTTTCTATAATTTCACTAGAAATTGATATTAATTTACGCTGAATAAATTTCTGTAAAATAATACGTGAGTGAAACTCAATATGTGCAGATGATGCTACTTTTTGTGTTAAACGAATTAAATAAAAATCGCCACCAGCTTGATCTAATTTGGCATTCTTTTTTAATTGGCTAGAAACTGATAATAAGTCAATTGGTTCTGAATTTTGAAACAATGCATAGATTGCTTCGTAAATTAAATTATGTTTAGTATCATAAAAAGCGTCTGGATGCAAAATATCGATTACATCATCAATTCCTTTTTTATCAATCATCATTGCACCTAAAACAGCTTCTTCTAAATCTACTGCTTGTGGTGGTATTTTTCCTTTTTCAAGTGAAATAATACGCGACTTATCTATTTTATGACCAGTAACTGGGTTGGTTTTTTCCATGACTACAAATGTAATTTTTTACATCGAATTCCTTTTCTAAATTACAACTTTTATTTGTACACATATATTGTAAACAAGATTGTTTTTTTACTGTTATTAACATGTTAATAAGTAGCCAACTTCTAAAAAAGTTTACTATTTTCACGCTGTGAAGTGGAATAAAAAAAATTTTATACTAACTCTTTTATTGCCTCTGCAAATAGGCTTAGTCCAAGTGTTTAGTCAATATCCAGCATTTATTGAACGCTACTATTCTAACGGATTGTATCCTTATATTTCTAAATTTCTAAGAATTCTATTGGGTTGGATTCCTTTTTCTGTGGGAGACGTAATTGGATTGATTTTAATTTTTTGTTTGCTTCGCGGAATCTATAAACTTATTAAAAATAGATTTAAACACTTATTAACAAGCGTTTTACAATTTACGACTTTTTTATCAATTTTATATTGTTGTTTTTATCTCTTTTGGGGTCTTAATTATTTCAGAATTCCATTAGCCAAAAACCTTGGTTTTAAGCAATCTAAATACACAACCGAACAACTTAATGAAGTTACAAAACATATTATTTTTAAATTAAATGAAGCGCATTTAAACATTACAAATAACGATACCTTAAAAGTTGACAATCCATACCAACAAAAAGAAATATATACTTTAGCTAGAAATGGATATACAAATTTAGAAAGCGATTTTCCACAGTTAAAATATCAATATTCTTCTGTAAAAAACTCTTTAGTTAGTGTATTTCAATCTTATAATGGAACTGCAGGATACTTAAATCCAATAACGGGTGAAGCGCAAGTAAATAGATTTTTACCAAAAACGAGTTATCCAACAACCACTTGCCACGAAATGGCACATCAAATAGGCTTTTCAGCAGAAAACGAAGCCAATTTTATAGGTTTTTTAGCAAGTATATATAATAAGGACAAATACTTTAAATATTCAGGTTATAGAATGGCGTTTGGATATTGTATTTCAGAAGTCAGAAAACGAGATAAAGAATTAGCAATAGAACTTTGGAAAACTGTAAATAAAGGAATTGGAAAAGATTTTAATGCAAGTTATCAGTTTTGGCAGCAATACAAAAATCCTATTGAGCCTTTAATGAAGAAAGGCTATAACTCCTATTTAAAAGCAAATAATCAAGCAAACGGAATTTCATCTTACAGTTATGTGGTAGATTTATTAATTTCGTATTTTGAAAAAAACATCTAAATGAAATATTTAACATCATTATTCTTACTCTTTTTATTGATTTCTTGTTCGGATAAAAATTCAGAATTAAGCAATCATTTTTCTTGCGAGAATACAACTATAGAAACAGAATTTAAAAAGGTTAAGGACATTAGAAACTTGTTTTCAGTTGCATTACCTAAACATTGGAAAACTAATTTATATTATGATAATGCTCAAACATCAATTTTTGCAGCAGATACAACTAAGTCATTAACCAAAAGCGTTTTACTTGATGTTACATTAGTCCATAATCCTGTTACTTTTGATGAGATTTTTATCAATAAAGCTATTGCTTCTTCAAATGAAATAGGCTTAAAAGATGAAGTTTTAAAAGAAATCCATTTTTTAGATAAACCTTCTTTTTTGCAACATTCAAAAGGAAAGAAAAACAACTATTCTTATGAAGTTGTAAACGTTTTTTCTAAAGTAAATTCAGATAATTTTTTATTGACAAAAATTGAAGTTTATGGAGATTCTGCAGTTTCAAAAAGACTTTGTAATGCCATCAGTTTAGTAAACAACATTCAGTTAAAATAGCTACTTTTACCTTTTAAAATAACACAAAATGAACAAAGAACATATATTAAATAGATTTATAAGTTACGTTACTGTAGATACTGAATCTGACCCAAATAATCCGGCATTTCCAAGTACAGAAAAGCAATGGAATTTAGCAAAGCAATTAGAAAAAGAGCTAAATGAAATTGGTCTTAGCGATGTTGAATTAGATGAAAACTGTTATATAATGGCAACTTTGCCAAGTAATATTGATTATGAAGTACCAACTATTGGTTTTGTTGCGCATATAGATACTAGTCCAGATTTTACTGGAAAAGATGTAAAACCACAAATTCATGAGAATTATGATGGAAAAGATATTCTTTTAAATAAAGAGCAAAATATTGTTTTATCTCCAGATTATTTTGATGATTTATTACAATACAAAGGGCAAACTATTATAACTACAGACGGAACTACCCTACTTGGTGCAGATGATAAAGCTGGTGTTACAGAAATAGTTTCTGCTATGGAATATTTAATTCAGCATCCAGAAATTAAACACGGAAAAATAAGAATTTGTTTTACGCCAGATGAAGAAGTTGGTAAAGGAGCGCATTTATTTGATGTAGAAAAGTTTGGTGCAGAATGGGCGTACACAATGGACGGAAGCCAAATTGGTGAGTTAGAATACGAAAACTTTAATGCAGCTGGAGCTGTTGTTACCATAAACGGTAAAATTGTGCATCCAGGTTACGCAAAAGGAAAAATGATAAATTCTATGTTAATTGCAAATGAGTTTATTGCCATGTTGCCTGAGAATGAAGTGCCAGAAAAAACGTCAGGATACGAAGGCTTCTTCCACTTACATGATATGGAAGGAAAAGTAGAACAAACTACTTTACAATACATTATTAGAGATCATGATTTAAATTTGTTTGAAAAACGCAAAGAGTTAATGCAAACAATTGCAAGTCAATTAAATAATAAATTAGGAAACGATTTAATTGAAGTCTCAATTAAAGATCAATATTATAATATGAAGGAAAAAGTAGTTCCTGTAATGCATATTGTAGACATTGTTGAAGATGTTATGAAAGAAATGAATATTACACCTTTAATTAAACCAATTCGAGGTGGTACAGATGGTTCTCAACTTTCTTACAAAGGTTTACCTTGTCCTAATATATTTGCTGGTGGCCATAACTTTCATGGACGTTATGAGTATGTTCCTTTAGAATCTATTATTAAAGCTACTGAAGTTATTGTAGGAATTGCTCAAAAAGTAACTGTAAACTTCTCTTAAACAAAAAGTATTAAATATAAATAAAAACACCAGCTACATGTTATAGCTGGTGTTTTTTATGATATTATTACCCCCTTAAAATAACAATATCAATTTTTTAAATAAAGCCCCTTATCTTTATTCACTTCAAAGTAACAACTTTATTAACAGTTTTCTATAGGGAAAAAACCCCTTTTTTAACAGTTAAATGTATAATTTTCTACAAATTGATTAGATGTGTATTATTTTATTAAATACACATATCAAAGTATTACTATTCTTTACATTTGACTCAAATATTTAAAAAATGAATAGAAATACATTATTAAACTTAACAAAAAAATACGATAGTCCTCTATATGTATATGACGCAGGAAAAATAATTTCTCAATACAAAACCATTACTGGTGCTTTTTCTAAAGTGAAAAATGTAAAGATAAATTATGCTGCAAAGTCTTTATCTAACATAAATATTTTAAAATTACTAAATCAGCAAAAGTCTGGTTTAGATACAGTTTCTATACAAGAAGTTAAACTTGGGTTATTAGCAGGTTTTACTCCTAAAGATATAATTTACACACCAAACGGAGTTTCATTAAAAGAAATTGAAGATGTAGCAAAACTAGGTGTTCAGATTAATATTGATAACCTATCAATATTAGAACAATTTGGGCAAAAACACCCAACTATTCCGGTTTGTATTCGTATAAACCCACATATTATGGCTGGTGGAAATTCTAATATCTCAGTTGGCCATATAGATTCTAAATTCGGAATTTCAATTCACCAAGTTCCACATATAAAAAGAGTTGTTGAAAATACCAATATGAATATTAATGGTATTCATATGCACACAGGTTCAGATATATTAGATATTGATACATTTATTAGAGCTTCTGATATTCTTTTTGATGTTGCAAAACAATTTGATGATATCGATTTTATTGATTTTGGAAGCGGATTTAAAGTTCCATATAAAGAAGGAGACATTTCTACAGATATAGATGAATTAGGAAAACAACTTTCTAAACGATTTAATGAGTTTTGTAAAGAATATGGTAAAGAGTTAACCTTAATGTTTGAGCCAGGAAAGTTTTTAGTTTCTGAAGCTGGTTATTTCTTAGCTAAAGTAAATGTTGTAAAACAAACAACTTCTACTGTTTTTGCAGGAATTGATAGTGGTTTTAATCATTTAATAAGACCAATGATGTACAATTCTTACCACCAAATAGAAAACATTTCTAATCCTAAAGGAAGACCTCGTTATTATTCTATTGTAGGATATATTTGTGAAACAGATACTTTTGGTTCTAACAGAAGAATTTCTGAAATTTCTGAAGGAGATATTTTATGTTTTAAAAATGCTGGAGCCTATTGTTTTTCTATGGCATCTAATTATAATTCTAGATTTAGACCTGCTGAAGTTTTAATGTTAGACAATAAAGATTATTTGATTAGAAAAAGGGAAACTTTTGAAGACATTCTAAAAAATCAAGAAATTTGTATATAAAAAAAAGCTCTGGCATTTTACCAGAGCTTTTTGAACTTTAAAATATTGCTACCCCTTAAAAAGCAATATTTATAATTTTGTAATAAATCCCCTTAAAATTTAATTACACTTCAAAGATAGTTAAGAAGTTTAGTTTTTTTTACAGGAAAAAACCTATTTTTTTAAGGGAAAAGTATTGTTTTAACAAAAAAGGCTCATTATTAATAATGAGCCTTTTATTATATAACACTAAAATACAGGTATTTAGAGTGCATGTATTATTATTAAGTATATTTTTTCATAAATTATTTTAAATACAAAAAAAAAGTCTACTCATAATGAGTAGACTTTTCTATTAAAATGTATTTAACATTTTGCTAATTACTCAGCAACAACTTCAAATACTATTTCTGCAACTACAGCTCTGTGTAAACGAACAGCTGCGTTGTATTTTCCTAATCTTTTAACATTACCTCCAGTAACTTTAATAAACTTTTTGTCTATTTCTGTACCAGCTTTAGTTAAAGCTTCAGCAACATTAATGTTGTTTACAGATCCAAATAATTTATCTCCACTACCTACTTTAGAAGTAATTTTTAATTCATATCCTTTAATTGTTTCAGCTATTTTATTAGCTTCTTCAATTAATTTAGCTTCTTTAAAAGCACGTTGCTTTATAGTTTCTGCTAATACTTTTTTTGCTGAAGAAGTAGCTAAAACTGCTTGTCCTTGAGGTATTAAAAAGTTTCTACCGTATCCGTTTTTAACAGTTACAACATCATCTTTAAAACCTAAGTTTTCTACGTCTTGTCTTAATATTAATTCCATTGTCTTCTTCTTTATTATTTTAACATATCTCCTACATAAGGCATTAACGCTAAATGACGCGCTCTTTTAATTGCTTGCGCAACCTTACGTTGATATTTTAATGATGTTCCTGTTAAACGTCTTGGTAAAATTTTACCTTGTTCATTTACTAAATACATTAAGAAGTCTGCATCTTTATAATCGATGTATTTAATACCATTCTTTTTAAAACGACAGTATTTTGCTTCTTTCTTAGTTTCAATATCTAACGGTGTTAAATATCTAACTTCTCCTTGTTTGTTTCCTTTTGCTTGTTGTTCTATAGACGACATAATCTCTTATTTTTTAGCAGATTTAACACGTGCGCTTCTCTTTTCAGCCCAAGCTGCAGCATGTTTATCTAATTTAACAGTTAAATAACGCATAACGCTATCATCTCTTCTAAATTCTAACTCAAATGCAGATATAGCTTCTCCAGCTACTTTGTATTCAAGTAAGTGATAAAATCCACTTTTTTTCTTTTCAATTGGATACGCTAATTTCTTTAAGCCCCAATCTTCTTTTGAGATCATGCTAGCTCCTTTAGATGCTAAATAATCTTCGAACTTTTGTACTGTCTCCTTTATCTGAGTGTCAGATAAAACGGGATTCAATATGAAAACAGTTTCGTAATGATTCATAATTAATTGTTTAAATTTATTTTTAAGGCTGCAAATATAGTGAGTTTTAAATCAACTACATACTTTTATAATGTATAATTTTAGCTATTTTTACAAACCTATTTTCAATTAACTATCTATGAATATTCCTGAATTGCCAAATTTAATACATTATGCTATACCTATTTTTGTTTTAACAGTTATTATTGAAGTCATTTTAACTGTAAAAGTAAAGATGGAAGAGTATCAATATAAAGACGCAATAACCTCAATTACAATGGGTTTAGGAAATGTTTTTATTGGATTGTTTACCAAAGGATTAATCTTAGCAGTATTCTTGTTTTTATATGAATATCGTTTTTTTACCATTCCATTTACTTGGTGGGCTTGGTTATTATTGTTGTTTGCTGAAGATTTAGCTTATTATTGGAATCATAGAATTGCACATGAAAGCAGGTTGTTTTGGGCAAGCCATGTTGTACACCATTCTTCAAAAGAATATAATTTAAGCACAGCATTACGCCAAACTTGGACAGGTAGTTTTTATACTTTTATCTTTTGGTTACCACTTATTTTAATTGGTTTTCATCCAATAATGGTATTAATGCAAATGAGTATTTCTTTATTATATCAATATTGGATTCATACAGAAATGATTGATAAATTACCAAAATGGTTCGAAGCTATTTTTAACACACCAAGTCATCATAGAGTTCATCATGCAACAAATCCGCAGTATTTAGACAGAAATCATGCAGGGATTTTTATAATTTGGGATAAACTTTTTGGAACCTTTGAACCAGAAGTTGAAAAACCTACTTACGGATTGGTTTCAAACATAAACACCTACAATCCTATTAAAATTGCTTTTATTGAATGGTTTAATATGATTAAAGATGTTTTTAATAGTAAAACTTCAATACGTAAACGTCTGGGCTATTTTATAAAACCTCCAGGTTGGAAACACGATGGAACTGGAAAATTATCTTCAGACTTAAGAAAAGAATGGGAAGACAATAAAATGGAGTAAAGTACGAACCTCGAGCTAAGTGTTAGCTCGAGGTTCAAAATATCATAGTTAAACATGATATTCAGGGGATTAATATAACTTTTCTGTTATTCTTATTCCTGAATTACACCTCTAAACTACAAAGTTTATCCCAATCTTTTATAAGGAAAAAACCTGTATTTATAAATTAGCTTAAAGCTTTAACGTTTTTTTAGACTTTTCTAACTGAACTTTAAACAGCTCTTTTGTTACTTCAGCTTTATAAAATGGGATAATCTGTTTCATCTTTTCTTTTCCTTCATTTGTATTTAACAACTCCGGAAATGCTTTTTCAATAACGTTTAACATAATTGAAGTTGCTGTTGATGCTCCAGGAGAAGCTCCTAACAAACAGGTTATACTTCCGTCTTTAGATGAAATTACTTCTGTACCAAACTGAAGTTTACCGCCTTCAAATTCGTCTTTTTTAATAATTTGAACGCGTTGACCAGCTTTTACTACTTCCCAATCTTCATCTTTTGCGTCTTTCATAAACTTACGTAACGCCTCCATTCTATCTTCTTTACTCATTAAAACTTGCTCTACCAAGTACTTGGTTAATGGCAAATTGTGCCAAAAAGCACCAAACATAGACGGAATATTATCAAACTGAATCGATTTAAACAAATCTAAATTTGAACCTTCTTTTAAAAACTTCGGGCTAAAACCTGCAAACGGGCCAAACATTAATTGTCGTTTTCCATCAATATAACGTGTATCTAAATGTGGTGTAGACATTGGTGGATCTCCAAGACCTGCTTTACTATATACTTTTGCGTTGTGTTGTTTTATAATTTCTTCATTTTTACAAACCAACCATTCTCCGCTAACAGGAAAACCTCCGTAACCTTCTTTTTCTTCAATTTCTACTTTTTGAAGCAACAATAAACTTCCTCCTCCAGCTCCAATAAAAACATGCTCTGCATCTACATTAAAAGTTTCATCAGTTTTATTGTTCTTAACTTCAACTGTCCAATCTTCTGCTTCTGGATCAATATCTAACACATCCATATTACAATGAACAGTCGTGTCAAACTTTGTTTCTAAAATATGAAATAATTTTTCTGTTAAAGCGCCAAAATTCATTTCTGCTCCACGATCTATTCTTGAAGCGGCCATAATTTCATCTTCACTCCTATTATTCATTATAAGAGGAAACCATTCTCGCATTTTATCTATTTCTCTTGTAAACTCAATAGAATTGAACATAAAGTGTTCTTTAAATTCTTTGAATCTCCTTTCTAAATAATCCGCGTTTTCTTCGCCTAAAACCCAACTATGGTGTTTTACTGCGTTAATAAAATCTGATGGAGTATCTAATAAATCTTCTTCAATTAAATACGCCCAAAATTGTTTAGACATTTCAAACTGAGTACAAATATCAATGGCTTTTTTTATAGAAACCTTGCCATTTTCATCTGGACAATAATTCAATTCACACAAAGCGGAATGTCCTGTTCCTGCATTGTTCCAGGCAGCAGAACTTTCTTGTGCAACTTTATCTAAACGTTCTAAAATTAAGATATCCATCTTAGGGTTTAACAATTTGCAAATCAAAGCTAAATTGGCGCTCATTATTCCGCCACCAACACAGATTAGATCGTATTCTTTTTTGAATTGATTCATATTATTTTTTTATATATAAGTTAAACTGTTTAGTATGGATATCAACTTTTATAAATTCCTTTTTATCAAGATTAACATCACTAATAATTGTTTTATAGTTGTATGGATTTAAAGTATCTAAACTTATTTCATAGTTCCGCATCATAAATCCATATAAAGCATCATATCTTTTTTCAGTTTTGCAACCTAAAATTACACCTTTTTGTAATTTTACTTCTAATTTTGTAAGATCTTCAAGTAAAATTTTATCTCTATTATTTATTTTTCCAATGTTATTAAAAGACACAAAAATTGACGTTACTAACAAACCAATTGAAATAAAAGTAAATATTTTAGAAGTACTTAATCGCTGGATTACTTCTTTGTTTTGAACACAAATTAAACTTAATGCTACAGCAAAAAATGGCGCAGTTGTAATTAAATAATAACTTGCTTGTTTCTCTGATATCATTATTGGCAAAACACCTGATAGACCTAATAATAAAAAGAAAAATATTTGTTTTTTATGTTGAAAAAAAGTTGATGTTTTTAATTTAAAATAAGAAATTAACGATATTATAAGTACCAAAATAATTGGCAACAAGTGTACTTGAAACAACTTTTTAATAATATAAAATCTACTAGATTGCATATTACTTATACTATTTCCTTCTAAAGAATTTAAGACTTGATTGTTAAAATAGCTACTAATGTTTGTATAGGATTCTGGTTGAATAATAAAGAGTACTAATATTGTGGCAAAACCCAACAACATTAATAAACTGTATGTAATAGTTTGTTTAATTGTAATCTTTTTAACTGAAAAATAATACAAAACAACTGCTATTAAGGGAAAAATTCCTGTAATTCCTTTTGATAAAAAAGATAGTAAAACACAAATTCCTGCTAAAAAAAAGAACGAATACTTCTCTTTTCTAATTCCTTTTAAAATTAAAATTATACTGAGTAAAATAAAGATTTCTTGTGTACATTCTAGTACATTGTTCGTGTACATTAAATAAACAACTTCGCATAAAAACCACAATAAAACTGGTATAAACCATAGCTTTTGGCTTTCTTTATTTGCGTAAAAAATTGCTGACCAAAGTAGCTTAATTAGATAAATGTTTGCTAAGAAAATAAAAATTGAATATAACTTCTCTACCCATAAACTATCATTAAAAACAGTAAAAAATATAGACTGAATTCCAAAAACCAATGGTGGATGTTCATAAAACTGCGCAAACATAGTTTCTGTAAACATTGGTTGCCAAAATGAACCTAAACCATTTGCTAAATTTTTAGAGATTGCTGCATACCACAAACCATCTACAAACATCCCTTTTTGTAATAAATTAGGAACGAGCAATAAGATTATTATTGCAATTATAAATATGAAGAAGTTTTTGTATTCTTTCATAATCTAATAAGCATCCACATCTAAAATAAAACGAATTGGTCTAAAATCTTTTACCGCTTCAAAGGTGTTTTTAATTTTAGCAATTTGTTCTTTGGTTTTTGCTAACGATTGTTTTGGCGGAATTTTAATAACCAAATTCTTAATATATTGATTTCGAACTCTTGCTACAGCTGGTGCAGTTGGTCCTAAAACATGTTCTCCAAAAACGTTTTGTAAAGATTTAAAAAGCCAATTAATTCCGTTATCAACTCGTATAAAATCCTTGTGTTTTAAGGTGATTTTAATCAACCTGTAATAAGGCGGATAATGATATTGCCATCTGTCATTTAACTGCTCTTTATACATTTCTGCATAATTTGTGGTAGAAACTTGTTGTAATATTTGATGATGCGGATTAAAAGTCTGAATTGCCACATTACCTTGTTTTTTACTTCGTCCTGCTCTACCCGAAACTTGTACCATTAATTGATAGGCACGTTCATGCGCCCTAAAATCTGGAAAATTTAGCATAGAATCTGCATTTAAAATTCCTACAAGCGACACATTTTCAAAATCCAATCCTTTAGAAAGCATTTGCGTTCCTACTAAAACATCAATTTCATGCGCTTCAAAAGCACCAATTATTTTCTGATACCCAAATTTTCCTCTAGTTGTATCTAAATCCATTCTTCCGATGGAATTATCCGGAAATAATTCCTTCAATTCCAACTCAATTTGTTCTGTTCCAAAACCTTTAGTATCCAATGTATTGCTTCCACAAGCACCACAACTGTTTGGCATTGCGCGTTGGTAATGGCAATAATGGCAACGCAATTCGTTTCTGTATTTATGATACGTTAAACTAACATCGCAATTTGGACATTGAGGCGAATTCCCACAAGTATTACACTCTACAACTGGCGAAAACCCTCTTCTATTCTGAAACAAAATAACTTGCTCTTTTTGTTCTAAAGCTTCCGTTATTAATTGCAGCATTCTATCAGAAAAATGCCCTTTCATCAATTTCTTTTTGTGCTTATCTTTAATGTCAATCAACTCAATTTTGGGTAATTGTACATTTCCAAAACGCCTATTTAATTCAACCAAACCATATTTGTTTTGTGTTGCATTAAAGTAGCTTTCTAGAGCTGGAGTTGCAGAACCCAATAAGATTTTTCCTTTATGAATATTTGCCAAAACAATGGCAGAATCTCGTGCGTTGTATCTTGGCGAAGGCTCAAATTGTTTGTAAGAAGTTTCGTGTTCTTCATCCACCACAATTAAACCTAAATTGTTAAACGGTAAGAAAACTGAAGAACGCGCGCCTAAAATTATTTGCGCTTTCGGTTTGTTTTCCAAAACATTATTCCACACTTCTACCCTTTCATTCATTGAATATTTTGAATGAAAAACAGAAATCTGATTTCCGAAATAATGTTGTAATCTGGTAATAATTTGCGTTGTTAAAGCTATTTCTGGCAATAAAAACAATACTTGTTTTCCGCTATCTAAAACATTCTGAATTAGCTTTGTGTAGACTTCTGTTTTACCAGAAGACGTAATTCCATGCAATAAAACAACATCTTTTTCTTGAAAAGAAGTTTCAATTTCATCTAATGCTTTTTGCTGAAATTCATTCAGTTTTTTTAAGGAGTTGGTGTCTCCTTTGTAATTTATTCTATCGGTTTTTAAATGATAAAATTCAAAGATGTTTTTATCAACTAAAGCTTTTAAAATGGACGCAGAAACATTGGCATTTGTTTCTAAATCTTTCGCTTTTATTGGTTTTTTTGAAGAAGAAAGTTGAAAAAAGCTCAATACAGCATCTCGCTGTTTTTTAGCTCTGGAAAGTTCGTTTAGTAAGTTTTCCAAATCTGCATCATTGCTATAATTTGGATGCATGCGAACATACTTAATCAACTTTGGTTTGTAAACCTCGTAAATTTCTTCTTTAATATAAATTGCCGATTTCTTAATGAGTTCATTAATAATTGGCATTACTTTTTTCTTATCTAAAATATCTACAACTTGATGAATTGTAAGCTGAGATTGATGTTGTAAGGCTTCAAAAATTAAAAACTCTGTATCTGTTAAAATACTTTCATCTGTAAACGCTTCATTTTTATAAATGATAGTTTCGCTTTCTAACAAAAATGCAGATGGCAAAGCAGCACGAAAAACATCGCCTAACGGACACATATAATAGTTAGAAATCCATTGCCAATGTTTTAATTGTTGCTCATTTACAATAGGTTTTTCATCTAAAATTTGATGAATATCTTTTGCTTCATATAACGTTGGCGCTGTTGTATGAATTTCTACAACCAACGCAGTGTACATTTTTGTTTTACCAAAAGAAACCGCAACACGCATTCCTTTTTCTAAGAAATTAGCTTCTGCTTCGGTTACGGAATACGTAAACGTTTTGTGTAACGGAATTGGTAATATGACGTTGATGAAATGGATAGATTCTTATTTTTTGAATAACCCAAAACTACGCAAAAATCACTACATTGTAAACATAAATTTATAAAGAATATGACTGCGGAAGATTGGAAACAAAAAGGAAAATTTATCAACGTTTTTGGTAATACTGTTTTTGTTATTGATGAAGGAAATACTGAAGAAACCTTAGTAATTCTCCACGGTTATCCAACTTCTTCCTACGATTATTACAAGGTTTTACCAGCTTTGGCTAAAAAATATCGCGTAATAATTCACGATCATTTGGGTTTTGGTTTTTCTGATAAGCCACGCTCCTATTCGTATTCTTTAATTGAACAAGCCGATGTTGCACTACAACTTTGGAAACAATTGGGTTTAACAAAAGTTACACTCTTAGCGCACGATTACGGAACAAGCGTTTGTACAGAAATTTTAGCAAGACACAACAGAAAACAAATTGATTTACAAATAGATAACCTAATTCTCTGTAACGGTTCTATGCATATTGAATTGTCTCAATTACGCACCATACAGAAATTATTAAAAAGTAAACTGACCGGAAAATGGGTTGCAAAATTGACAAACTACAGCATTTTTAAAAAGAATTTAAGAAACGTATATTTTGATAAAACCCAAGCTACAGAAAGCGAATTAAAAGAAATTTGGTTGCAGTTAGAATACAATAACGGCCGAAAAGTAATACACTTATTGTCTAATTATATAAATGAACGATACTTTTTCTGGAACCGGTGGATTGGCGCTTTAAAGGAAACACAAATACCTACTAAAATTGTTTGGGCAAAAAACGATCCTGTGGCGGTTTTTGCAATTGCAGAATTATTAGCCACAGAAATACCAAACAACCAATTATTACCGCTACAAAATACTGGGCATTTTCCAATGTTAGAAAACCCTGAAAAATGGTTGGAGTTGGTTTTGGGGTAGTATATATTTTATAAGTATTTTAGCAAAAAAAAGCTGAATTTTGAAACACTTAAAAACCCCTCTATTATTTATTCTACTTCTCTCTTCTATCTATTTTTCTATCAATATTTATAAAAATGAAAGAATAAACCAATCTGTAAAAAATGATTTAATTGAGTTATCAAAAATTAAATATGGATTATTTAATGTTGATGAATGGAAAACTATTTTAACTGACATAATATCTGATAAAGTTGAAAGCTTTAACTTAAAAGATTATGATAGAGCAAAGATGAAGGTTAAAATTTCATCTTTACTTCATAGTGCAATTAGTGAATATCAAAAAGTTTTCAAGAAAAAGCACCCTATAAAAAACATATTTTACAGAGGTTTTACCGCCTTTAAAGACTTAAGAGAAGAAGTCCCAATGTTTACTGAACAAATACTAGATTTTCTTGATGAGAAGCAAAATCGTGAAAATTTAAAAAAATATATAAATAACCTTATTGATGATTACGCCGATGAAACTTTCTCAAAAACAGACTATTCGATTGTTAATTCAATTAATAAAAAATATAATTATTCAAATAAGGCTATTGCAATTAAAGAGTTAAAGCATAAATTATATAATCAAAATGAAAGGTTATTAATTGATAAATTAGTGTTATTAATAAGCTTCATTTTAATTATTTTACTTTTACAGTTTTCAAACAAACTCACTAAAATTGATATTTCTTTATCACTTTTTATCTGTTTAATTTTACTCTTTTTAGGAGTTACATTACCAATGATAGAAATAGATGCAAGAATTTCTAAAATGGATTTCACTTTATTAGGAAATAATATAAGTTTCAAAAATCAAGTTTTATTTTATAAAAGTAAAAGTATTATTGAAGTAGTATATTTAATGATTTCTCAAAGTAAAATAGGAATTATTTCTGTTGGATTATTAGTATTAATATTTAGTGTAGTTTTTCCTATAATCAAAATACTATCATCATTTATTTGGACATTTAATATTGCTTTAAGAAATAATAAAATAATTAACTTTTTTGTACACAAATCAGGAAAATGGTCAATGGCTGATGTTTTTGTGATAGCAATTCTAATGTCTTATATAGGGTTTGATGGTATTATTAATGACCAATTAAGTCAATTAGAAAGAATCTCTACAAGTTTTAATATACTTACTACAAATCAATCTAATTTAATGTTTGGGTTCTTTGCATTCACAGGGTTTGTAATTTTAGGAATATTTATTTCTCAAAAATTAAAAAGTATAATTGAAAAATAGATAAGACAATAAAAATTGGTTGGAGTTGGTTTTGGGGTAAAATAACTGCTAAATTATTACCTTAATCTGTGAATAACTTATTATTTATAAAACGCTCTTTTGTTGTATTTTAGCAATGAAAAGAAAGACAATAATTGCTAAAAAATTTAAACGGCATTTAATTACCTAATGTTGTTTGTAATTAGAAAAAACATGAAATTAGAAGATATTGGAGAAATAGCATTAAGAGAATACAAATCTGTAAAATATTTTCCATTCAAAAATCAAGCTGGTGCACCTTTTAGTTTAACATCTGACCCTTTAGGTTATTTAGAAGCATTTATTGACAGTTGGCACAATTCAATAAAAAGAGATAAATATAAAGTAAAAAATAAATTAGTAAAAGCAAGATACTTTACTCAACTATCACGAGATTTTTACAATTCTTCTTTACAGGCAAAAATGCCTTCAAAAGGTACTTTATTATATTATTCATTTATTAATTTAGTAAAAGTTTATCTTCTTATTGAGGGATATGATTTAGAAACCAAAATTGAACATCATGGATTATCTTTACCAGCAACTTCTACCAATAAATTAAAGCTCGCAAATCCAAATGGAGGTGGAATTTCAATCTTTCATGAATTTGCTAAAGTTTTAGGAAAAGAAATAAAAAATGGAGA
The DNA here is from genome assembly GCF_022478115.1 of Tenacibaculum aquimarinum. Taxonomy (GTDB): domain Bacteria; phylum Bacteroidota; class Bacteroidia; order Flavobacteriales; family Flavobacteriaceae; genus Polaribacter; species Polaribacter aquimarinum_A. The sequence continues at coordinate 199,590 of NZ_JAKGSC010000002.1, read as the reverse complement.
TGGTCTAGATTTAAACTTTATTGATTTAGTTTGGGAGCTACCTGAAGTACACGAAATTGGATACGCGTTAGATTTATTTACTAAAAAAAGAAAGTTTTTACCCGTTGAAATAAAAATAAGAACAAACAAAAAAAGAAATAGACTGTTTTATACAGTATCTTATGAGAAAAAGTTTGATAAACAAATGAAAGTTGATAAATTGACTAAAGGAATTTGTAAACAAAAACTTATCGAATTAGATATTGAGAATGACCCCAAAAGAAAACATTTTAGGTCAAAATATTCAACTGCTTATACCAAAGGTTCAAACAGAAGTTGGGTTATGTGTTATAAAAAAATAATTCAAGATATAAATACATTAAATATCACACCAATGTTGACAAGACAAGGCTATAGATATTATTTAGACCTTGAACCATATAGATTACATAGATTGAGTTCTTTTTTAGGTTTTGCATATTATATTGGAACAATTGCAAGATATAGACCAACATTAAATGAAAAAATTTTAAAAGGAAAATTTCAACCTTTAATTAACGAAGCAATAATTTCTTGTCCAAATCAATTTTTCTATTTGATGACAAGTCACATAACAAAACAAATCTGTGCAATTCCAATGGCGAAAATTGAATAAATATGAAAATAATAGTATAAGCTAACAAACAAGTTTAGCCCTGATTGCAGCATTTGTTTGAGCTCTTTTTGAAGTATGAAAAAAAGCGAGTGCGGAAAGCAGGAAATAGCTTCAAAAAAAAGTTTAATCAATCATAGTTTGTAGATACAGTTTCTCTACTTTTTCTCTTGCCCAAGGTGTTTTTCTTAAAAACTTTAAACTAGATTTATACGTTGGGTTGTTTTTAAAGGCGTTTATATTTAAGATATCGCCTAATTCTTCCCAACCATATTCGAGAAATAGTTGTTCTAAAATAGTGGCTAATTTTATTCCGTGTAATGGGTTGTTGGGTTGTTCTTGGCTCATAATTTCACAAAAATAGTTAAACTCTCTTAAATTTTTATTAAAGCGTACTTTTTTCTGAAACAAATATATTCTTAGATAGTCTTCTTAATAATTACTTTAACCTAAAACACTTATTATGAAAACTTTAAAATCTTTTACACTAGTAGCTTTATTTTTATTTGCTTCAACATTTTCTGGATTTGCAAACAACACAGAGCCAAACAACACAAACAATGCGCTTAGAGCAAAAATTGTAACTTTAATTGGAGATAAAATTCCGGTAGAATTTAAAACAAAAACTATAAAAGCAGAATTGTCTTTTATAATTAACAACAACAATGAAGTGGTAGTTATTGCTGTAGATTCTTCTAACAAAAACTTAGATAGTTACATTAAAACCAAGCTTAACTATAAGAAAATTGCAGTTTCTGGCGCTAAAAAAGGCGAAGTGTACACGTTACCTTTAAGAGTTAACAAGTCTTAAAAAGATAGAACTACTACAAAAGAAAAATCCGAAGAATTAAATTTCTTCGGATTTTTTTATGTTCTTATTTTACTACCTAAACAGGAATCCACTGAGAGTTACTTATGGATTCCCGATTTCTCGGGAATGACAAATCCGTGAAATCTGTGAAATTCGTGTCTTATTTAAATTCTAATCTAAACTTGGTAAAATAAAATCGTCTAAGACAGATTTTTTAGCCATCATTTTTTCGATAGCTTCTACGGTTCTTGGTGCTTCTTCAGATAAGTTTTTTGGTCCGTTTTTGGTAATTAAAATATCGTCTTCAATTCTAACGGCAATTCCCCACCATTTTTTATCGCAATTACTTCCGTCTGGAATATAAATACCTGGTTCTACAGTTATTACCATATTTTCTTTAAAAGCTCCATACGTTCCTGGATCGTGCACATCTAAACCAATATGGTGCGATGTTCCGTGTGGAAAATAGTTGTGCTTTTCATCAATAGATTTTATAATTCCAAGATCAAATAAACCTTTATTAATTACTTTTTTAGCATCTTCTCCTGGTTGCCAAAACTGTCCGCCAACTGTACTTGCAGCTATTCCTTTGTCTTGCGCTTCTAAAACAATATTGTAAATGGCTTTTTGTTCTGCTGAGAATTTTCCGTTTGCAGGAATTGTTCTGGTAACATCTGCTGTGTAACCTCTGTATTCTGCTCCTAAATCCATTAAAACCAAATCGTTATCTACATGCGTTCTGTTGTTTTCTATATAATGTAAAATACAACCGTTGTTTCCTGCACCAACAATAGACGGATAACCTTCGTATTCTGCGCCGTATTTTTTGTACACAAATTCGTGTATTCCTTGAATTTCTGTTTCAGACATATGCGGTTTCATGGCTTTCATCATTTCTATTTGACCAACCGCAGAAATTCTGATTGCTTTGGTTAATAATTTTAATTCTGCTTCTGATTTAATTTCGCGCATTTCAGCCATTTTAGTCGATAAAAACTTGGTATCAATATTTGTATCTGGCTTTTTAGCTGCTGCGATAATCATTTTTTGCTTTAACTCTTTACGCAATTCATTGTTAGTTGCTGTTGCGTATTTATTGATTAATTCGTCGTTTTTAAAGGCAGGATATTTCTCAAAATTGTTATAGATACTTTTTGCAACTTCTTCTAATTTTGGATCTGGAACATTGGCAATCATATTATAAACATATGCAACATTTGGATCCGTTTCCTTAATATCTCCATAACCAGATTGATTTTTAAATCCGTTTACCAAATCATATACTTCTGCATTATTTCTGCTAGAGTTTCTATAATCGTCTTTAAATTTTTCAGCAAAAACCTTGGTAAAATTCTTAAAATTGATGTTGTCTTTTGCAAACTCCTCTCCGTTTTTAGCAACTGCAAAACCTAATTCGGTCTTTGCTCCTTCTACACCTAAACGCTTTCCGTCCCATTGTTCTCTAACTTTATCTTTCTTTTGAACGTATAAAACCTCGTTAAATGTGTTTCCGTTGGCATCTGTTTGATTGTCTGAATAGATTACCAACACTGCATTTGGCTCGCGATAACCTGTTAAATAATAGAAGTTTGGGTCTTGATGAAATACATAATCTACATCGTTTGCTCGGTTTCTAATTGGATTTGCAAATACAACAGCTACTGAATTTGCTGGCATTTTAGCGCGTAAAGTTGCTCTTCTTTCTTTATGAAATTCTGCTGATAAAAAATCGGTTGGTGCTTGCGCAAAAATTTCCGAAGCAAAAATTAATGCTAAGATTATTAAGTAGTTATAAAGTCTCATAGTTTATAAATTGTTTGTTAGGTATTCAAAAGTAACTCTTTTAAAATTCGATTAAAAATAATTAACAAAAGATTAGTGAGTTTTTTTCTTTCGCAGGAATATCAATTTTATGGTATATCGATGTAAAAACATCGCTAAAAAGGTATTGAAAATTACATTTTTTTCAATAATTTAGCCATTAAATTTAGAATACAACAAACAATGAAAGATACAGCATTATCAAAAATACATGAAAGTTTAGGTGCAAAAATGGTTCCTTTTGCCGGTTTTAACATGCCAGTTCAGTACGAAGGTGTTACTGCAGAACATTTAACAGTAAGAGAATCTGTGGGTGTTTTTGACGTAAGTCATATGGGAGAATTTTTGGTTGAAGGAGAAAATGCGTTGGCATTAATCCAAAAAGTTACTTCTAACGATGCTTCTAAATTAGCAATTGGAGCTGCGCAATACAGCTGTTTTCCTAATGAAGATAATGGAATTGTAGATGATTTAATTTGCTACCGTTTAAAAGAAGAAACATATTTATTGGTTGTAAATGCTTCTAATATTGAAAAAGATTGGAACTGGATTTCTAAGTATAATGAAACAATAGATGCAAATATTAGAGATGTATCTGAAGGGTATTCTTTATTGGCAATTCAAGGTCCAAAGGCTATTGAGGCAATGCAAAGTTTAACTTCGGAAGATTTAGCTGCTATTGATTTTTATACATTTAAGATTACTGATTTTGCTGGTTACGACGGAATTATAGTTTCGGCAACTGGTTATACAGGTTCTGGTGGATTTGAAATTTACTGTAATAATGATGTTGTTGCAGATATTTGGAAAAAAGTTTTTGAAGCTGGAGCAGACTTCGGAATTAAGCCAATTGGTTTAGCTGCGCGTGATACATTGCGTTTAGAAATGGGATATTGCTTGTACGGAAATGATATTGACGATACAACGTCGCCAATTGAAGCCGGTTTAAGTTGGATTACAAAATTCTCTAAAGACTTTGTAAATGCTGAAGCTTTAGCGAAAGAAAAAGAACACAAACCAGAAAGACGTTTGGTTGCTTTTGAATTAGACGAACGCGGAATTCCAAGACAAGGTTACGATATTGTTGATGGAAACGGAAAAGTAATTGGAAATGTAACTTCTGGTACTATGAGTCCTTGTTTACAAAAAGGAATTGGAATGGGTTATGTACCAAGAATATTCTCTAAATCTGGAACACAAATACATATTCAGGTTCGTAAAAAAGCGATTCCTGCAACAATAGTAAAGTTGCCTTTTTACAAAGGATAAAATAGTATATAAGGTAATTAAAAACAGATTATATATATTTTATGTAATCTGTTTTTTTATGATTGAAATATAAATTTAGCACTCATTGGATTCATTAACTCAAATAGTTTTAGGAGCTGCAGTTGGAGAAGCTGTTTTAGGAAGAAAAATTGGCAACAAAGCAATGTTATATGGCGCTATTGCTGGTACAATTCCAGATTTTGATATTTTCTCTTCTTACTTTACAGATACAGTTTCTGCTTTAGAAATCCATAGAGGTTTTACACATTCCATCTTATTTTCTGTATTATTTGCGCCACTATTTGCCTTTATAGTTTGTAAATACGAGCGTTATAAAAACTTCAAAAACTGGACGCTATTATTTTTCTTAGCGTTTGTTACACATCCTATTTTAGATGCACAAACAACTTGGGGAACACAGCTTTTTTGGCCACTTGATATTAGACTCGCCTTTAAAAATGTTTTTGTTATTGATCCGTTATATACGGTTCCTTTTTTAGTTTTTTTAATCTTGGCTATGCGCCAAAAAAAGCAAGCTAAAAAAAGACGTTTTTACAATAATTTGGGCTTAATAGTTAGCAGTTCTTACTTAGTGTTAACGCTTATTTTAAAAATGATTTCTTTTCAAACATTCAAAAAGGAATTAGCAAATCAACAGATAACTTATAAAAGTTTAAAGACAAAACCAACGCCTTTAAACACTATTTTATGGAGCGCAAATGTAGAAACGGAAAATGCTTATTTAATTGGACATTCTTCTTTTTTTGATAGCAGACCAATACAGTTTTCTGAATACACAAAGAATCATCATTTATTAGGAGAATTGGCAAAGCACCCAAAAACAAAACGAATAATGGCAATTTCTAAAGGTTGGTTTACCATTAATAAAGAAAACAACAACCTGTATTTTAACGATTTACGTTTCGGAACATTAAGCATGCAACCAAATGCTCAAAACTTTGTTTTCAAATATAAAATTGATGTTGATACAAACGGAAATCCAACTTTTACAGAAGAACCGAAACAAAAAAGAGACGGAAAAAAGTTACTATCAGAATTATGGCAACGAATTAAAGGAAACTAAAAGTTATAAAATACGCTTGTTATTAAACAATTCTGGCTTAGCTCCTACTATGTCTTTATAAAAATCTTGAAAAACATTAAAATCGTTTTCCATATTGTCTGTTGTATAAAAAGGTTCAGAAATAATAAACTTTTTATTTCCAAAATCAAATGCCATCATAATAATGGGCACATTTGCTCCTTTAGCAATAAAATAAAAACCTGTTTTCCATTTCTCAACTCTTTGGCGTGTTCCTTCAGGAGATAATGCTAATCTAAATTCCTCTTTAGAATCGAATAATTGTACAATTGCATCTACTAAGTTGGTGCTTTTTGTTCTATCAACAGGAGAACCACCAAAAGCTCTAACAAAAAATCCCCAAGGCCATTTAAAAATAGATTTTTTTCCAATAAAGTTAATTTTTGTTCCCCAAGAATTACGTGCTAACAAAGCCATGTGAAAATCTTTCCAGCTGGTGTGAGGTGCACCAATAACTACATATTTTTTTAATTCCTTCGGAAAATCACCGCTCAATTTCCAACCTAGGATTTTAGTATAAATAAATTTTGAAATAGCTTGTACCATTAATTGATTTTAAAGTGATAAATTTAGACACTTAATTTGATATAATGAACGATTTAATAATATACTTAGTATTTGCTATTGTAGGAATCTTAATAGGATTATTATCAGGCAGATACTTTTCTAAACTAAAGTTTGAACAAGAGAAAGCAGGTTTACAAGAACGTAATTCCATGCTAACAGAAACTCAGAAAAACGCAGAAAAGACCATTGAAGAGCTAAAACATGAAGTAAAAAACATTCAATTTCAGAAAGAAGACTTGATAAAAGTTAATACGCGCCAAGATGCAGATTTAAATAATCTACAATTAAAACTTACTGAAAACAAAGACGAAGTTGAAAAACTACAAGAAAAATTTACCAAAGAATTTGAAAACTTAGCGAATAAAATTTTAGACGAAAAATCGAATAAATTTACGGAACAGAATAAAGAAAATATCAAGAATATATTAAGTCCGTTGCAAGAAAAAATTAAAGGATTTGAAGATAAAGTAGACAAAACTCACAAAGAAAGTATTGATTATCATGCTGCTTTACGTCAACAAATAATAGGTTTAAAAGAGCTGAATACACAAATGAGTAAAGAAGCTATCAACTTAACAAAAGCGTTAAAAGGAGATAGTAAAACCCAAGGAAATTGGGGCGAATTAGTTTTAGAACGTGTTTTAGAAAAATCTGGATTAGAAAAAGATAGAGAATATTTTGTACAACAATCTTTCACAAATGACGAAGGAAAAAGAGTATTACCAGATGTTGTAATTCATTTACCAGACAACAAAAAAATGGTAGTCGATTCTAAAGTTTCTTTAACTGCGTATGAACAATATGTAAATGGCGAAGAAGAGCAAAGAGAACAGTTTTTAAAAGAGCATGTTAATTCTTTAAAACGACATGTAGATCAATTATCAGAAAAGAAATACGAAGATATTTATAAAATAGAATCGCCAGATTTTGTACTTCTTTTTGTACCGATTGAACCTGCTTTTGCAGTTGCGTTAAATACAGATAATACATTGTACAACAAAGCATTTGAGAAAAATATTGTAATTGTTACTCCAACAACTTTATTGGCAACATTACGTACTATTGATACGATGTGGAATAACGAAAAACAACAACGAAATGCTATTGAAATATCAAGACAAGCTGGTGCTTTATATGATAAATTTGATGGTTTACTAAAAGATTTAATTGGTGTTGGTAAAAAGATAGACGCTTCTAAAACAGATTATAATTCTGCTATGAACAAACTTTTTGAAGGTAAAGGAAACTTAATTACCAGTGTAGAAAAACTAAAGAAAATGGGTGCAAAAGCTAAAAAAGCACTACCAGAAAATATTATTGCAAGAGCAAATGATGATGATTAAAAAAAGCGACCAAATTGGTCGCTTTTTTAATTTTGTAAAAAACTTTTTTACATTATAAATAATCTTCTTTGGTGCATTAATTCATGTACCTTCTCTCCTACTTGTTTCAGTTTTTCTTCATCTGTAGCATTCATTAATGCTTCATCAATTAAAGAAACTACAGTTTCCATATCTGTTTCTTTTAATCCACGTGTTGTTACTGCAGCTGTTCCAACTCTAATTCCTGAAGTTACAAATGGACTTTCAGTATCAAAAGGAACCATGTTTTTGTTTACAGTAATATCTGCTTTTACAAGTGCATTTTCAGCATCTTTACCTGTTAGACTTTTATTACGTAAATCAATTAACATACAGTGATTGTCTGTTCCTCCAGAAATAATATCATATCCTTTTGCAACAAATGCTTTTGCCATTGCAGCAGCATTTTCTTTAACTTGTAATTGGTATTCTAAAAACTCATCCGTTAACGCTTCACCAAAAGCAATTGCTTTTGCAGCAATAACGTGTTCTAATGGTCCTCCTTGATTTCCAGGGAAAACTGCCGAGTTAATTAACGTAGACATTTTCTTTAATTTTCCTGATTTCAATTTTAATCCAAACGGATTTTCGAAATCTTTACCAATCATAATCATTCCACCACGTGGTCCACGTAATGTTTTATGAGTTGTAGTTGTAACAATATGACAATGTGGTAATGGATCCGATAAAATTCCTTTAGCAATTAAACCTGCTGGATGCGAAATATCTGCCATTAAAATTGCACCTACACTATCTGCAATTTCTCTAAATTTTTCAAAATCCATATCACGAGAATATGCAGAAGCACCCGCAATAATTAATTTTGGCTTGTGTTCTTTAGCTTGTTCAGCTATATGATTATAATCAATTCTTCCAGTTTCTTTATCAACTCCATAAAAAACAGGATTATATAATTTACCAGAAAAGTTAACTGGAGATCCGTGTGTTAAATGCCCTCCATGCGATAAATCGAAACCTAAAATAGTGTCTCCAGGTTTTAAACACGCTGCAAAAACAGCTGTATTTGCCTGAGAACCAGAGTGAGGTTGTACATTTACGTATTCCGCTCCAAATAATTCCTTAGCTCTATCAATAGCAATCTGCTCTACAACATCTACTACTTCACAACCTCCATAATATCTTTTTCCAGGATATCCTTCAGCATATTTATTAGTTAAAACAGAGCCTTGTGCTTGCATAACTTGTTCGCTTACAAAATTTTCTGAAGCTATTAATTCTAAACCATTAAGTTGGCGTTCTTTTTCCTCTTGAATTAAATCAAAAATTAAGTGATCTTGTTGCATTGTTGTTTAATTTATATAAGTTTCAAAAATAGTTAAAATCAATTTCGAATAAAACAACTTTTAGCAATATTTTATAAATACTTATTATAATTACGCTTTTCAAAATAAAGTACTGTTAAAAATGTATTTTTCATTGTTTTTTTATTTTAAAATGAGAAAAAATTATGTAGGTTTGATAAAAAATAAATTACAACACAATGGTTATAACAGCAAACAATACGAATAGGAAATCTTGGTTAAAAGTTGAGGATAATTCTGACTTCCCAATTCAGAATATTCCTTTCGGAGTTTTTTTAACAAGAGATGATATAATTACTATTGGAACAAGAATTGGAGATTTTGCAATCGACTTAGGTGCTTTTCATCAATTAGGATATTTTGAAGGAATTCCACTTACGGATGATATGTTTTTACAAGATACTTTAAATGATTTTATTGCAGACGGTCGTAAAACATGGCGTTTAGTTCGTAATAGAATTGCTGAAGTTTTTGATGTTGTAAACGGAAAACTACGTGATAACGCAGAACATAAAGATAAAATTATCTTTAGAATGGATGAAGTTGAAATGCTTTTACCTGTTTCTGTTGGAGATTATACAGATTTTTATGCAAGTAAAGAACACGCAACTAATGTTGGTTCTTTATTTAGAGATCCAGAAAATGCATTATTACCAAACTGGTTACACATACCAATTGGTTATCATGGAAGAAGTTCTTCTATCATTCCTTCGGGAACACCGATTCGTCGTCCAGTTGGACAACAAAGACCTAGCGAAGGTGAAAAAACACCAAACTTTGGTCCAACAAAATTATTAGATTTCGAATTAGAAATGGCATTTATTACTACAGATGCAAATGATTTAGGAGATAGAATTCCTATTGAAGAAACTGAAGAACACATTTTTGGATTGGTCTTATTTAATGACTGGTCTGCAAGAGACATACAAGCTTGGGAATATGTTCCATTAGGACCGTTTTTAGGAAAAAACTTTGCTTCAACAATTTCTCCTTGGATTGTTACTTTAGATGCTTTAGAGCCATTTAGAACTGAAAATCCTAAACAAGTTCATGAACCTTTACCATATTTAAAACAAGAAGGAAAAGGAAGTTATGATATAAACTTACAAATGGCAATTCAACCAGAAGACAAAGAAGAAACGGTTGTTTGTAATTCTAATTTTAAATACATGTATTGGACAATGGCGCAACAATTAGCGCACCATACTGTAAATGGGTGTCCTGTTGAAGCTGGAGATATGATGGGTTCTGGAACAATTTCTGGACCAACAAAAGATAGCTTTGGCTCTATGTTAGAATTAACTTGGCGTGGACAAAACCCTATTAAATTAAAAGACGGTTCTGAACGTAAATTTATTAATGATAATGACACTGTAATTATGCGTGGTTATTCTCAAAATGATGAAGTACGTATTGGATTTGGAGAATGTACTGGTAAGGTTTTACCTGCTAAATTATAAACTAATTCTCTATCAATTAAATAAAAATCCGTTTCTATTTTGAAACGGGTTTTTTATGTTTTAAATACAGAAGTGTTTCCTTAAGGTTATTTAAATAAAAAAATATAACTTGGCATTAAAATTGAATTATAACAAAGAGTAATTGAAAAACAAAGCAACAATGAAAAAAATTAAACTATTAGTATTTGCAATTGGACTTTTTACAACTTTGGGATTTGCACTATTTCAAGGCGGAGATGACCCAGTTGAAGGAATTGATATTATTATAAAAAATGCCAATAACAATGTTAACTTATCTACAATTAAAATGGATAAGCAATCCTTAAAAGAGTTAAGTGCTTTGGCAGATAAAGACCGTTCTGTTTATCTTTCTAAATATATAACACCAATAGTTGAAAGAGCAACTACAGAAAAAGGGCTCGAAAGTGCAATACTTAAAGGGCTTTTAGAAAACAGATGTGTAGAGTGTAAAAGTTTTGAAACATTTACATTTAAAGTGCTTTCTAACACTAAAAAAGAGAATTATACTATTACCTTCAACATTAAATTTGACACAAAATGGATAACAGTAATTACTGATAGAGAGCGTTTTGATAAACCAATTCCAAATCCTCATAATTTTGAGTTGATAGACATCGTTAATCAATCAGAAAAGAAATTAAATACTGCTGATTTAAAAAAGTTCGTTAAACAATTTGAATATGATTTTTATAGAATTGAAGGTCATGTTGGTAAAGAATACAAAACAAAAGAAGATGTTTTTAAAGGGTATATAAAACACTTAAAAACATATAAATCACCAGGAGTCTATGTTGAAGAAATAACTAAATTTCCTCCAGTAAAAAAGAAGGTTTCTAACCCAAAAGCTAAAATAAATAAAGTAAAAAATGTGCCTATTCCACCACCTGCTGTTTTAGAAGAAAGAATTAAAAAACCTAAATCTCCTAAAAAAGCAAAACAAGTTAATGGGTCTTCACTTCTTGATTTTGATGCAGAGATTGATGCACGTTCACAAACCAAACAAAAAAAACAACCAGGATTAGAACATAAAGCAGGAGTTACTAAAGGAGGTGATTTAAAATTAAATACTTCTAAAGTTGAAAATAGAAGAATCAGCGAAAGACTTAGACATAAAAATAGAGCAATATCTATTTGGGATTATAAAAATGGTAGAAATGGAAAACCATTGGCAAACCCAAATAAGAATCCTTTAATTGATCAAATTAATGAAATGGAGTCAACATATTCAAAACTGAAAGTCAAAGAAGTTCAAAATAGTTTTGCAAAACAAAACTTATCTAATTTAGAGACTAAAGATGATGTTTTAAAGGCATATATACAACACATGAAAGTTTTACGTTACAGAAGCAGAGGACAAGAAGTAAATTAATAAGTGGTTATTTATAATAAAAAATCCGTTTCAAAATTGAAACGGATTTTTTTGTTATTTAATTAATCTTCTAAATCATTTATATCAAAATCATCATTATCATCAAAAAACTCTTCATCTTCTGCATATTCTTCCATTGCATTTTCTAAACGATCACTTATTTTGACTAAATAATGTGTGTCTTCAGTTTTTACTTCTACTGCTTTTACAGTTTCCCCTTTTGCATTTTTAAAGGAAATTACATCACTATAATCATAACCATCAGGATATTTATCAATTAACATATCTAATATGTCTTTTGTTAATTTTGCGTATTCTACGATTACTCTTTTCATTTTTTAATACTTTTATTTTGTTGTTTTTTAGATTCCTCAATCGTTTAAAAAAAACTCATTTCAGAATGACAATTATAATTACATTTCTAATAAATAAGCAAAGATTAATGGAGCAACAATAGTCGCATCACTTTCTATAATAAATTTAGGTGTATCAATATCTAATTTACCCCAAGTAATTTTCTCATTTGGAACTGCGCCTGAATACGAACCATAACTTGTAGTAGAATCTGAAATCTGACAAAAATAACTCCAAAATGGTGTTTCTGGTTTTTCCATATCTTGGTATAACATTGGCACTACACAAATCGGGAAATCTCCAGCAATTCCTCCTCCTATTTGGAAAAATCCAATTCCGTTTTCAGAATTAGCTGTGTACCAATCAGCTAAAAAAGTCATGTATTCTATTCCAGACTTTACAGTACTTGCTTTTAATTCGCCTTTTAACACATACGATGCAAAAATATTTCCCATAGTAGAGTCTTCCCAACCTGGACAAATAATTGGTAGATTTTTTTCTGCAGCAGCGTACATCCAAGAATCTTTAATGTCTATTTCATAATATTGTTCTAAAACACCAGACAACAATAATTTATACATGTATTCATGTGGTAAATAACGTTCACCTTTTGCTTCAGCATCTTTCCATATTTTTACAATATGTTCTTGAATTCTTCTAAAAGCTTCTTCTTCTGGAATACATGTATCTGTAACTCGGTTTAAACCTTTTTCTAATAAATCCCACTCATCTTGTGGCGTTAAATCTCTGTAATTTGGCACACGTTTGTAGTGAGAATGTGCTACTAAATTCATAACATCTTCTTCTAAGTTTGCACCTGTACAAGAAACTATTTGCACTTTATCTTGTCGAATCATTTCTGCAAAAATCTTTCCTAACTCTGCAGTGCTCATTGCTCCTGCTAAAGAAACTAACATTTTAGACCCTTTGTTTAATTGTGCTTCATATCCTTTAGCTGCATCAACTAAAGCAGCTGCGTTAAAGTGTAAAAAGTATTTTTCTATAAAATTTGTAATTGGTTTTTTCATTTTTAAATATTGTTATTTTTGAAGTTTTTTAACCTCGAATATATCTGTTCTTCTATCTTTTAAATTACGTACACTACCAAATTGATTTAGGTCTTTTAACAAGTCTAAATCTACATCAGCAATTAAAATCATTTCTGTATTTGTGGTTGCTTCTGCTTTTATTCCGTTTGCAGGAAACGAAAAATCGCAAGGTGTAAATACCATAGATTGCGCATACTGAATATCCATATTATTTACTTTCGGTAAATTACCAACACTACCAGCAATGGCTACATAACATTCGTTTTCTATAGCTCTTGCTTGTGCGCAATGTCTAACTCGCGAATATCCATTTTGAGTATCTGTTAAAAACGGAATAAATAGAATATCCATTCCTTCTTCTGCTAAAATTCTACTTAGTTCTGGGAACTCAGAATCATAACAAATTAACACACCTATTTTTCCGCAATCTGTATCAAAAGTTTTTATCTCATTACCGCCTTGCATTCCCCAAACTTTTGCTTCGTCTGGCGTAACATGTAATTTTTCATAACGTTCTGTAGAACCATCTCTTTTACAGATATAACCTACATTATATAACAAACTATCTCTCATTTCTGGCATACTACCAGTTATAATATTGATATTATAAGTAATAGCCAATTCAGAAAATTTCTGAACAATTACAGGCGTGTATTTAGCTAACTCTCTAATTGCTTCCGATTCTGGCAAATGATTATTATCAGCCATTAATGGTGCATTAAAAAACTCTGGAAATAATGCAAAATCTGATCTGTAAGCAGCAACTGCATCCACAAAGTATTCTGCTTGTTGCATTAATTCTTCTAAATCTTTATACAAACGCATTTGCCATTGAATTAATCCTAAACGCACTACTTTTTTCTTTGTAGCTGCTTTTTTAGACTTTTTCTCGTAATAAATGTTATCCCATTCTAATAAAACAGCAAACTCACCAGAATTCTTATCTCCTTCTAAATATCCTTTTAAAATTTTTGAAGGATGAAAATCATTCGAAATTTGAAAGTTTAAAACTGGATCATGAATTTCTTTACGTTTTACTTTAGCGATATACTCTTTTGGGGATAAAGTAGCTGCATATTTATGATAATTAGGAATTCTTCCGCCAAAGGCAATTCCTCTTAAATTCAGTTTTTCTGCAAGCTCTTTTCTGTAATCATACAATCTTCTACCCAAACGTAAACCTCTAAACTCTTTTTTTATAAAAACATCAATTCCGTATAAAACATCACCTTCTTCATCGTGCGTATCAAACGTGTAATTTCCCGTTATGTCTTCATAGGTATGCTGGTCATCAAAACTGTCATAATCTAATTTAATAGCAAGTGCACAACCTGCCAACTCTCCGTTTATCTTTATAACAACCTGTCCTTCAGGAAATTTATCAATTAAGGATTTAATCTGATTTTCTTTCCAATAAGATTCAGGCATGCTTGAATATGCCTGAATCATTGCTGCTTTTAACTCTTGATAATCTTTAAGAGTTAAATATTTCAGCTCTATATTTTCTATGTTTTGTATCATTATAGAAGACTAATAATCGTCATAATTATCTTTAAACTTCGGTAATTTATTAACAGAAATAACATCATCTTCATCTGTGTCATAAGCATCAACATCAGAAGAAAATTTATAGCTTAACATTTTATAGAATAGTTTTGCTGCTAAAAAGTCAGATGATTTCTCATTTTTATTAGGGCATAATTCTACCATATCAAAACCAACCACATTCTTTTGTTCAAAAACTTGTTTTAAGAATTCTAACGTTTCATAATAAAATAAACCTCCAGGTTCTGGAGTTCCTGTAGAAGGCATAATTGAAGGATCTAACGCATCTAAATCGAACGTAATAAAAACGTTTTCAGTTAATTGGTCGATAACATCTTCCATCCAATCTTCATTTACAGCCATATCATGTGCAAAGAAAACTTTGTCTAAATTCATTTCTCTTTTTTCGGAAATATCCATACTTCTAATACCAACTTGCACCAAATTTGTATTTTGATTTGCCTCATAAACAGCACAAGCGTGATTGCATTTAGAACCTTCGTATTCTTTTCTTAAATCTGCATGTGCATCAATATGCAACACTGTTAGGTTATTAAAACATTCGTTAAAAGCTCTAATTGTTCCTATTGAAACTGAATGTTCGCCTCCAAAAACAGTAACAAATTTATTTCTATTAATGTACTTTTTAGTTTCTTGATGTACAGCTTCTACCATAGCTTCTGGCGATGAATTTTCTGTAATTTCATCTGCTAAATAAACACCCTCTTTGTATACTTCAGAATCTGTTTCAATATCATACAACTCCATGTTTTCTGACGCTTCTAAAAAAGCCTGTGGGCCTTTATCTGCACCTTTTTGCCAAGTACTTGTTCCATCATAAGGAACTGGAATTATCACTATTTTAGATGTTGACAGGTTTCCAAATTCTTCTGAAATTCCTGCATATGTTTTATTTGTATTCATTTTATATTTTTTGAAGCTTAAATAACTTCTTCTTTTATTAATTTTTGTAACTCATTTTTGCTTTCTGCTACTTCTCCGTATCCTAAAATAGAAAGTAACTCGCTACTTTTTTGTTGCTCTTTAAATATTTTAGTGACTAAATTTCCATCTTCATCTCTATCTATAATTAAATGCTTTGGGTGCGGAATTAAACAGTGTTGTAATCCACCAAAACCACCAATAGATTCTTGATAAGCACCAGTGTTGAAAAACCCTATAAAAAGCGGATTATCTTTTTCATAAACGGGTAAATATATTCCGTTAATGTGTTGTTCTGAGTTGTAATAATCATCACTATCACAAGTTAAGCCACCTAATAAAACGCGTTCATATTGTCTGTTCCATTTGTTAATTGGCAACATAATAAAACGCTTATTAATTGCCCAAGCATCGGGTAAAGTTGTTATAAATGAAGAGTTTATCATGTTCCAACGTTCTCTATCATTTTGTTTTTTCTGATATAAAATTTCATAAATAGCTGCTCCAGATTCTCCAACAGTAAAACTTCCAAATTCAGTAAAAATATGTGGAACATCTACTCCTGCTTCTTCACATACTTGTTGTATTTGATTGATAATTTCATCAATCATATACGCGTAATCATAATCAAAAGCTAAAGAGTTTTTTATAGGAAAACCACCTCCAATATTTAAACTATCTAACGTTGGGCATACTTTTTTAAGGTTAATGTAAACGTTTAAACATTTCATTAATTCGTTCCAATAATATGCATTGTCTTTTATACCTGTATTGATGAAAAAATGTAACATTTTTAAATCAACTTGCTTATTCGTTGCTATTTCTCTTTCGTAAAAAGACACAATGTTTTTGTAACCAATTCCTAAACGAGATGTATAAAACTCAAACTTTGGTTCTTCTTCAGAAGCTATTCTAATACCAACATTTAGTTTTTTATCTGTTTCATCTAATAATAAATTAATCTCTTCATAATTATCGATAATCGGAATTACATTTTTATGACCAGAATTAATTAGACCTCCAATATTTTTAATGTATTGATCACGTTTAAATCCGTTGCAGATTACAAACGTATTGTCTTTTATTTTACCTTCTTTTTTTAAATTATTGACAATATCAATATCAAAAGCAGATGAAGTTTCTATATGAATATCGTTTTTTAAAGCTTCATTTAAAATGTGTTTAAAGTGAGAACTTTTTGTACAATAACTATAAAAGTATTTCCCTTTATAATTGTGTTTTTCTATACTATCTTGAAACCATCCTTTTGCTTTATTGATGTTCTCTGATATTTTTGGCAAGTAGGTAAACTTTAATGGAGCTCCATATTTTGCAGTTAATTCCATTAAATTAATTCCGTGCCAAAACAATTTATTATTTTCTGTTTTGAATTCTTCCTGTGGAAAATCGAACGTTTGTTCAATTAAATCGATGTATTTTGTATTCACTTGTATTTTTAAATTAATTGTATGATAAACCTGTCCAGACTAAAACAATTAAAAGTTTTAGAATAGAAATTATAACCCTATAAAAAGGTTGTTATCACTGTAATATTTGCAAGTAAACTACATGCAGCTTTGAGAAAAGCTGCAGTTCTTTAAGAAAAGTAAGTGGAGATACCTTAATTTTTTCGTTGCATTTCCAAAATGCTATATAACTATCATT
The DNA here is from genome assembly GCF_022478115.1 of Tenacibaculum aquimarinum. Taxonomy (GTDB): domain Bacteria; phylum Bacteroidota; class Bacteroidia; order Flavobacteriales; family Flavobacteriaceae; genus Polaribacter; species Polaribacter aquimarinum_A. The sequence goes on along the minus strand of NZ_JAKGSC010000002.1, from coordinate 182,301 downwards.
CTCCGATTGAAAGTTATTTCCGAAATAAGAAAAACTAAACATTTTACTTAAATAAGTGAAGCAAATGTAATCTTTTTTTTAAAACAAAAAATATTTTGTTATTTTTTTTCGTCTTTTAATAATTCTATACTTTTATACAAGATTATTGTATTAGGAATCGTAATTTCTCTATTGCCTTCATGTATATGTAACACTACATAAAAGCTAGTAATATTCTTTATTTCTCCTGTAAAATCGTAATCTTTATCTAAAATTTTAATGGTATTTCCTATTCTCATCGGGTGATAAAAAAACAGCAAAACGCCAGCTGTAATATTTGATAAAATTGACCATTGTGCAAAAAAACCAACTCCTAAGACGGCTAAAATAGACGATGCAAAGACAATAACTTCTTTAAAATTAATCCCAAAAATTATTAAAGCTATAAATAAAGTTAATGTGTAATAAATAAAATAACTAAACTTTAAAATTAATAACCTTCTATGCGGTTCTATAGCATTTCTAATAACATAAGACTTAGTTAATTTCTTAGTAATTACAATTAAAAAAAATAATACAACTATTAAAATTATAAATTGAAAAAAAGGACTATAAACACTTAACTCTAAAAAACGATTATTCATTTCTTTTAAATTTTAATACAAATATACTTATGGTTTTCTAAATATTTTATCAGAATAAAAAATTATATTTGGTAGAGAATACTAAATTTTAATTATCATGAAAAATATTTTAATTCCTTATGATTTTTCTAATACAGCTATAAATGCACTAAATTATACCAAAAAAATGTTTGATGGTTTGGAGGTAAACATTTTTTTGTTAGATGTATATATTAGTAACCCGTCAGAAATGATGAGTGACGAAAAAAATGACACTTATTTTAATGAAATTGATAACGAAATTGAAGATGAATTAAAATATTTAGTAAACGTATTACAGAAAGAAAAGAGCAACTTTAATTATAAATCTGTTGTAAAATCTAACACTTTAACCAAAGCCATTATAAGCACTATTAAAGAAAAAAATATAGATCTTGTAATAACTGGAACAAAAGGAACTAAAAGTTTGGCTGAAACATTTATTGGTACAAATACTATGAAAATTATTAATGCCAATAACCGTTGCCCTATTTTAGTTGTACCTACAGATTATAAGTTCTTAAATTTTAATCAAATTGTGTTCTCTACAAATTATAAAAGAGCTTTTAATACAAATGAATTAGGATATTTAAACTGGTTAACAACATTTAAAAAATCTAAATTAGAAGTTGTAAATCTGGCCGAGGAATCATTTTTATCAACCAAACAACAAACAAATAAATCAAGTTTAAAAGAAATTTTAAGCGGTTTAAATGTTGAATATAAAAAATTAGATTGGGCAGAATCTGAAACCAATACTATAGAAAAACATATAGAAACAACAAAGAGCCAATTGCTGGTGTTAATAAACCACAAATACACGTTCTTTAATCAGTTTTTAGAGGAAAACGTAGTTAAAAAAGCTGCTTTTCACAGTAAAATTCCTTTATTAATTTTACCTGAAATTTCTTAAATTAATAATTTTATACACTAATGACTAGATTTATAATAAATCAAAAAATAAAAAAAGGCGCAATTCCTGGTAAACCTGTATTTATAGGTAAACAAAAAGAAGAAAACGTAAGAATCCGATTAATTGGTTTTGACGCCACAAACTTTGTTGAAATTGAGTTAGAAAACTTAAATGAAATAGCTAGTTATAAGGAAAAGTACGCTAATATTTGGATAAACATTGATGGTTTACATGATGTTGCTATTCTTAAAGAAGTGGGCTTGTTATTTAATATGCATCCAATAGTTACAGAAAGCATTGCTCATACAGGTTCTAGAGCTAAAGTAGATATAGAGGAAAATTATATTTTCACTATTATTAAAATGATGCTTTTAAATCCACAGAAAAAAGAATTAGAAGCAGAACAGGTTTCTATGTATTTAACTAAGAACATATTATTAACTTTTCAAGAAAAACAAGGTGATATTTTTGAGCCAATTAGAGAACGCCTAAGAACTAGTAAAGGACGTGTTAGAACACATAATACAACTTACTTAAAATACTGCTTATTAGATACTATTGTAGAAAATTACAACTTTTTATTGGAGGTTTTTGGTTTAAGAGTTGAGGAATTAGAAGACAAAATTTTACTTCAACCAAGTAAAAACACATTAAAAGAGATTAATGCTACTAAAATTGAACTTAACTATTTTAGAAAAACAATTAGGCCTACTAAAGAAGCAATTAGTAATTTTAAATCTTTTAAAACCGATTTAATAACCAAGAAAGAACAACCATTTTTTAATGATCTAAATGAATTAATTCATAGAGCTCATGAAAATTTAGAGAATTATAAAAGTATGTTGAGCGAACAATTAACAGTTTATTCTACAAACTTAAATAATCGTTTAAACGACATCATGAAAGTCTTAACTATGTTTTCTGTAATTTTCATTCCAATTACCTTTATTGCTGGTATTTACGGAACTAACTTTGACTATATTCCTGAGTTGAAATACAAGAATTCTTACTTTATAATGTTAGGCTCAATGCTTTTTATTATAATTTCTATGGTTAGTTATTTCAAATATAAAAAGTGGTTTTAATCTATTACTTTAGACACAAAAAAAACCACTTAATTGAAGTGGTTTTTTATTATATAGAATTTAATATTTTACTCTTCTGGTGGAGGAAATCCATGAATTTCTTCATACACTTCGTCAAAGTTTGTTCTAATATTAGAGTTTAATTTTTTACGATAATCATCTCGTAACCAAGTTAAAAAGTTGTGTGTACTTTTAGAAATACATTTAGAGTATTTATGAATTCTATCATCAATATCTCCTCCTAATAATTTTGCTAAAATTAAAGCATCAAACATATCTTCGCTATTCTCTACACACATTTTTGTATGATGTGCAATAGATTTTTCTAGCACTCTTTTAGAACTTTCTCCTGCTCTAATAGTATCTATATAAGTTGCCTTCATATCAAACGAAATGTCTTCACTTTTGGCAAATTCAGCTTTAACTGCTGCAGGTAACTCATAACTAAAAGTACGTTCAATTTCTTCATCAGACAGTAACGCATCCATGTAAAAATCAGGATTCTTAAACATACGTTGCCAATCTAAATCTGCTCCCCAAGCACCAAAACGATAAAAATTATTACCTAAATCTATTACGTTAAAAGTTGGTTTGTTTTTTAAGATTCTTGAACCACGACCAATCATTTGGTAGTATAAAGTTAAAGATTTTGTTGCTCTGTTTAAAATAATAGCACCAATTGTAGGCTCATCAAAACCAGTAGTTAAAATACTTACAGAAGTAAGAATTGCATTTGGTGTCTTTTTAAACCATTTTAAGATAAAATCTCTTTCTTTTCTAGAGTTTGTATTGTCTAAATGTGCAATTGGATAACCTGCTTTTTTAAAGGCATGAAAAACTTCAATAGAAGTGTTTATACCATTATTAAAAATTAATGTTTTTTGTCCTTTTGCTCTTTCTTCATAAGCTGTAATTAGCTTAGAAATCATGTCGGAATTTGTATATAAATCTTCCGAAGATTTAACAGTATAATCTCCATTTGCTCCTACTTCTAAAGAAGTTAAACCAACATTATAAGAATATACATTTGCTTGTGCTAAGTATTCGTTTTCTATTAAGTTTTCAATAGTTTCACCAACAATTAACTCTTTATAGTTTTCATGCATTGGTAATTTATTATTAGAACTTAACGGTGTTGCCGTTACTCCAAGAATAAAAGACTTATCAAAAAACTTAAATATTTTAGTAAATGAATTGTAGTGTGCCTCATCAACAATAACTAAACCGATATCAGAGATATCTACCTTATTATCATTTAACCTATTTTTAAGCGTTTCTACCATTGCCACAAAACAGTTGTATTTGTGTTGGTCGTCTAACTTAGCAGTACTATTAATAATTTTATTTTCAACTTTAAACTCATCTAGCATTTTAGATGTTTGCTTAGAAAGTTCAATTCTATGCGTTAATACAAGAACTTTCTTTTTATAAGTCTTTATGTATTGACGAACTATTTCTGAAAAAATTACCGTTTTACCACCACCTGTTGGTAATTGATATAACAAATGATAATCTTCCGGAGCTTTTTCAAATGCCTTAAAAATTTTATCTAAAGCTTCTTGTTGATATCCGTAAAGTTGTTTTTCTTCCGTAAGAATTGTAGTGTTTTCTGTAGCCAAATGTAAAAAATTGAGCAACAAAAATACAACTAATTATAGGTATTATCTATAGAATTATCGTTAAAATTTGGTAAGGTCTATTTGTGTAATATCATAATGAGATGCATGTGCAACTGCAACTGCCTCTTTTACAACCAATAATTGTGGAGATTGGTGCATAACTTGAAATTGGTAACCAACTTCATCAGAAATGGACCTATAATTTAATAAATCTAAATAATAAACCTTCAAATTCTTTAAATCTTCGTCAAACATTTTCTCGAATTGTTTAATAACCATTCTACTAATTCCACATCGTGTAGAATGTTTAAAAATTAAGATCGATTCGGTTTTAGATTGTTCTTTAATTATTTCTAACTGCTCTAGATTTGTAAGCGGAATCCAATTAATATTTGAAGCCTTTTCTTGCTTTGCTTCTCCTCTATTTCCAAAAATGTTATTCAATATTCCCATAGTATAATTTTAATCTCTGTCGTTACTGCAGATAAAATCTTTCAAAAAAGACAAATAGTCAGTAAAATCAAGGCGTTTACAGACAAAATGACTGTAAATAAAGCTCTTTTTTTATTGGTATTACTTTTGCTTTTCTGTTGATAGAAAAAGTTAAAACACAACAATTATGAACTTTAACAATTATACAATAAAATCTCAAGAAACCATACAACAAGCGCAACAAATAGCGCAAAGTTTTGGCCATAATCAAATAGAAAATGAGCATATTTTTAAAGCTATATTTTCTGTTGATGAAAACATATTACCATTCATTTTAAAGAAGTTGAATATAAATATTGATATTATTCAGCAAATATTAGACAAACAGTTAGAAAGTTTACCAAAAGTTTCTGGAGCAGAATTAATGCTATCAAGAGAAGCTAATAAGACCTTAACTGAAGCATCTATTATTGCTAAAAAAATGAATGACGAATATGTTTCTATAGAACATTTAATCTTAGCAATTTTTAAATCAAAAAGTAAAATATCTCAAGTTTTAAAAGACCAAGGAGCCACTGAAAAGGATATAAATACGGCAATTTCAGAAATTAGAAAAGGAGAACGTGTTACTTCACAAAGTGCAGAAGAAACGTATAATTCTTTAAATAAATTTGCTAAAAACCTTAATAAATTAGCGCAAGACGGTAAGCTAGATCCTGTAATTGGTAGAGATGAAGAAATCCGTAGATTACTTCAAATTTTATCAAGAAGAACAAAAAATAATCCAATTTTGGTTGGAGAACCAGGAACTGGTAAAACGGCTATTGCAGAAGGTTTAGCACACAGAATTGTAGATGGAGATGTACCTGAAAACCTAAAAGACAAACTCATTTTTTCTTTAGACATGGGAGCTCTAATTGCCGGCGCAAAATTTAAAGGCGAATTTGAAGAACGCTTAAAAGCCGTAATTAAAGAGGTAACAACTTCTGAAGGTGATATTGTTTTATTTATTGATGAAATCCACACACTTGTTGGCGCTGGTGGCGGACAAGGTGCAATGGATGCTGCAAATATTTTAAAACCCGCCTTGGCTCGTGGAGAATTAAGAGCTATTGGTGCAACTACTTTAGATGAATATCAAAAATATTTTGAAAAAGACAAAGCATTAGAACGTCGTTTTCAAAAAGTTATGGTTGATGAACCCGATACAGAAAGTGCAATTTCAATTTTACGTGGAATTAAAGATAAATATGAAACACACCACAAGGTTCGTATAAAAGATGAAGCAATTATTGGTGCTGTAGAATTGTCTCAACGTTATATTACCAATCGATTTTTACCCGATAAAGCTATTGATTTAATGGATGAAGCGGCTTCTAAATTGCGAATGGAAATAAACTCTAAACCAGAAACTTTAGATGTTTTGGATAGAAAAATAATGCAGTTAGAAATTGAAATTGAAGCCATTAAAAGAGAAAAAGATGAAACCAAATTAAAATCTTTACATGCAGATTTAGCTAATTTAAAGGAAGAACGCAACGAGATTAATGCCAAATGGCAGTCTGAAAAAAATGTTGTAGATGCTATTCAGAATTTAAAAACAGATATTGAAAACTATAAAATTGAAGCTGATAAAGCAGAAAGAAATGGAGATTATGGTAAAGTTGCAGAACTGCGTTATGGTAAAATTAAGGATGCTCAAAACGAACTAGAAAATCAACAAAAACTAGTTAGTAAAAGCGAAAACTCTTTAATTAAAGAAGAAGTTACTTATGATGATATTGCTGAAGTTGTAGCAAAATGGACTGGAATTCCGGTTACAAAAATGTTACAATCGGATCGTGATAAACTTTTAAGATTAGAAGATGAATTGCATAAACGAGTTGTTGGTCAAGAAGAAGCTATTGAAGCAGTTTCAGATGCCGTTCGTCGTTCCCGATCAGGATTACAAAATCCAAATAAACCAATTGGTAGTTTCTTGTTTTTAGGAACAACTGGTGTTGGTAAAACAGAACTTGCAAAAGCATTAGCAGAATATCTTTTTGATGATGAAAATGCACTTACAAGGATTGATATGAGTGAATATCAAGAACGTCATTCTGTGAGTAGATTAATTGGTGCTCCTCCTGGTTATGTTGGTTATGATGAAGGCGGACAATTAACAGAAGCTGTTCGTAGAAAACCTTATTCTGTAGTACTTTTAGACGAAATTGAAAAAGCGCATCCAGATACTTTTAATATTTTATTACAAGTTTTAGATGAAGGAAGATTAACAGATAATAAAGGTAGAATTGCCGATTTTAAGAACACCATAATTATTATGACTTCTAATATGGGAAGCCATATTATTCAAGAGAAATTCGACAATTTTAAAGGTGATATTTATACAACAATGGAAACAGCAAAAACAGAAGTTTTAGGATTACTAAAACAAACTGTAAGACCAGAGTTTTTAAATAGAATTGATGATATTATTATGTTTACGCCTCTAACGGAAGAGAATATAAATAAGATTGTAAAAATACAATTAGACAGTCTGAAAAAAATGATTGCTGAGCAAAACATAACTTTTGATGCAACAGACGAAGCAATTTCGTACCTAGCTAAAAAAGGATATCAGCCAGAGTTTGGCGCAAGACCTGTAAAAAGAGTAATTCAGAAAGAAGTATTAAATCAGCTTTCTAAAGAAATTTTAGCAGGAAAAATAACAACAGACAGCATTATTTTATTAGATGCTTTTGATAATGAGTTAGTTTTTAGAAATCAATCTGAATTGATTGGTGGTTAATAGTTAGTTTTTTAATAGTTGATTAAGGCGGTGTTTGAAAAAAACATCGCTCTTTTCTTTTTTTAAGTATATTCGCTTTATAAATTTAATATTATGAAAAAAATTATTTTAATTATTGCAGTACTATTTAGTTCTTTTACAGTTTTTTCTCAAGATGAAACTACAACTTACTATTTAATTAGACATGCAGAAAAAGTAAAAACAGACACAACTGATAAAGACCCAACATTAAATAATGAAGGTATTAAACGTTCTGAAAATTGGGTAAAAATCTTAAGTGATGTATCTTTTGACGCAGTATATTCTACTGATTATAAAAGAACAAAACAAACAGCTAAATTTATTGCAGACAGTAAAGAACTACCTATTCTTGGTTACAATCCTAGAAATATGTTTGATGACGCTTTTCAATACAATACAAAAGGTAAAACAATATTAATTGTTGGTCATAGCAATACTACGCCTTCATTTGCTAATAAGATTTTAGGAATAGAAAAGTACCCGCAAATAGATGAAACTAATAACGGAAACCTATATATTATTACAGTTATTGGAGATAAAAAAACAAGTACTTTATTAAAAATTAATTAAGAATTAGTTTTTAATAAATTTGGAAGTAAAAACTGTATCATCTTTATAAGTTTTAACTAAATAAACACCTGTTTTAAAGCCAAATACATCAATTTGTTTAGTGTTTTTAAATTCAGCTAATTGAGTTCCTAAAACTGAAAATATTTCAATTTTATCTACTTCTTTAGCTAAGTTTAAAATCCCTTTAGTAGGATTAGGATAAAGAGTAAATTCATTAAAACTAAATTGATCTACACTTAACTTATTACAAGGATTTAAATTGAAATCATTTTCAATTGGATCTCCAACAGTTAAATTTCGCCCTATAAAAGCCTCATAATCTACTCCATATTTTGTTGCTCTAAATATTGTATTATTAACTGCAAGATCTCCTTGATTATAAATCTGTCCATCATTATTTCTTATAGGAGCTATATATTCCCAAACAATATTATCATTAGTGTCAATTTCAAAAAACCTACCTTTAGTTCCTTCACATATAAGGGTATTACCATTTTTTAACCTTTGAGCACCACTTAGTATTGCTGAATAAAATTCAGATTCATTATCAGCTACAAATTTTGAATAAACATAATCTGGATTTGAAGGAGAATACGCATTATTTGATGGTAATTGATAAAGATTATTTATTAACGGAGGATTAATTACCATTACTTCAGAGAAACCTGGAGTTCGCCCATTTCCATTATTAAATAATAATATCTTTCCTGCATCTTGAAAACCTTCTTCAATAAAGTGAGGAAAATGTTGTCCATATAATTTTCTATCATTTTCTGTTCCACGTTGATATGATTGAGGGTTTCCCCATCGATATAAAAAATCTCCTCCTAAATTAGAATTACCGCCAGAACTAGTTTTAGCTTCCTCAGTTGTTGTTGAGTGATCTATAACCCATATTTCACTTAAGTTTCTTGAGCTCAATACAATCTGATCTAACTTTTCATTATACTGAATTGAATTTACATGTAGCCAATTAGAGTTAACCCCATTTCCATTTATAAAATTCACATCCAGTCTTCCTGGAAATTCAGAAACTGTTCCAAAATTGTCTTTTGTAGCATCGAAATCTTGTACAAGATGGTCTTTAATATTCCATTCCCATATCTCTTCTACTTGGTTATTACCAATAGGTTTAACTTCTAGTATTTTTTCGTTATACAATAATTCGTTATCACTAATTTTCAAAGGATCTCTACCTGCTTTTATAGCATCTTCACCAGACCAATCTTCTGCAATTAAAATCAATATATTTCCATTAGGCATTGGAAAAACATCGTGATGCTGTCTTTGTTCATTATTATTAACACTATAAGACCAAATTTTTTCGCCTTCCCAATTAAACAGTTCTATATTACCACCAGTTCCTCCAAAAACAATATCACTTTGTCCATTACTTCTACCAGCTCTTAATAAATTACCATTAGGTAATAGATACACGGAATTACCTGGCAAAAAATCACTTTCCCATTTATTAATTACTTGTCCGCAATTATTAATTAAGTAGGTGTTTTTATGTGTAGTAAAAAGCGTATAACCTTCATAAGCATCATTTGTAACATCAACGGTACCTATTGTATTTTGCGCATTAATTATTAATGTTGTAAAAATTATTGAAAGAAAAAGTAGTTGTTTTTTCATTTTTGTTAGTTTTTTTTAATTTAAAGTAACTTCAATATTCCTTAATATAATTTCTGAAACTTTTTTAAGTTTATTTTCCTCAAAAGCTTTGTCTAAATTTTCTAATTGAATGTCATTTTTTAGAGGTTTGTAATTTGCATAATCAACAAATCTAATTCCGTTTTTAACACATTGTTCTGTTAATTCTCTAAAACGCATTCCACCTCCATTAGTGTGATAAGAGTACGCTAAATAATCAACTAAAAAATCTTCTTTACCGATCCAATATACAAAAACATCGTCAAAATCTTCTCCTCCACCTTCTTCATTAAAAGTAACTTGGATTTTATAATATTCCTTATTATTAACTGTAGCAGAAGTTAATAATTTCTTATTTACAGCTTTATCATTTAATCCATAAGGTAAAACTGAAAAATAATGAACAGAATTTACTGCATTAGCTCTATTTAAATCTAATAAAGAATCTAAAGCAGCTGGTAATTTATGACCATTTAAATACCTTCTATAACCATAATTAGTAACTTGGTCTTCTTCATGATCAGACATTTTATTTGTAAAATACCTAGATAATCTATACAAACCATTTTCTCTTTCCGCAACATACTTTTTGTCTCTAAATTGAAAGCTAATAATAGAGTTTGAAACTTTATCTGATCCTGAAGCTACAATTGCTTTATCTACAATTTCTTGAGCATTTAAATCTTTTATTTTATTTGGTTTACAAGCAACAAGTATAAAAAGTGCAAATAGTATAATATTTCTCATAAAATATAGGTCGATTTTCTAGATTCAAAATTACACTTCTTTATGTAAATCAATAATGTATATTTGTTAATCTTTTATAAAAGATGCTATATGCAGAAGAATATTAACATTAAGAACAAAAAAGCCCGTTTCGAATTCGAGATAATCGATAAGTATACGGCTGGAATTCAGTTAACTGGAACAGAAATAAAGTCGATTAGATTAAGCAAAGCTCGTATTACCGAAAGCTTTTGTGAATTTAACGAAAGAGGAGAATTGTTTGTAATAAACATGTATATTGAAGAATATATCTACGGACATCAGTTTAATCACAAGCCAAAAAGTGAACGAAGGTTACTTTTAAATAAGCGCGAATTAAAAACTCTAAAGAAAGAAGTTGAAGCAAAAGGAAACGCAATTGTTCCGTTACGTTTGTTTATAAACGAACGTGGATTTGCAAAACTAGAAATTGCATTAGCTAAAGGAAAAAAACTACACGACAAGCGAGAAACCATGAAAGATCGCGACAATAAAAAAGACTTAGCTCGTATTAAAAAGAATTTTAATTAAATGATTTCTTTCTTAAAACTAATACGTTACAAAAACCTATTAATGGTTTTATTAACGATGGTTTTAACTAAATATGCGTTGATTGAATCTTTTGTTTCCCCTAGTTATTTATCTAATTTTAAGTTTGTCCTTTTAACTATTAGTGTTCTGTGTATAACTGCAGGAGGTTATATTATAAATGATATTTTTGATATTGAAACTGATAAAATAAACAAACCAAATAAAGTTTTTATTGATGTAACAATTTCTAAAAGTAATGCTTGGAGATTTTATCTTGTATTTACTTTTTGGGGAATAATTATTGGTAAATATTTATCTGTAACTTTATTAGATATTAAATATTCATTAATATTTGTTATTTGTTCTATTTTACTTTTTATTTATTCTTATTTTTTCAAAAGAGTTTCATTAATTGGAAATTTAATAATTTCATTTTTGATTTCTTTATCAATACTTCTTGTTTATGAATTTCATTATAAATTAGCTCTAATTAATGAAAACTTTACAAGTCTTTTATTACAAAATATAATTTTTAGTTATATTATTTTTTCCTTTTTTACAACACTTGTAAGAGAAATCATAAAAGACATAGAAGACATAAACGGAGATTTAAAAATTAACGCAAAAACGCTCCCAATAGTAATTGGTAGAAAACGAGCCAACAGAGTTGCATTAGGATTTTCTGTATTATTATTGCTTTTTTTAATTGTTCTAATTAGAGAGTTTATAATTGAAGAGCCAGTATTTTTAGCATATTCAATTGTGTTTTTATTGATTCCAATTGGAAACTTTATCTATAAATTATACGATGCAAAAACTAAAAAAGACTACTCCTATTTAAGCAAATTAATGAAACTGATTATGTTCTTCGGAATTTTATCAATGCTACTATTCAAACTAATATAATGTTACGAGAAAAACTATCAAAATACAACATCATTTTAGCTTCTGGTTCTCCAAGAAGACAAGCTTTTTTTAAAGATTTAGATATCGATTATGAAATTCGCATAAAAGAGGTCGAAGAAGTGTATCCGAAGGAATTAAAAGGAGCAGAAATAACCGATTTCTTAGCGGACTTAAAATCGCAACCTTTTAACAATGAACTTACTAAAAAAGACATCTTAATAACATCAGATACTATTGTTTGGTTTAAAAATGAAGCTCTTGGAAAACCAAAAAACTACGAAGATGCTTTTAATATGATTAAAAAAATGTCTGGTAAAAAACATGACGTTATTACTTCAGTAAGTATAAAAGGCATTAATTGTCAAACAATTATTAATGACGTTACAATAGTCTATTTTAAAGATTTATCTGATGAAGAAATCAGTTATTACATCAACAAATACAAGCCTTACGACAAAGCTGGCGCATACGGAATTCAAGAATGGATTGGTAGAATTGGAATTACTAAAATAGAAGGAAGCTACTTTAATGTAATGGGCTTACCAGTACATAAATTATATGATGAATTACTAAAATTAGATTAATTATAAACATTACACACTAACTGTTAAAAAGTCTTTATTTTATTGCCTTTTTCTTTACCTCAAAAAGGAATAAAAAGATTATTTTTGATGACTAAAATAACAACACACAAATAATAAAAAAATGAAAAAATACACCTATACAGAAAAAAAAGATACTAGATCTGGTTTTGGAGATGGTTTAACTGAATTAGGAAAAACAAATCCAAATGTTGTTGCACTTTGTGCCGACTTAACAGGTTCTTTAAAAATGAATGAATTTGAAAAGAATCATCCAGAACGCTTTTTTCAAATAGGAATTGCTGAAGCAAACATGATTGGTATTGCTGCAGGAATGACAATTGGAGGTAAAATTCCTTTTACAGGAACATTTGCTAACTTTTCTACAGGAAGAGTTTATGATCAAATTCGTCAATCAATTGCATATTCAGACAAAAATGTAAAAATTTGTGCTTCACATGCTGGTTTAACTTTAGGAGAAGACGGAGCAACGCATCAAATTTTAGAAGATATAGGCTTAATGAAAATGTTACCAGGAATGACGGTAATTAATACTTGCGACTATAATCAAACAAAAGAAGCTACAATTGCTATTGCAGAACATGAAGGCCCAGTTTATTTACGTTTTGGTCGTCCAAAAGTACCTGTTTATATGCCAACTGGCGAGTTTAAAATTGGTAAAGCTGTTCAATTAACAGAAGGTACAGATGTAACAATTATTGCAACAGGTCATTTAGTTTGGGAAGCATTACAAGCATCAGAAGCATTAGAAGCAAAAGGAATTTCTGCTGAAGTAATAAATATCCACACAATAAAACCTTTAGACGAAGAAGCTATTTTAAAATCTGTTGCTAAAACAGGTTGTGTAGTAACTGCAGAAGAACATAATAAATTTGGTGGTTTAGGAGAAAGTGTAGCACGTTGTTTAGCTATAAACAACCCAACACCACAAGAGTTTGTTGCAGTAAACGATAGTTTTGGAGAATCTGCAACTCCAGAAGAATTAATGGCTAAATACAACATTAACGATGCTGCAATCGTTAAAGCAGTAGAAAAAGTATTAACTCGTAAATAATAATTAATTATGAAAAGAATAATTTTAGTAGCTATTTTTACTTTAGGATTCAATCAATTTGTAAATTCACAAATTGATTTTGGTATTAAAGGAGGTGTAAATTACAATTCAGAGTCAATTGAAGAAGTACAAACAGATATCTTTGATGGTGCAAAAAGTAAAACTGGTTTTCATGCAGGTATTTGGACTCGTATTAAATTACCAGTTTTAGGTTTATATATAAGGCCAGAATTGGTCTATACGCAATTAAGTAATGAAGTTACTTATTTAAATAAAGGGATTAAAACCACATATGATTTTCAAAAAATAGATATTCCAGTATTATTAGGAACAAAAGTTTTTGGAGTAGCACATATTTTTGGAGGTCCTTCTTTTCAATATATACTTGATTCTGACTTTGACATTGAAGATCTAAAAGATGTTAATTCTGATGGATTTTCACTTGGTTTACAATTTGGAGCTGGATTAGAGTTAGGTAAATTAGGTTTAGATGTTCGTTGGGAAAGAGCTTTATCTGATACAGAATCTTCTTTTGTAGATAGTAATGTTGGAGGAAATGAAGTTAATTTTGATACAAGAGTTAACCAAATTATTGTAGGTTTATCTTATAGATTTTAAGAAATATTATTAACTATAAAAAAAGCTCGCTTACAAAATGTAAGCGAGCTTTTTTTATTTCTATCTTTTAAATCTATTAACCAAAAATATTTGGATTTAAATAATCAGGTATAGTTGGGTTCTCTGGGTCATTAAAATCATTTCTTGGATCTCCATCACCATTTCTATCTTCTTCTTTAGTTAATTTACCGTCTCCATCATCATCTGCATCTCCATAATTAGCTATAAAGTTTTCATCAGTATCATCATTTCTTGGATCTCCATCTCCGTCTAAATCTTCTTCGATTGAAGGTATCCCATCTTGATCATGATCAGTATTTACTACAATATCCCATAATTCAATATAAAAAATAAGGTTAGAATTTCCAGGTATAGATCCTGTAGTTGTACCAATTTCCCTATATCCTAATCCAGAAGGAATAAACAAAATACCTTTACCACCATTAATAAAGTTAATTGGCTCACCAGGGCTACTAGAAGATACGTTTTCTCCTCCTTTAAAATTAGGGAAACTATAAGACCACCCACGTATAACTCCGTCAAGTGTAAACCAAGAAGTATTGGTGTCAAAAGAACTACTAATACTATCTGTATTAACTATTCTTAAACCATTATACTTAGCATACACAGAATCTACAACTGAAGGATTTCCTTTAGCATCTGGATCAGAACCTTCATCTCCTATTTTGTAATAATATAAAGTATAGTCTACTTCCTGCTCAGTAACTTCTTGAGATTTTAAATTAGAATCGTCAGATAATGCTGTTTCACCAGATATTAATGGCTTTACTAAACCAGAAGTTGTATCATAATAATGTTTCTTAAAAAAACTAGTTAAAGAATCCTTATCAATTAAGGCTTGAGCTTCATGGTCAAAGACTTCAGTAGAACTATCATTATCATCTCCACAAGCATAAAATGCAATTGAAAATAATACTACAATAAAAACGTGTTTAATTTTAATCATTTATTCTAAAAATTTTAAGGCGCAAGTTAGCATTTTTATACCTTTGTAAAAAACCTAACGTAAAAATTTAACTTTTTGTATGAGAATAGATAAATACTTATGGTGTATTCGGCTTTTTAAAACAAGAAGTTTAGCAACAGAAGCCTGTAAAAAAGGGCATATAAAGACTGAAGGAAACAATTTAAAACCTTCAAAAGAAATTTTTGGTAACGAAGAACTTACGATTAGAAAAAATCAAATTAATTATAAAATAAAAGTATTAGATATTCCTTCAAGTAGAGTTGGCGCAAAATTGGTAGATTTATATCGAAAAGATATTACACCAAAAGAAGAGTTTGAAAAAACTGAACTTTTAAAATATTCTAAGGATTATTACAGAAAAAAAGGTGCTGGAAGACCAACCAAAAAAGATAGAAGAGATATTGATGATTATTACGAATCACCCGAAGAAGAACAAATAACATGATGACAACAACCAATAATATAATTTTAAATTCTACAGAAGTAGCACATAAAACTCGAAGAATTGCTTATCAGATTTTTGAAAGCAATAGTAAGGAAGACGAAATTATTATAGCCGGAATTGCGGATAATGGTTTTTTATTTGCAACAAAAATCGCTGCTATTCTTTCAGAAATTTCTGACTTAAAAGTACAACTTTGTGAAGTTAAAATTAATAAGAAAAAACCGTTGAGCCCAATAACCACTTCTATTAAACCTGAAGAGTACAAAAACAAATCTTTAGTTTTGGTAGATGATGTTTTAAACTCTGGTACAACCTTAATTTATGGTATAAAACATTTTTTAGATGTGCCTTTAAAAAGATTTAAGACTGCTGTATTAGTAAATAGAAATCATAAAAAGTACCCTGTTAAAGCCGATTTTAAAGGTATTTCTTTATCAACATCTCTAAAAGAACATATTGTTGTAGAATTTAAAGGAAAAGAAGCTGTAGCTTACTTAATGTAATAAAATCCTTAATTCCGCTATTATTTCCGACACTTTTTTATCATCAATTGTAAGATTGAAATTTGCTTTTTCATAGTAAAATCTTCTTTCAAATAAATGTTTTGCAATAAACTCTGATAATTTTTCATCAGAAATTGAAGCTACTAAAGGTCTAGTTTCTTTTTGCTTTTGAAGTCTATTATATAATGTTTTTAAACTTGCTTTTAAATAGATTGAAATAGCTGTAGAATTTAAAACTAAATCCATATTACCTGCATAACATGGTGTTCCTCCTCCTAAAGATAAAACAAAATCAGCTTCAGAATTTAATAACTGTTTTAAATATTCATGCTCTTTTCGTCTAAAATAGATTTCTCCATCTTCTTCAAATATTTTAGAAACTGATTTCCCCTCACCTTCTTCAATATAATCATCTAAATCTATAAAAGGAATGTATAATTTACTACTCAATTCCTTTCCAACGGTACTTTTACCGCTTGCCATATAACCAATTAAAACTATCTTCATAATATTTTACAAATATCGATAAAATATCTCAAAAAAAATTGTGTAAATAAAACTTACCATTGTATATTTGCACTCGCTTTTACAAAAAGCAATGACCTGGTAGCTCAGTTGGTAGAGCATCTCCCTTTTAAGGAGAGGGTCCTGGGTTCGAGCCCCAGCCCGGTCACAAAAAAAAAGTTAAGTGTAAGCTTAACTTTTTTTTGTTTAAAAGCGCACGTGGCGGAATTGGTAGACGCGTCAGCTTGAGGGGTTGGTGGACATTAGTCCGTGGAAGTTCGAGTCTTCTCGTGCGCACAATAAATCGAAGTTTTACTTCGATTTTTTTTATGGTATATTTTTTGTTACTACTTTTCACAGATTATTAACGTCATTACACACTATTATTATTATTATTGCAACATGCAAAAACATCTATTCTTACTATCTTTTTTGTTAATTTCTATTGTTGGATTTTCACAAAACAATAAGTTAAAAGGTCAAATTATTCATTCAGAAAATAAAAAAGGCTTAAGCGCAGCTCATATTTTAAACCTAAATTCAGTTGTTGGAACAATTACAAACGACAAAGGTTTTTTTGAATTAGTTGCAAAAGCTAATGATACTGTATTGGTTTCTTATTTAGGTTTTGAATCAATAAAACTGAAAGTAACAAACGATTTATTAAAAGGTAATGAACTAGAAATTGCCTTAATTGAAAAACCAGAAGAAGTTAAAGAAGTTATCATAAAATCTACCAAATTGATTGGTGTTTTGGAAGTAGATGTAAAACAAGTTCCTACAGATAAGTTTACTAGAATTCATATAAATGGATTACCACAAACGTATGAAGTTGGTCGTCCTCAAAAAATTTCTTCTCCAATTGCCAAACTTTTTAATCCGGTAGATTTAGTGTATAATCTCTTCGGAAAAAAGCCAAAACAACTTAAAAAACTTCAAAAATTAAAGAAAGAAGACGATTTACGTAAAATGTTACAAGGTAAATTTGACCGTGAAGTAATGATGGAATACCTAGAAATGGACCGTCAAGAACTAACTAAGTTACTTACCGATTGTAATTATTCAGAATATTTTATCAAAAAAGCAAGTGATTTACAACTTATTGAGGCGGTTTTAGACTGTTATGAAAATTATAAAGCTGTTAAAAAAGGTAAAATTGAACGTAACCGTGTTCCTGATAAAAAGCTAAATAGCAACGGTAATTAAACAAAAAACTTATATAATTCAAAAGGGTTGAAATTGTGAAATTTCAACCCTTTTTATCAACTATTAAAAACTAACTAATCACTAACCTGTAGTAAGTAATCATTTATAAGACGACACTTTATGAAATTAGTTACAGTTTAATTTTTAGTTTAACAGTTTTTTAAGAATATCTACATTCTTTCGTTTTCTGTAATTCTAAAAATAGTAATTTTAAACAATACGGATTAAAACTTGCTTAATAAAATTCTTTGCGTTACTTTTAATCTATGGCATACACAGCAACTATAGAGGAGGAAAATAAGGAGATAGCAAATAGATATAAAGATTTGCTAAAAGGAACGTATGAAGTTTTATCAAAAGAAGATAAAATACTAATCCGTAAAGCTTTTGATATTGCTGTAGAAGCCCATTCTGAACAAAGAAGAAAAACTGGCGAACCTTATATATATCATCCAATTGCTGTTGCAAAAATTGTTGCCAACGAAATTGGCTTAGGAGCAACCTCTATTGCCGCTGCCCTATTACACGATGTTGTAGAAGACACACATTACACAATTGAAGATATGGAACAGTTGTTTGGAGAAACAATTGCTCGTATTGTAAGCGGATTAACAAAAATTTCTCGTTTAAAGAAAGATCAAGATTACTCTATACAAGCAGAGAATTTTCGAAAAATGCTCTTAACTTTAAATGATGATGTTCGTGTAATTTTAATAAAAATTGCAGATAGATTGCATAATATGCAAACAATGGATGCAATGCCAGCGTACAAACAACTTAAAATTGCATCAGAAACATTATATATTTACGCTCCACTAGCCCATCGTTTAGGTTTATATAATATAAAAACAGAGTTAGAAGATCTTGGATTAAAATATACTGAACCAGAAGTTTACAACGATATTTTAAGTAAAATTAAAGAAAGTAAAGAAGAGCAAGATTTATACATAAAATCTTTTTCAGACAAACTAAAATCTGGTTTAGATAAAGAAAACTTCACCTATGAAATAAAAGGTAGGTTTAAATCTATTTTTTCAATTAGAAGAAAAATGCGAAAGCAAAATGTTTCTTTTGATGAAGTCTATGATAAGTTTGCTATTAGAATAATTTTTGAACCAACCTCTAAAGATGAAAAATTTGATGCTTGGAAAATATATTCAATTGTTACAGATTATTTTAAACCCAACCCTACTCGATTAAGAGATTGGATTTCTCAACCCAAATCTACAGGTTACGAAGCATTACATATTACTGTAGTTGGACCAAATGCACAATGGGTAGAAGTTCAAATTCGTTCTAATAGAATGAATGAAATTGCTGAAAAAGGATATGCAGCACATTTTAAATACAAACAAGGTAATGAAAACGAAAGCGGTTTAGAATCTTGGTTAAATAAACTAAAAGAAACTTTAGAAAACCAAAGCTTAGATGCGGTAGATTTTGTTGAAGATTTTAAATTGAATTTATATTCAAAAGAAATATATGTATTTACTCCAAATGGAGATTTAAAATCGCTACCAAAAGGAGCTTCAGCGTTAGATTTTGCTTTTTCAGTGCATACAGACGTTGGTTTAAAAACAAGAGGTGTTAAAGTTAACGGAAAATTAGTTCCACTAAGTCATACACTTACAAGTGGAGATCAAATAGAAGTACTAACCACATCTACAAATAAACCAAAAGCAAGATGGTTAGATTTTGTTATTACGGCTCGTGCTAGAACAAAAATAAAAACAGCACTTAAAGAAGAAGAAAAAATTATTGCAGAAGAAGGAAAAGCTGTTCTTTCAAGAAAACTACGTCATTTAAAAATTAACTTTGACGACAAAGCTGTAAATGAAATGGTTAATTATTTTAACCTTAAAACTAGTTTCGATTTATTTTACAGAATAGGAAATGGCGCTATTGACAATAAACAATTAAAAGCATATGCCAACCAGCGTAGCGGCGCAATAATGAGCTTTATAAAAAATAGCTTTAAAAGACCACAGCCCAAAGAAATAACTGACAAAGAAGAAGTTACAAGTAAGTATGATGCATTGGTTTTTGGTAAAGATGAAGAAAAACTAGACTTTAAACTATCTAAATGCTGCAACCCAATTCCAGGAGATAAAGTTTTTGGTTTTGTAACTATTAATGAAGGTATTAAAGTACATAAGAACAATTGCCCAAACGCCATTTCTTTACAATCTAATTATGCGTATAGAATTATGCCTGCAAAATGGATTGATTCTACAAAACAAGAATTTAAAGCAGTTTTAAATTTATCTGGTGTAGACAACAAAGGTATAGTTAACAATCTTACCAAAGTAATCTCTAATAACATGAGTGTTTTTATACACAGTATAAATATCTCTGGAGATGATGGTGTTTTTGATGGAAAATTATCTCTAAGCGTAAAAAACAAAAATCAATTAACAAAATTAATTGAAAGTATCAAAAAAATAGAAGGAGTTCAAAAAGTCGAAAGAATTAACTCGCTATAATACAGTTTATTACAAAACAAATTAACAACTGTTTAAAACTTATTTATTACTTTTTAATTAGGTATCAAAATATTGCAAAATATGTGTAAATTTGTTACTTAATAACTAAAGTATTTATGAGCAATTCTGCCGAAAATCAAGATGTTGTAAAAAAAGTTTTTACTGCTTATTTAGAAGAAAATAAGCATAGAAAAACTCCTGAACGCTACGCAATTCTACAAGAAATATACGATGTTGAAGAACATTTTGATATAGAATCTCTGTACATTAACATGAAAAACAAAAACTATCGTGTTAGCCGTGCTACTTTATACAATACCATAGACTTATTACTCGATTGCGGCTTAGTTCGTAAACATCAATTTGACGGGCAATCTATGGCGCGTTACGAAAAAAGTTATTTCGATAAAAATCACGATCACGTAATTTTCACAGATTCTGGAGAAGTAAAAGAATTTTGTGATCCTAGAATACAGATTATCAAAAAAACTATTGAAGATATTTTTGATATTGACATTCATAATCATTCACTTTATTTTTACGGAACAAAAAAGAAAGAATAACAGTATTCAATTAACCGTTTACTGTAAATAACAATAAAACAATTTAACAACACAACACACAACAACAAATTAAACAACTAATGGCTGTAGATTTATTACTTGGATTACAATGGGGAGATGAAGGAAAAGGTAAAATTGTAGACGTACTTACATCAAATTACGATATTATTGCGCGTTTTCAAGGAGGTCCAAATGCTGGGCATACTTTAATCTTTGACGGATTTAAACATGTTTTACACACAATTCCTTCAGGAATTTTTCATAAAACAGCATTAAATGTTGTTGGTAATGGTGTTGTAATTGATCCTGTTATTTTTCAAAAAGAATTAGAAAATTTAGACAAACACAATATAGATTACACATCTAAATTATTAATTTCAAGAAAAGCACATTTAATTTTACCAACACACAGATTACTTGATGCAGCTTCAGAAACTTCTAAAGGAAAAGCAAAAATTGGTTCTACTTTAAAAGGAATTGGCCCAACATATATGGACAAAACTGGTAGAAACGGTATGCGTGTTGGAGATTTAGAATTAGAAAACTGGAAAGAAAAATACGATGCTTTAACTGCAAAGCATATTAAAATGTTAGAATTCTTTGATGTTCAAATTGAATATGACTTAAAAGAATTAGAAACAGAGTTTTGCAAAGGAATCGATAAATTAAAAACATTACAATTTATTGATAGCGAAGAGTTTTTAAATCAAGCTATAAAAGATAAAAAAACAATTTTGGCAGAAGGAGCTCAAGGTTCTTTATTAGATATTGACTTTGGTACATATCCTTTTGTAACTTCATCTAACACAACAGCAGCAGGTGCTTGTACAGGTTTAGGAGTTGCTCCAAACAGAATTGGAGATGTATTCGGAATTTTTAAAGCTTACACAACTAGAGTTGGTTCTGGACCTTTTCCTACTGAATTATTTGATAAAGATGGAGAAGATATGGCTAGAATTGGTCATGAATTTGGAGCTACAACTGGTAGACCAAGAAGATGTGGTTGGTTAGATTTAGTTGCGTTAAAATACGCTGTAGATGTAAACGGAGTTACACAATTAATGATGATGAAAGGTGATGTTTTATCTGGATTTGATACATTAAAAGTTTGTACATCTTATAACTATAAAGGAAAAGAAATTTCTCACTTACCTTATAATATTGAACCAGAAAATGTTTCTGTAAATTATTCTGAATTTAAAGGTTGGGAAGAAGATTTAACAAAAATGACTTCTGCTGAGCAATTACCACAGAATTTATTGGACTATGTTGCTTTTATTGAAAAGGAAACTGGAGTTCCAGTATCAATCGTTTCGGTTGGTCCAGACAGAAAACAAACTATCAATAGATAGATTTATATAAAGTTTAAGACTTTGGCATATTCTTTTCATTATTTTTGTTCCACTTTAAAACAAAACTTTTGAAAAGAATATTTCTTTTTTTAGCACTATTTATTACTGCTTACACTTTTTCTCAGCAAAAGAGAATAAATTACACTGCAAAAATTCAATCTGCAGATGAAGACAAGTATCCTGGAGCAATTATATTAATAGGTAATGTACACATGATACACGAAGGTGTAACATTAGATTCTCAAAAAGCACTTTACTACAGAGATAAAAACCTTTTTAAAGCTTTAGGTGAAGTTATAATAGAACAAGGAGATTCTATTATTCAATATAGCGACTACGCAGATTATAACGGTAATACAAAACAAGCTGTTTCTTGGGGAAATGTAGAAATGAATGACCCAACAATGAAACTAAAAACTGATACGCTTCATTTTGATAGAATAAATCAGAAACTTTTTTACAAAACTGGTGGAACTATCCAGGACAAAACAAATACCTTAAAAAGTATTGGAGGAACCTATTTACTTAGAAATAAAAAGTTTATTGCTAAATCTAACGTAACAGTTACAAATCCGGAAAACAATCTAGAATCAAATCATTTAGAGTATTATACAAACACAGGAATTGCATATTTATACGGACCTTCAACAGTAACAAATAACAAAAACAAGAATAAATTATACAGCGAAAGAGGTTTTTACAACACAAAAACAGATGTTTCTTATTTTGTAAAAAACGCAAAATTGTTTTTAAAAGAAAGAACCATAGAAGGAGATAGTTTGTATTATGACAAACGTAAAGGGTTTGCCTCAGCTACAAATAACATTATAGTTATAGACACCGTAAAAAACTTTGTTATTAAAGGAAACTATGCCGAAATATTTGAAGAAAAAGACTCGCTTTTTATTATAGACAAAGCAGTAGCAATCTCTGTTTTAGAAAAAGATTCTTTGTACATGCACGGAGATAAAATTTTAGTAACAGGTAAACCAGAAAACAGAATTGTAAGAACATTTAATAATGTAAAAATTTTTAAATCTGATTTACAAGGTAAGTGCGATTCTATACACACAAATCAAACAACAGGTTTAACAAGAATGTTTAGAGAACCTGTACTTTGGTCTGGGAAACAACAAATTACAGGAGACACTATTCATTTAGTTTCTAATTTAGAAACCAATAAACTAGACTCTTTAAAGGTGTTAAATAATGCATTAATAATTCAGAAAGATTCCTTAGCTGAAGATGATTTCAACCAAATAAAAGGTAGAAATATTTATGGTAAATTTATTGAAAACGAAATAAGAACTTTATGGGTAAAAGGAAATGCTGAAGTAATTAACTTTAATAGAAACGAGAAAACGCTAAAGTTAGAAACTATAACTAAACAAATTTGTAGCGATATTGAATTCGATCTGCTAAACAATGAAATACAAAGTATTAAATGCTTTAAAGAAACGGAAGGAAAAACCTACCCTCCGCTAGATTATCCAAAAGAAGAGAGAAAACTCAAAGGCTTTATCTGGAGAGAAAAAGAGCAACCAAAGGTTATGCAAGATATTTTTACCAAAGATGAAAAAACTGAGGTAAAAGAAAATATTGATGTACAAAATGCAAAATTAAATTTTGCAAGAGAAAACGCAACTAAGAAAAAAAAGAGAGCTTCCGATAGAAAGAGTACTCCTAAAGTTTTAAAGAAAGGTTTATAATGAAATCAGACTTTTACAAATATCAAGCACAAACTACTCCTCACCCACTTGCTTTAGAAATTTCAAAGGCAAAAGGAAGTTATATTTATGACTCGAAAGGTAAAAAGTATTTAGATTTTGTTGCTGGAGTTTCCGCAAACAGTTTAGGGCACAGTCATCCTAAAGTTGTTAATGCTGTAAAAGAGCAATTAGAAACTTACGATCATGTAATGGTTTATGGAGAATTTATTCAGCAACCACAATTACAACTTTGTAAAGCCCTAGCAAAAACATTACCTAAAAACCTACAATCTATATATTTAACAAATTCAGGTACAGAAGCTACAGAAGGCGCTTTAAAATTAGCTAAAAGATTTACGGAACGTAGCGAAATAATCTCTGCAAAGAACGCATATCACGGTAATACACAAGGTGCAATGAGTGTTTGTGGTGCTGAGGAACAAAACAGTGCTTTTAGGCCATTAATTCCAGGTGTTAAGTTTATTGAATTTAACAATGTTCTTGATATTAAAAAAATAACAACCAAAACTGCAGCAGTAATATTAGAAACAATTCAAGGTGGCGCAGGTTTTATTGAACCCAAAGATAATTATTTACAGAAAATAAAACAACGCTGCACAGAAGTGGGTGCTTTATTAATTTTAGATGAAATACAAACTGGAATTGGACGTACAGGTAAATTTTGGGGATTTGAAAATTACAATGTAATACCAGATATTATTATTGCTGGTAAAGGTTTAGGTGGCGGAATGCCAATTGGCGCTTTTATTTCATCAATAGAAATAATGGATATTCTAAAAGATAATCCCAAACTAGGTCATATAACAACCTTTGGTGGTCATCCTGTAATTGCTGCCGCAGGTTTAGCTACAGTAAATGAAATAGTTACTTCTTCATTAATAAATGAAACTATAAGGAAAGAAGAATTAATTAGAAAACATTTAAAGCATCCTTCAATAAAAGAAATAAGAGGAAAAGGTTTAATGTTAGCTTTAATTTTAGAAACTCCAGAAATTACATCTGAAGTAATTCTAGATTGTTTAGATAAAGGATTGATATTATTTTGGCTCCTTTTTGAGAAAAATGCAATTAGAATCACACCTCCTTTAAATGTTTCTGATAAAGAATTAATAGAAGGATGTACGATATTAATTAATATCATTAATCAAAAAAACTTGACTAACAAGTTATAGCGGATTGAATATTAAAACCTGTAAATCAACTGTTTAAAAATGGTTATATAAACTAAAAATTTAACATAACACTAAAGTAATTCTTTAAATATTATTAAAACACACCACAAAATAAGAAAAATATAATTATATTTGTTTCATAAATTAGAGTTAGGGGGCTAATTTATGAATTCTTAAATCGGTTACTGTTTTTACAGAAACCGATTTTTTTTATTAGCTTTAGCATCATAAACTCCTTTTATGTCTAAAACTATAACACGTATTTTCGATTTTGCTTATAATCAACTAAGAAATTGCCCTCAAGAAAAATGCTACAACTACAAAGTTAATAACGAATGGAAATCTATTTCTACTGAAGAATTAATTCACTCTGCAAATAAAGTAAGTAGTTCTTTATTAAAATTAGGAGTAAAACCAAACGATAAAATAGCTGTAATTACAGAACATAATAATCCTAATTGGCATATTTTAGATGTTGGTATCTTACAAATCGGAGCGCAAAATGTTCCTTTATATGCAACACTTTCCGAAAAGGATTACGAATACATCTTAAATCATTCTGACGCACAATATTGTTTTGTTTCCAACAACGATTTATATAACAAAGTAAAATCCATAGAAAGCAAAACACAACTTAAAGGTATTTTCTCTTTAGAAGAATTAGAAATGGACCACAGTTTTACTAACTTCTTAGAAATTGGAACCACTAAAGATTATACATCTGAAATAGAAATATTAAAAGACAATGTAAAACCAAACGATTTAGCTACAATTATTTACACTTCTGGAACAACAGGAACTCCTAAAGGCGTAATGCTTAGTCATAATAATATTGTTTTTACTGTTTTTAAAACTGCAAAAGCATTTAACTTAAATTCTTCTAAAAAACGTGTTTTAAGCTACTTACCTATTTGTCATATTTATGAACGTACCGCTTCATATTATAATTTATACAAAGGGTTTGAAGTTTATTTTGCAGAAAGTTTAGAAAAAATTGGAGACAATATCAGAGAAATAAAACCTCATTTTTTAGCAGTTGTTCCAAGATTATTAGAAAAAATATTTGATAAAATTGTAGATAAAGGAAGTAATTTAAAAGGCTTAAAAAAGCAATTATTCTTTTGGGCTTTAGCACTTGCTGAAAAATATGAACCCTATTACAAAAACGGAAATTGGTATCATTTTAAACTTAAAATAGCTAATAAAATTATTTTTTCTAAATGGAGAGAAGCTTTAGGAAACAACTTAGAGTTCATGGTATCTGGAAGTGCTCCTTTACAACAAAGATTAATTAGAGTATTTACAGCTGCAGGAATTCCTGTTTTTGAAGGTTACGGAATGACAGAGTCTTCACCAGGAGGAACAGTAAATGACCTAAGAAACAATAATCTAAAAATTGGATCTGTAGGTAAACCATTAGAAGGTGTAGAAATTAAAATTGCTGAAGACGGTGAAATTTTAATGAAAGGAGAAAACGTAATGTTAGGCTACTATAAAAATGAAGCGTTAACAAATAGAACAATAATTAACGGTTATTTACACACTGGAGATATTGGCGTATTAGACAACGAAGGTTTTTTAACAATAACAGACCGTAAAAAAGAAATATTTAAAACCTCTGGAGGAAAATATATTGCTCCTGCAGCATTAGAAAGCGAGTTTAAACAATCTCGATTTATAGAACAAATTATGGTTATTGGTGAAGGAGAAAAAATGCCAGCAGCATTAATACAAGTTCAGTTTGAATTTATTGCAGATTGGGCTAAAAGACACAATCATAAAATTATAGACATTACTTCTGATAAAAAAATAATAGAAAGAATACAAGAAGAAGTAGATTTTTACAATAAAAAGTTTGGAAAATGGGAACAAATAAAACGTTTCGAAATTACTCCAGAACAATGGACTATAGAAAATGAATGCCTCACTCCTACTATGAAAATGAAAAGAAAGGTAATTAAAGAAAAATACAAAAAACTATATCAAAAAATATATAATTCTTAATTTTAAACCTATAAATTTTCTATTTGTTAAATCAATGTAATTTTACTACTTTGCAGTTCTTCAAAACAGAAATTTATGGCAATAGAAATTACACGCATTTTTGATTTTCCTTATTATCAACTAGAAAAATACAATCTAGATAAAGCATTAACAACAAAATACAATGGTAAATGGATTTCTACTTCATCACAGGAATATGTAGACCAAGCTAATGCAATTAGTAGAGGATTATTAAAATTAGGAATAAAACCTAACGATAAAATTGCTGTAATTTCTTCTACTAACAGAACTGAGTGGAACATTTGCGATATAGGTATATTACAAGTTGGAGCGCAAAATGTACCAATTTACCCTACAATTTCTAAAGAAGATTACGAGTATGTTTTAAATCATTCTGAAGCAACTTATTGCTTTGTTTCTGATTCAACAATACTTGAAAAACTGAATCAAATTAAAGGAAATACAAGCTTAAAAGAAATTTTTACTTTTGATGACATTGCTGGAGAAAAAAACTGGAATGAAGTTTTAGAACTTGGTAAAGACACTAGTAATCAAGAAGAAGTTGAAGCTAGAAAAAATGAAGTAACACCAAACGATTTAGCTACTTTAATTTATACCTCTGGTACAACAGGAAGACCAAAAGGAGTTATGTTATCTCACGGAAATATTGTTTCCAACGTGTTAGCCAGTGACGATCCAGTTCCATTAGAATACGGTAAAGACAAAGCTTTAAGCTTTTTACCAGTTTGTCATGTATTTGAAAGAATGATTCTGTATTTATATCAATTTTGTGGAGCAGAAATTTATTTTGCTGAAGGAATTGATAAATTAACCGAAAATGCACAAGAAATTAAGCCCGATGTTATGACGGCTGTACCGCGTTTATATGAAAAGATATACGACAAAATAATCTTAAAAGGTGAAGACTTAACAGGAATAAAAAAGAAATTATTTTTCTGGGCAGTAAACTTAGGATTACGTTATGAGCCATACGGACAAAACGGTTGGTGGTATGAAAAACAATTAGGTTTAGCACGCAAACTTATATTTTCTAAATGGCAAGACGCTTTGGGCGGAAAATTAAAATTAATGGTTTCTGGTAGCGCTGCATTACAACCTCGTTTAACACGTATTTTTGCAGCCGCAGGAATGCCTATAATGGAAGGTTATGGATTAACCGAAACCTCTCCTGTAACGTCTGTAAATTTTATTGAATATGGAGGCAAAAAAGGCTTTAGAGTTGGAACCGTAGGTAAAGTTATTGAAGGTGTTGAAGTTAAAATTGCAGAGAATGGAGAGATTTTAATAAAAGGACCAAATGTAATGCAAGGCTATTACAAAGATCCAGAAAAAACTGCTGAAGTTATTAAAGACGGCTACTTTCACTCAGGAGATAAAGGAGAAATTGATGCAGATGGCTTTTTAAAGATTACCGGAAGAACTAAAGAAATGTTTAAAACTTCTGGAGGAAAATATGTTGTACCACCTTTATTAGAAGGAGAATTAAAACAATCTATGTTTGTTGAACAAGTTATGGTTGTTGGAGAAGGAGAAAAAATGCCAGCAGCATTAATTCAACCAAATTTTGAGTATTTAAAAGAATGGGCTAAAGAAAATAATATTAGCTACACTTCTAATAAAGACTTAATTGCAAACGAAAAAGTAGTAGAAGAGTTTACTAAAGCTGTTAAATTATGTAATAGCTGTTTTGGTAAATGGGAACAGATTAAAGTTTTTAAATTAACACCAGACGAGTGGACATTAGAAGCTGGACATCTTACACCAACAATGAAAATGAAACGTACAGTTATTAAAAAGATTTATAACGATTTGTACGAAGAAATTTATAGAGGATAAAATACAGACTCGTAACGAAAGTTACGAGTTTTCTATTCCAATATTTTAGCCTATTTCTAAATTTGTAATTAAACAAAACACATTCTTTAAAAGTTATCATTATGGGATAACGACTATAAAACTTACTATATAATACGTTGGCATTAATTAAAAACTAACATTGGAAAAAGACGAAAAAGAAATAATATTTGAATACTTGTGGAAAACTATCAACTTCTTTTATGGTGTTTTGATTATAGCGTCAATATTTGTTGGAATAAGAACTTTACTTTATTTTTTAGGCAGAATACCCGAAGAAAAAACGAGTTTAAGTGGAACTTTAATTGTGGTCGCTTTTATCATAATTTATATAATACTTCGAAATTTGGCAAAACCATATTTTGAAAAAAAAATTAATGAAAGAAAGTAAAAATTTAAAATGGAAAAATTACAAGTTGAACAAACTGGAGAATTAATAAGCGAGAAATGTTGGAAATTAAGCGCATTTTTATTAGCTGAATATGACTTCCAAAAAATGGTTCATCCATACAATGAATATTGGTGTAAGTTTGGAACTGACTTTAAAGACTCTTTTCAAAAAACTTTCTTCAAAGAATTAATAGAATTAGCTGGACTAATTAGAGCTATTTTAGATATGCATAGTTTAAATGCAGAAAATTATGGTTTAGTTGGAAAAATAAAATATGAAAATAAGGAAATTAAAAACCTTAACTATAGAGAATCTTGTAACAAAATTATTCACGCCGAATATTATTCAATTGATTTTGAAGAAACAGATACTCATCCATTGGAAAATGGGAAAAATAAATATAATGATTCTGAATTTTCTAATTATAAAAATCCGAAAATAATTACTGAAGGAATTTACCATAACAAAAAATGGAAAGTTGAATTCGAATTTATCAAATTTATAAATGAAACATTAAACATTCTGAATTAAAACTAATGCCAACACCTTGTATAAAAAATTGCTAAATTAGTACTTAATTAAAGGTTGTTGCATTTCTGTCAACTCCTATTTTCCTGCGGAAAATAGCCGTCAACTTAAAACGCAACTTTCCATACAAAAACACGTTAGGCACAATTTAAAAAAACGGTGTAACTACTAAAGAAAACTGTAACAATTAGCATATTGATTAGTCTTTTAAATAAAAAACACTTAATGAACTATTTTAAACATTTGAACTTTGTCATTTTATTATTTGCCTTTACTTTTTACGGATGTTCAAATTCAACTGAAAACAAACCAAAAGAACAATCTCTTTTTGTAATCAAGAATGTGAATATAATTCCAATGACAATTGAAAATAATCTCATTGAAAATGCAACAGTAGTAATAAAAAATAAAAAAATCCTGTCTATCAATGAAACTATTCCTAATAATGCAAAAATTATAGACGGAACTGGAAAATGGTTAATTCCTGGTCTCGTTGATATGCACGTTCACACAAATGCAGATTTAAATTTCAGAGAAAACGCACCAACTCAAGGAGCTACATTTTTTATGGACACACAAGATGTTATGACAACATATATAGCTAATGGTGTCACTACTATATTTGAACTTGAAGGTAGAGTTGAACACTTTGGGCAAAGGAATGAGATTGCAAAAGGAAAAGTTATTGGTCCAAGAATGGCAATAGCAGCATTGATAAATGGTGGAAACCCAAATAATAGTGGAAGAATTGTAAATACAGCTTCAGATGCAAGACAGGTAGTCCGAAGTATAAAAGCTGAAGGTTACAACTTTGTCAAAGTCTACTCTAAGTTGAATATTGAATCTTTCGAAACCATTATCGACGAATCAAAAAAACAAGGGCTCA
Organism: Tenacibaculum aquimarinum; assembly: GCF_022478115.1. Classification (GTDB taxonomy): domain Bacteria; phylum Bacteroidota; class Bacteroidia; order Flavobacteriales; family Flavobacteriaceae; genus Polaribacter; species Polaribacter aquimarinum_A. The sequence goes on along the minus strand of NZ_JAKGSC010000002.1, from coordinate 151,470 downwards.
AGGTTGTTGGACATATTCCAGATGCGTTTAAAGGTCAAACAGAAAAAGCTTTTGTACCAAATTTTGGTTTAGTTGCTCACGCAGAGGAATTTTCTAAACAAATAAGAAATCAGACCAAGACAAAAAAAGATGCTCAATATTTCGCTCAATTATCAAAAGAAAATGATACGTGGCTAATCCCTAATTTAATAGCTATCGTCAAGATAAGAGACCAAGTTCAATCGCTCGATTCAATTCGACTAATGGAGACATTAAAGTATGTACATCCACTTTTACAAGATAAATGGTTAACATCGAACAATTACAATAAACATTCAAGTTCAGAATTTATTGATTATTTAGATAGCTTAATTACATTTCATAAAGGAATGGTTGTAGCATTTAAAGAAGCAGGAGTACCAATGGTAGCAGGAACCGATGCAGGAGTTTCTGGCATAGTAACAGGTTTCTCACTTCACGACGAACTAGAATTATTAGTCGATGCAGGTCTAACAAATGAAGAAGCTTTATTTTCAGCAACACGATTACCTGCTGAATGGTTAGAAATCGAAAACAATATCGGAACTATAGAAATAAACAAATATGCAGACCTAATTTTGTTAGATGCAAATCCACTTGAAGACATTAAAAACACAAGAACTATTAATGGAGTTTTTGTTAACGGAACTTGGCTCGATAAAGAACAAATTGAGAAAATGCTTTCAAATTTGGAAAAATGGAATTTGTCAAATAAGGAAAAGTATAAATGGAAAGATAGAAGAAAATATTGACATAAAAACTGTGCCTAACACCGTATAAAATTAATTGCTAGTTTTTGCCTATTTACGAAAGTCCTCGCGGACTTTCTATCTGTGATTTATTTGCTAACTTTAGTGCATAAACACGAAACAAACACACTCAAGAAGGATTGCAAATATTTGATAAAACTCGATAATAAAATGAAATTAAGAGATGAATTACTTCCAAATGCTTCTGAAGAAAGAATTAGTAAAGTTCTCTCTAAAATTAAAGAGATTGAAACTCATTTAAACAATACCAATAAAGTAAGTAAATTAATTGATAAACTAAATGAATTTAGTTACAGAGACTATAACAAAGAGTATTTTCAAAACTTTAGAAAATATGAAAAAATAGAAGATTTAGCTAGAGATATTGCTCAAATACCACCTAAAAAGACAAATATTACAGATGATGAACTAACTGAGGTTATCAATCGAATTAGAAATAATGATATAAACTCTCATTTTTACTATCAAATAATTGATGTAAATATTAATTATGGTGCTGCTAGTGAAATTATTGATTTTCCTGAAAATCAAGGTTTAAAAAACTCTGAAGATATTGCTCATTTTATTAAGTACTTTAGATAATAATAAATGTATACTTAATAAAATACCAAATCTAAAAAGATTTTAAAAATTGATTCATTTTAAAATTCAAACAGAAAAACTTTAGCCAACAACGTATAAAAATAATACTTAATTTAGTGCTTAATTAAAAGTCCGTGCGTTTTTGTAACTCTGATTTTTCTTCGTAAAATCCTCACATACAAAAACGCAACTTTTCATAAACAAACATGTTGTATTTAATAGTACTCAAATGAAAAATAACTATCTAATTTTAATATTTATTATAATCTCCTTAAAAATGTTTTCTCAAAAAAAATGTAGTGAAGAAGTTCAATTAGCTATTGAGAATGATAATCTGGAATTGGTTCAAAAATTGATTGAAAAAGGAGAGGATATTAATTGTATTGTAGAAAGAGAACAAACCCTATTAATGAAAGCTATTCAAAGTGGAAAAGAAAAAATTTCACTTTACTTAATTGAACAAAATGCAGACATTAACAAAGTTGATGACGATAATATTAATGCTTTTTTTAAAACTAGTTATTTTGGACTTACAAGTGTAGCAAAAGCCCTGATTAACAAAGGAATGGGTATTAATCAAAGAGGTTATAAAGAAATGACAATATTGATGATGGCAGCAAATAGAAATCAATTTGACTTGGTAAAGTTTCTTGTTGAGAGTAAAGCAAATATAAATTTACAATGTGACAATGGATATAGTGCTTTAACATATACGAGTAGCCCAAAGATTTTGTCATATTTACTATCTAAAAAAGCCAATGTTAATCTAAAAAATTTTGAAGGTTTAAATGCTCTTGAGCAATACAAATCAACCCTTAAAGATCTTAAAAGTTATGGAACTGAAGATGAAATAAAAAATATCAGAGAGATTATTAAAATACTGAAGAACAAAAAACAATAAATGCAAAATTATCGTTTATTTCAGTACTATTTTTCATATACAAACATCTAGAAAATAAAAGTATTTCTTTTTCTAAAAAACTTAATGTATTTCTTTTTTCAATAAATGAGGAAACTTACTTTTAAAAGCATTTAATCTTGGTATAGATATCTTTTGGATGTAAGGATTCTCTGGATGTAATTTCTCGTAATTTTGGTGATATTCTTCAGCCTCATAAAACTTAGTAAACTTTGTAACTTCTGTAACAATTTTACCGTTATATTTTTCTCTATTTAATTTTGAAATAGCAGCGTTTATAATTTGTTTTTCTACTTCCGTTTTATAAAATGCAATAGAACGATATTGAGTTCCAAAATCTGGATATTGACCATTTACAGTAGTTGGATTGTGAGAACCGTAAAACACATCTACAAGTGTTTTAAAAGATACTTTTTTAGGATTATAATACACAGCAACTGTTTCTGAATGTCCTGTTCTACCAGTTCCTATAGATTTATAAGTTGGATTTTTAGTGTGTCCGCCTGCGTAACCAGAAACGGCTTCTTCTACCCCACTTACGCTTTCAAAAATTGCTTCTACACACCAAAAACATCCACTTGCAAAATACGCAACTTCAGTACCTTTTTCAGATTGAAAAACAAAGGTTTCTGCCTTCTTTTCTTCCGAAGAAAAAATAAATAGTGTAAATGTTAATGCGGTTAAAAAAAGTAAAGTTTTTAAAAGTTTCATGTTAAATATATTTTTTGTTTTAAAGATTCAAAATTATTAATTTATTAAAATTAACTAGAATCTATTATTTGGTCGTATCAAAACAAGACTTCGTACAATTGTTTACAACTTTAGCATTTTGTTAAGAATGATAGTTGTAAAATGCTAGATAGATACTTACTTTTGTTATTCAAATTTATAATAATTAATGGAACATTTTATAGTATCTGCACGTAAATATCGCCCTCAAAATTTTGAGGATGTAGTTGGGCAACAAGCCATAACAAATACGTTAGAAAACGCTATAAAAAACAACCATTTAGCGCAAGCTTTATTATTTACAGGGCCACGTGGTGTTGGTAAAACTTCTTGTGCACGTATTTTGGCCAAGAAAATAAATCAACAAGATGCAGCACTTTCTTCTGAAGATGAAGATTTTGCTTTCAATATTTTTGAATTGGATGCAGCGTCTAACAACTCTGTTGATGATATTAGAAATCTTACTGAACAAGTTCGTATTCCACCACAAATAGGTAAATATAAAATCTATATTATTGATGAGGTGCACATGCTTTCTGCTTCTGCATTTAACGCATTTTTAAAAACGTTAGAAGAACCACCAGCACATGCCATTTTCATTTTAGCAACTACGGAAAAGCATAAAATAATTCCTACCATATTATCTCGTTGTCAAATATTCGATTTTAAACGAATTGGTGTTTTAGATGCCAAAAATTATCTAAAAACAATTTGTGAGAAAGAGAACATAACTGCAGATGATGATGCGTTACACATAATAGCTCAAAAGGCAGATGGCGCAATGCGAGATGCTTTATCAATTTTTGATAGAGTTGTTAGTTTTTCAGGAAATAATTTAACGCGTGAAGCTGTAACTGAAAACTTAAATGTTTTAGATTATGATGCTTATTTTTCTATAACAGATTTGTTGTTGGAAAACAAAATTCCTGAAGTGTTAGTTAACTTCAATACTATTTTATCTAAAGGTTTTGATGGACAGCATTTTATTAACGGTTTAGCAAGTCATTTTAGAGATTTATTAGTAGCTAAAGATAAAGCTACTGTTTCTTTGTTAGAAGTTGGAGACAATACTAAAAAGAAGTACTTAGAACAAGCTACAAAAGCAACTCTACCGTTTTTATTAACCTCTATTGATAAAGCAAATGATTGCGATCTAAAATATAGAGCTAGTAAAAATCAACGTTTGTTGGTCGAGTTAACACTTATGCAAATTGCCTCTATCACTTTTGATGGAGAAAAAAAAAAGTCAGCTAACTACATAATTCCTGCTACTTTTTTTACTGCATTATCTCCTGCTGTTAAAGAAATTGCAAAACCAAAATCTTTAGAGAAGAAACCTGTATCAGTTCAAAAAACTGTTATTGAAAAACCTAAAACAACATTAAAAACTCCGGTTCTTAAATCTACCAAGAGGCGTTCTTCTGCATTTTCATTAAAATCGGTTTTAGAGAAAAAAGTAGACAATACTAAAAGTGTTGTTGAAGAGAATTACGATAATCATCCAAGAACTCCTTTTACTGAAAAAGAACTTATTAAGAGTTGGAATTTATATCAACAAAAGCTAATTAAGCAAGGTGAAAAGAACATGGCTTATGGTATGAGTTCTAGTGAACCTAAATTATTAGAGGAGTTTAAAATTAGTTTTTTATTGCCAAATGATTTAATGAAGAATCAATTAAAATCTGGTAGTACAAAACTAGTTTCATTTTTACGAGAGTCTCTTAATAACTACGGAATTAACTTGGAACTCAATGTTAGTGAAACTGTTGAAAAAAAGTTTGCTTACACTCCTCAAGAAAAGTTTGATAAATTAAAGGAGAAAAATCCATTACTAGAAGAACTTCGTATAAAGTTTCAACTAGACATGTAATTCTTCTTTAGAATTTACATTTTTACCTAAATACACCAAAGAAATATTTTCCTTCTTTTCATTTTTATTCTCAAATTCAGGAATTAAATATAAGTTCTTTCCATTTTTTACAAATAATGGAACAGATTTTACCTCATTATAAAGTTTAGAGAATGTTGTGATATATTCTTCTTCACTATTAATTTTAACTTCAAAAATTTCGGGATTACCTCTAAATGCTTCGCTCAAATTAATATAATCGTCTTTTGGAGTAAGAAAATTAAATTTATTTTTTTCTGAATTACTACGAATTTCATCTGAAGTTGCTAATCTATAAGCACCGTGCTCTCCAAAATCTTTAGAAAAATTATTAATTGCATATTCATTTACGGCTTCACTCCCAGTCATAGAAAGTAAATACCCAACATCATTTAACTCTATATTATCTGCCAAATTATCTCCATATATATCTACAGAAAAAGCTTCTAAATTAGATTTAATAGCTTTATCAATATAGTTTTTATTAGAATCTATTAATACAACTCTTTTTCCATAATCTTTTAAGTAACTAGCAATTAACCTTGCTGGTCCAGAAGCCCCTACAATTAAAATTGCATTAGAACTTTTTAAGAATACACCAACCATTTTAGCAAATAATCTTGCTGTAGTAGCGTTTAAAAGTACAGTTCCTAATACTATCATAAATACTAAAGGTGTTATGTACTCTGCTCCTTCAACACCCTGCTTTATTAGTTTACTTCCAAATAGAGAAGCAATTCCGGCAGCCACAATACCTCTTGGACCAACCCAACTTATAAATAATTTTTCGTTAAACTTTAAATTTGAATTATGTGTACTTAAAAAAACTGCAACTGGCCTTATTACAAATACTACTATAGCAAATAATATTAAAGTATTCCAAGAATATAACAGCATTAAATCTTGAATATCAATATTAGCAGAAAGTAAAATAAATAGCATTGAAATTAACAATACACTTAAAGATTCTTTAAAATAAAGTAATTCTTTTAAGCTTTTTAAATTACTATTTCCTAAAACCATTCCCATTACTACAACAGCTAATAAACCAGATTCATGGGCAAAAGCTTCAGATAAAACAAAAACGGATAAAACTGCCGATAATGAAACAACATTCATTAAATAATGAGGTACCAATTTTTTATTAATTGCAAAAGCCAATGCATGTGCAAAGGTAAATCCGAAAGTTGTTCCAAATAAAACAATTTTTCCGAATTCTAATAAGGCTGTTTTGGTAAAGCCTCCGCCTCCGCCAACTGAAATAAATTCAAAAACTAAAACGGCAACTAATGCTCCAATTGGGTCAATTAAAATTCCTTCCCATTTTAAAACTGTAGAAACATCTCTTTTTAAAGGTATATTTCTTAAAATTGGTGTAATTACTGTTGGACCTGTAACAATTATTAGTCCAGAGAAAAGATAAGAAATCTCCCAACTTAAACCAAAAATATAATGAGCAACAATACCTGCTCCAAAAAAGGTTACAGCAGATCCTAAAGTAATTAATTTAGTAATTACTGGTCCTACATTTTTAATTTCTTCTCTTTTAAGCGTTAAACCTCCTTCAAAAAGAATAATACTTATTGCTAATGAAACAAAATAGTACAAACTTTCTCCAGGAAACAACCCTTTTTTACCATTCCAAATTGGTTCTATCCATTTAGATCCATCTTCACTAAGAAACTCTGCAGCTATTGGTCCAACCAAAAGACCTATTAAAATTAAGGGCAAAATTGCTGGAATTTTAAATTTCCAAGCAAACCATTGTGCAATTATTCCTAATATTACTATTCCAGCTAATTCTAACATTCGTATATTTTGTAAATGATAAATATAATAGTTTTTTTATATGTTATAAGCTTTTTTTAGCTTCGAACACGTAAAATAAAACTTTTGATAATAAAAATAATTAATTGGCTCTTAATTTTTACCCCTACACAAAAGATAAACGACTGAAAATCAAACTACATTTTACGTTAAAAAGGTAATTAGTTAATTTCTAAACTTTTTTTCACTTCATTTCCAAGGTCATCAATTACAGTTAATATGTATTTACCTTTTTTAGGGCTTACAGCAATTTCATGGTAATTTTCGGTCATTTTTAAAAACTCATCATTCAAATACCAGTATACTTTTGCTTCAGTATTAGTATGTACTAATTTAAATACTACTGAATTTACTTTCTCATCAAACCCTTTTGTTAAACTAATTTTGGTATTTCTTTCCTTCGGAAAAACAAAAGAAATACTATTCTTTTCTAACGGATTACAACCTGTTTTAAATCTTGGTAATTGCTTATAATCTGCATTGTTTTGTTTATAATAATAAGCCATTAAAGGCGGCAAACTAAACCAAGTTTTTTTAGAAATTGAAGCTATATCTTCACAATTTGCAGTTACACGATACAAATTGTCTTTACTCAACAAAATCTCTTTATGAAAAGGACATGACTTGGATTTAAATCCATTTTGAGGGATTCTTTTTATGACTGAAGGACAAATTGGCAACGCTAAATAACCACTTTTTGTACAAATATTTTCTTCAATCAATGCTTCAAAAGGTTCTAAAAACCAATCTGATTTTGGCATTAAATTAAACACATCAAACAATAAAGGAGAAGCACTTCCAACACCTGTTAAATCTGCTCTACCTTCTCCGTCTGAGTTTCCTACCCAAACACCAACAACATAATTTGAGTTAGCTCCAATTGCCCAAGCATCTCTATTTCCAAAACTTGTTCCTGTTTTCCAGGCTATTTTTTTAGCAGAATCGTAATATTTCCAAGCTTGATCTGTTGCTACACGATTAACATTAGTCAAGGTTTCTAAGGTTAAAAACCAAGAACCTGCATCTACATTTTTAGGCTGATTAACAACTTTACCAAACTTTACTTTTTCATTTTTAAAATAAGTAGGCTCAACAAATTCATTTGAATAATATTGATGTTTTAATTCTTCAAAATGATTTACGGTTGAAGACATTCCTGCAAATGTTTTACATAAATCCCACAAACTTGCCTCTGCTCCGCCTAAAATCAATGATAATCCATAATGATTTGCAGATCTATCAATGTGTTTAATATTGTATTCTTTTAAATCTTCTCTAAATTTTTCTAGCCCATAACGCTGTAACATTCGTACTGCAGGTATATTCAAAGAACGTGTTAAAGCTTCATCAGCAGGAACTGCGCCATCATATTTCTCATTAAAATTTTTAGGCGTATAACCAGCAATTTCTGTGGGAATATCTGAAACTAATTGTTGTGGTAACAAATCTCCTGATTGTAACATATTTGCATATAAAAAAGGCTTTAAAACACTTCCTGTACTTCTTCTCGATAGAATATTATTTACATTTTTTTGATGTTTTTTATCCGTTGGAGCATTACCAACATAGGCTAAAACTTTTCTAGTTTTTACATCCAAAACCAAAACTGATATGTTATAAACTTCGTTTTGTTTTAAACGATTATAATGTCTTTTAACTAATTGATTTACTTGTTTTTGCAAATGAATATCTAAAGAAGTTTCAATACGATTTCCTTTGTCTTTTTTTGAAATTTCTTGCGTTAAATGTGTTGCCGTTGTTGGCAACTTATAGGGTTTTTGAGGTAATTCTTCCGCAAGTGCTAATTCTAAAGTTATGCTATCAATTATAGATTCTTTGAATAATTTATGAAGTAATTTGTTACGTTTTACTTTTAATCTCTCTTGATTTTTTCCTGGATAAATTAACGCTGGTGCATTTGGCAACACGGCCAAAGTTGCACTTTCTGCCCAAGAAAGTTGTGATGGTTTTAAACCAAAATAACGCCAAGAAGCCATTTCTAAACCAACCACATTTCCTCCAAAAGGTGCATTAGAAGCGTATAAATTCAGAATTTCTTTTTTTGAATGTCTAAATTCTAATCGCGTTGCAAGAATTACTTCTTTTAACTTTTCTGTATAGCTTCGTTTCTTATTTTTTCTGGATAAACGAATTACTTGTTGGGTTAACGTACTTCCTCCTCGAACCACTTTTCCTGCTTTTCTGTTTTGCTGAAATGCTTTGTAAATTGAAATCGGATTAAAACCAATATGCTTATAAAAATGAGCATCTTCAAACTGTACAATAGCTTGTTGAAATTTTACAGGAATACTATCTGATTTTGGAAAACGCCATTGTCCATCATCTGCTATTACGGCTCCTAACAATTCATTATTATTTGCTAAAACAACAGTGGAAGTTGGTTCATTAAAAAGAGTTTTAGGTAAACAAAAATAATACGCAACCAATAAAACCAAAAGAACAATTAGTTTCTTTGGATGCGTTTTTATGATGTTTTTTAGCTTTTTCATTTTCTTTTTTCTGTCATTCCTGCGTAGGCAGGAATCTATTCTGACTCTTTATGGATTCCTGCCTTCGCGGGAATGACAAATTTATATCATCTACTTAACAACTTTAATCCACTGCCCTTTTGTACGTGCAACATAATCATTGTCATACATTGCTTCTACTTGTGTTCCTGGTAGATAATAATCTCCTAAATAAGAAGCATTTAATAAAATTTTAAATGTTTTTTGCTCATTTCTTCCTAATGAAAAGTAATAATTTACACGATCATCTCTAATATCAGTATAATCAACTTTAGTATTTTGTTGTCCTCCAAAATCAGTAAAACGAGTATTCACAATTTCCCAACCTGAAGGTAATATTTGAGTTAAAGCAACATTTTTAACAGTATTTGTTGATGTATTTTTCACAAATACTTCAGCAACAATATTAGTTCCTTGTTGTAATTCTTTTGGAGAAATTAACTTTCCATCTTTGGTTTTATAATGTACATATACTTCTAAGTTTTTATGAAAAACGTCTTCACTTCCAACTGGTAAAATTCCTTCTGAAGTAATAGTAGCATATAAAATTCCATTTGAATTATTCTTAACTTCTAAAGAGTTCTCTTTTTTAATAGCAGTCAATTTTGTGTCAAAAAGAGATTTATTTGTTGTTGCATTTACATTTTTTCCATTGAAAGAATACGTTGCATTTACATTTTCAGCTTGTTCATTTTGCATTACAAATTTTGCAATTGCTAATAAACTATAAGAAGTTGTTTGTGTGCTCATCCATTTTTCACTTGATAATTTATCGGCTATTTTCTTTGCCAATTTTATCGATTTAACTTCATCTTTTAATAAAGAATAGGTTTCTAAAGCCATTGCATCATCTCTGGTTTCAGAACCATAGTAATAGTAATTTCGTCTCTTATTTTCTGTAGTTAAGGTATTTAAAACACTGTTAGCAATAGATTTTTTTCCAATTAAAGCATACGCCATTGCTAGTCTCATTTTAGCTTCATTAGAAATATTTTTGGTTTCACGTAAACGATTCATCGATGCTAAATCTGGCGTAGTTGCTAACGCTAACGTGTATAATCTATAAGCTTGTGCCAGTTCATTTCCATAACGATTGTCTTTTCTCCAATTACGAGCTTGTTGTTTTTGATACGAAACCCAACTATTTTTAAATCCGATTGGTAACACATAACCTTGCTTTTCTGCTTCTAATAAGAAATGACCTGCGTAGGTTGTTCCCCAATCGTTTGCATTGCTATTTCCACTCCAATAAGACAATCCGCCATTTGCTAATTGAAATCCAGATAATCTATTAATTGCATGTTTTACATTTCTTTCTACCGAAGCTTTTTTCTCATTTGACAAATCAAATAATTTTGTTAAATATAACTGCGGAAATGCGCCAGACGTAGTTTGTTCTACACAACCATGTGGATAACGAACCAGGTAATTCAAGCGTTTCGTAAAATTCATTGGTGGCAACGTAGAAAATTCTACACTTGCGTTGTTAGTTCCAACGGTTCCAAAAGAACTAAAATTAAAGGTCTTAGTTTCATTTCCTTTTAAGATAATATCATAAGTTTTTGTTGTAACTGGATTTGGATTTACAACATCTATTTCTACTGAATAATTTGCTTTTTCTTTTCCAGAACTTGCTATAACATCTACGTTACAAATGCCTTTAAAATCATTTACTTTTACTTTAAAATAAACCATTTTTTCATCTGGTTGCTTAAAATTAATTGTTTGCGTTTTATTTCCAACAACAGTAAAAGAGGAATTCGGTTTTAAACTGACAGACACATTTTTTACATGATCTTTCATGGCAAAAACGGTAACTGGCAAAGTAACAGTTTCAGAAGGTGTAATTTTTCTTGGTAGAGAAGCCAATATCATTAAAGGTTTACGCACAAAAACAGTTTTTTCGGCACTTCCGTAAGCATCTTTTTTTGTATCACTTGCAACAACCATTGCTCTAACAGAACCAATATATTTTGGAATGTTAACCACATGAGATTGCGTTTTACCAGCATTTAAAGTAAACGGACCTAAATACGTTACCATTGGCTTAAATCTGTTGGCTTTTTTGTTCTTGCTTCCTGCTTCTGTCTCGTCTCCTCCAATACTTAAAATCTGATTTATTTTTCCACCATAAGCGCCAATTACATCATCAAAAATATCCCATGTTTTTACACCTAAAGATTGTTTTGCAAAGAAAATATTCCACGCATTTGGTGTTTTAAATCGTGTTAAATCTAACAAACCATCATCAACTAAAGCCAACGTATATGTCATTGGTTTTCCGTTTGTTTCTGCTACTTTTATTGTTGTACTTTCTTCTGGCCTAATTTCATCTGGCATAGAAATTACAGGTTGTAATTTTGTTGCCGGATTTTCTACCAACATTGGCATAGAACCGTACATTCTAATTGGTAAATCGTTTTTGGTTTCGTTATGTTTTTGCAATAATGAAATGTTTACAAATACATTTGGTGTGTATGTTTTTAGAACAGGAAATGTAAATTCAGTTTGATTTTTAGCAGTTTCTACCCAAAAATTTTCTAACACTTCTACGCCATTTTCAATAGTAACTAATGCTCTTTGACCTACTGAAGAAGGAAACTTCACAGTTGCTTTTTCATCAACTTTATAGCTTTCTTTATCTGTTGTAAATTGTAATAAAGTTGCATTATTCTGGTTCGATTTCTTTTTATTGTACCAAGAAGGCCAGTCGAAATAAACAATTTCAGAAGTACTATGTTTACCTGTTTTATCGGTTACTTTTATTAAATATCTTCCCCAATCATTTTCATCAACTTTAAATTTAAACTGTCCTTTTCCGTTAGATGAAGTACTGGTTATTAATTGCTTGTATGGTTTATGAAATTGAGAACCATCATAACGAGATAAATTATCATCTCCTGTACTCCACCACCATCTCCAAGTAAGTGAATAAATTTTTACTTCAACATTTTTTAATGAAATTGGTTTTCCTTTTTCAGTAATTGAAGCAACATTAAAAGTATATTCTTTATCTGTATATAAATAGTTTCTAGAACCTTTTTCAACTGGAGATTCTACACCAACATAACGGGCAAAAGGAGAAAGTTTTTTACTAAAAACATCGGTGCTAAAATCACCTCCATTTTCATAAGCTTTTGTTATAAACGATGCTTTTAGCATTCCAGGAGCTTTGCTTTTAAGCGTTGGTTTTACAGAAAATTTTGCAGTTCCTGCTTCTGATAATTTTCCATCATATATTGAAAACTCTTCTGTTTTAAAACGCTTAGTTACATCATCAAAATTATAATTTTTGAAATTTTTAAATTCAGTTTTTGTTGGGCTGAATTTCCCATTAATATCTAATTTTAAACTTTTTGCAATAGCTCCATGCAACCATTTTACTTCTACATCACCAGAAATTGAAGCATTTGAAGTAAAAATTTCTTCATCTGTTTTCAACTTAATTTTTAATCGATTTGGTTTAATAGTTTCAACTTTTATTGTTTTATTAAAAATAGCGCCTCCAACGATTGTTTTTACTTTCCAATTTCCTGTTGGCGCATCTTGGTCTGTCTTTGTAGTGTACGCATATACGTTATCAGGATTTTTATGTAAAATTTTACGGTCAATAATTTTTCCATGAGGATTTGTTAATTCGAATTTTATTGGATGTCCGTCTGGAATTGGGTTTGCATTGTCATTTAAAACAAATGTTAGAAAAATATTGTCTCCAGGACGCCAAACACCACGTTCTCCATATATATACCCTTTTATTCCTTTTTGAAGCTTTATTCCAGAAACATCAAACTTACTCATAGAAAGTGCTTCACCATCATTTAGCTTTATATACGTTGTATTATTTCCTTTAGAAATAACAGCAAAATACGCTTGTGGTACATTTTCAAAACGAGCAATTCCATCGGAACTTGTTTTGGAAGTTTTAACTTCTTGCTGCTGTAAATTAACCAACTTTACACTAGCCGCTTTTACAGGTTTTGTAGTTAATAAATCTGTAACTGCTATAAAAATCGAATTGTTAGTTCCTTTTTTTACCGTTACTCCTAAATTGGAAGCAACAATATTTTTACTAATATTTTTATTGTAATAATAAGATGAAGTACATGGATTTTCTCTATCGTTCCAATTGTAGTTTCTATAATTATAGTTGTTATAGTAGTTTGTAGAATTATAAAACGCTTCGTTTAATTCTTTTTTTCCATAGACAATGTTGATGTTATTCTCTTTTCCATCACATTGATACGTAGCATATTCTTGATTATAATTTAATTCCAAACGATACATTGCACCTGCTTCTGGTGTAATAATATCTGCTAAATCTATAGCAAAAGCATTGTTTTTATCGAGTTGTAAACCACCACTTGCTAAGTTTATTGTATGAGCTGCAACTGGTCGACCAACTGTACGAATATAACCAGCGTTACTTATTTTATTACTCTGTAAAAATTGCAGCATATTATCTTTATACACCTTATAAATGGTTGCATCTACTGCTTTTAAATTTACTGCCTGAAAATTTACTTTTAAATTTTCTGAACTTGGTAAAATGGTTCCGCTTTGTAAAAAACTGATTGAAGGTTTTGGTTGTTCAAAAAACAATTTTCTAATGGTATTTTCTTTTAATGAATATCCATCTGTGTTTTTAATTCCGCTAAAAACCTCGATTTCAACTGCTTCTTTATGTGCTATTTTAGGAAAAACAGTTACCTTATTTTTATCAATCTTATAAGTAAACTTGGTGTTTTTTGTGTTGTTGAAAGCAATTAGTCCGTTTAAATTCTGCGTTGTTTTTATAGGATCAGAAAAACTGATTGCTATTTCTTGATTTCCATCTTTAGAAACATCAATTGCTGTAATTTTAAAATTGTTTTTTCCAATTATAAAAACGTCTCTTTCTCCTTTGGAAGAAGAATTAATTGACTTTCCGTTCCAAGATAATTCCAATTTTTCATCATTTTCAAAACGCTGAATACTATCAATAGTAAAACTGATTTTTGAAGCATATTTTTCAGTTGCATCAAACTGAATAGGAATGTTTTTGTTTTTATACGTTGCCGTTACTATGTTTTCTAATTTAGAAGTTTCTATAACATCGCTTGCGCTTATAACTCCGTCTATATAGTTCCAATTTTTATCATAACTCTGCGGAGAAAAATTATTAACAACAAAAACTTGTTCTTTGGTTTTTACCTTAAAAACAAAATCTTTTTTATCCGTAGAAACGCCAGTGTAAATAACTGATAAATTAGTAGTTACAATATATTCTTGATTCCCTTTTAGTTTTTCAGTTGGTGTAAAAACCAACGTATTTCCTTCAACAGAAACGGTTCCTTTTACATTTGGAGAAAGTGTAATTATATTTTCTGGAATTGTAGAAGAAGCTATCGGTTTTACCAATTGCACCTTTATTTTGTCAGTTGTAGAAATAATCTCTTTTGGAAAATGACTAACAAACTCAACAAAATCGTTGGTTTTAGAAACTTCTTTTGTAGTCTTTTTACAAGCAACAATACTTAATAATAAAACCGTAGTAAACAGATAAACATACTTTTTCATAATGCAGAATTTTAAATGCAATCAAATTTAATTAATTTAAAGCATACAAAACTGTACAAATTAGAAAGTGTGCTGTTTTATTGAGAATTCGTGAATTCTATTTTTAAATAGTATGAATCCTAACTTTTTTACTTTTTAAACGTGTATTGTTTAGTTTTTCAACCAAATTATCAGCTTCAGAAACTGGTACAGCAATAAAAGCACAATCTTGCTTTAATTCTATAACACCTAATTGATCTTTAGTTAAATCGCCTTTTTTAAAGAATAAACCAGCAATATCTCCTTTAGAAATCTTGTCTTTTCTTCCGCCCGAAATAAATAACGTTTCCCAATATTGCGCTTTTACTTTTTCTTTAGAAGTAATATTTGCATTGGTTGCACCTTTAATAAAATCTGGCAAATGCTCTTTTTCCCATTTTATAACATATGCAGTTCCTTTGGCATCAACTCTTGCGGTTCTACCATTTCTGTGCGTAAATTCTTCTAAACGTTCTGGAAGTTCGTAATGTGTAATAAATTTAAGTTCTGGAATGTCAATTCCTCTTGCAGCTAAATCTGTAGCAATTAAAACGCGACTGGTTCCATTTCTAAATTTTATTAAAGAGCGTTCTCTATCTTTTTGCTCCATTCCGCCAGAAAAACAACTATGACTGATTTTATTTTTCTCTAAAAAAGCACTTACATGCTGAATGCTATCTTTTAAGTTACAAAAAATAATTCCAGGTTCGCTACCAACATGTCTTAACAAGTCTAACAACGTCTGATTCTTATTTTTAGCAGGAGAACTCACAATTTTAATATCTAATTTCTTAGATTTTTTTCCTGTTAAGTAATTTAAAGTCTTTGCATTATTTAAACCCACAAAACCTGGTATTTCTGCTTCTTGCGTTGCCGAAGTTAAAATACGTTTGGTAAGATTTGGTAATTGATTAATAATTCCGCGCATTTCATATTCAAAACCAACCTCTAAAGACTTATCAAACTCATCTAAAATTAAGGTTTTTATGCTTTCTTTAGAAAAACGATCGTTTGCAAAATGGTCCGAAATTCTTCCCGGCGTTCCAATTAAAATACTTGGTGTGTGCTTAATTTCAATTTTATCCTTCGCCATAGAACGTCCGCCGTAAACCGCATTTACCTTAAAACCAGTTCCCATTTCGCGGATAACTTGCTCAATTTGAATTGCCAATTCTCTAGACGGAACCAAAATTAAAACCTGAATATCTTTATTCTCAGGATCAATTAATTTAAGCGTTGGCAACAAAAAAGCCAATGTTTTACCCGTTCCAGTAGGCGATAAAATCACTGTATTTGCAGTTTCCTCTACAACAGCAATAGCTTCATTTTGCATTTCATTTAGTTCGTAGATATTTAGTTTTGCTAAAATCTCTTCCTGTCCTTTTATATTATTTGCCATACCGTTGTAAAACTTAAATTTTGGCAAAGATAGTTAGTCTTTTACCAGAAACTCCGTTCAACTGTTTTTTTATTTTTTAGAAGCTATTTCCTGCTTTCACTACTCGCTGTTTCGTTCCTCAACGAGCTCAAACAAACCGTTCAATCAGGGCTAAACTTGTTTGCTAACTAATTAACTTTTTATGAACAATATTTTTTACTTTTGCCACAAGAAACCACAACAATGTTAGGATTACAATTCGAAACCGAAACTTCTTGGGCAGACATTGCCAAAGACAACTTACAGCAAATATTAACAGATCATGCCTTTTTAGAGCAAAAAGCTGCTTCAAATGCTGTTTCTATCATTATAAATTATTCCGAAGAAACGGAACTTGTAAAAGAAATGAGCAATATTGCTATTGAAGAAATGGAACATTTTAGAATGGTACATTTATTAATGGTAAAACGCGGAATGGTTTTAGGTAGAGAACAAAGAAACGATTATGCAATTCGTTTGCAAAAGTTTTTTAAGAAAACAGGCGACAGAACGGATGCTTTAGTGCAACGTTTATTAATTGCAGCATTAATTGAAGCCAGAAGTTGCGAGCGTTTTAAGGTGTTTTCAGAAAATATGGAAGACGAAGAATTATCTAAATTCTATAAAGATTTAATGATTTCTGAAGCCAACCATTACACAACTTTTTTAGCATTTGCACGTCAATACCAAGACCGAGCAATTGTAGATAAAAAATGGAATGCTTTAGTTGCCTTTGAAGCTGAAATGATGAAAAATCGTGGATCGGAAGCTAAAATTCATGGGTAAAATCCAATCTTAATCCATACTAAAGGAAGAAAAAAATTAGAATAAAGTATGAGAATGATTTTAACGATTAAACCATGGGTAATATTTTTAGCAATAATTATAGTTTCTACATTTTCAGAAACTATAATCGGAGATTTACTATTTGGTATTTTATTTCTATTAGTTACTTATTGGACCCTTTCTACAGGTGAAATTTTATATAATAAATTAAAAGATAAATCGATTTTAAACTTAAAGCAGTTTAAACTTCAAATTTATTTTGTTGTAACTTATCTTTTCATTGTTTTTATATTTTTAGGAGGATATGAGATTAATAACGAGAATATTTCAGAATATGGTTGGAAAGCTTGGTTAATCATTCCATTACACTTTCTTATGTTTTTCTGTATGATACACACAATTTATTTTCTATCAAAATGTATAACAACATTAAGAAATAAAAAAGAAGGTTATGGTTGGTATATGTTAGGTTTTTGGATGTTTCCAATTGGTATTTGGATTATTCAACCAAGAATAATTAAATTATTAAATAATGATTCTCCTAAACAAAATACTCTCTAAAATATGTTTTCAAAAGAAGAATCAGCACAATTACGTAAAGAGTTTTGGACAAGTTTTGGAAAATCGTTTCCAAGAAAATGGTTGTTGTACAATACCAAAATAAAAGGTTTTGCTTTTAAATTTCAGGCAGATAGAAAAAAAGCATCTGTTTGTTTGGATATTGAGCATCCAGAAGAAATACACAACGAACTTTTATACGACCAAATGTTGTCTTTAAAAGTGTTGTTAGAAACTGAAATACCAGAAGTAATTTTTGATGCAACTTTTGAATTGGAAGAAAGCAAAAAGATAATTCACCGAATTTACGTTCCGTTTGAAGGTAAGTTTAGTGTGCATAATAAAAATACTTGGAGAGATTGTTTTGAATTTTATGTAGAAACTATGCCAAAGTTTGAGCTTTTCTTTTACGAATACAAAGACTTTATTAGACAATCAGTTTCTTAAATAGTTATACTTTTATTTCATAAATACGCCCGCGTTAGCGATTGAAGTGGCATCCTTTTATGAGTTTATAAATAAAAGATATAACGGAAAGCGCGACCTGAAAGGTAACGTCCAAAATAAAAAAAGCCTGACTTTATGTTGAAAAAAATCAACTTTAAAGTCAGGCTTTAAATAGTAAAATTAAACCTTTATTAAGGTTTTTTCACAAAGATGTTTGTGTAATACCAACGTCCATCGCTGTCTTTTCTAGCAATAACATCGAAATAGTTATAATCACCTTCAATGTTTGCTCTGTGTCCATCACTAGCAATCCAAGCGTCTACAACGCCTTCTGCAGTGGTATATCCAGAAGCAACATTTTCTGCCGCACTAATAACATCTGCATTTTCTACTAAATAATTTGCACGAGTGAGAAACCCGTCGTGAGAAACTTCTTGCTCACCAATCATATAATGTGTGTGAGTAAGTGCAGGAACTTTTACAATGTTAAAGTTATTAAGTACTGGTAAGTTAATTGAAACTCTATAATCGTTAATTCGATTTAAAATTTCATTTTCTAATGAACTAGGCGCAATATATTCTACTACAGGCTCTTCAGCAGCAACAACTACTGATTCTTCACTAGAAGAACAAGATGTAATAAAAAAAATTAGGCATAGGGCAATTGGTAAGAACTTTTGTTTAGGGGAAGTAAACATAATTAATAATATTTAGGGGTTAATATTGATGCTAATTTAGTATTTCTTTTTTATTAAAAACAAATTTTATTTGAAATTTTTATAAATATTCAACAACAAAACACATAATATACTGAATATAAACCACCAATTCAACTTAATGAAAGAGAATACACTATTCTTTAAAAAAGACTTTACTTTTAATATATTTCATTAAATGTAAAACAGAAAAAAACCTCTAAGTATAAAATAAACTTAGAGGTTTTAATTCAAATAATATATAGATTTTAGCTTATAAATTGTATGCTAAAAGGATAGTTTGGTTCTTCATTATTACTTACTTTGATGGCGTTTATAATGGGGAAGATTAAATAGAAAATTCCGATTACAAAAAAGCCTATTAATCCTAATCCGAATAAAATTACTAACGGAATACAGATTAAAGCATAAATAAACATTGATATTCTAAAGTTAAGTATTTCTTTACCTTGTTTGTCCATTCCTAAAACTTCATCCTTTTTTACAAGCCAAAGTATTAATGGAACTATAAAGCCACCAATTCCTGAAACGAAATCTAATAATTGACTTAAATGGGTTAAAACGAGTAATTGTTTGTTCTTTTTCATTTTTATTGTTTTTGTAGTTGTTTGTATATATACGACGCATAATTTGCTGTTTTGTTACAGTTTTTAAAGAAATTAACGCTACTTACTCGATAATTGAGATTTAAATGTGACAAGCCTGTGTCAAAATTTTAAGGTTATTTTCAATTTAATGTCTCTTAGATTTGCCTCAAAGTAGTTTACAACTATCTTTGCACAAAAAACCATCAATTTTGAATTCTAACTTCGACGATACAATTATAGCTTTGGCAACTCCTGCAGGTGTTGGCGCAATTTCTGTTATACGCCTTTCTGGAAAAGAAGCAATTAATATTGTAGCTCCTTTTTTTAAATCGATTAGAAACAAGGATTTAACCAAACAAAAAACGCACACATTACATTTAGGTAATATTATTGATAATGAACGTATTGTAGATGAAGTTTTGGTTTCAATTTTTAAAAACCCTCACTCCTACACTGGCGAAAATGTTATTGAAATTTCTTGTCATGGTTCTAGTTTTATTCAGCAAGAAATTATTCAACTATTCTTAAAGAATGGTTGTAGAATGGCAGATAATGGAGAATTTACCATGCGTGCTTTTTTAAATGGTAAGATGGATTTAAGTCAAGCTGAAGCTGTGGCTGATGTTATTGCTTCTAATTCTGAAGCAAGTCATAAAATGGCAATTCAGCAAATGCGTGGTGGAATTACAAATGAACTAAAAGAATTGCGTGTTAAATTACTAGATTTTGCAGCTTTGATTGAATTGGAGCTCGATTTTTCTGGTGAAGATGTTGAGTTTGCAGACAGAACTAAATTTAAAGAATTGGTGACAAAAATCACCTTTGTTCTAAAACGTTTAATAGATTCTTTTGCCTTTGGAAATGCCATGAAAAACGGAATTCCTGTTGCAATAATTGGTGAGCCAAATGTTGGGAAATCCACTTTATTAAATACACTTTTAAACGAAGAAAAAGCCATAGTTTCAGACATTGCTGGTACCACCAGAGATGCTATTGAAGATGAAATGATTATTGATGGTGTTGCTTTTAGATTTATTGATACTGCCGGAATTAGAGAAACGGAAGATGTTGTAGAAAGTATCGGAATTAAAAAAGCATACGAAAAAGCAGAAAATGCACAACTAATTATTTTCTTAATTGATTCTAATAAATTCTCTCATTCTAGTGAAGAATTTTTACAAGAAATTGAAACAATTAAAGAACGTTTTCCCTATAAACGTTTGTTAGTTATTGCTAATAAAATTGATACATTATCTTGTCACGATTCTTCAATTTTACAATCTGAAATTGAAAACTTAATTTTACTTTCAGCAAAACAAAAAACAGGAATAGACGAGCTTAAAACTGAACTAACTTCTCTTGTAAATACAGGCGCTTTAAGTAATAATGAAACTATTGTTACCAATTCTCGCCATTTTGAAGCTTTAAACAATGCTTTAATTGCTATTACTTCTGTACAAGAAGGAATTGACCTAGAAATTGGAACGGATTTGTTTTCAATCGATATTAGAGAATGTTTACGCCATCTGGGCAACATTACCGGAGAATATGATGTTGATAAAGATATTCTGGGGCATATTTTTGGGAATTTTTGTATCGGGAAGTAGAATAACTTTCTTTTAGTTGATAAAAAAGGTATATGGGTTTGAAATTAAAATTAAAATTTTAAAGTTTTGACATCACCGTCTTCACTGTAAGATATTGTAAATGAAAATGTTTTTAAGTTTGCATTTAACGCTGCTGTAGCATTTTTATAAACCCATAAAATACTTAGCGTTTCTTCTGAGGTGTTTTTTATTTTAATCTCTCCAGAAAATGCTGACAAAGTGTTCCTTAAACGAATTATTTTAAGTTGATTTTTAACAATATCTTTTTTAATACCTTCTTCAATATCTTTATCTGTAAGGGTTGTTCTATTAATTTCTTTATGACCTCCACTACCGCCTTTATCAGCTGCTATATAATTATTTTTTCCAGCAAAAAGGTCTAAATACCAAATTTGAGGAATACCAGGCATAAAAAGTTGAATTGCTCTTGCAAGCAATAATTTATTTTCATTTTCTCCTAATGCACTAAAGAAAGTAGCGTTAACTTGATAATAAGATATTTTCTTTCCTGATGGATCATATAAGTTTTTAACACGTCCTCCTCGCTCAATAATTGTATTCATTACAGTATCTAGCTCAGAATCCTCTAACAAACCTTTATTAAAAGTTCCATTTACTTCTTTTCCTTTTAAATCTAAAACCGGAATACCATCATGGCATCCTAACATATTAACGGTTTTATATCCTTTTTCTACAATTTCATTTATCCAATTTAAAAGAGCTTTGTTTGTTGCACTTTCTATAGTGTGAATCATTAATCCTGGTAAGAAAAAATCGTAGATTTGATACCCTTCTTTTGCAACTTCATCATGTAAATCTAAACCATATTCTGCATGAATTTCTGGTAATAGTATTAAATCATTTTTCTTTGCTATCTCATTAATCCTATCTAAATAATTCCAAGTACCTGGTTTGTTAAAAAAATTAGTTTGCCCAATTTCTTTGTGTAAATAAGAAAAAGCATCTAATCGTAAAATTTTACAACCAAAACTTTTTACTTTTTTTAAGGTTTCTTCATAAAAATCCCAAACTAACTCTGACTTGGCATTTACATCCATTTGACCTAAAAAGGATTTATTTTTTTTAACTATTTTTAAAATATCTGTCTTTAAAATATTTTTTTCTTCAAAATCTAGAATAGTAATATCTTCTTTATTTTGAATTGCAATATTTATTTTTTGACATATATCTTTTTTATCTTCAAGGGTTATACTTGAAAATAAATCTAAATCACTTATTTGAATCCTTTGATAATTTACTTCCTGATAAAAAGTATTCCAATATGGTTTTTCTTCACCATTTGGAAAAGGTACTTTTAAAATTGGAAGTCCAGATTTTCTCATAAATAACTTATTAAGAAATTCTTCTTTTGGTATTATAATTCCATCGTTATTTAAGGTTCCATTATCTTTCCAAAAAGTATTCCAATTAATAAAAAAATCTTTATATTTTGATTTCTCACCATTAGCCAATAAATCTATAAATTGCGGAGAATTAACCGATAAATGGTTTAAAACAATATCAAATTTTAGTTCAATATTTAAATCTTCTAGCGCTTTTAAATCTTGTGTTGCAACTAGTTCTTCATTTAAGTTATAATCTATTATAGAAAAACCTCTATCTAAATCACTATTAAAAAAGGTTGGCAATATGTAAAATAAAGAAAAGACATCTTTAAACTCTCTTCTTTGGAGCATCTTAACGGTGTCACTTAATTTATGACCTATACTATCTGGGTATGCGTTTAGCATTACTCCGTTAGAAATAGTGTTTTTATTTTCTAGTTTCATAAAATGATATTATTTGGAAGAGACTTATAAAAGCTTTGATAAAATATTAATATTATCCGGTAACCTACCTACATTTTGAAGCTTTAAAGCTGCTAACTTTAATGCCACATGCAAACATTCTAGCATTGGTTTTTCTTTAATATAAGCAAATAAAAAGCCTGACCAGAATGCATCTCCTGCTCCAGTAGTGTCCATTATTGTTTCTACTTTTATAGCTGGTAATTGAATTATTTCATGTCCTTTTTGAGATAATTTAACACCTTTACTTCCTAATGTTAAACAAATCGTTTCTACGCCTTCATTATGAAAGAAGTCAAAAATTTCTTGATGTGGTAATTCTTTACCAAATAATCGTAACATATCATCTTCACTAATTTTAATTAATGGATTATATTTACAATATGCTTTAATTACTTTTACGGCCTGTTCTTTACTTTCCCATAATTTGTCTGAATAGTTAAGATCTACACTTAATTTACATCCTAATTTAAAAGCTTCTTTAGCTTTTTGTAGTATTGTAGATTGCGCAGGTTCTTTACTCAAAGCAAAACATGTTGTATGAAATATCTTTGTTCTAAGAAGTGTTTCTTTAGATATCTGATCTTCTGTAATATAAGAATCTGATTCCCGAAAAGGGATAAAATCTGGAGTTCCTTGAGATTTAGAAACAAAAATTACACTAGTAGGTTTTTTATCATGTTTTTTAATATTAGTGGTATCTACACCAACTTCATTTAATCGCATAAAAATATATTGCCCAAATCCATCATTTCCTACTGTAGAAATCATTGTGGATTTTAAACCTAATCTTGCAGAATTCATTGCTACGTTGGTTGGAGAACCTCCTAAATACCTATGATAGTCTCTGGTATTACTTATAAGTGCATCTTTTTGATGGCCAATGAAATCTACTAAGACTTCTCCAACACATAAAATGTCGATATTATTATTTTCCAATTGTATGTTATTTTATGTAAAAAAGTTAATCTACTACTACTTTTTACTTTTAATAAAAAGAGTAAGAATTGCACTTATTACTAGTAAAACACCAGCAAAAGTAATTGCATTTCTTGGATCGTTATTTAAAAAATTCTTTAAGATAAATCCAAAAGATAATGTTTGTATAATCATTGGGATTACAATCATCATATTAATAATTCCCATGTAAACACCATAACGTTCTTTAGGTATTTCTGAAACTATCATTAAATAGGGTATTCCCATTATACTTGCCCAACCAATACCAAAACCGGTGATAGCAAAAAGTAGCATGTTTTTTTCTTCTATATGTGGAAATGCTAAAAAACCTACTGCAGCTATTATTAAACAAAAAGCGTGAACTTTTTTAGGGCTTATTTTTTTTGCAAAACCAACTAAAGCAAATGCTACTAAAAAAGTGACAACATTATACCAACCATTTACTAAAGCTCCCCAACCTACAGCTTCGCTATAAAGCTCTGTATCATCTGGAGTGGCATTCCAAACAGAAAGCGCTATACTTTTAGATGAATTTTGCCAATAACAAAATAAAGCATACCATTGAAACAAATAAACTAATGCTAATTGCCACATAACTTTTGGCATATCTTTAATAGCAGAAAATATTTCTACTATTGAGCCATATGCACTTACTTTTTCTGTCTTAAGTTTTTCTAATTCTTCTGGCGATGGTGGAATTTCATCAGTTTTACTTATACTCCACAATACAGAAGCAATAGAACAAAAGGCGCCAAGGAAAAAAGAATAATAAACCCATGTAGGTAATTCGCCTGTGCCAAATAAACCTATTTGTCCCATAAAAAAGAAAGTGAAAGCAAATATGGATAGATTTACCAATACTTGTCCTAAGCCTGTAAAAAAGCTTTGCATCTGAAAACCTAAAGGTTGCTGATCATCATTTAATTTATCTGCAATAAGAGCACGATAAGGCTCCATTGCTGTATTATTACCAACATCTAAAATCCATAACAAACCTGCTGCCATCCATAAAGCACTACTGTATGGAAATATAAGTAAGGTTAAACTACATATAATAGCTCCAATTAAGAAGTAAGGTTTACGTCTTCCAAATCTTGGACTCCATGTTTTATCACTTAATGCTCCAATAATTGGCTGAACTAACAAACCTGTTACTGGGCCAGCAAGGTGTAAAATTGGAATTTGATCTGGACTAGCTCCTAAAAAATCGTAAATTGGTGTTATTGCACTTTGTTGTAAACCAAAACTATACTGAATTCCAAAGAACCCAACATTCATGTTTAGTATCTGCCAGAAAGTTAAACTTGGTTTTTTTAACATCTTTTTTATTTTAGTCTTTGTTGTTTAATAAAAAAGAGTCAATGAAGAATTACACTGACCCTTTTTCTCTTAATTCAAACTTAATTTAATAATTACAAACTAATACTTAAAATGTGTATTGTAATGTTAAAGCTGATGAACGACCTGTAATAGATCTTGCTCTAACATAACGATCTGTTCCGTTAATTGCTATACCATCTTGACCTTCTACTTCTGTAATACCTACAGTGTCAAAAAGGTTGTTAATATTTAAAGATAAAGATAAACCTTTGGTAAGACCAACTCTTCCTAAAAGATTAATATAAGCATAACCTGGTTGTACTAAATCATTTGCATCTGTTGCATAAGATTCAGTTGTACCTAATACTGTAAGCGCTAGTAAATGTTGTTTTTCTACTCCAAAAGAATATGTAGGCGCCAAATTATAAACTAAATCTGCCTGTCTTCTTGGTTTGTTACCATCATTTGCTCCATTACCTCCTCTATCTTCTTTAATTTTAGCATTGGTATAGGTTGCAGAA
This sequence comes from Tenacibaculum aquimarinum, assembly GCF_022478115.1. Classification (GTDB taxonomy): domain Bacteria; phylum Bacteroidota; class Bacteroidia; order Flavobacteriales; family Flavobacteriaceae; genus Polaribacter; species Polaribacter aquimarinum_A. The sequence goes on along the minus strand of NZ_JAKGSC010000002.1, from coordinate 125,908 downwards.
CCATTTATTGAAAAATCTCCAAACCTAAAGGCACTTTCTACCTCTAAACCTGTAGCTGTGTATTTACTACCTACAGTATTTTGTAATTCAAAACCAGCAGCTTCATCTGTTACCGATGAAAAACCTGTTACGTTAAGTGTTCCTTTTTCAAAACGTTTTTTATATCCAACTTCAAACTGAGATACTTCATCATATTGTACATCTGCTGTACCGTCTGTATTATATCCGTTTCTATCTGCTGCTCTACCTGAAGCTCCTTTACTATATCTACCAAATACTGCTGAACCTTCATCAATTTTATAATTTAAACCTGCTGAATATGAAGTAAAACTATATTCATCTGAAACAATTTGATTTTGATTTGGTTGTACAATTGGCACTGCCATTTCTATGGCTTCAATTGTATTGTTGTTATTTACATCAAATTCTCCTACTTGATTTGTTGTAGCGATTGTACCATCTACTTTTACATTTTCAAAACGAATACTTCCATCAAAATTTAATTTTGGAGTTAAATCTGCATCTAAACCTACATATGGAGCGTTTACTGAATGTTGAGTGTTGTATTTACGTTGACAACAATTTCCCCAAACCGGAGTACCATAAGCATATTGACCTCCTCTAGATAAACCCTCTACATTTACTAACCTTGCGTCTCCACCACCTTTTACTTCTTGTAAAAAAGAGTTCCATTGCCAAGATATTTTTGTGTTTTGAGTAGCCGTAAAATATCCAGCAGTAACTGCAACTTTATCGCCTAATTTTTTACTTACCTTTATATCATTCATTACATTACTTAAATCGTCTATCGTAGTGTCAAAAACATGGATATTTTGAATTAAACCGTTTGCAGGAGCATATGCGTCTCCATTATCTGCATAAGTTAATGTTGCTGGTTGTGGTATTGGTAATCCTGCTACAAAAGCATTTGTTTCACCAAATCCTGCTGAAAAAGGAGCTATAAAGGCACCATTGTTTATTGCAATTCTACCATTATTTCTTACTTTCCATCCTTCACCAAGATCAAAAGAAAACTCTACACCTATAGATTTAGATATAACATTATTACCATCTCTTACATCTCTAGATTGTCTGTTTCTATCACTACTTGTTGGACCAGAACTTTCTTGTAAATATTTAGATTGTAAAGCATCTGTAGTAATATCAAAACCAGGCAAGTTAGCGTATGTTGGATTATCATCTGTACCTTGTAATAACATTGGCATTGGCATATACATTGCTGTTTTATCATTTAAAAACTTAACATATGTTCTTATAAAACCAGACTTAAACCTCTTTGTAAGATTGGCTTTAATTTGCCCACCCTTATTGGCATTAAAGCCTGTTGCTCTTGGCCCTTCGCCAGTTCTTAAAAACCCACCTACATGGTAAGACAAACCGTTTTCTAACGGTGTACCATATTCAAAATCTACTCTATTTGTATTAAAATCTAAACCTACTGTTGTACTTACAGAACCACCTTCTGTTTTTCCTGTCTTACTAATCAAGTTAATAATTCCTGCAGGTCCATTTGAAGTTTGTGTTGAGGCAGAACCTCCTCTAATTGCCTCTACTCTAGCAACATTACGATCTGCTCTTAACCAGTTATCTGAATTTCCAAAAGAAGTATCTCCAAATAAATTTAAAGGTAATCCGTCTTCTTGTAATTGTAAATATCTTGATCCACCAGAAGAAACAGGTACACCACGTACATTAAAATTAGAATTTCCTTCTCCTGCTGAAGATTCTGCACGAACTCCAGGTATATTTCTAAAAATTTCACTAGTGGTTCTTGGAGAAGACTGTGCTATTACTTTTGCATTAATTGTAGAAATAGAAACACTAGACTCTAATTTAGATTTAGGATTTACAACTCCTGTAACTATTACTTCATCTAATGATTGAGCGTTTTCCTTAATAACAACATCTATATTTAAATTTGAAGAATTTACTGTAATCTCTTTTGTAAAATTATCAAAACCTACAAATGAAGCTACCAATGTATAAGTTCCGTTTGCTACATTTCTAATTTCAAAATTTCCATCAAAATCTGAGTCTGCTCCAAGGGAAACTCCTTTTAAAAGAACGTTTGCTCCAGGTATTGGGTCTCCATTTTGATCTTTTACAGACCCAGAAACTGTAGACTGTGCAATAATTGCTGTTGTTGACAGTAAAAATACCATCAAAACAAGAAGTTTAAAGTGTATTTGATTTTTCATATTAGTGTGAATTTAATAAAAATTAGGTTATTTTTTTGATAAATCTACATTAACAGCTCAATAAAATATCAAAAAACAAATCGAAAACGTTTTCGATTTACCGAAAACGTTTTCGATTTAATTATTTTCATTATATTTATAGGAGAAAAATTCACTTTAAAAAAACACCCTTTGGTTACACTTAAACAAATTGCAGAAGAATTAGGAATTTCTGTGACAACAGTATCAAAAGCCTTAAAAGGATACAAAGACGTTAGTAAAAAAACAAAGAAATTAGTAAAAGAAACTGCTTCTATGTTAAATTACAAACCAAACTCTTTTGCTGTAAATTTAAGAACAAAAGAATCTAAAACCATTGGTTTGATAATTCCTGAAATTGTGCATCATTTTTTTTCAAGTGTTATAAAAGGCATTATTGAACAAGCAGAAAAAAAAGGATATTTAGTAATTATTCTTCAATCAAATGAATCTTATGAATTAGAAAAAAAACAAATAGATTTATTACTTAGCAAAAGAGTTGATGGTATTTTAATTTCATTAGCAAACGGAACCGGAGACTATAAGCATTTAACAGAAATTATTGAACAAGAAACACCAATTGTAATGTTTGATAAAATTGCTAAAGTTGTACAATGCTCTAAAGTAATTATAGACGACAGAAAAGCTGCATACCAAGCCACCAAACATCTTATTGATGTTGGTTGTAAAAGAATTGCACACTTTAGAGGTCCTTTATTACCGCAAAATTCTATAGATCGTTTTTTAGGTTATAAACAAGCATTAACAGACCATAATTTACCATATGATTCTTCTTTGGTGTATTTACTAGATGATATGAGTTTTGAAGAAGGCGCTTTTTTTGCAAATCAACTTTTAATAGACCATAAAGACGTAGATGGAATATTTATAAATACAGATTTAGTTGCCATTGGTGCTATCTCAGAATTTAACAAGAAAGGCATAAAAATTCCAGAAGAAATTAATATTATAGGTTTTAGCAATTGGTTTATGGCATCAGTAATTTCACCTTCTTTAACTACTGTTAATCAGCCTGGTTTTGAAATGGGAAAAAAAGCCTTTAAAATATTATATAAAGAAATAAAAGATAAAAAGAAGAATAAAACAATTAGCCATAAAGAAATAGTATTAGACACCGAATTAGTAATAAGAGAATCTACAAATTAAAATCTATTAGATTTCTCTATTTAAAAGCTCTGAGAATTTATTATATAATTCTAACTAAATCTTATACCTATACTCTACCCTAACTTACTAGAAACTTTATTTAAAAAGCAAATTACATTTTGTATTAGAAAATAGATTTGTTTTCTTTAGAATTCTTTAATAATCAAAAAAATGACAGTTCAAGATTTAATAGGTGAATTTCAAATAATCGGAAGTAACCAAAATGAAGATGAGAAAACCTACAAAGGAACTTTGTCTTTAACTTTGGATGAAAATAACAGAATTATTGCAAAATGGCTGATAAACAAAAGTCAACAACAATTTGGAACAGGTTTTTTTAAAGATAATATTTTAGTCATTAACTTTAATTATCAAGGCGATGAAAACAGCATTTATAAAGGCGTGGTTGTTTATAGATGTATTTCTAAAGATATCTTAGACGGTTTTTGGTCTGAGGAATTTGGAAATCCTTTATTTCTTGGTGAAGAACGATGTTTTAGAATCAAAAAGAATGAACTAATTAATTAACTATGAAATGCCCTTGTAATCCTTCAAAATTATATGAATCTTGTTGTAAAAAAGCACACTTACAAATTAAAAGTGTAACAACACCAGAAGCTTTAATGCGCTCTAGATATAGCGCGTTTGTATTGGCTAATATTGACTATTTACAAAAAAGTCATCATAGCTCAACCAGACCTTCTAAACTTGAAAAAAAGGAAATATTAGATTGGACAAAATCTGTAGAATGGATAAAATTAGATGTTTTACAAACTACAGAAAACAACGTTGAGTTTAAAGCTTATTTTTATGAAAACGGATCTTTAAATGTTATCCATGAAAATTCCCATTTTGTGAAAGAAAATAATTATTGGGTGTATAAAAGTGCATTATAAAAAGTAATTTCTTAAAGAATATAATATCTTAATTTTTCTTAGTTGAATTATTTAATTTAGCACGAATTTCAATTGCCTTTTCTTCAGTAATATCATAACTACGCATTACAAACATAGCTGCTAATGTACCTATAATTGGAAAAAATGTATAAAACAACCTCATACCTGTTATGGCACCTTCAGGTTGTGTAGAAGCGTCAGGTGTATATCCAACCCAAGCCATAAAAACTCCACTTAAAAGCCCAGCAATTGCAAATCCGAATTTTACCATCCACCAATAAATAGCCCCAAAAGCTCCTTCTCTTCTCAAACCTGTATTTAATTCATCTAAATCAATAACATCAGCAGTCATAGACATCATTAAAGTGAACAAACCACCAATACCAAAAGAAAAGAAAGGTAAGGCAAATAAAAACATATAAGGTTTACCTGGTATAAACAGAAACCAAAATAAAATGTAACCGATTATTGAAATACCTTGTGATAGCATAAATGTTTTCTTTTTTCCTAATTTTATCGCAATTCTATCAATAATAGGAATAACTATAAATGTGGTAACCAAAGCTCCAACACTACCATGCAGCGTTGGCCAAATACCTGCAGCAGCTGCATCTCCATTAAATAAATATGATACAATTATAAAAAATGAAAAAGCAGCAATAGTCATAAATGAATTGTAAATCAAAAAAGTAGCAATACATAATTTTCTAAATTGTTTAATACGAAAAGCTTCTTTAAAGCTTCCAATAATTTTACCAAAACTTTTAGAAATATTAGTTCTGTTGATAGGTGTAAAATCAGTATTGTTTACGGTAGATTCACTTTTTATAAAAATTGCAGGAATAATTGCCAATAATGTACAAAATGCTGCAACATAATACGATAGTTCTCTTGTAGCCGCTGGCGCACTTTCAAATAAATCGGGATCATAAATAATAATCCAGAACCAAGGAACAATTACCCATGCCCATTGACCAATCATTTGTGCAATGGCCATAATACGAGTTCTTTCATGAAAATCATCACTCATTTCATAGCCCATAGCTACGTAAGGTACACTAAAAATGGTAAGTCCTAAATAGAAAATAAATGACCAAACCATGAAATATGTGAAATTATACATTAATCCGTTTTCCGGGTACAACTGCCACATTGCTATAAATGAAATACCCATAAGTATACCACCAATAAATACAAAGTGCCTACGTCTACCCCATTTAGATTTTGTATTATCTGAAATAAAACCCATAATAGGATCGGTAAAAGCATCGAAAATACGAGGAGCAAAAAATATTATTCCCCACATTAACGGAGAAAAACCTAACCCTTTTACCAAAACCATCATAAAGATTTGCAAGGCAGCAGGAAACATTTGATTAGCAAGCATACCAAACCCAAAAGCAAGTTTTTGCTCCATAGGTACTTTATTTTTAACTCCTTTTTTATTTTTAGCCATTTGTGTTAATTTAGTTAGTTAAAATTATGGTTTGTATTGCTTGTGGATTAATAGACATTTGTTTGTTTTTATCACCTAAGTATAATGAAAAATGTTTTTCATTTAAACCTTCATTAAATACTACAACTGCAATAGAGTTATCTGGGTTTTTAACGGCAGTTACCATTAGTTCTTTGTGTGAAATAGATACATCAATAACGTTAGCATTTGGTCTAATATATTTACTAAAATGTGCCATTGTATAGTAGATTGGTGTTAAGTACACCTGATCATTTTCCGGATCTACAATAATTGGAGCTGCACACCAGTTTTCAAACCAATTTGGCCCACCTTTTCTATCTAGCACCATATTCCAGTCTATCCAACCATCTACCCAATTATTTAAACAACCAATAATATCTCTTGCATAACGATTTACTGGAGCGTATTTTGGATGTAAATATTTTTTCTCTGGTTCTCTCCAATCAAACCCCCAATCTGTAGCTTCTTTAGACCAATACCAGGCATCATCTTTCCATTTTGGCACTTCAGAATCTATACAACCCTCGGTTTCAATTAAATATTTATTAGGTGCTTTTTTATGCGCATATTGTAATGCTTTTGGATAATAATTATAAGTACTTTCGTACCAATGTATTGCGGTTCCAGCAAAGTATTTAGAGGATGCTTCGTCTTTAAACATAACATCTACCCATTCATTTAATCCAGCTCTATTTTGGTCGTACCCTAAAATTTTTATGTTTCCTTTTCCTTCTGCTTCTAATTTTGGCCCTAAATGGTTTTGAACAAAATCTGTCTCCTCTTCTGGAGTAAAATGCATGCTTTCCCAATTATTACCATTACCATGAGGCTCATTAACAGGTGTTAATCCCCAAATATCAATACCTTCTGCTTTATAAGCATCTAAATATTTATCAAAATAAGTTGCAAAAATGTCGTAGTATTTTGGCAATAATTTTCCACCAACATATTTTTTATTATCTTTCATCCAAGGTGGTGAAGTCCAAGGAGATGCTACTATTTTAAATCCGTCTTTAGAAATAGCCATTGCATCTTTTATCATCGGAATTAAATCGTCTCGGTCTTCTTCAATAGTAAAATCTTTTAATTCAATATCACCTTCAGTTGGTGCATACGTGTAATTATTCAAAGAAAAATCGCAAGATGCTATATGTGTTCTTGTTAAAGAATATTTTGCACCAGATTCTCCAAAATATGCTTCAAGAACTTTTGCTCTATTTTCTTTACCTAAACGATTAAGTAAATAGGCTGAAGATTCTGTAAAAGAGCCACCAATACCTGTAATTTTTTGGTACGTTTTGTCAGGATTAAGAGTTATTTTTATAGGTTTTTCTACTGAAGTAAATTCAGTTATAACATCCATTTTATTTCCAGATGCAGAAGTTTCTATAACCTTAACTTCTAATTCCTTATTAGAACATGAAGCATTTAATACAACTAATAATATTAAAACTATATTTTTCATAAGTGTTTATTATTTTTTAATTCGCATTAACTATTATTTTATTTACTGATGGTATTAAAACATCTTTTAGTAACATTCTCTTATCTCCATTATATGTTTTAGTAATTAGTTTACCGCTTCTTGTTAATCCTTTAAAAACTTCTTTATCAACTAAATTCCAAAGCACGTATTTTGCTTTACCCTCAATAGTAAATAACCCAAAATGATTTTCTGATCCGTTAGGATTTTGAGCATCTTTCCAGTTTTCATCAAAAGCTTCAAAATAAAAACAAGATATTCCTTCTTCTTTTGTCCATTCTCTCATATGTTTATAAAATAGTGCTTCTTTATATTCATCTGTTGCTTTAGAACCAGTAATACCATAATGTCCGCCTGAAAAACTTGCCCAACCTGTCTCGCCAATATGTATTGGTTTATTAACTCTTAAACTTTTTATGTAATCTTTTACACTTTTATATTGAGAAATTGCATATTCTTTAGAACGTAACATAGCTGCGTCTATCTGTTCAATTTTAGATAATTCTTGTTCATTTTCTATAGTTCCCCAAAAAACAGGATTGTAGTGTGTATCATGCATTGGATATGTATGCATTGAAATATAATCTACAGCATTAATTAATTTATCTAAATCTTCGGTATGATAACTATCATCTCCGCCGCCCCAAGAAGCAAAATTATCTGAACTTGTAATCCATAAATCTTTTGATAATTCTCCAGACTTTTTTAATTCTTGTAAATGATTAACCCATTTTAAAATTACATTTGGCTGCACATAATATGATGTAGCCCATTTTACCATAGCTTCATTACCAACAGCTATAATTTTAACTATATCTGGATATTGTTTTGCCAAAGAAATAGTTGTAGCAATTTCAATTGAGTTTCTGTCGCTTTCTTCATTATGATTTGGTTCTCCTTGAGACCAATTAAAAGCATTTTTACAATCTATCCAAGCACCTAACATTACATACATTTCAAAACTAGCATCTTCTTTTTTAAGTTGATGAATTGCTTCTAATAAATTAGCCGCTTGTGAAAAATGAACATTGTATGTTCTTACAATTCTGATTCCCATTGCATGAAGAATTTTCATATCTTCTTGCAACTCTGCTATTGTTGGTTGAACATCTCTAGAATTAGTTCTATAACCACCATAAGAAATTGCTAAATAATCTGGATTTCCTAAAATTTCTTTAGCAGATAAATTCTTTTGTGTTTCTTTTTCATCTTTCTTTTCTTGAGAAATACAAGAAAACAAAAACAAAGCAACTATTAATAATATGTTATTTATGGTTTTCAATTTCTATTTTAAAACATCTTTTTTAATGAATACATTAATTTGGACTATTTCTCCAGTTCTATTAAATATTTTTTTACTAATATTCTCATTTAGTGTTAAACTTTCAATTCCCACTATTTGACCCTTATTATCTATTACTTCTACTCTATTGTCACTTGCTATTTCATATACAATTGGAACTTGACAATATGTTAATGCTAACATCTGAGGTTGTAACTGAAGTTCTTTTTCATTTTTGAAAATATCTATGTAATTAAAAGTTTTGTTTTCAGATAAGAATTCGTCTTTTTTTAATAAACACGGATTAAAATTTAACTTTCCTTCTGAAACAAACACACCTAATTCACCAAAACGACATAAAACATCTTCTTTTACTTGACCAGTCATTCCTGGTTGCTGGGCTCCTTTACCTGCTGGCGTATGAGAATATGGATCCGTTGGAAAAGCACCATATAAAGTGGGCGATTTATGAACTCCAATACCAGCATTAATTTCGTAATAATGTTCTAATAATTTACCTACAAGCTCATCACTTTCACCTTCATTTATAGCTATTAAACAACTTTCCTGAACAGCTAACAATAACTTAGAAACCATGTGCCAATAAATAGAACCCAAACCTTCATAACCATAAAAAGTTCCGGATCTACCTGTAAATGCTTTGTGATTAAATACTTCTTCAAAAATTTGAAGTATAATTTCTTTTTCAGATAAAAAAACTTGAATTTTAATAGTATTTAATGCTTCAATTACATCATTTTTATTTTTAAAATTACCATTAAAATGATACTCGTTATTTATATCTTTTTCTATAATTTGAGTATTTCCTTGTTTTATTAATTGTTGAAGAAAGACTGATTTTTCTATCAATTGTTTTGGCACATTATTACGCGCAATAAATCCTTTTAACTCTTTATTTGGATACAATATATAACTGTATTGATCTTCTCTAAACAACTTACTTTGTTTCATTGCATCTAATACCTCTAAAGATTCTTTAGGAGATAAAAAACCTGAACTTAAAACAGAAACCTGGCCTTCTAACATTTCATCTAAATAGGAAATAGATACGTTCTTATTATCCTCAATAGTCATTAAGTTATATGCATGATATAAATTATCACTACGTTTATTAGCTTTTATTGAATGCTCTAAATATGCTAAACTTATTGTTACAAAGTGCTGTAATTCTTCTTTTGTAATGGTTTCTTTTCTTCCAGAAAAAGAAGTTTTATATACATTGTTTCTAAAATTACTTCCTGCTTTACCTAAACCATCTAAAACCTCTTTACGTTGTGTATTATTAACACTTCCAGAGAGTATGTTTTTGTGCTCATCAAAAGTATTTACAATATCATGGAAAAAATCTACCAACTCTTTTGAAACTTCAAAACTATTTTCTTCAGAATTATTAAATGCTTCTTTAAAAAATTGTAAAAAACGACGTAAATAATACAACGTTACCATTGATACTCCATTACCAACCAAGGCATTGTTAGCATCGTTCCATTCCGGACGTTGCGTGTTCATCCAAATACCACCTTCAGGTATAAAATTTGATAATTTAGCTAAGGTTGTTGCTAATATCTTTTCAATAAAATTAACTTTAACAATAAACCTATTTTCATCTCTTAATAAAGCTCCGTCTGCACCTAATTCTTCTCGTTCTTGACGAATTTTATGGTCTAATTCTTTATCAAACTCAATTGTATCTTTAGGATTCTTTAATAAATCTTGATACTGTTTGATTTTATAAGGAACATTTGCATACACAAACAAATCCTTAGTAAAAAAGCTTTCTAATTTTTTAGGTTGATGTTTTTCTATAAACTCTAAAAACTTTAGTAAATAAATTATTTGATGATCTCCCCAATAACCAATATAACTCCAAGGATCTTCTGGTTCTACTGTTTCCCAATCAAAACCACCTTTGGTAACTCTGTATGGATTATAACCATCAAAAGTTGTGGCGTTTAGAAACTTATGAATCATACTTTCAATAAAATCTGGATAAGAATGCGCTAAAGCTTCCCAGTTCTGAAAAATATCTCTCCAGTTTCCTTCGTAATCTAATATTTTAGAACCATCATCATTACGTGTGTTTATAGAAAACTTGTTCCAAGGTCTACTTGGATCTCCGTGTCTTCTACTAAATTTTAATGGCATGTATTCTAAACACAAACGTCTAAAATTACTATCATCAGTGTTACTTGCTATTTCTTTTAATGTTGAAACAGTAAACTTCTCTGATAAATTATTAATTACAGTTTCGTTTGTTCTTGCTACTTTTTTGTTGGCTTTTTCTATGTAGTTTTTAAAATCCCATTTTTCTACAGTGTAATTATCATCAAAAATTCCACCTCGCATTATATTAAATAATGTGTTTGAAAAATGACGTGTATCTCTAAAATTATCCGCAGTTAACTGTAAACCATCTGAGGTTGCATTTAATTTTATTAAATTTTGAGTACCTAAAGCAACATTATCATTTACCTTTTTAGCTAATTGATTATCATTTATAATAGCGTTTGATAGTGCTGAAACTCCAGAATGAGTTTGATTTACATTGGCAACAAACATCCATTGTTTTGTTTCTTTTGAAGCTAACGTTACTTCTTTATTAATAAAGTAAGCTCCTTTTTCTGCTTTAACATCAACTTCTTGATGTATTGGTATTTTTTTTCTGAAGTTTTTTAGTTGTAATGATGATAATAAATATTTAGGATTTTCTAAGCCTAAAGACCAAACAACGTTTGTTTTTAATGCTTCACTTGGTTCTGCTTTATCAACAATAATTGCACTTAAAGCAAACAAACCAAGACCCGTTTTTTCTTCTAACTCACTTCGTTTATAGGCATCTACAAGATTACTACTAGCATTTTGTAAATCGCTACCTACACCATAAGGTAAAATATTTTGAATCCCATCAAGTATATTTACGTTTACTGTAGCGTTTGAATTGTTGCTTAATTTACTTTTTCTTACAAAGCCATACTCATTACTTGAACTCCATTCATATTGAAAAGTAAGTTCTAAATCGTGATTTATTTCTTCAAACACTACTTTGTTTCCATAGGTGTTTTTATACAAGTTTCTTGTAGTTTCAAAACGTCCTTCGAAACGTTCAGAAAAAGGCTCCCAAACATGAACTTCACCATCTTTTTCTACTTGAAAAATAGATTTACTTCCTGTAATATCGGCAGATTCTGTAATTTTATCATCTGTATAATAAGGAAATAATGCAGATTGTGCATTTTGTCTACCAGCTGTTAAACCTCCGTTACTAGAAATAAACAACCAATGATTTGAGTCGCTTACGATACTCATAAAAAACGGACGCATTTCATCATTGTTAGATATCTTAAAAAAAGATTCTCCGTCTATTTGAACTTCCGTTATGTTAACTTCTTTATTTTTGGTTAAAGTTTCAATCATTTTGTTACTCTTCTTATTTATTTACAGCCTCAGCCATATTTATATTTTTAAAATACTCGTTTATTGAAGTTTGATTTGCATCATCTGCATATGGATAAAATTGATGTACCTCTTTTAAAACATAATACGCAACTCTTGGTTTTAATGAGTATAGACCTTCTTTATTTGTTTGTCCTTTTTCACAAATCCCAAACCATTCTTCATTCATATTATTAACTTCAGGTAAAAAATCTTTTGCATACCCTTTATTAGCCCAAGATGCATTTGTATCATGAACATTTAGATTTTTGGTTTGTCCATATTTCCACCAACCATCACTAAATTGAAAAGTAAAACCACCTATACAATTTTCTGAATTCCCTAAACCTGCTGCATTTTCATAAATTTCTTTCCAATTTCCTTTAAGATAATATGCCTGATCTTCTTCATCTTCTGTTTTATTTAGAGCGTTAAAAGCATCTGCCCCAAACTCTGTAAATAATATTGGTTTATTTAGTTGCTTTTTAACCTCTTCAAAAGCATCTCTAAAAGAAATACCTCTATATACATTTGTTCCAAAAACATCTACATCTTTACATTCTTTTGCTATAATATCTATAAACATTAAATCTCCATTACACATTGCAACTGGATGATTTTTGTCAATTGTTTTCATCTCAATAGCAGCTTTGTTAAATAGCTTATATAAAGCTGTAGCTAACTTCTCTGAAGTTTTATCCTCTGATGGTATATTTTTTGTTTCAGCACCTTCCCAAAAAAGCCCGTAGTTATTTTCATTACCTAATAAATACATTAATAAACCAGGTGTATTCTTATAATTATTTGCTAATTCTTTTACTTCGGATACAAGTAACTTCTCTACTCTAGAATCACCATACTGGGTATTTTCCATAAGTTTACCATCAATTGTAAGTCCATAACGCCCAAATGAATGGTTAAGCATCGTATAAATACCGTAATTTTTATAAATGTATTTTATCCATTTGGGAGGAACTCCAGTATATTGACGAATAGCATTTACGCCCATTTCTTTCAGTAAACTCATTTCTGAATCTAGCGCTTTTTTTATGGTTTCATCAGATTGATTCCAAAGACTGTATTCATAATTAGTACCTATTGGAAAATAATCCCAATTCATTCCATTTATAAAAAAATCTTTATTATTAACTTTTAGTTTAAACCCTCTTTTAGTTTCTTCAATAAAAATTTTATCTGTTGAAGTGTTACAAGCACCAACAATTAAAAATAGTATAAGTAATGTGTAAAAAATGCTGTTTTTCATTTTAGAAATTTATTTTTACAAGAAGTAAAAGAGGTTAATACATGAAAGAATTAACCTCATTAAACTTAATTCAAATAATTATTGGTAAACTCTTATATAATCTATTTCCATGGTAGATTGAGAAAAACTACTGTCTATACTTCCTCCAAAACTTCCACCCATAGCTACATTTAAGATGAAAAAGAAGTTATGATTAAAAGGTACGTTTGAAGAATTGTTAAAAGAATGAAATTCTACATCATCAACAAAGAATTTTATTGATTCGTTAGTCCATTCTGTTTTATAAACATGAAATTGAGAACTAACATTAGCTATTGTTGTTGAGTTTCCATTTCCATTACCACCAGAATTACCTGGATAATGTAAAGTTCCATGTATTTTATTTTGATCGTTTCCAACATGTTCCATAATATCTACTTCTCCACAAGCTGGCCAACCAACTGAAGTAAAATTAGAACCTAGCATCCAAACTGCTGGCCAAGTTCCACCTCCTTCCGGTAGTTTTGCTCTAACTTCTACAACACCATATTTAAAATCAAATTTACCTAGAGTTTGCAACCTTGTAGAAGTATACTCCGCTCCTTGGTAATTTTCTTTTTTTGCTGTAATTTTTAAAAATCCGTCTTCTACTATTACATTATCTGATCTATCAGTATAATATTGAGACTCTCCATTACCCCAACCGTTATTACCTCTTCCAATATCATAACCCCATTTAGATGTATCTGGTGCTCCATCGGTATTAAACTCATCTGACCAAATAAGTGATAAACCAGACTGATTAACATACACATTTACAGATTTGAAATCTCCTATTGAATTTCCTGTACTAGAAGTTGCAAATACTTTTATAGTATAAGAATTTGTACCATCTTGAGTATACGTATGTGATGCGTTTCCGGAAGTATTACTAACTTGATTACCGTCACCAAATTCAATTTTATAACTTTCTGTGTTTGAAGCAGAAGCTGTTACATTAATTTCTCCTGAACCATTTCCATTTGGATTTGCAGTGTTTTGACCAACAACAGTAATATTAATTACAAGATTACTTGGAATAACATCCTGACTTCCTGTTGGTAAAGAATCATCTCCTACACCTGAGCATGAGGAGATAATACTGACCAAAAATATAATTATTAATAACTGAAATTCTTTTATTATAAAGTTTTTCATGTTTTTTAATTACTTGTTATTATAAACCACCAATCAAAATCACTAGCAGCATCTGTAGTTTTTATAACCATTTCATTAGGATTATCTCTATTAAAAATTTGGTAAGAATGATTTCCACCAGTATAATAACCTAAAAAAGCAAGACCCGTTAAATTAATTGTTTCTGTACCTCCTGGTGCAGTAATAGACCAATTTGCAGCAATGTCTCCATAAGGATAGTTTTCAATATCAGCACCATTAACATTACCTGTAGTGTTTGGACCTAGATCATTAACTATATGAGGATCTCTACCGAAAATTGTTCCGTTAGTTATGTGCATAAATGTACCATCAGCATTAAAAATATAAGCATCATCGTATATTCCTAAACCATCTTTTTCATTTGGTCCAGCTCCATACCATTCTACTGGAGTAGTTCCTCCAACAGGTCCTAAACCAAAATGTCCAGGTACTTCTGCTTTTATTCTCCAAGTTCTAGAACCTGAACCAACTAATTTATCTAATAAATCTGCTGGCGGAGAATATGTTGATAAAACTTGTACTTGTATCGTTTTACTCGCTGAAATTCCTCCTGTACCAGAAACAACAACGTTTACAGTGTAGGTGTTTAATCCTAAATCACTAAAACTAATTGATTGTTTACCCGATAATGATAAATGTTCAACTCCATTAGGATCAACATATTTGTAAGAAATAGCATTATTTGCCGTTGTCGTAAAATTAACCACACCACTTCCGTCTCCGTCAGGGTTTGCTGCATCTTGACCAACAATTTCTGCTGTTATTTCTATATTCGATGGAGTAATAATATCTCCAAACTCGTAGTCGTTTTCTTGACAACTATTAAATGCTAATATTAAAGATAATATTAAAACATATATATATTTAGTATTCTTCATAATTATCTGTTTTTATATCTTAATTAGTTAAAGTAAATTCATCATAATAATAAGTAGAACCATCTCCTTCAACACCAAAATCAAAGAATATTACAATTCTATCATAATTAAATGCTGGTGCAGAAGATATATCAAAACTTAATTCTTCCCAAGCATTTGTTGTAGATGTAGTTGCATCTACTTCAAGGAACTGGGTATTATCTGCAGAGTTTTCTATTTTAAAACGTACAGTTGCTCCTGCTTTTGGAGACCATGTTTTAATAGTTATCTTGCTATGAGCACTTAAATCTAAAGGAGCAGCAACATCAAAGAAACTACCTGCCCAAGTTTGAGCTCCAGATGGTTTAACAAATTCTCCTACATTGGCAGTTGTATTTAAACCACTTACATCTGGACTTGTAATTACACCAGTTACAGCATCTCCAAAAGCTGTAAATGTTGGTGCAGCTCCTTCAAAATCTTGGAAAACAATTGGAGCAATTGCTCCTGAATCATTTATTAAATTAATTTCATCATAATAATATGTTGAACCGTCTCCTGAGACTCCAAAGTCAAAGAAAATAACCAATCTATCAAATGTAAAACTTTGATTTGCTGTAGTAATATCAAAAGTTAATTCTTCCCAAGCATTTGTTACAGTTGTAGTAGCGTCTACTTCTAAAAACTGTGTATTATCTGCAGAGTTTTCTATTTTAAAACGTACAGTTGCTCCTGCTTTCGGTGACCATGTTTTAACAGAAATTTTATTAAAATTTACTACATCTAATGGCGTTGAAATATCAAAAAATGAACCCGCCCAAGTTTGTGCTCCTGATGGTTTTACAAATTCAGCAGTATTTGCTGTTGTATTTAAACCTGATTGATCTGGGTTACTAACTACTACTGTTGAAGCATCTCCAAAAGCTGTAAATGCTGGTGCAGCTCCTTCAAAATCTTGAATACCTGATGTAACTACACTTGATGGTGCTTTATAGAAATAAATGTTATCAATAAAAACAGTTCCTGCTGCCCAAGGATCTCCAACAAATTTTAATTGGTGAATATCTGCAACCGTTAAACCTTGATCAGTAAATGCAGAGATTGGAATATCAATACTTGTCCACTCATTTGCTGTTAAATCAGACCAAACTGGTTTTTCTCCGTTTGTAGCACTTATTAATGAAGTTTCTATCCTAGAAACGTCTTTTGTCCATACATCTAAATGTACAAACTCCATACCACTAACATCTTGTGGCGAACCAAAAGCAATACCTTGGTAACTTAAGTTTGTGTATTGTAACATATTGTCACCGTTTACATCAAAAGGTCCCCAAGCACTTCCTTGACCAGCTTGTCCCCAATCTGGAAAAGTATTTGTACCAGCCACATTTGTGTATACGTCACTAAAGATAGAAATAACATCTGTATCATTTCTAGTTGGTGGTATAGCAGCTGATGCTACTGGTGCTGAAATTTCAGTAACTTCAAAATCTTCTGTGTGTTGAGTTGTTGCAATTGCACCACCTTTAGCTTCTACAACTATTGTATAAGTTCCAGGGTCTTGATATTGGTAAGAGATTGTTTCTCCAATATTTCCTGTTACTGGTGTATTTGTAGCATCTCCAGGAAAGAAATCAAAAGTTGTTGCAAAATCTGCATTTGCTGTTACATTTACCTGCTTAGATATTGCAGCATCATTTTCAATTACAACTACTAAATTTTGAGGTGCTTGAAATGAAACTACTAATTGTTGTGTGTGTTCAACTGTATCTCCATTTAAGTTATATGCTATAATTTTAACATCATAAGTTCCTTCTGCATAAGTATGCTCTACACTTTGTCCTTGAGGTAGACTTTCTGGATCTGGAGTTGAATCTCCAAAATAAACATCAAAAGATGTAGCTCCATCTGCTGTTGGTGTTATAGTTACTAGACCTGTATTGTCTTGCGTAATAGTATAACTTGCAGAAATATTAGACGGTGGTGCTATAGTATTTAAAAAATCTAGCACTCTATCATCTGCACAAGCACTAACTATAATAAGTATTATAAGTGCTGTATAAAGGTTTTTTATTTTTTTCATATTATACTTGTTTTTAGTATCCAGGGTTTTGATCCCATCTATTACCAGTTAATTGAATTTCTATTAAAGGAATTGGAAACAATTCATTTTTACCAGCCATAAAACCTGGTATTTTTTGAGCCGCTTCTCCAGTTCTTACTAAATCGAAAAAACGATGTCCTTCACCTAATAATTCTACTCTACGTTCTGTTAAAATATCTTCTGTTAAAGAAGAACCTGTAGAAGTAATATTATGATTCATATCTCCAAATGCTCTTTGTCTAACTAAGTTTAGGTAAGCTTGAGCTTTTCCATCATTAGCAGTTGGTTTTCTATTAAAAGCTTCAGCTGCCATTAATAATACATCTGCATAACGTATAGCTCTATAGTTATTTGGATTTGTTAAATTCCTGTCACCAGCTGCAGTATCTGTACGCTTTCTTGGTATATATTTCCTGTTGAAATACCCTGTATGTTCATAACCTGTTCCATAAGTTATACCTGTTTGTGTTGCCCAAGCTTCAATGTCTAAAATTGCAACATCTTTTCTTGTATCATCTGCTTCAAAAGCATCTACTGCTTCTTGGACTGGTACGTTAAAACTAAACCCAGAAGAAAAGATGTCTCCTTCAGTTCCTGGAGTTGCTACATAGGCTCTTACACCACTAAAACCTACAGCTACATTACCTTCACTACACTGTAAGCAATTAAAACTTGCTCCTTGATCATCATTATACTGAACTTCAAAAACTGACTCGCTATTGTTTTCATCATCATGTTCAAAAATATCTGTGTATAATGGAGATAAACTATAAGGTCCTGTTGTTATAAGAGTTTCTAATATAGCTGAAGCTTCATCAAACTTATCTTGATATAAATAAATTTTACCTAATAATGCTTGTGCTGCTCCTTTAGTTGCTAAACCAGTTATAGCTTGTACTGCTGGTAAATTATCCGCTGCATAAATTAAATCTAACTCTAACTGTGCATAGATTTCTGCTTTTGGTGTTCTATCAATATCAAATTGCTCACCAAATTGAATTCTTTTATCTACAGCTAAAGGAACATCTCCAAACCATTTTACTAATTCAAAATAGTAATATGCTCTTAAAAAACGCGCATGTGCTAATACCTCTTCTTTTCCTGTAAAATCTGTTTTATCTTGAAATTCTAAGATATAATTTGCTCTGTTAACTCCAGAAAACATCCAGCCCCAAATAGCTCTTAATTGCTGATTAGAAGAAGTATGTGTCATATCATCTACTTGTTGAAACCCAATTACATCAGTAGCGTTTTCACCTCCACAAAGTGTATTATCTGAAGCTATTTCGCCTAATAAGACATTTTGATATGTAGCTTGTAATAAATCGTAAGCACCAACTACGGCATTTCTGTAATCTTCTTCTGTATTAAAAAAATCTTCTGAATTTGGATCTAAAGATTTTACGTCAACAAAATCATCACTACAAGATATATTTACACTAATTAATAGTATAAAACTGAATAAGTATTGTATATGTATTTTTTTCATCATTTTATATATTAAAAATTAACATTTAAACCAAATAAAAATGTTTTTGGTGTTGGATAGAAACCTTGATCTATACCTGCTCCTATTGGAGAAGATACATTTGGATTTTCTGGAGTTGGAACACCACCACTTGCTGCTGGATCATATCCTCTGTATTTAGTAAGTGTTACTAAATTATTAGCAGATATATACAATCTTAATTTATCTATACCAGATTTACCAAATTTACTTGGATCAAAGCTATAACCAACTTGTACATTTTGTAATCTTACAAAAGAACCATCTTCTACATAAAAGTCTGAAAACAGCGTATTACCATTTGCACCAGTTGTTACTCTTGGAGATGTGTTACTTGTTCCTAGACCTGTCCATCTATCTAAATACCATACAGGTCTATTAGTTAACGTTAAATTTCTTTCGTAATTTCTAACTATTTCATTACCTAAAGAAGCAAATGCATAAGCAGAAAAATCTAAGTTTTTATAATTCAATGTTAAATTTAACCCCATATTAAGGTCTGCAATTGGGTCTCCAATATAAGTTCTATCATCAAGATCAATTTTACCGTCTTCATTGGTGTCAACAAATCTTAAATCTCCTGGATTTGCATTTGTTTGTGTTGAATGTGCATCAACCTCTGCTTGTGTTTGAAAAACACCATTTGTTTGGTATCCATAAAAATAACCAATTGGAAAACCAGCTTCCATTCTTGATGGTGCTTCTTGACCTACACCAAAAGAACCTCCTTCTACAAAAGAATTTTCTCCATTTACTAAAAGTACTTTATTATCTAATGTTGTAAAGTTGTAGTTTATTCCAAAATTAAAGTCTTCAGAAATTTTTTGTTTATAACCTATTGAAAACTCAAATCCTTTATTTTCTACTGTACCAGCATTTACAACTGGTAAACCAGAACCTGGAGCAGAAACTCCTAAAATTCCTGAAACTTGAGGGTTTACTAATAAATCTTCTGTGGTTTTCTTAAAATAATCTACTGTTATTTCAAACTTATCAAATAAGGTAATATCTAAACCAATATCTAAAGGTTTTTGTTTTTCCCAACGTACTTCAGGATTAGATAATACACCTGCCGCAACACCTGTAACAATTTCATCATCAAAAACATATTGACCTTGTCCGTTTAACAAAGAAGTAAATGCAAATGCAGGAATTCTATCATTTCCAATAATACCATAACTAGCTCTTAATTTTAAAAAATTAATTACATCAGAATCTTCTAAAAACGATTCCTTAGAAACCACCCAACCTATAGAGGCTGAAGGGAAGAAACCAAATTTATTTACGGGTCCAAATTTAGAAGAACCATCTCTTCTTAATACTGCTGAAATTAAATATTTACCATCATAACCATATTGTAGTCTTGAAAAATATGAAAGTAATCTATCTCCATCTACAACATCTACTGTATTATTTATTAGATTATAATCTTCAAACCTATCTCCTCCATTTATGTCAGAATTTAAATTTCCTTTAATAAAATCGAATCCTTGTTGATTAGCAATATTGTGTGTTTGTGCTTTTGAAACAGAAGTACCTAATAAAACTTTAACATCATGCACATCATTAAATTTCTTTTCGTATTTAACATATGCGTCAAAAATATAATCTTCGTACCCTTGTTCAAAGTTTGTTAAGCTGTTATTTAATCGATCAAATACTGTAGAACTTACACCAAATTCATTTATACCAAAATAACTTCTTGAATTAACTGTTGCGTAATTATACTGCATTTTTGCACTTGCACTAAAACCATCTAAAAAACTATATGTTAACCCTAATGTTGGGGCAATTTTATGAACAGTTGTCTTATTAAAGGTCGTTGCCATTTGTGCTAATGGATTAATTACCTCTTGTCCAAAACCACTTGCTGGTGTTAAAGTATAGTTACCACTTCCGTCTGTAGGTGTTAAGTTTGGTGCAAAATTTAATGCATTAAATAATACAGAGCCTAAAACATTTTCAGGCAAACCTTTATTATGAGTATTCGTATAAATAACAGAAGATGTTAATTTTAAATTATCTAAAATATCCGCATTAACATTTAACTTAGCAGTTAATCGGTTAAAGTTTGATTTATCTAAACCTACAATACCATCTTGATCTAAATATGATGCTGAAAAATTATATGCAACATTCTCGGTTCCTTTACTTACACTTATATCTGCACTTGACATAACTGCTGTTTGAAATACTTGATCTTGCCAATCAGTACCTTTTCCTAAATTAGATACATTTAAAAATGGTAATGCAGCTCCATTTGCAGCATGTGCTTCATTAGCTAATAAGGCATATTCGGTAGCATTTAACATTGGGATTTCTCTTGATGTCTTTTGAATACCTGAATATGAATTAAAACTAATTTTATAATCTGATTTTTTTCTACCAGACTTAGTTGTAATTAAAATTACACCATTTGCGGCTTGTACACCATAAATACCAGCTGTTGCATCTTTTAATACATTAATAGACTCAATATCTGAAGGATTAATTGTACTTAAATCTTCAATTCTATTACCATCTACCAATATTAACGGATTACTATTACCGTTTGTAGAAACACCTCTAATTCTAATATTAGAAGTAGCTCCTGGAGAACCAGAAGTTGATGTAATATTTACACCTGCAACTTGACCTTGTAGTGCTTGCTCTACTCTAACCGGTTTTAATTTTTCTATAGACTCACTAGAAACTACAGCTATTGCACCTGTAACTTCTTTTTTTCGTTGTGTACCGTAACCGATAACTACAACTTCATCTAATTGTTCTGCACTTTCTTGTAAAGCAACATTTATTCTTGAACTTGTAACAACAACTTCTTTAGTTTCTGAACCAATAGCACTAAATATTAATGTTGCTCCATTACTAATGTTTGATAAACTGTATTTTCCGTCAAAATCAGTTTCTGTTCCTCTTGCCGTATTTTTTACAACGACACTAACTCCTGGTAGAGTTTCTCCTGAAGAAGCCTGAGTAACAATTCCACTAACATTTAATGTTTGTGAAAATGTAATAACTGAAAATAAACTAAAGACAATTAATGGAATGAGTTTTCTCATATAATTATAGTTTTTAAATATTTCGTTAAAAGTAGTGCAGTAATATGAGATATCAGCAAAAAAACACACTACAAAAAGTATACATCGTAATTTTTTATTGCTTTTATTAAAAACCCCTTATTTAACAAGGGATTGAAATATTCATTTTAAACAAAAAAAAGACAATGTTGTGGTATTGTATAGCTATAAAAGCAAAGTGTTGTAGTTTCTATATCTCTAAAATATAGTTTGTTAAGTTAGTTTCGTGCGGTAAATTCATTTTTTTACGTAAACGGTACCTTTTTATTTCTACGCTCCTTGGAGAAATATTTAACAATGGCGCTATTTCTTTTGAAGATAAATTAAGTCTTAAATATGCACATAAACGCAAATCATTAGGAGTTAAAACAGTGTGCTTCAATTTTATCTTCTTTATAAAATCTTTATCTGCATTATTAAAAGCTTCTTTAAACAATTGCCAATCGTCTGTATTATTTAAGTTATTATCTATAATTTTAATTACATTCTTACTAGCAGTTTCTCCAGCTATCGTAAGCTCTTTCTTTATAGAGTTTAAGAATTCGTTCTTTTTAATAATACTCATTGTAGAACTAGCTAATTCTCTATTTTTACTTTCAATATCTGCTCTTAACTTATCATTTCTAATACGCATTAATTGTTTCTCGTTCTCTAAAGTTGTTAACTCAAACTCTTTTTGCTTACTTTTTAAAACTTCTTCTTGTTGTTTTTTATAATAACTTGTGTACATAGTATGTATTATGTAGTATAAAACAATAAGTGATAAACAATAAATAATAAACATAAGGTTACTAAGGTACCAAGGCTTTTTAATAGAAAACTTGTAGGTTGCGACCTTAGAACTTAACTTATCAGCAATTTTAGATCTTGTAGTAAAAGTATAATCACCATATTTTAAATTTTCGAATAAAACATTAGTCTTTCTACTCCAATTACTCCAAATATTATTTTGCCCCTCTAATTTGTATTGATATAAAACTTCTTTAAACTTACTGTATACTGGCGTTGCATATGAAATTTCTACATTATTAATATTATTTTCTAAACTAGCAGATATCTTTAAATTTAATTTCTTTTGTATGTTATTTAATGAATATGCTTTAATGGAAGTAATTTTTATTGGAAAATTCTTAATTTCTTCATTCTTATCTTCATTTAAAATTATATAACCTTTAGAAATACCAATTAAGTATTTATTATTTTTCAAAAAAGATATATTTTCATATCCTGTAGCCCCTTTGCGAAGATTTTCTGACAAAAAATTATATTTTATCGTGGGTTTAGAGCTCAATTTTCCTGGAGCAGAATAGTTTATTCCATTTTTAGTAAATGCCCATAGTTTATTAAATTCTTTAGCTACTATTAATTTCCCAGAAGTATAATTTTTTTCTAAAAAAAGAGCACTTAAAATAGTATCTTTTTTAAACTCATTTAAAACTTCATCATACTTAAAAACACCTTTTTTATTAGCATATAATATTTCATCTTTATATTTAACAATACCAGAGTGAATTCCTTTTTGCGCAGTAGTGTCTTTTACTACTGTTTTTACTTTTCTATAAGAGCTATCTACATTTAATTTAAACACTCCTTTATACTCATGGTTTACAAAAATCATATTAGAATCTAACAACTCAAAATACCTACTAGAGTTATCAAATCCTTCAATTTTATTTTTATACTTCCATACATTATTTTGTTTTGTTAATATATGTAAGCCTTTATAATTTCCTTGTATCAAGGTACCTTTATTTATCTTTTTTATATCCCAGGTTCCTTGTATGTTAGAAATTTTATCTGCTTTATTATTATCTTGAATAATAAATGTTCCTGTATTATGTCCACAAAACAATTGTCCTTCAATTTCTTTTATACACCAAACTTGTCCTTGTGTGTTTTTTATAAAAGTAAAATTATCTTGTGACTCGTATTCTTTATAGAACAAACCTTGATTAGTACCTAAATAGAGTTTATTATTAAATAATATTGAAGCATAAACAGTACCAATATCTCCATCTATATCTTTATAAATTTTTAAAGGAGAACTTACATCTACACAATCTATTCCGTTATCTAAGCCCAACCAAACATTTCCTTCTACATCTTCAAAAAGTGATAAAATAGTATTGTTGTTTAATCCGTTTTTTTGATTAATCTCATATTTAAAATCGCCTTCACTTGTAAGATAAATAAAGCCGTTAGAGATAGTACCTAATGCAAAATCTTTGTTTGATAGCTGAATACCGCTATAAATAGTTTTACCTAGAATTCTTTTTTTAGAAGGAATATTCCAAGGGATTACTTTGTTTTTATCTAAAAGATAAAAACCTTTATTTTCTGTTAAAAATAGTAATTGATTTCCTTTTTTAAATATTGAAACAATATTACCATTTTTAAAAATCTTATCATCAGACAATAATTTAGCACCTCCTTTTTCAATCTTAAAAACACCTTTGTTTATTTGTTGAAAATATATAGTATCATCAACTTTTAACATTTTTGTTATAGTAGTATTTGATTTTATAACTTTAAACTCCTTTGTATTTAGGTTATATAAATAAATTCTTTGTAAGGATTGAAATAAAATCCAGTCTTCAACTTGTATAATACTCCAAAACTGCTCATCTTCTAATAAAGGAATTGTACTTTTTTCAGCTATTGAAGTATATTTTAGAGAACCAAATTCATTTTTTTGCCAATAACCAAAATCCATATAAAAACCTGTAAAGATTTTATCTTTATAAACCTTAACAGAACGCATTATGGTTTCATTTGGAGTTGGATACAATTGCCAATTTGCTCCGTTAAACTCTAATAAACCTTTATTGTTTGCAGCATAAATATACCCCTCTTTAGATTGAGAAATTCCCCAATTTTGGGTTTCTCCATTATAATCTACAGGAGTATAATTATTAATAGGAGGTAATTCTTGTGCATTAGAAACCAATATTCCTAAATGCAAAAAGACATAAATAAGTTTTTTAAAAAGTTTCAACGATAAAATAAGTGTGGATTATAATTACAATAATACAAATTATTATCTCAATAATTTTAGAGTAGCTTTAAGTAATTTGAACATTGAAATATAAATTTATTTTACAAGTTTATATCGTATAAGAAAAATACTTTTTACCGGACATTCTGAAATTAATCTTAAACGTATTTTTGCTTTTTTATCGAATATTTCTTTTCCTGAAGTTGATTTATTAATTTTAGACGTAGCTCACAAACAATCATTGGGTGTATAAAAATGCGCTTTAAAAAAGCAATTCTCTTAACGTTAAAATTCCTTAATTTCTTTTTCAATTGAAGTAATTATATGCTCAGGAATATTTAATTCTTTTGCAAACAAACTCCATTTAGGAATTAAACTTTGCACTTCCTTTATAATACCTCTTGGGTTTTTAACCGAAAAAGTATCTGCTAATGCTAATAAGTCTTTTAAAGTAATTTCTGTACGTTTACCATTAATAGAAAGTGCTCTTGAAGTTGTTTTAAAAGTAAATAAAGGGTTTAAAGCATAGGTTAAATCGTAAGCTGGCCCTAAATTCCAACTATTACTTTCTTTATTATAAATAAAACTATGATTTTTTAAATGATCATCTACATTTCTAAAAATAAGATTAAACACCATACGTTTAAAAAGTTGTTGTAAATCTTTATGAGACACCTCTAAACCTAAAGCTACTTTAAAAACATTCTCATAAGACGAGTTTTCTGGTTGACTTTTAAAATCCCAACCTGTTAAACCAGTTACAGTTAAAACGTGTTGTTTTTCTCCATTTTGTCTATCATATCTCAATGTTGCAAAATGTTTATCATCTATTAATTTAGAAGGCATCATATCTACACCTGCTTCTTTTGCTAAAAGATAATAAGCATATTCCACTTTTTCTTTGTTATAGCCATCACTATCATCAATATGTAGTTTTACTAAATAATGATTATAATCTTCACTAATTTCTCTATCTCCAGCAATTATTTCTCCTGTTTGTTTGTGTTCAGAAATTAAAATTTTAGGGCGCGCTCCTCCTGCCGATGTTCCTATTTTAAAAATGTTTAACAAGGCTAATTCACTTAAATCTTCTCCTTTAGTATCTTTTTTAAGCTTTAATACTTTTTCTAAAATAGTAATAACTTCATCTATATTAACTTTAGAAGTATTTGGTAATTCTTTTATAGGTTTATATTCCAACGCACCCATTCCACGATCTGCAACATAAGCCAATTGCTCTAGTGGTGTAACTTTAGTAATACCTCTTGCAGTTAACCATTCTTGAAATATAATATTACCAAAAGTGTCAGGTAACGAATCTGCTATCATAGGTGGTAATCCTTGAAAAGTATCAATTTTAAATTCTGAAAAAACCTGTACTGGTTTTGTTCTTTTAAAAATAAAAGGAAACAAATTTAAATATTTATTTGATTCTAAAAATTCAGGATTATATTGGAAAAATGATTTTCCTTGGTCTAAATCATATCCTAATTTACCTATTTCTTCACCAAAGACAACGATATCTATTATTTTATCTCTTGCCATAATTAGTATAATGAAATGTTATTTTCATCTTCAATTATTTTATCTATTCCTTTTTTTAGAGGCTTTAATAAATCAAAATGATTGGCTATTTTTAAAACAGTATCGAGTGTTGCGTTCTTACCATTCTCAAATTTTTGAATCGTATATCTGGATAAACCAATGGCTTCTCCAAGATCTTCTTGAGACATATCGTAACTTTGTCTTTTACTTTTACAAAGTACTCCTAGCTTTAGCTTCACGTCCTTAACAGTAATAGAATTAATCATATTTTGTTTATTATAATACACAAATATAACTAAAATTAAATAAATGTTTATTATAATAAACACAAAATGACTAACACTTAAGAAATGAATGTTTTTAAATTACAAAGAAAGAAGTAATTCTTATCAAATGACTTTTAACAATAAGTTATTGAAAATAAAATCTAAGTTTCATCTTCTTTTACTCGACAAAATCAACCAAAAGAAGATAAAACACTACTCCACTACTCCACCTATACCATCTACAAACCCTTTAAATTAAAGGGTTGCTACATATTGTATTGGGAATTAGATTAAGTCTTTAATAATCAAAAAAAAATGACAGTTCAAGATTTAATAGGTGAATTTCAAATAATCGGAAGTAACCAAAATGAAGATGAGAAAACCTACAAAGGAACTTTGTCTTTAACTTTGGATGAAAATAACAGAATTATTGCAAAATGGCTGATAAACAAAAGTCAACAACAATTTGGAACAGGTTTTTTTAAAGATAATATTTTAGTCATTAACTTTAATTATCAAGGCGATGAAAACAGCATTTATAAAGGCGTGGTTGTTTATAGATGTATTTCTAAAGATATCTTAGACGGTTTTTGGTCTGAGGAATTTGGAAATCCTTTATTTCTTGGTGAAGAACGATGTTTTAGAATCAAAAAGAATGAACTAATTAATTAACTATGAAATGCCCTTGTAATCCTTCAAAATTATATGAATCTTGTTGTAAAAAAGCACACTTACAAATTAAAAGTGTAACAACACCAGAAGCTTTAATGCGCTCTAGATATAGCGCGTTTGTATTGGCTAATATTGACTATTTACAAAAAAGTCATCATAGCTCAACCAGACCTTCTAAACTTGAAAAAAAGGAAATATTAGATTGGACAAAATCTGTAGAATGGATAAAATTAGATGTTTTACAAACTACAGAAAACAACGTTGAGTTTAAAGCTTATTTTTATGAAAACGGATCTTTAAATGTTATCCATGAAAATTCCCATTTTGTGAAAGAAAATAATTTTTGGGTGTATAAAAGTGCAATATAAAATGCCCCTAATTTTCTAACAAAACTATATCAAAACCCGAATCTACTGTCACTTTTCCATTATTCACTTCTACTTTTTGCTTCGAATAAAAATCATTTAGTTTTTCTCCGTTTTTAAAAACCGAAGCGACATCAATCACTTTTTTTCCTTTTGGTAAGTTAATCCCAACTACTACTTTATCGTCATTTCTAACCCTAGAAAAAACCAATCCATTTTCATTAGAAATTAAAATATGTTTACCTGCGCCAACAGCCATATGATTTGCTCTAAACTGACCTAATTTTTGCCAATGAATAAGAATATCTTGCTCTTCAGAAAACTCACTCCAATTCATGTTAGAGCGTAAAGTAGCATCGCCAACAGTTTCTTCAATTGTTAAATCTCTTGCAGATTCATCTCCATAATAAACTTGTGCAGTTCCTGGAGTTAAAAACAACATAGTTGCTGTTTTAAATGGCATTTTTCTTTCTTTATCAAAAGGTTGCCCATCATCATGAGAAGTCATGTAATTTAGAATTCCGTATCCTTTTAATTCATTATTTAAAATTGAATCATATTTATAAAACACATCCTTTTCTGCCATTTGTTTTACATTCCATTTCAATTCAAAATTGATTAAACTGTTAAATGCTTTATCGAAATAATTTACTTTTCTATCACCAAAATCAAACGATTTTCCATGAGAAATAGCATAATTATAAACTTCTCCTACTAAATAAAAATTGTTATCATCTAATACTTTATCAGCATTATTCCTCTTGTAATTTGCAAAAGCAACATCACATTCTTGTTTAAATTCTTGCCAAACAAATTCTTCTGTATGCTTAACTGTATCTACTCTGTAACCATCAATTCCGAATTCAGTAATATAATCTGTAAGCCATTTCATAATATAAAAACGAGGCGCTCTTGGATGTCCTGTTCTTTCAAAAAATGCATCTAATTCTTTTATTTCTTGTTTATAACGCCCTTCTGCTTTCCATTTTGCAACCAATTGTGGTGGCAATGCTACAGCATCATTACTTTCTGTTCTAATATCTGGTAAATTCTTAACTAGCGTACAAGAAACTGTATTCTCGTAGTTACTATATTTACATTGCGGATCTGTTCTAACCCAATCACTTGGCCAAACTGCATCTTTTTCTGTTACTGGACCTGTGTGATTAATTACTGCATCTAACAAAACACGAATTCCGTTTTTATGCGCCAAAGCAACCAATTCTTTTAAGTCTTCTTTAGTTCCGTAATTAGGATCAATTTTTGTCCAATCTTTTGTCCAATAACCATGAAAACCATAAGATAAACCTGTTCCTTCATCGGTTCCTCCATGAATTTGCTCTACAATTGGAGTCATCCAGATTGCATTAATTCCAAGTTTTGTAAAATAACCTTCTTTTATTTTTTGAGTAATTCCTTTAATATCTCCACCTTCAAAACCTCTTAACTTTCCTGTTTCTTTGGTTCTATCAAAATTTACATCATTTGAAGTATCTCCATTATTAAACCTATCAGTTAACAAAAAATAAATATTTGCGCCTTCCCAAACGAATTCTTTATTTATAGGTGATTTTAAATCTTTTTTTTCTGATGAATGTTGTTTACAACTAAAAATAGTTGCTAAAAGAAATAGTACAAGTAAATTTTTCATAATGTTATGCTATTATTGAAGTTGAAGAATAAAAGATTCTAAAGGGTTTATAATTACATTTAAAATTCCAACAGAATTACCAACCTCTAAATTGAAAGTTTTAAAATTATATAATTTATCTTTAAGTTGATATGTTCCGTCTTTTAATTTCCATTTATTTATAATTTCTGATGGAATTTGTAATTGAAACTCACCTTTCTTTTCTGCATCAAAATTAGAAATAATTATTAATTTTTCATTTTCTGAATAACGAACAAAAGACAAAAATTTAGTTGTATAATTTGCTGTATTTTGTCTGTTATATTGATGAATATCTTCATATTCTCCCATTAAAGCATCACTTTTAATGGTGAAGTTTAATAGTCGTTTGTAAAAATCTCTTAAAGCGGTTTCTTCTTTGGTAGATTGTCCTCCATCAAAATTCTTATCATTTACCCAACGTTGTAATGATGGTACTCCAACATAATCGAAAATTGAAGTTCTACTTGGAGTTCCAAAACCTGCGTTTTCAGAACCATCTTCACCAAATTCTTGTCCAAAATAAACCATTGTTGGCGCTGTAGAAATTGTGGTAGAAACAACCATTGCTGGTTTTCCTTTTAAAGCATTTCCTGCAAATTCTGGACTTGCAATTCTTTGCTCATCATGATTCTCTAAAAAGTGCAGCATATTATGTTCTATATCTTTTAAATCTTCTTGAATTGGAGGAATATTATCTGTTAATCCATGACCTTGCATTACATGTTTTATGGTATCGTATAACGCAACTTTGTCATACAAATAATCCATTTTCCCTTTTTTAATATAGTCTCTATACATTTTTGGATTGTAGACTTCTGCCAACAAAAAAGCATTCGGATTTTTCATCTTAATAGCAGAATTCATGTAACTCCAGAATTCTACAGGCACCATTTCTCCCATATCATATCTAAAACCATCTACGTTTTTTTCAATCCAATAAAGGGCAATATCTCTAAATTTTACCCAAGAATTTGGCACTTTTTTACCTTGCCAAAACTCGAAGTGTTTTTTATAATCTTCGTTTTCTAATCCTGCTGGCAATTCCTCAAAATCTTTTTTCCCTTCTGGTGATATTCCATAATTTACTTTAACAGTTTCATACCAATCATAAAAACTTGGTTTTGGAGAACGAGAACCATTTCCTGTCCATTTTGCAGGATTCTCATCAAATTTTTGATCAGATAAAGCATTTTTTTCTCCTCCTAAAGGTTTGTAATCATTTAAAAAATCTGGTACTTCAAATGCATTTTCTGGACTGTAATAAAAGTTATTATTTACATCGTAAACAACTGTAGTGTTATCATCTGCACCAAAATCTTTTGTGCCTTTTGGGTTTGATAGACTTTGATAATTTCTAGCAACATGATTGGGTACAATATCAATAATTACTTTTAAACCATTATTATGTGAACGTTCTATTAAAGACTCAAATTCTTCTAATCTGTTTGCAACATTTACAGCTAAATCAGGATTTACATTGTAGTAATCTTTTACTGCATAAGGAGAACCTGCTCTACCTTTTACAACATCTGGATCGTCATTAGAAATGCCAAATTCTGTATAATCACGAATTACATCATGATGTGGAACTCCTGTATACCAAATATGTGTAACTCCTAAATCTTTAATTTCGGTTAATGCTTTGTCTGTAAAGTCATTAAACTTACCAACACCATTTTCTTCAATAGTTCCCCAAGGTTTATTTGTGGTATTAGTATTACCAAACAAACGTGTAAATACTTGATAAACTACAGTTTTTTTCTTGTCACTTATACGCTTCATTTCCTTTTCTGTTCCTTTTTTTGTTGAACAACCAACTACTATTGATAAAATTAAAACAGCTAAAATGCTAAATATTTTTTTCATAATCGATATTTTAATTTAAGGTGATTTTTACGTTTAATTCTTTTTTTGGATTCCATTTTAAAGGAATCTCTATGCTATTATTTTTTGATGATACACTTTTTCTTTTACCATCAATTTTTATCTTTTTAGGAATTGCATTTAGATTGTGGATAATTAAACTAATTTCTTTTTCTGATGATTTCCAATCACTTCCAAATTTAGCCTCAAAATCAATTTCTAAATACTTTTTAGTTATTTCTGCTACAAATTCTAACACTTCATACTTTCCTTTTTCAAAGGCATGTGCAGTCAATCCATCATCATTATAAAACGTTCTTTTAGTTACTTTTTTTGAAGTATCAAAATAATAATGTAATTCGAGTTTATCTGCTTTGTAATTGTCCGTAGTTTGCTCAACATTAGTCATTAAAATAAAAGTTCCATTTCTTACATAAGTCGGAATTGAATTTTCTTTAACAGATACATTTTTAGTAGTTCCTCCTTTAATTTTTTCGTCCGTATAAAAATTTACCCAATTTGCAGTTTTTGGAAAATAAATTTCTTTAGTTTTTACAGAATCTTTTAAAATTGGCGTGATTAAAAAATCTTTTCCCCATAAATAGGTAGTTGAATTTGTCATCAATTTTACATCATCTTCCTCATAGAAAATAGGACGCATTAATGGTGTTCCTTTTTGATTATTTTCGAAAGCTAAATTGTAATTATAAGGCAACATTTTATAACGCAACGCTATAGATTCTTTTGCTAATTGCTTCGCTTTTTCACTTCTAAAAACAGGTTCACTTGGCACTTCTTCTTGTGCATGAGGTCTAAATATTGGTTGAAAAACACCATATTGTAACCAACGATTGTATAAATTATCATCTAAATTATTACCTGCAAAACCACCTAAATCAGAATGCATATAACCCAAACCTTGCATTCCCATTTGTAAAGCAATTTCTGGTTGACTTTGCAAACCTCCCCAAGTTCTGTTTACATCTCCAGACCAAGGAATCATTCCAAAACGTTGCGAGCCTGCTGCTCCTGCTCTCATCAAAATAAAAGGCCTTTCATTTGGGTATTCTTCTTTGTAACCTTCAAAAATTAAACGTGCCCAATCGTGCCCATAAATATTATGAATTTCATCTGCAGAACCTGTTGCATGTTGCACCCAATTTGGGTGTACTTCTGGTTCTCCTAAATCTCCCCAAAGTCCTTTTGCACCAAGATTTAAAATATCTTTATAAATATTCCAAAACCATTTTTTCCCTTCTTTTTTGTAAATATCTACAATACCTGTATTACCAAAATAGAAATCGTATTTAGCAGGATTTCCAATAGAATCTTTAGCCAAAACATCTTTCTCAACAGCTTCATTCCATTTTTTAGAATTCGATAAAATAAAAGGTTCGGTAATTAAAACGGTTTTAACTCCTTTGTTTTTTAAACGAGAAATCATGCCTTTCATATCTGGAAAAGAATCCTTGTAAACCTCTAAATTACCCATAGTTCCTTTTAGCGTTTTACCAAACCAATACAAGTCTAAAATTACTGCATCTACAGGAATTTTTTCCTCTTTAAACTTGTCTATTGTAACTTCTGTTTCTTGTTGAGAATGATAGCCAAATCTACTTGAAAAATTACCAAAAGCCCATCTTGCAGGCAAAGGTTGTTTCCCTGTTAAGTTGGTATAATTTTCAATTAAATTTTGCCAAGAATTACCGGCAATTACTTGGTATGTTTTGTGGCCAGAAATAGTTTCATAGGTTAAAGAATTTTCTTTATTGCTATCTAAATCTAAATATCCAATAGGAGCATTATCAAAATGAAGCATGTATTTTTTTGATGAAATTACAATTGGTAACGTAAAATTCATCAATTCAGAATGCGCTTCATAACCGTAATGTGCTCTGTTATAAAGTGGCAATCTATAACCTCTTCTATTCATTCCTAAAGCTCTAGATCCTGCTCCAAAAAGTACTTCGCCTTTTGATAAATTAAATTGAATTTTCTCTGTTTTATCAGCTATAATATTGTTTTTAACCAAATCTAATGGCTCATGCATCGATTTATAATACCCTCTTTTTTCTGAAATTATTTCTTTATCCTTATAAAAATAGGTGATTTTAAAAGGTTGTTTATTTATTTTTACTGTAATTCCTGCTGATGAAAAAACTAAATTATTTGAATTTTCTTTAAACTTAACCTCATTAAAAACAGTATTTAAAACAACTGCATGAGAATCCTTTTTTAAAACCTCTCCTTTTGGAATAAATGAAGTTTCTATAATTTCTGGTTGATAAAAATGCAATTTATAAGCTCCATCAGAAACTTTAATTTCTAATTGATTTTCTGTAAACTTTACATCTACAAAAGACCTTTCTTTAATAATGTCTTTAAACAACCATAAAATGGTTTCTTCAAAATTTGTACTCCAAAGTTTTTCGTTATGCTTGGCTTCTGCAACTACTTTAGATTTAATATTTTCATTTGAAAAACCATTCTTTTTTAAAATAGCAATTACAGAGTTCATATCTGTAACAGTTTTACTAATTTCATTATAAGCAACATTAGTTCCTTCTTTTCCGCCTGCTAAAAAATACATTTTAGTATCTTTTAGATTCCCATTTTCAATAGAATATTTATTTATTTCTGGTGAGAACCAAAAAGCAGGAGAATACACACCAACTTTACCAAAAACTTTTGGATATTTTAAAGCTGCATAATGAGAAATTAATCCTCCCATTGAGCTACCCATAATTCCTGTGTTTTTTTTATCTGATAAAGTTCTATAATTAGAATCTATATATGGTTTTAAGGTATTTACGACAAAATCTAAATAAGCATCTCCTTTACCTCCACCATATTTTTCATTTTTATATGGCGAGTATTCATTTAAACGTTCAGAACCTCCATGATCTACACCAACTACAATCAGTTTTAAGCCTTTTTCTCTATATAATTTATCTAACGTTTCGTCTACTTTCCATTCTCCATAACCAGAAGTACTTTTATCAAATAAATTTTGGCCATCGTGCATATAAACCACTGCATATTTTTCTTTTGATACTGCATAATCTGTTGGTAAATACAACCAAACTCTACGTTTCGTATTTAATTGAGGAATAACAAAATCTGATTTTAAAATGCTAACATTTTTACTTGCTGTAGATGCGTTTTTTACTTTTTTAAATAAATGAGACCAATTTGCAATTGTAACTTTTAAAGTATCTTTTTCTTTCTTAAAAGTATACGTTCTATTGCCTAAACTCAATCCTTTTTTATCACTTTCTACAGAAGCCCAAGAACCTTGTGTAAACTTAAAATTGATATTTTCTGAAGTTTTTGGTAGCGTAATACTGTATGTATTTCCTGTTTTTTGTAATTGATATTCCTTTTTTCCTCCAGACCAACCTTCAAAATCTCCAGAAATAAAAATTGGTGATTTTTTAGAGGATTCTTTAGGATAATCTTCTACGACAATAGTTACTTGAGCATAAGAACTAAACCCAATAAATAATATTAAAACGTGTAAAATGTTTTTCATTTTTTAAAAAATACTTTTTGTAGTTAAAATAATACTACCTTTTTCTTTTAAGTTGATTTTATCTTCCCAAATAAAGTCTTGGTCAGTAATAATGTTCTTAAGCTTTTTAGCTTTTAAACCAACTTCTTTATATCGTTTTAAATCGATAGTAATTGGTTTGTCATTTTTATTAATTATATGCACAACAGTTTCATCTTCTACACTTCTAAATAAAAAATAAGTACCCATAAATGGTGCAAAATGAATCGTTTTTCCATCATGAATAGCATCACTATTTTTACGATAATTTAAAACTTTACTTATAAAGTTTTGCATTGATTTTTGATTATCAGATAAACCTTTTTGGGTAAATGCATTTATTTTATCATCTTTAAAACCGCCAGGAAAATCGGTTCTAATTAAACCATGATCTCCA
Source organism: Tenacibaculum aquimarinum (assembly GCF_022478115.1). Classification (GTDB taxonomy): domain Bacteria; phylum Bacteroidota; class Bacteroidia; order Flavobacteriales; family Flavobacteriaceae; genus Polaribacter; species Polaribacter aquimarinum_A. The sequence goes on along the minus strand of NZ_JAKGSC010000002.1, from coordinate 90,582 downwards.
GGATTTGCTGTATCATCCATTAAAATTTCTGTTCCGTAATAAATTTGAGGAATCCTTGGTAACATTAACAGATAACTTAATGCCATTTTTGCTTTTGTAACATCTTCATTTAGTGCAGTAAACATTCTATTTTCATCATGATTATCTAAAAAAACCATAATGTCTTTTGGTGTTGCGTAATGAAAATCATTTGCCAAACCTTCGTATAATTTTACCAAACCTTTGTCCCAAGATTCTTCTTCATTAATACCTTCTATAATGGCTTTTTGCATCGGAAAATCCATTGTCGATTTTAAGTTAGAGGCATAACCATCTTTATTTTTGGCGCCTTTTTGCCAATAACCAACTAATAACGGATTGTAACTCCATTCTTCGCCAACAATAGAAAAATTAGGATATTCATTCATAATAGAACCTGCCCAATTTGCCATAAAATCTTTATCTGGATAAGGATATGTATCTTGTCTAATTCCACTTAAACCTAAAGTTTCTATCCACCAAATACTATTCTGAATAATGTATTTTGCCATAAATGGATTACGTTGATTTAAATCTGGCATACTTGAAACAAACCAACCTTCATTATTTCCTTTTCTATCAACTTCTGAAGCGTATAAATCTTGATTTGTAGTTCTTCTATGATTAGAATTAATATTGGTTTTATAGTTCCAATTATCAATATTTTCTTCGTAATTTTTTTGATGATTTACCCAATCTTTAAAAGGTAAATCTTTCATCCACCAATGTTCTAAACCACAATGATTTGCAACTTGATCCATGATTAATTTCATTCCTTTTTGATGCAATTTATCTGCTAAATTTTTATAATCAGTCATTGTTCCAAAACGAGGATCTACTTGATAATAATCTGTAATAGCATAACCATGATAAGAACCATTATACATGTTATTTGTTAATATTGGCGTTGGCCAAACTGTTGTAAATCCTAAATCTGAAATATAATCTATATGATTAATAATTCCTTGTAAATCGCCTCCATGACGTTTGTAGCCATCTTTTCTATCTATGGTGGTTTCCTTTAATTTTTTGTTGATGTCATTATTTTCATCAGCATTCGAAAATCTATCTGGTGTAATTAAATAAATGGCATCTGTACTGTTAAAACCTACATAATTATCTGCTTGTTTTTCTCTAGATTTAAGTTCGTACGTATGTGTTTTTTTTGTTCCATCATCAAAATTAAAAGTGATGTCAAATTTTCCTGGTTTTGTAGTTTTATCAATATTTAAATCGATAAATAAGTAGTTTTTACTTCTTGCAGTGTTTACTTTTACAATAGAAACTCCTGCATAAGAAATTGATGGTTTAGAGTTGCCAATATTGTTTTCTTTAACTAATAATTGAAGTGAAGTATCTTTAAAATTTACCCACCAATTGGTTGGTTCTACTCTATCTAAACTTGTATTAGAAATTGAAACCACAGAAACATTTTTTTTACTTTCTGCATTGTTACACGAAAATAAAGCTATGATAATTACTACTAAAAAAATGTTTCTGATAGGCTTCATTAATCTCTTGTTTTAAACTATTAATAAATTATTTGGTGAAACAGTTACAGTTTCTCCATTTACTAAAATATTGATTTCGTTATTTCCTTCTAACTCAAATTTTGCACCATTTTGATTTACATTTACTGTAATAACCTGATGTCTAAAATTAACTTTAAACGAGTAAGAATTCCATCCTTTAGGTATTTTGGGTGAAAAAGAAAGTGTATTATTTATAATTCTCATTCCTCCAAAACCTTCTACAATACTCATCCAAGTTCCTGCCATAGATGTAATGTGCAAACCTTCTTCTACTTCGTGATTATAATCATCTAAATCTAAACGAGAAGTTCTTAAATAGAATTCGTAAGCTTGCTCCATTCTGCCTAATTTTGCTGCCTGAATACTATGAACACAAGGAGAAAGTGAACTTTCGTGCACCGTAAATGGTTCGTAAAAATCGAAATGGCGCTCTAGTTCTTCAGTAGAAAAATCATTTTCAAACATATAAAAACCTTGTAAAGTATCGGCTTGTTTTATGTAAGGAGAACGTAAAATTCTGTCCCAACTCCATTTTTGATTAATTGGTCTTTGACTGTTATCTAAATCTTTAACTGTAATTAATTCTTTGTCTAAAAAACCATCTTGCTGTAAGAAAACATTGTGCTTTTCTGAATATGGAAAGTACATATTGTCAGCAACATTTTTCATTGCTTTTAATTCTTCATCAGAGAAATTTACTTTTTCTTTTATTCTGATGTAATCTGAAATATGATCTGTTTTTACAATATCAATATTCTCTAAAGCATAATTTATACACCATTTTGCAATGTAATTTGTGTACCAATTATTGTTGATGTTATTCTCATATTCATTTGGACCAGTAACTCCCAAAATCATAAACTTCTCTTTATCTGAAGAAAAAGTTGCTCTTTGTTGCCAAAAACGTGCTATACCAATTAAAACCTCTAATCCTTTTTCTGGAATGTAAGAATAATCTTCTGTAAACCTGTAATAGTTAAAAATTGCAAAAGCAATAGCTCCATTTCTATGAATTTCTTCGAAGGTAATTTCCCATTCATTATGGCATTCTTCACCATTCATAGTAACCATTGGATACAAAGCAGCACCGTTTGTAAAACCAAGTTTTGCTGCATTTTCAATCGCTTTTTCTAGATGTTCATATCTATATTCTAGCAAAGTTCTAGCAACAGATTGATCTTTGGTTGCCATATAAAAAGGAATACAATATGCTTCTGTATCCCAATATGTACTTCCTCCATATTTTTCACCTGTAAAACCTTTAGGACCAATATTTAAACTAGCATCTGTACCTAAATAGGTTTGGTTTAATTGAAAAATATTAAAACGAATTCCTTGTTGCGCTTTTACATCACCTTTTATAGTAATGTCAGACATTTTCCAAATCTTCGCCCAAGATTGTATTTGCATTTCTAATAAGGCATCAAATCCAAAACTAACGGCTTTGTCTAATGCTTCTTTTGCTGCAGTAATTAATTCGTTTTTATTGTGATTTCTATCAACCACATAACCACCAAATTTATGGATAGTATATGTTTGATTTTCTTTAATTTCTTGTTGATAGTTACAAGATGTAAAATTAGAAGTTTGCTCATTATTACAATCTGTAATAACCTCATCTTTATCTATAAATAAACGAGATTCCATAAAAGTACACGTGTAAAAATGTGTTTTCATGGTTCTGGCCTCAATAAACGATTGTTGGTTGTTTTGAGAAACATTTAAAACATCCCAAAATTGGTCATCCCAATTGGTGTCTTCATTGGTAATACCTGCATCTAAATAAGGAATATAAATTATTTTTGCATCAGAATTAAGAGGAGTTACATTATAACTTATTGCGCCAACCTCATCTAATTCTAAACTTAAAAAACGTTTAGTATCCACTTTAATTTTTACATTATTTTGTAAAACTGCTTCAAAACTTCTAGACAACCAACCTTCTTGCATGTTCAGTTCTCTTTTAAATTTTGAAACTTCTTTACATGTATGTAAATCTAGCTTTTCATCATTAATTAAAACGTTAATTCCTATCCAATTTGGTGCATTTAAAACTTTTGCAAAATACTCTGGATATCCGTTTTTCCACCAACCAACTCTAGTTTTATCAGGGTAATAAACACCTGCAATATAACTTCCTTGAAAAGTTGGTCCTGTATATGTTTCTTCGAAATTTGCTCTTTGTCCCATAGCACCATTACCAATGCTAAATAAGCTTTCTGAAGATTTTACTTTTTCTGAATTAAAGCCTTCTTCTATGATAGACCATTCATTAGGTTTTATATAATCTTGATTCATTTTTTTTTCTTTTAAGAGAAAAGAATAGAGACTTAAGAATAAAAAAACTAGTGCCTTCTCTTTTCTTATTTCTATCTTCTCGTTTCTTACTTTTCTATTAAACTTTTAATAAAATTGGTACTGATTTCTGTAAAATCAGTAAAAATAAGTTGCGCTTCTGCAAGCACATTTTTATCTCCAATACCAATACTCATCATTTTTGCTGCATTTGCAGCTTGCACACCAGCTACAGCATCTTCAAATACCACACAATTTTCTGGTATAACATTTAATTGTTTTGCTGCTAACAGAAAAACTTCTGGATCTGGTTTTGCTTTGGTAACATTATTACCATCTACAATGGCATCAAAATAATGTAACAAACCAACTTTTTCTAAAATAGGTTGTGCATTTTTACTTGCAGATCCTAAAGCAATTGGAATGTTATTTTCTTGTAAAAATTCTAAAACTCTTGGCACATCAGGCAAAATTTCTGATGCATCCATATTTTCTATATACTTTAAATAGTCCACATTTTTTTCAACCATCCAAGTATCAAACTCTTCTTGTGTTGCTTCTCTGTTTCCTATTTCTAACAAAATCTCTAAACAGCGTTTTCTACTAACACCTTTAAATAATTCGTTTTGTTCTTTTGTAAAATCGAAACCTAATTGGTTTGCTAAATTTTTCCACGCTAAATAATGATATTTGGCAGTGTCTACGATTACACCATCCAAATCGAATATAAATCCTCTTTTCATTTAATTTTAAATCTATTCTTGATAACTAATTGCATTTTTATTGGTAATAAGTAAATTGCATAAGCCTGCAATAACCAAACTAATTCCTGCAACTGTCATTGCATTTATAGCCTCTTCGCCCAATAAACTCGATATGTAATTAATGCCTCCTAATGCTGCAATAATTTGTGGAATAACAATAAACATGTTAAAAATCCCCATAATTACTCCCATTTTCTTTGGATCTACTGAACTAGATAACATTGCATATGGCATTGATAAAATACTTCCCCAAGCAAAACCTATTAATACAAAACAGTATTTTAAAGTTTCAGGTGAAGCAGAATTCATTAATAGAAAACCTATACCTCCAAGAATTAAAGAAAATAAGTGTACATATTTTCTATTTATGTTTCTTTTAGATGTGTATAATGTTAATAATAAAGCGAAAACCATTGAAGACAGACCATAAATTCCCATTGCAGAACCTACTGAGTTAGAGGACTCTTGAAATTTTGTGTTAGCAATGTTAAAAGCATCTGCTTGTGTAGTATCTGCCATATTATAAGCAGCTTCTATTGGCGCAGGTGTATGGAAAACATGTTCTGTTAAAGCTGGGTTTGCCATAGACCACATTGTAAAAAATGCAAACCATGAGAAAAATTGAATTATGCCCAATTTTTTCATTGTTGTTGGCATACTTCCAATATTGTTTATGATATCTGGAAGGAAATTGTTCTTCTTAGCTTTTTCTAGTTTAAACTCTTCCATATCTTCTGGCGGATATTCATCTGTAGTAAAAACAGTATAAAGTATACTTGCTAAAAATACAAAAGCTCCAATTGCAAATGCAACTTTTACAGACATTGGTACAACTCCTGATGCAGCTTCATTACTAACACCAAATTGAGAAACCATCCAAGGTAAATTACTTGCAATCCAGGTTCCTATACCTATAATTAATGTTTGTACAACAAAACCATAAGATCTTTGAGATTCTGGTAGTTTATCTGCTACCAAAGCTCTAAAAGGCTCCATAGATATGTTTATAGACGCATCTAAAATCCATAGAAAACCAGCTGCAACCCATAATGCAGGAGAATGAGGAATAAAAAATAGAGCTAAGGAACTTAAAACTGCACCTATTAAAAAGTAAGGTCTTCTTCTACCCCATTTTACACTCCAAGTTCTATCACTCATATAACCAATAATTGGTTGTACAAGTAAACCTGTTAAGGGTGCTGCAATCCAAAGCATAGGAATTTCTTCCTTGCCTGCTCCTAAAGTTTGAAAAATTCTTGACATAAATCCACCTTGTAAGGCGAATCCAAATTGTATTCCTAGAAATCCGAAACTCATGTTCCAAATTTGCCAGAAGCTTAATTTACGCTTTTCCATTATCGAATATTATTAATGAATATTACGATAAGTTTTTATGACTTATCAAATTACTGTTTTGTGGAATGTAATTTATTGATAAATCTTAATATGACAACAAAGATATGTATATATTGTGAAAATGATAAAAAAACCATCAATTTTTTACGACGACGGTTTCGTAAACTTAAAAAAATCTACGACGACGGTTTCGTAGATTCTCTTAATTTTAAATCACTGGAAATAACAATTTTTTTAGGACTATAAATTTCTGATTCTTTTTCTATTCTTTCTATTAAAAGTTCTACTGCTTGATTACCCATAGTAAAACCATGTTGTGCTATTGTAGTAATAGATGGTGATGAATATTCTGAGATTAAACCATCTGTAAAACCAATGATAGAAATATCTTCAGGCACTTTTAGCCCTTTTTCTTTTGCTAACCTCATAGCATTAGCAGCGTAAATTTCATTTACAGCAAATACACCATCAATATCTTCCTTAAAAACTTTTTCTATCTGTTCTTTAATATCTTGCTTTTCATCAATCTCAACAATTAGATTTTTATCATTTTTAATATACGCTTCTATTAAAGCTTTTGCATAACCTTGTCTTCTTAAAGCACCAACGTTTACATGGTTAGGCGTTGTTATTAAAGCTATTTTTTTTCTACCATTATTTAACAAATGTTTTGTAGCTTTATAACCAGCACCTACATCGTCTAACACCACTTTATCACATAAAATATCATCTACAACTCTATCAAGTAAGACTAATGGAAATTCCTCAGAAACCAAACCTTTAAAATGATTAAAATCTTTGTTTTCTAGAGTTTCACTTGCTATAGAAACAATTAAACCATCTACACTTCCGTTTGATAAAACTTTCAGAGTTTCCACCTCTTTTTTGTACGATTCATTAGAAAAACAAACAATAATATTATAACCTTTCTTATTGGCTCCATCCTCAATACCCATAATTACTGTAGAGAAAAAATGATGTACTATTTTTGGTAAAATAACACCAATTACTTTTGTCTTTTGGGTACGTAATTGAAGTGCCAAACTATTAGGTTTGTAGTTATAAAGGTTTGCGTAAGCTTGAATTTTATCTTTAGTTTCCCTACTAATTTCATGGCTATCTTTTAAAGCCTTAGATACTGTAGAAGTTGAAACACCTAATTCTTTAGCAATTGTTTTTATGGTGATTTTTTGCTTCATTTTTTATTAAAATGATAAATATTAAAGTTAAATATTGTTAATCTGATGATAATTTTACACAAAAAAGTTATTAACACGAAACCGTTTTCGTTGATTTTATCTTATTGTAAATATCACTCTTATATATATATTTACAAATGTGGAATGTAAATTTATTGTAAAATCTAAAATCAAATTTACAGATATTATTTAACAAATTATACATGAAAAAATTTAAATTATTGTTAATTGGAATTCTTTTAACTACATCATTTAACATGTTTGCACAAGAAACAGTTAGAGGTGTTGTAAAAGAAAAAACATCTGGTGATCCTTTACCTGGTGTTAATGTTATTGTAAAAGGTACAATTAAAGGTACTGAAACCGACTTTGATGGAAACTTCTCTATAAGTAATGTAAATACAGGTAATGTTCTTGTATTTAAATCACTTGGGTATGCAGATAAGGAAGTTACAATTGGTACTAACTTTAACTTATCAGTAACATTAGATGAAACTGCTGAAACATTAGATGAAATTGTTGTTATCGGTTATGGTAGCGTTAAAAAAGAAGATTTAACAGGTACTACAGACTTGTTAATTAGCAAAGACTTTAACAAAGGGCCTATTGTATCAGCTCAATCACTAATTAGTGGTAAAGTTGCGGGTGTAAATGTTATTGCCGGTTCTGGTGCCCCAGGAGATGGACAAACTATTAATATACGTGGTACAGGTTCTTTATCTTTAACAAGCCAACCTTTATACGTAATAGATGGTATTCCATTAGATAACGGAGGTGTTGGTGGAACAAGAAATCCATTAAACTTTATTAATCCTAGTGATATTGAAACATTTGTGGTTTTAAAAGATGCTTCATCTACTGCTATTTATGGTTCTAGAGCTGCAAATGGTGTTATTTTAATTACTACTAAAAAAGGTAAAGACAATGAGTTTAAATATAACATTAGCTCTCAAACTACAGTATATACTCTAAGAGACAAAGTAGACGTTTTGTCTTCAGATCAATTTAGAAATTTAATAAATACAATTGGTTCTCCTACCCAAACTGCATTATTAGGAAATGCTAATACAGATTGGCAAGATGAAATTTATGCCCCTGCATTTGGTCAAGATCATACCTTTAGTGCTTTAGGAAGCCTTTATGGAGTACCAATGAGAGCTTCATTAGGTTATTCTGAACATGAAGGTATTTTAAAGGGAGATAATTTACAACGTACTACAGGTTCTATAAATTTATCACCTAGCTTTTTAGACAAACATTTAAAAATAGACTTAAATGTAAAAGGGATGTATACAGAAAATACATTTGCAGATAGAGGTGCAATTGGTAATGCTGTTTCATTTGATCCAACACAATCTGTTTACGACACTAATTCTCAATATGGCGGTTATTTTGCTTGGTTAGATGCTGGTACTGGAAACCAAAATAACCTTGCTCCTACAAACCCATTAGCTTTATTAAATTTAATAGATGATACTGCAGAAGTAAGACGTCTTGTTACCAATGCTAAAATAGATTATAAAATACATGGTTTAGAAGATTTAACTGCAACTGTTAATTTAGGTTACGATACGTCTAATAGCCATGGTAGAAAAGTTACTTCTGAATTTATACCAACCTCAGATGCTACTTTTAATGGTTCTAATACAAGATTTACTCAAGAATCATTTAATAAAGTTTTTGATGCATATTTAACATACAACAAAACATTTAACGACGCGCATAACTTAACCATTGCTGCAGGACATTCATATCAATCTTTTGAATATGATAATTATAATTTTGACAGTGAAGCTCAAGAGGATGGTAATACTTTTGAATTTGTAGATAAATCTAAAAACGTATTATTATCTTACTTTGGACGAGCTAATTACGACTATAAAGGTAAATATTACCTTACTGCCACAGTTAGAGCAGATGCTTCTTCTAAATTAAATCCAAACGATCGTTGGGGAATTTTCCCATCATTTGCTGCAGCTTGGTCTATTCATAAAGAAGATTTTATGGAAGATGCTTTCTTTAACGAATTAAAATTAAGAGTTGGTTATGGAGAAGTTGGTAACATTAATGGTTTAGGAGATTATCAATTTCTAACAAGATATAATGGTAGTACGGATACTGCTAACTACCAATTTGGAAGTGCTTTTTACCAAACATATAGACCAGAACCAATTAATAAAGATCTACGTTGGGAAGTTGGTAGAACTTTTAACGTAGGATTAGATTTTGCTTTTCTTGATAGAAGAATTACGGGTTCTGTAAATGCATACCTAAAAGAAACTAATGATCTTATTGCAAGTTCTTTGGTAGATCCATTTACAAACTTTGGTAATAGAATTAACGCAAATATTGGTAATATGGAAAACAGAGGTTTAGAATTCAACTTAAACACAACTCCTATTAAAACAGAAGATTTAGAATGGTCAGTAGACTATAATATATCTTTTAATGATAATAAAATTACTAAATTATCTGTAGATCAACCACAAGGAGGAATTTCTACAGGTGTTGGTAACAATGTACAAGTACATAGAGAAGGAGAAACTGCAAATAGCTTTTATGTTTTTCAACAAGTGTATGATGCAACAGGTAAACCAATAGAAGGAGTTTTTGTTGACAGAAATAATGATAGCATAATAAATGATGATGATAAATACATAAACGAAGATCCTTTTGCTGACATTTTAATGGGTTTAAATTCTAGTGTTAGCTACAAAGATTGGGATTTATCAATACAAACAAGAGCAAGTTTCGGAAATTATATGTACAATGATGTTGCTGCTAATAAAGGTATTGAAGTAAATGCTACTAATAATAATATTTTATCTAACCTACATTCCGACTATTACGATAGTGGTTTTAAAATCATAAGTGACAAAACAGCTTTAAGTGATCATTTTGTACAAGACGCATCATTCTTTAAAATAGACAATATAACACTTGGCTATACTTTAGATAAAATGGAAAACACAACATTTCGTTTTTACGGATCTTTACAAAATGTGTTAATAATAACTGATTATGATGGTCTAGATCCAGAAATAAATTTAGGTATCGATAATAATTTTTACCCAAGACCTAGATCTTTTGTTTTAGGCGTAAATGTTAACTTTTAATAAAAAGAAAAATGAAACAAAAATTTAAATATTTAATTGTAATCATGATATTATCTTTAGGAGTTATATCATGTCACGAAGATTTAGATCAATCACCAATTGATCCAGATAGTTTTACCGAAGAAGATGTGTTTTCTAATATTACAGAAGCACAAGGAGCACTTGCAAAACTGTATGCAAGTTTAGCTTTAACAGGACAACAAGGGCCTGCTGGTCAAGCAGATATCTCAGATATCGATGAAGGTTTTTCTCAATATTCTAGAATGTTATTTAACTTAAATGAATTAACAACAGATCACGCAGTTGTTGGTTGGGGAGATGCAGGTTTACCAGATTTACATGGTATGTACTGGTCTGGAAGTAATGATTTTTCCGAAGCAATGTATTATAGATTAGCACAAGAAGTATCTTTTTGTAATTCTTTTATAGACAACGCAGCAGGATTAACAGATCCAGAAGTTGAAAGCTTTATTGCTGAAGCTCGTTTTTTAAGAGCCTTTGCTTACTATAACTTAATGGATTTATATGGAGGTGTACCTTTAGTTACTTCAGTAACTACAGAATTACCTTCACAAGCTAGTAGAAATGATATATTCAATTTTATTGAAACTGAATTGTTAGAAATTCAAGACCTCTTAAAACCAAGTGGTGCTAATGAATATGGTAGAGTAGATAAAGTTGCATCTTGGGCATTATTATCTAAATTATATTTAAATGCCGAAGTTTTTACAGGTACAGCAAGATACACAGAAGCTGTTACTTTTTCTAACAATGTAATGACTTCTAGTTATTCTATAAACACAACAGATGCTAACGGAAATGGTACTGCATATGATGAGCTATTTTTAGCAGATAATAATACTAATGGTGCACAAAATGAATTTATTTTTACATTAAATTTTGATGGCCTTAGGTCTCAAACTTTTGGTGGTTCTACATTTTTAGTACACGCAGCTATTGGTGGTAATATGAATGCTACCGAATTTGGAGTTAATGGTGGCTGGGGAGGCTTAAGAACTACAAAAAATTTAGTAAATAAATTTAACGCAGATGTTTCAGAACTTAATAATAGTTTAGGAACAATCTCTAAATGGGGATTAGTAGGTGATGCTACTTTAAACTTGTGGAATGGTCCAGATATGGAAATGTATGAAACAGGTAGTAACACATACGCTATCTATGCAGATTTAACTCAAGGAGAAATGAAATTTAGATTTGATGAAGACTGGGGTAATAATTATGGTGATGACAATAATGATGGCTCAATTGAAGCAGGAGGCTCTAACATTCCTATTACAGAAGCCGGAACTTATTTTATAACTTTAGATTTAAATACTCTAACATACACGATAACAACTTTTAAAGGTGACACTAGAGGTATGTTTCATAAAGATGGACAAACCCTAGAAATAGAAGAGATACCTTCTTTTGAAAACGGTTATGCAGTAACTAAATTTAAAAATGTAGACTCTAACGGAAACCAAGGATCTGATGCTGCTGGAGATTTTGTAGATACAGATTTAGCATTAATTAGATTAGCAGAAATTTACTTAAACTACGCAGAAGCAACACTTAGAGGTGGCGGCGGAGATTTAGGTTTAGCGGTAACTAAAATTAATGAATTAAGACAAAGAGCATTTGGTAATACTAGCGGTAACATAAATAGTGGCGATTTAACTTTAGATTTTGTTTTAGACGAAAGATCTCGTGAATTATATTGGGAAGGACAAAGAAGATCAGATTTAATAAGATATAATTATTTTACAACTAGTAATTATTTATGGCCTTTTAAAGGAGATTCTAAAGACGGTGTTGGTGTTGAAGATTATAGAAATCTGTTTCCTCTACCAAATAACATCATAACAACAAATCCTAATTTAACTCAAAATCCAGGATACTAATATATAAAGACATGAAAAAAATAATAAATTCATTATTCGCTATAATTTTGGTATCAATTGGTTTTACCAGTTGTGAAGATCTTAGTGATAGAATAATAATAAACTCAGATGTTGAAGCAACAACAGAACTTATAATTCAGCAAACTTCACCAATTGTACTTTTAGAAGCAAACGAAGAAGAAATTGCATTAAATACAAATTGGGCAGAACCAGATTTTGGTTTCAATGCTGCACCTAACTATAAATTACTAATAGATTTAGCTACAGGTGATTTTAGCAATGCTAAAATAATAGATGCTGGTGATAACTTAGAAAAATCTTTTAACACACTAGAATTAAATGCAATTGCATTAGGTTTAGGTGCTGAAGCAGATGTAGCATCAGATTTAAAAATAAAACTACAAGGTTTTGTTGGCGGTCAGTTACTTATTAACACAGATGCAAAAACAATTAACATAACAACATATTCTAGCATCTTAGATTTATCTACAAGATGGGGAATTGTTGGTTCTGCTGCAAATGATTGGGGAGCAACTCCAGACTTACCTTTTTACACAACAAGTACTGCAGGTGTTTTAGTTGCTTACGTTAATTTAATAGATGGTGAAATTAAGTTTAGAGAAGATAGCCTTTGGACAAATAATTATGGAGATACAGGAGTAGACGGAACTTTAGATGCAGGTGGTGATAATATTGCTGTTAGTGCAGGTTCTTATAAAATTACAATGAACCTAACAACATTAACGTACAGTATTGAAAATTTTTCTTTAGGTATTGTTGGTTCTGCCTATAATAATTGGGGAGCAACTCCAGATTTTGCCCTTACTTACGATTCTTATTCAGATCAATTTAGAGGAATAGTAAAACTAGAAGATGGTGAAATGAAGTTTAGAATGAATAATGATTGGGGTACAGCTTATGGAGAAGGTTCACCTGGATTTTTAGATACTTCTGGCGGTAATATAGCTACAACTTCAGGTAGATATATAGTTACTGTTAACTTAAATGATTTATCATATTCTTTAAAATCAATAGATAATATTTGGGGGCTTGTTGGTTCTGCTTATAACAATTGGGGAGCAACTCCAGATGCAATATTTAGTAGAGATTGGTCTCAGCCAAATGATGATATCTGGATATTAAACAATGTTACTCTTTTAGACGGAGAATATAAATTTAGATCTAATGAAGCTTGGGCTCTTAGCTATGGAGACAATGGTGCAGACGGAACTTTAGAAACAGATGGAGGAAATATACCAGCAACAGCAGGAACTTACTCATTTGTGCTAGATTTTTCTGATCCAGCAAACCCAACTTATACAATAAACTAATTATTTAATTAAAAACTCAAAGGCTACCTACTTGGGTAGCCTTTGTTTTTAAAAGGCATTATTATGAAAAAAATTACTTTTTTATTCATTTTACTTATAACTTCATTAAGCTTTAGTCAGGTTACAATAACACCTAGCGCTTTCGACATAAATGAATCAATTACAATTAGTCTTGATGCTAATAGTACTGCTTCAGATTGTAATGGTTTTAGCAATCCTTCTAAAATTTATATACATTCCGGTGTTGGAAGTGATTCTAATGCATTTGATATTAGTGTTACTGGTAATTGGGGGCAAGACGATGGTGTTGGAGAAATGACGTTAAATACTGCAAACAATCGTTGGGAAATAACATTTACCCCAAAAACATATTATAACTTAAATGACACACAGGCAACAAATGTAACTAGACTAGGAATGGTTTTTAGAAATGCTGACGGAAGCCAAGAATTGAAAGATAATGGTTGTGCAGACTTCATTTTTAATGTTGGTACTTTTCAACTAACTTTAAATTCACCATCTACAGAAACTACAATCTTAAACTCAGGAGAAAGTATTTCAATAAATGCAACTACTTCTTTAACTGCAAATTTCACTTTAAAAGCTAATGGTGCTATTATTAACCAAGATAATAATACAACAACATACACCTTTACTCCTACTGTAACTGAAAACACTAACTATGTTTTAGAAGCAACAAATAATGGTGAAACAAAAAACACAACGTTTCAAGCAATTGTTAGACCAATGGTTACTGAAGTTGCTGTTCCTTCTGGCATGAAAGATGGAATTAACTTAAATACGGCAGACAATACAAAAACTACATTAGTGTTTTATGCACCTGGCAAAGATTTTATACATTTAATTGGTAGTTTTAATAATTGGCAAATAGATGATGCATATTTACTTAAAAAAGATCCATCAGATGATCGTTTTTGGATTGAACTTACTGGATTAACTCCACAAACTGATTATTCTTATCAATATATAATTAATGCAGAATTAAGAGTTGCAGACCCATACTCTACTGTTGTTTTAACAGAATCTAACGATCAATACATTAACGCAACTACGTATCCAAATTTACCAAGTTATCCAACAGGTCAAACAAACCATGCAGTAACTTTATTAAGAACTGGAGATGATGAATATGTTTGGCAAAACAATACGTTTACTAAACCAGAAAAAACAGATTTAGTTATTTATGAACTTTTAATTAGAGATTTTGATGAATTACATTCTTACGACGCAGTTAAAGCAAGGTTAGATTATTTAGAAGAATTAGGAATTAATGCAATAGAATTAATGCCAGTAATGGAATTTGATGGCAATGAATCTTGGGGATATAATCCTTCGTTTCACATGGCGCTAGATAAATACTATGGTAATACTACTTCTTTTAAACAATTTATAGACGAATGTCATACTAGAGGAATTGCAGTAATTATTGATGTTGCTTTTAATCACGCAAGTGGACAAAACCCATACTACAGAATGTATAATACAGACAATGGTGGTTATGGTGGACAAGCTAGTTCAGACAGCCCTTTCTTTAACCCTGTTGCAAGACATTCATACAGTGTTTTTAACGATTTTAATCACTCTAAGCAAGCTGTTAGAGATTATGTAAATAGAGTTTCTCAATACTGGATAGATGAATATAAAATTGATGGTTTTAGATGGGATTTAACAAAAGGATTTACACAAAACTGTACAGGTAGTGAAGTCTGTACAAATGCCTATCAACAAGATAGAGTTGATGTTTTAAAAGGTTATGCTGATAAACAATGGGAAATAGACCCTAACTTCTACATTATTTTCGAACATTTAGGTACAAATGCAGAAGAAACAGAATGGGTAAATTATAGATTAAATGAAGGTAAAGGAATTATGGTTTGGAGTAACCATAATCACCAATATAACCAAGCAACAATGGGCTTTGGTAGTGATGCAGATTTTTCTTGGATTTCTTACAAAAATAGAGGTTGGTCTGTTCCTGCAAACGTAAGTTATATGGAAAGCCATGATGAAGAACGCCTAATGTATAAAAACTTACAGTTTGGTAATTCTAACGGAAGCTATAGTATTAAAGACTTAAATACAGCTTTAGCAAGAGAAGAATTAGCTGGCGCTTTTTATTTTACAGTTCCTGGACCAAAAATGATTTGGCAATTTGGTGAACTTGGATATGACATCTCTATAAATCAAAATGGAAGAACAGGTAACAAACCAATTTTATGGAACTATTTAGACAATGAAAATCGAAAGAAAATAAAAGAAACTTGGTCTAAATTAATTGAGTTAAAATTAAATTACGATATTTTTAAAACAACTGATTTTACTTTAGATGTAGGTAATGCAAATGGATTAAATACAATTCATTTAACAGACGAAACAGCAGATCAAATAAAAAATGTAGTAATAATTGGTAACTTTGGAGTTACTACTCAAAGTATTACTCCTAATTTTCAAAAAGAAGGTACTTGGTATAATATACTAGACGATAACGCAAGTATTACGATTACAGATACTTCAACATCAATTTCTTTAGCTCCAGGTGAGTTTAAATTATATGCAGATACACCAGTTACACTTTCTACAGAAGATTTCTTTACTCAAACAAAAACTTTAATATATCCAAACCCAAGTAAAGGTTCATTTAGATTAAACAGAGATACTAATAATGTTATCCTATATGATACAAATGGAAGAAAAATAAAAGAATTTAAAGGTAATTTTAATTCTGAAACTATCTTTTATATTGAAAACATAGAAAAAGGTATTTATTTTGTTAAACTTAATAATAGTAGCACCGCATTGAAATTATTGAAAAAATAATTAATAGGATATACTTTAGTTTTAGAGTATTCTTAAAT
Organism: Tenacibaculum aquimarinum; assembly: GCF_022478115.1. GTDB lineage: Bacteria > Bacteroidota > Bacteroidia > Flavobacteriales > Flavobacteriaceae > Polaribacter > Polaribacter aquimarinum_A. Next base: position 74,194 of record NZ_JAKGSC010000002.1, on the reverse strand, counting down.
GTATGCTAGTATATGAAATGTATAAATTAAATAGGACTACAAAAGATATTCCTTAAAGTTCAAAAAACAAACTGTTTACATAAAAAAAACCGAAACAAATGTTTCGGTTTTTTTTGCTCTAAATTAAAATTACTACAACTTTCTTCGGTTATCTTCAGATTGTGTGTCAATTAACTTATTGTATGGATCTACTCCTACTTCAACAGGTTTTTTATCAACTATAATAGTAACCTTATTATCTATTTTAGTAATCTTATGTTTTTGTAAATACAACTCTGTTTCTTTCTTTTTACCATCAACTTCTTCTTCACCAAAAATACCAATATCTATATAATCTTCTAATTTCACAGACAATACTGGATTCTTCATTTTTTCAGTTTTATAAGAAAGTGTATCTCCAACTTGGGTTCCATAATAACGTTTTCCTTTCTCGTCATTTCTGTATTTAGAAACCTCAAAATCAATATCTACTTGATATTTTCCGTTATCTAACTCGGTAGATTTTACGTCTACTACTCTATTTCTGTATAGCGTAATTGTTTCAAACATATCTTTAATTAGATATTGTAAAGAATCTGGTGTTACCTCTTTAATATGATTTACCATATCTATTGATGTTGTATACGGTGCGTCTTGGAATTTTACTTTATTAACATACTTTTTAATAGCATTATTAAAGTTTTCTTCTCCTAAATAATCGCTCATAGCATATAAAACCATTGAACCTTTTTGGTAATGTATATAACCTTGACCGTCATTATACATTAACGCATTTTCTCGTTTTCTCTCTAAAGTTCTTTGCATTAAATAACCATCTAAAGCTTTCTTTAAAAACTTACGCATTTTACCTTTTCCGTATTCTTTTTCTAATACTTTTAAAGAAACGTATTCAGACATACTTTCCGACATCATAGTTGCTCCTAAAACGTCTGCTCCAATTACCTGATGTGCAAACCATTGATGCGCTAATTCATGCACAGTAATTGCAAATGGATAATCTACTCCACCTTCATCAGAATCATCTACGTCTGCAATAAAACCAACTGCTTCTGAAAACGGAATTGTATTTGGAAATGATTGCGCAAAACTTCCGCCAGTTCTTGGGAATTCAATAATACGAACTTGTTTATGTTGGTACGGACTAAAGTTGTTAGAACTATAATCTAAAGAAGCTTTAATTCCTTTAAACATTCTGTCTAAATTAAATTCGTGTCCTTTTTGATAGTAAATTTCCAAATTAACATCGTTCCATTTATCTTTTTTAACTTCATAACTTGCAGAATTGAATGCAAAAAAGTTTAAAATTTTACTATCCATTTTGTAATGGAAATAGCGACGACCATCTTTTGTCCATTCTTTCTGCAAATATCCAGGAGCAATTGCAATTTGGTCTTCAGACGTAGAAACAGTTGCTTCAAAATCTATCCAATCTGCATCTTTTGCTATATAAGTATTCCCTAAAGCTGTAGAATCTGATGGGTGTGGTTTTAAATCATTCTCCGGTAAATCGAATTTTTTACGTGTTTTGTTATCCGTTAGTTCTCCTGCTGAAGAATATCCTAAAGAAGGATATAATTGTGTATTATTAATAAACGTTCCGTTTCCTCTAACTGGTGAATGACTTCTTAGTAACGTATTTGGTTTGTTATGAACTGTAAACGTTAATTCTAAACTATCTCCAGGCTGTAAGGCTTTTTCTAATTGATAAATATCAAAATTTTGAACAGTATCTTCTAACACCAAATTGTTTGGTTTGTTAAATTCAAAAGTACTTGGATATCCATTATGATTTAAGAAAACACTATCAATTACTTCATTTGTTTTGTTAATCATTTTATAGGTTCCAGAAGATTTAAAATCTCTTGTCTTCGGAAAAATATTCATATCAACATTAACAGCTACAATTCTTGGTTGGGCGTAATTCTCATACTTTTTGTAATCCTTTTCCCATTTAACGCGTAATTTTTCTCCTTCTTTTGCTGAACGATTATCATTTAAGAAATTATTCTCATAATAAATTTTACCTCCAATTCCGAAGAAAATAAGACTAAGAACAGCTAAAGTTCCAATTGTTTTTACGTTTAAACGTTTCATTGCAATTTTAAATCTTTCAGCAAATGAAAATGTAATTCCACGCATCCAGAATAATCCAGCTAAAATCAATAAAATTAAACCTCCAACAAACCAATAGGTTTTGTAAATAAAGTACCTACTAAATGAAGATCCATAACCATTCATGTCTGAATATTGATAATTTGAACCTTGGTTGTATTTGAAAACTGATTGTTCTATTCCTGCAAGTGATAATAAAGGTAAACCAATTAAAAGTACCAATAATGCAAACAATCCTAAATATGGATTTTTTATTAATGTTTGTACTAACATTGCTAAAAATGCCCAAATTACAAAGTGGATAAATAGTAAAACATATACTTCATAAAAATAATGTCCTAATTCAAAATTATAATATCCTTTATAGGTTTGAAATAAGACTCCTGCAACAACAATTACCGCTAATAAAACCAATTGCATTTTTAAAAGTGCAATAAATTTTGATCCTAAAAGTGTCCAATTTTTTACTGGAGTTACATCTACCAAATGATTAGCTTTTGCTATTTCTCCTCTTCTAATTAACATACCTGCATATAAGAACGTTAACAGGTTTATAAAAAATGTAAATACGGTTCCTGGTAACAATAACATTTGCCAAGTTGTTGGGTAGGTTTTTGTTCCAAACAACTCACCTGCTGTTAAAGCAAATATTAATAACGATATTAAACCTACAATTAAAATGGCTATAAATGGCCAACTTTTAACAATGTATTTAAAATCGATATTAGACAGTTTCCACGTCGTTTTAATATCGTTCCAAAAAGAATAATCATAAGTTACCTCTGGGATTTCTACACGTGTAATTCCCCCAAAGTTTTGTTTGGTCATTCGTTCTCCTTTTGCTTTTTTAAAGCTGAATGAAAACGCATTTTGGCTGAATGAAAATAACTTATAAACGCCTGCTAAAACTAAGGAAGCAATTCCTAACCATAATAATCTGTTATAAATTACAACACCTTTAAATGGTGGCATTAATTCGTTTTGCTCTGCAACCGTCCAATAACGTGTGTAATAATTAGCGGCTTGTCCTCCAAAAGGATCAAACAAAGCCGTCCAAAAACGATTGTCTGGATTTGATAAAAAGCTTTCCGCAACAGATTGTACAAACATTAATAATACTACAGTTATAAAACCTGCAGCAATGTTTCTTGTAAATGTTACTACCCCAAAAACAATAGCTCCAAATAGTAAGACATTGGGAATTATATACACTAAATAAGAATGTGCATAGGCAGAAAAATTAAACGCAGATACAATTTCTGAATTTGTTCCTGGTAATCTAAATCCAATAAAAATTCCGATTCCTGCAACAAGTATTATAAAAAGTACCACTAAAAATGAACTTAAAAACTTTGCTGATAAATAACTGAACTTCTTAAAAGGATATGAATATAAAATGGAATGCATTTCACTTTTATAATCTCTATATACAGAAACTCCTATAATGGAAGGAAACAAAAAGAATAAGAAAATTGCCATTGCATTAAACATTCCGTTTATTGCCATTGGCGAGTTTACTATTTTTGAAGAACCTGTTGTTACAGTTAATCCGTCAAAAATACCTGCAGAACTTGCAGCTAAAAATATAGCTACCAAAAAGAAAATGGTCGTAAAAATATAAGTGGCTGGTTTTTTAAACCAGTAAGATAATTCGTGTTTAAATATTGTAGAAAACATAATAAAAAAGTTTTGGGTGTTTAGTTTTGAATGATTAGTTTTTTGAGTTTAACTTAAAACTCATAATTAAAAACTAGTAACTAATTTAAAACTGGTTCATCTTGTTTTAAAGCGATAAAATATACATCATCTAACTGTGGTGTTGCGGCAACAAAATCTGCTGCTGGTTTTTCATCTGCATACACACGCACATTTAATGTATTGTCTTGGTTGTAATTAGATGATAATAAATTATAAGTTGCTTCCACTTCATCTAAATCATCTCTTTGAACAATTTTTGTCCAAATTTTACCCTCAATTTCTTTTGTTGCTTCAATTGGTGTGGTTTTCTTTAAGATTCTTCCACCATTTAAAATTGCCATTTGGTTACATAATTCCTTTACATCTTCAACAATATGAGTAGAAAAAATTACAGTACAATTAGTACCAACTTCACGTAAAACATTTAAAAAACGATGTCTTTCTGCAGGGTCTAAACCAGCTGTTGGTTCATCTACAATTATTAATTTTGGATTGTTTAAAAGTAATTGTGCAATTCCAAAACGTTGCTTCATTCCTCCAGAATAACCTGCTACATATTTCTTTCTAACTTCATATAAGTTAGTGATTTCTAATACTTCTTTTACTAATTTTTGCCTATCTGATTTTGCTGAAACGCCTTTTAAAGTTGCAAAATAATCTAACAAATCTTCCGCAGACATTTTTGGATACACTCCAAAAGATTGTGGTAAATAGCCTAACACTTTACGTAAAGCCATTTTATCTTCAATAACATTTATATCACCAAAAGTAATTGAACCAGAATCTGGAGCTTGTAAAGTAGCAATCGTTCTCATTAAAGAAGACTTTCCTGCACCGTTTGGACCTAATAAACCAAACATTCCTGTTCCAATTTCTAGATTTAAATTATCAATAGCTTTTACACCATTTTTGTACGTTTTGGTTAAATTTTCTATAGTTAATTTCATGATAAGTATGTTTTTAAATTCGATTTGTTGATAGATAAGTGTGCAAATAACAACTTTTGTTACAGACTTTTCAAACTTTTTAATAATTTCCTTTATTTTTACATCATAACAAATACAAATTATGGCAAAAAATAAATCAATATTAAATAAGAAATCACTTACATTTTTAGAGAAATACTTAAATAATGCTGCTCCAACCGGTTACGAATGGGAAGGTCAGAAAATTTGGATGGAGTATTTAAAACCTTACGTAGATACTTTTATTACTGACACTTATGGTTCTGCTGTAGGAGTTATAAATCCTGATGCAAAATATAAAGTTGTAATTGAAGGACATGCAGATGAAATTTCTTGGTATGTTAACTATATTTCTGATAACGGATTAATCTATGTGATTAGAAATGGTGGTTCAGATCATCAAATTGCGCCGAGTAAAATTGTAAATATTCATACTAAAAACGGAATTGTAAAAGGTGTTTTTGGTTGGCCAGCAATACACACAAGAAATAGAGCAAAAGAAGAAGCGCCAAAACCAGACAATATTTTTATAGATACTGGTTGTGCTACTAAAGAAGAAGTTGAAGCTTTGGGCGTACATGTTGGTTGTGTAATTACGTATCCAGATGAATTTCATATTTTAAACGGAGATAAATTTGTTTGTCGTGCACTTGACAATAGAATGGGCGGATTTATGATTGCTGAGGTTGCTCGTTTATTAAAAGAGAACAAAAAAGAGTTGCCTTTTGGTTTATACATTACAAACTCTGTACAAGAAGAAATTGGTTTGCGTGGTGCAGAAATGATTACACATACAATTCAGCCAGATGTTGCAATTGTTACTGATGTAACGCACGATACAACAACACCAATGATTGAGGTTAAAAAAGCCGGAAAATTAGAGATTGGTAAAGGTCCTGTTGTTGCATATGCACCTGCAGTTCAACAAAAATTACGTGATTTAATTACAGAAACTGCCGAAGCTAAAAAGATACCTTTTCAGCGTTCTGCACTTTCTAGAGCAACCGGAACAGATACTGACGCTTTTGCTTACAGTAATGGTGGTGTTGCCTCTGCATTAATTTCTTTACCGCTAAGATACATGCATACAACAGTAGAAATGGTTCATAGAGATGATGTTGAAAACGTTATTAAAATGATTTACGAAACTCTTTTAAATATTAAAGACGGAGAAACGTTTTCTTACTTTGAATAATTAATATAAAAAGCGAAGTAAATTTACTTCGCTTTTTTTTTATAGCACATTTTATATGATTTTAGAAAATCAAAAACACCTTTTCAGTTTTCCTGAAGAAATTACTTACTTAAATATTGCAAGTCAATCACCAAGTTTTAAAACTGTTGAGCAAGCAGGAATTGAAGCTCTTTTAGAAAAAAGTAATCCGCATAAAATTACTGGAGATCATTATTTTGAACCTGTTAAAGAAGTAAAACAACTTTTTGCAAAATTAATTGATGTTGAGGATTATAACAGAATTGCAAACATTCCTTCTGCTTCTTATGGTTTAGCAACTGCTGCAAACAACATCACTTTAAAAAAAGGTGATGAAATTTTATTGATTGAAGAACAGTTTCCTAGTAATTACTATGTTTGGGAAAAACTAGCCAATAAATTTGATGCTACCATTAAAATAGCTTCAATGCCAATATCTAAAGAAAATAGAGGTGAAAATTGGAATGAAGTTATCTTAAATTCAATTTCTGATAAAACAGCAGTCGTAACTCTAGGAAATATTCATTGGGCAAATGGAACTTTATTTGATTTAAAATCTATCAGACAAAAAGCTACAGAAAACAATGCGTTATTAATTATTGATGGAAGTCAGTCTGTTGGTGCTTTGCCTTTTTCAGTAAAAGAAATACAACCAGACGCTTTAATTTGCGCTGGTTACAAATGGCTTTTTGGACCTTATGGTTGTGGTTATGCTTATTTTGGAAGTTATTTTGATGGAGGAAATCCGTTAGAAGAAAATTGGTCTAATCGTTTACATAGCGAAAACTTGAGTGGATTAACTTCCTATCAACCAAAACATAAACCACTAGCCAACAGGTATTCTGCTGGTGAACACGCTAGCTTTATTTACATAAAAATGCAAATTGCTGCGTTAAAACAAGTTTTAGATTGGACACCAAATGCGATTCAAAATTATTGCAAAGAAATTACTTCTGAAGTTGTAGTTATTTTAAAGGAAAATGGCTGTTATATTGAAGATTCTGATTTTAGATCACATCATTTATTTGGCGTTCAATTACCTAAAAAATTAGATGTTGAAAAACTAAAAAGCAAACTAAAAAAAGCTAATATTTTTATTTCTTTTAGAGGAAATTACATTCGTATTTCTTGTCACTTATACAATACAAAAGAAGATTTTAAGAAATTAACAGATTGTATTTTATCTTGTTTATAAATGGATGAATTATTAAATATTTTAACTCCTGAAGGGGAACCAACAGGAAAAACTGCTTTAAAATCTGAAGCCCATAAAAACGGTTGGTTTCATGCCACTGTACATGTTTGGATTTTTACTTCGGATAAAAAAATACTTCTTCAAAAAAGAGCATTGACTAAGAAAGTATTTCCTGGTTTATGGGATATTTCTGTGGCAGGACATGTTGCTGCTGGTGAAGAAATTCTAACTTCAGCTAAAAGAGAAGTCTTTGAAGAAATTGGTTTACAAATAGATGATGAAGATCTAATTAAAATTGGCACAAGAATCCATCAAATTTCTCACCCAAACGGAATTCAAGATAATGAACATCATCATGTTTTTATTACTGAATTAAAAGTTCCTATTGAGGATTTAAAAATTCAAAAAGAAGAAGTTGATGCTATTAAGTTATTTGATTTATCAACTTTAAAAAACACAAAAAACCTAGAAAACGTATTGCTTCCTAGGTTTCATGATTATTATTGTTTTATTTTTAATCAGATTATAAATAGAATTCAAAAATAAAAAACCACCCTTTCAAAAAAAAAAGAAAGAGTGGCATTCCCCCCGGAATTAACTAACTAATAATAAAATCTACTTAATTATTATTTTTTGTGAAGTAGCATAGTTTTCGCTTGTAAATCTAACAACATATATACCTGAAACAGCATTACTTACATCAATTTTATTTTCTCCTACTCTTAACTCACCTTGCTTTATAACACCTCCAATTACATTGTAAATAATATAATCAAATTTTTTATTTTGGTTAGGTAGTTTTATTGTAAATAACTTATCTGAAACTGGATTTGGGTATATAAATGGAGACATATCTGAACTGTTATTAATATCATCTATTCCTAAAGCAGTATTGGTTAAATCTATTTGCCATAAACCTCTACCATAAGTTGCAGCAACTAATTTATCTACTGTATAATTTATTTCAATATCACTTACATTAACATTTGGTAAACCTTGACCAAGTTTTTCCCAATTTGCACTTCCTACTTTTAAATAAACACCAACTTCAGTTCCAACAAAAAGTATCTCTTGTCCTTGATTTTGTTTAAGGACAATTTGTGTCATCTTTACATTAGGTAAACCTGCAGAGATATTTGTCCAGTTACCAATAGTAGCTCCACCGTTTGTTGATTTAAATACCTTAGAACCATCCACATAACCACTAACCGTAGTGTAAATGATATTATTATCATTTTGATCTAACGATACAGAATTAATTTTTGCTCCAGCAATTGGCTCAATTACATCATTCCATACACTTCCATCATTTACAGATCTTTTAGTTCCGTTTTCACCAACAACAATTAAATTATCTCCAAAAGTTTCTATGTAACTTATTTTTCCTGCTCCAGAATTAAGATTTGTCCATGAACCACCTTTATTTGTAGTTTTATACACATCTGCAAAACCTCCATATAAAGTTGTCGGTATGGTAGAATGCATTTTTAAAGTCCAAACAAATGGAGCTCCTGTTGCAGGTGTTGTTACATCTGTACCTCCGTAATTATTTGAAAAACCAGTATCCGTTCTTATTAATGAACCATTCTGACCTCCTAAATATCTAATGTTAGGGTTAGAATAATCTATTGCTGTACAAGTTCCGTCTCCAGCTAAAGCAGCAACCCATTGTAAAGAACCGTTATGCATTTCTTGACTATAGCCATCATTATCTTGATTCCCCATAATTATATGGTTTTCACTTTGAGGAGAAATAGCAACTGAGTAAAGCTGAGTTACTAAAACACCACTAGATTTATATTCGACATTTGGTTTTTCATCTGAAATATTAGCATAATTAACAAAAGTTAAACCACCATCATTTACTGTCCAAAAAGAATAACCAGCATCTAAAGGACCTATTTCATGAATATCTGCATGCCCATATGAACCTTCCGAATTATTGTCTTGCCATGAGTTATTTAAAGTAGTATACCATACTTGTCCATTATCTTCAGTGTTTATTGCATCTACACCGGCACTAATAATTAATCCATCTTTTACAACTAAAGCTTGGTTATAATCTCCTTGAGCATTATAACCTGTTGTAGAAACTCCTAAATTGGTAAGAACTGGTGAAGCTTGAGAAGGGTTGTATGTTGATATTTGTCCTGAATTATTTTGAACATAAAAAACACCGCTTGTGTCTGAAGTAGAAGCATGCCTACTTGATCCCGTTACACCTTCTGCCTTAATTTGCGTCCAAGTATTACCATTATCTTTAGAAAAAATTAATCCTCCCCAACTATCACAAGCCATTATATTTGTTCCATTTCTATGCAACTTACCAATAACTGCATCGTTATATGGATGAAAGAAAACATCACTCCAATTTAAACCTCCATCAGTAGTTTTTTTAATATTCTGATTTGTACCTACTATAACAGTATTTGCATCTATAACAATTAAATTAGATAAAATTTCTTTATCATCTAGACTGAAAGATAACCCAGTAGACTGAAAAGTTTCACCAAAATCTGTAGACTTTAAAACTCCTATAGAATTAACTTGTCCTCCATCATAATCTCCTGTAGATACATATATTACACCTGGATTATTAATATCTGAAGAACTACTTTTAATATCTGTTGTTCCTATTCCTGCTATTTCATCTAGTTTTGGAGTCCAAGTAGCACCATTATCTGTAGACTTCCATACACCTCCAACTGGAGCTGTAACAAAAAGTACATTTTGATTTTCATCTGTTTGATGTTTATATCTTAAAAAATTAGTTAGCCTACCCATTTGTGGGTTATTTGGGTAACCATTTGCTTCTGGTACACTTTGTGGCCCTATATTTACCCAATTTACCGCACTACTTCTAGCTTGATTATTGTTGTTTATTTTCTTTTTATTAATTAATTTTCCATTTACATCTAAAATTCCTGCATTGTAATATCCTAAACCAGAGCTTGGAAAACGACCTTGTGCATCAACTCTATCTTTCCAATAATAAGCCCAACGCTCAAATTGTTTTATTTTTTTAATATCTTTTTTTAAAGTACTTCTTTTAAGAGGACTTAATTCTTCACGTACTTGTTTTACAATTTCAAAGTAATTGCTTTCTTTTTTTGCGTGAGAACTTTTGTAGCTTAGTGTTTGACTAAAAGTAGTTGCTGTAATTAATAACAACGTTAAAAAGTAGTTTTTTTTCATACTAGTAGATTTTAATTTTAGAATATTTATTCAAATATCTTGAACATTCTAACACCAAATAAAAAAAGCACTACTCACTAACTACTCACATTGAAAATAAAAGACTTAAACACTGTTTTTAGTAGGTAAACCGAAAGATTTAAGGTATTCTAATAAGTTTATTTTATTTTCTTTAAGCTGAAGTTTTTTACCAATTCTGAAACGTTTGCTTTCAATTGATCTTAAAGATTTGTTTAAAAAAACTGCAATCTCTTTATTTTTAAAACCTATATGTAAATAATAACAAATTATAACTTCAGAATCATCTAATTCTGGATGTTTTTCATTTAAAGTATTAAAGAAATCGATATTTAAATCATTTACAAGTTCTAAATGATTTTTGCTTTTATCTAAAATTGTAGAGGAATTTAAATGTAGATCTTTATATAATTCTTTAATTTGATCTCTTTGTTTTGATGTGTCACTTATTATAGAAATACTTTTAATTTCTTTTTTTACATCAATAATATAATCTTCAAGCCCTTTAACCTTAACCTTTAGCTTGTCATGATTCGTTTTTAAATAGGACAACTCTTTTTTGCCTTGTGTAAAATCTTGAATTTTAATCTTTATTTTTTTATAACGTAAAAGGATAAAAACAATTAAACCTATTAAACTAAAAACTAACACCCAAAATAAAGCTTTATACTTATGTTTCGTTTTTGTTTCATTTACTAATTGTTTTTCAGAAGTTATTAAAATTTTATTTAAACCTAAACTGGCATCAACATTTTTATTTATTTCATCTAGATTAAATAAACGTAATGAATCAATATAATTAGCTTTTCTTTCTATATTCCCTATTTGGCTATAATAATCTGAATAGAGTTTAAAGTAATGTTCAGTATCTGAAACATTCATATACTTACGGAGCTCAGCAGCTTCTTTTAAATAGAATAATGATGAATCAATCTTCTGCTGCTTTAAATATACTTCTGCCATACATATATTGTTTGTAACAACATGAGATGCATGAAGTGAAGGAGAAATAGTACTGTCTTTTTTTAAAGACTTTAATTTATTAAAATATTCGTTTGCAAGATTAAAATTTTCTAAATGAGTATAGTTTGATGTAAGCATAAATAATGCATACATATAATAATATTGATCCTCTTTTATATTTTTATAGCTTTCTAAATTTTCTAATATTAGTTTATTACTTTTTGTATAATTCTTATTAGAAAACTCTACATAGGCATACATTTGATTAACTTCTGCAAGTCCGTTTATGTTATTATTTAACTTATAATATTTTTTTGCTTCTTCTAAATATTTAAAAGCTGACGAGTCTTTTTTTATAATATATGTATTAAAAAACAACTCCAAAGAAACCATTCCGGCAATGTCATTCTCTTTTTCAATTTTTGCATATTTTTGAGCTAATAAAAAATATTGAAACTCTTTTACACTTTCATTATTCTTATCACTAATTAGCCCTTTTAATTGATAATAATGAGCCAAACGACCTTCAATATTTTCTGTAATTGGCTCTGGTATTAAATTTAAAAAACTCTCCGAAATATTTGGTTTTTCATCTACATAGACTTCTGCAGAATCTATAAAACTATAATATTTTTTTTTTAGTTTATTTTGGCTAAAAGAGACAGAAATATAGACAAATAAAAAAACATTAATTATAGTTTTCAAGGGAGTAGATTTTATCGTTTAATTGTAACAAATTTAAATAGAAATAAAAATATTTTATTCTGTAATAGGTTTATTATAAAATCCATCTGCTAATTTAGCTTGACTTACTAAAGGCAAAGTAAATTCTGTAGCTGGTTTTGCAGGTTCTGTTGGTTGCCCGTCTTCACCTTTCTTATACCAAGTTATCGATTTTGGTAATAAGAATCCATTCACATCATTCCAATCATTATATCTAATAATATTAAATTTCTCTGATGGTTTCTTAGAAAAATAAGTAACAGAATAACCTAACCATTCCATTTGAAAAGTTTCTGGATTATAATACACATAATAATTATCATCCGGAGAAGTTCCTTTATCTGAAGCATAAGAAATTTTATAACCAGGATAACTTACTTCTTCAAAAGTTAAAGGTGTTGTTTCTTCATATGTTATTCCATCATCAGCTAAAACAAATGGCATTGTATAAAAATAAAAGTATAAGTTATAGTAAAAATCTTTATTTCCTTTAAATGCAGTTGAATCTTGCTGAGATAACCATATTTCTTTCCCATCGAAACCTAAAGAGTAATTTGGTGTGTTAATTACCGTTTTTCTTGAATGTAAATCAACAGTATGTGCTTCTTCTCCTTTATTAAAAGACAATACTTGTAACTTTTTCCAATTATCTAAACCTCCGTGTTTCTTTAAAACATTTGCTATGTTTTCTGGATAATTTTTATAAACATCTACTTTCTTTTCTGAAGGTTTACAAGAAATTAAGATTGTTGCAAATACTAAAACTGCTATTATTTTTTTCATTTGATAAAATTTTATTTTTGACTACGTCGTAATCTTATCGTCAAATTTACAAGAAAATATCTTTAATTAGTCTCTTTTTAACTTAATCAAATTTAACTTATCTAAAACAACCATAATACAATATGTCATGTCTACTTCATGCCATTTTACACCAAAGTTTGGACGTCCACCATATGCATGATGATTATTATGATACGCTTCTCCCATCATTAAGAAATCAAAAGGTAATAAGTTTTTTGAAGTATCACTTACTTTAAAATTTACATAACCATAAATATGCGCAAACCAATTAATAATTACTCCATGAATTGGAGCCATAAAGAAAGCAATTGGTAATAATAACCACTGCCACCAAGCTGTGGCAAAAAAAATAAAAAACACTATATATAATATTGCCCAAGTTATACGAGAAATTCTTGAACTAGCAAAAGCATCAAAACGCTGCCATTGAGGTACATTCTTTGTGAATTTCTCTTCAATTTGTACGCTTTTATTATTAATATCTTGATAAATATTTTTTGTGCGCCACATCATACTAAACAAATTACTGTCAAACTTTGGCGAATGTGGGTCTTTTTCTGTGTCTGCATATGCATGATGCATTCTGTGCATAACACCGTAACCATAAGCACTTAAATAATTAGAACCTTGCGTTAGCCATGTTAAAACAAAACATACTTTTTCTGCAAACTTAGACATCGTAAAGGTTTGATGCGCAGCATATCGATGTAAAAAAAAGGTTTGAAAAAACAGACCAGAATACCACAAAATCAATATTAAAATTACAACAGACATATTCAATTATTTAGCAGACAAATAACCGAACATAAAGTTAGATAAAAAATGAACTCAAGTTAAGAAATTCGTTTTCTAATTCTACTTAAAGCTTGTGCAGTAACTCCAATATAAGAGGCTATATATTTTAACGGAATTTCTTTAATAAGTTTAGGGCGGTCTTTAAATAAATTTAAATACCGTTCTTCTGCTGTTTCATTTAATAATGATTGTTCTCTTTTAGATTTTATTAAAAACAAACGTTCAGAGGACAATCTTCCAAGTGTGTTACCAATTTTAGTTTTTTGGTAAACTTCTTGTAAATCTAAATAGGTAATACTCCACATTGTAACTTCTGTAAGTGTTTCCAATTCATATAACGAAGGTTTTTGTGTTAAAAAAGAATCGTATGCACTTACAAACTCATTTTCAAAACAAAAGCCAAAAGTAATTTCTTTTTCTACACCCTCTTTGGTTATTAAAAAACGGACAATTCCACTAGAAATAAATGAAATATGATTTTCTATTTGACCTAAATTTAAAAGTTTTGTTCGTTTTTTTACAGTCTGTTTTTTTAATTTAGAAGTAAATAAATTCCAATCATCATCTTCAATTGTAAGTGTTTTTTCTAAATATTTTCTTATGTTTTGCATTTAATTCAAATTCAATTTTTAGCTTCTACAACAACTTTTAAATATTAAATTATTAATCTAATTTTTAGTTCCTAATAATTATAAATTTGTTGTTATTTCAGTTTTTAAAAATATACAATTATATTCGCTTAATGATAATTGAAACGCTAATTTATTACTAGTATATCATTTTCCTTTTTTTTATAAGGTAGCTGTATTAAATGCTGCTGTTGGTTTCGGTATTGGTTCTAGTTATTTAGCTTTTGCAGGTGTTTTTTTTTTTACAAATTGAACAGACATTTTTTTATTCTTTTAGTCTTTACGTTGTTATTTACTGCTATTACTATGTGGGTTTAAAAACGCATTATTTCTTCGGAAGAAAAGCTAACAAAATATGGTAATCCTAAATAAGCTTAGAATTACCATAAAATTTATCATTAGGCTAAAAGCCCTAAAAAAACTTCTTTTTTTAAACTTCTGTAATTATCTACATATTCTTTATACAAATCCCTTGTTTTTACATGTTCTTTGTAATAAAATAAATCGCAGTCTAAGTCTATACATTCAATAATATTTTCAGATATTTTTTTATATTCTAAAAATGTGTTTTTTAAACTATTTTTTTTCTTTATTACCAATAGTAAGTTATCTCTTAACTCTTTTTTCTTAAGTTTATTTGAAGCTATTTTAACAATATAATCACACTCTTCTGAAATATAGTTTATATGAGATATCCACATGTTTAGTTCTTCCAAGCTTCTTTTTTGAGTAGCTTGATTTTCAGAATCGTTATTATATATAATATTTGATTGCATAATAATTATTTTTTACTGTTGTTACTTTGTTGTACTACATCTAAAACGTTTAACTCTTGTAATCCTTTAGGGAAATCCCAAAGAATAACATCTCCTTTTGCATACCCTAAAATTGCAGCTCCCATTGGTAATAATAAAGATACCTTACTTTCTTTATGGTTATTTTCTGCAGGTAAAACAAGCTCAAAAGTTCTTTCCCATAAAGTGTTTTTTGCTTTAATAGTTACTACAGAATTTAGTTTAATAACATCTTGTGGTATTTCAGATTCTGGTAATATAATAGCGGTTTTTAATTCATCTTGTAATTTTGAAATATAGCTTTTAACTGTACTCACATTACCTTTATTATTCAAGTTTAAGAGTTTTTCAATCTTTAAATATTCATTTTCTTCAATAATTATATTTTTATATTTCATTCTATAACCATTTTATTTTAAGGAAAAACTCCTCTTTGAGTATATGTTCTTTCTAATCTTTCTATTGCTAAAACATACGCCGCAGAACGCATATTTATTTTTCTACTTTCTGCTACATTAAGTACTTTAATAAAAACTTCTCTCATTTTTTTATTTATCCTTCCCATTATTTCATTTAATTCCCAGAGCTCTCCATTTCTGTTTTGAAGCCATTCAAAATAACTCCCAATAACACCACCAGAGTTACATAAAATATCTGGGATGATTGTAATCCCTCTTTCTAGTAATATTTTTTCAGCTTCAACTGTTGTTGGCCCATTTGCACCTTCTGCTACCAAAAAAGCTTTAATTTTTGAAGCATTTTTAGTATTAATTTGATTACCTAAAGCTGCGGGAATACATATATCGCAATCTAACCCAAAGAAATCTTCCTTTTCTATGTCTTTTGAATCTGGAAAACCTACGATACTTCCATTATTATTTTTTGTATAATCTAATAAATGCTCTACGTTTAAACCCTCTTTATTAACTATTGTACCAAAGGCATCTTGTACACCAACCAGTTTTGCTTCGTCTCTTTCTAAAAAGTGCGCAGCCCAATATCCTACATTTCCAAAACCTTGAACAATAAACGTTTTGTCTTTTAATTTAATACTTTTTAGTTCAGCCCAAAATTTAATTGTTAAATAAACACCATAACCTGTTGCTCTATCTCTACCTTCTAACCCTCCAGAACCAATTGGCTTACCTGTAACAACATGCTGATTTCTAGATCTTTCAGAAGGTGCTTTTGTAGACATATACGTATCTGCAATCCAAGCCATAGTTTGAGCATCTGTATTTATATCGGGTGCAGGAATATCATGTTCTGGGCCAATATTATCTCCTAATGCATATGTAAACCTTCTAGTAATACGTTCTAATTCTGAATTAGAATACTTCTTTGGATCCATTTGGATTCCTCCTTTTGCTCCTCCATAAGGTAAACCTGCTAAAGATGTTTTCCAAGTCATCCACATTGCTAATGCTTTTACTGCATCTATATCAATTGTTGGATGATATCTTAAACCACCTTTATAGGGTCCAAGTGCATTATTATGCTGCACTCTATACCCTTTAAAAATCTCCACATCTCCATTATCCATTCTTACAGGGAAATGTATAATTAATTCGTTATTGGTTACACTTAAAATCTTTTTAATGTTAGGGTTTAGATTAACAAAATCTGAAACGTGGTTAAACTGTTCCATAACATTTTCTAACATGCCTTGTTTAAGTTGTTCCTTTTGCTTTAATTCTTTTATTAAGGTTTTCATAATTAAATAAATTCAATTTCTTTTTCACTTTTAGTGAAGTTAAGGTTTGGTAATAAATTGGTTTTTTGATTAGTATTTTTTAATCTTTCTGTTTCAAATTCACTACAAGACCAAATAGCATTTTTATTTGATGTTAAGTTGCATGAAGCTGCATAAACACAAGTGTTACATAAACTAGTAGTATTAATTTTCATAATTATCTTTTTAATTACAATTATATGTTAGCAAGCTATATACCAACTTTAACACAGGAAACATAAAACACTGTATTACAATTACTTGAATTCAATTATTTTATATTACAAAAAAAACAGCTGAGGAAATATTCCTCAACTGCTACATAATTACTCGTTTTTTAATAAACGTTATTTTAATTTCTCTCGAAGTGTTTTTCTATCAATCTGCAAAATTTCTGCAGCTTTAGTTTTGTTATTATTTGTTGCTTGAAGTACCTTTAAAATATAGTTTTTTTGAAACTCTTTTAAAGATACTAGTTTCTGAGTCTTAGAAAAATCTATCTGATATTTTACATGTTCGGGTAAATGCTCTACATCGACAAACCTATCACTCATAATAATTGCCCTTTGTATTACATTTTCTAGTTCTCTTATGTTTCCTGGCCAATTATAACTTTTAAGAATATCCATAGCTTCTGGAGTTATTTTTAAAAATCGATCTTTATATTCTATACCGTATTTAAATAAAAACTTATTTACCAATAACGGAATGTCTGAAATTCTCTCTAACAATGAAGGAACATCAATTTGCACAACTGTAAGTCTATAATATAAATCTTCTCTAAACAGTTCTTTCTTTATAAGCTCTTTTAAATCTACATTAGTTGCTGCAACTACCCTTACATCTATTTTTTCTGGCTTTTGAGAACCTATTCTAACCACTTCTTTCTCTTGTAAAACACGTAAGAGTCTTAATTGCGTGGACAAGGAAGCATTGCCAATTTCATCTAAAAAAATAGTTCCATTATTTGCTGCCTGAAAAAAACCTTTTCTATCTTTTTCAGCTCCCGTAAATGCCCCTTTTAGATAACCAAACAATTCAGATTCTAACAAGTTTTCTGGTATTGCACCACAGTTTACTACAATAAATGGTGCAGAAGAATATTTACCCATATAATGTATAGAACGAGCTACTAACTCCTTTCCTGTTCCGCTTTCTCCATTAATAAACACTGTAGCTTTATTATTTTTTAAACGTTCTACTACAGCCGTAACTTTTTTTATTGCAGGAGAAGAACCTATTAATTCGCCATAAGGTTTATTTGCTTCAACCTCCTTTATATCTGCAATTTTGTCTTCCTTAGGTTTTGATTCTAAAGATTTAAGAATAGCCGTTTTTAATTCTTCTTTTGTAAAGGGTTTTGTAATATAATCTACAGCACCAGACTTCATAACTTCTAAAGCTCCATTTATTGAAGGAAAACCTGTGACTACTAATTTTGGAATTTTAGGATAATGCTCAGATGCATATTTTATTAACTCCAAACCATCTATACCTGGCATTTGCAAATCTGTAATTAGCAAGTCTATAGAACTATCTTTTAATATTTCTAATGCTTCTTTTACCGAAATAGCTTTGTAAGTATGATAATTTAAGGATTGTAAGTGCCTCTGAATAAGTTCTAAAATATGAATATCATCATCTACAATTAATATATTTTCTTTGTTTAGCATGGTTTAATTTTTAGGAAAACTTACAATAAAAATTGTCCCTTTAGGTAAATTTGGTTGATGAGTTATAGTTCCTTTATGGCTCTTTATTATTCCATGTACTACACTTAACCCTAAACCAGAACCATCTCCTACGGGTTTGGTTGTGAAAAAAGGATTAAAAATATTTTCTGAATTTTTTACCTCAACTCCTTTACCTTGATCAGAGATTTTAATCTGTACTGTTGTTATTTTCTCTTCAATAACAATATTAATTTCACCTTTTTCAGGAGAAAAATAAATAGCATTTATTACTAAATTAAAAATTACTTGTGTTAATTGAATTTTATCTACTTTTAAATAAATTTCTTCATCAGAATATACAACATTATAAGTTATATTTTTTTTAATAAAATTAGGTTTCAACAAACTTATTGCTTCGTCAATAACTTTTTTAATATTTATTGAAGTCATTTGCTGTGGCATTTCACAAGAAAAAAACATTAGCTTTTTTACCACTTCTCTAGAATAAATTGCACTATTTATTACTTTTTCTAGATCTTCACTTCCTTTTTTATCTTTTTTATAGCGCTCTCTCAACAATTCTGTGAATCCTAAAATATTAGCCAAAGGTGTATTTAACTCATGCGCAATACCTGCTGTAATTTCACCCAAAATTGTTAACCTACCAGCTCTTTCTATTTGTCTTTTAGTTATTTCTTCTTTTTCTTTTACCTCTTTACGTTCTAAAAAGTCTCCAATTTCAGATGCTATTTTATTTAACAATAGTTTTTCTTCTTCTAAAAAAGCATTTTTAGAAAATTTTAATTTAGAATACCCTACAGTTATAACTCCTTTAATATTTCCAAAAGGTTTTATTGCTGAAATAATAAATATTGCATCCTCTATTTTTTCTCCTTCAACTACAGTAAAATTATCAGTTTTAATCTCTACAAAAGCTTCATTTGGAAATCTTATTGCCTCTTTTAAATTTAAGGAAATCTCTTTCAATAACATCTCAATGTTATCTAGCTTATAACCTCTTATTAAAGAGCTTACATTATATAAGCAAGTTAATTCTTTTATACGTTCTTTTAACTTTTCCTCTAGAATATTTCCTTGAAAACTCATTTTTTTATAACGATTATAAATACAAATATACCACCAAGTAATAAGTTCTCTAAATAAAAATATATATTCGTTTTATGATATTAGAAACGTTAATAGAAAATTGGCACATTGTTTTATTTTTTTTTACAGTAGCTATCTTATATGCAGCTGTAGGTTTCGGTGGTGGTTCTAGTTATTTAGCAATATTAGCGCTAACTGGAATAGCTTTTACACAGATAAGAGCAACTGCTTTACTTTGTAATATTATTGTGGTTTTAGGAAATGTTTTTCTGTTTCAAAAAGAAAAATTATTTAATTGGAAAAAAGTAATTCCGCTAGTTTTATGGAGTGTTCCATTGGCTTTTGTAGGTGGTTTTTTACAAATACAACAAACATTCTTTTTTATTCTTTTAGGCTTTACGTTGTTATTTGCTGCTATTACTATGTGGATTTCTAAACGGATTATTTCTTCGGAAGAAAAACAAACCAAAATATCAACAACTAAAAATGCAGGTTTTGGCGGAATAATTGGTTTTATTTCTGGTATGGTTGGTATTGGTGGCGGAATTTTTCTTGCACCACTACTCCATTTAACTAATTGGGATTCTCCAAAAAAAATAGCTGCAACTGCTAGTTTCTTCATATTAGTTAATTCTATTGCTGGTTTAGCTGGGCAATACACAAATCCAGATTTTATAATTGATTGGAATTTGACTTCAGTTTTACTAATTACTGTCTTTATTGGCGGACAAATTGGTAATAGAATGAGTAACAAATTATTCAGTCCAATTCAGTTAAAAAAAGCGACTGCAATTTTAATTGCATTTGTAAGTATCAGAATTTTGTGGAAATATCTTTTTTGATATCTTTGAACCTCAAATAAAAACAAATGGCAGGAATTATTTTTACACTATTAATGTTAATCTTATTACAAGCAGTATTAGGGTTTGACAACTTATTATACATATCATTAGAATCTAAAAAAGCACCTTTAGCAGATCAAAAAAGAGTTCGTAAAATCGGAATTTTAATTGCTATTGTATTAAGAATTGTATTATTATTTTTATTAGTTTCTATCATCGATTATTTTCAAGAACCTTTTTCGTTTTTAACTGGTGAAATTAAAGACATTGTGAAATTTGCATTTAATGGTCACAGTATCATTGTTTTACTTGGAGGTGGCTTTATTATTTACACAGCCATAAAAGAGATTTGGCATATGATTGGTGATCACAATTTAAATCAAGATGCAGAAGGTAATGTTATAAAAAAATCTTCAAAATCTTCTAATGCAGTAATTGCAAGTATTGTTTTAATGAATCTTGTTTTTTCATTCGATTCAATTTTAGCAGCAATTGGTCTTACAAGTGAAATTGAGAGCAGCACAACTGCCTTTATTGTTATGGCAATTGCCATTGTTATAAGTGGTTTACTAATGCTAGTTTTAGCAGATAGAATATCAACTTTTTTAGCAAAAAACAGAATGTATGAAGTATTAGGTCTATTTATTCTTTTTATTGTTGGAATAATGCTGGTTACTGAAGGTGGTCATTTAGCGCACATAAAACTATTTGGAAATGAGATTGTACCAATGAGTAAAACTACTTTCTATTTTGTATTGGCTATTTTAATAATTGTAGATGTTGTACAAGGACGTTACCAAAAGAAGTTATTAGCTGAAAACACAACAACTAAAAAGTAAATTTAGCTTTAAAATATATTGATAAAAAAGGCAGTTTCATTTAAAATGAAACTGCCTTTTTAATTTACTGTTTACTGAATACTAACCTAACCAAGCATTCATCATCCATAAGGTTTTTTCTTGTTCTGCAATAAAATCACTCATCATAGAATTTGTACCTTCATCTTCTGCTTCATCTGCTAAATTTAAAATAGAACGCTCTATTTTTAATAATTCAAAAATTGAAGTAACAACTAATTGCACAGCTTCATTATCATTAGAAATGTTTTTTCCTACAGAAACAGAAGCAATTTTAGAATAATCACTAAAAGTATGCAACGGTGTTCCTTGTAATGTTAAGATACGTTCTGCAATTAAATCTACTTTTTCTTGAGCATCTGTGTAAAACTCTTCAAATTTAACGTGCAATTGAAAAAAGTTTTTCCCTTTAATATTCCAATGCAAACCTCTAACATTCTGATAATATACTTGAAAATTTGCTAGTAATAAATTTAATTCATTAACTAGTTTTGTTGATTTTTCTTGATCTAATCCTATTATATTTGATTTCATAATTTATTAATTTTTATTGTTATTCAAATTTCTGAAAAATTTACGAAGATAAACTATAATTATAATTGATAGTTTTTATATCTTTATCAGAAATTATTATATAATATGACTATAACTCAATTAAAATATGTTTTGTCTGTTGCAGAATATCACAATTTTACTGTAGCTGCAGAACATAGTTTTGTTACACAGCCAACATTAAGCATGCAAATTCAGAAATTAGAAGATGAATTAGACGCAAAAATATTTAATCGTTCTAAGAAACCTATTCAATTAACTGAAGTTGGTAAAAGAATAGTAGAACAGGCAAAAGTAATTGTTGATGAAAGTAACCGAATTTTAGACATTGTACATCAACAAAAAGGCTATGTTGGTGGAGAGTTTAAACTTGGAATTATACCAACCGTAATGCCAACTTTATTGCCAATGTTCTTAAATAATTTTACTAAGAAATACCCAAAAGTTAAGTTAATTATTGAAGAATTAACTACAGAGGAAATTGTTAGAAAATTAACTGATGGTCATATTGATGCTGCAATTGCTGCAACTCCGTTAGAAAATGAAGCTATTAAAGAAAAACCTTTGTATTACGAACCTTTTGTTGGTTTAGTTCCTGAAAATCATAGGCTTTATAACAAAAAAGAAATAACTTCTGATGAATTAGAAATGGATGACATCTTGTTATTAGAAGACGGTCATTGTTTTAAAGATAGCGTTATAAATTTATGCAGAACTCATAAGGCGGATAACAAAAAAGGATTTCAATTAGAAAGTGGAAGTTTTGATACGTTAATCAAATTATCTAAAGAAGGTTTAGGAATGACACTTCTGCCCTATTTACATACCTTAGATTTAAGTGAACTTGATAAGAAACATTTAAGAGCGTTTACAAGTCCGCCTCCAGCAAGAGAAGTAAGTTTAATTTACCATAAATCACAATTAAAAATGCAATTAATAAAAGCATTAAATGACACTATTGATGGTGTAATTAGAGGCGCAATTGCCTTTAGTGATGTGCAAATTATTAGTCCGTTGCAAAAAAACTAAAACTATTATAAAAATAAAAAAGGAAGCTAATTAGCTTCCTTTTTTTTATTATGAGTACATTTTATTTCGTAATTCTTTAATCTTTGGATCAGATAAGTAATCATCAAAAGTTGAGTATTTATCAATAACTCCTTTTGGAGTAATCTCTATAATTCTGTTAGCAACTGTTTGTGCAAACTCATGATCATGGGTAGAAAATAATACAGTACCTTTAAAATTAATTAAAGAATTATTTAAAGCTTGTATAGATTCTAAGTCTAAGTGATTTGTTGGTTCGTCTAGCATTAAAATATTTGCTCTAGTCATCATCATTCTAGATAACATACAACGTACTTTTTCTCCTCCAGACAAAACATTACTTTTCTTTAATGCTTCTTCTCCAGAAAAAATCATTTTTCCTAAGAAACCACGTATAAATACTTCTTCGCGCTCTTCTTCAGTTTGTGCATATTGACGTAACCAATCTACTAAATCTAATTCTCCATTTTGAAAAAATGATGTATTATCTGCTGGTAAATAAGATTGAGTTGTAGTTACACCCCAAGAAAACTTCCCTGCATCTGGTTCAATATTACCTGAAATAATTTGGTAAAATTCTGAAACAGCTTTAGAACTCTTAGAAATAATTGCAACTTTATCTCCTTTGTTTAAATTAATATCTACTTTAGAAAATAATGCTTCACCTTCAAAATTCTTTTCTAATCCTTCAATATTTAATATTTGATCTCCTGCTTCTCTGTCTCTATCAAAAATAATTGCAGGATAACGTCTAGATGATGGCTTAATATCTTCTACATTTAACTTATCTATCATCTTCTTTCTAGAAGTAGCTTGTTTAGATTTTGCCATATTTGCAGAAAAACGACGAATAAATTCTTCTAATTCTTTCTTTTTATCTTCTGCCTTTTTATTTTGTTGTGCACGCTGTTTTGCTGCTAATTGACTAGACTCATACCAAAATGTATAGTTACCAGAATAGTTATTAATTTTACCAAAATCAATATCAGAAATATGTGTACAAACCGCATCTAAAAAGTGACGGTCATGCGATACTACAATTACAGTATTATCATAATTTGCTAAAAAGTTTTCTAACCAAGCAATAGTTTCAAAATCTAAATCGTTGGTTGGCTCATCCATAATTAATACATCAGGATTACCAAATAACGCTTGTGCTAATAATATTCTTACTTTTTTCTTAGAATCTAAATCTGCTAATAAAGTATAGTGATTATCTTCTTTTATACCTAAGTTAGAAAGTAAAGTAGCTGCAGCAGAATCTGCGTTCCAACCATCCATTTCTTCAAACTTAACTTGAAGTTCACCAATTTTCTCTGCGTTTTCATCTGTATAATCTGCATATAACGCATCAATTTCAGATTTAATTTTATGCAATTCTTTATTTCCCATTAATACAGCTTCTAGTGCTGTAAATTCATCAAAAGCATAGTGATCTTGGGTTAAAACAGACATCCTTTTTCCAGGTTCTAAATGAACATGGCCAGAAGTTGGCTCTTGTAATCCAGATAAAATCTTTAAGAATGTAGATTTTCCTGCTCCGTTGGCACCTATAATTCCATAGCAATTACCTTGTACAAATTTGGTATTTACTTCATCAAACAAAATTCTTTTTCCGAATTGTACAGATAAATTAGAAACTGATAACATTTATTACGCTTTTTAAATTTTGGCAAAAATAGTTTTTTCGCATTGATTTTCAATGTTTTTTTTAGGTTGATTTTTCATATATATCTTAAATTTTCGTCATATTTTAAAAGTGTTTTAACAACGAATTAACATCTCCATCTTAATTTTGATAGTATTTTTGTTACGAGATAGTTTTTTTTGAATTTTAATATTTTTAATGAGATATTTAGTACCCTTTCTACTATTAATAACTGCTTTTGGTTGTAAAACCAAAGAGAACAAAGCAACCTACTTTGGTGGTAAAATTCTACATCCAAAATCTAACAGTGTAATTTTATTCGATTTTGAAAAAGCCATAGACACAATTTATCTTAAAGATGATAATACTTTTATTGGAAAAATTGATAGTTTAAAAGAAGGTTTATTCTACTTTAAACATGGACCAGAACATCAATATATTTACTTAGAACCTCAAGACAGTTTGTTATTACGCTTAAATACTTGGGATTTTGATGAATCTTTAGTTTACAGTGGAACAAGTGCCGCTAAAAACAATACTTTAATTGAATCTTTTTTACAAAATGAAAAAGAAGAAAAACTGTTTTATGATTTAGTAAAAGAAAAACCTGAAGATTATATTGAAAAGGTTAATGATTTAATAGCTTCAAAGGACAAAAAAATAGCAAACTATAAAACTCAACACCCAGATGTTTCTGAAAAGTTTTTAAAAGTTTTAGACATCAGTAATAAATATCCTATTTATACGCAAATTGAAGATTATATTATAGAAAAGGAAAGCTCTCAAGATACAGCAAAACTTAGTTCTAAGTTTTTTAAACATAGAAATGACGTTTTTATGGGATTGGATTCTATTATGTTTTTTAATGCCTATAGCGAATATGTTATGACACGTATTTATAGTAATACCTATCAGCAAGGTTATAAGAAAAATACAGATGAATTTACTGTTGCATTATTAAAAAATATTGATGCTAACATAAAAACAGAGGAATTAAAGAATGTCTATTTACGTCATGCAACAATTCGTCATTTTTACAATAAATCTAGTTGTACCTTAAATAAAGATGCATTTTACACTTTCTTTAAATTGAGCAGTAATATTGAAGACAAAAAACAAATTCAGCGTTTATTAAATGATGCCAAAAACCTTAATAAAGGAGACCGATTACCGGATTTTAAAGCTATTAGTTATGCAGGAGTTGTTGAAAACAGTAACCGTTTAATAAAAAATAAAAACTGTGTTCTTTACTTTAGAAATCCATCACACTATTCTGATGAATGGGTAGCCAAACGTATTAACTTTTTAAAGAACAATAACCCAAAAACTTCTTTCATAATAATTAATGTTACTGATAATAAAAATTATAGCATTAAAGATATTGATATTAGTAAACAATACTATTTATCTACAGAAAGTGCTGCAAAACAATTTTTAACAAGTAATTATCCAAGAACTATTTTAGTTAATAACAAAGGGATTATTGTTAATGGTTTTGGTGCTTTATCTTCTAAAAAAATCAATCAACAAATAGCTGATTTAGAAAAAAACTAATAAATTAGGGCTAACCATTAAATTTAACCTACCTTTGCGCGATTTTAAATTTCACTGTGTGAAATAAAATCACGTCGAATTATAAACGGTGAATTTACAGTTGGCATTCTGTAGATTCTACAAAAAATACAGATATGACCACATTTTTAGACTTAGGTTTACAAGAACCTATTACAAGAGCTTTAATTGATTTAGGATATCAAAAGCCTACAGTAATCCAAGAAAAAGCAATTCCACAAATTATTTCTTCTGATACAGATTTAAAAGCATTTGCTCAAACTGGTACAGGAAAAACTGCAGCTTTTAGTTTACCTATTATAGAGTTAGCAGACCAAACAAACTCTAATGTACAGGCAATAATATTGTCTCCAACTCGTGAGTTAGCAGTTCAAATTGGTAAAAACATAGAAGATTTTTCTAAATATTTACCAAACTTAAAAGTAGCTACTGTTTATGGTGGTTCTAATATAGATGAGCAAATTAGAAAACTTAAAAGAGGTGTACAAATAGTTGTTGGAACTCCAGGAAGAACTGTCGATTTAATTAACAGAAGAGCCTTAAAATTAGGTAATGTAAAATGGTTAGTTTTAGATGAAGCAGATGAAATGCTTAACATGGGTTTCAAAGATGAACTAGATAAAGTTTTAGATGCAACACCAGAAACAAAACAAACCTTATTATTTTCTGCAACATTTCCTAGAGAAGTAGAATCTATTGCAAGAAATTATATGACACAACCTGTAGAGATTACTTCAGGTGAAAAAAATTCGGGTTCAGATAATGTTTCTCATGAATACTATTTAGTTTCAGAAAGAACACGTTACCAAGCTTTAAAAAGGATTGCAGATTTAAATACAGATATTTACGCTATAATTTTCTGTAGAACTCGAAGAGAAACACAAGAAGTTTCTGACAAACTAATACAAGACGGTTATAGTGCAGATGCTTTACATGGAGATTTATCTCAAAATCAACGTGATAGCGTTATGGGTAAGTTTCGTAAAAAAACTATAAAAATATTAGTAGCAACTGATGTTGCAGCTCGTGGAATTGATGTAAACGATTTAACACACGTAATAAATCATAAATTACCAGACCAAATAGAAAACTACAACCATAGAAGTGGTAGAACAGGACGTGCTGGTAGTAAAGGTATTTCTATTGCATTAGTTAGCAAAAAAGAACAAGGAAGATTACGTTCTATTGAACGAATTATAAAAAAGAAGTTTGTACATACAGCAGTACCTACTGGAAAAGAAATTTTAAAAAATCAATTATTTCATTTAATTGATACTGTAAATACTACTGAAGTAAACCAAAAGGAAATAGCAGATTTTTTACCTGCTATTTATGAAAAATTAGAAGGTTTATCTCGTGAAGAATTAATTCAGAAATTTGTATCAAAAGAATTTAACACTTTCCTTTCTTATTATGAAAGTGCTGCAGATTTAAACGATTTATCTTCAAATAGAGATAGTTCTCGTAGAGGAGCTTCTAACGAAAACATGACACGTTTCTTTATTAACATTGGTAGAAAAGACAAATTAAATCCTGCAAGATTAATTGGTTTAATTAACGACCAAAACATTGGTAATAAAGTAGAAATTGGAGCTATCGATATTTTAGATACTTTCTCTTTCTTTGAATTAGACAAAAATTTTGAAGCTGCAACTTTAGATGCTTTCCAAGCAAACTCTCCAGATTTTGAAGGAAGAGGTGTAAACATTGAAATCACTAAAAAACGTGAAGGCGGTGGTGGAAGAAAACGCGGCGGTGGCGGCGGAAGAAGATCTTTTGGTGGTGGAGATAGAAAAAGTGGTGGTGGAAGTTTTGGAAGACGTAGAAGTTCTGAAGGATCAAGTAATTCTGGAGAAAGAAGATCATCTAGATCATCTTCTTCTAGATCTTCTGATAGACCAGACAGAGCTACAAAAGATAAAAACACTGGCGGTTTCGGAAGAAGACGTAGAGAAAGATAAAATATTTATCACATAAAAAAAACCGAGCTATTTGCTCGGTTTTTTTATTTAAATAAAATTCTAAATTTATTATAATATTTTCTTGCTTTTGAGGTAAATACCTATAACAACTGTTAAAAAAAGCATTAGGATTTGTATCCAAAAATAATCTTGTTCTTTATCAAAAATCTGAACTATAAAAACTACAATTAATGGTAAATAAATAAGTTTTTTTTTCATAAAACATTAATTAGCAACTTCATTAGTAAACTTAATTCGCATTAAACGTAATTCATCTAAATCATAATCACCATCAAATTCATCTAAAGCATCTTGAATTTTATCTGTTTCTGCTTCCATAAAATAATCGTAAATTTCTTCTTGTTGATCTTCGTCTAATAAATCATCAACAGCATACGAGATATTTAACTTTGTACCAGAAAAAATAATAGCTTCCATTTCCTTAATAAGCTCTTCTAGTTTTAATCCTTTTGCTTTAGCAATATCTTCAAGTGGTAATTTTCTATCTGTATTTTGAATGATATACAATTTTAGTCCAGAATTTACACCTGTACTTTTTACAATTAAATCGTCTGGTCTTGTAATATCATTATCTTCAACATAAGTTGTAATTAATTTTACAAAATCTTTACCAAACTTACGTGCTTTTCCTTCACCAACTCCATGAACCTTAGAAAGCTCCTCTAAATTGATTGGGTATTTTAACGCCATATCTGCTAAAGAAGGGTCTTGAAAAACAGCAAATGGTGGCACATTATGTTTTTTTGCAACTTGCTTTCGTAAATCTTTTAAAAACTTAACTAATTTTTCGTCAGTTCCTCCAGTTGCTTTTGGATTTGTAATTATGCTTCCATCATCTTTTACATTATAAGAATGGTCTTCAGTCATCATAAATGAAGTTGGATTTTTAGCAAAATCTTTTCCTTCATCTGTTAATTTTATAACTCCGTATTGTTCTATTTCTTTTCTAATTAGGTTTACAACTAATATTTGACGAATTAACGCCATCCAATACAATGCAGTTCTCTCCTTACCTACTCCAAAAAATGGTTGCGCAGTTGTTTTATGAGATTTTAGTAACGCATTTTCTTTACCAATAATGGTATTTACAATTTCTTTAGCTTTGTATTGCTGATTGGTTTTAGCAACAACATCTAAAATTGTTACAACATCATCTTTAGCTTCACTCTTTTTCTTCGGATTTCTAGTATTATCATCCATATCGGCACCAAGACCGTTAATTTCATCGAACTCTTCACCGAAATAATGCAATAAATATTTACGCCTATTCATAGACGTTTCTGCATAACCAACTACTTCCTGCAATAAAGCATGACCAATTTCTTGTTCAGCCACA
Organism: Tenacibaculum aquimarinum; assembly: GCF_022478115.1. GTDB lineage: Bacteria > Bacteroidota > Bacteroidia > Flavobacteriales > Flavobacteriaceae > Polaribacter > Polaribacter aquimarinum_A. Next base: position 44,742 of record NZ_JAKGSC010000002.1, on the reverse strand, counting down.
GGCTTGTTAGCCATAAATTTCTCTAATTTTTCTATGTCTTTATAGGCATAAAAAGTCAAACAAATCCCTTCACCGTCATCACGTCCTGCTCTACCCGTTTCTTGATAATAACTTTCTAAACTTTTAGGAATATCATGATGTATAACATAACGAACATCTGGTTTGTCAATTCCCATACCAAATGCAATAGTAGCTACAACTACATCGCAATCTTCCATTAAGAACATATCTTGATGTTTTGCACGCGTTTTTGCATCAAAACCAGCATGATATGGCACTGCATTAATTCCGTTTACTTGTAAAACTTGAGCAATTTCCTCAACTTTCTTTCTACTTAAACAGTAAACAATTCCAGATTTTCCTGGATGTTGCTTTACAAAACGGATTATATCTTTTTCTATTTCGTTCGTTTTTGGACGTACTTCATAGAATAAATTAGGTCTATTAAAAGATGCTTTAAAAGTATTAGCATCACTCATACCTAAAGTTTTAAGAATGTCTTCTTGAACTTTTTCGGTAGCAGTTGCAGTTAACCCAATAATTGGTACATTGTCTATCTGCTTAATTATATGACGTAAATTTCTATATTCTGGTCTAAAGTCGTGACCCCATTCAGAAATACAATGAGCTTCATCAATGGCTACAAAAGATATTTTTTGCGTTCTTAAAAATGAAGCATATTCTTCTTTAATTAAGGACTCCGGAGCTACATACAATAATTTTGTAATGCCCGATGCTATATCTTCTTTAACTTGATTTACTTCTGATTTATTTAAGGATGAATTTAAAACATGCGCAATACCATGATGTTCAGAAATACCACGAATGGCATCTACTTGATTTTTCATTAAGGCAATTAAAGGAGAAACTACAATTGCCGTACCTTCTTTCATTAATGCAGGTAATTGATAACACAGAGATTTCCCTCCACCAGTTGGCATAATTACAAATGTATTTTCGTTTTTTAAAATACTTGTAATTACTTGTTCTTGTAAACCTTTAAATTGGCTAAAACCAAAAAACTTTTTTAACGGACCATATATGTCCAAAGAATCACTATTCATTTTTAAGAATTAGTTTGAGTAAAAAATGTGAAGTAATTTACAAAAAAAAAATAGATATTAAAACATCTAATTTAATCTTATATTTAAAAATAAATAATACGTATTTTTACAGTCTGATTTTTAGACACAAAACCATTCAAAATTTTGAAAGATTTCAGTTCAATATTGGCTACTGCCAAAGAAACAATTCTCTTAGAAAGCACTTCGATAGCAAATTTAACTACTTTATTAGATAGTGATTTTGAAGAAGCTGTAAAATATATTTACAATACCAATGGACGCGTTATTGTTACTGGTATTGGTAAAAGTGCTAATATTGCTACTAAGATTGTAGCTACTTTAAACTCTACCGGAACTCCTGCAATTTTTATGCATGCTGCCGATGCAATTCATGGAGATTTGGGTATTATTCAAAAAGGAGATGCTGTAATTTGTATTTCTAAAAGTGGAAATACACCTGAAATTAAGGTTTTAGTTCCATTAATTAAGAATTCTAATAATAAAGTAATTGCCATAACTGGTAATAAAGATTCTTTTCTAGGGAAAAATGCAGATTATACTTTAAATTCTTTTGTAGAAAAAGAAGCTTGCCCTAATAATTTAGCGCCAACAACAAGTACAACTGCTCAATTAGTAATGGGAGATGCAATTGCAGTTTGCCTATTAGATTTACGTGGCTTTACGAGTAAAGATTTTGCCAAATATCATCCAGGAGGCGCATTAGGGAAACGATTATATTTACGTGTTTCTGATTTAATTGATAAAAACGAAAAACCTCAAGTTGTTTCAAATGATGTGGTTGCAAAAGTAATTGTAGAGATTTCTGAAAAACGATTGGGTGTGACAGCTGTTACTACTTCCGAAGGAAAAATTGAAGGAATTATAACTGATGGAGATATAAGACGAATGCTTAATAAAACTACCAAAATTGATAGTTTAACAGCTAATGATATAATGAGTAAAAATCCAAAGACAATTAACCAAACAGCAATGGCTGTTGACGCTTTGGAAACCCTAGAAAACAACAGTATAACACAAATTTTAGTTACTGACGATAACAAAAAGTATGTTGGTGTTGTTCATTTACATGATTTATTAAAAGAAGGAATATTTTAAAATGGCTGTAGAAAAAGAAATGTCTTTTTTAGATCATCTTGAAGAATTAAGATGGCATTTGGTAAGAAGTTTTGTCGCAATATTTATTGTAGGCATACTCGTTTTCACATTTCAAACTTATATTTTTGATACAGTTTTATTTGCCCATTTGAGGCCAGATTTTCCAACGTATCAATTTTTATGTAAAGTTTTTAGTGCTATTGGAATTGATAGTAGTTTTTGCGACTTATCTTTTAGTCAAACACTACAAAGTTTAAATCCTACACAGCAATTAATGACTGCCGTTTGGACGTCTTTAATTCTTGGCTTTATCTTTTCATTCCCTTATATTTTATGGGAATTTTGGAAATTTATTGCACCCGGCTTACATAGTAGTGAAAGAAAAAAATCGAAAGGTTTTATTTTTGTTTCATCATTTCTATTCTTTCTTGGAGTACTTTTTAGTTACTATGTAATTTTACCAATGTCGGTTTATTTCTTTTACAATTATCAAATTTCTGACTTAGTTGTAAACAACTTTAAACTAGATGGTTATGTGAGCTTAATTACCAATACTCTTTTAGGTGTTGCAGTATTTTTTGAGCTACCTGTAGTAATCTATTTTTTATCAAAAATTGGTTTAGTTACTCCAGAATTCCTAAGAACTTATAGAAAACACGCTTTAGTTGTAGTTTTAGTTTTATCAGCAATTATTACACCTCCAGACGTAGCAAGCCAAATAATTGTGGCAGTTCCAATTATGATTTTATATGAAATTAGTATTTACGTTTCAAAATTTGTTATCAAAAAACAACAAAAAAATGTCGAAAAAAATCCAAGAGTTTAATGAATATCGTTCTAAAATGAACGAGAAAATTTTAGCTACAGATAATAAAGTAATAAAAAGAATTTTCAATTTAGACACTAATGCTTTTAAAGAAGGACACCTTCCTGTAAAGACAAAAGAGTTATTAGGTTTAGTAGCATCAGCAGTTTTAAGATGTGATGATTGTATTCAATATCACCTAGAATCGGCTATGGAAAATGGCGTTTCTAAAGAAGAAATGATGGAAACAATGTCTATTGCTAATTTAGTTGGAGGTACAATTGTAATTCCGCATTTAAGAAAAGCGCTAGAATATTGGGAGCTTTTGGAAGAAGAAAAACAGTAAGTGGTATTCAAAACTAAAAAAATTACAATAAAATTAAGAAGTTAAGATTATCTAATTCTTATTTTTGAATTCAATCTTTTAATATTTAATCTTTCAATAATAAAATGATTTTAAAAGCAGACAATATTCAAAAAATATATGGTAGCCGGAAGGTTGTAAAAGGTATTTCTCTTGAAGTTAAACAAGGTGAAATTATTGGACTTTTAGGACCAAATGGAGCTGGAAAAACAACTTCATTTTATATGATTGTTGGTATGGTAAAACCTAATGACGGAACTATCTACTTAGATGATGAAGTTATTACGGAAGACGCCATGTACAAACGCGCCCAAAAAGGAATTGGATATTTAGCACAAGAAGCTTCTGTTTTTAGAAAACTATCTGTTGAAGACAATATTATGTCGGTTTTAGAATTTACAGATAGAACAAAAAAGCAACAAAAAGAACGTTTGGAAGAACTTATTGAAGAGTTTAGTTTAGCACATGTTCGTAAAAACCGTGGAGATTTATTGTCTGGTGGAGAACGCCGTAGAACAGAAATTGCACGTTGTTTAGCTTCTGATCCTAACTTTATTTTATTAGATGAACCTTTTGCTGGTGTAGATCCTATTGCTGTAGAAGATATTCAAGGAATTGTTGCGCAGTTAAAAAATAAAAATATTGGTATTTTAATTACCGATCACGATGTTCAGGCAACTTTAGCTATTACAGATCGTTCTTACCTAATGTACCAAGGAGGTATTTTAAAAGAAGGAACTCCTGAAGAATTGGCAGCAGATGAAACGGTACGTAAAGTATATCTTGGTAAAGACTTTGAGTTAAAGAAAAAGAAGTTTTAAGCCAATTAAAATTAACTACTCTCTATTTTTTTATAAGTGATAATAATACATACAGTACTATTATTAGAGGAATTGCTACATAATGAAACAATACAATTAACACTACTGAAGCAATTAAAAACAAGTACTTTATTATATTCTTTTTGAATGAAAAATCTTTAAACTTTAAAGAGAATAATGGTAATTTGGCATTCATTATATAACTTAAAAGTAAGGTTACAACTATTAAAAACCATTTATTCTGAACTAATTCTACAAAGAAATTTTGTGTAGAATATTCGGCAATTAAAGGTAAAGAAATTACAAACAAACTCATTGCTGGTGTTGGTAAACCTATAAAACTTTCAGTCTGATTTTCATCTAAATTAAATTTCGCTAAACGATAACAAGCTGCTAAAGTTAACAACAAACCTAAATACGGAAAATAACTTCCTGTTAAACCCTCAGAATCTAAACCAAAGTAACCTATTGCATCTTTATCAAAAGCGTTAACAAGCATTTGCAACATTATAATTCCTGGCACAACACCACTTGTAACCATATCTGCCAAAGAATCTAATTGCTTTCCTAATTCACCCGAAACATTTAATAAACGTGCGGCAAAACCATCAAAAAAGTCAAAACCAATACCAATTGCAACTAACAATGCTGCTCCTTCAAAATCTCCTTTTACAGCAAAAATTGCAGCAACTGTTCCACAGAAAAGATTTCCTAAGGTTAGTAAATTTGGAATGTGTCTTTTAATATTCATCTTTGTTAGTTTTGCACGAAAATATAAAAAGGGATTGTCATTTTTTAAAATTTTATCATATTTGTTAAAATAATTGTTGAGAAAATGCCAATACTAAAAACTAACTTCACTCCTACACTTCCTTTTCGTAACGCTCATTTTAATACAATGTATCGTCCGTTATTTATGAAAGAATCCAATAACTATAACCGAAAAAGAATTACCACTTGGGACAATGATTTTTTAGATTTAGATTTTTCTTTTACAAATTCTGAGTCAATAGTTTTATTAATACATGGTTTAGAAGGAAGCTCTGAATCTCATTACATGGTTTCTACCGCTAACTTACTCAACAATAATGGTTTTGACACTGTTTGCTTAAACTTACGTGGTTGCAGCGGAGAAGACAACTTATTGTTACAAACCTATCATTCAGGAAAAACAGACGATGTAAAATTTACAGTAGATTACCTCGTTGAAAACTATAATTACAAACAAATTGTAGTTGTTGGTTTTAGTCTTGGTGGAAATATGACGCTTAAATATCTAGGAGAATTTGCTAAAACGCTTCCGAAGGAAATAAAAGGTGGAGTTGCTGTTTCTGTTCCTATTGATATTACAACTTCACAAGTTGAAATGAATAAGTTAAAGAATAAACTTTACATGCAAGAGTTTATGAGAACTATGAAAATTAAACTTTTAGAAAAAGCTGAAAAATTTCCTGATTATACATTAGACAAAAAACTTTTGTACAAAGCTACTAAGTTTAGACATATAGAAAAACAATTTACAGTGCCTGTTTTTGGGTTTAAAAACTCTGAAGATTATTGGGAAAAAGCAAGTTGCAAACCTTATATTCCTAAAATTAATGTTCCTTCTTTATTAATTAATGCAAAAGATGATAGTTTTTTATCAAAAGAATGCTATCCTTTTGAAGAAGCAGAAAACTCAACTTTATTTCATTTTATGCAACCAAAATATGGCGGACATGTTGGGTTTATAAATTCATTTAAAGCGCAAGAAAATTATTGGTTAGAAAATAAAATTGTATCTTTTGTAAAAGATAAATTGACAACTTAACTTGCAATAAATTCATAAAAGAGTAGTTATTTTAATAGGAATTCAGATATTTGTAAATAACTCATTTTAAATTTGAAAACAAGACTACTTTTTTTATTATTCTTACCCTTTATTGCGAACGCTCAGTTTAGAAATTATTCCAACGAATTTTTAAATATTGGTGTCGATGCAAGCGCTCTTGGAATGAGCAAAGCTGTAGTTGCTTCTAGTAACGATGTAAACGCTACATATTGGAATCCTGCAGGTTTAGTTAATTTAGAAGGTGCACAAGGTTCTTTAATGCATGCTTCTTATTTTGCTGGAATTGCAAATTATAACTTTGCTGCGTATGCAAAGCCTATTGATGATAGAAGTGCTATTGGTATTTCTATAATTCGTTTTGGTGTAGATGACATTTTGAACACTACTCAATTAATTGACAGTCAGGGAAATATTGATTACAATAGAATTAGCCTATTCTCTGCTGCAGATTATGCTTTTACGGTTTCCTATGCTAGAAATTTAATCCATAAAGATTTACATTTTGGTGTAAACGCCAAAATTGTACGTAGAATTATTGGTGATTTTGCATCCTCTTGGGGATTTGGTTTTGATGCAGGATTACAGTTTGAAAGAAATGATTGGAAATTTGGATTAATGCTTCGAGATATTACAACAACCTTTAATTCTTGGGCTATTGATGAAGAAGAATTTGAAAAAATTAAAAATGCAATTCCAGATGAAAATCAAGAATTGCCAGAAACTACAGAAATTACAAAACCTAAAGCACAGTTTGGTGTAGCAAAAAAATTTAGAGTTGGACGTTATCTTAATTTACTTACAGAAGTAGATTTAAATATGCGATTTGCTAAAACAAACGATATTATTTCTTCAGAAATTGTAAGTATTGATCCTGCTGTAGGTTTTCAATTAGACTATGATAATATAGTTTTTTTACGTGCTGGAGTTGGTAATTTTCAAAAAGTTGAAGAATTTGGAGAAAAATCTACTTCTGTACAACCAAACCTTGGAGTTGGTTTTTTATACAAAGGAATTCAAATTGATTATGCACTTACAAATATAGGAAGTGTTGGTAACTCCTTATATTCTAATATCTTTTCTGTAAAAGTAGATTTCAGCTATTTTAGACCTTAATATTGATGAAAAAAATAATTCTAGTTCTTGTTTTTCTTTTAAAAATTCAATTTAATTTCTCTCAATCCATTCAATTAACAGAAAATGCTGAAGTTAGTATTATAACTGTTGGTCCTGGTAAGGTTTTATATGAAAAATTTGGTCATTCTGCTATTAGAATTAAAGACAAATCATTAAATATTGACCAAGTTTATAATTATGGAATGTTTGATTTTAATGCTCCAAACTTTTATTCAAACTTTACAAAAGGAAGGTTAATTTATAAGCTTGCCTCTTATCCTTTTCACTATTTTGTTAAAAGTAACAATAAAGACAAACGTTGGATTAAAGAACAAGTTTTAAACCTTTCTCAAGAAGATAATCAAGCTTTTTTCACATTTTTAAATAACAATGCGAAACCCAAAAACGCAAATTATGAGTACGATCCATTTTTTGAAAACTGTGCTACTAAAATGCCCGATATTGTTCAGCAAATACTAAACAATAAAGTTTCATTTACTGAAGATTTTGTGATTAAAAATCAATCTTTAAGACAACTAATGAATAATGAAATTCATTGGAATACTTGGGGAAGTTTGGGTATAAATGTTGCATTAGGTAGTAAACTTGACAAAATTGCTACAGCAAAAGAATACATGTATTTACCGGATTTTGTATTTAAATCTTTTAAAAACGCTGAATATTTTGATAAAAATCAACCAAAACAGTTAATTTCAAAAGAAAATACAATTTTAAATTTTGAAGAAATAACTCCAGCAGCAGATGCTATAAGCCCACTTTTAGTTATTAATATCTTTATGTTAATTGGGCTTTTTGTTACATATAAAGATGTAAAAAATAATACTAGAACTAAATGGTTTGATTTTTCACTATTTTTTATAACAGGAATAGTTGGTTCCCTTGTTGTATTTTTATGGTTTTTCACCAATCATTCTACTACACCCAATAACTTTAATTTTCTGTGGGCATTTGCTCCAAATTTAATAATAGCTTTTTATCTTTTAAAGAACAATCCTCCAAAATGGATTAGGAAATATGTGTTTTTGTTACTGGTTTTACTTTTTATAATTCCAATTATTTGGATTGCAAAAATTCAATTATTTGCACTTAGTTTACTACCAGTATTTATTTTGTTTGGAGTAAGATACTTTTTCCTTCAGAAAAACTTATTGACCTTTCATAAATAAAACCGTAGAAATCGTTTTAATTATAATTTTAAAATCTAAAAAAATACTTCTTTCTTTTATATAATAAATATCGTAGCGTAGCTTTTTTTCTTGTTCTTCAATACTTGCTGCATACGGAAAATTAACTTGTGCCCAACCAGTTAAACCTGGTCTTATTACATTTCTAATTGAATAGAAAGGTATTTTCTCTTCCAAACTACTAATAAAAAAAGATTGCTCTGGTCTTGGACCAATTAAGCTCATATCTCCTTTTAAAATATTATAGAATTGAGGAACCTCATCAATACGTGTTTTTCTTAAAAACCTTCCAAATGAAGTAATTCTATGGTCATTTTTTGTTGCCCAAACTGGTCCATCATTTTTTGAAGGTACCATAGTTCTTAATTTCAGAATCTCAAAAGGTTTACCACCTTTCCCAACTCGTTCTTGTGTATAAAAGAAAGTACCTCTATTACCTAAGATGTTACCTATAAATATTAGTGGCATTAATAAAATAAAGAAAACAACTCCAATTAAAGAAATAAATACATCTAATGCTCTATGAACAAAAAGATATAATCTATTATCACTATTTGTACTAAAATTAATATGCTTATAAAAATCTTCTGTCAAATACTCCTTTGGAACAGAGTAAGTTATCTCTTCATAAAAACTTTCAAAGCTCTTAATATTTATAGATTCTTCAAAAAGGTGAATTAATTGTAGTTTAAGTTGTGATGTTATTTCAGGAGAAAAACCTTTTGTGGAAATAATCATTTCTTTTACACCTTTTTCAATTAAAACATTTTCTAAAACAATATCATCAATATTTATGAAATTGTCAAATCCATCTATTTTTTTATCTGAAACGTATCCTGCAATTTTATAAAACCCTTTCTTTTTAATTGTATTTAAAAGGTATTCCATTTTAGAAGAATGACCTACTAATACAATAGATTTAAACAGTGTTTCAGAGAAAAATAATGTAGCATACAATAACCTCCAAATTACTAAAGGAACAGTAATTAAAAAGAAAAAATATAGTATTTGAAGTCTGTTTTCTGGTAAAGAAGGTGTAACGTAAGGTGTTAAAATATAAAATAATGTTGTTGCTAAAGTTGCTAAAATTAAACTTCTAACAGTTTGAAACTTATTGTTTGAAATGTTTAAGTTGTAAAGTTGGAATATTTCTCCAAAAAGGAAAAAATAAATGACTAATATAAAAAGCCATTTTGTAACTTCTTTGGAGTTTAGAAGAATATACTCTGTATTAAAGAAATGATTACCCAATAATAGACCTAAAACTATTACAAAAACATCAACTACCCTTAATAGTATTTTACGTTCTGAAATATCAATATAATTCGTTTTTTTACTCATTAATTTTAGTAGATTGGTTAAATCAAAAGTAAAAATAATTTATTAGTATTTATTGATATTTCTTAAAACCTTTATAAGCCCAAATAAGTATATAATAAGTTGAATGTAGTATTGATAATTTTGCTACTTTTCTATAAAAATTCCATTGAGGTTTTAATAGCCTTTTTTTATTTCTTGAATGAGATTTATCTCTGATTCTATAGGATGCTAGAATTTCTTTATTTCCATAAGCATATTCTATTTTTTTTAAATATTTTAACCACAAACCCATATCTTGCCTATAAGTAATGTTTGGCATAATTTCTTTACCTAACTTTTCTATATCTACAAAAGCTGTTAAACAACTTATAGAGTTTGTTTTTAAAATATCATAATAAGTTACTCTTTCTGGTACTATAAAATCCTTATAAACTGGTTTTAATGTTTCTTCATGTACTCGTCTATATGAAGAAAAAACAAAACCTTCAGATTTAGCTATTTTACCAATTGAAGTCTCTAAAAACTTCGGAAACCATAAGTCGTCACTATCTAAAAAGGCTAAATACCTTCCACTTGCTTTTTTTATAGAATTATTTCTTGCAATTGCTGGGCCAGAGTTTTCTATTGAAAAAAGTTTAATTCTTTTATCGGTTTTAATTAATTCTTTAATAATTTCTACCGAATTATCTGTAGAACCATCATCAGTAATTAACATTTCCCAATTTATATGGGTTTGATTCTGAACACTATTTATAGTTTCCAAAATAAATTTTCCAGAATTATAACACGGTGTAATTATTGAAACTAAATTGTTCATTTTTAGGGAATTTCTGAAACAAAACTTTTCATTTTTTTTCCTTCTGATAATAGATTTTGATTATCTATAATTATAAAATCTATATCATTAGTAAAATATTTCTCTATTTCTTTTCTAAGTAATTCTGCTTCAAATTTAGGTAGTTTTTGTTCAACTTTAAAAGTTAATTTCCCTTTTTCTTTTTGAATAACCTGATAATTGAGCTGAATCTTTTCTTTCTTATCTAAATTCTTGAAAATATAATAAAAGGTAAAACTTGGATACACATTTTCTTTACCATAAACATCACTACCAATTCTACCGGTAACTTCGTCCAAAATTTGATGCTGCATACCACAATTGCACTCTTTTTCTCTGGAAGCTAATCTTATATAATCTCCTAATTTATATCTTATTACAGGGAAAGAATGCATTTGTAAATTTGTAATAATCAACTCATTTTCAACTTCTTCAACCAAAACACCTTCCATATTAACATGCATGTTTCCATACTTACATTCAAAAGCAATTATACCAGATTCTGTTGCGCCATATTCGCTAATCATTTTAACTCCAAACGCTTTTTTAATTTCTGTTTGATAGGAATCAAAAATCTTTTCAGAAGTACCTTTTACCATTTTAATTCCACTAGGTTTAGGTATGTTTTTTTGGTTGATTAGTTTTGCAGTATGATAAATAGCTGATGAATATCCATGAATATAACTAGCTTTATCTAACTTTTTAACAAACGTATTGAAGGTTTCTTTTTGATAATTAAAAATGCGAAATCTATTTTGTAAATAATCTTTAAATGTTGTTTTAATTTTATCTTTAAATGAAAAATTAAAACCCCAAAAATATCCATTTTTATCCCAAGGCTTAACGTTATACCAAGAATAACCTCGCATTACTGAAGCTCTATTAAAAGAATCCGCACTTTCTTCTCTATAAAAAGATAATGACTTACCTGTACTTCCTGACGTTATTGCTTTAAAACGTTTTTTAAATCTTTTATTAGTGTGAATTTCTTTATTAAGTTTTAATAGTTCATCCTTTTCTAAAATGGGTATTTTAACAATATCCTCTAACGTAGCTATGTCATTAGTTTTTAAATTATTCTTATCAAAAATAGCTTTATAATAGTCTGAATGATTATATGCAATTTCTACTAATTCTTTAAGCTTTTGAAATTGATATATTTCAAGTTCCTTTATAGTCCATTTTTCTGAGTTCTTCAAAAAAAAATACCATTTAGAAATTGATGGATTTCTATACTGCTGCCCTATTTTATAAAGCCATTTAAACATTTATGATAGTGTTTTTATCCATTCTTTTCTAATTTCTTTCCAAGCAAAACTCTCTGCTTTTTTTCTTGCATTTATAGCAAGTTCTAAATTATTTTTTTTTATTAAATTTATAATAGCATTAGCCATTTGTTCTGGATTATTTTTCTCAACCAAAATACCATTAACAGTATTATTAATTAAATATGGCAAGCCACCAACATTTGTACTAATAACGGGTAAACCTAACGCCATTGCTTCCATTACACTAACTGGTGTATTATCTACATTTGTTGTATTTATAAAAACATCAAATTCAGTAGATCTTTTATGCCATTCTTCTTTTGGTAAAACACTTGTAAATTCTATATTTTCTTCTAAATTATAACTTGCTACCAATCCTTTTACTTGTTTAATTGAACCATCTTTATCTGGCCCAACCATACATAATTTAACTTCTGGAAAAGTTAGTTTTAATATTTTTAAAACTTCTATTGCCAATTTAGGATTATAAATTTCAGCAAAAGCTCTAACCCAAAGTAATTTTGGGGTTATTTGTTTTCTTAGCTTAAAATTGTACAATTCTATTTCTAAAGAATTTGGAATATATTCAACTTTATAATTTCTTTTTTCAAATTCACTTTTTAAGTAATTTGAAGGCGCTATATTTTTATAAGAATTATTAAATAGTAGTTTAGATAATCTTGGAGATTCTTTTATTCTATAAGGAAGATTTCCTCCATGTAAAATAGGTATGTATTTTAAGTTGAATAACCTTGCTAATTGCGATGTTAAAAAAGCATAGTAAAATGCAGAAGTACTAAATGTATCAATTAAAACATAATCTACCTTGTTGCTATTTTTTACAATTGAAAAACACATGTTAATCAATCTTAATATTTGATTTCTTTTAGACGAAGATTTAATTATTACATATCCTTCAGTAATTAATAAACTACTTAAGGTTTCCATTGCAGAATTGTATTTGGAATTCTTAGCTAAATCATTACCAATATAAAGAATTGTTTTATTCATCATCATCAGTTATAACAATTAAACTTAAGGCATATATAAAACTTGGAAAAGCAACTCTCATTGCGGAATGACTTATGGTTAAAAACCAAAAAGCTAAAAAGGAGAGTAAAAATGCTCGTTGAAAATTATTACTTTGATAAATATGAGTTAAAGGTGGAACAAATAAAATAATCAAAATAATTATTCCAATTAAACCATGCTCTTCTAGTAACCTACTAACCTCATTATGTGAAGCTAATGCAATATTAATATCTAATTCTTCTCTACTATATTTACCATTACCAACTCCAATACCAAAAATTGGTGAGTCATAAAAATTTTGCAGTTGAAGTGAAAGTATTTTTCCTCTTCCAGATGTAATATCTTTTTGCATTCCTATTGAGTTTTTACCCAAATACCTGTTATTTATCATTCCACCAGTTATACCAGAAGTATAAATCCAAATACCAATAGTAAACAAGAAAATTAAACCCGAATACTTTAGGACTTCTTTTCTTGTAAAGTTATTATACAAGAACATGAAACCCAAAAAGAGTATAATAGCTATTACTCCTGTTAAAATTCCTCCTCTAGAAAAAGTTAGCAAGCCTCTATAAGTAAAATATACCAAAATTATTGCATCTAAATATAGATACCCTGTAAGCTTGGTTTTTAAGAATAGAAAAACTGTCATAATAAAAATACCTAAGCCTAATATTGTAGCTACTTGATTTGGTCCAAAACCACCGGACGTATAAAAATTTGCATCTGTACCAAAAACCAATTCACTTAAATCTGGAGTTCGCAAATACATGAACGAAACCATAGAAATAATTGGCAATGTCATGTACTTTAATGCGTTTAATAGTGTACTAATTGAAATATTTTTTTGGTAAAAATATACAGTACAAATACCTAAAAGAATAGGCCCACTTAAATTAAAAATAATAGCTTTCCTTACGGACTCTCCAAACGGAACTTCAGTTAAAATTATACCTAGAAATAACAGCATTATATAGAATATATAGGCAACTGGAGCAGTTTTTTTTTCTTTTCCTACAATTATTCCTAAAATTAAAAATAATGCTACACCATACTTACCAATCTCATATGAAATACTTCCGCCAGTCATTCTCAAAAAAACTTCAGCTCCAACTAGATAAGATGCGAGCATAAATGCTTCTTCATTTTTATTTTTTGTTCTTAGTAAAACAAAAAAACCAACAGCTATAATTAAAACATTATACAGTTTAGAAAACAATGAAAAAGTAGCTAAAAATCCAATAGCAATATGGATTATTAGCAATAACATATTTGTATTTGATAATCTTTTTAGCACAAATTTTTATAAATATGAATTAGTTCGGTTGTAAAGCTTTCTTTAGAAAATTCTTCTCTAACTTTTAAATGCAACGCATAAGATATTTTTTCTCTTAATAATTTATCTATTATTAATTTATTTAATTTTTCTGAAAATAGAAGATGATTTTTGGGTGCTACTAAAGATTCTGAATTAGTAATAACCTTATTGCACTCACCAACATCAGTTACTAAAACTGGTAATTTTGCTAAACCATATTCTAACAAAGCAACTGGTAAACCTTCCGATTTAGATGATAATACTCCAATTGTAGCTTGAACTAAGATGTTTTTTATATCTGATTTAGCATCGTACATAAAAATAGAATCAGTTAAATTATTGTCTTTAATAAAATTTTGTATCGATTTAGAATATGAATCATCATAAATTTCACCAACAAGATGCAATGTCCATAACGGATTTCTCTCCTGTACAATTTTAAATGCTTTTAATAAAGTTATATGATCTTTTTGGGCTCTAAAACCAGCAACATGAACAATTCTTCTACCTTCTTCTCCTTTTAACTTGGTTAACTTTTCTTCTGTATTAAAAAAAGCAAAGTTATTTAGCATAAGGTTTTCTTTAGCAAATAGGTTTTGTTCTGCCCATTCTTTTAATTTCAAGTTTACCGATATTATAACTTGGAAAAATCTTGAAAAGAGACTCAACGGAACGGTTTTTCTATATTCTAAAAATTCACTATTTCCATAATGATCGTGCCAAACAATTTTAACTTTAGGATATATTATTTTTACACAAAAAGCTATAAATGATGATGTAGCATGGGAATGAATAATTGAAATATTATTTTTCTTAATATAATTTTTCAATTTTAAAATAGCCTTAACATCAAAAGTAGATTTTCTGTTTAAAAAAATGTAATTAACGTTCTTAGAAACCTTCTCTTTTAATAAGCCTTCTTTTCTAGTTACACATAAATGCGAATCAATGTTTTCTTTTGCTAATAAATTAGCAATATTAACCGCCAGAACTTCTGCTCCGCCAGTATCTAAAGAATCTATGAGTTGAATTGCTTTTATCAATTTAATAACCAGTTTTTAAAATCTAAAAAGTTCCATTTTAAAGGACCTCTAATATTCAACTTTTTTTTGTTATTTATCTTTTTATTTCCATCAAAAACATAATACCAATTATTTTCAATTTTTTGTAAATCTATATGATGCATTCCAAAACTAAATTCATCTATAGTATCGTTTCTTTTTAAGAAAAATGGTTTCATTGTTTTAAATGAATATTTATTATTCTTATCAAAATCTAATTCATACAAAGAAACTCCATAACCATAACCATGCGTTGAGTTCTGTATAGGAACAACTATTTTACCTTCATCATTTTCAATAATTCTTCCTCCTGGCCTAGCCTCCGTTCCTAAGGCTACAATAGGTTCTTTGTGTAGCTTCCAATCTTCAAACAAAGAATTAGATTGATACATAAACAGGTTTAAACTATCATCTGAAGCAACAAAGAAATTTAATGAATCCGATAAATAAATAGACGGATCTTTTAATCTTACATTTTTAACCAAAGTATCAACAATTTGCCAATTATAAGGGAAATTTAATGCTTTGTATAACAAAATATTATTTGCCGACTTTGTTTCTGGCAACATATAAAATTCATTTTTATGTTTAAAAACATTTGGATAGGATAAATGAAAAGGTTCATCTAAAACAGTTCCTTTGTAGGTGTAATTAATTCCGTCTGATGAAATTAATAAGGCAATTTCTGCATTGTCTGTTTTCTTTTGATGTTCAAAAAACAGGTAAAACGTATCTTTTTCTTTGATGAAAAATGGATCTGCTAAAAAACGAGTATCAGGATTCTCTTTTTCTAATTTTTGGTGCGAATATATTTTAGCATTTTCTAAAACATTTAATTCATTTAAATTTTTCGAAGAAGAACCAAAACCAACAGACCAACTGCCACCATTATATGAATAAAACGGGGTTCTATAATTAATTACCAATAAGAGTAATACAATTATTAACGCTATTATTTTTGTTAGCTTATTCATCCAGTAATAATTTCTGAATACTATTAGAAAACTTTTCTAAAGTATATTTTTGAGACCATTTTTTTGCTTCTTCAACTTTAAATTGATATGTTGTTTGGTTCTTTACTAATTCTTTAATTTTTGAAACTATTAAATTTACGTCGCTTTCAACTAAAATACCTCTATTTCCATAATCTAGCATAAAAGGCACACAAGAAACCGCAGATGAAACTGGTAAGCAACCAAAAAACATAGCTTCTGCAACTACTTTTGGCCAACCTTCAGATTTTGATATAAAAAGAAGGAAGTGTGCTTTTTTATAGGCTTGTTTTACATCTTCTTTAGATTTATTTCCATGTAAAAAAACTGTATTAGTAAGCGATTTGTTTACAATGTATTCTTTTACAGTAGTAAATTCATCTCCAAAGCCATACATGTTTAGTTTAACATTAAACCCTTCGCTTTTTAATTTTTCAACTGCTTTTACACTTAACAGTGGTTGTTTCCCTTTACTAAATGCACCAACATACATAAAGTTAATTTCATTATTCAAGTTTTTCTCTTGAATTTCTACTATCTCACTTTCATTATAGGAAGCTGTAAAAAAAGGAACTATATTTTTTGATTGATTTTCCCATTCTCCATACACCAAAACTTTACAGTTTCTAGTTAAAAAAGTATTTGATAGCATCCATTTTTGAAGACGATAACTTAAAGGTTGTTTACTTTTAGGATCCCAATTACCTGCGTATTTTGTTGTTTTAGGTTTATTTGGGAAAAATATTTGAACAAAACACCCTAATAAACCTATATTTCCTGGACATCTTAAATGAATATGGTCTGCTTTATTAATAACAGAAAAAATTCTCCAAACTATTATAGGGACTATAAAAATTGATTTAATAATATTTTTTAATGAAGTAATATTAAAAGCAGGTATCTCAATAAATTTAACTTTTGGGTGTTTGTAAGCAACCTCAATTGGGTTAATTTCAGCCAATGTTTTTGGTGCTAATAAAATAAATTCATCTACATGTTCTCCCCATAAGTTCATTTCTCGAACATAAGGTTCATAAGCAAAATGTTCTTGATTTTGCTTTTTATGTAAAACATGTGTGATTATGGCAAACTTCATTATAAATTTTCTCCTGCAAATGTTATTATTTCTCCATCTTTATAAAACACAGTTTTAAATGGGTATGATACTTCAGAAAAAAACTCCTCGACCTTCTTATAAGTATATTCCTCATTTACAATATGGTAACTTGCAATAGCAAAATTAGGCTTATACTTTTTTATTACATCAACGCAACCATCAAGAGCTTCAATCTCAGCTCCTTCAATATCCATTTTAATAAAGTCTAATCTCTTTAAATTTTCATTTTTAGCAAAAGTATTTAAGGTAATTGCGTTTCGTTTTACCTTTTTTGCTCCATCTACTTTTATATGAACTGAAGAAGCAACATTACCAGCTTCAAAAAAGTCTAGCTCAGTATTAATATTCCACAATAAATCTTTAAAAATTGAGATATTATTTGTTTTTGCGTTCAATTGAATATTATTATTCATTTCCAAAATATTAATAGAATCTGGTTCGAACGCAAAAACAGCACCATTCTCTTTTACTTTCTTTGAATAATAAATTGATAAATATCCTTCATTTGCACCTGCATCTATTACTACATCACCTTCTTTTATAGTATAAAACTCTTCATATTTATGAATATCATTTACAATAAAATACATTGGTTTTTTAGAATGTAGTGTAATGCCATTTTTAAAAAGAGTATTATAAATATCCTTAGTTCTACTAAATTTTTCTTGGGTAAATAAATTATAATAAATCTCTTTCGAGCTTTCTTTTAAAGACTTAGGCAAAATATTATATATATTTTTTATCATCTAATGTTCTATTTTGGGCTTATTAAATAGTAAAGAAAACCAACCAGAGATTCTTCCTAAAGTTTCTGTTAATGCTTCCTTTTTATTTGGTTCTGTTAAAATATTAGTTGCTCTTATTAAAGTTAAAAGTAAAGCTGTTGCATTCCATTTAATTCTAGATTTAAAAGAAGGGTTTGCATATTTTATGCGCCAAACATACCAACCGTTTCTCAAAACCATTTTACCATATTTAAATTTATTGGGCCTTCCTTCTTCTGCATGATAATGCGCTAATTTAGCATTTGTATTAATGTATATTTTTCCGATTTTAGAAAGTCGAAGTGTAAAATCTGAATCTTCATACAAGCCATAACCTTCAAAATAACTTGAAAACGATATTTTTTTAAATATATCTTTTTTGTAGGAAGTAATTCCTCCCATCATTTGTTCTACTTCATATGTTTTTCCTGAAGGAGGAAGAAAATTTCCATAACGTCCATTTGCTGCTAAAGGCATAAAACCTGGTTTAGTATTATCTATTAAACCTAACATTTTACGAATTCTGAATCTAAATGGCTCTTTACGAAACCATCCATCGTATATAAATTTATTTTTTAACTTTTTATTACTGCTTCTACTCCACTTAACTTCATTAGTAATATAACCGCAAACTGCTAAAGCTTCTGGTTTATCAATATAAGTTTTAAGAAGTTTTTCAAAATAATCTTTTTCTAAAACAATATCATCATCTAAAAAACAAACAATTTCGGAATCTTTCGCAACTTTAGATATTCCAAAATTACGTTGATTTGTTAATCCTCTATGCTTTTCTTCAATTAAAAAATACCTGATATTTTTAAATATTTTACTTAAAAATAAATGTTGCGTATCTTTATTAATAGAACCATCTACAATAATTATCTCATTAGGATATAAGGTTTGTTCCTTTACTGAGTTTAGTAATGTTATAATTGCTTTTGGGCGCATATATGTACAAACTATTAAACTAAACTTCATTCTTTAATAGTTTTTGAGCCCAATTAACACTTAAATTCCACCTTTTTTTCATTGAATAAAAATAGGTTATTGGGTTTTTAATTAACTGCGACTTTGATCTATAAAATTTAATAAACAGATTTGTTTTATAACCCAACAATTGCTGTTTAGTATAATGTTTAAAATGATGTGCCATTATTGTTGGAGATGGTTTAGGTTGATCACATTCCCAAGCTAAAATTGGTTTATGTCTAAAGCCTCCAACTGGTGCTTTTAAATGTAATAGTTGTATTGTTGGCACTGATAAAATAGTTACTCCTAAATTACGTAATTGCATACCAAAATCAGCATCTTCTCCATAACCTAATTCATGTTCAGTTTTAAAACTACACTTTTTAACAAAAGAAGATTTTACAAGACTTGTTCCTGAACCAAACGTTGTTGCTAAAGTTGTTGTTAAAAATTCTGGATTTTGTCCTTTCTGCAAACATGAAAACACAATTGCTTCTGATTGAAACTGGTTAAATTCTTTAAATGATTCTTCAAGGACATCATTTTTAAAACGAATATCATCATCTGCAAAAAACACAAAATTAGAGTTTACCTTAGACAATCCAATATTACGTGCATTACAAGCTCCTAATTGATGAATAAACGTATGATCTATTTCAAAATTCCACTTATCCTTTAAATAATCTAAACTAGAAACTGCTGTTGTATCAGGATTTTGTTCAATGATAATAACTTTTTCAGGTAAAAATGTTTGCTTATTTAAATCTAACAAAACATCTTTCAAATATTTTTCTCTTCCTAAAGTTGGAATTAAAACATCTACTGAAAAAGCTTCCTTTTTTATTTCTTCTTTAATAGATTGAACTTTTATATCATCGAAACTTAATAGTTTTTGTATCTTTAATTTGATAAAAAAACTTGATACAAATGAAACAATTGGAAATATTTTCTCATACACTACCAAGTTAAAAAAAAGTAAAAACAACCATCTTGTTTTATAACTACTTTTAACAAAAGAAAACAATTCTTTAAGTGTAACTTTTTCTGATAAATCGTTTGCTGTTTTTTGATTTTTATTAATTAATAATTTAGGTTCAGAAGAACAAATTAATCCTTTTTGAATTCCTTGTTTTG
This sequence comes from Tenacibaculum aquimarinum, assembly GCF_022478115.1. Classification (GTDB taxonomy): domain Bacteria; phylum Bacteroidota; class Bacteroidia; order Flavobacteriales; family Flavobacteriaceae; genus Polaribacter; species Polaribacter aquimarinum_A. The sequence goes on along the minus strand of NZ_JAKGSC010000002.1, from coordinate 24,613 downwards.
CTATAACATTTAAAAATAGTTTAAATGATTTATAATTTCTTAAATCCTTATATTTATTAAGTACTGAACTGTTAATCCCACCAACATTGGTAGACATAAACCAAGTTGAAAAACGCACATTATTTTTAACATTGATAAAAACACTTTGCTCAACATAACCTATTTTAGAATTAAAAACTACATCAGAAACTGCATAAGAAGCCATTATTAAATTATGGTGAAAAACAGTGTTTAAAATTGCTACATTTAAGTTGGTCTTCAATTCGTAATTACACCAAATAATAAATTTATTTGTATGTAAATCACTTAATAAAAACATAGTTTCCACAATACTTTCGGTTACAACAGAAATTGTAGTATTCGATTCTAAATCTAGAATCTCTTTAACCTTATTTTTATGATGATATATAATTATCATTTAAATTAGTTCTTTGTAAAAATCAATATTTTCTCTTGTTTTGTCTACCAAATTGAACGTCCTTATTATTCTTTTTCTAGCGTTTATTTCCATTAATTTAGAATTAGTATCATTCAATAAACTCAATATCTTATCTACAAATTCATTATGATTTTTTGGATCAACCATAAAACCAGTTTCACCGTTAATCATCAATTCTTTTGCCCAACCAATATTAGAAGTTATTAGTTTTTTTTCTAAAGCCATTGCTTCTAACCAAGTCATTGGAAAAGCTTCAGCAAAACTTGGTAAAACTATAATTTCTGACTGGTTAATGTATTTTTTTACTTCATAATAAGGAACAGAACTTATATACCTAAAATTCTTTTTTGCTTTTTCTGATAACTCCGTTTTAAAAAGTTTTAGAGTAGACTCTTTTTTTAAAATATCAACAGTATCTCTTCCTAAAAAAGTTAATTGTATTTCTGAGTCTTGAGCAACCAATTTATTAAAAACATTGGCAATTTCTAAAACACCTTTTTTACGAATAATTGTTCCGAAATATAACAATGTCTTCTTTTGAATATTTTGATGATTTGGCGTAAAAAAGGCTGTATCCATAGCATTATGAATAACTTTTATTTCCTTTTTTATATTGAATAATTCTTTTGTTTTTTCAGCAACAAACTGACTTACACCAACAATCTTATCAGCTCCTTTTAAAGCCTTTTTTTCAAAATAAAAATTTTTGAACTTTACTTTTCTGTTATCTAAATTACAGAAATAAGTGTCAGATCCATGAAGCCTTAAAACTAAAGGAATATTAAACTTCATAAAAGCTGTAAAACCTGTCCAATCAGACGCTTCAAGAACATCAATATTATTATCCGCTACAATTTTATTAATATAATTTTGAGTATGTTTTCTATTAGTTAACCAGGTTAAAAAAGGAAACTTCTTTTGTGCTATTAGATAAACAGTAATTCCATTTTCTTTAAAAGATTTTGTTTCATTTTGGCTGTACAAGAAAATGGAAACCGTATGCTTATTTAAGACCAATTGTTCTGCCAAACTTTTGGTAAACGTACCAATACCACCAATAGCTTTTGGGTTGTCTTTATATTGATATTCTGGTGTAATAAAACCTATATGCATGGAATAAGTTTTAGGTGTTCTACAGCCATTTTCTCTATATAAAACTCATCTTCAATAAGCTTACTTACATCAATCGTAATTTTTTCTTTTCCAGATAAAATAGCAGTTAAAATACTTGCAAGTTTTGTATAATCTTTAGGTTTAAAAATATAACTATTTACTTGGTCTTTTAAAACTTCTAAATTACCACCAACTGTAGTTGCAATAACAGGAACATTTGCCGATAAACTTTCTAAAATAGACAAGCTAAAACATTCCATATATGTTGGCTGAATCATATAACTATAATTAGCAAATAAAATATTTAATTCAGAAGAACTTCCTTTAAAATTTACAATACTTTCTAACTGAAAGTCATTAGTCAATGTCTTTAATTGATGCTCAAATGGACCTTCTCCATAAATATCAATCTGTGTGTTTTTTAATAGGTTTTTATCTATTAAACTTAATGCTTTTAATAAATCTTGAATTCCTTTATTGTAAGTTAAATGTGCAACAACTATAAAATTATGTGCTAAGTCTTTATCCTTTTTCTTAAAAACTGTAGTATCTATTCCGTTATAAATAACCTGAGTTTTTTGTTTGAGATTTTTTCCGTAATCTTTTAAAATATGATGAAAAGTGTATTTAGAGACTCCAATAAATTGATTAATATACTTTGAATACAAAAGACCGTCAATGCGTTTCTTTATACTTTTCTTTAACGAATACCCTTTTAAAGGTCTTGCATTGTGGTCCACAGCAATTGTATAAGAATTAGGGTGTAATTCTTTAAATTGTTTATAATACTTAGTACAAAGTTGCGTAAAATGTGTAATTATCACATCATAGTTTATGTTTTTTTCTTTTGAAGAATCTATAAACTTTTGTTCAACAGAAGTCCCTTCAGAAGAAATAATAGACAATCCTTGATAAAAATTAAACTCTTCATAATGAGAGAAATACCAATCAACTTGATGATTAACCTCTAAACATTTTTTATTAAATAACTTATAGAAACGATCCATCCCTCCAATTCTATTGGGCTTAAGTACGTAATTACAAATAATTGCTATTTTCACTTAAAATGATTTTAAAATTTCTACTATTTTAGATGAAGCTGTTCCGTTTCCGTAAGGATTTTCTTTTGATATCATCTTAGAATAAATCTCCTTATTCTCTAATAATTTTACAGCTTGGGTAACTATTACTTCTTTAGAAGTACCAACTAACTTTACGACACCACTTTCTACCGCTTCTTGCCTTTCTGTAACATTTCTAGTAACCAAAACTGGTTTTTTTAATGATGGTGCTTCTTCCTGTATTCCACCACTGTCTGTAATAATTAGATACGATTTGTTTAGTAACCAAATAAATGCTTCATAATTTAGCGGGTCAATTAAATGAACATTTGTATTGTTTTTTAAAATTTGATGAACTGTCTTTTGTACATTAGGATTTAAGTGAACAGGATAAATAATTTGAACATCTTCTCTTTGTGATAACTCTTTTAAAGCTTCACAAAATGATTGAAATTTATCACCAAAACTTTCTCTTCTGTGGCCGGTAACAACAATTAACTTTTTTGTTGAATTAATTACTTGCTGTAATTTTTCAATTTCAACATTACTTTCATTTATGTTTTTTATTCCCCATAAAAGGGCATCAATTACAGTATTACCTGTTACAAAAACATCTTTCTCGGAAACTTTTTCTGATAATAAGTTTTGAGCAGAAGCTTCTGTTGGCGCAAAATGAAAATCGGCTATTCTACCGGTAATTTGTCTATTTATTTCCTCTGGAAAAGGAGCTTGTTTATTATACGTTCTTAATCCGGCTTCTACATGACCAACTTTAATTTCTCTATAAAAAGAAGCCATAGCAACAACAGAACTAGTTGTTGTATCTCCATGTACTAAAACAATATCTGGTTTAAAATTTTCTAAAACAACATCTATTTCAGTAAAAATCCTACCACTTAATTGGTTTAGACTTTGATTGGGTTGCATTAAGTTTAAATCGAAATCTGGTATTATTTTAAAGAAACTTAATACTTGATCTAGCATTTCTCTATGTTGCGCTGTTACACATACTTTTACAGTAAAAGAACTTTCTTTTTTAAGTTCTTTTACTAAAGGAGCCATTTTAATAGCTTCAGGACGTGTACCAAAAACAACTAATATTTTTTTCATTTAGAATGATTTTAATGCTTCGACTATTCTATTACTTGTTCCTTCTAAAGGTTTACCAATCTCTAAGTTAATTAGGTTTTTTCTATAATTTTTTCTTAAATCCGTTAGAGTTAATGCTTCATCAATTTGCTCGTGTAACTCTTCTTCATTTTTAGCAATGGTTACTGCCTTACTGTCAATAACATATTTATAATGTACATAATTTAAAAACTTCTGATCATCATATAAACCATTACTACTATTACCAAAAACAGTATTAATAACAGGTTTATCAAATAACATAAAATCTAAACTCATTGTTGAGCACATATTAATATTTAAACAGCAATACTGTAAAATTGATTTTAAATCTATAACATCTTCTCTTGTTGGTAACCTTTGCGACCAACTTTCAACATGCTCTTCTCTTGTTTGTTCCCATTTTGGAAAATTCCAAATAGCTTTAGGTGTATCTTCTTTTAATTGCTTAAACCTACTTCCATCTTCGGCTGGAGATGTTCTTATTAGTAATTGTAAACTCTTATCTGGATTATTTATAATGTATTTATAAACACTTCTTATATGAATTTCATCATTAGCACCAATACCTGCATCTGCACAAGAATAACAAATAATATTTTTTGTTATGTCTAAATTAAACTTCGTAAAAAAAGATTTCTTATCAACCTTAAAAATATCCATAACATAAGGTTCAAATTGAGGAGTACCAACAACTTCAACTTTATTAGGTTTAGTTTTTGGATAAAAATATAATAATTCATCTTTCATTAAATCACTCCAAACTAAATAATTATCAAACTCTCCTAACATTCTTCCTTTTGAAGCTAAATTATCCCAAGAAAATATAAATGATGTAGTTTTAATTAATAGCTCTTTAGAAGCGACCAAAAATGGTGCTAAAAATGGAGGTCGTTGATGTGTAAAGAAAACCATATCTGGTTTATTATCTTTTAAAATTGATACGTATTCTTTATACTTCGAAGACTTTTTAAATGAAGAAAACTGAAGGCTTTCAAAAAAAGAAATATTTTTTTCTGAATTAAATATTGATGTTATAAAATAAACTAACTTTATTAATAAAGATCTCTTAGAATTGTTTTGAGGATAACCTCTTCTTAAATTACTATTAATTCCATAAAAAGACTTATGTTTTTGCATATGAGCAACTTCCTTAAGTTTTCTAAAAAACCAAACGCTATTTGTTTCTTTATAAATTGGTAGTTCGATTAAAGTAATATTAGGTAGAGAAACATCCTTAAAAGTGTGTATTGGCAAGCCAGAATAAACAATTACATGTTTAAATGTTAAAGATGCTTCTTTTAAAAAATTACTTAAAACAAAATTTCTATAACCTACTCCATCAGTAATTACAATTCCTAAAGTTTTATTTTTCTTCATATTGTAACTACAAGTTTTTTACTATTTTTTCTGCTCTTTCCCAATCTTCTACCGTATCAATATTTACATGATTTTCTTTTGAGGATTCTATATAAGAAATTGAGTCTCCAAACAATGTATTTTGTTCTTTTAAAACTGATGTTTTTGTTATATAAATACTACCATCTCTATAATAAGCTTTTGGTAATTTTTGTCTTTGAGGAATAATAGTTTTATCCCCAGTAGCTATTGATAAGTTACCTTCTTTTGTTTCTGTAAATGCCCAATGCGGATTATATTCATGAGGAATTTCTAATACAGAAATTAACGAATCTGTTTCTTTTTCTATAAATGTTTCAATTGCTTTTTCCACAAACGCTAATGTTCTAAACGGACTTGTAACTTGTAATAAACAAACAGCATCAAAGTAAATACCTTTATTTTCAAAATGTTCTAATGCGTGTAAAATTACGGGTAAAGTTGGCGATTTATCTTCTGCTAAATCTGTTGGTCTAATAAAGGGAACTTCTAAACCTAACTTTTTCCCTACTTCAATAATTAACTCACTATCTGAACTTAAGACAACATTTTTTAAGTTTTTAGATTTTAAAGCAACTTCAGAAGTGTATTGTAATAACGGTTTTCCACCCAACAACTTAATGTTCTTATTTGGAACTCCTTTAGAGCCACCACGAGCAGGTATTAATCCTAAAATTCTCATTTTAATATACAATCGTTTTATGAAAACTTAAATTTGTGTTTGCAAGAGTTTCTGCTATCTTTTCACCTGAATTTCCTGTTCCATAAATATTTTGTTTAATTATATCAACAGAACTTATACGTGCTAAAACTGCTTCTTTTATTTCTTGTTTATCATAAGAAACATCTACCACATTTGTACCTCTTTGTCTTCTATTTTGACGTGTACCAATATTTACTGTTGGCACTCCAAGGTAAGAACACTCCCTAATACCAACACTAGAATTACCAATTAAACATTTACTATTTACTAACAAACTAAGAAAATCTTGTGGTTCCATATTTTTGAAAAAATGAATATTCTTAGGTTTCATTCTTTCTCTAAAAGATCTAATACCTCCAGAAGTTCCATCTGAACCAGCATCTACATTTGGCCAAAACCAAAATGTTGGAATATCTAGCTCGTAAATTGCTTTTAAGGTAGTTTCAACATCTTTTCTAGCAGAATCATATTCAGTAGTTACAGGATGTTGCATAACTACTAAATAGCCATTTTTAAAATCAATATTTTCTCCAACACCTCCATATTTTTCAATAGGATTAAAATTTAACTTTGGGTTATTTAAAACCTCATCAGCTAAATCTATTGAAGGGCAACCAGTATTAAAAACCATTGCAGGGTTTTCTCCCATTTTTATAACACGTTCTTTTGCCTCTTCCGAAGCAACTAAATGTAAATCTGCCAATTTAGTATTTGCATGACGTACTTTTTCATCTATGTTTCCTGTAACTTCTCCTCCTTGAATATGGACTAACGGAATATTTTGATAAGAAGCGGCAATACTAGTTGCTATAGTTTCAAACCTATCTGCAATTGTTACTACAGCATCTGGTTCTAATTTATAAAAAACATTGGCAAGTTCCATAACACCTAAACCTGTAGTTTTTGCCATTGAAGTAGGATTTTCTCCTTCTAAAACCATAAAAACTTTTTCAGAAACTGTAAAGCCATCTTTTTCAATATACTCTACCGCATTACCGTACCTTCCTAATAATGCAGAACCTGCAATAACCAACTGTAACTCTAACTTTGGATGATTTTTAATAGCTGTTAATGCCGATTTTATTCGACTATATGAAGGTCGTGCAGTAATTACAACACATATTTTTTTAGGAATTTGTTTCATTATGTAATATCTGTTTCATTTAAAAAAGACCACTGTTGCAAATCTTTTTTAAGTTTTTTACCAATTACCTTTTGATAATTACTTGCTAAAATACCAAATCCTTTAGGTTTTTTAGTTTCTAAATCAGAAAAAGATAAGACATGTCCTTTTGGTAAATCTTTATTTATTGCTAATGATTTTTCAAAAATCTGTTTTAAATCAGAAAATTGTGAGTTGTCATTTTTATCAATCGGATTTTTAAGTGCTATATCAATATTATTTACAGCTTTAACTAACATCGAAACCTCATCAAAAGTTAAAGATGAAGTTGCATCGGGTCCTTTAGAATTCTTATCAAAAACTACATGGAATTCTAATATCTCAGCTCCCAAAGCTGTTGCAGAAATACAAGCTTCTATAGTTGATGAATGATCTGAAAATCCAACAGGAACATTATATTTATCTTTTAATTCTTGTAGTACATTTAAACCAAATTGAATTGGTTTTGTAGGATAAGACGTTGTACATTGTAAAATTGAATATGCTACATTTCTTTCTTTTAAAAACTGAACCGTAGCATCTAACTCTTCAAAAGAACTCATTCCAGAAGACACTATTACTGGTTTACCTGTTTGTGCAATTTTTTCTAACAACACAAAATTATTTACTTCTCCAGATCCAACTTTATAACGTTTAACACCAACTTCTTCTAATAAATCTACTGCTTTATTACTAAACGGAGAACTCATAAACTCTAATTCAACATCATCACAATGCTGCTTCAATTCTTTCCATTGCTCTAAAGAAAACTCCATTCTCTTCCAATAATCAAAACGTGTTTTATCTTCAGAAAAACGAATTCTAAAAGGCTCATGAATACTGCTTTCTGCTGATGCAATATGTGTTTGAAATTTTATAGCACTACAACCGGTTTTAGCTACAGCGTCTATATATTTATGAGCTAATGCAATACTACCTTCGTGTGCTTGTGCTATTTCTGCTATTGTAAAAATCATAATTATTTTTCTGGAGACCAATAAATCTTTGTTGTCGATAATTTTTGATACTCTTTTAATTCCTTTTTAGTAAATCTATTTTTAAGTTTATAAATATTAGGCAAGTTAAGAAACAAATCTACTTTTGCTTGTAATAAGGCTATTAATACTCTAAAATCTCCCTTAAAAATCTTAGTTTTAAACTGCATATAAACTGAGTATAAAATCTTTTTAGGGATTTTTGATATTGGATAAAAAAGGAAATACAAATACCATCCTGATCGAATAGACCTCCTTAACCTAACATTATAATCTTTTGCCTTTTTCCTTGCTTTATTATCTACTCTATGATGCACTAATATTTTTGGTACATAATGAATTTCAATATCCTTTTTAAACAATTGATAGGATGCAAAGTCTTCTTCTCCATAAAACTGAAACCAAGCAGGATACTCTGGTATTGATTCCCAACTTTCTTTTCTCCAAACATGTCCACAACCTACAAAACCTTTAACTCTTTCTGGTGTGTTTTTACTTGCTGTTTTAATAGGCAAATTTTTGCTCCAAAAAATTCTACAAGCTATAACACCACATTCTAAGTTTTTTAGAAAATAATCTTCTATATTTTCTAAAACATTATCGGATAAAAAATTAGCATCATCATCTAAAGAAATAACATAATTGCCTTTAGATAAACTATTTAAAACATTTCTATTATAGATTAAACCAAGGCTTTTATCATTAAAAATTAAAGTGTGTTTTTTATAGGATTCTTTTAAAAATTCTTGAGTTCCATCTGAAGAAAAATCATCTACAATTAAAAGTTCCACATCTTCTCTTTCTAATAAACTATTAAGAGAATTTAAAGTGAATTTTAAATCGTTAATTCGGTTTTTGGTAGTGATTACAATAGAAAACTTAATCATTAATTATAGTTTTAAGTTGTTTGTCTAAAAATTGAACATCTACATAATCTTCTAAATCTTTTCTATTTAATTTTTGATTTTCGCCTTTTAACCAATTTAAGTATAACGTTTCAATGTGTTGCGCTATTACCTCAACATTATCTGCTTCTGATACAAATTTATATTGATTTCCCATTAAGCGTTTCGTTTCACTATAATGTGGCCCCAATAATAATATTGGCTTGTTTGCTGAAACACAGTGCGGAAATTTACCTGGTAAAAATGGACTAATTTCCGATTTTGATTCTAAAATAATATTTACAGATACGTTCTTTTGAAGTTCATTTATAATTTCAAAATCTACATATCCATCTATATAAATTGTATCATTTTTTATTGTGCTTAAATATTCTTTATGATAACTATTTGGGCCAATTAATAACAATTGAGAAGTATTATTAGCTTCTTTATTTTTTCCTAAAAATTTTAAATACCCTTCAATTAATCCTTTTGGGCTTCTTTGTTTCATTAAATTACCCGCATGTAATAATGAAAACTTAGTAGCATTAAAATGATTTGGTAAATTGATATCAGCCAACTTATTACTTTCTATATTTTGGTGTGGTATAATAAGACCTGTATTAAGAAAGTTTGAATAATAACTTCCCATCCATTCTTTTAATAACAAACTTGGAAATGCAGAATACTTTGCTTTTACTGATACTTCCCTAAAAAATGCTTCTTTAAATTTATATCCTTTTTCTACCCAATTATAAGGCCTTGGATAAAAATGAAACGGATAAGGATCATGCACATAAGCTAACCATTTGTTTTGCAGCGTTGGTAACTTTAACATTGCATAATGTGGTCTAAAACTTGCGCCTTTACTTAATGTGATAATTAAATCTTCTGAGTTATAATGTTCTTTTAAAGCCTTAGAAATACTTTTAGTATCATTAAAAAAAGTAAATGAATGTCCAAATATATTTTCTAAAAAATTAGACATATCAACTTTTAAAACCCTACTTATAACTCTTTGCGTTCTGCTTAAAAGATAGTTTATAGAAAACTTTGTTTCTTTAATATTTACACATTCAATATTGTTGGCTAAACGTATTTCTTTCCGAGAATAATGTAAAACTTTTACCTTATAGCCTAATTTATAAATATTGTTAATTAAAGCAACATTGACTTTTGAGCCACTGCTATCATTAACATCTATAGATTCAGATAAGATTAGAACTGATTTCACTGTATTATTTTTCATTAAAATACAACCTTTTTAATGAAACTATTCTAAACAAAAAACCTTTGAACAAGCCTTCTGTTATACTGTAATATATTGCTTTACTTTTTATAAATTGTTTTCTAAACCTTAAATTTCTTGCAGTGTCTTTATTAGAACCCTGACTTATATGCACAATTTCTGCTTTTGGTTCAATCATGCACTTAGTATTTGGTAACTTTTGTTTTATTCTAAAACAGAGTTCCGTTTCTTCAAAGTATAGGAAAAAACGTTTATCAAATACACCAATTTTATCTAACACTTCTTTTCTGACAAAAAAGTCTGCACCAGATACATAATCAACTTCAATAGAAACCTTAGGAAGTCTAGGTATATTTTTTATACTTCTAGGTTTCTTATATTTATATAAGTATTTTAATAATGAGTTATTAATGAAATTTTGGTAATCTGGAAAGTTACCTGCAAAAACATTTGTTTCTAAATTCTGTTTAAACAACATACCTCCTACAACAGCAACATTTTTATTTTTAGCACTCTCCATAAAATCAAATAAAATCTTAATAGCATTATTTAATAAATACGTGTCTGTATTTAACAAGAAACAATATTTACCTTTTGCAATTCTAAGACCAACGTTATTTGCTCTACCAAAACCTTCATTGGTTTTATTTTCTATTAAATTTATAGATGGAAAACTTTCAGATATAAGGTTTACAGAATCATCTTTTGAGTCATTATCTACAACAATTATTTCATATAAAATACCTGATGTGTTTTTTATAACAGAAGCTATTGCTTGGCAAGTAAGTTTTGCTGTATTATAATTAACAAATATTATACTAACATCCATACAGAATTTATAAAATTTTTTTCTGAAAAGATTTATAACTAATCAAGTTTAAGCTTTCTTTTCTGTTTTCATTAAAAACATTAAATTCAAAATAAGGGTTATTTATTTTGGTCGGCTTACCTAAATTTAAACTTTTTGATATCACACCAATACCCCAGTCAGAATCAATACAACAAGAATAAGTTTCTTTACTTTGTCTTTGCTTAAAAAAAGCTTTCCAAGTAGTACCATTCCAATAACCTTTTGCTGGTGACAATTTATAATTATGATTTTCACTTGCATGAAACTCTGATGGTGGATTACAGTCATGCATAACTATATAACCGTCTTCTTTTAAAAATGATAAAGAATTTTTTATATCCCTTTCAACCTGATCTGCTAAATGCAAACCATCTATAAAAATAACATCAAACAAAATATCTTCTTGCAAGATTTTTCCTTCTCTCACATCTTCAAAAAAAACATCACTTGTTACTTTAAAATCTACAGGGTTTTTAGGGTTCTCATAACCTGGATCTACACTATATTTTTCTTTAGAAACAATCAAATCAAAATTTTGTTGAGGAAACCTAACACCTATTTCAAGGTATTTAGTTTCTCTATTCAAAAAATTTAGTAAAAAATTAATAAGTTCATATCTGTATGGTGACTTTTTATGTTCCATTGTAATTATTCGTTCACCCTCTTTATGAAACTTATTATTTATAACTCTCTTACCTAATTCATAAATATTTTTCTTTCTTTTTAAGTATGCTTTCATCTTTTAATAACTTTTAGCTTCCTGATGTTTTTAATAACTGAAAAAGACTTACACCCAAGTATAATTACCAAATACTGCTCCATGGTTGAAACCACCATGAACAATAAAAGGTGAAATATCATCTATAACATCAAATGAACATATGGAAGATAATGTATCATATCTTTTTGTATTTGGAATATGTAAATAAACATCCAATATATAATTCCCTTTAGTTAAAAATAATTTATCAATTCGTAATTTATAAATATACTTATCATCCTCAATTAACTTTTCTGCTGAAAATATACGTGATTCATTATTTTTCATTACCATAATAAATAATGAGCTATTCATTACTTTTGAATTCACACCGATTTCAACTTCTATATTAATATTTTCAGAACAAACATATGTTTCTTTCGTTTTATTTTTATCATCAAAAACTCTAACTGATTTAAAATAAAGATCAGTTTTTTTCATTTTAAAAAGCTCATCCTTAGTTTTTATGAAAACTGGAGGCTTATCAACAAATAAATAATCATCTATAATTTCACTTGTACTACCAATTTTGGAAACTTTACCATTATTTAATAAAATACATTTATTACAAAGACGTTTTACAGCTGCCATATCATGGCTCACAAACAAAACCGTTCTACCTTCTCCTTTAGAAATATCTTGCATTTTACCAATGGCTTTCTTTTGAAATTCTGCATCTCCAACAGCTAAAACTTCATCAACCACTAAAATATCCGGTTCTAAATGCGCTGCTACGGCAAAAGCTAAACGCACTTTCATTCCGCTAGAATACCTTTTCACAGGAGTATCTACATAACGTTCACAACCAGAGAAATCTATAATTTCATCTAATTTAGACGCTATTTCTTTTTTGGTCATTCCTAAGATTGCCCCGTTTAAAAAGATGTTTTCTCTCCCAGTCATTTCTGGATGAAAACCTGTACCAACTTCTAATAAAGAAGCAATTCTTCCTTTAGACTTTATACTTCCAGTAGTTGGTCCGGTAACTTTAGATAATATCTTTAAAAGTGTAGATTTACCAGCACCGTTTTTACCAATAATTCCTAAAACTTCTCCTCGTTTAACATCAAAATTAATATCTTTTAATGCCCAAACATATTCTGAGCTTGCCTTGGAACTTCTATCATTAGCATCCCCAACTCTTAAATACGGGTCTTCTTTTCCTCTAATTTTTGCCCACCATCTATTTAAATCGTGACTTATAGTTCCTGTACCAACAGTTCCTAAACGATATTGTTTAGATAAGTTTTCAACCTTTAAAATAACGTCATCTTTCATCTTAAATAGTATCTATAAAGGTTTTTTCTGTCTTGTTAAAAATTACCAATCCAACTAAAAACACAACTACTGCAGTGGCTAGTAAATACAAAATTTGCATTACAGAAACCGAACCAGTTCCTAAAATAATGTTTCTAAAGGTTTCTATAACAGTTGTCATAGGATTATACTCTACAATCCAAGCATATTTAGGCATTTTCACTTTTACAATTTCTAACGGATACATTACTGCAGACAAATACATTAATAGTTGTACACCAAATGAAACTAAAAAGGTTAAATCTCTATATTTAGTTACCATAGAAGAAATAATCATACCCAAACCTAAACCTAACATTCCCATAGAAATAATTAAAAAAGGTAAATATAAAAGGTCTACAGAAAGCTGAACTTCCATTCCTTTAAAAGCATATAAAATATAGAAAAATATAAAAATTATAAGTTGAATTCCGAATTTTAATAAATTAGAAACTACTATAGACATTGGCATTATTACTCTTGGAAAATAAACTTTTCCAAAAATATTTTCATTCTTTTTAAAGGTATCTGAAGTGTTTGTTAAGCAATCTCTAAAATAACTCCACGCTGTAATACCTGCTAAATTGAATAAAAAAGGAGGTATTGTTCCTGTTGAAATTTCAGCAATATTATTAAATACTAAAGTGAAGATTATCGAGGTAAATAAAGGCTGAATTATATACCAAAGTGGTCCTAAAATAGTTTGTTTGTAAACCGTAATTACATCTCTTTTTACAAACAAAAAAAGCAAATCTCTATACTGCCAAACTTCTTTTAGATTTAAATCTAATAAGCTGTTTTTAGGCGTAATTTCAAAAAGCCAATCATTTTTTTTCATCATTATCTAGGGAATAATAATCTAATTTTAGAACATTAATCACAAATATAATTTAAAATCCCAATTAGCAATATGAATTGATACTTAATTCAGTCGATTTTTTTTACATTTGAATTAGAAATAATTCCTTTTTTAAAGATAACAATTTAGTAAGTTTAGTCTAAACATTTTAGCGTCACCACAATAAAAAAATTGTGGTCGGGCTTTACACTATATCTTTTGCAAAAACAAAAGGATGCCGTTTCAATCCCTTACGCAAGCTAACTTATTATGGAAAATAACAATTTGGAAATTATAGCATTTCAACCAAAATACGCAAAAGCGTTTTACGATTTAAATGTAGAGTGGTTAGAAAAATATTTTTATGTAGAACCTTATGATAAAAAGGTTTTAAGCAATCCGCAAGAATATATTATTGATAACGGTGGTTTTATTTTTGTTACAAAGTATAACAATGAAGTGGCCGGTGTTGTAGCATTCATCAACCAAAAAAACTTTTTTGAATTAAGTAAAATGGCAGTTCTCCCAAAATATCAAGGTTTAAAAATTGGGCAACAATTAATGGATTTCTGTATAAATTTTGCAAGAGAACAACAATGGAAAAGTGTTACTTTATATTCACACAGAAGTTTAAAAGCAGCAATAAACTTATACCATAAAGTTGGCTTTAAAGAAATTCAATTAGAAAAAGACTCTCATTATGAGCGTTCCGATATTAAAATGCTTTTAACTCTTTAGCTAAAAATTAATAATAAAAAAGGGAGCACAATTGCTCCCTTTTTTATTATTAATTTTTAGTTTTTTAGAATCTATAACCTAATCCAACTTGAAAAATATCAAACCTAACTGATACTCCAGATAATAAAGGATCATTAACTTTTAATCTATCAGATAATCCAAAAGAATATCTTCCAGTAATAAATACTTTGTCTGTAAAATCATACCCTATACCTGCTCCTAGACCAAAACCAAAAGTATTAACATCATCTTCACTTTCATCTAAGATAAGATCCATAACAGGACCTGCTTGAAAGTTAAGCTGATCAGTAACATAATACTTAAACATAACAGGAATGATTAAACTATTTCCTTCTCCTCCATTTTCAGAAACTCTAGCATATTGTAATTCTGGTTGAATTTTCATTTTTTCAGAAATAGAAATATCTGCAAGAAATCCTAAATAAATACCAGATATGCCATCGGAAGCAGAAGCTCCATTTGCACTTGCTACTGCTATTAAATTATGATATCCAGCCTTAATACCAAAACTTGTTTCTTGAGCATTTAATTTTCCATAACCAAACAATAACATTATTGCAATAAATAATACATTTTTCATTTTTATTTTTTTTTAAATTTTATTGTTTGGGGTAGAATCATTATCGTCTTCGTTATCTAATATTATTTCTGCATTATTAGAGAATGTTCCTGATCCATTAACAGTAACTGCCAAAATTAGTTCAACAATATCACCATTTGCAACTGTAATATTCTTTAAATCCCAAATACCTGAAGTATTATTAAAAGTTGTACCTGTTGGAATTGTAGATCCTGTTCCATTATATGTTAATCCATTAGGAAGTGCATTTAAAACTTCTATTCCGTTTGCATCAACTGGCCCATCATTTTTAAGTTTTAAAGTATAAAATATTGTTTCTCCAACTTTTGGTAACGCATTATTAACACTTATATTTAAACTTAGATCTGCAATACAGGAAACACTAATATTTTGTGTTGCCGAAGTACTGTTTCCGCTAGAATCTGTAAATGTCCAGGTAACAACTGTTGTTCCTTTTGTTGTAATTGGAAAAACAGTAGTTGTTGTTCCTGTGATTATTCCTTCACAGACATCATTTGTTGTAGGTGCTGTTGGCGTTGCACTACAGTTAAAAGATTCGTCAGAAAGTATAGGTTTAGTTGGAGCTAAAATATCTTTAGCAGTAACTGTTATCGTTTTTTGAACCTCACAGTCATTTTCGTCAGAAATAGTAACTGTATAGTCCCCATCAACTAAGCCTGTTCTGTCTTCTGTATTTGGTCCATCGCTCCAAGAATAAGTGTAAGCACCTTCACCTCCTGAAACAGATATATTAATTTCTCCATCATTAGTTCCTGAACAACTTGCTTCAGTTATGGTTTCAGAAATAGATAATAATGCTGGTAACACAAGAGTTTTCTCATCACTTGCTGCTTCAGCTGGACAGTTAGACTCATATAAACCATTATAAACTAACTCTGCTTTAAAATTTCCTGTAAAATCGTCTGAACCAGTATAAATAAACGAGCCAGATTCTGTGTTTGATGTTCCAATTTGCACATCGTTTAAAAAGAATTTCCACGAATAATTATTTGTTGTTGGTGTACAACTTAACTGATTAATTGTAGCCGAATAGTCTATTGTATTACATCCATTTCTTGTTAGGTTTGCAGTTGCTTCTGGACATGGAACACAAACTTGTGGGTTTTGAAATGTTTCTTCTACAACTTCACATTCAGAATTTTGATACTTCATAGTTGAAGTTCCTGGATCAGTAATTCCACACTCGTCTTCAGTTGCAACTATAGAGTACTCTAAAGTTACCGTTTCGTTTAAAACTTTATCTATAAACCAATCTATTTTTTGACCTGTAACTGTATAAGAACCTTTACTTGTTAATAAGGTATTTGGTACAATTGAAAAACCATTAGGGATTTGATCACTCACAAGTGACTCTCCATCTACAGCAGTTGCTGCAGCTAATAATTGACCTAAGATTGTGTTATAAATAGAAGTTAAATCGGCTGCATTGTTAGTATAAAATGCACCGCTATTTTCAATTGTATTTAGAGTGTGTTGAGATACGGCAAGTTGCGCACTCGATAAAGTTCCTGTAAAACCAACAGTAAATATTTGTTGATCATAAGAATCTCCATTTACAGTAAAATTTTCTACATCAGTAGCTGCTGTAAACGCTCTAGTTTGACAAGCAGTATCAATTGTTGTATCATTACATTGTCCATTTCCTGTAACATTAGTACCTAAACCATTATGCCATCTTGCAACACCATCGGTTAATAAAATAATACTTCTAGATGTTGTACAGTCAAAAGTAGCCTGTGGTGCTGGAGGAGATAAAACTTCTTTTGCTTTAATTAAAGCATCTTCCATATTTGTTGAACCTCCAGATACTATACTATTTATTTCATTAATTATAGTTTGCTTAGAGCTTCCTAAAGTTAAATTAATTTCTGTATTTGCAAATGAATTATAACTTACAATAGCAACTCTGTTTTTCCCAAATGGATCATTCGAAGAATCAAAAATATTATTTACAAAGTCTACTGCTGCTTCTTGAGCAAACTGTAATAATGTTTTGGTTGTACCGTCAACTGTTACTTGATCTGCCATACTCCCTGAATTATCAATAAGTAATACAACTTCTTGCGGTTTAATGGTTGGCGAACCTTCAATAGATAATTTAACGTCAAACTGCCTACAATTTATAGTGTTTTCTATAATTTCTTTTTCAATTACAATTTCCTGACTAATAGTTAATTGAGTAAAAAAAACAAAGGCAATTATAAGGCACGCCTTCAGGTTAAAAAAAAATTTCTTTTTCATAATAAAGTCTTTTAATGCAGATTACCTTAATTCTGGATTAGGTATAAACGTTTTAAGAATAGTAGAAGCAATAATTTCTTTACATTCTAGAGAATAAACTTTTACTTTTGTTAAATTCCAAGTATTAAAACTCTTAGTATCAATTTTACTTAATAACACATTAAAAGTGTATTTTTCTCCAGGATTTAAAACAATTTCATTAATTGATTTATTCTTACTATTTAAAGTTATAGCTTTTAAACTAGAAGTTTTAATTGTTTTTTTAGATTTAGAAAAACGGCTTTTTAAGTTTTTTAATTCCTCCTTTGTATTTTCCATTTCTACTTTATAGCTAGTTTTTTTATTAGAAGTATTAGTAAGTATTAACTTATATTTTAAATCACTTTTAAAAATTGATTTAGAATTTCTATTCTTCTCTACCTCTAAAATAGCTGTACAGTTGTTTAAAGTATTACTTTTAGGAAAAACCTTGTTAGTTTTAGTTAAAGATAGATTAACTAAAATTATAGATATAATACTTATATATTTTATTACTCTTTTCATTATTATTTTTTTAAAAAAAATTACAAATCTTATGCCATTTTTTGGAATTAGATTTAATAACTAACTTTTAGACACAACTATGCCTTTAAAGTCACATAAATGGGGTGTAAATGAAGAGTTTTTTTTATTTTATAGAAAAAAGCTAAGAAATAGCATTTAAAATGTGTAGGGAATTTCTTTTACTGAGTGTAAATATATAAATAAAATTTAAAACATATTTTATTTTACTATAGTTTACAAAATAGTACAAACAGAAACTTCAGCCTAATTGGCTGAAGTTTATTGACATAAAGTATAGGTATTAGAGGGCTGGGAACTAATTAAGGAAATTAAATGAGGGAAAATACCTTGCTTTATGATTTTATTTTTTTTGGTTTTTTACATCTATATTTTTTCCTCCACTTACTATATAGAAATAAGATCGTCTATTTTCTTGATGTTCTTCCTTAGAACATCTAACTCCGTCTGAACATTTATTTAATAATTGATCTTCTCCAAAACCTATTGCACTTTCAATTCTGCTAGCACTTATACCTCTAGAAATAATATAGCTTCCTGTAGACTTTGCTCTTCGGTCAGATAATAATCTGTTGTATGCTTTTTTTCCGCGACTGTCTGTATGCGCTTCAATTTTAATAACCATTTTGGGATTATTATTCATTACCGTTACAATGTTTTCGAGCTCAAAAGCTGCATCTTCTCTAATGTTATACTTATCGTAATCAAAAAATATTGGATTAATAACTATTTGATTACCTACAATTAAAGCAGTTAACACTAAATCTACGTCGTTACTTTTATCGTCTTCTGTAGTTGTGTAAAGAGAGTTTTGATCTGATCTATAATCTATTTTGCTTCCTTGTACTGTTAAGCTAGTTTTACAAGGTGCATTACTAAACATGTAATTTCCTTTACTATCACTTGTAGTTTCTTCAATAATTCTTCCTGAACTTTCAATAAGTTTTACCGTTGCTCCAGCTATTATTTCTCCAGTTCTTTTTTCTGTAACAGTACCTGAAATACTTTGGCTACATAACAATGATTTAAGTGGTATATTTAAAGTATTTTCTGCTCCATCTTTTCCTGAAGTTCGATTTGTTTTTTGATTGGGTGCAAAGGTTTCTTTTGATGCTTTAACAGTGTAACTTTCTCCACAATCTGCTTCTAAAAATTTGTACTTTCCGTTTTCTTTAGTAATAAATTGATCTACTTTTTTCCCGTTAGTATCAATCATTTCAACCAATGCTCCCGAGATTGGATCACCCGTTTTTAGATTTGTTATAACACCGGTTATATTTTGTGTACAACTTGCTACTATAAAACTATAAATATCATCATCTCCTTTCCCTCCTTTTCTATTGGAAGAGAAAAAACCTTTATTTTTTTCTTTATTGGTAGTAAAACCAAAATCATCCATTTTACTATTAAATGGCGCGTGTATATTTTTTACTTCACTAAAACCTTTATCTTTTGTAAGCTTTGTTTCGAATATATCTAAAGCTCCTAAACCTAAATGTCCATCAGAAGAAAAATACAAAACACTGTCTTTACTCATATAAGGAAACATTTCTCTTCCTTCTGTGTTAACATTTTTCCCTAGATTTTCTGGTTCTCCATACGTATTTCCATTAATTGAAACTTTATATAAATCTGTACTTCCATAACCATTTGGCATATCTGAAATAAAATATAGTTCTTTTTCATTAGGACTTAAAGCCGGATGACCAATTGAAAAATCGTTACTATTAAAAGGTAACTCTGTAATATTATCCCATTTTCCATTTATTAAACGAGCTTTATATATTTTTAGAAATACTTCTCTATCTTTATTCTTTCCTAGTTTTTTACCATTGTAATTATCTCTGGTAAAGTACATTGTTAAACCATCTTTTGTTAGTATTGCATTGGCTTCATGAAACTTTGTTTGAACAGGTTCATCTAAAACTACCTTATCAGTTAACTCTAATACTTTTCCTTTATCTGTACCTCCTTCTAAGGTTTGCTCTTCTTTTTTAGCTATAAAAATATCTAAATATGGCTGTTCATTCCATCTATAAATTCTATTATTAGTTCCTTCACTTGGAGCTGAAGAGGAGAAATAGAAATTATCTTCATATATAAATCCACCAAAGTCTGAGTATTTTGTATTTAAGGCTACATTATGTACATTAATAACTTCTTTCTTTTTTTTCTGATACACTGTATCTGAATAAACATTTACATAGTTTGGAGTTAATTCTAAATTCTCATATCTAGTATCCTCTGGCTGCAACTTTTTAAAGGCTTTCATTGCATCATCAGATTCTTTATATTTACCATTACTTTTTAAAGTTTTGGCATATTTAAATAAATATTCAGGCTCAACATAACTCTTATAATTTGTAATTAACTTTTGATACCATTTTTCTGCTTTATCCATTTCTGAATTAAAGTAATATGAATCTGCTAATCGTTGTAAAACTCTTTTTGTTGTGTCTCCATCTTGTATTAATTCTTTATATAATTCAGCAGATTTTACATAAGCAAAATCCTCAAAATATCTATTTGCTAAATATCTACGCTGACCAAAAGATTGGATTGTAATAAGTAAAGCAAGAGTTAATAGTAATTTTGGTGTTTTCATATCTTGATTTTTTTTTAAAAGAATCTTGGAGATTTAACTGGTCCTTCTCTAAATATCTCATAACGTAACATTACCTCATGAGTTCCTGAGTTATAATTACTGTAGTTTGATGTTGTTAAATCATAGGCATAACCAATGTTTAATCCATCACTTACTTGAAAGCCTAATAATGCACTTATTGAATCGTCCCATCTCCAAGCTAATCCTGCTCTAAACTTTTCATTAAACAAAAAGTTTGCTGAAATATCTAATGATAATGGTGCACCTTGTACTCCTTTTAATAATGCGGCTGGTTTAAACTTAATGCTTTCATTTAAATCAAAAACATAACCTGTTATTAAGAAAAAGTGCAAACGCTCTACAGCTACACTTTCTATATTATCATCGTAATGATCTGTTCTTATAAAGTTTGGTACCGCTAATCCTACATACCACTTTGGTTTGTGGTAATAAGCTCCAGCTCCTAATGTTGGTAAAAACTTGTTGTTTATATTGGTATTAAATCTTGGCTCTGGACTCTGAAAAGTTCCTCTACTCCAATCTACATTTAACAAACGCCCCCCTATTTTTAGACCTAAAGCTAAATTCCCTTCATTTCCAGTACGAATTGTATAAGATATATTAGCATCTAAATAAGTCTCATGTGATGGTCCTAATTTATCATTTACCAAGTTGATTCCTAATCCAACTCCAGAATAGCCTAAAGGTGTATCATAACTTAATGTTTGAGTATCTGGTGCTCCATCAAAACCAACCCATTGAGTTCTTCCCAAAGCGGTTATTGTTGTATGACCGCGAGATCCTGCATAGGCAGGATTCACGCTCATTGTATTATACATATACTGTGTAAACTGTGGATCTTGTTGTGAAAATCCTTCTACTGATATCAATAATAAAATTAATATAGAAACATTTATTCTTAGGATGTCAATATTTGATATTGTTTTCATAACTTTTTCTTTTATTGTCCTCTACTTATTGTTAACCACCCTTTTTTAAGAGGAGAACCATCACCTAAATCTATAATATACATGTAAGTTCCATCTGGTAAACCTTTATTTCTACCTACAACACTACCACCATTAGATATTCCTGTCCATTTATTATCATAGTTTTCTGCTTTAAACACTAAACGTCCCCATCTACCATATACCTGTAATTTATTATTAGGATATTTATCTAAACAATCTATTTTAAAATAATCGTTAACTCCGTCTCCATTAGGACTAAATATATTGTAAACAGTTAAACAAACTGGTTTAGTTTCTGCTGTAGCAGTATTATTAACATTAACAAAATCTTCTTGATCTACTCCGATTATAGTAGTTGTATTTATATAATCTCCACTTGGGTAATCTGCAAACTCATTAACTTGAACAGTTAATAATAATGTTACAGTTGTGTTTCCTGGGACTGTTCCAATATTCCATTCTCCACTCATATCATTATAAGTGCTTCCAGGAACATCTGTTGTATGAGAAACATAAATATAACCTTCCGGTAACAAGTCTTCAACAATTACCCCAGTTGCTTCCATGACAGTAGGATTTGTAACAGATATAGTAAACATAATTTCATGATTTACAATAGGATTTGCATCATCAACAGTTTTGGTAATCCTTAAATCTATTGGTAATCTTAATTGAAAACTATCGTAATCATCTTCCGTAACAACACCATTATTTGGTGTACTATTTGGATCAAAATTTATACTACGTGTTACTTCAGCTTCAACAAAGTGTTCATTATCTAGAAGTTGAGGTGTTAGAACTGTAACATCTATTTCTAATGTTTTTGTTTCATCAACTTCTATATCTCCTATTTCCCAAATTCCATCTTGTAAGTTATAGTTTCCATTTCTATGAATGATATATTCCAATCCAGATGGCAGAAGACTTTTTACTCTTACATTTGTACTTCTATTTGGTCCATCATTAGTTAACTCTAAGTTATAAACTACAGTTTCTCCAACATCTGCAACTTCTTTATTCGTAGTCATAACTAATCTTAAATCAGATACAAATTTTACTTTTGGATCTGCAGAATCGTGATCATCTTCAGAAAGAATTCCATTATTTGGTGTAGAATCTGGGTCAAAATTATCACTTGCTATAACTTCTGCAAAATTAGTGAATGGCCCGTCTGGGTTTATTGTAGCTAACAGAGTTAAAACTACAGACTCATTAATATTTAAAGTAGGAATTGTCCACTCTGTATCAAAATAGACTGTACCTGTTGTTGTGTTAGAATTTACCATTGTATAACCTGCTGGTAATTCATCTTTAATCACAATACCTGTTGCTTTATTAGGGCCGCTATTTGTTACAGTTATTTCAAACTCTACTGTATCAAAAGGTGTTGGTCCACCACTACCATCAGCATCAGTAATTAAAACTACCTTCTTATTTAAACTAATGTCTGATACTGGCTGAACTCCTTCTTCGCCTGGCTCTTCTCCATCGCCATCATCTTCATCGTCTGGATCGTTTTCTACGTTTCCATCACCGTCTGTATCTACACCATTATTTGGTGTTGAATCTGGGTCGAAGTTATCACTCGCTGTTACTTCTGCTAAGTTGGTGTATTCTCCACTTGCGTTAATCGTTGCTTCGATTACTAAGGTTACCGTTGCTTGATTCGCTATCGTTCCAATAGTCCAAACGCCTGTGTTTACATCGTAACTTCCTTGACTTGGTGTGTTATTTGTTAACGTGTATCCTGTTGGAATTTGATCTGTTACAACAACGCCTGGTGCTTCATTCGGGCCGTTGTTGTTTACAGATATTGTAAATACAACTGTATCATTTGGTGTTGGTGTTCCACTATTATCTGCGTCTAATGTTACTTCAGAAGTCTTATCTAAACTGATATCAGATACTGGCTGAACTCCATCTTCGCCTGGCTCTTCTCCATCTCCATCATCTTCATCATCTGGATCGTTTTCTACGTTTCCATCATTGTCCGTATCTACGCCATTATCCGGAGTAGAATCTGGGTCAAAGTTATCACTTGCAGTTACTTCTGCTAAGTTGGTGTATTCTCCACTTGCGTTAATCGTTGCTTCGATTACTAAGGTTACCGTTGCTTGATTCGCTATCGTTCCAATAGTCCAAACGCCTGTGTTTACATCGTAACTTCCTTGACTTGGTGTGTTATTTGTTAACGTGTATCCTGTTGGAATTTGATCTGTTACAACAACGCCTGGTGCTTCATTCGGGCCGTTGTTGTTTACAGATATTGTAAATACAACTGTATCATTTGGTGTTGGTGTTCCACTATTATCTGCGTCTAATGTTACTTCAGAAGTCTTATCTAAACTGATATCAGATACTGGCTGAACTCCATCTTCGCCTGGCTCTTCTCCATCTCCATCATCTTCATCATCTGGATCGTTTTCTACGTTTCCATCATTGTCCGTATCTACCCCATTATCCGGAGTAGAATCTGGATCAAAATTATCACTTGCTGTTACTTCTGCTAAGTTGGTGTACTCTCCACTTGCGTTAATCGTTGCTTCGATTACTAAGGTTACCGTTGCTTGGTTCGCTATCGTTCCAATAGTCCAAACGCCTGTGTTGGTGTCGTAACTTCCTTGACTTGGTGTGGTGTCTGTTAACGTGTATCCTGTTGGAAGTTGATCTGTTACCACAACACCTGGTGCTTCGTTCGGGCCATTGTTGTTTACCGATATGGTAAATTCAACTGTGTCTCCTGGACTTGGTGTGGTGCTATTATCTGCATCAACTGTAATGGCTGATGTTTTGTCTAAGCTGATGTCCGAAGTTGGTTGTACACCATCATCACCTGGCAATTCTCCATCTCCATCATCTTCATCATCTGGATCGTTTTCTACGTTTCCATCGTTGTCCGTATCTACACCATTATTTGGGGTTGAATCTGGATCAAAATTATCACTTGCTGTTACTTCTGCTAAGTTGGTGTACTCTCCACTTGCGTTAATCGTTGCTTC
>NZ_JAKGSC010000001.1 GCF_022478115.1 Tenacibaculum aquimarinum | reverse complement strand
AATTCAAGTGCTGTTTCTGTAACTGTAAACGCTTTAGACGATGCTTCATTTAATTATTCAGCTGCTGCGTATTGTGCAGATGATACAGATCCAACGCCAACTATTACTGGTCTTAATGGTGGAAGTTTCTCTTCTACAAGTGGATTATCAATAAATAGTGGAACTGGTGCAATTGATGTATCAGCTTCAACTCCTGGAACATATTCTGTAACCTATACAACTAGTGGAACCTGTCCGAATTCAACTTCAGTTTCTGTAACTGTAAATGCGTTAGATGATGCTTCGTTTAATTATGGAGCTGCAACTTACGATGTGAATGATTCTGACCCTACTCCAAATTTCTCTGGTTTAACAGGTGGAGCATTTACATCTACAACTGGAATTGTTTTAAATTCTAGTGATGGAACTATTGATTTATCTGCCTCTGAACCTGGAAGCTATGTAATTACTTATACAGTAACTGGAACTTGTAACACAGTAATGAAAACTCAAAATGTAGAAATTACTGGAACTGTTTTAGATATTGATGATGAAGAACTAACCTCTAAATTTACGATTTACCCAAATCCAACAATAAATATTGTTAAAATAAAAAGCAATAAAACAATTACAAGAGTAATTGTACACGACATCATTGGACGTAGAATAAAATCAGTTAAATTGGATGATGAGAAACAAATAGACTTATCGGAATTAGATAGAGCAACGTATTTACTTACATTCTTTAACGAAGGTGAAATGTTAGGAACAAAAACTGTTATAAAAAAATAAACTATATACAAACCTAAAATTGTAGACTAATATTATCTACTTTATTTAAAACATATATAGAAACAAAACGAGTTATAAAAAAACCGCTAGATAAATCTAGCGGTTTTTTTATACACTTAAAACTAAGTATTACTTCTTTTTTTGTTTTTTTAGCTCTCCTGCGTGGTTCTCTATAATTTCCTCATCTCTATATTTACAACAAGGATGTACAGAATTATAAGCCTCATCTGTAGCTACAAAACCTTTAGAATCGTGCCCAACAGCAGCAACACTCTTTTGAACATTTTCTACAGAAGTTTTACGTTCATCTAAAATTAAACTTAATTTATGTGTATTAACATTCCAACTTGCAAACTTTACACCTTTGGTTTTTAAAGCTGCAGTTTCAATTCTTTTTTTACACATACCACAAATTCCATCTACTTCTAAAGATACTTTTGCATTTTTCTTTTGTGCGTTTGCAGTTATTCCGAAGAAAAACAAACTAACTATTACTAATACTTTTTTCATTTTTATTGATTTTTAATTAAGTTTAAAACGTAATCCGCCATAAAACATCTGTCCAAAAATTGGTGCATATACTATTGTAGTATCAAAATTTGCGCCAAATGGATCATCATTTGCTAAAATAGGATTTTTCTGTTTGTAATTTGTTAAGTTTTCTCCCCCAACATATACTTCAAATTTATCAGAAAAAACTTTTGTTACCTGAGCGTTTAACAAGCTATACGAATCTGAATATTCTGATAATTGATATTGAACTGGGTTTGTACTTGTATTTGGCAGTCTTTGTTCTCCTATTAAATTATAGGTTACATCAAACTTCCAATACTTTTTAATCTCTTCATCTTTAATAGTTTCGTATGAAACATTAGCAAAAAAACGATGATTTGGAGTTAATGGCTTAATTGCTTTACCTGACTGATAATCAGTTTCAATATCATAATACTTGTACGCTAATCGCATATTAAAATACTTTATAATATTATAGTTTATTTCAGTTTGAAAACTATTTGCATAACTTTTTCCTTCTAAATTATAGAATGCTATTTCTTGTGGATTCTCCCAATCTACTACAACTTGATTCTGAAAATCTGTTCTGTAAAAATCAAAGGTTATGTCTCCTTTTTTATCAAATAAATTAAATCCCTGTAAATACGAAACTCCATAATTCCATGCTACTTCTGGATCTAATCCGTAAATTTTTCCACCAGTACTTTGCACATCTATTTTTCTTGAACTTGCAAATAATTGTTGATTTTCTGCAAAAATGTTAGCTGCTTTTCTCCCTTGCCCAATTGAAGCTCTTAGAACTCCTTTTTCCCAAGGAGCATAACGCATATGAAAACGTGGTGTAACAAACGTTCCTAATAAATTATGAGTATCTAAACGCAAACCAGCCGTAAAACTAAAGTCGTCCAAATTATCGAAAGCGTATTCAAAAAAGCCTCCAAATGAGTTTTCTTTTCTAGAGTAATCAGTAATATTAACCAATTCATCATACACATCATAGGCAAAATTAATTCCGACAGAAAACTTATTTCTTGTATCTCCAATTATTGAATTAAATAATAAGTTTGAATATATACTCTGATGTTTAATATCATACCTATTTAATCCAAAATAAGAATCTTGATTATGGTTACTATATGCTAATTGAAATCCGAAACTTTGAAATGGTAATTCTGGAAAAACATAACCTAATTTTAACGAAGTATCAAAACGTTTGGTTTTAATTTCACTACCCCAAGCATTTGTTGTTCCTTTATCTGTTATAGGATTAAAATCGATTTCACCGGTTTGTTTTTCATCATTCATGTATCTAAAATTAATGAAACTTACCCAGCCTTTTTCGGCATCTGTATATTGCCAACGGTTCATAATGTTTATTTGTTCCGCAAGCGGATTGTCTAAAAAATTATCGTTATTTCTATCAAATTTTTCGCCTCGATAATCTCCATGAATATACAAGCCTGTTTGCCATTTATCAGAGACTTTTTGATTAAAATGAGTATTCAATTCTAATCTTCCTCCTAAAGAACCATAAGCGTTTAAAAAGAATTTATTATCCGTATAAGGTTTTACTAACTCTGCATTTATTTGCCCAGAAATACTTTCAAATCCATTAATTACACTTCCTGCTCCTTTGGTTATTTGGATACTCTCTACCCAAGTTCCTGGGGTAAATGTAAGTCCAAAAACTTGTGCTGCTCCTCTTATTGAAGGAATATTCTCTTGTGAAATTAACAAATACGGACTTTTTAAGCCCAACATTTGTATTTGTTTTGTTCCTGTTAATGCATCTGAAAAATTAACATCTATTGATGGATTTGTTTCAAAACTTTCAGCCAAATTACAACAAGCAGCTTTCAGTAATTCTTCGCTATTTACTGTAAATACATTTGCTGTTTGCAAGAAAGATTTCTGCGTGGCTTTTTTCTTAACAGACACACTAACTTCATCTAAAGTACTTTGATCTGTAATAAAATGATGAATTGGTTTTAAACTAGTAATATTAATTGTGTCCGTTTTATAACCAATAAAACTTACTACCAGCTTTTTATAACTTGATTTATATGGAATTTTAAACCATCCTTTTTCATCTGTGGTTGCTCCAACTGTTGTGTTTAACCAATAAACATTGGCGCCAAAAACACCTAAATTGTCTTTTGGATTTGTTTTATCCATTATCATTCCTCTTAATTCTTGCTGAGAAAATGATAAAAATGGAATTAGCATACATATGCCAATTATATATTTTTTCATTTATATTAATTTTATTTATTAAATAGACTTATTTTCATCTAAAAAGATGAATTTTATCGCATTAAAAATAAAATCAGATTAAAAAAGACTGGTAAAAAACCTGGTAATCTCTATCGAGATTTGGTGGTGGAGATTGATATTCAAACAAAGATCTATCCTGCTCACTATTTGAAAGTAAGTCAACATAGGCAATTACAAATGAAATTATAAATTGCTGATCTTTAAAAGTTATTTTATGTATTGAGTTTTGTTGCAATTCATCTTGCCCTTTTACTTGCTCGACTTCATTTTTACAACATTTTTTCATTTGCACAACATTAGATGTGCCATTGTCCATGTTGCACTCTTTAGCATCTCCTGTGTAAGAAACATCTACTAAAAAATCTCCACAGTAATGCTTTTCAACCGTAAAAGAAAAGGTTGAAAACAACACTAAAAAGGCTAGTATTACAGAAGTTATATTTTTTAAAAACTGCTTCATTTAAGTTGCAAATTTACAACACTAAATTTTAAAACTATGTTAAAGTTCTTTTTCTTGTATTATTTGATAATACAAAGCTGGCAAAAGCACCAATAAAATTAATGGATGAATTATAAATCGTCTGATATAAAAAGGTAATAAATGACCTGAAGAAAAATTATCTTTCAATAAAAAATAAAAGACAAGACTTAAAATAATAAATGCAACTCCATAAAATATTGCTGAAAACTTTACAAAATCAACTCTTTTAAAAACCAACCAAATAATGCCTAAAGAAATAACTGTGTTTATTAAAAAACGATAGAACATATTTAAAAACAACTTCCAATAGACAACGCTTTCTGGAGAAATATGTAAATATTCATCTTCAAAATAACTAGTCATTGGATCGTAAAACATTTTAGTTGAAAAAGCTCTGACTAAAATCAACAAGAAGAACAAAAAAGCAATAACTAAATAGTTGTATTTTTTTTTCATTTTTTTGCTGTTGAAAATTTATTCACCCAAATAACCCATAACAGAAAGACAGCTCCATAGATTATTGCAGGAAAAAGCAACTTATGCAAAAACATTTCTTGTTCTGGATACTTATCTAACATTATACAAATAACAACTATTCTTACAATATTAATAATCCAAATAAAAATAGTTCCAAAAAGCATATACAACAATGTTGCTTTAAAACTTCCTGAAAAAGCAATAATAAATGCTATGAAAAGAATTATTAAACTAACGGAATTACAACCTTCAACAATTTTACCTACATAATTACCATTTAATGCTAAAAAAATAGAAAGTTCTTCTGGATGTTGTACTTTTTCTACTTGATACCCAAAAAGCTCTAAACCCCATGCAGATTGTTTTGCTACCAACTGTGTAACTGGTGCATTTACAAATGGATCTAGTTGTTGATTTCTTTTTAAGTAACTAGAATAAATTGCAAATAACACAAAATACGTTGCAAAAAATTTAAGTAAAAAAAGAAGTACTTTTTTATGTTTTTTTAGCGTTAAAATCATTTATTTTTGCATCCTTATATTGAACGAAGATACTAAGATAATGAATATAGAAATATTAAAATCTAAAATTGATTCTATAATAGAATCAACTAGCTTAAAAGAAGATAAATTACAACAGATTTGTGATTACTTAGAAGCACAAATTACGTATTATGATTGGGTTGGATTTTACTTTAAAAACGGAGATAAAGAAGAATTAAAACTAGCTCAATATACTGGTGAAGAAACTGAACACACTATAATTCCTTTTGGAAAAGGAATTTGCGGGCAAGTTGCTGTTAGTAATGAGAATTTTGTTGTGCAAGATGTTTCTAGTCAAGATAATTACATTTCTTGTGGCTGGAAAGTAAAAAGCGAAATTGTAATTCCAATTTTTGTTGAAGGTGAAAATATTGGTCAAATAGACATCGATTCTCACACAGTAAACCCATTTACAAAAGATGATGAAAATCTTTTAGAATATATATGTGAAAAAGTTTCAAAAATAGTGTAACTAGCTAATTACTTGCTTTATAATTATTTTTTATTTAAGTTTGTTGAACATATTAACTAAATTATTAATTCATCAATCCCTTAAACATGAATAATAAAAACCAAACAACCTATTCTACAATAATAGGCACTAGTACTTCTCACTACCACAAAAAACCAACTATACTTAGAAAAGTAGTTAATTGGATCTATAATTTTATAGAAAAAGCAGAATAATTTTTTTTTCAAAAAATCCCCCACGAAATGAAAAAACAAACAATTTTAAAAAAGTTAATTTCTAACTTTTACAAGAAACCTAGCAAACAGCCTAAAGACTACAATATGTTATTGTCAGATTTTAAAGAAAAAATGATGGCTAAATAATTGTTAATTACTACACCTTTTTGTGAGTATCTTTTTATTGTTATACCGCTAAGGTTTTAGTAGCTTTGCGTGCTTAACAACACAACACTAAATGAGCACTGCAAAAACAATTAAATCCGCATTAATTTCGGTATTTCACAAAGATGGCTTAGCGCCAATTGTACAAAAACTAAACGAATTAAACGTAACAATTTACTCTACTGGGGGAACAGAAAAATTCATTAAAGAATTAGGCATAGACGTAGTTCCTGTTGATGAAGTTACTTCTTACCCTTCTATTTTAGGAGGAAGAGTTAAAACTTTACACCCAAAAGTTTTTGGAGGAATTTTAAACAGACAAGATAACGAAAGTGATATTGCTGAATTAGCAGAATATCAAATTCCACAAATAGATTTAGTAATTGTAGATTTATATCCGTTTGAAAAAACTGTAGCATCTGGAGCACCAGAACAAGATATCGTTGAAAAAATTGATATCGGCGGAATTTCTTTAATTAGAGCTTCAGCAAAAAACTTTAAAGACACCTTTACTGTTTCTTCAATGGATCAATATGAAGAGTTCTTAAGTATTCTTTCTGAAGATAACGGAACAACTTCAATTGAACAAAGAAAGAAGTTTGCTGCAAAATCTTTTAATATTTCATCTCATTACGATACTGCAATCTTTAATTATTTTAATGAAGATGAAGTAGTTTTTAAAGCAAGCCAAACAATCTCTAAAACCTTACGTTATGGCGAAAACCCACATCAAAAAGGGTATTTCTTTGGAGATTTAGATGCAATGTTCGACAAATTACATGGTAAAGAATTAAGCTACAACAATCTTTTAGACGTAGATGCAGCTGTTAATTTGATGGCAGAGTTTAAAGGTGAAGCGCCAACTTTTGCAATTTTAAAACACAACAATGCATGTGGTTTTGCGCAAAGAGAAACTATACACCAAGCTTATGTAGACGCTTTAGCTGGTGATCCTGTTTCTGCCTTTGGCGGAATATTAATTGCTAATACAACTATTGATAAAGACACCGCAGAAGAAATTCATAAATTATTTTGCGAAGTTGTAATTGCACCTAGTTATACAGACGAAGCTCTTGCAGCTTTAAAAGGGAAAAAGAACAGAGTTATTTTAATTCAGAAAGAAGTAGAATTACCAACCCAAACAGTTAGAACTTGCTTAAACGGTAATTTAGTTCAAGACAAAGACTTTATAACTGATAAATTAGAAGATTTATCTTACCCAACTAACAATAAACCGTCAGAAAGTGAGTTAGAAGATTTATTGTTTGCTTCTAAATTGTGTAAAAACACAAAGTCTAACACTATAATTTTAGTAAAAAACAAACAATTATTAGCTGGAGGAACTGGTCAAACAAGCAGAGTTGATGCTTTAAAACAAGCCATTGAAAAAGCAACCTCATTTAATTTCGATTTAAAAGGTGCTGTTATGGCAAGTGATGCTTTTTTCCCATTTCCAGATTGTGTAGAAATTGCAGATAATGCAGGTATAAAAAGTGTAATACAACCTGGTGGATCTATAAAAGATGAACTAAGTATTAACTATTGTAATGACAATAATGTTTCAATGGTTTTTACTGGCGTAAGACATTTTAAACATTAACAATTACAAGTTAAAACAACACATTTTTTTTGTAAATTTGTGAGATTACAATAATAAAAGAAACAAAGATATTTTATGGGTTTTTTCGATTTTATGACAGAAGACATTGCTATTGATTTAGGAACTGCAAATACACTAATTATCCACAACGGAAAAGTAGTTATAGACAGTCCTTCAATAGTAGCAAGAAATAGAGCTACTGGAAAAATTATTGCAATTGGAAAAGAAGCCAATTTAATGCAAGGAAAAACCCATGAAAATATTAAAACAATTAGACCATTAAAAGATGGTGTAATTGCAGATTTTCAAGCTTCTGAAGAAATGATTAAGGAATTTGTTAAACAAATTCCAGCAATAAAAAAGAAGCTTTTTCCACCTTCATTACGTATGGTTATTTGTATTCCTTCAGGAATTACAGAAGTTGAAAAACGTGCAGTAATAGATTCTGCTCGACATATGAACGCTAAAGAAATCTACTTAATTTACGAACCAATGGCTGCAGCTATTGGTGTTGGTGTTGATATTATGGAACCAAAAGGTAACATGATTATTGACATAGGTGGAGGAACAACAGAAATTGCAGTAATTGCACTTGCTGGTATCGTTTGCGATCAATCAGTAAAAGTAGCAGGAGATTTATTTACGAGTGATATTATGTATTACATGCGTACACAACACAACTTACACGTTGGTGAAACAACTGCTGAAAAAATTAAAATAACAATTGGAGCAGCTACTGAAGATTTAGAAACTCCTCCAGATGACATGTTAGTTCAAGGTAGAGATTTATTGAGCGGAAAGCCTAAACAAGTACAGGTTTCTTATAGAGAAATAGCAAAAGCTTTAGATAAATCTATCTTACGTATTGAAGACGCTGTAATGGAAACACTATCTAAAACTCCACCAGAATTAGCCGCAGATATTTACAATACTGGAATATATTTAGCTGGTGGTGGATCTATGTTAAGAGGTTTAGATAAACGTCTTTCTAGAAAAACAGACTTACCTGTTTATGTAGCAGAAGATCCTTTACGCGCCGTTGTTAGAGGTACTGGAATGGCACTTAAAGATTTAGAAAAATACAAGAACGTTTTGATTAAGTAAAAAATATAATTCATGCAACAGCTTATTTATTTCTTTCAGAAATATAAATATTTTTTATTTTTTTTGCTGTTAGAATTTATAGCTTTTGCTTTAATTATTAACAATAACAGCTTTCATAAAAGTAAATTTGTAAGTTCTACAAATGGAATTACTGGAGGGCTTTTAGACACATCGTCAGAAATTTCAGACTACTTTAACCTTGAAACTCAAAACCAAGTTTTGGTTGAAGAGAATATTAGATTAAAAAACTTACTTGAGCAGTTACAGGTTTCTTCAGACAGTATTTTAGAAACAACTATTATAGATTCAACAAAATACAATCAACATTTCACCAATATAAATGCTAAAATAACAGCAAATCAATATCACAAGGCAAACAATTTTTTAACCATTAATCGAGGAACAAAGCACGGAATTACAACCGAAATGGCTGTTATCAATGGAAAAGGAATAATTGGAATTACAGAAAATGTTGGTAATGGGCACTCAAGAATTCAATCTTTATTAAATAGACACAGTAAAATTAATGCACGTTTTAAAAATAGCAACTATTTTGGAACGTTAGAATGGGACGGAAAAGATTACAATACTGTGCAATTAAAAGATATACCAAGACAAGCTGTTTCTAAAATTGGTGATACAATTATAACCGGAGGAATGTCTACCATTTTTCCTGAAGGAATACTTATTGGAACAATTATTAATATTCCTGAAAAACATACTGCCTCAAATACACTAGATGTTAAGTTATTTAACGACATGAGTAATTTAAATCAAGTTTATGTGGTAAAAAACTTACACAAAAAAGAACTCCAAAACTTAAGTAATGAATAAAACAATTTACATCTCTTTATTGTTTATTTTCTTGCTTTTTTTACAAGTATTTATCTTAAACAACATTCTTTATTTAGGATATGTAAACCCATATCTATATATAGCTTTTGTTTTTTTATATCCACTTCGCGAAAATAGATTCCCTTTTTTAATTTTAAGCTTTTTATTAGGTTTGTTTGTAGATTTTTTCTCAAATTCCGGAGGTGTACACGCTTTTTCAATAGTACTTATCGCCTATTTTAGAATTTATTTAATACATTCTATTTTCAAAAAGAATACACAAGATTATCAACTATTTAACTTAAGATTAGAATCTTTTGGAAATGTTTTTAACTACATAACAATTTTAACAATACTTCATCATTTTATATTGTTTACTTTAATTAACTTTAGCTTTCAAAACTTTACGCATGTAATTTTAAACACACTTCTATCAAGTGTTTTTACACTTATACTATTCTTTTTAGGAAACTATATTTTTAGCCCAAAACAACAATAAATGAAAAGAAGTTATTTATTGATTTTCTTAATACTAGTTATTAGTATTATTTTTATTGGAAGACTTTTTCAATTACAAATTATAAATGGATCAAACTATAATCCTACTAAAAACTCTGCAGTAAAAATTGTTTATGACTACCCAGAAAGAGGACATGTTTTTGACCGAAACGGGAAACTAATAGTTGCCAACCAACTTTCTTACGACGTAATGGTAACCCCAAAAGATGTAGAACCTTTAGATACTTTAGAGTTTTGTTCTTTTTTAAAAATTGATAAAGAGGACTTTAAAAAACGTTTTGCAAAAGCTGAAAAATATGCGCGCTGGCTACCATCAGTATTTTTAAAACAACTTTCTAAAGAAGACTTTGCTTTTCTTCAAGAAAAACTACATAAATACAAAGGTTTTTATATTCAAAAAAGGATAATTAGAAATTACCCGGAAAAATCAGCAGCTAACGTTGTTGGATATATTAGTGAAGTTAACGAATACACTGCCAGAAATAGTGATGATTATGAACAAGGGGAGTTAATTGGTTCTTGGGGAGTTGAAAAACAATATGAAAAAATATTGCGAGGAATAAAAGGTAAAAAACACTTAAAGAGGAATAATCTTAATAAAATTATCGGTTCTTTTAAAAATGGACTATACGACACAACAGCTTTAGCAGGTAAGGATTTAACACTAACCATAGATAGTGATTTACAAAAATATGGTGAATTGTTAATGACTGGTAAACGAGGTGGAATAGTTGCTATTGAACCCTCAAGCGGAGAAATACTAGCATTAATTACCGCACCAAGCTACGACCCCAATTTAATGGTTGGTAGAAAACGTAAAAAACAATCTAGCATACTGTTTAACGACTCTATTAACAACCCCATGATTGACCGCGGACTGCAAGCAAGTTATGCTCCAGGATCTCCCTTTAAAATGATCAATGGATTAATTGGATTACAAGAAAATGTAGTTGACGAAAATTTCTCTGTCTATTGTCATCATGGATATCGATACGGTCGAAGAAAGAATGCTTTTATGGGTTGTCATTGTGGCATTACTGGACGACCAATTAAACTTAAAACAGCTATTGCAAAATCTTGTAACACCTATTTTGCAACTACCTATAGAAAAATTATTGACAAATATGAAACCTCGTCTAAAGGAATGGATGCTTGGGCAAACCATGCTAAAAGCTTTGGCTTAGGTGATTTTTTAGGATATGATTTACCTTCAGGACAGAAAGGAAGGATTCCAGACGGCAAGTATTATAGTGATAATTATGATTTTAGATGGGGAGCAACAACAACTATTTCAAACGCAATTGGTCAAGGTGAAGTGGAAACAACACCTATTCAATTAGCAAATGTAACAGCAGCAATTGCAAATAGAGGCTACTTTTACACACCACATATTGTAAAAAAGATTGATGGACAAAATATAGATAACACGAATTACACTATACCTAAAAAAACAACTATAGATTCTCAACACTTTACCCCAGTTGTAGAAGCAATGTATGAAGTTTTTAAAACCGGAACTGGTAAATATAGCCAAGTAAAAGGAATAGAAATCTGTGGAAAAACAGGTACTGTAGAAAATTTTATAAGAGTTGAAGGAAAAAAAAATCAGTTAGATGATCATTCTATATTTATGGCATTTGCACCGAGAGAAAATCCTCAAATTGCATTAGCAATATTTGTAGAAAATGGTGGTTATGGTTCTACAATTGCTGCACCAATTACAAGTTTAATGATTGAAAAGTATTTAAATGGTGAAATCTCTAATGCAACAAAACATAGAGAATCAAAAATGATTAATACTAGTTTGCAAAAAATATACAATAAACAAATTCAAAAACCAGATTCTCTTGCGTCAGGAACGAAATAACATATTTTTAGGCATAGATTGGATACTTGTTGCCTTATACGCTACACTAGTTATTTTTGGGTGGATGAACATTTATGCCGCTTCTACAACTCCAGAAAACAATGATTTTTTAGATTTTTCAACAAAATATGGAAAACAACTAATTTTTATTATTCTATCTATTCCTCTAATTATTTTAATCTTATTTCTAAACTCTAAGTTTTACGAGCGCTTCTCTAGTGTTCTATATATATTCTCCTTAGTATTACTCGCAGGTTTGTTTCTTTTCGGAAAAAACATTAATGGAGCTACTTCCTGGTACAACTTTGGCAATATTGGTTTACAACCTTCCGAGTTTGCAAAAGCATTTACTGCTTTAGCAGTAGCAAAGTTACTAAGTGATAGAAATTACAACCTAAAGCTTATAAAAAACCAAATAAAAGCATTTATAGTAATCTTTATTCCTGCTTTTTTAATTGCATTACAACCAGACATGGGCTCTGTACTTATCTATTTGGCTTTCTTTTTTGTTTTTAACAGAGAAGGTCTAACATTAAATTATATTATTTTTGGAGCAATTACAGTGCTTTTATTTTTACTAACAATATACTTTGGTGCCTTCTGGGTTTTAATAATCTCTTTTCTATTAATAACCTGTTACACTATTTATGCTATTTATAGAAATAAACGCTTTTTACGTTTCAATTGGCCTAAAATAGTTGGCTTATACACTGCTGTTGGTTTGTTTATTATTGCATTTGGATTTATATTTAACAATGTATTTAAACAACACCATAGAGATCGATTTGATGTTCTCTTAGGAAAAAAAGTAGATATCAAAAGAATTGGCTACAACTCTCACCAAGCGGAATTAACAATTAGTTCTGGTGGTTTTTTAGGGAAAGGATATTTACAGGGAGATAGAACTCAAGGAAATTTTGTTCCAGAACAGCATACAGATTATATTTTCAGTACAGTTGGAGAAGAATGGGGCTTTTTAGGAAGCAGTCTTGTAATTATTCTTTTTGTTGTTTTACTGTATCGAGTTATCTACTTATCCGAAACTACAACAAATAAATTTGGACGAATTTACGGTTACGGTGTAGCTTCTATTATATTTTTTCACCTTTTAGTTAATGTTGGTATGGTAATAGGTTTATTTCCTACGGTTGGTATCCCGCTGCCTTTTTTTAGTTATGGAGGTTCTTCTTTATGGGGATTTACAGTATTACTTTTTATATTTATAAGACTGGATGCTCATAAAAAATACGATTGGTAGCATATTACAATCTACACTTTATTAACTTGTTTAGCCCAGATTGAAGCGACATCCTTTTTATACTTAACTAGATTAGGTGACATTGCGAGGAACGAAGTAATCTGTTTTTAAATTATTAGATTGCCACAGTTTACAAAAAGTAAACTTAGCCAATGACAGCATAAAAAGATATAGCGAAAAGCAGGAAATAGCTTCTTATACTTTAGACTACACTTAAATATAAAGCAAAAAAACGCTCTGAAAAATCAGAGCGTTTTTAAATAAGAATAAATTCTTAATTATTTCTTATAAAGTTGCTACTTGCTTAGTCAATTTAGACTTTAAGTTTGCTGCTTTATTCTTATGAATAATGTTGTTCTTTGCTAATTTGTCTAACATAGAAATAACTTTAGTTAACATACCTTCAGCTTCTTTCTTATCTGAAGATGCGCGTAAATCTCTTACAGCATTACGTGTAGTTTTATGCTGATATTTGTTACGTAATCTCTTAGCTTCGTTACTTCTAATTCTCTTTAATGCTGACTTGTGATTTGCCATCTTACTTTTTTCTTATTTAGTTTATATAAAACTTTGTAGTCCGTACGGGAATCGAACCCGTGTTACATGGATGAAAACCATGCGTCCTAACCCCTAGACGAACGGACCAGTAGCAATCAATCTTATCGATTGCGGGTGCAAATATACAACGTTTTTCAACATTTGCAATAATTTTTTTAAAAAAATTAAAAAAAAATTTAATTCTTAATATGCTTTAGCAAATAAAACTCTTTTTGAAGACGGTTTTCCTGAGTAAACACAGCTTCCAGACTCTTCTTTTGCATCATTAGGTATACACCTTATTGTAGCTTTTGTAAGTTCTTTTATCTTATCTTCTGTCTCTATTGTACCATCCCAATGTGCTAAAACAAAACCTCCTTTAGTTTCTAATGCTTCTTTAAACTCATCAAAAGTTGTTACTTCTGTTGTATGCTCATCTCTATACGAAAGTGCCTTCTTAAATAAATTCTCTTGAATTTCTTCTAAAAGTGCTGCAACAAAATCTACAACTTCATCTTGAGAAACGGTTTGTTTTTCTAAGGTATCTCTACGAGCTACCTCAACAGTATTATTTTCTAAATCTCTATTTCCTATTGCAATTCTTACAGGAACTCCTTTTAATTCGTATTCAGCAAACTTTGCTCCTGGTCTATAAGTATCTCTATCATCAAATTTTACTGAGATTCCTTTAGCTTTTAACTCTTTAGTAAAAACATTAACTTTCTCAGAAATAGCCGCTAATTGCTCTTCTCCTTTATATATAGGAACAATAGCTACTTGTATTGGTGCTAATTTTGGAGGTAAAACTAACCCTAAATCATCTGAATGCGTCATTATTAAACCACCAATTAAACGTGTAGAAACTCCCCAAGAAGTTGCCCAAACGTATTCTTGCTTTCCTTCTTTAGAAGTATATTTAACGTCAAATGCTTTGGCAAAATTTTGCCCTAAAAAGTGAGATGTTCCTGCCTGTAAAGCTTTACCATCTTGCATTAAAGCCTCAATTGTGTACGTTTCATCTGCTCCTGCAAAACGCTCGCTTTCTGACTTTGCTCCTTTTACAACTGGCATTGCCATAAAGTTTTCTGCAAAGGTTGCATATACTTCTTGCATTTGCTTAGATTCTGAAACAGCTTCTTCTTTTGTTGTATGTGCAGTATGTCCTTCTTGCCATAAAAACTCTGCAGTTCTTAAAAATAAACGCGTACGCATTTCCCAACGAACAACATTTGCCCATTGATTTATTAGTAATGGTAAATCTCTATGAGATTGCACCCATCCTTTAAAGGTATTCCATATAATTGCTTCTGATGTTGGTCTTACTACTAACTCTTCTTCTAGTTTAGCTTCAGGATCTACACGTAGTTTCCCTTCATTTTCTGGGTCGTTTTGTAAACGATAATGAGTTACAACTGCACATTCTTTTGCAAAACCTTCTGCATTTTTTTCCTCAGCTTCAAATAAACTTTTAGGAACAAAAAGAGGGAAATATGCATTTACGTGTCCTGTTTCTTTAAACATTCTATCTAATTCTGCCTGCATGTTCTCCCAAATAGCATAACCATATGGTTTAATTACCATACAACCGCGTACTGCAGAATTTTCAGCTAAATCAGCTTTTACAACTAGTTCATTATACCATTTCGAATAATCTTCGGAACGCTTTGTCAATTTTTTACTCATAATCAGAAGTTTGGCACAAAACTTGCTACCTAAATAAATGTAATTTGTGTTTGCAAAATTGTGATTTTTATTAAAATCGACACAAAACTACACTAAAAAAGGTAAGTTGCCTAACAGTTAGTTTTAATTTTGTAAATTATGAATTTAAAAAGAACAAAAGAAAAAACCTTAAATACTAGAAAACATGAAGTTACATTACGCCAACACCAAGCTTCCACTTTATATGTTATCATTTTTAATGCTAACTACTTTAATTTCTTGCGGAACTGCGCAAACTGTAACTAATAGCGAAGATGGTATCTACGCTGATAGTAATTCTGAAACCGAAGGGAGAAGAGTTATTCTTGCAGATCAAAAAGAATATAGAGAATATAACGACAACTATTTTACAAAAGAATTACAACGTTTAGATGAACTAAACGGTTCTGATATTATAACAGATATTGACAGCTATAAATCTTATGGCAATGAAGATGAGGAGTATGAAGAAAAAATTTACGAAGATGATTCTCAATCTAGAATAACTTATAATGAACCTTGGGGTTATGACAACGCGGATGTTGTTATAAATATTAATACCGGTTTTGGTTACAACTCTTATTGGGACTCACCTTTCTACGGTTATGGATATGGATGGAACCGCTGGAATAGATGGAATCGTTGGAATAGATGGGGATATAATTCATGGCATCCTTATCATTATGGAGGTTATTGGAATACTGGATTTTATGGTGGTGGATTTGCTTACTACGGAAATCCTTATTATTCCCCATTCAGATATGGGAATTACTACAGAAACACTCGTAGAGGAGCAAATTCTTACAGAGGAAGATATAGTGTAGCTTCTAATACTAGAAGAGGATACACTAACAACAGAAGAGTAAATACACCAACTAGAACCATTCGTTCTACTAGAAACGGAAGAACTGTTAATTCTACAAGGTCTAAAAGAACCATAAGAAAATATAATAGTAACGGAAAAATACGTTCTACAAGAAGTACACGAAATACAAGAAATATTAAACCTTCTAAACGAGTAAGAAACACACGTACAAACAGAACCGGAGGCGTAAAAAACACTAGAAATACAAAATCTACTAGAAACGTAAGAAGTACAACTCCAACAAGAAGCACAAAGAGATACTCTCAAAATTCTAAATCTACTCGTTCTTCTAGAAGCTATACTCCAAGTAGATCTTCTTCATCAAGAAGTTCTTCTTCTAGAAGTACCAGCAGCAGAAGTTCATCATCTAGAAGCTCAGGAAGTAGAAGCTCATCTTCTAGAAGTAGTAGCAGAAAATAATATATTCTTAACCAATCTTTATAAAGTTAAGTAAAACGAATTAGCAAAAAAATGAAAAGATTTTTAACATTCGCGGCAATTGTCGCTACAGCTTTCACGTCCTATTCTCAATCTTTAGATTATAATGATTTAGGTATTTTATTTGGACAAGACAACAATTACGGAACCTCCAGATTTAACGCTATGAGTGGTGCTTTTGGAGCATTAGGAGGAGATGTTTCTTCTACAGGAATAAATCCAGCAGGCGCAGCAGTTGCAAACAATAGTATGTTTTCCGTAACATTAGGGAATAAAAATAACGATGTAAATGCAAGTTATTACGGCACTACATTTAATACAGAAGAAGACTATTTTAATATATCACAAGCTGGTGGAATACTTGTTTTTGACACAAACTCAAACTCTGGATGGAGTAATTTTG
Source organism: Tenacibaculum aquimarinum (assembly GCF_022478115.1). Lineage (GTDB taxonomy): Bacteria > Bacteroidota > Bacteroidia > Flavobacteriales > Flavobacteriaceae > Polaribacter > Polaribacter aquimarinum_A. The sequence continues at coordinate 1,271,633 of NZ_JAKGSC010000001.1, read as the reverse complement.
CACTATCTTTTAATTATAGATTGAAAAATAATTTTGAAAGTTATTTTGGTGTAGACGGAAATAGCGGAGAAGCATATTATAATATCCATCCTAATGACAACACGAATCCTCAAACAGAATTTAACAACGCACAAGAACAACGTTTTGAAAACTACTTAAACGGCGAATCTACTGTATTTACAATGGGAGTTTCTGCAGCACATGAAAATAAGTTATTTATTGGAGCAGCTGTAAATATTCACGATTTAAGATTTGGCCAAACCACTTATTTAGATGAGATAAACCAAGATACTAACGGTAACGATTTAACCATTTTATTAGACCAAAACACCTACATAGAAAGTAATGGTTTTTCTTTAAGTGCTGGTTTTATATACAAGCTACATCAAAATTTTAGAATTGGTCTAGCTTACGAAACACCAACTTGGTACAATGAAACTTTTGAAGATTACTATGAAGAGTATTCAGCAGAAAGTAATGGAATACCAAACTACTCTGAAACAATTCAAGAACTAGTTGCATACAGCTTTAGAACACCTGGTAAATTAACTGCAAGTAGTGCTATAATTTTTGACAAGCAAGGATTAATCAGTTTGGATTATACTTACAAAGATTACTCTAACACTAAATTCACTAGCAACGGATTTAATAACACTAATCAAGATTACAAAACATATTACAAAGCAACTCATGCTGTTAACATTGGTACAGAATGGCGTTTTGACAGAATGAGCCTAAGAGCTGGTTATCATTACGAACAAAGCCCAATTAAAGATGCTTTAGACGAAGATAATTTAAGCGGTTATTCTGCTGGTTTAGGTTACAATTTTGGTAAATTTAAATTTGATTTAGCTTATAGAAATTCTGGTGTAAACGCACCATATTCAATCTACAATAGCGCAACAATTAGCCCAATAGAATTAAATACAAACAACACAAGAATTACAGGTACCTTAACTTTTAATTTGTAGAAAGAATAAAAAGATAAAAAAATCCCGCTATTGCGGGATTTTTTTATTACTAAAAGTCAGTTTTTTACCGTAATTTTGCAACTCCTTTTGCATTAATAATGCATATAAATAAATTTAACTGATTATCAGTTTTCCTTTAACATGAAAGACATTAAAATAACAATACAAGAAACCAACAACAATGCTATTATTAAATTTGTAAGTAATTCAATTTTAATAAATGGTGGAAGTTACGAGTTTACCAATATAGATGAGGCAAAAAACTCACCTTTAGCACAACAATTATTCTATTTACCATTTGTTAAGAAGATATTTGTTACCGCTAACTTTATAGCAATTCAACGTTTTGATATTGTAGAATGGAGTGATGTACAAGAAGAAGTTCGCGAACAAGTTGAAGCCTATTTACAAGAAGGCAACACAGTAATAAAAGAAGAAAGAACAAACAAAAAAGAAGCTATTGAAGTGTATGCTGAAGTTACCCCAAACCCTTCAGTAATGAAATTTGGAACCAACAAGGCACTTACACAAACAGATGTTGAGTTTAAGAATATTGATGAAGCAAGTAAGTCTTCTCCTCTAGCCCAAGCATTATTTGTTTTTCCGTTTGTTAAAGAAGTTTTTATTTCTGACAATTATGTTTCTATTTCTAAATATGATATGGTGGAATGGAATGAAGTTTACGGACAAGTAAGAACTTTTATTAGAGAATATTTACAAGAAGGTAAAACCATTTTAAAAGAACTTCCAAAGCAAGCAGCATCAAAAAAAGAAATTACCGTTTCTAAAGAAAATTTATCTGAAACATCAGCCAAGATTGTTGATATTTTAGATGAATACATTAAACCTGCCGTTGCTTCAGATGGCGGAAACATTGCATTTCAATCTTATGATGAAGAAAGCAAACGTGTAAGTGTAATTTTACAAGGAGCTTGTAGCGGTTGCCCATCTTCTACCATTACTTTAAAAAATGGAATTGAAACAATGTTAAAAGAAATGTTACCAAATAAAATTAACGAAGTAGTTGCAATAAATGGGTAAAATAGTAAAACCGTACAAAGATTCTGACTTAGGAAAAAAAGAGCAAGTTGCTAAAATGTTTGATAACATTTCTGAAAATTACGACGGATTAAACCGTATAATATCATTAGGAATAGATGTTAGCTGGCGTAAAAAAGTAGTAAAATTGGTTGGAGAAAATAATCCAAAACAAATTTTAGATATTGCAACTGGTACTGGAGACTTAGCCATGATGATGGCTGAATTAAATCCAGATCGTATAGTTGGTTTAGATATTTCTGCAGGAATGCTAGAAGTTGGAAAACAAAAAATTGCTAAAGCAAACCTTTCTAACAAAATAGAAATGATTGTTGGAGACAGTGAAAACATGCCTTTTGATGACAATACATTTGATGCAATAACTGTTTCTTTTGGTGTAAGAAACTTCGAAAACTTAGATAAAGGTTTAACTGAAATAAATAGAGTTTTAAAACCTAATGGTAAATTTGTAGTTTTAGAAACCTCTAATCCAACTAAATTTCCATTTAAACAAGGTTACAAATTATACACTAATATAGTTTTACCTGTTATCGGAAAATTATTCTCTAAAGACAAAGTAGCTTATTCTTATTTATCTGAAAGTGCAAATCATTTTCCTTTCGGAAAAGCTTTCAACAATATTTTAGAAAAAAACGGGTTTAGTAATACGAAAGATATACCAGTAACTTTTGGAGTTGCATCAATTTATACAGCCACAAAATAACCCATGAAGAAACAATTTATAATTTTAGGTTTTTTACTTTTAATAATAAGCAGTGCTTTTGCTCAAAAGGACAGAATAGAGAACTTACCTAGTTTTGATAAGCCTCGTTTTCATTACGGATTTTATTTAGGCCTAAACAGAAACGATTTTAAATTAGACTACAGACCTAACTCTTCCACTAACAATCCAAACATTGTTGTTGAACCTTCAATTGGTTTTAATGTTGGTTTAATAGCTGACTATAGACTTCATAAAAACATTAATCTGCGTTTTGAGCCAGGCTTAATGACCAATACAAAAACCATAACTTTTAATCATGTTGTAGGTTCAGACGCTCAAAGAATACGAGAAGATGTAGGCTCAACATTTTTACACATGCCTTTAATCTTAAAGTTTAGTACGGATAGATTAGATAATGTAAGACCTTATATTTTAGGCGGCTTATCTTTTGACCATAATTTCTCTAGTAATGAAGATCAACAAGACGACAATACTAGCGGTGAGTTTAGAATGAAATCTAGTAACTTTATGTATGAAGTTGGTATTGGAATCGATATTTATTTACAATACTTTAAATTTTCACCATCAATTCGTGGCGTTTTTGCAATTACAGATGAGCTAAAATACGATGATGCAAGTCCAAGTCAGTGGACAGACCCAATAAACTATATGGGAACGCGAGGCGTATTTTTACACTTTGCTTTTGAATAATAAAAAAAAGGTTGCCAATTGGCAACCTTTTTAATTTTCTAAAGTATTAGAAAAAACCCTGAAAACATCAATTTTCACTTTCAAATTCCCAACCTCTTCTTATTCTTAGCTATTCAGTTAGACCCAACAAAAACAAGAAAGTCACAAAATAAAACAAGAAAGGCTGCATAAGCAGCCTTTCTAAAAGATAGGAGTTTCCCCCAAAACTTTTGCCCTATCTTATTTCTTTACCCATTAAGACACGACTATATTCGATAAAGTCACAATAAAAAATAATTTCTTTTAGTTTAATATCTCAACCTTACTGTCTACTATATCTTTAATTGGTATAACAACCTTACCTTCAGCAGTTGACAATATCATACAAATATTATCAATACTTATTATAACACCTTCTATACCATTCGTTTTTATTTTTTGCCCAATACCCAAGTTCTTACGCGAGTAATAACCAAACAATAAACGTTCAACAGCACCTCTAGAGCCTAATCCAAAAGCAATTGTAAATGCCGCTAAAATAGAACCTATTATTAACGTTAAATTACTTTTAATAACTGAGGTATCTATACCTGCTTGATCCAAAGCCGTAATTGATAAAAATATTACAATTAAATAAAAAGCAATATTACCTACTAAGTTTCCTCCAGAAATTTCTAACGATTTAAACATAGAAGTTATAGCTTTTTTTACAATTGTACCTAAATAAGCACCAGCTACAAAAATTGCTAAAGCTGTTAGTAATCTAGGTAAATAGGCAAAGAAGCTACTAATTCCATTAGAAACAGAATCCATACCAAATATACCAGCTCCAGCCATTACAAATATTAAAATAAGAAACCATTTTAGTACTCCTAAAATTACATTGGTTAACATTACATTAATAGTTGTATCTCCAAAAATTTCGGTCTCACTTAACTTCTCTGACCATTTATCAATGTTAGTTTTTGCTAGAATTTTTCTTATAACAAAAATGAATATTTTGATAAAAAGCCATGCAAAAAGCACAAAACCAATAAATTTAAATACAGTTGGTAGCGCTGCTAGAATATCTTGAAAAATTGCTTGAAATGGCTGTAGAATTCCATCTTTAAAGTCTGACATAATTTTATAATTTAGTTAGTTATAATAAATTGTTTAGTTATCTTTTTTTTCTGAACTACCTCCAGTTAATAAATCTCCAATAGTACTTGGATATTTAACCACAAATAAATCGGCTAAATCTATGGTAAGTTTTATCATGCCAATATCATTCAACACTTTTTCTTTAAGTATCTGCGGCACTTCTTCGTTATGTAGTATTTTTTTAAACGGATTTTCCATACTTACAATTCTTCATACTTTTTAACTACGCGTTCCTTAGCTCTTTTAATACGCATTTTTACTGCACTCGAGCCCAAATCTAAAGACTCCTGAATTTCTTGAATACTCATATCATCTTGATACTTCATCAATAAAATCATTTTGTCCTGTGGTTCAATTAACGCCATAGCCTTCGCTAACTTATCTGATTTTAACTCAAATAATGTGGCGTCATCAATCTCGTTCTCATTTATATCTTCATCTTTAATAACATCAGTTACAACAGTAACTTTTTCATTTTTCTTGTTGGTGTTTCTTTGTACATAATTTACACAGAAATTATATGTAAAAGAATACAACCAAGTAGAAAACTTAGATTTCCCTTTAAATGAACGTAGTTTTACAAACAACCTAATAAACACATCATGTGTTAAATCTTGCGCCTCTTCTTTACTTTTAGAAAAGCCGTAACATTTATTATATACTACGCTAGAATACCTATCATATAAAACAGCAAACAAATGAGTATTATTTGTTTCTACTATTTCTTTGACAAGATCTTCATCACTTAATGAAGCAGCATTAGTCGTTTTCAATTGTTAGTATAGTTGGTTTCAAGTTTAGACACTTAAATAAGATACATGTCACTTATTTTGTTCATTTAAAAATCAAAATTAACATTTCTTTAACCAAAAAGGTAAAATTTTAAAAAAAATATTTTTTTTTGTAACATTCACTTAACATCTTACGTATAAGTAAATGCAGGCTATGCAATAATTAATAAAATTTAGACAAAAGAATATGAGACAACTTAAGATTACCAAGCAGGTTACTAATAGAGAAACCGCGTCTTTAGATAAATATTTACAAGAGATAGGAAAGGTAGATTTAATTACTGCCGATGAAGAAGTAGAATTAGCACAAAGAATTAAAGCTGGTGATCAAAGAGCATTAGAAAAACTAACAAAAGCGAATTTACGTTTTGTGGTTTCTGTTGCAAAACAATATCAAAACCAAGGATTAACATTACCAGATTTAATTAATGAAGGTAACTTAGGTTTAATTAAAGCAGCAAAACGTTTTGATGAAACTCGTGGATTTAAGTTTATATCGTACGCAGTTTGGTGGATTCGTCAATCTATCTTACAAGCCTTAGCAGAACAATCTCGTATTGTACGTTTACCGTTAAATAAAATTGGTTCAATCAATAAAATTAACAAAATGTACGCTTTCTTAGAGCAAGAAAACGAAAGACCACCAAGTCCAGAAGAAATTGCTAAGAAATTAGACATGACAGTTAATGACGTAAAAGAATCTATGAAGAATTCTGGACGTCACGTATCTATGGATGCACCATTAATTGAAGGAGAAGACTCTAACTTATACGATGTATTAAACTCGGGAGAATCTCCAAATCCAGACAAATCTTTATTACATGAATCTTTACGTATTGAGATTAACAGAGCTTTAGAGACATTAACTCCGCGTGAAGCAGACGTAGTAAAATTATACTTTGGTTTAGGAGAACACCAACCGATGACATTAGAAGAAATCGGTGAAACATTCGATTTAACTCGTGAGCGTGTTCGTCAAATTAAAGAAAAAGCAATTAGAAGATTAAAACACACTTCTCGTAGTAGAATTTTAATGACTTACCTTGGGTAATCATCATTCAAAATAAAACTTTAAAAACTCTCAAATTAATTTTTGGGAGTTTTTTATTTGAAGCTATTTCCTGCTTTCCGCTATATCTTTTTTACTTCTGTTTTGTTCTCGACACAAATTTTTCATTCTTCAAAATTCACTCAAACTGACAGTAAAAAAGGATGCCGCTTCAATCAGGGCTAAGCATATTTATTAATTTTATTACTTCCCTTACATTCTTGCTATACTAATTAATTATCTTTGCAACATAAAATAACAACACAACCACAAACAAATGAGTAATTTAATTGCACCTTCAATTTTAGCGGCAGATTTTGCCAACTTACAAAGAGACATCGAAATGGTAAACAATTCTGATGCCGATTGGTTTCATATCGATATAATGGACGGAGTTTTTGTGCCAAATATTTCTTTTGGAATGCCCGTTTTAAAAGCAATTTCTAAACACGCAACCAAAACTATTGACGTGCATTTAATGATTGTAAATCCAGATCAATACATACAAACTTTTGCAGATTTAGGTGCTAACATTTTAACGGTACATTATGAAGCCTGTACACATTTACACAGAACAGTTCAAGCAATAAAAGCTGCAGGAATGAAAGCTGGAGTTGCCTTAAACCCGCACACACCAATTGCTGTTTTAGAAGATATTATTGCAGATTTAGACTTAGTGTGTATTATGAGTGTAAATCCAGGTTTTGGAGGACAATCATTTATAGAAAACACCTATAAAAAAGTAAGTCAATTAAAACACTTAATTGAATTTTCAGAATCTAATTGTCAAATAGAAATAGATGGTGGTGTAACAGATAAAAACGCCAACCAACTTGTAGAAGCTGGTGCAAATGTTTTAGTTGCTGGGAGCTTTGTATTTAAAAGCGAAGATCCAACAGAGACAATTGCAGATTTAAAAGCATTAGTAAACTAAAACAATCTTACATTGACAGAGGATTTAAAAACATATTACGGATATTTATTTGAAGATGCTTTATTAGAAGAAATAAGCAAAATTGCTGTTCTAAAAGAGTACAAAGCACACAGTACAATTATAGATTACGAAAGCTATATTACCTCTATTCCTCTATTATTAAATGGCGCCATTAAAATATTAAGAGAAGATGAACAAGGCAACGAACTAGTGCTTTATTACTTAGAAAAAGGAGATACTTGTGCTATGACGCTATCTTGTTGTATGGGCCAAACCAAAAGTAAAATTAAAGCTATTGCAGAAACAGATGTGTCTTTATTAATGATTCCAAAGCAAAAAATGACTGACTGGCTAAGCACTTATAAAAGCTGGCAAGAGTTTATTTTACAAAGCTACCATAATAGATTACAAGAATTTGTAGAAGCAATTGATACCATAGCTTTTTTAAATATGGATAAACGTCTTTTTAAATATCTAAAAGACAAAGCAATGGTAAATAATAATGATGAATTATCTACTACACACAAACAAATTTCTGAAGACCTACACACATCTAGAGTTGTAGTTTCTAGGCTTTTAAAAAAATTAGAAAACGAAGGTAAAATTCAACTTTTTAGAAATAATATTAAAGTTTTAGAGTTGTAAAATGATAAAACTTAATGAAGACTTTTGGAATAACAAATATAAAGACAATAAAACAGGTTGGGATTTAGGCGCAGTTTCTCCGCCTATAAAAGCCTATTTTGATCAATTAGAAAACAAAGAATTAAAAATTTTAATTCCTGGGGGTGGAAATTCTTATGAAGCAGAGTATCTTTTTAAAAACGGTTTTAAAAATGTTTTTGTAGTAGACTTATCAATAATTGCATTAGAAAACATAAAAACCAGAATTCCTGAATTTCCAGATTCGCAATTATTACATGCTAATTTTTTTGATATAGAAGAACGTTTCGATTTAATTATAGAACAAACTTTTTTCTGTGCTATAAACCCTAATTTAAGACCAAAATATGCTTCTAAAATACATTCCGTTTTAAAGTCGAAAGGAAAATTAGTAGGTTTATTATTTGATGCTAAACTTAACGAAGATCATCCTCCTTTTGGTGGAAATAAAAAAGAATATCTTTCATATTTCGAACCTTATTTTTTAATTCATAATATGGAACCTTGTTACAACTCGTATCACAATAGACAAGGAAAAGAGTTGTTTGTTATGCTTCAGAAAAAATAATTTATAAGTAATAAAGGTTACATATAACTGTTATTTACTTCGTATTTTTATAGTCGATAAAAATACTATATGGAAGACATGATCTTTTACGATAGATTGCAATTTGCATTTACTATCACATTTCACTATATATTTCCACAATTGACAATGGGCTTGTCACTAATTATTGTTTATTTTAAATGGAAATATTTAAGAAGCAATATTGAAAAGTACAACAATGCCGCTAAATTTTTCATGAAGATTTTTGCAGTTAATTTTACAATGGGTGTTGTAACAGGAATTCCTATGGAATTTCAATTTGGTACCAATTGGGCAAAGTTTTCTGAATTAACAGGCGGAATTATTGGTCAGACTTTAGCCATGGAAGGCATGTTTTCTTTCTTTTTAGAATCATCTTTTTTAGCGCTTTTTATTTTTGGTGAAAAATTAATGGGACAAAAACTCCATTTTTTAACAGGTTTTTTAGTCTTTTTAGGTTCTTGGGCAAGTGGCTGGTTTATTTTAGCAACCAATGCTTGGATGCAACATCCTGTTGGTTATGAAATTTTAGAAAACGGAAAATTTGTGTTAGAAAACTTTTCAGCATTATTCTCAAATCCTTGGTTATTACCTGCTTTCTTACACAATCAAATGGCTTCTGTTGTAACATCTTCTTTTGTAGTTGCAAGTATTGGTGCTTTTTATGTCATTAGAAAAAAGCAAGTAGAATACGGGAAATTATTTTTAAAAACGGGTGTAATTTTCGGTTTAATTTCTAGTCTTTTAGTGGCTTTTCCTACGGGAGATTGGAATGCTAAAAATGTAGCAAAATACCAACCAGCAACTTTTGCTGCTATGGAAGGAATTTTTGAAACTGAAGAAGCTGGTGCCGAAATTGTTTTAGTAGGGCAACCTAATATGGTAGAAAAAAAATTAGACAATAAAATTGCAGTTCCTAATATATTAAGTTTCTTAACCCACCAAGATTGGAATCAGCAAATACCAGGAATGGATCAGTTTAAAGAAGAAGAATTGCCAGATAATATACCTGCATTGTATTATTCTTATCACATAATGGTTGGTTTAGGCACTATATTTATAGGTGTAATGCTTTTGGCACTTTTCCTTTTATGGAGAAAAAAATTATACACTTTTAAACCACTACTTTGGTTTATTATGTTTTTAGTTCCTTTTCCTTACATTGCTAATATTACTGGTTGGTATACAGCAGAATTAGGCAGACAACCTTATTTGGTTTATGGATTATTAAAAACAAGCGACGGAGTTTCGCCTACAGTTTCCTCTGGTAACACATTATTCACACTACTTGGTTTTGTTGCTTTATATATGCTTTTAGGTTTCCTATTTTTAGTATTAGTAGGTAAAACAATTAACGAAGGTCCAAAACTTCAAAAACATTAGACTATGGAAATATTTTGGTATATAATTATAGCATTTGTATTAGCAGTATTTTTTATTTTAGATGGATATGATTTTGGAACAGGAATCGTCCATTTATTTTTCGCGAAAAAAGAAAAAGACAAGCAAGTAATTGCAAAATCTGCCGGATTATTTTGGGATTCTAATGAGGTTTGGCTAGTTGCTGCTGGCGGAATGCTTTTTATGGCTTTTCCAACATTTTATGCTTCGGTTTTTAGTGGTTTTTATTTGCCTTTAATAATAGTTTTATGGTTAATTATTTTTAGAGCAATCGGATTAGAATTTAGAGGTCAACTTAATTACCAAATGTGGAAAGATATTTGGGATACTTCTTTTGGGGTTTCAAGCTTATTATTAGCGTTATTTTTTGGTATTGCTTTAGGAAACATTATAAGAGGTGTAAATTTAGGCGGTGTAGAAAACGGTGTTTCTGCTTATGAAGGTCATTATTTTTTCTTGCCATTATGGAATAGTAGCTTTAGTCCATTAACAGAACATCCTGGAGTTATAGATTGGTTTACAATTACAATTGGCTTAATAGCTGTTGTTACCTTAACTATTCATGGTGCAAATTGGGTAATTCTTAAAACTAATTCTTCCATTAATCTAAAACTAAAAGGAGTTATTTTTAAATTGAATATTGCCTTGACTATTCTTACTCTTTTCTCTTTATTTATGTGGCAAATTGTGAATCCTAATTCATTAAATAATTTTGCAGATAAACCTTATTTATTAATATTTCCTCTTATTTATTTAACTGGATTAATAGGGTTGTTTTTCATCAAAAAAATTAAGAAAGATCGTGTGGCATTTTTATTATCAACTATGTTAATTTTAGGCGGAATAACATCATCTTTAGCCTCTATATTTCCTATAATATTACCTTCAATAAACAACACACATGAGTCTTTAACTATTTACAATACCTCAACATCAAACTATGGTTTGTCAGTTGCTTTTATCTGGGGAATTATTGGTCTTATACTGCTTGTAATTTACGCTATTATTCAAAAAAGATTATTAGGCGGTAAGGTTGACGATATGGATTACGGACATTAAATAACACTGTAATGACAGAAACATTAATTTCTTTAATTAGTATTTTTATAGGAATAGTTGGCGCAATTTGTATTGGTTTTCTTATAAAAAAATACTCATTTGGTATTATTGGAAATACTATTGCAGGAGTTTTTGGGTGTATATTTATAATAAAGGCTTTTGGTAGATTAGGTTTTGACCCACAATCTATAATGCAAAACGGAATATTTCATAAGTGGTTATTTATGTTAAACTGTATTTTGTCATTTTTAGGAGGAATGTTAGGACTTATTCTTCTTAAAAAGATATATTTAAAAATGAATAAAAAAGGGGTTAACTAACCAGTTTTTTCATGTAATTAAATACAATTCTCTTTTCTTGTAACATAGGTTACAAACCAATATTTATTCTCAACTTACTTTTGTATCAGATAATTGAATGATACATGAAAAATCCACTATTTATACTTTTTCTGTTTTTAGGAACAATGTTTTTACAAGCACAAGAGGTAAAACCAATTTCTAAAAAGGCAGTTTTAAAACAAGTTTCTGAAAAAAATACAAGCATTAAAATTTCTGAACAAGAGTTTAATGTAGCAAAAGCAGATTACAAACAAACAAATGCTGTGTTTTTACCGAACATTACAGCAAGTCATACAGGAATTTCAACAACAAACCCTTTAATGGCTTTTGGTTCTAAATTGAATCAAGAAGTTTTAACACAAAACGATTTTAATCCTGCATTGTTAAATGATCCAGCTACAACTCAAAACTTTGCCACTAAGATTGAAATTCAGCAACCATTAATTAATTTAGATGGTTTGTACCAACGTAAAGCTGCCAAGTCTACAATGGAAGCCATGTCTTTAAAAACAGAGCGTACGCAAGATTATTTAGTGTTTGAAGTGGAAAAGGCATACATGCAATTACAATTAACATATAAAGCAGTAGACGTTTTAGAAAAAGCATTAAAAGCAGCAAATGAAAACAAAAAATTAGCAGACAATAGTTTTAAACAAGGCTATTTACAACGTGCAGATGTTTTAAATGTGGAAGTACGTGTTACTGAAGTTCAAAATCAATTACAAACTGCAAAAAGCAATGTGCAAAACGCATCCAATTATTTATCATTTTTAATGAATGATAAAACTTATGTGGTTTACAAACCAACAGATAAATTAACGGTTTCTACTTTTAATATTGAAGATAAAATGGTGTCTGAAAATCGTTCAGATATTAAAGCGATGCAATTAGCTTCAAGTGCTTATGAAGCGATGAACAAAGCTGATAAAATGGCATTTTTACCAAGATTAAATGCTTTTGGAAGTTATGAAATGTATGATAACAAAATATTTCAAGGAAGTGCTAATGGATATTTAATTGGAGCTCAATTAAGTTGGGATATTTTTCAAGGATCTAAACGTTTTGGGAAAGCGCAAAAAAGTAAAGCTGAATTTGAAAAATCAAAACTTGAATACCAACAATATGTATCTCAAAGTAATTTAGAATTAAATAAAGCTAAACGTGCTTTTTTAGATGCTGAAAACAAATTGAAATTAACCACTTTGGCATTAGAACAATCGGAAGAATCTTTAAGAATTAGAACTAACAGATTTAAAGAAGGTTTAGAAAAAACTTCAGATTTGTTAATATCTGAAACAAAATATGCGCAAAAGCAATTAGAATATTATCAAACCATTTTTGAATACAATTACTCACAAGCATACTTACAATTTTTAACTAAAGAATAATTTTTAAGATGAAAAAAATATATACAATCCTAACACTTTCTGTAGCGCTATTATTAGCAAGTTGTGGAAGCGAAGACAAAAAACCTGTTGTAGATAATTCGCCAGCAATTAGCGTAAAAACTAGTCAAGTAGCAGCAAACAGTAACAGTCCTTTTTTATCTGTAAGCGGAAAAATCCAAGCCACAAATAGTGCAGATTTAAGCACTAGAATGATGGGTTACGTTAATAAAGTACATGTTAATGTTGGCGATAAAGTCCGTAAAGGACAATTATTAGTATCTATTAATAATTCCGATTTACAAGCTAAAAGAGCTCAAGTAAATGCAGGAATTACAGAAGCAAATGCAGCTTTAAGTAATGCGAAAAAGGATTACAACCGCTTTAAAAACTTGTTTGCAGACAATAGTGCGTCTCAAAAAGAGATGGATGATATGACTGCTAATTACGAAATGGCAAAAGCTAGAGTAGAAGGTGCTAATCAAATGAAAAACGAAATCAACGCCCAATTTGCTTACAGTAATATTACTGCACCTTTTAGCGGAACAGTAACTAGTAAAAATGTGGAAGCTGGTAACATGGCAAATCCTGGTGTATCATTAATAAGTATAGAAACACCTGGAAATTTTGAAGTGATGGTAATGGTACCGGAAACAGAAATTTCTGCTATTAAAAAAGGAGTTACTGTTGCTGTGTTAGTTAAATCAATCAATAAAACCATAAAAGGAAAAGTAAAAGAAGTGAGTACTTCTGCTAAAAATACAGGTGGACAATATTTGGTAAAAATTGATTTGGATAAAACAGATGCTACTATTTTATCTGGGATGTTTACAACAGTGCAATTTCCTGTAGAAAGAAAAGCAACGTCATCCATGGTTTTAATACCAAACGAAGCTATTGTCACAAATGGACAATTATCAGGTGTGTACACAGTAAGCCAAAGCAATACAGCATTATTACGTTGGTTGCGATTAGGTAGAACGTTTGGTGATCAAGTAGAAGTATTATCTGGTTTAAATACAGACGAAGCATACATTGTTTCTGCTGAAGGCAAACTGTTTAATGGTGCGAAAGTTACAATTCAATAACTAATAAGTTGCGTTAGGGATAGAAACGACATCCTTTTTACGTCAGTTCGAGTGAATTTGCCTAAGCAAATTTGTATCGAGAACAAGTAAAAAGATACAGTGGATAGCCTGTTAAAACGCCCAAAATATAAAGATTTCCATTGTCATGGGAATGAAAAAAAGTAATAATTATGAAAGAAGGAATCGCAGGTAAAATTGCCAAAGTCTTTATGCAATCGAAGCTTACAGTGCTTTTGATGATTGTATTTATGGTGGTTGGTGTGTACAGTTCGTTTTTAATTCCGCGTGAAGAAGAACCGCAAATTGATGTGCCTATGGCAGACATTTTTGTGGGGTATCCTGGAGCTAGTCCTACGGAAGTGGAGTCGCGTGTGATTAAGCCTTTAGAGCAATTAATTTCGAATATTAAAGGTGTGGAATATGTGTATTCTACGTCGATGAAAGAGCAAGGCATGGTCATCGTACAGTTTTATGTTGGCGAAGATATTGAGCGTTCTTTTGTGAAATTATACAACGAAATTAACAAGCACATGGACCAAATGCCGGAAGGTGTTACGTTTCCGTTAGTAAAAACGCGTGCGATTGACGATGTGCCAATGTTGGGTTTAACGTTGTGGAGTGAAAATTATGACGACTACCAGTTAAACCAAATTGCTCAAGAGTTGGAAGCTGAAATTAAGAAGATAAATGATGTGGCTATTACGCATAAAATTGGTGGTAGAGATCGTCAATTACGTGTGGTTTTAGATAAAGATAAATTAGCTGCAAGTGGTTTGGACTTTTTGTCGGTTTCGGAAATGATTAAAGCAAATAATAGCCAATTAAGTGCTGGAAGTTTTGATAAGAATGATACTGAGTTTTTAGTAAATACAGGTTCGTTTTTAGCTTCGGTTACAGATGTTGAAAATCTGGTGGTTGGTGTGCAACAGAATCAGCCTATTTATTTAAAGCAAGTCGCAAAAATTATTGATGGACCAGAAGTACCACAAAATTATGTGAGTATAGGTTACGGAAAAGGAAGTGTGAAATCGGTTGATTATAGGTCGGAATATCCTGCTGTTACTATTTCGGTAGCGAAACGGAAAGGTGCAGATGCCATGAAAATTGCTGATGTGATTATTGATAAAGTGGATCACTTACGTAGTACTTTAATTCCGGATGATGTACATGTAGAAGTCACTAGAAATTATGGTGAAACAGCGTCGCATAAAGTATCGGAATTACTGTGGCACCTTATTGGGTCTATCTTTGCGGTAACACTTGTCGTGATGCTAGCAATGGGTTGGCGTGGTGGATTGGTCGTGTTTTTATCGGTGCCAATTACGTTTGCTTTAACCTTATTGAGTTACTACATGATGGATTACACGCTAAACCGAATTACCTTATTCGCATTAGTATTTGTAACGGGAATTGTGGTGGATGACTCGATTATTATTGCCGAAAATATGCACCGACATTTTAAGATGAAACGTTTGCCTTTTAAAGAAGCAGCTTTATATGCGATAAATGAAGTTGGAAATCCAACGATTTTAGCAACATTTACAGTTATAGCATCTGTTTTACCTATGGCTTTTGTGTCTGGATTAATGGGGCCTTATATGGCACCAATGCCAATTGGAGCGTCTATTGCAATGATATTGTCTTTATTTGTTGCCTTAACTATTACACCTTATTTAGGCTATATTTTCTTAAGAGAAAAAGATAAAAAAGGCGCAGAAGAGAAACCAGAAAAAGCAGTAGAAAACACACTTATTTATAAGGTTTACAACAAGTTTGAACGTCCTTTATTAGAAAGTAAAGGCAAACGTTGGTTGTTTTTAGGATTGACTTTTATAGGTTTAATGGCAACTATGGTGTTGTTTTTTACAAAGTCGGTTGCTGTAAAAATGTTACCATTTGATAATAAGAATGAATTTCAAGTGGTTATTGATATGCCTGAAGGTACAACGCTAGAAAGAACAGGAGTTGTAGCACAAGAAGTATCGCAATATTTAGCGACGCGACCAGAAGTGGTTAATTATCAAAATTACGTTGGTACATCTGCACCAATTACGTTTAACGGTTTGGTACGTCATTACGACTTACGTGGAGGATCTAATATGGCAGATATCCAAGTGAATTTAATAGATAAAGGCGAACGTGATATACAAAGTCACGGAATTGCAAAATTAATGCGTCCAGATATTCAGAAAATTGCAGCAAAGTATAACGCCAATATTAAATTGGTAGAAGTGCCACCCGGACCTCCAGTTTTGTCAACTATTGTCGCAGAAGTCTATGGGCCTGATTATAACGAGCAAATTAGGATTGCAAATGGAGTTCAGGAAATCTTAAAAAATACAGATGATGTGGTAGATATTGATTGGATGGTGGAAGCAGATCAAACCGAATATCAATTCGATATAAACAAAGAAAAAGCGATGTTGTATGATATTGCACCACAGCAAATTGCGTATACCATGAATATGGCATTGTCTAATAGAGCGATCACAAATTTATATGATGAAGACGCAGTTAGTCAAGTTGGTTTGATATTGGCTTTAGATGAAAAAGAGAAATCTACAATTACTGATATTTCGCAATTAAAGGTAAAATCTAAACAAGGCAATATGGTTCCTATTGCAGATTTGGTAACTATTACAAAAACAACTGCAGCAAAAAGTATTTATCGTAAAAACCAAAAGCGTGTGGTTTATGTTATGGCAGATATGGCTGGAGATTTAGAAAGTCCTGCGTATGCGATCCTTGGAATGGAAGAAAAGTTAAAAAAGATTCCGTTACCAAAAGGATACGAGTTAAACGAAATGTATTTAGGTCAACCAGATTTTGAAGATAATTATACTGTAAAATGGGATGGCGAATGGCAAATTACACTTGAAGTTTTTAGAGATTTAGGTATTGCCTTTTTAGGAGCTATTATCTTAATTTACATTTTAATTGTAGGATGGTTTCAAAACTTTAAAGCACCTATCGTTATGATGGTTGCAATACCATTATCGTTAATCGGAATTATTTTAGGGCACTGGATTATGGGCGCGTTTTTTACAGCAACGTCATTTATTGGTATGATTGCTTTAGCAGGAATTATGGTTAGAAATTCGGTATTACTAATTGACTTTATCAATTTAAGAACAGCGGAAGGCGTGCCACTTAAAGAAGCTTGTATTGAAGCTGGAGCTGTACGTACAACACCAATACTATTAACAGCAGGAACCGTAGTTATTGGAGCATTTGTAATACTGTTTGATCCAATTTTTCAAGGATTGGCAATCTCTTTAATGGGAGGAACTATAGCATCAACTGTATTGACACTATTGGTTGTACCATTAGTGTATTATATGATAGAGAAGAAGAATTATAAATAATTAAATATAGAAATAATGTTAAATAAATATTTTAGAGTTATAGTTGGTACAATGGTTTTGTTAAGCGTTGTTTTAACTTATTATGTAAGTGAAAATTGGATATGGTTTACCGTATTTATTGGAGTAAATTTAATTCAGTCTGCATTTACAAAATGGTGTTTGCTGGAAACTATTTTAACAAAAGTATTTAAAATTGAAAAATAAATAATACTTATAATAAAAAAAGCAAGCTAATAAAGCTTGCTTTTTTCATGTTTTTAGTGATCTGTTAGGGTTTGAACCTTCAAACGAAATCTGATATTCTACCCAGTTGAACTACAGAGCCAACTCTCTACATTAAATTCTTTTTAACAAGTGCAGAAATTGTTTTACCATCTGCTTTACCTGCTAACTCTTTAGAAACAATTCCCATTACTTTTCCCATATCTTTCATTCCAGACGCTCCAATATGATCTATTGTAGAAATAACTACACCTTCAATTTCTTCTTCTGTTAAAGGTTCTGGTAAAAATTGTTCTAAAACCTTAAGTTCTGCCAATTCAGGATCTGCTAAATCTTGTCTATTTTGTTCTATAAAAATTGCGGCACTATCTCTTCGCTGTTTTACTTGTTTCTGAATAATTTTCATCTCTTGTTCTTCAGACAACTCTTCTTGAACTCCAGTCTCAGTTTTCGCTAATAAAAAAGCAGATTTTACAGCTCTTAAAGCCTGTAAAGCAACAGTATCTTTTGCTTTCATAGCTTCCTTCATTTTATCCATTATTTGTTTTTGTAAACTCATCTTTTAAATTTTTAGGAAAACAAATATAAGCATAAAAAAATTCCCGATTTCTCGGGAATTCATAACTATCTCAAAGATAGAGCAAGGGGACTACTAATCTACATTATCGTGTAGAAACGAATTATTAGATCTTAATTGAATATCATCATTTTCACCTGTACTTAATGTTGTTTTAGATTTACTAATACTCAGGTTTGTTTCGTCTAAGTTTACTCCAGCTCTTTTATAAGCGGGTTGACGTTCAATTTCATCAATATTTTGACTAACTTGATCTGTAAACTTATAGTTAAACTTCTTCATTTGCTCTCTCCTAGTATCGGATTTCTTTTGCAATTCAGAAATTGTTAAACTTAAAGGAGAAACCTCTTCACTTACTGTTTCTATCTTATTAATTTCCGATTGTGGTGCTGATGACTTTAACTCAAAGTTTAAACCTTCTTCAACCTCATCTTCAACAGAAATTGTTGATGCTTTTCCTATTGTAGGTTGTACATCAAAATCTTCTAAAACATATCTTTTTTCAACTACATTTTGCTCTTCAACCTTAAGCTCAGTTGCTTCAACAACGTCAATAGTATTAACATCTTCAGCTAAATCAAAAACTGTAGTTTCTGCTGCATTTATTTCTTCAGAAGGATTTAAAGGTAAATCAAAAATTAGATCTTGTTGAACTGATTTAACTTCTGGTACTATTTCAACTTCTGGTTGAATTTCTGTTATAATGAAATCTTCTTCAGACACAGCTGTTAAAACTTCATCATATACAACATCAATATTTTTAATAACTTCAGATGTTGGAATTAAATCTATTTGCACTTCTGCTTCTACGTCATCTTCTAAAACATGTACAATTTTCTCTTCAACCTTTTTAGTTAAAGGTTCATTGATACTTGTTACTTTTGTAACAGTATTCTTTTCAGAAAAATTATACGTAGCTTTTTGTTCTTCTTCTAAAGTATGAACAATTTTTTTAGCTTCAGTATTTGTAATTGTACTTTGCTGATCTGCTGCAAAACCAGTTGCAACAATAGTTAAAGCTATTCCATCTTCTAAAGACTCGTCTTCTCCAATACCCATAATAATATTGGCATCATAACCTGCTTCAGTTTGGATGTAATCATTAATTTCACCTATTTCATCTAATGTAACTTCGTTCTTTCCAGAAACTATTAGTAACAATACGTTTTTAGCTCCGGTAATTTTATTATCATTTAACAAAGGAGAATCTAGTGCTTTAACAATAGCATTTTTAGCTCTATTAGTTCCTTCTTCTTTTGCAGAACCCATAATTGCAGTTCCACTATTAGAAAGCACTGTTTTTGCATCGTGTAAATCAATATTTTGCTTGTAGTGATGCGTAATTACTTCTGCAATACCTTTAGCTGCTGTTGATAAAACTTCATCTGCCTTAGAAAAACCAGCTTTAAAACCTAGATTTCCATAAACTTCTCTAAGTTTATTATTATTAATTACAATTAAAGAATCAACATTACTGCGCAGTTCATCAATTCCTTTTTGTGCTTGTTTAGAACGCATTCTACCTTCAAACTGAAATGGCATTGTTACAATACCAACAGTAAGAATATCCATGTCTTTTGCAATTTTTGCAATAACTGGTGCTGCTCCTGTTCCTGTTCCACCACCCATACCTGCAGTAATAAACACCATCTTTGTATGTGTGCTTAACATTTGCTGTATTTCTTGTAAACTTTCTTTTGCCGCTTTTGCTCCTATTTCTGGGTTTGCTCCAGCTCCTAAACCTGATGTTAGATTTGCTCCTAATTGAATTTTATTAGGAATTGGACTACTATCCAATGCTTGAGAATCGGTATTGCAAATAACAAAATCTACCCCTGTAATTTGTTGGCTATACATGTGGTTTACGGCATTGCTACCTCCTCCTCCAACTCCAATTACTTTTATAGCATTAGATTGTGTTTTTGGCATATCGAACGAAATGTTATCAAATTCTGCGCTCATAATAACTGCTCTTTTTTTTTATTTTTATATTATTAAAAAGCTCTCTCAGGGGATAATTCAATAAATTGAACCGAGAACTTTAACTGTTTTTTTATTCTGCGTTGTCTAAAAACTCCTTAAAACTTTCTTTAAATCTTTCTAAAAAAGATTTTCTCTTTTCTGCTTTTTCAGGAGCTACTTTTTGAGTTTCAGCTTTAATTTCTACTTCCTCTCCTTCTGACACTTCTGTTACAACTTCTTGTATAATTTCCTCTTCTATTAATGGTGCTTTTTCTAATCCTTCCATTAACAAGCCAACTGCTGTAGCATAACTTGGGCTTGACAATTTTTCATCAGAATCACCTGCCAAATGCTCGTTTGGAAAACCAATACGTGCATCCATTCCTGTAATATACTCTACCAACTGACGTAAATGTTGTAATTGAGAACCTCCTCCTGTTAAAACAATACCAGCTATTAGCTTTCCTTTTTGAGTTTCGTGACCATAGTTTTTTATTTCTAAATACACATGCTCAATAATTTCTTGCACACGTGCATGAATTATTTTTGAAAGGTTTTTAAGCGTTATTTCTTTTGGCTCTCTACCTCTTAAACCTGGAATAGAAACAATCTCCGTTTCTTTATTTTCTCCTGGCCAAGCAGAACCGAATTTAATTTTTAATAACTCCGCTTGTTTTTCTATAATAGAACAACCTTCCTTTATATCTTCTGTAATTACATTTCCTCCGAAAGGAATAACAGCTGTATGACGTATAATTCCATCTTTAAAAATGGCTAAATCTGTTGTTCCACCACCAATATCTATTAAAGCAACTCCTGCTTCTTTTTCTTCTTGACTAAGCACTGCTGAAGCTGATGCTAATGGCTCTAATGTTATATCTGAAAGATTTAAACCTGCACTTTTTACACAACGTCCAATATTTCTTATTGATGAAACTTGACCAACAACTACATGGAAATTTGCTTCTAATCTTCCACCATACATACCAATTGGTTCTTTAATATCTGGCTGAGAATCAACTTTAAACTCTTGTGGTAAAACATGGATAATTTCTTCACCAGGTAACATTACCAATTTATGAACTTGATTTACCAAATTAGCAATATCATCTTCATCTATAACTTCTTCTGGATTGTTACGTGTTATATAATCACTATGATGTAAACTTCGTATGTGTTGACCAGCGATACCAACAACAACTTCTTCAATTTTTTGACCAGAAACTCCTTCTGCTTCATCAATTGCTTGTTGAATAGATTGAATTGTTTGCGTAATGTTACTAACAACACCACGCTTAACACCTAAACTTTTAGCTTTACCAATACCTAAAACTTCAATTTTACCGTATTCATTTTTACGCCCAATCATAGCAACAATCTTTGTTGTTCCTATGTCTAAACCTACAGCTATTTTAGAGTTTTCCATTGCGATCTATTTTGTACACACAACTTGGTTGTGATATTTTACATTTATTGTTTGATAGTTATCTATCGTTTTATCTGCATACGCTTTATTATAAAACGCTTTTAACTTTTTAAATTTTACATCAGCATTTACAAACTTTCCAAATTCAATTCTATAATTTCCACTTCGAACATTAAAGAAATATTCTCCTGCTTCATTTTTTTGAATACCAATAACCTCTTTTTTTAGAAAATTGTCTGATAAAATTAAATTTACCAATTCTGTAATTTCTTTTATTTCTGTATCCGACTTAACTCCTGAAACTAGAGGCACTCTTGCCGAAAAATTTTGAGATAAGGGAATTTTAACTCCATCTCTATCAACATAAAATGATGTTGATTTCTCTATTAAACGAGCTATTGGTTCTCGTTGTTTTATTACAGTTTTAAGCACGCCATTTATACTTGCAAAAACCGATGCTTTTTCTACATAAGGATTTGTTAAGACACTTTGCTCTAAACCATGTAAATCTAACATACTTTTTGGTTGATTTACAACACTTTTTTGATTTTGTATTAACAATTTATTAACCATATGATGTGTTAAAAAATGATTGTCTCCTGCTTCAAATTCAACTTCAATTTTAGCTATTTTTTTACTAGCATTTCTAGTAGATGCAAAACCATACAAAAACGCTAAAACCCCAAATAAAACAAGGGGTAAGATATATTTTAAATAGTTTTTAAACCTCATATCTTTTGTGCTTTTTCTAATGAAATTACAACATCATTTATTAGCATTCCTATATCACCAGCTCCCAACATTGTTATAATTTTTGTTGAAGACTTTTGTATATTCTTAATTAAATCTACTTTAGTAGACACCATTTTATTTTTTGTGGTAATTTTTTCTAACAACCATTGAGAAGTAACACCTTTTATTGGTAATTCTCTAGCCGGATAAATATCTAATAAAATAACGGCATCAAACTTAGAAAGTGCTGCTGCAAAATCATCAACAAAATCTTTTGTTCTACTATATAAATGTGGTTGAAAAACTGCCAAAACATTTTCCCCAGGATACATTTCTCTAACCGAATTTTCTACCGCATTAATTTCTGTTGGATGATGTGCATAATCATCTATCAGAACCAAATCATCACTCTTAATTCTATAAGAAAAACGTCTTTGAACTCCTTTAAACGTTTTTAATTGTTCTTTTATCTTTTCTAAAGAAACACCATAAACATCTGCCATTGCTAAAGCTGCAAGCGCATTCATTACATTGTGTTTTCCAGGTAAATTAAATTCAATGTTTTTTATTTCTGAAGAAGGTGTTTTAACATCGAAAACATATTTTCCTGTTTCAATTTTAAGGTTAAATGCCTTATAATCTGCATCTTCACCAACACTATATGTTAATCCATTTAACGGAAGACCTTTGGCTACGATTAAAGTTTCAGAAACTTTACTTGCAAATTCTCTAAATGAATTTTGTAATCCTTCAGCTTCACCATAAATATCCAAGTGATCTGCATCCATAGAGGTTACACATGCAATATTTGGAGACAATTGTAAGAAAGACCTATCAAACTCATCTGCTTCAACTACCGAAATCTTATCTTCTCCTAAAATTAAATTCGAGTTATAGTTTTCTGCAATTCCTCCTAAAAAAGAAGTTGCTAAACTTGGTTGCATTATGTGCCCTAAAATTGAAGAAGTTGTGGTTTTTCCATGCGTTCCTGCAACTCCTAAACAAAATGTATTTTCAGTAATTCTCCCTAAAATTTCCGCTCGCTTTAAAACTGTAAAATCAGAATTAAAAAAGTAATTTAATTCCGTATGTTCTTTAGGTATAGCTGGCGTATAAACAACCAACGTTTTTTCTTTATCTAAAAATGAAATAGGTATATTTTTTACAGCATCTTCAAAATGAATATCTATACCAACTTTTTGTAACGCATCAGTAATTGGTGTTGCAGTTTTATCGTAACCAGCAACATTTTTACCATTAGCAGCAAAGTAACGAGCTATTGCGCTCATTCCAATTCCGCCAATACCTACAAAAAAGATGTTATGTATATTTTTTAAATTCACTATTTAATTAACTTTTCTATTTCGTTTACGATATTATTTGTTGCATTTGGCAATGCTAATTCGTTTATGTTTTCTGATAAATTCTCTTGTTTCCCTTTATCTTTCATCAAGGTTTCGAAAACAATTGAAAACGTATCTAACTCACTTTCTTTTAACAAAATTGCCCCATGTTTATCTGCAACAGATTTTGCGTTTTTTGTTTGATGATCTTCCGCCACATTTGGTGATGGAATAAAAATAGTTGGCTTACCAACAATACATAATTCTGAAACCGAACTTGCTCCTGCTCTAGAAATTATAACATCTGCAGCTGCATACGCTAAATCCATTCTGTTTAAAAACTGATGCACTTGTACATTTTCTAAATCGTTATATTTTTTATATTCATCAACATATAACTTACCACATTGCCAGACTAATTGAACCTCTTGATTTTTAAAAAATTCTAACTGACTCTCAATTAATTGATTTATTCTTCTAGCACCTAAACTTCCACCTAAAACTAAGATGGTTTTTTTCTTTTCATCGAATTTGAAAAAAGTCTTTGCCTCTTCCGTTTTAGTATGAATTGATAACAAATCTTGACGAACTGGATTTCCAGTTTTCACAATCTTTTCAGAAGGAAAAAAACGTTCTAAATTATCGTAAGCAACACATATTTTGCTTGCTTTTTTACTCAACAATTTATTGGTAATTCCTGGATACGAGTTTTGTTCTTGCACCAAAGTCGGAATTCCTTTTCGGTTTGCCATCATTAAAGTTGGCCCACTTGCAAAACCTCCAGTACCAATTACTGCATTTGGTTTAAATTTATTTATGATTGAATTTGCTTTCCATAAACTACTTATTAATTTAAATGGAAAAGATAAATTCTTAAAAGTAAGTTTTCTTTGAATTCCTGAAATCCAAAGCCCTTTTATTTCAAATCCCGCTTGCGGAACTTTTTCCATTTCCATTTTATCTTTTGCGCCAACAAATAAAAATTTAGCATCAGGATAACGTAACTTCAATTCGTTTGCAATTGCAATTGCAGGATAAATATGTCCTCCAGTTCCTCCTCCAGAAATTATAAATTTATATGGTTTCATGCAAAATATCTAAAGGGTTATCATCTAAAATATCTTCTTCCGTAACTTCTCTTGAAGCACTTACACTTAAAATCATTCCTAAGGCAAAACAAGTCATCCAAATTGAAGTTCCACCACTACTAATTAACGGCAAAGTTTGTCCAGTTACTGGAAATAAATTTATAGCTACAGCCATATTTATCATTGCCTGAAAAATAATTGGAACCCCAACACCAACAACCAATAATGTTGCAAAAACGGTATTGCTTTTTGTTGCTACAATCAAAATTCTAAAGAGCAAAAGGAAGTAAATAAAAACCACCATAAAAGCGCCTATTAACCCATATTCTTCAACTATAATTGCATAAATAAAATCTGAAGATGATTGTGGTAAAAAGTTCTTTTGAACACTTTTACCCGGACCTTTACCTGTTAAACCACCTGTTGCTATTGCTATTTTTGCTTTTTCTACTTGATAGTTTTCACTTGCATTTCCACTAGAAAAATTTTCAATTCTATTTTGCCAAGTTTGCACTCGATTAGGCATAGCATCAGGAAAAGCTTTTGCTACTAATATAAAAAGCAACAGAGACAAAAATCCCACTCCCAATATTACTCCAATGTATTTTAGAGGATAACCGCCAATAAAAACCAGCAAAACAATCATACTAAAGATAATTGCTGTTGTAGAGAAATTTGCTGGTAATATTAGCGCTAACGTACAGCCTACTGGTAACCATAATTGCCATAGACTCTCTTTAAAAACTATCTTTTTATCTTTATTTCTTGCTAAATACCTAGCAACAAATGCCATTAAGACCAAACCTGCCAATGTTGATGTTTGAAAACCAACACCTACAAACGGAATTCTGATCCAGCGACTTGCATTTGCACCTCCGATTGTAGTTCCTTGCGCCATTGTAAAAATCAACAACACTATAACCACTGGAAGCATTAATACAGATCCTCCACTAAAATATCTGTACGGAATTTTATGCACGCCATAAATTATTGCAAATCCCATTATTAATAAAACTATATGCTTTATTAAATGTCCTAAAGTTGAACCATTACCAACAACATACACCAAATTTGTGCTTGCGCTATAAACTGGCATAAATGAAAATATAGCCAAAACAGCAACAATTGCCCAAATGGTTTTATCTCCTTTTATATGTTGAAAAATGGTTTTCATAAGCCTCTCTTAATCTCTCCAAAGGAGAGAAACACTCTTGTGTTTATCTGTATTAATTATTTTTACTTAAATTTTATGCAATCTCTTCTCAAACTTACTCACTCCTTCCCTTTGGGAAGGTTGGGAGTTTTTTTTTCTTACAAGTTTCTTACTGCTTGCTTAAATTTACGCCCACGATCTTCGTAACTTTCAAATAAATCAAAACTTGCACAAGCAGGAGACAACAATACTACATCTCCTCTTTCTGCAATTTTATTAGCAACTTTTACAGCCTCTTCCGCACCAGCAGTTTCGACAATAACGTCTACTACATTACCAAAGCTTTCAATTATTTTTTTATTATCTAAACCTAAACAAACAATTCCTTTTACTTTTTCTCTAACTAAAGGCATTAAATCTGAATAATCATTTCCTTTATCCACACCACCAACTATCCAAACCGTTGGATTATCCATACACTCTAAAGCATAAAAAGTTGCATTAACATTAGTTGCTTTACTGTCATTTATAAATGCAACGCCGTTTACTTTCTGAACTTTTTCTAAACGATGTTCTGCTCCTTCAAAATCCTCTAAACTTTCAGCAATTGTTTGCTTTCTTACCTTAAGTAATTGAGCTGCTAATGTAGATGCCATTGCATTCTTTGTATTGTGTTTTCCTTGTAATGTTAGTTTAGCTATACTCATCTTAAATTCCTCTGAATTAATGTTTGTTATTATTTCTTTATTTCTTAAAAATGCTCCGTAAGGCAATTCTTTTGTTATCGAAAACGGAACTAATTTTGCTTTCGTTTTATTTTGACTTAGCCAATTACAAATGGCTTCGTCGTCTGCATCATAAATCAAAAAATCATTAGGGGTTTGATTTTTTGTAATGCGAAATTTTGATGCTATATATTTATCAAAATTGTAATCATATCTATCGAGATGATCAGGTGTAATGTTTGTAATTATTGCAATATGTGGGCTAAAATCTTTTATTCCATCTAATTGAAAACTACTTAACTCTAACACATATTTATCGAAGTTTTCTACAGCAACTTGGGCTGCAAAACTGTCTCCAATATTCCCGGCAACTCCAACATTTAATCCACCAGTTTTTAAAATATGATGCATTAACAACGTTGTTGTTGTTTTTCCATTTGAACCCGTAATTCCTACAACAGTTGCATTTGTAAATTCTGATGCAAACTCTATTTCTGAAACCACAGAAATTCCTTTTGAAATTAAATCTTGTATCAACTTAACTTTATCTGGAATTCCAGGGCTTTTCATTACTACATCAGCTTCAAAAATTTTTGCTTCTGTATGTTGATTCTCCTCGAACTCAATCTCGTTTTGTAAAAGAACTTTTTTATACTTTTCTTTAATACTTCCTCTATCAGAAAGAAAAACACTGTAACCTTTTTGTTTTCCTAAAATTGCGGTTCCAACACCACTTTCTCCTCCTCCAAGAATTACTAATTTTTTCATCTATCTTAATTTCAGCGTAACAATTGCAAACACTGCAAATAAGACTCCTACAATCCAAAAGCGAACTACAATTTTGCTTTCGTGATAATTTAATTTTTGATAATGATGATGTAAAGGCGCCATTTTAAATATACGTCTTCCAACACCATATTTCTTACGTGTAAACTTGAACCAAAAAACCTGTAAAATCACTGATAAATTTTCTACCACAAAAATTCCTGCTAAAATTGGAAGCAACAACTCTTTTCTTATCGCAATTGCTATAACAGCTATAATTCCACCGATAGTTAAACTTCCTGTATCTCCCATAAAAACTTGCGCTGGAAAAGTATTATACCAAAGAAACCCTATTAAAGCACCTGCAAAAGCAAGTATAAAAACAGTCATTTCACCGGAATTGGGGATATACATTACATCTAAATAGTTGGCAAAAATTATGTTTCCAGAAACCCAAGCAAAAATTGCCAGAGCAATTACCATTATAGCGGAACTTCCTGCCGCTAAACCATCAATCCCATCAGTTAAATTAGCTCCGTTTGATATTCCTGTTACAATAAAAACTACCACAAAAATGAAGACAATCCAACCATATTTTTCATATCCATCGCCTAAAAAACTAAGCGCTTTTGCGTAATCCAATTCGTTATCCTTTAAAAACGGAATGGTAGTTTTAGTAGATTTGTGTGCATCTCCATACACTTTAGTTCTTCCACTCTCCAATACAACTTGCTCAGATATTGGAAGTTGCTCTTTAATAACTACATCATCATTAAAATAAAGCATAGAACCCACTATAATTCCTAAACCAACTTGTCCTAAAACTTTAAATCTTCCTTTTAAACCGCCTTTATCCTTCTTAAATACTTTTATATAATCATCCGCAAAACCAATTAAACCCATCCAAATTGTGGTAATAATTAGAATGATGATGTAAATATTATTCAACTTAGCCAATAACAAAACCGGAATTAACGTAGCCAGAATAATAATAATCCCACCCATAGTTGGAGTCCCAGCTTTTTCAACCTGTCCATCCAAACCTAAGTCTCTAATACTTTCACCAACCTGTTGTTTGCGTAAAAAATTGATTATTCTTTTACCGTAAATTGCTGAAATCAACAAAGACAAAATAAACGCAGATGCTGCACGAAACGTAATAAAACGAAACACACTAGCTCCTGTTAAACTAAACTCTTGCTCTAAATATTGAAATAAATAATACAGCATTTTATTGTTTTTTTAATTGATTAAAGCATGCTACAACCTCTTCTAAATCATCAAAATGAAAACGCTCTCCGTTAATTTCTTGATAATTTTCGTGTCCTTTTCCTGCTATTAAAATAATGTCGTCTTTTTGCGCAAATTTGCAGGCAGTTTTAATTGCTTGCCTTCTGTCTAAAATTGATAGTGTTTTTCTATAGTTTTCAGCAGAAACACCCGCTTCCATTTCTTCTATAATTACCTGTGGATTTTCACTCCTAGGATTATCCGAAGTAAAAATTGCTTGATTGCTTAATTGCGAAGCAATATGTGCCATTTTAGGTCTTTTTGTTTTATCTCTATCGCCACCACAACCAACAACCGTAATTACAGTTTCGTTACCCGTTCTTATATCATTTATAGTTTCTAACACATTTTTTAATGCATCTGGCGTGTGTGCATAATCTACAATTGCAGTAACTCCATCGTCGGAAACCACATATTGAAAACGCCCACTTACACTTTCCAACTCACTAATAATCCTTAAAACCTCCAGTTTTTCTAAACCTAACAATTCTGCCGTTCCAACAATTGCTAATAAGTTATACGCATTAAACTCTCCTATTAACTTAGTCCAAACCTCAACATTATTTATCGTTAATAAAGTTCCAGACAAACGTTTTTCTAATATTTTCGCTTTAAAATCAGCAAGTGTTTTTAAAGCATAACTTTTATGTTTTGCTGCTGAATTTTGCAACATGAAATTGCCGTTTTTGTCATCAAGATTTACCAATGCAAAAGCAGATTTTGGCAAACTGTCAAAAAATATTTTTTTAACATCTCTGTACTCTGCAAATGTTTCGTGATAATCTAAATGATCGTGAGAAAGGTTCGTGAAAATTCCACCTGCAAAGGTTAAACCTTCTGTTCTTTTTTGATGAATTCCATGAGAACTTACTTCCATAAAACAGTATTCAACACCTTCTTCTATCATTTTATCCAAATACTCATTTATTGCAACTGAATTTGGCGTTGTATGTGTTGCTTTATATTCAGTTTCATCAACCAATATTTTTACAGTTGAAAGCAACCCAACTTTATAACCCGCTTTTTTAAATAGCTGATATAAAAGTGTAGCAACTGTGGTTTTACCGTTAGTTCCCGTTACACCAACCAACTCTAATCTCTTAGAAGGATTATCAAAAAAGTTGGAAGCCATTATTGCCAAAGCAACATCCGAATCTTGAACTTGCACATAGGTAATTCCAGTTAATTTTTCTGAAGGAATAGCCTCACAAATAACCACTGTCGCTCCTAAATTAATTGCTTTATCTATAAACTGATGACCATCTGACAATACACCTTTTTGCGCAACAAAAACATTATCTCTCTCCACTTTCCTACTATCAAAATGAATTGCAGACACAGCAATATCTGTTGCGCCAAAAACAGCATCAACAGAAACCTTATATAATATGTCTTTTAAAATCTTCAATTTATGATAGCTTTAAAATGATTGTATTTCCTTTCTTAAACTCCTGACCAATAGTTAATGATTGATAGGTTACTTTTCCCGTTCCAGAAAACTGAACATTTAACCCAATGTTTTCCAATAATGAAATAGCATCCATACCACTCATACCTTTTACATTCGGCACTTTCTTGGTAGCTTTTTGCAGTCTAGTGTAATAACTTCTATAATCTTTATCTATACCTTTTATTGAAACCGTATCTGATACAGCTTGATTATTTATTGGCGTAGTTGTGTAAATCTTTTGTGCTATTTCTTTAAAAACGGGCGCTGCCACAATTGCTCCGTAATAACCCTTCTCTTTTTTAGGATCATGAACAACTACAATGCAAGAATATTTTGGATTTTTCACAGGGAAGAAACCAGCAAATGAAGCCACATAGTTCTTATTAGAATAAGCACCATTAACAACCTTTTTTGCCGTTCCTGTTTTTCCTGCCATCGAAAAGTTAGGGGAATATATGTTATCTGCAGTTCCTTTTTTAACTACATTTTCCATCACTTTACGTACTTTATCAATAGTAACTTGTGATGCTATTTTCTTCTTTAAAACTACTTTATCAAAACGTTTTTCAACCTTACTACCAACACGAAGCTCTTTTATAAAACGTGGCTTTACCATTTCTCCATCGTTAGCAACAGCGTTGTAGAATGTCAATGTTTGTAATGGTGTTAAAGAAACTCCATAACCCCAAGCCATCCATTCTAGAGAAATTTTATTCCATCTTTTCTTATCTGAAGGAAGCGGAATATATGGTTTTCCTTCACCTTTAATTTTTACACCCGTCATTTCATCCAACCCAAAAGAACTCAATCTATCAGTAAATTTTTTCGGATTTTTATCGTAATGTTTTCTTATTGCCTTTACAATACCAACATTAGAAGAAACCTCAAAAGTACGTGCCAAAGATATTTTACCATAACCTCCACGCTGGCTATCCTCTACTTTTTTACCGTGAATAAAAATTCTTCCTTTTTCCGTATCAATTACAGTTGAAGTATCTACAACTTTATCCTCTAAAGCAGCCATTAAACTTGCTAACTTAAAAGTAGAACCTGGTTCATGACTTTCCCAAACAGCATAATTTCTTTTTTCGTAATATTTCCCTTTAGATGTTCTTCCTAAATTAGCAATAGCTTTAATCTCTCCTGTTTTGGTTTCCATTACTATGGCACAACCATGTTCAGCTTCAAAATATTCCAACTGCCTTAACAACGCATGATGCGTAACATCTTGAATATTTACATCTATTGTTGTAATTACATCTCTACCGTCAATTGGCTCCTTCTCATTTACATCATTAATAGGCTTCCACTGGTTTTTTGCTATTTTCTGCTTTAAACGCCAACCATTTTCTCCTTCCATATAAGAAGCAAAAGCACCTTCAATTCCAGCTCCTCCCCTATGATCATCATAACCAATTGTTCTTTCAGCAATTTTACCAATTGGATGTGCTCGTACAGTTTTTTGTTCGGCAATAAAACCACCTCTATAAACACCTAATTTAAAAATAGGAAAGCTTTTCATTTTAACGTAGTCATTATAACCAACGTTTCTAGCAATTAACAAATACCTGTTTTTTCTTTTTTTAGCTTCGCGAAGTTTATTTTGATAGTGACTAACAGATTTACCCAACATATTAGATAATGACTTAGAAAGCTCTTTTATATTTTTCTCAAATACTTCAGACTTAACCGCAACAACATCCATTCTAATAGTATACTTTGACATTGAAGTCGCCAATAAATTACCATCAGAAGCATACACATTACCTCTATTGGCAAAAATTGTATCGTTTCTTTCGGTTATTTCCTCAGAAAGTTTCCTATACTTATCACCATCAACATATTGAAGATTAAAGATTTTAAAAAGTATCGCAATAAAAAAAAGCGCCATTAAACCCGCCACTGCGTAAAGTTTATTTAATATGCTTTTTTTTAACGTTTTCAACTTTTTACTCTTTATTAATGGTTACTTTTATTTTTTGGGGAGGCGTTTTTGCTGTTTCTAAACCTGTTGGCTTAACTTTTTTCCGAATACTACTTTCCATTTTCATTCTAGTTAAAATAGTACCAGTATCTACAAACTCTGCATGTAATTCCCTTTTCTTCTTATTAAGTGTTGCTATTTTCACTACTTTTTCATCCGCTCTGTGAGCGCTAGAAATCATTATTAACAACAACCCAACTATAAATATGATTATTCGCCAATTTTTAAACGCAGATTCATCTGTAAGAAAACTTCCTCGAAGAATACCATACACGTTCTTTTTGACCTTATTCATTTTACTTCTTTAAAGTTGCTATTCTTAACTTAGCGCTTCGAGCCCTGTTGTTCAATTTGATTTCCTCAGGGGTTGGAATTATCAATTTGCCAACTTTCTTCAAAGGTTCACTAGTGTTACCAAAAAAATCCTTTTCTGGCTCGCCGCTAAATTTACCCATCTGTATAAATCTCTTAACTAATCTATCTTCTAAAGAATGATATGAGATTACACTTAATCTTCCTTCTGGTTTTAAGAGCTGGGGGATTTGCTCTAAAAACTCTTTTAATACTTCTAACTCTTGATTTACCTCAATTCTAACTGCTTGAAATATCTGAGCTAATATCTTATGTTCTTTTGCCTTCGGAAGAAACTCTTGTAACACTTCCTTCAACTGAAAACTTGTTCTAATTTCTTGTTCTTTTCTTGATGCAACTATCTTTTTAGACAATGCTCTTCCGTTTCTTAACTCGCCATATAAAAACAAAATGTCCGCAAGCCTTTCTTCACTATATTTATTGATAATGAATTTTGCTGATTTTTTCGAATTCTGATCCATTCTCATATCTAAATCCGCATCAAAACGCGTAGAAAAACCACGCTCTGCAACATCAAACTGATGAGATGAAACTCCCAAATCTGCCAAAACCCCATCAACTTTACTTATTCCGTAAAACCTTAAAAACCTTGATATGTACCTAAAATTTTCTGCAATCAACACAAATCTCTCGTCATCAATTTTATTCTCTAACGCATCTGGATCTTGATCAAAAGCAAACAATCTTCCTTTTTTACCTAATCGACTTAATATTTCTCTAGAATGACCACCTCCACCGAAGGTAACATCTACATAAACCCCATCTTCCTTAATATCAAGAGCATCAATACTTTCGTGTAATAAAACTGGATTATGATAACTCATCTACATCTGTATTTCCCATTACTTCCTCTGCTAAATCCGCAAAATCTACAGCGGCATCATCAATAGCTTTCTCGTACTTGTCTTTATCCCAAATCTCAATAATATTAACTGCTGAAGAAAGCACTACTTGTTTTTGAATTCCCGCAAAATGACATAAATCTTTAGGAATTAAAATTCTTCCAGAAGCATCCATTTCAACTACTTTCACACCTGCCGTAAAACGACGGATAAAATCATTATTCTTTTTAACAAACCTGTTTAACTTATTGATTTTCTCCATCATTAAGTTCCATTCCTTCATTGGATACAACTCTAAACAAGGCTGAAAAACCGCTCTCTTAACAACAAAACCCTCTTGTAACACAGGCGCAAGTTGCTTCTTAAAAGCTGATGTCATCATCAGTCTTCCTTTAGCATCGGCTTTACACTCGTATGTTCCAATTAAGTTTATCACTATATAAATATCAATTTATCAATATTCAAAAATATAAATTATTTACCACTTTTTACCACAATTTACCACATTGTTGATAAATTTAACCTTTTTCAATGTTTACAACAGTTTGACTCTGGATTTTATGTTGAAAACCCTAATTTTAAAAATGATTTAATCATGAATAAAAAAAAACTATATTTGCGTTTATGTCAAACCCACAATATAAATGACAAACAATTTAAAAACAGAAGGAAAGTTTACGTACGCTGAAGCTGGAGAAGGAAGAGCAATTATTGTATTGCATGGACTTATGGGAGCTTTAAGTAATTTTGGCGACACCTTTGATCATTTTTCAAAAAAAGGCTATAAAGTTTTAATTCCTGAATTACCTTTATACACACTTCCGCTATTAAAAACAAATGTTAAGAACTTAGCTAATTTCTTACATGATTTTATAGAGCATAAAAAACTAGAAGATGTTGTTTTATTAGGAAATTCTCTTGGAGGACATATAGCACTTTACTACATTAAACAATATCCGAAAGATGTTGCAGGATTGGTATTAACTGGAAGTTCTGGTTTATATGAAAATTCTATGGGAAATAATTACCCAAGAAGAGGCGACAAGGAATTTGTAGCCAATAAAACACGTGAAGTATTTTACGACCCTGAAGTTGCAACCGAAGAATTAATTGATGAAGTTTACGGGGTAATTAATGACAGAAATACACTGTTAAAAACTTTAGCTATTGCAAAAAGCGCAGTAAGACATAACATGGCTAAAGACTTACCAAACATGAAACAGCCAACTTGTTTAATCTGGGGAAAACAAGACTCAGTAACTCCTCCAGAAGTTGCAAATGATTTTCATAAACATTTACCAGATTCAGATTTATTTTGGATTGATAAATGTGGACACGCAGCAATGATGGAAAGACCAGAAGAATTTAACCAAGTTTTAGAAAACTGGTTAACCGAAAAAAACATCTAAACAACAGGATGAAAATAAAATCTGCAGAGTTTATAATGAGTAACAGTAATGTTACCAAAGCACCAAAGGATAGAATTCCAGAATATGCTTTTATAGGTCGTTCTAATGTTGGTAAATCTTCATTAATTAACATGTTAATGGAACGTAAAGAATTAGCTAAAATTTCCGGAAAACCCGGAAAAACTCAACTTATAAATCATTTTAAGATTAATAACGATTGGTTTTTAGTAGATTTACCTGGTTATGGTTACGCTCAAATTTCTAAAAAGAAACGTACCATTTTTCAATTTTTTATAGAAAACTACTTCAAAGAACGCGAGCAGTTAGTTTGCACATTTGTCTTAATAGATTCTCGTCACGATCCGCAAAAGATTGATTTAGAGTTTATGCAGTTTCTAGGAGACAATCAGATTCCATTTTGTATTGTTTTCACAAAAGCAGATAAATTAGGTAGCTCTAAATTGAACAATCAAATTAATGCATACAAAAAGAAATTAGCAAATTTTTGGGACCCAATTCCTACTTCATTTGTAACCTCTTCATCTACAAGTTTTGGACGTGAAGAATTTTTAGAATTTATTGACGGAATAAATAAAGACGTAGCTAAAGATTTTAAATAAATCTATGCACTCTACCAAAGAAAACTTACAGGTTTTACACGAAGACAATCATTTAGTAATTGTTAATAAACGCGCTGGAGATATTGTTCAAGGTGACAAAACTGGAGACAAACCACTTAGCGACGTTGTAAAAGAATACATAAAAGACAAGTACAATAAACCTGGAGCAGTTTTTCTAGGCACAGTTCACCGATTAGACAGACCAACTTCTGGAATTGTAATTTTTGCAAGAACCTCTAAAGCCTTAGAGCGTTTAAATAAAATGCTTCGCGAAAAAACAATAAAAAAAACCTATTGGGCAGTTGTTGAAAAATTTCCAAAGAAAGAAAAAGATTCGCTGATAAATTTTTTAAAGAAAAACCCCAAAAACAACAAATCAACTGCATACTCCAAAGAAATTGATGGAAGTAAAAAAGCAACTTTACATTATCAATTACTAAAAAAATTAGACAATTATTCTTTATTAGAAGTTGATTTAGAAACTGGGCGTCATCATCAAATTAGAGTACAGCTTTCTACTATTGGATCAATTATAAAAGGTGATTTAAAATACGGCGCAAAGCGCAGCAATAAAGATGGAAGTATTCATTTACACGCTCGTAAAATTGAGTTTATTCATCCAGTAAGTAAAGAATTAATAAAATTAACTTCTCCAACACCAAAAGACCCTATTTGGGATGCTTGTTTGTAATTTGTATATTAGACAAATTTAAAACATGAAAGCCCTTAAGTATTTATCAATTTCCATTTTACCAATCACCGTTTTTATCGCTTTTACAAGTACTGGCTGGCTTACTTTTTTACCTTTAATAACCTTCTTTGGACTTATTCCTTTACTAGAATTATTCTTTAACCCAAATAAAGAAAATTTCACAAAAGATGAAGAGCAAAAAGAGAAGGAAAACAAAATTTATACATCAATATTATACGCAACCGTACTTATCCAAGTTCTATTTTTAGGATGGTTTTTTGTTGCAATTCAAGAAACAGATTTAGCA
Organism: Tenacibaculum aquimarinum; assembly: GCF_022478115.1. Taxonomy (GTDB): domain Bacteria; phylum Bacteroidota; class Bacteroidia; order Flavobacteriales; family Flavobacteriaceae; genus Polaribacter; species Polaribacter aquimarinum_A. The sequence continues at coordinate 1,235,448 of NZ_JAKGSC010000001.1, read as the reverse complement.
ACTTTTGAAATTATTGGAAGAATAACCGCAATGGGATTAATGTGTGGAGCAATAGGACTCAACGTTGGTCATGAATTAGGCCATAGAAACAATAGATTTGATGAATTTTTAGGAGAAATTTTATTACTAACTTCTTTAAACACACATTTTTTACCTTACCACAATGCTGGACATCATTTTAATGTAGCAACTCCAAAGGATGCAGCTACAGCAAGAAAAGGAGAAATTTTATACCTTTTTTGGATTCGCTCTCACTTTCAAAGTTACAGCCAAGCTTGGAACGCTGAAAATACTCGTTTAAAAAACAGTGAAAGAAGTTGGTTTCACATCCAAAATAGAATGATAATTTACACAATTTGCAACTTCATTTTAGTAGGCGGAATTTACTTTTTCTTCGGAAGTTTTGTAACGCTAGCATTTTTGGCAGCAGCAATTTTTGGAATTTTACAACTAGAAACTGTAAACTATATAGAACATTACGGACTACTTAGAAAACAGAATGAACACGGGCGTTACGAACGTGTTAAAAGAACACATTCTTGGAATTCTGACCACGTAATTGGGCAAGCAATGCTATTTAACCTATCTCGTCATTCCGATCATCATTATAATGGAGCAAAGCATTATCAACTTTTAAAAACATTACCCGAAAGTCCACAAATGCCAACAGGTTATCCTGGCATGATGTTACTTTCTCTATTTCCACCATTATGGTTTAATTTAATGAATAAAAAACTAAAAGAAATTTAATTTATGAGTATTTCTGAATTAGTACAATCGCAAAAAAACTATTTTTCTACACAAAAAACCAAAGATATTTCTTTTAGAAAAAATGCTCTAAAAAAGCTTCAAAAAGAACTCATAAAAAGAGAAAACGATATTGTAAAAGCTTTATATAACGATTTTAAGAAATCTGAATACGAAGCTGTAATGACTGAAACATCAATTGTTTTGGCAGAACTAAAAATGACCTTAAAAAACATACATTCTTGGAGCAAACCAAAACGTGTTTTACCATCAATGTTGAACTTTCCTTCTTCAGCAAAAATTTATAGCGAACCTTACGGAACAACGTTAATTATTGCGCCTTGGAATTATCCATATCAACTAGCTTTTGCACCACTAATTGGAGCAATAGCCGCAGGAAACACCGTAGTTTTAAAACCTTCAGAATTAACACCAAATGTTAGTAAACTTACCAATGAAATTGTTGAAGCTGTTTTTGATAAAAATCATGTTACAGTAGTTGAAGGAGGAGTATCAACATCTCAAGAATTATTAGCACAACGTTGGGATTATATTTTCTTTACAGGAAGTGTTCCAGTTGGTAAAATTGTTGCCAAAGCTGCTGCTGAACATTTAACTCCTGTTACATTAGAATTGGGCGGAAAAAGCCCTTGTATTGTAGATGGAACTGCTAATATAAAATTAGCCGCAAAACGCTTGGTTTGGGGTAAGTTTATAAACGGCGGACAAACTTGTATTGCTCCTGATTACTTATTGATTCACAAATCTGTAAAAGATAAATTTATCACTCATTTTAAAGAGGAAATCTTTAGAGCTTATGGAGAAAATCCACAAGCGACAGAAGACTATCCAAGAATTGTAAATACCAAAAACTTTGACCGTTTAGCGCTAATGCTAGAAAACGAAAACTGTTTAATTGGAGGAGAAACCAATAGAGAAGATAATTACATTGCCCCAACTTTAATTGATGAACCTAGCTTAGATAGCGAAGTTATGAAAGGAGAAATTTTTGGGCCTATTTTTCCAATGATTTCTTATAAAACAGAGCAAGATTTTGATGCAATAATCGGCAAATATGACAAACCATTAGCGCTTTATGTTTTTACTTCAAAGAAAAGTTTTGCTAAAAAAATGATTGCTAAATATTCTTTTGGAGGCGGAACTATAAACGATACAACTGTTCATTTCGCAAATCATAGATTACCTTTTGGTGGCGTTGGAGAAAGTGGAATTGGAGGTTATCATGGAAAACAAACATTCGTCACTTTTTCACATAAAAAAGGAGTTGTTACTAGAGGAAACTGGTTAGACATACCAACACGCTACGCACCTTACACAGGGAAATTAAAACAACTAAAAACCTTAATGAAGATTTCTTAACATGCAAGAAAAAACAGTTTCAGAAGCTATAAATTATCGTCGTTCTGTAAGAGTTTACGATTCAGAAAAGCCAATAGACTCTAACATTGTAAAAAAATGTTTAGAGCAAGCTAGTTTAGCACCAACAAGTAGTAATATGCAGTTGTGGGAGTTTATTCATATTACAAACAAAGAAACTATTGCTAAAATTGCACCAATGTGTTTCAACCAAAATGCTGCAAAAACTGCTCAAGAATTGGTTGTTTTTGTGGTTAGAAAAGATTTATGGCGAAAACGTGCAAAAGCAAACTTATCTATGTTAGATAAAATGTTCGGAAAAAACAATCCAAAATCAGAACAAAAAAGCAGAGAAAAAGTTGCAAGAAATTATTACGGGAAAATTATTCCGTTTGCGTATTTTGATTTCTTCGGAATTGTTGGTTTCTTTAAATATTTAATGATTTTAATTACTGGCTTATTCAAACCGATGTATCGCGAAGTTAGAAATAGTGACATGCGAATTGTAGCACACAAAACTTGCGGATTAGCAGCACAAACATTTATGCTTTCAATGGCGGCAGAAAATTACGATACTTGCCCAATGGAAGGTTCTGATACTTGGCGCGTAAAACGATTATTAAATATTCCGCGAAGTGCAGAAATAAATATGATTGTGTCTTGCGGAATCAGAAAACCAGAAGGTATTTACGGAGAACGTTTTAGAATTCCGTTTGAAGAAATTTACAAAGTAATTTAATAAAATGAGCAAAAAAATAAAATATACGCTTACAGTAATTACAGTTTTAATAATTGGAATTGCTATTTTTTCTTACACGGTTTTAGCCAACTATAATGAAATTTCATTAAGTAAAGGTGAAGAAATCATGGACAAACAAAGAAGCTGGATAGAAGATAACATTAGTCTAGCCGACACAACTTCATACGAAACAAAAAGACGCATAGATTCTATTACTAGAACTGAGTTAAAAATCTTAAAAACACAAGACAGCTTATTGAAACTGGAAATGAATAAAAATGAAAGTCAGAAATAAATTCTGACTTTTAAATTACTTCTTAGGAAAAAATACCAATTTATTTTCTGATTGTTCTATTTCCTTCTGATTAATCTTCATTTTAACAAATTCACCATCTACGTATTTTTGAGCTTGGTCTTTATAATGCTCACTAAAAACATTACCAGATTGCCCTGTGGGTAAAATTGCTAAACTATTATCTACATCAGAAAAATCTACAACTCTTCGTGTTGAAGGTCCAGCAGTAATTTTATAAACACCAGTGCTATCAATACTAAAAATTTGGTTATTTATTACTTGATCTCCACCATTTGTTTTAAACGGACCAACATTAAAAAAAGAACGTAGTAATCCGCCAGCTTTACCAATTGCATGCTCATACTCAACAGAAGCAACGCGATTCCACTTCCAATCTTCGACATTTTCACCTAACTGATTTTGTAAAAATTTAAATGTGTTTGTGAACGATTTTGAAATAATTTCTTGTTTCGTTTCAATTTTGTCTTTTGTAGAAACATCATCCCACCAAACAGAGTTTTCCTTAGCTGCTTGTACCGGTAAGACTTTTTCTACAAATGGTGTATTTACAAATTGACTATAAGCTTTGCCCATTTCATCTTTAAAAGTGTTTTTCTGAAATTCGTACACAAAACGATTATAAATTACCGGAGCAACTTCATCTTTCCCGTAATAACCATTCCACTTTTTAAGTATATCAATAGCTTTCCTTTCACTTGCAGAAACATTTTCTAAATCTAAAGAATTTGTGAAACTTGCTATTACGTCAGGCGCTGAAGGTGATACAACATCATACAACATTGTTGCCACTTCTTCTTTTGTCCAATCGTTTTTTGGCGCTAATAAATCTACAATTCTTCTTGCTCTATTTTCTGCTAAATAATAACCAGGATATAATTTTCCGGCAATAGAATCTGGCTGATTATTTGCTGAATACACATAATTCAAACTCGGGTTTATAGCTTGTGGATTTTCCTCAAAATCTAAATATTCAACAATTTCATCTTTACCAGAAGCACCATCTAAAATTGTTTTTGTGTATAAAGAATCTCTATATTTATAGAGCTTTCCAGAAGCAAACCACGCAATATTACTTTTGGAATCTCCATACATAATATTTAAACCTGGTGCGTGTAATTTACTTGCTCCAACTTTAAATTCTGATAAATTTTGTGCGTGAGAAATATCATAACCAACCTCTAACAATTGATTGTTCAATTTGGTATAAATCCATTGCATTGCTATTGGGCGCTCATCGTCAATAAAATCAATTAAACCATTCATTATTGGCCCGTGTTTACTAACTTTAACTTGATAGGTTGTATCTACTTCTCCTTTAACTTTTATAAGTTTATCTATCAACTTGTATTGCTGAAATCCATTTGGAGTTTTGTATTCTAAAGAATTATTCAGATTGTTTTTTTCGTAATAAAAATCAACATCATCATTTTCAAACATTGTTAATCCGTATGCATAATTTTTATTGTGTCCTAACAATGGAAACGGCGTTAAAGCCAAATTGAAACCATACATTTCATAATCTGGTGTTTTTATATGATTTTGATACCAAACAGATGGTTGCGAAAATCCAATATGTGGATCATTTGCAAAAATTACTTTTCCGTTTTTAGTTTTCTCTGCTCCAATAACCCAAGAATTACTTCCTATAAAAGGAGAAATTGGTAGCTTTTCTAACAAAACATTCATTGAAGCTGCAAAATCTGCTTTCAATTCTGGATTTTTTTCGTTTTTAATTAAGGTTAAATTCTGGAATTCAGCACCTACTAATTCATTAAAATATGCGTCACCTAATTTTTCTTTTACTTCGGTAAGCATTGGATCTGTTTTATGCGCAACCGCAAAACTAAAAGCCATGTAACCGAAAACATTATATATATCTTTTACAGTATATTCCTCTTTTTCTAATCCTATTAAATGAAACTCCAAAGGTGTTGTTCCTTCCCTAATAAATTGATTTATTCCATTTAAATATGCTTCCGTAAGTTTATATGCGTTTGAATTTTTATCTAAGTTTTCAATTGTTTTTTCAGCAGCTTCTTCAATACCTAAACCAGAGAAAAACTTATCTGTTCTTACTAGATCTTTACCAAAAAGTTCTGCTAACCTACCAGCAGAAATTCTTCTAATTAATTCCATTTGCCAAAGCCTATCTTGCGCATGCACATAACCCAAAGCTACATAAGCATCTTGTTGGTTTTCTGCGTTAATATGCGGAACACCAACCTCATCATAATACACAGTAACTTTATCAGAAATATTCGTTAATTCTAATTCTCCATTATAAGTTGGATGCAAAGTTCTTGAGAAAATCCAAGCACCAGCAACAAGAAGGATTAATAAAATAAAAATTACTTTTACGGCCTTTTTAAATAGTTTCATTTGATAAATTTAATTCCAAAGATAACAGAAAATAATTGTATTTTTGAACTGTTATAAAAATCGCATTTTATGAGACCAATTCAAATGGTTGACTTGAAAAGTCAATATAAAAAAATACAAGAAGAAATAGATTCTGCCGTATTAAATGTTATTAGATCTACGCAATACATTAATGGACCAGAAGTTAAAAGTTTTCAAAAAGAACTAGAAAATTACTTAGATGTAAAACACGTAATTCCTTGTGCCAACGGTACAGATGCGTTACAAGTTGCCATGATGGCTTTAGATTTACAGCCAGATGATGAAGTAATTACCGCAAACTTTACATACGTAGCTACAGCAGAAGTTATTGCATTATTAAAATTAAAGCCAGTTTTAGTTGATGTGTATCCAGATACTTTTGATATTGATGTTGAAGCTATAGAAAGAGCAATTACACCAAAAACAAAAGCAATTGTACCTGTTCATTTATTTGGACAAGCTGCCAACATGGAAGCAATTATGGAAGTTGCAAAAAAGCATAATTTATACGTTATTGAAGACACAGCACAAGCAATTGGTTGTGACTATACTTTTAAAGACGGAAGTAAACAAAAAGCAGGAACAATCGGAACAATTGGTTGTACATCTTTTTTCCCTTCTAAAAATTTAGGGTGTTATGGAGATGGTGGTGCAATTTTTACCAATGATGATGAGTTAGCTATTAAACTTAGACAAACCGCTAATCACGGACAATCTAAACAATACATACATAATAGAGTTGGTGTAAATTCTAGATTAGACTCTATACAAGCAGCTATTTTACGTATTAAATTACGTGAATTAGACAACTACTCAACAGAGAGAAACAAAGCTGCAGATTACTATGATAATGCGTTTGCAAATCATTCGAAAGTAAAAACACCTGTGAGAGTTCCGTTTTCTAACCATGTTTTTCACCAATATACACTACAACTTAACGGTGTTAACAGAGAAGATATGAGAGCCTTCTTATCTGAAAAAGGAGTTCCAGCGATGATTTATTATCCAATTCCGTTGCATTTACAAGATGCCTATACTGATCCTAGATATAAAGAAGGAGATTTTCCTGTTACCGAAAAACTATGTGCAAGTGTAATTTCTTTACCAATGCAAACAGAATTAGACGAAGAACAATTAAAACATATAACCGATTCGGTTTTAGAATACTTAAATAAATAAACAAAAAACTCTTGGGAAACCAAGAGTTTTTTATTTTTATCAAATGAAAAATATTCTTGTAACTGGTGGTTTAGGTTTTATAGGTTCTCATACGGTCGTGGAGCTTCAAAAAGTTGGATTTAGAGTTGTTATTATAGACAATCTTTCCAATTCTAAAATTGAAGTTTTAGAACAAATAAAATCCATAACAAATTTAAAACCAAGTTTTTACAATATTGACATTCGTAATAAAGAAGCTTTAAAAAGTTTTTTTGACACTGAGAAAGTTGATGGAATAATTCATTTCGCTGCTTTAAAAAGTGTAAGCGAAAGCGTTCAAAAACCTAAAGAGTATTTTGAAAATAATGTTAATGGCTTAGCGAATCTATTAGCGGAAATTAAAAATAGAAATCTAAATAATTTAATTTTCAGCTCTTCGTGTACCGTTTATGGGCAAGCAGATGAGTTACCAATTACAGAAAACGCAGCTTTAAAACCTGCGGAATCTACGTATGGAGAAACCAAACAGATGGGCGAAAAAATAATCAATGAAAGCTGTGTTTCTAATAATTTAGACGCAATTGCATTACGTTATTTTAATCCGATTGGCGCACATGAAAGTGCTGAAATTGGTGAATTACCTTTGGGCGTTCCACAGAATTTAATTCCATATGTAACACAAACTGCAGCAGGAATAAGAGAACAATTATCGGTTTTTGGAGAAGATTATCCAACTAAAGACGGAACAGCAATACGTGATTATATACACGTTGTCGATTTAGCTAAAGCACATATTTCTGCATTAGAAAGGCTCATCAACAAAAAAAATAAAAGCAATTTTGAAGTTTTTAATATTGGTACAGGAAAAGGAACTTCTGTATTAGAAATCATACAAACTTTTGAAAAAATTACCAATCAAAAACTAAATTATAAAATTGTTGAAAGACGTTCTGGAGATGTAACTTCTGCATATGCAGACACAACACTCGCTTTCAATGAGCTTAATTGGAAAACAGAAAAAACATTAGAAGAAGCTCTAAAATCTGCCTGGAATTGGCAACAAAAACAATTATAAACTATGGAAACTCAACTAAGAATAATAAAAATTATTCATTTTGCATTAATAGCTGGACTTGTATTAGCTTATTTTATAATTGGCGACATATTAAACATTACCATTCCTACATTAGAAGGAGAAAATTTATATTATATATTTATTCCTGCAATTGCAGTTTTAGCAAGTAACTTTGTATTTAAAAACCTACTATCAAAAATAGAGAAAAAACAGTCTAAAGAACAAAAACTGATGCAATACCAAACAGCTTCAATTGTTCGTTGGGCAATTTTAGAAGGTGGCGCATTTTTAATATTATTCTTAAAACCAGAATTAGCAATATTTGGACTTTTACTAATATTATATCTATTCTTAGTAAAACCAACTAAAGAAAAAATTGAAGCCGAGTTAGATATTAAACTATAGAAGCAAAAAAAACCGAACTGTATAGTTCGGTTTTTGTTTTTTTATAGAATATTTTTTAAGCCTCTAAACTCGCACCAGAAGCAGCAACAGATCTATCAATCTTACGCATTAAACCTTGTAAAACTTTACCTGGACCCACTTCTATAAATTCAGTTCCTCCATCAGCAATCATAGATTGTACACATTGCGTCCATTTTACAGGCGCAGTTAATTGTTTCATTAAATTCTCTTTAATTTCAGCAGGATTTGTAACCGCTTTTGCTGGTACATTCTGATACACAGCACAAGTAGGTTCATTAAATACAGTTGCCTCAATTGCAGCCGCTAATTCTTCTCTTGCAGGTTCCATCATTGGTGAATGAAATGCACCACCAACAGGTAAAACCAATGCTCTTCTTGCACCTTTTTCTGTCAATACTTCACACGCTTTTTCAATTGCCGAAACTTCGCCTGAAATTACTAATTGTCCAGGACAGTTATAATTTGCAGCAACTACAACTCCATCAATTTCTGCACAAGTATCTTCAACAATTTTATCATCTAAACCTAAAACTGCAGCCATTGTAGATGGAGCAATTTCACAAGCTTTTTGCATTGCCAAAGCACGTTTAGACACTAACGTTAATCCATCTTCAAAAGATAAAACTCCATTAGCAACCAATGCCGATAATTCTCCTAAAGAATGTCCAGCAACCATTTCTGGCTTAAAAGAATCTCCTAAAACTTTTGCCAAAATAACAGAATGCAAAAATATTGCTGGCTGTGTAACCTTAGTTTGCTTTAACTCTTCTGCGGTTCCTTCAAACATTACATCTGTTATAGAAAATCCTAAAATTGCGTTTGCTTTCTCAAACAGTTCTTGCGCTAACGGATAATTCTCGTACAAATCCAATCCCATTCCTGTAAATTGCGCTCCTTGACCTGGAAAAATATATGCTTTCATAAATATGTTTAATCGTTTATTAGTTTAACTGTTTATTTGATGCTGCAAAAATAATCATTTTAATTTGAAGCTATTTCCTGCTTTCGCTACTCGCTTTTTTCGTTCCTCAAAAGAGCTCAAACAAACCGCTCAATCAGGGCTAAACTTGTTTGCTAACTTCAGTTATCATTTCTAAAAATCTATATTTCTAACAATCAAATAGTCTAAATGTATTATTTTCGTTCTATGACACTAGAAAACAAAAATCTTGCCCAAAATATTTATCTAATTCTAGCTGCATTGTTTATTGCTTCTTTAGTAGCATCAAACTTAATATTTCAGAAATTCTTTTACTGGGAACCGTTTGGTTTGTATCGATTCGAAATTTCTGTAGGAATACTTCCCTATCCAATTACTTTTTTAATCACAGATATTTTATCAGAAATCTACGGAAAAAAGAAAGCTAACCAAGTTGTTATTGCGGGTATTTTTGCGTCTTTTTTCTCCATGTTAATTATTTTAGTAGCAGACTTAGCGCCAGCAATCGATAATTCTCCAATAAATGATGGTACTTTTCATCAAGTTTTTGGTTTATCTTCTTTAGCTGTTTTAGCATCCATGTTGGCTTATTTATTTGCACAGTTTATAGATATTAGAATTTTTCATTTCTGGAAAAAATTAACAAAAGGAAAGCATCTTTGGTTGCGTAATAACTTTTCAACCTTTGCTTCTCAATTTATAGACACCTTTACAGTAGTTTCATTATTATCTATTTTTGGTATTTTACCTTGGAGTATTTTTACATCATTATTAATAAGCGGATTTCTATTTAAAGTAATAATTGCCGCTTTAGACACACCTATCTTATACGGAATTGTGTATCTTTTCCGAAGAAAATTCAATTTAAAAGTGGGTGAAGAAATTTTGGATTAGTTTTTGTAATCTTTAAATAAAGCATTCGTCTAAAAAGAAGATTAAAACAAACAAAATGAAAAACATATTATTTATTGCATTTACTTTTTTATTCATCTCTGTAAACGCTCAAACTTCAATATTTAACGAGTTATTACAAAAACATGTTAGCAAACAAGGAAATGTAGATTACAAAGGTTTAAAAGCAAACGAAACTAAACTAGACAGTTACTTAACTTATTTAGCTTCTACATCTCCAGATAAATCTTGGTCTACAAACAAACAAAAAGCCTTTTGGATAAATGCTTATAATGCATATACTCTAAAATTAATTTTAAATAATTATCCATTAAAAAGTATAACCGACATTAAGGAAAAAGGCAACATTGCTTGGAAAATTCCATTTGTAAAAGTTGGAGGAAACACACATACCTTAGATCATCTTGAACACAAAATTTTACGTAAAGATTTGTTTGACCCTAGAGTTCATGTTGGAGTAAATTGCGCCTCTGGTTCTTGTCCTAAATTACACAATAAGGCTTTTACAGAAGAAAATATTAATGTCGAATTAGACAAACTAATGGTTGCTTTTGTTAATGATAGCAGCAAAAACAAATTAAATAAAAAGAGTACTGTTCATCTTTCAGAAATATTCAACTGGTTTAAAGAAGATTTTACCAAAAATGGATCTGTCATCGATTTCATTAATAAATACGCTACAGAAAAAGTAAATAAAGATGCCAAAATTCATTATTTACCTTACAATTGGAATCTTAATGGAAAGTAGTTAGCATTACTAGATTTAGTAGAGCAATATTGAAAACAATTAGTACTTTTACTTTTCAACAGAAATAAAACAAAATGTCTAAAACATATTACGATCCTGCCGATTTACGCAAATTCGGAAAGATTACAGAATGGAACGAAGAACTTGGAAATAAATTCTTTGACTATTACGGAAAAGTCTTTGAAGAAGGCGCTTTAACAGCTCGTGAAAAATCTTTAATTGCTTTAGCAGTTGCACACACGGAACAATGTCCATATTGTATAGATGCTTATACAAAAGACAGTTTACAACGTGGTATTACTAAAGAACAAATGATGGAAGCAATTCACGTTGGTGCTGCCATAAAAAGTGGCGCAACTTTAGTGCATGGAGTTCAAATGATGAACAAAGTGAATAAATTAGAAATGTAAAATGAAGAAATCTCTTCAAGCAAGAAATAACGATTTAGCAAACACACAACGTCAAATGGAAATTCTTTCAAACGGAATTTTCGCTGACGGAGAATTGCCAACGTTTGCAAACAAAATAAAAGAAACAAATCAGTTTCCGCTTCGTCCTAAAAAATTAGAAATTCTTCAAATTAATTTAGGGTACATGTGCAATCAAGTTTGCGCACATTGTCATGTAGATGCTGGTCCAGATCGTAAAGAAATAATGACGATTGAAACCATGCAACAATGCTTAGATGTCATTAAAAAAACAGAAGCGCATACACTAGATTTAACTGGTGGCGCACCAGAAATGAATCCTAATTTCAGATGGTTTGTTGAGGAAGCTTCTAAAGCTGGAATAAAAGATTTTATTGTACGTTCTAATTTAACAATTATTAGAGCCAATAAAAAATATTATGATTTACCAGAGTTTTTCAAAAAACATAATGTTCATGTAGTTTCTTCAATGCCACATTGGACACGTGGAAAAACCGACAAGCAACGTGGTGATGGTGTTTTTGATAAATCTATTAAAGCATTACAAATGCTAAATGAAGTCGGATACGGAATTGAAGGTTCTAACTTAAAATTAGATTTAGTTTATAATCCGTCTGGAGCTTTTTTACCTGGAGATCAAATGGCGTTAGAAAACGATTTCAAGAAAGCATTGAAAGACGATTTTAATATTGACTTTCATAGTTTGTTTGCAATCACAAATTTACCAATCAGTAGATTTTTAGATTATTTAATTGCTTCTGAAAATTATGAAGAATACATGTATTCTTTGGTTGAAGCTTATAATCCTGTAGCAGTAGAAAACGTAATGTGTACAAATACATTATCCATAAGTTGGGACGGAAATTTATACGATTGCGATTTTAATCAAATGCTGAATTTAAAAGTAAATTCTAAGGTAAAACACATTTCTGAATACAATGAAGAATTGTTACAGGATAGAAATATTATTATAAATCAGCACTGTTATGGTTGTACCGCTGGCGCAGGAAGTAGTTGCCAAGGAGTTGTTGCTTAAATTTATATGATGAAAAAACTCATTTTCTTTTTCTTATTGATTTCTATCAACTCATTCTCTCAAAATAACTTGAAAGACTTATTAAAGAATTACAACACCGAAAGTATACCCTACATTTCTGTTGATAGTTTAAAAACCATTTCTAATGATGTTGTTTTATTAGACGCACGTGAGAAAAACGAATTTAAAACCAGTCATTTAGAAAACGCATTATTTGTTGGTTATGACAAATTCAACCTTAAGAAAACCATTAAAAAGCTTCCGAATAAAAACGCAAAAGTAGTTGTGTATTGTTCACTTGGAGTCCGTTCTGAAGATGTTGCTGAACAACTTAAAAAAGCGGGCTATAAAAATGTACTAAACTTATATGGTGGAATTTTCGAATGGAAAAACCACAATCAAAAAGTATACAATTCTAAAGGAAAAGAAACAGAAAAAGTACATGCTTTTTCTAAAGAATGGAGTAAATGGCTTTTAAAAGGCGAAAAAGTATATGAGTAAAAACTTATTATTAATCTTTACTAGAAATCCAGAATTAGGTAAAGCGAAAACAAGATTAGCTAAATCCGTTGGAGATGAAACTGCCTTAGAAATTTATAAGTTTCTACTCAATAAAACCAAAGAAATCACTCAAAATTTAACATGTGATAAAGCAGTTTATTATTCCGTAAAAATTAGAGAAAACGATATTTGGAATTCTAATATTTATCAAAAACACCAACAATTTGGCGAAGATTTAGGTTTTAGAATGCAAAACGCATTCAAAAATTCTTTTGAAGCTGGTTACCAAAAAGTAATGATTATTGGTAGTGATTTATACGATTTATCACCTTCAATTATTGAAGATGCTTTTTCTAAATTAAACACAAACGATGCTATTCTTGGACCTGCTGAAGATGGAGGTTATTATCTTTTAGGAATGAAAACTTTACAACCTAATATTTTTGAAAACAAAGCTTGGGGAACCTCTACTGTAAGAGCAGAAACGCTTAACGATTTAAAAAAAGTAAACGTACATTTGTTGCAAGAATTAAATGATGTTGATGTTATTGAAGACATCGAAAATCATCCAGCATTTCAAAAATTTCTAAAATGAAAAAACAGCAACTACAAGAAACAATCGATTTTTTAAAATCAAATGGAATTACAAATCCACAAATAGGAATTGTTCTAGGAACAGGTTTAGGAAAATTAGTTAACGAAATAGAAATCGAAAAAGAAATTGCCTATTCAGAAATCCCAAATTTTCCACAAGCAACGGTTGAGTTTCATTCAGGAAAATTAATTTACGGAACTTTATCTGGAAAAAAAGTATTGGTGATGGCTGGTCGTTTTCATGTATATGAAGGCTATAATCTTTGGGAAGTAACCTACGGAATTAGAACAATGCACGGTTTAGGAATTTCTACTTTATTAATTTCAAATGCAGCTGGCGCAATCAATCTTTCTTATAAAAAAGGAGATTTAATGCTATTAGAAGATCATTTAAATTTACAAGGAGGTTCTCCTCTAGCGTTTAAAGGTGCAAACGATTTTGGAAATATTTTTGCAGATATGTTAGAACCATATTCAAAAAAAATAAACACTAAACTGAAAGAAATTGCTTCGGACAACGACATACAATTGCACGAAGGAATGTACGCAAGTGTTGTTGGCCCGCAATTAGAAACAAGAGCAGAATATAGAATGTTGCAAATTTTAGAAGCAGATGCAGTTGGTATGAGTACCGTTCCAGAAGTTATTGTTGCAAAACAATTAAATTTAGCGTGTGCAGCAATTTCTGTTTTAACAGACGAATGTGATCCTAAAAATCTACAACCTGTAAATATTGAAGAAATCATTGCTATTGCTGGTCAAGCTGAACCAAAAATGATAACATTATTTAAAGAATTGATTTTAAAATTATAAAATGTCATTCCGAACGAAGTAAAGGAATCTCTTTAATGAGATTGCCACGTCATACTTCCTCGCAATGACAAACCCAAGAAATAAATGAGTTACTTAGAAACCACACACAACGTTTATAAAGAAGCAGCCTTAACTCCAGATGTTGGACTTTGCTGTACTACAAACCCTGTTTGGGAATTACCAGGATTAAAAATTCCGCGTATTATGCAAGAAATGAACTACGGTTGTGGTTCTACTGTGCATGCTCGCGATTTAACTAACAACCCAAAAATGCTATATGTTGGCGTTGGCGGCGGAATGGAATTGTTACAATTCGCGTATTTCAATAGAAATAAAGGCGGTGTAATTGGTTTAGATGTTGTTGATGAGATGTTGGAAGCATCACGTAAAAACTTTAAAATTGCTGAAGAACAAAACGATTGGTTTAAATCTGACTTTGTTGATTTACGCAAAGGTGACGCAATGGACTTACCTGTTGAAGATAATTCTATAGATGTTGCAGCTCAGAATTGTTTATTCAATATTTTTAAGTCAGACGATTTAAAAAAGGCGATTGCAGAAATGTACCGAGTTTTAAAACCTCATGGTCGTTTAGTAATGAGCGATCCAACTTGCGAACAACCAATGAATGACGAATTGCGTAACGACGAACGTTTACGTGCATTGTGTTTAAGCGGAAGTTTATCGATTGCCGATTATGTAAAAGCTTTAACAGATGCTGGTTTTGGAACTATTGAAATTAGAGCCAGAAAACCTTACAGAATATTAGATCCAAAAAATTACCCAACAGACGAATTAATTTACATAGAATCTATTGAAGTTGCTGCAATTAAAGATCCAATGCCAGCAGACGGACCTTGTATTTTTACAGGAAAAGCGGCTATTTATTATGGAGACGAAGATTTCTTTGATGACGGAAAAGGGCACACATTATTAAAAAACCAACCAATTGCAATTTGCGATAAAACTGCTGGAGATTTACAAGCTTTAGGTAGAGATGATATTTATTTCTCAGAATCTACTTTTCATTATGATGGAGGCGGATGTTGCTAGGCGATAATCCATATTAAAACATCAAAAAACCTTTCTGTAATTTCAGAAAGGTTTTTTATTTATAACATTTAATTATTTAATTTTAAAATTCGACTTTGAATTTCTAATAAAATATTTTTCAAATCTTTATATGAGTCTGTATTGGCATCATAAGAGTTCAATCTTGTAAACTTTCTAAGAATAGCTATTTTATTAATTCCTCCGTCTGCATACTCTTTAAAATGAGCATTAATTTGATCTAATATTGGTAAAGAGTACTTTTCTAAACTTAAAGGTTCAAAATCTTTTTTCCATTCTACAGCATCTTCTTCTTTATAATACTCATTATACGCTTCAACATATTTATTATTTAAAAGCATATCTTCAATTGTTCTTTCTGCACCATCTTTAAAATTCTCATCTAAAGTCAAACAGCTCCATTTTTTTGAATCAGTAATATACTTTTTAAATTTAGGTTTTCTTGTTTCTTTTATTCCAGCAGCATCAGAATCTAATAAAACTGCACCTTTCAAATCCAAACTATTCAAATATCTAACAGATGGAATTACTTCTGAAGCTGTATCAGCACTATAAATATGCACCCAAGTTAGTGGCTCAAAATCTTCATCTTCATGAATTAAATAATGTAATATATACTTATCTGCATTACCTTCTACAACTAAATTCACATCATTTACTAAAAAAGAATCGTTAAGTAATAAACCCAATTCTTTTCTAAGAATTTGATATTTATTAGTATAAACTTTAGTAACTAATTCTGTTCCTTTTTGTTCATCTTTTCTTGCTAAAATTAAATTATCTGGTTTTTTCCTATAAGATAAAAAAGGATTATGTGTTGTATATAAAACTTGGTCATTATCTGAAATTTGTTCGAAAATATTTATCAAGTCTCTCGCTCCTTCTGGATGAAGTGATGTACCAGGCTCATCTAACAAAAATATGTTTTGCCTTTTAATTATTTTATTTAGATATATTTTATTTATTAAAAATGCAAAGAAATACTGAAATCCTAAGCTTTTTTCTTTAAGGCTATAAGTTCTTTTTGAACTGTCTGTAAATTTTATTAAAAATTGTGTCCCTATATATTGAATATTAATTTTAATCGATTTATCCTGACTGTAATTCTTTCTAAATAAATCTGTTATCTTTTCACTTGCTGTATGAAGTTTATCAGATAATTTTTCAATATTCCCTGGATTTAACTTAGATGGCGAAATAATTCCTCCTATAGCAAAAAGTCTTTCGTAACTTTCAAAATCAACTTGTTTTTGTGTTATTTGCTGAAGTGTTATTGGTTGGAAAGTAATTTTATCTCCAACAAATAATTCTATATGAGGAATAAACTTATTAAAAAACTCATTTTTCTTCACTAATAAAGGCTGTGCTTCATACCTATCAGAAAGTGATATAAACTTATTATTCCCATAAACGAAATCAAGCTTTACGTCTTCTAATTTATTTCCATTTATTTTAATTCTAAACCATTTAAAATTATAATTTATTTTATTAACTTCAATATTTCCCGGGGTTTTAACTTCAGGCATTAATCTTTCAATCTCTAAAATATCTACTTCATCTAATTCAAAATAACCGGTTATTAGAGGAAACTCATCTTTATCATATCTTGTAGAATTCTTATTTGTTAATTCTTGGGTTAATTTATATTTTGGAAAATTTAAAAAACTAATTGCTTCTAAAATTGATGATTTCCCAGATTCATTTTTACCCACAAAACACATAAGCTCATGTAAGGTTACATTTAATTTTTTAATTGATTTAAAATCTTCAATTACAACTCTTTCTAATTTCATTTATTTTCTATTTTGCAATAGATGTAAATATACAGTTTAGATTTTAATTTTTAAATAAACTCCTGAACATCTAAATTTTAATTCTTAACAAATGAAATATAATTTTAAATAGTTTAATTCATTAACTTTGAAGTAAACGTTTTTTGTTTATGAACAAATACCTCGACATCATAAAAAACTCCTATTCCGATTATTGGAATTACATTAAACAATCTGTTTTAATGGAATTAAATTGGGAGAATTATTTTTACGGATTAATTATAATCTCTTTAGTTGTTTGGGCTTTAGAAGCTATTTTTCCTTGGCGAAAAAACCAATCATTATTTAGAAAAGATTTTTGGTTAGATGCATTTTATATGTTCTTTAATTTCTTTTTATTGAACTTAATTGTACTAATTGCCTTATCAAATACCGCTGCACAATTTTTTAATGACATTTTAGGAATTGTTGGTTTGTCAATTAGTAATTTTCAGGTTTTTGATGTTAATACGTTCCCTATTTGGTTACGTCTTTTTGTATTCTTTATAATTATTGATTTTGTGCAATGGTTTACACATACATTGCTGCATAAATATGAATTCCTTTGGAATTTCCACAAAGTACATCACTCCGTAAAAGAAATGGGATTTGCTGCACATCTACGTTATCATTGGATGGAACCTGTTTTGTACAACTCCATGAAATATATTCCACTAGCAATTATGGGTGGATTTACAGCGCAAGATGTTGCAATAGTTCACTTTTTTAATATTACAATTGGGCATTTAAATCACGCTAATATTAATTGGGATTATGGTTTTTTAAAATATATTTTAAACAACCCGAAAATGCACATTTGGCATCATGCAAAAGAATTACCTGAGGGAAGAAAAAATGGTGTAAACTTCGGAATTACGCTAAGTATTTGGGATTATATTTTTAAGACCAATTACATTCCGCATTCAGGACGCGATATAGAATTAGGCTTTGAAGGTGAAGAAGATTTCCCAAAAGATTTCATTCATCAAGAAATGTATCCGTTAGGCAAAAAATAAACTATTTTTTGTCATTGTGAACTTGTTTCAGAATCTCATCTAACATTTCTTTATTACATTTGTTTTAATGAATAATTCCAACTCACTTTGGCAACTAGCCATTCAAAAATTTAAGAAAAACAAAACAGGAGTTGTGAGCTTTTGGTATATTATTCTCTGTGGATTTATTGCCGTTTTCTGTTACGTTTTAGCACCAGATAACAGCAACTCAGCCAACCAAATGCATGTTGAAATTCATTCTAAAAAACCTGGTTTTTCTGTAGAAATACTTTCAATACCTTCGGAAGAAGAAAGCACACAATCTTGGTTTAATAAGTTTATATATGGCAAACAGATTTCTTCTACTGAAATCCCAATAAAATCTCATAAAACTGAAGGAAACAAACTACAAGTAATTACCTTTTCTGACGGATTAACAAAGGAATATCCAGCCTCGTATTCTAAAAATATTGAACAAAGAACCTTTTATTTTGGTACCGATAAATATGGAAGAGATTTATTAAGCAGGTTATTAATTGGCGCAAGAATCTCATTTTTTATTGGTTTTATTGCAGTGTTTATTTCACTTTTAATTGGAATTCCAATTGGCGCAATTGCGGGTTATTTTGGAGGAAAAGTAGACACTATTATTATGTGGTTTATTAATATTACGTGGTCAATTCCAACGCTTTTATTGGTTATTGCAATAACTCTTGCTTTAGGAAAAGGCTATTGGCAGGTATTTATTGCTGTTGGTTTAACGATGTGGGTAGAAGTTGCTAGAGTTGTTCGTGGACAAGTAATAACTACCAAACAACAACAATATGTAGAAGCTGCTAAAGCATTAGGTTTTTCTGATTTTAGAATTATTTTTAAGCATATTTTACCAAATATTATTGCGCCAGTAATTGTAATTTCTGCTGCAAATTTTGCTGGAGCAATTTTAATAGAAAGTGGTTTAAGTTTCTTAGGAATTGGTGCACAACCGCCAACGCCTTCTTGGGGAGCAATGATTAAAAATCATTATAATTATATTATTTTAGGAAAACCTTATTTGGCTGTAATTCCTGGTTTGGCAATTATGAGTTTGGTAATGGCATTTATGTTGGTTGGTAATGCACTAAGAGATGCTCTTGATGTAAAAAGTTAGTAAGTACGCCCGCGTTAGGGATTGCAGCATTTGTTTGAGCTCTTTTTTTGTTTTGGTTATTGAACGAAGTAGAAATACAAAACAAAAAAAAGCGAGTGTGGAAAGCCCGCTCGAACGCCCAAAAAAAATGTATTTTCGCATTTCTAAAAAAAGATAACAATGAGTTTTACGGTAAATTTTACAACACGTTGGGCAGATTTTGATGCCAATATTCACATGCGACACACGTCTTATAATGATTATGCTGCGGAAGTTAGATTGCGTTATTTTAAAGAAAAAGACATTACTATAAAAGACTTTGGCAAAGAGAAAATTGGCCCTATTTTATTTGAAGAGAATACTCGTTTTTTAAAAGAAATTCATTTAGGAGAAAATATTTCGGCCAATGTTAAAGTTTTAGGTTTATCTAGCAACGGAGAACGTTGGAAATTACAGCACGAAGTGTTTAATGAAGCAGGAAAATTATCGGCAGTTATTACAGTTTACGGAGCTTGGTTAGACCTAGTGAAAAGGAAATTAACAGTTCCGCCAACAAAGTTTCAAGAACTTTTTAAAGATGCTGAAAAAACTGAGGATTTTGAAGAAATAATACTAAAAAAATAACAAATGAATAAGAAGAGAATTATATCTGCCATTGCCTTAGTTGTCTTATTAACTGTTTACTATTTTCAGGAGAGAAATGAAAATACAACCTCTGTAATTTCTAATGATGTAGTAGTTAATACGACAGGATTTAACTATTTTCCGACATCAACAACAGGACAAATTGTACAGCATAGTGGTTATAATTTATCGTATTCAGAAAAGCATGAACAGGCAGAATGGGTTGCGTATTCTTTAGACAAAAAAGACATTGTTTATACGGATAGAAAGCGACCTTATTTTTATGTAGATAAAAAAGTAAAAACAACGGCTGCTCATTGGAGAAGCTATAAAAACTCTGGTTATGATCGCGGACATTTATGTCCTGCTGGAGATAGAAAACTAACAGAAGATAGTTTTAATGAAACATTTTTAACGTCTAATATTTCTCCTCAAAAACACGATTTTAATGCAGGAATTTGGAATCGTTTAGAACAAAAAACACGTTACTGGGCTAAGAAATACGACCATTTATTTGTTGTAACTGGTGGTGTTTTAAAAGGAAAAATGAAAACTATTGGAAACGATAAAGTTGCGGTTCCAAATGAGTTTTACAAAGTTTTATTAGATTATACACAACCACAAATTAAAGCAATTGCATTTTTAATGCCTCACAAAGAAAGTAACAAGCCTTTATACGAATTTGTTATTTCTATTGATGAATTGGAGCAAAAAACAGGCATCGATTTTTTTCCTGAATTACCTGATGAAATTGAAACTAAACTAGAGGCTTCTAACGACTATAAAGGCTGGAGTTTTAGATAGTCTATAACTCCATATCAATTACAATTTTACCTTTTACTTTACGCTGCATCATGTCTTCCAATGCTTTTGGCGCATTTTCTAAAGAATAGGTTTTATCTATATGTGGTTTTACATCACCTTTTACAAACCAAGTTAGTAATTGTTGAATGTTTTCTAAACTCTTTTTTGGTTCTTTTTGTGCAAATGCTCCCCAAAAAACACCTACAATACTTGCGCCTTTTAATAAGGTTAAATTGATTGGAATCTTTGGGATTTCTCCATTTGCAAAACCGATTACTAAATGTCTTCCTTTCCATGCAATGGCTCTTAAAGCCAATTCAGAAAAATGCCCACCAACAGGATCGTAAATTACGTCAACTCCTTTTCCGTTTGTTAATTCTTTTACGCGGTCTTTTAAACTTTCTTCGGAATAATTGATTACTTCATCTGCTCCAAACTGCTTACATAATGCTAGTTTTTCATCAGAAGAAGCTGCAGCAATTACTTTTGCTCCCATTAATTTTGCTAACTCCAACGCCGTTAAACCAACACCTCCAGAAGCTCCTAAAATTAAAACGGTTTCGCCTTCTTTCAATTTTGCTCTGTCTTTTAAAGCGTGGTACGATGTTCCGTAAGCCAAAAGAAAAGCCGAAGCATTTACCATAGACATTCCTTTTGGTTTTGGAAAACAATCGGTTGCTTTTACAATTGCTTTTTCTGCAAAACCTCCAAATGGAATAAAACCAACAACTTCATCGCCAACTTTAAAGTGTTTTACATTATCTCCAACTTTTTCTACGATTCCAGCTACATCACTTCCTGGCGAAAAAGGAAATTCTGGTCTAAATTGATATTTTCCTTGTATAATTAAAGTATCTGGAAAGTTTACACTACACGCTTTTACGGTAATTAAAATTTCTCCTTCTTTTGGTTGAGGAGTTTCAGTTTCTTTAAACTCTAAGGTATTTGGTAATCCGAATTGGCTACAAACAATGGCTTTCATAGTGTTGGTTTATAATTTCAATAAATATAGTGATTCTTAAAACTAAAAAAACTGACAACTGATTTATACTAGATTTTTAACTTCCTCAAAATCTAATCCTCCATAATTACCTGAACTCATTAATAAAACAGCTTTGTTTTTTAAATCTTGTTGAAACAGGAACTCTTTAAACTCTTGCGGATTAGTATAAATAATTAAATCATCTTTTTCAAAAGCATTGGCAATTTGTTGTTCCGATACTTCTTCTAGTTGCTTTATTTTTACTGCATGTGGCGAGTAAAAAACGACTGCTTTATCTGCATTATCTAAAGCGCCTTTGTACTCCGCCAAAAAATCTGCATTTAAACTAGAGTACGTGTGTAATTCTAAGCACGCTAAAACTGTTCTGTTGTTATATTGATTTTTAACCGCAGTTGTAGTTGCAGAAACTTTACTTGGACTGTGCGCAAAATCTTTAAAAATTACTGTAGAACTATTCTCTGCAATCTTTTCTAAACGCTTGCTTGCTCCTTTAAAAGTTACAATAGCTTCATAAAAATCGTCTTCATCGATTCCCATGTGTTGGCAAATCCACTTTGCTCCTGCTAAGTTTTGTAAATTATGATTTCCGAAGATTTCTAACGGTAAATCTCCTTCCTCAGTTTCTAAAAAGGTAATTCCGTTTTCTATGGAATGTTTTGGTGTGTTATACTCGTATTTTTTAATATGATTGTTAGAAGATTCTACTACTTCTTTAACTATGGTATCTTCTTCGTTATAGACCATAATTCCGCCATTAACTAAAGAATCTGTAAAAATTGAAAACTGTTCTACATAGTTTTCAAACGTAGGGAAAACATTTATATGATCCCAAGCAATTCCGCTTAACAACGCAATATTTGGTTTGTATAAATGAAACTTTGGACGCATATCAATCGGAGAACTTAAATACTCATCACCTTCTAAAACAATAAACTCGTTTTCTTCGGTTAAATGTACCATGGTTTCAAAACCTTCTAATTGCGCTCCAACCATGTAATCTACTTTTTTATCATGATAATTTAACACATGTAAAATCATAGATGTAATTGTAGTTTTCCCATGAGAACCACCAATAACAACACGCGTTTTGTTTTTAGATTGTTCATATAAAAACTCTGGATACGAATATATTTTCAACCCTAATTCTTGTGCTATTTTTAACTCAGGATTATCCTTTTTAGCATGCATTCCAAGAATAATTGCATCTAAATTTGAATTTATTTTCTCTGGAAACCAACCAAACTCTTCTGGCAACAAATTATATTTTGCTAAACGAGATTTAGAAGGATCGTGAATTGTATCGTCACTTCCCGTAATTTGGTATCCTTTTTGGTGTAATGCAATTGCTAAGTTGTGCATTGCACTTCCGCCAATGGCTATAAAATGAATTTTCATTTACTAATAATTTATAATTGATGAATTTTCAACAAAAATCAAAAATACAAAACCAAAGTAGATTTAACTATCTTTAAACCGAAACTCATTAAAAAGTTACGTTTACGCATTAAAAAGCCCTATTCACGCAATTTAGATTGTGTATTTTTATAAAAAATTGGTCTTTTGATTTGTTAAACATTTAAATTATGAAAAGAACTGCACCTTTACTACTGATGATATTATTATTTGCAACCAAAATGAACGCTCAAGAAAACTTTACAAATTTGTGGGAAAAAGTACACAAGTTTGAAGTTGAAAACTTACCGAAATCGGCATTAAAAGTTGTTGAAGATATTTACGCTAAAGCGGAAAAGAACAATAATTCTCCGCAAATAGTAAAAACACTATTCTACAAAAGCAAGTTTGCTTTAATTTTGGAAGAAGATGCGCAATTAAAAGTCATCAATCAATTTAAAAGTCAGATTGAAAAAAGTAGTTTTCCAACAAAAAACGTACTACAAAATGTATTAGCCAACTTGCATTGGCAATATTTTACTCAAAATAGATGGAAGTTTTACCAACGTACAAAAACTAGCGAAAAAGTTGATGAGAATGACTTTAGAACATGGGATTTAAATACACTTTTCACAGAAATTCATTCTTATTACGAAGCTTCTTTAGAAGAAAAACTATTACTACAAAAAGTTGATGTACATCAATTTGCAGCTATTTTACATGTTGTAAAAGGTTCTAAAGAATACAGATCAACTTTGTATGATTTTCTAGCACATAATGCTTTATCATTTTATAAAACTCCAGAAAATAATATTACAAAACCCGCTTATCAATTTACAATTGACAATGCTAACTTTTTAGGCGAAGCAACTACATTTTCTAATTTAAATTTAGAAACAAAAGACAGTTTGTCTTTAGAGTTTAATGCATTAAAAATCTATCAAGATTTAATTGGTTTTCATTTAGCAGATAAAAACCCAAAAGCTTTGGTTGATGTAGATTTACAACGTTTACAATTTGTAAAACAACACGCAACTTTCAATAATAAAGAAATTATTTTCCTACAAACCTTAAAAGCATCTCAAGAAAAACATAAAAACAACGAAGAAAGCGGATTATATGCTTTCGAAATTGCGCAAATTTATCATCAACAAGCAAATTCTTATTCCGTAGAAAACAATACAGAACATCGTTTTAAAAACAAAAAAGCATTAGCAATTTGTAATTCAATAATTGAAAAATTTCCAGAAAGTAATGGTGCAAAAAAGTGTATTGCATTAAAAGCAAAAATAAAGAATAAAAGTTTACATATAACTTCAGAAAAGTATGTGCCAATTAACGCTAATTCTCGTTTATTAATCAATTATAAAAATATTGAAAAGCTCAATTTTTCAGCATATAAAATTAATAAAACGCAGTTAGAGAAACTAAACAGAACGCATCAAGATTCTGCTAAAATAAATTTTATAAATAAACTTGATAAAGTAACTTCTTGGAACGCAGGTTTAAGAAATGAAAACGATTTCCTTCAACACACAACGGAAGTTATTGTTCCAAAAATGGCACAAGGAAGTTATTTAATTATTGCTTCTGAAAGTGCTGATTTAAATCACAAATCAATCTTTGGAACTGCAAATATTCAGGTTACAAACTTAGCCTTAGTTGAAGCCAATAATAACGAAATTTACTCGTATCAAATTGTAGATAGAAATAACGGAAAACCAATTAAAAATGCTTCTATAAATCTTAAAAACTACAATACTAGCAGATATAATAGGCCAATAAACAAGAATTTTACTACCGATAAAAACGGATTTTTCAGCTATAAAAGTGCTGATCGTCATAATCAAGTTGTTATCACAGTCAATCATAATAACGATACTGCAACTTTTGGTGATTATTACTTATACCAACATCGCGATAATTCGAACAAAAAGGTTGATGATGCAATAGAAATAAAACCTTTTATTTTTACTGACAGAAGTATTTACAGACCAGGACAAACTGTTTATTTTAAAGCAATTGTATTAAAAAAACAATTTGATAAATCTGAAGTTTTCACAAATGAATATGTGAAAGTAATTTTATCTGATGTTAATGATCAAGAAGTAAAAACTTTAGAATTAAAACTAAATGAATTTGGTTCGGTTGCTGGAGAGTTTACACTTCCAAATAATGGTTTAACAGGTGAATACTCAATTGAAATTGAAGAAAGCGATAAAGACAGCGCCTTTTTTGATAATGAAGATTGGCGATTTAGTTACGATAATGAAATAACAATTTCAGTTGAAGAATACAAACGCCCAAAGTTTAAAACGGAATTTAAACCAACTACAGAAACCTTTAAATTAAATGATAGTATTACCATAAACGGATTTGCAAAAGCATTTGCAGGTTCAAATATTACGGATGCAAAAGTTGTATATCGCGTGCATAGAAAAGTACAGTATCCAAGTTGGTGGTATTGGAGACGACCAAATTTCTCTTCGGAAGCACAAGAAATTACGCACGGAGAAAATATTACAGATGCTAAAGGCGAATTTAAAATCACCTTTAAAGCAATGCCAGACGAAAGTGTTTCAAAAGAAAGTTTACCAATTTTCACCTATGAAATCTCTGCCGATGTTACGGATGTAAATGGAGAAACGCGAAGTGCAACTACAACAGTAAAAGTTGGCTATCATGCTTTGATTGCAAAACTTTCAATTGCTCAAAAAATTAATAAAAACGAAAAAAATAATAGTGTAACTATTACAACAGAAAACCTAAATGGTGAATTTGTAGCTGCTAAAGGAACTTTAAAAATTCACAAATTACAAGCACCTAAAAATCCGTTAAGAAAACGCTCTTGGAACGCGCCAGATTATCAAGATATTTCTGAAACTGAATTTAGAAAACTGTTTCCACATGAACCGTATACAAATGATGAAGCTGATGATAGAAATTGGGGAAAAGGAAAACTCGTTTTTGAAAAGAAATTTGATACAGAAAAATCTAAAGAGATTGAACTAAACCGAATTAAAAAATGGCTTTCAGGAAACTATATTGCTATAGTGGAATCGCAAGATAAATTTGGTAAAAAAGTAAAAGAAGAAGCGCGTTTTACGGTTTTTAGTCCTTCGGAAGGAACAGTTGCGGACAGTAAATTATTTACTATAAATCCAAATAAAAACAGCTATTCAGTTGGAGAAAATGTTGAATTAAAAATTGGTTCGGCTTCCAAAGACATTACTATTATTGTACAAGTTGAACGCAATCACAAGATTGATAAAACACATATTATTCATTTAAATAATGAAATTAAGACGTTAAAAATACCTGTTAAAAAAGAAGATATTGGCGGTTTTGCAATTCGTTATCATTATGTAAATTACAACGATTTTGACAGTGGAAACTTAATTATAAATGTTTCGAATAAAAAAGAGGAATCGATTACTATAGAAACTAAAACCTTTAGAGACAAATTACAACCTGGAGCTGAACAAACTTGGAGTTTTACCATTAAAAATGACAAAAACGATAAAGTTGCAGCAGAAGTTTTAGCCTCAATGTACGATGCTTCTTTAGATGAATTTAAACAACATAATTGGCAATTTAATCCAATACAGCAGCCTGCAACGTATTATTCTTACAATAGAAGTTCTGCAAACCATAGTTTTGGTAATACTAGTTTTCATATTAGAAATTACAACAACAATTATTATTCTGCTCCAAGTAACCAATATGATGCATTCAATTGGTTTGGCTTTTATTTTGGGAATATTAGAAACATGATGATTAGGAGTAAAATGATGAGGAAGAGTTCTCCAATTCCTGAGAGTATTGAGGTAATTGAAAATGATGGTATGGCATTAGATGAAGTTGTAGTTTCTGGCTACGCTACAGAAACTAAAGTTGCTAATACCGGAGCAATTTTAAAGAAAGAGAATCAAATTTCAGAACAAAAAGAGAAGATTAAATTTTCTATCGATGGAATTAAAATTAGAAAAAACCTACAAGAAACCGCCTTCTTTTTCCCGCAATTACAAACCGATAAAAAAGGAAATGTAAGTTTCAACTTTACTGCTCCAGAAGCATTAACACGTTGGAAATTACAATTATTAGCACATACAAAAACATTGCAATCGGCAACTAAAACACTAACAACAGTAACACAAAAAGAGTTAATGGTTGTGCCAAATGCGCCGCGCTTTTTACGTGAAGGAGATAAAATTGTTTTCAGTTCAAAAATCAGTAACTTAACAGAGAAAACGTTAAACGGTTTTGCACAATTACAGCTTACCAATGCAATTACAGGAGCAGAAATTAATACCGATTTAAACAATGTAGAAAAAAATAAAAATTTCACTGTAGACAAAAACGGAAACACAAACGTTTCGTGGACATTATCAATTCCTAAAAACATAGGAGCTATTCAATATAAAGTAATTGCAAAAGCAGGTGATTTTTCTGACGGAGAACAAAATGCATTGCCTGTTTTAACAAACAGAATGTTGGTTACAGAAACGCTGCCAATGTGGATTCGTTCTAATCAAACAAAAACATTTACGTTAGATAAGTTGAAGAATAACACTTCATCAACCTTACAAAACCATAAGTTAACGTTAGAAATGACTTCTAATCCTGCTTGGTACGCAATACAAGCTTTGCCGTATTTAATGGAATACCCGTATGAATGTGCAGAACAAACATTCTCTAGATATTACGCAAATACATTGGCAACTTATGTTGCAAATTCTAATCCGAAAATTCAAGAAGTATTTAATAAATGGAAATCGAGTGAGGCTTTATTAAGTAATTTAGAAAAAAACCAAGAGTTAAAATCGTTAATCATTCAAGAAACACCTTGGTTGCGTGATGCGCAGTCGGAAACGGAACAAAAGAAACGAATTGCCTTGTTATTCGATTTATCTAAGATGAAAAACGAGCAAACAAAATCCATCAATAAATTACAAGAAATTCAGATGAATTCTGGTGGTTTTCCATGGTTTAAAGGAGGAAGATATCCGAGTGCTTTTATTACAAATCACATAGCATCTGGTTTTGGACATTTACAAAAATTAGGTGTAACAGATTTAGATAAAGACACGCGTAAAATGCTTGATAAGGCTGTTCAATTTTTAGATGAAGAAATTGTTGAAAAATACGATGACTTATTAAAAAGAGCCGCAAAAATTAAAGCAAAAAACGGTCAGAAAAAGTATGAAGACTTCTTAAAACAAAATCACCTTAGTTATTTCGCCTTACAATATTTATACATGCGTAGTTTTTATGTTGAAAAACAATTCAACAAGAAAACCAGAGAAGCTGTTGATTATTACACACAACAATCTGCAACCTATTGGAACGATTACAATTTGTATGCAAAAGGGCAAATTGCATTGATTCAATATAGAACTGGTGAAAAATCTATTGCGAATAAAATTGTAAAATCGTTAGAAGAAAATAGTATTACTTCAGATGAATTAGGAATGTATTGGAAAGAAAACACTGCTGGTTATTACTATTATCAAGCACCTGTAGAAACACAAGCATTGATGATTGAAACGTTTTCTGAGATTAAAAATGACATTAATACTATTGATAATTTAAAAATTTGGCTGTTAAAAAACAAACAAACGAATCAATGGAAAACAACCAAAGCAACTTCTGAAGCTGTATATGCTTTATTGTTAAACGGAAGCGATTGGATTTCAATTACCGATATGGTTGATATTAATTTAGGTGATATAAAAATTGAACCTTCTAAAATGAAAGGTGTTGCTGTAGAAGCTGGAACAGGTTATTTTAAAACGTCTTGGAATGCGCAAGAAATTACACCAAAAATGGCAGATGTAACAATTGCTAAAAAAGGAAGCGGAATTGCTTGGGGCGGTTTGTATTGGCAATATTTTGAAGATTTAGATAAAATTACTTCAGCTGAAACTCCTCTTAAATTAAATAAGAAATTATTTTTAAAAGTAAATTCTGATACAGGAAAAGAGTTACAAGAAATTAAAAGCGAAACGACATTAAATATTGGTGATTTAGTTACTGTTCGTATTGAATTGAAAGTAGATAGAGAAATGGAATTTATTCACATGAAAGACATGCGAGCTTCTGGAGTAGAACCAATAAATGTTTTATCTCAATATAAATGGCAAGATGGATTAGGGTATTATGAAAGCACAAAAGATGCGGCAACAAATTTCTTTTTTGATCGTTTACCTAAAGGAGTCTATGTTTTTGAATACGATGTTCGTGTAAATAATGCTGGTAATTTTAGCAACGGAATTACAACTATACAAAGTATGTATGCTCCAGAATTTAGTAGTAATAGTAAAGGAATTAGAATTAATGTAAAATAGCGTTGTATATTTGCAACCTCATATTAAAAATACAATTATGAAAAAAATACTTTTAAGTTTAGGATTAATAATCGCAGGAGCTTTTTCTGTAAATGCACAAGATATTTCTGAAAATGCAATTGGTTTACGCTTTAGTGGTGGAAACGGTGTTGGTGGAGAAATTACCTACCAAAGAGCATTAGGAGAAAACAATCGTTTAGAGATTGATTTAGGTTTGGCTAATGAGTTTACTAATTTTAAAGCTACTGGTTTATACCAATGGGTTTGGAATTTAGAAGACAAGTTTAACTGGTATACTGGTGCTGGTGGTGGAATTGTTTCTGCTGGTGGAACTGGAATTTATGCTGCTGGTGTTGTTGGTATTGAATACGATTTTGATGCGCCAATTTTACTTTCTGTAGATTACAGACCAGAAATTGGAATTTCTGGAGGTTTAAGTGGTTTAAATTCTGATGTTGCTCTTTCTGTAAAGTATCAGTTTTAAGAAAACTCTTATTACAATATAAAAAATCCTCTAAAAAATAATTTAGAGGATTTTCTTTTTTTTACTTGCTTTTGCTAACGGATTAAAATCTAATGCTAGTTGTAACCAATAGTGTAAATCTTCTTCTAAATCTATGGCTTCATCACTTAAATAAACAAAGCCTTTCATTTTCTTTCCAGTAAAATCCATGGGTTTACAGCCTTCTTTTAATAGCGAAGCTTCAAAAACATCTGGATTAATCCTGGCCATAATTTGGTCTTTCATTACACCAACACACATTTTATCGTCAACCATAAAAACAAATCCGCCAAACATTTTTTTTGCATTATAATGAATGCTCTTTTCTCTAAAAAATTGAGATACTCGGTCTGCTAAAAACTCATTATACGCCATTACTGTTTCTTTTTTGGTGGAAATTCAGAAAACACTTTTGGTAATAAAGATTGATAATGTTTAGTTTTTTCTTCTGGCTTGGCTTTTAGTTTTATTAAACTTTCTGATATAGATTGCCAAAATAATTGATCTTCTTTAGCCGAAACAAAATCTACTGTTAATTGCTGCAATATTTTTTCTGCACCAAGTGAAATACCTGTTGAAACACCAATTCCAAATCCGCCGTTTCCTCCTCCAATTCCAACTCCTACATTATTGTCTTCTTCTTTTTCTACTTCTTTAGCTGAATAATTAATATAAAAATCTGGTGTTTCTGATAACTTTAAACCCTGTTTATTAAGTGTGTTTTCTATGATTGATTCTATTCTTTTTATATCAAAATCGTTTAATCCTTTTCCTGCGTCGCTAAAAAAATTAAAGGTTTTATATGTAGTAAAATCTTCTTGTGTATCATAATCATACACAATTTTTGGTGAAGAACAGGCCACAATTAAGAGTAGTAAAAAGTATTTTAAATGTTTCATTTTTTATCTTTTTTTTATTGATTGCTAGGTTTTGCGTTGGGGATTGTAATGACATCCTTTTTTTGTTTTTCTCAAAAAAAGATATAATGGAAAGCCCGCTCGAACGCCCAAATATAAAACAAAAATTATTCCATAAAAAAAGCCTTGTAATTTCTTACAAGACTTTTAGGTTCAGTTAGTTGTTTATTATTGAACCGCCTCTAAAGCATCTATGTTTCCATAACCATATTTAGAGTGTTTACTTGGATAAAAATCTGCAGATTGCTTCATTTTATTTAATACTTGTGTGCGAGACCAAGTTGGGTGTTTTGCCCAAACCAATGCTGCAATACCTGCTGTTGTTGCTGTTGCTACAGAAGAACCGCCTACATAATTAGCTTGACCATTATAGTAACTTAAAACTGGTACTTTATTACTTGTACCATTTGTACGTTGCATTTGTACGGTAAAATCTATTGCCGATCCTGTATGACAAACATCACATTTATTGTATTGACCTTCTTTTACACCTGTTACGGCTACAGTTTCACTCATACTTGCTGGAAAAATTACTCCATACCAAGTTGTAAAACTTGTAGATGTTCCTCCTGCAGCAATTATCATTTTACCTTTACCATACGCATATTTAACGGCGTCTTTTACTTTACCAATACTAAATGGAGAACCTATTGACATAGAAATTACTTTAACATCGCTACGTTTTCCTAAAGCTGTTAATGCTTCTGAAACTCCTCTTTTTTCATGATAATCGTTAATTATTACATTTTCTACTGCTCTGTAAGAAACTAAATTTGCATTGTAAGCTACACCAACTGGTAAATTATTATTATTTCTTGGTGCTGTTGCAACTGAAGCCATGCTTGTTCCATGACCACATTTATCGTGTACTCCATCGTAATTATTAGACCAAGACCACCAAGAATCTACAAAGGTTCCATATTTTTGAACAAATCTTCCTGAAGAATCTCCATCATTAAAATCTTGGTTCATTAAGCTTTGTTGAGGAGACAAACCAGAATCTACAACAGCAACTGTAACACCTGCTCCTGTACTATGATTCCAAGCTGCAGGAATGTTATGTGCATCAAAAGACCAAGGAACTCTTGCTCCTGGAGATACTGTTCTATAATCTGCAGTTGCTAACGTTGCTGTTTCATAACCACATCCAGAACCTGAAGAACGCGCTTGCGTATTATTGTCTTGTTCAAAATATTGATAATCCCCAGGTTCTATATAACGTACTTTACCTTCTTGTAATAGTTTTTGAACCGTTGCAAAATTTTCAATTTTTACATCAAATACATTTATGTCTTGATGTGAAAAAATTTCTGCTTCATTTCTAGCTTTTGTGCTAGTTAATTCTTCTGTTTGATAAATTACATTTAGAATTTCATCTTTTAAATCTTTTGAAGTTGATGATTTTGCAAACTCATCAGATGAATTACCGTAACCAATCGTTAGAATTCCATCACCCAATTTAACTGCACTGTAGATTGTTTTTGCTTCTGCTTTAGACCAATCGAAATCTCCTGTAGTTTCAAGTGAATTATCTATAATTTTATTAATATCTGCTCTTGAGAGTAGTTCTTGATTATCTATTGTTTGTTGCTCTAAAATTTCATCATTAGAACACGAAACAACAAATAATAGTACTGTTAATAGGTAAATTAGTTTTTTCATAATTGAGGGTTTAAAATTAAAATCTCACGAATATAACAAAAATATTGTGAAAATTTTAACAATTTAAAAAATAAAAACCATTAAAAATACGAATTACATAATTACTCTTTTATCACCACTCTTGTAGGTGTGTCTTTTCCGTTAATAATACTTTCAGTTCCTTTTGCAACTGCTTGTATGGTTTGGGTAACCACAGTCATATTTAAAGTTTCTGCTTCGTCAGATACTTTATGGTAATCTTTATCTACATCAATTGGCGTTGTAGAAAATGTATGAGAAGGAACTCCTAAACGTGCTAAAGATGCATTGTCTGATCTAAAAAATAAGTTGAATTTCTTATATGGATCTGGAAATAATTGATAACCTGTTCCTACTAAATTCTTCTGAATTATCTTACCAAAATCTGAACGTTCAAAACCAGTTAACCAAGCTGTATTTGGGCCAAAACTTGGTGTTTTACCAATCATTTCTAGGTTAATTCCTGCTACAAACTTAGAAGCATCAATTCCTTTTCCAAATTCTTTAGAACCAATTAACCCCATTTCTTCTGCCGTAAAAGCTACAAAAACAATTGTCCTTTCGTTCCCAACACTTTTAAAATATTCTGCTAATGTTAAAACTCCCGCTACTCCAGAAGCATCATCATTTGCACCGTTAAAAATTAAATCTCCTTCGCCATCTTTTTTCATTCCTAAATGATCGTAATGTGCAGAAACTATTACAATTTCTTCCTTTTTACTTTTACCTTCTAGAACACCAACAATATTACTACTTGTAATATCTTCACCTGTCCTTCTATTTTTAAAAGTGAATGTTTGACGATAATCTGTCAGGTCTTTAAACGTTTTTAAACCGATGCGTTTAAACTCATTTTCTATATAAACTGCTGCTTTTTCTATTCCTGGAGTTCCTGTACCTCTACCTTCCATTTCATCCGAAGCCAAGGTATACAAGTGTTTTCTTACCATTACACTATCAATTGTAGCTTGTGCTTTTTCTACAACATTAGACTTATTTTGACTGGTTACACTTTTAGTTTCTTTACAAGAAATAAAAATTACTAAGGCACTTAAAATTAATGTGATTTTTTTCATTTTGAATACATTTTTAAAAGGTTAAAGATAGCTAATTAAAATTCGTATTTTTGCACAAAATATTTACCATGAATTTATCTTTAGTTCCAAATATAAAACATACAGATTCTAATAACTTTTTTTTACTTGCTGGTCCTTGCGCCATAGAAAGTGAAGAAATGGCAATGCGTATTGCTGAAAAAGTAATTTCTATAACAGATAAATTAGAGATTCCTTATATCTTTAAAGGAAGCTTTAAGAAAGCAAATAGAAGTAGAATTGATAGTTTTACCGGAATTGGGGATGAAAAAGCCTTAAAAATTTTACGTAAAGTTTCTGAAACTTTTAACGTACCAACAGTTACCGATATTCATGAAGTTTCTGATGCAATTAAAGCTGCTGAATATGTAGATGTTTTGCAAATTCCTGCTTTTTTAGTACGTCAAACAGATTTAGTAGTTGCTGCTGCAAAAACAGGTAAAGTTGTAAACTTAAAGAAAGGACAATTTATGAGTCCTGCTGCGATGAAACATGCAGTTCAAAAAGTAAAAGATAGTGGTTCTGAAAAAGCCTGGATAACTGATAGAGGAACTATGTTTGGTTACCAAGATATGATAGTTGATTTTAGAGGAATTCCTGAAATGCGCCAATTTGCGCCAACAATTTTAGATGTTACACATTCTTTACAACAACCTAATCAAACAAGCGGTGTTACAGGTGGTAGACCAGATATGATTGAAACAATTGCACGCGCTGGTGTTGTAAATAACGTAGATGGTTTGTTTATTGAAACTCATTTTGATCCTGCAAATGCAAAATCTGACGGAGCAAACATGTTAGATTTAAACTACTTAGAAAAACTATTAACTAACTTAGTTGCCATTAGAAAAACTGTAAATAAATTATAGGCACAATTTTTGCTCAGCAAAGTTGTTATATAAATTCAAATATGAAGCAACTTTTCTTTTTCTTTTTTCTAATTTCAATTTCTGCTGTTGCACAAGATTTTAGTACAATTAATGCTAGAGTAAAAAATTACCCTAAACTTGTTTCTGCTGAAAAATTAGCCAACTTAATTTCAAAAGATTTTAATTCTGATTTAGAAAAAGTAAGAGCAACTTATACTTGGTTAACACAAAACATACGTTACGATTTAGCTGAATATTACAGTCCGACTAAAACCAGCTATTCTTTTAGCTATTCTTCGGAAGAAGAAAAACAGCAAAAAATAACCGCATTAAACAATCAAATTGTTTCTGAAACACTTTCTTCTAGAAAAGCAGTTTGTGAAGGTTATGCTAGAGTTTTTTCTAAAATTTGCACACTACTTAATATCGAAAACGAATTTATAAAAGGATATATTAGAAACTCTTCTCAAGAAATAGGAAAACCTATTTCCACTCCAAATCATGCTTGGAATGCTGTGAAAATTAATGGCGAATGGAAGTATTTTGATGCTACTTGGGGCGCAGGACACGAAGAAAACGGAAAATGGAAACGTAGTTTTAACCAGTACTTTTTTGATATTCCAAAGGATAAGCTATCCTTTACTCATTTTACAGAACTAACTCTTTGGCAATTGCGAGTTAAGGGAATAAGTAAATCAGAGTTTTATAAGCAACCTATTTATAATCACCAGTTTTTAAACACAAACTTAGTATTAACTTCTCCAACAAGTGGAATTATTAAGAAGAATAAAGAAGGTTATATTGAATTTCAGATTAAAAATCTAGAGAGCACTCAAA
This sequence comes from Tenacibaculum aquimarinum, assembly GCF_022478115.1. GTDB lineage: Bacteria > Bacteroidota > Bacteroidia > Flavobacteriales > Flavobacteriaceae > Polaribacter > Polaribacter aquimarinum_A. Next base: position 1,200,163 of record NZ_JAKGSC010000001.1, on the reverse strand, counting down.
AAGTATTTCTAGGTTTTAAAGGAAGCAGATACGCTCAAAAACCAATAGTTAATTTAAAAAATTCAACAGGTTTTATTAAAATAATTCCACCAGAATTAAGCAAAGAAGTCTATTTAATTATTGATGGTAATGTGGTTTTAGAGTTTCTAATCCAATAGCTTTATTTCTTATAAAACCCTTTATGGTTGTGTAAACTAACTTCTTTTAGCACTTTTAATAAAAGTTCATTATCAATATCTTCAATAGAAGTATAACGCAAAGATTTCACAACAGTTCTACCTTCTGAAACCATAAGATTTGAGTATTCTTCTAAAATATTTTTAGCCCAAAAACCAACATCTACAAATCCTTTTTTTAAAGATGCATTTATATAGCACAATTGGTGTCCGTTTAAATAATACACAGGAATCTTCCATTTGTATTGTAATTCTACTTCCGGGAAATTAGTTTCAATTACAATTTGCAAATGCAATAAAATTGATTTGAACGGTTCTGGACGTGTTAAGATATATTCTTCCGCAGGTTTCATTATGCTCTCACTTTTCTAAGAATATCTTCTAAACCATTTAGTTTTAATTCATATACAAAACCCATCATTTTACCCAATTTTCCTTTTGGAAAACCATGATTTTTATACCAAACAATATACGCTTCTGGAACATCTGACAAATACACACCTTTGTATTTACCATAAGGCATTTTCATTTTGGCAGTATCTATTAAAAATTGTTTGTCTTGCTCCATTATTCTTTTCCAGTTACATAATCCTGTAAATAGCTAAAACGATCTGTTAGTTCACCTTTATTGGTTGTCATTTGCGCTCGAGCTAAAATCCCGTCTTTATCGTTATTATAAAATGCTGCTATTACATGTTTTAAAAACATTTCTCCAAAACCTTCACTTGCATCTTTTGGCAATTCACAAGGTAAATTGTCTACTGCCATTACAGCAATTGCTTTTGTATCTTTAAAATCTACTTCTGTTTCTGTTTGTGCATTATAACCATAAAACGGATCTGCAATTGTAGAGGCTCTTAATGTTGATGCTACTGGACCGTCTACATCACAAGAAATATCTGCAACATATTTTATATTGAAATCTGTATGTTTTGCATCTTCTCTAGTAAATAAATAAGGTGCATCATTTCCATAAAAATGACCTGCAATAAAATAATCTGTTTCTTTTGCATATGGCATAAAGTTACTTTCGTAACCTGTTGGATCTTTATAAAAAGCAAACTTCTCTCCTACTTTACCATCTTTACGCTTTGCGTATTCCATTACATCTGCCATTACATAAACTGGCTCAGTAAATTTTGAAGTTAAATACAAAGCGTCTGAAACTTGTTTTATACCTAAATGATCTAAAATTTCTTTGGCACCGTAAGCAACTTTTCCTGTTCCGGTTAAAAGAATTTTTAAATTAGGAAGTGTTATTTTATCTAACTCCGCTTTTACAGCATCTAAATCTGCTAGGTTTTCTACTTTTGGTAAATTAAAGGTATTTTCTCTTAAACCTATTGCTCTAAATCCATTATAAGCTCCTACTAAACCTGCGTAACGACCAAAGCCTATTAAACGTGCTCCGTTTTCTTTGATGATGGTTTCATGGTCGAATAGTTCTATGTTTTTATCTAAAATTGCTTTTAACAATTTACGATTGTATGGTTGCTTTTTTATGGTATGACTGAAGAAAAAATATTTCTTATTAGGTATTAAGTTTTCTAACGGAACTTCTTTTACGCCTAACAAAACATCACAATCGGAAACATCTTCTGTTACGGTAAATCCTGCTTTTTTGTATTGTTCGTCTGAAAAAATACGGATATCTGAACTTTCTACCACAATTTCTGCTTCTGGAAATTGTTGTTGCATTTCTTGTAGTTTTTCTGGTGAAAATACTACTCGTCTATCTGGTGGATTTTTACGTTCTTTTATAATTCCGAATTTCATACGTTGGTTTTGTTTTTTTGAAGTGTTGCGAATTTACTGTTTTTTGTAGGTTTGTACAAACGTGTTTTGCTATCTTTGTTGCCCGCAAACAAGTTGCGTTAGGGATTGAAACGGCATCCTTTTTGCTTTTCGCAAAAAGATATAGTGTAAAGCCCGCTCGAACGCCCAAACATTTCGACTAGGCTCAATGCAAGTCGGCACAACTTTTGCAATCTTTGACATATTGGGGACGACTGGTTTTGACAGCAAGACCAAGGATAACGTAAGCATACCGAGGACTGAAATGATGCTCGTAAAACTTATTTCAACAATTTAAACGGCGAGAATAACTACGCTTTAGCTGCTTAATCCGAATTATAGTAGGATTGGCCTAGGCACACAAGGTGTGCAAGCTTTATGTCCACGAACAGCCTTGGTTTATGGCGTTTCACTTTTGGGCATCGTAAAAATAAACATAGAAAACTTGAAGCTTTGGCAGGTTTTTGAAACTAAAGAAGATAAGCTAATAACAGATTGTTCTTAATCAGTTTTTAGACGAAAATTAAGAAAGAACTAAGTATGTAGAAAGCTTTTGAACTGCTTGTTTGGACCCGAGTTCGATTCTCGGCGTCTCCACTTTCAAACCCTGTAATCACTATGTTTACAGGGTTTTTTATTTTTTAAACTTTAAACTACTTTAAAATCTAAAAGTAATTCTCCTTCAATGGAAGCTTGTAAATGGTCTCCTTTAAAACTTGCTCCTGCTCCTGTTGCTGGTGTTCCTGTAAATATTAAATCTCCAGGTTGTAAAGTCATATATTTTGATGTAAATGAAATTATTTCCGCAAAATTATAAATCATAAAACTAGTATTACCAACTTGTTTTTCTTCTCCATTAATAGAGAGTTTAAAATTAATGTCTTCTACATTTTTAAAGTTAGAAATGGGTATAAAGTTAGAAATTGGTGCTGCTCCATCAAATCCTTTTGCCAATTCCCAAGGACCTTTTGTTTCTCTTACTTGATTTAACAAATCTTTTGCTGTGTAATCTATTCCAATTCCTATTTCAGAAATAAAACTTATTGCATCTTCTTCAGAAATATTTTTACCAGACTTACCTATTTTAATAACTAACTCTACTTCATATAAAAGATTTGAAGTAAAACTTGGATACTCTAAGTCTTTACCATTTAATAATAAACTTGATTCTGGTTTGGAAAAAATCATTTGGGAGCCTTTAGAAATAGCTTCTAAATCAGATTTATTATTGACATAATTTTTACCAATTGCTAATATTTTCATTTTTGAATAGTATTAAAGTTAAACGTGATAAAAATACAAATTATTGATTAGTATGTTGTGTTTCAATAGATATTGATATCATAAAAATTTGCCTAGAAACTCACAATTATCATCAATTTAATAATTATTCTTCAATTTGGTTTTATGTAAGCTAAAGTTTTAAATTTCGACTATATTTCTAAGAGTGCGCAAAACACTCTTTCATAGTTTTTCATAGCAATTTCCCACTTCTACAAAGAAGTGGGTTTTCTTTTTTATCTTGCCGCTTTAAACCTATCCCTTGAAAAGAATAATTGTTTCTGTTACTAATGACCTTTCTACCGACCAACGTGTAGATAAAGTTTGCAATACATTACATGAAAATAATTTTAGTGTTCTTTTAGTTGGAAGAAAACTATCAAATAGTTTTAAATTAGATAGAAAATACAACACAAAAAGAATTAATTTACTTTTTAATACTGGATTTTTATTTTATGCTGAATATAACTTTAGATTGTTCTTTTTTCTGCTTTTTTCTAAAAAAGACATTCTACTTTCTAATGATTTAGATACACTTTTAGCTAATTTCTTGGTTAGTAAAATTCAACGTAAAAAACTTGTTTATGATAGCCACGAACTTTTTACAGAAGTTCCAGAATTACTTGACAAACCATTTGTAAAATCAGTTTGGTTAAAATTAGAGAATTGGATTTTACCGAAGTTAAAAAATCGCTACACAGTTTGTCAATCGATTGCCGATATTTATAATGAGAAATATAAAACTGATTTTAAAGTTGTTCGGAATTTCCCAACCGAAAAAGAAATTATAAAAGGTAATTTTTCTTTTGATACTCAGGAAAAAAAAATCATTTTATATCAAGGCGCAATTAATAAAGGTCGTGGCTTAGAGCTTATGATAGATGCAATGAAATTTCTAGAAAATCATCTTTTAGTCGTTATTGGTAGTGGCGATATTTTAACAGATTTAAAACAGAAAACTACACAAAAAAACTTAACAGAAAAAGTGCATTTTTTAGGCAGAAAACCACCTAAAGAATTACAAAAACTAGCTCCGCTTGCAGATATTGGGCTTTCATTAGAAGAAGATTTAGGTTTAAATTATCGGTACGCTTTACCAAACAAAATATTTGATTATATACAAGCTGAAACACCTCTTTTAGTTTCTGATTTACCTGAAATGAAACGTGTGATTACTGATTATGATGTTGGAGAAATTATAAAAGACAGAACTCCCGAAAAATTAGCAAAACAGATTGAAAAAATATTAGAAAAAGATTTTTCTAATAAACTTAAAGAAGCTAAAAAAGAATTAGTTTGGAAAAACGAAGAACCTAAATTACTTCGTATTTTTAAAAATCTCATGTAAATATCCTAACCTGAAAAGGTGATAATAGTTCAACGAAGATTTCTTAGCAGCTTTCCTTTCAAAAAAACTTATAAATGGAGTTAAAGCATTTGCTAATCCATATTTTTTCAGCTTATAATAGGTTTTGTAAATCTTTGTGTCTTCATTTTTTATTTTATCAGAAGATACTAAAACACTTAAATTTTCTAAAGCTTGCTTTGTCTTATTAATAAAGGTGAAATTATCATCAATCCCTAAATGAAAAACAGGATTATCTATATGTTTAATTGTTATACTCTTTCTTTCAAGCTCTTTTGCAAATAACAAATCTTCATAACCATACTTTGTTAAATTATCATCAAACTGAATTGTTCGAAACACCTTTTTATTAATCAAAAAATTGGCTGTAAAAAAATAATTATATGGGTGTTTATTTCTTACTTCTGAAGTTTGTTCTTCACCATTTCTACCTAACTTCCAACGAAGTTGAGAACTATCGGTGTCATTTTTGTAAGCAATTCCACCTAAAAAAACGGAAGCTATATTTTTTTCAGTTTCCCCAATGTAATTATTTATAAAGTTTGTTGAAGTTGGTAAAACGTCACCATCTAAAAACAATAACCAATTAAAATTAGCACTTTGTGACAATAAATTACGAAGTTTACTTCTTCCAAGATTTTTAGAAAGTGATTGAAAAGTGCAATTTGTGAGCGAATTTATTGCTTCATTTTTAATATTGAAATCAGAATTTGATGCGTCATCAATACAAATAATTTCAAAAGAAATTTGTTGTCTTTCTAATTGCTCATGCAGTTTTTTAACTAACGGAAAAGTATTTAAATTATATGTAGTAATTAGAACAGAAAGCATTATACAGCTGCTTGTTGTACAACTTCAAACAACTCTCCACCTTCACATTTTACCGTTTTTTGCTTATACTTTACAATCAATTGATAATCGTGAGTAGCCATTAAAATTGTTTTTCCGCTTTTATGAATTTCGTTCAACAACTCCATAACTTCTAATGAAGTTTTAGGGTCTAAATTACCAGTTGGTTCATCTGCTAAAATAAGTTCCGGATCGTTTAACAATGCTCTTGCAATTGCTACTCTTTGTTGTTCTCCTCCAGAAAGCTCAAATGGTTTTTTGTAGTATTTTTCTTTAATACCAACTTTACCTAATACTTCATGAATTTTTTCTTTCATGTCGTTTTTATTCTTCCAACCTGTTGCTTTTAAAACAAATTCTAAGTTTTCAAAAACATTTCTATCGTTCAATAATTTAAAGTCTTGAAAAACAATTCCTATTTTTCTTCTCAAAAAAGGAATATCTTTTTCTTTTAACTTCTTTAAATCAAAATCTACAATAGTTCCTAAACCACGTTGCAGGTTTAAATCGCCATATAAAGTTTTTAGCAAACTACTTTTTCCACTTCCTGTTTTCCCTATTAAATAGTAAAAGTCTCCTTTATTAAGGGTGAAATTTACTTTTGATAGCACTAAATTATCTCGCTGATAAATATCTGCATTTTCTAAATGTAAAACTGGTTGTGTCATTAAAAAAGTAGTTTATACAAAACTATCATTTTCTAGTTGATTTTATAGCATTTTTGTTAATTTTGATAAAAATTATCCAACAAAAGCTAAAAAACAGCGTTATCCTTTTCAGATGACAAAAAATATGAACACTATTTTTAAGAAAAAACTCCTTTGCTTTTCACTCATTTTATGTTGCCTTCTAAATAGTTTTGGGCAAGAAACTGAAATGCAGTTTAATACAAAGGCTAAGTACCATGAAGCTTTAACCTTATACAATAACAAAGCGTATGCTGCCTCGCAACAACTTTTTGTAAAAGTGTCTAATTTTGCTGTAGAAAAACAAAGTCTAAAAGCAAACGCTGATTATTATGATGCAATGTGCGCTATAAAACTAAATCAGACCAACGCTGATAAAAAAGTTTTAGATTTTGTCGAAAATCACCCTAACAGTAACAAAAAGCAACTTGCATATTTAAATGTTGGTAATTATTATTTTGCCAACAGAAAAGCGGCACACTCTTTAAAATGGTACACTAAAGTTGATGAAAAACTTTTAAATACTGAAGATAAAAGCGATTTAAATTTTAAAATGGGTTATGCACTCTTAGTTTCTGGCTATGTAGATGATGCAAAAACTCGTTTTGAAAAATTATTATCAAATGAACGTTATGGAGATGATGCAAGGTATTACTATGGTTATATTGCTTACAAACAAGAAGATTACGATTTAGCAGAAACTTCTTTAACAGAAATTGCAGATGTTGCTACCTATAAAAACAAAGCAAACTACTACTTATTAGATATTAGTTTTAAAGCGGGTAGATTTGAAAAATCTATTGAAATAGGGAAGAAAATTTTACCTAATTCTGATAAAAAACAACAATCAGACATTAATAAAATAATTGGAGAAAGTTATTTTAACCTAGAAAAATACGCAGAGGCAATTCCTTATTTACAAAATTACAAAGGCAAAAAAGGTCGTTGGAATAACACGGATTATTATCAACTTGGTTTTGCTCATTTTAAACAAAATGATTACGAAAACGCAGTTAGAAACTTCAATAAAATAATAGATCAAAAAAACAAGGTCTCGCAAAATGCTTACTACCAATTAGCGGAATGTTATTTAAAACTTGATAAAAAACCAGAAGCATTAAATGCTTTTAAGAGCGCAAGTGAAATGGATTTTGATAAAAAAGTAAAGGAAGATGCTTTTTTAAATTATGCTAAATTAAGTTACGAAGAAGGTAATCCATACCAAAGTGTTCCAGAAGTTTTACAAGCTTATTTAAATACGTACCCAAATTCTCCTCAAACCAATGAAATTAATGAATTATTAATTACTTCATTCTTACATCAGCAAGATTATCAAGGAGCATTAGATTATATAGAAAAGAATAAAAAATTTAAAAATGACGCCTTAAAAAATGAAGTTTCTCTTTACAGAGGAATTCAACTTTTTAACGAAGACAAACTACAAAAATCGCTGTCTTTTTTAGAAAACGGAACTCAATCTAACGACTTAGAATTGCAAAATAAAGCTCTTTTTTGGTTGGCTGAAAGTAATTATAGATTAGGTGATTTTCAAAAATCTTTAGACTTATTTTTAAAGGTTGATAGCTCAGAAACAACAGAAAATAACTTGTTAAGCTATAATATTGGTTATTGCTATTTTAAATTAAAAGAGTATCAAAAATCAGCACATTATTTTAATCAATACACAACACAAAAAAATAATGAAATTGAATTAAAAGACGATGCTTTTTTACGTTTAGGAGATTCTTATTATGCTTCAAAAGAATACAATAAAGCCATTATTTCTTATGATAAAATAATTGAAGATGGCGGTATTGGTGCAGATTACGCACAATATCAAAAAGCTATGAGTAATGGTTTGTCTGGCAATTATCAACAAAAAATAACAGATTTATTAGCTGTTGTAAACACAAAAAGTAATTCGAAATTAAAAGACGATGCACTTTTTCAATTAGGAACAACATACACAACAATAAGAGAGAATAACAAAGCACAAAATGCTTACAATAGGTTGTTAAAAAACTATCCTAAAAGCGCTTACAATCCAAATGTTTTATTGCGTCAAGGTTTGTTATTTTACAATACAAATGAAGACAAAAAAGCACTATCTAAATTCAAAGAAATTGTTGCTAAATATCCAAATTCTAACGAAGCAAAACAGGCTGTAACTAATGCTAGAAATGTTTATATAGATATTGGAAAGGTAGATGAATATGCTGCTTGGGTTAAAGATGTAAGTTTTATAAATGTTACTGATGCAGATTTAGATAACGCAAGTTATGAAGCAGCAGAAAACAAATTTTTAGAAAATAATACTGAAAAAGCTATTGAAGGTTTTGATAAATATTTACAAAATTTCCCAAACGGATTACATGCCTTAAAATCTCATTTTTACTTAGCACAATCATATTTAAAAAATAATCAAACTGAGAAATCAATTCCGCATTACACGTATGTAACCTCTCAAAGTCAAAGTGAATTTAGTGAAGAATCTTTAAGTAAATTATCTCAAATTTATCTTGAAAAAGAAGATTGGTTTAACGCAATGCCATTATTAGAAAGATTAGAAATTGAAGCTAATTACCCACAAAACACAATTTTTGCACAAAGTAATTTAATGAAAGGGTATTACGAAGCTGAAGATTATAAAAAGGCTGTAGAATATGCCGAAAAAGTTTTAACTACAAATAAAATTGAAAAAACTGTTGAAGCAGATGCCAAAATTATAATTGCACGTTCAGCTTTTAAAACTAGCGATTTCACCACTTCTGAAGAGTTTTTTATTGAAGTTGGAAGAACTGCAACTGGAGAGCTAAAAGCAGAAACTTTATATTATGATGCATTCTTTAAACATGAAAATAAAGAATATGAGCCTTCAACAAAAATTGTTCAAAAATTAATTTCAGATTATTCTGCTTACAAATATTGGGGAGTAAAAAGTTACGTAATAATGGCAAAAAACTATTACGCTTTAGAAGATGCTTACCAAGCTACTTATATTTTAGAAAATATTATTAAAAACTTTACCCAATATGAAGATATAATTGAAGAAGCTACAAGCGAACTCAGAACAATAAAAAACAACGAAGCCAAAACAAACGAATCTGTAACTCCACAAAAATAGCTCGTAATGAGCATGTAACAGTATTAGTATTATTGTGAAGAATTTAAACAACAAAAAATGAAAAACTACTTTTTTATATTTCTATTGATGTTTGCTGGCAAGTTTGTATTTGCCCAAGATAAACCCACTATAAAAAAAGCAAAAGACACTATAAAAACTGAAGTTGTAAACGTAGTTTCATCTTACACTCCTAAAGTTACAGATGCTTTTAAAATTAAGAAGAAACCAACGATTAAACTTTCTGATAAAAGTCAGAAAAAGAAGCTTAGTTATCAAATTTTTCCTGCTCCAGTTGCTTCGACATTTTCGCCAAAAAAAGGTGCTTTAAAAGGTGTTGATTTTAGCCAAAGGGAAAAGTTATATAAAAATTACCTTGCTGTTGGTTTTGGAAATAATACAACACCTTATTTAGAAACTTTTTTACACCATAGCACTCGTTTTGAGAACGATTTTGGTTTATATGCAAAATACATTTCATCTAATGATCCAGTAAAAGATACTGATCTAGATAGTAGTTTTTCTAATTTAGTAGCTAATTTTTATTACAAACAAGAAGATCGTTATTTCGATTGGAAAGTAGGTTTAGATTTTGAACAAAAAAAGTATAATTGGTATGGTTTACCAAACACCACTTTTAATAGTAATGTTATAGAATCTATAGATGAACAACAAGCTTATAGTTTTATCAATTTACATGGTAAAATTGCTTTTGAAGACAATTATATTAACCAAGCTAAAGTTGCTATTTCTTATTTTAATGATGAATTTGACAGCAATGAAATTTCAGTTTCTATTGCTCCTCAATTTCAGTTTTCTTTAGATAGATTATTCCGTAATGCTAACGAAATAATCTTAGATGTTTCTTTAGATTACCTAAACGGAAGTTTTAACCAATCTTATGAGAACACTAACCAAATTAACTATAGTTTTTTTACAGCTGGTTTAAACCCATCTTACAAATTAAACTTTTATAATTTTGATATAAAGTTAGGAACCAAAATTTACCATACTTCAGATATTGAAAACAGTTTAAGTCAATTTTATGTATATCCTGATGTAAAAATATCTTACCCAATAATTGCTAATTTTGCCAACTTATTTGTTGGTGCTGGTGGAGATTTGCACACAAATTCTTACAAACAATTTACAGACGAAAATCCGTTTATTTCACCAACGCAGTACATTACACAAACTAATGAGAAATATAATTTTTACGGCGGTATTAATGGAACATTATCACAAAACATAAGCTATAACTCCCGTGTAAGTTACAAGCAGTTTGAAGATAAACCGTTATTTTCTATTAATAATTCCAAATCAGACGGAACAACAATTACTTCTGGCGGAATAAACTTTTTCGGGTATGAATATGGCAATTCATTTAGTGTAGTTTATGATGATATAAAAAACATTAATTTCTTTGGAGAAGTAGAATGGGATGTTTCTAAAAACTTGGTAATTGGTGCAAACGGAGAGTTTAATACATACAAACCAAAGCAACAAGAATTTGCTTGGAATTTACCGAAGCTAAAAAGTGAGTTATTTGCCAAATACACAACTCCTAAATGGCATGCAGGAAGCACTATTTACTTTGCTAGCAACAGAAAAGACGTAACGTTTGCAGGTGCATTTCCATCACTAAGTACTCCAATTAATTTAGAAAAATACTTTGATGTAAATCTTAACGGTGGTTATAAGTTTAGCGATAATCTATCAGCATTTTTAAAAATAAACAACATCTTTAACAACAATTATTTACGTTTTACCAACTACAATGTACAAGGGTTTCAAGTTTTAGGAGGAATAACTTATAAATTTGATTTTTAAGAAAATGCCGTTCTAAATTCTGAGTTTATTTTTTGTAGATTTACTTTTTAAAATCCACTAAAAATGAAAAAACTTTCAACAGTACTTTTGGCCTTTATCTTAATTGTTTCATGTAAACAAGAAAAAGAAAGCAACACAAACACCACTTCTTTTTCTTCGGAAGAAAAAATAGATTCAACTAACATTAAGCAATTATTTAGTTCGGCTTTAACTGAAGGAAAATCGTATGAATGGTTACGAGATTTAACTAGCAATGTCGGAAGTAGGTTGTCCGGTTCCGAAGGAGCTGCAAAATCTGTAGTTTGGGGAGAAAAACTGATGAAAGAGGTTGGTTTAGATTCTGTTTGGTTACAACCAGTTATGGTTCCACATTGGGTTCGTGGCGAAAAAGAAGTTGCTAATTATACTTTTAACGGACAAAAAATAAACGTTCCTGTTTGTGCTTTAGGTGGTTCTATTGCTACACCTTCAAACGGAATTACAGCAGAAGTAATTGAAGTAAAAAGCGTTGAAGATGCTGAAAATTTAGGAGATAAAGCTAACGGAAAGATTGTGTTTTTTAACGGTCGTTTCGATAATACTTTAATAAATACATTTAAAGCCTACGGCGGATGTGTTGGACAACGCTTTGCAGGTGCCGCAACTGTTGGTAAATTTGGTGCAAAAGCAGTAATTGTACGTTCTATGACAAATGGAATTGACGATTATCCACACACAGGTTCAATGGGTTATGGAGATATTCCAGAAGAACAATATATTCCATCAGCAGCTATTAGCTCTCGTGGAGCAGAAATTTTAAGCGCACATTTAAAGCAAAACCCAAAACTAAAATTCTACTTAAAGCAAAGTTGTAAAACATTGCCAGATGCTCCATCTTTTAATGTTGTTGGAGAAATTAAAGGAACTGAAAACCCAGATAAAATTATGGTTGTTGGTGGTCATTTAGATTCTTGGGATTTAGGTGATGGAGCGCATGATGATGGAACCGGAATTGTTCAATCTTTAGAAGTTGCTTATTTGTTTAAAAAGAACAACATCAAACCAAAAAACACCTTGCGAATTGTTTTCTTTATGAATGAAGAAAACGGAATGCGTGGTGCTCATGAATACGCTCGTTTATCAAAAGAAAACGGAGAATTACATATTGGTGCGTTAGAATCTGATGCTGGCGGACATACACCTCGTGGTTTTTCAATTGACGCAAATGATAAAAATATTCACTTATTACAAAGCTGGAAAAAACTATTAAAACCTTATGGTTTACACGATATTGTTAAAGGAGGAAGTGGTGCAGATATTGGACCATTAAAAGACGATCACGTAACACTTGTTGGTTACAGACCAGATTCTCAGCGTTATTTTGATTATCACCATGCCGCTTCAGATACATTTGATAAAGTAAACAAAAGAGAGTTAGAATTAGGTAGTGCTTCAATGGCAAGTATTGTATATTTAATGGATAAATATTTATACAACCAAGAAACATTAAAACCGTAATTAATGAGTGTTTTCATAGGTGTAATTCGTGTAATTTTTGGGCTATTTTTAATTTATGCAGGTTATATGCATTTTAAAAAACCTACGTTTTTTAATGGTTTTATCCCAAAACCTTTACCTAAGTTAACTGTAAATTATATTGCTGGTTTTATTGAAATTGCTATTGGATTTGGTTTATTATTCAATCAATCGGCGAAAAACGCTGCACTTTGCTTTTTTATTTTGATGCTCATTTTCCTCCCGTTACATATCTGGGATTTAACTAAAGAAAAGCCTGCAATTGGCTCTAAAAAACTTGCAACCATAAGGATTCCATTACAATTTTTACTATTATATGGAGCTTACTTAATCTATTTAAACTCATGAAAAAAATTATTTACATATTAAGTATTTTATTAGTTTCAGTTTCTTGTAACAAAGAATCTGTAGATACTATAGTTATTAACGCAAATACATATACTGTTAATGCAGAATTTGAGAAAGCAGAAGCTTTTGCAATTCATAATGGAAAATTTATTGCAATTGGTAGTACTGAAGAAATTCAGAAAAAATACCAATCGGATAATATTATTGATGCAAAAAACCAAACAATTGTTCCAGGTTTAATTGATGCACATTGTCATTTTTACAGAATGGGCCTTCAGCAACAAAAAGTAAGTTTAGAAGGCACAAAAAGTTATGATGAAGTGTTAGAAAAGTTAGTTGCTTTTCAAAAAGAAAAAAACACAACCTTTATTACAGGACGTGGTTGGGATCAAAATGATTGGAATGTTAAAGAGTTTCCTACAAAAGAAAAACTAGACAAGTTATTCCCTACAATTCCTGTTGCTATTGGTAGAGTTGATGGTCATGCATTATTAGTTAATCAAGCCGCTTTAGATTTATCAGGAATTACCAAAAACACCAAAGTTTCTGGGGGAGAAATTATTACCAAGAATGGTGAATTAACAGGTGTATTAATTGATAATGCAATGGATTTTGTTAAGTTTCCAAAAACATCAAAAAGAGAAGCTATACAGGGGTTATTAGATGCACAAAAAATATCATTTTCTTACGGATTAACAACTGTTGATGATGCAGGAATAAATAAAGAAACCATTGAATTAATTGACAGTTTACAACAAGCAAAAAGTTTAAAAATGCGTATTTACGCAATGATTTCTGGAGATAATCAAAAAGAAATTGATTACTTTATAAAAAAAGGTATTTCTAAAACAGATAGATTAAATGTACGTTCGTTTAAAATTTACGGAGATGGTGCTTTAGGTTCCAGAGGTGCTGCTATGCGTAAACCATATTCAGATAGAGATAACCATTTTGGGGCATTAATTTATACTCCTGAAAGATATCAGGAAATTGCAAAACAAATTGCTAATTCAGAGTTTCAAATGAATACACATGCTATTGGAGATTCTGCAAATACCTGGTTATTAAAAACCTATAAAGACGTTTTAAAAAATGCTAAAAACAGGCGTTGGAGAATTGAACATGCACAAATAATTTCATCTGAAGATTTTAAAAATTTTGATAATATTTTGCCTTCAGTTCAACCAACACACGCAACTTCAGATATGTATTGGGCAACAGATAGAGTTGGTAAAGAAAGAATAAAAGGCGCTTATGCATTTAAAAAGCTATTAAATAATTATGGTAAAATTGCTTTAGGAACAGATTTTCCTGTAGAACAGGTAAATCCGTTTTTAACATTTTATGCGGCTTCAATTAGAAAAGATATTAATAATTATCCTGAAAATGGATATCAAATGGAAAATGCTTTAACCAGAGAAGAAACCTTAAAAGGAATGACAATTTGGGCTGCTTATGCTAATTTTGAAGAAAATGAAAAAGGTTCTATTGAAGTAGGTAAATTTGCCGATTTTGTTATTTTAAGTCAAGATATTATGAAAGTTGATGGACCTAAAATACCAAAAACAAAAGCCGTTTCTACGTTTGTAAATGGAGAAAGAGTATATTAATCCATTCTTTTTGCATCTTTTTTGTAATTTCTACGTCTATTAAGTGAACTATAAATTTAGAATCATGAAAAATTATAAAAACCAATGTAGCTGCACATGTTTAGAATGTGTAAAAGGAGAATGTAAAAATTGTACTTGTGATACTTGTACATGCAACAATTGTAATTGTTAACTATTGTCACCTTGGGCGTAGTCGAAAAGTCTTATAAGTTCTCGACTACGCTCCTACTGACATTAAATAACTAACAAATGACCACACAACAGGTTTGGACTAAATATCATACAGATTTACAACATTTTATCATCAGTAAAGTAAAAGAAAAAACAATTGCTGATGATGTTTTGCAAGATACTTTTATTAAAATTCACACTAAATTACAGACGTTAAAAGACATTACAAAGTTAAAATCTTGGTGTTTTTCTATTGCACGAAATTCAATTTTAGATTACTGGAAATCTGCCAATAAAACGGTTGAAATCGCCAATTTTGAAAATGAAACTGAGATTGAAGAAAACATTCATACAGAAAAAGACTGTCTTCGTGGAATCTTAAAAAACTTACCTAAAAAATATAGAGATCCATTGTTTTTGTCAGATATTAAAGGCTTAAAGCAACAAGAAGTTGCAAACCAATTAAAACAAAGTTTACCCACTACAAAATCTCAAATTCAACGAGCTCGTAAATTAATTGCGGAAGGTTTTATGGATTGTTGCGGTTTTGTAATGAATAATGATGGAAACTTAGTTGGCGAAATTCAAGAGAAAGAAGATTGTAAAATTTGTAATTAATTGCAATGAAACTCTATACTTCTCTACCAAAAAAACTACAACCATATTTCAATAAGGAATTAGAGAAGTACCAAATTGAATATTCAATTAACAACTTATTAAAAGCTTGGAATCATTTGGAAAGAGCTCACATAATTGGACAAAAATATCCGCATGCGCACACCTTTGTACATTGGAAAATGTTACAATTTGGTTTTAAAATTAAAAGCAGTAAAGAAGTCTTTGGGCAAATTCCACGTTTAATCTTTGGAGGCATAAAATCATTTGTTGGTAAAATACCTGTTGGAAATCCTGGAGGCGCAAATGTTTCACCTCTAAAATCATTTCCAATAGAAAAAGAGTTACAAGATATTTTTATTGAAGTGGATATAAATTGAACTTAAAATAGAATTCTACAGCAAACTCATTCTTATACATTCAAAAAATTCCCTTTAAAATAAAGGTTTTCAGACACTTGAAAATTACTATTTAGATTTATTATAAATAACTTGTGTATTTCATTTTTGTAAAATACATTTGCCGAAAATACATTATTTATATTAAGTCTTAATAAGAACAGATGAAAAATCAACTAATAACATTAGTATTATTACTAACAACATTTATTACATATAGTCAGAGTAAAACAATTACCGGAGTAGTTAAAAACAACTCTCAAGAACCGTTATCTCAAGTTACTGTTGTTTTAAAAGGTACAGATAAAGGAACACTAACAAATGAAAATGGGCAATTTTCTTTACCCAACGTAGAACAAGGGAATTACACATTATTTATTTCATATTTAGGTTATAAATCTAAAGAGATAAATATTAACCTTTCTAATAAAAAAACCAAAAACTTAGAAACAATAATTCTTTTTGAAGGAAATGAAATTTTAAGTGAAGTTGTTATTCAGAATAAAAGAACCAATAAGTTCTCAAGAAAAAAAACAGCGTATGTTGCTAAACTTCCATTAAAGGACATTGAAAACACTCAGGTTTACAGTACAGTTACAAATGAATTACTTGAATCTCAAGTAGTAACAAACTTTGATGACGCATTAAAAAATGCTGCTGGTATTGAGCAACTTTGGACTTCTACAGGACGTGGTGGAGATGGCGCTGGTTATTATTCTTTGCGTGGTTTTTCTGTTCAGCCACAATTAGTAAATGGTTTACCAGGTTTAACTAATGGAACTATTAACCCTGGAAATATTGAACGAATTGAGGTCTTAAAAGGACCTTCTGCAACATTATTTGGTAACGCAGTTAGCTCATATGGTGGATTAATTAATGTAGTTACCAAAAAACCATATGTTGGAACCGGAGGACAATTATCTTTTACAACTGGTTCTTTTGGATTAAATCAAATTAGTGGTGACTTTAACACTGTCTTAAGTGAAGAAGATAATATTTACTTTAGATTAAATACAGCATATACAACTCAACAAAGTTTCCAAGATGCTGGTTTTATGAAGTCATTTTTTGTTGCTCCTTCTATTTCATATAAAGTGAATAATAGATTATCATTTTCTTTTTATGCAGAAATAACGCAAGCAGAGCAAACAAATCCTACTTTCTTATTTTTAAACAGAAGTGCACCTCAAAATTCTACCAACTTAGATGAATTAAATTACAACAATAAATTATCTTTTACGAGTAATGATTTGACATTAAAAAATCCAAATCAAAATTATAGATTAGAGATGGATTATAAATTATCTGATAGTTGGAAATCGCAATCATTAATATCTAAAAGTGCAACTTCTACAACAGGGTATTATTCTTACTTATTCGATTTTGGAACTTTTGCAACAGATACATTTTCTAGATTTATAAATAAGCAAAATGCAAATACACAAACAACAGATATTCAGCAGAACTTTATAGGAGATTTTAAAATTGGCTCTTTAAGAAATAGAATGGTAATTGGTGTAGATTATTTTTCTGCTACGCAAACAGATAACGGAACTGGTTATGCATTTTACGGAAATGTAACACCAAATGGGGACTCTAATGGAGATAATCCTTTTACAGCTGCAGTAGAAACAGATAGTTATCCTTTATCAACTTCTGGTGTAGATGCTGCATTGGCTTCACAAGGTGTTTCTAATTCAAAATCGGAATATGAAATCTATAGTGTATACGCTTCAGATGTAATCAACTTAACAAATAACTTTTCTGCAATGGTTGGTTTACGATTAGACAGGTTTGAAAATAAAGGAGATATTACAACTTCAGAAGATGATTTTAATCAAACTACTTTTTCTCCAAAGTTTGGTTTATTATACCAACCTATTCAAAATAAACTTTCTCTTTTTGCTAATTACCAAAACGGATTTACAAATGTTGCGCCACAGTTGGTTGGAGACCCAAGTGCAGGGCCACAAACATTAAAAACTTTTACTCCTGAAGAAGCAAATCAATTTGAATTTGGTTTTAAAACCAATCTTTTTAGAAATAAATTAAACGCAACGGTAAGTTACTACAACATTAATGTTAAAGATAGAGTAATTACAGATCCATCTTCAGTATTCAATAAAATTCAAGGTGGTGAAGTTGTTAGTAAAGGTTTTGAAATTGAAGTAAACGCTAATCCGTTAGACGGGTTAAATATTAGAGCAGGTTTTAGTAATAATGATAGTGAAACAACTGTTTCTGATAATACTGAAATATTAAACAAAAGACCTTTAGAAGCTGGACCAGAAACGTTGTACAATCTTTGGGCAAACTATGAGTTCCAAAAAGGTAACTTAGAAGGTTTTGGTATGGGTTTTGGATTTAACGGAGCAAGTGAAAGAGCCGCAATAAACTATACTTCTACAGGAGATTTTATGCTACCAAGTTATACAATAGCAAATTCATCAATCTTTTATCAAGCAGAAAAATATAGAGTAAGTTTAAAAGTAAACAACCTTTTTGATAAAGAATATTATAAAGGATGGACTACCATAAACCCTCAATCTCCAAGAGCCGTTTTAGCAAACTTCACATATAAGTTTTAAAGAATTAAATCCTTAATTAAGAGCATCATTTAAATGATGCTCTTTTGGTGTTAAAATTAATAATATGAAAACAAAGAAACTCATTTTTCAACTTCATAAAATACTAGGATTAGCAACTGGTATTATCGTTTTTATTGTAGCTATAACAGGCTGTTGTTGGGCTTTTAGAGAAGAAATTGAAAGTTTATATGATGACTATAAAACAGTAACACCAGAAGAAACAGCAATAATTACCGTTACAAAAGCTAAAGAAATTGCCTTAACTGTTTTTCCAGAAAACACAGTCCATGGAACCTTATTTAAAAAGAAAACTGACGCTGTAGAAGTTATTTTTTATGATGCGGAACCAGAATTTTACCAAAGTGTATTTATAAACCCTTATTCTGGAAAAATTATTCAAGTAGATAATCATACAACAGGTTTTTTTGCATTTATTTTAAAAGGACACATGCGTGTTTGGTTGCCAAAAGAAATTGGAGAACAAGTTGTTGGTGCATCTATATTAATTTTTGTTCTAATAATTATTTCTGGCTTTATTTTATGGATTCCTAAGAAGCGTAAAAACTTAAAACAACGTTTAAAATTCGATTGGAAAAAAACCACAAAATGGAAACGTAAAAATTTCGATTTACACACAGTTACAGGTTTTTACATCTGTTCCTTAGCCTTAGTTATTGCTTTTACAGGTTCAATTATGTCTTATAATTGGCTTAAATACGTTGTATACAAATCTACCGGTGGAAAAAAAGAGGTGTTTTTTGAAATTCCAAAAAATATAGATTCAATTGCAATATCTAATACAACTAAACCAATTGATTTGCTAATACCAATTCTACAAAAAGAAAGCCCAAATGCAGAAGGTTTTGAATTACATTATCCAAAGGATAAAGAAGAAAGTATTTATGTTGAAGTGTCAAATAGTAAAGGGTTATTTTATGATTCAGATTTTCGCTTTTTTGACCAAAACTCCTTAAAAGAAATAGCATCAGAAGCTATTTATGGAAAGTATAAAAATGCTACGATTCCTGATAAAATATTAAGAATGAATTATGATATTCATATTGGTGCAATTGGTGGAATTACAGGAAAAATAATCGCTTTTATTATTAGCTTACTAACAGCAACATTACCTGTTACTGGTATTTTATTATGGTATGGAAGAAAATATAAAAAGAAGCCTGTAGTTAAATCTTAGCGTCTAAACTTCTTCTTACATAGAACCTAATTTCTCTTATTTTATTTATTACTTTTATATCTTAAATTTTTAAGGTGAAAAAAGGTACACTTATAAGTAAAGAATTAGAAAACTTTTACAACAAAGCTTCAGAAGAAACCCGACTAGAAAAAGGAATGGGTATTTTTGAATTTGAACGAATTAAAGAACTCATTCAACTTCATATTTCTAAGAAAAACACTACAATTATTGATGTTGGTGGCGGAACTGGAAAATACAGCGAATGGTTGGCTAAAAAAGATCACAAAGTTCATTTAGTTGAACCTGTTTTAAAACACATAAAATTAGCTGAAAAAAGAGCCAAAAAACTACAAAACCCATTTTCTGTTACAATTGGTGAAGCCAAAAAATTACCTTTTGAAAACAATACTGCAGATTTAGTAATTCTACACGGCCCTTTATACCATTTACAAAAAAGAGAAGATAGAGTTACTGCCATTTTAGAAGCTAAAAGAGTACTAAAAAAAGGCGGAATTATTTTAGGATTTGCAATAAACGCAACAGCATCAACAGTTGTTGGTTTAATGAATGGGATGATTCATGCCAACTCCTTTTTTGACATGTGTAAAAAAGAATTAACTACAGGAATTCACAATGCCCCAAAAGATTTTCCGTTTTTATTAGCTGATGCTTTTTACCACAAACCAGCAGGTTTAAAAGCCGAGTTTTTAGAACAAGATTTAAACTTTATAAATATTTTTGCTGTTGAAGGAATAATATGGTTGGATAACGAGTATTTTGCAAATATGATTGATAAACAAAAATCTAAAACTTTAAAAGCATTACAAAACCTCACTCAAAACGATGAGTATTTATTACCTTTTAGTCCACATATGATGATAGCAGTAAAAAAATAGTGAGCGAAATTAAGGACAAAGATAATTTTTGGGTTATTTGCAAAAACTGTAAAGGTTTTGGCAAAAAAAAGCAACGTCTTTCTAAAAAGTCAAGACTGAACTATAAAGCGGAATTAGAAAAATTTAAAAAATCTAATTCAGAAGGAACTGCTCCTATCCCTCCTAAAAGTCAATTACAAACGTGTGCTAAATGTAACGGCTCAGGATTAACTCTTTCTAAACAAAAACCTTTAATTGACACAAAAAACTACCCAAATATTGCTATAATTGGTGGCGGAATTGGAGGCATTGCGCTCGCAGTAGCTTGTTTACATCGCGGAATTCCGTTTACACTTTATGAACGAGACCGTGACTTTAATACACGTTCTCAAGGCTATGGACTTACCTTACAACAAGCCAGCAAAGCAATGGCAGGTTTGGGAATTATAAAACTAGAAAAAGGAATAACCTCAACAAAACATATTGTACATACTTCCGAAGGAAAAATTATTGGAGAATGGGGAATTAGAAAATGGGGAAGATCGGAAGACAAAGTATCTCCAAAACACAAAAATATCCATATTGCAAGACAATCTTTGCGTTTAGCTTTATTGAAGCAACTTGGTGAAAGTAAATCAATAAAATGGGGACATCAATTAATAAGTTTTAAGGAAAATAACAACGAGAATATTGAATTGAAATTTCAAGTAAATGATGAAATAAAAACGGCCAAAGCAAATCTAGTAGTTGGAGCTGACGGAATTAGAAGTACCGTAAGAAAATTTCTTATTGATGAACAAACTTCTCCTCTTCGTTATTTAGGCTGTATAGTAATTTTAGGAATTTGTCCGCTAAAAGAATTAGAAAACATTGAAAGTCCATTGTTAGATTCTGCAACCGTATTTCAAACTGCAAACGGATTTGAAAGAATCTATATGATGCCGTACGATTCGGAAAATATTATGTGGCAATTAAGTTTTCCTATTTCTGAAGAGGAAGCTAAAAACCTAAATATTAAAGGTACAAAAGCACTTAAAGAGGAAGCTAAAAAAAGAACACAATGGCACAGTCCTATTCCTGAAATTGTAGCAGCAACAAAAGAAACACAAATTTCTGGTTATCCAGTTTATGACCGTGATTTATTACAACCAGAACAATTAGAAAAAGGACATAAAGTAACATTAATTGGAGACGCTGCGCACCCAATGAGTCCATTTAAAGGCCAAGGTGCAAATCAAGCTTTATTAGATGCTTTAGATTTAGCTCGCGGAATTGCAAAAAACTGCAATTCTTTATCTAAATGGAAAGAAATTGGAATCCGAAAAAGTGTACTAACTGATTTTGAATCAGAAATGATACAACGAAGTGCTTCTAAAGTGAAAAGTTCTGCTGAAGCTGCAAAATTATTGCATTCCGAAGTTGTACTAAAAAAAGGCGATGGCCCAAGAGGGAAACATCGGGAATCTTAAAAAACCACCAAAATGAATAGTCGCTTTACCTTCTTCTCTTCTTAGAAGAACCTCTTGTAGCTTTCTTTTTCCTTTTATTAAAAGGAACAGCATCATCAAACGTGTTTTTAGCGTTTTTAGCGCCTTTATTTTTTCTCCAAGAATTATCTTCTGGTAAAAGCTTTTGTAATAAATCTGTACGGCCAACAGCGTTTAATTTATCTTTAATCCACTGTTTGTTTTCCTTTTTATACCAAAAGAAAAATTTGTGTTGATCTTCTTTTTCCTTTTTAGTTTTAGGAGTTTTTGTAGGCTTTAAAGTATATGGATGATAACCGCTATAATAAATTACCGTAGCAACCGTCATTGGTGTTGGCGTAAAACCTTGTACTTGTTCTAACTGGAAACCCATATCTTTAGTTTCTGCAGCTAAGTTTGCCATATCTTCTACTTCACTTGCTGGATGACTAGATATAAAATACGGAATTAATTGTAGGTTCAATTTCTTCTTAAAATTGATTCTATCAAAACGCTCTTTAAACTTATGAAAATAGGTGAAAGATGGTTTACGCATCAACTTTAAAACTGGATCAGAAGTATGTTCTGGAGCCACTTTTAATCGCCCAGAAACGTGTTTAGTCATTACCTCTTCAGTATATGCATCTAACTCTTTTGGATCTGCATTTTTATTGAATTCTGGCACCAACATATCATGTCTAATTCCACTTCCAATAAAAGATTTTTTAACCTTCGGATGTTTATCAACTGCTTGATATAATTCCGTTAAAGGTTTATGAGAAGTATCTAAATTACTACAAATTACTGGAGAAATACAACTTGGCGCAACACATTTGTCGCAAATAGATTGCACTTTTCCTTTCATCTTGTACATATTTGCAGAAGGTCCGCCAATATCAGATAAATACCCTTTAAAATCGTCCATTTGCGCAACTGTATCTACTTCTTTTAAAATAGATTCTTGGCTACGACTTGCAATAAATTTTCCTTGGTGTGCAGAAATTGTACAAAAACTACAACCACCAAAACATCCACGGTGAATGTTTATAGAAAACTTAATCATTTCAAACGCAGGAATTGGTCCTCGTTTGTTATATTTTGGATGCGGTAAACGTGTGTAAGGCAAATCGAAAGAAGCATCAATTTCTGCTTCAGTCATTGTAGGAAATGGCGGATTTATAACCAACTGCTTATCTCCTACTCTTTGCAGAATTCTACGCGCATGTAATTTGTTAGATTCTTGCTCAATTACTTTAAAGTTTGAAGCAAATTTCTTCTTATTCAATAAACAAACTTCGTGCGAAATAATTTCTACATCTTCCCAACTTTTATGCTTCGGAAGTGCTTCATCCTTATCAATTAAAACAGCAGTTTGTTTAATGTTTTTTAAACTTGAAAACGGAACACCTTTTTGTAACAATTCTACAATTTCTCGCAAAGGTTGTTCTCCCATTCCGTAGACTAACATATCTGCTTGAGACGTTTCTAAAATGGTTGGCAACAACTTATCAGACCAATAATCATAATGCGTTACACGTCTTAAAGAGGCTTCAATACCACCAATTAAAACAGGAACATCTGGAAATTTTTCTTTTAGTATTTTAGAATAAACAGACGTTGCATAATCGGGTCTAAAACCTTTATCACCATTTGGCGTATATGCATCTTTATCTCTACGTCTTTTACTTGCAGTATAGTTGGAAACCATTGGATCCATACAACCACCAGTTGCAGCAAAAAACAAACGTGGTTTACCTAACTTTTCAAAATCTTGAAGGTTATCATTTACACTTGGTTGCGGCACAATTGCCACACGTAAACCATAACTTTCTAAAATACGGCCAATTACAGCAGGTCCAAAAGAAGGATGATCTACATACGCATCTCCACTAAATAGAATTACGTCTAGTTCTTCCCAACCTTTAAGTTTTACTTCTTTGGCGGTAGTTGGTAACCAATCGGATGTTCGTCTTAATTTCACGCCACAAAGGTACAACGATTATTTTACTATTAAATGCGGAACTTTATTTACATTCCAATCAATTACCAAACCGCCTGCAAGCGATTTAGCAACCTCTTTTCCGTATAAAAATTCACACAAATACAGAGCTGCTTCAAAAGATTTTGCGCCTCCGGCGGAAGTAATATATTTTCCGTCATGCACAAATAACACTTCTTTTCTAATATCTAAAGTTGGAAAAGTAGCTCTCATTTTATCAATATCTGAAGGAAATGTTGTTGATACTTTCCCTTCTAAAACACCAGCTTTTGCCAATACAAATGCGCCATCGCAATGCGAAGTAACAAACTCCGCTTCTTTATCAACTCTCTGAACAAACTGAATCATTGCGGTATCTTCTAAATCGGTATCTAAATGATGTTCTGCAGAAGGAACTACCAAAATATCAATCTTTGGAAGCGAATCTTTTAAGTAATTATAATCTGGCAGAATACGCATTCCTTCAAAAGTGGTGATTGGTTTATCGGTATTTGCAACTGTAAAAACATTCATTGCTTTTATATTTTCTCTAAAAATAGTGTGCTGAAAAATATCAAAAGGCGCAGTTAATTCTGTATTAAAAGTTCCGTCCATTATTAAAAAAGCAACATTGTATCTATCTTTTTCCAACTTCGGAAAAATTTTCTCTTGTTTACTTTGTTTCGATGCATCATTGCTTTCTTTTTTAGATTGACAGCTAAAAAGAAAAATTAACAAGAAAAAATATATAATTTGTTTCATAAAAGTAGTATTTAAAATAAAAATTAAAAATAGTAACTTTATCCCAAACTAAACTTCCTATTTAATGAAAAAAATATTTCTTTCAATTCTTACAATTACACTATTTATTAGTTGTACAAAAACTACTAAAGAAGAAAAAAAAGACACGTATGTGGTAGATAACTACACAAAAACTGAAGTAGATATTACCATGCGAGATGGAATAAAACTCCACACAACAATCTATTCTCCAAAAGATACAAGTAAAAAATATCCTATTTTAATGCAACGAACTCCGTATAGTTCTAGACCTTACGGCGAAGGAATGAAAACTAAAATTGGCCCGAATGTTCATTTAATGAAAGAAGGAAATATTGTTGTCTACCAAGATGTTCGTGGGCGCTGGATGAGTGAAGGTGTGTACGATAATATGCGTGCTTATATTCCGAATAAAACCGAAAAACAATCTGATGAAGTTTCAGATACTTACGACACAATTGATTGGTTAGTGAAAAATGTAGAAAACAATAACGGAAATGTTGGTACTTGGGGAATTTCTTATCCTGGTCATTACGCTACAGTTTCTGCAATTGACGCGCATCCAGCATTAAAAGCAGCATCTCCACAAGCCTGTATTGGCGATTTCTTTTTTGATGACTTTCATCATAATGGTGCATTTTTACTAAGTTATTTTAGAGCCGTTTCTTTATTCGGAACCTATAAAGACACGCCAACCGATTCTGCTTGGTATTCTTTTCCTAAAATGAATACGAAAGATCAATATCAATTTTTCTTAGACAAAGGACCTTTATCTAACCTTAACGAATATTTTCAATATGAAAAGTTAGACGTAAAAACGGTTGAGAACAAAGATAGAATTGACGATTTTTTCTGGAAAGAAATAGTAGAACATCCTAATTATGATGAAGTTTGGAAAAGTAAAGGAATTATTCAGCATATGGATAAAGTGCCATCTTCTGTAGCAACTATGATTGTTGGTGGTTTCTTTGATGCTGAAGATTTATACGGACCTTTTGAAACTTATAAAGGAATTGAAAAACATGGAAAAGACAACTACAACACAATGGTTTTTGGACCTTGGGACCATGGAAAATGGGCTAGTTCTGGTGTAAAAAACTCAGTTGGAAATTATTACTTTGGAGATTCAATTTCATTGAAATTTCAGAAAGAAATAGAAACAAAATTCTTTAACCATTTCTTAAAAGGAAAAGGTGATAAAAATTCTGGTTTACCTGAAGCGTATGTGTATGATTCTGGTAGAAAAGAGTGGAAAAGTTACGATGCTTGGCCTCCAAAAAATGTAGTTAAAGAAGCTATGTTTTTATCGGATAATCAAGAATTAACTTCAACAAAAAAATCATCAAATGCTATTAAATTCATAAGTGATATAAAACGCCCAGTTCCGTATTCAGAAGATATTAAAACTGTTTTTACACCACGTAAATATATGACAGATGACCAGCGTTTTGCGGCAAGAAGACCAGACGTTTTAGTTTTTGAAACCGATGTTTTAACGGAAGATTATACGCTAGCTGGAGATATTTTAGCTAAATTAAAAGTAGCAACAACGGGTTCTGCAGCCGATTGGATTGTTAAAGTTATTGATGTGCATCCTTCAGACTACAAAGAAAATAACGACAAATTACAAGATCACTTAAAAATGAGTAATTATCATTTAATGGTTAGAAGTGAAGTTATGCGAGGACGTTTTAGAGAAAGTTTTGAGCATCCAAAACCATTTACGCCAAATAAGAAAACAGGTGTAGATATTAAATTACAAGATGTTTTTCACACCTTTAAAAAAGGACATAAATTACAAATACAGGTACAAAGTACTTGGTTTCCTTTAATTGATTTGAATCCACAAACATATGTGGACAACATTTTTAAAGCTGAAGAAAAAGATTTTAAAACACAAACACATTCGGTTTTTACAGATTCGAGTATTGAGTTTTCAGTTTTAAAGTAATTTTATAAAGTTACTTACTATTTAACAACCAAAAGGAGTAATAGAACATCTTTCTATTACTCCTTTTTATATGGTTAGTTTTATTTTTTTCTTGAGAAACAATAAACTTTAACAATGTCTTTAACATTTCATTAAGAAGTGCGCATAACATGTTTACTTAACTTCGTGAGCTAATTCAAATAACCAATATACACATGTCTAAAAAACTAATCTCACAGCTATTAATAGTTGTCTTTGCTTTTAGTTTTTCCCTTGACGCTGAAGCTCAAAGGAAAAAAAAGAAAAATAAAAAAGACGACAAAAAAACTGAAGTAAAAAAACCTGCTGCTAAACCTAAAAAAGGCGAAATTCAGCCTTATGGAAAAGTTGTTACTAAAGACCATACTACAGATGAAGGTCTTTTTAAAGTACATACAAAAGACGAAAAATATTTATTCGAAATACCAGACTCTTTATTAGAAAGAGAAATGTTAATGGTAACTAGAATTGCTAAAACAGCAAGCGGACTTGGTTTTGGTGGTGGAAAACAAAACACACAAGTATTACGTTGGCAGAAAAAAGGAAAAAGAGTATTACTAAGAGTAGTTTCTCATAATGTTGTAGCTGATACAATTTTACCTGTACATGAAGCTGTTGTAAACTCTAATTTTGAGCCTATCTTATTCAGCTTTCCTATTAAAGCATTTAGTAAAGACTCTACAGCAACTGTAATAGATGCTACAACACTTTTTACTACAGATGTTAAAGCTTTAGGTTTTCCTGATAGAAGTAGAAAGCGTTACAAAGCAACAAGAATGGATAAAGAGCGTTCTTTTATTGAAAGAATTAGCAGTTACCCAGAAAATATTGAAGTTCGCCACGTAAAAACGTATGCTTCTTCTGCTCCTCCTTCAAACAGAAGTGTAGGTTCTATTTCTATGGAATTAAGCAACTCAATGATTTTACTTCCTAAAGTACCAATGAAAAGACGTTACCACGATGAGCGTGTTGGATGGTTTACAAGTTCTCAAACCGATTATGGTTTAAAAGCCCAAAAAAGTAAATCTGTTACTTTTTTAGATAGATGGCGTTTAGAAGTTAAAGATGAAGATTTAGCTAAATTTAACAGTGGTGAATTAGTTGAACCAAAAAAACAAATTGTTTACTATATAGATAGAGCAACTCCAAAAGAGTGGGTTAAATACATAAAACAAGGTATTGAAGATTGGCAAGTTGCTTTTGAAGCAGCTGGTTTTAAAAATGCAATTATTGCTAAAACTCCACCTACAAAAGAAGAAGATCCAGAATGGTCTCCAGAAGACGTACGTTATTCTGTTGTACGTTATTTAGCTTCTCCAATTCCAAATGCAAACGGACCTCATGTTAGTGATCCAAGATCTGGAGAAATTTTAGAATCTGATATTAACTGGTACCACAATGTAATGACTTTATTACACAACTGGTTCTTTATACAAACCGCAGCAATTAATCCTGATGCGCGTAGCAACGAATTTAAAGAAGAAGTAATGGGACGTTTAATTCGTTTTGTATCTTCTCATGAAGTTGGTCATACGCTAGGTTTACCTCATAACATGGGAAGTTCTGTTGCATATCCTGTTGAATCTTTACGTTCTGCAGCATTTACAAAAGAATTTGGAACTGCTCCATCAATTATGGATTATGCTCGTTTTAACTACATAGCACAACCAGAAGATAAAGGTGTTGCTTTAATGCCAAATATTGGTATTTATGACAAATACGCAATTTCTTGGGGATATCGTCCAATTTTAGATACTGACAACGAAAAACCAGTTTTAGATAGCTGGATTTTAAAACATGCAGGTGATGCTAAATACAGATTTGGTCATCAACAAGCAGGAAATGTAATTGACCCAAGTTCTCAAACTGAAGATTTAGGTGATGATGCAATGCGTGCAAGTGATTACGGAATTAGAAACTTAAAAAGAATTTTACCAAGATTAGAAGAATGGACTTCTGAAAAAGGTGAAAACTATGACGAATTACAAACAATGTACGGTCAAGTATTAAGTCAATTTAACCGTTATATGGGACACGTAGCTTCTAATGTTGGTGGTGTTTATGAAAACTTTAAAACATCTGACCAAGAAGGAGCTGTTTATACCCATGTTGCCACAGAAAAGCAAAAAAGAGCTGTTGCATTTTTAAATAAGGAATTATTTACAACGCCAACTTGGATGTTAAATAATAACATTTTTAATAAAACTCAATTTTCAGGTTCTGGAGACAGAATTATGGGAATGCAGTCTGGAGCATTATCTAAATTATTAAAGCCAGGTAGATTAACAAGAATGGTTGAAAACCAAACTTTAAATGGAACTCAAGCATACTCAATTTTAAGTTTAATGACTGACTTACGTAAAGGCGTATGGTCTGAATTATATTCTAGAAAATCTATAGATGTTTACAGAAGAAATTTACAAAGAGCACATATTGATAGATTAGGTAAATTAATGACTTTAAAAAGCCAAAGAGGTGCAAATGCAGGATATTTTAAGCAAACTAATGTAAACGCTACTTTATCTGACATCAAACCTGTTGTTAGAGGTGAATTAAACAGAATTAAGCGTGATACTAAAAGAGCTATTGCAACTGCTCCAAACACACTTACAAGATACCACTTGCAAGATGTGGTTGAAAGAATTGAAGAAATTTTAGATCCTAAATAAGGTTTCCTAAATACATAAAAAAAATCCCGAGCAAATTGCTCGGGATTTTTTGTTTTATAACAATTTTCCATAAATAGAATAGCTCTTTGTATTACTGTAGAAAAAAGTTATATTTACAGTATAACGACAACTAAAAACTTTTCTTATCCTGTTTTATTTATGGGATATCAGCAGTAAAAGTTAAGATATAACGAGTTTAGCTTTAATTAAATGAAATCCGCTAAAATGAATCATATTTCAATGGAATTTAAACCTTCTCAACTAGGAGAAACTAAAAAAGTTTTTTTGGAAAATGGCTCATCAATCTCTACAAAATGGAAAAAAAATAATGAATATATAATACGCTACAAACCGGAAAATTATGCGGACTATTATTCACCATATTTCTTATTTGAATTTGAAAATAGAACTTTAAAAAGAATGATTCCATATCCAAATAAAAGGTCATTTGCATATATGGCTCTTATTATGATTGGATTTATATATTTCAAAGGAATTAAACCTGATTTGTATTTGATACTAATTGGTTTTTCAATAATTTTTGTTTTTTTATTACAAGTTGTTGTTGGAATTGCAGCCTATCAGAAAATAAAAAATAATATTTTCGGAAAGAATGAAACGTCTGAAATAAAAAACTAAAGCTAACAATGTATAAAAATAATCGCTCAATTTTGGGCTTAACCAAAGGTCGTTGCAGGTTTGCTACGTCTGATTTTCCTTCGGAAAACCCTCGCATACAAACTCGCAACTATTGTTATACATAAACGTAGTTAATACACAAGATGAAATATATCAAGAGAAAAGAAGTCTTTAAAGATCAAGTATTTGCTTCATTCATATCTGGATGGCAGAAAACAAGATATCCTTCTGAAATTGCTGAAAGAAAAGAAGGCGAATATTATGACGAAAAAACTGACAGTTTTCGATTTTATTCACAAAATGAACTAAACTCTTTACTTGATAGAGAAATTACCGAGTACAAAAAAATAACAGATGAAATTAAAGAAGTTGATTTTGAAATGACTTCTACAATCGTGATCGATTCACCTTCAAATAAAGATGAAATCATCTATTTAACCGAGGTTATGGCTTCGTTAATGAAAGAACATAAAATTGAGTTTACTTTTATTCCATTATTCAATTTATCATGGTTTCATGAAAAAATTACAGGACATCATCCTTCCACTAAAAAGTCTTACTCTAGTTTAAAAAAATTCATCGGAAAAGAAAAATATAATGGAGGCATAATAGTCTCTGATTATTTAGAATTAAAAAAAATGTTGCCCGATTATTTTAACTTAATACAATCAAACTATTTTGGTTATAGTTTTTTTTATTCAGAAACTTTAAAAACAATTTGTTCGTTTCATTACAGTGGACAAATTTGGTTTTATATTTACTCAGAAGATGCAATGAAAAAAATTGAATCGTTTATAAATCAAAACAATCTGATTATAAATGACGCATATACTAACTACAACAAATAGAATCTGAACTATTAGAAATAAAAAAATCCCGAACTGCGTTCGGGATTTTTTTGTTTTTTATATCATCTGTAAGTTACTTAACTCTAATTTTGTAAGCTCTCTCCAACGTCCACGAGGTAAATTCTTTTTAGTCATACCAGCAAAAATTACTCGGTCTAACTTTACAACTTTATAACCAACGTGTTCAAATATTTTACGTACAATTCTGTTTCTTCCAGAATGAATTTCGATACCAACTTCTGTTTTCTTTTGTCCTTGAACATATTCTACAGCGTCAATAAAAACCTTCTTTCCTTCAATAACTACTTCTCCACGTAATTTCTGTAAATCTTTTAAATCTAACTTTCTATCTAAAGAAGCATGGTACAATTTACGAACATCGTGTTTTGGATGCGTTAATTTTTTTGCTAATTCACCATCATTTGTAAACAATAATAAACCAGTAGTATTTCTGTCTAAACGACCAACAGGATAAATTCTTTCCTTTGTTGCATTATCAACCAAATCCATTACTGTACTTCTACCACGATCATCGTCCATAGTAGTAATATAGTTTTTAGGCTTGTTTAATAAAATATAACGTTTTTGCTCAATAGAAATTAAAGAACCATCAAAACGAACCTCATCTCCAGGTTGTACTTTATGTCCCATTTCTGTAACTAAATTACCATTAATAGTTACACTTCCATGTTCTATATACGTGTCTGCTTCTCTACGAGAACATATACCAGAGTTAGAAATATACTTGTTAAGTCTTATACCAGAAGTCTCACTTTTTTGAGCTTGCGGTTTAGCTTTTGGCTTAGAAGTTGTGTTTTGAAATCTTTTTTTTGCTTGAGGATTGTTGCGCTTACCAGCTTGTCGTCCTCTCGACGAGTTATTCTTTGAATCCATTTTTTTGTTTTTAAAATGCGTGCAAAGATAGTACTTTATTTAAGATTGAAGGGTAACCTTTTAATAATGAATATTATAATTTGTCAATTACCTTTTCTAAAAGTAATGATGTATCAATAAAAATTAAACTAAAAACTCCTATTAACAAGAGTATTTTCAAGATATTATGTAACTTTCTATATTGATTAGTTTGCGTATATTTTACAAGAGAAAAACCTACATACATCAAAGTAAGCATAGCCATATAAAAGTAATATTTCATACCGCTAATTGCTGGATTTATTAATAAAAATACAACAGGAATTAATGTTAAAAAGAGTAATAAAATTGCAAATTGTTTTGTCTTTTGTTCTCCGTATTTTATGGGAAACGTATTATAATTGTTAGCAATTGCTCCTTTAATGTTTTCCAAATCTTTTATCAATTCTCTTATCATAATTACTAAAAACAAGAAAAAAGCATGAACAAAAATTATTTTAGAGAAATTTTTATAATGTACAAAAACTACAAAAAAAGGTAAAATTGTTAGTATTGTTGCAGATAACAATCCAATAAAAGGGTACTTTTTTAATTTATGTGAATAAAACCAAATACAAAAAATGTAACCAGAAAAGAACAAAGCTGCTCGCCAAGAAACTAACCAACCAAAGAAAAAACCAAGGAAATTTAAAAAGAAATATAAAGACAATTTTGTTTCTTGTCTTACATAATTATCTAAGTTGGTTTTTATCGGTTTGTTAATTCTATCTGCCTTATCATCATAAAAATTATTAATAATATAACCTGCTGCAACCGCACAAACTGAAGCTATTACTAAATACAGTAAATGCCAATCGAACAAGACACTTTTTAAGGAATTCTTAGATGAAAAAATAAAAATTGCTGCTAAGTATTGCGCTGCAATTAAAACTAAAATGTTGTAACCTCTTACAACAGATAGTAAACTGAAAATTTTGTAAAATATAGATGTTTGCTTAGTAGCATTCATACTTACAAATTTAGAATCGATACACCAATTCTAATTTATAATCTTGCAAACTTTTTTGAGCTTTTTCATAGTCTTCAGTAAAACCAAGAATATAACCTCCGCCACCAGAACCGCAAAGTTTAAGGTAATAATCGTTGGTTGTAATTCCTTTTTCCCAAACTTTATGAAAAGCTGTTGGTATCATTGGTTTAAAGTTCTTTAAAACAATTTTAGATAAACTTTTAACATTACCAAAAAGCGATTTTACATTTCCTTTTAAGAAATCTTCTATACAAGCATCTGTATACGTTGCAAACTCTTCGTTAATCATTTTTCTAAAACCTTCGTTTTTCATCTTATTCATAAAGATAGAAACCATAGGTTCTGTTTCACCAACTTGCTCAGAATCTAATAAGAAAACTGCTCCTTTTCCTTCTTTTTGAGATGGAATTCCTGCAGCTTCAATATTTTCTTTTGAATTGATAAGGATTGGTAAACTTAAATAAGAGTTTAAAGGATCTAAACCAGAACTTTTACCGTGAAAAAAAGATTCCATTAAAGAGAAAACTTGTTTTAAAACTAACAATTTATCTCTTGTTAAGTTTTCTAAAACTGTAATTTTATCTGCTGCATATTTATCGTAAATAGATGCAACTAAAGCACCGGAACTTCCAACTCCGTAACCTTGTGGTATCGAAGAATCGAAATACATTCCGTTATCAATATCTTTCTTTAAATCACTTAAATTAAATGAAACAAGATCCGTATCTAAACCCGCTAAATACGTGTAATACTTAGCTAAACTTTCGTTAGACTTTTTAGCTTCACCAGATAAATTTTGCACTGATTTTAGTGCGCCTTTATATGAGTTGAATGGAATTGCTAATCCTTTAGAATCTTTAATAATTCCGTATTCTCCGAAGAGTAAAATTTTAGCGTAAAAAAGTGGACCTTTCATCTAATTTCAAATAATTTTATACAAAAATACTGATTAATATTAATTAATTCACTGATTAATAGTCGTTTTTATAGAAAGTTTTCCATACACCAACCTTTTCTCCGTTGCTATATTTACCTCTAGATTCTATTTTTCCGTTTTTATAATATGATTTAAAGATACCGTTTCGCTTACCATCTTTGTATTTTGCATGCTCTTTAAGTTCTCCAGACTCATGAAATTCTTTTCTATTCCCTTCTAATTTTCCTTTAGAAAAATTAAGCGAATGGGATAGTTTACCAGACGGAAAATAATATTGTACCAGTCCTTCAAATTGTTCATTATCATAACCATTAGTAGTACTAAAACCTTCCATTTGTTTTGTACCGTCTTTATAGTAATCTACAATCCAAAATCCATTGTCTTTTGGTTGTGGAGCTGGTCTGTAAAATTCAGCTTTATCTTTGGTTGTTTTTTGCCAATTAGCATCTAACCAAATTGTTTCTTGAGCAGTTACTGATGTTGTTAAAAACCCAATAAATAGCAGTACTAAAAATGTAGAATTTTTCATAATAGTGGGATTTATTTGCGAAGTAATTTACAACTTTTTTGCGCCAAATCCTACCGAATCTGCTATAAACTGTCCGTTTTGACAATATTTAGACAATTGATTATCAATAAATTGAAGCACATTTTCTTTTTCTTCCGAAGGAAAAAGCACGTGTACATTTGCGCCTGCATCTAATGTAAAACAGATATTACTATTGGTTTCTGCTCTATATTTCCAAATTTTATTAATGATTTCTAATGTGTTCGGTTTCATTAAAATAAAGTACGGATTACTCATTAACATCATTGCATGCAACGTTAATGCTTCACTTTCTACCAAGCTTATAAACTCTTTAATTTCTCCATTTTGAAGAATCTTAGACAGTTTTGCTAAATTATCATTTGCTTGTGTAAACCTGCTTTCTGCATACGGATTATTATGCATTAAATTATGTCCAACTGTTGAAGAAACTTGTTTTTCTCCTTTATCAACTAATAAAATTACATCTTGATAATCATCAAAAATTGGTGCTACTTTGTGCGGAAATTGTACACCAAATAAATCTGAACTTCCTTCAATTTCTGGATGATTTCCCCAAACAACCAAAGGTCCTTCAATACTTCTACTTGCACTTCCAGAACCTAAACGTGCTAAAAATGATGCTTTTTTATTGATGAATTCTGAAGATAAATCTGGATTTAATGCTTTTTCTAAACTCAATAAACACATAGCAATTGCACTCATTCCACTTGCAGAAGAAGCAATTCCACTACTGTGTGGAAAAGAATTTTCCGAAGAAATTGTCATTTTATAGTCTAAAATATAAGGACAATATTGTTGAATTCTCTCAAAGAATTTAGCAATTTTAGGCTTAAAATCGTCTTTCTTTTTTCCTTCAAAAAACAATTCGAAATCTGCTTTTTCATTTCTAGAAACCTTCTGAAAATCAATTGTAGTATTGGTATGACAATTGTTCAATGTAAAACTTATAGAAGCATTCTTTGGTATTTGCGGTTCACTTTTCCCCCAATATTTTACCAATGCAATATTACTTGGCGTTTGCCATTTTGCCGAAAACTTTTCTACTTGCTTTACTTCCGAAGAAAATATAAATTCTGATGTATTCAACGTCTTAAATTTTGCTGTAAAGATAGAATTTAGCCTACACTTCTGCTAATTTTTGTAAAACGGTTTCTTTGTAACTTCTACTAATTGGAATTGCTTTCTTGCCAATTTCAATAAATTCATTGGTATAAGAAGTAATTTGAGGCAGCGAAATTATAAAAGACCTGTGCGTTCTCATAAATTTTGCAACAGGCAACTTACTTTCAATATTAGAAATGGTTTCTCGAGTAACAACTACACTGTTTTGTAAAGTGATTTTAATATAATCACTCAAACTTTCAATAAATAAGATTTCATCGAAATTAATTTTAACCATTTTACGCTCTGAACGCACAAAAATAAAATCATTTTTCTCAATTACATCCTCTTTTTCAAATCCAACTTTACCTGCAACTGTTGTTTCAAAAAACTTATTTACTGCTTGCAAAAAACGATCAAAAGCAATGGGTTTTAACAGGTAATCTACCGCTTGTAAATCAAAACCATCTACGGCGTATTCTCTATATGCAGTTGTAAAAATTATTTTTGTTTTCTTCGGAATAGACTTAGCCAAAGACAATCCAGATATTTCTGGCATATTAATGTCAAGAAAAAATAAATCTACTTTTTGAGTGTTCATTATTTGAAAAGCTTCCATAGCATTTTTACAACTCTTTATTAACTTCAAATTCGGAATTTTCTCTACAAAAGATTCTAAAACATCTCTTGCAACTGGCTCATCATCTACAATTACGCAGGTTATTTTAGTAGTCATTTTTCAAGATATTTAAACTATTAATTTTCATTTTTAAAGCTACAACAAACAATTGATTTTCTTGTTCAATTTTTAATTGATGCCCGTTTGGATACAACATTTCTAATCTCTTCTTTATGTTTTCTAATCCAATACCTATTTCATTTATTACTTCTTGCGAAGTAGAATTAGTAATTTTAAAGAATAGAAATCCGTTTTCTATAATTATTGAAATAGTAACATTTAGTTTTCCGTCAATTATGGCTCCGTGTTTAAAGCTGTTTTCTACAAACGGAATTAACAACATCGGTGCAATTTGCACATTCTTAGCATTTCCTTCTTCAGAAATCTGTACTTCTAAAGTGTCATGAAACCTCATTTTCTCTAAAGAAACGTAATCTTTTAAATGATCTATTTCGTCTTGTAAAAGCACCGCAGGTTTTTCAACTTGATATAAAATATAGTCTAATAAGTTAGATAATTTTAAAATCATTTCTGGAGCTTTATCTGCCTTTTTTAGCGCAAAACCATAAATTGTATTTAACGAATTGAACAAAAAATGTGGATGAATTTGCATTTTCAAGAACTTTAACTCCTGTTCTTTTAGTTGTAACTGCGTTTGTAAAAATTTGTTTTTTAAGTCTTCGTTTTTAATGCTCTGTTTATAATTATGGATAAACATACCAAAAGTAATTACTATAAAAATCACAAAATAAACACCAAGTATAATGAACAAAAATCCTTTTGTAATTGGAGTTATATCTTCCGATTTTAGATAATCAGAAAAAATTAATCCAAAGAAAATTGAAACCACCACAAAAAAGTACGAAACAATAAATGTGTAGATACTATATAAAACAAAGAGGTTTTGTTGCTTTTTAACCAAATAGGTTGGCACTAAATAGTACAAGAAAAAATAGCTTACAACTATGGTTATGGGCATTAAAAATAATGAAAACCTATTTATATACTCAACATTATTACTTCCGTAACCTAAAAAATAATTGTAGAAAAAATAGATACCAACCCAAAAGCACAAATGAATTGCTACTGTAATTAATACTGTTAAAATTGGTGTGCTTTTTTTCATAGCTTGCAATATCTATTTTTTTAGAAACATTTATGGACTTTTGCGACAAAATTCAGGATTTTGTAGATAAGTAACCATTTTTCTAAAATTAGACTTAAAACTGTTATTTTTACTTAAAAATAAGTCAATAGTCGAATAAAATATTAAAAAGTACTTTCTTAATTTACATTTGAAACATATTAACTTTAAAACTATTTATTATGAATTTTTTATCTGAAGGCGGTCCATTATTTATGTACACAATCTTATTATGCTTACTTGTTTGTGTAGCCTTAATTATTAAAACCTTTTTAAAAGGTGACGCTAACAATAAAACAAGAAAATTAATTAAACATGTAAGTTTATTTGCTTTAATCTGGGGTTTTCTAGGCTTTATGATTGGAATGATTAGTGCTTTAGATGCTATTTCAATGGCAGGTGACATAGCAACTCCTGTTCTTGCTGGTGGATTAAAAATTGGAATGTTATCTCCTACTTTCGGAATGGTTGCTTTCTTAATTGCGCGTTTAGGCTTAATTGGATTGACATTAAAAGAAAAATAATATTGATTTTTTGATTCGATAAAAAAATACTCATTTCAATTACTGAAATGAGTATTTTTGCATTATGCGAAAAATAAAATTATTATGGGATTTTAGAGGTGAAGATGCACAAGAAACTGCAAAACACCACACCATTCATTTAAAAGAATTTGCTCAAATTGAAAGTTTATCTTTTCATGAAATTGATATTCAAGAGAAAAATCCAATGTTATTTTCTGCTTTTATCACTATTGATGAAAAAGACATGAAAACTTTTAGAGATGCGCTAAAACCTCATCGTGGCGAATTGGCCGATTAGTTTTCTAAAATTTCTTTAATGTTGGGTTTAAAATAATTTGGACCTTTTAAAACTTTCCCATCTTCTCTGTAAATTGGCTTTCCGTCTTCGCCTAGTTTACTCATATTACTACGCTGAATTTCATTAAAAACCTCTTCAATTTTATCTTGCATTCCGTGTTCTATAATTGTTCCGCATAAAATATACAGCATATCTCCAAGTGCATCTGCAACCTCAACTAAATCGTTATTTTCTGCCGCTTCTAAATACTCTTCATTTTCTTCTTTCATCAACTCAAAACGTAACTTTTTTCTGTCTTCAGAAATTGCTACTGTTGGGTTATTTTGAATATTTAATTTGAATGCTGTATGAAAATCGTGTACTGCTTTTATTTTGTTCTTCATTTTTATATTTTATGTAAATTGTTTTAAAATTCTTGCTGGCATAATTTTTAAAGCCCAAGCTACCAAAAGCCATCGCTTAGAAATATAGGCTACTCTTTTTTTCTTTTTAATTGCTGTGTAAATTTGTTTTGCTGCTTTTTCTACCGGAACCATCCAGAAAATCTCTTCTCCTAAAGCCATTGGTGTATCAACAAAACCAGGTCTAATATCGGTAATAAATACTTTCTTAGATTTTATAGTTTTTGTTTTAAAATACAAACTCTCTAAATATGCTTTTTGATAGGCTTTAGATGAAAAATAAACTGGTGAAGACCTATTTCCTCTAATGGAAGCTATGGAAGAAATACCCACCAAATGTCCAAATTGCTGTTTTCTGAATAAATTATATGCCAAAGTATACAATTTTGTAACTCCTAAAACATTGGTATTTATGGTTTGCTCTTCTTTGCCCCATTCTAACTTCGGATTTACAAAACCAACTCCCGAAGATTGCACAATTAAATCAACTGTTTTAAACTCATCAACAATTTCAAAAAACACTTTTTCAAGGTCTTCTATTTGTTGAATATCGTTTTGCTTGATTACAATTTGCGATGGAAACTCTGCTTTAAGCTCCTCAAGTTTCTCTAATCTTCGTCCCGTAATGGCTACTTTGTAATTATTTTGAACCAGAATTTTAGTTAATTCATATCCAATTCCAGAAGTTGCTCCAAATACAATAGCTTTATTCATATAATATCGTAATTTTGCTAAAAATACTAAACATAACGTTTTTTAACGCGTTTTGTTAATTACTATTAATAACCTTATGAGTTTACTTATTGCCACTAAAATGTTTACAACAGGAAGAATTGTTTTTGCAATTTGCTTTATTATAGTTTTTGTTGGTTTTATGATTTTTAGCTATATAAAAGATGCTAAAAGTCACTCAATTCACTATAAAAACACTGCTAAATATGTAGGAATTGCATTAATTACTACAATTGCTGTTTTAATTTTATCGAAGTATATTTTTTAATATTACTTTAATTGAAAATGAATGTGATCGTCATGCCTTACTGCTCCGCAGCCATGAAATCTAATCTTATCGCTCGATAAATTTAATCGATTTTTTAAATGTGGTTCAATAAATATTTTACCTACTTCCTTTTGATTCACTAATATTTCAATCAAGTCTTTATTAGCTTTATTTGAAAAAGCGATGTCTTTATTTATAGTTCCTAAAGTTAAATACTTTGGAAAATCATACTGCCAATAACCTTTATCTTTACAAAATTCAGTTTGATTAAATTCTTTTGTTGTAGAATTTTCATAAACCCCATAACCACTTATTGATGGTTTTTTATTAGATAACGCTTCATTTGTTGCATAAACGAAAGATATATCAATCTTCTTTCCATCGTTATGACTTAAATGCGGAAGCAATGGAAACTTATCAAAAAATGGAAAATTTGCATCAAGATATATTAATTTTATTCCTTTATTTTTAGTTGAAAAATCTATCGCAATTTTAGAAATTACAGTATTCAATTCTGGCTTTACATAATTTCTATTTGCCAATTTATAAAAGAAAGAATGTGCTTGAAGAACTTCACTTTCTTTAATTTTTTCTCTCCCAAAAAAAGGCGAAATATTTGGGACAATAATAAAAGTAGCTATTAAGTAAATAATGGAAAAATACAAGAACCTTCTTAAAGCTTTCTTTTCAGAATTCTTTTTTACTAAAAAAAGAGAAACCAAATAAATGACACCACCAATTTGCGTTGCTATAGTTAGCAATAGAAAAATAAATACGTGAAACAATAATTTAAGAAAAATCATATTTCTTTATATCGAAAACAATCTGTTGTGTGATCATTAACCATACCAACAGCTTGCATATACGCGTACATTACTGTTGAACCCACAAATTTGAATCCACGTTTTTTTAAATCTTTAGATATTTTATCTGACAATGCTGTCGTTGCAGGAACATCTTCTCTTTTATGAAACGTATTTACAATTGGTTTGTCATCTACATAACTCCAAATAAATTTTGAAAAAGAGCCGAATTCTTTTTGAATTTCCATAAATAAATTCGCATTTGTAATAGCACTTTTTACTTTCAATTTATTTCTTATTATTCCGGTATCTTGCAATAAGGAATCGTATTTTTCATCAGAATAAAGTGCTATTTTCTGATAATCAAAATCATCAAATGCTTTTCTAAAGTTTTCTCTTTTTTTTAGAATTGTAATCCAACTTAAACCTGCTTGAAAAGTTTCAAGAATTAAAAACTCAAACAATGTTTTATCATCATAAACAGGTGTTCCCCATTCTTTATCGTGGTAATCAATATAAAGTTGATCACTATTAACCCAAAAGCATCGTTTTTTATCCATTTTATATTTTTAAAATTGAAATTTAGTTAAAATTCTATGAAAAACGGAATAATTTTTGCAACTTTATAGAGTATAAACAGTTTGATTATGAAAGCTCTAAAATATATTCTAACCTTTTTCTCTATTGGAATTTTACTATACTCATGTGGTGCAGCTCCAATAAACAATTCTTCCGAAGTAAAAGAAGAACCTGTTGTTATTGCAAATGACAGTTTAGAGTATCAAATTATAATTATGGATATTGGTTTTACAGCTTACCTAAACGCTACTGCTTTTCCTCCAGGATATTATTCTCAAACCTATTTAGAAAATAGAAACAGAATATTTGTTACTAATTGGAATATGAGAGTGAATAATCCGTCGAGATTCAACCCAAATATCTACGAAAACATAATTGACTACCAATCTACGGTAGATTATGGTTACGATGTAAACTATAAGTTATTTAACTACTTTTTATTTGCGCAACGCAAATACAATATGAGTTTAGGTCTTGGAAATAGAAGACAAGTACGTTAATTTCTTTTTGTAAAAGTTACAAAACTATAATCGTGCTTATTCTTTTCATCTGCTTTAAAATCTTCTCGAGCAGTTTCTTCCCAAATTTTTAAATCAATTTCCGGAAAATACACATCTGCTTCAAAGTTTTCATGTACAATAGTTACATCTAACTTATCTACTAAATCACATTCCAATGCTTGCTTGTAAATTTGTGCTCCACCAATTATAAAAGCGTTATTACCTTCTGCCAAGTCAATTGCTTCTTCTAAACTGTTTGCAACCAAACAACCGTCCATAAAATAATTATCATTTCTAGTAATAATTACCGAAGTTCTGTTTGGTAACGGCTTACCTATCGATTCAAACGTGTTTCGTCCCATTAAGATATGATGACCTGTAGTAGTTCTTTTAAAACGTTTTAAATCTGCTGGTAAATGCCAAATTAAGTCATTGTCTTTACCAAGTTCATAGTTTTTTCCAAAAGCTGCAATTATTGTAATCATATTTAGGAATGTATTTTAAAGTAAAAAATCCTTAACTTTCTGAAAAACAGATTGTTAAGGATTAAATTTGCTTTTTTAGCGGTCTGGACGGGATTCGAACCCGCGACCTTCGCCGTGACAGGGCGACATTCTAACCAGCTGAACTACCAGACCGTTGCTATTAGCGGATGCAAATATACACTTGTTTTTTAGTTCTCCAAAGAAAATTATATATTTTTTTGCCTACTTATTAAATAAGTTGCTAAAACTTCTTTAAATCCTTTATTGATATCTACAGGAACATAATCTATCTTATATTGTAAGCAACTATTTTTCAATTCATTAAAA
The DNA here is from genome assembly GCF_022478115.1 of Tenacibaculum aquimarinum. Lineage (GTDB taxonomy): Bacteria > Bacteroidota > Bacteroidia > Flavobacteriales > Flavobacteriaceae > Polaribacter > Polaribacter aquimarinum_A. The sequence goes on along the minus strand of NZ_JAKGSC010000001.1, from coordinate 1,158,165 downwards.
TAACTTGAAACAGATTCTTTGTATTGTTCTTGTATGTTTTCTGAATATAAATTTATTTCTTCTTTTGTTTCAAGATCTACAAATTTTTTGGGAGCACTGTCAAAATCAAAGTTAAATTCTGTCTTTCCATCATAAGTATGGAACAAAACTACTTCATGTTTGTTAAATTTTAAGTGACGAAGCGCTTCAAACATCTCTTCTTTATCTTTTGTTGTTTGAAACATATCTGTAAATAAGAAAATTAAAGAACGTCTGTGAATATTTTCTGCTATTTCATGTAAATATTGATATGTTTCTGTTGTAGCAGTAGATTCTGAAATTAATAATTGCTCTAATTGATTTAACAACATCTTTCTATGGCGCTCACTTCCTTTTTCTGGAGCGTAAAATTCATAACTATCAGAATACACACTTAAACCTACAGCGTCTCTCTGACGCTTTAATATTTCCATTAAAGAAGCTGCTGCAACTGCAGCATATCCTATTTTATTTAGATTATCTATTGTTTGCTTTTTCACAACTGGATAATGCATTGATGCTGAATTATCTACAATTATATGACAGCGTAAATTAGTTTCCTCTTCGTATTTTTTGGTATATAATTTTTCTGTTTTGGCAAATAGTTTCCAATCAATATGACGTGTACTTTCGCCTTTATTGTACAATTTATGTTCAGAAAACTCAACTGAAAATCCGTGAAACGGACTTTTATGCATTCCTGTTATAAAACCTTCAACAACTTGTTTAGCAAGTATGTCTAAGTTTTTTATTTCTGATGATTTAACTTCGGATAAATTTATCATACTACCAAAATAAAAAAAGGTTTGACGTTAGCCAAACCTTTTATAAATTATAAAGTTTTAATACTACTAAATAGCAGCATCAATTTTACCTGTATAAACATTTTTAGGTGCAACACCTACTTGTTTATCTACAACTTCTCCGTTTTTAAAGATTAAAACAGTTGGTATATTACGTACTCCGTATTTTGCTGCAAATTCTTGATTTGCATCTACATCTACTTTTCCAACAATTGCTTTACCGTCGTATTCTGTACTAATTTCATCTACAATTGGTCCAACCATTCTACAAGGTCCACACCAAGCTGCCCAAAAATCAACTAATACTGGTTTGTCAGATTTTAATACTACATCTTCAAAAGTTGCGTCTGTAATTTCTAATGCCATTTTATTTATATTTTAAATTGTTATTCTAGTTTTACTATACAAAAGTAAGCAAATATTTTGCCAAAACAATTTTATCAAAATTACTTTTGCTTATCTGTCTATCAAAGGATTCTATCCTTACAAACAATAGTTCCTATAAATAATTAAAAAATTGAAGAAGCAATTTTATGAATATTATCGCTTTTACCCATAGAATAATAATGTAAAACCGGAGCTCCTGTTTCTAATAATTCTTTAGATTGTTGAATTGCCCATTCTACACCAACTTCTCTAACATCTTTATTCGTTTTACAAAGTTCTACTTCATTTATTAAATCTTCAGGTAAATCTATTTTAAAAACCTGTGGCAATAATTGCAAATGTCTTTTTACAGCTAACGGTTTAATTCCTGGAATTATTGGCACATTAATTCCTACTTTTTTAGCAGCTTCGACAAACTGAAAATATTTTTGATTGTCAAAAAACATCTGTGTAACTACATAATCTGCGCCTGCATCTACTTTTTCTTTTAAGCGCTTTAAATCCGTTTGTAAAGAAGGTGCTTCTAAATGTTTCTCAGGATAACCTGCTACTCCGATACAAAAATCAGATTTATGATTTGCTTCAATTACATCATGTAAATATTTTCCACAATTTAAATTCTGAATTTGCTCAACCAAATCTTTCGCATAATGATTCCCGTTTTTAGAAGGTTCAAAATATTTTTGATGACTCATTGCATCACCTCTCAACGCCATAACATTCTCTATCCCAAGATAATGACAATCTACCAAAACATATTCCGTTTCCTCTTTTGTAAAACCTCCACACAGAACATGTGGCACAGTATCTACATCATATTTATGCTTAATTGCTGCACAAATACCAACCGTTCCAGGGCGCATTCTGGTTATTTTTCTATCCAATAAACCATTTCCTTTATCTAAATAGACATACTCTTCCCTAGAAGTTGTTACATCAATAAATGGCGGTTTAAATTCCATTAACGGATCTATATTTTTATATAAATCTTGAATGTTATTTCCTTTTTTAGGCGGAATAATTTCAAATGAAAACAATGTTTTTCCGTTTGCTTTTTTTATGTGTTCTGTAATTTTCATTTATGCTGAATTTGTTTCAGTATCTATTTAAAACTCTTTATTTTTTTTGGAGTTACCACAAGGGTCGCGCTTTACACTATATCTTTTTATTTGACAACTTCTCCACTTCGCTCGAAGAAACAAATAAAAAGGATGCCGTTTCAATCGCTAACGCTACTTACTTAGTAGCTTTTTTACTTCATCAAAATCTTCCTGATATTCCCAATATATCCATCTTCCATCTACATAATCTGTAAGAATATATTTCTCACTTAGAGATTTAATTCTAGAAACTGCAATTAATTTTTTACCAAACTTTTCCGCAGGAATATGTACAACAAGCTCCTTATTATTTTTATCATAACCATGAGAAATGATATAACTACCTAATGTTAATTCTATAAATTCCATATTTTTATTGGTCGGCTATATTTGGGTGCAACCATTTTCTAGCCTTTTCTTTTTTAATTCCTTTTCTTGTAGCATAATCAGTTATTTGATCATCTGTAATTTTACCCAATCCAAAATATTTAGATTCTTTATTGGCAAAATAATATCCAGAAACCGCGGCGGCTGGCCACATTGCCAAACTTTCTGTTAACTTTACACCAATCTTGTTTTCTACATCTAATAAATCCCAAATAGTTTCTTTTTCTAAATGATCTGGACATGCAGGATAACCTGGCGCAGGTCTAATTCCTTTGTAACTTTCTTTAATTAAATCGTCATTAGACAACGTTTCATCAGAAGCATAACCCCAATGTTTTGTTCTAATTTGTTTGTGCAAATATTCTGCAAAAGCTTCTGCAAAACGATCTGCAATTGCTTGTGCCATAATTCCGTTATAATCGTCTTCTTTGGCTCTGTAACTATCTGCTAATTCTTGAGCTCCAAAAATTCCAACACAAAAAGCGCCCATATAATCTGTTAATCCAGTTTCTTTTGGAGCAATAAAATCTGCCAGAGCATGATTTGGTATTCCTTCTCTCTTTTTTAATTGCTGACGTAACGTTCTAAAAATTGCTATTTCTTCTCCTTTTTTCTGAACAGAAATATCATCTTCATTTATAGAATTTGCTTCAAACAAACCAAAAATTGCTTTTGGTTTTAGTAATTGTTTTGCAATAATTTCTTCAATCATTGCTTGTGCTTCTTCATACATAATGGAAGCTTGTTCACCGACAACCTCATCTGTTAAAATAGCTGGAAATTTACCATGTAAATCCCAACTTCTAAAAAACGGACTCCAATCTATAAAAGGAACCAATTCTTTTAAACTTAATTGTTCTAACGTCTGAATTCCTAATTCTTTAGGTTTTACAATTTCCGAAGTATTCCAATCAATTTTATATTTACGTTTACGCGCTTCATCAATAGAAATATATGATTTTTCTTTACCTCGTTTTAAAAACTTGGTTCTAAATTCATCATAATTTTTCTTTAAATCGGCAACGTATTGATTATTTGTTTTCTTGTTTAATAAATCTCCAACAACTGTTACTGCTCTAGAAGCATCATTAACATGAACAACTGCATTTTTATATTGCGTATCAATCTTAACAGCTGTGTGTGCTTTAGAAGTTGTTGCACCACCAATTAACAATGGTAATTCAAAATTTTGACGTTCCATTTCTTTGGCTAAATACACCATTTCATCTAAAGAAGGTGTAATTAAACCGCTTAAACCAATAGCATCTACATTTTCTCTTTTTGCCGCTTCAATAATTTTTTCTGGCGGAACCATAACACCTAAATCTACAATTTCGTAGTTATTACAACCTAAAACAACAGACACAATATTTTTACCAATATCATGTACATCACCTTTTACAGTTGCCATTAAAATTTTACCAAGTGCTTTCTGTTCTTCTCCTTTTTCAGCTTCAATAAACGGATTTAAATAACCAACCGCTTTTTTCATTACACGAGCAGATTTTACTACTTGCGGCAAAAACATTTTTCCTGCTCCAAATAAATCTCCAACCACATTCATTCCTGCCATTAAATTGCCTTCAATAACTTCAATTGGCTTTTCTGCTTGTAATCTTGCTTCTTCTACATCTTCAATAATAAAAGCGTCTATTCCTTTTACCAAAGCGTGTGTAATTCTGTCTTGTAACGGATTTTCTCTCCAAGATAAATCTACCGTTTTTTCTTTTTTAGAACCTTTTACAGTTTCAGCAAAATCTAATAAACGTTCTGTTGCATCTTCTCTTCTATCTAGAATTACATCTTCTACGTGTTCTAATAAATCTTTAGGAATATCATCATAAACTTCTAATAAAGCGGGATTTACAATTCCCATATTCATACCAGCTTGAATGGCATAATATAAAAACACAGAGTGCATTGCTTCTCTTACTCCATTATTTCCTCTAAAAGAAAACGACACATTACTAACACCTCCACTTACAGAAACATTTTCTAGGTTTTCTCTTACCCATTTTGTTGCTTCTATAAAATCGATAGCATTTCTTCTGTGTTCATCCATTCCTGTTGCTACAGGAAATATATTTAAATCGAATATGATATCTTCACTAGGAAAACCAACTTTATTTACTAAAACATCGTAAGAACGTTGTGCAATTTCAATTCTACGCTCATAGTTATCTGCTTGTCCAACTTCATCAAAAGCCATAACAATTACAGCAGCTCCGTAACGTTTAATTTGCGTGGCTTCCCAAATAAATTTTTCTTCACCTTCTTTTAAAGAAATTGAATTCACTACACATTTACCTTGTACAACTTGTAAACCAGCCTCAATGATTTCCCATTTAGAACTATCAATCATCATTGGCACTCTACAAATATCTGGTTCTGCTGCGATTAAATTTAAGAAGCGAACCATAGATTCCTTTCCATCAATTAAACCGTCGTCCATATTAATGTCGACAATTTGAGCTCCTCCATCTACTTGATGTCTTGCTATATCTAACGCTTCATCAAATTTTTCTTCTTTAATTAAACGTAGAAACTTACGAGAACCAGCAACATTTGTACGTTCTCCAACATTTATAAAGTTGCTATTTTCATTCAAGATTAGAGGTTCTAATCCTGATAAACGCATATATTTTGATTGTTTTATCTTCATTACTTATAATGTTCTACTGTTGGAAAAGGTTCATAAAAATGATGTAATAAGCTTTTCCATTCTTGATATTCATCAGATTTTCTAAATCCGATTTCGTGATCTTCTATGGTTTCCCAATTCACTAATAAAATATATTTATTTTTCTCTTCAATACATTTCTTTAAATCATGAGAGATATAACCTTTTATAGAAGAAATAATTTTTTCTGCTATTTTAAAATTAGCTTCAAAGTCTTTCGACAGCCCTTCTTTAACATTTAAAATTGCTACTTCTAAAATCATATCTTATTCTGAAATAAGTTCAAAATGTTGTCTTGGTTTATATTTAGTTGCAATATTTGCAATTACTCTAATGTGTTCTGGGCTTGTACCACAACATCCGCCAATGATATTTATTAAATCTTTCTTTAAATATTCTTCAATCTGTTCTCCCATTTCTTCTGGAGTTTCATCGTATTCACCAAAAGCATTTGGTAATCCTGCATTTGGATGCGCAGAAATTCCGAAATTAGTTTTATTAGCAATTGCTTCTAAATGTGGTTGTAATAAATTGGCTCCTAAAGCACAATTAAATCCGACTGTTAATAATGGAATGTGTGATACTGAAATTAAAAAAGCTTCAGCTGTTTGGCCAGATAAAGTTCTTCCTGAAGCATCTGTAATTGTTCCGCTTAACATTGTTGGTATTTCAATATCTCTTTCATCTTTCACCTCTTCGATAGCAAATAATGCCGCTTTTGCATTTAAGGTATCAAAAACAGTTTCTACTAATAATAAATCTACACCACCATCAACTAAAGCTTCAACTTGTTGTTTGTAAGCGATTCTTAATTCATTAAAAGTTACAGCTCTATAACCAGGATCGTTTACGTCTGGAGACATACTTGCTGTTCTGTTTGTTGGTCCAATTGAACCTGCTACAAAACGAGGTTTGTGCGGTTCTTTTGCAGTAAATTCTTCAGCAACTTCTTTGGCAATTTTAGCAGATTGGTAATTTAGTTCGTACACTAAATCTTCCATCTGATAATCTGCCATTGCAATAGTTGTCCCAGAAAAAGTATTGGTTTCAATAATATCTGCACCAGCTTCAAAATATTTACCATGAATGGTTTTTATGGCTTCTGGTTGCGTAATAGATAGCAAGTCATTATTACCTTGCAAAGGTGTAGGATAGTCCTTAAATCGTTCTCCACGAAAATCTTCTTCAGTGAATTTATAGGCTTGCAACATAGTTCCCATTGCACCATCTAGCACAAGGATTCTTTTTTTAATTTCTGTATGTATGTTCGACATATTTGATATTTTTTATCAGTATGTCATCAGGAAAGGTGTTTTTTTCGCTGTTATCTGTCAAGTCTAGTAAAACTTGTAGAATGTAGCACCTTCTATTTTCTTAAAAAAGAAAAAGGGTTGCTAAGGCTTCAATGGGTCTAATCCCTCTGCCTTTCGTGATAACATATCAATAAGAGTATGAACTAAAGTACAAATAAACGTACTATTTTTTTATTTTCATAATTATATAAGAGCAAATAAATTATTTTTCAAATAATGTTGAAGACAAGTATCTATCTCCTCTATCGCAAATAATTGCAACTATAACTCCTTTTTCTATTTGGCGAGCAACTTTTAGAGCAGTTGCAACAGATCCTCCACTACTCATACCTGCAAAAATGCCTTCTTCTGCAGCTAACCTTTGCGTCATTGTTTTTGCCTCTTCTTCACTAACTTCTATAACTTTATCAACTTTAGATGCATTAAAAATAGCAGGAACATAATCGTCTGTCCATTTTCTAATTCCTGGTATTTTTGCACCTTCCGCAGGTTGAGCTCCAACAATTGTAATATTTTCATTCTGCTCTTTTAAATAATCTGAAACTCCCATTATTGTTCCTGTTGTTCCCATAGCTGAGACAAAATGAGTAACTTCTCCTTCTGTGTCTCTCCAAATTTCGGGACCGGTTGTTTTATAATGTGCTTTAGAATTGTCTGTATTGTCAAACTGATTTAACCTAAAATATCCTTTTTTATATTTTAATTTTAAGGCATAATCTCTAGAACCTTCCATACCCAACTCTTTTGGAGTTAAAACTACTTCTGCTCCATAAGAACGCATTGTTTTTATACGCTCTTCTGTTGAGTTTTCTGGTAAAACCAGCACCATATTTACACCCAAAACTTTTGCCATTAAAGCTAAAGCAATACCAGTATTTCCACTAGTAGCTTCCACTAAAGTATCTCCTACTCTAATATTTTTTCTTTGAATAGCTTCATTAATCATGTTGTAAGCAGCTCTATCTTTAACGCTTCCTCCAGGATTATTTCCTTCTAACTTTAATAATAATTTTACACCTTCTTTTTGTAAAATATTTTGAACTTCCACCAAAGGTGTGTTTCCAACAAAATCTATGATACTTTTTGTTTTCATCTTGTTTTTTTAATAATTTTATTTTCCAATTTCTCAATAACAATTACGTCTTTCGGAATTGATTCTGTAACACAAACATTAGCTCCAATAATTGAGTTTTCACCAATTACAACATCTCCTCCAAGAATAGTTGCATTTGCATAAATTGTTACATTATTTTCTATTGTTGGGTGCCTTTTTGTAGACGCCATACTTTTCTTTACTTGTATTCCACCTAAGGTAACTCCCTGAAATATGGTTACATTTTTTTTTATAATTGTGGTTTCACCAATCACAATTCCAGTTGCATGATCTATAAAAAAAGAATCTCCTATTTGAGCTCCAGGATGAATATCTGTTCCCGTTGTGCTGTGTGCAAATTCACTCATCATTCTTGGTAAAACTGGTATTTCTTGATTTAGTAATTGATGACTTAACCTGTAAACAGCAATTGCATAAAAACCAGGATATGCTAAATAAATTTCTCTTAGACTTTTTGCTGCAGGATCACTATTTAAGGCAAATACTGCGTCTAAATCTAATTTTTTTCTTATTTCTGTAAATGAATTCTCGAAATCTAACCAAAAACAGTCTTTGTTTTCTATTGATAATCGCTCTAAAATTCTTAAAAATTTATTTTTTGTTGCTGCACCATTTTCTTGTTGATAATTCTCATCAAAAAGACAATTAATCAACTCTTTTGTAAAGATTTCTACAGCATCTTTTAAACACATACTGTAATTTTCTGATACTCTTTTGGGCGCTACTTCTTTCATTTATAATTTTATACTTCTGGTGCTAACTCAATTTCTAAGCCTTCTAATTCTGGTGTAATTTGAATCTGACAACCTAATCTACTATTATCTTCTACGTCAAAAGCTTCTGCTAACATTGCATCTTCATCATCTGACATTTCTGGCAACTGGTGATCTGATTTTACATAACATTGACAAGATGCACACATTGCTGCTCCACCACAAACACCAATAGTTCCTTCTTCAGCTAGCTCGTACGAGCGAACCAACTCCATTAAATTCATTGCCATATCTGTAGGCGCAATAACCTCATGCAAAACACCTGCTCTATCTGTTATTTTAATATTGATGTCTTGCATCTTAATTTGCTTTTAGTAATATTGTCTGCAAAGTTACACAAACCTTACTTATTGAATTGCTTTTACTACAGCTTTTGGTGCTTCTTTTTTGGTTCCATCAAAACCTTCTACACCACCAACTGTTGTATATTTCATTACGTACTTTTTATCTGGAAAAATTCTTTTATAGGCACTTTGACACATTAAAGTTGCTTCGTGAAATCCACATAAAATCAATTTTAACTTTCCAGGATATGTATTTACATCTCCAATTGCATAAACTCCAGGAATATTTGTTTGATAATCTAAAGCGTTGTTTACTTTAATAGCATTTTTCTCTATTTCTAGTCCCCAATTACCTATTGGACCTAGTTTTGGAGACAATCCAAAAAGTGGAATAAAATGATCTGTATCTATAATAAAAGCATCTTCACCTTTTTTCTCTACGGCAACTCCAGTTACTTTATCAGTTCCTAAAATTCCTTTTACTTCCGCAGGAGTTATGATATTTATTTTCCCCAAATTCTTTAACTCTTGTGCTTTTTCTACAGAATCTAATGCGCCTCTAAATTCATTTCTTCTATGGATTAAAGTTACTTCTGAAGCAACATCTGATAAGAAAATTGCCCAATCTAAAGCTGAATCTCCTCCTCCAGAAATTACTACTTTTTTATCTCTATATAATTCTGGTTCTTTAATAATGTATTCTACTCCATTATCTTCAAACTTCTCAAGATTTTCAATTTTAGGTTTTCTTGGCTCGAAAGAACCTAAACCACCAGCAATTGCTACTACTTTAGCATGGTGTTTTGTTCCTTTGTTTGTAGTAACAATAAAAGTACCATCTTCTTGTTTATCTATTGTTTCTGCTCTTTCTCCTAGCGTAAAACCTGGTTCAAATTGTTTTGTTTGCTCTAACAATTTATCTGTTAAATCTCCTGCTAAAATTTCTGGATAAGCAGGAATATCATAAATAGGTTTCTTGGGATAAATTTCTGAACATTGTCCGCCAGGTTGTGGTAACGCATCAATTAAATGACACTTTAGTTTTAATAAACCCGCTTCAAAAATTGTAAATAATCCTGTTGGTCCTGCTCCTATTATTAGTATATCTGTTGTAATCATTTTTTTTATTTTTCAACTAAACTTTTTGTAAACTCGTTTAGCTTTTCAACTTTATCCTCAAAATCTCCTTTAAGGGTTTTTCTATATTTATTTAAATTCTGTACTAAATCATCAATATTATCAGGAATAACTTCCTCAAAAAACTGACGTAATCTTTTGGCTGTTGTTGGTGATTTTCCGTTTGTAGAAATGGCTACTTTTACGTTTCCTTTGGTTACAATCCCACCCATATAAAAATCGCAATATGGCGGATTATCAGCAACATTTACCAATATATTTTGTTCTTTACAATCTTTATAAACCTGAATATTTACTTCAACTTTATCGGTGGTTGCAATGACAATATTTTTCTTTGATAAAAATGATTTTTGATATTCAGAGACAATCATTTTTATTCCAAATTTATTAGCCAACTCTTTTGTTTCTTCTCTAAAAAAAGGTGAAACCATGGTTACTTTAGAATTTGGACTCGACTTCAACAAAAAAGACAACTTTTCTAATGCTACAAAACCTCCACCAACAATTAGCGTTTCTAACTGTTGTGTTTTTAAAAAGATAGGATATAATTCGTTTTGTTCCATAATTCTATCTCTTTAAATGTTTGCATATTCTTGTTGAACATTTGCTAAAATTGCTCTATGTTTTACAACGTCACCCAAAATTATAATTGCAGGGTTGCTTAATTCTTGCTCTTTTACAACATCTAATATTGTATCTACCGTTCCAACTCCTACTTTTTCGTTACTTCTTGTTCCGTTTTGAATAATTGCAACTGGTAAATTATTTTTATTTTCTTGTTGAAATAACTGTATAATCTCTGGCAATTTCCCCATTCCCATTAATACAACAACCGTCGCATTCGATTTTGCTGCCAATGCAACATCATTTGATAATTTATGCTCTTTTGTTGTACCTGTAATTACCCAAAAACTTTCTGCGCTACCACGTTTAGTAACAGGTATATTTTGATAAGCAGGAACTGCTAATGAAGATGAAATTCCAGGAACCATAGCGGTTTCAATTCCAAAACCTGCTGCAAATTCCATTTCTTCTGCTCCACGACCAAAAATAAAAGGATCTCCTCCTTTTAAACGAACTACATGTCCGTGCGTTTTTGCACGAGCAACAATTAATTCATTAATCTGTTCTTGTTGATATTTGTAACAACCTCTTCGCTTTCCAACAAAAATTTGTTCAGCTTCTGGATTTATGTATGATAATAATTCTTCATTAACCAAAGCATCATATAAAACTACATCTGCCTTTTTTAAGACTTTAATTGCTTTTATAGTAATTAGATCTATATCTCCAGGCCCTGCTCCAACTACTGTTAATTTTGGTGTTTTAAAATTCATAATTTCTAAATTACACTTTCAACAAAAGTATTAGTTACTTCTCTAAAATTTCTAACTTTTCTCAACAATTCCTTCGAATCATTGATATATTGTGAACAAAACTCTTTAGTTGGCGCATTTTTATTAATTTGATAAATTAACTCACTAAAAGATGTATTTAACTCAATTTTTCCTGTTGTGATAAATAACTCATCAAATTGAGCAATAATACTAGCATGTGTATTTGTCTTCTTATTTTCTGCCAACAACATAGCTTTAGCCGTATTTACTAAAGATTGATATGCATAATAAATTGCTCCAGAATAAACACCGTTTCCATATGCTTCTTTTGCATTGTCAATTTTTTCATCACTTTCTAAAAACAACGTAGCAATTAAATCGATTACTACACCAGCACATTCTCCAATTCCGATTGCTTTTACATATTTTTCTTCTTCTCCCCAATCAATAAAATCTTCTTGGGTTAAATTAGAAACATCTTGTAAATCTTGAAGAAAATCGTAAAAATACTTTTCTCCTTTTTCTTTATAATATTCCACGAATTGTTTTCCGTTAGCATTTTCATCAAAATCGTTTAAGATTCTACGCATTGCTTCTGGACCTCTTCTACTAGGTACTTTTACAACTTTATCTGCAAAAGCTCCGTTTCCGTTTCCTAAATTTCCTCCACCTAATAAAACTTGTAACGCTGGTGCTACTAATTTATCTGGAGTTCTTACAGTCATTCCTTGAAAACCAATGTTTGCCATATTGTGTTGTCCACAAGCATTCATACAACCACTAATTTTAATGACTAAATCTTCATTTTTTAAATATTGTGGATATTCTGCCGCAATTACTTTCTCTAATTCTACAGAAATACCTGTACTACTTGCAATACCTAAATTACATGTATCTGTTCCTGGACACGCAGTAATATCTACAGCTTTATTATAACCCGCTTCAACAAATCCTAATTTTTCTAATTCTTGATAGAAATAAGGAACTAAATCTTCTTTTACAAAAGGAATTACAATGTTCTGACGTAAGGTTAAACGCACTTCTCCTGCAGCATATTCATCAACTAAATCTGCTAATAAACGTGCTTTGTCTGTATAAAAATCTCCTAATAAAACTTTAATTCCGATTGCCACAAAACCTGCTTGTTTTTGCGGAATTAAGTTGGTAGATTTCCATAAATCAAATGCAGCTTGATCTTTTATTTCAACTTTTGGAGTTTCTACAGAAACTGGAGTTGAAGCAACATAAGAATCTGCATCAATAGCAACTGTTTTTAATTCGATTGCGTTTTGTTCTTGCTCAATTAAATTTCTAAAAGCCTCTAAACCGATATCTTTCAACAAGAATTTCATACGTGCTTTAGCTCTACTTTTACGCTCACCATAACGATCAAAAACTCTTAAAACGCCTTCCATTACTGGAATAATTTTATCTGAAGATAAAAACTCGTATAAGGTTTCTGCATGTCTTGGTTGAGAACCTAAACCTCCTGCAACCATTACTTTAAAACCTCTTACTCCGTTTTCTATTTTTGCTATAAATCCTAAATCGTGTAAATAAGACAATCCTGTATCTTCATCTGTAGAAGAAAAAGAAACTTTAAATTTACGGCCCATTTCTTGACAAATCGGGTTACGTAAAAAGAATTTGTACAATGCATCTGCATACGGAGAAACATCAAAAGGCTCATCTACATCTATACCTGCAGTTTCTGATGCTGTTACATTTCTAACAACATTTCCACAAGCTTCACGTAACGTAACATCATCACGCTCTAATTCTGCCCATAATTCTGGTGTTCTATTTAAATCTACATAATGAATTTGAATGTCTTGACGCGTTGTAATATGTAATCTTCCTCTAGAATATTCATCTGAAACTTCAGAAATTCTTCTTAATTGATTACTTTTTACTTTACCATAAGGTAGTTTTATACGAATCATTTGAACGCCTGCTTGACGTTGACCATAAACACCTCTTGCTAAACGCAAACTTCTAAATTTTTCTTCGTCTATTTGTAGGTTATTAAAAGCAGCAATTTTGTCTGCTAACTCAATAATATCTCTTTCTACAACTGGATTTTCTATTTCTGTTCTAAAACTCTGCATAATTTATTGTAAATGTATTCCACACTCTCTACCTTCTAAGGCTTTAACTGGATCATAATAAGTACTGTTTTTTGATAAATTATTTTCTTCTAAATATTTATCTAACTCTTCGTCTGTCCAATAATAAAAAGGACTTACTTTTAAAATTCCATCTTTACTATAACTTAAAATATCTTTAGAGTTTCTAAGTTCTGTTTGTCTGATTCTAATATTTGTAAACCAAACTTCCGGTTGATGCGTTTCAATTGCTCTTCTAAATGGCTCTAATTTTACTATCTCAGTAAATTTCTTATGATCTGTTTGCTCAAGATCTGGTTCACCTAAAGTAAATTCCGTAAAAGCTTTTGTTTGTAAAGGCACATATGTATAAACATTTAAACGAAATTTTTCTATCAATTGAGAAGCATGACTATAGGTTTCTGGAATATTGTAACCAGTATCACACCAAATAACTTCTATATTCTTTTCCTTTTTATAAAAAGTACTTAATAATACCGCAGAATATTTACCAAAACTTGTAGTAACAATTCTTTTTTCAGTTAACCTTAAAGCCCACTCAATAATTTCTTCTGGAGATTTGCCCCTTAACTCTGCATTCCAATGCTTAATATCTAACTGTTCTTTTATCATCTTTAATACATTAATCTTATTACCCTATAGATTTAGTAGATTATATTGCAAACATATATATTAAATGTGATTTACCATCAAAAAATATCATAAAAATTTAGGGTGTTTATTAATAATTTAGCAATTACATAAGTCTGCTAAAGTAGTATTTCTAAAAATTTGGAGTGTGCTATCTCTAACTTCTAACATTAAATTATGAACTGCACATGCATTTTCATCAGGGCAATCATCACACTTTTCATAGAAGTTAAGACTTACACAAGGTACCATAGAAATTGGTCCTTCTAAAATTCTCATAACAGTTGTCATTTGTATTTCTGAAGAAGACTTCAATAAATAATAACCTCCACCTTTTCCTTTTTTAGAACCTAAGATTCCGTTTTTACGAAGTGTAAGTAATATTGTTTCTAAAAATTTTAACGATATATTTTCACTTTTAGAAATAGTTGCAATTGCAACAGGAATCTTCTCTTCTTGTTTTGCAAGAAAAGTAAGTGCCTTAATTCCGTATTTGGTTTTTTTAGAAAGCATATGTACAAATATACTCGATTTTAAAAATCTATATTAATTTGTTGTGTGCGATTTTTCTAAAGCATAAAAAGTTGCTTGTACGTAATCATCATCATCTCCAGTATTGTTAGCTTGGTAAACCCCCGCTTTAAAATACATATACTGTCCACCAACATTATAGCCACTGTTTACCATATTTACGGTTTTAACAACGTCTTCTTTTCCTTCTCTAATAATTGTTAAAGACAAACTATCTCCAACAACCTTAATGGTATAACTAAATTTTTCATTAAGCGCTATTCCGTCTGAAGGATTAGAAGCACTATTACTTCTAGAACCAATTACTTCGTGCCATTGTTCGCTTCCAAAACCATCCGCAGGTTCGTGTGCAAAATAAATAGAACCCAAAGTATTGTCTTTTAATTTTCTGTAATAAAGACGAATTGGCTCATCATCATTTGCATGTATTTGCCCTATAATAACTCTTCCAATATGACTATTACTTCCTGTTGTTGTTACATGATTTACTGCAAGTGTAGCATTCATTTCTCCATCATAACCAGCAGCAGCATCTATATCTGAAGTTGGAGCTGTACCAAAAACCCAGTTATTTCCATTAACACCCTGTGTACTAATACTTGTATCTGTACCTCTCAACATTTCGCGAAGTTCTACTCTTGTATAACTTGTATTTGCAGAAGTTTTAAACCCATCAACCGGACATTTAAAAACCATTCCACCGTCCGAAGCTGTATAGAAATAATTACTGTTTTCATACGAATTATTAATCGTGCTAACAGAAATACTGGTTGCAACACCATTTCCGTTATTATCTGGAATACTTAAATACCAAGTAGATAAATCGAAATTTTCTGAAGGTGCTTTATTAGGATCTAATCCTCCTGAAGATTGAACACTTTCTGCCTGAGTTACTGCAATCGTTTTTGAAATATTTCCTCCAGAAACCGTTACTGTTCCTGTACGACTAGTAAAAGTTGGATTTGAAGTTACAGTAATATTTATTGAACCATTATTGGTTCCGTTGGAAGGTGAAACCGTAATCCAACTACTATCATCACTTGCAGACCAAGTTACATTAGAGGTTACGGTAACCGACTTTGTTTCTTCATTTTTTGAAAACTCTGATACTGATGATACATTTAAATTTTCTACTATTTCTTCATCAATTGTATCTTTAGAACCACAACTAACTAAAAAAATAAGAACCAAGAATGTAATAATAATGTTTAATAATTTCATAATATAAAATTTAACAAAAATAATGCCTAAAGGGTTTATAATTCTAATTTAATTAATTCATTAACGCTTGCTCTAAATCAGCAATAATATCTTCTACATTCTCTAAACCTACAGAAACTCTAACCAAACCTTTTGTAATACCAACTTCTAATCTATCTTCTTCTGATAATCTTCCGTGGGTTGTAGATGATGGATGCGTAACAATGGTTCTTGTATCTCCCAAGTTTGCAGATAATGAACACATCTTTATGTTGTCTAGAAAAACTCTTCCTGCTTCAATTCCTCCTTTAATTTCAAAAGCGACTATGTTCCCACCTAATTTCATCTGATTTTTTGCAACTTCATACTGCGGATGCGATTTTAAAAACGGGTACTTTACCAACTCAACATTTTCTTGAGTTTCTAAAAATTGAGCAACTTTTAATGCATTTTCTGAATGTTTTTCTACTCTAATTGCTAATGTTTCTAAACTTTTAGACAAAACCCACGCATTAAAAGGAGACATTGCAGGACCAGTATTTCTTGAGAATAAATAGATTTCTCTCATCAAATCTTTATTTCCAACTGCAACTCCACCTAAAACTCGTCCTTGACCGTCAATTAATTTTGTAGCAGAATGTACAACTAAATCTGCACCAAATTTAATTGGTTGCTGAATATAAGGTGTTGCAAAACAATTATCAACAATAAAAATAAGGTTATGCTTCTTAGCAATCTTACAAATTACTTCTAAATCTAAAATATCTACTGCCGGATTTGTAGGTGTTTCAATGTATAAAATCTTTGTATTGGGTTGAATTAAACTTTCAACCAAATCGACTTCATTTACCTTAAAATATGATGTTTCAATATTCCATTTTGGTAAAAACTTAGTAAACATACTGTGTGTAGATCCAAAAACTGAACGACAAGACACCACATGATCTCCAGCATTTAACAAAGCTGCAAAAGTTGAAAATATGGCAGACATTCCTGTTGCAAAAGCATAACCAGCTTCCGCACCTTCCATTGCCACAATTTTATCTACAAATTCTGTTGTATTTGGATTTGTAAATCGGCTGTATAAATTACGTTGTTTTTCTTCTGCAAAGGAAGCTCTCATTTCTTCAGCATCGTCAAAAACAAAACTAGATGTTAAATATAATGGCGTAGAATGCTCAGAAAATTGACTTCTCTCAGTTTGTGTTCTTATTGCTTTTGTTTCGAAATGTTTTTTCATCTTTTATTGAAAGATTAAATGATTTAAATATTGAATGATTGAGTTTTATTTTTTAATTCTTCAATCTTTTAATTGTTTAGTTGTTATGTTTTGCCAATCTTAAAATATCTCCAAAAACACCTCTTGCTGTTACTTTAGATCCTGCTCCTGCTCCTTGAATAACAATAGGTTGTTCTCCGTAAGATTCTGTGTAAATTTCAAAAATTGCATCAGATCCTTTTAAAGATCCTAAAGGAGAATTTTTACAAACTGAAACCAATTTCACGTCTAAATTTCCTCTATCTTGTGATAAATCTCCACTTAATTCGCCAATATAACGTAAAACATGATTTTCATCTTGATTTTCTTTTAATTGCTGATACTCATCATTCATTAAATCTAAATTAGATAGAAAATCTTCAACCTTACCTTCTCTTAAATTTTCTGGAATTAAATTCTGAATATTAACATCAATAAATTCGTTTTCTAACTCTAATTCTCTTGCTAAAATCAGCAACTTCCTTGCAACATCATTTCCACCTAAATCTTCTCTTGCATCGGGCTCTGTAAATCCGCTATCAATTACTTCTTTTAAAACTTCTGAAAAAGTTCTGTTTTCTGCTGAAAAAGTATTGAATAAATAACTTAAACTCCCAGAAAAAACCCCTCTAATTTTTGTGATATTTTCTCCAGATTCATGTAACAATCGTATTGTATCAATTAAAGGTAAACCTGCACCAACATTGGTTTCATACAGATATTGCTTTTGATATTCTTTTAATTTTGCTCTAACTTCTTTATAAAAATCAAAAGACAACGTATTTGCAATTTTATTGCAAGAAACTAAATCGAAACCAGCTTCTATAAACTGAATATAATTCCCCACAAAAGGCACACTTGCGGTATTATCTACAGCAATTAGGTTTTCGAAATGATGCGATTTAGCAAACTCAATAATAGCTTCAATTGTGGTGTTTTCTTGTCCGTTTGTAAGTAAATCTTGCTCCCAATTTTT
Source organism: Tenacibaculum aquimarinum (assembly GCF_022478115.1). GTDB lineage: Bacteria > Bacteroidota > Bacteroidia > Flavobacteriales > Flavobacteriaceae > Polaribacter > Polaribacter aquimarinum_A. The sequence continues at coordinate 1,140,111 of NZ_JAKGSC010000001.1, read as the reverse complement.
AGAAACCCCATTTTTATTTAACAAAGTTCTTTTAGAATCTGCAACAGCAAAAACGTTTAACTGTATTTTCCTTCGTTCTAAAACCGAAGCTGTATTCTCTAAAATTTGATCAATTAAAGTTCCACCAACAGTTCCTTTACCAAAAATAGCAATGTTTATTTTCTTTGCAATTCCAAAAACCTGACCGTGAATTACATTTACTGCTTTGTGAAGTTCGTCTTTTTTAACAACCAAACTCACATTTTTTCCAGTAACTGTATTGTTGAATAAAACGGGTACAATTTGATTTTTAATCAATGCATTATAGGGCAAATGAAATTCGCTTAAATCTTGACCAATAATAGAAATTACTGCCACGTTTTCTATAATAGAAATCTGATTTACATCTTGCGAATAAAAATCGTTTTCAAAAGCTGCTTCTAATGCTAAAACTGCTTCCGAAGCTCTATTTGAATCTATTATTAAACCAATTCCTCTTTCCGAAGAACCTTGAGAAACAATACTTACACTAATATTTTTATCACTTAATGCTCTAAAAATACGTGCATCTACTCCTACTTTTCCTAACAAACCTCTTCCTTCAAAATTTAAAAGAGAAACGTTGTTAATTGTAGAGATTGATTTTATTCCTTTTTCTGAAGTTTCAGATGTAATTAAAGTTCCTTTATCTTCTTTATTAAAGGTATTTAATATTCTTAAATTAATGTTTTTTTCTAAAAGCGGAATAATGGTTTTTGCATGTAAAATGGTTGCTCCAAAATTTGCTAATTCATTTGCTTCAGAAAAAGATAATTGTTCTATTTTCTTTGCATCAGCTACCAAATCTGGATTTGCAGTAAAAATTCCACTTACATGTGTATAATTCTGCAACTCATCTGCGTCTAAATAATTTGCTAAAAGCGCTGCTGTGTAATTACTTCCGTTTCTTCCTAAAGTTGTGGTTTCTCCTTTTTTATTTGATGAAATAAAACCAGTAACAACATTAACCGTATTATTATTTTCTTTAAAAAATGAAATTACATTTTCTGAAGAAACTGCATTAATTGGCTGTGCATTTCCAAAATTATCATCTGTAATAATTAATTCTCTTGCATCGACAACATTAGCCGAAATCCCTTCTTTTTCTAATAAACTTGTTACCATTTTTGTGGATAACAATTCTCCTTGTGCTAAAACTTCATCTTTAATTTTAGTACTATAATCTCTTAATAAAGAAACACCTTCAAAAATAGTTTCTAACGTTGAAAATTCTTTAGATAAATCTAGAGAATTGTTAGGCTCTTGTTGATATTGTTTAAAATTCTCAAAATCGTTTTTATAGGATGTTTTTGATTTTGCTTTTTCTAAAAGAGCTTCTAAACTATCAGTAGTATTACCTCTTGCTGAAGCAACTACTGCTATTTTTTTTCGATTTTTAGACTTATTGAGGATAATTTCAATAGCATTTTTAATACCTTTTCCATTTGCTAAAGACTTTCCTCCAAACTTTAATACTTTCATTTTTTTTGCTCTATAATCTTTATTGAAAATAGGTTCTATTATTTTTTGAAGTTGATCGTATTCTATTAAAAAAGCATCATGTCCATGCAACGAATTTATTTCATTATAAGTAACATTTTCTTTTGTTAATGCTAATTTTTTATGCGTTTCTCTGTTTTCTTCTGCTGTAAAAAACAGATCAGAATCCACACCAATAATGTGAATATTTGCTTCAATTTCATCTAAAACATCAATCTTTTTTTCTCCATTATTTGTAACATCAATACTCCTAAGCAACTGATTCATCAACTTATACGATGATAATTGATAACGTTCTTGTAATTTTTCTCCATGATGTAACAACCAACTTTCTACGTTAAAAAGTTCTTGATTTTCATTTTTAGACCTCTTAAAACGGTCTTTAAAAGATTCTGGAGTTCTATAGCACAACATTGCGTGCATACGCGCATCATGAACAGGATTACTAGAGTTTACTAAAAATTGTTCTTGGATTTGACAATTTGCAATTAACCAATCGGTCGATTTCCAATCAGTAGCAATGGGTAAAAAATGTTGGGTTAATTTTGTGTTCAACATCATCATTTCCCAAGCAATTCCACCACCCAAAGAACCACCAATTAATGCAAATAATTGTGTTATTTTCAGCTGATTTAATCCCTCTAAGAAAACGTTAGCAATATCTCTTGCAATAAAATCTTTGTAATTTTCAATTAAAAAACCATCAAAACCATTTCCAGGAATATTGAAAGATAAAATTGTATAAACATTTGTGTCTATCGCTTTCTCTTTACCAACAATATCTTTCCACCAACCATTTTTACCCGCAACATCACTGTTACCTGTTAATGCATGGTTTACAAGAATAATAGGTGCTTTGCCTAAATCTTGGCCAAAAACCTGATAACTTAAATTCAATTCAGAAATTAAATTACCAGATTCTGTGGTAAAGTTTTTTATTTTAATATGTTCTAATTGATGTTCCAATTATGTTTTATTTATGAGTAATGTCTCCTTAACGCAGTCAAAAGATTATAATAGTTCTTGACTGCACACGAAAAGACATAATTTTATAATTCTGAAAAAGCTGTTGTTAAATCTGCTTTTAAATCTTCTAAATCTTCAATACCTACAGATAGTCTTATTAAGTCTTGAGAAACTCCTGCACTTGCTTGTGCTGCTTCATCTAACTGCTGATGCGTTGTACTTGCCGGGTGAATAATTAGTGATTTTGTATCACCAATATTTGCTAATAAAGAGAACACTTTTGTTTTATTAGAAATAGTTTTTGCTGCTTCAAAACCGCCTTTTGCACCAAAAGTTACAATTCCGCTTTGTCCTTTTGGTAAATATTTATTTGCTAAAGATTTGTATTTACTACTTTCTAAACCTGGATAGTTAACCCATTCAACTGCATCTTGTTGCTCTAACCATTTTGCTAAAGCTAAGGCGTTTTCTGAATGTTGCTTTATTCTAACCGTTAATGTTTCTAAACCTTGAATAATATTGAACGCATTTGTTGGGCTTAATGCGCCACCAAAATCACGTAATCCTTCTAAAATTAATTTAAATACAAAAGACGCAGCTCCTAAAGTTTCATAATATTTTAAACCATGGTAACCTGCAGATGGCTCAGTAAATTCAGGAAATTTACCGTTTGCCCAGTTAAAAGTTCCTGCATCTATAATTGCACCTCCTAAAGAAGTTCCTTGTCCGCCAATATATTTTGTTAAAGAATGGATTACTAAATCGGCTCCATGTTTTATTGGATTTAATAATGCTGGTGTTGCTACTGTATTATCTACAATAAAAGGAACTTCAGCAGCTTTAGCGTGTTTAGATATTTCTTCTAAATCTAATACATCTAACTTCGGATTTCCTAAAGATTCTACAAAAAATGCTCTTGTATTATCTTGAACAGCTGCTTCAAAATTAGCTGGATTAGATGCATCTACAAATGTTGTTGTAATTCCAAATCTTGGTAAGGTAACACTTAACAAATTGTAGGTTCCACCATATAAACTACTTGAAGCCACAATGTGATCTCCCGATTTTAAAAGTGTTAATAATCCTGTTGAAATTGCAGCAGTTCCAGAAGCAAAAACAACGGCTCCAATACCACCTTCAACAGCAGCTAAACGATCTTGTAAAATTTGATTTGTAGGATTATTTAAACGTGTATAAATAAACCCTAATTCTTTTAATGAAAAAAGATTTGCAGCATGATCTGCATCATTAAAAACATACGATGATGTTTGGTAAATAGGAACTGCTCTTGCACCTCCGTTTGTTGTTACATCATGTCCTGCGTGCAACGCGTTAGTTGCTAATTTTTGAGTACTCATTTTTCTATTTTTTGAGTTAATAAATAATTAAACCAAAAGTCAAAACACATCTATTTTAGATGTAGCTTACTAGAAAAATGTTATAAAGAATTATACAAATACACGGAAGTGTATTTGTTTTTGGGTTATCTATCCAATTTCTGATAAATGAATCTGAAATTAAGTAGAATTTAGCACCTTCTTTTCCTCACGAAAAGGGTTGCTAAGGTTTCACAGGGTCTAATCCCTCCACCTTTCTTGATAACATTTCAATAAGTTATTGAACTTTGTGAGTGCAAATATATGTTCAGAAAAATTTAATATCCAAGTAAAAAAGTATTTATTTTAAAACATTTAACAAATAAGCAAATTTCTGCACCTTTTTTTTGACATTCATAATTATTTGTGAAAATTTAAAATATTTTAGATTATTGCCTTACCTTTGCCGCAGAATTAGAGGAAAAATTTGAACTGATTGCAACCTCAATAAAAAAATGCTAAAGCAGTAATTTCCTACTTCTTTAAGCGAACAAGCAATCCAAATTTATTTCTCAAATAAAAATATTAAAGAAGATATATTATGTCATATTTATTTACTTCAGAAAGTGTTTCTGAAGGACACCCAGATAAAGTTGCAGATCAAATTAGTGATGCACTAATCGATAATTTTTTAGCTTTTGACGCAACAAGTAAAGTAGCTTGTGAAACATTAGTTACTACTGGACAAGTTGTTTTGGCTGGTGAAGTTAAGTCTAAAACCTATTTAGATGTTCAGCAAATTGCTAGAGATGTAATTAACAAAATTGGTTACACAAAAAGCGAATATATGTTTGATGGAAATTCTTGTGGAGTTTTTTCTGCAATACACGAACAATCTCCAGATATTAACCAAGGAGTTGACAGAGCTAACCCAGAAGAACAAGGAGCTGGAGACCAAGGAATGATGTTTGGTTACGCAACTGCTGAAACTGAAAACTACATGCCTTTGGCATTAGAATTGTCTCACCGTTTACTAATTGAACTTGCTGAACTTAGAAGAGAAAATAACGATATTACCTACTTACGTCCAGATGCAAAATCTCAAGTAACTATTGAGTATTCTGACGATAATGTTCCGCAAAGAATTGATGCAATTGTAATTTCTACACAACATGATGATTTTGATTCATCTGACGATGTTATGTTAGCAAAAATTAAGAAAGATATTGTTGAGATTTTAATTCCTAGAGTTGTTGCAAAATTACCTGCACATATTCAAAAATTATTTACCGATAATATTACCTATCATATTAACCCAACTGGTGTTTTTGTAATTGGTGGGCCTCATGGAGATACTGGTTTAACAGGAAGAAAAATTATAGTTGATACTTACGGAGGAAAAGGTGCGCACGGTGGTGGAGCTTTTTCTGGAAAAGACCCTTCAAAAGTTGATAGATCAGGAGCTTACGCAACAAGACACATTGCTAAAAATTTAGTTGCTGCAGGTTTATGTAAAGAAGTTTTAGTACAAGTTTCTTATGCTATTGGTGTTGCAAAACCAACAAGTATTAATGTTGAAACTTACGGAACAGCAACTATAGATAAAACAGATGGAGAAATTAGTAAAATAGTAGAAACTATTTTTGATATGCGTCCTTATTTTATTGAAAAACGATTAAAATTAAGAACACCTATTTATTCTGAAACTGCTGCTTACGGGCACATGGGAAGAACTCCAGAAGTAAAAACAGTAACATTTTCTAACCCAATGGGAGAAACAGTTTCTCAAGAAGTAGAAACATTTACTTGGGAAAAATTAGATTATGTACCACAAGTTAAAGAAGCATTTGGTTTGTAATTTTTACAACGTATAAGTATTAAAAAAGCACAACAATTGTTGTGCTTTTTTTGTTTATATACTTTCAGTAATTTTTATTTCAACCTATATGAAACCCCAGCAATAAATTGATAATGAGGAGCTAAATACTCTTTAAAAGCATACTTGTAATTGGCTTGTATTTTAAACCCAAAATTCTCTACAAACCAATAATTAGCTCCAACACCTCCGTTAATAGTCATTGATGATATTACATCTACTGAGGTATGCCCTAAACCTACTTCTAAAAAAGGATTAAATTTACCCGAATTCATAAAATTATATTTACCAAATGTATCAACTGCGAAATGAGTTAAAGAGCCTCTTGGTTCTTCTTCCTTTTTGGTCACCTTACTCATAGAACCTCTTAAACCAATAGAAAACTTATCCCCTAAAAATTTAGAAACTGTTATACTTGGTAAAACCGAAGAAGTATAACTTTCATTATCTCCAACATTAAAATATTCATCAAACCATTTTCCTGTTATACCCGCTGCTTCCATATCATTTGTTGGAGGAGTATCATAATCTATGATATTTATTCCAATATCAAATTGCCATGATTTATTTTGAGCATTAATATTGGTATTAACAAATAAAACAAATAATAACAACAATGTTTTTTTTAAGTAGATCATAATAAGATTTTAGTTTAAATTGGCTTTAATTTATTTGTCAGTAAAATTAGCTCTAATTACAATTATTCATTATTTTCATTTATCGAACTGATAATTTCATTTAAAGAATTATTAATTTCATTCAATAAGCGTGTTTTAATATAAAAAAGCCTCGTAAATTTAAAATTTACGAGGCTTTTTTTACTCAATTTATATATTGTTACAATTGATACCTAACTCTAAAACTTATAAACCTTGGTAAAATAAAACGTTCATTAATATTAAAAGAAAGAATACTTTGGCTTACAGAAGTTTGAGATCCAGTTCCTAGTAGATTATTACCTACTATTTCATATTCCCATTTGGCATCTTTATCTTTTCTGTATGCTAATTTAGCATTCCAAATATCAAAAGTATTTGTACTAGCTCCGTTTTGCCTAACATCTGTAAAAGAGTAATCTGAAGTTAACGTTACAGAATCCCAGATATAAGCATCAAAATTTATTGATGGCGCATGCGTAACACTTTTTATGGTTCCTTCTCTAGAACTATTTTCTTGATCAGAAAAAGAAACTCTATAGTTTAAACTTACATTTGGAGCTTCTCTAAAATTTGTACCAATTCTAGTATTTAATCCTGTATTATAAATCTTACTTACATTCTCTAACGAGTTTATAAATTGATATGATTTATTATAAGAGAAGTTTCCTCCTATTCTAAACTGTAACTTTCTAATAGTTTTGCTAGCCGAAACAGAAGAACTTAAACTTTCATTACTAAAAGGCGAGTTAATAGTTGTACTACTTGATACTACTGAACCAGGTTCAAATATTGTATTATTATTAACTTGATCTGCTGTTTTTCTATAATTTACTCTTGCAAAAACTGAACTGTTGTTAAACAAATTAAAGCTTCTGTAGAATAATGATAGGTTATGAAAACTTGAGTTTACCAAATCTGCATTACCTGCAAAATAAGAGTTATAATTATTAGCAACAATACCTCTTGCAATTTGATTTACATCTGTAAAATTAATCTCTTTCTTATAGCTTAACGTTAAACTTTCACTTTTCTTAAACTGCGTTATCATTTCAAACTCTGGAAGCAAACTAACAAACTCATCTTTAAAAAACTCGTTTCCGAATTGTGTGTTTTCCGAACTGTAAGAATGCAATGTAAAACCAGGCGTAAATGTAAAAATACCTGATTTTAAACGATACCTTAAACCTGCATAAATATCCGTGAAATTATATTCAGTATCATTGGTAGTAATAGGATTATCTATTCCATCAATTGTTGGATCTGGAGTAAATTCTGTACCGTTATCTAAGGTTTGAAAAAACCTAGAGTTAAAATTTTGAGTACTTAAAATTGTACCTGCAACAACGTTTAAATTACTTTTATCATTTAAGATATAATAGTAATCTAATTTTGCATCTAATTGGTTGGATTTTACACGTCTTTCTTGATTTAAATCGTAAAACATATTTGTTCTATCTAAACCTAAACTCTCAGCTGTGTCATCAAAACCATCATTATTTGCATCGTCATTATTGTTTGGATCATTTTCTAGTGAAGCTGCATAAAATGGATCTTCATCTTGTAAAAGGTGCTTTACCTCTAAAGCGAATATGTTTTTTTCACTTGCTGTATAAAAATAACTAAAGTCTTGATTGATTGTAAAAGGAGTTGCGTCTTCTTTTTCTGCAATATCACTTAATACAAAAGAGTTTACATCTTCAGTTTTATACTCGTTTGTAAAACGTCCAGAAATATTATAATTTAATTGATTGTTGGCGTTTTTCTTGTAACCAGCACTTAATTTAAATAAGCCTGAATTACTTGTTTGACTTGTCGAATTATCAACAGTATCATCTGGAGTATCTGGATCAAGATAATCTATTGTGTTAATATTTCTTTGACCGTTACTATTACCAGACCAAATTAAAAATCCGCTTAAATCTAACTTTGAATTTGGAGAATAGCTAAAGTTTAATGCAGCTAATTTTGTTTCAATTCTATTTGCATTTCTAGCACTTGCGTTTAGAAAACCTATTCCAGCATCTGAAATGTCAATATTTGTTCCGTTTGAAGGACTTTGACTTCTAAAATTGTTTCCAAAGCTTCTTAAACTTCTTCTATCTAATACAACTTCTCCAAGATTATTAAGATCTCCAATAACGTTTAACGTGTATTTTGGTGTATAATAAAATAATTTTGGTTGAAAAAGGTACAAACCTTCATTAGGTGCGGAACCTCCACCAGCTAAAACATCTCCAAACCAAAAGTTCTTTTTACCTTCTTTTAGTTTAATATTAATAGCAACTCTATCTTGGTTATTTTGTACGCCACTTAACTGATTTACATTACTGTAATTTCTTAAAACCTGAATTTTATCAACCGCGTTAGAAGGTATATTTTTACTTGCCAATTTTGTGTCTCCGCTAAAAAATTCTTTACCGTCAACCATTATTTTTTCAACAACCTTACCTTCTACTTCAATTTCTCCGTCATCATTAACCTCTACACCTGGTAATTTTTCTAAAACATCTTCTAACTTACGTTCACTTCCGTTTTTAAAAGAATCTGCATTGTAAACAATTGTATCTCCTTTTATAGTTACCGGCATTTTATAAGTAATATTTACTTCATCTAAAGAATTATCTTCTTTTAAAGTAACATTTTTAGTCAACTTTTCTTCTTTTACATCTACATCAAATTCCGCAGTTATATAACCTACGTAACTTATTTTAATTGCAAAAGTTGTGTTCTTAGATAATGATAATTTATAACGTCCGCTAGCATCAGTAAAACCGTACGATTCCATTTTGTTAGTCGACTTATTTAATGCTAAAACATTAGACATTTCTAAAGGATTACCAATACTATCTTTTACTACACCAGTAAGTGTAATTTGGGCATTAGCAGTTCCTATAACCATAAAAATGGCTACGAGTAGTAATTTTTTCATGTGTGTAAATTTGCTTGATTCTTATTGATTAACGCCCTCTTCCGCCACGACCATTTCCGCCACGACCTCTAAAACGTTCTCTCATTTCTTCCATTTTAACTTTTACAACCTCGTTGTATTTTTCTCTAGTAATTTCTTTTCCTTTAGTTGGTTTAGAAATAGCACTTTCTTCAGTAGGATTAATTACAATTTCCGTACAAAGTATTGTTGTTCTACCTGTACTAACTTCTAAAATTAAGCCTGGTAAACCCCAATATTCTCCTGGTCCAGAACCCACTGGAATTTGTGGCGTAAACCATGCAGTAACCAAAACTTTTTCTGGTTTTTTAATTTCACCTGAAGCTTTATTTGTAGAATCTTTTTTAGCTTCGTCTTTATTATTATTTCCTCTTGGTCCTCTACGAAAATTAGAAAAATCTGCTGGGTCTACTTCTTTTAACATTGTAGCTTTAAAAGCCGTGTAGTTTCCTATTTGCTTAGATTCTGAACCTAATTCCCATTTTGGCTGACTCATATCATCAGAAATTAAAAACTGTTTTCCAAAAAACTCTGTAGACTCTAAAGCCACATTGTCTTTGCTGTTTTTATATTTAGTTCCGCCACCAGACAAACCTCCAAATCTAAAACCTCTTCCGCCGCCACCTGGAGCTTCTAATTTTTCGTTTTCTTTGTATAAAGATTCTGATTTGTTAAAATTTAACGTAAACGTTTTTTCTAACGTAGACTTCATACGTTCTTTAATCTGTTTTTTTTGTTGTTCAGAAAATTGTCTGCCACCAAAATTGTCCATGTCCATTGTTGTTTTAGACATGTATACTGCTTTTCCTGTAAAGTCTTTTTGAGAAAAAGTTACTATAGAGAATAATAAGAAAGCGTAGGTAAATACTTTTTTCATGTTTTTTATTTTAATTTTTATTTAAAATAGCTTCCGCTACTTCAGGTAAGACTACAATAAAACACGAAGGTTTAATCTTAGATTAAAAAAAAATGAAATTTAACCACCAATTTTAATAGTTGTTCCGTTTCCAAGATCTAAACCTTTTCTACTTTTAAATTTCTCCATCATTTCTTTGGATTTTTTTTCTTGAATCTCATTAAATTTACTTTGAGAAATAACTTTTCCTTTTTTAGGTTCTTTAATCTCAATTTTCTTAGACGGATTTAACACAACCTCAGAGCAAACAATAGTTAATTTATCTTGTCTTAATTCTAAAATTAAACCTGGCAAACCACCAAATTCTCTTGGCCCATTACTAATTGGTATTTGCGGCGTGTACCAAGCTGTAGTAACAATAGTTTTCATTTTTTTTGCTACTTTTCCTTCAGATTCAACGCTATTAAAGCTTGAAAAATCTTTTTGCTCCACTTCTCTTGAGTACGTTGCTTTATAACAAGTATACATTCCAATATTTTTGGTTTCATCACTTAATTCCCAATCAATCTTTTTAATTTCATCTTTAATTAAAAAGTTTTTACCCATAATATCTGTTTGCTTTGCATACTTGTTTTCTTTTACATTTTTATATAGTAAATCTGTTCCGTTTCCTCCAAAAGAAATCATTTTTAAACCGCCTACACTTGTTTGAGGAGCAGCTAAAGATTCGTTTTCTTTATAAGTAGATTCAAACCTATTAAAGTTGAGTGTAAATGTTTTTTGATTCATTTTCTTCATTTGAGCCTCTAATTTTTTTTGCATTTCTGGATTTGGTGCATTTTTACCTTCTCCAAAAGAAATACTGCTTTTTCTATAGGTTTTATAAGTTGCTTTTCCCGTAAAATCTTGAGCGTTTATTGAAAAAGAAATTGTCAAAATAATAATTATTATAATTGTTTTCATCTTTATAGGTTTTAAATTTTAGCAAGTTTTTTCAATATTTTTTTAGCCATTGATATAGTGTTATTAATATCCTTAGACTTTCCTTTAGAAGTAAATTTGTAACTCTTTTTAGCCTCTTTTTTGTTTTTAGGGTAATTAACTTCAAATTCAAGAAGAATTAAATCTTCTGGTTTATTTTCAGAAAAAATCTCCTTTATATCATCCCAATTAATATCTTTTAATTCTTCAGCAGAATCAACCGAAAACTTTAAACTGTTAACAGTTGCTTCTGTAAAATTCATTTCAGCAATTGGTTTGTCTTGAGCATTCATAAATAAAGAAGCAAACAAAAAGGTAATAAATAGTATTTTTCTCATTGGATATAGTTTTAAAATTGAACACTACAAAGATTATAATGATTAAACACATTTTAGGTTAATGAGTGTTAACTAGTGTTAAGCAATTATTTTTATTGCGCTTTTGCACTTACCTTTGAAATATGAATACCAAAAAACAACGTTGGATTTTATACTTTATAACAGCTACTATTATAACAACTATAGCTGTTCAATTATATTGGAATTATAAAAATTACCAACAAAACAAACAGTATGTTTTAAATGAAATTAAGAGTAGTTTAGATGAATCTATAGACGATTATTACACCAACCTTTCTAAAAAAAACTTACTAACTATAATTGAACCCGAGAACCCAACTACGGCAGATAGCTTAAGAAAAAAACAACTTTGGAAAGATTTTTTTAAGAATGCAATACCACAAAAAAAGACTTCAAAAAAAAATAAAACAGCACCCGAATTTAAAATTTCTTCAATTCAAATAAATACAAGTGAAAAGGAAGATTTTGACAAAACAGATTCAATAATAACTAATGATTTACTAGATAAATTAAATAACGATTACCAAAAGGATCTTCCTAAAAACAAAAAAATAAGTGGCTTAATACAATTAGGAGACAAAGAGAAAAAGGGAATTCATATTGCCAAAGATTCTGCAAACAAAATAACATCAATACAAGTATTTAGAGGAGAAAAAGCACGAGACAGCATTAAACTTATTAAAGGTTTAAAAACCATGTTTATTGCAATACATAATGATTCTTTAGATTATAAAGTTTTAGATTCCTTATTAACTTTAAAACTAAAAAGTAAAAAAATTAACCTTGATTTTGCTTTTAATCACTTTAAAAAAGATACCCTTTTTTATGCATATAATGTTTCTAAAAACATTGAAAAGAATGTAATTACTAATTCAAACTCTACTTATTTTCAAGACGATAATCGGTTTGATTTATTGCATACAAATCCTTCTAAAGAAACTTTAAAAAGAAGTTCTACAGGAATTTTACTATCGCTTTTATTATCTCTTGCCGTAATTTCTAGTTTATTTTATTTGTTAAAAATTATCAACCAACAAAAAGAATTAGCAGAAATTAAAAACGATTTAATTAGCAATATTACGCATGAATTTAAAACACCAATTACCACAGTTTCTACAGCATTGGAAGCAATTGGTAATTTTAACGCCATTGATGATAAAGAAAAAACAAAAAAATACGTTTCAATTTCTAACATTCAGTTGAAAAAACTACACCAAATGGTAGAGAAACTTTTGGAGACGGCTACCTTAGATTCTGAGAGTTTATTATTACAAAAAGAGGCAGTAAATATTGTTGACTTAATTGATAAAATTACCAAGAAGCATCAATTAATTTCAGAAAACAAAACCGTTACTTTTTCTTCTAATATTTCTGAAATAATAGCTAATATAGATGCTTTTCATTTTGAAAATGCAATTTCTAACCTAATTGACAATGCTATAAAATATGGTGGAGAAACAGTTGAAGTGAATCTAAATTCGGTTTTAAATACTATAGAAATTAGTATTGCTGATAATGGAAATGGTATTGAGAAAAATCAACAAGAAAAAATATTTGAAAAGTTTTACCGCGTGCCAAAAGGAAACACACATGATGTTAAAGGCTTTGGAATTGGCTTGTATTACACCAAGAAAATTATAGAGAAGCATGAGGGAACAATTGCTCTTATTCCGAATATAAAAAACACCGTTTTTAAAATTATTTTACCATATGAATAATGCTATAAAAATATTACTTGCCGAAGACGAACCAAGTTTAGGTCAAATTGTAAAAGAAAGTTTAGAAACTAGAAACTTTGAAGTTTTTCATGCAGAAAATGGTGAAGAGGCTTATAAAATTTACAAAAAGGAACAACCTCAAATATTGGTTTTAGATGTAATGATGCCAAAGAAAGATGGTTTTACGTTGGCAAAAGAAATAAGAGCAGAAAACAGTACAATTCCTATTATTTTTTTAACAGCAAAATCACAAACAAAAGACGTTTTAGAGGGTTTTTCTCATGGAGGAAACGATTACTTAAAGAAACCATTTTCTATGGAAGAGTTAATTGTTCGAATCCATTCCTTATTAAACAGAGTTGAAATTAAGAAGGACATAGAAAAAATAAAAATTGGAAATTATACTTTTAATTATAAGAAGCAAACTTTAGAATTAAATAACATTTCAAATTTATTAACCCATAGAGAAGCCGAATTATTATACAATCTTTGGCAACAAAAAAACGAAGTTTTAGACAGAACATTCATCTTAAAAAAGTTATGGGGAAATGACGATTTTTTTAACGCACGAAGCATGGATGTCTTTATTTCTAAACTTAGAAAAAAACTAAACAAAGACCAAAACATTCAAATTGTAAACATTCGTGGTTTTGGTTATAAATTGATGTGCTAAACATTATTTTAATTCCTTTTTTTGTGTAAATTTACCGTCCCTATAATTGTAACATTTTACACCTAGAACTATGCACGTAGCAATTGCCGGAAACATTGGAGCTGGAAAAACCACACTTACTAAATTATTAGCCAAACACTATAAATGGACTCCTCATTTTGAGTCTGTTGATGAAAATCCATATCTAGATGATTTTTATGCAGAAATGGAACGCTGGTCTTTTAACTTACAGGTATTTTTCTTAAACAGCCGTTTTCGTCAAGTTTTAGAATTAAGACAATCTGGGAAGAAAATTATTCAAGATAGAACTATTTACGAAGACGCACACATCTTTGCTCCCAATTTACACGCAATGGGTTTAATGACAAATCGTGATTTTAGTAACTATTCTTCACTTTTTGAATTGATGGAAAACTTAGTTACTCCACCAGATTTATTAATTTATTTACGTGCAGATATTTCTACGTTAGTTGGACAAATTCACAAACGTGGTAGAGAATATGAAAACTCTATTAGTATTGATTATTTAAGCCGATTAAACGAACGTTACGAAGCTTTCATCAGCAAATACACAAAAGGAAAATTATTAATTATTGATGTTGATAATTTAGATTTTGTTGAAAATCAAGAAGATTTAGGATATATTATTGATAGAATTGACGCTCAGATAAACGGTTTATTTTAACGCCTAAATTCGCTCAATAAAATTGCGGTTGCGGTTGCAACATTTAAACTTTCCGTTTCTTGTTTAACACCAAAACGTGGAATAGAAATTACATTTTTAGCGAGTTCTTTTATTTCTTTAGAAACACCATTAGCTTCATTACCCATTATTAAAACGCCTTCTTTTGGAAGTTTACTTTTATATACATTTTCGCCATCCATATCGGCAATAAATGTTGGTAATTTCGTTTCTGATAAATAAGAATTTAAATCAACGTAATTAATCTGAATTCTTGTTAAAGACCCCATACTTGCCTGTATAACTTTAGCATTATAACAATCTACAGTATCTTTAGAACACAGTAATTGTTCCACTCCAAACCAATCGCACAAACGTATTATTGTACCCAAATTTCCAGGATCATTAATTGCATCTAACGCAATTACCAAACCGTTATTTTTAACTAGTTTTTGTTCCGGAATCTGAAACAAACCTAAAACTTTATTTGGCGTTTTTAATTGACTAATTTTTTTAAGTTCAACCTCAGAAACTTCAATAGTTTTATCAGCAGGAACATTAAAAGAACATTCACTTGTTACAAACAACTTCTCTAAAACTAAAGAAGATTTTAGCAATTCCTCAACCACTTTTATCCCTTCAGCAATAAATAATTTATGCTTTTGACGATACTTTTTTTGCTGTAAACTTGTTATAAGTTTAAGATGATTTTTTGATAAACTCATTAAATAATTTTTAACAACTTAAAACCGTTTAAAAATAGTATTTTTGGTTCTTATTGCGATGCGTAAAGTTAATGAAAAAACTTTCTTTTTACATACTTCTTATACTTTTAGTAACCTCGTGTAATTCTATAAAACGAGTTGCTGAAGGAGAACAGCTACTTACAAAAAACACAATTTTTGTTGATGATAAAAAAACATCGGGTACAGAAGAC
The DNA here is from genome assembly GCF_022478115.1 of Tenacibaculum aquimarinum. Classification (GTDB taxonomy): domain Bacteria; phylum Bacteroidota; class Bacteroidia; order Flavobacteriales; family Flavobacteriaceae; genus Polaribacter; species Polaribacter aquimarinum_A. The sequence continues at coordinate 1,124,623 of NZ_JAKGSC010000001.1, read as the reverse complement.
TACAATTATGTAATTCAACGCCCTAACGCTAAAGCACTTGGAATACCTTTATCTCTCTATTTCTATAACTTAGGTAATCCTAATGGCTCCAAAAACTCAAAAGAATGGGAAGAAAGACATCCAAAAACATACAAGTTTTTTAAAAATGTATTTTCAGAAAAACAAAGTATTGGTGTTGCAAATTCTTTTATTGGTATAAATAATTGGTTTTTAACTAGCGGACAAGCTCCTGTTATTATTGATGATCTTAAAATTAATAGAACTGTAAATGAATTAAAATCATATTATTTTACAGAAGGTTATTTTCAAGCAGAAGTAACATCAAAAAGAGATACAGTTGGCACAAAAAAAGGAGCTGTAAATTACTATATAACAAAAGGAAAAGCTACCTTTTTAGATAGTATTACTAAAAAAATAATGTCTCCCGTTTTAGATTCTATTTATGAAGAAAACAAAAAATACACTTTTTTAAAATCTGGAGACCAATACAATAACAGTAATTTTGAAAACGAGGCAAAACGTATTACAAAGCTTTATAGAAATAATGGTGTTTATCATTTTAACCTTAACTCAATTGGGTTTCATCAAATTGATACAGCAAGTGTAAATTATAAAACAAATGTAGATTTAAAAATTTCTGATAGAATTATAGAAGAAGATGGAACCTATTCTTACAAGCCTTATAAAGTTCAAAAAATAAAAAAGATTAATGTTTATACAGATTACACGTATTCTGATAAAGATGAAAGCATTAAAGATTCTTTATCTTACAGAGGCATATCTTATTTTGCGCATGATAAATTAAAATACAATCCTAAATATTTATCCCAATCATTATTCATTCACCCAAATGAAATTTATTCCGATTCTTTAAGAAATTTAACTAGAAGCCATTTGCGTGGTTTAAAAAATTTTAAAACTAATACTATTAAATATCGCGAGTTAAATGATGATGAACTTGAAGCCAATATTTATTTAACTCCAATTGAAAAATATACGTTAGGTTTTGAAACAGAACTTTCTAGATCTAACATTAGAAACTTTGATGTTTCTGGTAAGTTTTCAATATTAAATAGAAACACATTTAGAGGTGCAGAAATCTTTAAATTATCTGTTTCTGGTTCTTATTTTAATTCTAATAATGGTCCTGGTTGGGAACTTGGAACAGATTTATCATTAGAAGTACCTCGTTTTATGGCTCCTTTTGGCTTAAACAAGTTAGTTCGTAAAAGAATGTCTCCTAAAACAAGTTTCTATGCAGGTGTTGCTGTACAACGTAATATAGGTCTTGATAAACAAAATATTAATGTTGGTGTAAATTACAAATGGAACTACAATAGTAAAAAAACACTACAATTAGAAGTATTAAACGCACAATACATTAGAAACCTAAATGTAGATAATTACTTTAATGTATACGCATCTGAATACAGTAAATTAAATACCGTTGCACAAACATTCTATAATGATCCAATATATCAATTAAGCGTACCAAACGAAGTATTAAGTTTTATGAGTATGGTAGCATCAGACACTTCATTTGCTGCCAATAATCCTACAGAATCTCAAAGCAATTTAAATATCTTAAATCGATATAATATTATTTCTTCAGATTTCTTAATACCAGTTATAGCATATAATTTTACCTACAACAACCAAAGTAGCTATGAAGACCAAGACTTTTCATACTTTAAAATTAGAATCGCAAATTCTGGAAATGTAATGGGCTTACTTTCTAATCAAATAAACTCTAGAAATCAAAAAACAGTATTAAAAATTCCGGTTGCGCAATATTTTAAAACAGATATTGAATACAAGAAATTCTGGCAATTAGGAGAAAATTCTGTATTAGGTTTTAGAGCTTTTACTGGTGTTATTATGCCTTATGGAGATTCTGACATTCCTTTTTCTAAAAGTTATTTTGCAGGTGGTTCTAATGATATTAGAGCCTGGAAAACTTATGATTTAGGTCCAGGAACAAGACCGCAAGGTTTAGAATATAATATTGGAAGTTTTAAATTTTTATCATCTCTAGAATATCGTTTCGATTTAGTTGGAAGCCTAAAAAGCGCCATTTTTATAGACGCTGGTAACATTTGGGATATTACAGGCCAAGATTTTGCAGACGATGAATCTAAATTTAATGGATTTTCTTCAATTAAAGACCTAGCTGTAGGAGCTGGTTTTGGGCTTAGATATGATTTTAAATTCTTAGTAGCACGTTTAGATCTAGGCTTTAAAGCACATGAACCTTATTTAAGCGGAAACAGATGGTTTAGAAACTTTAATTTTGGCAATACAGTTTACAATATTGGTATTAACTATCCATTTTAAAATTCAAATACTCGAAAACGTAATAGTTTAAAGAGGTCTAATTCTTTCCATTTTGCACAAAAAAAATGTAATTTTGCTCTATTACATTATTTAAATAACTAAATCTTTAAACCAATGATTAAACCAGGAGTTGCCACAGGTACAGAAGTTCAAGAAATTTTTAACCTTGCCAAAGAAAAAGGATTTGCTTTACCAGCAGTTAATGTTGTAGGTTCTAGCACAATTAATGGAGTTTTAGAAACTGCAAAAGAACTAAATGCCCCAGTAATTATTCAATTTTCTAACGGTGGAGCACAATTTAATGCAGGTAAAGGTTTAGCTAACGAAGATCAAAAAGCAGCAATTGCAGGAGCAGTTGCTGGAGCAAAACACATACATGAATTATCTGTAGCTTATGGAGTTCCTGTAATTTTACATACAGACCATGCAGCAAAAAAATTATTACCTTGGATCGATGGTTTATTAAATGCTTCAGAACAACACTTTAAAGAAACAGGAAAACCTTTATATAGCTCACATATGATTGATTTAAGTGAAGAACCACTTGAAGAAAACATAGAAATTTGCAAAAAATACTTAGCTCGTATGAGTAAAATGGGCATGACTTTAGAAATAGAGTTAGGTATTACAGGTGGTGAAGAAGACGGCGTAGATAATTCTGACGTAGATGTCTCTAAACTATATACGCAACCAGAAGAAGTTGCTTATGCTTATGAAGAATTAATGAAAGTTTCTCCACAATTTACCATTGCAGCAGCATTTGGTAACGTACACGGAGTTTACAAGCCTGGTAATGTAAAATTAACACCAAAAATCTTAAAGAACTCTCAAGAATTTATCACAAAAAAATATGGTGTTGAAGAAAATCATATCGATTTTGTTTTTCACGGAGGTTCAGGTTCAACCCTAGAAGAAATTAGAGAAGCAATTGGTTACGGAGTTATAAAAATGAATATTGATACTGATTTACAATATGCATTTACTGAAGGAATTAGAGATTATATGCAAGATAAGACAGCTTATATTTCATCTCAAATTGGGAATCCAGACGGAGCAGACAAACCAAATAAAAAATATTACGACCCAAGAAAATGGTTACGTTTAGGCGAAGAAACATTTAAAACACGTTTAAAACAAGCATTTTCAGACTTAAACAATGTAAATACACTGTAATATTTGGGCGTTACTTTATCCTGAAAGCATTCAGTATTAAAGTCAGGCTATCCGCACTCACTATAAAAAAAGCATTTTGAAAAACATCAAAATGCTTTTTTTATGAGTTCAGACAAAGCTTCTATCCTTAACGCAGAGATAATAGTAAAGAAAGAATTGTAGTTCATAAAAAACTTTTACATTTGTAGTCGGCACTTTTTATAAAATTAAAAGGTATATTTAATAAATAAGAACAAATACAAACTAACTATGGCTTGGTTTAAACGTACAGATAAAGGGATTCAAACTCCTACAGAACATAAAAAAGATACTCCAAAAGGCTTGTGGTATAAAACCCCAAGTGGAAAAGTAATAGACACCGAAGAACTTAAAGAAAACTTATATGTAAGTCCAGAAGACGGTTACCATGTAAGAATTGGAAGTAAACAATATTTCGAATTATTTTTCGACGATAATAAGTTTACCGAATTAGATGAAAACTTAACATCTAAAGACCCTTTAAAGTTTGAAGACACAAAAAAATATCCAGAAAGAGTAAAAGCTGCACAGAAAAAAACAGGATTAAAAGATGCTGTTAGAACTGCTGTAGGTAAATCTAACGGAAAAGATTTAGTTATTGCCTCTATGGATTTTGCTTTTATTGGTGGTTCTATGGGATCTGTAGTTGGAGAAAAAATAGCAAGAGCTATAGATTACGCAATAAAAAATAAATTACCATTTTTAATGGTATCAAAGTCTGGTGGTGCACGTATGATGGAAGCTTCACTTTCATTAATGCAATTGGTAAAAACCTCTGCAAAATTAGCACAATTAGCAGAAGCTCAATTACCATATATCTCTTTATGTACAGATCCAACAACCGGAGGTACAACTGCATCTTTTGCAATGTTAGGAGATATTAATATTGCAGAACCAAATGCTTTAGTTGCATTTGCTGGACCACGTGTTGTAAAAGATACAACGGGTAAAGAATTACCAGAAGGTTTCCAACGTTCTGAGTTTGTTTTAGAACATGGTTTCTTAGATGCCATTTACGAACGTAAAGAATTAAAAAAACAAGTTAATTTGTATATAGATTTAATACAAAACCAACCTGTTAGAGCATAAACAAAAAAAACCGAAGCAAAATTGCTTCGGTTTTTTTTATTCCCAAATATCGGTTCTGTAATGTTCTTCTTCGCCTTCTAAAATTTGCAGGTAACTTTTATAACGAGACCAAGAAATTGTTTCTTCTTCTAATGCGTCTTTTACGGCGCAATTAGGTTCTTTTACATGTATACAGTTATTAAACTTACAATGTTCTTTTAAGGCAAAAAACTCAGGAAAATAATCTCCTAGTTCTTCTTTGTCTATATCTACAACTCCAAAACCTTTAATTCCTGGTGTATCAATAATTTTAGCATCGAAACTTAATTCAAAAAGCTCGGCAAAGGTTGTTGTATGTTGCCCTTGTTTGTGTTGTTCAGAAATTGCTTTGGTTTTTAAATCTAAACTTGGTTCAATTGCATTTACCAAAGTAGTTTTACCAACACCAGAATGACCAACAAACATAGATGTTTTACCAGTCATCATTTCTTTTATAGTGTCTACATTTTTATTTTGTGTGGCAGAAACCTCTACACATCTATAACCAATAGCTTCATATACATCTTTTAAATATAGAATTTCTGCACGTTCCTCTATTTGGTAGCTATCAATTTTATTAAAAACTAAAATGGTATCTATTCTATAGGCTCTTGTTGAGACTAAAAAACGATCTATAAATGTGGTAAATGTTGGTGGATTGTTAATGGTAATCAACAAAAAAACTTGATCTATATTAGACGCAATTACGTGGGTTTGCTTAGATAAGTTTACAGATTTTCGTTCAATACAGTTTTTACGCTTATGGATGTTATTAATTACACCTGTTTCTTCATCGTTTTTGGTTTCTAGTTCAAAGTCTACAACATCTCCAACCGCAATTGGATTTGTGCTTTTAATTCCTTTTAATCGGAATTTCCCTTTCATACGGCAGTTATAAAACGCTCCGTTATCGGCTTTTACTTGATACCAACTTCCTGTAGATTTGTATACGATTCCTGTCATTACTACAAAGATGCTGAATTTTAACTAAAACTTTGGTGTGGTTTCCAGTGATTTTTTATTTTAAGAGAAAAAAGGTTTTCTTCTTCTATCTTTTTTCCATTGATGAAAAAAGAAACAAAAAAATCTAGACTACTGAATATTTATCTGAATTTATTATTCGTTGTCTAAATTTTAAGAACTCGCTACGCTCAAACAGCTTAAAATTTTACGACAACTTCATTGCAAATTCTACGACAAACCTTCAAGATGTCGTAGTTTCAATTACGCATTGATTACATTGTTTATAAATTACTCTTTGTTTATTAAAAAATAATTAGTTTATAAATAAGCCTGCGTTAAGGATTGAAGCGACATCCTTTTTTCTTTTTCAGAAAAAAGATATAGCGAAAAGCCCGACCTGAAAGGTAACGCCCAAAAAAACCTCCAAAATATTAAATTTTGAAGGTTTCTATTTTAGATACTGAAACAAGTTCAGCATAATAATTTTATGAAATTATTATCCTTTTATAATTTTTTCTTGATGATTGATTGATTCTTGGTGAATTGCTTTAAACATTTTTAAAACAAATTCTTCACTTAAACCTTTACTCTCACCTTCTAAAATCATGTTTCCAAGAATTTCGTTCCAACGTTTAGATTGCAAAACCGCAACGTTTTTGTCTTTCTTTAAAGCACCTATTTGGTCAGAAACTTTCATTCTTTTACCTAACAACTCAATTAATTGATCGTCTGCAACGTTAATTTGAGCTCTTAAATTATCTAACGAGGTTTGGTATTCTGCTTCTGTATCTGTCTCTTTTCTAATTTTTAGGTCTTCCATTATTTGCTTCAACTTTGTTGGTGTTACTTGCTGTGCAGCATCTGACCAAGCGTTGTCTGGATCGTAATGAGTTTCTATCATTAAACCATCGAAATTTAAATCTAAAGCTGTTTGAGAAACATCAAAAATCATTTCTCTATTTCCTGTAATGTGTGATGGATCGTTAATTAATGGTAAATCTGGAAATCTGTTCTGAAATTCAATTGCAATTTGCCATTCTGGAGTATTTCTATATTTAGTTTTTTCATACGTAGAAAAACCTCTGTGAATTGCTCCTAAATTTTTAATATCTGCAGTGTATAATCTTTCAATACCGCCTAACCATAAAGCTAAATCTGGGTTTATTGGGTTTTTAACCAATACAATTTTGTCTGTACCGTGTAAAGCGTCTGCTAATTCTTGCATAATAAAAGGAGAAACTGCTGTACGTGCACCAATCCACAATAAATCGATATCGTGCTCTAAAGCTAACTTTACGTGTGCTGTATTTGCAACTTCTGTACAGGTTTTCATTCCTGTTTCTGCTTTTACTTTTTGTAACCATTTTAAACCTAACGCACCAACTCCTTCAAAGTTTCCTGGTCTTGTTCTTGGTTTCCAAATTCCTGCACGGAAATAATTTACATCAGAATCTTTTAATTCGTGTGCAATTTTTAAAACCTGCTCTTCGGTTTCTGCACTACAAGGCCCTGCTATTACTAGTGGATGATCTAATTTCATATCGTCCAACCATGTTCTTAATTCTTTTGTATTCTTCATCTTTCTACTTGTTTTGGCTTTTAATTTATGCCGTTTAATATTTGTTTTATATAATTTGTATTCTCCATTTCGTTAAAAATTTCGGAGAAATTATCTTGTTGCATCAATTTTTTAAAATGTTCTAAATTATTGATGTATTCTTCTAATGTTTCTATTACATTTTCTTTATTCTGCTCAAAAATTGGTGTCCACATTGCTGGACTACTTTTTGCCAAACGAACTGTTGAGGCAAAACCTGAACCTGCCATATCAAAAATATCGCGCTCATTTCTTTCTTTATCTATAACTGTTTTACCTAACATAAATGCGCTTATGTGAGATAAGTGCGAAACATAGGCAATATGTTTATCATGCGAAACTGCATCCATGTATCTAATACGCATTCCAATGTCGGTAAAAAGCTTTAAAGCTTTCTCTTGTAATTTAAAAGTTGTCTTTTCAACTTCGCAAATAATATTCGTTTTACCAACGTATAAGCCAGAAATGGCTGCTGTTGGTCCAGAATTTTCTGTTCCTGCAATTGGATGACATGCTAAATAATTTCTTCTTCTAGGATGATGTTCAACCGCTTTACAAATTGCTTCTTTTGTGGATCCTGCGTCTACTACTAAACCATTATCTGATATTTTATCTAAAATAATTGGTAATAATTTTACCGTTGCATCTACCGGAATTGACACAATTACCAAGTCTGCTTTTTCAATATCATCTAAAACTGCTTTTTCTTGAATTACACCTAATGCTATCGCTTTATCTAAATGATCTTCACTGGCATCTATTCCGTAAATTACAGTTTCTGGATTGTTCTTTTTTATATCGATGGCAAAACTACCGCCAATTAAACCAACACCAATTAAGTAAATGTTTTTCATACCTATAATCTTGATATTGCTTCTTTAATTACAGCTGTTGTTACACATAAAGAAAAACGAATATATCCTTCTCCTCGTGAACCAAAAATAGTTCCTGGTGTTATAAAAATATCGTTATTATATAATACCGAATCTGTAACTTCTTCTGATTTTTTTCCTGCAGGAATTTTTGCCCAAACAAATAATCCTGTTGAATTCTTATTATACGTTGCTTCTAATTTATCGGCTAATTGCCAAATTAGATTTCTTCGTTCTTCGTAAATTTTATTTTGCTTTAAAAACCAATCGTCAGATAGTTGTAAAGCTTCAATTGCTCCTTTTTGAATTCCGTAAAACATACCTGAATCCATGTTAGATTTTACCTTTAAAACTTCATTAATAAACGTTGAATTACCTAACAACATACCAACGCGCCAACCTGCCATATTAAAGGTTTTACTTAATGAATTTAACTCTAAAGCGATGTCTTTTGCGCCTTCAACTTGTAAAATACTAATAGGTTTATCATTTAAAATAAAACTATATGGATTGTCATTTATAATTAAAATGTTATGCTTTTTACCAAAGGCAACCAGTTTTTTAAACGTTGCTAATGTTGCATTTGTTCCTGTTGGCATATGCGGATAATTTACCCACATAATTTTTACATTTTCTAAATCTTGACTTTCTAATTCCTCAAAATTTGGCTGCCAATTACTTTCTGAACTTAAATTATAAAAAAGTGGTTCTGCTCCTACTAATTTTGTAACTGAAGTATATGTTGGATAACCTGGATTAGGAATTAAAACTTTATCGCCTTCATTTAAAAAAGCCATAGAAATATGCATAATTCCTTCCTTACTTCCCATTAATGGTAAAACCTCATTTTCCGGATTAGATTCTACAGAAAATTTGTTTTTATAAAAAGTTGAAATTGCATTTCTTAATTCCGGTAAACCCTGATATGATTGATATTTATGTGCGCTTGCATCTCCCAAACTATCAGAAATTGCTTCTAAAACTTTTGCCGGTGGTTGTAAATCTGGAGACCCAATTCCCATATTAATAATTGGTTTTCCTGCAGCTACTAAACCACGTACTTCTCTTAATTTTTTAGAGAAATAGTATTCTTGAACTGTATCTAATCTTTTAGCTGGTTGTATCATCCTTTTTTATAATAAAATCCTGAAACTCATTCAGGATAGCTTCGCTATTTTCTGCCGTTTTTGTAGGTTCCTAGTATTTTAAATTCTTCTGCCATTATCATTAAAATTGCCTCTGCTTTTTTATATTCTTTATAATCGTCAAAAGTAACATCTACAAAGAATGAATACTTCCAAGGTTTTTCTATAACTGGCAACGATTGAATTTTTGTTAAACTCATTTTACAATCGCTTAACACATTTAATATTGCTGCTAAACTTCCTCTTTTATGATTTAATTGAAATTTTAACGACGCTTTATTAATTTGATCTATTCCGTTATTTGGTTCTTCTGTCTGAACAATTACAAATCTTGTTGAATTATCTTTTATTGTTTGAATTTCATCTTCAATAATATCTAAATCAAATATTTCTGCGGCTATTTTTGGTGCAATTGCAGCAATTCCTTTCAATTTTTTATTTGCTATTCGTTTTGCAACTTCAGCTGTATCTACATCTTCTACTAATTTAATATGAGGATGCTTTTTGAAGAACTCTTTACATTGTAACAATGCCATTGGATGCGACCAAACCTCTTTAATATCTTTAAATTCCTGACCCTTTAAACACATTAAATGATGATGAATATTTAAATATTCTTCTCCAACTATATGAAGATTGTTATTATCAATTAAAGCATAATTAGGAATAATTGAACCCGCAATTGTATTCTCTAAAGCCATAACAGCAAGAGTTGCAGAACCGTCTAACAAACTATCTACCAACACATCAAAAGACATACATTCTTTTAATGCTATTGACGTTCCATAAAAGTCGCGAGCAACTTTATGATGATTTGAGCCTTCTGCTCCTTGAATAGCAATTACCTTTTTCATTTTTAATCAAAAAAAAAGCCTCGAAGTAAATTCGAGACTTTATATATTTTTTTATTGTTTTAACAACATGATACAAAGCCTCTCCTCTTATTGTAAAAATAAAAGTAAAAATAGAAACGTGTCCAAGTAGTATTTAACATCTTAATTCTCTCTGTTTGAGCAACAAATCTAAAGATTAAATTGATATAAACAAACCTTTTGGTAAAAGATTACAACTTTTTATGAATTCTGTAAAATCTGATTTCAATTAGTTGCCAATTTTAAAGTATATCTATTTTAACAATCTTTTTCTATTAAAAACTTGATTAACAAAACATGAGCAAGCTTCAGCTTTCAGTTTATTATCTATAAAACATAGTTTTCTTTTACTTTTCAAAAAAAACATCACAATTTTAAAAAATTGACGTTTTTAAGTCTTTTTTACGTAAAAAGTGAGTGTTACGAATACGTTTTCGAAGTAAAAACACTGAAAATCAAGGAGAAAGGAAGTAGTCGTTTTTAAATTAATACTAAAATTACTATCTCTTTTTTAAATGAAATAGAAAATTATAGCCTTATTTTTTAACTACTAATAATTCTTTTTAATTTATATAAAATAATTAGTATCTATCAAAAGAGCCTCCATAAATTTGCTTTATAAATTAAAACAATTTATTATGTCAATTAAAAAACAATTTTTAAAAAGCAAACCAGTTTGTAAAGTAACTTTTACAGTACCTGCAGAAGAAGCTAAAAAAGTAGCGGTAATAGGAAGCTTTAATGAATGGAATGATAAAGCTACACCTTTAAAGAAATTAAAAAACGGATCTTTTAAAGGAACTGTAAATTTAGAATCTGGTAGTTCTTATGAATTTAGATACTTAGTTGACGGTGCTTATATAAATGAATTAGAAGCTGATGGTTTAGCTTGGAATGATTATGCTGGAGCAGAAAACAGTCTATTAAATTTATAACATATAATTAATGTTATGAAAAAGAAAAAAAGAGTTTTCTATTATTAGAAAACTCTTTTTTTTATACAGCTACTTTTCCTTTTATATGTGGATGTGGATTATAATCTACCAACTCAAAGTCCTTAAAAGTAAAGTCTTCTATGTTTTTAATTTCTGGATTTATTTTCATCTTCGGAAGCTCTCTAACTTCTCTAGACAATTGTAATTCTAATTGCTCTATATGATTGCTATAGATATGAGCGTCTCCAAAAGTGTGTATAAATTCACCTGCTTCATAACCACAAACTTGAGCTATCATCATTGTAAATAATGCATAGGAAGCAATATTAAACGGAACTCCTAAAAATATATCAGCACTTCTTTGATATAATTGACAAGACAATTTTCCATCAGCTACATAAAACTGAAAAAATGCATGACAAGGCGGTAACGCTGCTTTTCCGTTAGCTACATTTTCTGAAAAGGAAACTGAATTATCTGGTAAAACTGAAGGATTCCATGCAGAAACTAGCATTCTTCTAGAGTTTGGATTGGTTTTTAAAGTAGCAATTACATCTTTTAGTTGATCTATTTCATCGCTATTCCAATTACGCCATTGATGCCCGTAAACAGGACCTAAATCTCCATTTTCATCTGCCCAAGAATCCCATATTTTCACACCGTTTTCTTGTAAATAATTAATATTTGTATCGCCTTTTATAAACCACAACAGTTCATAAATAATAGATTTTAAGTGTAACTTTTTAGTAGTTACCATTGGAAAACCTTTGCTTAAATCGAATCGCATTTGATGACCAAAAACACTTTTTGTTCCCGTTCCTGTTCTATCTCCTTTTTCGTTTCCGTTTTCTAAAACGTGTTGTACTAAGTCGTGATATTGTTTCATTGTATGCTATAAGGTTTTTGTAAAAATAAAAAAGCATCGGCTTATTTAACCGATGCTCTTCTAAATAATATTAATAAGTTATTAACCAATTATCATTCCTGCAATTGTAGCTGACATTAATGATGCAATTGTACCACCAATTAAAGCCTTCATTCCAAACTCTGATAAGGTTTTACGTTGTCCTGGAGCTAAAGAACCTATTCCACCTATTTGTATTCCAATAGATGCAAAGTTTGCAAACCCACACAACATATATGTTGCCATAATAATAGATTTATTATAGGTTAAATGTGTTGCTGAAGCTACATTCTTTAATTCTGCTAATTGTATATAACCAACAAACTCACTTGCTGCCAACTTAATTCCTAATAATTGTCCCATTAGAGCCATATCTTCTTTTGCAACTCCAATTAACCACATTAATGGTGCAAAAATATAACCAAGAATTGCTTCTAAAGTAAAGCTCTCATAAGCTGTGTTTTCAGCCATCCAAGTATTTAAAGATGTTACATCTCCAAACCAACCTAAAATTCCGTTTATCATTGCAATAAAAGCTACAAAAACTAACAACATTGCTCCAACATTCATTGCTAATTGTAAACCTTCTGTTGTTCCGTTTGCAATAGCATCTAATACATTAGACCCTATTTTTTCTGTAGAAACTTTTACATCTGTATTAACCTCTTCTGTTTGGGGATATAATATTTTAGAAATTACAATTGCTCCTGGCGCTGCCATAACTGACGCTGCTAATAAATGTTTTGCAAAATGCAATCTTAATGCAGGATCATCTCCTCCTAAAAACCCAATGTAAGCAGCTAAAACAGCACCTGCAACGGTTGCCATTCCACCAATCATAACTAAAAGCATTTCAGATTTATTCATCTTTTCTAAATATGCTTTAATTAACAAAGGAGCTTCTGTTTGTCCAAGAAAAATATTTCCTGCAACCGATAAACTTTCTGCACCTGAAATTTTTAATACTTTAGTTAATGCCCAAGCTAATACTTTTACTAGTTTTTGAATAATACCTAAGTAAAATAACAATGATGTTAATGCTGAGAAAAAGATAATTGTTGGTAATACTTGAAATGCAAAAATGAATCCGAATTTGTCCATATCTACAACTAATCCTTCAAATAAAAATTTACTTCCTGCTCTGGTAAAGTCTAAGACACTAACAAAAACACCTCCAATTGTTTCAAATATACCTTGTATAAAAGGCACTTTTAAAACTCCAATTGCAATTATTAATTGAAATGCTACACCTAAACCAACTGTTTTCCAATCTATGGCTTTTTTATTTGAACTAAATAGGAATGCGATTACTAAAAGCGCTACCATTCCTAAAACTCCTCGCCATAAACTTCCCATAGAAAATCCTTGACTTGGTATAATTTGAGATGTAATTTCTGTTGTTTCTTGAGAAAATGCTGAAACTGAGACAAGACAAAATAGTAATAGAACTAGTTTTTTCATAAATAAATATTATTAAGAGCGTTTGCTAATTTCGTCTCTAATTTTTGCTGCTAACTCGTAGTTTTCATTAGCAACAGCATCGTTTAATTGTTGATGTAATTCTTCTGAAGTTAGGTTAGAAAAACTACTTTCTTGGCTAATTTCTTCTTCTAATTGGAGTTCAATTTCTTCCGACTCTAAATCTTCTTCCATAAAAAGCTCTTCTTCTATCTTTAGATAAATACCTGCTTTGTCTAGAATATTTTCATAAGTAAAAATAGGAGCATTAAAACGAACTGCCAATGCAATTGCATCTGAAGTTCTTGTATCGATTATTTCTTCGATACCATCTCTTTCACAAATTAAACTAGAAAAAAATACACCATCTACTAATTTATGAATAATTACTTGCTTGACATTTATTTCAAATCTATCTGCAAATGTTTTAAATAAATCGTGTGTTAATGGTCTTGGCGGGCGAATTTCTTTTTCTAAAGCTATGGCTATAGATTGTGCTTCGAAAGCGCCAATTATAATTGGTAATGTTCTTGTTCCTTCTATCTCGCTTAACACTAGAGCGTAGGCTCCACTTTGTGTTTGGCTGTAAGAAATCCCTTTAATGGTAAGTTTTATAAGGCTCATTAATCTTTCTTAAAATGAGAAATACTGTTTAAAAATTAGTGCTTAAAATCAGTATTATTCTGCGGCACAATTTACTAAAATTTATGGGTTTTAAAACTTTCTTAAAAAGAAAAACCTTAAAGACTATACTTTTCTTTAAGGTTTTCTATTAGTTTGCAAGTACACCTTGCGTTAGCGATTGAAGCGACATCTTTTTTTTGCTAATTTTTCTCAGCTAAAAAAGATATTGCGGAAACTGCGGACCCGAAAAGGAACGTCCAAAATACACTACGCCTGCTTAAATGCTTTTAATTTTTCTATTAATTGGGGTACAAACTCAAAAGCGTCTCCAACAATTCCGTAATCGGCAGCTTTAAAGAAAGGCGCTTCTGGATCTGTATTGATTACTACTTTTACTTTTGATGCGTTAATACCTGCTAAATGCTGAATTGCTCCAGAAATACCAATTGCAATGTATAAGTTTGACGCTACTGGCTTACCAGTTTGCCCAACATGTTCACTATGTGGTCTCCATCCTAAATCTGATACTGGCTTAGAACATGCTGTTGCTGCTCCAAGAACTGATGCTAATTCTTCTACCATTCCCCAGTTTTCTGGACCTTTTAATCCACGACCTGCAGAAACTACAATATCTGCATCTGCAATTGTAATTACACCTGTTGCTTTGTCTACACTTTCTGATTTCACACCCATTTCTGGTACATTAGCGCTAAATGCTTCTGCAGTTCCTGAAACTGCATTTTCATGCGCTCCGTAAGAGTTTTTTGCTATTCCAATTACTTTCTTTTCTGTTGAAACGATAGTATTAGAGAATGCTTTGTTAGAGAATGCTTTTCTTTTTACTGTAAATGGTGCTGTTGAACTTGGTAAGGCTACAACGTTAGATGCGTAACCAGCATCCATTGCTACTGCTACCATTGGCGCAACATACAAACCGTCTACACTAGAATCTATAACTACAACATTTGCACTTTGTGCATCTGCTGCCTGGTTAATGATTGAAGCGTAAGCTTTTGCATTAAAAGTTGAAAGATCGTTTTTTACTTCTAAAACTTTTTCAGCTCCAAAAGCATATAATTCTGACGCATCTCCTCCGTTTATTGTTAAAGCAACTAAATTAGTTCCTAACTCTTCTGCTACTTTTTTTCCGTAAGAAACAACTTCAAAAGCTGTTTTTTTAAATTTTCCTTCCGATGAATCGGCAAAAACTAATACAGACATATTTTTTATTTTAGATTATTGGATTTTTAGATTGTTGGATTTTTTAGATTCTTTCTAAAAAACTTTTCTAAAAATTATTTTAATTCTTTTTTCCTGAATCTAGTTCAGAATGATTTAATTTAACAATTAAATCACTTTTGCTTCGTTGTGTAATAAGTTGATTAAATCATCTACATTATCTACTAACTTAACTGCTCCTTTTGGTGCTGGTTTTTCAAATGATTGTGTTTCTGTTGATGCTATTACACCAGAAGATTCTACAACATTTAAAGGTTTTTTACGAGCCATCATAATTCCTCTCATGTTTGGAATACGTAAGTCTTTTTCTTCAACTATACCTTTTTGACCTGCAATAACAATTGGTAATGAAGTTGATACTTTTTCTTCTCCTCCATCAATTTCTCGAGTTGCTGAAACTGCTGTTCCGTCAACTTCCATTCCTACACAACCGTTTACAAAGTTAAAATCTACTAAAGAAGCTAACATTCCTGGGACCATTTGTCCGTTGTAATCTGCAGATTCTTTTCCTGCTAAAACAACATCATATCCTCCGTTTTTAACTATTGCTGCTAATTCTTTTGCAACTAAGAAACCATCTGTTGGGTTTACATTTACACGAATTGCATCATCTGCTCCAATAGCTAAAGCTTTACGTAATGTTGGTTCTGTTGAAGCTTCTCCAACATTTACAACAGTAACAGTTGCTCCTTGTTTTTCTTTAAACCACATTGCACGTGTTAAACTAAACTCGTCATATGGGTTTATAACAAACTGAACTCCGTTTGTATCAAACTTTGTATCGTTATCTGTAAAATTAATTTTTGAAGTGGTATCCGGTACGTGACTAATACATACTAATATTTTCATATCTATAAGATTTATTTAAAAATAAGTGCTGCGAAGATACACCTTTTTTCTAATTTACTATGCATGCATAGTAAATTTTTGATATTTAAATCCCTAACTAAATCGTTTTCGTTTTCAGCAAACAAATAAAATAGTCTAATGAACCGAGAAAAAATGATATAAATTTTCTTATTTTTGTAAGTCGAAACAAACAACTAAACATCAACAAAGAAATAATTTATGAAAACGGTTCAATTTAGAGAAGCAATTTGCGAAGCAATGAGTGAAGAAATGCGTAGAGATGAAAGCATTTACTTAATGGGGGAAGAAGTTGCTGAATACAATGGTGCTTACAAAGCATCTAAAGGTATGTTGGATGAATTTGGTGAAAAACGTGTAATAGATACACCAATTGCTGAATTAGGTTTTGGAGGTATTGCAGTTGGTTCTGCCATGAACGGTAATAGACCAATTGTAGAATACATGACATTTAACTTTTCTCTTGTAGGAATTGACCAAATTATAAATAATGCAGCAAAAATAAGACAAATGAGTGGTGGTCAGTTTAACTGTCCTATCGTTTTTCGTGGACCTACTGGTTCTGCGGGTCAATTAGGAGCAACACACTCACAAGCTTTTGAAAACTGGTTTGCAAACACTCCAGGTTTAAAAGTAATTGTACCTTCTAACCCTTATGATGCAAAAGGGTTATTAAAAGCCGCTATTAGAGATAACGATCCAGTTATTTTTATGGAAAGCGAACAAATGTATGGTGATAAAATGGAAATTCCTGAAGGTGAATATGTTTTACCAATTGGAGTTGCAGATATAAAAAGAGCAGGAACAGACGTAACTGTTGTTTCTTTTGGAAAAATCATAAAAGAAGCATACAAAGCTGCAGACGAATTAGAAAAAGAAGGTATTTCTATAGAGATTATTGACTTACGTACTGTAAGACCAATGGATCATAATGCAATAATAGAATCTGTAAAGAAAACTAACAGATTGGTAATTTTAGAAGAAGCTTGGCCATTTGGTAGTATTTCTACAGAAATTACATATAGAATACAGGATGAAGCATTTGATTATTTAGATGCTCCTATAAAAAGAATTACTACAGCAGATACTCCTGCTCCATATTCTCCAGTTTTATTAGAGAAATGGATACCAAACTCAAATGATGTTGTTAAAGCTGTAAAAGAAGTTTTATACAAAAAATAAAAGCAACAATAAATGTTGAAACAAATCCTTTTAGCCAACGCTAAAAGGATTTTATTGTAAAAACACCTAAATGAAGAATTACATAATTTTCTTATTTTTCGCCTTATTTAGTTTAGGAGTAAACGCACAATTAACCTTAAAAGGTAAAGTTGTTGATGAACAAGACGAGCCGCTTCCTTATGTAAATGTTATAGTAAAAGGAACAACAATGGGTACAACTACCGACGATAACGGTAAATTTAACATTACTCTAAAAAACAAAAAAAAGCGTGGTACTCTTGAGTTTTCTTTTGTTGGTTATATAACTAGAGATGTTAAAATAAATCCTAAAAGAAATAATTTAACAATAGTTTTAAAAGAAGAAAACAATGAATTAGATGAAGTTGTAGTTGTTTTCAAACCTAAAAAAAGGCTAAAGAAAAAAGAAAACCCTGCATTTAGGATTCTTAAAGAAATTTGGAAAAGAAAACGCCGAAACGGGTTAGACTTGGCAAATTATTATCAATATAAAAAACATTCATCAATAGAGTTAGGTCTTAACAATCTTGACACTGTTTTTCTAAGAAGTCTTTTTGCTAACCAGTATGAAGATGCCATGGACAATGTAAAATACGATAGTGATGGTATTAATTACTACATTCCAATAAACATTACAGAAACAGTTGAAAACATATACGGAGACAACGTAAACAATCTTCTAAGAGAAGATATGGAGGCCGAGAAAAAAGAAGGTCTTACTACAAAAGGTTTTGTTTTCGATAGAATGTCTTTTACGTTTAGGAACATAGATGTTTTTAAAAACAATATCACTTTACTTAGAAAATCTTTTGTTAGCCCACTTTCTTCAGATGGATTTGCAACGTATGATTACGTATTATATGACAGCATTACTAGAAATGACAAAAAATACTACAACATCTATTACTTCCCTCTAAGAAATGAAGATTTAGCATTTGAAGGAAACTTCTTAGTAGACAGCAAAAACTTTTCATTATCTAAAATTAGAATGAAAGTTAATAAAAACATTAACTTAAATTTTGTTCGTGGACTTACGATGGAAAAAGAGTTTACTGTTAAAAACGACAGTTTATATATTCCAACAACAAATAAATATGAGGGAGATTTTACATTCCTAGATAAAAATGAAAGCAACAGAGGTTTAACAATTAAAAAAACCGAAAAGTTTGAAAATTACATTTTAAATAAACCTTTATCCAAAGAATTTTACGCTAATAGTGTCGAAAAATATCGTCCAGATCAATTCACAAAACCTGATGATTATTGGGAAGGAAAACAAAATGAAGATGATAAAGCAACTTATAAAATAATAGAAAACGTAAAAGGTAAACGTAAGATAAAAAAACTAACAGGTTTAATAAATACAGTAACTACTGGTTATTTTAGCGTTGGTAAAAACTGGCAACTTGGACCAATGTGGACTGCTTTTTCTAGCAACGAAGTAGAAGGTTTTAGAACACGTGTTGGGTTTAGAAATTTTACAACAACAGATGATAGATTTAGATTTAACGGTTTCTTAGCCTACGGTTTTAAAGATAAAAGATTAAAATATGGTGGTGAAGCTAGTTATCTATTATCATACAAACCCAGAATAACAACAAGTTTAGCTTATCAAAAAGATATAGAACAATTAGGTAGTGTTCTCTTAAACACAACTCAACTACTTGGGCGTTCATTTGGAACAACAGCATTATTTAGTAGAGGAAATAATTTTTTCTTATCTGATGTAGAAAAAACTGCTGGAAATTTTGATTTTGCTATTTCACCAAACTTACACGTAGGTACAAATTTCACATATGAAACCATAAAATCTGCAAGTCCAGAAAATTTTAACATGAATTATCTAGACGAAAACGGAGTAATACAATCTAACTTAACAAATGTAACATCTGACATATATTTTTCATATACACCAGGAAGATTTGTTTATGGTTTAGGTGTTTCTCAACGTTTTGGAAGAAATATTTTCCCAACACTAGTTTTAAATTATAAACACGGGTATAAAGATTTTTTAAACGGAAGTTTTTCTTACGATAAGTTACAGTTCTTATATACACAACCTATTTTACTAGGTAAATTTGGTTTATTAGATGCAACACTAGAAGGTGGTAAAACTTTTGGAACTGTGCCTATTGGTTTATTAAGTCCAGTTCCAGCAAACCAATCTTTATCATTAGTTCGTAATACCTTTTCACTATTAAATTATTACGATTTTGTTACAGATGAATATTTAGCTGGTCATTTTGAGCATCATTTTAATGGTTTTATTTTAAACAGAGTTCCACTTTTAAAGAAATTAAAACTTAGAAGTTTAATAACCTTTAGAGCTGCTTATGGTTCAATTTCTGAAGAAAATAGAGATATTAATAGGTCAGACATAAACTACAACACTCCAAAAAAATTATATTATGAATATGGTTTTGGATTAGAAAATATTGGATATGGAAACCTTCGTTTTTTAAGAGTTGACGCTATTTGGAGAAGTAATTACAGGCCTCCTGTTGGTTCAATTGCAACACCTACACCTAAATTTGCTATTAGAATAGGTATTAGACCAGGATTATAACCTGAAAAATAACATCTAATTAATACTATTAACATTTATAATTTCATACTTTTGCACCATATTTACTGGTAACAAAAACAATAAAAAATGATGAAAGAAACAAAGACATTTGATGTGTTAATAGAAATTCCTAAAGGAAGTAGAAATAAATACGAATACGATTTTGATTTACATAAAATTCGTTTCGACAGAATGTTGTTTTCTTCAATGATGTATCCTGGAGATTATGGTTTTTTCCCAGAAACATTAGCATTAGATGGTGATCCTTTAGATGTTTTAGTGTTAGGTCACGAACCAACAATTCCAATGTGTGTAGTTGAAGTAAAGCCAATTGGAGTATTCCATATGGCAGATGAAAAAGGTCCAGATGAGAAAATTATTTGCGTACCAATGTCAGATCCAATTTGGAACTCTAAAAAAGATGTCGGAGACATCAATCAACACCGTATTCATGAAATAACTCACTTTTTTGAAGTTTATAAAGACTTAGAAAAGAAAAAAGTAAACATTGGTCGTTGGGGTAATGCAGAAGAAGCTTATAAAATAGTTCAAGAATGCATAGAACGTTATGACAATAGTGAACATAAAGCAGCAGGAGACTTCAAAATTTAGAAATTCGCAAAAAAAACCCATAAAAAAACCCTTATATATAATTATAAGGGTTTTTTTTGTTATTTATTTCATTACTTTTACGAACGTTAAAAACTAATCAAAACATAAAATATATGGAATCAATGATGATTTGGATGCCAATTGCAGCCGCTGTAATTGGATTACTTTACATGCTTGTGAAACAAAAGTGGGTTATGAAACAAGATGCTGGAGACGGCAAAATGAAAGAAATTTCTGACCACATTTACGAAGGAGCTTTAGCTTTTTTAAATGCAGAATATAAACTACTAGCTATTTTTGTTGTAATTGTAAGTGTATTACTAGCAATTGTAGCGTTTTTTGTTCCAACAACAAGTTATTTAATTGTAATTGCATTTATATGTGGAGCCATTTTTTCTGCTTTCGCAGGAAATATTGGTATGAAAATAGCTACCAAAACAAACGTTAGAACTACACAAGCTGCTCGTACAAGTTTACCAAATGCTTTAAAAGTATCTTTTGGTGGAGGAACTGTTATGGGACTCGGTGTTGCTGGTTTAGCAGTACTTGGTTTAACAGCTTTTTTCATCTTTTTCTTCTGGTTTTTCATGGATAGTACATGGACAAACACAATGGATATGACAGTTGTTCTTGAAACCTTAGCAGGTTTCTCTTTAGGAGCTGAATCTATTGCTTTATTTGCACGTGTTGGTGGAGGAATCTACACAAAAGCTGCCGATGTTGGTGCAGATTTGGTAGGTAAAGTTGAAGCTGGTATTCCAGAAGACGATCCAAGAAACCCTGCTACAATTGCAGATAATGTTGGAGACAATGTTGGTGACGTTGCTGGTATGGGTGCCGATTTATTTGGCTCGTACGTTGCAACAGTTTTAGCAGCAATGGTTCTAGGAAACTACGTAATTAAAGATATGGGTGGAAGTATTTCTGATGCTTTTGGCGGAATTGGACCAATTTTATTACCAATGGCAATTGCAGGTGTTGGAATTATCATTTCAATGATTGGAACAATGTTAGTAAAAATAAATAGCAACGACGCAAAAGAATCTCAAGTTATGGGAGCTTTAAACTTAGGAAACTGGGTTTCTATTGGTTTGGTAGCTGCTGCTTGTTTTATTCTATGTAAATGGATGTTACCAGAAACTATGAAAATGGAATTCTTTGGTGAAGGCTTGCAAGAAATTTCTTCTATGAGAGTTTTCTATGCAACCTTAGTTGGTTTAGTTGTTGGTGCAGTTATTTCATCAGTAACAGAATATTATACCGGATTAGGAAAATCTCCAATTTTAAAAATTGTTCAGCAATCTTCAACGGGAGCAGGAACAAATATTATTTCAGGTTTAGCAACAGGAATGATTTCAACTTTTCCTTCAGTATTATTATTTGCAGGTGCGATTTGGGCATCTTACGCTTTTGCTGGGTTTTATGGAGTAGCATTAGCAGCTTCAGCAATGATGGCAACAACAGCTATGCAATTAGCAATTGATGCTTTCGGTCCAATTGCAGATAACGCAGGTGGAATTGCTGAAATGAGTGAACAAGAACCAATTGTAAGAGAACGTACAGATATTTTAGATTCAGTTGGTAACACAACCGCTGCAACTGGAAAAGGTTTTGCTATTGCTTCTGCTGCATTAACTTCTTTAGCACTTTTTGCTGCTTATGTAACTTTTACAGGAATAGACGGAATTAACATTTTTAAAGCACCCGTTTTAGCCATGTTATTTGTTGGAGGAATGGTTCCTGTAGTATTCTCTGCTTTAGCGATGAATGCTGTAGGTAAAGCTGCCATGGAAATGGTACAAGAAGTAAGACGTCAGTTTAGAGATATTCCAGGAATAATGGAAGGAACTGGCAAACCTGAATACGACAAATGTGTTGCAATTTCTACACAAGCATCTTTAAAAGAAATGATGTTACCAGGTTTATTAACAATCGGATTTCCATTAATAATTGCATTTGTTCCAATGATTTTTGGAATGGATACTTTAGCTATCGCAGAAATGTTAGGTGGTTATATGGCTGGTGTTACTGTTTCTGGTGTTCTTTGGGCAATTTTCCAAAACAACGCTGGTGGAGCTTGGGATAACGCTAAAAAATCTTTCGAAGCTGGTGTAGAAATCAATGGAGAAATGACCTACAAAGGTTCTGAAGCACACAAAGCTGCAGTAACTGGAGATACTGTTGGAGATCCATTTAAGGATACTTCTGGACCATCAATGAATATTTTAATTAAATTAACGTGTTTAATTGGTTTAGTAATTGCTCCAATTTTAGGAGGACATACTTCTGAAGGTGCTCATTCTAAAAATGAAATTAAAGTTGAAATAAAAACAAATGATTCAGAAATAGCAACAGCAACAATTACAACAACATATGTAATAGATGGTATTGAAACAACTAAAGATGAAATTATAGAAGGGACTTTAGAAGAAGTTGAAAAGGAAATTGAAGCCTTAAAAGGCGAAGTTGTTCATGGTAAACCTCATTTTAAAATTGATGCTTCTAAAGGAGAAACAACAAAAATGGTGAAAATTGAAATAAATAAAAAAAGTTAAATTTTCATTTATTTTTAAATCAAGAGACAAAATAAAAAAGCATCCAAATTTGGATGCTTTTTTATTTTAATATCAATTTCCATACAGTATATTTAACTACTATAAAATGGAAAATCTATTTTAATATCTTTTTAACCAATACTAAAAAACCATATTTACTTGCTATTTTTAAAACACTAGATATTACAGTTGTTGGTCTAATAATTTCCCCAAAATTGTTTTTCACAATTTTTAATTCCTCTAATGCTATTTGCTTTTCAAGTGACAACTGTCTTAAATCTCTTTTTATTTCGTCAAAACTTTTATATGTTTTCATTACTAGTTAGTTTTTAATTAATCGAAAAATATTTTAGACATCTTTATAATTACTTTCTTATCAATAGATTTTCTAAACAAATAAATTAAAAGGGAAAGTAACAACATAAATAACCCTACTGTTAAATATCCTAAAGCTATATTTTTAAAATAACTACCCAAAGCTATTGCCGCAGAAAACAACAGAAAAACAAAACCTAAAGAAATTAAACTTCCTATAACAAATAGTTTAACAACCATACTCATAGACAAAGTTGCAAGTTGAAAAACTTTTAACCTTGAATACTCATAAGATTTAGAAACAAATTCCTTACTGGTTTCCGTTCCTTTATCCGCTGCTTCGCTTATGTTATCAATAATACTCATCTGTTAAACAGTTTATTGTAATTTCTTACTCTTTGCTTTCAAATCTTTTAACTTTCTCTCTAATATTGTAATTACATCTTCTGCTTTATGACTTACATTAGAAACAACATTATCTAACTGAGTGTCTAAACTTTCTTTTTTTTGTGAAACTGCAGAAGCTACACTATCTGTAACTTCAGAGGCTTTTTCTGAAATCTTATCTTTTGCTGCTAAAGCTTCATCAGATATTCTTTGCCTTGTTTTAGTTCCTTTATCAGGTGCGAATAAAACACCTAAAGCTGCTCCAATTACTGTTCCTGCTAATAAACCTACTACTGTATTGCTATTATTAATCATCTTTTTATTTTAAATGGTTAAACTTATTTTCTACACTGTAAAATTATATGAAATACAGAGTATAGCTTAACTCAATAAAAATAATTCTTAACTCAAATAAGAATCGACTTAAACTTAATCGATTGATTAGTTGTTTTTTGTGATAATGATTTATTGAGGTTTCTGTTAGTTGCAAAATTCTTGGGTAACCTCCTGTAACTTGGCAATCTCTCATTAGAATAATCAATTTTCCTGAAGGTGTTAATTGAACCGTTCTTGGTAAGACTGCGGAAGTTAAGATTGAACTTAATTCGTTATCAATAGTTTCATTTAACCGATATCCCATTCGATTATTATCATTAGAGATTGTGAAAATTTGTTTTTCTAATTGCTGTTTTTGAACATCATTTAAAGATACTTCTGGACCATCAATGAATATTTTAATTAAATTAACCTGTTTAATCGGTTCAGTAATTGCTCCAATTTTAGGAGGACATACTTCTGATAATTCACACATAAATAAAGAAGAAGTTCGTATTGAAGTTAAAGTTGATAATAGTGAAATGGCAATTACTACAATTACAACTACATATCTTAAAGATGGTGTTTAAACAACCAAATATGAATTTATTAAAGGAAGTTGAAGCTTTAAAAGGCGAAGGTGTTCATGGTAAAGCTCATTTTAAAATTGATGCTTCTAAAGGAGAAACAAAAAAAATGGTAAAGATTGAAATAGAAGAAACAAATTAATTTCTCAATTATATTTTAAGCAAACCCGATAGTTATTCTATCGGGTTTCTTATTTTTGCCCAATGCCAATTAGAACCATACAAACATTTTCAATTGATTCTCCTTCGGAATTTAAGCAACGCTTATTCCAATGGTCGCAACAATTTGAAACTATAGTTTGGTTAGATTCTAATAATTACCAGCAGCAATATTCTTCGTTTGATGGTTGTTTGGCTGTTGAAGAATTCACCTCTATTAAAACCGATTATCATGGTGCTTTCGAAAAATTGAAAGAATATCAATCGTACACAAAAGATTATATTTTTGGTTATATCTCTTACGATGTTAAAAATGATATAGAACAACTTTCTTCTTCAAATTTTGATGGCCTAGACTTCTCTGATTTGTATTTTTTTCAACCTCAAAAATTAATTTTTATAAAAGGAAATACTGTTGAATTTCATTATTTAAGAATGATTGATGATGAAATTGAGGAAGATTTTGAAGAAATAATACAGTATAGCAATCCAATAATTCAAGAATCAAATTCAGACATCAAAATAAAGCTTCGTATTCATAAAGATGAATATCATAAAAAAGTAGAAAAAATGCTTGCTCATATTCATAGAGGAGATATTTATGAAGCTAATTTTTGTCAAGAGTTTTATGCAGAAAACACAAGTATTAATCCGTTTGAAGTTTTTCAGCATTTAAACGAAATTTCCGAACCTCCGTTTGCAACTTTCTTAAAGCTAGAAAATCAATATTTATTATCGGCAACGCCAGAAAGATATATTAAAAAGGAAGGAACAAAAGTTATCTCTCAACCTATAAAAGGAACCGCGAAAAGGTTAATTAATAAAGTTGAAGATGCTAAAATTGCTTTTGATTTGGCACATGATAAAAAAGAACAAGCAGAAAACGTAATGATAGTAGATTTGGTAAGAAATGACCTATCTAAAACTGCTGTAAAAGGTTCTGTAAAGGTTGAAGAATTGTGTAAAGTGTATACATTTAAACAAGTACACCAAATGGTTTCTACAATAGTATCTGATGTTGAACACACAACACATCCTGTAGATATTATTAAAGAAACTTTCCCGATGGGAAGCATGACAGGTGCTCCAAAAGTTTCTGCAATGAAAATTATTGAAAACTTAGAAGAAACCAAACGTGGTTTATATTCTGGAACTGTAGGTTACTTTACTCCTGCTGGAGATTTTGATTTTAATGTAGTTATTAGAAGTATACTTTATAACGAAGAGAAAAAGTACGTTTCCTATTCTGTTGGTGGAGCAATTACAGCCAAATCTACACCAGAAAAAGAGTACGAAGAATGTTTATTAAAGGCAAAAGCTATGAAATACGTTTTGCTAAATTCAAAATAGAATTATGATTATAGATCAAGAAGAAAAATTTAGAGCAGTTTTTAATTCTATTAAAGAAAAACAAACTGAACAAAATATGTTTAATGCCTTTTTAAAAATATATCCTTTAGACTGGAAACAATTGAAAACAAATTTTTCTAAATTTAATAGAAGTAAACAGTTTGGAAAAACTATTCCGTTACCAAGACCTGAACAATCTTTAAGAGTTGCTATTAGGGTTTGGTTGAAAAAGAATTCATAATTGATAAACTTAACTGATTAAAAAACATAAAAAAAGCTGTCTTAAAAAAGACAGCTTTTCTATTTTAGTTTCTAATTGTTTAAAATTTAAATGTTAATCCAGCTCTAAAAGTCATTCCGTTAAATCCAAATTGGTTTACTTCCCAAGGATATTTAAAACGACCTCCTAAATCTGTAACAACATCTCCTTTAGTGTCTATTACATCAGGATAAACATCAAATAAGTTATTTACTTGTGCATTAATAGATATTTTATCGGTTAAGTCATATCCAAAAAATAAATCTGTAATAACTTTTCCTTGAAAGGTTTGATCTTTTCCTGGATCTGTAGCATGCATCCAAGTTACTTCACCAAAATAAGTGTTATTTAAATTAGCTGTAAACTTGTTTATTTTATAGTCTGCACCAAACAAAAATTTAGTATTTGGTCTAGAACTTATAATTCTTGATTGTTCTTTTCTATTAAAAATAGCATTACTATAATTTGCTAATTTAGCTGGAGTTTTAACCTCTCCTTCTAATTCAGTATGATTAATATTAAGTGCTAAATTTATACCCAATTTACCAGCGCCAACCTCTAAGTTCTTTTGACGTAAAGTAAAATCAAATCCTTCAGTTTTAGTATCGGCTGCATTAATAAAGAACTTAATACTGGTAACGCTGTTATCATCTAAAATTTGCTGAACAGCTGCATTTGGATTTCCGTTATCATCAGTTCCTCCAATTTCTCCAGAAAAAACAACTCTATCTTCTACCTTAACATTGTAATAATCTAATGAAATTGTAAAATTTCTAGATGCTTTAACTGTTAAACCTGCAGAAATACTTTTAGAAGTTTCTGCAAACAAAGAAGCTACGCCTAAATCTTTTATTACAGGACTTACGTTATTAAAAGTTCCTTGATTAGATATTGTACCTCCAGAAACTAACGTTTGCACATTACTTAAATACACTTGATGTAATGAAGGAGCTCTAAAACCTGTACTATATGAAGCTCTTAAAACACCAGCTTCTCCGATTTTATATCTTGAGCTAAGTTTCCAAGAAGTATTACCTCCAAAGTCTGAATAATTTTCATAACGAGCCGCTCCACTAACTAAAAATTTATCTGTTATATCCCAATCTAAAGTTCCATAACCACCAATGTTAGTTCTAGTTTCGTTTAAAGCATTACTTGGTTGTAATCCTGGAAAAGATTGTGCACCTCCATCTATATATGAAGCTTCCTCACCTGCTGTTACTTCGAACCTTTCTTGACGAGCCTCTAAACCTAAACCTATACTTACATCACCAAATGAACGACTTAAATCAAAATTTCCTATGATATTACTAAAAGCATATGCTCCAGCATCAAAAGAAGTTGGGCTACTTGCACCTAAACTTGGGTTAAGAGTGTTACCAATTGTATAGCCAACTGAATTACTACCATAACTGGCACTAGCATCTGCATTAAATTCACCTAATTTAAATTTACTTCCAGCAGTAAATAAAAAGTCTTTTATATCTGTTTCAAAAGTTGGTTGAAAACCTTGGTATTCTGTTCCTGGTTCGTGTAATAAATTATGTGGATCTTGAACCCAATATGGAGGTCTGTATAATGCAAAACTCTTTCCTTGTCTCATATTAAAACCTCCAAATGCATATAACTTAGTGTTATCATTTAAAGGCATTTCTGCATTTACAAATAAGTCTCCTTTTTTCATTTCAGGCTGACCGATTGTCATTCCTAAAGCAGGATTGTCGTTTGTCCATTGATCATCAACCCCAAACAAACCATCTTTTCCTGGTTCTCCAGCTCTATTTGTAATGTCTTGGTAACTTAATCCTAAAGATGTATTTACAAACCCACCTTCTCCAAAAGTAAATGTATGATTTACATCTCCAGCAATATTAAATCCATCACCTTCTTTTGTAACTCCAGAATTAACATTTACTTCAGTAAAATCTACATTTTTCTTTAATATAATATTTATAACTCCGGCAACGGCATCAGAACCATATTGAGCAGATGCTCCATCACGTAAAACCTCAACTCTTTCAATAGCTACTGTAGGTATACTTTTCATATCGACTCCAACTTCACCTTTACCAGGCGTGTCATTAACATAAACTAATGCACTTTGGTTTTTACGCTTACCGTTTACCAAAACTAAAGTTCTACTTGGCCCTAAACCTCTTAAATCTGCTGGATCAAAATGAGCAGTTCCATCTGAAACCGTTTGGTTACTCGCGTTATAAGATGGCACTGTAAAAGTTAACATCTGATCTACACTTGTTTGACCTGTAGTTTTTAAATCTGCTGCATTAATATTATCTATTGGTACTGCCGAATCTAATATAGTTCTAGGTTTAGAACGGTTACCTGTTAATACAATTTCATCTAAACTTAAACTATCTTCCGCTAACGAAAAAGTTAAAGGACTTGTATTTGTAACTTGTTTTTCTATAGCTGAAAAACCAATAGAAGACACCACAATTATTGTAGGCATCTTTTTTACATTAAGAGAGAAATCTCCATTCTCATCAGTCGTGGTACCATTAGTAGTACCTTTTTCAATGACATTTACATATGGTAAAGACTCACCATTTGTATCAGTAACTTTTCCTGTTATTGTTTGCCCAACTGCTGTAGTTACAAGCAATAAACCAAACGCAAAAAGTAATTTGCTAATAAAGTTGTTTCGTTTCATAATTAATTAAGTTTAAAACAAATGTTTAAATTATTATTAACATAAGCAAGTTATTATTAAAAAAAAACGAATTTGAACCAAACAAAATTACATATACTACAATTCAACAACACAAACACTTAGTATTTTATTATATTTGTTATTTAAGTAATTAACAGATATGACACACAAAGAGTTTACTTTCAACATTTACAAAACAGATTTTTTTGGCCAATATTGGCAACCAAAAAACACTAAAGCTGTTGTGGTTTTAGTGCACGGAATGGGAGAACACTCTACAAGGTATACAACTTCTGTAGTTCCAAAATTGATAGAAAAAGAATTCTCTGTAGTTTCTTTTGATCATTTTGGACATGGAAAAACTTCAGGTAAAAGAGGCCATAATCCTAGCTTTAAAGCTGTCTTAGAAAGTATTTCTGAAGTGATAAAAAAAGCACAAAAACTACACCCAAATAAACCTGTCTTTTTATACGGACATTCTATGGGCGGAAACGCGGTTATAAACTATACTCTTAGAGAAAACCATACGTTAAAAGGTGTTATTGCTACAAGTCCAATGTTAAAACTGGCTTTTACGCCTCCTGCCTGGAAATTATCTATTGGAAAGATTATGCAAAAAATTGCACCATCTATAACTCTACCAAGTGAATTAGATGCAAGTGGAATTTCACGAGTTCAAGAAGAAGTAGATTTATACACAAACGATCCTTTAGTACATGATAAAGTGAGTCCTAATTTTTCTTTATCATTTTTTGATGCTGCAGATTGGGCAATTGAAAACGCATCTAAGCTAGAAACTCCAATGTACTTATTACATGGAACAGATGATAAAATTATTGATTATAAAGGAACCGAATCTTTTGCCAATAAATCTGAAAAAGCAACATTAAAGTTATACAAAGGTGGTTATCATGAATTGCATAACGATTTATGTAAAGAAGAAATGCTAGAAGATGTTGTAAATTGGTTGAATTCTCAACTTTAAAATCCCTATTTTTGAAGCTGAAATGCTCCAGAAATTCAAAAAACATATTGCAGATAATTTTCCTTTCTTAGAAGGAAAAAAACTACTCATTGCCATTTCTGGTGGTTTAGATTCTGTTATCTTAACACACTTATTCAGTAAACTGAGCGTTGCCAAAGCGTCTTTAGCACATTGTAATTTTCAATTACGTGGTAATGAGAGCGATTTAGATGAACTATTTGTAGTAAATCTAGGTAAAAAACTAAATTTAGAGGTTTTTAAAACTACTTTTAACACCAAAGGATATTCCGAAGAAAACAAATTATCTACACAAATTGCAGCAAGAGAACTACGTTATAATTGGTTTGCAGAATTGGCGAAAAATGAGGGTTTTGATTATGTTTTAACTGCGCATCATGCAGATGATAATTTAGAAACTTTTCTAATAAATCTATCTAGAGGAACTGGATTGGAAGGTTTAACCGGAATTCCAGCTATTAACAAAAACATTGTGCGTCCGTTATTAGTTTTTTCACGTGAAGAAATTAAACAATTTGCGTTAGAGAATAATATTAATTGGCGAGAAGATGCTAGTAATGCAGAAACAAAATATGTTCGCAATAAAATTAGGCACGAAATAATTCCGAAGTTAAAGGAATTGAATACAGGATTACTGGCTTCTTTTGAAAAAACTTATCTTTTCCTGCAAGAAAGTCAACAAATTATTGAAGATAGAATTGAGAACATTAAAGATAAAGTTGTTTCTATTGACAATTCATCTGCGCTCGAAGTAACAAAAATTGATATTGAAAAAATTAAGCAATTATCAAATCCAAAAGCATATTTATATCAACTTTTAAAAGAGTGTAATTTTACTGAATGGAATGATGTTGAAAATTTACTTTCTGCCCAATCTGGAAAACAAGTGTTTTCTAAAACACATAGACTTCTTAAAAATCGAGATTCCCTTTTGGTTACTAAAATTAGTTCTTCCGAAGAAAATGAAGTTTTTCATATTGAAGAAAATCAATCAAAAATAACAAACCCAATTAACTTAATTTTTGAAGAAGTATTAAAAAAATCAATCGAAAAAAATAATATTATTTTTGTAGATAAAGATTTGTTAAAATTTCCGTTAACAGTAAGAAAATGGCAAAATGGAGACTATCTTTATCCATCAGGGATGAAAGGCAAAAAGAAGTTAAGTAAATACTTTAAAGATGAAAAATTTTCACTCCTGGAAAAAGAAAACACTTGGCTACTTTGCACAGCTGAAAATGATATAATTTGGGTTTTAAGCAAACGACAAGACCAGAGATTTCTTGTTACTAAAAACACTGAAAATATTTTAAAAATAACAACGCATTAAAAAAATATACATGAAGAAGTTTATTTCTTTTCTATTACTATTTTTCTCAGTTTTAACTTTTGCTCAAACAGAAGACAATCCTTCAGTTTGGGATGCTGAAATAAAAAAAATATCAGATACAGAATATGATGTTATCTTTAAAGCAAAAATTTTAAAAGAATGGCATGTATATTCTCAATACAATCCAGACGGCGCCTCTTTACCAATAGAAATTTCAAGTGAAGAAAATGCACCTTATAAAATTATAGGCAAAGCAAAAGAGAGTAAAACTTATAAAGAATATTCAGAAATCTGGGAAAAGGAAGAAATCTTCTTTAAAAACAGCGCAACGCTAACCCAACGTATAGAAATCACAGACCCAACTGCTTCTAGAATTAAAATTATTTTAGAAGGACAAGTTTGTAAAGAAGCTTGTTTACAGATAGAAGAATCTTTTATCTTGTCTTTAAGTGGACAAGCTTTAAATATTCTTGAGACTATAGATGAGCGTAGTAAAATACTATCAGAAAAACTGCAATTAGACTTAAAAAACACAGCACTTTTAAAAGGAAGTTCTGATGAAAATCCTGAAGAAGAAAGTAGTCTTTCTACTATCTTTTTTCTTGGTTTTTTTGGTGGTTTACTAGCGCTACTTACACCTTGTGTCTTTCCAATGATTCCATTAACAGTCTCATTCTTTACAAAACAGTCTCAAAACAAATCTAAAGGAATTACAAATGCAGTTTTATACGGGTTTTTCATTGTGTTAATCTACTTTTTATTAAGCTTACCTTTTCACTTTTTAGATAGCTTAGATCCAGAAATATTGAATACTATTTCAACCAATGTTTGGTTAAATATTTTCTTTTTTGCTGTTTTAGCATTTTTCTCATTTTCGTTTTTCGGTTTTTACGAAATTACATTACCAAGTTCTTGGGGAAATAAAATGGATAATGCATCTAACGTTGGCGGAATTATAGGGATTTTCTTTATGGCGCTTACTCTAGGTATTGTGTCATTCTCATGTACAGGACCTATTTTAGGTTCTTTGTTAGCAGGTTCTTTAACCTCTACTGGTGGCGCAATGCAATTAACAGCTGGTATGGTTGGTTTTGGTTTGGCATTGGCTTTACCGTTTGCATTATTTGCGTTATTCCCAAGTTGGTTAAACTCGTTACCAAAGTCTGGCGGATGGTTAAATACAACCAAAGTAGTATTAGGATTTTTAGAATTGGCATTTGCTTTTAAATTCTTATCAAATGCCGATTTAGTTGGACATTGGGACTTCTTAAAACGTGAGATTTTTATTGGAATTTGGATTCTAATCTTTATTGGATTGGCTTTGTATCTCTTCGGAAAAATAAAATTTCCGCATGATGGTCCATTGAAGAAATTATCTTTTTCTCGTATTTCCTTCGGAATATTAATTGCTTCTTTTGTTATTTATTTAATTCCTGGAGTTATGAAAAATCCTACTTGGAATTTAAATCAATTAAGCGGATTTCCACCTCCACAGTTTTATAGTATTTACGAGCAAGAAAGTGATTGCCCATTAGGTTTAAATTGTTTTAAAGATTTTGATGAAGGTCTACAATATGCTAAAGAAAACAACAAACCAATCTTGTTAGATTTTACAGGTTGGGCTTGTGTAAACTGTCGTAAAATGGAAGAAAATGTTTGGTCTGAACCAGATATTTATCAAACATTAAAAGAAGATTTTGTATTAATCTCTTTATACGTAGATGATAACGAAAAAGAACTTCCTAAAGATCAGCAATTCGACTTTTTAAAACCAAACGGAAAGATTAAAAAAATAGAAACAGTTGGTGATAAATGGGCAACTTTTCAAGTACTTAACTTTAAAAATGCATCACAACCATATTACATTTTGTTAAGTCCAGATTTAGAAATTTTACATAGACCAGAAAAATATACAGATAGAGATACTTATAAGCAGTGGCTAGATGAAGGTTTGGTACAATTTAAAAAATAAACTAAAATGTCTCCAGAAAGCTTTATCAGTATTTTTCTAGGAATTGGACTTGCTGCTTCAGTAGGTTTTAGAGTTTTTCTCCCGCTTTTCGCTTTAAGTTTAGCTGGATATTCTGGTGTAATTCCTTTAAATGAAAGTTGGCTTTGGGTTGCAAGTATTCCAGCAGTAATAACACTAGGAATTGCAATGCTTGCCGAAATTTTCGCCTATTACATTCCTTGGTTCGATAACTTACTAGATACTATTGCTGTTCCGTTAGCAGCAATTGCTGGAACTGCAGTAATGATTTCTACAGTTGCAGATTTATCTCCAGTAATTACATGGGCATTAGCTATTATTGCTGGTGGAGGAACAGCAACCGCTATTAAAGGAACTACTGCTTCTACTAGACTTACCTCAACAGCCACAACAGGTGGAATAGCAAACCCTATTATTGCTACCGTAGAAACAGGGACAGCAATGGTACTCTCAATTTTTTCAATATTACTCCCAATAGTCGCTATTATTTTAGTCGTTTTGATTTTCTTTGGAATAAGAAAATTATATAAAAAGCTATTTAAAAAGTCTTTAAAAGCATAGTTTTCAAACATTTAATATTTTTCTTTATCTTTAACAAAAAGAGAAAGAAAAAATATGCTAGTTAAAGTCTATGGTAGCGCCGTTTTCGGCATTGATGCTACCACAATTACTGTTGAAGTAAATATTGATAAAGGTATTGGTTATCATTTGGTGGGTTTACCAGACAATGCCGTTCGAGAAAGTTCTTATCGAATTTCCGCCGCACTTAACAACAATTCATACAAACTTCCTGGAAAGAAAATCATAATTAATATGGCGCCTGCCGATATTAGAAAAGAAGGTGCTTCTTATGATTTAACGTTGGCTATGGGAATTCTTGCCGCTTCTAATCAGATTAAATCTGATGGAATTGAAGAGTACATTATTATGGGAGAATTGTCTTTAGATGGAAGTTTACAACCCATAAAAGGCGCTTTGCCAATTGCAATAAAAGCGCGCGAAGAAGGTTTTAAATATTTTATTCTACCGAAGGAAAACGCAAAAGAAGCTGCCATTGTAGACAATTTAGAAGTTTTGGGAGTTGAAAACATTATGGAAGTTATCAATCATTTTAATGGTGATGAAAAACTAACTCCAACCGTTGTTGATACACGTGCAGAGTTTTACAAAAACGTAGATTTTCCAGAGTTTGATTTTAGCGATGTAAAAGGACAAGAATCTATAAAACGCTGTATGGAAATTGCAGCAGCTGGCGGACATAATATTATTCTTATTGGTCCTCCAGGAGCAGGAAAAACAATGTTAGCAAAACGATTACCTTCTATTTTACCTCCAATGACATTGCATGAAGCTTTGGAAACGACAAAAATACATTCGGTAGTTGGTAAAACTAAAAACAACGGATTGTTATATGAAAGACCTTTTAGAAGTCCACATCATACAATTTCTGACATTGCATTAATTGGAGGTGGAAATAGTCATCCACAACCTGGAGAAATTTCTTTGGCACATAATGGTGTACTGTTTTTAGATGAGTTACCTGAATTTAAACGAGGTGTTTTAGAAGTTATGCGTCAACCTTTAGAAGACAGAGAAGTAACCATTTCTCGTGCACGGTTTTCCGTAAATTACCCAAGTAGCTTTATGTTGGTAGCAAGTATGAATCCGAGTCCATCAGGATATTTTAACAATCCAGATTCTCCAATGACATCTTCACCACAAGAAATGCAACGCTATTTAAGTAAAGTTTCTGGACCTCTTTTAGACAGAATTGATATTCATATAGAAGTTACTCCGGTTCCTTTTGAAAAACTTTCTGATGAACGAAAAGGAGAATCTTCGGTAGAAATTAGAGAACGTGTTACATCAGGTAGAGAAATTCAATCTGAGCGATTTGCAGCATTTGAAAACGTACATTATAATGCTCAAATGAGTGTAAAACAAATTCGAAAATATTGTAAATTATCTTTAGAAAGTAAAACACTTTTAAAAACGGCTATGGACAAACTAAACCTTTCTGCACGTGCTTACGATAGAATTTTAAAAGTTTCTAGAACTATTGCCGATTTAGCAAATGAGAAAGATATTTCTCCAGATCATATTGCCGAAGCTATACAATATAGAAGTTTAGACAGAGAAGGTTGGTTAGGATAAAAAATAGTAACTAGTTTTCAGTAATCAGTTGGCAAGTATACTAGCGTTAGGGATTGAACGGTCTGTTTGAGCTCTTTTTGTTTTGGTAAAAACAAAAAAGCGAGTAGTGAAAGCCTGTTAAAACGCCCTGAAAAACAGGTAAAATCCTTATTTTGAGAGCATTATTACTTCTTTTAATTTCCTAAATTTACATACCAAAAACTACTATTAATGAGAGGTGAAAAACAACTCTTGGGAAATCTATGCGGTAAAACAACAATTTGTTTTATAAGTTTTCTATTGATTTTTAGTTTTTCTTCTTTAGCTCAAACACCATTATATGGAGGTGTTTCTGTAAGTGATACAGGTTCAAATAATAATTTAGGAAGCGCAAATACAAGCAGAAATGTTGCTATTGATCTTGACGGGAATATTTATGTTGTTTATGCAAACCCTAATCAGGTTAGAATTGCCAAAAGTACTACAAACGGGCAAAATTTCTTGCCAAGTGTTTTAGTTGCCAATGCTTCTGATGCAGAACCCGAAATAGCAGTAAATAGCCAAGGAAATGTTTTTATTGCTTGGATAGAAGGTTTGTCTATCTATTTTACGTTAAGTACAAATGGTGGAGTTAGTTTTAGTGCTCCAGAGATTATAGGAAGCGCAGTTGTTGGGAGCAAAATACATATGACAACGTACAATGAAAATGTGTATTTAACAGAACGACAAGGGAATAATGTTTATTATAACAACAATAACGGTGTTGGCGGATTTACGCTAAATCCAACGGGTTTAGATATGGTTTTTGCAGATGTTTTAACGGATCAAAACGGAGTGCTTTATGTTCCAATGGATGATCCAGATTTAGTGCTTTTTGAAAGCATAAATGAAGGAGCTACTATTACACAAACAAATTTAACTCCTGCAGGACAAGTATATTTTTCTAGCTACGCCTTAAGTGATGGACCTTGCGGAACCTTTATTTTTGTTGGTGGCGGATTTACAAATCCTTCTACGAATTTAGGGTACAAAATAGATGTAAATACTGGAATTACAACAGAATTAACATTAGGTTTAAACTCAACTACAGCACAAGCAAGAACATTATATGCAGATAACCAAGGAACATTAATTGATGGTTACAGAGCAAGTAATGGAGATTTAATGATAAGTGTTAGTTCCGATCAAGGTAATAGTTTTGACACTCCAATTGTTGTTGCAAATGGAGAAAGTCATAATATTGGAAGAAGTCCAACAACAGATAATATATCTATTGTTTATGAATCTAATGGGGAAATATTTTTATCGGTTTACGATAATATCTTAAAAAATATTGAATTATTAGAACCCAATCCGTCGTTAAGTTTATGTTCTAACGAAAGTTTTGATATCAGTTTTGTGTTAACGGGTATTTTTAGTTCTAATTCTGTTTTTTCAGCATCTTTGAGTGATGAAAATGGCGATTTTACCAATGCAACAGAAATAGGAAGTGTAACAACAAATGCTAGTGGAACAATAACTTGTACAATTCCTAATAACGTTATAGCGAGTTCGCTTTATAGACTTCAGATTGAATCTTTAGACAATTGTATGCAGAGTAATATTATTAATTTAACTGTAAATGAAGGTTCTGTATCTGGAGTTTCAGAAATATGCGAAGGAGAAACAACACAGTTATCTGCAACAGGAATGCCAGCTCCAACAAATCCTTGGATCTCTTCAGACACAAGTGTTGCCACTATAGATAATTCTGGCTTAGTAACGGCTATTGGTATTGGAACAAGTAATATAACCTATTCTTCAATTGGTGGATGTTCAGTGATTTATCCAGTA
Source organism: Tenacibaculum aquimarinum (assembly GCF_022478115.1). Taxonomy (GTDB): domain Bacteria; phylum Bacteroidota; class Bacteroidia; order Flavobacteriales; family Flavobacteriaceae; genus Polaribacter; species Polaribacter aquimarinum_A. The sequence continues at coordinate 1,087,250 of NZ_JAKGSC010000001.1, read as the reverse complement.
GAAGTTTTAGAAATACCAACAGTTACTCAAAATATTTCTTTTTCTAATTGTGAGACTGATATAAATGGTAATGCGGATTTTGATACTTCAAATTTAGAAAACACCTTGTTAAACGGACAAACAGGAATGACGCTTTTCTACACGGATGAAAACGGAAATCCACTTCCAAGTCCGTTGCCAAATCCATTTAATTCCGATTCGCAAACAATTACCGTGAGCGTTGAAAACAGTCTTTCAGCAACTTGTTTTTCGGAAACTACAATCGATTTTATTGTGAATACAAATCCAACTATTACTACAATTCCCACTCAAGAAGTTTGTGATAATGACACAGATGGTTTTGCTGATTTTGACACTTCAATCATAGAAAACACGTTACTAAACGGACAAACAGGAATGACAGTTTTTTATACGGATGAAAACGGAAATCCGCTTCCAAGTCCGTTGCCAAATCCATTTAATTCCGATTCGCAAACAATTACCGTGAGCGTTGAAAACAGTCTTTCAGCAACTTGTTTTTCGGAAACTACAATCGATTTTATTGTGAATACAAATCCAACTATTACTACAATTCCCACTCAAGAAGTTTGTGATAATGACACAGATGGTTTTGCTGATTTTGACACTTCAATCATAGAAAACACGTTACTAAACGGACAAACAGGAATGACAGTTTTTTATACGGATGAAAACGGAAATCCGCTTCCAAGTCCGTTGCCAAATCCATTTAATTCCGAATCTCAAACAATTACTGTGAGCGTTGAAAACAGTCTTTCAGCAACTTGTTTTGCTGAAACTACGATCGATTTTATTGTGAATACAAATCCAACTATTACTACAATTCCCTCTCAAGAAGTTTGTGATAATGACACAGATGGTTTTGCTGATTTTGACACTTCAATCATAGAAAACACGTTACTAAACGGACAAACAGGAATGACAGTTTTTTATACGGATGAAAACGGAAATCCGCTTCCAAGTCCGTTGCCAAATCCATTTAATTCCGAATCTCAAACAATTACTGTGAGCGTTGAAAACAGTCTTTCAGCAACTTGTTTTGCTGAAACTACAATCGATTTTATTGTGAATACAAATCCAACTATAACTACAATTTCTGCTCAAGAAGTATGTGATGACACAGATGGTTTTGCTGATTTTGATACTTCAATCATAGAAAACATGTTGTTAAACGGACAAACAGGAATGACAGTTTTTTATACGGATGAAAACGGAAGTCCACTTCCAAGTCCGTTACCAAATCCTTTTAATTCCGATTCGCAAACAATTACCGTGAGAGTTGAAAATAGTCTTTCTGCGACTTGTTTTGCGGAAACTACAATCGATTTTATTGTGAATGTAAATCCAACAATAACTGCAATTCCTGCGCAAGAAGTTTGCGACGATGACACAGATGGTTTTGCTAATTTTGATACTTCAACCATTGAAAGTACGTTGCTAAACGGGCAAACAGGAATAACGGTTTTCTATACGGATGAAAATGGAAATTCGCTTCCAAGTCCATTACCAAATCCATTTAATTCTGATACGCAAACAATTACAGTTAGAGTTGAAAACAGTCTTTCAGCAACTTGTTTTGCTGAAACTACAATCGATTTTATTGTCAGACAAGAACCCATCGTTCAATTGGATCCAGAAGCAACAATTTGTATGACAGAAAACCCTTCTTTAGATATTTCTGTGATAAATCCAAATCCAAATTACACCTATTTTTGGACAGATGAAAACGGAACTCAAATTGGTTCTGGTGCAACTATAAACGTTTCTAATGCTGGATTATTTAATGTTAGTGCAACATTGCCTTTAGGTTGTATTACAAATAATGCCCAAATAAACGTTATTGAATCTAATATTCCTGTACTTACTATTGATGATATTACTATAAACGAAAATTTAACAAGCAATTCAATTACTATAAATACATCTAATCTTTTACCAGGAGATTATGAATTCAGCTTGCTAGATGAAAATTTAAATACTATGTATAATTATCAAACTGAACCCTTCTTTGATAATTTAGATATTGGTTTGTACACAATTTTAGTTAGAGATTTATATAATTGCGGAACTGATGAGATTAGTATCTCAATTTTAAACTTTCCAAATTTCTTTACGCCAAATGAAGATGGCATCAATGACGTTTGGACAATTGAAGGTTTTAATAATTCATTTTATCCATCAAGTAGTATTCATATTTACAATAGATATGGAAAAGTCATGGCAAAACTTCCTGCTGAAAATCCATCTTGGAATGGAACTTTTAAAGGAAAAAAAATGCCATCTACAGATTACTGGTATCTAGTTTTATTGACAGATATTTATGGTAGAAAAAGAGAAGAAAAAGGGCATTTTAGTTTGTTAAGGAGATAAGATTCTTAAAGCTATTTTAGAATATGAAAAATTGAAGTAAAATTCATAATTTTGAATTCTATGAAAAAAATATTCCTTTCAATTCTTTTTTGTTTTCTTTTTTATTTCAATTCTAATTCTCAAATTACTTTATCTCATAACATTGGCAATACACCAATAGCAACAGACTGGGTTTCTTGTGGTGATGAAGATGAATACTGGGCAAGAACATTTACACTTTCTGATTTTGGAATATCTACAGACGAACAGTTTATAATTAGATCTGGACAAATTGCTATAAGTAATTCTTATGATGGAGCCAATTTAAGTATTGGTATCCATATTATTGATCAAAATTTCCCTGATTCCTCTTCTAAATTTATTGGTGGTGGTGCAGTATCTACACCTATTATTGGTGATTCTCCTGAAACTGTTCAAATAAATTTTAACACACCCGTTGTCGTTCCTTCTGGAGTTAAAAGAATTTTAGTAGTAGCTTATCAATATGATGACATTTACAACCCTGATTATAAAAAAGTTTTAATTGCCGGTACAGAACAAGATAATGATACTTCTTGGTTTAAAGGATGTAGAGAACTATATACCTATACACCAACAGGAGACTTAGACACACCGGTTCCAAATGCCAATTTTTTTATAAATGTTACAGGTGAAAAGAGAAGTATTATTAATTCGCAAGATAATGCATACTTATCACATAATATTGATGATAATTTAATACAAACAAGTATGCCAACTTGTAGCCTTGGTTCTATGAAATGGGCAAGAAAATTTAATCTCTCAGATTTTGGCATATCTGAAAATGAGGAATTCATAATTAATAGTGGTGATGTTGGAATAACTGGTGCTGGTTGGTTAGCAAATGTGAAATTTAATATATATGAAGTCGATGAAAATTTTCCAAGTTCTTTCTCAGAAAACGATTTGATTGGAAGTAGTCAAAAAAATATTATTTATCCATTTTCATGGAATTCACAAAGTGCAAAAATTATTACTACAGATTTTGACATTCCTATTAAAGTTCCTGCACATGTAAAAACAATTTTAATTGAAGTTTCTAGAGGCATTGAATATGGAGATGGGCATCTTTTTGTATCAGGAACAGAAAATGACAATGATGAATCATGGTTTAGAGGATGTCCCATAAATACAGGTAATGAATATGAAAAAATGAGCGATGTAACTACTTGGGGTAATGAAATAAATTTTTACATAACTGTTTATGGCGAAGCAAAAACAATATTCCCATTCGAAATTAACAACACAAATAATTGTATTAATTCAGAAATCGATTTCACATTAACTAATCAATCAGAAGTTGATACAGTTGTCTGGAATTTTAATGACCCAAGTTCAGGCATTAATAATACTTCAAACTCCATAGATGTTACTCATCAATTCTCTAATCCAGGTGTTTATAATGTTACAGCAGAAGTTCTTCACATAGATGGAACAAATTATACAATACCTAAAGAAATAGAAATTTTCGACGCTCCTATTGTTAATCCACTTGTTCAATTAAAACAATGTGATAATTCTGATATTAATGGATTTAGTTTTTTCAATTTAACAGAAGTAAATGAAGAAATTATTACTAATTCTACAGATTATACAATTACGTATTTTGAAACAGAAGCACAAGCTCAAAATGACGATACGCCAATCACAAACTTTACAGCGTATGAAAACCAAACAGTAAGTACAGATGTAGTTTGGGCAAGAATAGAAAACACTGACGGCTGTTATAGAACCAGTCAAATTGATTTATTTGTTTCAACTACAGAAATACCGTTAACTTATACTAGAGAATTTTACGAGTGTGATGATGGAACAAATACCACAGATGGAATTGCAACTTTTGACTTTAGTCAAGTAACCTCAGAAATTGAAAATATTTTTCCAATAGGTCAACAATTAATCATAAAATATTATCAATCTGAAGCAGATGCATTAACGGAAATGAATGCAATTCCTGATGCGAATATTTCAAACTATCAAAATACAGCAAGCCCAAATCAGCAAGAAATTTATATTAGAGTTGATAGCGCCGTAGATAACGATTGTTTAGGATTAGGACATCATATTACGTTGAATGTAGAAACACAACCAGTTGCAAACCCAGTAACTATAGATCCAGAATGTGATAATGATAGAGACGGTTTATTTTCTTTCGATACATCAACTATTCAAAATACACTTATAGGAACACAAACCAATGTAACAGTTGCTTATACAGATGAAAACGGAGCAAGTTTACCGAGTCCGTTGCCAAATCCTTTTTCTACTGCTTCACAAACTATAACAGCAAGAGTAACCAACACATCAAGTCAAGATTCTGATGGACAATGTTATGCGGAAACTACTTTTGATTTTGTGGTAAATGCAGTGCCAATTGCAAATCCAATTGCACCACAAGAACAATGTGACAATGACACTGATGGAATAATTGCTTTTGACACATCAAATATAGAAAGTACTATTTTAGGCACACAAACAGGAATGATTGTCACTTATGTTGATGAAAACGGAACTACATTACCAAGTCCGTTACCAAATCCGTTTACAACAGCATCACAAATTATTACGGTAAGAATTGAAAATCCGATTTATGCTGTTTGTTATGAAGAAACCACAGTTGCCTTTATTGTTAGAGAAAAACCCATTGTTAAAGTATCTCCAGAAGACATAATTTGTATGACGAGTTCTCCTTCAAAAGATATTTCGGTAGAAAACCCGAACTTGAATTACACCTATACTTGGACAGATGAAAATGGGACTCAAATAGGAACAGGAGAAACAATTACTGTAAATGAAGGCGGAATGTATTCTGTAATAGCAACTTCTCAATTTGGTTGTGATTCTGATGAGGCAACAATTACTATAATTGAATCCGAAATTGCAACCATAACGCAAAATGACATTCAAATTGTTGAGGATTCTGACAACAATTCAATTGTAATAAATACAGCTAATCTTGGGCAAGGAGAATATCAATTTAGTTTATTGGATGAAAATTCACTAATTGTTTATGATTACCAAGACAGCCCAGTTTTTGAAAATTTAAAAGGTGGAATTTATACAATAGAAATAAGAGATAAAAATGACTGCGGTACGGTTAAAGAAGAAGTTTCTGTAATTAGTTATCCAAAATTTATAACTCCAAACAACGATAGAATTAACGATGTTTGGACAATTAAAGGATTTAATGCTACTTTTTATCCGTCAAGTACTATTTATATTTATAACAGATTTGGAAAAATAATAGCAGAACTGTCGGCAGAAAACCCAACATGGAATGGTTTATATAATGGAAAACCTGTTCCTTCAAATGAATATTGGTTTACTGTTCAATTAATAGATAGAAATGGAAATTTAAAAACTAGAAAAGGGCATTTTAGTTTACTTAGGAAGTAATTTCATTTATAATTTTTACATGATGATTTGTATGTAGCACTAAAAAACGAGTTACTCTTTTTCTATTAACATTACCAAATAGTGGATGTTTAAAATAGGCGTTTTTATTTAGTTCACTAATTACATTAATATTGTTTTTAGCAACTTCGATTTGAGAAATTAAATCTTCTTTTAAAATAACTTCAGGCGGTTTTACATGTTTTGGTGCTTTTGCTTTTCCTCGTGGAAAAAAACCAAGTGCGAAGAAAATTTTCCCCATTAAACTAAAATTATTTTTATACGTTTCTGGATCCGATTTTTGCAATGCTCCAACAACATTATTTACAACTTTAAGACTATGATCTATATGCCAACCAACAGATGCTTTAGAAATATCTGTTTTTAATACTTCATGATTTTCAATATAATCTTCTATTCGTTGTAATAAATAATCTAGTTTTTCAGTATTCATATAAAAAATTTAAAGCATAAAACTAATCATAAAACAAAACCCTCACAACTTAATGTAAGGGTTTCTATTATTTTAAATCTTTTGTATTTTAACTAAAGACTAATATCTATAATGTTCTGGTTTATAAGGACCTTCTACAGTTACACCAATATAAGATGCTTGATCAGAACGTAATTCTGTTAATTCAACACCAATTTTTGCTAAGTGTAATTTTGCTACTTTTTCATCTAAATGTTTTGGTAACATATATACTTCATTTTCATAAGCATCTCTGTTCGTCCACAATTCAATTTGTGCCAACGTTTGATTTGTAAATGAATTACTCATTACAAAACTTGGGTGACCTGTTGCACAACCTAAGTTTACTAAACGCCCTTCTGCAAGAATAATAATATCGTTTCCTGCAATATTGTATTTATCAACTTGAGGTTTGATAGTATCTTTTGTGTTTCCGTGCTCTTTATTTAACCAAGCCATGTCAATTTCGTTATCGAAATGTCCAATATTACAAACTATCACCTTGTCTTTCATTGCTTCGAAATGACGACCTTGAATAATATCTTTGTTTCCTGTAGTTGTAATAATAATGTCAGAATTCGCAACAACAGTTTCTAATTTCTTCACTTCAAAACCGTCCATTGCAGCTTGTAAAGCACAAATAGGATCGATTTCTGTTACTGTTACAATAGAACCTGCACCTTTAAAAGAAGCAGCTGTTCCTTTACCAACATCTCCATAACCACAAACAGTTACACGCTTACCAGCTAACATAATATCAGTTGCTCTACGAATTGCATCTACTGCAGATTCTTTACAACCATACTTGTTATCAAATTTAGATTTAGTAACAGAATCGTTTACATTAATTGCTGGCATTGGTAATGTTCCTGCTTTTACTCTATCGTATAAACGGTGAACTCCAGTTGTAGTTTCTTCTGATAAACCATTGATTCCGGCTGCTAATTCTGGATATTTATCTAACACCATGTTTGTTAAATCTCCACCATCATCTAAAATTAAGTTTAATGGTTTTTTATCTTCACCAAAGAATAAAGTCTGCTCAATACACCAGTCAAACTCTTCTTCTGTCATATCTTTCCATGCATACACAGGCGTTCCTGCAGCAGCAATTGCAGCAGCAGCTTGGTCTTGTGTAGAAAAAATATTACAAGAACTCCAAGTAACTTCTGCTCCTAAAGCTTGTAATGTTTCAATTAAAACAGCAGTTTGAATTGTCATGTGTAAACATCCAGCAATTCTTGCACCTTTTAAAGGCTGCTCGTTTTTATATTCTTCTCTTAAAGACATTAAACCTGGCATTTCTGCTTCAGCCAATAAAATTTCTTTTCTTCCCCAATCGGCTAAAGAAATATCTTTAACTTTAAATGGTACGTAAGCTGTTGTTGTGCTCATATTTTGTATATTTATATTCTAATTTTCGAGCTGCAAAGTTACGACATCCATTTTAAAAATTATGGCTCTTTACAAAAGTTTAACGGTAGATAATAACACTAAAGTTCTGATTTGGAAGATTGAAGAATCTTTTAATGCATTAAATGCAGATATTGTTCTGACAGAGAACAGTCAAACTCGTTTAGACGGAATGAAATCTGAACTGCATCAAAGGGGTTTTCTAAGTGTTAGACATTTGCTAAAAGAAGCAGGCTACACAGATAATGATTTGTTTTATGATGAATTTGGAAAACCATTTTTAAAAGATGGAAAGCATATTTCTATCACACATTCTTTTACTTTTTCTGGTTTAATTATTTCTGATGATAAACATGTTGGAATTGATATTGAAAAACAACGTGATAAAATTTTGAAAATAGCGCATAAATTTACGCCTATTGAAGAGTACAAAACTATTGCAAATCATGATGCTTTAATTAGTAAATTGACCATTGTTTGGGGTGCAAAAGAGAGTTTGTATAAGATCTACGGAAAGAAAAAACTCTTGTTCTTACATCATATTTATATTGAAGATTTTAAGTTTGAAGATGAAAAAACTACTGGTGAAATTAGATATGAAGGTGAAATTAATTCATATGGAATTCACTTTCTAGAGTTTGATGGTTTTACTTGTGTATTTGCTTATTAATGAAGAACATTTACCAAAACATTATATCAGCAAAAACAGCAAACAAAAAACTGCTAGCAGTTTTAATTGACCCTGAAAAGTTTGATGTTAAAAATTCGATTTCTTTTTTTGAAAAAGTACATCAATCTATAACAACACATATTTTTGTTGGCGGAAGCACCGATAAAAACAACCAAACAGAAAGCGTAGTTTCTGCAATAAAAAAAGCAACAGATTTACCTATTATTTTATTTCCTGGTGATGTAAAACAGATTACAAACAAAGCAGACGGAATTCTGTTTTTAAGTTTAATTTCTGGCAGAAATCCCGAATATTTAATTGAACAGCAAGTTGCTGCTGCTCCAATTCTTAAAAAAGCAACCTTAGAAATTTTACCAACTGGTTACATATTAATTGACGGCGGAACAAAAACTGCAACTCAAAAAGTAAGCAATACAAAACCAATTTCTCAAGAAAATTTAAAATTCATTTTAAATACAGCTTTAGCAGGTGAATTCTCTGGAAAAAAACTCATTTACCTAGAAGCCGGAAGTGGAGCACTTGAAACAGTTAGTCAAGAAGTAATTACGCTAGTGAATAAAAACCTATCTATTCCCTTAATTGTTGGCGGCGGAATTCGCTCTAAAAAGCAATTAGATTCTGCTTTCAATGCAGGAGCAGATTTAGTAGTAATTGGAACTGCATTTGAAAATGATGTATCATTTTTTAATCAACTGAAAAAATAGTTATTAAGCTTAACTTGTTTAGTATTTCATTATAGTTACTTTTACATTTCAATTTCTATCAAATGAAAATATCAATAGAACTTACTTTGTTGCCTCTCAATAATAATTTTGAGGACCATATAATTACGTTTATAAAACGTTTACGCACATCTGAGTTTACTGTTTTAGAAAACCCAATGAGTACTCAGATTTATGGCGAATATGATTTATTAATGCCTTTTTTAACCTCAGAAATTAAAAAATCGTTTGAGAATCAAGAAAATGTTGTTGTAAATTTAAAAATAGTTAAATCTGATAGAAGTAATTATGAGCCACATTTTTGATTTCCTTTTTGGTCAATATAAAGACTACTCTACAGTTGATACAACTTTAGAAATTATAGCAGTAATTTTTGGTTTTTTATCTGTTTGGTTCTCCAAACAAAATAAAATTTGGGTATTCCCAACAGGAATGATAAGCACAGCAATTTTTGTCTATTTACTTTTAAAGTGGGAACTTTTAGGAGATATGATGATTAATGGCTACTATTTTATAATGAGTGTTTATGGTTGGTATATTTGGACACGCACCAAAAACGGAGAAGTTGTTAATCCGATTTCTACAACTACATTAAAAGAAAAGAAAATTTCAATAGCCATATTTTTAGCAACCTTAGTTTTTGTTTATATCGTTTACAAAACCTTTGACAAATGGACAAGTTGGGTTGCGTATGCAGACACTATTACAACAGCAATTTTCTTTGTTGGTATGTGGTTAATGGCAAAAAGGAAAATAGAAAATTGGCTATTTTGGATTATAGGAAACATCATTTCTGTACCTTTATACTTCTATAAAGGATTTACATTTACAAGTTTTCAATATTTTGGATTTACATTTATAGCAATATTTGGCTACATAGCATGGAAAAAAAACTTAGACAAAAATCAATCAATCTAGTAAAGATTGTTTTATTTGGACCAGAAAGCACAGGTAAAACCACACTTTCTACACAACTTGCACGTCATTACAATACTGTTTGGGCACCAGAATTTGCGCGAGAATATCTACAAGACAAGTGGAATAATGAACGTAAAACCTGCGAGCAAAAAGACATAATTCCTATTGCAAAAGGGCAAATGAAATTAGAAAACTCTTTAGCTAAAAAAGCCGATAAAGTTTTAATCTGCGATACAGATTTACTAGAAACCAAAGTGTATTCAGAAGAATATTATGGTGGTTTTGTAGATCCTGAATTAGATAAAGCAGCAAAAGAAAATCAATACGATTTATACTTACTAACGTATATTGATACGCCTTGGGAAGCCGATGATTTACGCGACAAACCAGAAGAACGTTTGGAAATGTTTACTGCTTTTGAAAACGCTTTGAAAAAGTATAATAAAAATTACATTTTATTAAAAGGCGATAAAGAAACGCGCCTTAAAGAAGCTACAACTGCAATTGATAAATTGATTGCTGAGAAAGATGATTTATTTTCTTTTTCAGATTCTTTATTAGATTTAGATATGCATTTTTTACACCAAAATACTGGTGATTTTGGTAACTCTCTTGATTACTAATGAATTCTGAAACAATCATAAAAGAGTTATCTTTTAAAGCTACCAGAAGTTCTGGTGCTGGAGGACAGCATGTAAATAAAGTGTCCTCAAAAATTGAATTGTCATTCGATTTAGAGAATTCAAATTCTATGTCTGATGAAGAAAAAGAACGTTTAAAAATTAAGCTTTCATCGAAACTCACAAAAGAGAATATTCTTATTTTATATTGTTCGGAGTCTCGTTCTCAACATAGGAATAAAGACATTGCCATTAAACGTTTTTTAGACCTTATTAAAATCGGTTTAAAACGCCCAAAAATCAGAAGAAAAACGAAGCCAAGTAAAGCTTCCATTAAAAGAAAAGCCGAACATAAAAAAAGAACTTCTGTTAAAAAAGCTTTGAGAAGAAAACCAAAATTAGATTAAGTTTTCTAATAATTGGCAAGTATGCTTAGCCCTGATTGTAGTGACATCCTTTTTTTGTCTTTCTCAAAAAAAGATATAACGGAAAGCAGGAAATAGCTTCTAAAAAGAAAAATCATTTTTTTGTTTTCTAATCAATTTTTCCAATATACCTTTGCCACGTTCTCATAAAGGGGTGCTTTAAAAAGCTGAGATCATACCCAATGAACCTAGAACAGATAATGCTGTTTAGGGAGGCGATAATCGCCATTTTGTAACAAGTCATTGCGAAGATTTGTCTGAAGCAATCTTTATATTGAAGAGATTACCAAGTTGTAAACTCATCGTAATGACACTAATTATTCAATATTAATCACAAGAATAATTACCTCTTTTTATTCGTTTTAAAATTTTTTAAAATGAAAAAATCTATCATTTTTTTATTCTTGTTTGTAACAACAGTTGCAAACTCCCAGAACTACACTTTCTCAGGAAAGGTTGTAGATGAAAATCAAGAACCACTTGTTGGTGCTACTATTGCCGTTAGCGCATTAAAAAAAGGAACTACTTCGGACTTTGAAGGAAATTTTAAACTACGTTTACCGAAAGGTACTCACAAAATTGAAGTGTCTTTCTTGGGCTTTAGAACAGGTTATTTTACGCAAGAAATTCTTAAAAACGAGAATGTTTTTGTTGAATTATTTTCTGATTTATCTAAATTAGATGAAGTATTAGTTTCTGCAGTTCGTGTACAATCAGATGCGCCTGTAACACATTCTAATCTTACAAAAAAGGAAATTGCTAAACGTAATTTAGGGCAAGACATACCAATGTTAATGAACTATATGCCAAACGTAATTTCATCATCTGACGCTGGTGCAGGAATTGGTTATACATACCTTCGTGTTCGTGGTTCAGACGCTTCTAGAGTTAATGTAACTTTAAACGGAATTCCTTTTAACGATTCTGAAAGTCAAGGTTCTTTTTGGGTAAATATGGGTGATTTTGCCTCGTCAACAGAAAGTTTACAACTACAACGTGGTGTTGGAACATCAACAAATGGTTCGGGTGCTTTTGGTGCAAGTTTAAACATTTTAACCGATGCTATTTCTGAAGAAGCAGGTGGAGAAATTTCTAATTCTTTTGGTTCTTACGGAATAAGAAAACACACCGTAAAATTTACTACGGGAAAAATAAATGAGCATTTTGAATTGGCTGGACGTTTGTCTAATATTTATTCGGATGGTTATGTAGATAGAGCTTTTTCTGATTTAAAATCGTACTTTTTGCAAGGAAGTTATACGGATGAAAACACACTAGTTAAAGCAATTGTTTTTGGAGGTGAAGAACATACTTACCAAGCTTGGTTTGGTTTAACTGCCGAGGAATTAGCAGAAGACAGAAGGCAAAATCCATATACGTATGATAATGAAACAGACAATTACAATCAAGATCACTATCAATTACATTGGAATGAGCAGTTGAATGAAAAATGGTCTACAAACTTGGGTTTAAACTACACAAGAGGAAAAGGTTATTTTGAGCAATATAAAGCTGGTAGAGACGCTGCAGATTACAATAATTTAATTGTAGACGGAAGTGATGTTATTGTGCAACGTTGGTTAGATAATCATTTTTATGTTGCTAATTTTAATGCTGATTATAAAGGCGACAATTTTAATCTAATTTCTGGAGTTTCATATAATAATTACAAAAATGATCATTACGGAGAAATTCTTTGGGGGAATGATTTAGCTACAAATACATCAATTTATGATCGTTATTACGAAAGTAATTCAACTAAAACCGACTTTAGCATTTTTTCTAAAGCAACTTTTAATATCGCTGAAGATTTAAAAGCTTTTGTTGATTTACAAGGAAGATTTGTAAACTATACAACTGCAGGTTTAACTTCTGATAGAGATCCAATTGATGTTGATGCAGATTACAGTTTCTTTAATCCGAAATTAGGTTTAACATATACTTTAAACGAAGAAAACAGTTTGTACGCTTCTTATGCACGTGCAAATAGAGAACCAAACAGAACCGATTTTGAAGGCGGAAACTCTCAACATGAAAGTTTAGATGATTATGAGTTAGGTTGGCGTTTAAAAAATGAAAAAGTGAAATTAAACACCAATTTATATTATATGGATTACCAGAATCAGTTAATTTTAACAGGTGCAATCGATCAAAATACTGGTGAACCATTACGTGCTTCTAGCGGAAAAAGTTACCGTTTAGGTTTAGAAATTGATGCAGCTATTAAATTATCTGAACAAGTTTCAATTAGACCAAATGTTTCTTTTAGCAAAAATATCAATCAAGATTATAATGCAAAAATTGACGGAGTTTTACAAAACTTAGGAAACACGCCAATAACATTTTCTCCAGATATAGTTTTTGGAAACGCAATAACGTATAGTCCGGTAGACAACTTTCAAGTAGCATTATTATCTAAATACGTTGGTAAACAATTAATGAGCAATTTAGATAGTAAGGTTTCTGATTTAGATGTTTTAGAAGGTTTTTTTACAAGTGATTTAAACTTGGTCTATGAAATACAAACTAATAAAATATTTAAGTCTATAGTGTTTACAGCTTTAGTAAACAACATCTTTAATAAAGAATATGTAGACAGAGGTTATTATTACACATATGATGATACTTGGTCTAACCCAGGAACAACAACTACTGTTGATGGTGCTGGTTATTACCCACAAGCAACAAGAAATTTCTTAATTGGTGCTACTTTAAAATTTTAGAAATTAGAGTTCTTGGGAAGGGAAAATCAATTTATAGAATTACTAAAACTAAAAAAGCGAGCATTAAGCTCGCTTTTTTTTTATGAATCTATTCTACCAACAGCGCAACTAACAAAAGATTTTGCTTTGTGTACTATTGTGTTTTTATCACCCACTTCTGGATATCCTAATTTAGATAATTTCTCTTTTACAATTTCTAAATTTTGATTTTCTGAAGTTACAGAAACGATAGACTTTTCTACATCTACTTCAACATCTGAAATTGAATCTAAGCTTAATAAGCCTTTTTTAATAGTTGCCGCGCAACCACCACATTTAAGGTTTTCTATTTCTATTTTTGCTTTCATTTTTTTAATTTTCTTGTTTCCACGCGTTATATCCGCCCAAAACATTAATTACTTTGCAACCTTTTTCTTGTAAAATATTAGAAGCTTTCATACTTCTATTACCGCTTCTACAATAAATATAAACAGGTTTGTTTTTATTTAATTGTGCTAAAACTTCTGAAGTAAAATTGTCCGAATAAAAATCTACAAAAATTGCAGTTTCTATTGCCCCGTCTTTAATTTCCGCTGCTGTTCTAACATCTAATAACTGAATTTTATCATTTGATAAAACCTCTTTTAATTCAGCAGTTGTTATCGATTTTATTTCTTGTGAATTTCCACATGAGATAAAAAATAGTGTTAACACAAAACAAGTAAATACTCTTTTCATCTTAATTATTTTAAAGTTGAAGGACAAACTGTTGCAGTTCTTTTAATGGCAGTTTGTTTTATTGCTCCGTAACCACCTGCAACATCAATTACATTATGAAATCCACGTGCTTTTAAAATTGAAGAAGCAATTACAGAACGATAACCACCAGCACAATGCACATAAAAATCTTTATCTTTTGGAAATTCAGAAATATGATTATTTAAAAAGTCTAATGGTGTACTTGGTACATTTTCAATATGTTCATTGTCGTATTCTCCAGGTTTTCTAACATCGAAGACAAGTGCATTTTCATTTATTTTTTCTTCCAAAGTAGCTGCAGAAACCGATTCTAATGTATCAATTTCTTTATTTGCTTTTTCCCAAGCATCAAAACTACCTTCTAAATATCCTAAAACATTATCGAAACCAACACGAGATAAACGTGTAATTGTAGTTTCTTCTTCTCCAATTGGAGTAACCAATAATATTGGTTGTGTAATATCTTTTATTAATGCACCAACCCAAGGTGCAAAGGTTCCTCCTAAGCCAATAAAAATTGATTGTGGAATAAAACCTTTTATAAATTCGGATTGATGACGGACATCTAAAATAATAGCATCCGTTTCGTTTGCAACTAATTCGAATTCACTGACAGAAAGTGGTTTTTTAGAAATACTAACAACCTGATCTAACGATTTATAACCCTCTTTATTTAATTTTACATTTAAGGGGAAATATGCAGGTGGCGGCAATAATCCGTCAGTTACTTCTTTTATAAACTCTGCCTTAGTCATATCTGCTCTAAGTGCGTAATTGGTTTTCTTTTGATCTCCAATTGTACCTACAGTTTCTTTACTTAAATTTTTACCGCAAGCAGAACCTGCTCCATGTGCAGGATACACAATTACATCATCTGCTAAAACCATAACCTTGTTACGCAAGCTATCAAATAAATATCCAGCTAAGTCTTCTTGTGTTAAATCTCCTTTTTGAGCTAAATCTGGCCTTCCAACATCTCCTAAAAACAAAGTGTCTCCACTAAAAACAGCATGGTTTTTTCCGTTTTCATCTTTAAGTAAATATATAGTACTTTCCATTGTATGTCCTGGCGTATGCAAAGCTGTAATTGTTATATCACCAATTTTAAAAACTTGGTTATCTTCAGCAATTATAGCATTAAAACTTGTTTTTGCTGTTGGTCCATAAACTATTTCTGCTCCAGTTTTTTCTGCCAATGTAACGTGGCCACTCACAAAATCTGCATGAAAATGTGTTTCAAAAATATATTTAATTTTCGCTTCATTTTTATCAGCTTTAGTAATATAATCTTCTACTTCACGTAATGGGTCTATTATAGCAACTTCTCCGTTACTTTCTATATAATAAGCTCCTTGAGCCAAACAACCTGTATATATTTGTTCTATTATCATTATTCTTGTATTCTTTTCTAACTTTAAAATAACTCATTTGTCTGTATTTGACATATGATATTTATCAGTTTTATTTCTAATTATTTATATGCTTGATGTATATATTTCGCATATTTTTCTTGGTGCTTTCTATCACCTGTTTTATAAAATTTTACTGCTTCATTTGCTCTCATAAAAAAATGATTTACATCAATAATTTCTAAAAGCCCACCTCTAAATAGTAAGTCTCTTACAGGCCCTTTTACCCCTGCAAAATAAAAGGCTATTCCTTTATTTTGATAAAACTTAACTCGCTCTTTAAGCATTTCTACTCCAGTGCTATCTATTCTATTAATACTTTCTGCATCTATAACTATCAATTTTAATGCCGCACCTTTTTTACATGCCATTTCATCTAGATTATCTCTAAAATAACTTGAATTGGCATAAAATAACTGAGCATCAAATCTAAAAACCAAAACATCGTGATCTATTACAACTTCATCAAACCTATTTTTATTTTTATAAAAATTAGAGTTTGGTACCTTACCTAATTCGGTAACATAAGGTCTAGATGTTCTAAATATTAATATTATTAAAGACAAACCTACTCCTGTTATAATTCCGTATTCAACGCCAAAAATCAAGGTTGCTAAAAATGTTGCCATCATTAACCAAAAATCTAGGTTATTAGCTTTCCATAAATAAGCTGCCTCTTTAAAATTTATCAAACCAAAAACTGCTACAATAATTATTGCAGCTAATACTGTTTTAGGTAAATAGTAAAATACTGGTGTTAAAAAGAGTAAAGAAATTACAATCATTATAACCGAAACAATTGCCGACATACCGGTAGTTCCTCCATTTTCTTGATTTATTGCTGAACGGGAAAAACTTGATGTTGTTGGATATGCTTTAAACAATGACCCAGCCATATTACTTAATCCTAAAGCAATTAGTTCTTGATTGGCATTTACGCGATATTCATTTTGTTTAGCTTCCAATGATTTACCGATAGATATCGTTTCTAAATAACCCACCATTACTAAAGTTAATGCAATTGGTAATAATTCTCTAATTTGATAAAACTCAATTTCGGGTATTGTAAATTTTGGTAATCCTGAAGGAATTTCTTTTACTATAGAAACATCAATCAAATTTTTTCCAAAAAAATACATTATTAAAATTCCTAAAATTACCACAAAAAGTGCGCTGGGTAATTTCTTATTTATCTTTCTAAACACTATAATAATTAGTACAGTTACTAAACCAATAACAGATGTATTAAAGTTAAAAGTTGCTACTTGCTGCCAAATATCTTGTATTAAAATGTGTATTTGATCACTCTGAATAAAATCTACTCCTAATAAATTTTTAAACTGATTTGCACCAATAATAAGCGCTAAAGCAGATGTAAAACCCGTTATTACAGGTTTTGATAAGAAGTTTACAATAAAACCGAGCCTAAAAACACCCATTAAAAATTGAATTGCACCAACTATAAGTGCCAACAAAATTGCAATGGCAATATAACTTTCTGACCCTGCTAAAGCCAAAGCAGAAACTCCAGATGCTACAATTAAAGAATCTATGGCAACTGGCCCAATTGCCACTTGTCTTGATGAACCAAAAATAGCATACATTATTTGCGGAACTAACGCACAATATAAACCGTAAATTGGAGGTAAACCTGCAATTAATGCATACGCAATTCCTTGAGGAATTAACACAATAGCAACAGTAACTCCTGCAATAAAATCTCCTTTAAAACGAGCGCTATTGTAGTTAGGTAACCACTCTAAAATTGGTATGAGTTTTTTAAAATTCATTTTATAAAAACTAATTTTTAGGTATGTAATAAAATGGAATTTTCCAATTTAAAATCTTAGTCTCTCCAAACTCTTTTTTTACTTCAATAGAATTAACACCTTTTTTAAGGTTTGAAATATCTAAATAAGAAATTACTCCAGATTGCTTCGTTCTTGAATGTGCATTAAGTCTTAAAAATTCAACGTCAATTTTTTTATCATTAATATAAATATGATAATATTGATTATAACAATCTAAAATAAAAGTATTCCACTCTTCTCTACGAACTTCTAAAGATAGCTCAGAATTTTCATTATCATCTCCACAAAATTCAGTTTTCATATTTTCTTCATGCTTAAAAACAGGAATAAATATTTTTAACACATTAGCTTCAACTTTGTCTGATTCTATTTCTGGCGTTAATAAAAAAGTATTGTTTTTATTTTCATCATTATAAAAACTTGAATATACTTTTGTAGTATTAAAGTATTTTTTGTGAACTATTAAATAAAAGATATTTGTATTTGTTATTTGCTTTCCAAAGACTAATAATCCTACTAAAATAAATGATAATACAAGATAAATAAGTGATTTTTTCTTCTTAAAATTAGATCCAAAAATCATTGTTACTTGGAGTATTGACTTATAAAATGGCCCATAAATAATCTTAGAAACAAATTTATTTACCTTAAATGACAAGTTTTGTAAACCTTCTTTTTCTTTATTTGACTTAAAATTAGCTTTAAAGGTTATTACCATTTGTACTAACATAAAAACTCCCATTAATACTGCAGGGATTAATAATATATAAAACGGAATGTAAGCAGACAACAGATTGTAAACTAGTAAATAGACACTTACAAATATTGACATGTATGCATAAATCAGTAAAAGCGTAAAAGCCACCGAAAAAATAACACTACAAAGTTCATCTACTTTTTGAATGGAATCTTTTAACTTAGGGAGAATGCCTAAGATTTTCTCAGTATATATTTTTGAATAAGCGCTATCTTCTATACTATAATCAGGAAAAACCGAATTTAAACCTACTAAACCAATCCAGTATGCTCTTAAAAAAAAATGGATTAAAAACATTGCAGCCAAAATACTTATTGCTAAAAGACCAATTGCCATTATAAAGTAGCCAATTAAGTATTGATTAGGATTTAAAACATCTATAAAAAAGTTTGTCCCCCAATTTATAACATCAAACATCTTAAATGTACCAAAAATAGCAATTGCAGAAACTAGTAATTCAGCTTCCCAACTTTCATCTTTTAACCTTTGCAACCAACCTTTTGTGGAAGGTTTAGCTATCGTGTTATTTACTTCTTGTTGTTCCATTTAAAATTTATGCCTAAAATAATTCGCCTTGATTTCTCCCTTTAATTAAACCTAAATGTTTATAAGCTAAATCTGTAACTTCTCTTCCACGAGGTGTTCTCATTATAAAACCTTGTTGAATTAAGAAAGGTTCGTACACTTCTTCAATAGTTTCTGTGTTTTCGGAAACTGCTGTAGCAATTGTACTCAAACCAACTGGACCTCCTTTAAATTTATCTATAATGGTTTTTAAAATTTTATTATCCATTTCATCTAAACCATGTGCATCTACATTTAATGCTTTTAAAGCATACTTTGCTATTTCAATAGTAATATTTCCATCACCTTTTATTTGTGCGAAATCTCGAACTCTACGCAATAATGCGTTGGCAATTCTTGGTGTTCCTCTACTTCTCCCTGCAATTTCAATTGCCGCTTCCATAGAAATTGGAACGCCTAAAATTTGTGCGCTTCGTTGTATAATTGTGGTTAATAATTCTGTTGAATAATAATGTAAACGACTACTTATTCCAAAACGTGCACGCATTGGCGCAGTTAATAATCCTGAACGGGTGGTTGCTCCTATTAATGTAAATGGTTCTAAATTGATTTGAACTGTACGCGCATTTGGTCCAGATTCAATCATAATATCAATTTTATAATCTTCCATTGCAGAATACAAGTATTCTTCAACAATAGGGCTTAATCGATGGATTTCATCAATAAACAAAACATCTCGTTCATCTAGATTTGTAAGTAAACCTGCTAAATCGCCTGGTTTATCTAAAACTGGTCCAGAAGTTACTTTTATACCAACTTGTAATTCATTAGCCAAAATATGTGCTAAAGTAGTTTTCCCTAAACCTGGAGGTCCATGAAAAAGTGTATGATCTAAAGCTTCATCTCTTTGATTTGCTGCTTCAACAAAAATCTTAAGGTTTTCAATTGCCTGATCTTGACCACTAAAGTCTTCAAAAGAAAGTGGACGCAATTTTTTTTCTACATCAATATCTTCATTAGAAAGATTTGTGTTTTCAGGATTTAAATTTTCATTCATACTTAACAAAGATAACAATTTGATAAGAAGCAAAAAACCTTTCCAATGGAAAGGTTTTTTTGTTATTTATAATGACCTTTAGCTACGCTCAAGGTTACAATTTAATTTTTAAGACGGCTCTTCTCCATCATATAATGGTACTACTTGAGGTATAAAGTCTTTACCTCCTAAGTAATCACTATCATCATCTTTAGGATCTACTCTTTTACTATAGTCATAAGGCCAACGGTGTACTTCTGGAATTTTTCCAGGCCAGTTACCGTGAATATGCTCTACTGGTGTAGTCCATTCAATTGTGTTTGAATTCCAAGGATTCTGAGTTGCATTTTTCCCTCTATAAATTGAGATAAAAAAGTTAGCTAAGAATATTATTTGACCTAAACCTCCAACTAAAGCAAAAATTGTAATTACAACGTTTACATCAGCTAAATCATCAAACATTGGAAAGTTTGTATTTGTATAATATCTACGTGGTAAACCTGCTAAGCCAATAAAGTGCATTGGCCAGAATACTCCGTAAGCACAAATAATGCTTATCCAGAAGTGCCAATACCCCATAGTTTTATTCATCATTTTACCATACATTTTCGGGAACCAGTGATAGACACCAGCAAACATTCCAAAAATTGCAGATACTCCCATTACTAAGTGGAAATGCGCTACTACGAAATACGTATCGTGTACATTAATATCTAATGCAGAATCCCCTAAAACTAATCCTGTTAAACCTCCTGTAACGAATGTAGAAACTAATCCGATTGAGAATAACATGGCAGGATTTAGTTGAAGATTTCCTTTCCACAATGTTGTTATATAGTTAAATGCTTTTACCGCTGAAGGAATTGCAATTAATACAGTTGTAAAGGTAAACACAGATCCTAAAAATGGATTCATTCCTGAGATAAACATGTGGTGACCCCAAACAATTGTAGATAAAAATGCAATTGCCATAATAGAACCAATCATTGCTCTATATCCAAAAATTGGTTTTCTTGAATGTGTTGAAATAATTTCTGAAGTTAAACCTAAAGCCGGTAACAATACAATATAAACCTCTGGGTGACCTAAGAACCAAAATAAGTGTTCAAATAATACTGGTGATCCTCCTTGATAATGTAATACTTCACCAGAAATAAATATATCTGACAAGTAAAATGATGTACCAAAACTTCTATCAAAAATTAATAATAATGCTGCTGACAATAATACTGGGAAAGAAACCACACCAATAATTGCTGTGATAAAAAACGCCCACATTGTAAGTGGTAAACGCGTCATTTTCATTCCTTTTGTACGTAAGTTTAAAACTGTAACTATATAGTTTAATGATCCAATTAAAGATGAAGCAATAAAAATCGCCATAGAAACCAACCATAACGTCATACCTGCTCCAGAACCTGGAATTGCTTGTGGTAATGCTGAAAGTGGTGGGTAAATTGTCCATCCTGCAGATGCTGGTCCTGCTTCAACAAATAAAGATATAACCATGATTATACTTGATAAAAAGAATAACCAATACGAAACCATATTTAAGAAACCAGATGCCATATCTCTAGCACCAATTTGTAAGGGAATTAATAAGTTAGAAAATGTACCACTTAAACCTGCAGTTAGTACAAAGAATACCATTATTGTTCCATGAATGGTAACTAATGCCAAATACATATCTGGATTCATTATACCATCTGTTTGATGATGCCCTAAAAATGCTTCTATAATAGAAAATGATTTTTCTGGCCATGCAATTTGCATACGGAATAACATTGACATGAATACTCCAATAATTCCCATAAACATTCCTGTAACTAGGAATTGTTTAGAAATCATTTTATGGTCTGTACTAAAAATATATTTTGTTACAAATGTTTCTTTGTGATGATGCTCTGACATAATCTATTTTATTTGTAGTCTCTTTAATTATTATTTAACAACTTGGGCTAATGCTGGCTGTTCAGCTAACCATTCTTTATATTGTGCTTCTTCTACAACTGTAATTTTCATTTGCATGTTATAGTGAGATGCTCCACATATTTTATTACATAAAAGTAAGTAATCAAAAACATAAGGATCTTCACCTTTAGCTTTTCTTATCTTATTGATTCCGTTTGTTTTAGCAACTACTTCAGATTGCACACGCATTTCTTCTGTTGTAAACTTAGGTGTAAAAGCAAACTGTGTAACCATACCAGGAACACAATTCATTTGTGCTCTAAAGTGAGGCATATAAGCTGAGTGCAATACGTCTTGTGAACGGAACTTGAACAATACTTTTTTTCCTTTAGGTAAGTATAATTCAGTTACTTGTTTATCGTCTTGAGAGTTTTTATCAGACATATCAACTCCCATTGTATTAATTCCTTTAATATAGTTTACGTTTCCTAAACCTAAAGTATTATCTTCTCCTGCATAACGAGCTTCCCATTGAAATTGTTTTGAATATACTTCAATAACAATTGGGTTTTCATCATCACCAACATACATAATGTTATTCCAAGCCCATAAACCATAACCTATTAAGATTACAATAGTAAAAGCAGGGATTATAGTCCAAATCATCTCTAATTTATGACTATCTGCATAGAATTTTGCTTTATTTTCTTTCTTCCCTCTATACTTGTACGTAAAAAAGAAAATTAAAAATTGCATGATAAACTGTACAATACCAATTAACCAAAAAGTAATATTGAAAAGATTATCGTCATGTTCTCCTTCAATTGAGGCAGATTCTGGTAACATTAACACATTCATTGCTATTAAACAATAAACCATCATTGCATAGAAAAACACCATAAAACCAATGGCAATTTTACCTTGCGAATTATTGTCTTTATCTGTAGCAATAACTTCTCTCAAGTTCATTACACGGGTAATTTGCCAAAAGCTTACCCCGATTGCAACAGCTATAAAAATATAAAATAGAGCTAACATATTTATTTTGTCTTATTTATTTTTAATTCAATTATTTAATTAATGGTGCGCATCTGCGTCTTCACCTCTATGTTCAATATTATAATAGTGAAAGTGTTCACTTTCTCCTAAGAATGGATTTCCTTTTGCAACAGGATCTGCTTTTGCAAATGCACTAAAGGTTGTCCAAATTAGTAATCCTAAGAAAAATAGTATAGCACCAATTTCTGGAATACCAATTGCCCATTGAGCACCAACTGTAGCTGGCATAATCATAACAAATACATCTACATAATGCCCTGCTAAAATCACTATTCCTCCCATAACTACAAACCAAGGTATACTCTTAAAATCACTATTGATTAATAATAAAATTGGGAAAACGAAATTCATTACAACCATTCCTAAAAATAGTCCTTTATATTCGTTAAAACGCATTGCGTAATACGTAGTTTCTTCAGGAATATCTGCATACCATATTAACATAAACTGAGCAAACCATAAGTATGTCCAGAATACAGAGAAACCAAACATAAATTTAGCTAAATCGTGTATATGACTATCATTTACTTTTGGTAAATACCCTTTAGAACGTAAGTAAATTGTTACAAATGTAATTGTAGTTACAGCACTTACTAAGAAAGTTGCTAAAACATACCATCCAAATAACGTTGAGAACCAGTGAGGATCTAATCCCATAATCCAATCCCAAACAGCCATACTTTCTGTAATCATGAATAAGAATAAGAATATTACTGAAACGTTATAATTCTTTTTATATGTTGAAATGTTTTCAGCAGTATCTTCTTTAATAGAGTTTCTTCTAATAAACCAACGGTAAGCATTCCATATTACTAAGTAAATGATACTTCTAATCATCCACCAAGGAGCGTTTATCCATCCTGATTTACCATCTACAATTGGATCGTAATTCTCGTGACCTGGAGTAAAAGTTCCTGGTGTCATCCAAGAGAATAAATGATTCATGTGCAAAAGTGATGCAACTAAAACCGCTAATAAAATTAAACTAACTGGTAATAAGTTTGCAGTTATAGCTTCCATTACTCTAAACAAAACAATAGACCAACCTGCTTGCGCAACTCTTTGGATTGCGTAAAATGCTAAAACCAATAAAGTAACTCCTAAAAAGAATAGTAAAGCTACATAAAGTGCAGCCCAAGGTCTGTTTTGTAATTGGTGAAATACATGTTCTGCGTGTGCATCATCATGACTTGCGCCGTGCGCATTGTCTGAATCATGAGTATCTAATGTTGCTACATGTACTTTTTCAACTTCTAAAACCTCTTTTATTTCTTCTGAATGAGATTCATCTTCAATATGAGAATCAGCTTGCACTTCTTCAACTATAACTTCTGAATGAGAATTCTCTGCTGAATGATTTTCTTCAGCATGAGCATCTTCTTTCTTTTCTGTATGAGTTTCCTCAACATGTTTTGTTTCACCATGGTCATTACCGTGTGCTCCGTGAGCAGCTTGGTTAGCCATAATTTCTTTAGCGTCTTCTAAAGTTTTTGGTGCATTGTAAAAACCTAAAGCAACTCCTAAGGCTCCAAGAACCATAAATGCAATAGCGAGTGTTTTTAATCTACCTGAAAATTGATACATATCTATTATAGATTTATTTTAAATCTGCTTTTAATTTTTCTACGTACTGAACAACTTGCCAACGCTCAGTTGGTGTCATTTGAGATGCGTGAGACCCCATTAAGTTTTTACCGTGCATAATTACATGGTAAATGCTTCCTTCAGTAAGTTCTCTGTCTTTATAATTAGGAATTCCTGCAAACTTATCACGTTCAGTTAAAATTCCGTTTCCATCACCTTTTTTACCATGACATACTGCACAGTAAATATCGTACATTGCTTTTCCGTTTGTTAAGTTATCTTCAGTAACTTCTAACGGATTTTGCAATTCATTTTTAGCTTTCTCGTAACCTTCATTAGTGTCTAAAATGTCATAAGCAGGATATCCTCCTCTTTTAACGGTACCTGCAACTGGTTTAGAGTTAACTGGTTTTCCATTTACACCTTCAGCTCCATTTACATCATAAGGTACAGACACATACATATCTGGCATATATTGCAAACTTGGCTCTCGTTTGTTACCACAAGAAACTATACTTGTAAGTACTACTAAACTGAATATTATTTTTAAACTCTTCATTTATCTATTGATTAATGCTTGTCTACTACGTTAATTTCTACAGCTCCTGTAGCTGCTAATAACGTTTTTAATTCTTCTTCGTTTCCGTGAACTGGAATTTCCATTAAGAAATGGTCATCGGTTGTTCTTGGATCTGGGTTTTCTGCTTCTTTAAATGGCCAAATCTTACTTCTCATGTAAAAAGTAATTACCATTAAGTGAGCTGCAAAAAATACAGTTAATTCAAACATAATTGGCACAAATGCTGGCATGTTTGTTGCCCAAGAAAAGTTTGGTTTACCACCAATATCTTGCGGCCAATCGTGTATCATTGTATACCAAGTAAGCCATATTGCTACAGACAAACCTGTAATTCCATACATAAAAGCTGTAATTGCTAAACGCGTTGGCGCTAAACCCATTGCTTTGTCTAGTCCATGAACTGGAAAAGGACAAAATATTTCTTCTATATGATGGTGTTCTCCTTTTACTTTTTTAACTGCATCCATTAGGATTTCGTCATCATTGTAAAGTGCATGAATAACTTTTGATGCTTCGTGTGCTCCCATAATTATCCGTTTATAGTGTTATTATCTTCAACTTGAGAAGTAGAAATTCCATCTCTTTGCTTCTTATAATTTTCTCCTGAAGATTTTAATATTGTTTTCATTTCTGCAATAGGAATTACTGGGAATGTTCTTGCATATAATAAGAATAATACAAAGAAGAAACCGATAGTTCCAATAAAGATACCTACATCTACAAATGTTGGTTCAAAACGCCACCATGTTGATGGTAAGTGACCTTTACTTAATACAATTGCAATAATATCGAAACGCTCAAACCACATACCAATATTAATTACAATAGAGATAATGAATGACCAAATAAAACTTCTTCTTATCTTTTTAATCCAAAGTAATTGTGGTGTAAAGATGTTACATATTAATAATGACCAGAAAGCCCATCCGTAAGGTCCAGTTTCTGCACCAATTGATAAATATGTATAGTATTCATATGGAGAACCTGTATACCATGCAATAAAGAATTCTGTTGCATAGGCTACTGCTACTATTCCTCCAGTAACAATAATTACAATATTCATATACTCTACGTGTAAACGTGTAATATATGCTTCCATATTAGTTACTTTTCTCATAATACCTAATAACGTTTGTACCATTGCAAATCCAGAAAAGATTGCTCCAGCTACGAAATAAGGAGGGAAAATTGTTGAGTGCCAACCTGGATTGATCGATGTAGCAAAGTCCATCGATACAATTGTGTGTACAGAAAGTACTAATGGTGTTGCTAAACCTGCAAGTACTAAAGATACTTCTTCAAAACGTTGCCAATCTTTTGCTCTACCTGACCATCCGAAAGATAATAAAGAATAAATTTTCTTTTGAAAAGGTTTAACTGCTCTATCTCTAATCGTTGCAAAATCTGGTAATAAACCTGTCCACCAGAAAACTAATGATACAGATAAATATGTTGAAATTGCAAATACATCCCAAAGTAATGGCGAGTTAAAGTTTACCCATAAAGAACCAAATTGATTCGGAATTGGTAATACCCAGTAACCATTCCATGGACGTCCCATGTGAATAATTGGAAACAATCCTGCTTGGAATACTGCAAATATTGTCATTGCTTCTGCAGAACGGTTAATTGCCATTCTCCATTTTTGACGGAATAAAAGTAGTACCGCTGAGATTAATGTACCGGCGTGACCAATACCTACCCACCATACAAAGTTTGTGATATCCCAAGCCCATCCAATGTTCTTGCTTAATCCCCAAACTCCAATACCTGTTCCAACTGTATAGAAAATACATCCAAATCCCCATAACATTGCTGCTAAAGAAATATAAAATGCTATATACCAGTTTTTGTTTGCTTTACCTTCTATAGGTTTAGCAATGTCTTCGGTAATGTCGTGGTAACTTTTATTACCTAATACTAAAGGTTCCCTTATGGGTGCTTCGTAATGAGACATATTTTTATTACTTAATTTAATTTTAGTTTAAAGTTTGAATATTTTTAAAGTTTATTAAGCTCTTCAACTTAATACTTCAAAAAAATCAACTCGATTATGCTTCGTTTGTATTTCTAACTTTCACTTGATACACTACATTCGGTTTCGTTTGTAGGTAATCTAATACGTGAAATGCTCTTTTATCTTCTGCTAATGCAGCTACTTCGTCTTTCTTGTTGTTAACATCTCCAAAAACCATAGCTCCTGTTGTACAAGCTGATGAACAAGCAGTTGAGAATTCATCTTTATTAACTGCTCTTCCTTCTTTCTTAGCTTTTAAAATTGTTGCTTGTGTCATTTGGATACACATAGAACATTTTTCCATAACTCCACGAGAACGAACTACAACATCTGGATTTAACACCATTTTACCGTATTCATTATTCATGTTGAAATCGAACTCTTTGTTCTCTGCATAGTTAAACCAGTTAAAACGTCTAACTCTATAAGGACAGTTGTTTGCACAATATCTAGTACCAACACATCTATTATAAGCCATTTGGTTTTGACCTTGACGACCGTGAGATGTTGCTGCAACTGGACAAACCGTTTCACACGGAGCGTGGTTACAGTGCTGACACATCATTGGTTGGAAGGTAACAGAAGGATTTTCTGCTTCAGTTTCTAAAGCTGAATACATTTCTGCTCTACTTAAACCTAATTCTTTAGCTTCTTCTCTTGTTTCAACTTCAGAAGAGTAATATCTATCAATACGCAACCAGTGCATATCTCTACCAACTCTTACTTCATTTTTACCTACAACTGGCACATTGTTCTCTGCATGACATGCAACAACACAAGCACCACATCCTGTACAAGATGTTAAGTCTATAGATAAGTTAAAGTGATGACCTACTTCTCTGTTATGCTCATCCCATAAATCGATAGATTTTGCTTCTACTTCTTGATGGTCATAAGAAACCATAGCAGGAACGTTCCATCCATTTTTATGATCTTTAGGATCTACAGTTAAATATTCTTTTAACGTAGCTTCCTTTAATATATCGTGACGACCTGCAATTGTTTTTTGTACTTGAGTACAAGCAAACTTGTGTACTGCTTCAGATGTTTTTTCAATAGAAACATTATACTGAACATTATTTCCGTTTGCATATAAAGAGTAAGCATTTACCCCAACTTGCATTTCTTCTTTTAAGCCTGCTAATTTTCCGTAACCAAATGCTAAACCTAGAGATCCATTTGCTTGACCTGGTTGAACCATTACTGGAACATTTTTAATAGTTACACCGTTTACAGTTACACTTGCATAATTACCATTAATTGCACCATTATCTTTTACAGGATTTTCAAAACCTAATGTTTTGGCATCTGCCATAGAAACAGTTAAGTAATTATCCCATGCTGCACGAGTAATTGGATCTGGAAATTCTTGTAACCAAGGATTATTCGCTTGTTTACCGTCTCCCATACCACCTTTGGCATATAAATTTAATTCAAATGCTGATGCTTTTGTAGCTTTATTTAATGCTACAGCAACTGCATTAATATCAACATCTCCAGCTGTATTACTTGCAGTTACTTCTTTATTAAAAGAACCATCATGTAAAACTGTATTCCAAGAAGTTGTTCCTAAAATAGCTGCTGAATTTATTTTTAAATAATCATAATATTTTGTTGAGTTTCCTGACCAGGTTAATAACGTGTCTTGTAATTGACGTGTATTAAATAATGGCTGAATAGTTGGTTGCATTAATCCGAAGTTAGATTCAGAAATCATAACATCTCCCCAAGATTCTAAATAATGAGGCGCTGGTAATACAAATTCAGAAGCCATTGCCGTTGCGCTATTTTCCGTAGAAATTGCAACTGATAATTTAGCTTTCTTTAATCCTTCTGAAAAATCTGCTGAATTAGCAAGTGTATAAACAGGATCAACATTATACGTAATAAGACCTGCTACTTTACCTGCTTTTAAATCTGCTACAACTTTAGCAACTTTAGCATCGTTTCCTTGACGCGTATTTAATGTATTGTTTACATCAATAACATCACTACTTAATGCTTTGTTAATTGCCAATGCTATTAATTGTGCGTTTTTATCATTCAACCCTGTTAAAACAACTGCTTTAGAACCTGCTTTTTGAAGGTCTTCAGAAAGTGTTTTTACAACAGCATCAATTGGGGTCGCTTTAGAAGGAATATTTGCTCCCGTTACAGCATTGTATAGGTTTAATAAAGCGAATACTTGATCAGATGGTTTTACAACCACACGTTTATCTGCATTTGCTCCAGTTAAAGACATATTACTTTCCACTTGAACGTGGTAAGACATGTGCCCCGTTTCTGGTTTACGACCTGCTATGTAAGATTTTTCGAATCCACCGTGGAAATCTCCTAAGAAATCTGCCCCAAAAGAAGCAATTACTTTCGCTTTGCTTAAATCGTAATTTGGTAATGCGCGCTTACCATACATAGCTTCAAAAGCATCGGCAGCACCGCTTTCTGAAATTGCATCATACACAACGTGTTCTACGTTTGGATATACTGTAGTAAATTCAGAAATGATTTTATCTGTAGATGGACTCGCCATAGTTCCTGTTAATAATACAACAGGTTGGTTAGCATCTTTTAATTCGTTTAATTTTGCTCCAATTTCTTTATCAGCATCTGCCCAAGAAATTACAGTTGAACCTTTTGTTGGTTCTTTTAATCTTAACGCCTCATCATATAAAGAAAGTACAGAAGCTTGCACACGTGCATTTGTTGTTCCGTTTGCTTCTTTATTTGGCATTATTTGAATTGGACGACCTTCACGTGTTTTTACTAACACATTTGCAAAATCGTAACCATCTGCCATTGTAGTTGCATACCAATCTGCAACACCTGCAACAGTGTCTTCTGGTTTTACTACATAAGGAATAGATTTTCTTACTGGACCTTCACAGGCTGCTAAAGAAGCGGCTGCTGTTGTAAACCCTACATATTTTAAGAAATCTCTACGAGAAGTTGAAGAGTTTTCAAGCGTTTCTTTATCGCCTAAAAAATCATCAGTTGGAATTTCTTCTACAAACTCATTTTTACTTAACGTCTCAACTACAGAACTATCTTTTAGTTCTTCGACGCTTTTCCAGTATTTTTTGTTTGAAGCCATTTATGCTTTTTATTTAATGATTAAAAGATTTAAAAATTGAAAACTACAATTTACTGAATCTTTAAATTTTTTAATTTATATTAATAGTGACATTTACCACACTCTTTACCTCCAAGTTGTGCAATTGTTACTTGCTCAACGCCAAATTTGGCAGCCAACTCTTTGTGTATTTTTGCGTAATATTCGTTACCTTTTAAATCTACTTTTGTGTCTTTATGACAATCGATACACCAACCCATTGTTAATGGAGAATATTGATACACTTCTTCCATTTCTTCAACTGGACCGTGACATTTTTGACATTTTAAACCTCCAACAGTTACGTGTTGCGAGTGATTAAAATATGCAAAATCCGGCAAGTTATGTACACGAACCCATTTTACTGGCTTTGTTTCTCCTGTGTACTCTAATTTATCGGCATCCCAACCTGCAGCATCGTAAATCTTAGCGATTTCTGAATCTAATTCTGATTTACCTAAAGTTCCATCTTCAAAAACAACTTTAGTGTCATCTGCTACTTCAGAAATTCCTTTATGACAGTTCATACATACATTTACCGAAGGAATTCCAGATGTTTTGCTATGTTTTGCCGAAGAGTGACAATATTGACATTCTATTTTATTGTCTCCTGCGTGGATTTTATGTGAAAATGCAATTGGTTGAATTGGTTGATACCCTTCTTCAACTCCAATTTTAAATAAAGTTCCGAATAAGAAATATGCAGCAACTAATGCTCCAAATATTACAGTTAAAACTTTTAAGAAAGTATTTTTCTTTACGCCTTCCCAAACTTCATTAATTGTAGCTACAGCTCCTGGTGTTTTTGGCGCTCCTTTTAATTCGCTAATTGTTTTTAATAAACTCGCAATAATTAAAAAGGCTACAATAATTGCTGCCGCTAGTATATAAATTAACCAACCTGGCGCCGCACCTTGCTCACTTGCAGAAGCAACATCAGCAACTGCTCCTGGCTTAACAGGATCACCAACTGTGGTATAATAAAGAATATCGTTTATTTGCTTTTCGTCTAATTGAGGAAAAGCCGTCATTGCTGTTGGACTGAATTCTGCTGCCTCAATTGCATCAGCATCTCCAGATTTAATTAAGGCTGTATTATCTTTAATCCAGCTTTGCAACCAATCGTTTTCTCTTCTATCTTCAACACCTCCTAATGCTGGCCCAACTAGTTTTTTATCTAGTTTATGACACGATGCACAAAGTGATCTAAATAATTTTCTACCCTCTTTTTGACGCGCTGCGTCTACTTCTTGCGCCTGAGACGAGAAGCTAAAAGATAATATTAAAAGTAAAGTAAGACTCTTTAAGAATACGTTGGTTAGTCTATTGTGTAGTGCTACACTCTTCATATTTTACAAACTATAGTTTAAAATCTATGTATTTTTGGTATGAGGTTTGCACCTCATACAGTTGCACAAAAGTACTAATTCTGTTCAGATTTTGAAATGCTAAAAGAATGTTAATTATAATTTATATTAATTCTAAATAAAGATTTATTTCAATTTATTCAGAAACAAGTCGTTACTTTTGTATAAACTAAAATAATAATGAAAATTAAGATATATTTTTCCGCTGTACTACTTTTTGCGTTTCTTGGAATTTCTACAGTGAATGCACAAACCAGCACTCAAGATAACGATAAGATTTCTAGCTTATTAGCCAAAAAAAGAGACTATAATAAAAGCTATGGTCATGGTTTTAGAATTCAGCTATACAATGGTTTAGAAAAACGAGCAAGAAGCACAAAAGGTAAATTTCAAGTAGAATTTCCTGGTGTTTATAACAAGTTAGATTATGATGCTCCAGAATGGAAAGTACAAGTTGGAAATTACAAAACAAGATTAGAAGCCGATAAAGCTATTAATAAAATTAGAGAGAAGTTTTCCGGCGCTATTGTTATTAAAAAAAATGATTAGATAAAAAATACAAATTTTAAAATCTGAAGCTATTGCTTCGGATTTTTTTTTTGAATTAAGTTTTGAAACAATTTTTCGTTACTCAAAATCAATAAACAACCTTAAAAAACATTAACAAAACTCGAAACATCATTCAATAGCAAGTAGGCGCGTTAGCGATTGTAGCCGTTCGAATAACTGTTGATATTCTTAACCTTTTTGTTTTTTTTTTACAAAAAGATATAGCGGAAAGCGCGGGCGGTTTTTGAATTAATTATAGCTAGTTAATACATGAAATAAGATTCTTTATCAAGTTTAGAATAACGTTTAAAAAAACTCGCTAAAAACCGTAACGCACAAAAAAACCGACACTTTCGTATCGGTTTTAATTTTATTGAACTACTGAATTTATTTCAGTTTTTTCTTAACGGCTACTTCTTGGTAAGCTTCAATAACGTCACCTTGTTGTATATCGTTGTATCCTTTTATCTGAACACCACAATCGTACCCTTTTGCAACTTCTTTTACATCGTCTTTAAAACGTTTTAAAGCTTCTAAAGTACCTGTATGAACTACAATACCGTCTCTAATAATTCTAATTAATGAGTTTCTGAATATTTTACCTGACATAACCATACATCCTGCAATATTACCAACTTTAGAGATTTTATAGATTTCTCTAATTTCTACGTTACCGGTAACTTCTTCTTTAATGTCTGGAGATAACATACCTTCCATTGCATCTTTAAGATCGTTAATTGCATCGTAAATAATTGAGTACATTCTAATATCTACTTCTTCTCTATCTGCTATAACTCTAGCGTTTGCTTGTGGTCGAACGTTAAATCCGATTACAATTGCATCTGAAGCTGTTGCTAATAACACATCACTTTCTGTAATGGCTCCAACTCCTTTATGTAAAATATTAACTTGAATTTCTTCTGTTGACAGTTTTTGGAACGAATCTGTTAAGGCTTCTACAGAACCATCTACATCTCCTTTTAAGATAATGTTTAATTCTTTAAAGTCTCCTAATGCAATACGACGACCAATTTCATCTAACGTTAATGTTTTCTGAGTTCTTACAGATTGTTCACGTTGTAATTGAGAACGTTTAGATGCAATTTGTTTTGCTTCTCTTTCGTCTTCAAATACATTGAATTTATCTCCTGCTTGTGGCGCTCCGTCTAAACCAAGTATAGATACTGGTGTTGATGGACCTGCAACTTTAAGTTTATTTCCTTTGTCATCAAACATGGCTTTTACTTTACCACTGTTTTTACCAGCAAGGATATAATCTCCAATTTTTAAAGTTCCGGCTTGTACTAATATTGTTGTAACATAACCTCTACCTTTATCTAATTGCGCTTCTACAACCGCACCAACTGCGTTCTTATTAGGATTAGCTTTTAATTCTAAAATTTCTGCTTCTAATAAAACTTTTTCTAATAACTCCTCAATTCCTTCACCTGTTTTAGCTGAAATATCTTGAGACTGAATGTTTCCACCCCATTCTTCAATTAATAAATTCATTGAAGATAGTTGCGTTTTAACGTTATCTGGATTAGCGTTTGGCTTATCAATTTTATTAATTGCAAATATAATTGGTACTCCTGCTGCTTGAGCATGAGAAATTGCTTCTTTAGTTTGTGGCATTACATCATCATCTGCTGCTGCTACAATAATTACTAAATCTGTTACTTGAGCTCCACGTGCACGCATTGCTGTAAAGGCCTCGTGACCTGGTGTATCTAAAAATGCTATTTTTTGATCTCCTACATTTACAGAGTAAGCTCCAATATGCTGTGTAATTCCTCCAGACTCTCCGTCAACAATATTTGCCTTACGGATGTAATCTAATAATGAAGTTTTACCATGATCTACGTGACCCATAACCGTAATAATTGGCGCACGAGTTACTAAATCTTCTGGTTTATCTTCTACTTCTTCTATTGATTCTTCAACTTCAGCACCTACAAATTCAACTGTATAATTAAATTCTTCTGCTACAATAGTTAAAGTTTCTGCATCTAAACGCTGATTCATTGTTACCATCATTCCTAACATCATACATGAAGAAATAATGTTTGTAACTGGTACATCCATCATTGTTGCAACTTCACTTACCGTAACAAATTCTGTTACTTTAAGTACTTTGCTTTCTAATGCTTGCGCTTCTAATTCTGCTTCTGTTTGTTCTCTGTGAGCATCTCTTTTATCTCTACGATACTTAGCTCCTTTACCTTTCTTAGATTTACCTTGAAGTTTTTCTAAGGTTTCTCTTACTTGTTTTTGAACTTGCTCGTCAGTTAATTCTGCTTTTTGAACTACAGGTCTTCTACCTCTTTGTTGTCCTCCACGAGAACCTCCACTACGGTTTCCTCCTCTATTTCCTCCAGTACTTGGAGTTCTTGTTCCACCAGTTGCTGGCTTAACAATTCTTTTACGCTTCTTCTTATCGTCTCCTGGTCTTACTACCTTTTTCTTCGGTTTCTTCTCAAACTGCTTTAAGTCAATTTTTTGCCCTGTAATCTTAGGACCGTCTAATTTTTTATATTGCGTTTTAAGTTTTTCTGAATTTTCAGGTGTAATTTCTACTTTTGGCTCTTCTTTAACCTCAGGCTCTTTCTTTATAATTCCAGCTACCTTAGGTTTCTCTGTTTTCTGAACCTCTACCTTTTTAGTTTCTTTAACCTCAACCTTTTTTGGAGCTTCCTTTACAGGTTCTACCTCTTTAGAAGTTTCCTTTTTTGGAGCCTCTTTTATAGGTTCTGCAGCTTTAGGAGCTTCTGGTTTTGGTTCAGTTGCTTTTGGAGTCTCCTTAACAGGTTCTTCCTTTTTTGCAGATGGTTTTTTATCTACATCTATTTTTCCGACAGTTTTAATCTCTAACTTAACTGCTTTGGCTTTAAGAACTTCTCTTTTAGCTTCTTCCTCTAAACGTTTTTGTTCTTGTTTAGCTTCCAATTCTAACTTTAGCGCTTCTTTCTCTTTTCTCTTTTCTTCACCAACCTCACGAGATTCTGCTCTTTTACTAGCATCCGTTTGAAAACCATCTAATAGAATTTGATATTCTGCATTAGAGATTTTAGTAGTAGGACGTGCTTCTACATCATGGCCTTTTTGAGCCAAATGTTCCACCGCTCTATCTAAAGAGATATTTAATTCTTTTAAAACTTTGTTAAGTCTTAATTTTTTAACGTCAGACATATACTATTTTTTAGTCTTTTATTTACAAAAAACACACTTTACAAATTAATTGTAGTTATGAATTCTGTTATTATGTTGATTTTTATTTTCTAATGAAAAAAGGAAATAAACACACCCTTTACTATCAATTTAGTCTTCGAACTCTTCTTTTAAAATTCTTTGAACTTCTAAGATTGTTTCCTCTTCTAAATCTGTTCTTTTTACTAATTCGGCAACATTAGTTTCTAAGACCGCTCTTGCAGTATCTAAACCAATTTTCTTGAATTCTACAATTACCCAATCTTCTATTTCATCACCAAACTCTGTTAACTCAACATCTTCTTCTTCTAAACCTTCACGTTGAACGTCTATTTCATATCCTGTTAACTGACTTGCTAATCTGATGTTCACACCGCCACGTCCAATTGCCTTAGACACTTCTTCTGGTTTTAACAACACTTTTACACGTCCTTTTTTACCATCTTTCTCCTCTTCGTATAATTCAATTTCCATTGAAGTTACTTTTGCAGGACTTAAAGCTCTGGCTATGAATAATTGGTCGTTCTTAGTGTAATTAATTACATCTATATTTTCGTTTCCTAACTCACGAACAATACCGTGAATACGAGATCCTTTAACACCAACACAAGCACCAACAGGGTCAATTCTATCATCATAAGAATCTACAGCTACTTTTGCTTTATCTCCTGGTATTCTTGCAACTCCTTCAACAGTAATTAAACCATCAAATACTTCAGGAATTTCTTGCTCAAATAATTTATTTAAAAATACTGGCGATGTTCTTGATAGAATAATTGCAGGTTTATTACCTCTTAACTCTACCGATTTTATTACACCACGAACAGCATCTCCTTTTCTAAAGAAATCTGAACGAATTTGCTCACTTTTTGGCAACACTAATTCATTTCCTTCATCATCTAACATAATAATTGCATTATGACGTATGTGATGAACCTCTGCACTGTACAACTCTCCTTCTAAATCTTTAAATTGCTTAAAGATATTTGTACTATCGTGTTCATGAATTTTAGAAATTAAGTTTTGGCGTAATGCTAAAATTGCTCTTCTTCCTAAATCTATTAACTTAACTTCTTCAGATACATCTTCACCAATTTCAAAATCTGGCTCAATTAATCTTGCTTCCGCTAATTCTATTTCTTCATTATCATCTTCAGAAAAACCATCTGCAACTACAACACGATTTCTCCAGATTTCTAAATCTCCTTTATCAGGGTTAATAATAATATCGAAGTTATCATCTGACCCAAACTTACGTTTTAAAGTGGCACGAAATACTTCTTCTAAAATAGACATAAGTGTAACTCTGTCTATACTTTTATTGTCTTTAAATTCTGAAAACGAATCAATTAATGCTATATTCTCCATTGCATATTCTCTTAAAATATAATTTTTACTCTTGCTTCTTTTATTTCTGAATACAATAGATTTAATGTCTTTTCTACTGTATGCTTACCTTTACCTATTGGTTTAGGCTCTCTTGCTTTCCACGTTAAAACTATTCCATCCTCATCTGCTGAGGCTAAAGTTCCTTCGTATTTATCTTCTGCTGTTACAACTTTAATAATTCTGCCAATATTTTTTTTATATTGACGTAATACTAAAAATGGATGTGCAATATCTGGTGAAGTTACTTCTAAAGAAAAATCTTCTTCCTCTCTATCCAGACTTCCTTCTATACTTCTACTTATTCTAATGCACTCGCTAAGCGGAACACCAGCATCTCCATCTACAACAACCTTAATTTTGCTACTTGCCAAGAAAGCCAACTCTATTAAAAATAAAGATGGATTTTCATCTAACGCTTCTTGCAATAATTTTTTAACTGTATCTTGGTTCATTTTTGATATAAAAAGAGGGGACTTCCGTCCCCTTTCCTTCCTTTTGCCTTAATTTCGGTGCAAATATAGGAAGTAATTTACTAATACACAAGTAGGTTTGTATTTATCTTTTTCGTATATTTAGGTATCTTTTTCACTCTTTTAATACTTTTAATTATGAGAAAAATTTTAGTTCCAGTAGATTTTTCAGTTTCATCTGAATACGCCTCAAAATTAGCTTCAAGAATTGCTAAAAAGTCCGATAGCGAAGTACATTTATTGCACATGGTAGAATTACCTACCGGGATTGTAGATATGGGTGCCGGAAGTAATTTTAGCATTCCAGAAAGCATGTTATACTTACGCAAGGTAAGAGACAAACTATTTCAATATAAAGAAAAATATTTCTCAAAAAACACAGCAATAAAGCATGCAATCCGTTTTCAAAAACCCTACGAAGGCATAGAAGATTATGGAAAAAAAATTGATGCGAATTTAATTGTCATGGGCTCCAAAGGGCATTCTGAATTTGAAGAAATATTAATTGGATCAAATACAGAAAAAGTGGTAAGGAACTCAAAAATACCAGTTCTTGTAGTTAAAAAAGATGAAGAGAAATTTAAGCCAAAAAAGCTGGTTTTTGCATCTAGTTTTAAAAAAGGAAACAAAGAGGCTTTTGAAAAATTTCTTGATTTCGCCGAAAAATTCAACAGTCAAATTCATTTATTAAAAATAAATACACCAAGAAAATTTGAAAGCACTCAAGAAACAAAGAATAAAATAACTGATTTTATAAAAGACTACAACCTACCTAAACACTCCGTAAATGTATATAGCGATTCTTCTATAGAAAAAGGTGTTTTAAATTTTTCTGAAGAAATAAATGCAGACATAATAGCAATGAGCACCCATGGAAGAAGTGGTTTATCTCATTTATTTAATAACAGTGTCACAAAAAGTTTAACCAAGAATGCCTTAAGACCAATATTAACTTTTAGAGTTTAATAATTCTTAAAACTAAAAAAACGCTCACCATTAAGTGAGCGTTTTTTGTTGGCCTACAAGGACTAACGAATACTTTTCTGTATTTCTCTAAATTACTCACACAGCCACACAAACAAAGGGATTTAAAAAATATTCAACAAGGTGAGAAAAAGTAAAACAAGAGTAAACAAGTAAATTACCGACACAAATACCGACACAAATAAATATTTAACTATATTTGGATTGGTTAAAAATCACTATTATATGGCTTCGGTTAAGTTTCTTCTTCGAAACAAGAAAGCAACAAAATCTGTTACTATCTATTACGCTGTAAATCTTGCTGCAAAAAGCAGAATAAGAGGAGCTACAAAACTAAAAATTCATCCAAGATATTGGGACGATAGAAATCAGAAAGTTAGAAATATGAGTGATGTCTCTAACATTAAAGACAACATCAATAAAAAATTATCTGATTTTAAAAGTTTTATTCTAAAGAAAATCACAGAATACAACTCTTACGAAAACGCTGAAATTGAACTACAACTAAAAAAAGATATTAATATATATTTTGGTAAAAAAACTATTGAAAAGAAATTAACATTATATACTTTTTCAAGACAATTTATTGACCAATCAAAAAACAGGATTATAGATAGTACTGGTAGAACACTTTCTATCAGAACAATTAATGAATACGAAAGAACGATAGATTTATTAAAAGATTTTGAAAAAAAATACAACTATTCAATTAGTTTCGAATCCATAAACATGGATTTTTACGGCTTATTTATTGAATACTTAGAAGGTTTAGACTTTTCTTTAAACACAATTGGTAAATTTATTAAACAATTAAAAGTTTTTATGAATGCTGCTACGGAAGAAAATCTAAACACAAATTTAAGCTTTCAAAGTAAACGCTTTATAAAACCTAGTGCAAAATCCACACAAGTTTACTTAAATGAAGTTGAGTTAAAGAAAATTATAGATATTGATTACAGCGACAATCCAACACATAACAATGCGCGTGACTTATTCATTATTGGCGCATATACTGGTTTAAGAGTTTCTGATTTTAATGGGTTAACCAAAAACAATATTCACGAAAGTAATGGCAAGCGCTTTTTTAGAGTAATCGTTAAAAAAACAGGAAAGTATCTACCAATTCCTATTCATCCAATCGTAGAAAATATACTAGAAAAGAATGACGGTAATCCACCTAAAAGGATGCCCGAACAACATATTAATTTAGCTTTAAAAAAGATTGCAGCTAAAGCCAAATTAAACGAAGAAATTACAATAACGAAAACCAAAGGAGGAAAAGAAATTACTGAGACTAAGAAAAAACACCAACTTATATCAAATCATACATCAAGGCGCTCCTTCTGTACCAATGCATATTTTGCAGGTATGCCCACATTAGATATTATGGCAATTAGCGGACATACTTCTGAAAAAGTATTTCTAAATTACATAAGAATTACAGAAGATGAACGCGCTTTAAAAATTTCAGAAAACTCTTTCTTTAAAGTAAAATAGACAATGAACGAGAAATATCTAAACATACTTAAATACAAAAAGTTTAAAAGATTACCAGTAGAAAAGAAAAAAGAAGTCTTAATTCAAAACAATATTTTTGAATTAAGACATGAGCAAACCGAAAATTACGACCTTCCTTTTGGTAAAGACAAACAACTAAGATTATTGAAAGACAAAAACATCACTAGCTTTATTTATCAAGAAAAAGTTTACAATGTATCATCAAATTTCATTGATGAGGTTCAAAATCACTACTACTTAAGCTTCAAAGAATATAAAGAATATTACAATCTAGAATTAAATAAACTAAAAAACATAGTAAGGAAAGTCTATTCACCAAAAGATAAAGTCTTAAAACTTCAAAAAACCTACAACTCCGTAATTGATAAATATGAAGACAGTAACATATTAGATTTTATACAAAACAATAATTTGTATCTTGAGGATAGAGAAGAATTTTTAGAATCAGAATTTAATAATGACCTAGAATTATATGATTTCGATTACATCTTTTATTCTTTAGTATACAAGAACACAGATAATATTTATTCGTATCTATTCGATGATTATAATTGTTTTAATAATTTTTTGTTTTTGTATCATTTATCTCACAGAAACACAACCATGAAACTCAACTTGTATGAGAAAATCTATAGATTATACGAAACGAAAAAGATAATCGAGTACTGTGACTTAGAAATTAAAAAAATTAAAAAAAGCATATCCAAAATTGATATAAATGTAGAAACTGACGAAACAAACAGAGTCACCAAGATTAAAAATAACAACTACTATTCAAAAATATGGATGGATGAGAAATATGAAAAAATGTTTAATGAACTTCTCAAGAATGAAAATGTAATTGACAACGCATCTAACGCTAATGACGGTTTTAAAACAGTTGCAGCAAACTTCTTTAAGATCAAGACCAGGGTTAAAAATTTAATTTTCAAAAAGAGATTAACCAGAATTGAATTTGCAACTTTTCTAAATGAGAAATATAATGCTGGCATATTAATAAAAAAAGGATTCAAAATTGGAAATACTAATCATTTAACTGACGAATACACAACATATGCTGAGAATTTTATATCCAAAAACCCTTAACATTCGATTCACAAAAGGTAGTGTGAACAAAAGTGAAGAAAGGTGAACACAAAGTGAATAAACTAGACTAACATTGTAATCTAATATTGCATTCATAATAAATAGAAAATTATGAATATAAAAACAGTAACTCAAATCCATCATCACACCTCTGATGAAGACTTAATTAAAAGTCTAACAAAAACTATTAAAGAACTTTTCGAAGTTTATTCTGAAAAACTAAAACCTTCAGAACAAATAAACTGGATCACAAGAAAACAAGTTTCAGAAATACTCTCTATTTCTCTTGTCACAGTTGATGATTGGTCAAAGCGATCTATCCTTACCGCCTATCGAATAGGTAATAAAAAAAGATTTAAGCGTAAAGAGGTGGAAAAAGCATTAACTAAAATCAATCACTAATGAAAGATTATAACGCACAAAATAACAAGTTCATTAAGAATGGACTTGTTATTATCGAAAGAATGTTAACTGAAATTGAAAGGTTTAAAATAGATAGAATTACTGATGATATTCTTTTAAGGTTTCTAACTTATTTAATTTCTGAGGTAGAAAAATTAAAAATCATTATTAGCTCTAATCCAAGATTTGAGTGGGTTTTATTACAAGAAGAAATAGATAGACTTTATTCTATGGATAAAAACCTTACAGGTATTAATATTCAATTAAACTGGAAAGATGGAGAAAAAAGAGGTCTTTTAATTCATAATATTAAACCTAGATCGTAATTATGGAGTTCATTCGGGTAGGGACAGATTACTATAAGATATGTAATGTTCCATTATTGAGCGGAGATTTTGTAAAAACTTTAATAAAGTGGACAAAAGGAGAAATAATTACAGATAACGGAAAAGACTTTTTAGAATCTATAAAAAAGTATGATGGTTTTGTAACTATGCCAGATCATTTAAATTATAAAAAAGAAATCAACCTTTTCTATAATCAATATGAAGAAATAAATCATGAACTAAAGCATGGAGAGTTTAAAAAAACAGAAAAGTTTTTAAAACATATTTTTGGAGCTCAATATGAGTTAGGTTTAGATTACTTAAGTATACTTTGGCGACAGCCAATACAGATTTTACCAATTTTGTGTTTGGTTAGTAATTCGAGAAATACTGGTAAGACATCTTTTTTAAACTGGCTAAAGTTGCTTTTTCAAGGTAACATGACAATCAATAAGAATGAAGATTTTAGAAGTCGATTTAATAGTGATTGGGCATCTAAACTAATTATTGCAATTGACGAAGTATTGCTAGATAGAAGAGAAGATAGTGAACGCATTAAAAACCTTTCTACGGCTAATTCTTATAAAATAGAATCTAAAGGTAAAGACAAAGTAGAGTCTAATTTCTTCGGGAAGTTTATTTTGTGTTCCAATAACGAGGAAAATTTTATCCAAATAGATAGCAATGAAATTCGTTATTGGGTTATTAAAGTAAATTCCTTTAAAGAGGAAGATGTTGATATGCTAAAAAAACTCAATCGAGAAATTCCGCAGTTTTTATATTTTTTAAATACACGAAAAATTAAAACGGAAAGAAAAACAAGAATGTGGTTTACAAAACAACAGATTCACACACCAGCTTTGGATAAAGTTGTTAAAGGGAATAAAACATACTTAAGTCAAGAGATAAGAGAAATATTATTAGATGATTTTATAAAATATGAGGTAGATGTTTTAAAATATACAGCAACAGATTTGTTGGAAGAATTTAATAAAGGTTTTAAAACTACAAGGTCTAAAGTTGCAAAAAGCTTAAAAGAAGATTACAACTTAGAGTCTAAAAATGGAAGCTACCAGAAATATTTTTTTTCATTAAATATAGCCCAAAAAAAAATTGTAGATTTTGAAACTAAAAAAGGAAGATACTATGAGTTTAAAAAAGAAGATTTTATCAATGAAGTTGTTGATTGTTGATTAAAGCGTTTAAAGTGTAGTTGATTAGCGCTTTAAGTTTGTAACAGTTGTTCAACAGAGTGTCAACAGAAAAGTTAAATAAACTTGTTGACGCTTTGTTGAATGGCTGTTTTTTATTCTAACTACTACTGGTGTTGAGTTTAAAAGTAGACGTCAACAAAACAACATTATTTTGTCTTACTTTTTGTTTTAAAAATATTGTTTTAGTAAAATGTGTTAATTGTAAGTTTAAATGATTCTTTTTTGTAATAAAAACAACAATACAGTTTTTGCTGTTATGAGTAGTTTAATTGCGTTAAAAGTCATATTCAAGACTGTTGCTGATTAAAACAATTCTGTTGAATTGTTGTTTTTTTTTAAATAAAATTCAACAATATTTATCAGCTTAATAATTTATACTATGAATGCAAATACTGTTTTTAAAATAGCAAAAGTTCTCTCAAGAAAAGAAAAAAAAAGGTTATTTAAACTGCTTAAAAATGAATCAGACTTCAACCAAAAAATTAAAAGAACTAGCAGTTCAAAGAAGAAAATAGCATCTGATATTGAATCTCAAAACTTTTTACTTAAAACTGTTTTTAAAGTTAACCC
Organism: Tenacibaculum aquimarinum; assembly: GCF_022478115.1. Taxonomy (GTDB): domain Bacteria; phylum Bacteroidota; class Bacteroidia; order Flavobacteriales; family Flavobacteriaceae; genus Polaribacter; species Polaribacter aquimarinum_A. Next base: position 1,043,849 of record NZ_JAKGSC010000001.1, on the reverse strand, counting down.
AACTCTGTTTAAATAAAAAAACCACAATACTAACTACTTTTAGTATTGCAATTCTGCAACACCAAGTATTGCAAAGATTTTTTAGTTATTACCAACCCAGTCTCTTTCATAGCTTTTTTTTTAATAGATATTTTAGAAGTATTGCGGTATTGTAAATCTTATTGCAAAGTTAATTAACAGAATTTCTAAAACTATTTAATATTATAATTCTCTCACAAAATTTGTTGGAGGTTTTTTATTGTGTATTTTTAACAAAAAAATGCTTCTTCAATAATTTTTTATTCAAGAACAACCAAATTGAATAATTGTATTTAGACAATTTTCTATTTGAAAACCAACTTATATTTAATATTAACTTACTAATGGCTAAAAAAGCAACAGCTAAAAAGCAAAAGTCTATAGAAGAAACTTTATGGGATTCTGCTAATAAACTTAGAGGAACTGTAGAAAGTTCAGAATACAAACACGTAGTACTTGGCTTAATATTCTTAAAATTCGCAAGTGACAAATTTCAGAAACGTCGTCAAGAAATTATAGACGATGGTAAAGAAAAGTTTGTTGACATGGTTGAATTCTACACGCAAAAAAATGTATTCTATTTAACCGAAGAGTCGCGTTGGAGCTACATCATCGCCAATGCCAAACAAGACGATATTGCCTTAAAAATAGATACCGCTTTATATACCGTAGAAAAAAACAATCCATCGCTTAAAGGTGCATTGCCAGACAACTATTTTTCACGTTTAAATATGGATGTTAGTAAACTAGCTGCTTTACTAGATACCATAAACAATATAGACACCCTAAAAGACCAACAACAAGATATTGTTGGGCGAGTGTACGAGTACTTTTTAAGCAAGTTTGCCATTGCAGAAGGAAAAGGAAAAGGCGAATTCTACACACCTAAAAGTATTGTAAACCTTATTGCAGAGTTAATAGAACCATACAAAGGTAAAATTTACGATCCTGCATGTGGTTCTGGTGGGATGTTTGTGCAGTCTATGAAATTTATAGACAGCCACAACGGTAACAAAAAAGACGTTTCTATTTATGGGCAAGAATACACAGCTACCACCTACAAGTTAGCAAAAATGAACCTTGCCATACGTGGTATTTCTGCCAATTTAGGCGATGTGCCAGCAGATACCTTTGCCAAAGACCAACACCCAGATTTAAAGGCAGATTATATTATGGCAAATCCACCTTTTAACCAAAAAGCATGGAGAGCTACAGACGAGTTACTAGACGATCCACGTTGGAGAGGTTACGATGTGCCACAAACAGGAAATGCAAATTATGGTTGGATTCTTAATATGGTATCTAAACTCTCAGAAAACGGAGTGGCAGGTTTTATATTAGCCAATGGTGCATTATCTGGTGGCGGAACCGAATACGAGATACGTAAAAAACTGATTGAAAATAAATTGGTAGAAGCTATTTTAGTTTTACCTCAAAAGATGTTTTATACTACTGATATTTCTGTAACACTTTGGATTTTAAATAATAATAAAAAAGAAAGAACGGTTACAATTAATGGTGTTGAAAAACAATATCGTAATCGTGAAGATGAAACGCTTTTTATTGATTTACGAAAAGTAGGAATACCATTTGAAAAGAAATACATTCAATTTTCTGGTGAAGAAATAGATAAAATATCTTCAACTTATCACAATTGGCAACAAACTTCTTTTGAAGATGATTATGAAAATATTGGCGAGTTTTGTCATTCTGCAACTATTGAAGATTTACGTAAAAAAGATTACTCTTTAGTACCAAGTAAGTACATTGAGTTTGTAAACAGAGATGAGAACATCAATTTTGATGAAAAGATGTCAACATTACAAGTTGATTTTGCAGACTTGTTAAAAGCTGAAGCACAATCTAAAACCGAATTGTTAAATGTGTTTAAAGAGTTAGGCTATGAAATCGAATTATAAGCCACTTGGTAATTACATAAAGCAGATAAAAAAGAAAAACACAGATGGTTCAGTTTCTGTATTAAAAGGGATTCGTATTAACAAAGAATTTATGGAATCTGTAGCTAATATTCAAGGCACAGATTTATCAAGATATAGAGTTGTAGAAAAACATCAATTTGCTTACAATCCAATGCACGTTGGTCGCGACGAGATTTTACCCATAAGTGTATTGTTAGAAGACGACCCAATAATTGTTTCACCAGCTTATGTGGTTTTTGAAATTTTAGACCATAACATTTTAGATCCAGAGTATTTAATGATGTGGTGCAGACGTTCAGAGTTTGATAGAAATGTTTGGTTTACCACAGATAGTAGTGTTCGTGGTGGTTTTAGTTGGGAATCTTTATGCGAGTTAGAACTACCAATTCCATCCATAGAAAAACAACGTGAAATAGTTAAAGAATACAACACCATTGTAAATCGTATTAAACTAAACGAAACCCTAAACCAAAAACTAGAAGACACTGCACAAGCTTTGTATAAACATTGGTTTGTGGATTTCGAGTTTCCTAATGCAGATGGTAAACCTTATAAATCTTCTGGTGGTGAAATGGTGTATAATGAGGAGTTGGATTTGGAGATTCCTGAGGGTTGGGAAGTACTACCAATTGAAAATTTATTTTCAGTAAAAGATGGTACACATGATTCGCCTAAACCAGTAAAAAAAGGAATGCCACTAGTTACATCAACTCATTTGAAGCCTTTTGATATAGCAATTCAAGATACGTACAATATTTCAGAAGAAGATTATAATCAAATTAATAGAAGAAGTCAGGTTGAACAATTTGATATACTTTTTAGTATGATTGGTACAGTAGGATTAATACATTTTGTTCAGATGTCGAATGTTCAATTTGCAATAAAAAATGTTGGTCTTTTTAAATGCTCTGAAAAACGGGAATTAGCAGAATATGTTCTGTGTTATTTAAAAGGTAATAACTGTTTAGAATATATAAAAAGTAGTATGGCTGGAAGTACTCAGAATTATGTAACTCTATCTACTTTAAGAAACATTCCATTTTTAGAACCTAAAAAAGAATTTCTAAAAGCATTTAATTTAAAGATTCAACCATTAGTTAATGGAATATATATAATTGTCAATGAAAATCAACTTTTAGAAAATACCAAAAGTCTAATTCTATCCAAAATGTCAAAAGTAGAAACAAATACAGTCGTAGTTTAAATATGGTTTCTAACACTAAAATTAATAAGATAGGAGATGCTATTGCAGCAAGAGGTGGAGAGATAACACCAGAAGAATTAGAACTTTTACAAGAGTTTAGAACCTCTTTTTCTAAACCATTAGTGAATGTGTTTAATAAGATGCGAGACTTGGCAGATACAGTGCATCCTTCTAGTATTCTTGCATTTAGATTAAAACGTATAGATACCATTATTAATAAACTTCCTAGAGAGAAAGGAATGGATTTAAGTAGAATGGGAGATATTGGTGGCATACGCTGTATTTTCTATAATGATGCAGAAGTCTATAAAGCCAAAGAATTAATTGAAAATGCTTTTGAAACAGGTGGAAAAACCAGAGATTATATAAACGATAGAAAACGAGATATTGGTTATAAAGGCATACACGTTTATGTTAAAGACCCAATTTCTAAACGTCGTATAGAAATACAACTACGTACAATAGACCATCATAATTGGGCTACACTTATAGAAATTACAGATTTATTATATGGCTTAAGGTTAAAAGAACTCGGTTTTAAATCCGATGAAAAATTCGGGAAGTTTCACGCTTTAATGTCTAGCGATAAACAACTAAATAAAGAAGAAGCCAACTTAATATATGAAGTATTAGCAGAGCGAGATTTTATATCTGTTTTAAGTAAAACCTTCAGAAAAAACAATGCAGAAGTTAAAAAACGATGGGCAAGTGAGGATAAGAATAATTCGTTCTTTTTAATTGAAGCTTCTAAAACAGAGATACCAACTTTAAAATCATTTAAAACTTTTGATGAAGCTGAGCAAGCTTATTTTGAGAGGTATAAAGAAAACCAATCTGCCGAAATAGTTTTAACCTCCATTAAAAAACCAAATTTTAAGCAGATAAGTGTAGCTTATGCGAATTACATACTGTCTTATCACACGTTTACTAGTGACATTACACCCATTATTCAAGAGCTAGCAAAAGAAGCTTTAGAGGATAAAAAAATTTTAAAATTTAAAAAGATTTTTAAAACCTACGAAGATTTAGTTGCTAATCTAATTCTAGATATAATAGCAGAAAGCGCAGATCTTGTACTTAATAAAATGGAAAGAAATAGAGTGGTTATTGGTAGAACCAAAAAAATGGACAAGTTGCAAGAAAGACAATTAGCCAAAAAAATACAGTTAAAAGTAAGTGACTTTAAAAGATCACATGATAATTTTATTATAGAACTTGAAAATTATATACCAAAGTATTTCCTTAGAAAAAGAATTGTAGAAAATTTTTTAAAGAAACATAATAATAGAATTCAAAAAATCATGAAAAGCAAGCAAGTTGAGTTTGTAAATTTAATAAAGGAATAAATGACAAACACTAATATAGAAAACTTACAAACCTTTCTCAGCCAAAACGAAATACCAAAAATAAAGGGCAAACCAAAAACCTTTTTAGGTATTGCCAAACAACCACATTACGAAAATGTAGTTTCGAATATTTATGCTTTCTTTTTTAATGCGTACGAAGAGCATAACTTTAAAGATTTATTTATAAAAAGTTTATTAGAGTTAATATCCAAAACTAAATTAGGCAAAGAAAATATTATTCTAACAAACACTTTTTCTAATTTCGAAATCATAACAGAGTTTTCTACACTTGATGGAGGTAGAATAGATTTATTATTAACTAGCCCTGAAAACTCTATTATTATTGAGAATAAAGTATATCATCATCTAGATAATGATTTAGATGATTATTGGAGTAGCGTGCAAAGTGAAAACAAAGTTGGTGTTATTTTATCCTTACATAATATTTCAAGAAGTAATTATTCAGAATATAAAAACGCTTCTAATTACATCTGTATTACACACAAAAAATTACTAGAGCAGGTTCAAAAAAATATGGGTTTTTATTTACTGCAAGCAAATGATAAATACACCGTATTTTTAAAAGATTTTATTCAAAATATGATGAATTTAAGTACTACTGTTATGACTGAAAAAGAAATAGATTTTTATTATAATTTTCAAGAGAAAATTAGAGAAACAAAAGCATTTAGCGAAGGTGTAGAAAACCATGTAAAGGCAGAAATAGAAAAAGCAGGGAATATTTTAAATGGTGTTACTTTAACCAGTCCAAGATCTAATTCGAACATGAATAGTAGAATTCGATGTTTTATTTCTCAGAAGAATAAAAACTTAATGTTTACAATTGGGTTTGATCATTTACTAACAGGTGCTAATAAATTATTTTTAATAGTAGAGCTTCAAAATGAAGCTTTAATTAATAGAGAGAAATACAAAGAAATAGATTTTACTGAGGACGAGTTGCAAGTTTCTTTCTCTGAAAACTTTACTTCAACAAATTATAATTGGTCGCACTTTGCTACAAAAGAATATATTTTACAGGCAAACGATATTCACCAATTATCAAGTTTTATTTTAAATAAATTAGAAGAAGATCATTTTTTATCTATTTTTAAAAAAGTTGAGATATTTTTAGAAAAAGAAAAGTAAAAAAAGAGATAAAAGGTGAAAGAGATAAAAGAATTACTAGCTATAACAAAAAGATTAAGAGAAAAATACAAACTACAAAAAAAGAACTTTACTCTTGATGGAAAGTTGGTTGGAGATATTGGTGAAGTTTTAGTGTCAGAAAAATATGGTATTGAACTGTATTCAGATAATTTTATAACCCATGATGGTTTTGAAATTGCTACTGATAGAAAAGTGCAAATAAAAGCATCCTTTCATGGTTATAGTTATTTTCCAGATTTTCCAATTCCAGATTATTTTATTAGCGTAAATATCTTAGAAAATGGTGAGTTAGAAGAATTGTTTAATGGCCCTGGTCAATTTATTGTTGATGAGTATATTGTAAAACGAGGTTTAAAAAAGCAAAAAGAATATACGTTGTCAAAAAACATATTAAAAGATTTGAGTGAGAAAGTGCCTTTAAAAGATAAAAGAAATAGAGTTAACAAAAAAGCTATAAGAAATGAAAGCAAACGAACTACCAATAAATAATTTTTTACAAGCAGCTAATGTGCAATTTGTTATACCTGTTTATCAACGAAATTACGATTGGAGTACTAAAGAGTGTAGTGAGCTAATAAATGATATTGTTGCAGTACAAACAGACCAAAGAGGCACACATTTTATTGGTAGTATAGTTTTTATACATGAAGGTATTTATAGTACTAGCGAAGTAAAAGAATTGGTAATTATAGATGGACAACAACGTTTAACAACTATTAATATACTATACGTTGCTTTATACAGATTTGCGAAAGAGAATAATTTAAACAGTGAAGCAGATCGACTTTACAATATGTTTTTAACCAACCAATATGTAGAGCAAGAATCGAGCAAATTAAAACTAAAGCAAACAGACCAAAACTCATTAGCATTTAAATCAATAATGAATGCAACAGAGAATGAGTTCGGTGGCTACTCTAACGTAATTGAAAACTATAATTTCTTTAGATCGATAATAACAATAGATAATTTTGAGATTATTAAAAATGGTTTAAAAAGACTAATTTTTGTAGAAATTTCTCTAGAAAGAGACAAAGACGATCCGCAACGTATTTTTGAAAGTTTAAACTCTACTGGTTTAGAATTGTCACAATCAGATTTAATCAGAAACTTTATTTTAATGGATTTAGAGCCAAAAGACCAATCTCGTATTTTTGAGCAAATCTGGAATCCAATTGAAGAAAACGCGAAAGATTTAGTCAAGCAAAAATCAATGGTTTCAGATTATATTAGAGATTACTTGACACTGAAAAGTAAAAAAATACCTAATAAAAATAAAGTGTATGCAGAATTTAAAAAACTGTATAAAAACAAAAAGAGTGAAATATACCAACAAGAATTAGAGAATATAAAATCATTATCTGCACATTATAAAAGATTTATAAATCCAAGTTATGTTTCAGATTCAGAAATAAAAAAAGAGTTAGAATATATAAGTCGTTTGGAAATTAATGTGGCTTTTCCGTTTTTACTTCAAGTTTTTGAAGATAAGGAGAATGGTATTATAGATAAAATTGAATTGGTTAAAATTCTAAAACTTATTCAAAGTTATACTTGGCGTAGATTTATTGTGGGATTACCAACAAATGCATTAAACAAAATATTTATGTCGTTATATGCAGATGTAGATACCGAAAACTATTACGATTCTATTGAAATTTCTTTACTAAAGAAAAAAGGAAGTTCTAAGTTTCCAACAAATGAAGATTTAAGAACTGCCTTAAAAGATAAAGATTTATATAATATTCAAGCAAAGAATAGAAAGTATATGTTTGAAATGATTGAGAATTTTAACAATCGAGAATATGTAGATACTTCAAATGAAAATATTACTATAGAACACATCTTTCCGAGAAATCCACATGTAAAATGGAATACAGAATTAAAACCAGAAGATTATTTTGAGTTTAAAGAAAAGCGTTTAAATACAATAGGTAATTTAACTTTATCTGGCAATAATGGAGCTTTAAGCAACAAAGCATTTTCAGAGAAGCAGACCATGAATATTGATGGTAAAGAACAAGGTTATGAGTTCAGTCGTCTTTGGTTAAACACCTATTTAAAAAGCATAGATAATTGGACTATTGAAAAATATAATGAACGATTTGAAATTATATACGAACGTTTTTTACAAATTTGGGAATATCCAAAAGTGATAATCCCTGAAACAAATAGCAATACAGAACAAAATATTTTTGTTGCAGATAGTCCAACAAACAAGAAGTTAGAATATTTTATTTTTGAAGATAATAAGGTCGAAGAAAGCCATATTGCAGGAATGTATGATCATGTTATAAAAAGTCTTTTCAAGAAGAATACACAACTACTAATTAATAATCAAGACATCTTAAAAATTTCAAAAAATGAAGATGATTTTAGAGCTTCTGGAGAAGTTTTAAATGGTTATTTTATAGAATATAATGTAGAAAGTCGCTCGAAATTTAATATTCTAAAAAGGCTTTTAACACTTTTTGAGTTAGAAGACGAATTAATCCTAAAATATAAAAGTGAAGATATTGAACCTAGTAGATTTTCAATTAGAAAAAAGTATTGGCAACAACTACTACCGCTAATAGAAAACACGAATCTATTTTCTAACATAAGTCCTTCTAAAGACAATTGGATAAGTGCTGGAGCTGGAATAAGTGGAGTTTCTTTTATGTTATCCGTAACAGGTTACTATGTTAGAATTGAGCTCAATATTTCTTCTTCAAACAAAGAGAGAAATAAACAGTATTTTAATCAATTATTAAAAGATAAAAACGCAATTGAAGATTCTTTTGGAAACGAATTAATTTGGAATGAATTTTTAGAACATAAAATGAGTAGAATTAAATTCGAAATGCAAAACGTAAATTTATTCGAACAAGATGATTGGGATAAAATGAATAATTTTATCATTAGTAATTTATCTAAATTTGAAGAGGCTTTTAAAACAACAATTTCTAAATTGAATTAAAAATCAATAAAATGAAAAAATTCACAGAAGCAGAATTAGAAAACGTTTTTATTGAGTTGCTAGGCAATGAAGGTATTCCGCATACTTTAGGAAATACTATTGAACGCAAACAGAACGAGGTGCTTATTAAAGCAGATATAAAAAACTATTTGCAAAGCCAATACAAAAATGAGAACATAACTGATAATGAAATTAAAAGTATCATTAGAAAGTTAGAAATCTTTAGCGCTTCAGATCTGTATGAATCTAACAAACAAATAATAAAATTGGTTTGTAATGGGTTTCAGTTAGAGCGAGAAGACCGTTCTAAAAAGGACTTATATATTCATTTATTAGATTACTCAGAATTAGATAATAACATTTATAAAATTGTAAATCAGTTAGAGATTTACGGTTATGAAAAACGTATTCCAGATGGTATTCTATACATTAATGGCTTGCCGTTAGTTGTTATGGAATTTAAAAGTGCTATTCGTGAAAATGCAACTTTACACGATGCATATGTACAATTAACTACAAGATACAAAAGAGACATTCCTGAGTTGTTTAAATACAATGCATTCTGTGTTATTAGTGATAGTGTAAATAGTAAAATGGGCTCATTTTTTGCCAATTACGAGTTTTATTATGCCTGGAGAAAAGTATTTGGTTTTGATAAAGAAGTAGATGGTATCAATTCTATGTATACTATGATACAAGGGTTGTTTAATAAAAACAGGTTACGTGAAGTTATTCATAACTTTATTTACTTTCCAGATAGCAACAAACACGATTTAAAAATTGTATGTCGTTATCCGCAATACTATGCCGCAACAAAACTGTTGGAAAACATAAAACTACACCAGAAACCAGATGGAGACGGAAAAGGTGGTACTTACTTTGGAGCAACTGGTTGTGGTAAAAGTTACACCATGTTATTTTTATCTAGGCTTTTAATGCGAAGTCCACATTTTAAAAGCCCAACAATTATAATTATAACTGACAGAACCGATTTAGATGACCAACTTTCTAGCCAATTTACAAACGCAAAGGGATATATTGGAGACAACACTATTGTAAGTGTAGAAAGTAGAAAAGAATTAAAAAAACTACTAAAAAACAGAAAAAGTGGTGGTGTATTTCTTACAACGATTCACAAATTTACTGAAGACTTAGAATTACTAACTGAAAGAACAAATGTTATTTGTATTTCGGACGAAGCCCACAGAAGTCAAATAAACTTAGATCAAAAAGTTACCGTAACAGAAGATGGTGTTAAAAAAACGTATGGTTTTGCTAAGTACTTACACGACTCTTTACCAAATGCAACTTATGTAGGTTTTACAGGAACTCCAATTGATGCAACTTTAAGTGTTTTTGGAGACATTATAGATTCTTACACCATGACAGAATCTGAAAAGGATGAAATTACTGTTCGTATTGTGTATGAAGGTCGTGCAGCTAAAGTTGTGTTAGAAAATAGCAAACTTAAAGAAATAGAAGAGTATTATAAGCAATGTGCAGATGAAGGTGCAAATGATTATCAAATAGAGGAAAGTAAAAAAGCATCTGCCAATATGAATGCTATAATTGGCGATCCAGATAGATTAAAAGCCATAGCTAAAGATTTTGTAAAACATTATGAAACTAGAATTGAAGAAGGTGCAACTATAAAAGGCAAAGCATTATTTGTTTGTAGTTCTAGACCAATTGCATTTAATCTATATCAAGAAATTGTTGCTTTACGTCCTGAGTGGACAGTTGTAAAAGCTTTTGAAGAAGGTTCTGAACTGACAGATAAAGAAAAGAAGGAAATCAAACCTATGGAGCGCATTAAGATGATTATGACGCGTGGTAAAGATGATCCTAAAGCAATGTATGATCTGTTAGGCACAAAAGATGACCGAAAAGAATTGGACAGGCAATTTAAAAACGAAAAGTCCAACTTTAAAATTGCAATTGTTGTTGATATGTGGCTAACTGGTTTCGATGTTCCTTTTCTGGACACCATGTATATTGATAAACCTATTCAACAACATAATTTAATTCAAACAATCTCAAGAGTAAACAGAAAATATAAATCTAAAGACAAAGGGTTAGTAGTAGATTATATCGGGTTTAAAAAACAAATGAATTTAGCATTAAAACAATACTCTGCTGTTGATGGTCAGAATTTTGAAGATATTCAAACCTCAATAGTTGTTGTTAAAGATCAGTTAGATTTATTAGCAAAATTGTTTCATAAATTTAATGATTCAGATTATTTTTCTGGTATCGGTATTAAACAACTAGATTGTTTAAATAAAGGTGCTGAATTTGTTCAACTAACAAAAAATATTGAAACACGTTTTATGAATATTGTTAAGCGCTTAAAAGCTGCTTATGATATTTGTTGTGGTGCTGAAGCGTTTACAAACCTTCAAAAAGATTATATACACTTTTATTTAGCTATTCGCTCTATTGTTTTTAAACTTACTAAAGGCAATGCTCCAGATATGGCGCAAATGAATGCTAAGGTTAGAGATATGATCAAAGAAGCTTTGCTTAGTGATGGTGTAGAGGAAATTTTTAAACTAGGAGAAGAAAAACAAAATGAAATAGATATTTTTGATGAAGCCTACTTAGCTAAAATTGAAAAGATAAAACTTCCAAACACAAAAATAAAACTGTTGCAACAACTGCTATTAAAAGCAATTGATGAACTAAAGAAAACTAACAAAATTCAAGGAATAGATTTCTCTAAAAAGTTTAAATCTATAGTAGAAAGATATAATGAACGCAGTGAGCAAGATATTTTAAACAGCAATGTTTTAGAGGATTTTACAGATGAAATAATTGATTTATACCACGAGTTAAGAAAAGAAAAAGATTCCTTTTCAGAAATGGGTATTGATTTCGAAGAAAAGGCATTCTATGATATTTTAAAAGCAATTGCTCATAAATATGATTTTTCTTACCCTGATGACAAACTTATACATCTTGCTAAAGAAGTTAAAAAAGTTGTTGATGACAAAGCTAAATATACAGACTGGAACCATCGTGATGATATAAAAGCAGAACTAAAAGTTGATTTAATCATCCTTTTAGCGGAAAACGACTACCCTCCTATTACTAAAGATGAAGTTTTTAAAGAGATTTTTGAGCAAGCAGAAAATTTTAAGAAGTATAATTAAAACTGAACTAACTATAAGTCTTTAAAAGGATTGTTCTCTCCAGAACCATCCTCTATCATATTGAATCTTATATCTAAAAATTCTCGAATGGCTAAAAAATTAGGAAACCTAGAAGGGTTATCTAAACCAAAAGATTTGAGAATCTTAATTATGTTGTCTTTAAGATATAATTCAAACTCAACAGTTTCAAATGCTTCTAAAGGAAACTCTGCCTCAAAATCGGATTCATCAAGTTTTGCTAATTCAAAAAATATCCTATTAAAATCTTCTTCAATAGGGCTTGTTAACTCCCTTAATTTAAATTTCGTTTTATGTGTTAAAATAAAATTTTTCATAGCACATATAATATGCCAATCTTGCCAGCCTTCATTTCTTAATTTTTTAATAAGTAATTTAAATTTAGGATTTTCTTTTAATTTTGTTATAGTTAAATGGCAATTTTTGTAAGCATTTTTAAATCGTTGATCTATCCTTTTTTTAGCTTCTACTTGATTATAAAGAGCGCTTAATGAATTTTCCCATTCCATGACTTTATTAGTTTTTGGAAGATCTAAATCAGCTAAAGTAACAGTAGTAAATTTATCACGCTGTATTGAGTCAAAATTCGTTTTATTAAATACGATTCTGTACATTCTTTGATATAATCCTCCAATATGCGTTTTTCCAGCTAAATCTGACTCTTTAAATAAAGTTTCAAAAAGTGAATCAAACTCATCAAATGGGAGAAGACTTAAATTACTTAATACAGTTCTAATTGCAGTTACACTTGACGACATACTTAAGACGACTTCTTTCCCATCTTGACTATCTAGATTTCTTACCCAAGCCTTCCAAATAATTTCTTCATTGGATGGTTGTAGTTCTGGTCCTTTAAAGTCAACGTTACTCTCTAATTTAATGCTTACAACGCCACGGATTAAGTGAAAGTCATAATTTGAGAGAGCAATTTCCGCAAGAGTTATTTGTGCAATTCCACAAAACTCTTCCGCTTGTGGAACCATTTCATAAGTATTTGGAAATGATATTTTCCACTCAATTCCGAGCGCGTTAAAACTTACTAACCTTGAAACACCTACATCATTGAGAGGTTTATCTGTTAGATGATGTTCTATGACTGGAATCAAAGAATCAAATGTTGGCTTGGATTCTTCTAATATGGCTATAGCAGGTTTTATAAAATCATTACTTAAGTCATGTAAACTATCAATTCTGTGTTTTACCATTACAGCAAGCTCTGGAGAAATTTTTGGAGTCAAATGAAAAATTAGAGCTAAATCTCCCATAACCTTAAAAGGCATTTCTTCTATATTAGGGTCAAGTGGTGTTGCTTTAAACTCATTACGAGCTTTTATATAATCTATTGATGAAACAATAGCATTCATCCATGCACCTTGTTTAAAATCTGCGTAGAATACAATTCCGAATGCATCAGCAATTCTTTTAAGAAGTTTTCTATCACCATTATGTATGCTAGCCCAAGCAGCTGCGAGCGCATAATATTTAGCTGCTAAATTCATTCCAATTCCAGAATATAATTGAGCTATATTAATTAGTGATAATACATACCCTTCAAAGCTTTCCTGCGTTCTAAATTTACTTTTTGCTTTATGAAAACATTGCAATGCCCTTAAAGACAATTTAGGAACATTACTACTTAAGTATTTCATGCCTCTTTCAAGTTCAGTTTTAGCTCCTTTAAAACTTCCGTCACGACTTTCTACTATTGGGTTTAATTTTTCCGAATAATCATTTATACCATCAATAAGTTCAATATTTGATTCAGGATCAGTTTCAATAAGCATTTCAATATACTCATCCAATCGACTACTTAATAATGAGACATTATAGTAGTCTGCATTCCCTAACAATTCGAAAATTTCTTCCAATGGATTAAGAACTTCGGATAGTTTCTTGTCTTCTTTATTTCTATTAGCATTAAGGAAAAGTAGGTGAGTGGCAAGGTTTTCTAAAAGATGGCATTTTTCATTAGGATTTGATTCTGCTTCAATTTTTGCATTTAAAAGATTTAGCATACTTTCAAACCAATCTTGTACCTCTTGTCCGTCTAGATTCGTTTTATCCATAAATCCAGCTGCAACAGCAATATTCAATAAACTTTGAGCATCTTCAATTTCCCTCGCAGTTTTAAAAACATCAAAATCTTTAAAGTAAAATCTAAAATATTCTTCTTCACCTTTCAAATTTCCTTCAGGTATTTCACGATAATTTATTGGATGCAAAAGCAACCATAAATATTCATAAATAGCTACTCTTTTAAAATTAACATCAATCTTAGTATTATTAATATAGATTTTTAATAATTTGAGCCAATCTTCTTTATGTTGAGTTAAATACTTTGTTACTCTACAATGTCTGGTAGCATCTAAAACCTCATAGAATTGACCAATAAAAAAGTCGTTTATCTCCTCAATATTTACCCATCGTTCATATACTAACCAATACCATTTGTCTTGATCATTTGATGATCTTAATAGAACATCATTTAGTTCATTTAATGTTAATTTCTTATCTTCAATTTTAGTGTTCGTTGCCTTATTCCAAGCCAACGTATGAAGTTCTCCAAAAATAGAAGGTAAATTTTCCTTATTTATTTGAAAGGGTAATTTTAAAATATCATCTTCAATACTTTGTTTAAGTTGTGCAAACTCTATGTCTGGTTTAGTATCATTAAATACCCATTTTATTTTTTTTATGAACTCAATCCAATCTGAATCTTGAAGATTTTTAAAAACATCAATAGCTTCTTTAACTAACGGGTTTTTATCATCCTTATCAATAGCAACAGCTTGCTTTTCTATATATTGGGTAATTATCTCTTTAGCTTTGTCTGCACATTTTTTTGCTAATTCTTCACTTAAATCACCTTGATGTTTATTCCAGTTTTTAAGTAATTCAGCATCATTATCACCACGTACATTTGCTACTGATGAATTAGCTTCAAAAATGAACTCTTTTTCTAATAAAGCATAATCTGTTTTGACGTGAAGCATAAAAAAATGTGCTAAGCACTTCTGTATTTCATCAGTACTAAATGAAAAATTTCTTGAATACAGTTTTATTTGCCTAAACTTTGTTGTGCCTGTTATCTCATTTTTTTGAAAAATATCCTCTTCAAAGTCACAATAAATCTCATCCTTTATACCAAGTAAAGAATTTCTAATAAGAGTTTCTAAAGTTTTTAGAACTTGATAGTGATAGCCTCTCAATGATGCAGTTGCATCTGTATTTTTCGAAAAAATATGGAGTTTAGAGATATTCAAAAACTAAGTTTTTAGATTAAAAGTAAATATAAGATAATATGTAGTATTTTAACAAAAAAATACTTGATGAAGTAAACTAGTACTAGTGTCCAAAATGTTTATTAAATCAACTCATAATTTGAGTTGTCCAAATAAATTAATTATCATTATTTAAAATACATTTATATTTCACAATGAAAAAAATACATTCATTAGTTCAAAAAGCAAAACTTGAATTAGAAAGTTTAGATAATGAAGGGATAGAAACTTGGGGAGAAAGAAAGACTTACAGGGGCGCTATTTTACCAATATCAGTAGAACCAAAATTAAGAGCTAGAGCATTAAACTTTATGAATGATTTGATTAACCTCTTAGAGGCTAATAATCATTCAATCAAATTTAAACATGAACAATGTTTTATAGAAATGTATGGAGAACTAACACAAATTAATTTAAGGCAAAAATTTTATAGAAAACGGACAAAAAGTTCTTCAGGATATTCAACTAATACTTTTATTAAAAGTGATGATTTAGAATTTCAAATAGATTATTCCTACAGAACTGGTTGGATAGATAAGAAAATTATCAAAATAGAAGATTACCTACAGGTAATTTATGAATACATTGAAAACAAAAGTAAAAAATCATTTCAGCGAAATGAATTAAGAAAAATTGAAGAAGAAAAAAAAGAAATACAAAGAAAGTTAGATGAAAATAAGGCAAGATTATTAGCTATTGAAAATCATAAAATTGAGTCATTATTCAAAAAAGCATCAGATTATAAAACTTCTAATGAAATACGTATTTATTTAAAGGCTCTTGAAGAAAAACATAATATGAGTCTTGAAAAAGATAAAAACCTTAAAAAATACATCACTTGGGGATATGAAAAAGCTAATGAAATTGACCCTTTAGTAAATGAAAATGATATAATTTCTTCTTGAATAAACATGTAAAATAGAGTATTTTATCATTCAAACAATAAAAACACTCCATAAAGAAGCTAGATTACCGACACAATTACCGACGCTGAAAATATTTTAAAAATACAAAAAGCTTATAATCAAACGATTATAAGCTTTTTAAGTTGGCCTACAAGGACTCGAACCTTGAATGTCGGTACCAAAAACCGGTGTGTTACCAATTACACCATAGGCCAATAGTATTATTGCGGGTGCAAATTTAAACCAAACTTTTTATTATGCAAACAATTTCTAATGATTTTTACATTTCTTTTTTTCTCTTTAACAAACTTTTATGACCAACTCTTATTATTTCCATGAAACTTAAGGCTTTAATATTCTATTAAATTAGTAAATTCGCCCGACATTTAAGTACAACTATGAACACTATCAACTATAAAAAATTAAATACAATCTTAGGATGGGCTGCTTTTGCAATTGCATTAATCACCTATACACTTACATTAGAACCAACCGTAAGTGCTTGGGATTGTGGGGAATATATTTCTACATCAGTAAAATTAGAAGTAGGTCATCCACCAGGAGCACCACTTTTTCAAATGCTTGGAGCTTTCTTTGCAATGTTTACAAATGATGTAGCAAACATTGCTAAAATGGTAAACTTTATGTCTGCCTTAGCAAGTGCATTTACTATTTTATTTTTGTTTTGGACCATTACAAACCTTGGAGAAAAATTAGCAAAAAAATCGGGTGAATTAACAGAAGGAAAATATATTGCTATTTTAGGAAGTGGTTTAGTTGGTGCTTTAGCATACACATTTTCTGATAGTTTTTGGTTTAGTGCTGTTGAAGGAGAAGTATATGCAATGTCTTCATTTTTAATGGCTTTATTATTTTGGCTTGGCCTAAAATGGGAAAGTGAAACTGGACAACCAAGAGGAAACAAATGGCTGGTTTTAATCAGTTTTGTAGTTGGTTTATCATTTGGAGTTCATATTTTATCATTGCTGGTAATACCGTCAATTGTACTTTTATATTTCTTTAAAACCTATAAAAACATCAACCTAAAGACAACAGCAATAGCTACAATAGCTTCTGTTGTTGTATTATTATTTGTCTTTAAATTTCTATTTCCGTTTACGCTAAAATTCTTTAGTGTATCAGAATTATTCTTTATCAATTCAATTGGATTACCATATAACTCAGGAACTATAATTGCTGGTATTGTATTAATTGCATTGTTTTACTTCGGATTAAACTATACGCGAAAAAAAGGATATGTTACAGGAAATACCTTAACGCTTTCAGTATTATTTATTGTTATCGGATTTTCTTCCTGGTTAATGTTACCAATTAGAGCAAATGCGAACACAACTATTAATGAAAATGACCCATCAAGTGCTCGTGAATTACTAGCTTATTACAACCGTGAACAATACGGAGATGCAAATGTGTTTTACGATAAGTATTACTCATTTACACACAATAGAGAACAAGATGCTTCTAATCCCTATAGAGATGATAAACCTAAGTATGAAAAGAGAAATGGCAAATACGAGATTGTAAATAACTACAAAAACGCATTGCCAAATTGGTCTAGTAAACACAAAGGTTTTATACCAAGAATGGTTGATCCTGCTTCCGAAGAAATGTATAAAGCTATTGCTGGAATTCCAAAAAACAGCAAAAGAAGACCTACATTTTTAGAGAACATTAAGTTTATGGTCGATTTTCAGTTTGGCTACATGTATGGTCGTTATTTTATGTGGAATTTCGCCGGAAGACAAAACGATGTTCAAGGACATTTAGATGCTAAAAACGGAAACTGGATTAGTGGCTTTGATTTTATTGATGAAATAAGACTTGGTTCGCAACAAGCATTGCCAGATGATGTCAAAAACAACAAAGGAAGAAATGTTTATTTCTTTTTACCTCTTATTCTAGGAATCATAGGATTGCTATATCAAATAAGTAAAGACAAAAAGAACTTATTTGTTTTATTTTTATTCTTTGCTTTTACAGGTTTTGCTATTATTTTCTACACAAACCCTAAACCTTTTGAACCAAGAGAACGTGACTACGCTGTAGTTGGTTCCTTTTATATTTTTGCTATTTGGATTGGTTTTGGAGTACTTTCATTATACGAGAGTTTTAAAAAATATGCCAATAAAAAAATGGTTGCTACCGGAATATCGGCTGTTGCTTTGTTTGCTGTGCCAGTTTTAATGGGAGTTCAAAATTGGGACGACCACGATCGTTCTAATCGCTATACAACTCACTTAAACGCACAAGCTTACTTAGAAAGCTGTGACCCAAATTCAATTATGTTTACAATTGGAGACAATGACACCTTTCCGCTTTGGTACATGCAAGAAGTAGAAGGTATTAGAACCGACATAAAGTTAGTAAACACAAGCCTTTTTCAAACAGATTGGTATATAGATCAAATGAAAAAAGCAACCTATAAAGCAGCTCCAATTCCATCTGCATTAACTCATAAAGAATATTCTTATGGAACTTTAGATGCTGCTTATTATTTTGAAGGCTTAGCTGCAGTTCCAAAAGATTCGGTTTTATCTTTAAAAGATTTTATGCGTTGGGTAAGAAGCGACAATGAAAGAACTTTCTATGATTTAGAAGAAGATGGTGTTCCTGAAAAAATATTACCAACCAATAAAATTAGAATTCCAGTAAACAAAGAAAATGCTCTTAAACACGGAATTGTAGCACAAAAAGATGCCGATAAAATGGTAGATTTTATTGATATTACTATTGATAGCGGAATTGGTAAAAACAGTATTTTAATGTTAGACATTTTAAATAATTTTGACTGGAAACGTCCTATTTATTTTACTGGAGGTTCTAATGCTGATTCTGAATATATTTGGATGAAAGATTACTTACAATTAGATGGTTTAGCTTTTAAATTAGTACCTATTAGAACACCTGTTGGTCAAAATAGTATGTTTGATATGGGAAGAATTGATCCAGATAAAATGTACAATAATGTTAAAAAATGGAATTTCAGAAACATTAATGATGGTAAAATCTATTTAGATTCTCAAACAAAAAGAAATGCTATTTCTATGCGAAATAACTTAATGCGCTTATCTGAAACATTTGTAAAAGAAGGAGACACTTTAAAAGCAAACGAAGTGTTAGATTTATCTTTAGAGAAAATGCCAATAAAAGATTTTGATCATTATTCTATTGCATTAGCTTACCCAGAACTATACTATGAAGTTGGGAATACTGAAAAAGCAAGACAAACAGCAAATACTTTAGCAGAAATTATTGAACAACGTTTAGTACATTATAGCACATTTAAAGATGAAGATATTAATTTAATGTTTGATGATTTAGATACTGATTTATATATGTTTCAGAATTTAGTTAGACAGGCAGAAAACTTTGATTCTGACCCTTTATACGTAACTAAACTAAAAGATAGATTTCTTAAGAACGTAAAACTATTTAGTCATTTATTACCTGATGAAGAATTAGAATAGTTAACCTAACCAATGAAATTATATTTCACTAAAACCCCACGTATATTTACGAGAATTTTCTCTAATTATACGTGGCGTTTTTCTTCGGATAAAAAAGAAATTTACTTAACTTTTGATGATGGACCAACTCCAGAAATAACCGATTTTGTACTTTCTGAATTACAAAAGTATAACGCAAAAGCTACTTTTTTTTGTATTGGAAAAAACGTTGAAAAACATCCTGATATTTTTAAAAGACTTATTACTGAAGGTCATACTGTTGGAAACCACACTCAGAATCATTTTAATGGTTGGAAACACAAAACGGTTAATTATTTAAACAATATTGAAACTGCATCTAAACTTATAGAATCAAAATTATTTAGACCGCCTTACGGGAAAATTAAAGCTTCGCAAGGAAAAGAGTTAATTAAAAAAGGCTATAAAATAATTATGTGGAGCGTTCTTTCTGCTGATTTTGATACTTCAATTTCTAGAGAGCAATGTTTACAGAATGTTCTAAGAAACACCAACAATGGAAGTATTGTAGTTTTTCATGATAGTTTAAAAGCAAGTGAAAAACTCACCTATGTTTTACCAAAAGTATTGGAGGAATTTTCTAAAAAAGGTTTTACGTTTAAAGCAATTACATAAGCTTATAAACTAGTTTAGCCCTGATTGAACGGTTTTGTTTGAGCTCTTTTTGAAGCATGAAAAAAAGCGAGTAGTGAAAGCAGGAATAGCTTCTAAAAAAATTAAAGATATTGTTTTACTAAACCTATAAGTGTTTTTGCATCTTGATTACCTGTTTGACGCCATTTCATTTCGCCATTTTTGTAAATCATAAACGTTGGATTTCCTTTTACTCTTAGTGCTTCGGCAAGAAACTCATTTTTTTCAACGTCTATCTTAATTATTTTTGCCTTGCCCCCTAAAGCAGCAGCAACAGAACGAAGTGTAGCTGCAGGATTATCTACTTCTTCCCATGTTGTATAAAAATCTATTAACACCGGTTTGTCCGTACTTATTATATCTCCAAACTTTGTCATCTTTTTTTATTTTTAGTTTATACTGAAACCTTTGGGAGAAACTGTTTCACTTACAAATATACTATTTTTACATAAATCAGCTGGTTATCAGCCTTTTTTGAGCTCTATTACCGTAATTTCTGGCCAAATACCTACGCGACCCGGAAAAGCATGATAACCAAAACCACGATTTACATTAACGTATCTGCCAAATTCCTCATACAAACCTGCCCACTGTTTGTAAACGTATTTTGCTGGACTCCATTTTATAAATCCTGGGATTTCTATTCCAAATTGCAAACCATGTGTATGGCCACTTAAGGTAAGATGATAATTAAAATCGTTTTGTTTTACTTTATTTTCCCAATGACTTGGGTCGTGAGAAAGTAGAATTTTAAAATCCTCTTTATTAACGCCTTCTGATGCTTTTTGCAAATCGCCCGCTTGATTGAAACCTTTTCCCCAATTCTCCACACCAACAAGTGCTATTTTTTGTCCGTCTTTTTCTATGTAGCGATTTTCATTTAGTAATAAATCGAATCCAATTTGGGGATGAATCTCTTTTACAGCTTTAAAGTTTTTAGCTTTTGCTTCTGGGGTTTTCCAGTCAGCATAATCTCCATAATCGTGATTACCAAGTATTGAGTATTTTCCCATTGGCGCATTTAATTTGCTGAAAGAAGGAATCCAATCGTCCATTTCTGAGGCGAAATTGTTTACAATATCTCCTGTGAAAAATAGAATATCTGATTTTTGCTGATTGATTAAATCTACAGCATATTCAATTTTCTCTTTATTATCGAAACTTCCAGAATGAATATCTGTAATATGAGAAATTGTAAAACCATTAAAAGCTTCCGGCAAATCTTTAAATGTAAGTTGATATTTTAAAACTTTGTAATTGTATTTTCCTTTAAAAATACCATACAGCAAACTTGCAAGCGGTATTGCAGCTAAACCTAAAGCTATTTGCGACATAAATTTTCTACGTCCTGCCAATGGTTTTGTTTCCGAAGAAAACAGTGAAACTCCTTTTTGTAAAATTCTAAAAACGTCTTCGCTTAACAAAGCTAAAATCATAAAGATTTTAGGAATTAAAGCAATTAGCAAAATACCAACCGCCCACTGAAATTCTCTTGTTTGCCCATTACTCCTATCATACGTAAACATTGTATATAAAAAATATCCGTAAGCAACCACACTAAATAATAACCAACCATAACGGATTAATTTATTCTTAGTAAGTGTTTTTATTGCTTGAAAAGCATATATTTCTAGGGCAAAAAATAGTATTGAAAGGATTACTAAAGGGATAAACCAACGAGGCATAAAAAAAGTTTAAAATATTATCAAAGATAACTGTTTAAACTTCTAATGAATTTTAACGTCTTGTTAAAGTTTATTACTTTATTTAGTATAAAATAGTTCTTGATTTTCTTATAACAAAAACTAAATTATTACTTTCGCTTTACAATTTAAGGCAAAAACTCCCCCATATTTTCTAGAATTACTAAAAAAGGCTATTATGAAAAAAATTACTTTTATATTATTCCTATGCTCGATAACGACATTTGCACAAGTATCTATTCCAGATGTAAATTTTGAAACAGAACTTATTGCGCAAAGTATTGATACAGATGGTATTGTTAATGGACAAATATCTAATGCAGATGCACTAGCTGTTACTGGAACTTTAAATATTGATAGCAAGAATATTTCTGACCTAACAGGAATCGAGGCTTTTACAAATCTTACACAACTACACTGTGAATATAATAATTTAAGCACTTTAGATGTATCTACATTAACAAGTTTAAAACAATTAAGATGTAGAGATAATAATTTAAGTACATTAAACGTAGACAGCAATACAGCTTTAACTCATTTACGTTTCAGAGGCAATAATATTAGTACAATAAACATTGCAAATAACACCTTATTAATCCAAGTTTTTGCTCAAAGTAATATGCTAACAGCAATAAACACAACTTCTAATACTAGTTTAGAACAATTAAGAGTTCAAAACAACAACTTGTCTTCTTTAGACATTTCTAGCAACTCAAGCCTTATTCAGTTAAGGTGCCAAGGAAACAGTAACCTTGCAGAATTAAATGGGAAAAACGGAAACAATACTAACATGACATTTTTTCTTGCCAACAATAACCCAAGCCTATCTTGTATAGAGGTTGATGATGTTGCCTATGCAGATGCTAATTTTACAAAACCAGCTTCTGCCATTTTTTCTACAAACTGCACAACTTTACTAACTTCTGATTATGATTTAGCTCAAAAAACTATTATTTATCCAAACCCGACATCTAACTCAATATCAATTTCGAGTCCAAATGAAATAACTAGTTTAGAAGTCTACACGTTATTAGGTAAACTAGTTTTAATTTCTGAAAGCAAAAAAACAATAGACTTATCTTCAATAAAATCAGGGATTTACTTATTAAAAATTAAATCTGAAAAATTTGAATTAGTGAAAAAAATAATTAAAAGTTAAGCCTTAAAAGGATTAATTAAAGTTTTAGACCAAGGAATCAATTAAAGCAATTTAATTGATTCTTTTTTTTTGAAGTGATGTTAATAAAAAATACACAGACCTTCCTTTAAGTTTTGTAAATTTGATTTCTTTCAAATTATATAAAATGTCAGATCAAAAAAGAGTTTTTTTAGTTGATGCTTTTGCATTAATTTTCCGCGGATATTATGCTTTTATTAAAAACCCAAGAATTAATAGCAAAGGTTTAGACACTTCTGCAATTATGGGTTTTATGAACTCACTTTTAGATGTAATTAAACGTGAAAGACCAGATCATTTAGCTGTTTGCTTTGATAAAGGCGGAAGTGTAGATAGAGTTGAAATGTTTGAAGCCTATAAAGCAAACAGAGACGAAACTCCAGAAGCTATTAAATTGGCTGTACCTTATATACAAGAAATCTTAAAAGCTATGCATATACCAATTATGGTAAAAGCAGGTTTTGAAGCAGATGATGTTATTGGAACACTCTCAAAACAAGCAGAAAAAGAAGGCTATAAAACTTACATGGTAACGCCAGATAAGGATTTTGCGCAATTGGTTTCTGAAAATATTTTTATGTACAAACCACGTTTTGGTGGCGGTTACGATATTTGGGGAGTTCCAGAAGTACAAGAAAAATTTGGCGTAGAAACACCTGAACAAGTTATTGATTTCTTAGGAATGATGGGGGATTCTGCCGATAATATTCCTGGTTTGCCTGGTGTTGGAGAAAAAACTGCAAAGAAATTTTTAGCTGCTTATGGTTCTATGGAAAACCTGTTAGCAAACACAGCAGATTTAAAAGGAAAAATGAAAGAGAAAGTTGAAGCTAATGGAGAACTAGGTTTACTTTCTAAGAAACTAGCAACCATTATGCTGGATGTTCCTGTAACTTTTAACGCTAAGGATTTTGAGTTAGACCAACCAGATATACCAAAAGTAACGGAACTTTTTAACGAGTTAGAATTCAGAAATTTATTAACTAACTTCTTAAGAACTTTTAATACAGAAACAACAACTGAAGTTAAAACAGAAACCAAAGTTGAAGCTAAAAAAGCAGCACCAAAAACTGAAGGTCAATTCGATTTATTTGCTGCGCCAGGAACAGGAACCGTTTCTGAAGCAGCAATTGCATCTGGATTTAAAACTATTGAAAATACGAGTCATTTTTATCAACATATAGATTCGCCTTTATCAAGAAAACTATTACTTAAAAAGTTGATGCAGCAAACTTCGGTTTGTTTTGATACAGAAACTACTGGTTTAAAAGCTTTGGAAGTTGAGCTAATAGGAATTGCTTTTTCGTTTGAAGTTGGAAAAGGATATTATGTTTCATTTCCTGAAGATCAAGCCGAAACAAAAGCTATTTTAGAGGAGTTTCGAACGTTTTTTACTTCCGAAGAAATCGAAAAAATTGGTCATAATTTAAAGTATGATATTAAGGTATTGTCTAATTACAATATGCCTGTAAAAGGGAAGTTATTCGATACGATGATTGCGCATTATCTAATTAATCCAGACATGCGACATAATATGGATATGTTGGCAGAAACGTATTTGAATTATCAGCCTGTTTCTATTACAGAATTGATTGGTAAAAAAGGGAAAAATCAACTTTCTATGCGAACTGTTGCTATAGAAAAACAGACAGAATACGCGGTTGAAGATGCAGATATTACGTTGCAATTAAAAGAGCATTTTACCAAAGAATTATCGGATGGAAACCTAACAAAACTTTTTAATGAAGTAGAATTGCCTTTGGTTTCGGTTTTAACAGCTATGGAAATTGAAGGAATTAACTTAAACATCGATTTCTTAAAAGAACTTTCTGTTGCTTTAACAGATGATATAAATCGACTAGAAAAAGGAATTTACGAACAAGCTGGCGAAGAGTTTAACATTGCTTCTCCTAAACAATTAGGTATTGTTTTGTTTGAAAACATGAAGTTGGTAGACAAGCCTAAAAAAACAAAAACAGGGCAATATAAAACAGGAGAAGATATTTTATCTTTCCTTGAAAAGGATCATCAAATTATTAGAGATATTAAAGAATATCGTCAATATAAAAAACTACAAAGCACGTATGTAGATGCGTTGCCAAATGAAATCAATCCAAAAACAGGAAGAATTCATACACAATACATGCAAGCTGTTGCTGCAACTGGACGTTTAAGTTCTAACAATCCTAATTTACAGAACATTCCTATTAGAACAGAACGTGGTAGAGAAGTTAGAAAAGCGTTTATTCCAAGAGATGAAAATTACGTTTTATTAGCTGCCGATTATTCTCAAATTGAATTGCGAATTATCGCAGCTTTAAGTGAAGAAGAAACCATGATTAATGCTTTTAAAAATGGTGAAGACATTCACGCTTCAACCGCTGCAAAAGTATTTAACGTTCCACTAGAAGAAGTTACTCGTGAGCAACGTAGCAATGCAAAAACGGTAAATTTCGGAATTATTTATGGTGTTTCTGCTTTCGGGTTAAGCAATCAAACTGATTTATCTCGTGGCGAAGCAAAAGAACTAATTGACACGTATTACGAAACCTATCCGAAGTTAAAAGCCTACATGGCTTCTTTGGTAGATTTTGCACGTGAACATGGTTATGTAGAAACTGTTTTAAAAAGGCGTAGATATTTAAAAGACATCAACTCAAGAAATGCTGTTGTAAAAAATGCTGCGGAAAGAAATGCGGTAAATGCACCAATTCAAGGTTCTGCCGCAGATATTATAAAGTTAGCAATGATTAATATTTACAATCGTTTTGAGAAAGAAAACTTTAAATCTAAAATGCTTTTACAAGTGCATGATGAATTGGTTTTTGATGCTCATAAAGACGAATTAGACATTATAAAGCCAATTATTAAAGAGGAAATGGAAAATGCTTTTAAAATGGCTGTTCCGTTAGATGTTGAAATGGATTTAGGACAAAATTGGCTAGAAGCACATTAAAAAATGGAATTAGATTATATAGAAAATGTTAATGGTCTTGACGAAAATATTGTGCGTCTTTACAATTTTAAGAAAGCAGAAGCAATCTTATTTAGAGACTTAATAATAGATACAATTATTAACAAAAGGCAAAAGTTAGATTTGTCTCAAGTTGATTTTATTTCGCCAAGAAATTGCAATTTAATTTTAGGTTTATTTAAATCTGACGAAGGAATATTAACGCAAGATAACAAGAATTTTTTCTGCATTTTAACCTTAGAAGGTTTTGAAAATATGGTGAAGCTTTTAGAGTCTTTTTGCATAAAAGAAACCAGAAGTTATCAGTATTTATATGACATTGACAATCCAACTGATTTTTTATTTTCTCCTTCGGCGAGTTGGTAATTTATTTTAAATTCTTAATAAATGCAAATAACAAAACTTAGCTCTGAAAGTATATTACCACTAACCTGCTCCAGATCTGGAACTTGTTGTTTTGGTAAAGACGTAATGTTAAATCCGTGGGAATTATTAAACTTCAGTAAAGAGAAAAAAATTACTCCAAGAGCATTTCGTGATTTATATACTGAATTTGGTGGTATTCAATTACTTTTTGATGGAAAAACCGACAAAAAGGGACAAAAATCTTGTAGTCAATATTTAGAAAATGCTGGTTGTAGTGTTCATTTGGGTCGTCCGTTAGCTTGTCGTTTATATCCTTTAGGTCGTCAAATTCAATTTAACAAAGCACACTATATTTATGAAGGTGATACATTTCCTTGTTTAACGGATTGCGCTGAAGTTTTAGATTTACCAAAAATGAGTGTTGGCGAATATCTTGAAGGACAAGAAACAGATTTATTTGAAAAGGCACTAAATGAATATTTAATTGTGATGCAAAACATTGCTGATTTAGGTTTTGAGCTACTTTTAGATTCTGGCTTATCGGAATCTGGAGACACAAAAACATTGACTGCTTGGAGAGAAATAGGAAAAGCATCTCATCAATTTTCCGCAAAAAAAATAGGCAATGACTGGATGGATATTTTAATGATTCCACCAATAACTAACGAGACTGAAAATCCAGTTATTTTTGCTCAAAAACACAATGAATTACTTCTTTTAAAAGCGCAAGAAGAATTTGGAAGCATACAAACACCGGAAGAACTAAGTCAAGCTTCAATCTTATTAATTGGCGTAGCACTACACTTGTCTAGAGGCTTAGGAGCAGACACCAAAGGAATTTCCGAGCTTTGGATAGAAACAGCAAAAAGCCATGGCGCAAAAGAGGAATAATTAAAAATAATTTCTTAGCTTTGGGTAATTGCTAAAAAAAATGGAAAAGTTACCTACAATCTTCCTTGAACAAAAAGTTCATAGAGAGGAAAACAAACTTGTACTTCGGTTTTCGTATCACAAAAAACTAGTTGCTTTAATTAAGTCTGTAAAAGGGACTTATTGGAGTAAAACTTTAACTGTTTGGCATCTAAAATATTCCGAAGAAAATTTACAAATTATATTATCTCTTTTTAAAGAAATTACCAAAGTAGACACTTCTAAGATTAGCAAGAAATCACTTTTTAAAAAAAGCTTAACTCAAGATCAAAAAGATTTACTTAATAACTTCTATTTATTTTTAAAAGGAAAAAGATATAGTAAAAGCACCATACAAACGTACACTTTTTTTGTTGCAGATTTTGTTAATTTTCATACAGAAAAACCTTTAGAAGAGCTAACAAATAGAGATGTAGAGCTTTTTATTGAAAAAGTATTTATAGAACGAGACTACTCTATTAGTTCTCAAAGGCAATTTGTAAGTGCCTTAAAAATATTCATTCTTTTTTATCCAAAGACACACATTAATAACTTAGAATTAGAACGTCCAAAAAAGTCTAGAAAACTACCAAATGTTTTATCTCAAGAAGAAGTTTTAAAAATAATTGGCTGTACTCAAAATTTAAAACACAGAGCAATTTTGGCTTTAATTTACTCTTGTGGATTAAGAATTAGTGAATTAACAAACTTAAAATTAACCGATTTTCATTTAGAAAGAAAGCAATTAAAGATTGTTAATGGAAAAGGAAGAAAGGACAGATATGTTAGTTTAGCAGATAGTTTTATGCCTTTATTATCTAATTACTACTATAGTTATAAACCTGAAATTTATTTTGTTGAAGGCAAAAATAAAGGGAAATATAGCACAGCATCTGTCAGACAATTTTTGAAGAAAAGCTGTGAAAAAGCACAGATAAAGAAAACGGTTACACCACATACTTTAAGACATAGCTATGCAACACATTTACTAGAAAATGGTGTAGACATTAGATACATTCAATCTCTATTAGGACATGCAAAACCAGAAACAACAATGATTTACACTCATGTAAAAAGAAAGGATTTAATGGAAATACAAAATCCTCTAGATATTGCATTACAGAGATTAAATAAAAGGGATAATGATAAGGGAAATGTTTTATTATCCCGAAATATTTAACCAAAAATCAATATATTTGATTTGATATAACCAGTTGTAAGTAATGCGAAAATCGAGCTAAAATTGAACATTTGAACTAAAAAAGCCAACGCTAAAACAGCACATTCATTTTTTTTGCCAACGCGAAATGCCAACGCTAAAAAAATAAAAGAGCTGTTTCCTGCCAACGCTCGAAAAATAGTATCTTGTGAAAGAAAAAACCGAACCAAAATAAATGCCAATATTTCAGAAATCCGTAATAAAAAAACACCTTAAAAATCTTGACCAAGAAAAGGTAGAAAAAGCTTTCCAAACATTCCGACTGAATTACAATTCTGCGAAAATTGAGCAAATAAAAACGCTCAAAGAAGAAGAATATCAAGATGGATTTTTACGAGAAATATTTGTTGACGTTTTAGGTTATACACTTCGTCCGGACGAAAATTTTGATTTACAACGAGAATTTAAAAACCAAACGGACGGAAAAAAAGCAGATGGAGCAATTTTAAAAGAAGAAAATGCAATTGCAGTAATTGAGTTAAAGTCAACAAAAACAAAGGACTTAACAAAAATTACTCAACAAGCTTTTAATTACAAAAACAATCAACCAGAATGTAAATATGTAATAACTTCAAATTTTCAAAAAATTCGATTTTACATCGACTACTCTACTGAATTTGAGGAATTTGATTTATTTTATCTCGACAGAGAACGATTTGAATTACTATACTTAATTCTACATAAAGAAAGTATTTTTTCAAATCTTCCAATTAAGCTCAAAAAAGAAACACAGTTTCACGAAAAGGAAATTTCAGAAGAACTTTATAAAGACTATTCTCATTTCAAAAATAAACTGTTCAATAATCTTATTGCCAATCATCCTGATGATGATAAGTTATTACTATTCAAAAAGTCTCAAAAACTATTAGACCGATTTTTATTCATACTTTTTGCAGAAGATAGTGGTTTATTGCCACCAAATTCAATTTCAAGAATAATTAAGCGTTTTGACATATTAAAAGAAGAAGACGCTTACAAGCCAATTTACGAAATTTTCAAGCAGTATTTCGGTTATATGAACATTGGTAGAAAAGGAAAAAAAGAATCCGACAATATTCCAGCTTACAATGGTGGATTATTCTACGAAGATTTGTTGCTCAACAACTTAAATATTGATGATGAAATATTAATTGACGATTTAAAAAAATTATCAACTTATGATTTTAACACAGAAGTTGACGTAAATATTCTTGGTCATATTTTTGAGCATTCACTCAATGAAATCGAAGAAGTAACCGCAGAAATTGAGGGAACAGTTTCCGACCAAAAAAGAACGAAAAGAAAAAAAGATGGTGTTTTTTATACACCAAAATATATAACAACTTACATTGTCGCAAATACAATTGGAAAACTTTGCATCGACAAAAGAAAAGAACTCGACATTGAAGAAATTGAATATGATGATTCATTTCTAAAAAAAGACAAGACTTTAACGGTAAAAGGGAAAAAGTTATTTAAAACTTTAACCGAATATAAAAATTGGTTGACAAACCTAAAAGTTATTGACCCAGCTTGTGGAAGTGGAGCTTTTTTAAATCAAGCATTAAATTACTTAATTGAAGAACACGAAAAAATAGACGACATAATTGCGGACTTAACAAACTCACCTTTGCGATTATTCGATACAGATAAAAACATTTTAGAAAACAACCTTTTTGGAGTAGATATTAATGAAGAAAGTGTTGAAATTGCCCAATTATCGCTTTGGCTTCGCACAGCAAAAAAAGACCGTAAACTGTCTAAATTAAATAATAATATTAAATGTGGTAATTCTCTTTTAGCATCAGAATTTGATTGGAACAAAGAATTTCCAAGCATTATGAAAAATGGAGGTTTTGATGTTGTTATTGGAAATCCACCATACATAAAAGAGGCTACGAACAAGTCAGCTTTTGATGGCTTACACGAACATTCGTGCTATCAAGGAAAAATGGATTTATGGTATTTCTTTGGTGCTTTAGCTTTAGACATTATTAAAAAAGATTACGGTTTAATTGGTTACATAGCACCTAACAATTGGATAACTAATGATGGTGCTTCAAAATTTAGAGATTATATTATTGAAAAGGGTAAAATTGTAGATTTTATAGACTTTAGCGATTTTAAAGTTTTTGATTCCGCAGGTATTCAAACTATGATTTACATTATGCAAAGAAGTGATAATAATGAGAATTATGGTCTTAACTTTTCCAAAGTGCTTAACAGTAAAATAAAACACGAAGACGCTCAACTATTTTTAGAAAAAATCGCAGACGAGAAATACGAGTATTTTACATCAAACATCGTTAAGAAAGATTTATTAAATCAACCAATTAATTTTATAAATGCAGAACTCAATTTGATAATTGAGAAAATTAAAGCAAAAGAAAATTTTAGTTTAGATTCTAAAGAAATTGCTTCAGGAATTGATTTATTGCAAGATTTCGTAAATAAAAAGCATAAAGAAGTAATCGAAAACGTAGAAATTGGAGATGGAATTTTTAATTTAAGTCAATCTGAATATGACAATTTGAACTTAAATCAAAAGGAAAAAGAACTTTTAAAACCATTTTACACAACAACAGAATTACAACAATACTATGGTAATCCAAAAAATAAACTTTGGATTATTTACACAGATTCAAGTTTCAAAAACGAAGAAAAAATACTTCCTTATCCAAACGTAAAAGAGCATTTAGACAAGTTTTTAGACGTTTTTACTTCGGTAAACAAACCTTATGGATTACATCGTTCGAGAGACGAAAAGTATTTTAAAGGAGAAAAAATATTTTCATTAAGAAAATGTTCAGTTCGTCCAAGATTTACTTATACAGATTTTGATACTTACGTTAATAGGACTTTTATGGTCATAAAAACAGATAGAATTAATCAAAAGTATCTAACAGGAATTTTAAACTCGAATTTGATTGCATTTTGGCTAAAGTACAAAGGAAAAATGCAAGGAAACAATTACCAAATAGACAAAACACCTTTAGAGAATTTGCCTTTAATAAATCCGAGTATTGAAACTCAAGACAAAATTGCTGATTTAGTTAACAGTATTATTTCTAAAACCCAAAAAATGTCTGATTACCAAGAATTGTTGGAAAAAGCAAAAACGGAAAACAATTTTGACCGAGAAATACAATTAACAAAAGAATTGGAGCAACTTACAACGGAATTAGGAAAAGCCGAAAGCGAAATCAACTCGACTATCTACGAGCTTTACCAAATTGAACCGACTGAAATTGCAACGATTGAAAAGAATATTTAGAAAATGAAAAGCCAACGCTCAAAGCCATACACATTCGCAATTCGCTACAGCCAACGCTACGCCAAAAATTGCAAAAGAGTATGTCTTGCCAACGCTCACATTTGAACTAAAATAAACATCGGAAAACCAAGCAGAACGTGAAAAGCACTACTTACAACAACGTGTATAAAACATAGCTATTATAGGCTTTCAGAGAGGTTTTTGTATATTTACAAAGTACGCCAAATTTTTTATTTGGTTATATTTATAAAAGAAAATTAAACATAAAAATAAAAAATTCGGCTCGTGCTTAATCCGAAAAGTTAGCGTTTATTTATACGCTACGTTTCATACACAAGACCGTTGTGCATAATTTGAGAAAACTCACGAAATGAAAAAAATATTCGGAATTTTATTAATAATTCTCATTTTGAGTTCCTGCAAAAACGAACCATTTTGTTCCGTAAATGAAAATAATGCTGGAAAAGAAATCTATGATTTAGATGAGGCTTCTTGTTTTATAGCATTAAAATTGGAAAAAGGAGCATCTGACTTGAATTTGATTCGTGACGCATTAATTGCGGAAGAAAATTATATGAATAAAATCGGACTGATTTCCGAGAATCCGAATTCAGAAGACGGAACTGAACCTAATACTGAATTGGATACGAATGACCTTGTGGAATATGCTCTGAATAAGGAAAAAGTTGAATTGACGAAAAATGAATTATTTGAAATTTACGATACTGAAATTGAATATTTAATGTTTATCGGAGTTGTAAATGAATAAAAACTATGCACAACACCGTATAAAAATAATTGCGGTTTAGTGCTTAATCAAAGGTTGTTGCGTGTTTGTAACGTCTGAATTTCCTTCGGAAATTCCTCGCATACAAACCCGCAACTATTCTTATACATAAACGTTGGCAACAATTACTCACTCAAGCTCTGAAAAAGAAAAAAATGAAAATTAAAAACTGGAACAAAACGGGAAAAATTAAAAGTCTTCTAATAATAACGTTTAGTTTGTTATCATTAACCTTCTTAAGTTTTAATGAAAGTAGAGAATTACGGAATGAGTTTTATATTGGAATAAGTTTTCTGCTCTTTTTATTTATTATAATATTTTTTCCTTTAGTAACTAAGTTTTGGAGTTTGTTTGGAATTGATTTTGAAATACCAAATTGGAATGAAAACCCTTTATCATTAAACTTTTCAAAAAGTCTGATTTTTCATCAATTTATTGCCTATTTACTTATTGCAAAAGGAATTATAACAGTTTTATATGTTGGAATTTTTTATCAGCAATTTGAAGGAGAAAATGCTCTTTTTTTTATTGTTGGAATTAGCATATTAATAGGAATTAAATTAAGCTTAAAATGGGTGAATAAAAGTAGAAACGGAAAAGAAAAAACTGTAGCCAACACCGTGTAATAAAAATTGCTTATTTTTAGCTTAACCAAAGTTTGTTGCATTTTTATAAACTTCTATTTTCCTGCGGAAAATAGCCGTTCATTTTAAACGCAACTTTCAATACACAACAACGTTGCCCACAAGTTGAAAAAAAATCCAAAATGAAAGAAAAAATTTTAGGAATTGTATTGAGCATAATTTGTTTGAATTTAAGCTTCGGACAGGAATTACAAGATGGACAAAAAAGATGGAACTCTGAAAATAAATTAACAATTGACGATTTTAAAATAAAAATTAGTGGAGAAAACAATGAAGCTGTTTACAGTCAATTTATGATTTCTTATTCAGCACAAGGATTTGATTTTTTGAAACGAAATTTAAACAATAAAATTGGAAATTTATTTTTAGGAAATGCTTCTTGGATAGATACGACTAAAGTTGAGAATATTGCTGAACGAATCGAGTTTCAACAAACTCAATTTGACCTTGCCGAAATTCACGCACGAAAATTTAGAAAGAGATTATTTATAAAAAAATGGAAAATCTCGAAAGGTTTTGACATTATGAATAAAATCAGTAACGAAATAATGACTGAATTTTCTGAACAAAGGTTATTACTAATTAGAGAAACTGAAAGTGGCGAAAATAGTGAGAAACTGACTCAATGGAAAGAAAAAATAACGAATGAATTACAAGAATTATATGAATTTAGATTTGAGAATAAGAAAAAAATAAAACGAAAGAAGTAAAACCTGTGGGCAACACCGTATATAATTTATTGCTGGCTTCTTGCCTACTTGCGAAAGTCCTCGCGGACTTTCTTGGTCGGTAATTATTTACTAAATTAGTCGCTTAAAACACGCAACAAACCATATACAAAAACGTTGTGTATAATGCGGAAAAACCGTCACGAATGAAAAAAATAATTTTACTTTTATTATTTACAATTCCAATTTATGGACAAAATTCGAAATTAATTTCTGACGGAGAATTGTGTGAACAAATTGAATCTGCGATTGATTACCTTAAAACCGATAAAGAATTAAATACTCGGAGTTTTAAGTTTAATTCAACTATTGAAAAAGGTTCTCTTTATGAATTTTATTTTCCAACAGAATATGTTGCTTATCAATTAGGAATTGAAAAGGAAAAAGTGTTTGAATATGACAAAACTAAAACATATCCGATTTATAAAAAACTCGAAGAAAGAAAATATAGAACAGCGGAATTGAATTTGGATTGTGTAAAAAAGAAAAAAAAACCAAATGTTGAGATTTCAAAGTTAGATAAAGAAAGTTTGATTTTGAATATTACAACAAAACGAGTTGGTAAACCAGGTTCAAGCGGAAAAGCATATTTATTTTTCTTTGAGAACGGAAAAGTAGTTAAAGTATATAAATCGAGTTGGATTGAATAAAAGCACTATACACAACACAGTATATAAAAAATTGCTGGTTTTGTGCTTAAACAAAGGTCGTTGCACGTTTGCTACATCTGATTTTCCTTCGGAAAATCCTCGCACACAAACACGCAACTTTCCATATACTAACACGTTGTGCCCAATTAAAAAATTCCGTTTCATAAGATAATTCAGATTAAATGATTGTATCTTTGATAGTATCAAATGATAGTATCACAAATGAAACCTCCTTACGAAATAACATCTTCTATTTTAAAATTAATAACTTCTATTTCAGAAAAAATAGGAGAAGTAAATGCTAATTTATTAAACAAACCTTCTCCGAAATTGAGAAAACAGAATAGAATCAAAACTATTCATTCTTCTTTAAAAATAGAAGGAAACACACTTACAGAAGAACAAATAACAGCACTTCTTGAAAACAAAAGAGTTATTGGTCCTAAAAAAGATGTTCTTGAAGTTTTAAATGCAATAGAAATCTATGAGAATTTGGAAGAATACAATCCTAATAACCAAAAGTCCTTTTTAAAAGCGCATCAAAATTTAATGAAAGGTCTTGTTGAAAGTCCTGGGAAATACAGAAATCAAAGTGTCGGAATTGTAAAAGGCTCAAAAGTTGAGCATTTAGCACCACCTTTTGGAAATGTGCCGTACTTAATGAAAGACCTTTTTGAATATTTGAAAAAGTCTGAAGAAATTGAATTAATTAAAAGTTGTGTTTTCCATTACGAAATGGAATTTATACATCCTTTTTTAGATGGAAATGGAAGAATGGGAAGATTATGGCAAACTTTAATTTTAATGGAAAAATATCCAATCTTTGAGTTTTTGCCTTTCGAAACTTTAATTAGTAAAGACCAAGAAAAATATTACAAATCTTTAGCTGAAAGTGATAAATCTGGAAAATCAACTAAGTTTATTGAATATATGCTAAACGTAATTGACATTTCAATAAGTGAACTATTAGATTTTAATAATAGAACGCTAAATGAAAAAGACAGATTAGAATATTTTGTTTCATTAAATAGAACTGAATTTACAAGGAAAGATTATATGGATATTTTTAAAGATATTTCTTCAGCAACAGCAAGTAGAGATTTAAAGAAAGGAGCTGAATTAGGTTTATTTGAAAAAATAGGAGAAAAAAATAAAACAATCTACCGTATAAAATAACTGGGCACAACACCGTATAAACTTTATTGCTGGTTTTAGCTCACTTGGGAAATTCCTCCGGAATTTCGCCGTTCGTACTTTATTTACTAAATTCACTGCTTAAACAACGCAACAAAGCTTATACAACAACGTTGCCCACAATTTTACAAAATAGTCCATTAATGATTTTAGTCATTTAAGTTGTCTTTTTCTACACAGTCAACTCTCAAAAAACTATTTTTGCTGAAAGCAAAAAAAATATTTTGATTTTAGATCATTTTCAACACTTCAAAACAGATATTTCAGAAATTAAACTTCCCGTTAAGTTTACGTTTCCGTTTTATTACGAACCTAGTTTAATAACTAAAATAGCAGCAAAAGAGCTACAAGATTATTTAGAAATCCAAACTGATTTTGAACATAATTTTGGTTTAAATGAAACCCAAACCGACTTACCAATTGGAAAAATGTTTGGTATTCTTGTTGTTAAAAATGAAAAGAATGAAATTGGTTATTTGGCAGCTTTTTCAGGAAAATTAGCAGACAAAAGTTTACCTGAAAAATTTGTTCCTCCAGTTTTTAACATGAGAACCGAAGGCAGTTTTTATATAAAAGGAGAACTTGAAATTGATGAAATTAACCGACAGCTAAGTTTATTAAAAAAAGATAAAAATTATACTAAATTAAAAAAAAAAGTAAAAAAAATAACTGAAACTATTTCGGAAGATTTAGCGCAACAACGCAAAAAGATGAAGCTTTCTAAAAAAGATAGAAAACTTCGTAAAAAAAATGCACAAGCTACTTTAAACGATTCTGATTTAAATAATCTTATAAAAAAACTAACCCAAGAAAGTTATAACGATCAATTTTTCTACAAAGAACTAGTTGAATATTATGACCAGAAAATAGAGAAAAGCAAACTAGAATTAATCAATTTTGAAGAAAAAATAGCTTCGCTTAAAACTGCTCGAAAAGAAAAATCTAACTACTTACAACAGACTTTATTCAGCAAATACGCTTTTTTAAATCAGCAAAAAGAACTTAAAAACTTACTAGATATCTTCAATAATCCTGCAATAAAACCACCCGCAGGAGCTGGAGAATGTGCTGCTCCAAAATTATTGCAATATGCTTTTCTGAACAACCTAACACCAATTTCTATGTCGGAATTTTGGTGGGGAATTTCACCAAATTCAGCAATACGTAAGCACAAAAATTATTATCCAGCTTGTCAAAGTAGATGCAAACCAATTTTAACACACATGTTAGAAGGTATTGAAATGGATGCTAATTTATTGATTGAAAATATTTCCGAAGAAAAAGAATTGGAAATCATTTACGAAGATGATGTGCTACTTGTGGTAAACAAACCTGCCGAATTATTATCGGTTCCTGGAAAAGAAATTACCGATTCTGTTTATACAAGAATCAAAGAAAAATATCCAAATGCAACTGGACCTTTAATTGTACATCGACTAGACATGGCAACTTCCGGAATTTTACTTTTAACAAAGACTAAGGAAGCTAACAAAACACTACAAAGTCAGTTTATAAACAGAACTATTAAAAAGCGATATATTGCTTTATTAGAAGGTAAATTAATTAGAAATAAAGGTGAAATAAATTTACCCTTACGAGTAGATTTAGACGATAGACCACGACAGTTAGTTTGTTTTGAACATGGTAAAAATGCAGTTACAAAGTGGGAAATTATTGAACAAAAAAACAATACAACACGCGTTTATTTTTATCCAATTACTGGAAGAACGCACCAATTGAGAGTCCACGCTGCTCATAAAGATGGGTTAAACTCACCAATTATTGGTGATGATTTATACGGAACAAAGAAAAATAGATTGCATTTACATGCAGAGTTTATTGAGTTTTTACATCCAACTTCTCGAGATAAAATGTCATTTTCCATCAAGCCAAACTTTTAAAAACTTCAACAGAAACTATTTATAGCGTTTTCCCTATAACATAATCAGTTTAAACGCTGATTAATTACATTTTAAGTTACTTATTTTTAACCGTTTAATCAAAACAACTTCGTTATGAAAAAAATGGTTTTATACAGAAACAATTATGTTGGTCCAGAAATATTAGGACACCTATTAGTCTTTGAAGATTTACCTTCAGGTGGAAGTAAACTTATTTTTGATTGTAAAACATTAGAGCTCGAATGGAAAAATAATGCTAGAAATGTTTCTTGTGTTCCTTCAGGGTTTTACAATATAGAATTTGAAACATCTAACAGATTTAACAGGCGTTTATGGGAATTAAAAGGTGTTCCTGGAAGAAGTGAAGCAAAAATTCATGTTGCTAATTATTACACTCAAATACAAGGTTGTATTGCTGTGGGCGACATGCATACCAAAATTAATGATGATGGTTTTTTAGATGTTAGAAACAGCGCAAACACACTATCTAGATTGCACAATATT
Organism: Tenacibaculum aquimarinum; assembly: GCF_022478115.1. GTDB lineage: Bacteria > Bacteroidota > Bacteroidia > Flavobacteriales > Flavobacteriaceae > Polaribacter > Polaribacter aquimarinum_A. The sequence goes on along the minus strand of NZ_JAKGSC010000001.1, from coordinate 1,005,708 downwards.
ATGAGTTCTCAGTCTAAAAGTACAATTAGAATTGTAGGAAAAACCTAATCACTTCATTTTCAATAAAAAAACAACTTAAATTAGTGTTTGTCAATCAAATAAATAGTTGTAATTTTGCAGTCCTTTTTTAAGGGAAAAACTTTTTATTAATAAACAAAAACTAATAGTGTAATGAACACATTAAGTTACAAAACAGTATCAGCAAACAGCTCTACGGTAAACAAAGAGTGGGTTTTAGTTGATGCAGACGGGCAAACGTTGGGTCGTCTAGCTTCTAAAGTAGCAATGCTAATTAGAGGTAAGTACAAGCCAAGTTTTACACCACACGTAGATTGTGGAGATAACGTGGTAATTATCAACGCAGAAAAAATTCAATTAACTGGAAAGAAATGGACTGAAAAGTCTTACATCCGTCACACGGGTTATCCAGGAGGTCAAAGATCACTTACTGCAACAGAAATGTTTGAGAAAGATCCTACAAGATTAATCGAAAAAGCAGTAAAAGGTATGTTACCAAAAAACAAATTAGGTAGTGCTTTATTCAAAAACTTGTATGTATATGCAGGAACTGAGCACGGTCAAGAAGCACAAAAACCTAAACTTACTAACCTTAACGATCTTAAATAATGGAAACTGTACACAAAATAGGTAGAAGAAAAACAGCAGTTGCTCGTATTTATCTTTCAGAAGGAAAAGGAAACATAATTGTAAACAAAAAAGAGTACAAAAATTACTTTACTACTCCAACATTACAATATAAAGTTCAACAACCTTTAATGTTAACTGAGAACTTAGAGTCTTATGACATTAAAGTAAACGTATTTGGTGGTGGTGTAACTGGTCAAGCAGAAGCAATCCGTTTAGCAATTACAAGAGCGTTAGTTTCTATAAACGAAGAGCACAGAGCTATATTAAAACCAGAAGGTTTATTAACTCGTGATCCAAGAATGGTTGAACGTAAGAAATTCGGTCAGAAGAAAGCACGTAAGAAATTCCAGTTCTCTAAGCGTTAATATTTTTGCCGAATATATTTTGGCAATTATACTACCAAGAGACTGTTATATAAATTAATTATAAACAGTTTAGTATCTAAATATTTGAGACTTGAAAAACTACTCAAATATTGTGAAAACAGAACGTAAACACATTTTTTAAAATGGCAAATATTCAAGAATTATTAGATAGTGGTGTACACTTTGGACACTTAACTAGAAAATGGAACCCAAACATGGCTCCATACATTTATACTGAGCGTAATGGTGTACACATCATTGACTTGTATAAAACATCAGCTAAAATTGACGAAGCATCAGCTGCGTTACAAAAAATAGCTAACTCAGGACGTAAAATCTTATTTGTAGCAACTAAAAAGCAAGCAAAAGATATCGTTGCAGAAAAAGCTAAAGCTGTAAACATGCCTTACATTACAGAAAGATGGCCTGGAGGAATGTTAACAAACTTTGTTACCATCCGTAAAGCTGTTAAGAAAATGGCACATATTGATAGAATGAAACAAGATGGTTCTTTCGACGCTTTATCTAAAAGAGAAAAGTTACAAATTAACCGTCAACGTGAAAAATTAGAAAAGAATTTAGGTTCAATTTCTGATATGACACGTTTACCAGCTGCAATTTTTATTGTAGATGTTAAGAAAGAGCATATTGCAATTGCAGAAGCTTTAAACTTAAACATTCCAATCTTTGCAATGGTAGATACAAACTCTGATCCTAGACCAGTAGATTATGTAATTCCTGCAAACGATGATGCTTCAAAATCTATTGATAAAGTATTATCTTATGTAACTGATGCAATTGCTGTAGGTTTATCTGACAGAAAAGCAGATAAAGAAAAAGTAAAAGAAACTAAAGAGGTAGCTAAAAAAGAAGCTCCTAAAGCTGTAGAAGCTAAAGTTGAAGTTACTGAAGTACCTACTGAAGAAAAAAAATAATTATAATCAAAAAACACAAATAACATGGAAACAGTAAAGATTAGTGCTGCTGATGTTAAAAAATTAAGAGAAGCAACTGGAGCTGGAATGATGGACTGTAAAAAGGCATTAGTTGAAGCTGGAGGAGACTTTGATAAAGCAATTGACATCTTACGTAAAAAAGGTCAGAAAATTGCTGCAAAAAGAGCTGATAGAGAATCTACAGAAGGGGTTGCAGTAACAAGAATTAATGATGCAAAAACAGAAGGTGTTGCTATTGTTTTAGCTTGTGAAACTGACTTTGTTGGTAAAAACGAATCTTTTGTAGCTTTAGGTGGACAATTTGCTGATATCGCATTAAACTGCACAGACAAAGAAGCTTTCTTAGCTGCAGATTTTGGAGGTATGACTGTTGCTGATAAATTAGTTGAACAAACTGGTGTTATTGGAGAAAAGTTAGAAATAACAGCTTTCGAAAAAATCGAAGCTGCTTATGTTGGTTCTTATACACATATTGGTAAAATTGCTGCATTAGTAGGTTTATCAAACGCTGTAGATAAAGCAGATGTTTTATCTAAAGACGTTGCTATGCAAGTAGCATCTATGGGAGCAACAACTTTATCTTATAAAGATTTTGACGCTGCTTATGTAGCTGCAGAAACTGAAGCAAGAATTGCTGTTATTGAAAAAGATAATATTGAATTAGGAAGATTAGGGAAAACATTAAAGAATGTACCTCAATTTATTTCTATGTCTCAATTATCTGACGAAGTATTAGCAAAAGCTCAAGAGGACGCAAAAGCTGAATTAGCTGCTGAAGGAAAACCAGAAAAAATCTGGGATAGAATTTTACCAGGAAAAATGGAAAGATTCATTTCTGACAATACAACTTTAGATACGGAGCAGTGTCTTTTAGACCAAGCTTTTATTAAAGATGAAAAGAAAAATGTAGCTGAATATGTTAAAACTTACGGAGATGTTTCTGTAAGCGGATTCAAAAGAGTTACTTTAGGATAATTAAAATCCTTAAAACTTTACTTAAAAACCTCGCAATTTTGCGAGGTTTTTTTATTTCAATAAAAAATAAACTCAAAAAAAATGCGTAGTTTTGCTCAACTTTCAATAGAACTATGCAATACAAAAGAATTCTTTTAAAATTAAGCGGAGAAGCCTTAATGGGTGATAGACAATATGGAATTGATCCTAAACGCCTTAAAGAATACGCTCAAGAAATAAAACAAGTACTAACTACCGGTGTAGAAATTGCCATTGTTATTGGTGGAGGAAATATCTTTAGAGGTGTTGCGGGTGCAGCAAATGGTATGGATAGAGTACAAGGAGACCACATGGGAATGTTAGCAACTTGTATAAATGGTTTAGCTCTACAAAGCGCATTAGAAGATGAAAATGTACATACTCGTTTACAAACCGCACTTGAAATTAAAGAAGTAGCAGAACCATATATTAAAAGAAAAGCAATTCGCCATTTAGAAAAAGGAAGAGTTGTTATTTTTGGAGCTGGAACTGGAAACCCTTATTTTACAACAGATACAGCAGCCGTTTTAAGAGCAATTGAAATAGATGCTGATGCAATTTTAAAAGGAACACGTGTTAATGGAATATATAACGCAGATCCAGAAAAAGACAAAAATGCCATAAAATTTGATACTATTACCTTTAAAGATGTAATCAAAAAAGGATTAAAAGTAATGGATATGACGGCATTTACATTAAGTGAAGAAAATAAACTCCCAATTATTGTTTTTGATATGAATACAAAAGGAAATTTACTAAAATTGATTTCTGGAGAACAAATTGGAACAGTAGTTGATAATTAATTATCGAATCTTTTAAAGATACTAAAGATGAACGAAGAATTAGATTTTATTATAGACACAGCCAAAGAGGCTATGAACGGTGCAATAGAGCACTTAGTTAAAGAATTACGTGCAATAAGAGCAGGTAAAGCATCACCAGCAATGTTAGCAAACGTTATGGTAGATTATTATGATGCAGCAACTCCATTAGGGCAAGTTGCAAATGTTAGCACACCAGACGCAAGAACAATTACCATACAACCTTGGGAAAAGAACATGTTACAAGAAATAGAAAAAGCAATAATGATTGCTAATCTTGGCTTTAACCCAATGAATAATGGTGAAAGCATCATTATAAATGTTCCCGCATTGACCGAAGAACGTCGTAGAGACTTAGCAAAACAAGCTAAATCTGAAGCAGAGCACGCTAAAGTTGGTATTAGAAACGCACGTAAAGAGGCAAATAATGATATCAAAAAATTAGATATTTCTGATGACATGAAGAAAAATGGTGAAGGAGATATTCAAAATTTAACAGATACATTTGTAAAAGATATTGACGAGAAATTTTCTGTAAAAGAAAAAGAAATTATGAAGGTATAATTTCAACCAAAAAGCCAAATTAAAAGAGTGTTTTTACACTCTTTTTTTTGCTCAAAAAACAACAAACTTTTTAATTATATTTGCTAAAACTTTTTTAAATGAACTTTTGGACTAAAGTAGCCCGACTAATCTTAAGAAATAGAATTATTGTCTTAATATTAATAGCTGCAGCTACTACCTTTTTAGCGCTTGAAACAAAAAATACACGTTTTTCTTTCTCAGAAGCCAACTTATTACCAGAAGATCATGAAGCAAACCTTGAATACAATAAATTCTTAGAAATTTTTGGAGAAGAAGGTAATCTAATTATTCTAGGAGTAAAAGACACTACATTATTCACTCCTGAAAAATTTAATAATTGGAATAAGTTAGTAAAAACATTTGACTCTGTTCCTCAAGTTGATTTTACGGTTTCTTTAGCAGACATTCAGAAATTAAAAGCTGATAGAAAAAAACGAAAATTTATTGTAGAACCTTTATTTAAAGGCACACCAAAAACACAAGAAGAAGTAAATCAAATAAAACAACAACTATTTGATAAACTTCCTTTTTACGATAATTTATTATACAACGAAGGCGGTACAATACAAACCGCTATTTACATTAAGAAAAGTATTGTAAATACTGAAGAGCGACCAGAATTTATTCATAATATATTAACTCCAACTATTGAAAAGTTTGAGAAAGACAACAATATTGAAGTTCGTATTTCTGGAATGCCATACATTAGAACCTTAAACTCTCAAAACATTGTTGATGAAATAGGAATTTTTGTACTACTTGCTTTATTAGCTACGGCAGTAATCTTTTTCTTTTTCTTCCGTTCTTACAGAGCAACTTTTATTACACTTTTAGTAGTTAGTATTGGTGTAATTTGGGCATTCGGTTTTATTGGTTTGTTTGGCTATGAAATTACTGTATTAACAGCTTTAATTCCGCCATTAATTATTGTTATTGGTGTTCCAAATGCCATATTTTTAATCAACAAATATCAGCAAGAAGTAAAAAAACACGGTAACCAAGCCAAGTCTTTACAACGTGTAATATCTAAAGTTGGTAATGCAACTTTAATGACTAATATTACTACAGCTTCTGGTTTTGCAACCTTTATTTTTGTAAAAAGTCAGTTACTTAGAGAGTTTGGTATTTTGGCTTCAATCAACATTATAAGCATCTTTATTTTGGCACTATTGATTATTCCAATCATCTATAGTTTTATGCCACTTCCAAAGAAAAAGCACTTAAATCATCTTGAAAAAAGATGGATTGACAATGTGGTAAAATGGATGGAAAATACAGTTAGAAACAGACGAATTTCTGTGTATTTTGGAACCGTATTAATTATTATATTTGGTATTATTGGTATTTATCAAATTAGAGTTTCAGGGAGTTTAATTGAAGACATGCCGCATGGAATGCAGTTTTATAAAGACATTAAATTCTTTGAAAAAGAGTTTGGTGGAATTATGCCGCTAGAAATTTTAGTAGACACCAAAAAAGATAAAGGCGTAATGAAACTTTCCACTTTAAAAAAGATGGAAAAAATTAACGAAGCTATTGAAAGTTTTTCTGAATTATCGAAACCTGTTTCAGTAATTAACTTAGTAAAATACTCTAAACAAGCCTACTACAATGGTAATCCAAAGTATTATCAGCTACCAACTTCACAAGAACAAAGTCATATTTTTGCCTACACCAAAAACTCTACAAACAATTCTGGAATGCTAAAGAATTTTGTAGATTCTACAGGACGTTATGCAAGAATTACTACGTTTATGAAAGATATTGGAACCGATAAAATGGATATCATTCAAGAACGCTTAAAAGGTGTTGTAGACAAAGAATTTCCGAAGGAAAGATACAATGTTTCCTTTACTGGTAAAGCATTGGTTTTTATAAAAGGAACCAATTATTTAATTAAAAACTTAGTTTTTTCTTTATCATTAGCAATTATATTAATTTCATTATTTATGGCGTGGATGTTCCGTTCTTATAAGATGATTTTAATTTCATTATTGCCAAATATGTTACCATTATTGTTAACTGCGGGTTTAATGGGCTTTTTTGACATTCCTATAAAACCATCAACAATTTTAGTATTTAGTATTGCTTTCGGTATTTCTGTAGATGATACAATTCACTTTTTAGCAAAATACAGACAAGAATTAATTGCCAATAATTGGAAGATAAAAAAGTCAGTTTATGCAGCATTAAATGAAACTGGTGTAAGTATGTTTTACACTTCAATAGTATTGTTTTTTGGGTTCTTAGTATTTACAGTTTCAAGTTTTGGAGGCACAATTGCCTTAGGTGGTTTAGTATCTATAACATTACTTTTCGCTATGACCTCTAATTTAATATTGTTGCCTTCACTCCTATTGACTTTTGAAGACAAAATTGCCAACGAAAAAGTGTTTAAAGAGCCAAAAATTAAGATTATCCCTCCAAAAGATGGAGATAAAAATTCTATAGAATAAATTACCTTTTATAAGTACTTGTATCATTGCTCAATTTAACGCAAAAAAGTATCTTTGCTATTCAATTTATGTAAGATGCAAAGAAGTAGTGTATTAGATTTAGTAACAACTAAAGAATTTGACCAAAAAGTAACCATTAAAGGTTGGGTAAGAACTTTTAGAAGTAATCGTTTTATTGCTTTAAATGATGGTTCAACAATTAAAAATATACAATGTGTTATCGATTTTGAAAACACAGCTGAAGAAACTCTAAAAAGAATTACTACAGGAGCTTGTGTAAGTATTGTTGGTACTTTGGTAGAAAGCCAAGGAAAAGGACAAACTTCTGAAATACAAGTTGACGAATTAGAAATCTTAGGGGATTCTAATCCGGATGAATACCCAATTCAACCTAAAAAACACAGCTTTGAGTTTTTAAGAGAAAACGCACATTTACGCGTTAGAACAAATACATTTTCAGCTGTAATGAGAGTGCGCTCTAAACTTTCTTTCGCCGTACATAAATACTTTCAAGAAAACGACTTTAACTACGTTAACACGCCAATTATAACAGGTTCAGATGCTGAAGGTGCTGGTGAAATGTTTAAGGTAACCAATTTTGAAGCGAACAAAGCTCCAAAAAATGAAGAAGGAAATGTAGATTTTAAACAAGATTTCTTCGGAAAAGAAACAAACCTTACCGTTTCTGGTCAATTAGAAGCAGAAACCTATGCAATGTCATTAGGAAAAGTATATACTTTTGGACCAACTTTTAGAGCTGAAAACTCGAACACTACACGTCATTTATCTGAATTTTGGATGATTGAACCAGAAGTTGCTTTCATGGATTTAGAAGGTAATATGGATTTATCTGAAGACTTTATTAAATCGGTTATTAACTATATTTTAGAAAACTGTAAGGACGATTTAGATTTTTTAGATCAACGTTTTGCGCAAGAAGAAAAAGGAAAACCACAATTGCAACGTAGCGAATTAGGTTTAATTGAGAAGTTAAAATTTGTTGCAGAAAACGATTTTAAACGTGTTTCTTATACAGAAGCTATAGAAATTTTACGCAATTGTAAACCAAATAAAAAGAAGAAATTTCAGTTTCCTATTAATGAATGGGGAGCAGATTTACAATCGGAACACGAACGTTTTTTAGTTGAAAAACACTTTAAATGTCCAGTAATATTGTTTGATTATCCAGCAAACATTAAAGCATTTTATATGCGTTTAAATGATGATGGAAAAACAGTAAGAGCAATGGATGTTCTTTTCCCAGGAATTGGAGAAATAGTTGGTGGAGCGCAACGTGAAGAGCGTTACGATGTTTTAATTGAAAAAATGAAAGCAATAAACATAGACGAGAAAGAGTTATGGTGGTATTTAGATTTACGTAAATTTGGTACAGCTGTTCACTCTGGTTTTGGTCTTGGTTTTGAGCGTTTAGTTCAATTTGCAACAGGAATGGGTAATATTAGAGACGTAATTCCGTTTCCAAGAACTCCACAAAACGCAGAATTTTAAAATACTTTTCGTATATTCAAACCTATGCTAAAACAAAGTTTACATTATAAACTCTTACAAAAATTATCTCCACAACAAATTCAGTTGATGAAGCTAATACAATTGCCTACACAGGCTTTTGAAGAGCGCCTAAAACAAGAAATTGAAGAAAATCCTGCTTTAGACACAGGTAAAGAAGAGCCAGAAAACTTTGAAGACACGTTAGCAGATCAGGAATTTGACGATACTGGAAATGAAAAAATTGAAGCAGAAGATATAAACATTGATGAATATCTTAGCGATGATGAATATCCAAGTTATAAAACACAAGCAAATAACTATTCGGCAGATGATGAAGAAAAAAATGTTCCTTATGCAGCTGGAACAACGTTTCATCAATCTTTATTAAATCAATTAAACACCTTCATGATTGATGAAGAAGAACGAGCAATTGCAGAGTTTTTAGTTGGTAGTATTGATGATAGTGGTTATATACGTAGAGAAATTATTGATCTAGTAGATGATCTAGCTTTCACACAAAACATATTCACAGAAGAAGATAAAGTGGAAAAAGTTATGTGTAATGTTGTGCAAAGACTAGATCCAATTGGAGTTGGAGCACGTGATTTAAAAGAATGTTTAATTATTCAATTAAAAGCAAAATCGACTACAAAACACAGAGGTTTAGCAATCGACATTCTTGAAAATGCATTTGATCATTTTGTTAAGAAGCATTATAAAAAACTTCAAGAAAAATTTAATATTTCTGAAGAAGAATTGAAAGATACTATTACTGAAATAGGAAAATTAAATCCAAAACCAGGAAGTTCTTACGCAGGAAATAATAAAATTGCAGAGCAAATAGTTCCAGATTATTCAATGAGAATTGTTGACGGAAAACTAGAACTAACATTAAACTCAAGAAATGCTCCCGAACTACATGTTTCTCGTGAGTACAATAACATGTTAAAAGGATATCAAGAGTCAAAAGAGAAAAGTAAATCTCAAAAAGATGCGGTATTTTTTATTAAACAAAAACTAGATGCCGCAAAATGGTTTATTGACGCAATAAAACAGCGTCAACAAACACTTTTAGTTACCATGAACTGCATTATGCACCATCAATACGATTATTTTTTAACTGGTGATGAGCGCAAGTTAAAACCAATGATCTTAAAAGATATTGCAGACAAAATTAACATGGATGTTTCTACGGTTTCTCGTGTTGCAAATAGTAAATATGTCTCTACTCCTTACGGGACAAAATTGATTAAAGAGTTCTTCTCTGAATCAATGAAAAATGACCAAGGTGAAGATGTTTCAACAAGAGAAATAAAGAAAATTTTAGAAACTGTTGTTTCTGAAGAAGACAAAAGAAAACCACTTACAGACGAAAAATTGTCTAAGATTTTAAAAGAAAAAGGTTATCCAATTGCCAGAAGAACAGTTGCGAAATATCGTGAACAATTAGATATTCCTGTAGCAAGACTTAGAAAAGAAATTTAATGCGATTTCATAAATTAATATCAGTTTTGCTACACCCAATTGTAGTACCTACAATTGGTGTTATACTCTATTTTCTAACTGTTCCAACGCTTTTTGTAAAAAAGCAAAAACTAGCCATTCTAGGATTAATTTTTATTGCTACTTACTTTGTGCCACTACTTCTATTAATTGTTCTTAAAGCACTAAATAGAATTGAATCTTACCAAGTAAATACTATTAAAGAAAGAAAGCTGCCTTTAGCTTTTATGATAGTACTTTTTTACTTATTAGGTAATTCGCTTTATAATATAGCACAAATAAGAGATATTGGAATATTGTTTTATGCAACTTCATTAGGACTAATGCTTATTTACATTTTATTTCTCTTTAAACTTAAAACAAGTTTACATTTAATTTCAATGGGAATTGCATTGGGTTTTTTCTTATTAATGAGCACTTTCTATTCAGTAAGCTTTTCTTTAGTAATAATAGTAATAATAATACTTTCAGGACTACTAGGAAGCTCAAGATTGCATTTAAAGGCACATACTCCAACAGAAGTGTATTTAGGCTTTATACTTGGAGTAATTGCTCCATTTCTAATTACTTTTATGCTATAGAATATAGAAAGTTAATCCGAACTTCAATATTTTAGTATCAATACTATCATTTGCAATAAAAGAATCTTTAAATATTGGTGTTAAACCATAATAGAAATGAAGATTAAAAGCGTCATATCCTGCAGAAACAATTAGACCCGTCTGAAATTTATTAAAGCTAGAAATATTGTTAAATTCAAACGAGTCATTAGTACTAACATAGCTAAAGGTGTTTGAGAAATTGTAAGAAAATTTAACTCCTGTGTAAATACGCCAAAAAGCATATTTAGTAGGTGTAGAATTCCTCCACCTTAATTCCAATGGTAATTCAATATTATGAGTTACAAACTTATTAGACGTTAAAGTATTGTCAATTTCATAAGATATTTGATTACTATTCTCTGACACTTTTAATCCGTGATTAAAAGAATTAAATCCATAACCAACACCGATACCAAAAGCAAAATTCCTTTTAGAATTTAGTGGTAAATCTTTGATAAAACCGGCAGATATACCGTATGAAAAACCACTATCGGCAACTGTATTTGGCTGATTAACTAAAGTATTATAAGTAATAGAAAGATATATCTGATCCTCTAAATATTTGTCATCAACTGTTAATGAATCTTTAGTTTGCAAAATTTCTTCTTGAGAAAAAGAAAGGAAAGAAAAGAATATAAAAAAGAGTACGTATAAATTTTTCATCTTTATAAAGATACTTTATTTAGTAAACATAAAAAAGCCTTCAAATAAATTTGAAGGCTTTATATAAAATAATATAAATTATTTATTTCTTTATTGCATCTCCTTTTTGAGTAGATAAAGATAATTTAAGAGCATTAACATCTCTTAATTTTAATCTTATGTCAGATAATGTACCAACATTAGATTCTTTATCAGCTTTTATAGAAGTTGTCATAAATGGAACTTCAGTTTCAGATACCTTACTTCTTGCATTTTCAATAAACGCAGGAATTTGATCTGGAGTTCCAATTTTGTCATTTAATTGGATTCTATTATAACCTGTACCATACTTTCCTGTTTCTTTGGCTTTACCTACATAAATAGTAGTTACCAAACTCTTGTGTTCTAATTTTTTAACTTCAGAAGCACTAGGTAAACGAGGACTATCAATTTTTAAATCAGTTTCTCTCATGGTTGTTGTAACCATAAAGAAGAATAATAACATAAAAACAATATCTGGTAAAGATGCCGTTGAAACTGGTGGCAATCCTTTCTTCTTTTTTCCAAATTTAGCCATGAAATGTATACTTTTTAATTAATTAACGTCTGTAGGGTCAATATCCGTAATAATTTGCGGATAACTAGTTTTAATAAACTCTACTTTCTTTCTTAAGCTTTCATCTTTACGACCAGATGCTTTAAAAGCCTCTTCTAACTCTGGATACGACATATTATACTTCTTTTGAGATAATCTATTTCTTAACTCAGAGTAAGCACTTAATAATTCATTTTGTACAATTATATATGTACCGTATTCCGTTGCACGATCACTTTCTACAGCAATAATTGCTTTATTTGGGTGATCTGAAGATTCTGGATCTTTAGCTCCTTGACAATAATCACAAGGTTTAGCTTCTTCTCCTTCTTTTGCATTTCCTAGTCCTCCACCATTATCAATAAAATTTAAAGCAGCTTCTCTTAAACCTTTCATTTCCATAACTTGTCCATCTACAAATAGTTGGTTGTTACGGTTAATACTGATTTCAAAGATATTCTTTTGCTTAATTTTTGGTGGCTCGTAATTCTTTGGTGGTTTTTCAGCTAACCTTTTAGAGATACCTGAATCTACATCCATAGTTGTTGTTACAAGGAAAAAGATAAGTAGCAAGAAAGCAATATCTGCCATAGAACCTGCATTAATTTCTGGGTTTTCTCTTCTTGCCATCTTAAATTATGATTTTATTAATCCTTTTACTAAATCTATGATAAAGAAAGCACCTGCTACAAGCATTAAAACTCCACTGAATAAAATTCCAGTACTAGTTAATTTTGAAACTTGGCTTCCTGCTGCTGCAATGATTTCATCTTTTGCATCAATTACCTGATCGCTATTCGCTAACATATAAGCAACTCCAAATACTACAAGTAAAGCTACTAAACCTAAACCAGCTTTCTTTAAAGCTGCAGGGTTTTTAAGTAAACTGAATACAGAACCTAAAACGGCAACTGCTGCTGCAATTATAAGTAGTATTATAGAATAAGTTACTAAAGTAGATACAGAACCAGACAATGCTTCAGCATTTCCTTCCTCAACACCTAATGTCAATACAAATAACGCTATACCGATAATAGATAGTACAGCTACTATTATTGTTATTATTTTGTTATTCATAAGTTTTATTTTTTATATTTTGCTAATAAATCTATTAAAGAAATAGAAGCGTCTTCCATGTTGTTTGTAATTGCATCCATTTTAGAGATAATGTAATTATAAAAAATCTGTAAGATAATTGCTACTACAAGACCAAATACCGTTGTTAAAAGTGCTACTTTAATACCACCTGCTACTACGGCTGGAGAAATATCATTTGCTACAGCAATTGCATCAAAGGCTCCAATCATACCAATTACAGTACCCATAAACCCAAGCATCGGTGCAAGTGCAATAAATAAAGATAACCAAGAGATATTTTTCTCTAATAATCCCATTTGTACACCACCGTAAGATACTACAGCTTTTTCAGCAGCGTCTAAACCTTCGCTAGATCTCTCTAAACCTTGGTAAAAGATAGATGCAACAGGTCCTTTTGTATTTCTACAAACCTCTTTTGCAGCTTCTACACCACCTGAACTTAAAGCATCATCTACACTAGCTACTAATTTCTTAGTGTTAGTTGTTGCCATGTTTAAATAAATAATTCTTTCAATAGCAATTGCTAAACCTAAAATTAAGGCTACTAATACAATTCCCATAAAACCAGGACCACCTTCTATAAAGTAACGCTTTAAAATTTGGTGAAATGTTTCTGATTCTGCTGCTGCTGCCGCTTCCTGAGCATGTGCTGAGACTGCTCCAAAAAACATAAATCCTGTTACTGTAAGGATATTTACTACTTTTTTCATCTTTTGTATAATTAATTTTTAATAGTTAACGGGTTAAAGATATTGTTTTACTTTCAATTCTTCAAAATTATTTTTTTTTAAAAACACTTTCTGAATTGAGACTGCCAAGTAACAAAAAAATGTTGGGACATTAAAAAAAATTGAAAGATATTTACATATAAATGATAAATTTTCAAGCTTTTTACTACTTATTCAACAAGTTAAGTGAAAAGTATTTATCAATTTATTAATGACTTAAATCTCTTTTTAATCAATTTCTCCACGTAAAGGTAGTTCGAAATAGTGTTTAAATTCTTTTGTACTTAAGTTTTCACCTAATAAATACATCATTTTGGCAATTGCAGTTTCTGTTGTTATATCCTTTCCATCTACAACACCAATTTCTTTTAACTGCACACTTGTTTCATAATGACCTAATATAACACTTCCTCCTGCGCATTGTGTAACATTTACGATTCTAATTCCTTTTTTTATTGCTGTATCAAGAATGTTAATAAAGCTTTTTTCGGTTGGAGCGTTTCCTGAACCATACGTTTCTAAAACAATTCCTTTTAAATTTGGAATTGCCACAATACTTTCTACGACATTAAGTGTAATTCCAGGAAATAATTTAAGGATAACAATATTATAGTCTAATTTTTTTCTGACAATTAATTGCTTCTGAAGATCTTTTGGCTTTTCTAAAAAATGTTCATTAAACTGAAGATGTACTCCGCTTTCTGCTAAAGCTGGGTAATTCATAGAAGCAAATGCCTCAAACTGTTCTGCATTTATTTTTGTAGTTCTGTTTGCTCTATATAGTTTATATTCAAAATACAAACAAACTTCTGAAATTACTGGTAACCCATTTTTTCTTGCTGAAGCTATCTCTATAGAAGTTATTAAATTTTCTTTCGCATCTGTTCTTAAATCTCCAATAGGTAATTGAGAACCTGTAAAAATTACAGGTTTTTGTAGATTTTCAAACAAAAAACTAATTGCTGAAGACGTATAAGACATAGTATCTGAACCTGTTAGAACCACAAAACCATCGAATTTTTGATAGTTTTCTTCTATAATTTCTGCAATTTTAATATAATACTTAGTATTCATGTTTGAAGAATCAATAGGTTCTTCAAATGAAATTGCTTCAATTTTACAATCTAATTGTTGTAATTCTGGAATCTTTTCTACTATCTGACTAAAATCAAATGCTTTTAAGGCATTCGTTTTATAGTCTTTCATCATACCGATTGTTCCTCCAGTATACACCAATAAAATGGTTGGTTTGTTTGTCATATTGTCATTTTTTTCGAAGAAATTAAAAAACGGAATAATTTATGTTGTAAATTTAGCAAACAAAAATAAACAACCTTTGGTAAGTTTTCTTTCTTTTAAAGAAAAATACCACATACTAAAAAATATATTTATAAAATGGGATTAGAATATTATGCAATAATTGGAGTTATAACCTTATTAAGTTCATTAATAAGTAATACTTTAAAAAGAAAATTTAAAAAATACTCTAAAGTTCACCTAAGAAATGGAATGAGCGGAGCTGAAATTGCTGAAAAAATGTTGGCAGATCATGGAATTACAGATGTTAAAGTAATTTCTACACCAGGAATGTTAACAGATCACTACAACCCAAGAGACAAAACGGTTAATTTAAGCGAAGGTGTTTACAATCAGAAAAATGCTGCCGCTGCTGCAGTATCTGCTCATGAGGTTGGACACGCAATTCAACATGCGCAAGCTTATAAATGGTTAACAATGCGTTCTAATTTGGTGCCAATGGTAAATGTTTCGTCTAAATTTTCTCAGTATTTAATTATGGGTGGATTGGTTTTAGGAGCCGCATCTAACATGGGTTATTGGGTTTTAGCTGCAGGTGTTGTTTTAATGGGAATGGCAACTTTATTTAGTTTTATAACATTACCTGTAGAATATGATGCTAGTAATAGAGCTTTGGCTTGGTTAGAAAATAAACATATTGTTACTCGTGAAGAATTAGCGGGTTCTAAAGATGCTTTAAAATGGGCAGCAAGAACGTATTTAGTTGCTGCTTTAGGTTCTTTAGCTATGTTAGCGTATTGGGTTTTAAAGTTAATGGCAAGTAGAGATTAGTTTTAATCTAGTTATATATTGTAAAAAAAACTTTAAAAGTAAAACACTTATTTAAGCAGACCTTTCAGGTTTTAAAAACCTGAAAGGTCTATTTTTTTTTGAAAAAACTACTTCCTTAGATTCCTTGCCTACGCAGGAATGACAATTAGTTTGCAAACTGGCTTAGCCCTGATTGAAACGGCATCCTTTTTTATTTTTCTTAAAAAAGATATAGTGAAAAGCAGGAAACAGCTTCAAATAAAAAAAACCTTCTTGACTTCTCAAAAAGGTTTGTGATTCTTAATTCTATATTGATTTCTGCCTAAGCAATAATAGCAATAAGATTAACTATCGTTTTGTTTTTTTCTAGGAAAAGTTCCGATAATAAACAGAAGACCAATTATAAAAAAAAATCCAACAATAAATGGAACCCAAAAGCCTTTGTAATCAATATTTTTTACGAAATAAGTAAGTATCATAATTATAAATATGCCTATAATTTGATAATATGATTTTTTCATTTACGTACTTTTGATTATTAACTCTTGTTTTTAATAACTTAGATTCAAAATATCTAATCATTCAACTTTAAAACGGCCATAAATGCTTCTTGTGGAATTTCTACATTACCAACTTGACGCATTCTTTTCTTACCTTTTTTCTGCTTTTCTAATAGTTTACGTTTACGAGAAATATCTCCTCCATAACATTTTGCAGTAACATCTTTACGTAATGCTTTGGTAGTTTCACGCGCAATAATTTTTGCTCCAATTGCTGCCTGAATAGGAATATCGAACTGTTGTCTTGGTATTAATGTTTTTAGTTTTTCAACTATTTTTTTACCAATTGTATAGGCATTATCTGCATGTAAAAGTGCCGAAAGTGCATCAACAGGTTGTGCGTTTAAAAGTATATCTACTCTTACTAATTTCGATTCTTTCATACCAATTGGATGATAATCGAAAGATGCATATCCTTTTGAAACTGTTTTTAAACGATCGTAAAAATCGAATACAATTTCTGCCAAAGGCATTTCAAAAATTAACTCAACTCTTTGCGTTGTTAAATACGTTTGATTAACAATTTGTCCACGTTTTTCAATACATAAACTCATTACTTGCCCAACAAAATCCGATTTTGTTATAATTGAAGCCTTAATAAATGGCTCTTCTACTCTATCTAATCTTGATGGATCTGGTAAATCTGTTGGGTTATTTAACAGAATTATTTCCTCTGGGTTTTTCTTAGAATATGCGTGGTACGACACGTTTGGAACGGTTGTAATAACCGTCATATTAAACTCACGCTCTAAACGCTCTTGAATAATTTCCATATGCAACATTCCTAAGAATCCACAACGGAAACCAAAACCTAAAGCGGCAGAACTTTCTGGAGCAAATACCAAAGAAGCGTCGTTTAATTGCAGTTTTTCCATAGAATAACGCAACTCTTCGTAATCTTCTGTATCTACAGGATAAATCCCCGCAAAAACCATTGGTTTTACGTCTTCAAAACCATCAATAGTTTCGGTAGTTGGTTTATGTGCATCTGTAATTGTATCTCCTACTTTTACTTCTTTTGCAGTTTTAATTCCTGTAATTAAATACCCAACATCACCTGTTTTTACAGATTTTTTTACAACTTGTTGTAATTTTAAAGTTCCAACCTCATCAGCAAAGTAATTTTTACCGGTTGCCATGAACTTTATTTCTTGTCCTTTTTTGATTTCTCCGTTTAAAACACGGAAATACGTTTCAATTCCTCTATAAGAATTGTAAACAGAATCGAAAATTAAGGCTTGTAATGGTGCTTCTGGATCTCCTTTTGGAGCTGGAATTCTATCAATAATTGCTTCTAAAATATTGTCTACTCCAAAACCAGTTTTTCCACTTGCGTGAATTACTTCTTCTGGATCGCAACCTAATAGATCTACAATATCATCAGTTACTTCTTCTGGATTTGCAGAAGGTAAATCTACTTTATTAAGTACTGGAATTATTTCTAAATCGTTCTCTAACGCTAAGTATAAGTTAGAAATTGTTTGTGCTTGGATACTTTGTGCAGCATCTACAATTAACAAAGCGCCTTCACATGCAGCAATTGAACGCGAAACTTCATAAGAGAAATCTACGTGACCTGGAGTGTCAATTAAATTTAAAATGAATTTTTCGCCTTTATGCTCAAAATCCATTTGAATGGCGTGCGATTTTATGGTAATTCCACGTTCTCGCTCCAAATCCATACTATCTAATAACTGCGCTTTCTTTTCTCGCTCAGTTACTGCGCCAGTATAATCTAACAATCTATCTGCCAATGTGCTTTTACCATGATCAATGTGAGCAATGATGCAAAAGTTTCTAATATTCTTCATTCGTTAAATTTGATTTGTAAAAATAGTGTGCAAATATAGGTTTTTTGGTCTTGAAAAGATACAACTTTTCAAAGTTACCAAATAACTAAATATATTAGTCTTGCCATTCTGCAATAAACAAGTTAGTATCATGTCCACCTCCATTATTTCTGTTAGAAGAAAATACTAATTTTTTTCCATCATTAGAAAACACCGGAAAAGCATCAAAAGTTTCTCCATGGGTAACTCTCTCTAAGTTTTTTCCGTCTAAATCTATCATATAAAGATTGAAAGGGAAACCTCTTTCTGCTTCGAAATTTGAAGAAAATAATATCTTTTTTCCAGAAGGATGAAAAAACGGGCTCCAATTTGCGTTACCTAAATCTGTTAATTGTTTTAAATCCGAACCGTCTGCGTTACAGATATACAATTCCATTTCTGTTGGCTGTACCAACCCTTCTTTTAGTAAATCTTTGTACTCTTTAATTTCTGCTGCTGTTTTTGGTCTTGAAGAACGGAATATTAATTTTGTTCCGTCTGGTGAGAAAAATGCTCCACCATCATAACCAAGTTGGTTTGTTATTTGCTTAACGTCTGAACCATCAATATTCATTGTAAACAACTCTAAATCTCCAGTTCTCATTGAAGTAAATACAATTTTATCACCTTTTGGAGAAACTGTTGCTTCTGCGTCGTAACCTGGTTCTGTTGTTAATTGTTTTGTGATATTCCCTTTTAAATCTGCTACAAAAATATCATAGGTTTCATAAATTGGCCAAACGTATTTTCCTTCTCTTCTTAACGGTGCTGGCGGACATTCTTCTCCGCCTAAATGTGTTGATCCATAAACGTAACTTTTATTATCAGGTAAGAAATAAGCACAAGTTGTTCTTCCTAAACCTGTAGAAATCATTGGTGGAATTGAATCTTTAAAAGTTTCATCAGCATTCATTAAAAACATTTGATCGCATTCTACTCCCCATTTTTTATTATTAGATTGAAAAATAAGTTGTTTATCATCAAAACTCCAATAAGCTTCTGCATTATCGCCTCCAAAAGTTACTTGACGCATGTTTTTAAAGTGGGTTTCTTCTGGAAAAATCAATCCACCATTCCATTTTCTAGTTTCACCAGAAACTGCATCTTTATCACTTTTCTTTTCAGATTTACAGGCTACAATTGAAATAGCAACTAAAAGAATATATAGTACTCTCATTTTTAGATTTTTTAATAATTTAGCAAAAATATAAAAACTTATGAGAGGTTTATTTATTCTATTGATTTTCTTCGCATTTATTGCTTGTAAAACCGAAAACAACAACCCTGTAACCATTAAAGAGGATGTTGCTTTTTTAGCTTCGGATGCTTTAGAAGGAAGACAAACAGGAACAGAAGGCGAAAAAAAAGCTGCTACTTATATTGCAAAACGTTTTAAAAACCTTGGATTACAACCTAAAGGCACAAACGATTATTTACAACCTTTTTCATTTAAACCAAAGACAAATCCACACGGTGAAGTACAATTTGATGTAAATGGAGACGGAACTATTACCGGAAATAATGTTATAGGTTTTATTAATAACAAAGCAAAAAATACCGTAATTATTGGCGCTCACTACGATCATTTAGGTTATGGTGGCGAAGGCTCTTTGTATAGAGATTCTATAAAAGCAATTCATAACGGTGCAGATGACAATGCTTCTGGTATTGCTATCCTTTTAAATTTAGCTTCAAAATTAAAAAAGAAGAACACCAAGAATAACTACTTATTTATGGCTTTTTCTGGTGAAGAAATGGGCCTTTTAGGTTCTAATTACTTTATGAAAAACCCAACTATTGACACTAAATCTGTTTCTTATATGATTAATATGGATATGGTTGGTCGATTAAAAAAAGATTCTGCTTTGGCTGTTTACGGAACAGGAACTTCGCCTATTTTTAAACAGACTTTAAAATCTCATAACGATAATTTTAAATTGATTCAAAAAGAATCTGGAGTTGGGCCAAGTGATCATACAAGTTTTTATTTAGCAGATATTCCTGTTTTACATTTTTTTACGGGCCAACATGAAGATTATCATAAACCTGGTGACGATTCTGAAAAACTGAATTATGAGGGAATGGAAACAATTTCTACGTACATCTTTAATATTATTACAGATTTAAATGACAATGGAAAACTTGCTTTCAGAAAAACAAAAAACGAAAGTGAAGAAACACCAAGATTTAAAGTCGGTTTAGGTGTAATTCCTGATTATATGTTTGATGGGAAAGGAATGCGTATCGATGGAGTTTCCGAAGAAAAACCAGCACAAAAAGCTGGCTTACAAAAAGGTGATATAGTTATAAAACTTGGGAAAAATGAAGTTACAGACATGATGACTTACATGAAAGCTTTAGCTGTTTTTAAAGAAGGTGATAAAACAAAGGTTACGATTGATAGAAAAGGGAAAAAAGTAATTACTGAAATTCAGTTTTAATATTTATTTCACAAAATTAATTAGCCTGTTAAATTTTAAATTTAGCAGGTTTTTTCATTCACATAAAAAAAGTAAATTTGCAGCATGGTAAAAATTGGTAACATAGAACTTCCAGACTTTCCGCTTTTATTAGCACCAATGGAAGATGTTTCGGATCCTCCGTTTAGAGCTTTATGTAAAGAAAATGGTGCAGATGTTGTTTACACTGAATTTATTTCTTCGGAAGGGTTAATTCGTGACGCTGCAAAAAGTGTTATGAAATTGGACATTTACGAAAAAGAACGTCCAGTTGGAATTCAGATTTTTGGTGCCAATTTAGATTCAATGCTAAAAACGGTTGAAATTGTTGAGAAATCGAACCCAGATATTATTGACATCAATTTTGGTTGCCCTGTTAAAAAAGTGGTTTCTAAAGGAGCTGGAGCTGGAATCTTAAAAGACATCGATTTAATGGTTTCTCTTACAGAAGCTATGGTAAAACACACTAATTTACCTGTAACTGTAAAAACTCGTTTGGGTTGGGATCACGATTCTATTAGAATTGTAGAAGTTGCAGAACGTTTACAAGATGTTGGTTGTGCAGCAATTTCTATTCATGGAAGAACACGTGCTCAAATGTATAAAGGTGATGCTGATTGGAAACCTATTGCTGCTGTAAAAAACAACCAAAGAATGCACATTCCTGTTTTTGGAAATGGCGATGTTACTTCTCCTGAAAAAGCAATGGAAATGCGCGATAAATACGGTTTAGATGGCTGCATGATTGGTAGAGCTTCTATTGGTTATCCTTGGTTTTTTAACGAAGTAAAACACTATTTTAAAACTGGAGAATATTTAGCAAAACCAACAATTGCACAGCGTGTAGAAATGGCACGTAGACATTTACAAATGGCAATTGATTGGAAAGGTCCTGTTTTAGGTGTTTTTGAAACCAGAAGACATTACACAAACTACTTTAAAGGAATTCCTCATTTTAAAGAATATAGAATGAAAATGGTTACTTCAGACGATCCAAAAGATGTTTTTGCTGCTTTTGATGAAGTTGAAAGTAAATTTGGAAATATGATTATACCTGAAATTAGGTAAATTACTTTTCAATAAAATTAGCAGAAATTCTTGAACTTGCAATTTTTGCAGCAATAAAACCAAGTACGGAAATTGTTGCAATAACTACAAATAGGTTAAACCACTTAAAATCTACTGGATACGGTAAATTTTGAGTAATCATAAAAAAGCCAAACTCTTTTTGAAGTAACACTAAAACTACTCCAATAAACAAACCAATTGCCATTCCGAAAAGTGTAAGTAAAAAACCTTGAGTTACAAATATTTGCTTGATTTCTTTTACTGTTGCTCCTAAATTAGCTAAGGTTTTTAGGTTTTTTCTTTTATCAATAATCATCATAATTACTGCGCCAATTACATTAAAAAGTGCAATTATTACAATTAAAGTAAATATTAAATACGAGATAAAGTTTTCTGAATTTATTACTTTATAATACAATTCATTTAACTGCTCTCTTGTTTCAACTTTTAAAGAATTACCTAATTTCAATTGTAATTCTTCTTGAACATCTTTTGAAAGCAAAGCATTGTTCAGTCTTATCTCTATTCCTGTAAGTTGATTTTTGTCATATCGCAACAACTCCTGTGCTGTGTTTATTTCAGTAAAAACATACTTATTCTGAAACTCTTCTGAGCCTCCATAAACGCCAATAATTTGTGTCTTAACACTTCTAAATGCAGTTGCCGGATTTATAAATCCCTTTCCGGGCTTGGGCACAGAAATAGTTAAAGGCTCTCCAAAATTAAGTATTCCGAGAGATAATTTATAGGAAATTCCGTTCCCAATAACAGCAGTGTTTTGAAATTCAGAATCTAACCAAGTACCAACATTTAAAACAGAGTCTATTGCTACAACTTCATTGTATTTATCATCTACTCCTTTTATATAAGCTATATGTTGTTTGTTATTATATTGTAAAAAAACGCGCTCTTCAACTACTTTACTAAATGTAGTAATATTTGAATTATTAAGAAGAACTTGTTGTTCATCATCAGTAAATAGAAAAGTTTTACCTTTTATAGATGTTATTTTTAAATCGGGATCTGAAGCATCTAAAAGCGAGTAACTAAAAGTTCTTAATCCTGAAAAACCAGATAATATTATAAATAAGGCTAGTGAACCAACAATTACACCAAAAGTAGCAATTATAGTTATTATATTAATTGCATTATTTCCGCTTTTAGCGAATAAATACCTTTTAGCTATGTAGTGCGGAAACTTAATTTTTTTTTATTTGTGGTGAGTAACTGAAAACTTTATTTAACAAATTAAGTACAGCAAACTTTTTACTGCTTCTGTAAAATGAATACTATTTTTTCTTTCTACGTGGAAGTACACCTGGGTTTTTAATAGGATCTACATCTCCTCCTTTTAAGGATTTATCAATTTCTTCAATATAATCCAAAGTATCGTCTCCAAAAAACAACAATTCTGGCATTCTTCTTAATTGATGTCTTGTACGCTGCGCTAATTCATGACGAATTAGTGTTGTATTAGATTTTACACCAGCAATTATATCTTCTCTATTTTTTGAAGGAAAAACACTTAGATATACTTTAGCTATTCCTAAATCTGAAGTAACGTGTACTTTAGATACAGAAATAATAACACCTTGCATACCTTCTTGCGCTGCTTTTTGCAGTACATCTACCAAGTCTTTCTGTAATACACCAGCAATTTTTCGTTGTCTATTAGTTTCTTCCATGGTGCAAAAATACTAATTACTTAACAAACTACTACTAATACTAGTTATTAACTATTAAAAACTAAACTTAAGGAGTGTAAATTTTATTTCTAACCGCATACATTACTAAACCAACACGGTTACGTACATTTAGTTTAGTAAATAAACAATCTCTATAACCATCAATAGTTTTTGGACTTAAAAACATTTTATCAGCAATTTCCTTATAAGTTAATTCTGTGCAAGCTAACTTCATAAACGTTAATTCGTTATCCTTAAACTTATGACCATTATTACCTCTACCAGAAACGGAATCTATTAATAAGTTTGTAACATCTTTGGTATGATAAAAACCATTGTCCATCATTTCTAATAATGCGGTTTCTAAGATTTCTTTTTTGGTGTCTTTTAATAAATAGCCAGCCGCTCCTGCTTTTAGCATTTTCAAAATTGTGCCATCTGCATCTTCTACTGACAAAGCCATTACATGAACGTTGGAGTATTTTTCAACTATCAACTCAGTAGTTTCAATACCATTCATTACAGGCATATTAACATCTACCAGTACAATGTCTGGGATGTTTTTAGGCGAAGCGGAAAATTTGTCCGCTAATTCTTTTCCGTTTTTACATGTGTATAATACTTTGAATTTATCAAAAGTATTAACCATACCTTCTATTGCCTGGGACAATAAAGTATGATCGTCTACAACAACAACTGAGTATTTCATTTTAGTAGTTTTTGGTTATACAGTTTGGTTGTAAGGGACTTAAATTTAAAAAAGGAATAGATTTAGGGGAAGTTTTTGGGGTATTCTATATTCTTTTTTTGTTAAAAATAATGATTTATAATTAAATAGGTGCCTTTATCTGGAATTGATGTTAAATTTGCTAAAGCACCTATTATTTCTGCTCTCTTTTTTATATTAGTTAACCCGATACCATTATCCTTAATTTTTCTAGTATCGAATCCTATTCCATTGTCTTCAGCCTTAATCTTTAATTCGGTTTCCGTGTACGTTAACTCAACATCTAACTTAGTTGCTTTTGAGTGTTTTACTGTATTTGAAAAAAACTCCTGGAGCATTCTAAATATTATAATTCCGGCTTTTTGATCTAAAATTCTACTTTCTCCATTTACAATTAGTTTAGATTCAAGAAAATTAAGTCTATTAAACCTATCAACTTCTAATTGAATAGCGTCTTTTAATTCAATATTTTTTATAAATTCTGGGTTTATTAGTTTAGATAATATTCTTAACTCGGTTAAACTCTTTGTTATAGTTTCTGAAATTTCTGGTATACTATCTTCTGTAGCATTTTGCAACTGTATCTTGGCTAGAGTTAAAAGTTGCCCAATATTATCATGTAATTCCCAACTTATATTTCTTAATGTTTGTTCTCTAATTTCTATTTGTGATTCTCCAATTTCTCTTTCAAACCTCTTTTTCTGGTCTTCTTTTT
The DNA here is from genome assembly GCF_022478115.1 of Tenacibaculum aquimarinum. GTDB lineage: Bacteria > Bacteroidota > Bacteroidia > Flavobacteriales > Flavobacteriaceae > Polaribacter > Polaribacter aquimarinum_A. Next base: position 981,097 of record NZ_JAKGSC010000001.1, on the reverse strand, counting down.
CTTCTAACAACTTGTTTTTACGACGTTGAAATACTGTAAAAAGAATAATTAAAAAAACTATTACTACTACAATTATTAAAGTTGATATTATTAGTATTTTACTTCCTTCTTGCTGCATAACAACCCATACATTATAAATAAATTCATAAAAACAATTAACAACTCTAACAAAAAAAACAGACTCCTACCTTTCATAAAAGGCATATTTATAAAAAATGGAATGGTTGGCAAATAGAAAACCAATAAACCAACAGAAACCCAGAAGGGAAAATGTTTTTTATAATTTAAAATCTTATCCGATAAAAGCAACTCTCTAAGATATAAAAAAGAAAACAAACTTGTATTTAAACATCCAAATACTAATAAATAAGAAAACATATCGTAATGAAAATAAACAACAATGCAGGACACGCTAAACAACACACTTAATCCTAAAATAATTTTAATCCATCTATTCTTTCTTATTAGCTTCATATACATTAAAGCTAATGAGTTAAATTGCAAGAAAGCAGCTAAAGGCAAGTGATTAAAAGTAGATTTTCCAGCTCTATATCTATCAACATTATAAGCTCCCATAAGCTCTGTAAAAACGGCAACTATAAAAAAAATACACAAAAATAAATAAAAGGGCGACTTGTATTTTTTTATGAGTACAACACTTAAAATTGCAACTAATATCTGAGATGTTAATCCAATATTTGAGACACTCATTTTGTTATAATAAAGTTAATATTTTACTTCTTTCTCACTCCATATTAACCCGTAGATTAAAATTATATTCATAAGAATTATTAACACGTTTAAAATAGGGAACAAACCTCTATCGCTCATAAGGCTTAAAAAAGAAAAAAAAGGAATTGATGGTAAATAAAATATTAAAAAACCAGCAGAAACCCAAAAGGGTAAGAGTTTTTTATAATTTAATATTTTATTAGTCATCAATATTTCTCTTAGATATAAAAAACTATAAAGGCTAATAATGGTACTTTCTAAAATTACAAGATAAGCATATAAATTATTTTTAAAAAATACTACTACCCAAAATATTATAAAAATAACACCTAGAAATATAAAAATATTTTTCCTCTTTAAAACCTTTTTAAACAATAAAGAAATAATTAGTAATTCAATTAAAGTATATACATAATGGTACATAAAACTAGTGCTTACATTTCTATAAATAAGATACGCTCCAACACCTTCAACTATAACAGTTGAAAGTAACAATAGTGTTAAAAGTAATAAATATATAGTCTTATGTCTTATATAAAAAAATAAGCATACTATAAATACTATTATTTGCGATAATAGACCAAAAGAAGAAACATCAATCTTCATGACTTTTTAATTCATTGGTGGTGATAACTGCCCTTTATTTCCTGCACCACTTTCTAAATCATCTTCTTTTAAAGTTGATTTTTGATGCATTACTTTCATTTGTTCTGAGTTCATTTTTTTACCATATGGCCAATTATAATTATATTTAGCTAATATTTGCTTTACGGTTACAAGTTTCCCTTGTTTTACTGATTGCACAGGATCAAAAGCAACTTGTTTACCATTAATTAATGTAGTTGGCATATAAATTAAACTTTGATAGCTTTTCCCTTCTCCAAGATAATTAGCTTTTGCAGCAGAAACAAAACTAATACCTGTTATTTTAATTTTTGCTGAATCACTTAAGTGCTCTATATAGCCTAAATACTTTTTAAATTGTTCAAAATTAAAATTATTTATACGCGTATCTTGGTAACCTAAGGCTTTTTCTAAAGGAATTTGCCTAGTTTTGTTATATTCTGTTAACATGTCAACAATTTCAGAATAGTTTAACATTTCTTTTTGCCTACCTTCATCTGTATAACAAAAAGTACCATCTGGTGGTGTAAAGCTTTGATTATCACAATCACATTTTTTTTCACAAGAGCCTAAAAGTCCCATCACAATAATAGCACCTACAAGTGCTAATCGGTTAGTTTTCATAATTAGTTTGGTTTAAAATTATGTTCTAAAATAGTGTATTATTTTTTAGCATCATTTACAATCAACGAATTCATTCTTCAAATAACTACTGAAAATCAAACACTTAATCATCTTCACAAGAAATAAAACAGGAAAAACACCCTAAACTATAAGGTAAATACACTTTTAACATTACAAGGTTACTACTCTTGTATATAACTGAGTGTTACTTAACCTTTGTACTATGTTTTATTGATGCAGAGCACTAATGAAATTTTCAGGGGAAATTGCTAAAAACGCCTTTTATTTTATAAAAGGTGTTTTTGTTTTTTATACTTTTACCTTATGGAAAAAATAGAGCACATTGGTATTGCAGTAAAAAATTTAGAAGAATCAAATGTATTATTTGCTTCTTTGTTTGGTAAAAAACATTATAAAATTGAAGAAGTTGCTTCTGAAGGTGTAAAAACCTCCTTTTTTAAATCGGGTCCAAATAAAATTGAACTGTTAGAAGCTACAAATCCAAATAGTCCAATTGCAAAATTTATAGAGAAAAAAGGTGAAGGAATTCATCATATTGCATTTGCAGTTAAAGATATAAACTCAGAAATTAAACGGCTACAACAAGAGGGTTTTACGGTTTTAAATGAAACACCAAAAAAAGGTGCAGACAATAAATTAGTTGCTTTTTTACATCCAAAAACCACAAATGGAGTTTTAATTGAATTATGCCAAGAAATTGAATAATTTTTAACAAATTTACTATAAACTGCATACTTGCTTACTGCCAACTTATTAGTATCTTGCCAAGCAGAAAATTGAACTAAAAAATGGCCTCTTCTTTCGATTCTTATCAAAAACGACGTTTGCAATCTTCCTACATATCTGTAGTAATAAGTATTGCTCTAGTATTGTTTATGCTTGGAATTTTAGGCTTAGTTTTATTAAAATCGACTAAAGTTGCTAATCATTTTAAAGAAAAAGTTGCCATGACTCTTTTCTTAAAAGATGATGTTACAAAAGAACAAACAGAAACCTTAAGAGCTTCCTTACTAAAAGAACCTTTCACTAAAAACATTTATTATATAACCAAAGAAGAAGCTGCAAAAGCATATTCTAAAGATATTGGTGAAGATTTTTTGAAATTTCTTGGTGAGAATCCGTTAAAAAACGGAATCGATATTTACTTAAATGCTGATTTTGTTACTCCCGAAAAAATGACAATTATAGAAGCTGACTTCAATAAAAACAACTTAATTACTGAAGTTTCTTACGACAAACCCTTAATTCAATTACTTACCAAAAACATACAACGAATTAGTTTTTGGCTGTTAGTTTTAAGTGGGTTTTTCGGCTTAGTTGCTATTATTTTAATCAATAGCTCAATTAGATTATCAATTTACTCTAAGAGATTCAATATAAAAACCATGCAAATGGTTGGTGCAACAAAACGTTTTATAAGAAAACCATTTATTTGGCAAAGTATAAAATTAGGAATCTTAGGTTCTGTAATTGCTTTACTTGGTTTAGCCGCAGTTATCTATTATGTAGATAAATTTATACCCGCTTTAGAACTAGTAAAAGATTATATTTCTTTAGGATATTTAGTTGGAGGAGTATTACTAACAGCTTTTATAATTACTTGGATAAGCACCTTTTTTGCTACCCAGCGTTTTTTAAATTTACAAACAGACGAACTTTATTATTAAGATGAAAAAAGATAACAATATTCAAAAAGAAGAGTTTCTCTTTGGAAAAAAGAATTACTTATTTATGCTTATAGGAATTGCTGTAATCTCACTTGGCTTTATATTAATGGCAGGTGGCGGAAGCGACGACCCAAATGTATTTAATGAAGAAATTTACAACTGGAGAAGAATCCGTTTAGCGCCAACATTAGTTATAATTGGGCTTGGAATAGAAATTTACGCAATCTTATTAAACCCTAAAAAATAATGGATATTATTGAAGCTATTGTTCTTGGAATTATTCAAGGATTAACCGAATTTTTACCTGTTTCTTCAAGCGGACATTTAGAGCTTGCAAAAGCTATTTTAGGAGACAATTCTGTACCAGAAGAAAGCTTAACTTTTACTGTTGTTTTACACGCCGCAACTGCATTAAGTACTTTGGTAGTTTTTAGAAAAGAGGTTGCCGAAATTCTTAAGGGTTTATTTCAATTTAAATGGAATGAACAAACAGAATTCTCTTTAAAAATAATTGTTTCTATGATTCCCGCTGTAATTATCGGGTTACTTTTTGAAGAAGAATTAGAATCTTTCTTCGGCGGAAAAATATTATTAGTGGGTCTAATGTTATTAGTAACCGCAGTTTTACTTTTACTTGCAGATAGAGCAAAGAAAACAGACAAAAAAGTTTCTATAACAAATGCTATAATTATTGGTATTTCTCAAGCAATTGCAATGTTGCCTGGTATTTCTAGATCTGGCGCAACAATTTCTACTTCTGTTTTATTAGGAATAGACAGAACAAAAGCTGCAAAATTCTCATTTTTAATGGTAGTTCCTTTAATCTTCGGAAAAGTAGCTAAAGACCTTTTAAGTGGCGATATTAATTTTTCTAGTGCAGAAGCTTTACCAATGTCTGCTGGTTTTATTGCAGCATTTTTAGCTGGTTTAGTTGCTTGTAATTGGATGATTGCTTTAGTTAAGAAAAGTAAACTTTCTTACTTCTCTATTTACTGTGCAATTGTAGGTATTATTGCAATTGTATATTCTTTAATGCAATAATTTTAGCATGACAAAAACGCTTGAAGATTACAAAAACGGACAAATTTTATTGATTGATAAACCGCTAGAATGGACATCGTTTCAAGTAGTAAATAAATTGCGTTGGCACATAAAGCAACAATTTAACATCAAAAAAATAAAAGTTGGGCATGCAGGTACTTTAGACCCGTTAGCAACTGGCTTATTAATTATTTGTACAGGTAAACAAACTAAGAATATTCACGAATATCAAGGGCAAATAAAAGAATATACAGGTACTTTTACAATTGGCGCAACTACACCAAGTTACGATCTAGAAACCGAAGTAAACGAAACTTTTACCACAGAACATATTACGGAAGATTTATTACACAAAACTACCAAACAATTTCTAGGTAAAATTCAACAAAAACCACCTATTTTTTCAGCAATTAAAAAAGATGGAAAACGTTTATACGAATTAGCTAGAAAAGGTGAAACTACAGAAATTAAAGCGCGTGAAGTAGAAATTAACGAGTTTGAAATTACAAATATTAATTTACCTAAAGTAGATTTTAGAATTGTTTGTAGCAAAGGAACTTACATACGTTCTATTGCTTACGATTACGGAATTGCTTTAAACTCTGGCGCACATTTGTCTACATTAAGACGTACAAAAATTGGTGATTTTTCAACAGAAAATGCACAAAGTATAGAAGGATTTATTGAACAACTTAACGACGCCTAGAAAATATTGAAAAATCTATATTAAAATCAGAAAACAAAAAATAGAATAAAGTAATTACAATAATCGTTAGTAAAACAAAAATCCAAAACATTTTTTGCTGATGCTTTTTAGATTCAATTCTTATTTTATGTTTTAACTTTTCAAGCTTGTCATTTGATATCTCTTTAAATTTGAGTTCTGAATTAGAATTCATGGAAACTATGGAGTTTTTATAACTCTTTCTTCTATCTATTGATTTTTGCAGATTTTTTTGCAGCACTTTGTTTACTGCATTCATATGTCCTTCTCCTGCCATAATTTTTATTTATATGACGGAAAAAGAAAGAAGTGTTACAGCATAATTAAAAAGAAATGTTACTCTTCTGAAATAAAATTACATTTTTTACAGAAAACGTTTATACCAACTATCAGTTATTGGAAGTTCCCAATAATATTCAAATTCGGATTTTGAAGTAATTAAATTGTCAAAAACTATAGATTTTTCGTTTACAGCTTTGTTTTTTACAAGTTTTTTAAAGTCTTTTAAATCTTTGTACTGCACATATTCGCCTTGCTTAAAGCAAACATTCATTTTATCTAACAATTCAACCTTATAATCTTGCTGCAACTGAATAATAAAAGCAACTTGCGCATCAATATCTGCATTTGATAAAGCCGAGCTTCCTTCCGCAGAAAAGATAATAAATCTACTGTATTTTAATTGATATGAAACTTTAAAACTTTCATCATCACTTTTCCAATTAGTTATAAAATCTTCAATCTTTTTTTCCAATTCTGGAATTTCTGGCTGATAAAATTTTCTGCTAGATGGATAAATCCAAACTTTAGCTTCTTCTGATAAGTTTTCGAACGGTACAAACATGTGGCAAATATAGGTAAAAGAAAATCCGTCTAAAGCACTTACTTTAAACGGATTTTCCACTTTTAATTGTTATTGAACGATTACCTCAATAACGAAACCATATCTTCTTGTAAATTTAAACTTTTGTTCTTGTTGTACCAAACTTGTAAATCTTTCTTAAACTCAGCATCTAGCCCTCCGTTAGCTTCTTTATAATCAGCAACCATTTGTGTTGCTATTGTTGGTCTTGGGCCCCAAGTTTCAATTACATTATTATCTGAATCCAAGGCAACTAATTTTGGTATAGAACGACCTCCATTAGTTAAAAAATGATCCATTAATTCTAAATTTTCGTCTCTTAAAACTAATTTTAGATTTATATTTTCATTTTCTTCAGCAATTTTATTGATAATTGGCAAATTTTGAGCAGCATCTCCACACCAACCTTCTGTAAGAACTAACCAAGTTTGTGGAGTTTTTACTTTATGTAAAGCCATTTTAGTTTCTTCAGAAATAGAAATAGTTTTATCTAAACGCTTCATTCTTCTATCGTTTAACAAACTATAATTTAATATATCTTCTGATTGATTTGGCCCAGTTGATTTTCCTTCAGCTAATAAATTACTCACCAATTCTCTATACTCTAAATAAGAAATGGCATTTTGTAAACTTTCTTCAATTACTTTTTTCATATTCCTTTTGACGTACTTAAAGTAAACATCTTACACCTCTTCTAAATGTTGGTTTTTTTGTGCCTGTAAATTTTTTAGAATATCGTTTGTCATAGATTTTAAATCGAACTTATGTTGCCAATTCCAATCTTCTCTTGCGCAAGAATCATCTATAATTTGTGGCCAGCTATCTGCAATTTTCTGTCTAAAATCCGGTTTGTATGTAATCTCAAAATTCGGAACATGTTTCTTTATTTCTGAAGCTATTTGAGCAGGCGTAAAACTTATTGCAGCTAAATTATACGAAGTTCTAATTTTAATATCTTTAGAATCTGCTTGCATAATTTTTATGGTTGCATCTACAGCATCATCCATATACATCATTGGCAGACAAGTGTTTTCAGCTAAAAAGCATTCATACCTTTGTTCTTCTAACGCTTTAAAATAAATATCGACAGCGTAATCAGTTGTACCTCCACCAGGTTTTGTTTTCCATGAAATTACGCCTGGATAACGTAAACTTCTTACATCAACTCCATAGTTTTTATGATAGTACTCGCACCAAAACTCTCCTGTTCTTTTACTAATTCCGTAAACTGTTGATGGTTCCATAACAGTAGACTGAGGTGTATTAATCTTAGGTGAAGTTGGCCCAAAAGCAGCAATAGAACTTGGCCAATACACTTGATTTATATGTTTTTCTTTTGCCAAATCTAATACAGCCAAAAGAGAATTCATGTTTAAATCCCAAGCTTTTTGCGGAAACTTTTCTGCAGTTGCTGATAACATTGCCGCTAACAAGTATACTTGTGTTACTTTATATTTCTTTACTATTTTTAAAATAGTCTCTTTATCTGTAGCATCTATAATTTCAAAAGGGCCAGATTTCATTTGAGCAGAACAATCTCTAATGTCTGAAGCAATTACATTATTGCTTCCATATATAGCTCGAAGTTTTTCGGTAAGTTCATTACCAATTTGACCACAAGCACCAAGTATTAATATGGTTTCATTCATTTTATGATAATCAAAAAAATTAGATGGTTCAAAGGTACAAAATTAATGTATTCACAAAATAACATAGACATAATTTAATATATCACAAATTGAATTTGTAGTTTACTGATTTTTAAGGATTAACTTTTTATTGAGTTTAAACATTAAAAAAAAACGTAATTTTACTGGATTAACTTTAATCTTTAAAAGTGAAAAAAGCCGCACTTCTTATAATCTTATTCTGTTCTTTCTTAGGATGTGAAAAAAACATACAAGAACAAAAAGAAAATATTAAAAAACCAGAGCTAAGTATTGCTATAGACTTTCCTAAGCCGGATAATCTAGATCAATTTTCTAAAAAGAATATTCCAAATTGGAAAGAATACGAGGTACTGACCTCTTTTTTAGAAAGGTTTGATAAGATATCTCCAAATGAAGCCCTAAACAACGCCATTGAGCTAAAAGACCTAATTGCAAGTTTAAAAGATAGTGTTAAACCAAAAATCCTTGAAATTGGTGCCTTTAATACTAGAATTAATGTTTTAGAAAACGAAGCTTTTAGATTGGTTGACATGACTTATATTTCTGCCATTAAAGCAGAAGAAGTTAATACACAAATCTTAAAAATAATTGAAGTTTTTGGCAGCCTTAATCAAAAAATTAACACATTATATTCTCAAAAAAGATTTGAAGATGCTGTTTTAATTGACGACAACAATTACCAAACCGATACTTTACCTGTAAAAAAAGAAAGGGTCAAAAAACAACAAACCAAACCCAATACCAATACCAATACCAATACCAATACCAAAGGTTTAAAAAAATTAACTTTAGGCAACCAAAATGCTAAAAGTAAGTTTAAAAAAATCCCTACTAAAAAAGATAACTAATGAAAAAAGTGTTTTTAATGATTCTTTTTTTTAGCTTAATTTCTGCTTGTAAAAAAGAACAAACTATAATTAACCCTGAAGAAACAAAATTAACAAAACAGCAAATAACCAACACGGTAAACAACTGGCATAAAGCTGCATCTGAAGCTAATTTTGAAAATTATTTTAATATAATGGATAGCATCTCTGTTTTTATTGGCACTGATGCTAGTGAAAACTGGAGTAAATCACAATTTTCAAAATTTAGCAAACCTTATTTTGATAAAGGAAAGGCTTGGAGTTTTCAACCTTTAGAAAGAAATATTTATATAAATGAAAGTAATGATTTTGCTTGGTTTGACGAACTATTGAATACTTGGATGGGAATCTCTAGAGGATCAGGTGTTCTTGAAAAAAAAGGAAATAACTGGAAACTAAAACACTATGTTCTTTCAGTAACAGTACCAAATGATAATATAAATCAGGTCATTAACATAAATAAAGTGAAAGATTCACTATTTTTGACGACTAAATTAAAAGATTTCATTAAAAAATAACTCCATAGATATGAAAAAAATAATTACCCTTACCTTTCTATTAGCTTCAACATTATCTATTAGTCAGATTCTAGAAAATGCACCATGGACTACTAATAACGTAAATACACAAAGAAATAGCAACCCTACTTTAGAAGAGGTTTCTACTGCTGCTGAAGCTTATTTTAGCACAATTGATGTAGAAAAAAAAGGTAGTGGATATAAACCTTTTAAAAGATGGCAATACAATTGGTCTAGAAACTTAAATGCAGACGGAACAATTAAATCTAAAGAGAGTTTATTAAATGCATGGAGACAGAAAAAAGAATTAAATCAAAGCACAGAAGCAAGAGCCGACCTAAGTAATTGGACTCCTCTTGGACCTTATACAAACTCAAACACTTACAACGCAACTAATGCCAAACAAACAGGTCAAGGTCGAGTTAATGCAATTGCAGTAGACCCAAGTGATTCTAACACATATTATGTTGGAACTCCTGCTGGAGGTTTATGGAAGTCTACAAATGCTGGTTTAGATTGGTCTCCTTTAACTGATGAACTCCCACAAATTGGAGTATCAGGAATTGCAATACACCCAACAGATTCAAATATTATTTATATTGCTACTGGTGATGATGACGCAAGTGACTCATATTCAGTTGGTGTATGGAAGTCTACAGATGGAGGTACTAGCTGGAATCCAACTGGGGCAATTCCTGGGGAACCAAATTCCATGAATGAAATCTTCATTAACCCAAATGATAATGAAACTATTATGGTTGCAACTAGTACTGGTGTTCATAAATCTACAGATGGTGGGAATTTTTGGACAACTGTTCTAAGTGAAATATCAACACAAGGAATTAGAGATCTAAAGATGAAACCCAATGATCCAACAACTTGGTACGCCGTTTCTAATAATTCTTTCTATAAATCTACAAATAACGGAGATAGTTTTTCAGAAATAACCCTACCTAATTTAGGTGCCTCTTCTAGATTAACTATGGGCGTAACATCTGCTAATAACAATTATGTTTATGTAGTAAGTGCTGGAAATGGAAGTACTTTTAATGGTTTTTACAAATCCACGAACAGTGGAAACTCATTTACAAAATCTACAACAGGAAGTATGTTTGGCGGAAGCACACAAGCTTGGTATGATTTAGCTTTAACAGTATCGTCTAACAACCCCGAGATAGTTTATGTAGGAGTACTAGATATATATAAATCTACAAATGGTGGGCTTAGCTTTACCAGATTAAACTTTTGGGATAACCCAAACCAAAACTCTTACACACATGCAGATATACATTTCATGCGTTTTATTGATGGTAAATTTTTCGCAGGTACGGATGGAGGAATATATGTTTCAACTGATGAGGGGTTAAATTTCACAGATTTAACCAAAAACCTAGCAATTAGTCAGTTTTATAGAATATCTGTATCTCAACAAAATTACCAAGCAATTGCTGGAGGTCTACAAGATAATGGTGGGTTTGGATACAAAAACGGTGAATGGAGAAACTACCATGGCGCCGATGGAATGGAAGGTATTGTTGATCCTAATAATGAAAATAAATATTATGGTTTTATACAATATGGCGCACAATTACATATTACTGAGAACTCAGGGGAAAGTAGAACTAGTGTAATTAACCCTCCAAGTGGAGAAACTCATGATTTCAATCCTAACACACAAGGAGGTGCTTGGGTTACCCCATTAGCAATTAATACTGATGGAGAGCTATATGCTGGTTACAATAGCCTTTATAAACTTGTAGGCAACGCATGGTCGCTAGTTTCAACAGGAAGTAATGGTAATTTTGGAGGCGATTTAGCACATATTGAAATTGACCCAAACAATAATGACAACATTTATGTAGCAAGATCTACAGACCTATATAGAAGTACAGATCGAGGAGTCAATTTTGAAAGATTAGGTGGTATTTCTGTTGGAAACATAACCTCAATTGAGGTTAGTAATTCAGATTCAAATACAATTTGGTTAACAGGAACGAGTGGTGTAATTAAAAGCACAAACATACTTGCTTCCTTTCCAACTTCAACAAATATCTCAGGCAACCTACCTCTTGAGCCTAAACTTATTGTTAAACACCATTTAAGAAGTGGAAACAATACTATTTATGTTGGTACAGCACTGGGTGTTTATTTTATTAATGATGATGAAAGTGAATGGCAAACTTTTGATACAGGACTACCAAATACACAAGTAATAGATTTAGCAATTAACGAGGAAGACTCAAAACTAATTGCTGCAACTTATGGTAGAGGTGTTTTTATGTCCGATATACCAAGGCAACTCCCTCCAAACGATATTCGTTTAATATCTATTAACAACCCTACTAACGGAATAAATTGTAATAATAATGTTACTCCTGAAATAACTATAAAGAACCAAGGAGTCAATACTCTTACTACTGCTACTATTAATTATAAAATTGATAACGGAGCCACAGAGTCATTCAATTGGACAGGTAATTTAGATTCTGAACAAACTACAAATGTAAACTTACCAGAACTAAATAATTTAACGATTGGAGTTCACACGTTAGAAGTTGAAACTACAATTTCTAATGACGCATTTCAGAACAATAAAGGGAGTGCAAACTTTTCAATAAACATAAATAATACAACACCACTTTCTGTTAACACTTTTGAAAGTTCTGATGATGAACTTCTAATAGGTACAACAAATAGCTCAATGTGGATGAGAGGTAATGTAACTAAAACATTATTAAACAACCCTGTAGGCTCAAATGCATACGCTACAAATACTAGAAACAACTACCCAAATCAAACCACTGGATATTTATACACAAACTGTTATGATTTATCTTCAATAAGTAACCCAGAACTTGCATTTAAAATGGCATTTGACATAGAAGAAGATTGGGATTACATGGTTGTAGAATACTCTACAGACTTTGGAGCAAACTGGGAGACGCTAGGAACTGCTAACGACCCAAATTGGTATAATAGTTCTTCTACCGCTAATGGTATACCCGGGAATCAATGGACAGGTGAAGGAGAAGATGTAAATCCAAATGACAATTTAACAAATGCAACTGTAAGAGATTACAGTTATGATTTAGCTCCTTTTACAAATGAAGCAAACATTGTTTTCAGATTTAAATTTGCAGCAGATGCCGAAGTAAACGAAGAAGGCGTAGTAATAGACAACTTAGTTATTAACGGTGTGCTTTCTACAGATAGCTTTAGTACACTCAATAATATAGCAATTTACCCAAATCCGTCAGAAAGTGTTTTTAACATTAGTTGGAACACCGGTGAAGCTTTAAGCATAAGAGTTTTTGATATTACAGGTAAACAAGTTTTTACTAAGAAAAATATTACAGACAATTCTTATCAATTAGATTTAGATGGCTATGCACAGGGTATTTATCTTTTAAACATGAATATGAATGGTAAAACAGCAACTAAGAAAATCATTTTAAAATAGCCTAACAATATTAAAATTTAAGCAAAAAAATAATCCTTTTGAATATTCAAAAGGATTATTTTTTTGCAATTAACTCATTTATTTTAGTGTAAACCAAATTACTCTCCCATCCTCTGTACAACAAATAATCAGCTAATTTTTTGCGCTTTTTATAAATATCAGTTTCAGTAATTTGTTTTAGTTTTTTTTCTGCTAAATCATCAAAAGTAGCCAAGTAATCCTGTTCGTCAATCTCTTTAAGAGCAGTTTTAATATTATAAGCAGAAATATCTTTAAACTTTAATTCTCTAACAATACGTTGCTTTCCCCATTTTTTTATCCTGAATTTCCCTCTTGCAAAACTTTTTGCAAAACGTTCTTCATTTAAAAAGTTATCCTTCATTAAACTTAAAAGAATTAATTCTCTTGCTTCGGGTATAACTCTATACTCTCTAAGTTTAGTTTCCACTTCTTTATGACAACGATCTTGATAAACACAGTAACGTTCTAGTTTTTTAGTGATTTCTTTTACAGTAAATATTTTCAAAGTTTTTTTTGTGTAACGTTACTTTTTGTAGCTAAACTACAATTATAAAAATATAATATTGTTTATTAATAAAATAATTAATAAGTTTATCCAATGAAAAAGAATAAATTAATAAGTTTTTTTCTCATTTCGACATTAAATATTTTCTCCCAAGTTAATCCTCCTGACCCTACACTTAGACCAGGCCCTGGGCTTCCTATAAATGAGGGACAAATATTTTTAATTATCATTGGTTTAATTTATGCAGTAAGTAAAATCAAAAAAAACACTTAATATTATTCAATAAAAATATTATGAATTTTAAATCTCTTTTTTGTGTCTTATCACTTACACTGGTTACTTTTATGAGTAATGGACAGTGCTTAAGTGATAATTTTGATACAGGATATGGTAACTGGGGAGGAGGATCAGGAACCTATCAAAATACAACGGCTGGAGTAACAAGTGATGGTACTGGTTTTAATGATACAGGAGATGATATTATTACAAATTCAGTCGTAACCAATCCAAATGTTATGACTTTTTGGTTGGCTAGAACCTCAAATACTTCAAATAAAACAATTAGTATTCAATATTCAACTTCTAATGTTGGTCCATGGACAACTGCAAGAGACATAGTTGTATCTGAAGTAACAACAATACACCAAGAATTTACTGTTAATTTAAATTTAACAGGAGATTATTATTTAAGAATTGCAATGACCCAACGATCAGGAGGTTCGTATTATTTAGACGATGTAGAGGTTACTTGTGGTGCAAGTGGTTGTTCATTAGATTCTTCGGGATTATCATCTATAACATGTAATGATAATGCAACAAACTCAGATAATACAGATGATTATATTACGTTTGATTTAAATCCAACTGGTTCAGGAATTGGGTCTAATTATACAGTGACTGTAAGTAGTGGTACTATATCACCTTCTGCGAGTGTTGCGTATGGATCATCAACTTCTTTCACATTACAAAACGGAAGTGCAGGTGCTGGAGATGTTACAATTACAGTTACCGATGATACTGATGGAACTTGTTCTTTAATAGAAACAATTACAGATCCAGGATCATGTTCTTTAGGACCTACAACTAATTGTTTATCAGAAGATTTTGTAACTTTTTCTGACTGGACAAATAATGGCACTTCAATTGACAACGCAGCTATTCATTATGGAGCTGCAGCTCCATGTAGAGCTTTAGGAACTGGAGATAATCTTATCTCTCCGACAGTAAATAATCCAACAAGTTTATCATTTTACCAAGATGCTAGTAATGGCGGAAACGGCAGTACAGCAACCATAGATTATAGAATAGGAACTGGAGCTTGGACAAGCTTATATTCATTTACAGTAACAACTGCTGGTAATACAGAAACTGTAGATTTAACAAATATTGGAAGCGTAGATTTATCGACTCAAACAGACGTTACATTTAGGTTTAATTCTGGATTTAATACATGGTATTTAGATGATGTAGAAGTTACTTGTGGTACAAGTGGATGTACACCAACACATACAATTACAAGCTTTAGCCCAACTTCTGGCCCAGAAAACACAGAGATAACAATTACTGGTACAGGATTTACAACAGCAACAACAGTGAATTTTACAGACGGTGTTAGCGCAACAATTATATCTCAAACAGCAACAGAAATAATTGTTCAAGTACCAACTGGAGCTTCTACTGGTAATTTAACTATAACAGAAACTTCATGTCCTGTTGAATCATCAACAGAATTTACATTTATTTCTGGAGGAGGAGGAAATTGCGGATCTAATTCTCCAACTTCTTTTAATGGATTATTATTCTCAGGAATTTATGATGATGCAGTGTCGTCATGCCATTATTTCGAGTTATTAAACTCCACTAGCTCCGATATTGACTTATCATCTTACTCTATAGGAGTAGATAATAATTTCACCTTGGGTTCTACGCCTCCAGTAACAGGTTTTGATGCTAATTTAGCACTCTCTGGGACTTTAGCAGCTGGAGAAACATATATGGTTCAACTAAGTAGTTCAGGAGCTTGTACAGCTTGTTCTACCATTGTTCCAGATATCAATTTTACTTCAGGAGGTATTAACGACGAAGATCGTTTAGTATTATACACGGGTACAACAGTAATAGATGTTTGGCAAAATCACTCAAATGGTGCTGGTTATAATGAAGGTTATGTGTTCTCACGTGATTTTTCTAGTACAGCTCCATCTGTAACATTTGATAATAATGATTGGAATTCATCTCCTACAGCAGATTGTTTTGGTTTTTCAATAGCAATTTTTAATGAACCTATAATAACCTCTCAAACCAATAATTCAACATGTACAACAATAGAGTTTGAAATAGCAGCAACTGCTGGAGAAAGTGGAGCATTATCATATCAATGGTATTATAATGATGGAGTTTCTTTAACATGGACAGCAGTTAACACAACTAATTTACCAGGGTTTACTATTAATGGAGAAAGCACAAATCAATTGTATATTACATCTGCAGCAAATTCAATAGCAAACTTAGACAACTATCAATTTTATTGTGAAATTACAGAAGTAGGAACATGTAATATTGGTAGTAGTGCTATGAAAGTTGATTCTGACAGCTTTATAACAACAACATGGAATGGAACAACTTGGGATAATGGTACACCAACCTCTTCAATGTTTGTAGTAATAAGTGGTAATTATACAACAAATACAACAACACCAAGTTTTGATGCATGTAGCTTAATTATTGATAATGGGGTTACATTAGATATTACAGCAGGAAATTATGTTAACATAGTAAATAATTTAACTGTTAATGGAACTTTGGAAATAAGACATGAAGGTTCATTAGTACAGCAAAACGATTTAGGTACTGTAGATGGAACTGGAACAACTAACGTACACAAAACTACTCCAGCATACACCGAGTATGATTACACATATTGGTCATCTCCCGTACAAAACGAAACTGTAGAAAATGTTTTAGCTGCAAACCCTTCAAATTATATTTTTTATGCAGTTACACATACTTTTAATGATAGTGACAATGATTCTTTTGATGATGAAGGAGACGATTGGGTAGTTGCATCAGGAAATTTAACTCCAGGAATTGGATTAATAGCAATGGGAGAAGGCTCTTTTACCACTCCTTTATCTTCGTTACCTTACCCAACCTACACACAGTCTGTAATTTTTTCTGATGATGTTAATAATGGAGAAATAACTATTGATGTTTCTGAAGATAACGATTTAACAGATTCTTCCTTAAATCAAAATTTATTAGGGAATCCTTACCCATCAGCAATTGACCCAGTAGCTTTTATTAATGCAAATTCTGGATTAGAAGGCACATTGTATTTTTGGTCTCATAGAACTTTTATTTCAAACTCCCAACCAGGTCCAGATGCTTATAATTTTACTAATGCTGATTATGATAGCTACAACTTAGCTGGCGGAGTTGCTTCTGGAGCAGGAGGACAGGTATCTTCAAGCTTTAAGATAGCTTCAGGACAAGGATTTTTTGCAAATGTAACTGATGCTTCTGTTGACGTTGTTTTTAACAACGCTATGAGGCTTACAACTGAGAATAATTATTTTTACCGAAACCAAACTACTGAACAAGATAGGATTTGGATTAATTTAACAACACCTAACAATGTTTTTAGACAAGTCTTAATTGCATTTTTTGATAATACTACCCCAGGTTACGATAGAGCATATGACGGAAAACGCCTTGAAGTAGGTAATGATTATGATTTTTATTCTTTAATTGAAGAAGAAAAGTACGCAATACAGTCTAGAGAAACATTTGATTCATTAATTACAATTCCTCTAGGACTTAAAGTTACTCAACCAGATACTCTTACAATAAGTATTGCAAATTTAGAAGGTGCTTTGAGTGCTTCAGAAGTATATCTTGAAGATAAAGACCTAAATATTATTCATGATTTAAAAAATTCTGATTACACATTTAACTTAAGTAGTCCTGGAAATTATAACGATCGCTTTAAACTCAGGTTTAATAATAGTGTTCTATCTGTTGGTGACGAAATTACACCTAAAGAAAATTTAATAATATTTCAAGAAGACAAAGACTTTATTAGTATTAAAACATCTAAAAATAAAGTTATAAAAAATATAGAAATATATGATTTACTGGGTAGAACTTTAGCAAATAAGAAAACTAACTCTTCAATTGTTAGTATACCTTCTACAAATTACAACTCTGGGAGAGTATTAATTGTTAAAGTTTTATTAGAAAATAAAACTCAATTAATAACCAAGTACATAAAAAAATAAACATTAAATATTATTTATAAAAAAAGGGGTGGAAAATTTTCTACCCCTTTTTTTGTTAACAAAAAATATTTTTAACCTTCTTCTAACCTTTTTTCAACTTCAAATAGGTTTTGAGGTTCTAACTCAGTAGAGGTTGTATTTCTTTTTAACCACATCTTAAACTTAGTAATTAAAAAGAATAGAATTGGCACCACTATTAACGTTAAGAAAGTTGCAATTAACAAACCATATATAACTGTCCAAGCTAAAGGTCCCCAGAAAACAACATTATCTCCTCCAAAATATATATGAGGATTTAACTCACTAAACAACGTAAAGAAGTTAATATTTAAACCAATTGCCAAAGGAATTAAACCTAAAATAGTTGTAATTGCTGTTAATAAAACAGGTCTTAAACGTGCTCTACCGGCTTGTACTATTGTATTAAATAACTCTTCCTTTGGTAAAAATTGATTTTCTTCTAAATCTAGTTCAACTTTCTTTCTATCTATTAGCAATTGTGCATAATCTAATAAAACTACCCCGTTATTAACCACAATTCCTGCAAGAGAAATAATCCCCATCATTGTCATCATAATTACAAATGGCGAACCAGAAATAACCAAACCTCCAAATACTCCAATAAAGCTTAAAAATATAGCTAACATTATAATTCCTGGTTTAGAAACTGAGTTAAATTGGAATATTAAAATAAAGAATATTAAAGCTAAACCTGTAAAAAATGCCCCAACCAAAAAGTTCATTTGCTTTTCTTGCTCTTCTAACTGACCTGTATAATCAATTTTAATTCCTTTAGGTAAATTTTTAAAGTTTTTCATCTCTTGCCTAATCTTACCAACAACAGCTCCAGCATCTGTTTCTCCTGGTGCTAAAGCAGAATATACAGTAACAACACGTTTTATTTTTTTATGCTTAATAGCACTAAAACCCGAGTTGTTTGATTGCATTGCTACAGCTGAAACTGGAATTTCCTTAACAGTACCAGATGCCATATCTCTAAAAATAATATTCTGATTGAATACTGCACTTTTATTATATCTATCATCTTTATTGAAACGAACATAGATATCATAATCTTCACCATCTTCTTTATAAACACCTGCTTTATTTCCAAAAATTGAAGCCCTTAACTGTTGTCCAACTTGACCAGTAGACACTCCTAATTCTCCTGCTTTTTTTCTATCAACAAGAACCTTCATTCCTGGCTTATCCCTATTCACATCAATTTTTAATTCATCAATACCAGAAATACTTCTTGTATTAATATAATCTCGCATTCTTTGAGCAGTATGAATTAATTCTGCATAATCATCACCTTGGATTTCAATATTAATTGGAGATCCAACTGGCGGTCCATTTGCATCTTTTTCAACAGAAATTAATACTCCAGGATAAATACCAACCAAAGCAGTTTGTACTTTTTGACGCAATAACTCACTATCTAAACCTCTTCTATATTTATATTCTCTCATAGAAGCTGTAATTTTTCCTTTATGCGGCATTTCGGCTGCAGAGCCTCCATCTGTTTGAGGATTTCCTGCACCTTCACCAACTTGAGAAACTACACTTTCTATCATGAAGTTATAATCTCCATCCATATAATCATCGCTATATAAAACGGTAGAAACTTTTTCTTCAATTAGTTTTGTAATGTTATTTGTCTTCTCAATATCAGTTCCTTCAGGATATTCAATATATACAATAATCTGATTTGGCTTATTGTCTGGGAAAAACTCAACTTTTGTTCTTTGTGTACTTAAAGACCATCCAAAAGACATAAATGCTATAATTAACAATACAAAAGTGCTTACTGTCAACACATAAGGAGTCCAACCAGATAAAGCTCTTTTTAGTTGTCTTTCATACCAAGCTTCTAAGCGTGGTAATACTTTATTTTGAAAACTATTTGCCCAATTTCTTAAGAAAAGTCTATAAACCCACAACATAATTGCGGTAAAAATCATTAAAGTACCAATAGCTCTATAAGGACCGCCAATTAACAAAATAAGAACACCTATAACTGCTATTATACTAGTAAGGATAATAATTTTTTTAAGAGGCATATTTTCATCTTCCACACTCATAAACTGTGAAACTAACACAGAGTTAAAAAATATTGCAACTAATAATGAAGACCCTAAAACAGTAGATAAAGTTATTGGTAATAAAACCATAAAATCTCCCATAACTCCCGGCCAAAGACCTAAAGGAATAAAGGCTGCTACAGTTGTTGCAGTAGAGATAATAATTGGAAAAGCAATTTCGCTAATACCTTTTTTTGCAGCATCAACTCTACTCATTCCTTCTTCATCCATTAAACGATAAACGTTTTCTACAACTACAATACCATTATCCACTAACATTCCAAGCCCCATAATTAATCCAAAAAGAATCATGGTGTTCATTGTATAACCTAACATGCTTAGCAACATTAAAGACATAAACATAGACATAGGAATTGCAAACCCAACAAAAACTGCGTTTTTAAAACCTAAGAAAAACATTAAAACTACAACCACTAGAATTACTCCAAAAATGATATTGTTTACCAAATCATCTACTTGACCAATTGTTTTTGGTGATTGATCATTTGCAATAGTAACTTTTAGATCCTTCGGAAAATGATTTTCTACAGCATCATTTACAATTAATTGTATTTTTTCAGCGGCAGCTACCATGTTTTTACCTGCACGTTTTTTAACATCAAGCATAACAACTGGTGCTCCTTTTTCTCTTGCGTAGGTAGTTTTATCTTTATCTTTAAAAGATACTTTAGCTACATCTTTTAAATAAATAGGATTATTAAATTCCGATTTAATAACAAAGTCTTCTAAATCAGATGGTTTTTCTACTTCTCCAATAATTCTTATTGTTCTTCTTTGTCCGCTTGTTATAAAATTACCAGCAGACATTGTTACATTTCCGTTACCAATTGCATTGGTAATGTCTGAGAAACTAACTTTTGCAGCCATCATTTTGTAAACATCTACTGCAACCTCAACTTCTTTATCTTGAGCACCTCTTATATCTGCTTTCTTAATTTCAGGTAAATCCTCAATTTCATCTTGTAAATATTCACCAAATTCTTTTAGCTTATAAACAGGATAATCTCCAGAAATATTAATATTTAAGATTGGCATTTCTTCAGACATACTTAGATTAAAAACATTTGGCTCTACTTTAGCGCCGTTAAATGTTGGCCAATCTTCACCAGAAGTTTCTGTATCTATTTCATCTTTTACTTTTTGTTTTGCCTGATCTACAGAGATATTTTCATCAAACTCAACTATAACAATAGAGTAATCTTCTTGAGATGTTGAAGTAACCTCTACAACGTTACTAATTGTCTTTACCTTATCTTCTAAAGGATCTGTAATTAACTTTTCTATATCTTCCGCTGTATTACCAGGATATACCGTACTAATGTATATTTTAGTTTCTTTTACTTCCGGGAAGTTTTCTCTTGCCATACTAAAGTAAGCCGAGATTCCATAGAAAAACAATACAGCCATTATTACATAAATAGTTGTTTTGTTATTAATTGCCCAAGAAGATAATTTAAACTCCTTTTCTACTTTCTTTTCTTGTTTCGTCATCTTAAATGAAGTTTATTTATTGATAACCTTTACAGTTTGGCCATTGTTTACACTTCTAGCTCCTTCTTCAATAATTTCTGTTCCAACAGGTAGGTTTGCTAAAACCTCAATTAAATCTCCCTGTGTTTTACCTGTTACAATAACTATTCTTTCTGCAGTTGCTTCTTGGTTTGCGTTTTTATCTTTAATAACATAAATAAATTGCTCTCCATTAGCGTTTTCAGAAATAATACTTTGTGGAATTAAAACTGCTTTTGCATCTGTATAATCATTAATTTGAAGTTTTGCTGTTAGATTTGGCTTTACATTTCCGTCTTTATTTTTAACAGGAACTTCAATTTTAAACGATCTATTATTAGGGTTAATAAAACTTCCAACCTGTCTTACTTTACTTACCAAACTTGCACCAAGAACAGGAAAACTGACTTTTACTTCTTTGTTTTTAGTAATACTTGTAATATATCTTTCTGGAACCTCTGCCTCTACATACATATTATTCAAGTTTACAACTCTGAAAATTTCAGAACCTTGACCCGGAGCAACAACTGTTCCCGGCTCTTTTATAACATCATCTATTACTCCAGAAAAAGGAGCTCTAATTGATGCTTTTGCCTGTTGACTTTTAAGCTGATTTAAACTGTTTTGCTGCGCTTCGTAATTAGCTTTGGCTTGTAAAAATTGAATTTCAGATCCAATTTTCTCGTCCCATAAACGTTGCTGACGCTCAAAAGTAGTTTTTGCCAACGCTATATTAATTTCCATTTGTGCAACTTGACTGCCTAAACCACCATCATCTATAACAGCAAGTAATTGTCCTTTAGAAACTCTTTGTCCTTCTTTAACCAGAATTCTTTTTAAAATTCCAGGCATTTCTGGATATACTAAAATATTTTGTTTTGTTTTTACATTTCCTTGCAATTCTAAGTAATGATTAAAAGCAGTTTCCTTAGCTATAAAAGTTGTAATTAAAGGAAGTTTCTTAACAGAATCCTTTTCTGAAATAGCACTATTTATTGCTTCTAAATCTTTATTAATAACCTCTAAACTTGCTGTTATTTCTTTCTTTTTAGCAATTAATTCTTTTAAACTTCCTGTTGAAACTAAATTTTCGACAGATACCGTTTTTTTCTCTCCACAAGAAATAAAAACTAGTGCTATTACTAATAATGAATATATTTTTCTCATTGCCTGATAATTATTTGATTGGTAAGTTTAATGCGTTTTCTAATGTTGCTTTATTGGCAATTATGTTTAACATAGATTGCACAAAATTGTTTTGTTGAGCATACAATTGTTGTTGTGCTTGAAAAAGCTCGAAACTTGTTGCAACACCTTCTTTAAATTTAATTTGATTTTTATTTTCTATACGTTCTGCAAGACCTAAATTCTTTTTAGCAGTTTCGTAATTTTCTATACTTAATTGATAATTACTTCGTGCTTGTTTTGCTTGTAAGTTTAAACGTTGTTTAATTTCTTCTAACTCTATATCAGAATTTTCTAAAGCAATTGTTGCTTGTGCTGTTCTAGCATTTCTAGCTCCACTGCTAAATATTGGTACATTTAAACTAACTCCAAATACAGAAGTTGGTATCCAGTTTTGAGAAGAATTAAAAAACGTAAATGAATCTGAATTTGCTAAATATGAATAATTTATAAAAGCATTTAAACTTGGTAAAGCCTTACTTTTTTCTAACTTCATCAGTAAACGATTACTTTCTCTACTATTTTCTGCAATTTTATAATCTATATGATTGTTTAAATTAAATTCTGTTGTTATTAAATTTAGATCTGTATTTTTAAGAACTAAGTCTTCCAAAGAATCTTTTAAAACAACTTTAGTTTCAATTTCAATTCCTAAAGTTAGGTTTAGCATTTGGTAAGCTAAATCCTTCATACGATTAGCATTTCTAATACTACTTATTATGCTACCTTCTGTTACTTCAAATTGTTCAACATCTTCTTGTTCAGCTAAACCATTCTCATATCCTGCTCTAGCTCCCTTAAGTAACCTAGCATTTACCTTCTTGTTACGTTCTAAAATTTCGATAGATTTTTCTGCAACTAAAATATTTCCATAAGCATTAATAACAGCTTCTCTAGTTACAAGTTCTTTTTTTTCTTTAGCCTGATTAGATATTTTTAAATACGTTTTTGCAGATTGAAGTCCAACCAAGTAAGAACCGTCAAATAATAATTGACGTAAAGTTGCGGTACCTGTTATTGATTGTTTTGCTCCAAAATCTACTGTCCCATCTTGATCAAAATCCACTCCAGGAAACTGTTGCTTTATATTATTTATATAGTCAATTTTCGCATCAATCTGAGGTAAACCAATTGTTGTGGTTTCCCATTTACGCTTTTCAGCAGCTCTAATATCATTTTTAGCAGTTTTACTCTGATAGCTATTTGTTATAGCATAATTAATAGCTTCTTTTAAAGACAAACTCATCTCTGTTTCTTGAGCTTGAGTTAAGCTTACAAAAAGCAACATAATAAACATGTATAATACTCTCTTCATTTAATTATTCTTTTAACTGATTTTCTAATATTTGAATTCCTTTTTCTGTACAAATTCCTCTTAAATGATATTCTAAATAGTAGTTCATTAATTGGTTCATTGAAAACTGCTTTAATGGAAATAAATCAATATCTTTTATTGCTATCATTCCATTAAAATAAATTCTTGCAATAAAATCATTATCGAGATTCTTCCTATACAAATCTTGCGCAACACCTCTCACTAAATTTTCTTTAATACAACCTTGCATAAACTCAAACTGTTTTAACTTTAGTGACGCAAAAATTTTAGGATAATACTTTTGCAATTGATATTGTGGCGACGATTTTTCATCCTTTAAAAAATTCATTATAAAATGCTTAACTTCAAACAGTTCTATAATTGGATTTTTCTTCTGTTCATTAATAATATCTATTCCATCACAAATTTGACAAAACATGGTTGATGTAACCTCATCAACTAACTCTGTCTTGTTTTTAAAATGACTATAAATAGTTTTCTTAGACACGCCAATTTCCTTAGCAATGTCATCCATAGTAACACTCTTAAACCCTAGGTTTAAAAACATTTCTGTTGCTGTATGTAATAACTTATCTTTCATAAACTGGACGCAAAGATACAGCAGGAAACTTTAGAAACAAAAAAAGTTTCCAAAGTTTTAATCATTTTTTAACATTTCAATAAAATTGAATAAATAGATTACCGTATTTTTACAAAAAATTAAAGATTTGGATATTTTACACTATCAAAAAGAGTTTCTTTCTTATTTAAACAGTAAAAAATGGATAAACGAGCCAAGAAATCTATATGAGCCTATAGAATACATTTTACAATTAGGAGGTAAAAGAATGCGCCCAATACTAACATTAATGGGTTGTCATATATTTTCTGATGAATATAAAAAATCGCTTCCTGCAGCTTTAGCTATTGAGGTTTTTCATAATTTTACATTGGTACACGATGATATTATGGACGACGCACCGTTAAGGCGCGGAAAAGAAACTGTTCATGAAAAATGGAATTTAAACACTGGAGTACTTTCGGGTGATGCAATGCTAATTTTAGCGTATCAATACTTCGAAAACTACGAACCTATTGTATTTCAAAAGCTAGCAAAGTTATTCAGCAAAACTGCATTAGAAGTTTGTGATGGCCAACAATTAGATATTGATTTTGAAACAAGGAGCGATGTTACCATTCCAGAATATATAAACATGATTCGTTTAAAAACATCTGTTTTAGTTGGTGCTGCATTAAAAATGGGCGCTATTGTTGCTGAAGCTGATGAAAAAAATGCTGATTTAATTTATGAATTTGGACTAAATCTTGGTATTGCATTTCAACTACAAGATGATTATTTAGACACTTTTGGAAACCCAGAAACTTTTGGAAAACAAGTTGGCGGTGACATAATGGAAAACAAAAAGACATTTTTATACTTAAAATCACTATTACTTGCCTCAACAGAAGACAAAGAGAAGCTAAATTCTTTATACAGCACCAAACTAGAAGATAATAATGATAAAATAATTGAAGTAAAAAACATTTTTACTTCTTATAAAATCCCTGAAGAAACGCAAAGCATTATAAAAGAGTATACCGAAAAGGCTTTTAAGACACTCGAAATTTTAGATATTTCAGAAGAAAACAAAATGAATCTTAAAAATTTTGGTTTACAATTGATGCAAAGAGAAGTCTAAAATATATTGATATTGAATGCATTAAAAAAAATAAACTAATTTTTTAGCGTAAAAAATACAAATTATTAAAGAATAAGTTATTTTTATGTTGATTATGTTGAAAAAATAACATTAATTTGCAGTCTGAAAATGGTCCTATAGCTCAGTTGGTTAGAGCACCTGACTCATAATCAGGTGGTCCGAGGTTCGAGTCCTCGTGGGACCACTTTAATTTTCAAGCCTTTACAGAAATGTAAAGGTTTTTTTATTTAACAGTAAATTATTGCGTTTTTTAACTTAGAGTATTAATAAATTTTCAACTTTAACTATTCTTTTCTTGTTTTTAATTCAAAAACCATATATTTGGCGCAAGAATCAAATTCTAAACCCTAAAATAAATTGAGAAAATCCCTATTTTTCTTATTCTTTTTTTGTGTTATAAACACATATTCTCAGATTGGACCTCCATGTCCTTCCCCCCCTTGTCTGCCAACTGGACCAGGTCTTCCTATTGATGGTGGAATTTCTTTTTTAATAGCTGCAGGAATTGCTTATGGCTACAAGAAATTAAAAGAAGAAAAGTAATTTTTAATTACCTCCTATTTTTCAACTACCAAACAACACATTTCCTATTTAGAATTAAAACAATCTAAATACGTGACTTACAAATAAATATAGTGTCTTAATAAATATTGGGACTTAACTTAGAATCTCCATTCCAAACAAAGTTAAACTCAAGATGTTAGATGCAAAAAAAAATATTTTTCTTATTCATGCTATTTACGCTCAGTGGATATTCGCAAATAGGAGGACCTCCATGCCCTTTCCCTCCATGCCTTCCTACTGGACCAGGACTTCCTATAGACGGAGGAATTTCCTTTCTAATTATAGTAGGTGTTGCTTATGGCTACAAGAAATTAAAAGAAGAAAAGTAATCTTATTGCACTTGTGTTAATCGTGCAACATATTTACCAATTACATCAAACTCAAGATTTACCTTATCATTAACTAATAAGTTTTTAAAAGTAGTATGTTCTAATGTATAAGGAATTATAGCAACACTAAATTCGTTTTTCTTTGAATTAACAACCGTTAAACTAACCCCGTTTATAGTTATAGAACCTTTTTCTATTGTAATATTATTTTTGTCGGAATTGTAAACAAAAGTAAACACAGTACTTCCGTCTTGGTCTTTTATACCTTTACAAACCCCTGTTTCATCTACATGACCTTGAACAATGTGCCCATCAAGTCTATCACCTAATTTCATTGCTCTCTCTAAATTAACTTCAGCATTAATTGAAAGATTTTCAAGATTTGTTTTTAACAACGTTTCCTTGATTGCTGTAACTGTATACTTATCATTATCTATAGCCACAACTGTTAAGCAAACACCATTATGAGCAACACTTTGGTCTGTTTTTAATTCTGAAGTAATTGTACTTTTTAAA
Source organism: Tenacibaculum aquimarinum (assembly GCF_022478115.1). Lineage (GTDB taxonomy): Bacteria > Bacteroidota > Bacteroidia > Flavobacteriales > Flavobacteriaceae > Polaribacter > Polaribacter aquimarinum_A. The sequence goes on along the minus strand of NZ_JAKGSC010000001.1, from coordinate 954,241 downwards.
GTAAAATGAATATTCTCTTGTTCTCTTTCTATTCTTACAACCTCTCCAAGAGTTTCTATAATTCCGGTAAACATATCGTTAAAAATTAGTTACTTTTGTTCTGTTCAAAAATAAGAACATTAGACAAGATATTATGGATAAATCAGATAAAATTATTGTTGGTATTTCTCTAGGTGATAGCAACGGAATTGGAATTGAAGTGGTTTTAAAAACTTTTAATGACAAGCGAATGCTAGAATTTTGTACGCCTGTTTTATTTGGAAATACTAAGATTGTCTCTTATTACAAGAAATTACTAAAACTAGAAAACAATATACACGGCATACATTCTTTAGATAAAATTTCTCACGGAAAAATAAACCTATTAAATGTTATAAAAGAAGAAATTCCAGTTAGTTTAGGAACAGCAACAAAACAATCTGGCGACTTTGCGCTACAATCATTATCCACAGCAACAAAAGCATTAAAAGATAACACAATCGACTTACTGGTAACAGCACCAATAAATAAAGAAAACATTCAATCAGATGAATTCACTTTCCCTGGTCATACAGAATATCTTGAAGAAAATTTAGAAGGAAAAAGCTTAATGATATTAATGACCGAGGAATTACGTATCGGTTTAATTACTGGCCATATTCCTATATCTTTAGTTGCAGAAACAATTTCAGAAGAACTAATTAAGGAAAAAGTAGAAATCATGTACACATCACTTGTACAAGATTTTGGCATAAGCAAACCTAAAATTGCTGTTTTAGGATTAAATCCACATTGTGGAGACAAAGGTGTAATTGGCACAGAAGACGATACTATTATAAAACCAACTATTGATAAAATTAAAGAATCAGGAAAACTAGTTTTTGGGCCTTACGCCTCAGATGGTTTTTTTGGATCGAAAACTTACACGCAATTTGATGGCGTTTTAGCAATGTATCACGATCAAGGTTTAGCTCCATTTAAAGCATTGTCATTTGGTAATGGTGTTAATTTTACCGCTGGACTTAATAAAGTAAGAACATCTCCAGACCACGGAACTGGTTTTGACATTGCGGGTAAAAACACTGCAAATGAAGCATCATTTAAAGAAGCATTGTTTACTGCATTAAAAATTTATAAGAACAGAAACGAGTACAAAAACCTAACTAAAAACGTCTTGAAAGTCAAATAGTTATTTTTTTTAACTCAAAGTTATTTAAACAAACAATTTTTTATATCTTTGCACGCTCAATTAGATTGATGATGAAAGACTTAAAACAATTCAACATACCGTTTGTAGGATTAAAAGAAGGAAGCCATTCGTTTGATTATCAAATTGATAAAAAGTTCTTTGAAGCATTTAAGTTTGAAGATTTTCTTGACGCAAACGTTCAAATAGATATCAATTTTGTAAAAAAAAGCACACTATTAGAGCTTACTTTTACAGCAAATGGAACCGTAAATGTTCCTTGTGACATCTCTAATGAAACGTTTAATCAAGAAATAAACTCAACTTTACCATTGGTTGTAAAGTTTGGAGAAGAATTCAATGACGAAAATGAGGAATTATTAATATTACCTCACGGAGCTTATGAATTTAGTGTTGCACAATATATCTATGAAATGATTGTATTAGCAGTACCAAGCAAAAGAATACACCCAAATGTATTAGACGGCACAATGCAGTCTGAAGCATTAAAAAAGTTAAGAAAACTAGAAGTATTCAAAGAAGAAAAAACAGAAGAAACAGACCCAAGGTGGGATAAATTAAAGAATTTACTAACAGAAAAAAATACATAAAATGGCACATCCTAAAAGAAAAATATCTAAAACAAGAAGAGATAAAAGGAGAACTCATTATAAAGCAGTAATGCCTCAAATAGCAACAGACCCAACTACTGGTGAAGCTCACTTATACCACAGAGCACACTGGCACGAAGGAAAACTATATTATAGAGGACAAATTGTTTTAGAATCTGCAGGAGCAGAAGCTTAAAAAACTCTTTAAAAATTAAAAATCCCTCAAATTTGAGGGATTTTTTCACGTATTTACGTCAAAAATGAATGTTTTTGACGTTTTTTTGGTCAAAAAGTGAAAAAAAAACACGTAATTTGAATTCTCAACTCTATTGTTAATAGGTTGATAAACAAACAACAATTTATGACTAAAATAACTGCCGCAATTACCGCAGTAGGAAAATTTCTTCCTGAATACAAACTCACAAACAAAGTATTAGAAACTTTGGTTGACACTAATGATGAGTGGATTACCTCAAGAACAGGTATAAAAGAAAGAAGAATTTTAAAAGAAGAAGGTAAAGGAACTTCTTTTATGGCTATAAAAGCTGCTGAAGATTTATTGCAAAAATCAGGAACCAATCCAGAAGAAATAGACTTAGTTATTGTAGCTACAGCAACAGCAGATATGCCAGTAGCATCTACAGCTGTATTTACTGCGTCTAAAATTGGTGCAACAAATGCTTTTGCGTACGATTTACAAGCTGCTTGTTCAGGTTTTTTATACGGAATGTCTACCGCATCTAGTTACATAGAATCTGGTAGATATAAAAAAGTTTTATTAATTGGAGCAGATAAAATGTCTTCAATAATAGACTATACAGATAGATCAACTTGCATTATTTTTGGAGACGGAGCTGGCGCAGTACTTTTTGAACCTAATACAGAAGGACTTGGTTTACAAGATGAATACCTAAGAAGTGATGGTTACGGACGAGATTTTCTAAAAATTGATGCTGGTGGTTCAATACTTCCTCCATCTGAAGAAACAATTGCAAATAAACAACACTTTGTTCATCAAGAAGGAAGAACCGTTTTTAAATTTGCCGTTTCTAATATGGCTGAAGTTGCAGAAAAAATGCTGACAAGAAATAATTTAACCGAAGAAGACATTCAATGGTTAGTTCCGCATCAAGCAAATACAAGAATCATAGATGCAACAGCTAAAAGAGTTGGTGTAAGTCCAGAGAAAGTAATGATGAATATTCATAAATATGGAAATACAACATCTGCTACTTTACCGCTATTATTGGCTGACTATGAAAGCCAACTAAAAAAAGGAGATAACTTAATTTTTGCCGCATTTGGTGGTGGTTTCACATGGGGAGCCAGCTACTTAACTTGGGCATATAACTCATAACTAAAACAACTAATTAACTCAAAAGAATATGGATATTAAAGAAATTCAAAATCTTATAAAATTTGTAGCTAAATCTGGTGCAAGTGAAGTAAAACTTGAAATGGAAGATGTAAAAATCACCATTAAAACCGGTTCAGATACTCCAGAAACAACAATTGTGCACACTGCAGCTCCAGTAGCTCAAATGCCAATTGCAGCTCCAATTGCCCCAGCACAGCCTGTTGCTGTTGCTCCGGTAGCCGCTGTAGTAAATGATGACTCTAAATATGTTACGGTTAAATCTCCAATTATTGGAACTTTTTACCGTAAACCATCTCCAGACAAACCAAACTTTGCAGAAGTTGGTACAGAAATTAAAGTTGGAGATACAGTTTGTATCATTGAAGCAATGAAATTATTCAATGAAATAGAATCTGAAGTTTCTGGAAAAATTGTAAAGATTTTAGTAGATGATTCTTCACCTGTAGAATTTGATCAACCATTATTTTTAGTAGATCCATCTTAATTTTAGATCATTAGATTTCTAGTTTTTAGAAACATTTCATTCTAAAAAACTAATAATCCAATCATCTAACTAATCTAAATTTTAAAAGATGTTTAAAAAAATATTAATCGCCAATAGAGGTGAAATCGCTTTACGTGTTATTAGAACCTGTAAAGAGATGGGAATAAAAACTGTAGCTGTTTACTCTAAAGCAGATGCAGAAAGTTTACACGTACGTTTTGCAGATGAAGCTGTTTGTATTGGTCCTGCTCCAAGTAGCGAGTCTTACTTAAAAATGGCTAACATTATTGCTGCTGCAGAAATTACAAATGCAGATGCAATACATCCAGGATATGGTTTCTTATCTGAAAATGCTAAATTTTCTAAGTTATGTGCAGAACATGAAATTAAATTTATAGGAGCATCTCCAGAAATGATTGACAGAATGGGAGACAAAGCCAACGCTAAATCTACAATGATTGAAGCTGGTGTACCTTGTGTTCCTGGAAGTGAAGGTGTTATTGAATCTTTTGAAGATTGTGAAAAGACAGCTATAGAAACCGGTTACCCTGTTATGCTTAAAGCATCTGCAGGTGGTGGTGGAAAAGGTATGCGTGCTGTTTGGAAACCAGAAGATTTAAAAGACGCTTGGGATTCTGCAAGACAAGAATCTAAAGCAGCATTTGGTAATGATGATATGTATATGGAAAAGCTTATTGAAGAGCCTCGTCATATAGAAATTCAAATTATTGGGGACTCTTTTGGAAAAGCATGTCATTTATCAGAAAGAGATTGCTCTGTACAACGTCGTCATCAAAAGTTAACAGAAGAAACTCCTTCTCCTTTTATGACAGACAAATTGCGTAATGCAATGGGTGAAGCTGCTGTAAAAGCTGCAGAATACATTAAATATGAAGGTGCAGGAACGGTAGAATTCTTAGTGGACAAACACCGTAACTTCTACTTCATGGAAATGAATACTCGTATCCAAGTAGAACACCCAATTACTGAAGAAGTTGTTGATTACGACTTAATAAGAGAACAAATTTTAGTAGCTGCAGGTGTACCAATTTCTGGAAAAAATTATTTTCCTCAAATGCATGCCATAGAATGTAGAATTAACGCAGAAGATCCATACAATAACTTTAGACCTTCACCAGGGAAAGTAACAACTTTTCATGCTCCTGGAGGTCATGGTGTAAGAATGGATACACACGTGTATGCAGGTTATATGATTCCTCCAAATTACGATTCTATGATTGCTAAATTAATTGTAAAAGCACAAACACGTGAAGAAGCAATTAATAAAATGAAGCGTGCTTTAGATGAGTTTATTATCGAAGGAATTAAAACAACAATTCCTTTTCATAGACAATTAATGGATCATCCAGATTATGTAGCAGGAAACTACACTACAAAATTTATGGAAGATTTTGAAATGAAAGCATAAACAAGTTTTTTTGTTTAAAAAATAAATTAAAAATAGCATATACACTTTTGTATGTGCTATTTTTTTATATTTATGCCTTATTGAATTAAAGATGAAGAAAAAACTAAAAATTGACGGGATAGACAAAATAATTATCAAAAGTTTGGTAAAAGATGCTCGTACACCAATTTTAAGTATTGCAAGAGAAGTTGGCATTTCTGGAGCAGCCATTCATCAAAGATTACGAAAACTAGAAGAATCCGACTTAATTGAAGGTTTTAAAATGACTTTAAACCCAAAAGCATTAGGATATACTACAACAGCTTTTGTTGGAATTTTTTTAGATTCATCTAGTATTTATTCTTCTGCCATAAAAAGGCTTAAAGAAATACCGGAAGTTGTAGAAAGCCATTATACTACAGGAAATTATGCTATTTTTATTAAAATACTATGTAAGAATAACGAAGATTTAATGCACTTACTAAATAAAGATATTCAAAATATAAAAGGAGTTTCTAGAACAGAAACTTTTATTTCTTTAGACCAACAAATAAATAGACAAATTAAAATTTAACCCTTAAACTACCCAAATGAACGATTTTATCCTCTACTTTAAAATGGGCTTATTTCACGTATTAGACATAAGAGCCTACGATCATATTTTATTTTTAATTGTACTTGCTTGCGTTTATATTTTTAGACAATGGTCCAAATTAGTTTGGTTAGTTACACTATTTACAATTGGACACTCAATTACCTTAGCTTTATCGGCTTATGGTATTTTTAATGTTCGTGCAGATTTGGTTGAATTTCTAATTCCACTAACCATTTTTATTACTGGATTTATGAATATTATAACAGCTAAAAAAGCATCCCAAGGAAAAGAAAATCAGAATTTATTTTTTGCATTTTTCTTCGGATTAGTGCACGGACTTGGTTTTTCAAATTATTTTAAAATGATGATTGGTAAAACCCAAGACAAACTTTTTCCTTTATTAGAATTCGCTTTAGGTGTAGAAGTAGCTCAAGTAATTATTGTATTAATAATTTTATTAATTGGTGCTCTATTTCAAGGAATATTTGGTGTTAGCAGAAGAGATTGGATTTTAGTAGCATCTGCTGTTGTAGCTGGTTTTGCTGCTCAAATGATGATTAACAGAGTTTTTTGGTAAATAATTAACGTATCAATAAAACTGAACTTACTAACTTAGCTTTTATGAGTGAAAAGAAATTAAAATATGATAAAGCCTATTTAAGAATGGCGCATGAATGGGGGAAACTTTCTCATTGCGACCGTAAAAAAGTAGGTGCTATTATTGTAAAAGATAGAATGATAATTTCTGACGGTTTTAATGGAACTCCAACCGGTTTCGAAAACCCATGCGAAGATGAAGAAAACTACACTAAATGGTATGTTTTACATGCGGAAGCTAACGCAATTTTAAAAGTTGCTGGTTCAACCCAATCATGTAAAGACGCTACGTTATATATAACATTATCGCCTTGTAAAGAATGTAGTAAACTCATACATCAATCTGGAATTAAAAGAGTTGTCTATGCTCAAAAATACAAAGACACATCTGGAATAGATTTCTTAAAAAAAGCAGGCGTTGAACTTATGCATTTAACTAATGAATAAAAATAATTTACCTATATATTTATCAATTGCCGTTGTATTCGGAATATTAATTGGTGTTTTTTTTAACGGCGGAAATTCTTCAACTTTAGCTTTAGGAAACTCTTCAAAAGAGAAAAAAATTAAACGTTTAATAGATTATATTCAACGAGATTATGTTGATACTGTTGATACGGATAACCTTTTAGACGGAGCTATTACAGAAATGATGGGGAAATTAGATCCGCATTCTGTATACATTCCAAAGGAAAGATTACAGGCTGTTACAGAAAGTATGCAAGGTAATTTTGTAGGAATTGGTGTACAATTTAGAATGATTGAGGATTCAATTATGGTAATTAGACCTATTGAAAATGGACCAAGCATAAAAGCTGGAATTAAAGCTGGAGATAGAATTTTAATGGCAAATAAAGACACTTTATTTGGCAAAAACTTACCTAGTAGTAAAGTTCCAAACTTCTTAAAAGGAAAACCAAACACACAAGTTAAGCTTCAAATTTATAGAAGAGAAAACGATTCAACTTTTAACGTTATGGTTAATCGTGGCAACGTAAACATTAAAAGTGTAGATGTTGCTTATATGTTAAATGACTCTATTGGTTATATAAAATTAGATCGATTCGCTAGAAATACATATAAAGAATTTAAAACCTCTTTAGATGATTTATTAGATGATGGCATGACAGATTTAGTTCTAGATTTACGTGGAAATGGTGGTGGATTTATGGACATCGCAAATAGTATTATTGATGAATTTTTAGAAGACGATAAACTAATTGTATTCACAAAAAACAATAAGGGTTTTATTGATAAATCTTTTGCTACATCCAAAGGCGATTTTGAAAAAGGTGGCTTATATGTTTTAATTGATGAAAACTCCGCATCTGCATCAGAAATTGTAGCTGGAGCTCTCCAAGACAACGATAAAGGAACCATTATAGGACGTCGTTCGTTTGGAAAAGGATTAGTACAAGAAGAAATGGATTTAGGAGACGGTTCTGCGGTTAGATTAACTACGGCACGTTATTACACTCCAACCGGAAGATCTATTCAGAAACCCTACAGTAAGTCTCAAAAAAACAACAATTCAATTGATTATGATGGTGATGTAGAACAACGTTATGAAAATGGCGAACTATTTAATAAAGACAGTATAAAAACTATAGATAGCTTACAATTTAAAACACCGAAAGGAAAAATAGTTTTTGGTGGCGGAGGAATTATTCCAGACGTATTTGTACCAATAGATACAACTGGTTATGTGCCAACTACCTTCTTTATTTCTTTAAATAGATTTGCATTTAAATATGTAGATGATAACAGAAAGGAATTATCTCAGGAAACAGTAGAAAGTTTTATGTTGAATTTTGATAAGAATGGAACAGTTTCAGACCAATATTTATCAAAATTGAAAGGTTTTAATCCATCTTATAAAACAAAAGAACAATTAAAAAAATACTTAAAAACAGTAATTGCTTCTGAATTATATGGTGAAGAAGGAATTTATAGAGCTAACCAAAAAGACGACAAAATGCTTCAAAAAGTTTTTGAGTTGGAAAGCCAAAATTAAAGCCGTTTCTTTGTTGTAATGATTACTATAAATACTTCAAACAATAAAAAAGTTTATTTTGCTTCTGATCAACACTTAGGCGCACCTACAATAGAAGCTAGTTTTCCTCGTGAAAAAAAGTTTGTTGCTTGGTTAGACGAGATAAAAAAAGATGCTGAAGCAATTTTTTTATTAGGCGATTTATTTGATTTCTGGTTTGAATACAAAACTGTTGTTCCAAAAGGATTTGTTAGAGTTTTAGGTAAACTTGCTGAAATTCGCGATAGCGGAATTCCTATTTATTTTTTTGTTGGAAATCATGATCTTTGGATGAATGATTATTTTGAAAAAGAATTAAACATTCCTGTTTATCATAAACCACAAGAATTCTTAATTAACAATAAACTTTTCTTAATTGGTCATGGAGATGGTTTAGGACCTCATGATAAAGGTTACAAACGCATGAAGAAAGTATTTACTTTCCCATTTTTTAAATGGCTTTTTAGATGGTTACATCCAGACTTAGGTGTTCGTTTAGGGCAATATATGTCTGTAAAAAACAAATTAATTTCTGGTGATGAAGATGCCAAATTTTTAGGTGAAGAAAATGAATGGTTAGTACAATATTGTAAAAAGAAGTTAACCCAAAAACATTATCATTACTTTGTTTTTGGACATAGACATCTTCCAATGGAAATTAAACTTCAAGAAAACTCAATGTATTTAAACCTTGGAGATTGGATACAATATTTTACCTATGGAGTTGTTGACAAAGAAAACTTTAAACTAAATACATATAAATAAAAAAAGGATGCTTTCGCATCCTTTTTCATTATAAAATTTTCAAACCTTTATCTTATAATTCATAAAATGAATACAATACTTGATTTGGATTTGTACTAGATGTATCTGTTGTAACACTTACACCAACAACTGCATTATCTACAAATTGTCCAGCTGGCACTTCACCTGTAAATTTTTCTACAGTTCCATCAGGAAAAACAGCATAAATTGTATAACCTAAAGGATCTGGAGATGAAGTTTGGTTAAATAAATTTAAAGCCATAAACGCATCTATAGAAGCAAGTAAATCATCATTTGGTATTAAAAATCCTGCATTACCAATACCATCTAAAGGTAAAGTCATTGGTCTTGGGTGTGTTCCTGCAGAGTTTGTTTGAACATCAGCAAACCAATCTCCTGTTGCTATATCAAAGGCACTCATACCGAACCACAAAGCTCCAGCTTCACCTAAATCATTAAACGCTAACAACTCTATACCATTAGGATTCGGCGCAGGTAAAACAAGAAAGGAAACAGATTGTTTATCTCCTAACTGAACATTATTATACAAACCTCTAACACCATCTAATGTTAAGCTATTAAAAGCTCCTGAATCATTTGGAAACTCAAATAATCTTGAAGTTTCTCCTGGAGAAAAAATCATAGTTTCAGACACACCGTTTAAAGTGTATTCTACTTGAGTATTTGTATCTAATGCTTCAGACAAACGAATATCAACAAAAGAGCTTTCTTGTGTTGCATCTGCAATAAGTTCTCCAGCTGTGCTTAAACTAACAGTGTAAACCTTAGAAGAAGGTAATGTTGGTTCATCATCATCAATAGCACATGAACTAAATACTAGAGCAAATGCTAAGATTGCAAATTTTAATTTAAATATATATTTCATCTTTTATTTTTTAAAGTTATATTTTTCCTATTACATATGTTACTTCCGATCCATTGGTAGTTTTTAATACTTCCAATGTATCTTCAATAGTACCATAAAATCCTGATGCATTAACTAAAGTACCTGTAAAATCTACAGTTTCTGTAGGAGAAACAAATTCTAAATTATAATCAATAGCACTACTTCCAGCAGACCAAACATATATTGTAAATGTAAATATGTCATCTAGCTCAGCGTCTAATAACGTTAATGTTTCTGGTGTTGTATTAAATGCAGCACCAAAATCTAAATTTGAACCCGCTGAATTAAACATTCCAAAATCAAAATCTGTTGCTGCATCTCTCCAACTTAAAGTAATTTCAGCGTCTCCAGCAGTTGTAACTACTGTTTGTAATTCGTCATAAACGTTTACAGTTCTAGATTGATTCTCAACATCATTGGTAAGTAATATAAAATTACTGTTTTGAGTTTCAGTAAAAGTTAGATTCTCAACAGCAACTGTGTATATTTCTCTAGCGTCATCTTTTGCATCATCTGCAAAAGTTAATACTAACTCTTTACTTGTTTCACCTGCAGCAAATTTAACTTCTGAGTAACTTACTTCTTGTACTCCATTAGATTCTAATGAACCATCTGAAGATGTTATTGTAAAAGTCACACTTGCTTCTAAAGGTAATGGGTTAGATAAAGAAATTTCATAATTAGCAGTACCTCCAGCTTCAAGAGCCATAATACTTGTATTGCTATCTGTAAAAGAAATTTCTACTTGTTCGGGATCAAAACTTGTTGCTTCTACAGGATCAAAGTCATCTGTTTCACAAGAAGTAAAAGCTACTGCTGCTATTGCAGCAAGTAGTATTTTATTTAAATATTTCATATTTTTTTATTTTATTTTAATGTGAAACTTAATCTAGCAAATAAGAATCTACCTCCAATACCAAATTGTTGTGCTCTTCTTGACCAATCGAAACGACCACTACTTCTATTGTTTCCTCCATCTGCTAAAGTTTGACCAGCTCTATCTGGATATACATCAAGTATATTGTTTGCTCCTACGGTTAATGTTAAATTATCAGTAGCCATAAATCCAACAGATAAATCAGTAACAATTTTATCACTAAAAACCTGTTGTCTATCTACATTTGTAGTTGCTTCTGTAACTTCTCCAAAATACACATTTCTCATAAATACATTGAACTTACCAGTAGTTAAGTTATTTGATAAACTTAATTTAGTTCTTGGAACTGCTTCCTCTAAATAAACTCTACTATCATCAGGGAAATAAGTATCCTCTAAACCAGCATTTACAATTTGTTGAGAAGAATGAATATCATCTACTTGTTTTGTTTGAGAAAATGTTCCTGATAAATCAGATTTCAAAGTCATATCATTTCCAAAACGAGCTTTATGAGTAATAACAACATCAATTCCTTTAGATTCTGTATCAATTGCATTTGCAAAGAATGATGCTGCTGTTGCATTAGCGTCTCTTAATAATTGACCAAACTCTGAATTTGAATCATCATTAGGATTACTATTGGTATCATTAGTAGTAAATTGACCTGTATAAACAACTCTATCTTCTATACCAACCCAATAACCATCCACGGTAATTTTCATGTTAGCATCTGGTAATTTAGCTGTAAAACCTAAACTTACACTTGCAGACTCCTCTTGTTTTAATTCAGGAATTCCTAATAATTTTGCTACTCTACTATCATTTGCAAACGTACCAACTTCTTGCGGGTCTCCATTTTGATCAAAAATAGTTGATGTAGAATTAAAATTTAATTGGTGTAAAGATGGCGCTCTAAAACCTGTATTAAATGCTCCTCTAACAGCAAAATCATCTGTTATTTTATATCTTGAAGCTACTTTATAGTTAAATGTTGAACCAAAATCTGAATAATTTTCAAATCTACCAGCAACACTTACTAAAAACTTCTCAGTAAGATCCGCTTCAAAATCTACATAAGCCGCAATACTATTTCTATCTCTTGAAACTTCGTTATCTGGGCTAAATCCAGGAAAAACTTGCGATCCTCCTGCTCTTGTATTTCCAAAGAAGTCTGTTGCTCCTGAAGTATTAGCTGTAACTGGTAATCCATTAGCGTCATATTGTGTGTACGATGCTTCTTCTCCTGCTTCAATTTGATAAACTTCAGTTCTATATTCTGTACCTAAGGCAACGTTAAACCCACTAAATAAATCTGGATAATTTTTAGTAAAATCTAAATTTGTTGTGTTTTGTCCAAAAGAAAATCCACCTGCATCAAACCTTGTTGGTGTAGAACTTAACATAGATGCATTTGAAGTATTAGAAATTTCATACAAGAAACTGTTTTTACCCCAAGTATTAGAAAAATCTACATCCCATTCACCAATTTTACCTCTAATACCAACACCAACAGATTGATCGTTAATTTTAGAATTAATTTCTGGCAAGAATCCGTTTATATAGGCTGGTGTGTAAGTACGTGATTGATTTGGCAGTCTATAAAAACCTGCAGAATTTCCATTACGAGAACTTATTCCAGCAAAAGAATATAATTCTGTTCCTTTATCATCTAAAGGTAATTCCATATTTGCAAAGAAACGTCCACTACGTAAACCAGACTGTCCAACTCTCATGTTATAATCGCTTCGAGTTTGCCCTCTTGCAATTAACTCAGCATCGGTTGTATCAAACCCTAAAAGACCTTGTAACTCCGCCATAGAACCTGCATTATTAATTGCATTTTTAGTTGCTAAGTCGAAATGTGTAACACCTTGCGCTAAAAACTGAATGTCTCCCATAGAAAGATTTGCTAAATCATAACCTCCAGATTGTGCAGCAACCCATTCAATAGAATTGTAAGCATTAAAAACGCTTCCTTCCCATTCTTTCATTCTACTATATGGATTTCTAAAATCGAAATCTCCTGTAAAATTAATAAAACCTCCGTCTTCGCCTAAATCAATACCATAGTTTGCAGAAACATTTACAGTTTCACCATCCATACCTCCAGTTTGCTCATTAGCATTACTAGAAAAATTAGCTCCAGTGGTTACAGATAAATTTAATTCATTTGTTGTATCGTTTAAAACAATATTAATTACACCTGCAATTGCATCAGATCCATACTGAGCTGCTGCTCCGTCTTTTAATATTTCTAATCTCTTAATAGCTGCAGCAGGTATTGCATTTAAATCTGTACCTACACTACCTCTACCAAAAGTTCCATTTACATTAACTAAAGAAGAGTTATGTCTTCTTTTACCGTTAACAAGTACTAATACTTGGTCTGGCCCTAAACCTCTTAAAGATGCTGGGTCAATATGATCTGTACCATCAGAAATAGTTTGTGTGTTTGATGTAAATGAAGGAGCAGCATAATTTAAAATTTGATTTAAATTCACTTGCGGGCTAGCTTGCGCTAATTCCTTTACATCTAAAACCTCAATTGGTACTGGTGTATCGATTATTGTACGACTTTTATTACGAGAACCTACTAGTACAATTTCATCTAAACTTACACTATCCTCAGCAAGAGTAATTGTAAGATAACTTGATGAAGTAACTGACTGTTCTACAGTCTCAAATCCAATTGAAGAAACTACAATTGTAGTTGGCAATTGCTTTACATTGATAGCAAACTCACCATTATCATCGGTTGTTGTACCGTTGGTAGTTCCTTTTTCTATTACATTTATGTAAGGAAGTGTCTCACCGTCTGAGCCTACAACTTTACCTTTTATTGTTTGAGCCACTAAAGAGCTACTTAATAAAATTAAAAATGCAACAAGCGTTTTCTTAAAAAAATAACTTTGTTTCATATATTTATTGGTTAATTGTTATCATACAAATATTTATATTTTTTTTAACAAATACAAACTATTATTAACATATTTATAACTTTAACACCTACACACTAGATAATAATAACTGACAAGCCATTTAAACCTAAAAAAATGCACCTAACTAAACATTAATCTTTAACCATACTTTAACAACTCAAAATTTACTATTATTGTAGCTTTGTTTTTCTAAAATTATAATACAAATAAAGATATCAAATGGATGTAGATGTAAGAGCTATTAATGAGAAAATTGAAAGAGAAAGTGCTTTTGTAGACATACTTACAACTGAAATAAACAAAGTTATTATCGGTCAAAAAGAAATGGTTGAGCGTTTATTGATTGGTTTATTAGGTAACGGACACATACTTTTAGAAGGTGTTCCTGGACTTGCAAAAACACTTGCAATTAATACTTTATCAAAAGCTGTACAAGCAAGCTTTAGTAGAGTTCAGTTTACTCCAGATTTATTACCTGCAGATGTTGTTGGTACTATGATCTATAATGTAAAAGAAAATGATTTTTCAATAAAAAAAGGACCAATTTTTGCAAACTTTGTATTAGCAGATGAAATTAACAGAGCACCTGCAAAAGTGCAATCTGCTTTATTAGAAGCAATGCAAGAACGTCAAATTACTATTGGCGACACTACTTTTAAATTAGAGGAACCATTTCTAGTAATGGCAACACAAAACCCAGTTGAGCAAGAAGGAACATACCCGTTACCAGAAGCACAAATGGACCGTTTTATGTTGAAGGTTGTTATAGATTATCCAAAATTAGCGGATGAACAATTAATTATGCGTCAGAATTTAAATGGCGGATTTCAAACTGTTAACCCAACAGTTTCTGTTGCTGAAATAATTAAAGCTCGTGAAGTTGTTAACGAGGTTTATATGGACGAAAAGATTGAAAAATATATTTTAGACATCATTTTTGCAACTCGTTATCCAGAAAAATACAATTTAGAAAACTTAAAACCATTAATTAGTTTTGGTGCATCTCCTCGTGGAAGTATCAATTTAGCCAAAGCGGCAAAATGTTACGCTTTTATTAAACGAAGAGGTTATGTAATCCCAGAAGATGTGCGCGCCATCGTATACGATGTTTTACGTCATAGAATTGGAGTTACTTATGAAGCAGAAGCGGAAAACATTTCTTCAATGGATATTATTAGTAAAATAGTAAACGAAATTGAAGTACCATAAATCAGTATTCAGTCACAGACTTATTACTGCAAACTGCCAACTGAAATAAATGGATACAAAAGAATTACTTAAAAAAGTTCGTAAAATAGAGATTAAGACTAAACGTTTGTCTAATCATATTTTTGGAGGCGAATATCATTCGACATTTAAAGGTCGTGGTATGACGTTTTCTGAAGTGCGACAATACCAATATGGCGATGATATTAGAGCTATAGATTGGAATGTTACTGCACGTTACAACGAAACTTATATAAAAGTTTTTGAAGAAGAAAGAGAGCTAACCATGATGTTGATGGTTGACGTTTCTGGATCAGAACTTTTTGGAACCAAAGATCAATTTAAAAAAGATACTGTTACAGAAATTGCTGCAACGTTAGCATTTTCAGCAATTCAAAATAACGATAAAGTTGGTTTAATACTGTTTTCGGATGCTATAGAACTATACATTCCACCTAAAAAAGGAAGAAGTCACGTTTTAAGAATTATTAGAGAATTAATTGAATTTAAACCAAAAAGTAAGCAAACTAATATTGCTGAAGCGTTTAAGTTTCTCTCTAACGTAATGAAGAAAAGAGCCATTGTTTTTATGTTGTCTGATTTTATGGATGATGATTATGAACGTACTTTAAAAATTGCTGGAAACAAACATGATGTAACAGGAATTAGAGTGTATGACAAACACGATGAGGAAATTCCGAATTTAGGAATGGTACCAATGTTAGATGCTGAAAGCGGACAAGTAAGTTTAGTTAACACTTCATCAAAAGCAGTAAGAACTAGTTATAAAGCTAACGCATTAAGGCTTTCAGATTATTTTATTTCAACCTTTAAAAAAAGTGGCGCAGGAACTATAAATACTCGTATAGACGAGAGTTATGTTAAAAAATTACTTGGCTATTTTAAACACAAATAATACATTGAAAAAAGCATTATTTTACATATTATTTTTTGTTTCCTTTCTTGGATTTTCTCAAGTTAAAGTGGAAATTGATACTGCAAATATTAGAATTGGAGAGCAGTTTCAATATAAAATTTCTATTAATGAAACGGAAAATGTTATTATCCCAAAATTAGCTTTAAAAGGCTTAGAAGTTGTTGACTCAACCAAAATAGACACCGTTAAAAACAGTTTAATTAGAAAATATATTTTAACAGGTTTTGATAGTGGTGCATTTTACATTCCACAACAGCAAGTATTTATAAAAAATCAGGCATTTTTAACTGACAGCTTATTGGTAAATGTAGCAACCGTAGCAGTTGATACTACTAAAGTGAAAAAATTTGCCATTAAAGGCATAAAATCTGAACCATATCAATTTGATGATTTTAAGAATCTTATTTACTGGATTCTAGCTGCACTTATTGTAATTGGATTATTGGTATATTATTTCTTTTTCCGTAAGAAAAAAGAGGAAGAAGAATTGATTATTGTTCCAACTTTAGCTCCTTTTGAAGAAGCAATGGAAAAACTACAACAATTAGATGAAAAGTTATTGTGGCAAAACAATCATGTTAAAAAATACTATAGTGAATTAACGGATATTGTACGTGGATACATTGAACGTGAATTAAATATTCCTGCTTTAGAAAGTACCACAGATGAGGTAATAGATACTTTAGTAGATTTTAATAACATAAAATCTATTGAAACTTCAAAAGAAACAATTAAAACACTAAAAGGATTATTACAAGAAGCCGATTTAGTAAAATTCGCAAAATCTAAACCAATGGCTTTAGAAATTGAAGAAGACCGAAAAGATGCAGAAAACATTATTGCTAATTTGAAACCTAAACCTATAATTACAGAAGATGAATTGGAGTAATTTCGAGTTTCATAGTCCAGAGTTTTTGTGGTTGCTTATAGCAATTCCATTACTTGCTTTGTGGTATTTTTTTAGCAGAAAAAGAGAAAGTGCACAACTTACAATACCAAGTATAAAAGGCTTTAATGTTAAAGGTTCTTTTCTTCCGAAGTTAAAACCACTACTCTACTTGTTGCGCTTATTAGCCTTAACAGCTTTTATAGTTGCATTGGCACGACCAAGAAATGTTTCGGTAAGTAAAAAAACAAAAACAAACCGTGGAATTGATATTGTTATGGCAATTGATGTTTCAGCAAGTATGTTAGCAAAAGATTTAAAACCAAACCGATTAGAGGCTCTTAAAAAAGTAGCTGCGGAATTTGTTAATAGAAGACCAAATGACAGAATTGGTATTGTAATTTATGCTGGAGAAAGCTTTACACAAACACCAATTACAAGCGATAAATCAATTGTAAAAAGAACCATTTCTGAAATTAAATGGGGACAATTAGAAGGTGGAACCGCAATTGGAATGGGATTAGGTTCTGCTGTAAATAGACTAAAAGAAAGCAAAGCAAAAAGTAAGGTAATTATTTTGCTAACTGATGGTGTAAATAACTCCGGGAACATTGATCCAAGAACTGCAGCTGAACTTGCTAAAGAGTTAAAAATAAAAACATACACAATTGGAATTGGAACGAACGGAATGGCAGATTTTCCATGGAGTAAAGATCCAAGAACGGGTAAATTATCATTTAGAAAACAACAGGTAGAAATTGACGAAGCGTTGTTAAAACACATTGCAAAAGAAACCGAAGGAAAATATTTTAGAGCTACAGACAATTCAAAATTAATAGAAATTTATGATGAAATTGACAAGCTAGAAAAAACAAAAATAGAGGAATTCAAATACTATAATTACCAAGAAAAGTATCGAGATTTAGTATTACTTGGCTTAGTTTTATTATTACTAGAATTCATTTTAAGAAACACAGTATTTAAGAGTTTTATATAACAATGTACAAATTAGAAGAACCAATATATTTTTATTTACTAGCAGTTATTCCTGTAATGATTGTTGTTTTTCTGTTGGTTTTATGGTGGAAAAAAAGCACCCAGAAGAAATTTGCTAATTCAGATTTATTAGAAAGACTAGCACCAAATTCATCAACGTTTAAAACTACTTTAAAGTTAGTTTTCTTGTTAATTGGAATCGCTTTTTTAATAGTTTCTTTGGTAAATCCTAAAATGGGAACTAAGCTACAAACTGTTAAAAGAGAAGGTGTAGATGTAGTTTTTGCATTGGATGTTTCTAGAAGTATGTTGGCAGAAGATATTGCGCCAAACAGATTAGAAAAATCAAAACAAATTATCTCTAAAATTATTGATAAATTAGGTAGCGATAGAGTTGGAATTATAATTTACGCAGGTAATGCATATCCGCTTTTACCAATTACAACCGATCATGGAGCTGCAAAAATGTTTTTACAAAATGCAAATCCAGATTTAGTTTCTAGTCAAGGAACAGCAATAAATGAAGCGCTAAATTTGGCTAAAACTTATTACGATAATGATGAACAAACAAATCGTTTTTTAATCATTATTTCTGATGGAGAAGATCATCAAGAAGAAACCAAACAAGTAGCACAAAATATTGCCAACGAAGGCGTAAAAGTCTACACAATTGGTGTTGGAAAAGAAGAAGGCGCACCAATTCCTATGAAAATTAATGGCTCGCTTATTGGTTATAAAAAAGATAACAAAGGAGAAACCGTAATTACAAAACGTAAATCTGATGTTTTACAAGGAATTGCAGATGCTTCTGATGGAAATTATATAGACGGAAACAAAACTGATAATCCTGTAAAAATTATAGAAAACATTATTTCAAATGCGCAAAAAAGTGAGTTTGAAACAAAACAATTTTCTGACTATAAAGACCAATTTCAATGGTTTATTGGTATTGGTATTTTGTTTTTATTATTAGACATTTTTCTATTTGATAAAAAAACAAAATGGTTACGTAAAGTTGATTTATTTAACGAAGAAAAGAAGTAAAATGAAGATTTTTAAAAACATACTTTTATTCCTTTTAATGCTAACTTCTACTGGAATTTTAGCACAACAAGACACGCTTAAACTTCAAAGAGAAGCACGTGCTTTATTACGAGATGGAAACGATTTATATAACAAGCAAAAATATGTAGATGCTTCCGTAGCCTATAAAAAAGCATTGGGCAAAAACAGCAAATATCAAAAAGGAAACTACAATTTAGGAAACGCTTTATACCAAGAAAAAAATTACAAAGAAGCTGTTCCTCAATACGAATTAACCGCAAAAACAGCAAAAGATAAGTTTGCCAAAGCAGAAGCATATCACAATATTGGTAACGCAATGATGGAGCAAAAACAATATCAACCTGCTGTAGATGCTTATAAAAACTCGTTAAGAAATAATCCTAAAGATGATGAAACTCGTTATAACCTTGCAGTTGCACAACAACTATTAGACAAAGAAAATAAGGATAAGAAAGACGACAAGAACAAGGATAAAAATAAGGACAAAAAAGACGACAAGAAAAAGGACGATAAAAATAAAGACAAGGATAAAGATAAGAAAGACGGCGACGACAAGGATAAAAAGAAAGATGATAAAGATGGCAAAGGTGATGACAAGCAGGATAAAAATAAAGACAAGAAAAAACAAGAACCTAAGCCACAACAAGGAAAAATGACGCCTCAACAAATGAAGCAACTTTTAGAAAGTCTTAATAATGAAGAAAAAAAGACCCAGAAAAAGATGAATGCTAAAAAAGCAAAAGGTAAGAAAGTAAAACAAGAAAAAGACTGGTAAAATGTTATTTTTGCCGTTTTAAAGAATTATGAAGTTGAAATTTTACATAACATTTATACTAAGTTTTTTAGCTGTTATTGCAACCGCACAAGAAACTGAACTTACTGCAACTGTTAGTAAAAACAAATTGGGCGTAAACCAACGTTTACGTGTACAGTTTACCATAAACAAACAAGGAGCAGATAATTTTAAGTCGCCAAATTTTACAAATTTTAAAGTTGTTGGAGGCCCAAGTCAATCGGTTAGTCAATCTTGGATAAACGGTAAGGCAAGTTTTTCTCAATCTTACACGTATATTATTGAACCTAAAAGACAAGGTGAGTTTAATATACCAAGTGCAAGTATTGAAATAGAAGGAAAAACATTACAATCTAAACCTGTAAAAATTATTGTTACAGGAGCTGTTAAAGTTCCTAAAAACCCAAACGATCCGAATTATATTGCCGAGCAAAACATACATTTAGTAGCAGAAATATCTAAATCTAGACCTTATGTTGGCGAAGGAATTTATGTAGAATATCGCCTTTATTTTAGCGAAAATGTTGGTATTTACGACAATGCAATTACACAAGCCCCACAATATAATGGGTTTTGGAATCAAGAAATAAAACTAAATGGTATACAAGCAAAAATTGGCGAATATAATGGAGAACGTTATCGTTATGCAGTATTACACAAAGCCTATTTAATTCCTACAAAATCTGGTAAGTTAACAGTTGATCCTATGAAAATGGATATTGTTGTAGCGGTTCCTACAGGTCGTGGAGATTTCTTTGGAAACCCAATTACACGTCAAGTTCGTAGAGATTTTGCATCGGCAAGAAAAACAATTCAAGTTAAAGATTTACCATTAGAAAATAAACCTGAAGATTTTACAGGTGCAGTTGGTGAGTTTTCTTTTGATGTAACGCTAAGTAAAAACACACTTAAAGCAAACGAATCTTCACAAATTAAAGTAGGTGTAAAAGGAAAAGGAAACCTAAAATTATTTGAATTACCAACTATTGAAACTCCTGAAGAGTTGGAAGTATATGCACCAGAAAGGAAAGAAAAAGTAAGTGTTGGCGCTGGCGGTTTACGAGGAGAAGTATACGATTTATACACCGTAGTTCCAGAATACAAGGGGAAATATAAAATTCCAAATACATCATTTTCGTATTTTAATCCGAAGGAAAAAGCATATCAAACTATAACAACTGAAGATTTATATGTAGATGTTTTAGAAGGGAAGGAATTAGTTGCTAAAGTTGATGAAAACACAGTTAACAAACAAGCTGTAAAAGCAACAGGTAACAATTTTAGATACATACAAACTTCAAGCAGTTTTGCTACTTTAGAAAAGGATGATTTCTTTAAATCTAATTTATTTTATGTGCTGTTACTTTTACCGTTACTTTCAATTCCTATTGGTATTTTCTTAGCTAAAAAGAAAGAAGAACGCGACGGAGATATTATTGGTAATCGTTTACGAAAAGCAGACAAACTTGCTAAAAAATATTTATCAGAAGCACAAAAGCAACTAGGTAAAAAAGAAGCATTTTACGAAGCCTTAGAAAGAGCTTTACATAATTATTTAAAAGCCAAGTTAGGCATTGAAACTTCCGATATTAGTAGAGAAAAAATAACACTTCTTTTACAAGATAAGAAAATAGACAGTGCAACCATTTCTCAATTTATTGATGTATTAAAATCTAGTGATTTTGCACGTTACACACCAATAACCAACTTGCAAATGGAAGAAGAATACAACAACGCAAAACAAGTAATAACACAATTAGACAAGCAATTATGATGAAAAAAATCTTCTTTTTGCTGTTATTAATACCCAATATTTCATGGGCTCAAACTGCTGATGAATTATTTGAAACAGCAAACACATACTATAAAGACGGTAAATATCAAGAAGCAATAGATATTTACAATCAAATTGAAGCTAAAAAAGAAGTTTCTTCTGAGTTATATTACAACTTAGGAAATGCTTATTACAAACTAAATAAAGTTGCTCCAACGGTTTATAATTACGAGAAAGCTTTAAAATTAAATCCGCTAAATACAGACGCAAAAAACAATTTAATTTTTGCCAAAAGATTAACTTTAGATAGTATTGAAGAGTTACCAAAATCGCTGTTACAACAATTTAATAAAAACTACTTACAAAAACTCACCTATAATCAATGGGCAGCTGTTTGTGTCTTATTATCATTCTTGGCAGCTATCTTATTTTTAGTATTCTATTTTGCAGAAACTCCAAGTAGAAAAAGGCTGTTTTTTGTATTAAGTAGTCTTAGTTTTTTATTATTGATTACTACAATAGCTATAACTTATAATCAGTTCAACCTAAAGAAAAATACTGTTGAGGCTATTATTTTTAATGAAGAAGTTGACGTTAAAAATGCACCAACAGAAAACTCTAATGATGTTTTCACAATCCATGAAGGCACAAAAGTATTTGTTTTAGATACAGTAGATAATTGGAAAAAAATTAAACTTGCAGATGGTAAAATTGGTTGGACTATTGATGAAAATTTAAAAATTATAACCACTTTTTAGTTGTAAATTAACAATTATTAACGTGTACTTTCTTATTTTTGCTTTTTTAAAACATAAGTTAATTTGAAAATTAAAGTTGCAACTTTTTTTTTACTTCTCTTTACCAGTTTAATTGTAGCTCCTACAATAATAAGCCTGGTTGATAATACACAAGATATTACCATTTTATTAAACCTAAATGAAGAGGAAGAAAACACTGGGAAAGTTTCTTTAAAAGACATTAAACTTAAAGTTAATTCAACTCCATCAAACTCTTTTTTATTCAATAGAATTCAAAAGAAAAAAAACGTGCGTTTTACAACTAAAAACTACGTTTCTGAGTATCCAAAATTAGATACGCCTCCTCCAGAATTGAGTTAACTCAAATTCAATAAAATTTTTAATTCAAAATTATTAACCCTGTATCTTTCTTTAAATTTCAGAAAAAGATACTAATCAAACATTTATAAATGAAAAATTTATTCAGTAACCTTAAAGGTGATATTTTAGGTGGTATAACCGCTGGTATTGTTGCCTTACCTTTAGCACTAGCCTTTGGAGTTTCCTCTGGTTTAGGACCAAGTGCTGGTCTTTATGGTGCAATTTTTATTAGTTTTTTCGCTGCATTATTTGGCGGAACAAGCACACAAATCTCTGGACCAACTGCGCCTATGACTGCCGTAAGTATGGTTGTAATTGCTGGTTTAGTAGCTGCAAATGACGGAGATGTTTCAAAAGCTTTACCAATAATTTTAACTGTATTTTTATTAGCAGGTTTATTACAAGTTGGTTTAGGTTTAATTGGTTTAGGTAAATACATACGCTACATTCCGTACCCTGTAGTTTCTGGGTTTATGACCGCAATTGGAGTTATCATTTTAGTAACTCAAATTTTACCTGCCGTAGGTTATTATGCAAAAGAAGACGCTCAATTTGTAGAACAATTTAAACCGCAAGCGGAAGAAATAATTCTTGAAAACATATTAAAAGAAGAAGCTGGAGAAGGTATTCTAGTTTTAGAAAACTTTAAAGAAACAGTAGATAGAGCTGGAAAAATAACGCAAGATGATATTTTAAGAGAAAGTAAAACATTAGCAGGTAAAGAAGCTTCTGGTGTTATGGGAACTTTTAAAGTTTTGGGTAGAGCATTACAAAACATCAATTGGTTAGAGCTTTTATTAGCTTTAGGAACCATTGTAATTATCTACGGATTTAAAAAGATAACGACAGCTGTTCCAAGTACATTGGTTGCATTGTTAGTGGTAACGGTAGTTGCTATTTTCTTTTTTCCAGATTACAGACCAATAGAAGAAATTCCTGGCGGGTTTCCTGTTCCTAACTTAGGCATTTTTACAGACTTTAGTTTTAGTAGTGTAACGCCATATATTTTTACAGCGTTAACTTTAGCATTATTAGGTGCCATAGATTCACTTTTAACATCTGTTGTAGCAGATAATATGACCAAGACCAAACACAAACCGAATAAGGAATTAATTGGTCAAGGAATTGGAAATAGTATTGCCGCAGTTTTTGGTGGTATTCCTGGAGCTGGAGCAACTATTAGAACAGTTGTAAATATTAACTCTGGAGGTAAAACAAAACTTTCTGGTATGGTTGCTGGTATTATGTTATTAGTAATTATGTTAGCTTTAGGTCCTGTTGCATCTAAAATTCCTGCCGCAGTATTAGCAGGTATTTTAATTACCGTTGGTATTGGTGTAATGGATTATAAAGGTTTAAAAGCAATACCTGCTTTACCAAGAGACGCTAAAATTGGTCCTTTTAAAGTAAGTTCTGAAGTTATTATTATGTTGGTAGTATTACTTTTATCAACGTTCTGGAACTTAGTGTACGCCGTTGGTATTGGATTAGTAATTGCTTCCTTAATGTTTATGAAGAAAATTGGTGATTTAACAGCTGAACGTTCAGATGTAAAATCATTAAAAGAAGAAGCTTGGGACGACGAAAAAGAATTTCCAGCTAACTTACAAGAAGAAGTTTTTATCAAACACATAAAAGGGCCATTATTCTTTGGTTCTACAAGTGATTTCCAAGCATTAACCAAACAAATTCCAGACACTGCAAAAACAGTAATTTTAAGATTAGGTCGTATGCAATATATGGATCAATCTGGTTTATATGCAATGGAAGACATGCTTCAAGAATTAAAAAGCAAAGATGTTAATGTTCTATTTGTAGGTTTATTAAAACAACCTCGTTATATGATGGAACGTATTGACATTATTCCAGATTTTATTCCAAATGAGCATATTTTTAAAGATTTCAAAAAATGCTTAACTTGGGTTAAAGAAAACGTAAAAGACACAACAAACTAAAAAAACATATTATGCCACATAGAAATAAAGCAGTAACAAAAGACGTACAAGATAAATTAACACCTTTAATGGTATTACAAGATTTTATTGAAGGAAACTCTCGTTTTATAAGAGACGAAGTACATACAATAGATCATAAAGCATTAATAACACAAACTACAGATGGTCAACACCCAAAAGCAATTGTACTTTCATGTATTGACTCTAGGGTTCCTGTAGAGTTAATTTTTGATCAAACTATTGGAGATGTTTTTGTAGCTAGAGTTGCAGGAAACTTCGAAAATGTAGACATTTTAGGTTCTATGGAATATTCTTGTAAAGTTGCAGGAAGTAAGTTAATCTTTGTATTGGGTCACGAAAGTTGTGGAGCAATTAAAGCAGCTTGCGACCATGTAGAATTAGGAAACATTACTTCAATGTTAGACAATATTCAGCCAGCAGTTAAAAAATCTGAAACACAAGTAAAAGGGAAACACAACTCTTCTAATACAGAGTTTGTAAACCACACAATTGAAAACAACGTAAGATTAACCATTGATAGAATTAGAGAAAAAAGTCCTATTCTAAAAGAAATGGAAGATAACGGAGAAATTAAAATTGTTGGTGGTGTTTACCATATTAGCTCAGGTAAAGTTGCCATGTTATAAAAACAATCTTTTTTATATTGAAAAGCGAACCGAGAGGTTCGCTTTTTTTTATTTTAATTAGAAACGGTTTCTTTTCTTTTACCAAAATACCACATTAAAAATCCTCCAGTTACAAACATCCAAATAGAATAAGCTCCTGTTGGTATTCCCATTTCAGCATTATTTAATATAGAAGTAGCAATAACAAATGCTAATGTTCCGTTTTGTATTCCGCTTTCTACTGTAACAGAAATACTACTTTTAAAATCGAGTTTAAACAACTTAGCTGTTAAAAAACCTAAGCTCATTGTTGCAATATTTAAAACCAACGTAACCAAACCAACTTCTTTCATTGCGCTAGCAATTACGTCTATATTTGCTGCTATAACTGCTATAAAAACCAATATAAAAATTACTGTAGAAGCAATACGCATTGGTTTTTCCATTCGTTTTGCAAAACTAGTTTTATACTTACGGATTAACATACCAATTGAAATAGGAATAACCGTAATAACCATTATTTGTAAAATAGTATCTACTATTGGTAATTGGATTGTAATATTTGTGTCTGAACCAAAATACGCTAAAGCGTACGATAAAATAAACGGAATTGTAAGTACACTAACAATACTCGCTATAGCCGTTAAAGTAACCGATAACGCAATATTTCCTTTACAAACCTGTGTTATTAAATTACTTGTTGGACCACCAGGACACGTTGCTAAAATTAGTAAACCAACTGCCATAGTTGGATTTAAACCAAAAACAACTGCCAATGTAAAACCAATAATTGGTAAAAATATAAGCTGATTGGTTAACCCAATTAAAACTGCTTTAGGTTTTTTTGCGATTCTAGTAAAATCGGAAGGTACTAACGTCATTCCCATTCCTAGCATAATAACAGCAAGAGAAACAGGCAAAAAAATGGTACTTATAAGTTGAGCAGCAGACATACGTTTCTTAAATTAATTGATATTCTTATTTTACTTGTGAATATACAACTTTTAGAAAATGGATGTTTATGCTTATTTTTTTGTTGATTTTAATCTTAATAAAGAAGTGAATTTGTAATGATACATATTGAAAAACCTAACCTGAGACTATTTTTTCTTTAGTTATTTAACATTTAATTTAATCATATATTTATCCACTTCTTTGTTCCAACTATCATTTTTTAGAATATTCTCGTAAGGATTTTGCTCCATTATTGGTTGATAATTTTCAATATTCATTTGTTTTCTATTAACTAAATATACCCAATATTGCTCTTTTTTTCTTTTAGCAACTTTGTATTCATTTCTGGACCAGAAGAAATATGGAATGTCACCATCATAGGATTTTACTTCAATGAAACGGTTTTGTAAACCATCACTAGAATTATTGTATGAAGCAACATCATACCCTTCATTTACTATGTATTGAGCAACCCAATCAATATTCTTTATATAGTTTAATCTTTTGTTTTCAAATTCAACAACAAATTTTTCTGCTTCTTCACCATAAATCTGTTGAAGTTCCATTGCTTTTTTAAACTCTTCTACACCTATTTTACGTTTCTTAATTTCAGGTAAAACCGTTTTGTCAAAAAGTTTTTTATATCGACTATTAATTATGTAGCTGTTTATTTCAACTGTTGGATGAGCTTTAATTGCTCCAAAATCTATGAGAAGTTGTTTGAAGTTTGAGAATTTTAAACCAAATGCTGAATTGCTAATTTGCAAAGATTTATATATGATATCGTATGATAAGTATTCGGAACAAAATATTTTATGAAAATCTTCATCGTTCTTTAATTTATGAAACAAGTATTCGATAAATTTATCTGAAACTTGATTTACACTGTTTAAAAAATCGGATAATTCATCGTTGATTGAAACCTTATTTCCATCAAGCATTAGAATATTAATTTTAATTGCTAATTCAATGCAACCATCATAAACACTTCTTCCGTCAATGATTCTATTATAAAAAAGTTTTTCTAAGTCGGACTTTTTCCAAGTAATCTCTTTTTTATTATTTAAAGTAATTAATAATTCAAAGTAGAAATTAGGAGTTCCAAAATTTGAATATTTTCTAAGTTCTTTGAGCATAATTAGCTATTAATTCTTTTATTATGTCAGTTTCGTCGTTATCATTTATTCTTGAGAAAAGAGGGATATCATCATTTATTATCTCTTCCATTCTTGCAATTTTCAGAAGTAATCTATGATTAATAACTTCGTCGATTGAGTCTTTAGAAATAAAATAGTAATATTTAGTTATTTGACTTTTGTCTAGACCAACTCTATGAATACGATCCTTAGATTGTAAGAAATTTGAACAATTATAATCACGCTCTAAATAAATTGCATTATGACATCCTTTATGTAAAGAAATAGATTCTGCTACAGAAAATGGATTAGCAATAACTACTTGAAATTCTAAATTATTAGGGTCATTAAATTTGTCAATAGTTGCTTCTCTATCAGGTTGACTAATTTCACCTATAAGTAGATTTGACTTAATATTATTTAATTTTAAATAATGTTTAAGTTCTTTTGCGTTTTGAATAAATATAGTCCAGATAATTACCTTTCCATTTTCTGGTAATATTTCAGCCATTAAAAGATTTAATATTTGAACAAATTTCTTAGGTGTTTCAAGTTCTGAATATTTGCAAATTTTATTAAAAAATTCAGAATCATTAATGAATTCATCAGTATCAGTAGTAAAAATAGAATTTGGATCTACTTCACCTGTCAAAATACCATTTTCTAAAGAGTCTTTTAAGGTTTTAGATAGCAATGATGGATTAGTTGATGCTTGACGTAACCTTATTAATTTAGCTTTATTTAGAATGTCTTTTACAGTTGCAGAATCATTTTCTTTGAAATTTTCAATATATTGACTTTCAATAAAATCATAAATTTCTCTTTGATATGAATCCATTTCAATAGACATCACATGTTCCTCAATACCAGGAAGATTTAAATCATCTTTTTTTATTCTTATAAAATATGGTGAAATATTTTCTTTTAATTCTTGGACTCTAGAAGATTCAGGTTGACTATTATAAGTCATATCCTCTAAGTTGTGATAATGAAAATTAAGTATTTCTTTAAATTTAAATGGATAAATGAATTTGTATAAATTAAATATGTCTTGATAACCATTTGGTACAGGTGTACCAGTAAGTATTACTCTAGAAATAGCTTCTTTAGATATTTCTGTAACACTTCGTCCCCAAACACCTTCTGGGTTTTTTATTCTATGAGCCTCATCTACAACAACCATCGTTTTATTTCTTTTCAAGAAATCAATAATATCACTTTCATAACTATCAACTCCACCATGAAAAATCAATGTTAATTCAGCCGGAGTAGCAGAATATAAATGTTGCTCTTTTTGTTCTCTTGATATTTCTGAATTACCTGACATCCTAAATGATTTTGTAGAGTAACCAAAACATGCTTTATATTCTTTTTCCCATGGAGCAAATGAAGAAATAGGACCAATTACTAATAGTTTGTCCACACGACTTGGATGTTCTATGGGTAAGTTTTTTAAATAGGCATATGCACCATAGACAATTGAGGTTTTTCCAGCTCCTGGTACAGCAAAATTACAAGAGTTCTGAGCAAATGCCATATGAAAAGCAGATAGCAATTGCAAAGGATATAATCTACGTTCTAATTCTTCTTTTAAAACGTTTTGAAATTGATTGAATAGAGCTACTAACTCTGGATTGTCTTTAAATTTGTCATTTCTTATTGACATAGCTTTTTCAGAAAACTTTTCAAATAAATTTTCTTCTCTATTAAAGCTTTCTAATTCGCTTTTTATGTTTTCACTGAGATCTTGCTCAATGTCAAACTTACTCAAGAGTCTTTGTATTTCTTGCAAAGTTTTTATTTGAGTTTTATCTTGAAACGGAATCAAGATTTTATCTTCAATAACGGAATAGCCAAGCCTCTTTAAGGATAATTTAATTCTCTTATTTTTTAGTAACATCGAAATTTCACCAGAAATAATGAAATTTTTGATTTTAGAAAGATTTTCTACATCAATTGTAATAAGACTCATTATATTTTTTTCTTAATATCAAAACATATCTTTCGAATATTCTCTAACTGTTCTTCTACGGTTTCAGACTCTTCTTTTGAAATAAAATCTACTTTTAAATTTTTTAAAGTATTTACAACTACTAATAGACTGTTAGTTACAGATTTCTCTTGAATTGTATCATTAATTTTTTCAGCTAATTCTTTTACTAATTTTTGTATTTCAGGCTTAGAAAATGAACTGTGATTTGTCTTAATGGCATCGAAAGTTTGTGATGCACGTTTAATTAATTTTTCTGGAGCACCAGCTGCTTGATTATAGCCAAGTTGATATTTATGTTCGTTTAAATTTTCAATAAAAGCACTAATTTCATTGTCAAATTTTGATTCATCAAAAAACGCCTTATCTCTTGCATTTAAATGTTTTTCGAGGTTATTCGAATCAAAGTCAATAGATGATTCTTCAGGGATATTATCAAGAATTTCATAATGCTTTTTCGAGAAACTTGACCATATATTTTTATCTCCAAAAAAGTGTTTATCAGCATTACCATCAGCTAAGTTTCTAAACTCTTTACCATCGTAATTGTTTTTTCCTCTTAACCTGATGTAATCAAATCCAATTACTTTAAGATCATCTACATCTTCATTTTTATAACCCCAACTTGCTCTTTTACTTGATTCCCCATAGAAATTATTTAACCATTTAGATAAATTTAGGAACTGATCTTCTCTATTGTCTAATTGAGTGTATACACCATCATATTCAAGATATTCAAGATATTCATCCATTATAGCAATTGTTTGAAGGTATTTTTTTATCTCACTAGGAGCTTCTCCCATCCAATTCGCAATAGTTTCAATTATATCTTCTTTAAAATCATCTTCAGGCTGAAATGTTTTATTTGTTAAAGCTTCATAAATGTCCTTTGCATCTAAATATTTTTCGACTGGATTGTATTTTAGCTTTTCGTCTTCTTTCATTTGAAAAGAAGTCTCTAGTTTTTTAATTTCCAGCCTGTTCTCATCAATATTGACAGGTAAAACAACTGCTTTAAAATAATCGTATTTTTTTGTAAACTTAATTTTGCTAAATTTCTTGTTTGTGATTTCATTTAACAACATCGCTCTTCTATTTCCATCAATGATTATTCCATCTTTGGTAATTATTCCTACTTTTTGCTGCCCAAAATCATGAATATCTTTAAGTGTTTTTTCATTTCTTTCTATTTTAGATTTCCAAAGTAATTCTTCAATAATAGCTTTTCCTTCGTCAGAATATTCATCAATAACTCTCTTCTGCTTTTCTAAAGATTTTGTTCTACTTTTAATACGTCCATTATATTTGTTGAAGACTAAGTAATCAAGTGGTATTTGATAAACTTTCATTGATTCAAGTTTGTCTTTCCATGGAATTTCGGTTATACCAAACGGTTTCTCTTTATTTGAATCAATTATCTCTTGTATTTTTTTAATTCTAGTTTCTTTATTCATATTCTTTTTGGTTGGCAGTTGTAGAAATTTTATTAATAGCATATAATGCAAAAACCTGACTCATCGGTATTCTATTTTTGTTTTTAAAAACAATTATTTCGTTTTGAATTAAAGTCATTTTGCTAAATTTAATTTGAGTTATTATTTCATTTACTTTTTCAACTAGTTCGGTTGGTTCTAGTAAATTTTCAAAAGCAATTTGTTCTTCGTACATTTTTTGTAAATCGGCTGAAGATCCAATTTTTTCAGAAAAACCATTATTTATAATTTTCACAAATTGTGGTCCAGATTTTTCTTCAAGAATAATAGGTTCTAATATCTTGTAAAAACCATCTTCAATTTTTTGGTTTTTAAAACCTATTCCTGTACCATACTGTATGGACGTATACCATTTGTTAGTTGCTTTAGTATTCTTTTCTATATCAAAGTTGGATAATGTTACAGTTAGGTTCCCTGCCTTTATTGGATGTCTTCTAAATCTTGAATTTTTAGTTCTTTTTGGTTGTTTGTCAAATATTTTTTCTTTAAAATCGTTGAGATTTGGTACATCCATTAGATTAGGTTCTTTAATTAGCTCTAAATCTAATGAATTTGGTAAATTATATTGATTCAGAACTTCTTTTGCTAGAACTCTACTTACCGAAGGACAAACAGCATTACCTACTAATCTCCATTTGCTGTGTAATGTACCAAGAAATTGATATGTAAAAGGAAAGCCCATTATACTTGCAGCTTCTCTTACTGTTGGACTACGATATGCTCCATTTCCTTTGCGTGAGTATTCAGATTTATATATTAAAGCCTCTCTAGAGGTTCCGCTTTTAGTAGCTGTTATTGTTCGACTTGGTTTATCTATGTTTTCAGGAAAAGACATTTTCCCCATACAATAATGATTGATCTTATGTTCTCTTGATTGTCTCCATTCGCTTTTATAAAGTCCACTATCGTAAAAATGATCGGTTAATAGGTCTGTGCTAATTTTTATGTTATTATAAACAGGGTCCTTGACTTTTCTTTTTGATTCTTTTAAAAGCGGACTTGGACATTGCTTTATGAGTTCACCTAATGTTCTCCATTTTGGCTTATTTTCTTCTGCTTTATTGGAATGTGTTGTTTTTGGTATTACTAGTTTTTTGACTTTTATTATTTCTCCAGAAATCGCTCTTTTTCGAGCTTGATAAGAGCCGTAATCGGCAGAGTTGATAATTGTTGTGTTATCTAAAAGATTTAAAGCTTCTTGTTTTGGGTTTATATTGTTTTTCGAAGCCCATTCGCTAAGATTTAAATCTTCAAAAGAATAAATTTGATTAATGTATTTTTTAGAATTAACAACATTCTCCATATACCAAGCTTTTAGTATGGAGTTTTTTTGATGCTTTTTTACAGCAACTATTCTTAAAAAACATTTTGTTAATTCTAAACCTAATGATTTATCAGCTTTTCCAGAATTATTAGAGCTAGAAAAAGAAACACAAGGAGGTGATCCAATTATTATATCTGTATCTGGTAAAAGGTTTATTTCTTCCGTAGAACTTTTAAAGTCTAAAATGTTTTTTACAACAGAATTAGTTTCAAAATTATGATTGTAGGTATTTATCGCAGGTTGCCAATTATCGTAACCTTTTACAATTTTAAATCCTTTTTGTCTAAACCCTTCAGAAAACCCTCCAGCTCCACAAAAAAAATCAATTACAGTAAGCTTTTTCATAAAAATATAGTCAAATCTAAAGTGCTATCACTTTTAATTTCAAATTTAACAAAATTTACTCATAAAACTAAGTTACACTTAATCAATATCAATAATTTCAACTTCCTCTTTAAAAATAAAAGAAAAAAAAACTAGAACTTTATATGTTACAAACCCTAATTAACCACCAACGTATTCCAGATTAAATTTATCAATTTTTCTCCTGAAGAATCTTCTATATCGTCCATTTTCATGGTCATTATTAGCACACCAGAATCTTTTCCTCCAACGGTAGCTATTTCGTAAATATTAGTATCACCTTTATAAGTTAACACAGCTTTATCTACATTAAGTTTTAATCCAGAAGTTAACGTTCTTTCATAGTCTTCTCTTTTCAATTGAAAACCATAATTAACGCTCTCTTTTGTTACTTCGCTAATCATTAATTCGTTAAGCATACTAGGATTAATTGTAGAATACTTTTGAATCATAAAACCAGAACCTTCCGCTGTCATTAACATTAACTGCTCTATTCCATCGCCTAAATCAGATTTTACAACTTTATATTCTTTTGGGTATTTAAAGTTAAACGCCTTATCATAATACAATAAGGTATCCTTCTGTTTTACATTAACTTTTAATACTTTATTATCTACTTTTAACTCATAATCTTTGTCTAATTTTATTTCGAATTTCTCTCCGTTTATTTCTATTTCAAAATTTTCTTGAGCGTAAATAAAATTGGTTAAAAGTAAAAATAGAATGAATATTGTCTTTTTCATGTTGTGCTTTTTTAATGTATTAGTTTTTTTTTATTAATTATCCTCTTCTCCACTTTCAATCTCTGGAATTTCCATTTCTCCGTCTTCTTTAATAATAGAAGGAAAAATCATTGGAGCAATTTTTTTAACAGGTTTGTATAAAACAGATTCGTCTAAGGTTTCTTGTTCTACAAACGGAATGGTATCGTTCATTTTTCCGAAGAAAATAAAAACTACACTTAAAATTAATCCGATTTTTAAAGCACCAAAAGCGCCTCCTAATAATTTATTTAAAATACCAAGCGAAGCAAAATCTGCAATTTTGGTTAGTAATTTTCCGGCTAAAGAAATTATTACCAAGATTACCACAAAAGTTCCTGCAAAGGCAGCTAGCGAAATGTATTTCTCGTCCCACGCTACACTGTCTTTTAACCAGTCTGAAATAAAATACGAAAAGTGAATTGCGCCATAAACTCCCGCAACCAAAGCTACTAAAGAAGCAACTTCTACAAACAAACCTTTCATTAATCCGCGTACAAATCCAAAAAGTAAAAGCGCGGCAATTATAATATCAAATGTATTCATGGTGATAAAAAGTGTTAAAAATGAGATAGCGCACTAAATATAATAATTTTCTGTGCCGATTCGGCACCAAATATAACGAACTCATTTGTATCTTTGAAGCCTTAAACTTTTTGTATGCAAAAAAATACCGACTTAAAAGAAAAATGGGATATTGTTGTTACCAAACTAACTGCACAATTTTCTGAAGGCGACACTTTAAATTTAGACGGAATTATCTACTTAATTGGTGTACAAGAATTAGGACAAGGACAACGTGAGTTTAAAAAAGATGAAAAACTGAATTTAATGCACATTGCAATTTGCAAGTTGCTAGAACCTTATGGTTATTACGAATTCGATTTTTTTGATGAAGATGGTTGGCCACATTATAAAACACTTACAGAGTTGCCAAGCTTAAAACCTGGAGAGCAATCGGTTTTAATAAAAGAGGCAATTGTTAATTATTTTGAACCTTTGGGTTTCTTTAAGTAATTTAGATTCCGCATCAAGTGCGAAATGACACCAAGCTTTCATAAATACGCTTAGCCCTGATTGCAGCGGCATCCTTTTTATGCTGAACTCGTTTCAGTATCTCTTTTTAAAAAATCAATTCTTTTTCCTTGTAACAGATGCTGAAATAAATTCAGCATAAATAAAAAGATATAGCGGAAAGCGGGAAATAGCTTCAAAAAACAATCTTTATTGCAAATTGATAATTGATTTTAAGTCACTTTCCATTTTCTGATTAAACGAGAAACCAATTTTGGGTAATATCGTTTTACATACACACTAAAACGCTCTTTTGCGCCACCAATATAGGCTTCTTCCTTTTTGTTTTTAATGGCTTTTAACATCAATGTTGCAAAACGATCTGGGTGAATTCCGTTTGCGGTAGATTCGTCCATTTTATTCTGTTTACTTCCGTCTCCAGTTAAAGCGTTTTTAGAAACATCAGTTGCCACAAAACCAGGACAAATAAGCGTTACTGAGATATTATCGTTATAATGTTCTGCTCTTAAGGCATCGAAAAAACCGTGTAAAGCGTGTTTACTTGCCGAATAAGTGGAGCGCATTGGCGTGGCAACTTTACCAACAATACTTGTAGTTACTACAAAGTGTCCGTTTTTATTTTCTATAAAATGAGGCAATAACGCTTTGGTAAGCGCAACGGTTCCCAAATAATTTATGTCCATCAGTTTTTTATCGACTGCAATTGAAGTGTCTTTTGCTAAAGAACGTTGACTTACGCCTCCATTATTTACCAGAACATCAATTTTTCCGAAGAAAGAAAGTGCTGCTGTTATTTTTGGTTGTAAATTTTCGTAATCTTCTAAATCGAGTTGTAAAATTTGTACTTCGGACGGATTTTTACATTCAGCTTTAACTGCTGCTAACGCTGCTGTATTTCTTGAAGACAAAATTAATTTAACTCCCTGATTTGCATACGCCAATGCTAATGACTTACCAATTCCAGAAGATGCTCCAGTTATCCAAACTACCTGATTTTTATCACTCATAAAAATTATTTTTACTGCAATGTACCTAATTTGCGTAAGAAATAGTAATTTTGGTACGCTTCTTGAAAAAAGATTAGCGATTTACATTTTTTTTGTGTGACAAAAAGCCAAAAAAAGTGTCAAAATAATAAGATTAAAAAACAGTAAAAAGAATACATTCTGATGAAAAAATTACTTCTATTATTAGTACTTATAACTTCTATAGCACAAGCACAATACAGCGTAAAAGGTACAATGTTACCTCCAAACAATACCGATTGGGTTATTTTATATAAGGTAGAAGGCGCTAAGCAAAAATTTGTTGCCAATACTAATACAAAGATTGAAACACTAACTATTGAAGGAAAAGAGCAACAAGTTGGTACTTTTAAGTTTACACTTCCTGCAGATACCAAAACGGGTTCTTACAGATTAACGTATAGACAAGACGGAAGCGGATTTTTAGATTTTCTTTTTAATAAAGAGCATGTAGAAATGTCTTTTCATCCAGATTATCCTGAGCAATCGGTAGTTTTTATGGAGTCTAAAGAAAATCAGATTTTTAACGAGTTTTTACAAGCTACACAAATAACACAAAAAACAGTAGACTCTTTACAAGTTGTGTATTTAAGAGATGCTTCTGAAAGCGTTACAAAGCAATTTCCAAAGGCAGTTAAAAAACTACAAGATGTGTATACTATTTATGATGACAGATCTAAAGGTTTATTAGCAAATCATTTTATAAAAGCATTAAAAAGAGACGTAGATCCAAAACCAGTTGCAAGTCCGCAAGAATATTTTAGTTCTATAGTAGATAACTATTTTAATAATATAGATTTTAGCAGTAAAGAATTATACAATTCGTCTTTCTTAATTGATAGAGTTTCAGACTATATTTTCTACCTAAATTATTCTGCTGAACCAGAATTACAGCAAAAACTTTTTAAGGAATCTATTGGAAATGTTATGTCTAAAATAACAGATGTAAAACTTAAAAAGGAAACCATAGAATATTTAGTATCTCAGTTTGCGAAACAACAAAACGGAGAAACAGTAGATGTACTTTTTAACGATTATTACAGCAAACTTCCGGCAAGTTTCCAAGACAATGCTTTTAAAGCTAAAAAATTAGCTTTAGTACAAGCTGCAATTGGACGTATTGCTCCAGATTTTTCTTGGAAAGAAGAAGGGAAAACTAAAAGATTATCAACTTTAAAAGGTGGTAAAAACTACTTACTTGTTTTTTGGAGCACAAGCTGTTCTCACTGTGTAAAAGAAGTACCAGAGTTGTACAAATTTATGCAAACGCAAAAAGATACTGAAGTAGTTGCGTACGCTTTAGAAAAAGAAGATTTTGAGTGGAACGAATTCACAAAACAACTATACGGTTGGCACCATGTAATTGGTTTAAACCCTAAAGATAAATGGGATAATAAATTGGTTACAGAAACGTACCAAGTACACGCAACTCCATCTTATTTTGTGTTAGATGCTAACAAAAAAATTATTTCGAAACCATACGACTTAAAAGAAATTAAGAAAGTTATTTCTGCAATTAACGCACCTAAAAAGGACGCTAAAAAAGCAACAACTCCAGAGAAAAAATAAACATGAAACGTATCTTTTTACTTTTTGGTTTTCTTTGGATGTCGGCAACAATTGTTGCCCAAGAAGAGAACTTTAAAGTTGGCGATTCTATACCAAATTTTAAACTTTGGTTAACCGACGGAACGCGTTTAACGCAAGAAGACATTAAAGACAAAGTAGTAGTTTTTAAGTTTTGGTTTACCGCTTGTTTGCCTTGCGTTATTGATATTCCGCCATTAAACGAGTTGGTTATAGAAATGGAAAACAGAAACGATATTTTATTCGTTGCACCTGCTTTGGACCGAAAAGAACCAATTTTCGAATTCTTAAACAAGC
Source organism: Tenacibaculum aquimarinum (assembly GCF_022478115.1). Classification (GTDB taxonomy): domain Bacteria; phylum Bacteroidota; class Bacteroidia; order Flavobacteriales; family Flavobacteriaceae; genus Polaribacter; species Polaribacter aquimarinum_A. The sequence continues at coordinate 917,162 of NZ_JAKGSC010000001.1, read as the reverse complement.
ATCCTTTTGTGTTTAAAATTGCCTATTCTTCAATGGATGTCAGCGAAGTTTTTAACAAGAAACAAGTGTATCCGTCTTATTTTGTCATCGATAAAAAAGGAAAGTTTGCTTATGTAGACAGCGGTTCTAAACAATCTCATTTTATGCCGCTTAAAAAAGCAATTTTAAAGGTGCTGGAAGAGTAGTTTTTGAAGCTATTTCCTGCTTTCACTACTCGCTTTTTTTATTGCTGTTCTCGATACAAATTTTTCATACTTCAAAATTCACTCGAACTGACAGTAAAAAAGAGCTCAAACAAACCGTTCAATCAGGGCTAGACTTGTTTGCTAACTTCAGTCATTACAAGGAATCAAGCAATCTTTAAAACAGTATTTCATTCTATATTTACTCAATTTTGTTCTAAATCAGAATTTAAATAAACATGCTGTCATTCCTGCGTAGGCAGGAATCCATAAAAATCAAGAAAATAAGCAGAAGGAATCATTACTAAAGAAGGACAATTTTTGAAATAAACCAAGTATAGATTCCTGCCTTCGCAGGAATTACAAACAAACTAAAAATACAAAAAAGCATCTTCAATATGCTCAATTTTAAAGTCGTTTTGGTGTTTTATAACGGTAATAATATCAAACCTTACCTCAACATCTAAGTCATATTCTTCCACATAATTATTCATTGCGGAAACCAATAATTTTATTTTCTTCGGATTTACAGCATCTTGCGGATTCTCGAAAAAAGTAGACGATCGTGTTTTAACTTCAACACAAATTAGCAAGTTTCCTTTTTGAACAATAACATCAACTTCGGCTTTTAAATATCTATAATTTTGCCTGATTATTTTATAGTCGTTTTTCAGCAGATATTTTACTGCTAACTCCTCGCCTAATTTACCAAGTTCGTTATGTTGTGCCATTTTGTTAAATTACAATTTTATTCAGTATTTTTACTCTTATGACTGAGGAAACATTATTTAAATATTTAAATTTCTTAAAAGTGGAATGTTCAAGACATTCTTCTGATAAAATTATAAATGAAGACGAGATTAATCAGTTAGAAATTGAAATTCAAAAATTTAAAGGCTTACTCAAAGAAAGCAAACTCTCCGATTATATAATAAACACAGTTTATTTATTAAATTTTGATTTAAATGAAAACAATCATAATAAACCAAAGTTTTCCTGGTTAAAAATTTTTGGAGGATTTTATGGTAAAGAATATAGCGAACAAATAAATAGAAAAAATAGATTAGAAAAACTATCGAATGACATTGATAGCTTAATTATCGATTTAAAGCTTAATTAAATACTACTGTAGACTGCTTACTGCCAACTTTCAACTCAACCTTTCTTCCCATAATCAACGCTCTATTATCAGGTTCATGACCAGCAGGAAAATTAAATAAAACAGGAATATCTTTCGGAACAACATCTAAAATAAGTTGTTCAATAGAACTTCCCCAAGGTGTAGAATTTTTCTTAACCTTTGTCATATCTCCAACAATAATTCCTTTTATTTTCGTGAAATAATTAGCGCGTTTTAAACTTTGCAACATTCTATCAATAGAATATTTGTACTCTCCAATTTCTTCAATAAATAGTATTTTTTCTTCTGTAGAAATCTCACTTTCAGAACCTAACATTGAAGCTAGAATTGCAATATTTCCACCAACTAATTCGCCAGAAACCGTTCCGTTTTTGTTGTATTTAGAAGGTGTGATTTTATAGTTTAAATCTTCCCCAAAAAGCGATTTTCGTAAGCTTTCTACACTTTTTCCAATTACTGCTGGTGTGTCTTGAAAACTAGTTCCCATAATTCCGTGAACCGTTTCTACACCTAAATTATGAACGTGATTGTGAAATGCCGTAATATCAGAATAGCCAATTATCCACTTCGGATTCTCTTTAAAATTAGAAAAATCTAACATATCTAAAATCCGAACCGAACCATAACCGCCACGAGCAGCCCAAATTGCTTTAATATTCGGATTGTCTAACGCATCTTGAAAATCTTGGCAACGTTCTTCATCCGTTCCAGCAAAATGATGATCAGTTTTAAACATGTTTTTACCAAAAACAACTTTTAAACCCCAAACCTCAGCTTGTTTTTTAGCTAAATTAATAACCGCTTTTCGGTTTTTTAAAATTCCAGCAGGCGCAACAATAGCAATTGTATCTCCTTTTTGTAAAAATGGTGGAGTTATTAATTTCATAGGATTGGTTTGAGCATTTGCTAAGGAATTCATCAGCAAAAAAATCAATAAAAAGTAAATTTTATTCTTCAAAATAATGTCTTTTTTTCTTAATTCAAATAGATTAAAAATCTATTGCAATGTAAATGTAACAAAATCAACCGTGTTTTGTACTTTTGTGGGGCAAAAATCAAAAGAAATGAAATCACCAAAAAGATATACCATAACAGCAGCTTTACCTTATACAAATGGACCAATACATATTGGACATTTAGCCGGTGTTTATGTTCCAGGAGATATTTACGCGCGTTACTTGCGTTTAACAGATAATGATGTAATCTACATTTGTGGTTCAGACGAACACGGTGCAGCAATACCAATGCGTGCAAAAAAAGAAGGTATTTCTCCACAAGATATTATTGATAAATACCATGGAATTATCAAAAAATCGTTTGTAGATTTTGGTATTTCTTTTGACAATTACTCACGTACTTCTGCTGAAATTCATCATAAAACAGCATCAGATTTTTTTACAAAGATGTATAACGATGGTGAGTTTATTGAGGAAGTTTCTGCGCAATTGTATGATGCGGAAGCAAATCAGTTTTTAGCAGATCGTTTTGTAATTGGAACGTGTCCTAAATGTGGTTTCGAAGAAAGTTATGGAGATCAATGTGAAAACTGCGGAACTTCTCATAACGCAACAGATTTAATCAATCCGAAATCGGCAATTACAGGAAATGTACCAACAATAAAAGAAACAAAACACTGGTTTTTACCACTGGATAAGCATGAATCTTTTTTACGCAAGTGGATTTTAGAAGACCATAAAAAGGACTGGAAAACAAACGTTTTAGGGCAATGTAAATCTTGGCTAGACGATGGTTTACGTCCAAGAGCCGTTACAAGAGATTTAGATTGGGGAATTCCAGTTCCTTTAAAAGACGCAGAAGGAAAAGTGTTGTATGTTTGGTTTGATGCGCCAATCGGTTATATTTCTGCTACCAAAGAATGGGCAGCACGCGAAGGTAAAAACTGGGAAGATTATTGGAAAAAAGATGACACCAAAATGGTTCATTTTATTGGGAAAGACAACATTGTTTTTCACTGTCTTATTTTTCCTGCAATGTTAAAAGCGCATGGAGATTATATTCTACCTGAAAATGTACCAGCAAACGAGTTCTTAAATTTAGAAGGAAATAAATTATCAACTTCTAAAAACTGGGCAGTTTGGTTACACGAATATTTAGAAGAATTTCCAAATCAGCAAGACGTATTACGTTATACATTAACGGCAAACGCTCCTGAAAATAAAGACAACGATTTTACTTGGAAAGACTTTCAAGCTAAAAATAACAATGAGTTAGTTGCCATTTTTGGAAACTTTATAAACCGTGTAGTTGTTTTAACCAACAAATATTATGGAGGCGTTGTTCCTGAGCCAAACGATTTTACAGAAATTGACGAAGAAACTTTAGAAAGTTTACAACAATTTCCAGACGTAATTGCAAAATCTATTGAAAGATATAGATTTAGAGAAGCTTCTCAAGAATTAATGAATTTAGCAAGACTTGGAAACAAGTATTTAGCTGATGAAGAGCCTTGGAAAGTTATAAAAGTTGATGAAGAGCGCGTTAAAACAATTATGTATGTTGCTTTACAAATTGCAACGGCATTATCGGTTTTAAGTGAGCCTTTTTTACCGTTTACGTCAACTAAATTGAAATCTATGCTTAATGTCCTTTCGAACGATAGTGAGAAACCTCTATCTTGGAAAGATGTAGCTGAAAAAGAAACATTATTAGCCGCAAATCATCAAATAGGAGCAGCTGAATTATTATTCTCTAAAATTGAAGATAAAACTATTGAGGCACAAGTTGAAAAACTACAAGCTACTAAATTAGCAAACGAACAAGAAAACAAAGTTGTAGAACCTCAAAAAGAAACTATCGATTTTGAAGATTTTACTAAACTAGATATTAGAATTGGTACAATTTTAGAAGCTGAAAAAGTAGCAAAAACAAAAAAGCTTTTAAAATTAAAAGTTGATGTTGGTATCGACGTTAGAACTATCGTTTCTGGTATTGCTGAAACGTTTTCTCCTGAAGATATTATTGGACAACAAGTTTCTGTTTTATGCAACTTAGCACCAAGAAAAATTCGTGGTGTAGAAAGCCAAGGAATGATCTTAATGACTGATACTCCAGATGGTAAACTCGCTTTTGTAGAACCACAACAAGAAGTAAAAAACGGAAATGAAGTTTGTTAATCAACCTCTATAAATCAATATTAAAAACCGCAAGTCTTTGCGGTTTTTTTACACCTAAAAAACGCCTAATCAGCAAATAAGCAAGTTGTAAATTTTACTTATATTGCATAACACAAAAAGAATTTGAAAGAATTCTTTTTTTTATGTACTTCTATCACTTTTTAAAAGTAAAACAGCAAGCATGGCAAAAAAAGTAATTAAAGATTTATTAGAAGATGCTTTAGATAGCTCTATTAAACAAATTTCTGGGCAAGATGCCGCTTTTTTATATGCAGAAAGTGCATTAAATCCAATGCATATTGGAACTTTAATTATTGTTGAAGATTCTTTAAAATTTGATGACTTTAAAGAAACCATTGCTTCAAAATTACATTTAATGCCTAAGTTTAGACAACGGTTGTTAAATGTTCCTTTCGATTTAGATTATCCGTATTGGGTAGACGATCCAAATTTTGAACTCGATTTACATTTAAACAGAATAAAATTACCCGATCCTGCAGACTGGAAAACATTAAGAGATACAACAGCAACAGTTTTTAGTGCATCTTTAGATTTAAGAAGACCACTTTGGTCCATTACATTTATAGAAGGTTTGGATACTATTTCTCAAATTCCAAAAGGTTCTGTAGCAATACTTACCAAAGTACATCATGTGATGATTGATGGTGCTTCTGGTGTCGGTTTAATGGGAATGCTGTTTGATAAAAACAAAGAAAATAGCACTAAACCTATTCCTAAACCAAAACCTTTTGAACCAGAACCATTACCTGAAGAACTAAGTTTATTATTAAAAAGTTCCTATAAATTTTTTAAAGACCCGCTTAAATTACCAAAACTAATGGGAGAAGCTGCTGTTTCAGTTATGCAACAGAAAGCAAAAAAAGCAGTAGTTGGTAATAAGCCATTTGATAAAAAATCCTTTTCTGTACCAAAAACTATATTTAATGGTTCTATTTCTCCAAAAAGAACTTGGGGAACAGCAATTTTATCTTTTGATAGAATAAATATGCTAAGAAAAATAATGGGCGTTACCATTAACGACGTTATTGTAAATATTTGTGCAGGAGCTATAAGAAGGTATTTAATTGAAAAAGATCAATTACCATCTTTACCATTGGTTGCAAATGTTCCAATATCTATTCGTGTAAAAGGTGAAAAGCAAAACTTTGACAATAAAATCTCTAATATGCTGGTTCAAATCGGAACACATATTGAAGATCCAATTGAGCGATTAGAATATATCCAGGAACAAACTGAGATGGGGAAATCTCGCCACAAAGCCGTTGGCGCAAAAAGTCTAATGAAAATGGCTGAAATCGTACCTTTTGGCTTAGCTAATTTGGCTTCAGGAATCTATAGCAAATACAATATTAAAGAATTACATAGACCGCCTTTTAACGTTACAATAACCAATGTTCCTGGACCACAAACAGCATTGTATTTAAAAGGACATAAAACTGTTGGGGTTTTTGGTTTAACACCTGTTGTAGATGGTTTTGGATTGATTATAGCTGCTTTTAGCTATAATGGAACTGTAAGCATAACCACAACTTCTGATGCTAATACAATGCCCGATGCAGATAAATTCTCTCGTCTAATAAGAGAAGAAGCAAATGCATTGGAAAAAGTTATTTTGAAAAAAGGAAAGCAAAAAGAAAAAGAAATTGCAAAAGTTACTTTAGCAAGCTCTGCATTTTTCTCTGCTTTTAAACGCTTTATAAAAAGTAATGCTGAAATTGTAAAAAAACACAAAGGATTGTATCAATTTGAAGTTACTTCAAAAAACGAATCTCATTTTTGGAGTTTAGACTTTACTCAAAAAGAAGGCATATTAAAAAAGAAGAAAGAAAGAAAAGCAAAGGCTTCATTTAGTATTGATGACACCAATTTAATTGCTTTACATCAACAGAAATTCTTATTACAAGAATTAGTTATACAAGGAAGAATGAAATTTGAAGGAGATAAAAAACACCAAGATAAATTGATTTCAATTTTATCAGAATTTTTAAATAGATAATGAGTTTTAGTACACATACATTTAGCGCTAAAGACGGCGAAAAGATATTTTATTACCGTTGGAAGGTAGCTTCACCAAAAGGCATTGTACAAATAGCGCACGGAGTTGGAGAACATGCTGGAAGATATAAACGTATTGCAGAAATTTTACAAAAACAAAACTATGATGTTTATGCAAACGACCATCGTATTCATGGAAACTCTATAAAATCAAAAGAATATTTAGGCGTTTATGAAGGCGAAAATTATTTTGAAGATGCGGTTAATGATATGTATGATTTAACTAAGATTATTCAACAAGAATATCCGAAGGAAAAAATTATACTTTTTGGCCACAGTATGGGCTCATTATTAAGCCGCCAATACATTACTGAATATGGCGAAAATATAAAAGCATTGATACTTTCTGGAACAGGAAGTTACATTAAAAGCTTAGGTTCAATTGGACTTGTAGGTGCAAATATGGTAAAACTTTTTAAAGGTCGAAAAAGAAGTAGCAATACGTTAAAATCTGTCTTTTTCTCAGAATTTAACAAGAAATTTAAGCCAAATAGAACGCAAGTAGATTGGATTAGTAGAGATGAAAAAGAAGTCGATTTATTTGCAGAAGACCCTTTACGAATTGAAGATTTTTCAATTAGTATGTTTATTGATATTTTAAAGGGAAGTAAAAAAATTAATGATTTAGAAACGTTTAAAGCGACTCCAAAACACATACCAATTTATATTTTTTCGGGAGATAAAGATCCCGTTGGAGAAATGGGAAAAGGCGTTCAAAAAGTGGCTAGTCAATACATTAAAGCAGGTATTAATGATCTAACTTTAAAATTATATGAAGGCGGAAGACATGAAATGTTGAATGAAATAAACAAAAAAGAAGTAGAACAAGATTTTTTAAACTGGTTGAATTCCCACATTCAATCAAAAGAATATTCATAATAACAAATGGAAAATAACAAAACCCTTTATACTACATTTACTAAAATGGCAATTAAAGTTGCTATGATAAATGAGTATCCGCTAAAAAAAGCCAAAGCGCTTGTAGCAAAAAAGTTTGAAGATCATCCTTTTGAAAAATTCATCTTAAAATCTATTAAGAATGATGAATTTAACAATGAAACATTAATAAAACTGACCAACAATTGCATAAATATTTGCGAAGAATTTGGTCCAGATAGAGATTATATTACACTTATTTTAGTTTTAGAGAGCATTAATTTAGAAACACTTCCTAAAGAAATAAAAAAGGACATTTCGTCTCCAATTGTTGCACATTTTAGAGAAGAAATCATCAAAATAAATAAGACAATCCCAGCTCCTCCACCATTCAACATGTTTTTAGAAACACGTTCTTTAATAGAATGGAGTACTATGTTTGGCTTGTACTATTTAATTCCGAAGAAAAAACAAGGGAAGAACAAACCTGTGCTGTTAATGCCTCCTTATTTAGGCAATGATACTTCTACCAAATTTGTACGTAAGTACTTAAAATCAGTAGGTTTTAAAACCTATAAATGGGAACTTGGTGTAAATATGATTAATTCTAAATATTTACCAAAATTGGTAGAGCGTTTAGATGAAATATATGAAAAGCATGGAGAAAAAGTAAGTTTAGTTGGCTGGTCTGGTGGCGGAATTTTTGCTAAAATAATAGCCAATCGTTACCCAGATAAAGTAGAACAATTAGTAACAATTGGTTCTCCAGTTTGGGGAGTTAATAATATGCAAACACCGTTAGTAAGAGTTTTAGAGTTTTTAAGAGGAAAAACATTACGTGAACGAAACGATAAATTTCTAAAAGAACTAGAAGAAATACCTAAAGTACCTGTAACTTGTATTTACACCAAAACAGATGGCTTAGTTCCATGGAAACATTGTTTAGAAGCTGAAACAATGCGAAAAAACATTAAAAACTTAGAAGTTTACGGAAGTCACATGGGAATGGGAGCAAATGCATCTGTTTTAGTAACTGTAGCAAATGCCTTAATAGAAAACACACAAGGAAAAAAACCTAAAGGATTTATTACAAAATTAGAAAACATGTTTTTTCCAAAATTTTGGGAACGAAAAAAAGGTGATATCGTAAAAGATTTAATATCAATACCCAATTATAATTAGTCAAATAAACGTCTGAATGTCTATAGAAAAAATCTTTAACCAACAAAAGTTTCAAGACGAACTTAAAGGAATTGCATTACAACAAAAAAAACCTTTAAATGAAGTCTTAGAAGAGGCAAAAAACTGTATTACAGAAATGTATGCAGAACAAAACCCAATAGCAAACATGGCTACATTAAAGGGTTTTGAATACATGCTTTCTAAAGCCTATGAAGATAAAATTGATGTAGACCGCCATGAAATAAAAAAGTTAATGAAATTAATGCGTAAAAATTCTGTCGCATTTATTTTAACACACAAAACCTATCTAGATACTGTTGTTCTAGTAACAACATTACACCGCTACGGAATGCCACTTCCTTACTTTTTTGGCGGTATAAATTTAGCAATGCCAGGTGTAAAACAATTAGGAAAAAGTTCTGGATTAATTTTTTTAAGAAGAAGTTTTAAAGATGATGCAGTTTACAAAGCATCCTTACGTCATTACATTTCTTGTTTTATTGAAAACGGAGATCACTTAACGTGGAATATAGAAGGAACTCGTTCTAGAACAGGTAAAATTGTATACCCACAAATGGGAATTTTAAAATATATTATGGAAGGAGAACAAGCAAGTTCTAGAGACATAAAATATGTTCCCGTTTCTATTGTTTATGATTTAATACCAGATGTTAAAGAAATGACTGAAGAAGGGAAAGGTGGAGATAAAAAGTCTGAAAACCTTGCTTTATTCGGAAAATATTTGAAGAATTTAGGTCATCGTTACGGTAGAGCTTCCATTCGTTTTGGAGAACCAGTAGAAAACGCTCAGCATACAAATGCTATAATTCCAGATATGGAAGAAGATAGTTATGCAGATAAAAACACCTTACCTCGTTTTGCTTTTGAATTAATTCACAAAGCAAATACAATTACGCCAGTAACTACAGTCTCTCTAGTGTGTAATGCACTTTTAAACAACTTTGCACTTACTAAAAAAGAAATAGAAATCAACGTTATAAAGTTGATGAATTATATAGAACAACGCAAAGAAGATGTATTGTTAGACCGCGGAAATAAGATAGATGTTACCGTACAAAAAGCATTGAATTTATTACTTGGAGCACACATAATTCAAAAAAGTAAAGCCGGAAGAAAAACGCAATACAGTTTAGCGCCAAACGAATACTTATCGGCAACATATTATGCAAATATGTCGGCAAGTCATTTATATCACAGAGCATTTATTGAAATGGCTTTGATAAAAATTAAAGACAATAAATCTCCTGACAGAATTCTTCATTTTTGGAAAGAGATTATGCACTTGCGTAATACTTTTAAATTTGAGTTTTTCTACACGAATAAACCAAAATTTTCTACAGAAATTGAAGACGAATTAAATCTATTTGACAAGAATTGGAGAAAAATAATTACAAATCCAGAAGGTGACATAAATACACTTTTAAAGAAGCAAGAATTATTTGTTTCTAAAGGATTATTATTAATTTATTTAGAAGCAAACAAGGTTGCTTGTCATACTTTAAATAGTTGGGATTTAGAAGATGATTTTATTGATTCTGAATTTTTAGATTTATGCTTATTTAAAGGAAAAGAATTGCATTGGCAATCTCGCATCTCAAGATTAGATAGTGTTTCAAAACCATTTTTAACAAACTCGTTACGTTTTGCAAAAAATGCAAAACTAATCCCAATTGAAGGAAAAATAGATTATGATGGTTTAGAAAGTTGGATGCAAGAATTAGATGAATTCACCAATAGCCTTAACGAACTTCAAAAACTTGAAGTAAAGTCATTATTGAATATTACAGCTATAGAAACAGAAGAAGAAGTTGTTCCTGGCTCTGATTTAGACACGATATCTAATAGAATTTTAGAACAAGAAGAAGGTAATCATATTGTAGCTTTTTTCGATTTAGACAGAACATTAATCAACGATTTTTCTGCTAAAAAGTTTCTACAATCTCGTTTATTAAGTGGTAAAACTACCACAAAAGAATTACTATCTCAATTTGCTACCATTCTTTTGTATGGTAGTGGAAATAGAGATTTTGAAGTACTAACAAAATTATCAGCTTTAGGTGTAAAAGGAATAAAGGAAAAAGATTTTACTTTACTTGGACAAGAAGTATATAAAAAGCATTTAGTTGATACTATTTATCCAGAAGCACGTACTTTAATTGCTTCACATTTAGAAAAAGGACATAAAATTGTAATTATCTCAGCAGCCACTTTTTATCAAATAAAACCAATTGCAGATGAATTAGGTATTTCCGATATTTATTGTACAGAAATGGAGGTGAAACGCGGTAAATTTACGGGACAAATTAAAGAAATGTGTTGGGGCGAAGGAAAAGCTTCCGCAGGAAAAAAGTTTGCCAAAGAAAACGACATAGATTTATCTAAAAGTTTCTTTTACACCGATAGTTTTGATGATTATCCTTTGTTAGAAATTGTAGGAAAACCACATGCAGTAAATCCAGACAGTCGTTTATCTCAAGTTGCTTTTGAAAGCGGTTGGCCAATTTTACGTTTCGATGAAACTGGCGGACAACCAATAGTAAATGGCTTTAGAACAGGTTTAGCAGCCGCAAGTTTATATCCTTCAGCAATTAGAGGTATTATCCGTGGAGCGTTTACTTTATCAAAAAAAGAAGCCATAAATACAACTATTGCAAGTATTGGAGATTTAGGAACAAAGTTCGCAGGATTGGATATTGCCGTAAAAGGGAAAAACAATTTAGAAGATTACAGACCTGCTGTATTTTGCTTTAACCATCAATCTTCAGCAGACTTTTTTATCATTTCTAAATTACTAAGAAAAGATGTGGCAGGTGTTGCCAAAAAAGAGTTAGAAATGACTCCTTTTGGACCTTTATTTAAAGCAATGGGTGCAATTTTTATTGACCGTTCAAATAAAACTAATGCTTTAAAATCAATGAAAAACGCCGCTGAAGTTATTAAAAATGGAACTTCGGTTGTAATTGCTCCAGAAGGCACAAGAAGTGGTAGTAAAGAGTTGGGTAAATTTAAAAAAGGTGCTTTTCATTTAGCAATGAAAGCAGGTGTTCCAATAATTCCTATTGTAATTAAAAACGCCTATATGGCAATGCCTAAAGGAAGTTCTGTATTTAAACCTACACATATAGAAGTTGTGGTTTTAGATCCTGTTGATACTTCTGAATGGAAAGCAAAACACATAGATACTTATGTTGAAGAAGTTAGAAACTTATACAGAAATGCGTTAGAAGATTAATTAATTTATCATTCTTACCAAAAAAATTATCAATTACTTTTTAGTAAAAAAATTAGTACCTTTAATTTTGATTTTACATCGAAAATAACAAATTGACACAATTTTTTGTAACAATTATAGTGTCTTAAAACATAACTTATGAAATTAAAAGTAGCCATATTAGGTGGCGGTTCTTGGGGAACTACAGTAGCTTCTATTGTTGCCAAAAATTCTGAAGCAACTATTTGGGCAAGAAAACAAGAAACTGTTGATGAAATAAATGAACACCATACAAATCAAAAATATTTACCAGATGCGCAACTAACGCGCTCTTTAAAAGCTGTAAACACTATTAAAGAAGCTGTAGAAAACGCCGATTTAATTGTAATGGGAATTCCTTCTCAAAATTTTCGAGAAGTATTATTACAAGCAAAACCTCATATTAGACCTTGGATACCTGTTGTAAGTTTAGCAAAAGGTTTAGAGATTTCTACTAAAATGAGAATGACAGAAATTATTGAAGAATTATTACCTGGACATACTGCAGGCGTTTTAACGGGGCCAAATTTGGCTAAAGAAATTCACGCTGGTAAAGCTGCAGCTGCAGTAATTGCAATGGTAGATGATACAATTGCAGAGCGTTTACAACCTGTTTTTAGCTCTGGTTTATTTAGAGTTTATACTAACAGAGATGTTATTGGTTGCGAACTTGGTGGTGCATTAAAAAATATTATGGCAATTGCAACCGGAATGGGAGATGGCGCAAATGCCGGAGACAATACAAGAGCGGCATTAATTACGCGTGGTTTGGCAGAATTAACTCGTTTAGGAGTTGCAATGGGCGGTAAAAAAAGCACATTTGCTGGTTTAGCAGGAATGGGAGATTTAGTAGCAACTTGTTCTAGCTCTAAAAGTAGAAACCATCATGTTGGTTATCAATTAGGGCAAGGAAAAAGTTTACAGCAAATTATTGAAGAAATGAATGAGGTTGCTGAAGGTGTAAAAACTGCAAAGGTAGTTATGGAATTAGCAAAAGACTATAAAGTTCCAATGCCAATTTCTGAAGAAGTATATAAGGTTTTATACGAAGGAAATACCATACAAGATGCTTTTCTTGGTTTACTTCAAATTGAAATTGGTTCTGAAAAAGAACCTGGATAAGATAAATTAGAAGTGAGTGGAATATTTTTAATTTTTGTAATAATTCCATTAAGCTTTTTGCTATTAATAATAGCAGGCTTAACGGAGGAAAAAGTTTTTGCATATATAGTAGCTTTTGTTTGGGGAGGAATGATTTTCTTTTTGATTATTGGCAGTTTATTAAAACCTTTTTACACTAAAAAAATATTAGATAAAGAAGATTTTTATGGTCAATATGTAATTGATAGAGACTATTTTCCAGGAAAACAAGCAGATTGGCAGTACAATAATTTTAGATTTGAAATAAAAGAAAATGATAGCATCTATTTTTATGTTACAGATAAAAATAGAATTATTAACACACATACAGGATATATTTCAACTGTAAAACCTTATCAATCTGAAAGATTAAAAATAAACACATTAAAGCCATCACACCATGTGATTAACTCAAACCCAACTATATATCGAGGAGTATGGAGTTTTATCATGGTCTTTAAATCCTCTAAATATCATAATATGTATTTTAAAAAAAGGAAATGGGAACCAATTAATAATTGAAATCATGACAAAAAAACAAGACCAAAACGCGTCTTTTATGGTGCGTTTTAACCAACAGATATATAAAGAAGATGGTGATGCAAAAGTACAATGGCGCGGAAAAATAAGCCATGTGCAAGATGGTGATGAAAAACGATTTTCAGATTTTAATGATGCACTTGTTTTTATGCAAGAAAAATTAGCAGATTTAACTATTGAAGCAACTAAAAACGAACCAACTGAAGAACGTGAAAGTATTTTGCAAAAAAGCTTTTCTATGTTTAAAACAGTAAGAAATGTTGCTCCTCAATTTTTAAAGGAAACTATTAAAAACCCTAAAAAACAATTTTCTAATATTCAAGAACAAATACAAGATCAAATTGAAAATTTAGGCGAAGAAATTAGCGAAAAAGTACACTTCGATCAATGGAAAAAAGCTTCAAGAGCAGATTATCATGAGCTTCAAACGTCTATAAGTTCATTGGCAAAAGAAATTAAAAAACTGAGTTCTAAGGTAGATAAAATCAGTAAAAAATAATTTTTTATGTCTGAATTATCCGACAAACTACAACAACTCACTACTTTTTACGAGCAAGCTCCTATCAAAATTAAAACGTTGGGACAGTTTTCGGTATGGAGAAATGAAGAAAAAATTTCTTCAAAAGAGTTTGGTCGTGATAAAACAATTCAGCTTTTACAATATTTAATTTCCAACAGACATAGACACGCACTTCACAAAGAAAAAATTATGGACAATCTTTGGGAAGATTGGAATGATCGCGATTTTAAAGTTGCCTTACACGGAATACATAAAGCTTTAGAACCCAACAGACCTTCACGTACAGAACCGCAATTTATATTGAGACAAGGCGTAAGTTATCAACTAGCAACAGATTCGGTTTGGATAGATATTGATGCTTTAGAAAAATACATTATTATTGGAAACGAAGCGCTTTCCAAAGAAAAAAAGACTGCAGAAAAAGCCTATAAAAAAGCAATTGAATTGTACCAAGGTGTCTTTTTACCGAATAGAATTTATGAAGATTGGTCTTCTGAAGAGCGTGAGAAAACGCAGCTTTTAATTTTAGGCACTTATATTACGTTGGCAGAAATTGTGTTAGATGAAAATCCATTAGAAAGTATCCGATTAGCGCAAGCTGCTTTAGCAATTGATAATACTTGGGAAGATGCATACAGATTACAAATGCGTGGTTATTTAGCAAAAGGAAACAGACCGCAAGCTATAAAAACCTACATGAAATGCGAAGTTATTCTAGAAAAAGAATACGGAATTGCACCACTTCCAGAAACCAAACAATTATTACAAGAAATTGAAGCGATTGGGTAATTTACTTTAATTGTCAAAGAAATCTTTTGGGTAAACACCTAAAGCTTGCGTAATTTTCAAAAAACGAAACATATCTAAACGTGTTTTTCCTTTTTCAATTTTTTGATACGCACTTTGCCCTAAACCAATTCGTTTAGCAAGCTCATATTGTGACAACCCCATTTTTTCTCTTTCTTCTTTAATTCTTTTTAATAAGTTACTTTCTAACTCTTCAGTAGTTTTAAATAAAAACATTAAATAGTAATTTTTGGAATAGTAATTTTTGGAATAGTAATTTTTGGAATAGTAATTTTTGGAATAGTAATTTTTTCTTTAAATCAAAGATACAAAAAAGACACTTAAATCCATATAGCTTTTTTGGCATCGTAAAAATACCATAGCCAAATAAGAATTAAAAATATTTGGAAAGCTCAAAATACTTTTTAAACTTTGGTAAACTTGAATTAATAAGAATGAGATTGCTATGAAAAAGAAAATCCTCTGCTTATAAATTTAAGAACAAAAATCTTGCAAATAAATGTTTAACTTAAAAATTAGTGCCAATGAATTGACAAAACACAAACAGAGGAAAGTGTTGCAAAAGTAATACTCCTCGTAGAAATTAAAAAACATTTTAACAAGTCTTTATAGGAAAGGCTTTAATTAACAATTTAAATTTTTACATTATGAAAAAAATACTATTAACACTAACTTTACTTTTAACATTTAATTTAAGTTTTGGGTTTGATTCAAATGAAATCGAAATTAATAATGAAAACACTCTTTTTGACTGTTTCATAGAAAATGATAGTTCAAACAATTATATATTTTTAGAATCTCTTAATACTTATGAAGAATATATTAATTGTATGGCAGTGGCTGGAGCTGCATATGATGCAGTAGTAGCCGAAGGTGCAACTGTCTATGAAGCAACTTCAGTAGTGTATGTTGTTTATAATGCTTGTCAGGCATTATTGATGGTAGCTGATGAACTTTAATAATAATTAGGTTCTCTATCAAAATTTAATAATTAACCTCTATTTTTAATTTTACATACATTATAATGAAAATTTTCATCCCTTTTTTTATAACATTATTTTTTTTTAGTAATTCTAAAAATGCTTTTTCGCAAAAGTACAAATCTTTAAAAATTACTTACAATATAGATTATCGTTCTAAACTTGATTCGAGTAAAACAAAGTCTTATAAAAAAGAAATAAGTAAATTAAACTCATTAATAATTAAGTCTTCGAAAGATATTTCATATCAATTAACAATAGAAAACCAACAATCATTATTTATTGTAAATGAATCTAAAATGAGTGAATCTAAAAACGATTTAAAAAAAATAGCAACAATAATTACAGGGACTAATGGGAGATTTTATGTAAATAGAGAAAAGGAGATTTATCTTCACGAAAAAGATTTCTTAAGTGATCTATTTTTAGTTAAAATAGAGGTTAAAAAATGGAAAATAACTGACGATTTTAAAGTTATTAATAACTTTAAATGTTATAAAGCAATTTCAGAAGATATAGTTTCTAACCCTGCTGGCATATTTAAAAAGAAAGTAACTGCTTGGTTCAGTCCTGATTTACCAAGTTTTTTTGGTCCTGCTGGATATTTTGGATTACCAGGTTTAATATTAGAACTTGATAATAGTAAAATGAATATGTATGCTTCAAAGATTGAGTTTTTAAAGTCAAAAAAAGAAAATGTGTTTATTCATAAAAAAGGCATAAATGTGACCCAAAGAGAGTTTGACAGTATTGTTAAAGAAAGTTCAAAGAGATTTCTTTCCCAAAAAAGAAGATAGAAATTAAAAATATTTTTTTAAACTTAATACAATAAGAATGAGATTGCTATATGAAAAGGAAAAATCCTCTGCTTATAAATTTAAGAACAAAAATCTTGCAAATAAATGTTTAACTTAAAAATTAGTGCCTATCAATTGACAAAAACACAAACAGAGGAAAGTGTTGCAAAAGTAATACACCTCGTAGAAATTAAAAAACATTTTAACAAGGCTTTATAATAAAGGCTTTAATTAACAATTTAAATTTTTACATTATGAAAAAAATAATTTTAGTACTAGCATTTGTATTTGCTACTGGAAGTTTAGTTAATGCGAATTCTAAAGAATTAAATAATAAAACATCGACAGAAACTGTTACTTCTTGTTTTGATATAGCATACTCTCATTCAAGAGCGTTTGCTTCATTTTACAACTTAAGTGATGAAACTAGAAGTGAAATTTTTAACAATGTATACAGTCAATGCTTGGATCAACTGTTTTAAATTGAAAAATTAATTTAACCCTATTGTAACTGTTTAAAAAAACAATGTTATGGTAGGGTATTAAAACCCATAAAATGAAATACCTTTATACAATATTAATAACTTTATTAACAATAAGTAACAGTTACTCTCAAAATGAGAACGCAAGTCATAAAATTACTTATATAGCAAGTTTAGATAATAATGGATTTAAAAAGTCTTTACAAAAAAATGATTTATCAAAAAAAAGTCAACATTTTTTAAATCAACTAACTAAAAGCAAAGGTGATATAGAATATACTCTTGTATTCAACAACAATAAATCTTTCTTTTCTAAAGATAAAAAAATGAATAATGATGGGAAAAGACAAACAAGTATAACAGAAATAATAGCAGGAAAAGGAATTTTTTATACAGAAAAAAATGAATTAATTCTACATCAAAAGGAATCTTTTGGAGAACCATTTTTAATTACATATCCTAAAACAAAATGGGAGCTAACCAAAGAGACAAAAAAAATAGGTAATTACAATTGTAATAAAGCTATTGGAATTAAAATCATAGAAAATAAAAAAGGAATAATAGAAAAAGAAATAATAGCTTGGTATACTTCTGAAATCTCTATAGGTTTTGGACCAAAAGAGTTTAGTGGTCTTCCTGGATTAATTTTAGAATTACATGAAGGAAAATTGATTTTTAAGGCTATTAAAGTTGAATTAAATTCGAAAACTAAAATTGATATTATTAAACCAATAAAAGGTGAAAAAGTAACTTTAAAAAAACATTATGAATTAATGAGAAAAGCTTCTTCAGATTATTTTAGAGAAAAGAAAGCTTTTTAAACCATGTTAAAGAAACTACTACTTGTAATTGCCTTAATTTTTAGTCTTTTTGCAAATGCCCAAAACATAAAATTAAAAGGTACAGTAAAAGATAGTTTGCAAAATCCGTTATCTTTTGCCAATGTAATTGCAAAACCAAAAGATGTAAGTCAAAACTTAACTTTTGCTATTACAGATGAAGAAGGTAGATTTTCTTTAACTTTAAAGAAAGACAACGCTTATACAATTAGCATAAGTTATTTAGGTTTTGAAGCCTTAAATTATGTTATAACTCCTAGAGAAGACACAACCAAAAACTTTGTATTAAAAGAAGCTAAAAACCAATTAGATGAAGTGGTTATAGAATTACCCATTTCTGTAAAAGGAGATACCACAACCTATAATACGGAGCACTTTGTAACAGGAGAAGAACGTAAGTTAAAAAACGTACTTAAAAAATTACCAGGTGTTGAGGTTACCAAAGATGGCGGCGTTACCGTACAAGGTAAAAAAGTAACGACCATGTTGGTAGATGGCAAAAAGTTTTTTGGCGGTGGCACAAAATTAGCGGTAGATAATATACCAGCAGATGCTATAGACAAAGTACAAGTTTTAGACAATTATAACGAAGTTGCTTTTTTAAAAAATGTTTCCGATTCTGATGAAATGGCTATGAACATTCAGCTAAAAGAAGATAAAAAACGTTTTCTTTTTGGTGATATTGAAGCAGGAAAAGGCAATAAAAATTATTATAAAACACACGCAAACTTATTTTATTATTCGCCTAAAACCAATGTTAATTTTATTGGAAACCTTAACAATACAGGTGAAAAAACATTTACATTTAAAGATTACTTAAGTTTTTCTGGTGGTGTAAATGCCGTTTTTAATGGCAATTTTAATTTTAGAGGTGGCGATTTTAGTCAATTTTTAGAAAGCAACGATTTGGTAAGCAGTCGCCAGCGTTTTGGTGCATTAAACATAACTAAAACAACTTCCGACAAATTAGACGTTTCTGGCTACGTTATTTTTTCGCACACCAATACACAAAATTTTATAGAGACGTTAAATGAATATTCTTCATTTACGGAACAAAAAACCAATGAAAACAGTCAGAAAAATGTGTTAGGTATTGGTAAATTATCTTTAGAATATGCGCCAAATGATACGGAACAATGGTATGCAAGAACTCAAATTAAAAAAACCAATAATTATAAAAATAATAGTATTATTTCTTTAGTAAATGGTGCTAACAACAGCATTTTAACAGACAATACAAATGGAGCTTGGTATATAAATCAGAATATTGAATGGCATAAAAAACAATCTGAAAAACATACATTTTCAGCAACGGCAAATTATACTTTTGACGCAAATAACCCAACCACTTTTTGGAACACTACAAATCCTATTTTACAAGGCTTAATTCCGTTTGATGATACTCAAAACGAGAACAGACTACAACAACTTAAAGAAAACAAAAAGCATCATTTACACACCGTTTTTAAAGATTTTTGGGTGTTAAATAATAGCAATCATATTTATACAACAGTTGGTAATACACATCAACAAGAAAAATTTGTGAATACAGATAGCCAAATTTTAGATAATGGTTCTCACAATAACTTTACTTCCGCAGGTTTTAACAATACAACAGTTTTTAAGCACAACGATTTTTTTGCAGGTCTTCATTATAAATTTAAAACAGGAATTTTCACTTTTAAACAGGGTGCATATTTACACAACTACAATTGGCAAGTAAACCAACAAACACAAACTGATAAAAATAAGTGGGTTGTTTTGCCTGATTTTTTGATGAAAATTGAATTCAATAAATCCAAAAAAATTCAAGTAAACTATAATTTAAAATCCAATTTTACAGACGCCTCAAAATTAGCAAATCGTTTTTATTTACAATCGTATAACTCGGTTTTTAAGGGAAATGATAATTTAGAAAACGAGTTATATCATTCCGCAAGAATTAGATACAGCCGTTTTAGTTTGTACCGTGGCTTAATGTTTAATGCAAGCGCAAATTACAGTAAAAAACTCAACGGATTTAGAAATGCGGTGGAATTTGATGGTATAAATCAATTTTTAACGATTCAATTATTGGAAAATCCGTCAGAAAATTGGGGTTTTAATTCTTCGATTAGAAAACGAATTAAAAAAATTAGATATAAAGTATCGGGTAGATATACCAATTCAAGTTATTTACAAAATGTAAATAACAGTTTTACAACCAATAAAAATGAAAACTATTCTTTTGATGTTGGTGCAGAAACCTTGTTTGATAATTTTCCAACCATAGAAGTAGGTTTTAAAAGAAGTATTGGTAATTTTACATCCAATAATTCCATGTCAAAATTTACAACCGATGAGCCTTATTTAAATGTAGATTACGACTTCTTAAAAGGCTTTATTTTTAATTTTGATTACACACATTATAACTATCAAAACAAAGTGCAAGGAATAGAAAATAGCTATGAAATTGCAAATACAACATTGTCTTATAAAAATGATGATAGCGCTTGGAGTTACAAAATAACTGCGCAAAATTTATTCAATACCACTTTTAAACAAAACAATCGATTTTCTGATTATTTGATTTCTGATACAAAAACACATATTTTACCGAGAATAATTATGTTTTCTGTTGGTTATAATTTGTAAAGGCTCAGTAGTCAGTTCACAGTAGTAGTCTATTGTTAACTGAATACTGCAACTGAGTACTGCCAACTCATTTACTTCCTACCAAAATCTGCAGGAATTTCTCCCCAAGCTTTGGTTTCCCACTTTAAAATTGGGTTTTTAAAAGAGTTTTCTTTAAGCCATTTCTCTGCACGTTTTATCAATTCTAACACCTCTTTATTAGAAGCATCAAAAACAACATTAGTTCTACATTGCTTTTTTTTAACCCAAGACATGGCAATTTTAGAATCGGAATAAATGGGTAAATCGTCTAATTTTTTCGACTTTAATAATGCTAATCCATGAACTAGTGCAAGAAACTCACCAATGTTATTAGTTCCTTTTTTAAAAGGACCTTGAATAAAAACTTGTTTTTTAGATTTGGTTAAAACACCTCTATATTCCATTTTTCCTGGATTTCCAGCACAAGCAGCATCAACAGCTAAACTTTCTAAAATTGGAGAACCGTACTTTGCTTTTTCAGCAGTAGAAAGTGTAGGTTTCTTTGTGTTTTTACCCTTGTAATCTTCATACCTTCCTTTGAAAGCTTTTTCAGCTTCATCTAAACTTATAAAAGCTTTGTATTGCGCACCTTCAAAACCATCAATTTGTGTTTTACAAACTTTCCAAGAAGTAAAAACGCCCGTTTTTTTTCCCTTCCAAACAACGTAGTATTTTTTTTTCTTACTCATGCTGTAAAATAACACTTTCTATAACCTTCGGAAAATGTATTTGTTCTAATTTATGAATGTTATTTGCAATATCTTCTGGAGAATCTTCTCTTAAAACTGACGTTTTTGCCTGAAAAATGATCGCTCCTTCGTCATAATTTTCGTTTACATAGTGAATTGTGATTCCAGTTTCTGTCTCATTATTCATTTTTACAGCTTTATGAACATTCATTCCATACATTCCTTTTCCGCCATATTTTGGCAATAATGCAGGATGAATATTTATAATTTTATTTGGAAATGCTTTAACAATCTCTGAAGGAATTCTCCAAAGAAAACCAGCTAAAATAATAAAATCTGCTTCTTGCAATAAAAAATTTAGGACAGTTTTATCTTTTCTAAAGGCATCTTTATCGAACAAAGAAGCCATTATACCAAGGCGTTCAGCCCTTTCAAACACTTTGGCATGCTCATTGTTAGACAGCACATGAGTAACTTCCGCAGTTTTATTTAACTGAAAATAATTAATAATATTTTCTGCATTAGTACCAGACCCAGAGGCAAAAATAACAATACGTTTCATTTATTTATAAGGTTGTGATGTTACTGCAAAAAAAAGAATAAATATTAACAAATGTGATTTCTATTGGATAAGATTATAATTTTATTTACTTTAGAACTCATTTTTCGAGCAAAAATTAGATTGAATTAATAAAAATAGTATTTTTGCCTCGATTTTAAATTTAAAAAATTAGAACATTATGTCAGACATTGCATCAAGAGTAAAAGCTATTATCGTAGACAAATTAGGAGTAGACGATAACGAAGTAACAACAGAAGCTAGCTTTACAAACGATTTAGGAGCAGATTCTTTAGATACTGTAGAATTAATTATGGAATTCGAAAAAGAATTTGATATTCAAATACCAGACGATCAAGCTGAGAACATCGGTACAGTTGGTCAAGCAGTAAGTTATATAGAAGAAGCAAAAAAGTAATTTTTATATGCAATTAAAACGAGTTGTAGTAACTGGACTTGGCGCATTAACGCCTATTGGTAATAATATTGAAGAATATTGGAACGCATTAGTTAACGGAGTTAGCGGTGCAGCGCCTATCACAAGATTTGATGCTGCCAAGTTCAAAACTCGTTTTGCATGTGAAATTAAAAACTTTGAAGTAACGGACTTTATTAACAGAAAGGACGCACGTAAAATGGATCCATTTACGCAATATGCAATGGTAGCTTCTGACGAAGCTATTGCAGATGCAAATTTTGATCTAGAAAAATTAAACAAATTACGCGTTGGTGTAATTTGGGGAGCAGGAATTGGTGGCTTAGAAACATTTCAAAATGAAGCTATAAATTTTGGCGCTGGAGACGGTACACCAAGATTTAACCCATTCTTTATTCCTAAAATGATTGCAGATATTGCTCCCGGAAATATTTCTATTAAAAATGGATTTATGGGACCAAATTATACTACAGTTTCTGCATGTGCATCTTCTGCTAACGCAATGATAGATGCTTTAAATTACATTCGTTTAGGTACTTGTGATGTTATTGTAACTGGTGGCTCTGAAGCTGCAGTTGTAATTTCTGGTGTTGGTGGTTTTAACGCCATGCACGCATTATCTACAAGAAACGAAAGTCCAGAAACAGCATCTAGACCTTTTGACGGATCCAGAGATGGTTTTGTTTTAGGTGAAGGAGCAGGAGCACTTGTTTTAGAAGAATACGAACATGCTAAAGCACGTGGCGCAACTATTTATGCAGAAGTTATTGGAGGCGGTATGTCTTCTGATGCACATCACATGACAGCACCACATCCAGAAGGAATTGGTGTAATTGCTGTGATGAAAAACTGTTTAGAAAATTCAGGAATTAAACCTGAAGACGTAGATCATATTAATACACATGGAACTTCTACTCCACTTGGAGATGTTGCTGAATTAAAAGCAATTTCTGAAGTGTTTGGAGAGCATGCTAAGAATATTAATATCAATTCTACCAAATCAATGACAGGTCATTTATTAGGAGCCGCAGGTGCTATTGAATCTATTGCTTCTATTTTAGCAATGAAACATGGTATTGTTCCTCCAACAATAAATCATACTACTGTTGATGAGAATATTAACCCAGAATTAAATCTTACTTTAAACAAGTCTCAAAAAAGAGACATAAAAATTGCTTTAAGTAATACTTTTGGTTTTGGAGGTCATAATGCATGTGTTGCGTTTAAAAAAATAGACTAACTATATGAATAATTTCCTTCGTAGAATAGTAAAACCTCAAAACAAAGAAGATGAGGACTTTTATTATGAAATGAAAGAATTACTCAATTTTAAACCAATAAAGCTTTTTCATTACAAAAAAGCATTTACACATCGCTCTATAAAAGAAACGGATAGTAAAGGAAATCCTATAAATTACGAACGCTTAGAGTTTTTAGGCGATTCTATGTTGGGCTCTGTAATTGCTTCTTATTTATACAAAAAAGTTCCGTCTGGAGACGAAGGTTATCTTACACAAATGCGCTCTAAAATTGTAAGTAGAGAACATTTAAATGAGCTAGGTAAAGATTTGGAACTCATTAATTTTGTAAAAAGTAACATTTCTAACGATCATATTGGAGATAATATTCATGGTAATATCTTTGAAGCATTAATTGGCGCTATTTATTTAGATAGAGGTTACAATTATTGCAATCAATTTATTTACGATAAAGTTATAGAACCTTATGTAGATATTGAGCGCTTAGAAGGAAAGATTACAAGTTACAAAGGGTTAATTATAGAATGGTGCCAAAAACAAAAGAAAAAGTACTCTTTTGACACGTACGAAGACACTGGTAATCAAAATATAAAGCACTTTAGTGTAAAGATTAGCATTGATGGTAATTTTGTAGCTAAAGGAAGAGCCACTTCTAAAAAGAAAGCTGAAGAGCAAGCTTCAAAAAGAGTATATTATGCTATGCAAGATTCTATTACAGGTTAAACAATTGCCTATAACGTTTTCGTAAGTTTTACTGTAACCTAACATAACAATGCTTAACTTTGTTTTATGCAAGTACACTCGTTAAATTTTGATGATTTTTGCGAAGATAATTACACGTTATTAGGAATTCATACTACTTTAGAAGATTATAAGTTAGCATATTTGCTTAACAAAGAACTTAAAACTACTTTTTCTAGAGCAGCTTACGATTTAGATTTTGAAGGAAAAAATAGCAACGCTTCTTTTCCTGTTTACAAATTTACAGATTCTAAATACGATTTTGATTGGTTTTTAATTTCCAACATCTTTTCCAACAATACCAATATATCTTCGGAAAATGTATTATTTACAAGTGAAACCAAAAATTATTTAATCCCAGAAAAGAAAAAAGTTGATTTCTTCTTAAAAATAACTGGGGATACAAATTATGCTGATGTACAAGATGCATTAACAAAAATAAAAACTATACCAGAAGTAATAACTTCTTACAAAATAGACCAAACAACATTAAAATCTAAAGATTCTTTAATTTTTTAACTATGCCACATAATAAAAAAACAAAAATAGTTGCAACACTAGGACCTGCAACAAATAGTAAAGAAATTTTAACGAGATTAGCCAAAGAAGGTGTAAACGTATTTCGTATTAACTTTTCACATGCTGAATATGAAAATGTTAAAAAGACTGTAAAAACCATTAGAGATATTAATGAAGAAAACGGTTACAATGTTGCCATTTTAGCAGATTTACAAGGCCCAAAACTTCGTGTGGGAGTTATGGAAGAAGGCGTTATGTTAGAAGACGGAGATACCTTTACTTTTACTACAGAAGAATGTATTGGAACCAAAGAAAAAGCTTTTATGACTTATGGTCGTTTTCCAAAAGACGTAAAAGTTGGTGAAAAAATCTTAGTAGACGACGGTAAATTATTATTTGAAGTAACTGCAACTGATAAAAAATCAGCAGTAACAACAAAAGTAATTGTAGGAGGTCCTTTAAACTCTAAAAAAGGTGTAAACTTACCAAATACAGATATTTCACTTCCTGCTTTAACAGAAAAAGATAAAAAAGATGCAATTTTTGCATTAAAACTAGAAGTAGATTGGATTGCATTATCATTTGTAAGAAATCCAGAAGATTTAAGAATGTTACGCGATTTAATTAAGCAAAATTCAGACTTTAGAGTTCCTGTAATTGCTAAAATTGAAAAACCAGAAGCAGTAGAAAATATAGACTCATTAATACCTTATTGTGATGGCTTAATGGTTGCTCGTGGAGATTTAGGTGTAGAAATACCAATGCAAGACGTACCAATTATTCAAAAAATGTTAGTGCGTAGAGCTAAGTTGGCAAGAATACCAGTAATTATTGCCACACAAATGATGGAAACAATGATCGAAAACGCTGTACCAACACGTGCAGAAGTTAACGACGTTGCCAACTCAATTATGGACGGAGCCGATGCTGTTATGCTTTCTGGAGAAACTTCTGTTGGTAAACACCCAATTAAGGTTATCCAAAAAATGACTGAAATTATTGGAAGTGTAGAGTATTCAGATTTAATTCAAGTTCCATCTGCACCACCACATATTAGAACCAATAGATTTATCACAAAATCGGTTTGTCATCATGCAGCATTAATGGCAAATGATATAGAAGCTAAAGCTATTTCAACTTTAACTAATAGTGGTTATACGGCGTTTCAAATTTCAGCTTGGAGACCAAAATCGCATGTATTAGTTTTCTCATCTGAAAAAAGAATTTTAGCCCGTTTAAACTTACTTTGGGGTGTTAGAGCATTCTTTTATGACAAAAACGGAAGTACAGATGACACCGTAGAAGACA
Organism: Tenacibaculum aquimarinum; assembly: GCF_022478115.1. GTDB lineage: Bacteria > Bacteroidota > Bacteroidia > Flavobacteriales > Flavobacteriaceae > Polaribacter > Polaribacter aquimarinum_A. The sequence continues at coordinate 891,029 of NZ_JAKGSC010000001.1, read as the reverse complement.
TCAACAAAATATCAAAAGCAAAAGGCTTTGTAAAACAAGGAGATTATATGATTAACCTTACTTCTATGCCTGTTGAAGCTAAAGGAATGGTAAATACCTTACGTGTTTCAGAGATAGATTAGAAACCTGTAAAGCTGAACTTGTTTCAGCTTCTCATTTCCTTTACTTTGAGCGTTACCAAAACAAAAAAGTGCAACTGAAAATAGTTGCACTTTTTTGTTTTCGTCTGGCTTGTTTATAAAGGTTTTTTCTTACTTAAGGTTACTTAATTATCCATTAATTTAGATGGCGAAATTTCTAAAATAATTGCAATTTTAAAAAACCTAAACATATCTAATCTTGTACCTCCTCTTTCTATTTTATGATACGCAGTTTGACTTAAACCTATTTTACGAGCAAGATCATATTGCGTTAAACCTTTCTCTTCTCTTTCTTTTCTAATACGTTGCAGTAATTTAGTTTTTAAAACTTCTGCTGGGTTTATGTACTCCATTAATAGTAATTTTTGGGAATAGTATTTTTTTCTTCAAAACGAATATACAAATAATTAAAACATATAATACGTCCTTTTTCGCTCCGTAGTTTTACGAAGATCTTCGTAAAACTACGGAGCGAAAAAGGAATTAAGAATATTTTGAAACTCCAAAATACTTTTTAAACTTTGGAGAACTTAGATTAATAAGAATGAGATTGCTATGAAAAAAAAATCCTCTGCCTTTAAATTTCAGAAAACAAAAATCTTGTAAATAAATGTTTAACTTAAAAATAATTGCCTATGTAAATAAACAAAACTAAGCAGAGGAAGTTTTGCAAAAGTAAAGCTTTTCCTACAAGTTTCTTAAGAATTGTAAACTTGTTTACTCATATAGAATTCTAAAAGAATATTTTATCAACTAACCTTTAAATAGGTTATAAATTTTGGAAATTATGAAAAAAATAATTTTAGTATTAGTGTTTGTTTTTGCTAGTAGTAGTTTAGTAAATGCTGATAATTTAATAGAAGCTAAAAAAGATTGTTTCGTTGAAGCCTGCGAAACTGTAGCCGCTTTTGAAACATGGATGGAACTAAGTGAAGAACAAGTCGATCAAATATACGACTTAGCCTTCAGAGGATGTTCAGGAACTTTAGAAGAATAAAGAGTATATAATTAGGTAGGTTTAATCTACCTAATTATTTTAATTTTAAAAAAATATGAAAAAAATTACATACTTATTTTTCATTATTAGTTTTCAAGTTATATCACAATCTGGCATAATAACTTATAATGCAAAAGTAGATTTTGAACAAACAAATCCTCAAGCAAAAGCTATTTCAGATGAAATAAAGTTAATGAGCTTTACACTAAAATACAATAACCTTATTTCTCATTTTAAAAAAAGCAAAAACATTCCTTTAAATAATATGATGGCTTCCTACGCATCTGTCCTTATTGAAGCTAAAAATAATTGGTTTCAAAATGCAATTAAAAAAGAATCTTTTTATAAAAAGGAAATAAAAAGTGAATCATATTTAGTAAATCATGACAGTAAAATGTCAGATTGGGTATTGACTAATAAAAGTAAAATTATAGACGGTTATACTTGTTATAAGGCAGAAAGAAAAGAATTTAACAGTAGATCTGGTAAAAACATTTTAATTACCGCCTGGTTTAGCCCTGATATTCCATACCCTTATGGCCCTATCGGAAATGGAGGTTTACCAGGTTTAATACTCCAATTAAAACGTCATAAAAGAGTTACTTATACCGTTAATAAAATTATTTTAAATCCAAAAAAAATAACTATACCTAAAATACCCAAAGGAGAAAAGGTAACTATTAAGGAAGTTATTAAAAAATCAAGGGACGCTCGAAAATATACAGTAGATTAAATAATCTATGAAAAAGAAAAATCCTCTGCTTATAAATTTAAGAACAAAAAATCTTGCAAATAAATGTTTAACTTAAAAATTAGTGCCTATCAATTGACAAAACACAAACAGAGGAAAGTGTTACAAAAGTAACATACCTCGTAGAAATTAAAAAACATTTTGACAAGTCTTTATACTAAAGACTTTAATTAACATTTTAAATTTTTACATTATGAAAAGATTAATATTAACATTCGTATTATTAGGAGCATTTACTTTTTCTGCAAATGCCGTTGAAAAGAACCTAGATAAAAAAAATTGTCACGAATATGCTTGCGTTGAAATGGGTGGATTTGAAGATGCATTTGGAGACGATTTAACTCAAGCAGATTATGAAGGAATTTATCAATTCTTTTTATCTGAATGTGAAGGTTAGAAAGATAGAAATATGAAAGGGAGATAATCTCCCTTTCTTTAAAATTTAAAGAGTTCAAAATGAAAAAAACACTTCTAATTCTATGTTTAATTACAAAAATGGTATATTCTCAAACTGGTATTGTAATTTATAAAGCAGAGTCTCTTAAAAATTATGTTAAAGATAATTTGAAAATAAAAGCTATAAGCGAAGAAATAGATATTATGACTTTTACATTATCTTACTCTAAAAAGAGTTCTTATTTTAAAAAAGAAAACAATCTCCCAAAAGACCAAAGATATTCAAAACTAGCAAGAATCTTAATACGTTCAGATTCTGATTGGTTTCAATACTCAGATGGACTTAAATCGATTGTAAACAGAGAAGTTAAAGATAAAGTATATCAGGTACAATATAAAAAAATGATTAATTGGGTATTAAAGGAGGATGCTAAAATAATTGATGGTTTTACTTGCTATAAAGCTGTTAGAACTGAATTAAATAAAAGAACTAATAAATATGTTGAAACAATTGCATGGTATACTCCTGATATACCAGTCCCATATGGTCCTCTTGGAAATGGAGGATTACCTGGACTAATACTACAATTAATACGCCCAAATTTAGTTTCTTTAACTACTAAAAAAATAACTCTTAACCCAAAAAGAATTAAAAAAACACCCAAACTAATAAATGGGGAGTTAATAACTTCAGATGAATTAGTTAAATTAATGAGGGATGCCAGAAAAGTAACTCCAGATTAAAATTAATTATGAAAAAGAAGTTGGTTTAATGAGTTTTTCCTTAAAATATAATAAAAAGCTTTTTTTCAAAAAGAAAATCATATCCCAATTAATAAAATGCAATCTAATTTAGCTTTAGTTATTATTAGTTCATATTTTAATTGGTATCAAAATTCTCAAAAAAGAGAAGCTTTTTACACAAAAGAGATTAAGGGTGAGAATTATTGGGTAAACCATGACTTTAAAATGAAAGATTGGAAATTAACAGCAGGTGTAAAAATAATAGATGGCTATACTTGCTATAAAGCTGAAAGAAAAGAATTTAATAATAGAGCGGGCATAGATGTTTTTTTCACAGCTTGGCATACACCAGAAATACCTGTACCCTATGGACCTATTGGTAATGGGGGTTTACCTGGATTAATTCTACAATTACATAAGCATAAAGCGGTTATTTATACAGTTAATAAAATTACCTTAAATCCAAAAAAAACAAAAGTTAAAAGCCCGAAAGAAGGAAAAAAAATTAGTATAAGAGAAAAAATAAAACTGTTAAGAGAAGCAAGAAAAGTTACAAAGGATTAATAGCTAAATATGAAAAAAAAAATAATAATATTTTTCTTGTTGTCTACTTTTTGGGGTTATGCACAAATCACAATAAGAGGTACCGTTTATAATCAAAAAGGAGATGCTTTATATAATACAAACATAATTGCTTCACCTATAGGGAAAGAAGGGAAATTTTCCTACTCGACGACAACAGAAGATGGCTCTTTTGAGTTAAAACTTACCAAAAATGCTTCTTATAAAATTACAATTAGTCATATAGGTTTTATTACTTTAAAAGAAAATATATTTACTCTTGAAAAAGATGTCTTAAAATCTTTTATATTAAAAGAAGATCCAAATGAGCTAGAAGAGGTTATAATAACTTATAAAGAACCTATTGTAGTAAAAAAAGATACAACAACGTATCGTACTGATGCTTTTACAAATGGTAAAGAGCGTAAATTACGTCAGGTTTTAAAAAAACTTCCTGGAGTTGAAGTAGACAGAAAAGGAAATGTTACTGTAAAAGGTAAAAAAGTAACCACTGTTTTGGTAGAAAATAAAAAGTTTTTTACTGGTGATACAAAGTTAGCTGTAAATAATATTCCTGCTGATGTAATTGCTGAAATTCAAGTAATTGAAGATTACCATGAAAGTTCTTTGTTAAAAGGATTAGAAACGTCTGAAGAGGTGGCTTTAAACATTAATTTAAAAGAAGATAAAAAGAAATTTGCTTTTGGAAATATTGAAGTGGGAGGAGGAATAAAGGATAGATATGTAGTGCATCCAACTTTATTTAAGTATTCCCCAAAAGTAAATTATAATTTTATTGGAGATTTTAATAATACAAACGATAAATCGTTCACTTTAAAAGAATATATAAATTATGAAGGTGGTTTTGATGTAAACTCTTTTTCATCCATTTATAAATCACCAATTGTAAAATTATTGAGAGACAAAGATTTTACAACCAGCAAACATTTATTTGGAGGTTTTAATGTGCAATGGAATCAAAATGAGAAAAACGATTGGAGTACTTTTGTAATTGCATTATCTGATAAAAGCAGCTCTAGAGTTGAACAATCTCAAAATTACTTAATAGATAATATTTTTGAAAATAGAATTACTCTAGGGAAACAAAAGCAAAATATATTGCTTGGTAAAATTCAACTCAAAGCTAAACCAAATAAAAATACTCGCTTAAAATTTGAAACAAAAATAGATTTCTCATCTGCAAATTCTGACGAGATAAATAATAGTGTTTTATCTACAAACAGTTTAGATTTTTTGACAGAAGAAAAGGTCAAACAGTTTTCAGTGAAAACAGATTTAAAAATAGAAAAAAAGTTTTCAATTTTTCATACTTCACAAGCTAAATTTGGCTTAAAAGCAATTAAAAGTGAAGATAATATAGCTTGGAATAGTGATCAAAATATATTTTCTAATTCGCTTCCAATTATTAACACTGACAATTATGACGTTTTACAAAATTCGAAAAATAAATTGTTTGAATTTAATACCTCTCTAAAACATTTTTGGATTATAAACCCTAAAAATCATTTATACTTAAAAATATCAAATCAAATTTTACTTGATGATTATGACAATTATAGTCAACAAGTACTAACATCTCGAGTGAATGATTTTCAAGGTTTTAATAACTCTTTTTCAAATAATAAAATTATATCAGATTTAGATGTGGAATACAAACGATTAATTGGAGAAGCCTTTTTAACGTTAAAATTAAAATATCAAAACTACAATAGAGTAAACAAACAACAAGACGCTATTTATACGCGTTATCAAAACTTTATTTTGCCTGAAGTTAATTTTCAATGGGATATTGATAGGAAAAGAAAATTAACATTTAATTATGCTATCACTAACAATTTCCCAGACACAAAAGAACTAGCAATAAATAATTCTTTAAGAAGTTTTAACTCCATTTATTTAGGAAATATTAACCTTAAGGAGAGTTTTTATCATACTTTTAGATTAAACTTTAGAAAATATCAAAATTATGGTTGGAGTTTTTATCCAAGAATTAGTTATCGTTTAAAGAATAATACAGTTCAAAATACTTTTCAATCTAATACAATTTATAATTCCCTATCACCTATTAATATAAACGAACCTGTAAAAGAACTTACAAGTAGTATTAGAGTTGTATACAATTATAAGTACTGGAAAGCTTTATTATTTACAGAATACCGTAATATGAATTATTCAACTTTATTAAATAACTTAGAAGTAAATGCAACTAATAATAATATTCTTTCAAGAATTGGTTTTAGGTCTGTTTATATTAATGGCCCAAATGTAGATTTTTCTTTAAGCCAAAGTTATAATGATAATACAAACTCATTTTTTAATAGCACATCCGATAGAACAAATGTGGATTTTACGATAGACTATGAAAAAGGTGATTGGCAGTTTAAAGGAGAGTTTTTATATAATTACTTTAAAAACAGAGTTAGTAAAACCTCAAATTCGTTCAATGAAATAAATTCTTCAATTTTTTATCAGAAAGAAGATAGCTCTTGGGGCTTTGAAATCAAAGCAAAGAATTTGTTAAATAACACCAATAAAATAAACTCAAATTTGTCAAATGTTTTATTTAACGAAACTAAAACTTTTGTTTTCCCAAGAACTATTATGTTTAAGGTTATTTATAAAATTTAATTCTCTTTTTACTTTTATAACCTCAACATTTTAGAAGTAATAATAGCATCATTAGTAACAAAAGGCATAGGCATCATTATGCTGTCTCTTGGTATAATATTAAATTTAGGATGCGTTAATAAATCATTAGAAACTTCGTTTAAAATAAATTCTAAACTTTTATTTTCTTCAACTTGAAACTTTAAGTTCAAATCCTTGTCTTGATTTGCAAAATAATAGATTAAAAAAGTACCGTTTTTTGCTTTTGCTTTATCTCTATCTTTAGTTAGTACATTATTAACAAACAAGCTATCAATCATACTTCCTTTTTTAGATAAAATTTCTACTTTGGTTAATTCTCTTTGTGGTTTTATGGTAAAATTAAGGTGCCTTTTTCCGTTGAAAACGGTGTCCGAATTCATACTAATTTCTGAAGATTTTATTTGCTTGTTATCAGTTCTTGTATGGTATTTAAAAGTAGATCCATATTTACTTGATGTAATTGCATTTTTAATATTTCCTTCAGAATAATTATCTCCTAATTTTCGTGAAATATAAGCATCAAAAGTAGTATTGTAAGTTCCAAAATAGGCCATTTTTGTTTCTTCATTCTGAAAATACACCAAACTGTTTGGGCGTTTCTTGTCTGTAGAAAATCCGCTATTAAAAGTTGCAACTCCAAAGAATAAAATTGCTAAAAACCCAAAAGAACGTTGTAAGTTATTTTTCTTTTTCTCCTGATGAAAAATTGGTACCATTAATCCGAATAACAACACAATAAATAACGCTGAAATAAACAACATTTTTAACCCTAAACCAACCGGAAACATTTTTACCAAAGGTGCAAATATATAAATTGTAGGAATTGATAATAACGCAAATAAAACCGGTTTCGATTTTTTACGAACATCCATAAATAGTAGAGCAGCAAGTATTAATAAGGCAATAAAAACAGGTAATATAAAAAACGCAGCTCCTTGTAAATATTGATATACAAGTCCGTTAATTACTAACCAAAAGGTAATTGGCGCAATTAATAAATCTGCTTGAGAAATATCTTTAAAAAAGTAATTGTAGATTTTAAAAAGTATCCAAAAAGTTAGCATAGCAAATGCTATTATGTATTGATAACCGTTGTAGGTAAAACCATGTAACATATCATTATAATGTGGATGAATTATCAGTAGTAATTTCCACAAACCAAAAGCAATTAAAGGAGCAATTATTAATGAAGATAAAAACGGAATAAAGCCTTTAAAAAGACCTTTAAAGGTTAATTTCCCATAAGAGATTCCTAAGAAAACTAAAACAATAAAAATGCCTAATGCAATAAGTAACATTGGTAAAACCCATGAAAAAGGATAGGTTAATAACTTTAAAAACGGAAAATTTATATACACTAAATCTTTATCGGAATCTAAATTAGATAAATCGGAATTGGCAAAATATGGTAACGTTGCCATTAAATAATCTGCTTGTTGTATTAACGATTCTCTGTCTAAACGCTCGTAATTATCTTGTGCAGTATGATAATCAAAATGATCTCCAATAAATGCAAAATTGAATCCGTTTATATTGGCATCTTCTCTAAAAACAGTTAAATCTGTATCATTTGGCAACATTTTATAAATGCTGTACATTAAAGAATTTGCTGCTATAAAATTGGGTTTCGCTTTTTTAAATTCGGCAAGTAACTTACTATTTTTTCCGTTGGTTTCCATTAACATGTAACTTGGACCACCACTTCCACGTGCTTCAAAATTTAAAACCAAACCAACGTTTTTTGTCCACGGATGAAAATCTACAAATGCTTGTGCGCCTAATAAACCAATCTCTTCAGCATCAGAAAGTAAAATTATAATGTCGTTTTTAGGTTGTTTATTTTTAGCTAAAAAAGCGCGTACTGCTTCTAAAATTGTTACAACTCCAGAACCAGCATCACTAGAACCAATTGCAGAGTGCGGATTGCTATCGTAATGCGATAATAACAATAAAGCTTTTCCTTCTTCAGTTCCTTTTATTTTTGCAATTATATTTTCTGTTGTTGAGCCAACAAACCACTTTGCTCTAAAAGCTACTTGGGTTTGAATTTCAGTTTCTAAACCTAATTTTTCAAATTCACTAGCAAGATAGTTTTGTACAGCTTTATGTGCTTTTGTTCCTGGAAAATGACTTTCTTTAGAAATTTCTTTTAAATGTCCAAGTGCATTTTCTGTTGAAAAACCTGTAGTTTTTTCTAATTTCTGAGCTGTTGAGACACTTGGTTTTAATGCTAAAAAAGACCAGTAAATTGTTCCTATAATTAGTAGAAGATATAATAGTTTACTTATTGCATTCATTTAAAATTATTTTTTCTAAAGATAAAGAATAAAAAACACTAACAAATCTAATTAAAACGGAAAACATAATTCTTTATAAAAACAGATTTCTGCTATTGGGTAATTATATTTATATTTACAAAAAAAACGTTGACTCCTGTAAATAAGCCATTCTTACCTCCTCAAAAAGAATACAATAACCTTATTTCTAAAATTTGGGAAACTCAATGGTTAACAAATAACGGTTCGCTAGTAAAAAAATTAGAATTAGATTTAACCAATCACCTAAAAACTAATAACCTTTTATTTGTTAACAATGGTACAACTGCACTACAATTAGCTATAAAAGCTTTAGATTTAAGAGGGGAAATTATTACAACACCTTTTTCTTTTGTTGCAACTACATCTTCTATCGTTTGGGAAAACTGTAAGCCTATTTTTGTTGATATAAATAACGAAACTCTAAATATAGACCCAATAAAAATAGAGGCAGCAATTACAAGTAAAACATCTGCTATTTTAGCAACACATGTTTTTGGAAATCCCTGTGATGTAGAAGCTATAGAAATAATAGCAAAAAAACACAATATAAAAGTAATTTATGACGGTGCACATGCTTTTGGAATTAAAGTAAATGGAAAATCAATTTTTGACTATGGAGATATAAGTATTTGTAGCACACATGCAACAAAAATTTTCCATACAATTGAAGGCGGTTTTTTAGTAACAAAAAACATCACACTATTTAAAAAACTAAAGTCAATGCGAAATTTTGGCTTTAAAGATTCTGTTTCTTTTTCTCATCTTGGTATTAATGCAAAAAATTCTGAATTCCATGCAGCAATGGGGATTTTAAATTTAAAATACTTCAACAATATTCTAGATAGAAGAAAGGAATTAACGCAACTATATGATAAATCATTAAAAAACTTAAATTTAGTTTATCAAAAAATAGAGCAAAGAATTAATAAAAACTACTCATTTTATCCTATTCTTTTAGACAGTGAAAAAAAATTATTATCCTGTGTAAAAGAACTAGAAAAAGAACAAATTTTTGCCCGAAGATATTTTTATCCTTCACTTTCTTCGTCCTTGAATTACATTAAAGAAAAAAAAGAATTACCAATAGCTGAAGACATTTCTAGTAGAATTTTATGCCTTCCTCTTTTTTATGATTTAGATAAAAAAGATGTCAAATTAATTTCTGGTATTCTTGTAAAAACAATTAACGACAAAGCTTTATAAAAAATGACTTTAAAAAATCATTTTAAAAAAGGCTTAGTTTGGACCTTTATTGATAACGTTTTTTTAAGAGGTTTCACTTTTATTATATTGCTTGGTTTAGCAAGATTACTTTCTCCAAAAGACTTTGGCTTAATAGGAATCATTTCTATTTTTATAGTGATTGGCACTGCAATTATTGAAGGAGGAATGGGGAATTCTATTATTAGAGACAACACATCTAATAAAACTGATTATACTTCTGTCTTTTATGGAAACCTGATACTTAGCTTTATTATCTATCCAATCTTATATATAACAGCTCCATATATTGCCATTTATTTTAACGAAATACAGCTTGTAAATTTAATACGAGTTTATAGTATTAGTTTTATTCTATCTGCTTTTTTTAGCATTCAACAAAGTGTGTTAATAAAAGAAATGAAATTTAAAAAAATTACTTTATTTAATTTACCTGGTGTAATTTTGGGATCTTTTATTGGATTAATTTTAGCATATTTAGGTTATGGTGTTTGGAGTTTAGTTTGGATGCATTTAAGTACTCAGGCAATTAATGCTATTATCTATTGGATTAATTCAGATTGGATACCTGAATTTAAAATCTGCTTTAAAAAGTTAAAAAAACATTTTTTGTTTGGTTACAAATTAATGATTTCTTCTCTTTTAAGTTTAACAATGAAAGAAGTATATCCTTTTATAATAGGAAAATTTTTCTCTATAAATATATTAGGTTATTACAGCCAAGCAAAGGCATTAAGAGGTTACCCTGTAAATTTAATTTCTAGCACAATATCAAGAGTAACATATCCATTATTATCTAAAATTCAAAATGATAGTAAAAAAGTTTCTCAGGTTTATCGTTCAATACTAAAGAATCTTTTTTTTACTATATGTCCAATTATGTTTTATTTAATGATAATAGCAAAACCGTTATTTATTGTTTTATTTACAGAAAAATGGTTACCTGCTGTGCCTTATTTTCAAATTTTAGTTATTTCAGGAATGTTAATACCTATCCATTCATTTAACATCAATGTTTTTAAAATTTATAATAGAACAGATTTGTTTTTAAAATTAGCAATAGTAAAGTTATTCATGGTTACCATTTCTGTGTTTTTAGGAATAAAATTTGGCATTTACGGGTTATTAACTACTATGGTAATGACTTCGTTTTTAGCACTACTTGTAAATACATATTATAGCGGAAAATTAATAAACTACAATACATTAAGTCAATTAAAGGATATGTCTCCAATTTTTTTAATAGGAATTGTTTCAAGTGCTTTTTGTTATTTTTTATTGATTGAATTAAAAGAACTCCATAATATATTAATTATAATAATAATCGGAATATTATTTGGTATTACATACCTTATTTTATCATATTTTTTAAATAAAAAGTCTTTTTTAGAGGTAAAATACCTTATATTATCGCTAATAAATAAAAAAGGATAAGTAAATGAAAATTGGGATCATGCAATCTTATTTCTTTCCTTATATTAGTTATTTCCAATTAATAGATAGTGTTGACACTTTTATTATCTATGAATATGTTTCTTTTAGAAAAAAATCTTGGGTAACACGTAATAGAATTTTAGATAAAGGAAAAGGTGAACCTGTTAATATAAATGTACAAGTAATTAAGCAAAGTTCTAACAAATTAATAAAAGATATTCTTCTAGAAAAGAATATTAAATGGAAGAAAAAAAATTTAGATTTAATTTATTTTAATTATAAAAAAGCAAAACATTTTAATGAAATTTATCCATTTTTAGAAAAGTTAATAAAAATAAACGAAGACAGCTTACATGTATATAATTCCAAAATTATAATTAAATTATGTGAGTTTTTAGATATAAAAACAACCATAATTTTTAAAAATTCGATAACAGAAGATATCGAATTTGATTTGCAGGAAGATACTAAAATATTAAAAGAAAATAAGAAGTCAGAAAGAATTTTAAGGTTATGTAATAAATATAATGCAACTACCTATATAAACCCGATAGGAGGCACAGAGCTTTATGATAAAGATTATTTTGCAATAAATAATATAAATCTTCTATTTACTAAAACTGGAATGTTTGATTATCCTCAATTTAATAAAAACTTCATTCCTTATTTATCTATAATAGACCTATTAATGCATGTAGGAGTTGAAAAAACAAAAGAGATGATAAAAAAATATACGTTAATTTAAAAAATAAGAGTGAATTTAAAAGAGTCTGTAGAAAAATTTGTTCTAGATAGAAAAGAATACTACAAACAGTGGATGTTTAACGAACCTATCATCATAAGTAAAAGTCACAACGATAAGTTAATTAGGCTTCAGAAAATTATGCATAAATTGATTTATGAGTTTGTAACTTCTTACGATAAATATAAACATTTAATGCCTGTAGATGATAAAGTTAATAAGATTATAACTCTTTTTAATCAAAAAAAGTATAAAATAGGTACCTACAGAACAGATTTTGTTTATGATAAAAACAACCAAGTTAAACTTATAGAAATAACTTGTAGATTTGCATTAAACGGTGTCTTTTTACCAGCCTTAATTAATAGTGTAGCACAAGATTATAAATCTAAAGAAGTAAGATATTTAGAAGTAGAAAATTTATATAACCCAATTTACAAACACCTGGAAGGTTATTTAAAAAATGTAAATTCAATCGTTATCTTAAAAGGCAGTGATATAAGAAACGAATCCAAAATCTACAAAGACATTTTTTTAAGAATGGGTCTGGATGTGAAAGAGATTAATTATAAAAACATAAAACAAGACATTAACTCATTAAAAAACAGTTGGATTATTAGTGAACTATCTTTTGATGAAATTAAATCGTTTTCAGATGAAACAATAGAACAATTAATGTCTTTAAATATTATAAATGATTTTAGAACAATATTTTTAATTCATGATAAAAGATTTTTCTCTGTACTAGGAAAAAAGATATTACTAAATGCAGTTTTAACAAAGGAAGAAATTCATTTTTTTAATAATTTTTATATTCCAACATATACTTCAAATGAAGCAAAAAAAATTTGGGAAGAAGCAAAAAAAGACAAGAACAAGTGGATTTTAAAACATAGAGCATTAGGGAAAAGTAAAAAAGTATATGCAGGAAGTCTAACTGAACAAAAAGAGTGGGAAACTTTATTTTCTGACCCAGAAAAAAAAGACATGATTTTACAAAAATGGGTGCCTCAAAAAAGAATTTTAGGAGAAATAGGATCAGAAAAATTTGAAGACTTTATAACTGGTACTCTTTTGTTTTTTGATAATAATTATTTTGGAATGGGTGATTTTAGAACTTCTTCTCACCCAGTTACAAACATAGTAGACCATAGAAAAGCATGTTCGTTGATTAGATCAGAAGAAAAAAAAGATTTACCAACAATAAAAAATTATATAAACTAATTTATGAATATTATTTATAGTTTAGACGATTTATCAGATCTACAAAAATTAATGTTACCAAAAGAAAAAGACATTAGATTCTATGAACAGAATGGGTGGTATATCAGTGATAAAATAATACCTGACAACATTTTAGATGATGCTAAAAAAGGAGCTGAAGAATTTTATATAGGAAAAATTGATTTTACATTAAAAAACAACAAAGGCATAGTAAATGACAACTATAACTCTTCTATAGCTATTCGAAATAATGAATTTGTTACGCTACAAAAAAAAGAATTACATGCTCTAGGCTTTTACCCAATGATAAGTGCTATTGCAGCAGCGTTAGCAAGAACAACAGAAATACGTTTGTTTTCAGATTCTTTAATAAATAAATCACCTGAAAAGCCTACAAACAAAGGGATTATTGGTTGGCATTCAGATAAAGCATATTGGCCGACATGTTCTTCAGACAACCTAATAACTGCCTGGGTTCCTTTACAAGATTGCACTAAAAATATGGGGCCATTAATTCATATTAATAAAAGTCATCTTTGGAAAGATGAAAAAGAATTGAAACCTTTTTTTTCTTTTAATAATCAAGACCTTTCAAAATTTGAAAATTATCTAAAAACTCAAAAGCCTAATTATATTAAAACATTGATGACTTTAAAAAGAGGTCAAGTAAGTTTTCATAATTGTAATACAATACATGGTAGCTTCCCTAATACAAGTAATAAAGATAGACTAGCATTAGCTATACATCTTCAAGATAAAAGTAATACATATAAAAAAGCATATAAAGAAACTGGGGAACTTATAGAAATTGGGTATGATAAAATTTGTAAGAAAGATACTTTTGGGAATCCTGATTATAAAGATGTAGATTTGTTTCCTGTAATTTTCAGAGAAGGTTTATAATGAATTTCAAAGAGTTTAAACATAAATATTTAAAAGTACCTATAGAAGAGTATCCTAATAACAGAGAAGGCAAGACTGCTTTGGTTACAATCAAAGTAATTACATATAATCATGCTAAATTCATAAAAGAATGTTTAGATGCTATTTTAATGCAAGAAACAAATTTTGATTTTGAAATTTTAATTGCTGAAGACCAATCTAATGATGGTACTAGAGAAATATGCATAGAGTACGCTAAAAAACATCCTGACAGAATTAGACTCCTATTAAACTCAAGAGAAAATAATATTCCAATTAACGGAAATCCTTCAGGTACTTTTAATAGTGTTTATGCGAACTTCAGTATACATTCAAAGTATATAACAATGATTGAAGGTGACGATTATTGGACTGATAAACATTCGCTACAAAAAAGAGTAGATTTTTTAGAAAAGAATAAAGAATATGTTCTATGTTTTCACAATGCAAAAATCTATCATCAGAGCTCACATAAGTTCCATGACAAATTTAAATCACCTTTTTTTAAATCTGTAAGCTTAGAAAAACACCAAATCTTAAATTCTAATATTACTACCCTTACTTTACTGTACAGAAATGGTTTGGTAGATGTTTTTGATGAAAAAATGACCAATATTATATCTGGAGACACTATTTTAAGAGGAAAATTAGCAAACTTTGGTAAAGCTAGATATATACATGAAATAAAACCTTCTGTATACAGAGTTCATGCTGGTGGAATAAGTTATGAAAAAAGTTTTAAAGAAATTAAAGAAGGAGCACTTAATGCAAGATTTTACTTGTTAGACCATTATAAAAAGAAAAAATGGGATGTTAACCCAGTAAATGAAAGCTTAGCTGTTTATTATTTTTGGTTTTTCTTAATACAGTTAAAAAAAGATAAAAAGGTTACTATTGGTTACTTATTTAAAGGTTTACATTATTCTCGTAAAAGTAAGACCTCTTTATTTTCAATTTTTAAATATGCTTTGAATAATAGAAAAAGAAAAATTGTAAATTATTAACTATGAAAGTTACGTCAAAAAAAAGTGTTAATACAATTGCATATAAAAACTACAAGGAAGATTATAATAAATTAGCTGAAAAGGTTTTATTAGAATTAAATTCAACAGGCTATGTTGTCATTAAAAATTTTGAAGAAAGAACCAACCTTGAAGAAACAAAAGCTAAATTTTTAGAGTTATCAAAAATTATTGGAACCCCTATAGGACATGATGTAAACAATAAAATAATCTGGGACATAAAATATAACTCAACTTCAAACAGTTTTATTAAAACATATTCCGAGCATTCACATGAAGCGGAATTACATACAGATAGTCAATACAGTAAATACCCTGAAGATTACTTTAATTTATTAACTTTAAAAAAAGCAAATTGTGGTGGAGGCATCTCTTATATCTTAAAACTAGAAGACATTTTAAAAGATTTACGAGGCTTAAAAAAAGGTAAAGAAATAGAGTCAATATTAAGAGAGACAAATTACCCATTTATTGTTCCTAATGTATTTAAAAAAGACAAATCTAATAAACCTTCATTTAATTTTGGTCCTATTTTAAGAGACAATGAAATTAGATTTAGAATAGATACTTTTGAAAAAGCAATTAAATTAAAACCTAATTTAGTTACAGAAGAACAAATTACAGCATATAACGAATTAAAAACAATAATTTTAAATAATTCTGAAACAGAAAGCTTTTATCTTGAAGAAGGCGATTTAATTTTTATAAATAACAAAACAACATTGCATGGGAGAAGTCTATTTACAGATGAAAAACGTCATCTTTTAAGAATTAGATTAAATAAAATTCCACATAATTAGCTTTAAAATCTAATTTTATTTAGTTTATGTCTTGTTTTCCCATGGAACTTTACCAATGTTTTTACTAATGCCAAGAAACTTACTTATTTTTACCAATGAATCTGGTTCTTTTAAATTTACAACCAACAGTTGTTCTGGTTTATTTTTAAAATATTTTATTACTGAATCATTATAATCAATATAATGCTGAATTAACATTTGTTTATTATATATATCTTCCTCTGGAGTATTGTGTAATAGTCTATTTACTTCCCAAGCATATCCTGGGTAAATGTATTTAGCTTTTTTTAAATCTTGTTTGGTTGGCAAACACCCATTACCAAATCTTTTTGAGTGAAATGAAATCAACGATTTATACCAAATTTCAGGAGAATCACGTATTGTTAATATAAATTTACTGTCTGGAAATTCCTTATCAAGAACTTTAAAAGTGTTTGGGAAACTGAATGGGATATCTTGAAAAGCTATTCCGCTATATTTTACATATTTTATTATTCTAGTAAAATCATTCTTCCCCCAATCTTTAACTAATAATTCCGCAGGACGTTGTGGACCAACTGACAACCCCATTTTACGAAATATTTTAGCCATTGAGGTCGTACCAGTTTTGTTCCTACCTATACAAAAAATCTTTCTACTTCTTGAGTAATGCGAAGCAAAAACAAGTCTCTTAAGCTTGCTATAAATACTTACTAATTTCATTGTAAAACTTAGAACTATTTTTTTCATATAATTTTTATTACTTTCTTAATTAGCTGAAACATTTCATCTCCTAAAACAAAATAATCTTTATGTAAATATAGTAATACATATTTTATGTTTTGGCTTTAAACTCAATATAAAATGGCCCAATTCTAAGTAACAACGAAATTAGATTTAGGATAGATACTTTTGAAAAGGCAATCCTACTAAACCCAACCTTGTGTACTAAAGAACAAGTTTTTGCGTATAAAGAATTAAAAAAGGTTATTTTAAAAAGCCTTAAAATTGAACAATTTTTACTTGAGGAAAGGGATTTAATCTTTATTAATAACAAAACCACATTACATGGAAGAAGTTTGTTTTCTGATAAAGAAAGGCATCTTTTAAGAATTCGCCTTAAAAAATTACCATAACTAATTAAAAATCAGTATTTTTAGTTTTAAAACTAACAATTATGGGTATAATTAATTTTCAAGGTAAAAGAAGTAATGAGCAAAACGAGCAGAATGTGCCTATTTTAGTGGGTGATTATATGACAAAAAAACTTATCACTTTTAAAGCAGATGATTCTTTAGACCATGTCATTAATTTACTAATTACCAACAAAATTTCTGGAGGCCCAGTTGTTAATGATAAAAATGAACTAATTGGCATTATTTCGGAAACAGATTGTATAAAACATATTTCGGAAAGTAAATACTATAACATGCCTACAGACAATAACAATACGGTTGGTAATAATATGGTTACTGATGTAGATACTATTGATAAAAACATGAATATTTTTGATGCAGCTTTTAAGTTTCTTAGTTCACGTAGAAGAAGGTTTCCTGTGGTAGAAAACGGTAAATTGATTGGGCAACTAAGCCAAAAAGATGTTTTAAAAGCTGCTTTAAAAATTCAAGGAAATACCTGGAACGATTAATCTTGTTTAACCAGTAAATACATCTCGTTTTCTAGTTCTAAGTAACCTTGGTCATACACGTAAAAATAGACATTTCCTGTTTTTGTGGTGTATATAGATGTTAATAATCTAAAATCGAAACCTCTGTCAAACAACTTTCTTCTTGTAGTTTTTGTTTTTCCTGAAAGATTTAATTCAGTTAAGATTTTATAGTTTTTACGTAATCTATTATTGGTATTTCTAATTAAGTTTTTACTCTCTTTATTTACTTTATTATTGAAGGTATTTCGGCAATAATCTGAACAGAATTTTTTATCAATTCTACCCACAACTTTCTCACCACATTCTAAACAATTTTTAGTTTCCATAATCTTCTTTCTTTAATTCATACCAATTTGCTTTTACATCTTCATAGTTAAACTTACTTACTAACTGCAACCCAATTTTGGTTAAAATTTTGTTTGAACCTATATTACCTTCTAAAGCTGCTGCGTTAATAATGTTATAATTCATTTGATTAAAACCAAACTTTAAACAAGCAGTTGCACTTTCAAATCCGTATCCTTTTTTCCAATACTTCGGAATAAAACGATATCCAATATCAATAAAATTTTGAATACCATTAACGGCTTCTTTTTCACCCTTATTAAACTTTAAACCACTCCAGCCAATAAATTCTCCTGTAGCTTTTTCTATACAAGCAAAACGCCCAATACCTCTTTTTTGATATTGTTCTTGTATAAACTTAATGTTTTCTAAAGCTTGTTTTTTACTTGAAATAGGTCTATTTCCTAAATACAAATGTACTTTAGGATTAGCATCTAATGCAAAAATTCCATCTAAATCGGTTTCTTTAATCTCTCTAAGAATTAATCTTTCTGTTTCTAAATAAAATTTCATTTAATGTAAATTACTGATTACAAATATATTAAATAAAAAATAAACGACAACATTCATTTACTAACGAAAACAAACGTTTAATAACCATTTTTAATTTGCATAGTGTTTCATCTTTGCAGTGTCAAAACGAATTGACAAAAACAAATTATAAACATGCACTAAAATAAACGTGCAATAAAACTTATCTTATGAATACGTTAAGAAACAAAGTACAGTTAATTGGAAACTTAGGAAACAACCCAGAAATCATCACTTTAGAGAGTGGTAAAAAATTAGCAAAATTTTCTATTGCTACTAATGAGAGTTATAAAAATGCTCAAGGTGAAAAAATAACGGATACACAGTGGCACAATGTTGTGGCCTGGAACAAAACTGCAGAAATTATTGAAAGATATTTAGAAAAAGGAAGTGAAGTTGCTATAGAAGGAAAATTAACTTCTAGAAGTTACGATAACAAAGAAGGTGAAAAAAGATACATAACAGAAGTTGTTTGTAATGAACTTTTAATGTTAGGTGGAAAATAAGCTTTATCAAAAAAAACTCCGCACTCATAATGAGTGCGGAGTTTTCAAACAACTATTAATCTATTTAATTATAAAATTAAATTTTATTTCTTAGTCCAGTTTTTTACAGCTTCCATATCACCTTTTACAGCTAATTTAGATTGTGCTTTCCAACCAGAAATATCGTAAATTTTAGTATTTACACCTGCATCAGCTAATAACTTTGTAATGTCTTTAATAGTCATTTTAGCTAATTGCTCATAAGCAGTAAAACCAATTTCATTTAAAGTTTCCTCTAATTTTGGTCCAATACCTTTAATTACTTTTAAGTCATCTTTTTTATCAGATTTTAAAACAGTAACAACTTTTTCAACAACTTTTTTAGCAACTTCCTTTTTAGCAGCAACTGTTTTCTTTGCAGTTGTTTTCTTTGCAGCAACAGTTTTTGTTACTTTCTTTGTTACTTTTTTAGCTGTTTTCTTTGCTGTCTTCTTAGCTTTTTTTCCATCAACAATATCCTCAACTTTTTCTACAACATCTTCTACTCTATCTTTAACCTCGTCAACTAAATCTTCAGTATAATCTTCAATTTTTTCTTTAACGTCTTCAATAGTATCAGTAAGTTTTTTACTTAATTTAGCAGACATTTTTTCTGCCTTTTTAACCATTTTATTATTAGAAACTTCTTTCTCTATACGGTTTTTTACTTCGTCTGCTTTTTCAACTAAAGGGTGCTCAACAACCATTTTCTTAACCATGTCTAACATTTTTGGGTCGTAACCAACTAATGTTTTTAAACGATCTGTACCAGTTTCTAATTGTCCTTTAATAGTTTCAGCAGTTTCTAAAACCATTTCTTTTTGTTTAGCAGAAATTGGCTCTGCTTTCTTAACTAATTTCTCAGCTAATTTTTGCCATTTCTTACCAGTTTTAACTGTATTTTCTAATGCGTCAAAAGATGCATCAATTAAATCTGCATTTATTCTTTTTACTATTTTTCTAGCTTTACTAATCTTATTTGTTTTCTTAGATGCCATTTTATATTTTTTTAATTAATTCAAATTTTGTGTTGCAAACTTACAATCAATAAGTTACAAATGAGTTGCAATTTACTTTTTGCTAAATTTCTTAGTTACTTTACTTACGTTTTTCACCAAAATAACTTTTCCAGAATCTAAAGCATCAAAAATTACTTCTTGTTTTTGTGCATTAAATGCTAATCCGTTTTTAATAGCCTTATCAAGTGTATTTTGTAATTTAGAAACTTTATTAATTCCTTTAACCGCAACACTCTCTGTAGTAGATAATGCAAATGTATTTACCATAGAAAAAGCATCTGAAACGTTTTCTAAAGTTAAGCTTTCTTTAATTTTGTTAATGTTTTTAGTAATCATAATTATATTTTTATATCGTTAATAAACAGTTTTTCAATATTTACGATGCAAACGTACAATTACAAAGTTACAAATGAGTTACAAATTTGGTTTGTAGTGTTTTAACAATTTTATTTTGAAGCAATTTCCTGCTTTCACTACTCGCTGTTTCGTTCCTCAACGAGCTCAAACAAGCCGTTTAATCAGGGCTAAGCTTATTTATGAAGTAAATTAATACGTGTACACTTACACTTTTTTAATTACGCTGGTAACAATTCCCCAGATAACAAAGTTATTATCTTCTGTAATTTTTATAATAGGATAATCAGGATTTTCTGGTTGTAACCAAACCTCTTCTCCTTGAACACGTAAACGTTTTACAGTAAACTCACCATCTAAAAAACAAACAGCAATTTTATTATTAGTTGGCTCAATACTTCGATCAATAACCAATAAATCTTTATCATCTAAACCAGCGCCAATCATAGATTGTCCGCTAACTTTTGCAAAAAAAGTAGCTTCTCTATTGCTAATTAACTCATCATCTAAAGAAATACGTGTTTCTCTAAAATCGTCTGCAGGTGATGGAAAACCAGCAGAAATACCTGTATCAATAAAAATAGTTCCTTCATTTTTTGAAAATTCAGGAGTGAAAAAAGTTAAATTCTTCGGGGTTTCTACAGTCATTTTACAGTAATTACGTCGTTAATATTTGTGGTGTATTTAGGCGATAAACGTTCTTGACGCATTTTCCAAGTTCGTTTTAAATCTTGGTTTGCCAATTTTATTTTATCCGCTTTAAAAGTACGATTTAATTTATCAATAGTTTGCATTAGCGGTTTATGTTTTGGATTTTCAGCAGAAAACATATCTATTTGATAATTATCTTCAGGCACAATACCTGTTACAATAACGCCTGCGCGTTTATATTTTATTCCTTTTTTAAAAATGGTTGAAACGGCATTAACTGCGGCTTTGCTAATTACTAAAGTTGAACTTGTTGGATGCGAAAAAACAACCGTTTTACTTACACTATGTTGTTCTAATTCTTTTTTATTTCTATCGCTACGCAACATAACAATTAGCATATAACAACTAGAGTTTTGTTTGCGTAATTTCTCTGCACAACTTGTTGCAAAAGTAGAAACACGTTCTTTTATGTTATCAATGTCAGAAAAAGTATATTCAAAACTACGCGTAGTTGCAATCATTTTTTTGGAAGAAACTTTTTCTTCTAATAAAATTTTAGAAATTCCTTGTAAATCTTTCTGCAAACGCCATTCTACAATAGAAAATTCTTTTAAAACTGAATTACTTTGTAATTGTGTAAAATCATATGCAGTTACAATTCCTTTAGTTTCTAATCGTTTTTTTAAACGCCTTCCAATTCCCCAAACTTTACCAATTTTGGTCCATTTTAAAGCTAAAACTCTTTTCTCTTCAGAATCTATAATGCAAATTCCTTTAGATTGTTTAATATTAGAACGTGCAATTTTATTAGCAACTTTACTCAATGCTTTTGTTGGCGCAATACCAACACAAACCGGAATTCCAGTCCACTGTAAAATTCTACTTCTAATTTTTGTTGCGTACTCTTCTAAATTGATGTTATCAAATCCTTTTAACTCTAAAAAAGACTCGTCTACAGAATACACTTCTATGTCTGGAGAAAATTGCGCAAGAATTTTCATAACACGTTCGCTCATGTCTCCGTACAAGGGATAATTAGAAGATAAAACTGAGATATTGTGTTGTTTACAAAACTTGTCCCATTTAAAAATTGGCGCGCCAAATGGTAATCCTATTTTCTTGGCTTCGTCGCTCATAGAAATAACACAACCGTCATTATTGCTAAGAATAGCTACAGGTTTTCCTTGCAAATTCGGATTAAAAACCCGCTCACAAGACGCATAAAAGTTGTTACAATCTACCAGTGCAAACATGGCATAAAAGTACTATTTTTGCATTAATAATTGGTGTTAAACTTTTTAAGAATGGCAAAAAAATCTTTAGAATATATCTCAGATATTGAATTAAACAGAGCGTACACACGAGCTAAAACACTAACTGTAATTCAAGCAATACTGGTGTTTATTATGCTTGTTTTTGCCGTATTAATGACTATAGATAACGGCGTAAATCCGTTTACATTTTTACCATTAATTTTTACACCAATGATTATTGCTGGCGTTTTACAAATGAGGCATTTTAAGAAGGAAATGAAAAGAAGAAATGAACAAGAATAACATCATAAATAACACCATAAAGTTCGTAAAAGAAACACTAAAAGGCGCAGAAGGCGGTCACGATTGGTTTCATATAGAACGTGTCTATAAAAACGCTTTATTAATTGCAAAAGATGAAAATGTAGACGAGTTTATTGTTTCGCTCGGAGCTTTATTACACGATATTGCCGATGCAAAATTTTATGACGGAGATGAAACTGTTGGCCCTAAAATGGCACGTAAATTTTTAGAAAGTGAAAACGTTTCCGAAGAAATTATTATTCATATTGAAAATATAATCAACTTTATTTCTTTTAAAACAAGTTTGTCTTCTGGTGAAAAATTTACTTCACCCGAATTAGAAGTTATCCAAGATGCAGATAGATTAGATGCAATTGGCGCTATTGGTATTGCGCGTTGTTTTAATTATGGTGGATTTAAAAACAGAGCCTTATACAATCCAGATATTACACCGAATTTAAACATGTCTAAAGAAGAATATAAAAAATCTGATGCACCAACAATTAATCATTTTTACGAGAAATTATTGTTGCTAAAAGATAAAATGAATACAACTTCTGGAAAACGAATTGCTGCTAACAGACACAACTATATGGAAGGTTTTTTACAGCAATTCTATAATGAATGGAATGGTAAGAAATAATAAGTTATTGTACTAACGATTTTATTTCATTTCTATATTTTGAAGCGCTTTTACCAATTACATCATTAAAGACTTTATTAAAGTGCGAAAAATTATTAAAACCACATTCAAAACAAATATCAGTAACACTACTTTGGCTTTCGGTTAACAATTTTGAAGCATAAAACACACGATATTCATTTACAAACTGTGTAAATGTTTTTCCTGTAACTTTTTTAAAGTAACGACAAAAAGCTGGTACAGTCATATTTGCAACGTCTGCAATTTGATCTAAAGTAATTTGACTTTGAAAATTCTTATTAACGTATTTAAAAATCTCATCTATTTTGTCTGTGTCTTGAGGTTGTATTTCAAAAACATATCCATTTTCATTCAATAAAGTATAATCATCAGTTAAAGCTAAGAGCTCTAATATTTCTAATAATTTTGTAAACCTTTTTATCCCTTCGTGTTTGGGTAATTTTTCAATTTTTGGGCCTACAACTTTTTTAATTTCAGATTTAAATAAAATACCATTTTTTGCACGCTCTAAAAGCTGCAATATATTTTTCATTTCAGGTATAGAATTTAAAGTGTTTCCTAAAAGCTCAGGATGAAATTGTACTAAAGTCTCTTTTCCCTTAGAAGTTAAACGATCTACAAAACCATTATGAGGTAAATTAGAACCAATTAAAATTAATTGACTATTATTAAAATAAGATAAATGGTTACCAATATGTCTACGTCCTTTTCCTTTATTAACATAAACCATTTCTACTTCTGGATGAAAATGCCAAAATGCTTCACTTCTTTTGCGCTTCTTTGTTTCTTGTATAGCTACTATAGAACTACCAAAGGTTAACTTTATTTTTTTTAATGTTGGCTTTGTATTCAAAATAATTAAAACTTTAATTAAATATACATAATTAATATATTTAGTTTGTATGGTAATTTACCTTAAATATATGCTAAATTAACTTACTCGAGGTTAACTAAATTCAATTTGGTTAATATAGCATATAAACCTGCAAAAATTCTTGTTTTCCTAACTGTACTTCTGACGTAACTTTGTCCCCATAATCATTAAAACTATTAGATTATGAAAAACTTTATGAAAAACATTTTAGTCCTAGCAATCGTATTTGCTACACTAAGCAGCAACGCAACAGAAAAAACTTCATTAAATAATGAAGAAAATGGAAAAACAACTTTAATTTTAAAGGATGTTGTTCAAGGTGAAAAGCTTATAATTAAAGATGGTTTTGGAGTTGTTCTTTACAATGAAACACTTTTAAAAAGCGGAGAATATACTAAAACTTTTGATTTAACAACGTTACCAGATGGTAATTACATTTTTGAATTAGATAAGAAAACAAAAATAAAAGTGTATCCTTTTTCAGTAACTTCTAATACAGTAAAATTTGATAAGGAAAGTTTAAAAATTATATTTAAACCAAAGGTTGAATATAAAGATAACACTATTTATGTTAGAGCACTAAATTCAGATATGACTCCATCTAAAGTTGAATTACAATACAATGTTATTGATACCACTTTTGAAACAATTTACTCAGAAAACACTAGTAATACTTCTTTAATAGCTAAAGAATTTAAATTATTAAAGAATGAAAAAGAAGAGTACAAAGTAATTGTTACGCTTAACGGAAGAACTTTTACTACTTTAATTAATATTTAATAAATATTAATACCAAACAAGAAAAGACGCTTTATAGCGTCTTTTCTTGTTTGGTATTAAAAATTAATTAGCTACCCACATTAACCTTATCTAATTCTTTAGCAATTACTTTTACAAATGATTTAGGCATTGTAGCTGTTAACTCATCAAACTCAGTCTTTGTTTTAATATCAAAACTACCCGTTGTTTCATGTTGAAAACTTAATTTGCAGAAAATTCCAAAATATTGGTGATGTGTATCTTGAATTACTAAGTCTATATCCTCAATGTTTACATTTTTATAAGAATTATCTCTACTATAAATTCCGATTATCCTTAATAACGCTATTTCTGTATCTCTTTCTTCCCCATTAGACATTAGTCTTTGATAACGTTTTCTGTCAGTAAAAAAGGTTCCAGTTTTTGAAGGAACTGTAGTTGCTAAAAATATTCCGAATGAAGTAAACCCAGCCATGAACGTAAAAAATTCTCCTGGAAAGTCAAAAAAATATGCACATAAAAAACAACTAACTGACAACACTATTGATGCAATAGGACCTGCTAAAATTACATTTGCAAATTTTTTAATATTTTTAGGATTATCATCAACAGGTAAAACGGCAGCTACACCACCATAATAGGCTAAATTTTTATTAAAATACACCTTAATTCTGTTGTCTTCTCTCTTAATTCCAAGAGGCCCTACAACAAATAATTCAAATCGAAATCCTTGTATTAAACCTGTTACCAAGTGACCAAGTTCATGTATACCTAATACAAAAAGTATTGTGAAGATAACGCCTATAAATTCTACAATATTACTTTCCATAATTTCTTAAGTTTTAATCTAATTCTCATTAAAAATATTAGGTAAAGTTTAATTAGATGTTTATAAATTTTGTACGCTTATTCCTTAAAAAATTGTTGCTATTAAGTCTGCAACTAATTCTAATGCTTCTAAAATAATTTTTATTATAATTGTTATCATGATTATTGGATTTTACCTTTTTTTATTATTACAGTTTCAGATTTTTCTTTGTTCACAAATTCTAATTCTAATAAATCTACTTTATCAAAATCTTTAACATTAGATTGTAATAATTTCTGAATTTTTGTTACCTCATCTTTTACAGATATATATTCACAATCTATTAATTGAAATTCTCCTTTTTCAGTACTTAATCCGTTTGCGCCAAATTGAATTCCTTGTGCATATATAATTTGATTTACTTCTTTACAATTACAATTATCTTTTAGAACTTGTAAAATAGTAGTTGATCGGTCTGAACTTTTTACTACAGAACCAACTGTGTAACCAACCAAACCTCCAAGACATAAAAATAGAATTATAATTACTGCGGTTTTTTTTGTTTTTCTCATGATTAAGATTTTAAATTTCTCCTACAAAGATTTCACTTTTAAAAAAACACTACAAGCAAAGCTGGGCTATTTTTAAGAAAATAGGGTTCAATAAATTAAGTTTAAATCACTAATATTCAGTTATTTAAATTTATTTTATTGAGTTTAAAAAAAGAGAAAAAGAGAAACCCTAAATTTTTGAATTTAGGGTTTAAAATAGTATTTATTACGTTTTTAAAGAGTTTTCTTAAGAAAGAGAATTCAATTTTTTAATATAAACAGAAGGCAATAATCCTGTTCTTCTTTTAAAGTATTTTGTAAAAGAGTCTGTGCTCTTATAACCAATTTCTTCCGAAATAGATTGAATAGAATAGGATCTAAACCTAGTATCTTCTTTTAGTTTTAAAACTGAATAATTAATACGCAAATCATTAATATAAGTATTAAAGTTTTTCTGATAATGTGCATTAATCACTTTAGATAAATAGGTTGTATTAGTGTTAATTTTTTTAGCCATATTATAAGAACTACACTCTTGTTTTAAATAATAATGTTGTTGTTCTATTTTTTTTAAACCAATTAAAATTTCTTCAAAAGTTTCTTTAGCAATGTCTGTTGTAATTTTTTCTTCTAGAATAGTATCTTTTGTGTCTATAACCTCTTCTTTGGCAGATTCTATTTTAGCAAGTAATTGTTTAAAATTTAAAGTCTCTTTCTTTCTTTTTACAGAAATACTAAATGTGTAAAAAGCTAATATTGATATTAAAAAACCACAACCTAACAAAAGATATAATGTAGTTTTCTTTTGCGCCTTTTTTTCTAACTCTAAATCCAAAACTTCTTTGTTATGAAAAGAATCTATTATGTTGTTTTTGCTCTTTTCTAATCCTTTTTGATTTAAAACATACTTTTCGAAATACTCATTAGATTTTTCTATATCTCCAGCTTTTTTATAAATTTTAGCTAGCTTTTTATAATCATCAACCAAGTTAAATTCTTTGGTTTTGTTCTTTGCAGCAAGAATTCCTTTTTCCATTATTTTAGCAGCTTCTTCATAATTTTCAATTTTACTATAATACGTTGCTAAGTCATTATAATAGTAGGAAACTCCAGATTTGGAATCATACTCTTTAGACACTTTCTTTATATATTCAAACTGTTTTAAAGCTTCATTAAACTTACCTTCTTCAACTAATATTTTTGCTTTTTGAGTTTGAAAATTAATCTTTGTTATCCCAGAAATTGTATCTAATTTTTGTTTAAAACCAAGGTTTAAAATATATTTTGCAGAGTCAATTTCATTTAACTTAAAATACACATTACTCATACTAATAATTGTAAGAGAACTATTAAACTTTCTATTTAATTCATCTATTTCTTGAGTGCTTTGTAATAAAGAATATCCTTTCTTATAGTATTTTAAAGCTTCTTTGTATTCTCCTGCTTCATATTTCATTCCACCAATTAAAACAGGAAGTACTGCTTTATAAAATGGTAAATTTTCTTCTTTTGCTATGTCAGTACTTTTATAAAAATAATCTAACGCAATTTTTGTTTCTCCAATTGCAGCGTAATTATTTCCTTGTTGAGCATATACTTCAATAGGAGCAATTCCTGCTCTATTTAAAAAAGCCTTTTCTTCTTCAGATAAACTGTTATTATTAAGTAATTCTATTTCTCTTTGAAATGATTTGATTGATTGGTAATTCTCATTAACAAACTGGCTTTGTCTTGCATAATTATGCAACATTAGAATAATTCTCAAAGTATCTTTGTTCTTTTCTGATAAATCTAAAAGACCTTTAATATATTGTAAAGACTCTCTTGTATTGTCTTGATATTTATTAACAGAATCTACCAGTTTTAAAAACTCTTTCTTATACACACTATCTTTAAATTGTTGCGCAAAAGAGTTGGCAACAATTAAAATTAAGAAAAAAGAAAGAACTATTTTTTTGAGAATCTCTTTCATACTAAGCTCCTGGAAAATTAGCTTTTCGCTTTTCTAAAAATGCAGTTGTTCCTTCTTTAAAATCTTCGGTACCAAAACAGTTTCCGAATTCAGAAATTTCTACTTCAAATCCGTTTACACCATCTTCAAAATTTGCGTTTACGGCTTTAATTGCGGCAGTAATTGCAACTGAGGAATTACGCATTATTTTACTTGCTATTTTTTCTGCAAGTGGCATTAGTTCTTCTAAAGAAACTACGTGATTTACTAATCCGCAAGCCTTAGCTTCTTCAGCAGAAATCATTCCGGCAGTCATAATAAGTTCCATTGCTTTTCCTTTACCTACTAATTGCGGTAAACGCTGTGTACCTCCATAACCAGGAATTACACCCAAAGAAACTTCTGGCAAGCCCATTTTTGCATTGTCTGAGGCAATTCTAAAATGACACGCCATTGCTAATTCTAATCCACCACCTAAAGCAAAGCCATTAACTGCTGCAATAACTGGAGTTGAAAGATTTTCTACAAAATCGAATAACATATCTTGCCCTAAAGCTGCTAATTTACCTCCATTTTCTACTGAGAAATTTGCAAATTCAGAAATGTCTGCTCCTGCAACAAATGCTTTTTCTCCACTTCCTGTAACTACAATTACTTTTATAGTTTCATCATCTTCTAAAGCCTCGAAAGCTGTATGTAAATCGTGTATAGTTGCTTTGTTTAAAGCATTTAATTTACTTGGTCTATTAATTGTTACTGTTGCTAGACCATTGTTATTTGATACTAAGATGTTTTCGAAATTCATTTTGTTATGTTTTGGGTAAAATTACGGTAAATACAGTTCCTATTTCTTCTGTTGAAGTAAAAGAAATACTTCCATTATAAGCTTCAATTATGTTTTTTATCATTGCTAAACCTAAGCCCATTCCGCTTGTCTTCGTCGTAAATTTTGGCTCAAAAATAAGTTTTTTATTAGCTTCAGAAATTCCTTTTCCATTATCAGAAACCACAATTAATACATTATTTTCTTTTGAGTAAACTTGTACTTCTATTTTTGGGTTTTTATCAATATTTATAGCTTGCGTAGCATTTTTAACCAAATTAGTTACTATTCTAATTAATTGTGTTTTATCTAAGTTGGCTTCTATTTTTGTTTCCTTAGGAATATACTCGATATAATCTTCAGTAAAGATATCTAAAGCATGTTTAACTACGTCAATAACATCTAATTGCTCGCGTCTTTGCGTTGGCATTTTGGCAAAATCTGAAAAAGCAGATGCAATAGAACTCATTACATCTATTTGCTGAATAAGGGTTTCACTATATTCGGCCATTTTTCCTTTTATTTCAGGATCTTCTGGATTAAATTTTCGCTCAAAACTTTGCACTGTTAATCGCATTGGAGTAAGCGGATTTTTAATTTCATGTGCTACTTGTTTTGCCATTTCTCGCCAAGCCTGTTCACGCTCACTTTGGGCTAATTTTACAGCACTATCTTCCAATTGATCTATCATATTGTTATATGCATCAACCAAAGAATTAATCTCAGAACTCGCAGATCCTAAAGTTATTTTTTCGTTTCGTTTGTTTAAACGTGTCTCTTTAATTTTTTCAGATATTGTTTGAATAGAACGTGTTATGTAACTCGACAAGAAATAGGCTAACGCAATAGCTATTAAAAACATAAAAACGTACACAAAACCTAAACGCGACATAAATTCTTCGAGTTCTCTTTGCTGCTCAGTATTGTCTTGCGCTATTTGTAATTCTAAAATACCAATCCTTTTAAATTTTGGATCGTTTATGTACGTATAAGAAGATTGATAATTAACCTCTTCTCGTGTATCATCCTTTAAAATTCTATGGTTAGAACTATTCGCTAATTCGTTTATTATTTCAGTTGAAAGTGGTTTCTCATCAACTTTTTCAAAGGCAATTGGTTTAGAAGATTTTAGCAACTCTCCATTCATGTTGTACATTGTTATGTTTAACTTATGTACTTGAGAAATTTCGTAAATTCTATTCTGAAAAATATGTTGAAGATTTTCCGTGTTTACAGCAAAAGTTGTTCTTCTTGTTAACTCAATTTCTATATCTTGTTTTGTTGCATCTTCTTTACGTTCAAAACGTTTTTCGTTATACTCTTTTGTTTGCTCGTCATATTGATAAATTGTAACAGCCGCAATTAATATAGATGCCAGTAAAACCAATAGAATCATCGCAAGAAATATGCGAATTCGTAATGATATGTTTTTAAAATTAAGCAATTATTTAGTTGTAATTTTTTTAGTTTTCATAATTAATACATCATCAAATTCTCCATCATTATCCCAATCATATTTACTTTTACCAAGGAAACCTTCTTCAGTTTTTGAAATATGATAAGCAACTTTTACATCTCTACCTCCATAAAAATATTCTATAAATAAAGAATCTTTTTCTACGCTCCACTTACCTTTAGATTCTCCTTGTTTCTGTATATTATTTTCCTTCGGATTAATAAACCAAGCAGAAAATGTACCGTCTTTATTGTATTTAGATTGCGCCAATCTTTCAGGATTATTATCGAATTTATCTTCAAAAACAGATAAAGAATCTGTTTTATTAACCGTTGGCATTTCTATTTTTAAATAGGAAGTTTCCCAACTGTTTACCATATACTCCGATAACGTTTTTTCTTTCTTACACCCAACAAAAAGTGTACCGAATAAAACTACAAGTATTACTTTTAACTTCATAATTACTTAGTATTAGTTAACTTTTTCTTCTTTTTTATGCAAAAAACGCGTTAATTTCATAGAAAGATCTAGTAGAATAATTTTTGCATTTCCGTTTCTTTCTATATGATATTGCGCGTCGTTTAGTTCTTTTTCTATCAATAAAATATTTCCACTGTGTACAAAAGGCGCGAAATTTTTTAAATTGAATTTTGGCGTTTTAGTCTCTAAAAAAACCAATTCTTCAGAAGCGTAATTCAGCAACATTGCTTGTCTAAAAAACTGCAAACAATATTGTAAAAACTGTTTTTGCGTTTCTCTTCCCGTTCCTGCTATTTCGTTAGACCATGCAATTAATTCTTGTATTACCGCTGCGTTTCCTTTTGCTTTAAATGCTGCTCTAATCCAGGTTATAAACCATTGTTCAAATTGTAAATCGTTAGAGTTTTCGTTTAATAATTGTAATGCTTTATTATAATTTCCGTTAGCTTGATGCGCTATTCTTATTGCTTCGTTTTCTTCAACTTGCTCTTTACTTATTAAGGTTGAAACAATATTTTCTTCACTTAAAGCAGAAAAATATAATGCTTGGCAACGAGATTTTATGGTATTTATAATCTGCTCTTCATCTTCCGTAATTAAAATAAAAACCGTGTCTTTTGGTGGCTCTTCAATTAGTTTTAATAATTTATTTGCGGCAGCAATGTTCATTTTTTCTGCCATCCAAATTATCATCACTTTAAAACCTCCTTCGTAACTTTTTAGTGTTAATTTTTTTACAATGTCTTGTGCTTCATCAACACCAATTATACCTTGTTTATTTTCTACACCAATATGTTGCAACCAACTAAATAGACTTCCGTAAGGCTTTTCTGCTATAAAAGTGCGCCAATTTTCTAAAAAAAGATTGCTAACAGGATGTTTTTTTACAGAATCGTTTGTGGTAACAGGAAAAGCAAAATGCAAATCTGGATGTTGTAATTTGTTACATTTAATATTACAAGCTTCATTATTTTCAGAAGAATTACACAATAAAAATTGTGCATATGCAATTGCCATTGGCAAAGTACCGCTTCCTTCTTTACCTACAAATAATTGTGCATGCGGAATTCTTCCATTTTCAGCAGAAGTTTGCAAATGTTTCTTTATGTGTTCTTGACCTATAATTTCACTAAATAACATAGCAACAAATATAAGAGATAAAATTACGAAATCGATATTTTAAATTTTAGGATTTCAATTTCAATAAACCTAAATAAAAAAGTATTTTTGTTGAAAACACACCAATTAAATGAAAACACTTAACAATTTTAACTTCGAAAACAAAAAAGCATTAATTAGAGTAGATTTTAATGTGCCTTTGAATGATAAATTTGAGGTTACAGATAATACTCGAATTCAATCTGCAAAGTCAACTATTATTAAGATTTTAGAAGATGGCGGTAGTTGCGTTTTAATGTCGCATTTAGGAAGACCAAAAGGAGTTGAAAATAAATTTTCGCTACTACATATTGTAGAAGAAGTTACCAATGTTATTGGTGTTAAGGTAAAATTTGCAACTGATTGTGTTGGAAAATCTGCTGAAGAAGCTGTTGCTAATTTGCAAAATGGTGAAGTTTTATTATTAGAAAACTTACGTTTTCATCCAGAAGAAAAATCTGGCGATGTAGCTTTTGCAAACCAGCTTTCTAAATTAGGAGATATTTATGTGAATGATGCATTTGGAACTGCACACAGAGCACATGCTTCAACAACTATTATTGCACAATTTTTTCCAGAAAACAAGTGCTTTGGAAACTTATTAGCTAAAGAAATTGAAAGTATTGATAAAGTTTTAAATAATTCTGAGAAACCTGTTTTAGCAGTTTTAGGAGGTGCAAAAGTATCTTCTAAGATAACTGTAATTGAAAATATCTTAGATAAAGTAGATCATTTAATTGTTGGTGGTGGTATGACTTTTACCTTTGTAAAAGCATTAGGTGGATCTGTTGGAGATTCTATTTGTGAAGATGATAAAATGGAATTGGCTTTAGAAATTTTAAAGAAAGCTAAAGAGAAAAACGTAGAAATTCATATTCCTGTAGATGTAATTGCTGCAGATTCTTTTTCTAACGATGCAAATACACAAGTAATGGATGTAACAAAAATTCCAAGTGGATGGCAAGGTTTAGATGCTGGGCCAAAATCTAGAGAAAACTTTGATGCTGTTGTAAATAAATGTAAAACCATTTTATGGAACGGACCATTAGGTGTTTTTGAATTAGAAAATTTTGCAAACGGTACAATTGCTCTTGGTCATTCTATTGATAAAGCAACACAAAACGGAGCCTTTTCTCTTGTTGGTGGTGGAGATTCTGTTGCCGCAGTTAAACAATTTGGTTTTGGTAACAAAGTGAGTTATGTTTCTACTGGTGGAGGCGCAATGTTAGAAATGTTAGAAGGAAAAACATTACCAGGAATTGAAGCAATTCTTAATTAAAAAAGTTTAATTGTTTAACGCTTTGTTCGTTTGATAATTAAGACTTCAAATAAAAATATCTTTTAAGCGTATAATTTAAAAAATTATGCGCTTATTGTTTTAAAGACCAATAAGTTTTAATTTAGCACTCAATTGTAAAAACAACTACTCGATTAAACAAAAACGTATACACATCAAAAAAAATGAAATACACAACATTACCAAATACAGATGTAAAAGTTTCTAAAATATGTTTAGGAACCATGACTTGGGGAAATCAAAATACAGAAGCAGAAGGACACCAACAAATGGATTATGCTATTGAACAAGGTGTGAATTTTTGGGATACAGCAGAATTATATTCGGTTCCTGCAACTCCAGAAACGTACGGAGCAACCGAAAAAATTATAGGTTCTTGGTTTAAAAAAACAGGAAACAGAGACAAAGTTGTTTTAGCGTCTAAAATTGCAGGTGGTGGCGATTACACAAAACATATTAGAACTGGCGGATTCTCGAAACAAAACATTATTGATGCTGTAGAAGGAAGTTTAAAACGCCTACAAACCGATTATATAGATTTGTATCAATTACACTGGCCAGATAGAGGCGTAAATTGTTTTGGTGTTAGAGACTATCCTTATAAATATTCAACTAAGGAAGCAGAAAATCATTTAGAGATTTTAGAAACGCTGCAAAATTTAATTCAACAAGGAAAAATAAAACACATTGGTTTATCTAATGAAACTCCTTGGGGAACCATGAAATACATGCATACTTCTGAGCAACACAAACTGCCAAGGATGAGTACAATTCAGAATTCGTATTCATTAATTCATCGTGGTTATGAAGTTGGTATGAGTGAAGTTTCTATGAGAGAAAATATTGGTTTATTAGTATATTCTCCATTAGCACAAGGTGTTTTATCTGGAAAATATTTAGACGGTAATTTACCTGAAGGAGCAAGAGGGACTTTATTTCCTCGCTTTATTGCTCGTTATATGACTGAAGGTTCTCTAAAAGCAGTTGTTGAATATCAAAAAATTGCAAAAAAACACGGAATTACATTAACTGAGTTATCATTGGCGTTTATTAACCAATTACCATTTGTTACCAGTAATATTATTGGTGCTACAAAAATGAGTCAATTAAAAGAGAATATCAATTCTATAAATATAGATTTATCTGATGAGATTTTAAAAGAAATTGAAGCGGTACATAGCGCAATGCCAAATCCTGCTCCTTAAAAAGTTTGCAGTACTCAGTAGCAATTTATAGTATAAAAAAAATCCGAAGTAAAATTTTACTTCGGATTTTTTATACTTACTATTTTAATTTTAGATTAATCTATCAGTTTTACTTTGCTGGCAATAAATCTATTTTCAACTATTTCTCCAGTAACCTCTGCTTTTCTAATTACATTACAAAAACCCATATTTATATCGTGTGCATCTCCAAATTCATCTATATGTGCTCCATCAACAAAATAAGCTGTATCGTTAATTCTTACCGCTAAATCACATCCTTTTTGTGAATCTAATCCAAATTTACATTGACCACAAGAAACCTCAACAACTTGCGTTTTACTATTATTTTGTGAGCAAGCTATTACTGCGAAGAAAAATATAAAAAGTAGTTTTTTCATTGTCTATTTTTTAAATTAATAACCCAATTTAGCTCTAGTTCTTTGTAAAACATCTTGCGCTACAACTCTTGCTTTTTTTGCGCCAACAGCTAGAGCTTCATCAATTTCATTTCTATTTTCCATAAAATGATTGTAACGTTCTCTAACAATTGCAAATTTATCTACAATTAGCTCATACAATTCTTGTTTTGCATGACCATAACCGTAGTTTCCTGCTTCATATTTAACTCTCATTTCAGCAATTTGTGCTTCTGAAGCTAATAATTTATACAATGCAAACACATTATCGGTATCAGGATTTTTAGGATCTTCTAGCGCTAAACTATC
Organism: Tenacibaculum aquimarinum; assembly: GCF_022478115.1. Taxonomy (GTDB): domain Bacteria; phylum Bacteroidota; class Bacteroidia; order Flavobacteriales; family Flavobacteriaceae; genus Polaribacter; species Polaribacter aquimarinum_A. The sequence continues at coordinate 855,709 of NZ_JAKGSC010000001.1, read as the reverse complement.
AGTTTGAATTCCCATTATTTGTTTACGCAACTTTTTATCGGAAAGAAAAATATTGATAGTATTATTTGCAGATTTACTCATTTTTCCGCCGTTTGTTCCAGGAACTAACATTACGTTTTCTTCTATTTTACCTTGTGGCAAAATCAACGTTTCTCCTACAATATTATTTAATCTACCAGCAACATCACGTGCCATTTCTATATGTTGTAATTGATCTTTACCAACCGGAATAATTTCTGCGTCGTACAATAAGATGTCTGCTGCCATTAACATTGGGTACGAAAATAAACCTGCGTTTACATCTTGCAACCTGTCTGCTTTATCTTTAAAACTATGCGCTAACGTTAATCTTTGGTATGGAAAAAAACAGCTTAAATACCATGTTAATTCGGTAACTTCTGGAATATCACTTTGACGATAAAAAACAGTTTTATTTATATCTAAACCACAAGCAAGCCAAGCTGCAGCAGTACTGTAAGTGTTTTCTCTTAAAACATCTCCATCTTTTATTTGTGTTAATGTATGCAAATTTGCAATAAACAAAAAAGATTGATCGCTAGATTCATTAGCCATTTTTATGGCTGGCAAAATAGCGCCTAATAAATTTCCTAAATGTGGTGTTCCTGTACTTTGAACTCCTGTTAATATTCTTGCCATTTCTGTTATTTTGAATAGCAAAAGTAATCAAACAAAAGAAATTACTACATTCGCATTTATGAAATATTTACTTTATCCTTTTCGATTAATTTGGCGAATTTGGTTTTACTTACTTATGATTGTCTCAGTTCTTGTAATGATTCCATTTTTATTAGTGCTTTTATCTGATGAAAAGTACTATAATTCGTTTTGGAAAATGATAAGGATTTGGTCTTTTTTCTTAATCTACGGAATGGGTTTTCGTTTAAAAATGGATAAACCTGATAAAATTGACCCTAAAAAAAGTTATATGTTTGTTGCAAATCATGCTTCTTTATTAGATCCTTGGATTATGATTGCTATGAATAAAAACCCACTTTTATTTGTTGGAAAAAAGGAATTGGTAAAACTTCCAATTTTTGGTTTTTTCTATAAAAAAGCTGTTGTTATGGTTGATAGAAATGATCCTAAAAGCAGAAAACAAGTGTATGCTAGAATTAAAAAACGATTAGAATCTGGTTTAAGTATTGCAATTTTTCCTGAAGGTTTGGTACCAACAGAAAATGTGATCTTAGCTCCTTTTACAAATGGTGCTTTTAGTTTATCTATAGAATATCAAATGCCAATTGTAACACAAGTTTACTTCGATGCAAAACGCTTATTTTCTTGGAATTTTTTTAAAGGGCGTCCAGGAACTTTTAGAGTAAAACAATTTAATACGATAGAAACTAAAGGTTTAACAACCGAAGATAAAGAAGCTTTAAAACAACAAGTGTTTGGTTTAATTTTTAATGAATTAAAAAACAACAAAGCTTATATGAAAGATACAAATAGACCTAATAATGAGCGAGAAATTAAATCACCTTTATAGTAAAAAGGAAGAATTTTTAAATATTCTTACACATGGTTTTGGTTTATTACTTAGTGTAATTGCATTACCTTTTTTGGTGCTAAAATCTTTTAATTATCCTACAGTATGGCAACATTTAAGTTTAGTTATTTATGGTCTAAGTTTAATTGTTTTATATGCAGCATCAACATTTTATCATGCAGCTAAGAAGCCTAACGTAAGAAGAAAACTAAATATCTTTGACCATGCAGCAATTTATGTTTTAATAGCTGGAAGTTATTCGCCCTTTTGTTTAATAGCGTTGCCTGAAAAACTAGGTTGGCAAATGTTCATTGCTGTTTGGATTTTTGCTTTATCTGGCGTAATTTTAAAACTGTTTTTTACAGGGAAATTTGACAAAATTTCTACAGCATTGTATATTTTAATGGGTTGGCAAGTTATGTTCTTTATAAAGCCATTAATGGTGAGTCTTTCTGAAAGTGCCTTTTTTTATTTAGTTGCAGGTGGAATTTCGTATACAATTGGAGCAATTTTATATTCAATTAACAAATTGCCATATAACCATGCAATATTTCATGTTTTTGTTTTAGGCGGAAGCTTTTTTCACTTTATGGCAATCTATTTTCATCTTTAATTACCAATTACAAAATGGTTTTTTAGAAAGGTTTGAGTTGTAATATTTCTTTTTCCCTGTTACTTCTTTTCCTAACCAACTTGGTTTTTTAAAACTTTCTTCTTCCGAAGATAATTCTATTTCAGCAACCACTAAACCATCGTTTTCACCTAAAAACTCATCAACTTCAAAGGTGTGCTTTTCAGATTTTACTAAATATCGATACTTTTCAATAATTCCTTTTTCGCATAATAGAAAAAGTTCAACTGCTTCGGTTTTAGAAATTTCTTTTTCCCATTCAAATCGAGAAGTTCCGCTTTTATTAGACTTTCCTTTTATGGTTAAAAAACCTTTATCATCCATAATTCTTATACGAACGGTTCGGTTTTTATTAGAATTTAAAAACCCTTGTTTTATGTAGTTTTTTTGATAGGCTTCTTCTTTGAATCTATCTGAATTAACTAAAAATTTTCGTTCTATTTCTAACGCCATAAAAATGCAAATCAAATTTGTACGAATGTATCCTTTTTTATCGTTAATATTAAATATCTTTGAATACTTTATGAAGAAATTAGTACTATTTATATTCCTATCCTTTAGCTTTCTAGCCAGCGCTCAAACTGATTATAGCGATCGTTGGGAAGATTTTTTTTCTTACAATAATGTAAAAGATTTTATAAAAGTAGATGACGTAATTTATGCAATGGCAGATAATGCTGTTTTTATTTATAATACGCAAACTCAAGAAACCAATAAACTTTCTTCTGTACAAGGTTTATCTGGAGAAACCACTTCTGCAATTCATTATAACAAAACTTTTGATAGATTGGTAATTGGTTATGAAAACGGATTAATAGAAGTTGTAGATGCAGATGGTAACATTACGGTTTCGGCAGACATTGTTGGTTTTAATCAAACCGGTTCTAAAAGAATAAATGATATTTATGAACATGATAATAAACTTTACATTTCAACTCCTTTTGCTTTAATCGAATATGATATTGAACGTGTAGAATTTGGAGACACTTTTTTTATAGGTCAAAATTCATCTGAAGTTAATATAAATCAGACCTCGGTTTTAAATAATACAATTTATGCTGCAACAAATTCAGGTATCTATTTTGCTGATGTTAATAACCCTAATTTAATTGATTTTAATAATTGGCAACAAATTTCATCAACCAATACTTTTAAAAATATTTCTATTTTCAATAATGCAATTTATACCGTTATTGGTACAAGTTTATATAAATTAGAAGGAAATAACATTACTTTAATACGAGACTTTTTTGAAAACATAAATGATTTAAAAAGTTCTGCAACCAATATTTCTATTGCAGTTAACAATAGTGCTTTTGTATTAAATGATTCTTTAGTTGAAATAGCACAAATAAACCAAGCAACAGATTTTAACTTTATTTTAAACACCGCTTTTACAGAAAATAACAATGTTTATTTAGGTACAACAGAATTTGGTATTTTAGAAACAACACTAAATAACTTAACTAGTTTTGAAGAAATTCATCCAGAAGGCCCGCTAAACAATTCTCCTTTTTCAATCGCTGTAAAAGAAGATAATTTATGGATTGTTTACGGAGGTTACGATGCAACTTTCACTCCAAACAGAGCAGAAAAAGGTTATAGCCACTTTAAAGAAGGGGAATGGATAAACACTCGTTTTAATAGAGATTTTCCTGTTATTGATTTAAATTATATATCAATCAACCCAAATGACCTTCAACATGTTTTTATAAGTTCAATGGGGTCAACTAGAAGTGTTAACTCAGTTTCAACAGGGGGGTTATTGGAAATAAAAAATGACGAAGTAATAAATTTTTACAATCATAATAATAGCCCAATACAAGATATTCTAGCAACAAATCCAGCTATTGTTACAATTAGAGTTGTTGGAACTATTTTTGACCGTGATGGAAATTTTTGGCTGACAAATATTGGTGTTGATAATAGATTAAAAAAATTATCATCAACTGGTCAATGGACTGGTTTTAATATAAATGACATTTTAACAACAGGAGCCTTTGGTTTGGGTGAAATGGTTATAGACAAAACAAATTCTATCTGGATAGCTACAAGAAGAAATGGCGCGTTAGTTTATAACGAAAATGGTGATAGAAAAAGAGCTTTAATTACAGAGCCAACAAAAGGTAGTTTACCAAACGCAAACGTTAGAACAATTGCCGTTGATGCAAGCAATAGAATTTGGATTGGTACTCTTACAGGCTTAACACTTTTTAATAACGCAGCAGGTTTATTTGATGCTGACATTTACGATGCTGAACCTGTTATTATTTTAGATGATGGGATTGCCAAAAAATTATTAGGAGAAGAAACCATAAACAGCATTGTTGTAGACGGTGTAGACAACAAATGGTTTGGAACCGAAAATGCTGGTGCATTATACACAAATCCAAATGGGCAAACCACTTTAGCTAATTTTAACTCAAGTAACTCACCATTACCTTCAAACAAAATATTAAAAATTGCTGTAGATGATAGTACTGGAAAAGTATATTTTGCTACAGATAAAGGTATTGTAGTTTACAATAGTAATGTTTCTCCTTTTGGTGATGAATTAGGAGAAGTCTATGCTTATCCAAATCCTGCATTAAATATTCATAGTACCGTAACAATTGATGGTAGAAATGGAACTCATTTACCTAAAGGAACTAATGTTAAAATTTTAGACGTTGCTGGTAATTTAGTTTACGAGACTAATGTTGTTGAGGGACAAGAACTACAGGGTGGAAAAGTAGTTTGGAGCAAACGAAATTTAGCAGGAAATAAAGTTGCTTCTGGTGTTTACATTGTTTTACTTTCTAATGATGATAGTTCAGAAACAACCACAACAAAAATTGCAATTATTAATTAAATGGCTGTAATTTCAACCAAAGCAATTGTTATAAGTGCACTAAAATATTCTGATTCTAGTCTTATTGTAAAATGTTTTACTGAACAAGAAGGATTAAAATCTTATTTAATTAGAGGTGTTTTAAAATCTAAAAAAGGAAAACTAAAACCTGCTTATTTTCAACCACTTACCCAATTAAAAATAGAAGCTACACACAAACAAAAAACTACTTTACACACCCTAAAAGACGCTACGGTTTTACACCAATACAATACTATTTATCAAGATATTGTAAAGCAATCTATTGTTTTATTCCTATCTGAAGTTCTATCTAGCTGTATTCAAGAAGAAGAAAAAAACAATCGTTTTTTTTCTTATTTAGAAAATGCCCTTTTATGGTTAGACACCCATGATACTGTCTCTAATTTTCATTTGTTATTTTTATTAAATTTATCGCACTTTTTAGGATTTTACCCAGATGTTTCTAATAAACATAGAGATGGCTTTAATTTACTTGAAGGAAATTTTACAGATGCAACTCACGAAAAACTAACCATTTCTGGAGACAAATTAACACTCTTTAAAAAGCTTTTAGGCATAAATTTTGATGCTATAGAAAACGTGTCTTTTAGCAAACAAGAAAGACAAGTAATTCTACAAATGATTATTCAATATTTTGAACTACATTTGGACGGTTTTAGAACACCAAAATCTTTAGCAATTTTAGAAACAGTTTTTAGTTAAATGAGAACCTTATTTATTACTTTTTTTATACTTTTTTCTTTTGTTGGATTTTCGCAAAAAGCGAAGATTTTAGATCAAGAAACAGGTAAAATTATTAAAAATGTATCTATTTTCAACGAAAACAAGACAAAGTCTTCGATTTCTGACGATAATGGTTTTATAGATATTACTTCATTTAACGCAAATGAAATTATCTTTTTTTCACATATTTCTTATGCTGAATTCAAGCTAAAAAAAGCAACATTAAAAGCTAATAATTACCTTGTTTATCTAAATAAAGAATCTGAACAATTAAATGAAATTGTTTTATCTGTATTTAAAAACAAAGAAAAAGCCAACAGAATAGCTGAACAGATTGCAGTAATTTCACTTAAAGATATTCAAAGTGAATCTCCACAAACATCGGCAGATTTATTAGCTTCCGTTCCTGGAATTAAAGTTCAAAAATCTCAATTTGGTGGCGGTAGTCCAGTGCTGAGAGGAATGGAAAGCAACCGTGTTTTGTTGGTTGTAGATGGTGTTAGAATGAATAATGCAATTTATAGAAAAGGGCATTTACAAAGTGCTATAACTGTAAGCCCTAATTTATTAAAAAGAACCGAAGTTATTTTTGGCCCTTCTTCTGTAATTTATGGCTCAGATGCTTTAGGTGGCGTAATTCATTATTACACTAAAACTCCAAAATTATCTGACAAAACAGAAATATCGAGTCAATTATTTTCTAGATATTCAACAGTAAATCAAGAAACAACAACCAATGTTACTGCAGAATTGAGCTTTGATAATTGGGCAAGCTTAACAAGTGTTTCTTATAGCGAATTTGGCGATTTACAAATGGGTAAAAACAGATCTCATGGTTTTGATAACTGGGGAAAAGTGCACTTTTATTCAGAAAACATAAACGGAAATTACGCTGAAAATCCAACAGAAAATACTGATGTAAATCTACAAAAAAACACTGGCTATTCTCAAACAGATGTGTTGCAAAAATTCTTTGTTCCATTATCTAAAAAGACAGATTTAAACATCAATCTACAATACTCTACTTCATCAAACATTCCTCGTTTTGATAGGTTAACAGAGTTAACAGACGAAACCGATAACTCTTCATTAAAATTTGCTGAATGGTATTACGGACCACAACAACGTTTGTTAATTTCACCTCAATTAGTCATAAATCCAGAGAAGAATTGGTTAGATAAAGGAACTATTACTTTTGCTTATCAAAACTTAAAAGAAAGTAGAATTCAACGTAAATTTGGAAGTCTAGATAGATCTTACAGAGAAGAAACTGTAAATGTATTTAGTGTAAATGGAGATTTTACTGTTCCGCTTGCGAAAAGCAGAAATTTAGGATACGGTTTTGAATTTGCATACAATGATGTTGCCTCTAGTTCTTACGGAAAAACCTTAAATATTTCTAACCAAAAAATTGATGGTTTTTCAGATGACTTTAAAGTGCAATCTCGTTATCCAGATGGTGGAAGTAGTTACTTTAGCTCTGCGGCTTACATAGATTATAGACAAGATCTAAGTAAAACTTCAACGTTAAACACTGGTTTACGTTTTACAAACACACAACTAAATGCAAAGTGGATAGATGAAACCTTTATTACTATACCTAAGAAAGAGGTAGAAACAAACAATTCTGCAGTAACTGCAACTATTGGTTATGTGTATAAACCGAATAAAAATTGGCAACTAAATAGTGTAATTTCTTCTGGATTTCGCTCTCCAAATATTGATGATGTTGGTAGAATTAGAGAAAAAAGCGGCAATGTTACCATACCAAATATTGATGTAAAACCAGAGTTTGCATATAATGCAGAAATTGGTATTCAAAAATATTTTAATGATAGAAGATTCCGTTTTGGCGCAAATATGTATTACACATTATTAGACAATTACATTCAAAGAGATTTCGTTTATAATACTGATGGAACAATACAACAAGTAGAATTTGATGGCGAGTTTGGAAATGCAGTTAACAACCAAAATAAAGGAACTGCTTATATTACCGGAATTACTGCTAGCTATGAAGGAAGAATAACCAACAACTTTAAAACATCTGGTTTTATTACGTATACCAAAGGTAGAACTTATGACACAGAAGAACCTATGTCTTCAATTCCGCCATTATTTGGTCAATTTGATGTAAGTTACAAAAGAGACAAACTATCTTTAGGAGCTAGAATTCGATTTAACAGCAAAAAAGATATTTCAGATTTTAATATTACAGAAGGAATAGATAATCACGATTTAACGCCAATTGTAGATGCAAATGCCACAGAAGACACAGATAAATATTATGGTTCACCAAGTTGGTTTACCTTAGGTTTAAACGGAAGTTATACTATGAGTGAAAACTTTTCTTTGATGGCACGTTTAGACAATATTTTTGATCAACATTATCGAGAATTTGCTTCAGGTGTTTCTGCTCCAGGACGTAATTTATCAATTAGTTTTTTAGCTAATTTTTAAGCTACTTTCGTTTCCCTTCATCATCAAAGTTTTTTGAGATAGCTTGTTCTGTTTTAATAACAGAAACAGCTAAAGACAAAATCATTAACGCCATTGGTTGCCAAGAAATTAATGGTTTTAAGTACACTAAAAACATAGCGAAAGCAAAAGAAATTGCAGAGAATTTCACAAACTGTTTTGTGAAAAATGAGTTAGCAAATTGCCAAATATCTTCATTTAATATTGCCTTTTGAGTTCTATATCCATACAATGCATTTATTTTTTTGGGCGGAAAAAAATAAAAGACAATACTTAATAAAAATAATAATCCGTTTATAGATAAAACGTAAACAAATGGGTTCATAATTAATAAGTTTTTGGTCGCATTAAACCTTCTTGCGCTACTGATGCTATAAGTTTTCCGTCACGAGAAAAAATATTTCCTCTAGAGAAACCTCTTGCACCAAAAGTGTTTGGAGCTTCTGCAGTAAACAACATCCAATCATCAAAGTTAAAATCTCTGTAAAACCACATAGAATGGTCTAAACTCGCCATTTGTGTATTTCCATAATGCGCTTTACTTCCGTGAGGTTTTAAAACTGCATTTAGTATTGGGTAATCAGAAATATAAGCTAATAATTGATGCTTTAAAGGTAAAGAAATATCTGAAGGAATAGTTCCTTTCAATTTAAACCAAACATTTTCTTCTGCTGGTAAATCTTTTTGTTCAAACGGATTTAAAATTTGCGTTGGTTTAAATTCTACAGGTCTATCAATGCTTAAATAAGAAAGCATTGGTTTTGGTAAAATATCTTCATATTTATCTACCATTTCTGTCCAACTTAATAAATCTTCTGGCTCAGCAATATCTGTAATTATTTCTTTCTGATAATCATGACCATCTTCTACAATTTGAAATGAAGCTGCCATAATAAAAATAGCTTTATCATCTTGTAAAGCAGTTACTCTTCTTGTAGAAAAACTACGTCCATCTCTTAAGTTTTCAACTTCAAAAAGAATAGGTTTTAACAAGTTTCCTGGACGCAAAAAATACGAATGTAACGAATGTACAAACCTATTGTCTTCTACAGTTCTATAAGCAGCATTTAGCGCTTGCGCCGCAACTTGTCCTCCAAAAACATTTGGGCTTCCAATGGTTTTACTTATACCTTTAAAAGTATTTTCAGACAGTTGTTCTAAATCTAGAATGGCTATTAAATCGTTTATATTTTTCATTATGAAAGGGTAACTTTTTCCGTTTTAAATGGATGTTTTTGGTGAAATGGTGTTGGTTCAATTCGTTTTAAAAAGATGCTTAATAATCTATTTGGAATTGAGTTTTTATGTCGTAAATAAATAGTTAAATCTTGCGGAATGGCACCAACCGAACTTTTAATATCACTTGCGGTTCTTCCGAAGTTTATAGTTGAAAGTTTATTATCTAATGCAATTTGTATATAATCATACAACATACGTTGATAAATGGCGTATTCTCTATTTTTTGAATAGTCAATTCCAACAAAATGCGCGTCTAGTGTATGCTGATTTATCATTCCTGATAAAAAACCAACCAATTTATTGTCTACTAAATAGGCTCTTAAAATATATGCATCGCCTAAATTCTCTTTTAAAGTTTTATATGTTTGTAGGTTAAAATCACCTAAATTAAAACCTGCATTTGCTGAAACCTTCTTATAAAGTTCAGTCATTTTTGGCAATAACGCTGCTATATTTTTAGTAGTAACCTCTTCAATTTTAATATCTGAACTTACTTTAAGTGCTTTTTTAGCTTTAACACGAAACTTAGTTTTCATGGCGGCTAAATAATCATCAAAAGAGCTCCAATTTTTATCTAAATTTAAAACCATATTCGGCTCTACATTAAAAGACGAATAATTATAATCGTGTAATTCATCCGTAATAAAAAGCGATTCTTTAATAAAATCTTTCAACATAAATGCGTTGATTTCCTTATTCAAAACTGCATTAGAACTTACAAAGTGTAAAATGGCTTTTGCCAATTCTTTTACAACCTTCTTTTTATCTTGATTTTCTTTGATAAAAATACCGTGTTCGCCACTTACAAACGTATTACCGCAAGTCAATAATTTAAACGGTTTTTTATCAGGAATTACACCAAGTTTTCTACCAATATTTTTAATTCTTCTTACAGCCAATTCCAAATCGTTACGAACGCTGTCTAAGAAAAAATCTACAACTTGTAACGTAGCAAATGCTGTTGGTAGTTTATTCTCATCAACCAAAACAAGATAAGCAAATGTAATTTGTGGATTATTTTCTGCTAAAGCGGAAAGGTATTTCTTACTAAAATAAACCTCTTTTGTACAACCTAATTGTTCCCAAATAGTATCAGAAATTTCTTCTACTGAAGAAAAATATAATGATGTATTTGTATGGTTACAACAGATCAAATTTTGTTAATTTAGTTAGAAAATATTTTCGTTTATAATTACAGTTTACCCAACAATATTGATGATTTTTCCTGGAACTACAATTACTTTTTTAGGTGTTCTACCATCTAATTGTGCAATTGTTTTTTCGTGCGCCATTACAGTTTTCTCTATTTCATCTTTAGATAAATCTAACGGAAGTTCTAACGTAAAACGCATTTTTCCATTAAATGAAATAGGATAATTCTTAGCACTTTCAACCAAATGTTTAGCATCAAAAACAGGGAAATCTGCTGTAGAAATACTTTCTTTATTTCCTAACAAACTCCATAACTCTTCTGCAATATGTGGCGCATAAGGAGAAACTAATACAGCTAACGGTTCTAAAATTGCACGTTTGTTACATTTTAAAGCTGTTAACTCGTTTACAGCAATCATAAAAGTAGAAACTGAAGTATTAAAAGAGAAATTCTCTATATCTTCTTCTACTTTTTTGATGGTTTTATGTAATGTTTTAAGCTCGTCTTTTGTTGGCTCAGCGTCTGAAACTTCAAACGTTTCTCCGTTAAGATATAGTTTCCATAATTTCTTTAAGAAAGATGAAACACCAGAAATACCAGAAGTTTTCCAAGGTTTAGCTTGTTCTAAAGGTCCTAAAAACATTTCGAATAATCGTAAACTATCTGCTCCATATTCTGCAACAATATCATCTGGATTTACAACATTGTATTTAGATTTAGACATTTTTTCTACTTCGCGGCCAACTTTATAAACACCATCTTCTAAAATGAATTCTGCGTTTTTATAATCAGCATTTAAAGCATGATTCTTAAATCCTTCAATATCTAATTCATCTGAAGCATTTACTAAAGAGACATCAGAGTGTATTGGCTGTACTTTCTTTCCTTCAATTAAACCTTTTGATAAAAATTTATTAGTCCCTTCTTCTCTATATACAAAAGCAGAAGTTCCCAAAATCATTCCTTGATTAATCAGTTTTTTTGCAAACTCATCTACAGGTACAATTCCTTTATCAAACAAGAATTTTTGCCAAAAACGTGCGTATAATAAATGTCCGGTTGCGTGTTCAGAACCACCAATATATAAATCGATGTTTTCCCAATAGTCTAAATTTTCTTTAGACGCAATTTCATTTTCGTTGTTTGGATCCATATAACGGTTAAAGTAATATGAACTTCCTGCCCAACCTGGCATTGTGTTTAATTCTAACGGATACACCGTTTTGTTTTTTAACTTATCGTTAGAAACAACTTTCTTTGCACGAGAATCCCAAGCCCATTCGGTTGCGTTTCCTAAAGGTGGTTTTCCATCTTCGGTAGGTAAGTATTTTTCTACTTCTGGCAACACAATTGGCAAGTGTTCTGCGTCTATCATTTGTGGCATCCCGTCTTTGTAATACACTGGAAAAGGTTCTCCCCAATAACGTTGTCTGCTAAAAACAGCATCACGCAAACGGTAGTTTATTTTTCCGTAACCAAAGCCACGTTTTTCCATTTCGTAAATGGCTAATTTTAATGCTTTCTTATATTTTAATCCGCTTAAAAAGTCTGAATTTGCAATTACAGTTCCGTCTTTATCTGCATGTGCAGCTTCAGAAATATCTACATTTTCAAAAATATTTGGAATGTCAATTCCAAAGTGTTTTGCGAAATCATAATCACGTTGATCTCCACAAGGAACTGCCATAACTGCTCCTGTTCCGTAGCTTGCTAATACGTAATCTCCAATCCAAATTTGGACCTTTTCACCAGAAAAAGGATGAATTGCATACGCACCTGTAAATGCACCTGAAATGGTTTTTACATCTGCCATTCTATCACGTTCAGAACGTTTTGCTGTTGCAGTAACATACGCTTCAACTTCTGCTTTTTGCGCGTCTGTTGTAATTTTAGAAACCAACTCGTGTTCTGGAGCCAACGTCATAAACGAAACTCCGTAAATTGTGTCTGGACGCGTTGTAAAAACGTCTATTTTATATGACTTCTCGACTGCGCTCGAAGTGACATTTTTATTATCTTCTGATTTTTCAATTACTTTAGGAAATTGAATAGCAAAATTAATTTCAGAAACTACTTTTACAACATTTTGTAAAACCTCTTCATTTGTAAAACGAATAACGTTAAATCCTTCTTTATGGAAAAATTCCGTTCTTGCTGCTTCATCTTCTTTTCCAGAAAACTCAACAATTAAATTCTTTGCTAAACACACATAATCGACCAAAAATGTACCAATTGTATATTTTTTTCTGAATTTTGATGCGCCTTTTTTATTTTTAATTTCATTCCAAAGCGTAGTTTCCGCTTTCGATAAATTTTGTCTTAATTCTTTTAATGCTTCTAATTCTTTGTATGATAATTTTACTTCAGAAGTAGATTTTGTAGCGTTTCCTTCAACTTTAAAAGTAACCATTGCTCCTTGCGAACGCCCAATCCAATTGGTTTGAGAATCTTTTAAAGGTTGTGGCCAATCTATAGTTTCTAAACCATCTAATAAACGTTGTGCGTATGCAGAAATTCGCATAGACCATTGTGTCATTTTCTTACGAATTACAGGATGACCTCCACGTTCTGAAACTCCGTTTACAATCTCATCATTTGCTAAAACAGTTCCTAAAGCAGGACACCAGTTTACTTCTGTATCCGACAAAAATGTTAAACGGTACTGTAATAAAACTTCTTCTTGTTCAGCTTTTGAAAATACTTTCCATTCTTCCGCAGAAAAGATGGTAATATCTTCATCTGAAACAGCATTTACTGTTGCATTACCTTCTTTTTTGAAGATTTTTTCTAAAGTAACAATATCTTCTGCTTTGTCTGTATCTTTATTGTACCAAGAATTAAATAATTGAATAAAAATCCACTGTGTCCATTTATAATATTCTGGACTTGAAGTCCTTACTTCTCTACTCCAATCAAAAGAAAAACCAATTTTGTCTAATTGCTTTCTATACGTTGCAATGTTTGCTTCGGTAGTTTTTGCTGGATGTTGCCCAGTTTGAATTGCATACTGTTCTGCTGGCAAACCAAAAGAATCATATCCTTGCGGATGCAATACGTTAAACCCTTTATGACGTTTGTAACGCGCATAAATATCACTTGCAATATAACCCAATGGATGCCCAACGTGTAAACCTGCTCCAGAAGGATAAGGAAACATATCTAGTACATAATATTTAGGTTTTTCACTTTCATTACTGGCTTTAAATGTTTGGTTCTTTGCCCAAAATTCTTGCCATTTCTTTTCTATCTCTTGGTGATTGTATTGCATCTCTAACTTCTAAAATTTAAGTTGCAAATTTACGTTTAATCTTTTTAAGCAAAAAGTGTAATTCTCCTAAAATAAAAGAGGCTTACATTTTTTTTGCAAGCCTCTTTTTAAAATTATTTTTTTATTTTTATAAGCATTCCTCGTAATTAGAACCTCTTTTGTACAAAGTTTTATTTAACTCCCCATCTTTAAAAAACTCAACAATATTATTATCGCAAGAAACTTTTAAATCATATGTAAAAATATTACCAAAATTAAAATCGAACGTTAAAAGATCTCCTTCAATAACATATGCTTCTGTAACAGGAATTGCTTGCCCAAATACGCTATCTGTACCATAAAATGTAAATTGTTTTCCGTCAGCGTAAGTATGCATTACCCTATCTTCAAAACCTTTTAAAAGCCACTCATCACTTTCTAATACTTGTACTTTTTCTTCAATTGTAAGTTCTACAGGAAGACCATCTTCTGAATTATCACAACTTGTAAATGCGATTGCGCTTATTAGAGTTAAGCAGATAAAAATATTCTTAATATAGTTTCTCATAATTATTGATTTTACGCCTACTAAACAACTGTTTATTAGCTTAAAAAATTAGATACAAATGTAATTATTAATTATTACCCTTGAATTGGAACATTAACTATAACATTTCCCCAACCTAAATACATTACTGCTTTTAAATCATCTCCTTCAAAAACTAATGAAAAAGACTCTATACTTGTTGGAGAATTTGTTGTACCAGCCTTAACTCTAACAACATCTTCTTCTTGCTTATAAAAATAAGAACCCCAAACATTACTTGCACTACTTAAAATTACTGTCCATTCTTTTTCTCCTGGAATCGTAAATAAAGTATATGTACCTGCTTTTACTTCTTTACCTCCAAAAGTTACATCTTTATAAAAAGTAATTTCTGCTGCTTCGTTTGCTCCTGTTCTCCAAACTTTATCTTTTGGCGCTAATTTATCTAAAGCTCTTCCTTTTAATTGTGGACGACTGTATACAACTTTCACTAACTTATCTGAATCTCTATAACTACTTGGAAAAGAAGCTGCATCCATTGGACTTTTATCTAAAGGAGAGAATTTTTGTGCAAAAGTTTCATTTGTAAACACTAAAGCAATTACTAAGATTGCAATTGTAAATATTGATTTTTTCATTTTATATTGATTTTAATTATTTCCGATTAGTTCTATTAAAACAAGTTTCCTTACAGGAAATTGTATTAATGCTTTGTTAAAATTATTAACAGCCACAATCTGTACTGCAACCTTTTTTATCTTTTGGTTTAAAAAAGAACTTTTTTACCAAAAAAGCAATTGCCAAAATTACGGTTATGTACATTAAAACTTCTTGCATTAGCTCAAAATTTGATAGGTTATAAATGCCGTTATGTACGCTAAAAAAGTCATACCAAACAACTGAATTAAAGGCCATTTCCAACTTTTAGTTTCTCGTTTTACAATGGCTAAAGTTGCCATACATTGCATCGCAAAAGCGTAAAAAACTAACAACGACATTCCTGTTGCAAAATTGAATCGTTTTTCTCCAGTAGTTGGATTTATTTCTGATGCCATTTTTTGCTTAATGGTAGTTGTATTTTCATCATCTGCTTCCACACTATAAATTGTTGCTAAAGTTCCTACAAAAACTTCACGCGCAGCGAAAGATGTTATTAATGCAATTCCTATTTTCCAATCGTAACCCAACGGTTTTACTACTGGTTCAATAGTTTTTCCTGCGATACCAATGTATGAGTTTTCTAATTTTGCTGAAGCTACTTTTTGCGACAGTTCTTTTTCAGAAAGTTGTTGATTCTCTACATTTTCAATCACATTTTTTTCAGCATTCTTATACGCTGTTGGCCCACTTGAAGCCAAAAACCACAACACAATTGAGATTGCTAAAATTATTTTTCCTGCTCCAAAAACAAATGCTTTTGTTTTTTCCCAAACATCAAAAAACACATTTTTAAGAGATGGTTTTTTATAATCTGGCATTTCAATTACAAAAAACGAAGTGTTTTTTATCTTTAAGGTTTTATGTAAAATATAGGCAGAAATTATTGCCGTAGCAAAACCTAAAGCGTACAGAAGTAATAAGGTTAATCCTTGTAAATTTAAGAATCCAAAGATTTTTTTGTCAGGAATTATCAATGCAATTAATATTGCATAAACCGGTAAACGTGCAGAACAGGTTGTAAAAGGCGTTACTAAAATGGTTATTAATCTTTCTTTCCAATTAGCAATGGTTCTTGTTGCCATAACTGCAGGAATTGCACATGCTGTACCAGAAATTAACGGAATTACACTTTTACCGCTCATTCCAAATTTTCGCATAATTTTATCCATTAAAAACACTACACGACTCATGTAACCTGTTTCTTCAAGGATTGCAATAAACATAAATAAAATGGCTATCTGCGGAATAAAAATAACAACTCCACCAATTCCAGGAATTATTCCATCCGTTAATAAATCTGTAAAAACTCCAGGTGCTAAAGAATCTTTTAAACCTTGACTTATACCAGCAAATACGCCATCAATAAAGTCCATTGGAACAGACGCCCAATCAAAAATTGATTGAAATATCAACAATAAAATTCCAAAGAAAATAACGTACCCAAATATTTTATGTGTAAAAATTCTATCTAATCTGCTACGTAAATCTGTAGCTTTAGTTTTATCAACTATATAGGTTTTTTTAAGAATTTTATTAATTTCTTGATAACGATAAATGGTTTCTTTATGTTGGTATTTTTTCAACTTAGAAACGTCTTTATTAAACGCTAATAATTGTTGTTTTTGATCTTCAGAAATTGAATTTGGAAAGTTTTTCTGAGTTACCATTAACCATAATTCATACAAAGAATGTTCTGAACTTATTTCTTTTAATTTATCAAAATAAGCTGGATCAATTTTATGATTTACCGCACACATTGGTAATGCTTTTGCAGAAACATAGCTTTTTATAATTGCTGCCTTTACAGCATCAATTCCTTCGTTTTTCCTTGCACTTATTAAAACAATTTCTGAATTTAACTCCTCTTTTAAAGCGGTTAAATCTATCGAAATTCCTTTTTTATGCATTTGATCTACCATATTGATAGCCAAAACAGTCGGGATTTCTAAATCTTTTATTTGTGAAAAAAGCAGTAAATTTCTCTTTAAATTTTCTACATCTGCAACTACTAAAATTACATCTGGAGATTCTTTAATATCCTTTTTTAACAAGGTTTTTAAAACAATACTTTCGTCTAAGGAAGTAGGATTTATACTATACGTTCCAGGTAAATCTGTAATAATAGCAGTTTGTTTTTCCGATAATTTACAAACACCTTCTTTTTTATCTACAGTAACTCCAGGATAGTTTCCTACCTTTTGTGTTAAACCTGTTAATTGATTAAAAAGTGAGGTTTTTCCTGTGTTTGGGTTCCCAATTAAAGCAACTTTTATAGCGTTTTTAGACATTATTAATTTGCTTTTAAAATTTCAATTTGTTGTGCAGTTTCTTTTCTAATTGCCAAATGACTTCCGTTTACGCAAATGTACATTGGGTCTTTTAAAGGTGCAATTTGAATGAGTTCTACTTCTGCTCCAGGAATACAGCCCATTTCTAATAATTTAAGCGGAATATTCTCTAAAGTGTCTTCAGAAATGTAACCAACTTCGCCGATATGTAAAGATGCAATAGTGTTCAAAAATCTATTTTTAGGAGCACAAAGATACTAAATTAGAATGATTCTAAACAAAATATATATTTCTATTAATTTGGTACATTTTCTCGACAGTTATAATTCTTTTGAAGATATTAGTAAAGTGATATAATTGTTAAGTATTTTTACACATATTGATAATTGATTCAATTATATTTTAACCTCTTATTATGAACGATAATTATAAAATTTTAGCTGTTTTTGAGTATTCAACAGAAGCACATGTAATAAAATCTAGATTAGATGCTGACGGTTTTAAAACCATGTTAATGGATGAAAAAACCATTGATTCTGACCCTTTAATTAGCAATGCAATTGGTGGTGTAAAACTATTAGTTCATAAAAATTATTTTGAAAAAGCTGTTGAAGTTTACAATGAAATAAGAGTCTATCAAACAGATGAAAAAGGAAATGAAATTTCTTGTCCTAAATGTAAATCTAACAAAATTTTAGTTGCTCCACCTCAGCGAAAAAACATCTTTTATATGCTCTTTCCTTTTTTTGAAAGTAGAAAGCTAATTTGTAATGATTGCAAAACAATCTTTAAATAGAAACTACCTTGTTGTAAGCGTTTTTCATTTTTTTGATTACTAACGTGAGTTCTTCCATTTCTAAATGGCCAAAACCTAAACGAATTGCACAAGTATTTTTATCTTGATATAAAATTGTTTTTGGTAAAAATAAATCGTTTTTCTCTGCTGCTGAAGCGAGTTTAACTAAAGATATTTGTTGTTGAAATTCTAACCAGATTGCTAATCCTCCAGAAGGTGTTTTCCATTTAGCAATCTTAGAAAAATGTTCGTTTAAAAGCTCGCACAAATAATCTCTTCTTTGTTTATAAACAACAATGTTTTTTTTCATTAAACGATGAATTTCACCTTCATTAATCAATTCAGACAACATTTGTTGCTGAATTAAATCGCCTTGTTCATCTAACAATTGTAAGTAATTTTGCGCTTCAGAAATTAAATTTTCTGGTGCAACCATAAATCCAGTTTGAAAACTTGGAAATAAAGATTGCCCTAATTTACCTAAATAAATAACCATTCCGTTAGCGTCTGCACTTGCCATTGGCAACATGGCAGAACCTTCGTACTGAAAATCGTAATCGTAATCATCTTCAATAATTGCAAAACCGTATTCTTTTGCCAATTGCAACAATGCTAAACGACGCTCTGTACTTAAGGTTACCGTTGTTGGATAATCTCTATGTGCACAAATATAAATGCAACGAATGCTTTTTTTAATAAAATGTTTTCTAATATAATCTACATCTAAACCATCAGCATCAACCGGAATTGTTTTAATACTTGCACCTGCTTCTTGAAAAATCATATTTGCAGCATAATTACTTAAACTTCCAACTAAAACAACGTCATTTTGTTTAATTAATAGCTGAGAAACAATGTACAAGCTCATTTCTGTACTTCTTGTACTTATTAAATTGTTAGGTTTTATATGGAAATTTCTGGTAGCATTTAAATAATTACACAATTGTGTTTCAAATAACGAATAAAAAGACTCATTTGGTCTATTCCATTTTTTGATGAGTGTTTTACGTTTCATAGCAGCACTATACCATCTGGAAAATTGATGAACAGGGTGCAAACGTAAATCTGGTTTACCATCATTAATAGTATATTTTGATGTAGTTAATTGTGTTGTAGATGCTAGATGAAACGACTTTTGAAACGGAAATCCAGTTGTGCTAGCATAATTATACGCTTCATTAACTTTTTGAGAACTTGCTTTTATTTTAGTGGTTTTTAATGCAGGTTCTATAACAAATGTTCCTTTATTAGGAATTATTTCTACCCAATCTTGCGATGCTAATTCTTCATAAATTGCAACTGCGGTATTTCTGTGAACTTTTAAAATCTGACTTAAAACGCGTGTTCCTGGTAAAAGAGTTCCTTTAGTTAAATAACCACGCTGTATAGCATTTATAATTTGTTGCGCAACCTGTATGTAAACAGGTTGTGATGTAGATTTATCAAAATCTATTAATTGTTTAAAAAGCGCACTAACCGGACTATCTTTCATTTTAAAACTGGACTAGTTTAATCGTCCGGAAAGTTACGATTTTTGCAACATAATAAAATCACTATTTATGAAAATTAAAATCACGTTAATACTTATCATATTTTCAACTATTTTTCAGTTGAAAGCACAAGACAATACAATAAAAAAAGATACTTTAAAAGAAGTTATTATTACTTCGTCTAGAATAGATTTACCTTTTAAAGAAAACTCTAGAACTATCGATGTTATTTCATCAAAAGACATTAAGAATAGTGCTGCAACAAATGTTGCTGACTTATTACAACAAGTTGCAGGTGTAGATATTAGAAGAAGAGGAACTGCTGGAAGTCAAGCAGATTTATATATTAGAGGTGGTGGTTTTGACCAAACATTATTGTTAATTGATGGTATAAAAATGGATGACGCACAAACAGGTCATCATACTTTAAATGCTGCTTTACCAATTGAAGTAATTGAAAGAATAGAAATTATTAAAGGACCAGCAGCAAGAGTTTTTGGACAAAATGCATTTACTGGAGCTATAAACATTGTTACTAAAAAGAAATTATCAGATACAGTTTCAGCAAATATTGAAGCAGGTTCTTTTGGACAATTAAACGGTTCAGTAACTGTTGGTAAAGAATTTAAAAATTCAACAATAATTGCACATGTTGGTGCATTAAGTTCAGATGGTTACAGAGATAATTCTGATTATACTAACTACAATTACTTTATAAAAGGTGTTTTTAATAAGAAAAAACAACCTATAGAAGTACTAGCTAGTTTTTTTGATAAGAAGTTTGGAGCACAAAATTTTTACACACCACCTTCTTGGGGTTTTAATGAATATGAAGAAACACAGAGTAGTTTAGTAGGAGTTTCATCTACATTCAAAAAAGGAGATTTAAAAATTACACCAAGAGTATATTGGAAAAGAGGTCAAGATCTTTTTTTATTAAAAAGAGATGACCCTAGTTTTTATAGAAACTTACACATTACAAATAAAGTTGGTGTAGAAACAAATGCTTCATATACTTCTAACTTAGGAATTACAGGTTTTGGTATCGATATTTCTAGAGTTTTTATTAGCAGTAATAATTTAGGAAAAAGAGATAGAACAATGGCAAATTTGTTTTTAGAACATCGTTTTAAATTAGCAAATGAGAAACTAGACATAACTCCAGGAATTGCAGTTACTTATTTCTCTGATTTTAAATTTCATGCCTTTCCAGGATTAGATATTGGGTATCAATTTTCTGATAAATTAAAAGCTTATGGAAATTTAGGAATTACTTATAGAATACCTACTTATACAGATTTATATTACAATGATAGTAGTACAAGCGGAAATCCTAATTTAAAACCAGAAGAAGCTTTTGCACAAGAAATAGGGTTAAAATATAACTCAGGTAATTTTACAACTTCTGTAGCAATCTTTAATAGGAATGCAACTAATTTAATTGATTTTGTAAAACCAGATGCAACAGCAACAAAATATGTAGCAACTAACATTGCAAAAGTAAATACAAAAGGTTTTGAGTTAAATGCAGATTATAATTTTAAAATAAAAGACTATAACCAGACTTTATCTTTTGGTTATAATTTTTTAGATGATGATATTTTAGATCAAGATAAAGATTTATCTCGTTATTCTTTAAATACTTTAAAACACCAATTTATAACTCGTTTTACAAGTAAATTATTTAAAAACGTAAGACAAAATATTATTTACAAACATGCTGAAAGAACTGTTGGAGCAAGCTACAACGTTTGGGATGCTTCTGTAATTGTAGATGTTAATAAATTCAGTTTTACAGTTACTGCAAACAATATTTTTGATGCAGAATATATAGAATCTGGTTTTGTACCAATGCCACCAAGCAACATTTTATTTGGCTTGCGTTATGGTTTCTAGATAAAAAATAAACCACTTATAATTTTAAAACCAAAACCATTAGAATTCTAATGGTTTTGGTTTTAAAAATAATGTCGTTCCATTTTCTTAACTTTGTACTTTAAAATTGAAAAATGGGATTAGATCTTACCACAATTGATCGCGTAAAAACGATTACCAAAGAAGACTTTATCAAAAACTACTTTAAACCACAAAAACCTGTGGTTATAGAGAATTTTGTTAATGATTGGCCTGCACATTCTAAATGGTCTTTAGAATATATGAAAGAGGTTGCAGGTGATAAAACGGTGCCTTTATACGACGATAGACCGGTAGATTTTAAAGATGGTTTTAACGAACCACATGCAACCATGAAAATGGGTGAATATGTAGATTTATTGAAACGTGAACCTACTAAATTCAGAATTTTTCTATGGAATGTCTTAAAAGAAGTCCCTATTTTACAGAAAGACTTTACGTTTCCTGACTTTGGCCTGCGTTTACTAAAAGGGTTGCCAATGTTGTTTTTTGGCGGAACAGATTCGTACACGTTTATGCACTACGATATTGATTTAGCTAATATTTTTCACTTTCATTTTGAAGGGAAAAAAGAGGTAATTCTCTTTGATCAAAAACAGAATAGGTATTTATATAAAATTCCACATTCTTTAATTGTAAGAGAAGACATTGATTTTTCGAATCCAGATTTTGAAAAATGGCCAGCATTAAAAAAAGCAAAAGGACATATTACACATCTTGAACACGGAAATGTATTGTATATGCCAGAAGGTTATTGGCATTACATGCGTTATATAACACCTGGTTTCTCAATGAGTTTACGTGCTTTAGCAAGAAATCCTAGTAGATTTGGAAAAGCGATGTACAATATTTTTATAATGCGTAATTATGATAATTTAATGCGTAGAATTAAAGGTCAAAAATGGATTGATTGGAAAAACGAACAAGCTATTGTTAGAACTAATAAAGAAAATAAAATTGCTTAAAAACAAATAAAACTATGGAAAACACATTAAACAACAACGTACTTTTAGCTGAAGGAACAGATGTACAAAGAGTTGTATTTTACAAGAAAACGTATGCACATGTTGCTGGTGGCGTTCTATTATTTATTCTTTTTGAATACTTATTATTACAAAGCGCTACAATAGTAAATTTTATGCTTTCTATGACAGAAGGCTATAAATGGCTATTATTATTAGGCGGGTTTATGCTAATTACCAATTATGCAGAAAGTACTGCCTTAAGAACTACAGATAAAAACTTACAATATTTAGCCTATGCAGGTTACATTTTTGCGGAAGCTTTTATTTTTATTCCATTAATTTATATAGCAATTTCGTTTACAGGAAATTTCGATTTAATTCAACAAGCTGGTATAGTTACACTTACTTTATTTGCTGGTTTATCTGCTGTAGTTTTGCTAACTAAAAAAGATTTCTCTTTTTTAAGATCTGCTTTAACAATAGGATTTTTTATTGCGATAGGTTTAATTATTGCAGGAACCTTATTTGGATTTAACTTAGGTTTATGGTTTTCTGTAGGAATGTGTTTATTAGCCGGAGGTTCTATTTTATATCAAACTTCTAACTTAGTTCACAAATTTGGAACAGAAGATTATATTCCTGCTGCTTTAGGCTTATTTGCTTCTTTAATGCTACTATTTTGGTATGTGTTACAAATATTTATGTCTAGAGATTAACGACAAAAAATAACATCATAAAAAAAAGAGCAACCAAATTGGTTGCTCTTTTTTTTATGTTTTAAATACTAACGTTATTTAAACAATCTAAATATATCGTTACCATTCGCAAATATTAATAATGCTAGTAATAGAATAAAACCAACTACTTGTGCATGTTCTAAAAATTTATCACTTGGTTTTTTACCTGTAATCATTTCCCAAAGGGTAAACAATACGT
The DNA here is from genome assembly GCF_022478115.1 of Tenacibaculum aquimarinum. Taxonomy (GTDB): domain Bacteria; phylum Bacteroidota; class Bacteroidia; order Flavobacteriales; family Flavobacteriaceae; genus Polaribacter; species Polaribacter aquimarinum_A. Next base: position 832,263 of record NZ_JAKGSC010000001.1, on the reverse strand, counting down.
GACCTCCATCTAAGGCAGGAATTGGTAATAAATTCATAAACCCTAACATTATTGACAAGAATGCTGTAATGTTCCAAAACGTTTCCCAGCTAAATTCTGAAGGAAAAATACTTCCGATTGAAATAAAACCACCTAAACCTTTATAAGCTCCAGTACTTGGATTAAATATCTTTTTAAGTTGTTTTACATAACTCGTTAAAGTATCCCAAGATTTATTTAAACCTGCAGGAATAGCTTCTGTAAATGAATAATCTATTCTTTCTAGATCGTAATATCCAAGTTTTTCTAAATCGTTATAAGATGCTCCACCAAAAACAACACCTATATTTCCGAAATCAGAAACTTTTACAGGAACCTCTTTAGTTTCTTCACCCCTTTTTACGGTAAGAGAAATATCTTGTCCTTTTAACTTATGAAATTCTACTTTAGCTTGATCGTAATACTTAATAGGAGCTCCATTTATAGCAACAACCATATCTTTTGCTTTTAAACCTGAAGATGCATTTAAAGAATCTTGTTGCACTCCACTAATTAAAAATGGATAACGAGTATTTATAAAGTTTCCTGCGTTTTTACCTCTATCTACTAATTTTGAAATAAAATCAATTGGAATTTCTTTTTCAAGAACTTCACCATCTCTTTCAATCGTATAGTTATTTCCATTGATAAACTCTATAGGTAATTGATTAAATTTTAGAACCTTTTCTCCATCAACAGTTAATATTTTATCTCCAGTTTGCAAACCTAAATCTGTAGCTAATTGATTTTCTACCCAAACACCATCTTTTACATTTTCATTTGGTAAAAAACGCTCTCCATAAGCCCACATTAGGCAGATGTAAATTAGTATTCCAAGCACAAAATTTACAATAACACCACCTAACATAATTATTAAACGCTGCCAAGCTGGTTTAGACCTAAATTCCCAAGGTTGTGGCGGTAAAGCCATTTGTTCGGTATCCATACTTTCGTCAATCATTCCAGAGATTTTAACATAACCACCTAACGGAATCCAACCAATACCATACACAGTTTCTCCTACTTTCTTTTTAAAAAGTGAGAACTTATAATCAAAAAATAAGTAGAATTTTTCTACTCTTGTTTTAAACAATTTTGCGGGGATAAAATGCCCCAATTCGTGCAACACAATCAATAAAGAAAGGCTTAAAATAAACTGTGATGCTTTTATTAAAATTTCCATCTACGTAATCAATCTAAAATTTATAATCCCGCAAATGTACGCTTTTAGAAACAGTTGTAAAAGTATTGTTTTTACTGACAAAACTCTTTTAACAAAGAATTTAGAAAATCTGTTTTAAAGATGTGTTTTTAGCCGTATTTTTGCTTTATGGAAGCAAAATTTTTCAAGAAATCTAAATACACTTTATTCTTTTTGTTGGTCTTTTCAGCAATTACAATTCCAATTTTTTATCATTTAGTAAAAGTTGATGAAAAACTACCTGTTTACAGTCCTGCTGATATAAATCCGAAACTAGTTGATGCTTCAATTAGAAACAAAAAGAAGAATCATAAAGTTGCAGACTTCTCATTGATAAATCAAAATGGAGAAACTATTACCAACAAAGATTTTGATGGCAAAATTTATGTAGCAGATTTCTTTTTTACACGATGCCAAACCATATGTATTGCAATGGCTTACAACATGAGTGAATTACAAGAACACTATAAAAATGATACTGATATTATGTTCTTATCACACTCGGTAACACCAACAATTGATAGTGTTTCTGTATTAAGAGATTATGCTGATAAAAAAGGAGTAATTGATAAAAAATGGCACGTTACTACTGGAAGTAAAAAACATATTTATGCGTTAGCTCGTAAAAGTTATTTTGCTGTTTTAGATGAAGGAAATGGAGATGAAAACGATTTTATACACACAGAAAACTTTGTTTTAATAGACAAAGAGCGTCGTATTCGTGGAATGTATGACGGAACCGAGAAAGAAAATATGCAAAAAATTATTGATGATATTTCTTTGCTGAAAAATGAATATAGTAAATAAAAAAAAGCGACCAATTGGTCGCTTTTTTTTATTTTATAAGAATGTTTATTTACCAAATAAACGTTGAAAAAAGTTTTTAGTTTTTTTAACTACTTCTTCTGCTACCTCTTCTGCATCTTCTGCAAACTCACTCGCTTTTTCTCCTAAATCTCCTAAAGCTTCTTTTGCATCTCCTGCTAATTCTGTAGCTTTATCTTTAATGTTTTCAACACTTTCACTAGATAAAACTTCCGCAATTTTTTCTTTTGCATCTCCTGCTAATTCAGTGGCTTTGTCTGCAGCTCCAGAAAGTGCTTCTTTTGCATCATCTGCAAACTCACCTGCTTTAGCTTTTACATTATCGATAGTTTCTTCAGAAACTACTTCGCTTAATTTTTCTTTTGCTGTATTTAAAGCCTCTTTTGCTTCTTCAGCTACATTGCCTGCAATTTCTTTAGCCTTATCAGAAGCTTCAGATACTATTTCTTTTACATTTTCTGCGGCATCGCTTGCCATATCTTTTGCGTTTTCTACTCCTTCATTAAGGTTTTCTTCTAAATTATTCTTTTCTTCAGACATTTAATATTGATTTTTAATTAGATAGCTTCAAAAATACTAAATTTTTCAATACTAAAAAGCTTCATCTTTTGGTTCCCAAAGTTCAATTTTATTTCCATCTAAATCTACAATCCAACCAAATTTTCCGTAGTCATATTCATCAATTTTATCAATTACAGTAACGCCTTGGGCTTTTAACTCCTCCAATAATTCAACTAAGTTTTCTACACGATAGTTAAACATAAAGTCTTTTTTTGAAGGCTCAAAATGTTTTGTATCTTTTGCAAAAGGACTCCATTGTGTCATTGCTTTTTTTCCGTTTTCATCTTTCCACCAAAATGAACAACCCCAATCGTCTGTATTAAAACCTAAATGATTTTTATACCAATCTTTTGTTGCTTTTGGGTCTTCGGTTTTAAAGAAAACACCACCAATTCCTGTTACTTTACCTTTTTTCATCTTACTTCTTTGTATTAGTTTCGTAAATAGCTATCCATTCTTCAACCGTCATTTTTGTACATAATTCTGCAATTAAATCAAACGGAATTTCCTCCATCTTCTTAAATCGAATACAGCTTTTCCCCATATCTAACTTGCGTTTACAATGTTTTGGATATTCAGCTACAAACCAATCTAACAATGCTGGTTTTGCATAAATACCCATATGATATAAATTTATTGAGTTTTTTTGAGAAGCAAAACTCATAAAAGGAAGCGGTTCTTCTGGTTTGCAATGATAGCCATTTGGATACATTGAATGCGGCACAAAATAGCTAGGAAAGCTATATTGCATGCCTTCCTCAAAACCTTTTGGTAAATTATCTTTTATGGTTTTACGTAATTTATGTAGCGTTTCTTTACGTTCTTCTGGAACTTGACTAATATAGTCTTCTGGTGAAGTGGCTTTGTATTGCATTGTAGATGTTTTAATGCCTACAAGTTAACAAAATTTTACTTTAATTTTATCTACAATGGTTTGGGCCAGTTTTTCTTTACTTTCAACTGTCCAACCTGCAACATGTGGAGATAAAATTACATTTTCTGAATTAATTAAATATTGAAAAGCTGCTGGTATTTCTGATTCGGTAAATAAGTTTTCAAATGATTTTTTCTCATATTCTAAAACGTCTAAACCTGCTCCTAAAATTTTACCAGATTTTAAAGCTGAAACCAAATCTGCTGTAACAACCGATTTTCCTCTTGCTGTATTAATCAACCAGAAATTTTTCTTGAATTTGTTAATGAAAGCTTCGTTAACCATATTAATAGTTAATGATGTTTGTGGTGTATGTAAACTTAAAATATCTGCTTTTTTTTGTAATTCTTCTAAGGAAACTTGTTTGCAATTTTCGTCTCCAATATTTGGTTTTAAATCGTAACAAAGTACTTCAACATCAAAACCACGTAGTTTTTTGGCAAAGGATTTCCCCATATTTCCGTAACCAATTAAACCAACCGTTTTACCGTCAAGTTCAATTCCGCGGTTTTCTTCGCGCAACCATTTACCGCTTCTAACTTCGTTATCTGCTTTGTTTAGTTTATTAAAAAGTGATAAAAGCATTCCTAAAGAATGTTCTCCAACAGCATTTCTATTACCTTCTGGAGCTGCAATTAAATACACTCCTTTTTGTTCGGCATAATCGCAGTCAATATTTTCTAAACCTGCGCCAACTCTTCCAATAAATTTTAGATTTGTTGCTTTATCTAGAAAGGTTTTGTCAATAGAAAAACGACTTCTAATAATTATTCCATCGTATTGATGAATTTTTGCTTCAACTTCACTTTTTGAAGAAGTAAAATCTTCTTCATTTTTATAACCCAAACCGTTTAATTGACTTAGTAAAAGTGAATGATTTGTATCGAGATGTAAAATGCGCATTGCTACATTTTTAAATTAAATAATTGATACATTAACTTTTAATACTGCTCTTTATTACTTGGAAAATCTCTAGATTTTACGTCGGTAATATATTGCTCAAAAGCTCCTGTCATTTCAGTATATAAGTCTAAATATCTACGTAAAAAACGCGGATTAAATTCATGTGTCATTCCTAACATATCATGCGTAACTAAAACTTGCCCATCAACACCTCCACCAGCTCCAATTCCAATTACTGGTATTGTTAAAGCTTCTGCTACTTTTTGAGCTAATTTTGCAGGAACTTTTTCTAAAACCAATGCAAAACAACCTAATCTTTCTAGTAATAATGCATCTTCCATTAATTGCTCCGCTTCTTCTTCTTCTTTTGCTCTTACAGTGTAAGTTCCAAATTTATAGATAGATTGTGGTGTTAAACCTAAATGTCCCATAACAGGAATTCCCGCATTTAAAATACGCTTTATAGATTCTTTTATTTCTTTTCCTCCTTCTAATTTTATTGAGTGTCCTCCACTTTCTTTCATTATTCTAATGGCAGAACGCAATGCTTCTTTTGGGTCGGATTGGTAACTACCAAAAGGTAAATCTACCACAACCAAACAACGATCTATACCTCTTACAACAGAACTTGCGTGGTAAATCATTTGATCTAAAGTTATTGGTAGCGTAGTTTCGTGACCAGCCATAACATTTGATGCAGAATCACCAACTAATATTACATCTATACCTGCGTTGTCTACAATTTTTGCCATTGTATAATCATACGCTGTAAGCATAGATATTTTTTCTCCGTTAGCTTTCATTTCTACTAACGATTTTACGGTAACTCTTTTATATTCTTTTTTTGCTACTGACATCAATTTTAATTTTAGAATTGGGTAAAAATAGACAATTTCAATAGATTTTTACCAAGTTAATCTTGTGTTAATCTTCTTTTATTTCATTTTATTGTATCAACTTTTGTATAATTTCACCTTTCAACCAAACTTTTTAAGATGAATAAAATAATTATTTTACTTGTTACTTTAGGCTTAAGTTCAATTCTTACAGCTCAAAATTCTTCCGAAGAAAAAGCCATAAAACAAACAATAGAAACTTTTTTTGATGGTTTACATAAAGGTGATAGCACAATTGTTAGCGCTACAATGCATTCATCTATAAAAATTCAAACCACATTTAACAGAAAAGGTGAAAAAGACATAGTAACTGATAGTAGAGAAAAAATACTTACAGGAATTGCAAATAAAAAGCCAGAAAACAAATATTTTGAAAAACTATTATCTTGGGATATAAAAATTGATGGAAATTTAGCTTCTGTTTGGACGCCTTATGAATTTTATCTTAATGATAAATTTAGCCATTGTGGAGCAAATTCTTTTCAGCTATTTAATAATAACGGTAAATGGGAAATAATTTACCTTGTTGATATGAGAAGACGTGAAAATTGCGATGCTTTAAAAGTTAAAAAATAGCGTATATTTGGCATCAATGAATTCTACTAACAACAAACCTACTTTATCGCCAGATACTTGGATAGATAAATATGCCGATTACCTATTTAACTATACTGTTGTTAGAGTTAATGATAGTGATATTGCTAAAGATTTGGTTCAAGAAACGTTTTTTGCTGGATTAAAATCGGCTAAGAATTTTCAAGGAAAATCAACGGAAAGAACTTGGCTTATCTCAATTTTAAAGAGAAAAATAATTGATCATTATAGAAAAATAAATTCTAAAAAAGGACAAGCCGAAGTTAGAATGAATTTTTATGATAGTGGAGAAAATGAAGGTAATTGGATAGAAGAACGTGTACCACAATCTTGGGAAAATGAGTCTGAAAAGATTATTGAAACTCAAGAATTAAAAACTCAAATAGATAAGTGTATAGATGCTTTGCCTGAAAAATACGCAATGGTCTTTAGAATGAAAACTATACAAGAATTTGAAACTGAAGAAATTTGTAAGGAGCTAGATATTACTGCGTCAAACCTTTGGGTAATAATCCATAGAGCCAGAACTCAGTTAAGAAAATGCATGGAAGAGAATTGGTTTAATAATTAATATTATGTTTAAGAACTTTATAATAAGCTGCGACGAAGCAACTACAATTTGCGACAAAAGTCAATATGGAGAAGCTTCATTTTCAGAAAAATTGAAATTAAACTGGCACATATTCGTCTGTAAAATTTGCAGTAAATATGTAAAACAAAATCGTACAATGACAAAGGTTTTAAAAATGAAAGCCTCAGATTGTAAAGAAGATAATAAATGCCTTTCTAATGCGGATAAAGAAGCATTTAAAAGGGAGTTAGAAAAAATGAAAGCATAGAAGATTTTCGGTGTTAAACCGAATTTTTGATTTTTTGTTAGATTGAAACGGAGTTTGCTGTAAGTGAACTCCGTTTTTTATACATTTGTTTTAAATTTATTATTGATGCACTTTTTACCTGAAAATATTGACAATTATGTTGTTGCACACTCGCAACAAGAACCTCAACTTTTACAAGAGTTAAGTAAAGAGACTTGGCAAAAAGTATTGAATCCGCGTATGTTAAGCGGTGCTTTTCAAGGACGAGTTTTATCAATGATTTCTAAATTAATTCAACCAAAAACAATTTTAGAAATAGGAACATATACTGGCTATTCTGCCTTGTGTTTAGCAGAAGGTTTAGCTAAAAACGGAACGTTACATACTATTGACAAAAACGAAGAATTAGAAACGTTACAACATACATATTTTCAAAAATCGGATTATAACAATCAGATAAAGCAATATTCAGGAAATGCGATTGAAATTATTCCTAAGATTGAAGAGAAATTTGATTTAGTTTTTATTGATGCAGACAAATCTAACTACGTTAATTACTTCAACTTAATTATTGATAAAATGAATCCTGGAGGCGTAATTTTATCAGATAACGTTTTGTGGAGCGGAAAAGTTGTTGAAGAATTAAACCCTAAAGATGTAGACACAAAAGTACTTTTGGAATACAATGCGCTTTTAAATACTGATGAAAGAGTGGAAACTGTATTGTTGCCAATTAGAGATGGCTTAACAATTAGTAGAGTGAAATAATTAAAGGTTACGTTTTATTGGTCCAGTAAAATCGTCAATATTGTCTTTTACTTTGTTCACTTCTTTATTAATGTCTTTTACAAAATCGGTGTCAAGACCTTGCTTTTTTGCGCTGTCATTAATTTCCCTTTTAATATCGTTGGTTGCGTCTTTAACTTGACGAATTCCTTTACCCAAACCACGAGCGATCTCAGGGATTTTATCTGCACCAAAAAACATAACTACTATTAATAGAATTACAAATATTTCTGGACCTCCAATAAATAAAAAAGTTGTGTTCATTACTGCAAAGATAAAGATTGTTGTTGAAACAAAGAAGTTTTAAATAACTTCAAAAAAAATAAGAATTTTTATTACAAATACTTATTTTTTATAACTGCTTAATAAATAATATATTATCAATTTAACTACAGTTTTACCGAAGATCAATTGCGGTAAAACCGCAATTACGTAGCGTAAAAAGACCATTGTATACTACTTTATCTCTTTATATGTTTGCAGCTGTAAATTACTAAAAAAACCTCTACTTAAAATTTAAATAACAAAAACTTGTCTAAAATCGATGTATAATTTAAACCCATAGCTTATAAGAATATAAACAATAAATAAGTAGAGGTAAGTATTACAAAGTTAATACACCTTGTAGAATAAACAAAATACAATATATTAACTGAGAGTTTCATAAAAAATAAACAAACTCTCAAAACAAATTAAAATGAAAAAAGGTTTAAATAAATTTGCAAAAGGAATGTTTGCAATCTTTACAATTAAATTATTATTCTTTGGAATGATGTTTCTAAATCAATCTTGTCAAACAGATGATAATATCTTTTCTACATCTGAAAAAGAATTAGCTTTAGAGAGGTTTGAAAATATGTCTAAAGAAGTTTTACCAGACTTAAAGATAAGTCTTGAAAAAATGAGTTTATCTAACAAGTCTTCGAATTCTGAAATGAATAATGAAAGTATTGAAATACTTATAAATAAACTAAACCCATTAGTAAATAGCAGTGTAGAACTGTTACAAAATTATGGTTTCACAAATGATGAACTAACAGCAGAAATGGGAACTGTTAATGACCCTAAATTGGTTATAATTGCACTTGCAATTTTAAAAGCAGAAACTAAAAATAATGAAGTTTCTATGAATATTGATTCATTTTTTGCCTCATCTATGTATGCGCAAGATACATTTGATTGTTTAATAAGGTCTGTTGGTATTGATGCTGTTGTAGATATGGTAAAAGGAAGGATTAGTAAAGCAGCAGTTTCTAAATTGGTAAGAAAATTAGCAAAAAGAGCTTTAGGACCTATTGGTGCAGCTTGGGCTGCTTATGAATTTGGAGATTGTATGGGCTGGTATTAAAAAAATAATTATGAAAAGTTTAAAACTTACAAAATATAGATTTTTATTATATTTATTTTTATTAATTGGTTCAATTTATTCACTAATCAAAAACGGTTTTAGTGATATGAATTTATATCATAAGTTTGGATTAATTATAGTTTTATTATTTATTTTAATCCTATTAATATTTTCAGTTAAAGATTATAAAAAATAATTAATATCCAACAATAGGAAAAGAAATAAAGTTTAGTTCTTTTCCTATTGTTTCTACTTTTTAATCAACATTCTCTTAATTTCGTTCAACTTCATTAAGGCTTCAATTGGCGTTAACGTATCTATATTAGTTGCTAAAATTTCTTCTCTAATATCTTCTAACAAAGGATCATCTAACTGAAAAAAGCTCATCTGCATTTCTTCATTCTGAACCTCTTTTAAGGTTTCTTTTACTTCGGAATGTGAATGATTTTCTTCTAATTGCTTTAATATTTTATTTGCTCTATGAATTACCATACTTGGCATTCCTGCTAATTTTGCAACATGAATTCCAAAACTATGGTTACTTCCGCCAGCAACTAATTTTCTAAGAAAAATAATAGAATCTTTTAGTTCTTTTACCGAAACATTAAAGTTTTTAATGCGCTCAAAAGTGGTTGTCATTTCGTTTAACTCATGATAATGAGTAGCAAACAACGTTTTTGCTTTTGAAGGATGTTCGTGTAAATATTCAGATATTGCCCAAGCAATTGAAATTCCATCATAGGTTGAAGTTCCTCTCCCAATTTCATCTAACAACACCAAACTACGTTCAGATATGTTGTTTAGAATAGAAGCAGTTTCGTTCATTTCTACCATAAAAGTAGATTCGCCCATAGAAATATTATCACTTGCGCCAACACGGGTAAAAATCTTATCTACAATTCCAATTCTTGCATTTTGAGCCGGAACATAACTTCCCATTTGCGCCAACAAAACAATTAATGCAGTTTGACGTAAAATTGCAGATTTACCAGACATATTTGGTCCCGTAATCATAATTATTTGCTGCTGATTTCTATTTAAAACAACATCATTTGCAATATAATCTTCACTAATTGGTAATTGCTTTTCAATTACTGGATGACGACCATTTTTAATTTCAATATCGGTACTTTCATCCATCATTGGGCGCACATAATTATTGTCCATCGCTAATTTTGCGAATGACAACAAGCAATCTATTTGCGCTATATTTTGTGCATTTTGCTGCACAGGTTTTACAAAACCAACGATATATTGAATCAGTTTGGCAAAAATTTCTTGCTCTAAAACTTGAATTTTCTCTTCTGCTCCTAATATTTTTGTTTCGTATTCTTTTAATTCTTCAGTAATATAACGCTCAGCATTTACAAGTGTTTGCTTCCTGATCCATTCTTCTGGAACTTTGTCTTTATGCGAGTTTCTAACTTCAATATAATAGCCAAAAACGTTGTTAAACGAAATTTTTAAACTGGTAATTCCAGTTCGTTCCGTTTCACGCTTTAACATATTATCTAAATATTCTTTTCCTGAGTTAGAAATTGCTCGTAAATCGTCTAATTCTTGTAAAACTCCGTTGGCAATTGCGTTTCCTTTATTGATGTTTACAGGTGAATCTTCTACTAAAGTCTCTGTAATTTTGGTAATTAAATCATCACATTCATGTAATGCTTTTCCAATTTGTTGAACAGCTACATTCTTACTGTTTTCTGCGGAATTTTTAATCGGTAAAATTGCTTTGAGTGAGTTTTTTAAATTAACTACTTCTCTTGGTGATACTTTACCTGTTGCTACTTTAGAAATTAAACGTTCTATGTCTGAAATTTGGTTTAACTGATAGGTTACAGTCTCAAAAAACTCGTCTGAATCTATAAAAAACTTCACCATTTCATGACGATTTTTTATAGCTTCAATATCTTTTAACGGAAGCGCCAACCAACGTTTTAATAAACGTCCGCCCATTGGCGAAATGGTTTTATCAATTACATTTAATAGTGTAACTGCGTTTACCGAATTGGGATTGTACAATTCTAAGTTTCTGACCGTAAAACGATCCATCCACACGTAATTATCTTCAGCAATTCTACTAATAGTTTGTATGTGAGATAGCTTTTTATGTTGTGTTTCTGATAAATAAAATAAAATTGCGCCCGAAGCTACAATTCCATAATTCAACTCTTCAACACCAAAACCTTTCAAGTTTTTTACTTCAAAATGATTTTGTAATGTTTCATTCGCATATTCCGATTGAAAAACCCAATCTTCTAAATAAAATGTGTGAAACCTATCTGTAAAAAGTTCTAAAAAGCGTTGCTTGTTTTGTTTTTGTACCAAAACTTCACTTGGATTAAAATTTTGCAACAACTTATCTATATATTCTTCGTTTCCTTGTGCTGTTAAAAACTCACCTGTAGAAACATCTAAAAATGAAACTCCAAGTAACTTTTTACCAAAATGAACCGACGCTAAAAAGTTGTTTGTTTTACTTTGTAAAACCTCGTCATTTAACGAAACTCCAGGAGTTACCAACTCTGTAACACCACGTTTTACAATAGTTTTGGTCATTTTTGGATCTTCTAACTGATCGCAAATTGCAACACGTAAACCCGACTTTACCAACTTTGGTAAATACGTATTTAAAGAATGATGAGGAAAACCCGCTAAAGCCGTTTCGCTATCGCTACCTGCACCACGTTTAGTTAATGTAATTCCTAAAACTTGCGCCGCTTTTTTGGCGTCTTCTCCAAAGGTTTCATAAAAATCTCCAACACGAAATAGCAACATTGCATCAGGATATTTATTCTTGATTGCATTGTATTGTTTCATTAAAGGAGTTACCTTTTTTGGTTTCGCTTTTGCCAAGTTTTCGGAAATTTTCAGTTAGTTTTGCGAAGATAAAAATTAGTAAGCAGTAATCAGTAGCAGTTTACAGTGAACTTATTCACAAGATATGAGAAAGTTAAAAAATAACGAATTAGGGAGAATTACAGTTGATGAATTTAAGGTTGTTGAAAAAACACCTATAATTGTTGTCTTAGACAATATCAGAAGTTTAAATAATGTAGGTTCTGTTTTTAGAACTTCAGATGCTTTTCTAATTGAAAAAATTTATCTCTGCGGAATTACCGCAACGCCTCCAAACAAAGACATTCATAGAACTGCCTTGGGCGCAACTGAATCTGTAGACTGGGAATATGTGGAAGATACGCTTACGCTTATTCAAAAATTAAAAGATTCAAATATTAAAGTTTTGGCTATTGAACAAGCTGAAAACAGCACGAAATTGAATACATTTTTTCCTGAAGAAAATCAGAAGTATGCAATTGTAATGGGAAATGAAGTAAAAGGCGTACAACAAGAAGTGGTTTCTGCTGCTGATGGTTGTATTGAAATTCCGCAATTAGGGACTAAACATTCCTTAAATATTTCTGTAACAACAGGAGTTGTTTTATGGGATTTGTTTCAAAAAATGATGTAGAAACCTTTTTTAAAAAAAATAGAATCCCTATTTTTATAAACTTAAAGGCCCTAAAAAGTTTATACTTTTTTTACTCTATGAAAAAAACCCTCTTCCTATTTTTATTTTTTTCTGCATTTATTGTTTTTTCTCAAAAACAACAAGACTCTATTACTTTCTATTTAAAGAACGCAAAAGGAGCAAACAAGTTTTCATATTTAAAAAGAGCGGTGCTACTCTCTGAAGAATTAAAAATAGACTCTCTTATAAAGCAAACAAACCTTGAGTATGCAAAACATAGTTATTTTGCCAAAGACACACTAGGCTTAACATTTTCTACAAACAAATTACTAAAACACTTTCAACTTAAAAAAGATTCTTTTTCTCTAGCAAAAGCATATCATTTAGAAGCTTTAAATCATAAGATAAAGAATAATTTAGATAGTACTTTTTATTATCATCATAAATCAAAAAATGTTTCTATTGCACTAAAAGATTCTATTGAAATTGGACGAAGGCTACTATCTATGGCTATTCTTCAAGTAAAAGAATTAGACTATTTAGGTTGTCAAATTACTACGATTGAAGGTTTAAAATACATAGAACCTACTAAAGAATATAGAACTTTAATTTCTTTATACCAAACCCTAGGAAACGCTTTAGGTCATTTAAAAAAACCCAAAGAGGCAAGAAATTACTACACAAAAGCACAGGAAATTGTTAAGTTCAATAATGTAAAAAGTAGAAGAGAAAGAAACTACCTTAACTTATTAAGTAATATTGGAATAACTTTTAAAGATGAAAGAAAGTTTAAAAAAGCAGCATCTTTATTTAAAGAGGGTTTAAACTTTGATAGTATAGAAACAAAACATCCTACTCAATACCAAAATCTTTTAGGGAATTTATCTTCTATATCATTTAGGCAAGGATACACAAAAAAAGCAATAGAAGGTTATAAAACCGTTTTAAAAAGCAGAATAAAAACTAAAAATTTATATGCACAAAGTGTTTCAAATGGTCTTTTAGCAGAAGCCTATTTAAAAAACAAACAATATGAATTGGCAAAAAAACATGCAAAAACAGGTTTAGAATTAGGTAAAAAAACAAGAAATAATGAACAAGTTTTAGGGTGCTTGAAAATTTTATCGGAGCTTACTAATGAGAAAACCGCTAAGAAGTATTTAGAAGAATATATAAAATTAAGCGACAGTTTACTTACTAAAGAGAGAAACTTAAAAAACCAATTTGCAAAAGTTAGATACGAAACTGATAAAAAAGATAAAGAAAATGCTGATTTAAAGCAGGAAAATACTGAAAAACAGTTATTATTAGAAAGTGAACAACAACAAAAAATTATAGGTTGGCTAATTGCCGGAGCGAGTATTTTGTTTTTAGCTTTTGGTTTTACAATAGCTTCCAATAGAAGAAAGAAGTTATTATTTGATTCTAAATTACAAAAGATAGAAGCAAGAGAAAAAGAACGCCAGCAAATTGCAAAATCTTTACATGATGAAGTTGCTGGAGATATAAGAATGTTGCATTTAAAACTGGCAAAAACAAATCTATTAGACGAAACTAAAAAATTAGATGTAATTAATGAAAAAGTACGAAACTTATCGCATCAATTAAGTAGTGAAAGCTTTAATGAAGTGTTTTTTAAAGATCAAATAATTAATTTAATATCAGATTTTTTTGACAGCGATTTTAGAATTAAAGCAGAAAAAATAGATAGTGTAAATTGGAAAAACATTAACAATGCCATTAAAAGAACTTTGTTTTTAACAATAAGAGAAAGTATTCAAAATGCAAAAAAACACGCAACTGCAAAAAAGGTTACTTTGCATTTTAGTGAAACAAAAAAGGCCGTTTTTTTAACAATTTCTGATAACGGAAAAGGGTTTAATGTTGATGACAAGAAAAACGGAATTGGCCTAAAAAACATAAAAGAACGTACGGAAGAAATTAATGGTGTTTTTTCTATTGAAAGTGAGTTAGAAAAAGGAACAACTATAAAAATTGAAATACCTAAAAATGGAAAGTAAAATAAGAGTGTTAATTGCTGACGATCATCAACTTGTAATTCAAGGAATTTTATCTTCTTTAAAAGAAATTGGTGATTTTGATGTGCTTACAACTAATAATTGCGACGATGCATTTCAGTTGATAAAAACACATCAAAACAACAATCCTTTTCACTTATTGTTTACAGATTTAAGTTTTGATAATGCTACTGAAGACACCAATTTAGACGGTGGCGAAGAATTAATAAAAGCCATTAGAAATAACAATTTTGACATTAAAATAGCTATTATTACTGGCCATGCAGAAACCAATAGAGTTTATAATGTTATTAGTAACTTAAACCCAAATGCGTATTTATTAAAAAGTAAATGCGATGCCAAAGAAATTGGTTTTGCTATTCAGAAAATGTTAACTAACGATTATTATTATACGCATGAAATTCATCAAAAAATTATGCGTAGAAACATTATTCAAATTCAAATGGATGATGTTGCTATTCAAATTTTAAAAGAATTACCTAAACATCCAAAAATTAATAATTTAGAAGGATTGATAACAAAAAACAATGGAACGCATTTAAAACTTCGTTCAATTGAGAATAAATTATCGTCTCTTAGAATTGATTTAAATGCCAATAATAATACAGATTTAGTACTAAAAGCCAAAGAACTAGGTATTATAGATTAACATCTTTTCGGAAACCCACATTTTAAATTGTGGTTTTTACAAAAAGACGACCTTAAAGTAATAGTACTTTTGACAAAAAATAATTAAGAGTGTTACTGTAGGGGATAATACTCTTAAT
The DNA here is from genome assembly GCF_022478115.1 of Tenacibaculum aquimarinum. Taxonomy (GTDB): domain Bacteria; phylum Bacteroidota; class Bacteroidia; order Flavobacteriales; family Flavobacteriaceae; genus Polaribacter; species Polaribacter aquimarinum_A. The sequence continues at coordinate 817,098 of NZ_JAKGSC010000001.1, read as the reverse complement.
GCTAAAAGAAAAAGTTAGGCTGTCTGAAAAGACAGTCTTTTTTTATACCCAAATTTCTCGAGAATTACAGAAAGTTAGCAAACAAGTTTAGCCCTGATTGAACGGTTTGTTTGAGCTCGTTGAGGAACGAAACAGCGAGTAGTGAAAGCAGGAAATAGCTTCAGAAAATTATATTCCTAAAATCATTTTTGCAATCATAAAATAGATAAGAATTCCGAAAATATCGTTAGATGTTGTTATAAATGGTCCTGTTGCTATTGCTGGATCTATACCGCGTTTGTTTAAAAATAACGGTACAAAGGTTCCTATTAAACCGGCTATGACAATTACGGCGACTAGTGAGACTGAAACTGCTAAAGCAAGGTCTACTTTTCCTTTAATAATCCAAACAAAAACGAATAAAAATAGCGCTAAAATCACTCCGTTTAAAAGTGCTAACAGCATTTCTTTTATCAACCTACTATTTACACTTCCTTTTACGTCATCATTTGCTAAACCTTGCACAATAATTGCCGAAGATTGTACACCAACATTACCTGCCATTGCCGCAATTAAAGGCGTAAAGAAAAATAATGCTGCATATTTTGCAAATACTCCGTGAAAGCCTTCCATGATTAAAAAAGCGCCAATTCCACCCAATAAACCTAAAAATAACCAAGGCAAACGCGCTTTGGTTAGTTGTAAAATACTATCATCTGAATCTACATCTTGTGTTAAACCTGCCGCCATTTGGTAATCTTTGTCGGCTTCTTCTTTTAAGACATCTACAATATCATCAATAGTAATTCTACCTAATAAAACCATATTATCATCTACTACAGGAATTGCTTCTAAATCGTATTTTGCCATGATTTTGGCAACTTCCTCATCGTCTTCGTTTACATTTACCGCGTCTACTTTTGATTTAGAAATGTCAGCAATTTTTTGGTCTGATTTGGCTATGATTAAATCTTTTAAAGACAACCTACCAACCAATTTATCTTCTTTATCTACAACGTAAATAGAGTGTACTCTTGTTACTTCTTTTGCTTGCCCTCTAATTCTACGCATACAACCAGCAACAGTCCAAGTTTCATAGACTTTTACTAATTCTTTTGCCATTAAAGCACCTGCTGTATTGTCTTCATAAGACAGTAATTCTTTAATATCTGCAGCTAAGTCATCATCTTCTAAAGCGTTCATTACACGCTCTTGACGCTCTTCTGAAAGTTCTCCAATAATATCTGCAGCATCATCAGAATCCATCTCTTCTACTTCTTCTGCAATTTCTTTAGCAGATAAGTTTTCAAGAATTTTTTCACGAATATCTTCGTCTAATTCTGTTAGAATTTCAGATGTTTTTTCGCTGTCTAAAAGTTTAATAATATAAATAGCTTCATCAAAATTTACTTCATCTAAAACCTCTGCAATATCTGCAAAATGGACATCTTCAAACACCAATGATATTGCTTTATCATCTTTATTTAAGATAAAACTTGTAAGATTTTCTAGAAATAGATCTGAAATTTCAAATGCCATGGTTAGCTATTTTTCTCGGTAATTGAGATTTGTTCTTATATATTATTAATCAGCACTTAGTTCAGACAATTTTTTTGTTAATTCTATAAACTGATTTACAGATAATTGTTCTGGTCGCTTCGCAAATATAGGTTCTTCTTTTAAAGAATCCGAAAGATTGAAAGATTTTAAACTTGAACGCAACATTTTTCTACGTTGCTGAAATGCAGTTTTTACAACTCTAAAGAATAATTTTTCATCAACTGGAAGTGAATAATCTTCTTTTCTGATTAATCGAATAACGCCAGAATCTACCTTTGGTGGCGGATCAAAAACCGTTGGCGGAACCGTAAATAAATATTCTACATCAAAAAATGCTTGTGTTAATACTGATAGAATTCCGTAGACTTTAGAGCCTTCTTTTTCTGCAATTCGCATGGCTACTTCTTTCTGAAACATACCTGCAAATTCTGGCACAAATTCTCTATTTTCAATTGCTTTAAAAACAATTTGTGTAGAAATATTGTAAGGGAAATTACCGATAATAGCAACTGGTTCTTGGTTAAATACTTCGGTTAAATCTTTCTTTAAAAAATCGCCTTCAATAATTTTAAATTTATCTGAAGTTGTATCTAATTTTATATGCTCTAATGGAAATGTTTCTTGTAAATAAGCTACAGATTCTCGATCGAGTTCCATAACAGTTACTTTTGGTTTTTTTTCTAACAGATACTTTGTTAAAACACCCATTCCTGGACCAATTTCTAATACATTATTATAGTTTTCTCCAATTAAAGCATCTGCAATTTTTTTTGCAATATCTTCATCTTTAAGAAAATGTTGTCCTAAATGTTTTTTGGCACGTACAGTCATATTAATTACTTACTGCTGTTGGAAAATACTCGTTAATTATTTTTAATTCGGTTCTAAAAGCTAACATTTTATCGGCAAACTTTTTAAATCCGTCTCCACGAAGTTTATCTGCATGTTCATTATAATATGCATCTAAATCTTCTCTTGTTGCTGCTGTATATTGTACCGAATAAGTTACGCCGCCCATTTCTTCATCAACCAAAACCTGTGTTAGTTTTGCTGATAAAAATTTTCCAGTATCTAAAACTTCTGGAATATGGTTTTGAATCCACTGTAACCATTCTTGATGAACACTTTCGTCTATATTTATTGTTACGTTGTATATGTACATTTTACTGTGTAATTGTTTAATGTGTATGCGTTTATTTGTTTAGTTATCAACTTTACTCTAAATGACAGGTTTATAACTGAATACTGCTTACTAAATATCGTCTCCGCGTAATTTTCTAAATTTCTTACGAGCATCTACCAAATAAATACTACTTGGATGTTCAAAAATAATCTTTTGATAGTATTCTTGAGCTTTTTCGGGTTTATTTAATTTATTGAATAACTCCGCAACTTCATAATAGACGTCATCATTATAAATACCTTCTGCATCATTTGCTACTACTTCTGCAAAAGTTAAAATAGCTTCATCGTATTTTTTTAGCTTTACCAACAGTTTTCCTTTTTTAAACAAGGCTTCGTATTCTATTGGTTGTCCTCCAAAATCTACAAATACTTGTTCTAAAACAGCTAATGCCTCTGCGTTTTTATTCTGAAAACTAAGCAAATCTGACTGTGCAATTTGTTTTAATCCAGATGGAATTGAATCTTTAGGTTCATTGTCTGAAATTGTTAAAAACAAAGCTACCGCATCATTAGCAATTAGTTGTGTTGCAGAACCTTTTAATACTTTTAATTGTGCTTTTGCCCAAGCAAAATCTCCTTTAAAATAACTAGTTTGTGCCACTTTAAAACGTGCTTGTTGTGCTAACGGATGACTTTTTAACTTACTTTGTATTTGAGTATAATAAATCAACGCTTTATTAAATTTCCCTGTAAACACTAGAACATCAGCCAACTTTAATTTTATACGTGCTTGTTGAAATTTAGATTTTGCATAACGCATTGCTTCTTCTAAAATTTCTTGCGCTTTTGCAGGTTCATTTTTAACAAATGTTACATAATTTGCATATTCAACTTGAATAGGAAGCGTGTTTTCATTTTTGCCAAATTCACTAAAAACTGCTTGAAATTCGTCTTCAATTTTTGGTTGCTCTTGCTTAATTGCTATTTTTAATAAATACAAATGAGCATTTACTTTTTCATCTGGATAATTTGTTTTTTCTAAGATGAAGTTGAAACATTTTTGAGCTGTTTCAAAATCATTATTAAAGAATGTAATTTCTCCTAAACTTACAACATTAGCCAATTCATCTGCGTTTCTTGCAAACAGTGCTTTTTCTTGTATTAAAGCTTTATTATACTCTTTTTGCTGTACAAACAACCAGCTTAATAAGCTATTCCAAATTGCTTTTGGATTACTGGCAGACTTGCGCAACAATGCTTTTTTAAACGCAATATTTATTTCGCTTTCACTATCGTCAGTAATATATTTTGCTGTATATCTTTTTACCGTTTTTAATCGACTCGGAATTTTATCTACCAAATCTATATAGGATTCAAACATCTTAGGAAAATCTCCTTTTTCCCCATAAACTTGTGCAATTTGAAATCCATAACTGGATTTTGGTCTTTTTTTAGCAGTTGCATTATAGGCTTCAATTGCTAAATCTAACTGATTGTAATTCTTTAATAAACCAGCAATTGTAGTACCATAATTTGCATTTTTATCAATAGATTTTATTGCCTTTTTATATAATTTAATTGCTTTTTCTGGTTGTTGTTGTCTTTCATAATTATAACCTAACAAAACATTATAAAAGGTAAGTCTTTTATTTTTCTTTTGTTTTAACGTTAACAAACTATCTACTGAAGAAAACCTGTTTAATTCTTGATAACAATCCACCAATCTTTGAATATAAGTTGTGTTATATGGACTTTTATCTGCTAATTTTTGAAAGATCTGAAGCGCTTTTTCATATTCATTATTTCGATAATAGTTTTCGGCCAACGGATAGTCGGATTGAGCCAATGCTATTTGGCTAATTATCAGAAAAAAAAGTATTAAAAATCGTTTCATCATCAAATCAAAGATAGGTAACAAAAATGTTAAATTTCTACTAAAACAACTCCGTTTTTAAAAACTCTTGTAACATTTTGGCATGGAAATTGTCTTTCATATACTATAACTAACAATTTTATTATGAAAAACCTAACTAAACAATACGAAACCGCTAAGAGAAATTCAATAGAATTTATGAAAAACGGACAAATAACCGCTTATTTCAATGCACTTTTAGAAATGAAAAAATACAAGCAATTAATGGTTGCTATTGTGGCAAATTAAAAAAGCTATAGCTTATTGCATTAATCTATAACATCGAACCCACAATAAGGCACTAAAACCTCAGGGATTTTAATTCCGTCTGCTGTTTGATAATTTTCTAAAATACCCGCTAAAACTCTTGGCAACGCTAAAGAACTACCATTTAAGGTGTGTACTAATTGCGTTTTTCCATCTTTATTTTTATAACGAAGTTTTAATCTATTTGCTTGAAAAGTTTCAAAATTAGACGCAGAACTTATTTCTAACCAACGCTCTTGTGCTGTAGAATACAGTTCAAAATCAAACGTTAAAGCTGCAGTAAAACCAGTATCGCCACCACACAAACGTAAAATTCTGTACGGTAATTTTAACTCACGTAAAATATCTTTAATATGTTCTACCATTCCGTTTAAGGCTTGGTAAGAATTTTCTGGACGCTCTACACGCACAATTTCCACTTTATCAAATTGATGTAAACGATTTAATCCACGAACATGCGCACCATAACTTCCCGCTTCGCGACGAAAACATGGTGTGTAACCTGTTACAGAAATTGGCAAATCACTTTCTTGCTTTAAATCTCCTCTAAACATATTTGTTATTGGAACTTCGGCAGTTGGAATTAAATATAAATCATCTACTTCCGCGTGATACATTTGTCCTTCTTTGTCTGGTAATTGTCCAGTAGCAGTTGCCGATGCTGTATTTACTAAATGCGGAACTTGTACTTCCGTATAACCCGCTTTAATATTTTTATCTAAAAAATAGTTGATTAATGCTCGTTGTAATCTTGCTCCTTTTCCTTTATAAACAGGAAAACCTGCACCCGTAATTTTAGTTCCTAACTCAAAATCGATTATATCGTATTTCTTAGCCAATTCCCAATGAGGCAAGGCATTTTCTCCTAAATCTGGTATTGTACCTTCTTTATAAACCTCTTCATTATCCTCTTCATTTTTACCCGCTTTTACAGAAGCATGTGGCACATTCGGAATCTGATACAATAAGTCTTGTAACTCTTCAGAAATTTTATTTAATGTCTCCGTAAACTCTTTAGATTGCTCTTTTAAAAGACTTGTTCTTTCTTTTAATAAGTTAGCTTTTTGCACTTCACCAGACTTAAAAAAACCACCAATCTCTTTCGATAATTTATTAGATTCTGCCAACACATTGTCTAGAGAAACTTGCGTTGCTCTACGATTTTCATCAGCAGTTAAAACAGCGTTAATAATTTGTTCGGCATTTGCAAAATTACGTTTTGCTAATCCGTCTAAAACCGTTTGTTTGTGGTCTCTAATAAATTGTACTTGTAACATTTTTGTTCAAATTTTAAGAAGGCAAAGATAGAAATTGTAACGCTGTTTTACCACCAAATTATAAATAAAAAGGTGTTTCTAAATTTTAGAATTATTTTTTTGGCGTTACCACAAGGGTCAGGCTTTTCGTTGTAAGTCCTCGTTCGTTCCTCACTGTGGGCTTTTCACTGCAATCCTTAACGCAATCCGAGCAATGCTAAAAATTGTCCTTAATATATAATAAAGAAGTTTCTTCATCTTCTTTAAGCTGAATAATTAACGTTTCAACGGAGTCAAACTTTTGCTCGTCACGTAAAAAATAAAGTAGTTCTATGTTTAAATTTTCGCCGTACAAATCTTCATTAAAATCAAAAAAATGGACTTCAATTGTTTGGTGTATTCCGTTTACAGTTGGTCTTGTTCCAATATTCATCATCCCGAAAACAGTTTCACCTCCAATTACTGATTTTACCACATAAACACCAGTTTTAGGTATTAATTTATAAGTTTCAGCAACACTAATATTAGCTGTAGGAAAACCTATTTTACCACCTAATTGCTTACCATTTACTACTTTTCCGAAAATTGAGAAATTGTATCCTAAGTATTTATTCGCCGTTTTAAGGTTTCCGCTAACCAATGCTTTTCTTATTTTAGTAGAACTCACCGAAACAGAATCTATATCTTGAGCCGGAATTTCTTCAACCGTAAAATTATATAAATGGCTATATTCTGTAAGTTGAGTAATATTTCCTTCCCTATTTTTTCCAAAATGATGATCGTAACCAATAACTAGTTTAGAAATATTAAGTTGATTCACCAATACATCACGTACAAAATCTAACGCTGTTAAACGAGAAAATTCTTTACTAAATGGGTGAATAATTAAACAATCTAAACCTGTTTTTTCTAAAAACTTAGCACGTTCATCTATAGAATTAATAAGCTCTATAGAAACGTCTTTTTGTAGCACCATTCTTGGATGCGGAAAAAAAGTTAACACAACAGATTTGTGTCCTTTTTCTTTAGCTTCTGCAACTAAATTCTCAATAATTTTCTGATGCCCAATATGTACACCATCAAAAGTACCAATGGTAACAAAGGTTTTTTGGGTAGATTTATAATCAAAAACTGAATGAATAATTTCCAAATCCGGAGTATATTTTCTACAAAAATACAACTAAAAAGAATAATATACATTTATTATCAATCTGTCATTCTGATAAAAATACCCCCTCAAAACTGTTAAAAAAACAAAATAATGTCTTAAATATTTCTTAAATGAAAAAAAATTGTATTTTGCGCAATAGTTAACAAATTATTAAACATTATGATGAAAAAAATATTATTGATTGCATTTGTCCTTTTTGGTAGTGCTGCAATGTTTGCACAGACTACTATTACAGGAGTTGTTAGTGATGCTACTGGTCCTTTACCAGGAGCTAACATTAAGGTTGCCAGAAAAGCTGTTGGAACATCTACAGATTTTGATGGTAAGTTTACATTAAAAGTTACGGATACTCCACCTTTTATATTAGAAGTTTCTTCTATTGGGTTCCAAACAAGTTCTGTTGAAATAACTAAAAACAACCAAGTTGTTACTGTTACTTTAAAAGAAAATGCAACAGCTTTAGATGAAGTTGTAATTTCTGCATCTAGAACTCCAGAACGTATTATGGAGTCTCCGGTTACAGTAGAAAGAATGGATGTTAGAGCAATTAGAAACACCTCTTCTCCTTCATTTTATGATGGATTAGAAAACTTAAAAGGTGTAGACATTAACTCTAATAGTTTAACATTTAAATCTGTAAACACACGTGGTTTTGCAACATTTGCAAACGAACGCTTCATGCAATTAGTTGATGGAATGGATAATTCATCTCCAGCCTTAAACTTTGCATTAGGTAATTTACTTGGTATGTCTGAATTAGATGTACAAACAGTAGAGTTATTACCAGGAGCATCTTCTGCATTATATGGAGCAAATGCTTTTAACGGTATTATGTTTATGAGAAGTAAAAACCCTTTTGATGACGGTGGAATTAGTTTTTCTTTTAAAACAGGAATGACTAGCCAGGAAGCAGCTGGAAATAATACTTTTTATGATTCTAGTTTAAGAATGGCGTATGCTTTTGATGATAAGTTTGCTGCAAAAGCTACTTTATCTTTCTTAAAAGGTGAAGAATGGCATGCAACTGATTATAGAGATGAAACAGACATGACATCTTTAGATCATTCTACAAATCCAAACTATAACGGTTTAAATGTTTATGGTGATGAAGTTTCTACAAATATGGCTTCAGTTGGTCAAGCATTAGTAGATGCAAATGTATTACCAGCAGCGTTACTACCATTTATACCTAACCAAGCAGTTAGTAGAACAGGATATAATGATGTAGACTTAATGACAAATGAAGCTAAAAGTGTAAAATTTGGAGGTTCATTACATTATAGACCTTGGGGTAACGATCGTTTAGAAATTATTTGGAATTCTAAGTTTGGTATTGGTAACACAATTTATCAAGGACAAAACAGATACAACATCCAAAACTTCTTTATGGAGCAACATAAATTAGAATTAAAAGGTAAAAGCTTTATGGTACGTGGTTACGTTACTTCTGAAGATGCTGGAGATTCTTATGATACTCGTTTTGCTGCAATTAACATTAATAGAAGATGGAAATCTGATTCAAATTGGTTTGGACAGTATGTAGGTACATATGCTCAAGCAATTGCAGGTGCCATCCCTGGTGTTCCAGCTGGAAATGCAGATGTAGCACACTCAATTTCAAGATCAGTTGCAGATACAGGAAGATTAATTCCTGGTACTGGAGGTTTTTCAAAGGCTTTTAGTGAAGTAAAACAAGACCCGTCTTTAGCTACTGGTTCTAAGTTTCAAGACCAAACAAAATTATACCACGCAGATGCTAACTTAAACTTACAAGATTACATCGATTGGGCAGAAATACAAGTTGGTGCTTCTTATAGACAATATGTTTTAAATTCTAATGGTACAATCTTTACAGATTATGATGGTCCTATTGATTATGATGAATATGGTGTATATACGCAATTACAAAAGAAAGTATTAGATGACCGTTTAAAGATTACAGCTTCTGCTCGTTATGACAAAGCTCAAAATTTTGATGGAAATATTTCTCCTCGTTTATCTTTAGCCTATGCTGCTGGTGAGGACAAAAACCATAACTTTAGAGCTTCTGTACAAACAGGTTTTAGAAACCCAACAACACAAGATCAATACATTGGTTTAGATGCAGGTAGTGGTATTTTATTAGGTACTGCTCCAGATAATATTGATAGATATACTTCTAATCCTTATAATTTAGGAATTCCTGCTGGTTTAGCGGGTTATATTAATGGAACAACTGGTTCTTCTATTGGAGCAACTGGTACATTAACAGGTAGAATGGCTTATGACAATTCTTGGACAGCAGCTTCTGTAGGTGCATTTGTTGCAAGTGGAAATCCTGCTGACTTAGTTAAATCTGACGTAGAGTTTGTAAAACCAGAACATGTAACTGCTTTTGAAGTTGGTTATAGAGGCGTTATAGAAGGTGTTACTGTAGATTTAAACGTGTATTATAACAACTACAAAGACTTTATTGCTTCTCAAAATGTTGTAGCTCCATTATATGGTAGTGTTACATTAGCGGATCAAGTAGATTTAACTCCTTTAGGTGGAGCTGCTGGTACACCAATTAGTTTAGTAGCTTTACAAAATGGTGACTTTAAAGGTGTAGCTTTAGATAGTAACTCAGAAGAAGATGTAAGTTCATACGGAGCTACAATTGGTTTAAATACAAAAGTATTAAACGGTTTTGACTTAGGTTTAAACTATACATACTCTAAACTTAATATTGATGAAGCTTCTGATTTTGAAGCTGGATTTAACACTCCAGAGCACAAGGTAAAATTACAATTTGGTAAAACTAGTGTAATTGAAAACTTAGGTTTCAATGTAAACTTAAGATGGCAAGATGAATTCTTATGGCAATCTGCTTTCTATGACGGAATTGTAGATGCTAGAACTGTAGTTGATGCTCAAATTAACTATAGAATTCCTTCTTGGAAATCTGTATTAAAAGTAGGTGCTGCTAATATTGGTGGTAAAGAATACTTTAGTGCACCAGGTGTTGGAGCTATTGGTTCTCAATACTTTGTTTCTTGGACAATTAATAACTAAGAGTACATTTTTATAAAACTAAAAAGGCTTCATTTTAAAATGAAGCCTTTTTTTTGTGATTTTATTTATTGCTATTATCAATCCATTCTTTGATTTTCTGATCGTTTAGAATGTATTTCTTGTATTTATTATCTCTATAACGATAGTAAATAAACAAAGGCATTAGAATAAACGATAAAAAGAATACTCCTAAACCCATTACAATTTGCGCTTTTTCATGTTCGGTTTTTATTAAATAGAAACCTGTACACATCCAAAGAATAAAAATGACAAATAAAATTTTTAATAGTAACTTCATATTGCAAAGCTACAAAAGTTATACTTTTAGATGATGAAAATAAAATTACTTTTAACATTATTGCTAATTTGCGCTTGTAAACAACCTAAAAAAGAAACGGATATGACACCAAAAACTGTAATTGCACATCGTGGTGCATCCGGTTATTTACCTGAACATACACTAGCTTCTAAAGCGATGGCTTTTGCTATGAATCCTAATTATCTTGAGCAAGATTTGGTATTAAGTAAAGATAATGTACCTATTGTAATACATGATATTTACTTAGATGACGTAACAGACGTTGCGCTAAAATTTTCTAATAGAAGTAGAAAAGACAACCGGTTTTATGTAATTGATTTTACGTTTGAAGAACTAAAAACACTACAAGTTAGTGAGCGTTTTAATCCAAAAACTGGCGAACAAGTTTATAAAGATCGGTTTCCGAAAGGGAAAGGAAACTTTAAACTACACTCTTTACAAGAAGAAATTGAATTGATACAGGGTTTAAATTCCGCTACTGAAAAAAATATTGGAATATACCCTGAAATTAAAAACCCTGCTTTTCACCTTTCTGAAGGAAAAGATATTTCTAAAATTGTTTTAAATATACTTTCTGAATATGGTTACAAAACCAAAAAAGATAAGTGTATTTTACAATGTTTTGATGCTAAAGAATTAGAGAAAATTAGAAAGACATATAATTCGGAATTATTCTTAGTGCAATTAATAGAATTTCCTGAAGAAACAAAACAATTGAAGCATTTTGCAACCTACGCTGATGGAATTGGACCTTGGTACAAACAAATATTAAATAATAAAGTTGAAAATAAATGGACATTTACTTCTTTAGTTTCTGATGCGCATAAATTGGATTTAGTTGTGCATCCATATACGTTTAGAGCAGATAGTTTAGACGAGTTTTCTTCTTTTGATGAAATGATGCAAAAAATCCTTTTTGATGCAAATGCTGATGGAGGTTTTACAGATTTCCCTGATAAGATGGTTGCATTTTTAAGTAAGTAATTGTTTTGTGCCTCGAAAAGACAATTAGTTAGCAAACAGGTTTAGCCCTGATTGAGCGGCTTGTTTGAGCTCTTTTGAGGAAAGAAAAAAAGCGAGTAGCAAAAGCAGGAAATAGCTTCTAAAAAACTAACTTGTTACTTCGATTAATTTATTTCTGTATGCAGTTAATAGCTTTGATTTTGAGATAAAACCTACATACTTACTGTCTTTTAAAACAGGTAAATTCCAAGCATCACTTTGCTTAAATTTTTGCATTACTTTTTCTGGAGTATCGTTATAGTTAATGATTGCTGGTGCGCTTTTCATTAAGGTTTCTACAGTTAAACTATTGTACATTTCTTGTTCAAACATTACGGGTCTAATGTCATCTAACAAGACGATTCCTAAAAATTGTTGCTCATTATTTATAACTGGAAAAATATTTCTAGTGGAATTTGCAACTGCTTTTTTAAGCATTTCACCAAGTTTCATTTCTGGATGTACTACTTTAAAATTGGTTTCTATTAAAGTTTCTAAACGCATCATCATTAACACGTTTTTATCTTTATTATGTGTTATAAGCTCTCCTTTTTTAGCTAATTCTACGGTATAAATTGAGTTGGAAACAAAGTATTTTGTAAGTGCAAAAGATATTGCAGCTACTAACATTAAGGGCACAAATAAATCGTAACCTCCAGTAATTTCTGCTATTAAAAAAATGGCTGTTAAGGGCGCGTGTAAAACTCCTGCCATTAAACCAGTCATTCCAATTAAGGTAAAATTAGTTTCGGAAACATTGAAACCAAATTGATTTATAATTTTTGCAAATACGTTTCCAAGCGCACTTCCCATTACTAAAGTTGGGATAAAAATACCTCCAACTCCTCCTGCAGCAAAGGTTGTTGTCATTGCAATTGCTTTAAACAGTGTAACTATTAACAGAAAAATTATAACCATCCAAACGTTAGAAAAATCTATATTGTACGGAATATCTTCTAATCCGGCGGCTGCATTACCTTCTAGTAAATTATTTATTAAACCGTAACCTTCACCGTATAAAGGCGGAATTAAAAATAACAACAATCCAATTACAATTCCACCAAAAACTAATCTGTGAAAAGGGTTTTTAAATCGTTCAAAAAAATGTGTGATTTTAAAATATATTCTAGAAAAATATACTGATGCAAATCCAGTTCCAATACCCAATAAAACATAAAATAATATGTCTTGAATTGCAAAACCTTCTTGTAAATCTACACCTAATAAAACATCCTTTCCTAAGAAAAAATACGAAGTAACTACGGCGGAAACCGATGCTAATAATAACGGAACCAAACTTGCAAAAGCTAAGTCTAAACTAAAGATTTCTACAGCAAAAATAATGGCAGCAACGGGTGCTTTAAACATAGAAGACATTGCGCCTGCAGTTGCACAACCAATTAACAACATACGTGTTTTGGTATTCATGTGAAACAATTGTGCAACAGTAGAACCTAAAGCGGCTCCTGTACTAACTGCTGGACCTTGTAAACCGGCAGAACCTCCAAAACCAACCGTAATTGGCGCAGTAATTAAAGATGCGTAAATTTTATACTTTTCTATAATTCCGCTGCGTTTAGAAATGGAATGTAAAGTTGTAGAAATACCATGACCAATTTCTTTTTTGATGACGTATTTTTTGATGTAAAAGACTAGAAACAAACCAATAATTGGAAATATAAAATACAAAGAGTAATGGTATTCTTTAATTAAGTTTCCTTCTAAAACATCTTGAAAGAAAAAGGTTAAGTTCTTTAAAACCAAAGTTCCTAAACCCGCTAAAAAACCTACCAGAATGCTTAAAACATACATAAATTGATGTTCAGAAATATGTTTATATCTCCAAACTAAAATTTTTCTAAATATGCTTTTAATTGATAACATCTATGCAAATATAAACTTACAAGTGGTAAGTTAACATTCTATAAAATCTTTTATTTACTTTTATGGTTATAAAATATTTTTATGCTTAAAAAATTATCACTTCCAACGCCACATACAATTCTACTAATAATTACTGCTGCTGTTACTCTGTTAACATGGTTTGTACCTGCTGGTAAGTATGATACTTTAAAATACAACGCAACTTCTAAACAGTTTGAAAAAACACATTTAGAAGTAACCGAAAACTTACCCGGAACGCAAGAAACCTTGGAAAGTTTAAATATTAAAATTCCGTTAGACAAATTTGTTTCAGGCGGAATTTACAAACCCATTAGTATTCCTGGAACATACAACCAATTAGAAGCCAATTCACAAGGTTTTATTGATTTGGTAAAAGCACCTATTAAAGGAATTATAGCTTCGTCTGACATTATTCTATTTGTTTTAATTTTAGGCGGAATGATAGCAATTATGAACTTTTCAGGAGCTTTTGACGCCGGAATTGCAAGTTTAGCTTCCTCTTTAAAAGGACGAGAATATTGGTTGATTATTGTGGTTACAACATTGGTTGCTTTAGGTGGAACAACTTTTGGTTTGGCGGAAGAAACCATTGCTTTTTATCCTATTTTAATTCCCGTTTTTCTCGCCGCAAAATACGACGCTATTGTAGCATTAGCTTGTATTTATATTGGTTCTAGTATTGGTACAATGTGCTCAACTGTAAATCCGTTTAGTGTAATTATAGCTTCTGATTCCGCAGGAATAAATTGGACAACTGGTTTTACAGGAAGATTATTAATGTTAATTGGTGGCGTAATAATTTGCTTAATTTACATTATTAGATATGCAAATAAGGTTCAAAAAGATGCATCGAAATCTATCATTTTTGATCAAAAGGAAATGATTGAAAATTTATTTGGAAGCTCAACAGATGCTAATCAAAAATTAAACGGACGTTTACGTTTAATCTTAGTAATTTTTGCGCTATGCTTTGTAGTAATGATTTACGGAGTTTCTAGTTTAGGTTGGTGGTTCGAAGAAATGACCGCTGTCTTTTTAGTTGGTGCAATTATAATTGGAATTTTAGCTAAAATTAAAGAAACTGCATTTGTAAATACATTTATAAAAGGAGCTACAGACTTATTAAGTGTTGCCTTTATTATTGGTATAGCAAGAGGCGTTTCAGTAATTATGGAAAGCGGATTAATTAGCGACACACTTTTGTACAACGCAAGTACAATTACGGAAGGAATGCCAAAAGGAATTTTTGCAAACGTTATGCTTTTTATCTATTCTGGATTGTCGTTTTTTATTCCAAGTTCTTCAGGAATGGCCGTTTTAACAATGCCAATTATGTCTCCATTAGCAGATACTGTTGGCGTTGGTAGAGAAGTTATTGTAAACGCATATCAATACGGAATGGGTTTATTTGCATTTATAAATCCAACCGGATTAATATTAGCTTCTTTAGCAATTGTTAAAATTGGCTATGATAAATGGCTGAAATTTGTATTGCCTTTAGTGCTAATTCTTACCATTTTTACAATGATCGTTTTAACGATTCAAGTATATTTATAAAACATAAAAAATCCGTTCTAAAACTTAGAACGGATTTTTTATTTTCTCTTTTGAATTCTTATTTCTTAGTCAGAAAATCGGTTCCTAAATAACCATCATCTTTATTATAATACCACGCTCTGTTCTTTGGGAATTTTATTCCGTTTATAGTTTCTTCTTCAGTTAATAAAATATATTCTCCATCGTTTTTAGATTCGTCTTTAAAAAACTGATAGATTTCCATTGCGTAATTCTTCGGATTGAAATAAAAGTACCAAGTATCTTTACCTACTTCCTTTTCATACGATACCTTTAAAACCAAATATTCCTTTCCTTTAAAGGTTTTACGTTCGGTTTTTGGGTGAATTATAGTTCCGTTGTCTTTTAACTTCATTGGTAAACCGTACAAATATGTATAATAATTCTTAAACAAATTAGCGCGTTCGCAACTTAATTTATGCTCTTTTTTAAGTGCTGCAGAAGGAACTTCTCCATTAAAACCAATTGTACAGTTTTCTTTTTCAACCGTATATTCTGTAGTATTTTCTCCTCTTGATGCTTTTACATAAAAGTATTCCTGCGGAAGATTTATTTTAATTTGGCTTTTTCGCGCATCACTTTTTGGAGTTTTCATGGTAACAAAAAGTTCGCCATTAAAAGTGTTCCAGTTTCCATTCGGATCGTGATATTCAATCGCTTTTTCTAATAATTGTTCTCCTGTTAATTCTTGTGAAAACCCTTGAAAAGCAAATGCTAAAAGTAAAATTGTGATTAATTTTTTCATTCCATAAAAATAACAAAAAATCCCAACCTAAAAAGATTGGGATTTTAATATATACTAAGAAGTTGAAACAAGCTCAACTTTATGTTTACTCTTTATCTTCAATATCTAACTGAAGACTCAATTCTTTTAATTGTGCGTTATCTAAAACTGCTGGAGCATCAATCATAACATCACGTCCTGAGTTGTTTTTTGGAAACGCAATAAAGTCTCTAATAGTTTCCTGACCTCCCAAAATAGCAACCAATCTATCCAATCCAAAAGCTAAACCTCCGTGAGGTGGCGCTCCATATTCAAAAGCATCCATTAAGAAACCAAATTGTTCTTTAGCTTCTTGTTCCGTAAAACCTAAATGCTTAAACATTATGGCCTGCGTTTCTTTATCGTGAATTCTTATAGAACCTCCACCAATTTCGTTTCCGTTTAAAACTAAATCGTACGCGTTTGCTTTTACGTCTCCAGGATTTGTATCTAACAATTCTAATTGACCTGGTTTTGGTGATGTAAATGGATGGTGCATTGCATGGTAATGACCCGTTTCTTCGTCTAATTCTAATAATGGAAAATCTATTACCCAAAGTGGAGCAAATACTTTAGGATCTCTTAATCCTAAGCGTTCTGCCAATTCCATACGTAAAGCAGACATTTGTGCTCTAACTTTATTTGTGTCTCCAGATAAAACACATACTAAATCACCTGGTTTTGCACCTGTAATTTCTGCCCATTTTGCTAAATCCTCTTGATCGTAGAATTTATCTACAGAAGATTTGAATGTTCCGTCTTCGTTTACACGCGCATAAATCATTCCTAAAGCACCAACTTGAGGACGTTTTACCCACTTAATAATATTGTCTATTTCTTTTCTTGTGTATGCATTTCCGCCAGGAACAGCAATACCAACAACCAATTCAGCACTATTAAAAACGCCAAAATCTTTATGTTGTGTAACCGCGTTTAACTCGCCAAATTCCATTCCAAAACGGATGTCTGGTTTGTCATTTCCATACAAACGCATAGCATCATCGTATAACATTCTTGGAAATTTCTCTACCTCAACATTATTCACTTCTTTTAATAAGTAACGTGTTAATCCTTCAAAAATTTCTAAAATATCTTCTTGTTCAACAAACGCCATTTCACAGTCAATCTGTGTAAATTCTGGTTGTCTGTCTGCTCTTAAATCTTCATCTCTAAAACATTTTACAATCTGAAAATATTTATCCATTCCACCAACCATTAAGAGTTGTTTAAAGGTTTGTGGCGATTGTGGTAATGCGTAAAACTGACCCGAATTCATACGTGAAGGCACCACAAAATCTCGTGCTCCTTCTGGCGTAGATTTAATTAAATATGGTGTTTCCACATCAATAAAACCTTTATCAGTTAAGTATTTTCTAACCTCCATAGAAACTTTAGAACGGAAGATTAAGCTGTCTTTAACAGGATTTCTTCTAATATCTAAATACCTGTATTTCATCCTAATATCTTCTCCTCCATCCGTTTCATCTTCAATAGTAAACGGCGGTAATTTTGCTTCGTTTAAAATTTCTAATTTAGAAACCAACACCTCAACATCTCCAGTAGACATTTTTGCGTTTTTAGATTCGCGCTCAATAACAGTTCCGGTTACCTGAATAACAAATTCTCTTCCTAAAGATTTCGCCTTTTCCATCATTTCTTTTGGAGTACGTTCTTCATCAAAAATTAATTGTGTAATTCCGTATCTATCACGTAAATCTACCCAAATCATAAAACCTTTATCGCGGCTTTTTTGTACCCAACCTGCTAAAGTAACTTCGTTATTTATGTGTGACGCTCTTAATTCGCCACAAGAATGACTTCTATACATTGTTAAAAAATTGAAGTGCAAAATTACGTAAATTAAGTAGAATAATTATTTTTTGGGCGTTCATTTCTTCTCAGAAATGTCCCGCTTTTCGCACTCGCTTTTTTCGTTCCTCAAAAGAGCTCAAACAATTGCTGCAATCGGTAACGCAAAATCCGTCTAAATCTTTGTAAATTTGTCTTTATGAGTGTAATTAATTTTCAAGAGAAATTTAAGTTGTTTCAAGACCATTGGTCGCCTAAAAAAGTAGGTGAATTAAATGGACAACAAATATTATTAGCTAAACTAAAAGGAGAATTCGTTTTTCATAAACACGATAATGAAGACGAACTTTTTATGGTAATAAAAGGTACTTTAGATATAGAATTGCGCGATAAAACAGTAACTTTAAACGAAGGTGAGTTCTATATTGTTCCAAAAGGAGTAGAACACAAACCTATTGCAAAAGAAGAAGTACATATTATGCTGTTTGAACCACTTTCCATAAAACATACTGGCGATATAATTGCTGATATTACCGTGGAAACTTATGAATCTATTTAATTATGAGTAAATTATATTTAGTACCAACACCAATTGGTAATTTAGAAGACATTACTTTTAGAGCTATTAGAGTTTTAAAAGAAGTAGATTTTATTTTAGCTGAAGACACACGTACAAGCGGAAAACTCTTAAAACATTTTGAGATTGCTACGCAAATGCATAGTCATCATATGCACAACGAACATAAATCTATTGATGGTGTTTTAAACCGATTAAAAAACGGAGAAACTTGCGCCCTAATTTCTGATGCTGGAACTCCCGCAATTTCTGACCCTGGTTTTTTACTAACCAGAGCTTGTGTTCAAAATAATATTGAAGTGGAATGTTTACCTGGTGCAACGGCATTTGTGCCAGCTTTGGTAAACTCTGGTTTACCGAATGATAAATTTGTTTTTGAAGGTTTTTTACCCGTTAAAAAAGGAAGACAAACGCGTTTTTTATTGTTAGCAGAAGAAACCAGAACCATGATTTTTTACGAATCTCCACATAAATTGATAAAAACTTTAGGGCATTTTATTGAATATTTTGGAGCAGATAGGCAAGTTTCTGTTTCTAGAGAACTCACAAAAATGTTTGAAGAAACTATTAGAGGAACTGCAACTGAGGTTTTAGCGTATTACACAAACAAACCACCAAAAGGTGAAATTGTTGTTGTGGTTGAAGGGAAGTCTTCAAAATAAAAAGGGCAAAACTTTTTTTATAAACTTTGAAAAAGAACCGTTATAACTTTTAGTTTTATCCATATACTGGGAAATTGCAATTGTTTTTTTAGATTTTTCTTTTTGTAAAGCTTCTATTACACTAATTTCATGATTTTGATTAAGCTGTTTATTGTACAAATAAAAACCTAATAATATAAAAAGTATCATCAATATTTGCCAGAATTCCATAATTTATAATTTTTTTTTACTAAAGTAATTTCAACTTTACTTATTTATTCTTTTTTTGAAACCGTAAATCTGTAGTTTCACCTAATTCCCTTTAAAAACAATGCTTACAGATTTAAACTGTTCTTTAGATAATTAATTCTTCATACTTATATAACGTGAATTCACTATTTTTGTTAATGTTTAAAAAATAACAATGATAATCCAAGAATTCAAAACAAAATTAAAAGCGAATCCAACATCAATTAATTTTGTAGAAACCATGCAAGTAATTGAAAACAACTATACGTTTACGCCAACAGCTTTTACAAACGGAGACATTAAAAACAACGCTGGAGAAAATTCTGGTTCTTGTAAATTATTTGCGTTTGCAAAGCTTCAAAAACTACAAAAAGAAGAAACCTTATTTTGTTTTGGCGAACATTATAAAAGTGTATTAGAAGATAAAAATGGAGATTCTCATCAGAATATTAGAAACTTTATGAAGTCTGGTTTCGAAGGTTTATCTTTTAATGGTGAAGCTTTGGCGTTGAAATAAAAATGCAAAACCTATTATTAGAAATAAAACAATGTACCATTTGCGAACCTCATTTAGATTTGGGCGCAAATCCTGTTATTACAGGTCATAAAAATTCTAAAATTGTAATTATTGGGCAAGCTCCAGGAACAAAAGTTCACAAATCTGGAATTCCGTGGGATGATGCAAGTGGAAAACAATTACGTAAATGGCTAAATGTTTCTAATGAAGATTTTTACGATGTAGAAAAGTTTGCCATTGTACCAATGGGTTTTTGTTATCCCGGAAAAGGAAAAAGTGGAGATAAACCGCCACGTAAAGAATGTGCTCCACAGTGGCACAAGCAATTATTCGACAACATGCCAAATTTAGAATTGATAATTTTAATAGGAATGTATGCACAAAACTATTATTTAAAAGACAACGCAAAAAGAACACTTACAGAAACTGTAGATAATTATCCTGAGTATTTACCAAAGTACTTTACACTGCCGCATCCAAGTCCAAGAAACCGTTTTTGGCTAACTAAAAACCCTTGGTTTGAGAAAAATGTAATTCCGGAATTACAAAAAAAAGTTGCTTCAGTTTTAAAATAAAAACCTCACCAAAAGGCAAGGCTTATAAGTTATTTAAAAAAGTAAATTAATACTTAGAACCATCGTGTTTTCCAACTTCAAAACCATGCTTTCCTAGATATTGATTTCCACTTTCAATTGCTCCTTCTTCCATCGTTGTTCCCATAGAATCATTCCAACGGTTTAAATATCCGAAAAGAGAAATTACACCTAACATTTCTACAATCTCTCCTTCATCCCAATATTTATACAATTCCTCTTTAATTTTTGCATCAACAGCATTAGGAACCATAGAAGCTGCTAAAGAAAAGTCTAAAGCAGCTCTCTCTGCATCAGAAAATGCTGCGTGTGTTTTGTATTCCCAAATATTATCTAATTGCTCTTGTTCTGCTCCATAACGTTCGGCTGCTCTAATTGCGTGTGCTTGGCAATATCTGCAACCTGTTGCGTTACTAGAAACCCAAGCAATCATACGTTTTAAAGCCGAAGTTACTTTTCCTTCATTTGCCATAACGGCTTTATTCAAATTGATAAAAGCTTTAGAAATGGCAGGTCTTCTTTGCATAGTTAAAACCGAATTTGGACAAAAACCCAAGGTTTCATTAAAAAATTCTGCTAATTCTTTTGTTTCTAAATCGTGTTCTGCTGATAATGGTGTTACTAATGCCATATTTTATATTTTTAATTATCTTATTTTTGTATGAAAGCACAATTTAATACATCAATTTTTAATAACCGAGAATTTAACAGCAATTATGAATACAAATACAGTAACTACCGTTTGGACAGAAAAAGTACAATTTGAATCTGACAATCCAAGTGGACATAAACTAACCATGTTTTCTACTTCAGATGAAGAAAATGATAACACAGTTGGTTTTGGGCCAAAAGCATTAATGTTATCTTCTCTTGCAGGTTGTTCTGGATTAGACGTTGTTTCTTTATTGAAAAAAATGCGAGCTGAAGCAGAAGAATTTAAAATTGAAATTACCGCAGAATTAACAGATGAACATCCTAAATTTTACAACAAAGTACAGGTTGATTATCATTTTACAGGAAGCGATTTACAAGCTGAAAAAATAGAAAAAGCAGTTAATTTGTCTGTAGAAAAATATTGTGGTGTAATGGAAATGTTTCGCCAATTTGCTGATGTAAAAACTGCGATTCATTTACACAAAAAATAAAACTCTCAATTGCTATGAGATGGACTTTAAAACCCGAACCAAACAAAGAAACTGTTTCACTTTTATCTAAAGAATTAAATATAAACCCAACGTTAGCAAAATTAATTGCACAACGCGGTATTACTTCTTTTGCTGAAGCTAAAAACTACTTTCGCCCAAGTTTAGAAAACATTCACGATCCGTTTTTAATGAAAGACATGGATCTTGCGGTTGCGCGTATTGAAAAGGCAATTGCAAACAATGAAAATATTTTAATTTATGGCGATTATGATGTAGACGGAACAACGGCAGTTTCCTTAGTTTCATCCTATTTAAAAACTATTTACGGCAATATTGCAACCTATATTCCTGACAGATACAAAGAAGGTTATGGTGTTTCTTATGCAGGAATTGATTTTGCTCAAGACAATGATTTCTCTTTAATTATTGCCTTAGATTGCGGTATAAAAGCTATTGACAAAGTTGCCTATGCAACAGAGAAAAATATAGATTTTATTATTTGCGATCACCATAAACCTGGAGCAGAATTGCCAAAAGCTGTGGCAATTTTAAATGCAAAAAGAACAGATTGTTCTTATCCTTATGATGAGTTATGTGGTTGCGGAGTTGGTTTTAAATTAATACAAGCTTTAGGTACAACAAGAAACCAAACTATTGAAGATTTTATTCCGTATTTAGATTTGGTTGCCACAGCAATTGCAGCAGATATTGTTCCCATGACTGGTGAAAATAGAACCTTAACGTATTTTGGATTAGAAGTTATAAATTCGGAACCAAGAAATGGAATAAAAGCCATTATCAACCAAGTTAAAAAAGAAGAATTAACCATAACAGATGTGGTTTTTATTATCGCTCCGCGGATTAATGCCGCAGGAAGAATGAAACATGGAAATTACGCTGTTGAATTACTAACGGAATTAGATTTTGAATCTGCCGTAAAATTTGCTGGTGATATTGAAAAATTTAATTCAGACAGAAAAGATTTAGATAAAAAAATAACACAAGAAGCATTGCTTCAAATTGAAGAAAACAACGAACAAGAAGGTTTTACAAGTGTTGTTTTTGATGAAAACTGGCACAAAGGTGTTATTGGAATTGTTGCTTCTAGATTAATAGAAAACTATTACAGACCAACATTAGTTTTTACTAAAAGTGGCGATAAATTAGCCGCTTCTGCACGTTCTGTAAAAGGATTTGATGTTTATAATGCATTAGAACAATGTGCTGAATTTATTGAACAATTTGGCGGACATAAATATGCTGCAGGTTTAACATTATTACCAGAAAACTACGAGAATTTTAAAAATAAGTTCGAAGAAGTTGTTGCCAATACCATTGATAAAAAATTATTATCTCCAGAAATTTTAATTGCAGCAGAGATCGATTTATCAGAAATAAATCAGAAATTTTTTAACATTGTTAGTCAAATGGCACCTTTTGGTCCTCAAAATATGAAACCAGTTTTTAAAACTTCAGCTGTAAGAGATAATGGTTATGGAAAACAAGTTGGCGCAGATAAAAGTCATTTAAAATTAAATGTTTTTCAAGGTGATAATAAGCACACTTTTAATGCAATTGGTTTTGGTTTAGGCAAAAAAATATCCGAAGTACAAAACGACTTTGATATTGTTTATACCTTAGATGAAAACGAATGGCAAGGCAGAAAATCTATTCAATTAATGCTAAAAGATTTACAGTAAATAAGAGTCAAAAAAGCTCTTATTTACTGTCAAGCTGAACTTGTTTCAGCTTCTCATTATTTTAGATTCTGAAACAAGTTCAGAATGATATATTTTTTAATTTTATACAATCTTAAACTACTTAGCTTCTTTAATTAAATACATATAAACAGGATAATGATCTGAATAACCGCCTGTGTAAGTTCCGTAAGAAAAACTTCTTTTTGGATAGCCTTTATATTTTCCGCTGTTAGTGGTTAAAAACTGTTTGTTAAAAATGCCCGATTTAAACATTTTATAACTAGAAAAATCTTTTTCTCCTTTATCTAATAACGGAGAAGTAAACATAATTTGATCAAATAAATAAACTTTATCTCTAAAACTTAAAGTACCAAAACCTCTGCGAAGCATGTCTTCGTAAGGATTGTAAATATCTCCTTCATTTACATTACTCTTTTTAGTTTTTGTTTTTAAAACCGATTTAAAACTAGAGTTTGTTGGATCATCGTTAAAATCTCCCATTATTATAATCTTCGGGTTTTCTTCTTTCTCTTTAATCTTTTCTATTATTTGAGAAACTTTATAGGCTGCTTTTTCACGATACGGATTACTTTTTGCTTGTCCGCTTCTACGAGATGGCCAATGATTTACAATTACATGTATCAATTCTTCATCTAAATAACCAGTAACCAATAAAATATCTCTTGTGTTCTTCTTAAAATTATCTGCATAAATATTCGGATTAAAAGCCTCATAATGAATTGGCTTAAAATATTTTGATTGATATAATAAAGCAACATCAATTCCTCTCTCATCAGGAGAATCGAAATGAATTACTTCATATCCTTTTTCCTTTATGAAATCGGTCTTTGTTAAATCTTCTAAAACTTGCTTGTTTTCAACTTCAGCAACACCTAATATAGCAGGACTTGTATTAGCCTTTTCTTTACCCAATTGTTCAATTACTGAAGCCAACTTGTTTAATTTATCTTTATAAACAGTTGTTTTATCTCCTTTAATCTTCATTATCGGACTTGCTTCATCATTTTTTAAAGTGTCATTTACTGTATCAAATAAGTTTTCAAGATTATAAAAACCAACAGTTCTTATAGTATATTTTTTGTCTTTCTTTTCTTGAGAAAGAGTAGTAAACACTGTTAAAAATGCTATAGAAAATAAAAGTATTTTTTTCATTTTTTCAATTATAGGATAACAAAGATAAAACAAATTTTAGACCATTTTTAAAATTCACATAATAAGCACATTAACTAAACATTATTATTTTTTAACTATATTTAGAGTGCTATAAAAAAGAAAAAACTATGAGAAAATTTATGTTCTCAGTGTTTTTGGGTGCCTTATGTTTAAGCGCAACTGCCCAAAACACTGTTAAAGGAATTATTTTAGATAATAATTCAGAAAAACCACTACAAGATGTTCTTGTTCGTATTAATGAAAATACTATAAAAACTACAAATGGTATTTTTCAACTTCAAAATTTACCCAACGGCGAACACTTACTAGTAATTACCAAAAAAGGATACGAAACTCAAAAATATCCTATAAAATTATCTGGTAAAACAATAGATTTAGGTACAATTATGCTCTATTTAGATGTATTAGAAGTACAAGATTTAAGCACAATTACAATTTCTGATGATGAACTAAATGATGACGCAAGTGCTGCTGATAATATTTCTGGTTTACTACAATCATCTCGAGATGTCTATTTAAAAACAGCTGCTTTTGAATGGTCTTCCTCCTTTTATAAAGTTCGTGGTTTAGGTTCCGAAAACGGAAAACTTCTAATAAACGGTTTAGAAATGAACAAACTCTACAACGGAAGACCGCAATGGAGTAATTGGGGTGGTTTAAACGATGTTTTACGTAACCAAGAATTGAGTAATTTCTTAACGCCTTCTTCGCATACATTTGGAGGCGTTTTGGGTACAACCAACATTAATGTTCGAGCTTCAGAAGCAAGGCCAGGAAGTAGAATTACCTATTCTTCTTCCAACAGAAGTTACAGTAACAGAATTATGGCTTCTTATGCTTCTGGTGTAAATAAAAACGGTTGGGCGTTTACATTTTCGGCCGGAAGAAGATTTGGAAACGACGGTTTTGTAGACGCTACTTCTTATAATGCAAACTCATTTTTTGCTTCAGTTGAAAAGAAGCTAAACGAGAAACATAGTATAAATTTCACAGGAATTTATGCTCAAAACAAAAGAGGAAAATCGTCTCCAAATACACAAGAAGTTTTCGATTTAAGAGGTATAAAATACAACGCATATTGGGGCTTTCAGAATGGAGAAAAAAGAAATTCTCGTTTAAAAAGAATTGAAGAACCTATTTTAATGTTGAATCATTATTGGAAAATTTCTGATAAAACCACACTAAATACAAACATTTCTTATCAGTTTGGAGAAATAGGAAATAGCCGACTAGATTATAACGGAAGTACTTTCGATTCTAATATTGTTGATGGAAATGGAGATCCTTATATTCTCGATTTAGGCGGCGCAAATCCAGATCCAACCTATTATCAAAAACTACCAAGTTATGGCTTGCGCGAAAGTTTTTCTAATGTCTATGAAATGGAACAGGAATTTCTTAACAACGGACAAATAAACTGGAACGATTTATATGCAGCAAATGCAAACGGTAATTCGGCTTATGTGCTTTATGAAGACAGAAATGATGATAAACAAATTACTATAAACACAATATTTAGCACAGAATTGTCCGATAATATTACGTTTAATGGTGCTGTAAATTACAAAAAACTAAAATCTGAAAACTTTGCAAATGTCTTAGATTTATTAGGAGGAAATGGATATTTAGATGTTGATACTTTTGCAGATTCATTTGATGGCAAACAAAACAACTTACTAAATCCATTACATATTGCTGAAGTTGGAGATACATTTAAATACAATTTCAACCTTACTTCAAGCGTGTTAAGTGCTTTTGGGCAAGCGCAATTTAAATACAATAAGATAGATTATTATGTTGCAGGAAATGTTTCTCAAACCAAACATCAACGAGAAGGATTATTCCAAAACGGCGGATTTTCAAAAAACTCTTTGGGTAAATCTGAAGAACAATCTTTCACCAATTTTGGAGTAAAAGGAGGTTTAACCTATAAAATTACGGGTCGCCATTTAATTGACTTTAACGCAGCTTTTATTAGTAAAGCACCAACTTTACAAAACACATTTTCTAACTCTAGAGAAAACAACAATGTTGTAGATAATTTACAAAGTGAAAAACTTATTTCTGTAGATGCTAGTTATATTTTAAGAACTCCAATTGTACAAGCAAAACTTACAGGTTTTTATGCTAAAACGGATGATGCAACTGAAATTTCCTTCTTTTTTGCTGATGGAATTGGTGGAGACAATACTGCTTTTGTACAAGAAATATTATCTGACATTAGTAAAAAACGTTTTGGAGCAGAATTAGGTATTGAAGTAAATATAACACCAACTATTACCTTAAAAGGTGCCGCAAATTTTGGTCAATATACGTATGATAATAATCCTAATTTATATTTAACTACCGAAAATAATGAAGACTCAAAATCAGCAGGTTTTATTAACGGAAGAAAAGATTTAGGAAAGGCAAACTTAAAAGATTACAAATTAGCCGTTGGTCCGCAACGCGCATATTCCATAGGTTTTGATTATCGAGATCCAGATTATTGGTTCTTTGGCGCAACGGCAAATTTATTAAGTAATACCTATGTAGATGTTGCTCCACTAACAAGAACTAGCAACTTTGCAGATGATGGCGGAACTCCTTTTAATGATTATGATGAAACAATTGCTAGACAATTATTGCAACAAGAAAAGTTTGAGGATTACACAGTAATAAATGCTGTTGGAGGGAAATCTTGGAGAGTTGGTAACCAAAAGTATATTGGCTTTTTTGCAAGCATTGGTAATATTTTTGACACCAAATACAAGTCTGGCGGATTTGAACAAGGCAGAAATGCGAATTACAGACAACTAAGGGATGATAAAGCGCTCGAAAAACAAGTCTTTGGAAACAAATACTGGTACGGAAGAGGAACTACCTATTTCTTAAATGTTAACTACCGATTTTAATAAAACAACATCAACAATTTAAAAAATTCAACATGAAAACTCAAAAATTATATATCGTACTTTCAATTCTAATAATCACTTTTACCAACTGTGTTAAAGATGATAATTTTACCAATCCAGAAATAACAATAACAGAACCAACTGAAATTGCAGCAAATGCAGCTTTAAATGGTTCCATTTCAAAAATTCAAACAGATTTAATTCAAGAATATAACTTAAACGGAAGTATTATTTACACCTATCGAGAAAACGATACACCAACTTTTATTAGTGGTTACGTAGTTTCTAATTCTGCAGCAGGTAATTTTTATCAAACTCTAATTGTACAAGATAAAATTGAAAATCCAACTGCTGGAATAGAAATTATGATAAGCAGCAATACCTTAAGCGAAACTTACTCTTTTGGGCAAAAAGTATACATTAAACTAGACGGATTATCTGTAAGTTATGATGATGGCGAATTTGAGGCTGATCCAAATCTATTTGGTGCAACAGGAAGTTCTAATGTTCCAGGAAAATTCTCTTTGGGTTTAATAGATCATACAGGTCAAGTTGAAAGTATTCCTTCAACAACCTATCGAGATTATGTTGTTAAATCACCAATAATTGAAACGATCATTCCAACTTCAATAAAACTAGAAGAGATTGAGCAAAAACATATAAATACCTTGGTTACATTAGAAAACGCTCAGTTTGAAAAAAGCCAAATAGGAAAAACTTTTTCTAATGAACTAAACGATACTTTTGACGGATTTAGAACCATTTTTGAATGTGAATCTCAAGCAACAATATTTTTACAAACAAGCACATTTGCTAGTTTTAATTCCAACACAATTCCGTCTGGAAAAGGAAAAGCTACTGCAATTTTATCAAAAGATTATAGAGCAGAATTGTTTGTATTAATTGCTGCTAATCCTGCAGATTTAGATTTTTCAAATCCTGATAGATGTGATCCTCCTGTTTTAGAATGTGGAATGGTAAACCCTAATGGAAGTTTAATTGTTTATGATGAAAATTTTGATGGTATTTCTTCTACTTCGGCTTTATCAAGTGCTGGTTGGACAAATACTAACACAAATGGTGGAAGTAATTCTTATAATGTAAGAACACGAAGCGGAAATAAATATGTAGAAATATCCGCTTATAATTCTGGTGAAGATCCAATGGAAGTTTGGTTGGTAACACCAGCTATTAATTTAGATACTTCTTCAGATGAAATATTATCTTTTGACACAAGAACTGGTTATAATAACGGAGCAGCATTGTCTGTGTGGATTTCTTCAGATTTTACAGGAAATTTTAGCACAGCAACTTGGGTTCAATTAGATGCAGAACTTGCAGATGGTCCTTCCAATGATTATCAAGCTAATAATACACATTCGGGAGAATTAAACATTTCTTGCTTGTCTGGAAACGTACACGTTGCCTTTAAATATTTAGGCGCAGATGGTGGTGTTACTACAACTTTTCAAATTGATAATGTAAACGTTACAGGACACTAAAATTCTTCTTTTGGAAACTAAAAAGCCAACTAAATAGTTGGCTTTTTGTATTAATTTAAATTTCGTTTTTCTATAAAAAAGCGTTTTAATAATTGAGAGCATTCAGTCTCTAAAATACCAGAAACAACTTTTGTCTTCGGATGAAGAGTTGTTCCTAGATTCTTAAAACCACGTTCTAGTTCAGAAGCTCCATAAACTATTTTACCAATTTGAGTCCAATAACTTGCGCCTGCACACATTTGGCAAGGCTCTAACGTTACATACAACGTGCAATCTTTTAAATATTTTCCGCCTAAAAAATCTGCGGCAGCAGTAAAAGCTTGCATTTCTGCATGTGCTGTAACATCAGTTAGAGTTTCTGTAAGATTATGAGCTCTTGCTATAATTTGATCTTTAAAAACCACAATTGCGCCAACGGGAACTTCACCTTTATCAAAAGCAATTTCTGCTTCTTGATAAGCTTTTTTCATAAAATAAGTATCGTCAAAAGGTTGTATCATATTTTTGAATATAAAAATCAATATTACAAAATTTGATGTTGTATTTTTGTTTTCGAATGAAGAACTTATTAAATACTATTTCTTTTCCTTCAGATGTACGCCAATTACAACCTGAACAATTGCCACAATTGGCAAAAGAATTACGCGAATTTATTATTGACATTGTTGCCACAAAAGAAGGTCATTTAGGAGCTAGTTTAGGTGTTGTAGAATTGACTATTGCATTGCATTATTTGTTTAACACACCTAAAGATTTATTAGTTTGGGATGTTGGGCACCAAGCATACGGACATAAAATTTTAACAGGAAGAAAAGAAGTTTTTCATACAAACAGACAATTAAACGGTATTGCTGGTTTTCCTAACAGAAATGAAAGTGAATACGATGCTTTTGGCGTTGGACATTCTTCAACTTCAATTTCTGCAACTTTAGGAATGGCAATTGCTTCCGCCTTAAAAGGTGAAACGGAAAAACAACATATTGCAGTTATTGGAGATGCTTCTATTGCAAGCGGAATGGCTTTTGAAGCCTTAAATCATGCTGGCGTTAGTGATGCAAACTTGTTAATTATTTTAAATGATAATGCCATTGGAATTGACCCTTCGGTTGGTGCGTTAAAAGAATATTTAACAAAGGTTAAAACCAATAAAAGGTTAGCAGTTCAAAATAATATTATAAAAGCTTTAAATTTTGATTATTCTGGCCCAATTGATGGTCATAATTTTGATGAATTAATTGCTGAATTAACACGCCTAAAATCGGTAAAAGGACCTAAGTTTTTACATATAATTACTACAAAAGGGAAAGGTTTACCGCAAGCGGAAAAAGACCAAGTCACCTATCACGCTCCAGGAAAGTTCGATAAAATTTCTGGTGATGTATTACCAAAAACAGCAAGTGAATTTACAAAGTATCAAGATATATTTGGAAAAACGATTGTTGAATTAGCTAAAGAGAATGATAAAATTGTTGGCATTACACCAGCAATGTTAACAGGAAGCTCATTAAAATTAATGTTGCAAGAGTTTCCTAATAGAACTTTTGATGTTGGTATAGCAGAGCAACACGCTGTTACACTTTCTGCAGGAATGGTAACCCAAGGTTTAGTTCCATTTTGTAATGTGTATTCTACTTTTTTACAACGTGCTTACGATCAAATTATACATGATGTTGCCTTGCAAAATTTGCCTGTTATATTTTGTTTAGACAGAGCTGGTTTGGTTGGGCAAGATGGCGCAACGCATCATGGTGTTTTTGATATTACCTATTTACGTTGTATTCCAAATTTAATAGTTTTTGCACCAAGAAATGAAGTTGAACTACGTAATATAATGTACACTGCTCAATTAGGTTTAAAAAAACCAATTGCAATTCGATATCCACGTGGAAAGGGAAATATTGCGAATTGGCAACAACCTTTTCAAAAAATTGAGATCGGAACAGGTGTTTGTTTAAAAGAAGGGAATTCTCTTGCTGTTTTATCTATTGGAACTATGTCTGATAACGTTTCTAAAGCTATTTTAAAGCTAAATAACACAATTGAAGTGTCACATTATGACATGCGTTTTATTAAACCTTTAGATGAGAAATTATTGCATACTATTTTCAAAAAACACAAAACTATACTTACTGTTGAAGACGGAACCATAAAAGGTGGATTTGGTTCTGGAGTTTTAGAGTTTGCTTCAGAAAACAACTATTCAAACACAATAAAGTTATTAGGTGTTCCTGATATTTTTATTGAACATGGAACTGTTGAAGAATTACAAGAAATTTGTGGTTTGGATGTGGATTCTATTCAAGAAGAAATAGAAGGTTTACTTGAATAAATTTATAACAATCAAGACTAAAATTAAAACAATAAAAGCTATAAGATCTCTCTTTACCATTCTTTTATATGTTTTCCCCCTATCATTATTTTCTTTATGAACTTTCTTTGTTCTAAAATAATCTTCGTTTAGTTTTTTGTTAATTGACATATTCAAAAATAAAAAAAGCGAACCAGATGGTTCGCTTTTCTATATATAAAAATATTTTTTTTAGTTATTCAAAGCTTCTGCTCCACCAACAATTTCAAGAATTTCATTGGTAATTGCTGCTTGACGTGCTTTATTATATGTTAATAATAACTCATCACGTAAATCTGTTGCGTTGTCTGTTGCTTTGTGCATTGCAGTCATACGAGCACCGTGTTCTGAAGCGAAACTATCTCTAATTCCTTTGTATAATTGAGTCTTTAAAGATTTTGGTATTAATGCTAATACTATTTCTTCTTTAGACGGCTCAAAAATATAATCTGAATTTGTAATTGCTTCTCCTCCTTCAATAGGTTTTATAGGTAAAAACTGCTCTACCTGTGTAATTTGAGTAGCGGCATTTTTAAATTGATTGTAAATGATTTCTATTTTATCATAGGTTCCATCTACATATAAAGCCATTAACTTTTCTGCTATTTCAGCAACATTATCAAAAGTTAAGTTATCAAAAATATCGTTTCTATTTTCGATTACATTGTGTTCTTTTGATAAAATGTCATTTCCTTTTTTACCAATGGTAAAAATATCTACAGCTGTATTTGCATACTTTTCGTTAATCGTATTAACTGTTTTCTTAACAATAGAAGAATTAAAACCACCACATAAACCTCTATTAGAGGTAATTGCAACTAATAACACTTTATTTACTTCTCTTTGTTCAGAGTAAGCCCCACTAGCATCAGAGTCTAATGTTGCGCTTAAGTTCTGTAACAATTCGGTAAGCTTAGAAGAATAAGGGCGCATTGCCGTAATAGCGTCTTGGGCTTTTTTCAACTTTGCAGCAGACACCATTTTCATAGCACTTGTAATTTGCATTGTTGAACCAATAGAAGTAATTCTGTTACGTATTTCTTTTAAGTTTGCCATTGTTTAGTCTTTAGTGATTAGTAGTTGTTAGTCTATAGTCTAGAAAACTATAGACTAACGACTAAAGTCTAATTTAATATTTACTTGAAATTTCTTTTGCTACTGCTGTTAATGTATCAGTAACTTCATCAGTTAATTTACCTGATTTTAAAGTATCTAAAGCATCTCTATGTTTAGCATTTAAGTAAGAAATAAAATCTTTTTCAAACTCTTTTACTTTGTTTACTGGTACATCTTTTAACAAGTTTTTAGAACCTGCATAGATAATTGCAACTTGATCTTCTACTGAAAAAGGATCGTTTTGTGCTTGTTTCAAAATTTCAACGTTACGCTGTCCTTTAGAAATTACGTTCATAGTTGCTGCATCTAAATCAGAACCAAACTTAGCAAACGCTTCTAATTCACGGAACTGAGCTTGATCTAATTTTAAAGTACCAGATACTTTTTTCATTGATTTAATCTGAGCGTTACCACCAACACGAGATACAGAAATACCTACGTTAATTGCTGGACGTACACCAGAGTTAAATAAATCTCCATCTAAGAAGATTTGCCCATCTGTAATAGAAATCACGTTTGTTGGGATATATGCTGAAACGTCTCCTGCTTGTGTTTCAATAATTGGTAATGCAGTTAAAGAACCTCCACCTTTTACAATTCCTTTTAAAGAATCTGGTAAATCGTTCATTTCACTTGCAATCTTGTCATCATTAATAACTTTTGCAGAACGTTCTAATAATCTTGAGTGTAAGTAAAATACATCTCCAGGATATGCCTCACGTCCCGGTGGTCTTCTTAATAATAAAGAAATTTCACGGTAGGCAACAGCTTGTTTAGATAAATCATCATAAATAATTAAAGCTGGTCTTCCTGAATCTCTAAAGTACTCTCCAATTGCTGCTCCTGCAAATGGTGCATAAACTTGCATTGCTGCTGGGTCAGATGCATTTGCTGCTACAATTGTTGTGTATGCTAAGGCTCCTCTTTCTTCTAACATGTTTGCAATTGCTGCAACTGTAGAAGCTTTTTGACCAATAGCTACATATATACAGTATACTGGCGCACCAGCATCGTAAAATTCTTTTTGATTTAAAATGGTATCAATAGCAACTGTAGATTTACCAGTTTGACGGTCTCCAATAATCAACTCACGTTGACCACGACCAACAGGAATCATTGCATCAATAGATTTAATACCAGTTTGTAATGGTTCTGTAACAGGCTCACGATAAATTACACCTGGAGCTCTACGCTCTAATGGCATTTCGTAAGTTGTTCCTTCAATAGGACCTTTTCCATCAATTGGACTTCCTAAAGTATCTACAACTCTACCTACAATTCCTTCACCTGCTCTTAAAGAGGCAATACGTTCTGTACGCTTTACTGTTGATCCTTCACTAACTCCTGTAGAAGCACCTAATAATACAACTCCAACGTTGTCTTCTTCTAAGTTTAATACGATACCTTCAAGTCCGTTTCCGAAATCTACTAATTCACCATATTGAACATTAGATAAACCATATACACGTGCGATACCATCACCTACTTGTAATACAGTTCCAACTTCATTTAACGTAGCTTTTGCTTCGAAGTTTGTTAATTGTTGTTTTAAAATTGCTGATACTTCAGCTGGTTTAATTGCCGCCATCTGTTATAATTTGATGTATAATTAAATTTTTGGAATATAATGACTGTTGTCAAATTCCTTTCTTAATTCGTTTAAATGATTAGAGATACTTGCATCATACTGCACATCTCCTACTCTTAGTATAAATCCACCTAAAATATTTGGATCTATAGTATTTTCTAAACTAGACTTATTACCTGTAAGTTCTTCTATTTTAGCATGTACTTTAGCCTCCATCTCTGGAGTTAAAGCAACTGCTGTTGTAACTTTAGCTACTTGCGTGCTTCTAAAGTGCTCAAAAATTACAGTATACTGCTTTGCAATTGACTGTAACATTGACAAACGTTTGTTTTCTTCTAATAAATTAAACAAACCTGCTATAACACTATTAGAGTTTTCTGAAAATAATGCGTCTAATACTTTCTTTTTATCTGAAGCTTTAATAACTGGACTTGCAAGCATTGTTGCTAAATCTTTGCTTTCATCTATAGTTGCAGCAATAACTTTCATGTTATCATTTACTTCTGCTTCGCTAGAATGATCTTTAGCAATATTTAATATAGCTTTTGCGTATCTTAATGCTGGTCTAGATTGTTTCATTACCGCTTCTTAGTTTAAAGTAACCTCTTTTAACATACCTTCTACTAACTTAATTTGTTCGTCTTTAGAAGCTAATTCTTTTTTGATTACTGTTTCTGCTATACCTATAGATAAATCAGCTACATTCTTCTTTATCTCAGCTAAAGCAGCTTGTTTTTCCTGTTCTATAGATGCTTGTGCACTTGCAATTAATTTAGAAGTTACTTCTTTTGCATCTTCTTTTGCATCTGCAATCATTTTTTCTTTAATCTCACGAGCATCTTTCATCATTGCGTCTCTTTCTGCACGTGCTTCTTTGATTAATTTTTCGTTATCTGCTTGTAAGTTTTGCATTTCTTTACGTGCATTTGCTGCAGCTTCTAATGCATCTTCGATACCTGATTCTCTTTCTTCAAGAGAATTCATAATTGGTTTCCAAGCAAATTTTGCTAATAAAAATAATAATACAAGTAAGATTACAAGTTGCATTGCAAATAATCCTATTGAAAAATCATTAAAAATATCCATACTACTAAATTTTTATGCTGTTTAATTTTTTAAAAAACACCTCTGTAACCAACCGCTACAGAGTGTGTTTTTGTTTCTGTGTATTGAAAAATTATTTTCCTAAAAGTAAAGCACCAAATGCTAAACCTTCTAATAATGCTCCAATAATGATCATCGCTGTTTGGATTTTACCAGCAGCCTCAGGTTGACGAGCAATTCCTTCCATTGCTTTTCCTCCAATTTGACCTAGTCCGATTCCTCCACCGATTACGATTAATCCTGCTCCAATTAAATTGTACATACTAATTGATTTTTATTAAATTAAACAAACTCTTTTTACTTACTCTTTTATTTCTTAGTGATCATGTGCATGATCGTGCTCTTCTACTGCCATACCAATAAATAATGCTGAAAGCATTGTGAAGATATAAGCTTGTAAGAAAGCTACTAATAATTCTATTACTGTTAAAAATAACGTTAATACAAATGATATTCCTGTTGCACCAACTGTTCCAAACTGCGCTTTTAACAAAATCATTAATGCTGCAATACCCATTACTACAGAGTGACCTGCTGTAATGTTTGCAAATAAACGCACTAATAATGAAAACGGTTTAATTAACAAGAAACCTGCTAATTCTAATACTGCTAAAATTGGTCTTAATAACATTGGTACACCTGGCATCCATAATGTATGTGCCCAGAAATCTTTACTACCGTTAGTTATGTATATTATAGTTGTAATTACAGCTAAACAAACTGTTACTGCAATTTGACCTGTTACGTTAAAACCTAACGGAGTTAAACCTAATAAGTTTAATATCCAGATAAAGAAAAATACCGTTAATAAATAAGGCATAAACTTTCTATATTTCTTTTCTCCAATATTTGGTTTTGCAATATCATCACGAACATAAAGTACTAATGGTTCTAGTATACGACCAACTCCTGTAGGAATTGCTCCTTTTTTGTATCCTTTAGCTAAAGAACCAAAACCTAAAATCATTAATAAGCCCGCTAATAAAATTCCAAAAACACTTTTAGTAATTGAGAAATCCAATACTTTATGTGCGTTTGTTGCGTGGTGTTCCGCATCAAAAGAAACGATAGAAGCGCCTGCGTCTAATTCGTAAATTTTACCGTGAATTTTAGTTAATTTTGTATCACCTTTTTCAACTAATACATGACCATCATCATTATGATGAAATTCAGAAGACATAAACGTCTTTAAACCATTGCTTGTCCAAACAATTACTGGAAGTGGAAAACCAATATGTTTTCTTTCACCCGCATCATTTGAATATGAAAATAACGAAAAGTCGTGAGAGTCTTTAAGGTGGTGCTTTATATACTCTTTAATACCTTTTGGAGTATTAATTTCACCATCTTTATCAGAAGAAGGAGAATCCCCTCCAGCAAAAGCTGTAAAAGATGTAAACACTATTGTAAATAATACTAAAAACTTGATAGATTTTGTTGCTATCGCCATACCTTAAATTAAATATAGAATTATGCTTCCTAAAATTCGGTGCAAAGGTACATAATAAATTAAAAATACGGTAGGTTTTTTAAGTTAGTTTTAAGAGTTTTTTTTTACACCCTACAATTACTAAGAAAAACAGCGAACTATTTGCTATTCAATAGTTTTGACACTCCTATTGCTTCACTAATTAAAAAGATAAATAACGGAATCACTAAAGAAACCCTTTCTACTTTTGTTAAGTCTACTTCCGTAAAAACTGACGCTTTAAAAATTAAAACAAAGAAACCTAGTTTTAAAAATACTGATGCTAAGTAAGCATAACCTGCTTGATTTGGTATTTTAAAAAACACTAAAACCACTAAAGTAAACACTATTGCAGATGCAATTAGGTGAAATAAATAAACTTTTAAAAGTGAATATGATAAATGAGAATTAAATAAATCGAGTGACTTACTATGACCTAAATAACTTATTAAAAATACAATTATAATAGCCGCTAAAAAAGGAAGTGTCTTTTTAATCATTAGTTTTAGAAATTTTAGAAACCTGCATAATTACAGAAAACATTGAGACAAACACAGCGAGTAATGTAACTCCTTTGGTGTAAGCATCATTTTCATTGGGGTATTTTTGATCTAAATATTCACCTAACAAATTACCTAAATAAATTGTTAATCCCATTTGAAAAGCAATTCCTGTAAAGCGAACAAATTTATTAAGCGGTTGCCTTTTCTTTGTCATTTTTTAATTCTTTTACAGCACCTTTCATACTACAAGTTGCATTAAATGTTGCTCCTGGTTCTACAGAAAGTTTACCTATAATAACATCTCCAGAAATAGTTGCAGTACTTTTTACTGTTAGGGTTTTAGATACTTTTAAATCTCCAGAAAATCTACCTTCTATATCTGCATTGGCACAAACTACAGCTCCTTTCACAAGTCCTTTTGCGCCAATTACAACGCGTCCATCAGTAGTTAAATTACCTTCTAATGTACCGTCAATTCTAAAATCTCCGTCAGAAGTTATGTTACCAATAATTTGTGTGTTTTGTGCTAAAATATTTCTTTCAGAGGATTTTTTTGGTTCGTTAGTAGTTTGGTCTTTTTTAAACATTTTAAATAATTGTAAGGGTTAATTTAATTGTTTTACTATTTCTTTAGCTTTTTTCCCTTCTTCTGTATTTGCATATGTTAATGCTACAAACTCCATAGCTGTTTTGTAGGTTTCTTTATCTTTTATTTTACCAATAGCATAAGCTTTTAATAAATCGAATTTTGGCAATAAGTTAGATTCTTGTATACTTGGTAAAAGCGCATCAATCTTAACAAAAACCTCATCAAACTTATTCTCTTTGTATAAATAATAAACTTCTTTATAAGCTTCTTCAACCTTATCTACCTCATTTTCTTGTGCTAATTTTTTGGTAGGATATTTTATTATCTGAGCGTATTTTGTATCTGGATACTTCGTAAGAATAACGTTTTTATATTGATTTGCTTTAGAACTATTTAACTCAGAATAAATTTGATATAAATGATAATTTATTGGCAAACTCAATCGTTCGTCTGTGTTAACGGTTTGCAAACGTTCTAGGTTTTTAATTGCTAATTGTGGATTTTTAAATTGCTCTTTATAAATTAATCCTAATTGATACAATGCATCATTTCGTTGAAACGTTAAACTATCAATAGCTACTTTATCTGTTGGAATTGTTTCTAAATATGTTGCCAACTCGTAACGTTTATTTATCTGATTATCAGCATCAACATCAGTATCTCCAGATGAAATTGTTGTTTTATCACTCCAACGCCAATTATCTTCTAAAGGTCTTGTTCCCCAAACTCTTTGAAATTCAGCTTCGCCAAAAGCCTTTGCTTGTGTATTATAAAAATACCACTTTCCGCTATTGTTTGTTGTTGCTATTGAAGATCCACCGCCAAAAGAATTTCCAAAAGAAAGTGCATTTAATTGTTGTTGCGCATTTTCTTCATCTTGCTTTTTAATCTTAGCAATATAGTTTTCGAAATATGTTTTTTGTTCACCTTCTGGTAAATTAGCA
This sequence comes from Tenacibaculum aquimarinum, assembly GCF_022478115.1. Classification (GTDB taxonomy): domain Bacteria; phylum Bacteroidota; class Bacteroidia; order Flavobacteriales; family Flavobacteriaceae; genus Polaribacter; species Polaribacter aquimarinum_A. The sequence continues at coordinate 778,751 of NZ_JAKGSC010000001.1, read as the reverse complement.
ATATGTAAAATACTATCGTTTATTTTTAAAACGTTTTCATATCTACCTAATGAAGCCAAAGATTTATGCCTTCTTCTTACTTTTCTAATACGTTTTTCATTTACAACATCTTCAGTTGCTACTTGTAAAACACTGTCATAAAAAACACTTGCTTTTATAAATTCAGCATTTTTAAAATGAATATCACCTAACTTTTCAAACGTATATGTTTTCTGATAATCATCTGCATCTTTTGCTCTTAACGATTTTTGATAATATGAAATTGCATCTGAAATACTATCTTGATTTTCATGTAAAACCGCTACGTGATAATACAATTTGTCTAAATAAGGACGATTATCTCTATTCTTAATCAATTTTTCAAAACGTTTTATTAACGCTACTGAAGAAGAATCCGCCGATGTATTTTTAACCAATTCTATGTTAGAATGAATGCGATATTTATAAGGCATTTTCTTAAAATCTGCCAATTTCTGAAATACTGCAATTGCAGAATCTTTTCTATCTAACTCACTATAAACTTGCCCTAAAATGAATAAATTACGAGCAGTTTGCTCTCTATTTTCATGTGTTTTAGTTGCTAGTGTTAAATGCTCTATTACTTTCTGAATTGTATCTGTTTTTGCATACGCCATTGCCATTGCTGTGTGCGCTTGCTCTTTAATTTCGTCAGTTAATTTATCATCTCCTTCTTGAACATCTAACAACAGTTTTAAAGATTCTATTGCTAATTTTTCATTTTCTAAACGAATATTAGTTTTTGCTCTCCAAATCTTTGTCTCGTTAATTAAATTAGCATCTGGATATTCTGCTATCACATAATTTAAGGCTTCTAAAGCCGGAATAAAACGCTGTGTATAATAACGTGATTTTCCTAAAAGTAAATAGGCATCATCAATTTGACGATTGCGTTCTCTACCTTTTATATTCATAGAGTGTTTCTGAACCGCTTTTATAGCTTTTTCCTCAGCTAATTCAAATGAAGTAAGGTTTTTATTCTCGTCTTCTTCTTTTGAAGCGTTATTAAATTTTGGCGCTTGAATTTTATTTTCTTCAAACGTTATTGGTTCAATTAGTAAGCGTTTCCAGTAATTATCTTTATGCTTACTACTTATTTCTTCCAAGCCTTTAATAAACGCTTGTTCTCCATTAAAAAGCACGTTGTATTTTGTTGTTAATGCGTGAAAATTACGACTAACAAGAGTATCTTTTCTTGTGCTACAAGAAAAGGTTGCAATTAAAAGCACTACTAAAAAGACTGTTTTCTTAAGGTTTTTCATAAAAAAATTACGCTCTTACATACAACTAAAATCAATGATTATTATTGTAATGAGAGCGTAAAAATAGGAATAAAAAAGGATTTTTTTGCTTACGCAGAAAAATAGCTTTCTAATTCTGTTAAAGTTTCTTGAGAAGTTGCTATATCTTTTACCACATTTCCTTTGTCTAAAACTACAATTCGTTCGCAAACTTCGGTTACATGTGTTAAATCGTGACTAGAAACTAAAACGGTAATTTCTTTGTCTTCCGTTAGCTTTTTAATCATAGCTTTTAAACGGATTTGCGTTGTTGGATCTAAATTTGCAAAAGGTTCATCTAAAATTACAACCTTTGGATTTCCCATCATTGCACCAACAATTCCTGCTTTTTTCTGATTTCCTTTACTTAAATCTCTTAAATACTTTTTCTTTCCAATGATTTCATCATTAAAAAATTCATCAAACTGACTTAAGAATGATTTTACATCGGCTTTGTTCATTCCACGTAAATCGCCAATAAAATCGAAATATTCATCTGGAGTTAAGTATCCAATTAAAAAACTTTCATCTATAAAAGAACTTGTAAACGTTTTCCATTCTTCACTTTTATTTACAACAACTGTGTTATTAATAATTTCACCAGATGTTGGTCTAATTAAATCTAATAACATATTAAAAAAGGTTGTTTTTCCTGCTCCGTTGTTACCAACCAATCCAAAAGATTGTCCTTTAGGAATTTCTAACGATTCTATATTTAAAACTTGTGCTTTTCCGTATTTTTTGGTGATGTTATTTGCTTGTATCATTTTATATATTGAATTAAAGTTGGTTAGTCTTGTTGTTTAAATCCGTGAATGGTTGCGTATTTCTTTTCTTGATATTTCTTTTCAATAAAACTCATAATTGGGTTTTTCAAGAGTAAAGAAACAACTCCAATAAGTGCAATTGCAATAATTGCGGCGTTAAAACCTAAGAAATGATTTACAACTGCATATACTATTATTGGTAAAACAAGTACCGGAATCATAACCAAAAATTGTGCTGCACTTGTTCCTTGTGTATTTGTTAATCCTCCTGAAGAAAGTTCAATACGTTTTTTATTAAATGCGCCCATATACAGCATTATTAAAGGTGTAAAACCTAAATTGAAGAAAAAACCGGCAACAATTAATAAGTATTTATGTATTCCGAAGTATAAATAAGGCGTACATAAAACGAATAAAATAACCGTCATTACAATCATTAAATACCATTTGCTTTCTAGAAATTTTCTGTACGAAAGATTTTGAGTCATTAACATTCTGTAATGTTCACTGTCCCAAGCGGGAACAAATTGGCCGTAATTCATACTAAAACCAGCTGTTACAAAAATAGCTCCGTATAATTGCATTACTTCTTTGTCTTTATAACCTTCCATTGTAAAGAACATTAATCCGAAGAGTAGAAAGAAAAACGACATAAGAAAAACGGTTTTTGTTCTTTTGTTTCTCCAAATTAATCGCATATCATTTTTAATAAACGGAGCAACGCTACCTAAACGATCTACAAAAGATAAATCCGAAGTATTAACTTCTTGGTTTTCTGTTTTTACTGCGCCATCTAAATATATAACGTTAGATAATTGTTTAAAATTTAAATAGTATAAAATTCCTGCAAAAATTACTCCTATAATCGATAATAATGGGTTTTCATATACTGCATAAAACAGATCGCCAAAGAAACCTGTTACGTTTCCTAATTCATATTTAAAAGCGAGCCACAAACCACCTAAAAGAGCAACTAAAACACCTAATGCAATGTTGTTTTTGTTGATTAAAAAATTAGTGAAGTTGAGGCAAACTGCCAACATAATCATAAAAAAAGTCCAACTAACAACACCTGCAACAGTATAACCTTCCATAATTAATACAATTGCAAAAGGTATGTATAAAACTAAGGAACCGAAATTAAAAAATGAAAAAACTGATTTTGTTAATACATAATTTACCAGTTTGTTTTTCTTAATTGGCAAAGCCAACATTGGCTTAATATCCATTACTGGAATTTTTTGCATTAAGTACCTGAAAATTAAATCGGAAATAACCATGAAAATCATAAACTGATTTACCAAAACAAATGGATCTTTATCTGGGAATTCTTTTTTTAGTATAAAAAAACCTCCAGCTCCTAAGAATAAAAAGTTTATTAAAATAATGATAGCAAAAAAAGCCATTAGGATTTTTATTCCTACATTTTTTCCAAATGAAGCAGATCTAAAAAACTGTTTCCATTCTAAGTTTAAAAAGTGTGAAATCATTGGTAGTAAATTAGTTTGATTATCTAATAAGTAGCAAACCAGTTCAGTTTGTTACATATTTTTAACAATTTTATATTCTGGATAGGTTTCTTCTAGTAATTCTTCTGCTTTTTGTGGAATAACATAATTTGTTATATAAAACAGAATACATAATAAGGTTAACGTTATTGAAAGAAAGAAAATCCAATAAATAGTTAAGTTACTAAAATCGAACCTTGTTAGGTTTACAAAATTAAATAGATTTACCATTGTAAAACCTGTATAACTGTTTTTAGTAGCACCAAGCATTTCTTCTAACAGAAATATTTTCTCTTTTTTCTTTTCTTTAATTTTATATTCTTTTCTAGATTTAAACAGAATAACCATTTCAACAGTAATTAAAGAAAGTATAGTTGTTAAAAAGATATATTCTGAATACGGAATTTGAAGCACTAAAAAGAACAACAAGAAAATAGTTATTGTAGTTACAACTTTAGGAAACGTAAACCATTCTTTAGCAAAGCGTAAAATTATTTTCCAATACTTTTTACTCATTTGCTTTTGCTTAGCTTCTACAACATCCATAAAACCAAAAACACCGAATTTCTTAAATGATGTATCTCTTGCTTTTTCAAATGAAAGTGTTGGATTTTCTTCCCAAATTTGTTCTATATCGTTTGCTAAATGATCTACCAATTCCGTTTGCACATCGTAATGATATACGTAATGTTGGCGCGTAAATTTATATAGATTTTGTATGTTTTGTTCTGTTAGTTTCATAGCTAAACTATTACGTTAGGATATTGTTCTTGTACTTCTTTTTTGTTTTGATAATACACATATTCTCCAGACCAATAAAAAAGAAATAATACCATATAAGCTAAAAGATGAATATTGTTAAAACCTTCTCCATTTATATTATCTAAAAATTGGAATAAAATAGTAAACAAGTGAAACACATTAAAGAACCTTAAAGTTATACTTAATGATAAAAAAGATATTTTATTATTGTTTCTCATATTAACATTAAACAATAATCTAAACGATAAAAGAAGCGCAAATCCTTGTAAAATATTAAAGAATATTTCTGTGTCAGAAATAGAGTTCATTATAAATTGTAACCCCAAAAATATTGCAATTGTTATAATTACTTTTGGAAGAGTAAAAAAACTAAACAAATGCTTAAGTGATGATTTAAAAAACCTTTTATGAACTGAATCTGTCTTTATTTCTAATAGTTTTTTAAATCCATTATTACTGAACTTTTTATGCTCTTCTACAATTGCTTTTTTAAAATCTAAATCTGGTTCTTCTTCTAAACGGAGCTCTAAGATTGATGCAAAATGGTCTACAATCTCCATTTTTACATCGTAATATTTTATTCCGCAAGCGGAAATATAATTATCAATTTGTAAAACTTGTTCTTTTGTTAACTCCATCTTACTCCAAGCTAAATTTAGGGTTTACTAAATGCTGCATGGTTTTTAAAAACTCTTGCATTTCCGCTAATTTATTGGCAGTTTCTTTGGTTCCGTTTTCGGTTAGTTTGTAATATTTACGTAATCTATTACCAACTTTTGCAACCTCAACATCTAACAAACCTTCGGCTTCTAATTTGTGCAATGCAGGATACAAAGCGCCTTCGGTAATTTTTAGTTCGCCTTTGGTTAATTCTTTTACGTGTTGTGTTATTTCGTATCCGTACATTTTATCATTTTGTGCCAAAAGCTTTAAAATGATGGTTTGTAAAGAACCTTTGTATAATTTCTGATTTCCCATTTTTTTCTGATGTTTAATCGTGTAATTGTTTATTTGTTTATTTGTTTAATCGTTCTGTCACTTTGAGTAATATTTAGAACTTGCTAATAAATAAAATATCGGCGACGATTCGCCGTCAAATATATACATAATTTTCTTATGTATAAAATTCTTAGGTATACATTTATTAAAACACTAACACTTGGTTTGTTAGAACTTCGTTATTTTTGCAATTCAAAATTTAAGAATGAATACATTTTACAAACTAAAAATAAAAGAACTAATACAAGAAACTAAAGATGCGGTTTCTATATTATTTTCAGTTCCATCGGAATTAAAAGAAACTTTTTCATTTAAGGCTGGACAATACATAACAATCAAAAAAGTAATTAAAGGAGAAGAAGTTCGTAGAGCTTATTCTATCTGTTCTTCGCCAAAAAGTGGCGATTTAAAAGTTGCTGTAAAAGCAGTAGAAAACGGGTTGTTCTCTGTCTACGCAACTACAGAACTAAAAGCTGGTGATAAGTTAGAAGTACATCCGCCAGAAGGGAAGTTTATCTTAGAACCAAAAGCAAATAAAAATTACATTGCGTTTGCAGCAGGAAGTGGAATTACACCTGTTTTATCAATGATAAAAACAGTTTTAGAGGAAGAGTCTTCATCTAAATTCACATTGGTTTACGGAAATAAAATGGCAGATAGCGTTATTTTTAATGATGAATTAGAACATCTTGTTGCAGCATATCCAAACAACTTTAAACTACATACAATCTTTAGTAGAGATAAAGTTAAAAATGCTTTACAAGGTAGAATTGACAGTAGTGTTTGTAAGTATTTTGTAAAAAATATGTACAAAGAAACTTCTTTTGATTCGGCTTATTTATGTGGTCCAGAAGAAATGATTACTGCTGTTACCGAAACTTTAAAGGAAAACAACTTTACTTCAGAAAATATTCATTTTGAATTATTTACAGCTTCTTCAGATGAAGGAGACACTTCCGAAGTTAAAGATGGAGAAACTACCGTTACTATTTTGTTAGATGATGAAGAAACAACCTTCACTATGAAACAAACTGACGATATTTTAGCAGCTAGTTTACGTAATAAAGTTGATGCTCCTTATTCTTGTCAAGGTGGTGTTTGTAGTTCTTGTTTAGGAAAGGTTACTGAAGGAAAAGCTGTAATGGTTAAGAACTCAATCTTAACAGATGATGAAGTTGAAGATGGCTTTATACTTACTTGTCAAGCACACCCAACTACTCCAAAAATTGTGGTAGATTTTGATGATGTGTAATTCAGTTTTCAGTTAGCAGTAAACGGTTAATATGTAAGTAAAAACCTGAGTTTTATAAGTTGTATATTTGGATTCTCTTTGATTATTTTCTATGGATATTTACGATTTTAAAAATGCTTTTTTTGTAGGAGTCTTTATGGCTTTTATGATTGGCCCTGTATTTTTTATGCTGATTAAAACCAGTATTTTAAAAGGTGCAAGAGCTGCTTTTGCATTTGATTTAGGAGTAATCTTAGGTGATATAACATTTATATCCATTGCATATTTTGGAAGCAGAAGCTTATTAGAGAAAATAAAAGACGATCCAAGATTATTCTTAATTGGCGGTTTGGTATTGGTTGTTTACGGCTTAATAACCTACTTAGATAAAAGTAACAAGAAGGAAGTTGATGAATCCGAAGTAAAAGTCCCAGAAGAAAACAACTACTTTAAGTTGATAATTAAAGGGTTTTTCTTAAACTTTATTAATATTGGTGTTTTAGCAGGTTGGCTTGGAATTATGGTTATTGTTGGTCCTACTTTAGATATGAATCCTGTTTCAATTTTTTGGTATTTTGTTGTAGTTATTTTAGGTTATGCAGTTACAGATCTAGGTAAAATACTACTAGCAAAACAACTTAGAGATAAAATGACACCTTTAGTTATTTATAGAATAAAACGCGGAATGGGAATAATGCTCATTGTTTTTGGCGCTATTTTAATGCTAAAAGGCTTTATTCCGAAGGAAAAAATAGACAACTTGATTGACAAAGTTGAGATAAAAAAATAAGCGAAGTTTTCACTTCGCTTATTTTTTTGTTTGAAATGTAAATTAGTTTTTACTTTCCAAAAGTATTGTTATCCATTTTAACGTCTGCCATTAATTTAGATTTGTCAATTTCAACAGATTTTACTGTTTTAGAAGTTGTAAATGTATATGTTGGGTGTGCCCAAGTCCAATCTTTTAAAACAGTTGCAGTAGTTGGTTTTTGACCTCTCATAATACGTAATGGAATATTAAATTCTTCCGAAGAACCATCTGCATACGTTACAGAAACATCAATTGGCATTGGCATTTTACCAATTCTTTCTAACGTTACTTTGTTTCCTTCTACAGCTTTAATACCATAATCTATTGTATGTGTTGTTTGCGTCCATTCGTTTAAATACCAATCTAAATGAATACCAGAAACTTTTTCCATACTTCTTTTAATATCATTTGGTATTGGGTGTTTAAAACTAAAATCTGTAAAGTATTTTTTTAATCCTTTAGCTACATTTTCTTTTCCAATAACATATTCTAATTGACTTAAAAACAGATTTCCTTTAGAGTAACTTGCCATACTATAAGCAGCATTTGTATTATACCTATCTGCATGAGTACTCATAGATTCTTCAATATTATTAGCAACAATACCAAAATAATGTCTGTAAGAACCTACTTGTGGATTTTCAGCATTTCTACCACTAACTTTATTCATTGCTTTGTTAGAAATATGCGTTGTAAAACCTTCATCCATCCAAGGATGTAAGCTTTCATTTGTAGCTAACAAAAATTGAAACCACGTATGCGCCAATTCATGAGATGTTACTCCCAATAAACTTCCAAAAGAACGTTCCCCTGTAATTAATGTAGACATTGCATATTCCATTCCACCATCTCCACCTTGTATAACTGAATATTGCTTATATGGATATTGACCAACATGCTCACTAAAATAAGTCATTAATTCAGCTGTTTTAGGCTGTAAGTTTTTCCAGTTTTCTAAATACTTAGCTTCTAAAGTTTTCTTGTATAAAAAATGTAAATCTATACCATTATCCATTTTAAAAGTATCATGAATATATTCTGGATCTGCTGCCCATGTAAAATCGTGCACATTTGGTGCTTTAAAATTCCATGTTAATTTTTCTCCTGAAGGAAGGTTTAATGGTTTACTTTTATCTTCATAACCATGACCAACTTCTTGCGGATTTTGTAAATATCCACTTCCTCCAACTACATAATTTTTATCAATATGAAGTGTTACGTCAAAATCTCCCCAAACTCCGTGAAACTCACGCGCTATATAAGGTGGTGTATGCCAACCTTCAAAATCGTATTCTGCCATTTTAGGATACCATTGACTCATAGATAAAGCAACACCTTCGCTACTATTACGCCCAGAACGTCGAATTTGAACAGGTACTTGCGCATCAAAGTTCATAGAAAAAGTTGCACTTTCTCCTGGCTGAATTGGCGTATTTAATGTTACTTCTAAAATTGTTCCTACAGTTTCATGTTGTACTGAAGTTCCGTTTTGAGAAAGTGTATTTACTTTAATATATCCAATTTCTGATGGACTTAATTTACTAATTCTGTCTCCAATTTTTTTACTTGGATCTTTAATGTTTCTAGAACGAACATCCATTTGAGAATCTGGCTGAAACGCATTAAAATATAAATGATAATATACTTTATTTAATGCATCTGGAGAATTATTGGTGTAAACCAACTCTTGTTTTCCTTTATATTGATAGTTATTTACATTCATATCAATATCCATTTTATAAGCTACGTGTTGTTGCCAATAACTTGATGCAGTTTTATTTGTTGAGCTTGGCTCTGTAGATTGTTGTATGCTATTGTCTACATTTTTAGTAGTAGTTGCACAAGATAGCATTGTCAATAAAGACAATCCGAAGAAAAGTGTTTTTTTCATTTTTAAAAATTTTTATTATAAAAAACGTCATTGTTTGCTGAATGTTTTCAGTGCACAATGACGTTTTATTTAAAAAATCAGTCTGCGGACTGTTTTTATTATTTACCGTTAACCATTTGGTCTGCCATTTTTAAAGCATTGTATGCATTTACAACACGTCCAGAAACAGATAATGTAGAAAAAGGAACTAATTTTCCTTTTGGAGTTTCTCTACTTCTAGAACCTGGTTGTAAAACTTCTAAATCAATTTTAGTTCCAGAATTCATTAAGATACGTTTAACTTGACTAGCCGATAATTGTGGGTAGTAAGAACGTACTAATGCTGCAACACCTGCTGTAGCTGGAGAAGCCATTGAAGTTCCACTGAATTTTTTATACTCACCTTCTGGCGTTGTAGAATGTACTTGAACTCCTGGTGCAAAAACATCTACATTTATTTTACCATAGTTAGAAAAACTTGCTGGTAAATTTTCATCATAATTAGCGCTCATTGCACCTACTGTTAAAAAGTTATCAGAAACTTCAGTTAATAAATCTGGTGCATCATTAGGAAATGTTTTTTCAACATCTATATTTTTACCGTCATTACCAGCTGCATTTACAATTAATACATCTTTAGAAGCTGCATATTTAATTGCATCGTAAACCCATTCTTTGTTTGGTGAAAATGCTTTACCAAAACTTGTATTGATAACTTTTGCTCCGTTATCTACTGCATATCTAATTCCTAAAGCAACATCTTTATCATACTCATCTCCATCAGAAACTGAACGAACTGCCATTATTTTTACATTATTAGCAACACCATTCATTCCAACACCATTGTTACGCGTAGCTCCAATAATTCCTGATACGTGAGAACCATGTGCTTCATCTTTTATAGAATGACCAGAATTTCCGTTTCCATATCCTGGTTTATCTTTAATATCATACGCATTATCGCCAACTGGAGTTCTATAATCTGTTTTTAGATTATCTCCATTGATAGTTGCATCTGCACTACTAACTAATTTGTTTAATTCTTTTGAAATACTCTGTAAAGTAAGTCCATTTCTTTTTGCAAATGCTGCAATACCAATGGCTCCTTTTAATTCTTCATCTGTAGTATTTATTGCTTCAATTTCTTTAGGAGTAAAATCTTCTTTCCCAAAGTGTTTTGTTAAAACTGCTGTTGCAGAATTAACATTATCTAACATACCGCCGTAACGTTGTTTATCTCCTTTAGCTGCAACAACTTTAGTTTCTTGATATGCTTTAACCTCAGCAAGTGTAGCCGCATCTGCAATAGAAGGATTCATTAAAATACGTTCGTACTCTAAATGTTCTTTATACGTATCTCCTAAAAAATTCCAACCGTTAATGTCATCTACATAACCATTATTGTCATCATCTTTACCGTTACCTGCAATTTCTCCTTTGTTTACCCAAGCAACATCTTTTAAATCTTCATGCTTTAAATCTGTACCAGAATCGACAACTCCAACTACAACTTCAACTCCTTGTTTACCTGCTAAAAACTTATAAGCTTTATCTACACTCATACCAGGAATAGTATCTGTAGCTAAATCTAAATGTTGCCAATTGTCTTTTTCGGCATCTGTTAATTTTGCCTTTTTTGCTGAAATTAATACTGCATTTTCCATTCCTGCAGGAACTGCAACATTAGTTAAATTACTAACTGATTTACAACTAGTAAAAGCAACAGCAGCAATAGCTGTATAAAAAATTGGTTTTAAAACTCTCATATTTATATTCTTAATTTAATCTATGTATTTATATAATTTTTTAATTGAAAACATCTGTAAATTTATGGCTATCTTTTAGTCGAACTCCTTTTTCTGTATGTTGTACTGTACAAATTTCATTGTAAGCATCGTGTTCTAAAAACAGAAAGTAGTCTCTATCTGCAGCTTCATTTAGAAAATCTGCTTTTTCTTTAATTGTTAATAACGGGCGTGTATCGTAACCCATTACATATGGTAAAGGAATATGACCAACAGTTGGTAACAAATCTGCCATAAAAACAATAGTTTTTCCTTGATATTGAATCTTCGGAAGCATTTGTTTTTCGGTGTGTCCATCCATAAAAAGCACATCAAAACCTACTTGATCTTTTGTATTTCTATGTACAAAGTTTAATTGACCACTTTCTTCAATAGGTAAAATATTTTCCTTTAAAAATGAGGCTTTTTCGCGTGGATTTGGCTCAATTGCCCAGTTCCAATGACGATCATTAGACCAAAATTTTGCGTTTTTAAATGCAGGTTGGTAACCGGTTTTGTCTTTATTAAATTGTATTGAACCTCCACAATGATCAAAATGTAAGTGTGTTAAGAAAACATCAGTAACGTCATCTCTATGGAAACCGTGTTTTGCCAAAGAAGCATCTAAAGAAAAATCTCCAAACATATAGTAATATCCAAAAAACTTTTCAGATTGTTTATTTCCCATTCCAGTATCAACTAATGTAAGTCTATCTCCATCTTCAATAAGCATGCAACGCATACTCATATCTATCATGTTATTAGCGTCTGAAGGGTTTGTTCTTTGCCAAATAGATTTTGGAACAACGCCAAACATTGCACCTCCATCTAACTTAAAATTACCTGTTTCTATTGGATAAATTTTCATCGTTTACAAATATGCGAAATTTAAACTTAAAGTTTTGTTAAGAAAAACAAAAAAGCAACTCGATTGAGTTGCTTTTTTTAAACTAAAAATTCAAATAAATTTGGCTTATCATTTAGATATTCACCGAAGAAATTGTGCTTTTTCATTTTTAAAATTAAAGGATCTAAATCTTCAGGAGACTTAAGTTGTAAACCAACTACCGCAACATCATTTTCTCGATTTACTTTTTTTGTATATTCAAAATGTGTAATGTCATCTGTTGGGTTTAAAATATTTACCACAAAATCTCTAAGAGCACCTGCTCTTTGAGGGAATTTTATAATAAAGTAATGTTTTAGGTTTGCATACAAAAGTGCTCGCTCTTTTATATCAGCAGTTCTTGTTATATCATTATTGCTTCCACTAACAATACAAACTACGTTTTTACCTTTAATTTCATCAGCAAAAAAATCTAAAGCAGCTATACTTAAAGCTCCTGCAGGTTCTACAACAATTGCATCTTTATTATACAAATCTAAAATTGTTTGACAGATTTTTCCTTCTGGAACAGTAATCATATCATGCAAATTCTGTTGACAAATTGCAAAATTTAAATCGCCCACTTTCTTAACCGCTGCTCCATCTACAAAAGCATTAATTTTTTCTAAGGCAGTATTTTTTTTATTTCTTAATGATGTTAACATAGAAGGTGCTCCTTCTGGTTCTACACCAATTATTTTTGTTTCTGGTGATAAATGTTTAAAAACAGATGATAAACCAGATGATAAACCTCCACCTCCAACTGGAACAAAGACATAATCTATTTTTTTATCAGTTTGATTTAGTATTTCTAAACCAACTGTTGCCTGACCTTCAATTACTTTTTCATCGTTAAACGGATGAATAAATGTTTTACTTTTTGCTTCGCATTCTATAATTGAAGCATTGTAAGCATCATCAAAAGTATCTCCTTCAATAACAACATTTACAAACTCTTCACCAAACATTTTTACTTGTTCTATCTTTTGATTTGGAGTAGGTAAAGGCATGTAAATTGTACCTTTTATTTGGAGTAATTTACATGATAAAGCTACACCTTGCGCGTGGTTTCCTGCACTTGCACAAACAATTCCATTTGCTTTTTCTTCAGCAGTTAAAGAAGAAATTTTATTGTAAGCACCCCTAATTTTATAAGAACGTACAACTTGTAAATCTTCTCTTTTAAACAAAATATTTGAATCAAACTTTTTTGAATTCTGTAAATTTTGAGTTAATGGAGTAATAGAAGCTACGTCTTTTAATTTTAAAGAAGCAGCTTCTATATTTTTTATACTCGGAAAAAAAGTGGTTTTGGTTTCCATCAATGGAATTATGCTTCGGTTTTTATTACTTTCATTGCTGTCATAGAAGCTCTTAATTTTGCTCCTACAATTTCTACTGGATGATTTCTAATAATAGCATTAATTCTAATTAATTCTTGGTTATCAACTCCATTTTCTGAGCTAAATGATTTACCAATAATATTAGTTTTTACATCCTTCATAAAGTCTGTTAATAAAGGCTTACAAGCATGGTCAAATAAATAACAACCATATTCTGCAGTATCAGAAATTACACGGTTCATTTCTGCTAATTTCATTCTTGCAATTGTATTTGCAATTAACGGAGTTTCGTGTAAAGATTCATAGTATGCAGATGCATCTATAATTCCAGAATCTGTCATTGCTTCAAAAGCTAACTCTACACCAGCTCTTACAAAAGCAACTAATAAAGTTCCATGATCGAAATATTCTTGTTCAGGAATTTCATCTGTAGTAATTACTTGTTTTTCAAAAGCAGTTTCTCCTGTTGCAGCTCTCCAAGTTAATAAATTTATGTCATCATTAGCCCAATCTTCCATCATGGTTTTTGAGAAATGACCTGTCATAATATCATCCATATGTTTCTGGAACAACGGACGCATAATGTCTTTTAATTCTTCTGATAAACGAAACGCTTCTACTTTTGCAGGATTAGACAATCTGTCCATCATGTTTGTAATTCCACCATGCTTTAAAGCTTCCGTTACAGTTTCCCAACCATACTGAATTAATTTTGCAGCATAACCTGGTTCAATTCCTTCTTCTACCATTTTATCAAAAGATAAAATTGCTCCTGTTTGTAACAAACCACATAAAATAGTTTGTTCTCCCATTAAATCTGACTTTACTTCAGCAACAAAAGAAGATTCTAAAACTCCTGCTCTGTTACCTCCAGTTGCCACTGCATATGCTTTTGCTTGTGCCCAACCTTTTCCTTCTGGGTCATTTTCTGGGTGAACTGCCGTTAATGTTGGTACTCCAAATCCTCTTTTATATTCTTCTCTAACTTCAGAACCAGGACACTTTGGTGCGACCATAATTACTGTTAAGTCTTCACGAATTTGCATTCCTTCTTCAACAATATTAAAACCGTGAGAATACGATAAAGTAGCTCCTTTTTTCATTAAAGGCATTACAGCATTTACAACATTTGTATGCTGCTTATCTGGCGCTAAATTAATTACAACATCTGCTGTTGGCAATAACTCTTCATAAGTACCAACTGTAAAATTATTAGACGTTGCGTTAATATAAGACTGTCTTTTTTCATTTATTGCTGCTTGTCTTAATGTATAAGAGATATCTAATCCAGAATCTCTCATATTTAATCCTTGGTTTAAACCCTGTGCACCACAACCTACAATAACAATTTTCTTCCCTTTTAATGCTTCTACTCCGTCTTCAAATTCTGAAGCGTCCATAAAACGGCATTTTCCTAATTGCTCTAATTTTTCTCTTAATGTTAATGTGTTAAAATAATTTGACATTTTTTTTTATTTAGTTGTGTATAATTCGAAAAGAGAAAAAAGAGTAGAGAGTAAAGACTAATTCTGTTCGATAATATGTCTTTTTTCTTTGCTCTATTTTCTTTGCTCTATATTTTATTTTAGTTGTTGTATGATTCTAATAATTCTGATATTCTCATCTCATCTTTAGTTACTGCGATAAGACCAGAACGTGTATATTGCATAATGCCATAAACACTTAATTGCTCATGTAATTCTGCTATTTCTTCTTTCTTTCCTGATTTTTCTAACACAAAAAATTCTGTATTAACAGTTACAATTCTTGCGTGACTATTTTTAATAATATTTTGAATTTGAGGTTCTTCAAATAACAATTCAGACTTTACCTTAAACAAACCAGATATTTGATAAATAACTTGATCTAGTGTATGATAATAAGCTTTTATTACTTCTACTTGTTTTTCTATTTGCCCGATAATTTTCTTAACATTAACCTCAATCATGTTTACCACAATGGTAAATCTAGACACATTATCTATTTCTGAAGGAGAAATATTTAAACTCTCTATATTAATGTGTCTTCTTTGAAAAATTGCTGAAATCCTATTCAACAATCCAATATTATTTTCAGTATAAACTGATATTGTATAAAGTTGTTTTTCTGTATTCATCTTATTCTAGTCTTATATCTGAAACACTTGCTCCTGTAGGAATCATTGGAAAAACATTTCCTTCTTTTTCTACACAAACTTCTAAAAAGTAAGCCTCTTTACTTTCCATCATCTCTTTAACAGCATCTGCTAATTCTTCTCTTTTAGTAACTTTCTTTGCTTTGATGTAATAACCTTCTGCAATTGCAACAAAATTAGGGTTTACCATTTCTGTTGACGCATAACGTTTGTCAAAAAACAATTGTTGCCATTGACGTACCATTCCTAAAAAATCGTTATTTAAAACCACCACTTTTACAGCTGCTTTTTGCTGAAAAATAGTTCCTAATTCTTGAATTGTCATTTGATAACCACCATCGCCAGAAATAGAAACAACTTCACGTTCTGGAGCTGCCATTTTTGCACCAATTGCTGCTGGCAATCCAAAGCCCATTGTACCTAATCCACCAGAAGTAATATTACTTTTGGTTTTGTTGAATTCTGCATATCTACAAGCAATCATTTGGTGCTGACCAACATCACTTACAATTGCAGCGTTACCTTTACTTTGAACGTTAATTTGATGAAGAACTTCACCCATTGTTAATCCTTCTTTCGTTGGATGAATATCGCCTTTAATTACTTTTTCATACTCAATAGCGTATAAATCTGCAAATTCTTTACGCCATTCTGGATGTTTATTTTCATTTAATAATGGTAATAACAACTCTAAACTTGCTTTTGCATCACCTAAAACTGCAACATCTGTTTTTACGTTTTTATCTATTTCTGCAGGATCAATTTCAAAGTGAATTACTTTGGCTTGCGTAGCATACGTATCTAACTTTCCTGTAACACGATCGTCAAAACGCATACCAATTGCTATTAAAACATCACATTGGTTTGTTAAAACATTTGGCGCATAATTACCATGCATACCAACCATACCAACATTTAATGGATGCGAAGTTGGTATTGCAGAAGCTCCTAAAATTGTCCATGCAGCAGGGATTCCTGCTTTTTCAATTACTGCTTTAAATGCTTCTTCAGCTTCACTTAAAATTACTCCTTGCCCCCAAACTACTAATGGTTTTTTAGCAGAATTAATTAATTTTGCAGCTTCTTCTACAGAAGAAATAGCTGTCTTTGGTATTGGATTATAGCTTCTTACTTTCGTACACTTTTCATAAGAAAAATCGAACTCTTCTAACTGTGCATCTTTAGTAACATCAATTAAAACGGGTCCTGGTCTTCCACTTTTTGCAATGTAAAATGCTTTTGCAATAGCTTCAGGAATGTCAGAAGCCTTTGTTACTTGGCAATTCCATTTTGTAACTGGTGTAGAAATACCTACAATATCTGTTTCTTGAAATGCATCACTTCCCAATAAATGAGAAAATACTTGACCTGTAATACACACCATTGGTGTAGAGTCTATTTGCGCATCTGCAATACCCGTAATTAAATTGGTTGCTCCAGGTCCTGAAGTTGCCATTGCAACTCCTACTTCACCAGAAATACGCGCATAACCTTGTGCAGAATGTGTTGCACCTTGCTCATGACGTGTTAATACATGATGAATTTTATCTTGATATTTATACAACTCATCATATACAGGCATAATTGCGCCTCCAGGATAACCGTATAAAATCTTAACTCCCTCTTCAATTAAACACCTTACAATTGCTTCGCTACCAGAAATTTTTTCTGTAACTTTTTTTGCCGTTTGATTGTTTTTTATGGTTTGTGTTTCCATATTTTTATGTTTTGAGATGAAAGAATATAGATAATAGAATAAAGACTTTTACAATCTTCTGCTTTTCTCTATTTTCTTGTTTCTTTTATTATTCGTCTGTTATACATCCTTTAGATGCAGATGCTACCATTTTAGCATATTTATATAAAATTCCTTTTTTATGCTTTAAAGCTGGTGCAACCCATTTTGCTTTTCTTTCTGCAATTTCTTCTTCAGAAAGTAAAACATTTATGGAATTGTCTTCTGCACTAATTCTAATTTTATCACCTGTTTTAAGAATACCGATAGTTCCTCCAGATTGTGCTTCTGGTGTAATATGTCCGACCACAAAACCATGAGTTCCTCCAGAAAAACGGCCATCTGTAATTAAAGCTACAGATTTTCCTAAACCTGCTCCCATAATTAATGAAGTTGGTTTTAACATTTCTGGCATTCCTGGTCCTCCTTTAGGTCCAACATATCTAATGACGACTACATCTCCTCTTTCTACTTCTCCGTTAGAAATACCTGTATTTGCTGCTTGTTCACCGTCGTAAACAACTGCTTTTCCTTCAAAAAGTAAACCTTCATTTCCAGAAATTTTTGCAACAGCTCCTTCTTCTGCAAGGTTTCCATAAATTATTTGAATATTACCAGATGATTTTAAAGCTTTATCTTTTGGAAAAACTACATCTTGGTCTTCAAACTCCATAGCTTCAACATTTGCTAAATTTTCTGCTAAAGTTTTACCGGTAACTGTTAAACAATCTCCATGTAAATAACCGTTATCTAATAAATATTTCATTATTGCTGGTGTACCACCAACTCCATGAACATCTTCCATTAAATATTTACCTGATGGTTTTAAATCTGCAATTAATGGAGTTCTATCACTTACTTTTTGAAAATCTTCTAATGTAAACTCAATATCTGCTGCATGTGCAATTGCTAAAAAGTGTAATACTGCATTTGTAGATCCTCCTAAAGCATTTACAATTGCTATTGCATTTTCCAATGATTTTTTAGAAATAATATCTAAAGGTTTTAAATCTAATTCTAATAAGTTTTTAATTGCTAAAGCGGTTCTTTCTGCTTCAGATAATTTATTAGGATTTTCTGCTGGTATAGATGAATTATAAGGCAACGCAAAACCCATACACTCAATAGCAGAAGCCATTGTATTTGCTGTATACATTCCTCCACAAGCTCCAGCTCCTGGAATTGCTCTTTTTATAATTTCTCTATATTCTTCTTCTTCTATTTCTCCTGCTACTTTTTGGCCTAAAGCTTCAAAAGCAGAAACAATATTTAATTTTTTTCCTTTGTAATTTCCAGATGCAATTGTACCTCCATACATCATAATTGACGGACGATTTAAACGCAACATTGCAATTACTGCTCCTGGCATATTTTTATCGCAACCAACTATAGAAACCAATGCATCGTAACTTTGCGCGTTCATTACTGTTTCTATAGAATCTGCAATAATATCTCTAGATGCTAATGAGTAATTCATACCAGAAGTTCCCATAGAAATCCCATCTGAAACTCCAATTGTATTAAATCCTAAACCTACTAAACCAGCAATTTTAGATTCCACTTTTACTTCTGCAGCCAAATTGTTTAAGTGCATGTTACAAGGATTACCATCGTAACCAGTACTTGCAATACCAACTTGAGCTTTGCTCATATCTTCATCTGTTAAGCCTACTGCATACAACATTGCTTGCGATGCTGGTTGAGACTCATCTTGTGTTAATCTTTTACTGTGTTTATTTAAGTTCATTTTTAAACAGCTTTATAGCTTTGGTTTTTCGAAATTATTTTATTCTCTTATTATTAACTCGTCTTATTATACTTTTAAATGATATCTATTATTTGATTTTAAAACCTAAACAACTATATTACAGTGACTTAAAATCAATAAATTGTAATACTCAAAACAACAAAAAGGTTGCTAATTTTGTAAAAAATACTTTTAAATAAACAAAAAAGACTTCCTGAAATACAGGAAGCCTTTCATAATTTAAAACGACATTTCCTATCCTTGCAAAAAAATTACAAAGACAATAATAGAAATGATATTTATTATTCGATTTTTCATTTGATATGGCAAATATTTAAATAAATAACTTAAAAATCCTAACCAATATCAATATTTTAGTGAATTATTTTTAATTTCTCAAAAAAATAATTAAATATCATTTCTTATTTTTAAATTAATTAAAAAAGAGGTTATTTTTTTTCATATTCGTAAAAATCAATGTTTTATGAAAAATAAATTAGATTTATTTTTGTTAGAAAAAAAAACGTTATAGATTTACAGCATGATTAAATCATTAAATAAAAACATAATACCCGCATATTTACCAACAGGTAAACGACGCCGCTAATGCACTACTTTACATGCAATTTAGTTAATAGTTTTTATTTTTTATTTTTTCACAATGAACAATTCATCACACTTCTTCTTATTATTAAACACTGTTATTAAAAATAATAACAGAGAAGGTATTCGACCAATTTTTCGCCGCCGCCCTTAGGGTGTATTTTTATCTACAGAGCTTAGGCGAGTCCAGTTCTACTACCCAAAAGAACCAATTACAATTAATTTAAAACATCAATTACAATGGAAATTGTTATTGCTAATAAATCACATAGTATTTACGCAGAAATTATTTGCGACACTATAGCAAACGCAGCAAAAGTTAGAGGAACTGGTATTGCAAAACGTAAACCAGAATACATTATTACTAAAATAGAAAACGGTAATGCTGTTATTGCTTTAGATGGCGAAAAATTTGCTGGATTTTGTTATATAGAACAATGGAGTCATGGAAAATTTGTAGCTAATTCTGGTTTAATTGTTCATCCAGATTTTAGAAATATTGGCTTAGCTAAAAAAATTAAAAAGAAAATTTTTGAACACTCTAGAACTAAATTCCCCAATGCTAAAGTGTTTAGTATTACCACAGGTTTAGCTGTAATGAAATTAAATAGTGATTTAGGTTACAAACCTGTAACTTTTTCGGAGCTAACAGATGATCAATCCTTTTGGAATGGTTGTCAAACGTGCAAAAATTTTGATGTATTAACCAGAACTGAACAAAAAATGTGTTTGTGTACAGGAATGTTGTTCGATCCTGCTAAAAAAGAAAAAGCAGGTAATGAAACAAAAAAACACGATAAAAAAGTATGGACAAGATTAAAAAACATTAAACAATCTATGTTCCTTAAAAAAGATAAAAAATGAAAAAATTAGTAATAGCTTACAGTGGTGGTTTAGACACTTCTTATTGTGCAGTAAGTTTATCAAAAGAATATGATGTACACGCTGTTAGTGTAAATACAGGAGGTTTTACAACTGAGGAGATTAAACATATAGAAAGTAACGCTTATAAAATGGGTGTTACAACTTATAAAAATATTGATGCGGTTGCAACATTTTATAACAAAGTAGTTAAGTATTTAATTTTTGGTAACGTATTAAAAAATAGTACCTATCCGCTTTCTGTAAGTGCAGAAAGAATTATACAAGCCATTGAAATTATTGAATATGCAAAAAGTATAGATGCAGAATATATTGCACATGGAAGTACTGGAGCTGGTAACGACCAAGTAAGATTTGATATGATTTTTCAAACATTGGCACCAAATATTAAAATTATTACACCAATTAGAGATCAAAAACTAGCCAGACAAGAAGAAATAGATTACTTAAAATCTGAAGGAATTGACATGAATTGGGAAAAATCTAAATATTCTGTAAATAAAGGCCTTTGGGGAACAAGTGTTGGTGGCGTTGAAACTTTAAAGTCTGAAAAGCCTTTACCAAGTGAAGCATATCCTTCTCAATTAGAAAAAGAAGGTGAAGAAAAAGTAACATTGACATTTAAAAATGGTGAGTTTGTTGCTTTAAACGGACAAGAAAATGCACCAGAAGTGAATATAGAAAACCTAAATAATATTGCATCAAAATTTGCAATTGGTAGAGATATTCATGTTGGAGATACTATTGTTGGTACAAAAGGTAGAGTTGGTTTTGAAGCTGCAGCTGCTTTAATTACAGTAAAAGCACATCATTTATTAGAGAAACATACCTTAACAAAATGGCAATTACAACACAAAGAATATTTATCTAGTTTTTACGGAATGCATTTACACGAAGGTCAATATTTAGATCCTGTAATGAGAGATACGGAAGCTTTTTTACAAAGTTCGCAAAAAATGGTTTCTGGTAATGTTATAGTTTCTTTAAAACCGTATCACTTTACTTTAGATGGTATTGTATCAAAACACGATTTAATGTCTAGCGCATTTAGTACGTATGGTGAAGAAAATAAAGCTTGGACAGCAGATGATGCTAAAGGTTTTATCAAAATTATAGGAAATCAGAACAAAATTTATAGACAAGTAAACAACTCATAACTATGTTACAAGTAGGAATTATAGGAGGAGCAGGTTATACCGCTGGAGAATTAATTAGATTGTTGTTAAATCACCCAGAAACGAACATTAATTTTGTGTTTAGTACTTCTAATGCTGGCAACAAATTATATAAAGTTCATCAAGATTTGGTAGGTTCAACGGAAATTAGCTTTACAAGTGAAATAAATGCCGATGTAGATGTTTTATTCTTATGTTTAGGACACGGAAATTCAACTGCTTTTTTACAAAAAAATAGCTTTTCTGATAACACAAAAATCATTGATTTAAGTAACGATTTTAGATTACTTGCCGATAAGAATTTTGAAGGAAAAGAATTTGTGTATGGTTTACCTGAACTAGATAAAGAAGCTATAAAAAAGGCTAAATACATTGCAAATCCTGGTTGTTTTGCAACGGCTTTGCAATTGGCAATTTTACCTTTAGCAGCAAATGGTTTGTTAAAAGATGATGTTCATATTAATGCAGTTACAGGAGCAACTGGTGCAGGAACTTCACTTTCTGCAACAACACATTTTACGTGGAGAGATAATAATTTTTCTCACTATAAAGCATTCAATCATCAACATTTAGGAGAAATTAATCAGACTGTAAATCAGTTACAAAGTGATTTTAATTCTGAAATTAATTTTATGCCAAATAGAGGAGATTTTTCTAGAGGAATTTTTGCAACAACGTACACAAAATTTGATGGTTCTCTTGAAGACGCTAAAAAAATCTATAAAGAATATTATAAAGATGCTGCTTTTACCATTGTTTCTGATGAAAGCATCTTTTTAAAACAAGTTGTAAACACAAACAAATGTTTGGTGCAATTAGAAAAGCACGGCAATAAATTACTAATAACAAGTACAATAGACAATCTTTTAAAAGGAGCTTCTGGAGCAGCAATTCAGAATTTAAATTTAATGTATGGTTTTGAAGAAACGGAAGGATTGCAATTAAAAGCGAATTATTTTTAAAGAATATAACTATGAAAATAGCCATTATAGGAACAGGAAATTTAGGTAAATCTATTGCAAAAGGTTTAATTACCAATAATGCAATTACAAGTTTATACTTAACCAAAAGAGATTTGGATGGAGTAAAGGAGTTTGATGGTTATAAAAATGTGCGTTTAACTACAGATAATATTGAAGCTGTTAAACAATCTGACATTATTATTTTTGCAATTCAACCTGTTCATTTTGAAGCAATTTTAAATGACGTAAAGTCTTTTTTAACCGAAAAACATGTTTTAATTTCTACAATTACAGGTTTCTTAATT
Source organism: Tenacibaculum aquimarinum (assembly GCF_022478115.1). Taxonomy (GTDB): domain Bacteria; phylum Bacteroidota; class Bacteroidia; order Flavobacteriales; family Flavobacteriaceae; genus Polaribacter; species Polaribacter aquimarinum_A. The sequence continues at coordinate 755,949 of NZ_JAKGSC010000001.1, read as the reverse complement.
CCTAAAATAGAAGGAATAGTTGGTGCAGACAAATTTATTATCAGAGCTATGCCAAATACAGCAATTGCTGTTGGTAAATCGATGACGTGTTTGTGTAGTAATGAGCAAGGTAAAAAACGTATTAAGATTGCGGAAGCTATTTTTAATCGTTTAGGACATTCTTTGAGTATTCCTGAGAGCCAAATGCAAGCAGCAACCGTGGTTTGTGCAAGTGGAATTGCTTTTTGGATGCGCTTAATTAGAGCAACCACACAAGCTGCAATTCAGTTAGGTTTTGATGCAAAAGAAGCACAAGAATTGGCAATGTTTACAAGTGAAGGAGCTGCTAATTTGTTGATTACAAATGGAAATCATCCTGAAGAAGAAATTGACAGAGTTACTACACCACAAGGTTGTACTATTGAAGGTTTAAATGAAATGGAACATAAAGGGTTAAGTTCTTCTTTAATTCAAGGAATGGTTGCTTCATTTAATAAAATTAATAACATCAAAAAAGAACAAATATGAGTTTATTTAACGTGTATCCACTTTTCGACATTACTCCTGTAAAGGCAGAAGATGTGTATGTTTTTGATGAAAATGAAACCGAATATTTAGATTTATATGGCGGACACGCTGTAATTTCTATTGGGCATTCGCATCCAAAATATGTAAAAAACATTAGCGAACAGGTTGCTAAAATTGGGTTTTATAGTAATTCTATTCAGAATCCGTTACAAGTAGCATTAGCAGCTAAGCTTGGTAAACTATCCGGTTGTAAAGATTATCAATTATTTTTATGTAATTCTGGAGCAGAAGCAAACGAAAATGCTTTGAAACTAGCTTCTTTTCATAACGGAAAGAAAAAGGTGATTGCTTTTAAAAACGGATTTCATGGTAGAACATCTGCAGCTGTTGCTGCAACAGATAATCCGAAAATTGTTGCACCAATTAACGCACAGCAAGAAGTTGAAATTTTAGAACTAGGAGATTTAAAATCTCTGGAAAATTCTTTAGCTAAAAACGATGTTTGTGCAGTAATTATAGAATTTATACAAGGTGTTGGTGGTTTAGATGAAAGCACCTCAGAGTTTTACGAAGCTATAAACACGCTTTGTAAAAAATACAGTACGTGTTTTATTGCAGATGAAGTACAATCTGGTTTTGGTAGAACTGGAGATTTCTTTGCCTTTCAAAAATACAATGTTACTCCAGATATTATTTCTATAGCAAAAGGGATGGGAAATGGTTTTCCGATTGGCGGAATTTTAATTCATCCAGATGTTAAAGCTTCTTTTGGTCTACTAGGAACTACTTTTGGTGGAAATCATTTAGCTTGTGTAGCTTCTTCAACTGTTTTAGAGGTAATTGAGGAAGAAAATTTAATGCAAAATGCTAAAGAAATTTCAACTTATTTTATTGAAAAAGCTAAAGAAATTTCTGAAATAAAAAATATAAAAGGGCGTGGTTTAATGTTAGGATTGGAGTTTGATTTTCCAGTTGCAGAACTTCGTAAAAACTTAATTTTTCAGCATAAAATATTTACAGGAAGTGCAAAGAACCCTAATTTATTAAGAATTCTTCCACCGTTAACGATTAAAAAAGAACATATCGATCAATTTTTTAAAGCTTTGAAAATCGAATTATCATGAAAAAATACACACATATAAATGATATTGACGACATCAATTCATGGATTGAAGATGCTAAAAAAATAAAAGAAAATCCTTTAAAGGATAAAGAATTAGGTGAAAATAAAACGTTAGGTTTATTATTCTTTAATTCAAGCTTACGTACACGTTTAAGTACACAAAAGGCAGCTTTAAATTTAGGAATGGATCCGATTGTTATGAATGTTTATGGTGATGCTTGGGGAATAGAATTTGGAGATGGAACCGTTATGGATGGAAATACTGCAGAGCATATTAAAGAAGCTGCAGCTGTAGTTTCTCAATATTGTGATGTTATTGCTGTAAGGGCTTTTCCTAGTTTAACAGACAAAGAGAAAGACGAATCTGAACAGGTTTTAAATTCTTTTGTAAAATATGCTTCTGTACCAATTATAAATATGGAAAGCGCAACAAGTCATCCGTTACAAGGTTTAACAGATGCACTTACAATTGCTGAAAATTCAACAAAAAAGAAGCCAAAAGTTGTTTTAAGTTGGGCGCCACACACTAAAGCTTTACCACATGCAGTTGCCAATAGTTTTACACAAGTAATGCAAAAAATGGATGTTGATTTTGTAATTGCGAATCCTGAAGGATATAATTTGAATTCAGAAATCACGAAAGACATACCTATTTATCATAATCAAGAAGAAGCTTTTAAAGATGCAGATTTTGTGTATACTAAAAATTGGAGTTCTTATGATGAATACGGAAAGGTTTTAAAAACCGATTCAGATTGGTTAATTACTAAAGAAAAAATTAGTCAAGCTAAATTTATGCATTGCTTGCCTGTTAGAAGAAATGTTGTTGTAGAAGATGCTGTTTTAGATAGTGATTCTTCTTTGGTTATTGAACAAGCAAATAATAGAACTTTTGCTGCACAATTGGTTTTGAAAAAAATTCTAGAAGACTTGTAAAGTCTTCGTAATTCTGAACTTGATTCAGAATCTAACAATAAAAAAAAGATACTGAAACAAGTTCAGCACTTATGGAAAAACTATCAATCATAAAAATTGGGGGAAATATTATTGAAGATGAAACTTCTTTAAATGCTTTTCTTAAATTGTTTTCTAATCTAGAAGGAAATAAAATTCTAGTTCATGGTGGAGGAAAACGTGCAACTCACATTGCATCTAAATTGGGCATAGAATCTAAAATGGTAAATGGTAGACGCATTACAGATGCAGAAACTTTAGAAGTAATTACCATGGTTTATGGTGGTTTGGTTAATAAAAATGTAGTGGCTAAATTACAAGCTTTAAACATTGATGCTATTGGTTTAACAGGTGCAGATATTAATAGTATAAAATCAGAAAAAAGACCTGTAAAAGAGGTTGACTTTGGTTTTGTTGGTGATGTGAAAGAGGTTGCTACTAACTCAATAGACAAATTAATTAAAGCGGATTTTACGCCTGTTTTTTGTGCGATTACGCACGATGGAATCGGACAATTACTAAACACAAATGCAGATACTATTGCAAGTACAATTGGTGTTGGAATGAGTAAAATTTATGATACATCAATTTATTATTGTTTTGAATTGAACGGTGTTTTAAAAGATTTTAATGATAAAAATTCAGTTATAAAAACTATTAATTCTAACACCTATAAAGAATTATTAGCGACTGAAATTATTACTGACGGAATGATTCCGAAAATAGATAATTGCTTTGATGCTTTAAACAATGGAGTATCTAAAGTACATATTGGAAACACTGCTATGTTAACAAAAGAGAACGACAATTTTACAACTATTACATTATAAAATGAATATCGAAAAATTAACAGAAAACGCAATTTCACTTTTAAAGAATTTGATTGAAACAGAATCATTTTCTTCCGAAGAAGAAAATACAGCCAAACTTATTGAAACTTGGTTTATAGAGAACGAAATTCCGTTTAAAAGAACTAAAAATAACGTTTGGGCAACCAATAAATATTTTGATGAAAGCAAACCAACATTATTACTAAACTCTCATCACGATACAGTAAAACCTAATTCTGCTTATACAAACGATCCTTTAAAAGCGATTGTTGAAGACGGTAAATTATATGGTTTAGGTTCAAATGATGCTGGTGGTTGTTTGGTTTCTTTAATTGCAGCTTTTACCAATTTTTACGCGCAAGAAAACCTAAAATACAATTTGGTAATTGTGGCTTCTGCGGAAGAAGAAAGTAGTGGTCCAGATGGATTAAACAGTATGCTTTCTATAATTCCGCATGTAGATGTTGCCATTGTTGGAGAACCCACTTTAATGAACTTAGCAGTTGCAGAAAAAGGTTTAGTTGTTTTTGATGCTGTTGTAGAAGGAACTCCAAGTCATGCAGCACATCCAAATAATAACAATTCAATTTACAATACCATTGAAGTTTTACAATGGTTTAAAGATTTTAAGTTTGAGAAAACTTCTGAAGCTTTAGGCGATGTAAAAATGACTGTTACTCAAATTAACGCTGGTAAACAGCACAATGTTGTTCCTGCACATGTAGATTTGGTTGTGGACGTTCGTGTAAATGATGCATATTCTAATCAAGAAATTGCAGATTTATTACAAGAACAATCACCTTGCACCAAAATAACACCAAGAAGTTTACGATTAAATTCGTCTTCTATTTCTACAGAACACGATTTAGTAAAAGCAGGAATTGAAATGGGAAGAGAAACCTATGGTTCTCCAACCTTATCAGATCAATCAGTATTAACCTGTCAATCTTTAAAATTAGGTCCTGGAGACAGCACACGTTCACATTCTGCGAATGAATTTATTTATTTAGCTGAAATTGAAGAAGGAATTAAAATATACGTTGAGTTGTTAAATAGAGTAATTGCTTAAAAGACAAAGCGAAAACAATTACACAAATAAACATTTACACGATTAAACATCAAGAATTATGAAACTTTGGGATAAAGGATTTTCAATAGATAAACAAATAGAAAACTTTACAGTTGGTAATGATAGAGAAATTGATATTCACATTGCAAAATATGATGTTCAGGCTTCTTTGGCGCACGCAATAATGCTAGAGTCTATTGGTATTATTACTACTGATGAATTAAAAGACCTTAAAAAAGGTTTGCAAGAATTAGCTGTTGATATCGAAAACGGAACCTTTGTTATTGAACCTTCTTTTGAAGACGTACACTCTAAAATTGAATGGGAATTAACGAATAAACTAGGTGAAGTTGGTAAGAAAATTCACACTGCTCGTTCTAGAAACGATCAAGTTTTAGTAGCGCTTCAATTGTATTATAAAGAGAATTTAGCTATTGTTAATGATAAAGTAAAAACACTTTTTGATACACTGTTAGGTTTAGCAGGAACTCACAAAGAAAGTCTTTTACCAGGTTACACGCATTTACAAGTGGCAATGCCGTCATCATTTGGATTATGGTTTTCTGCATACGCAGAACTGTTAATTGATGATGTATATATGCTAAATGCAGTTTCTAAAGTTGTAGACCAAAATCCTTTAGGTTCTGCAGCTGGTTATGGTTCTTCTTTTCCTATTGATAGAGAATTAACAACAAAAGAATTAGAGTTTGCAACACTAAAATACAATGTAGTTGCAGCGCAATTAAGTCGTGGAAAAAGTGAACGCTCTATTGCTGCTACTTTAGGCGGGTTGTGTAATACAATGTCTCGTTTTGCAATGGATGTTTGTTTGTATATGAGTCAGAATTTTGGGTTTATTTCTTTTCCAGATGAATTAACAACAGGAAGTAGCATTATGCCACACAAGAAAAACCCTGATGTTTTTGAATTGATTCGTGGAAAATGCAATAAAATTCAAGCTTTACATTCAGAAATGTTATTAATCACCAATAATTTACCAACAGGATATCACAGAGATTTTCAATTATTAAAAGAAAATATTATTGCTGCTTTTGAAGATGTTAAAGATATTTTAGACATCTTTAATTACTCAATTCAGCAAGTAATTGTAAAAGATATTGATTTGAATGATGAGAAATACCAATACTTATTTACAGTAGATTCTATCAATAATTTAGTAGTTAAAGGCATGTCTTTTAGAGAAGCGTATCAACAAATTGGCGGACAAGTACAAGCAGGAACTTATAAACCAGATTTAGGAAAACAACATTCTCATGTTGGTAGCATTCATAATTTATCTTTGGATAAAATTGCTGAGAAATATCCGAAGTAATTGTTTTTAAAAAAATATAAACACAAAAAAGCATCTGAAAATCAGATGCTTTTTTTATTATAAAATATTTAGTTTCTCTATCAATTTAAAGACCTACTAAATCTCCTTCTTCATTTTTAGTTGCCAAATCAGATTTTCCCATTAAATAAATATCTACTTGACGTGCTGCTTCTCTTCCTTCAGATATTGCCCAAACGATTAAAGACTGACCTCTACGCATATCTCCTGCAGTAAAAACATTAGGAATATTAGTTTGATATTTTCCGTAGGTTGCTTTATAATTAGAACGAACATCTCTATCTAAGCCTAATTTATCTGCAATAGTGCTTTCTGGACCTGTAAAACCTAAAGCTAATAATGCTAAATCACATTTCCATGTTTTCTCAGTACCTGCAATTTCAATAAGTTTTGGACGTTCACCAGGAACCATTTCCCACTCTACATTTACCGTTTTTAAAGCAGTTAGTTTTCCTTTAGCATTGGTAACAAATTCTTTGGTATTTATTAACCAATTTCTTTCAACACCTTCTTTATGAGACGTCGAAGTTTTTAACTGCAATGGCCAATAAGGCCAAGGTGTTGCTGGTGATCTATGTCCTGGAGGTTTTGGCATAATTTCAAAGTTAACTACCGATTTTGCTCCTTGTCTGTTAGATGTACCAATACAATCTGATCCTGTATCTCCACCACCAATTACAATTACATTTTTATCCGTTGCTAAAACTTGATCTTTTACTTTTTGACCAAAAACAACTTTTGTTTGCTGTGTTAAAAAGTCCATTGCTTGCACAACTCCATCAGCATCAATTCCTGGTGTTGGTAAACTTCTTCTTTCAGTAGCTCCTCCACAAAGCACAACTGCATCAAACTTTTTTAAGTCTTCAACATCATAATTAACACCAACATTTACGTTTGTTTTAAAGACAATTCCTTCAGCTTCTAATATTGCTAAACGACGATCTATAATACCTTTTTCCATTTTAAAATTAGGAATTCCGTAACGTAATAATCCACCAATAGCATCATCTCTTTCAAAAACAGTAACGGTGTGTCCAGCTCTATTTAATTGTTGTGCTGTTGCTAAACCTGCTGGTCCAGAACCTACAACTGCAATAGTTTTACCCGTTCTTACTTTTGGTGGTTGAGGTTTAATCCAACCTTCTTTAAAAGCACGTTCTACTATATTTTTTTCAATATTTTCTATTGAAATTGGATCTTCAATAATACCTAAAACACATGCTTGCTCACAAGGAGCAGGACATAAACGTCCTGTAAATTCAGGAAAATTATTTGTTGAGTGTAATATCCAAGATGCTTTTTGCCATTCACCTTGGTGAACCATATGATTAAAATCTGGAATTAGATTACCTAACGGACAACCACTATGGCAAAATGGAATTCCACAATCCATACAACGAGAACCTTGTTCTGCCATGTCTTTATCCTTTAAAGGAACTGTAAACTCATTATAATGCTTTACACGATCCTTTACTGGCTTGTAAGACTCATCTTTTCTTTCGAATTCTTTAAAACCTGTTACTTTTCCCATTGTCCTATACTGTTTCTAATTCTTCTACCATTTGTACTTCTGTCTCTAAACGTTTTAGAGCACGCTTGTATTCCGTTGGCATTACGCGAACAAAATTCTTTAAGCTTGTTTCCCAATTAGCTAATAATTTTTCACCTAATTTACTTTCTGTATATTTTACATGCTTTTCAATCATGGCTTTTAAATCATTTGCATCTTTTTTGAGAATTTTTTCAAACTCAATTGTTTCCATGTTACATAATCCGTTTACAAACTTGTTTTCTGGATCATATACATAAGCAATTCCTCCACTCATTCCCGCAGCAAAGTTTCTTCCTGTTTTACCAAGAACAACTACTTTTCCTCCAGTCATATACTCACAACAGTGATCTCCAACTCCTTCTACAACTGTTATTGCTCCAGAATTTCTAACAGCAAAACGTTCGCCTGCTATTCCATTTATATACGCTTCTCCACTAACTGCTCCAAACAAGCAAACATTACCAATAATGATGTTATTTTCTGCAATAAAATCTGCTTTGACTGGTTTTTTAACAATTAGTTTAGCTCCAGATAAACCTTTTCCTAAATAATCGTTTGTATTTCCTTCTAGCTTAAACGTTAAACCAGGTGCACCAAAAGCTCCAAAACTTTGACCTGCTGAGCCTTCAAAATTGATATTCAATGTATCTTCAGGTAATCCTAAATGACCATATATTTTTGAAATTTCATTACTAACAATAGCTCCAACTGTACGATTGGTGTTCTTTATTGGATATGAAAGTGCCATTTGTTCTTTTCTATACAATGCACGATGCGAATCTTTAAGAATTGTAAAGTCTAAAACATTGTCTAAGTTATGTTCTTGTTTTTCAGAATTTTTAACAGGCATTTCTCTGTAAGCAGCTGGTCTGTGTAAGATTGAAGATAAATCTAAACCTTTAGCTTTATAATGTTTGATGGCTTTATTAGCATTTATTTTATGCGTTTGACCAATCATTTCTGCCATAGATCTAAACCCTAATTCTGCCATAATACTTCTTAATTCTTCTGCTATATAATAGAAGAAATTAATAACGTGTTCTGGTGTTCCTTTAAAGTTTTTACGCAACTCTTTATCTTGTGTTGCAATACCAACCGGACAGGTGTTTAAATGACATTTACGCATCATAATACATCCTGATGCTACTAAAGGAGCTGTTGCAAAACCAAATTCTTCTGCTCCTAATAATGCTGCAATTGCTACATCTCTTCCTGTTTTTAATTGACCATCACATTCTACAACAATTCTACTTCTTAAATTATTAAGTACTAAAGTTTGTTGTGCTTCTGCTAAACCAAGTTCCCAAGGTAAACCTGCATGCTTTAGAGATGTTAAAGGTGATGCACCTGTTCCACCATCATAACCAGCAATTAAAACTACATCTGCTTTTGCTTTTGCAACACCTGCAGCAATAGTTCCAACACCAACTTCTGATACTAATTTTACATTAATTCTTGCTTCACGATTTGCATTTTTTAAATCGTAAATTAATTGTGCTAAATCTTCAATTGAATAAATATCGTGATGCGGAGGCGGAGAAATTAATCCAACAAATGGTGTTGAATTTCTTGCTGATGCAATCCATGGTAATACTTTTTCACCAGGTAATTGACCACCTTCTCCAGGTTTTGCTCCTTGTGCCATTTTAATTTGAATCTCTTTAGCATTAGCTAAATAATGAGAAGTTACTCCAAAACGACCCGAAGCTACTTGTTTTATAGCAGAATTTCTACTGTCTCCATTTACATCTGGTTGAAAACGTCTTCTATCTTCTCCTCCTTCTCCAGAATTAGATTTCCCTCCAATTCTGTTCATTGCAATTGCTAAATTTTCATGTGCTTCTCTAGAAATTGATCCGTAAGACATTGCTCCCGTTTTAAAACGTTTTACAATTTCTGTCCAAGGTTCTACTTCATCAATTGAAATTGGATCAATATTATTAAATTCGAATAAACCACGAATGGTCATTAAATTTTTTGATTGCTCGTTGATAGTTTTTGCATACACATCATAACTTGCTTGATCGCTTAACCTTACAGCTTGTTGTAATTTTGCAACTGTTGTTGGATTAAATAAGTGCTTTTCTCCTGTACGTCTCCATCTATAATCTCCACCAATATTTAAACCTAAACTCTTATTAACTTCTGTTGTTGGATATGCGTGTTTATAACGTAAATTAATTTCTTTTTCAATTTCATACAATCCAATTCCTTCAATTCTAGACGCTGTATATGGGAAGTATTTTTCTACAAATTGAGAATTAAAACCTACAATTTCGAATATTTGAGAACCTCGGTACGAGTGTAACGTTGAGATTCCAATTTTGTTCATTACTTTTAAAATACCTTTTCCAATAGCAGTATTAAAATTATCAACCGCTTTTTGCTCGTCCATTCCAGTTATAAAACCTTCTTTTACTTGCGATCTAATAATTTCATTAACCATATATGGATTAACGGCACTTGCGCCATAACCAAATAAAGTAGCAAAATGATGTGGTTCACGTGGTTCTGCTGATTCAATAATAATATCGAAATAAGAACGCTTACGTAAACGATTCATTTGATGGTTTACATAAGAACATGCTAATAAAGCTGGTATTGGAGCAAATTCTTCATTTACACCTCTATCTGATAAAATTATAATGTTTGTTTTTCTATCTAGTGCTTTTTCAATTTGAACAATAATATTATCTAAAGCGTCTTCTAGTCCATTAAGTCCTTTATCTTTTTGGTATAAAATACTTACAGTTTCTGCTTTAAAACTTTCAACAGAAATGTTTCTTATTTTGTCTAAATCGTCATTTGAAATTACTGGATTCTGAATTTTTAATTTTCTACATTGTCTTTCAGTAATACTAAAAATGTTTCTATCCTTACCTAATGATAAACTAATGTCTGTTACTATTTCTTCACGAATTCCGTCTAAAGGCGGATTAGTTACTTGCGCAAATAATTGCTTAAAATAGTTTGAAATTATTTGAGGTTTGTTAGATAAAACAGCCAAAGGAGTATCAATTCCCATAGAACCTAAAGCTTCTTTAGATTTTTGAGCCATTGGTGTAATTACCTCTTGTATATCTTCAAAAGTATAGTTAAATAAACGTTGTCTTGTTCTAATATCGGTAGTTTCTACTGGGCAAGTTTCACCTGTATAAGGTAAATCTTTTAAATGTAATCTTGTTTTATCTAACCACTTTTGATACGGTCTTTCTTTAACAATTTTACTCTTTATTTCTTCGTCATTTATAATTCTACCTTGGTTCATGTCTACTAAAAACATTTTTCCAGGCTCTAAACGTCCGTGACTTTCTACATCTTCTGGATCGATATCAACAACACCAATTTCCGAAGACATAATCAGTTTTCCACTTTTAGTAACTGTATATCTTGACGGTCTTAATCCGTTTCTGTCTAATAATGCACCAATATAATTTCCGTCTGTAAATGGTACAGAAGCTGGTCCATCCCAAGGTTCCATAATACAAGAGTTGTACTCGTAAAATGCTTTACGTTCTGGAGACATTGTTTTGTGTTTTTCCCAAGCTTCAGGAATCATCATCATCATTACTTCTGGTAAAGAACGTCCTGTATGTGTTAACAATTCAACAACCATATCCATTGAAGCTGAATCTGATTTTCCTGGCAATATAATTGGAAATAATTTTTCTATTTGTGGTCCAAAGACATCACTTTTCATGATTTCTTCTCGCACTCGCATTCTACTAACATTACCACGCAATGTGTTTATTTCACCATTTTGGCACATAAACCTAAAAGGTTGCGCTAGCTCCCAAGTTGGCATTGTGTTAGTTGAAAAACGTTGGTGTACCAATGCTAAACGCGTTACTAAATCCGTTGCTTGTAAATCTTTATAATAAGGTCCAATGTCTTCAGGCATTATAATACCTTTATAAATAAGTGTATTGGTTGATAAACTAGACACATAGAAGTAAGAACTTTGCGACATTTTTGAGTTCGCAATAGCATGTTCCGTTATTTTACGTGCAGCATATAATTTTGCATTAAAGTCTTTTTCAGAAACTTCGTTAGATTTCCCAACAAAAAGTTGCTCAATATTTGGTTCTGATGCTAACGCTATTTCTCCAAGTTGCGTAGAATCTACAGGTACCTCTCTCCATCCAATTACAGAAAGACCTTGCGCAATAATTTCTTTTTCAAAAGTATCTTTACAAAACTTATATTGGTTAATGTTTTTTGGTAAAAACACCATTCCAACAGCATATTTTCCTTTTACAGGAACCTTAAACCCACAAACTCTTCTAAAGTACGCATGCGGTATATCTATTAACAATCCTGCTCCATCTCCTGTTTTTCCATCAGAGCTTACACCTCCACGGTGTTCTAACTTTACAAGAATCTCTAATGCATCATGTATTATTTGATTTGTCTTCTCTCCTTTAAGGTTACAAATAAACCCAGCACCGCAATTTTCATGTTCAAATTCGGGCAAATAAAGTCCTTGCTTCTTCAGCATATTCAAAAAAAATTTAAAGGTTTTTACACCATATTACACCTCTAATATAAACCCAAGTATTCAATTAAAAAAAAAGTTGAATCACTTTTTCGAAATTCATAATCTAAAGGTAAAAAAAAGAATTATACATATTAAAAAGCCTTTTATTCTATTAAATAAGCAATGAAAGAAATGAGTAAATATTGATTTTTTATTGCGAAAAATTCTACAAAAATTAAATATTGATAAAAATAATTCATTAAAAATTAAATATTGATGAAAATTAAATAATTAAAAAATGTTGAATTTATAAAAAACACATCCTAATTTTATTAAACTCAATAAATAATATATGTTAAAATAACATAATCATAAAAATGAAATTTCAGTGTCCATTTATTTTTTTTTGAAGCATTTTTTGAGATAGATTTGAGGGCTTAATACATAAACTAAAACAACTTAATTATGAAAAAAATTATTTTTACTTTATTATTAGCAACTAGCTTAATAGTAACTGGACAAGAAAAAGAAGAAAAAGGTAAATTTACCTTAAGTGGAACTGTAGATGTATATGGAACTGCAAACTTTGTAGATGGATCTGGAACTCCTGGAATACTAATTGCTAATCCTGGAAATGCAAATGGATTTGGTTTAGGTTTTGCAAATACAGTATTTGGTTATACAAAAGGAAAAGCTGGAGTTGTAGCTGATATTGCTTTTGGACCAAGAGCAGATGATGCTAATATGGCTGGAGCAATAAATCAATTATATGCTTACTATGAGGTGAGTGATAAAGTAACAATTACTGCAGGTCAGTTCAATACTTTTTTAGGCTACGAGGTTATTAATCCTTCAGCAAACTTTAACTATACTGTTTCTTATTTATTTAATGCAGGTCCTTTTTCTCATACAGGAGTTAAATTAGATTATGCTTCTTCTGAAGACTTATCTTTTATGCTAGCACTTACAAATGCGCACGGTATTTCTAGTGCAGATGGTAACTTTGGAGGAGACATGCAAATTGGTGGTCAAATTGGGTACAAAGGTCAATTCTTAAACGTAATTTACGGTTCTGATGGATCATCTGATGATGCTTTATATTTAGACTATACAGGTGGTTTTGATTTATCTGACACGTTCTTTTTAGGAATAAATGCTGCTTATGCAAACTCTGTGGATACAGATTCTGGTTATACAGGTGCAGCTTTATATTTACAAAACACATTCTCAGATACGTTTGCTTTAGGTTTACGTCCTGAATATTTTCAAGTAAGTGCAGGTGCTGCTGATGCAGATGTTTTTGCTTTAACTTTAACAGCTAATGCATCTTTAACCGATAACTTAAAATTGATTACTGATTTAAGATATGATTCTTCGGAAGATGGATTAATTGAAGCTTTTGCTGCAGAAAAAAGTGTATCTGCTTTAACTATAGCTGCAGTTTACTCTTTCTAAAAAAACAAATTAACTAACTAATAATTTTAATTATGAAAAAAATTGAAGCAATTATCAGAAAATCAAAGTTTTCTGTTGTAAAAAAAGCACTACATGATGTAGATGTAAACTTCTTCTCTTATTGGGATGTTACTGGTTTAGGTAATGAAAAAGAAGGACATGTCTACAGAGGTGTAAGTTATAGTACAAGTGATATTCAACGTAGATATTTATCTATAGTTGTAAATGATGATTTTGAACAAATTACAATCGATGCTATACTTAAATCTGCCGCTACAGGAGATGTTGGTGATGGTAAAATATTTGTATCAGATATATCAGAAGCATATCGTATACGTACTGGAGAAAAAGGAGGAGGAACTTTAAAGAAAATATCTAAATAAAAAAACATGGAAATTTTTACTACAAATAATGTATGGATGATGATCTGTACAGCACTAGTTTTCTTTATGCATACAGGTTTTGCATTTTTAGAAATTGGTTTAACAAGACAAAAAAACACAATAAACATACTATTCAAAAATATATTTATTATCACTGTAGGGTTATTACTTTACTATTTAGTAGGGTTTAATTTAATGTATCCTGGTTTTGCTGAAGGATCTGCAGGGATTTTAGACTTTGCTGGTTTTGGTATTGCTCCTCCAGAAAATGGAATGACTCCAGAATATGCAGATGGTGGTTATACTTGGTGGACAGATTTCTTATTTCAAGGAATGTTTGCAGCAACAGCAGCTACTATAGTTTCTGGTGCCGTTGCAGAACGTATGAAAATTGGACCATTTATGATTTTTACAGTAATATATGTTGGATTAATTTATCCAATTGCTGGTTCATGGAAATGGGGTGGAGGATTCTTAGACCAATTAGGTTTCTATGATTTTGCTGGTTCTACACTTGTACACTCTGTTGGTGGTTGGGCTGCTTTAGTTGCAGTTTGGTTACTTGGATCTAGAATAGGTAAATTTAAAGATGGTAAACCACAAGCAATTCCTGGACATAGTATTCCATTAGCAACAGCTGGTGTTTTAATTTTATGGTTAGGTTGGTTTGGATTTAATGGAGGTTCTGTACTTTCTGCAGATCCAGAATTAACATCTTTAACGTTAGTTACAACATGCTTAGCTGCTGCTGCAGGTGGTGTAGTTGCTGCTCTAGTTTCTTTTATTAGATATAAGAACCTAGATTTAACAATGTTCTTAAACGGTATTTTAGGAGGTTTAGTTGGTATAACTGCTGGTGCAGATGTAATGACACCAGAAAGCGCTATTTTAATTGGTGCTATTGCTGGAGCACTTATTGTATTTGCTGTTAGTTTTGTAGATGCAATTAAATTAGATGACCCAGTTGGAGCAATTGCTGTACACTTAATCTGTGGTATTTGGGGTACGTTAGCTGTTGGTATCTTTTCTACAAACCCAGATCATACATTTATAGCACAATTAACAGGTGTAGCTTGTTATGCTGCAATATGTATTGTATCATCTTTTATAATATTTTTCATATTAAAGAAAACAGTTGGAATAAGAGTTTCTGAAAAAGAAGAATTAGAAGGTCTTGATGCTCATGAACACGGTATGGATGCTTATCCAGACTTTAGATTGAACGAGCATTAATTTTAGTTAAATTCAAACTAAAACCTCGAAAAAAATATGTTTCGAGGTTTTTTTATGCAATAAATTTTTCTAAATGAAACCAAAAAAAAGGCCTGTCAATTTTAACAAATTGACAGGCCTAACTTTATAAATTGTTATTCTTTCTTAGGCAGAATTTCTACTAGCATTTATATTACCAAATAGAGAACGTGTTACCAATTTCTCATAAACTTTTATTTGTTCTTCATCTCTAGTTTCAGCTTTTTCAAGCTCCTGTATTTTCTTTAAAGCATATTGCTGTATCGTTAACAACGGTAAAACTATAGACTCTCTAACAGCAATAGATGCACTTCCAGCAGGCTCTTCTTGCATAAGCTCTGTGTAGCCAGTAAGTTTTAGAAGTAAGCGTTTAGATGTTTTATATTCTTCATAAATAACATTCCAAAAACCTCCATACTCTTCATCTTCACTCATATATTTTGTTAAATCGAAAAATGATTTTGATAATGACATCATGCTATTTTCAATTAACGTTTTAAAGAAATCTGAAGTTTTAAATAGCGTTTGTACTTTTTCAAATGTATTAGTGTCTTCATAGTATTTTAAAGCAGTTCCAACACCAAAGAAACCTGGTACGTTTTGTTTTAACTGACTCCAAGAACCTACAAAAGGTATTGCTCTTAAATCTTCAAAAACTAAGCCTTCCGCCTTTCCTCGCTTAGAAGGGCGACTTCCAATATTAGTTTTTGCATAATATTTTAAAGTACTCATATGTTCTAAATACGAAATGAATTTAGGGTGTGCCTTAAAATCTGAATATGCTTTATAGCTTCGTTCAGATAAATCTGTCATTACTTCCCTATTTTCAGGAAGCATACTTAAATCTTTATCGCTTAAACTATTATAAATACCTGAACTAATTAATTGTTCTAGGTTATATTGAGACGAATCTAATGTCCCGAAATTAGAACTAATTGTTTGTCCTTGTATTGTTAATTGTACTTCTTTATCTTCAATTGTTGGTCCTAGTGAAGCATAAAAATTATGCGTTTTTCCACCACCACGAGCTGGAGGTCCACCACGTCCATCAAAGAATATAACAGTAACACCGTATTTTCTTGAGATTGTAGTTAAGTTCTCTTTTGCTTTATAGATTGCCCAATTGGCCATTAAATAACCACCATCTTTTGTTCCATCACTAAAACCAAGCATAATTGTTTGCTTGTTTCCTCTAGATTTTAAATGTGCAGCGTATTCTGGATTTGTATACAAATCTTCCATTACTTGAGGCGCATTTTCTAAATCTGTAATAGTTTCAAATAAAGGCCCAACATCAACTGTAAGTTTATCTTGAAAAGCAACTAGTTTTAACATAGCAAACAACTGCATAACATGTAAAGTTGTTTGGTTATTACTAATAATATAACGGTTTGCTGCTACTTCTCCATTTGTAGTTTGAATGGTTTTTATAGCTTTCATTGTATTTAAAGCCTTCAGCGTTTCTTCATCTTTAATTAAAGATAAATCTACTGAACCTTCAACTTTAGACAATAATTTTACTTGTTCTGTTTCAGATAAATCATGATAATTTTCAGGAAATATAGCACTACCACTTTCAATTAAAGCGTTAACCATATCATTAAAAAACTGTTCATGTTTTCTACTATCTTGACGAATATCAAGATTAGCAAAATGAAAACCGAAAAGGTGAATTTTATTCAACAAACTATTTACTTCATCGACATAAAGCGATTGATGTTTGTCTATAATAACTTGTTTTATTTCTTTTAATTCAGCATTAAAAGACGTTAAAATTAAATCTGATTCCTGATTAGTAATCATTTTATATAACTCGCGTTCTAATATAGTTATACGGTTTTCCACACCTTCAAATGTTAGCTTTCTTCTTAATCGTCTAATGTCACGATAATAGTTTTTAATAACTGTATCTCGTAATCTATTAGCTACTTTTAATGTTATTTCTGGAGTTACAAATGGATTTCCATCTCTATCTCCTCCTGGCCAAAAGCCAATATTTATAATATCATTATTAATGTGTTCTCCTTCAAAAATATTTTGCTGAATATAATCGTAAATTGATCCAAAAGATTTATAAAACACATTTTCTAAATACCATATTAAACTAACAGCCTCGTCGTAAGGTGTAGGTTTTTGATGTTTAAAAAATGGCGTTTTTCCTAACTGTGCTAGAAGGTCGTTTATTTTAAGTAAATCATTCTCTCGAATAGCTTCAGTTAAATCTGTAATAATACCTAAAACTGAACCTGGGTAAAATTGTGTTGGATGTGCTGTTAGTACAATACGTACTTTAAATTCTTCAAGGTAAGCTTTAAGTGCTTCCAATTTATTTTCAGCAGAGGCACTTTCCTTTAAACTTCTAAGCGTACCAATTCCGTCCATATTATTTACCACAGGAAAAGCGGCATCTTCAATGGCATCAAACAATACAACTTGACGTTCTATATATTGAATAAATCTGAACAATAAATTAGTTTGACTCTCTTTTGATCTACTAGATTGATATTTTTTAAAAAAAGTCTCTACAATAGTTGTAGGATTGTCTTTTTGAGAAAATCCTTTCTGGCAAGTCTCATGAAAAAGAGGCAAAAGAGCACCTGTTTTAGTAATTGTATCAAAAGGAAGTGTCATAAATATACTATTGTATATTTGATACTTCGATAATACATTTTGATTAAACCTTGTGAGTTTTGGTTGTGTAGACATGTAATTTATATTATTGTAGATTGTCCTAAATGGATGTTTGTAAAATTAAGATTAGAATCATTAGGGTTTGAAATATAATCAGCTATAAAATCTCCAACTTTAGAAGTAGATACATTATGATCTGCGTTTAAATCTGGAGTTGTTATATTAAGAATTAATGCTTTTTCTACAGCTTTTCTAATTAAATCTGCCTCTTCAAATAATTCAAAATGATCTAAAAGCATTGCAGCAGATAAAATAGAAGCAATAGGATTTGCAATTCCTTTTCCTTTTGCTTGTGGATAAGAACCATGTATTGGCTCAAACATTGCAAATTTATCTCCAACCGAAGCCGATGCTAATAACCCAATAGAACCACCAATTACACTAGCTTCATCACTAATAATATCTCCAAACATATTTTCCGTTAGAATAACATCAAACTGTTTTGGATTTAAAATCATTTGCATTGCTGCGTTATCTACAAACAAGAAATCTAATGTTACTTTTGGGTAATTTACGGCAACTTCAGTTACCACTTTTCGCCAAAGTCTAGAACTTTCTAAAACATTTGCTTTGTCTACTAAAGTCACTTTGTTTTTTCTTGATCCTGCAGCTTTAAAAGCTAAATGCGCAATACGCTCAATTTCTGGCTTTGTATATAAACATAAATCTGAAGCTGTATTTCCATCTTCACTTAAATATTTTTCGCCAAAATAAATTCCGCCAGTTAATTCTCTATAAATACTAATATCTGTACCTTCAATAATGTGCTTTTTTAAAGGCGATTTATCTAATAGCGTTTCATAAGCCTTAACAGGTCTTATGTTTGCGTACAAACCTAAAGATTTACGCAAACGCAATAAACCTTGTTCTGGACGCACCTTTGCATCCGGATTATTATCATATTTTGGATCTCCAATAGCGCCAAATAAAATAGCATCTGTAGCTTCGCAAACGTCTAATGTTTTCTCAGGTAAAGGGTTTCCTGTTTCATCAATTGCTATTGCGCCAACTGGTGCATGTTTATAGGTAAATGTATGATCAAACTCTAAAGCAATTGCATTTAAAGCCTTAATTGCTTGTTCTGTTACTTCTGGCCCAATACCATCTCCTGGTAAAACTGCTATTTTTAATTTCATCTAATTATTTATTTTTTTGGGCGTTCCCTAAAGGTCGCGCTTTCCGTTATATCTTTTTCTCGTTCCTTAAAAAAGGATGCCTCTTCAATCGCTAACGCGCTTATCTACTAGCAGCGTTTTCAAATTCTTCAATTACTGCTTTTTTACTTAGCAAGTAATCAATATCGTCATAACCATTAATCATACATGTTTTTTTGTATGCATCAATTTCAAAAGATTCAGACAAATTGGTATTATTTACCGAAATAGTCTGTGCTTCTAAATTAACTGTTATTTCTGTTTCTGGCTTGTTTTCTATCGTTTTTAATAGTTCTTTTAAAAAACTTTCAGAAACTTGTACAGGCAACAAACCATTGTTTAGTGCATTACCTTTAAAAATGTCAGCAAAAAAACTAGAAACAACTACTTTAAAGCCATAACCAGTTAAAGCCCAAGCTGCATGTTCTCTACTAGAACCACAACCAAAATTATCTCCAGCAACTAAAATTGTACCAGAGTAATTAGCATTGTTTAAAGCAAAATCTGCATTTATAGAACCGTCTTTTTTAAATCTCCAATCTCTAAAAACATTATCACCAAATCCTTTTTTATCTGTTGCTTTTAAAAAACGAGCAGGTATTATTTGATCTGTATCTACATTCTCAATTTGTAACGGAATTGCCTTAGAATTTAATGTTGTAAACTTTTCCATATTAATTAAGTTGTTTTGTAATATCAATAATTTTTCCTTCTACAGCAGTTGCTGCAGCTACTAACGGACTTGCTAAAATAGTTCTAGAACCTTGTCCTTGTCTTCCTTCAAAATTTCTGTTTGAAGTAGAAACGCAATATTCTCCTTGCGGAATTTTATCATCATTCATTGCTAAACATGCCGAACAACCTGGTTGTCTTAATTCAAAACCAGCTTCGTCAAAAATATCTTTTAAACCTTCTTCTATAATTTGTGTTTCTACTTGTTTACTTCCCGGAACTAACCAAGCAGTAACATTTGCTGCTTTTTGTTTTCCTTTTATAAAGTTTGCTGCCACTCTAAAATCTTCAATTCTAGAATTAGTACAACTACCAATAAATACGTAGTTAATTGGTTTATTTATCAAACTTTCTCCAGCTTCAAAATTCATGTATTCTAAAGACTTTTTAAAAGAAGCATTGTCTTCTACAGGAATATTTTCTGTGATTTTAATTCCCATTCCAGGATTAGTTCCATAGGTAATCATTGGTTCTATATCTTCTGCGTCAAAAGAATATTCTTTATCAAAAGTTGCTCCTTCATCGGTTGGTAATGTTTTCCAATGCGCTACTTTTTTATCAAAAGCTTCTCCTTTTGGAGCATATTCTCTTCCTTCAACATAATCAAATGTGGTTTGATCTGGAGCAATCATTCCTCCACGAGCACCCATTTCTATACTCATATTACAAACTGTCATTCTTCCTTCCATACTCATTTCTTCAAAGACATTTCCTGCGTATTCGCAAAAATATCCTGTACCAGAATTAGTACCTAATTTAGAAATAATATAAAGAATAACGTCTTTTGGTAAGACGCCATTCTTTAATTTACCATTAACCGAAACTCGTAAACTTTTTGGTTTTGTAAGTAACAAACATTGACTAGCAAAGACTTGTGCTACTTGACTTGTTCCTATACCAAATGCAATAGTTCCGAATGCACCATGAGTTGAGGTATGACTATCTCCACAAACCATAGTCATTCCCGGTTGCGTAATACCTAATTCTGGAGCCATAACATGTACAATGCCATTGTATTTATGACCTAATTCAAATAATGTGATGTTATTTTTATGGCAATTTTTTGATAATTGTTCTAGCTGTTTTCTAGACAACTCATCTTTTATTGGTTGATCTTGATTTTGTGTTGGTGTATTATGATCTGCGGTTGCTACAATCTGGTTTGGTCTAAATACAGGAATTCCGCGATCTTCTAATTCATTAAAAGCTTGCGGACTTGTTACTTCGTGTATTAAGTGTTTATCTATATATAGAACCTGCGGTCCATTTTCTATAGTGTCTACAACATGTGCATCCCAGACTTTATCAAATAGTGTCTTCTTCATCTATGCAGAAATTATTTGTTTGTAAATTTTACTAGTTTCTATTATTTGATGAATATCTGCATCATTAATTTCTTTCTTTTTATCTGCAAAAGTTAGAAAGCTTGCATAAATTTCATCTAATTGTAGTTTTGTTAATTCATAACCTACATTCTTTGCTCTATAAGCTAAAGCTGCTCTACCACTTCTTGCTGTTAAAACAATAGCAGATTCTGTTACACCTACATCTTTTGGATCTATAATCTCATAAGTTTCACGGTTTTTTATAACGCCATCTTGATGAATTCCAGAACTATGAGCAAATGCATTTGCACCAACAATTGCCTTGTTAGGTTGCGTATAAATACCCATACTTTCTGAAACAAGTTGACTCATTCCATACAACATTTGTGTGTTAATATTTGTATCTAAATTTAGATAAGGGTGTTGTTTTAAAACCATAACAACCTCTTCTAAAGCAGTATTTCCTGCACGTTCTCCAATACCATTAATGGTACATTCAATTTGGCGAGCTCCATTTATAACACCTTCAATAGAATTAGCTGTTGCTAAACCTAAATCGTTATGGCAATGGCAAGATAAAATTGCTTTTTCTATACCTTTTACGTTTTCTTTTAAGTACTTAATTTTGGCACCATATTCACTTGGTAAACAATAACCTGTTGTATCAGGAATATTTAAAACCGTTGCACCTGCTTTAATTGCTGCTTCACAAACTCTAGCTAAATACTCGTTATCTGTTCTTCCTGCATCTTCAGCATAAAACTCTACATCTTCAACAAAAGACTTTGCGTATTTTACAGCATTAAAAGCACGCTCAATTATTGCATCTTTGTTAGACTTAAATTTATGAAATATATGCGAATCTGAAGTTCCAATTCCTGTATGTATTCTTGGTTTTACAGCATATTTTAAAGCTTCCGAAGCTACTTTTATATCATTTTCTACAGCTCTAGTTAAACCACAAACTGTAGCGTTTTTTACTATTTTAGAAATTTCTTCTACAGATTTAAAATCTCCAGGGCTAGAAACTGGGAAACCAGCTTCAATAACATCAACTCCTAATAAATCTAATTTTCCTGCAATAATAACTTTTTGTTCAGTGTTTAATTTACAACCTGGAACTTGTTCGCCATCACGCAGTGTTGTGTCAAATATTTGGATTTTATCGTTATTCATTATCTAAAATAATTATCATTATAGAATCAAATGTATATATTGGCTATTCATAAAAGTTTACTCTTAAAAACTTTTCACGACATCAAGTTATATAAATAAAAACATAAAACACTAATTAACAGTATTTTAAATGAATTTTTTTACAAAATCTAACCAACAAAATGATGCTTTATTTGTACTAATTCAGTCTTTAACTAAGTCAGAAAAGCGCCAATTTAACTTGTATATTGGTAGATTAGGTGGTAATACTGATGCAAAATTTTTTATTTTATTCAAATTTTTAGAAAAGCAAAAAAAGTACGATGAGAAAGCAATTTTAAATAAAGGTATTGTAAGTAAACAGCAATTATCTAATTTAAAAGCGCATTTATACAAACAAATATTGGTTAGTTTACGAATGAATCCTGCACATAAAAACATTAGGGTTCAGGTACGTGAGCAATTGGATTTTGCTACAGTTTTATATCAAAAAGGTTTATACAAACAAAGTTTAAAACTACTTGACAAAGCAAAAACACTAGCAATTGATAATGAAGAAAAAAATATTGCTTATGAAATTGTTGAATTAGAAAAAATAATTGAAAGTCAATACATAACAAGAAGTATTGATACGAGAGCGGATGAACTTACTATACAAGCCAAAGAATTAAGTCAACAAAATGTACTTACCAGTAAATTATCTAATTTATCTTTACAATTATACGGTGTTTTATTAAAAACAGGTTATGCTCGTAATAATGATGAACTTGAAAAAATAAACGGTTATTTTGATTCTAGATTACCTGATTTTGAGTACAAATCTTTGGGTTTTAGAGAACGTCTTTGGTTATATAAAGCGCATTTGTGGCGAAGTTTTTTAACACAAAATTTTATAAACGGCTACAAATACTCTTCTAGTTGGGTAAATTTATTTAGAGAATACCCAAAAATGATTCAATTAAACCCTGTTTTTTATCTAAAAGGGATTAATTATTTATTGGAATCTTTATTTATCATTCAACATAAAAAAGAGTTTAATAAAGAGTTGATTTTGTTTGAAAAAGCAATTAATGAAGATCAAATTCCAATAAATGGCAATACTGAAATTTTAATTTTTCAATATTATTATGCCAATCAACTTCACAAACATTTTTTAGAAGGAACTTTTAATAAAGGTGAATATTTAGTTGAAGAAATTAATAAAAAAGCGCTTGAATACAATAATAGATTAGACAAACATCATATAATAACGTTGTATTATAAAATTGCCTGTTTGTATTTTGGAATGGGTGAAAACAAGAAATGTATAGAATATCTTTCTAAAATAATTAGCGCTAAAAACCTATATGTTGGCGAAGATTTACAGTGTTTTGCAAGGATTTTAAGTTTAATTGCGCATTATGAGTGTGGCTTAGACTATCATTTAGAAAAGCAATTTAAAGAAACCTATAAGTTCTTGCTAAAAATGGAAAACTTACAAGAGGTTCAAAAGGAGTTTATTTTCTCTATAAAATCTCTTCAAGATGTTTTTCCTAATGAAATGAAGAATGAATTTAAAAAGATTCATGGTCGATTAAAATTATACGAAAATCATCCTTTTGAAAAAAGAGCTTTCCTTTATTTAGACATTTTATCTTGGCTAGAAAGTAAGATTGAGAACAAACCTATCGCCGAAATTATTCAGGAGAAAAACGCTAAAAAGTAAAAAACTCTAAAAATCTTACGATTAATAGAGTTTTTTGAGGTGTCTAGCGGATTCGAACCGCTGTACATGGTTTTGCAAACCATTGCCTAGCCACTCGGCCAAGACACCTTTTAAGTTTTAAAACAAATAACAACCTGTTTTAAGGATTGCAAATTTACGTAAATTTACAAGTATTACAAGCATTTTTTAATTTTAACGCTTTTTTGTTAAAACAATAACTACTTCTGCTACGTTTCCGCCTATTGGTGGGTTTATTTTTGCAACACTAACTTTTGCTCTTCGTATCATTCTAATTTCTTTAAAAAAACGTGTTAAAATGCGCTCTGCAACGTGTTCTAGCAACTCCGATCGTATTGCCATTTCTTCTTTTACAATATGATTTAAATGCACATAATCTACCGTATCTACTAAGTTATCTGTTTTAGAAGATTTTCTTAAAGATGCTTTTATTTCTACATCAACTCTATATTCAGAGCCAATTTTTGCTTCTTCATCTAAACATCCATGGTTAGAAAAAAGGCGTATGTTGTTTACTTGTATAATTCCCATAATGGCAAATATATCAATGTTTTTTAGTTTCCAAAGAAATCAAAAATATTACTTAATGCAGAAGTTGGAGCCTTGTAAAACTCTGTATAACTACATCTTTTACAAGTAACACTTGTAAATTTTTCACTTTGAATGTTAAAAAACTTAGTCCAAAAACCTCCTGTGGCTCGCATTTTCCCAACTTTATAGTCTTTTGAATTACATTTTGGACAGGTATAATTTAGTGGTTTGCTCATAATTAAAAGTTATTTATACTTATTAGAGTATAAAAATCAACAAATGTTACATATTTATTTAACTTCAAATTCTTGTGCTTCTCCATTTAATTTAATTGTATACTTTCCTTTTGGTAAATAAAATACGTTGTTTTTGGCTGCCACAACTTTAGTTTCTTTACTTTTTTTAGCATATGCTTTTCTTCCTTTTTCAGAAAAAGAAACATCAAACTTTGCTTCATTAAAACCCTTGTCTGCATTTACCTTAATTGTATTTACTTTTATATTGTCAGAAAAAATATCTAAGGTTACTTCTTTATTAGAATTTGCATAAAATGGGATACTCATTTCTGGTGTATTTGCCGGTCTCCATTGACTCCATGAACTTCCCCATCTTTTACTTTTTTTAATATCATTTACCGAAAAAAGATGTGTTGATTTTGCTAAAATAGTTTCAGAAACTCCTTGTATAGTTTCAATATTTGCCTTGTAAATACTTCTACCATGTGTACCAACAATTAAATCTTTTGCTGTTGGCTGAATTACTAAATCGTGTACAGCAACATTAGGTAAGTTGTTACTAAACACTTCCCAAGAATTTCCTTGATTAAAAGAAACATACAAACCATTATCTGTTCCTAAGTACAAAACATTTTCATTTTCTGAATCTTCTTTTATAACATTAACAGCCGCTGTTGGAATGTTACTACTTATACTTTTCCATGTTTGTCCATAATCTTCAGAAACATAAACGTAGCTTGTAAAATCATCAAATCGATATCCGTTTAAAGTTGCATACACGCGTTCTTTTTTAAATTTTGAAGCGATTACTCTAGAAACCCATAAATTTTGCGGTAAGTTATTAGAAATGCGTGTCCAATTTCCTCCACCGTTTTTTGTAATATTAATATAACCGTCATCTGAACCTGTATAAATTAAACCAAATTGAAAAGGACTTTCAGAAATACTAGTTAGCGTTCCGTACGCAACATTTCCTTCTTTTCCGCCAGTGGTTAAATCTTCAGAAATTTCTTCCCAATTATCTCCTTTGTCTAAAGAACGGTGTAATTTATTTCCTCCTAAATACAAGATATCTTGATTGTGTTTTGATAAATGAATTGGAGTTTGCCAGTTAAAACGATACGGTTTTTCGTCTTTTTTTGGTTTTGGTTGAATATATTCTTGTTCCTCAGTTTCTAAATTTAAGCGATAATAATTCCCGAATTGATAACCTGTATATACAATATTAGGGTTTCTATCATCTACCTGAACTTGCATTCCGTCTCCGCCCATAATTGACTTATAAGGATTTTGACCTGTTTGATGCCATCTTTTTTCAATCTTTGCATTATTAGGTCCAAACCAAACACCATTATCTTGCAAACCACCATAAACGTTATAGTTTTTTTGATTGTCTGCATACACCGTATAAAATTGTCCAACAGCTGCATTGTTTAATTTTATCCAGTTTTCTCCATCATCATAAGAAATGTTTAATCCACCATCATTTCCTTCAATTAAATGTCCAGTTTTTTTAGGATTTACCCATAATGCTTGATGATCTGCATGTACATTTTCGCTACTAATAGACGTAAATGTTTTACCGCCATCTTTAGATTTAATAATGCCAACACCTAAAACATAAATACTGTTTTCGTCTTGTAAGTCTACTCTAATTTCACCAAAATAATATCCATAAGAACTATAAATACCATCTAAATACATAGTGTTTGTTTTTTGCCAGTTTTTACCTCCATCTATTGTTTTAAAAACCTCAGCACCTATTACTGGTTCTTCAAAAGCTACTGCCATTTCATTTTCTAAGAAAGTCATTAATTCTTTTGGCTTAACACCTCCAGGTCTTAATAATTGTTTTGCGTTTTCTGCTCTAAATTTTTCTTGAAAACCATAGGCTTTCAAATAATTATCTAAGGTTTTATTTCTTAATGCTAAGACATCAGCAGAACTTAAATTTTCAAATTGTTTTTTTGAAAAGTTAAAAGACGCTGTTTTTTTACTCTCTGGTTTTCTTCGGTATTGACTGTCATGTAAAGCATACACTATATTTTCATTAAAAACAGCCAATCCTATTCTACCAACTCCATCTCCAATAGGAAATCCACTTTCATCAGAAATTTTTGACCAAGTATTACCGGCATCTGTAGATTTATAAATTGAAGAATTTTTCCCATCTCCATCAAAATTCCATGCTTTACGTTCTCTTTCCCAAGAGGCTGCATACATAACATTAAAATTTTCTGGTGCAACTGCAACATCTATAATTCCTGTATTTTCATCAATAAATAATGTTTTACGCCACGTTTTTCCTCCATCAGTAGTTTTAAAAATACCTCTTTCTGAATTTGGAGAATATAAATGTCCAATAGCTCCAACGAGAACTTCATTTGGGTTTTTAGGGTTGATTAAGATTCGCCCAATATGATGACTGTCTAGCAAACCAACATTTTCCCAAGTTTTTCCTTTATCTGTAGATTTTAAAATACCAATTCCGGCATAACTAGAACGCGAAGAGTTGTTTTCTCCTGTTCCAACCCAAATAGTTCCATTATTCCAATCTACGGCAATATCACCGATGTTTTGCGTTGGAGAGTTGTCTAAAACTGGCGTAAGCGTTGTTCCGTTATTGTTTGTATACCACAATCCGCCAGAAGCATAACCAACATAAAATTCTGTTGTGTTATTAGGATTTACATCTACATCTACCACACGCCCACTCATAACTGTTGGCCCAATACTTTTAAATGGAATATTTTTTACAAGTGATGTTTTAGCTAAAGCTGCTTTTTGTTTTAAAGCATTTTGTACAATATTTGTAGAAGTTGCTGGCTGTTGTGCACACAATGCAGTTGTAATAAACAACATTAAAAGTTGATAGATAATTTTCATTAGTTTGGTTTTTGGACGATGAAATTACTACTTCCAAAATTGAAATCAAAAAAATTAACAAACTCTAACATATCGACACTTTTTAAGGTATAACTTTAAAAAAATAAATTCATTAGATTTGTAACAAATGGGCAAACCTTTAAACATATTTATTCTTTCTGTTGGTGAAAGAATTTATTCTACAAATCGTATTTACCAAGAAGCCATAAAACAGGGGCATAATGTTAGAATTATAAATCATACCAAATGCTCTATAAAACTGTCTGGTGGTAATAGAGAAATTATTTATAAAGGAGAAAACATTATTAACCAACCCGATGTAATTATTCCAAGAATAGGCGCTTCAGTTACACGACATGGTGCTGCAGTTGTTAAAGAGTTTGAAATGAATGGTATTTTTAGTACAGCACGTTCTTTAGGTATTATTCGTTCTCAAAATAAAGTTCGTACTCTTCAAATTATGAACCGAAAAGGAATTCCAATTCCTGACACACTTTTTTCAGTTGATACAGATAATATAAAAGAACAAATAGAATTATTAGGTGGCGCACCAGTTGTAATAAAATTACAAGAAGGTACTCAAGGCGTTGGTGTAATGTTGGCAGAAAGTAAACAATCTGCAAAATCAATTATTGATACCATGTACAGCATGAAAAACAGTATTTTATTACAAGAATTTATTAAAGAAAGTAATAGTGAAGATTTTAGAGCTTTTGTAGTAGGAAATAAGATTCTTTCTGCAATGCAACGTAAGGGTTTAGATGATGACTTTCGCTCTAATATACATCTTGGAGGAAGTGGTTCTGTTGCTGTTTTAACTGAACAAGAACAAAAAATGGCAATAAAAGCTGCAAAATATTTAGGTTTGCCAATTGCAGGTGTAGATATTATACGTTCTAAACGTGGTCCTTTATTAATTGAAGTAAATTCTACGCCAGGTTTACAAGGAATTGAAGCCTACACAAAAGTAAATATAGCAGAAGGAATTATTAATTATGTAGTAAATAAATGTTCGAAAAAGAATTTAAAAACGAAATAGTAGAAATACGTGGTCAAAAAGTTGGTTTAGGAGAATCTAAACTAATAAAAATTCCTGTAGATAGATTACCAACTGGGACTTTAATTGAAATTCCCGTATATGTTTTTAATGGTAAAAAAGCTGGACCAACTGTTTTGTTACAAGGTGGTTTACACGGAGACGAGGTAAATAGTGTTGAGCTAGTAAGAAGAATGCTTATTGATAAATCTTATAAAATTGAGAGAGGCTGTGTTATTGTAGTTCCGCTTTTAAATGTTTTTGGATTTTTAAGTTTATCTCGAGACATGCACGGAAAAGATGTTAATAGAAGTTTTCCAGGTACAAAAGCTGGTTCATTAGCAAGCCGAATGGCGTATTACTTAATGCACGAAATAATTGATAATGTAGATTTTGGAATCGATTTCCATACAGGCGGTGCACAAAGAAATAATTTTCCTCAAATACGGTTTACTCAAGAAGATAAGCAAGCAAAATTTTTAGCAACACTTTTTAATGCACCTTTAATGTTTGGCTCTAAACTAATTCCAAAATCGTTTAGAAATGCTTGTTTTAAAAAAAACATTCCAATTATTGTTTATGAAGGAGGAGAATCGCTTCGTTTAGATGAAAAGGCAATCCAAGAAGGAATTAACGGAACACTACGTATTTTAAAATATTTTAAAATGATTAATGCTTCTGTTGAAATTTCTAAAGGAAAAGAAGCAATCATTATTACCAAACGAAAATGGATACGCGCTAAGGTTGCTGGGCTTTTTAATCTAAAAGTAAAAAACGGTGCAAAAATAAAAAAAGGACAAATTCTTGGTTTTATTATGGATACGTATGGCGAAACAAAATTTGCTGTAAAAGCACCTCAAGATGGTTATATTATATCTGTAAATTACTTTCCTATAGTAAATATGGGAGATCCTCTTTTTCACTTTGGAAGCGCATAAAAACAAGCCTAACTTATTAACAATTAGATTGTTTTGTAAAAAATCGTAATTTTTTTGCTATATTTAGATTCTATTAACTAATTAAAAACAACTCAATTATGATGGAATTAATTATCAGTTTACTTACGGGTGCCGTTGGTGGTAACGTAGCAGGAGCATTATTAAAAAAGTTTTCTATGGGAACACTTTGGAACTCAGTTGTTGGGATTCTTGGTGGAGGATTAGGAGCACAATTACTTGGAATGTTAGGTTTAGACCTTGGAGGAATTGTTGGTAGTCTTGCTGGTGGAACTGTAGGTGGCGGTGCATTAATGGCAATTATTGGTGTAATTAAAAGTGCGATGAGCAAATAAAAAATCATCAACCAAAAATCAACTAGAAAAGATGCTTTTTAAGCATCTTTTTTTATGCACTAAAATCAATATTAATAGCTGTACCTTTGCAAACTCATAGAAATAACGAAAAAACCGTGCATTTCTAAATAAATAATTATGACATTTAAATCTTTAGGATTAACTGACGCTTTATTAAAAGCCATTGAAGAAAAAGGATATACAACTCCATCACCAATTCAAGAAAAAGCAATACCACATATTTTAGCCGGTAAAGATGTTTTGGCATCTGCACAAACCGGAACAGGAAAAACAGCCGGTTTTACCTTACCTGTTTTACAATATTTATCGGAAACTAAACACCCAAAATACAGACCAGTTCGTGCTTTAGTATTAACACCTACAAGAGAGTTAGCAGCTCAAATTTTAGAAAATGTTAGAGAATATAGTACGCATTTAGACATAAAATCTACCGTAGTTTTTGGTGGTGTAAAGGCTAGCGGACAAATAGCAACTTTAAGAAGAGGTGTAGATATTTTAGTAGCAACTCCTGGTAGATTATTAGATTTACACAGCCAAAAAGCAGTGTCTTTTAACCGCATTGATGTGCTTATTTTAGATGAAGCTGATAGAATGTTAGACATGGGCTTTGCTCGTGATTTGAATAAAATAATGAGTTATTTGCCTGCAAAACGTCAAAATTTATTGTTTTCAGCTACTTTTTCAACAGAAATTAAAAGACTTGCTGAAGGTATTTTAAAAAATCCTGTTATGGTAAATGCTGCTCCGCAGAATTCTACCGCAGAAATGGTTTCTCAAAAAGCATATTTAGTTGATAAAGGCAAAAAAACACAAGTAGTTACCAATTTAATTAAAGATGGAAATTGGAATCAGGTTTTAATTTTTACAAGAACTAAACATGGAGCTAATAAATTAACAAAAAAATTAATTGGATTAGGTATTACAGCCGCTGCAATTCACGGAAATAAAAGTCAAGGTGCTAGAACAAAAGCATTAAAAAGCTTTAAAGAAAATACCATTAGAGTTATGGTAGCAACAGATATTGCTGCTCGTGGATTGGATATTCCGTTATTGCCACATGTAATCAATTTTGAGTTACCAAATGTACCAGAAGATTATGTGCATAGAATTGGTAGAACTGGTAGAGCTGGAGCAAGCGGACAAGCAATTTCTTTAGTTTGTAGTGAAGAAACAGAATACCAAGCAGAAATAGAAAAACTACTGAAGAAAAAACTAGAAGTAGAAATAATTGAAGGTTTTGAACCAACAGATACTGCTGGCCCAAAACGTGCTGCTACTCAGAAAAAAGGTTCTTTTAACAAAAAGAAAAAAGGCGTTGGAGCTTCTCATAGAGGTGGTTCTGGAACAAAGAAAAAAAGACCTTCTGATGGAAATTCTGAAGGAGCTGGAAGAAACAGATCTAGAAATAAACGTAGGTAAAATTTAAAATGCTGTCATTCTAAATCCATTTCAGAATCTGAAATGGGTTTTGATTGACAAAATACAAAGCATCTTTTATTTATCGGTTTAAACTTGTACTTTTGATTTTTATAAAAACAAATCAACAATGAAATACCACCAAATAGACCGCAACTTATTTATAGAAAACCGTAAAAACTTTGCTTCAAAAATGAAGCCAATGAGTTTAGCTGTTTTTAATTCTAATGATATTTATCCGATTTCAGCAGATAGTACGTTGCCTTTTGAACAACACAGAGATATCTTTTATTTAAGTGGTGTAGATCAAGAAGAAAGTATTTTGGTGTTGTTTCCAGATTCTCCAAAGGAAAAATTTAGAGAAGTCTTATTTTTAAAAGAAACTAACGAGCATATTGCTGTTTGGGAAGGTGAAAAATTAGATAAAGAAGCTGCTTTAAAAACAAGTGGAATTAAAACTGTTTTCTGGCTACAAGACATTGAAAAAGTGTTTGCAGAAATGATGGCTTTAGCAGAAACTGTTTACATAAACACCAACGAACATTACCGCGCAAAGGTAGAAACCGAAACTCGCGAAGACCGTTTTACAAAATGGTTATTAAACAAATATCCTGCACATTCTGTTGCTAAAAGTAGTCCTATTTTACACCGTTTACGCTCTGTAAAAAGTAAAATTGAACTCGATTTAATGCAACATGCCTGTGATATTACAGAAAAAGGTTTCCGTAGAATTTTAAACTTTGTAAAACCAGATTGTTGGGAGTTTGAAATTGAAGCAGAGTTTATGCACGAATTCTTAATGAATCGTTCTAAAGGATTTGCTTACACACCAATTATTGCAAGCGGAAACAACGCAAATGTTTTACATTATATTGAAAACAACCAACAATGTAAAGCTGGCGATTTAATTTTGTTTGATGTTGCTGCAGAATACGGAAATTACGCTTCAGATATGTCTAGAACAATACCCGTTTCTGGTCGTTTTACAGACAGACAAAAAGCAGTTTACAATGCAGTAAATCGTGTTAAAAAAGAAGCTACAAAACTATTAGTTCCTGGAACAATTTGGGAAGATTACCATGTAGAAGTTGGTCATTTAATGACTTCGGAATTATTAGGTTTAGGTTTACTAGACAAAGCCGATGTACAAAACGAAAATAAAGATTGGCCTGCGTATAAAAAGTATTTTATGCACGGAACATCGCATCATATTGGTTTAGATACGCACGATTATGGTTTGTTACACGAACCAATGCAAGCAAATATGGTTTTTACTGTAGAACCTGGAATTTACATTCCTGAAGAAGGTTTTGGAATCCGTTTAGAAGACGATGTTGTTATACAAAAAACAGGAGAACCTTTTAATTTAATGCGCAACATTCCTATTGAAGCAGACGAAATTGAAGACTTAATGAATCAGTCTTAGACTGATTTTCTAAAAGTATATGAAAAGCCTCACAATTTAAATTGTGAGGCTTTTTTTCTACATAAAGTTTAGTTTGATTCTAAAGGTAATTTTGGGTAACTTCGCTAACGTTGAATATAAGTCATTAAAACGACGCATATTCAGAATCACATTGTATTTAATTTGAAAGAGAACATTAATGAAACAAAGTAAATCTTCTAAAACTTGGAATTATTATAAAAATAATAGTTGGAAATTAGGAGTCTTAATTTTATCTGTTGTTATTTTTTATTTTATTGTTCAGAAAATTGAATTAAAAATAAATTCCATTGAAACTTATGGAAAAATATATGAAAAAAAACGAATTGTAAGTGGAAAGAGAGTTGGGCCTCTATTTAAGTATAAGTTTTGGTTTATTTACGAGGGAAAAAAACATTTTGGAGAATCAACAAAAACTCTTGAAGGAGAAAATAATATTGGAAAAGTATTTAAAGTAAGAATTTCTATCAATGAACCTGAAAACTATGAAATTCTTTTTGACCAAGAATATATCGAAAAATATATTGTTGACAAAAACGGAAATAAAAAAACTCTTTATTTTAAAAAACTAAACACAACACCGTGTATAAAAAATTGCTAAATTAGTGCTTAACCAAAGTCAGTTGCATTTTTGCACACTTTGATTTTCCTTCGGAAAATCCTCGCACACAAAAACGCAACTTTCAATACACAACACCGTTAGAAAACCTAATCAAAACACCATAAAAAAACCTCATCAAATTGATGAGGTTTTTTTATAACTAAAGACATAATTATGTCTACATTTTCTGTAACCAAGCTTTTGCATCAACTTCAGCTTTAATAATAGCGTTTAAGTCTGCAATTGCAACACGGCTTTGTTCCATTGTGTCTCTATGACGTATGGTAACCGTTTTATCTTCTAATGTTTGGTGATCTACAGTAATACAAAACGGTGTTCCGTTTGCATCTTGTCTTCTATAACGTTTTCCAACAGCATCTTTTTCGTCATAAAACACGTTAAAATCCCACTTTAAATCGTTTAAAATCTCACGTGCAACTTCTGGCAAGCCATCTTTTTTAACCAACGGTAAAACCGCTGCTTTAAACGGTGCTAAAACTGCTGGTAATTTTAAAACGGTTCTTGAAGTTCCGTTTTCTAAAGCTTCTTCTTGTAAAGAATTAGAGAAAACTGCTAAAAACATTCTATCTAAACCAATTGAAGTTTCTACTACATAAGGAACATAGTTTTTGTTTTCTTCGTGGTCGAAATATTGTAATTTTTTACCTGAATATTCTTCGTGTTGTTTTAAATCGAAATCTGTTCTTGAGTGAATTCCTTCTAATTCTTTAAACCCGAAAGGAAATTGAAACTCAATATCTGCTGCTGCATCTGCATAATGCGCTAATTTATCATGGTCATGAAAACGGTAATTATCGGCGCCCATTCCTAAAGATAAATGCCATTTCATTCTGTTTTCTTTCCATTGCTCGTACCATACTTTTTGAGTTCCTGGTTTAATGAAAAACTGCATTTCCATTTGTTCAAACTCACGCATTCTAAAAATAAACTGTCTTGCAACAATTTCATTTCTAAAGGCTTTACCAGTTTGTGCAATTCCGAAAGGAATTTTCATTCTACCCGTTTTTTGAACGTTTAAGAAGTTTACAAAAATACCTTGTGC
This sequence comes from Tenacibaculum aquimarinum, assembly GCF_022478115.1. Lineage (GTDB taxonomy): Bacteria > Bacteroidota > Bacteroidia > Flavobacteriales > Flavobacteriaceae > Polaribacter > Polaribacter aquimarinum_A. Next base: position 721,692 of record NZ_JAKGSC010000001.1, on the reverse strand, counting down.
CGTTTCTGGACGTAAATATACTTTGGTAGAATGTTCTGCAGAAGCGCCTAATTGCGTTCCAAACATTAAATTGAATTGCTTAACATCAGTCCAGTTTTTAGAACCTGTAGCTGGATCTGCAATTTCTAATTCTTCAATTAATAATTTAATATCAGCTAAATCTTCATTTTCTAAAGATTTACCCATTCTTGCTAAAATAGTGGTAATTTTTTCTTGATATCCAACAACGCGTCCGTTTGTTGCAAGAAATTCTTCTTTATTAAAAGCCTCACCAAAACGTTTTGCTGCTTTAGCGACTTCTTTATTTATTTTTCCTTCAATTTTGGCGCAATAATCTTCTATTAAAACATCAGCTCTGTAACGTTTTTTAGAATCTTTGTTATCAATTAACGGATCGTTAAAAGCATCTACGTGTCCAGAAGCTTTCCAAACGGTTGGATGCATTAAGATTGAAGCGTCTAAACCTACAATGTTTTCGTTCATTTGAACCATTGCTTTCCACCAGTAATCTCTAATATTTTTCTTTAACTCAACTCCGTTTTGAGCATAATCGTATACCGCGCTTAATCCGTCATAAATTTCAGAGGATTGAAATACATAACCGTATTCTTTTGCGTGCGATAATACTTTCTTAAATTGATCTTCTTGTTTTGCCATAATGAGGGCAAAGATACATTTTCTAAAAAATTAATCAATAAAAAATAAGTTACTTTATACAGCGATAAACAAATGCTGGTGGAAAATTAAGTGGTTCAAATTCTAATTTAATTTCTTCGGAAAAAACTTTAGATAATTTTTTAAAATACGTTAAGGAATATTGATACTGCATAAACGTACCTTTTGAAGCTAAAACCTGATAGGCTTTTTCTAAAATTTCGGTTGAAACTTCTTCTGGAATTATAGTAAATGGTAAGCTAGAAATAATATGATTTGCTTTTGAAAACCCTAGTTTCTTTAACTCATCCTCAATTTTTTCGGCAGATGCGTTTAAAACTACCAGTTGTTTGTTTTTAATTTTAAGTAACTCTTTATGGAAATTCTCATTAATTTCAAAACAAACCAATGTTGCTTTTGGATGCAGTTTTTTTAAGATTTGTTTGGTAATTACACCATTTCCAGCGCCTAATTCTACAATAACATCTGTTTTTGCAAAATCTATTTTAGCAATCATTCTTTTTGCTAAAAAACGAGAACTTGGAGTTACCGTTCCAGATGTTTTTAAACTTTTTACGGCTTCTTTAAAAAATTTGAGTCTGTTTGTCAAAAAGATATGTTTTGTTTAACTTTAGCAAAAAACGCTGTGTAAATATGCAACTTTTAAAAGACTTTTTCCAATTATTTTATCCTAATTTATGTACAACCTGTAATAATAAATTGTTAAAAGGAGAAACTGTTATTTGTTCTTTTTGTAGACACGATTTGCCTATTATTAATCATACAGACTATAAAAACAATAGAGTTGCTCAAACTTTTTTTGGTAGAATTCCTATTGAAAAAGCAACCTCTTTTTTATATTTTAGAAAGGTTGGTAAAACCCGCGAGTTAATTCATTCTTTAAAATATAAAGGAAACCAAGAAATAGGAGCATTTCTAGGAAGTTGGTTTGGAGAAATTTTAAATGAAAGTAACCAATTCTCTGATGTAGATTATATAATTCCTGTTCCTTTGCACAAAAAAAGATTGCAAGAACGTGGTTATAATCAGCTTACAAAGTTTGGGGAAGTTTTAAGTGAAATTTTAAAAATTCCATATAATAACAATGTTTTAATCAGAATTTCTTCAACAAAAACACAGACTTACAAGGAGCGTTTTGAACGATTTTCTAACTCTCAAACAAATTTTACACTCACCGATTTTACTAAATTTAAAAACAAACACATTTTACTAATTGATGATGTTATTACAACTGGTGCAACACTAGAAAGTTGCTGTAATGAATTGTTAAAAACAGAAAACATTAAAATAAGTATTGTTACAATGGCGTTTACAGAATGATTTTGTTTCTTTGTTGTAAATATTTTTTTGTGAAAAACGTTTCAAAAATTTTACTTTTCTCTTTAATGGTTCTTGCACTTTATGATTGTGCCAGAAAAGGAAGACCAGATGGTGGTCCAAAAGATGAAACTGCACCAATTTTGGTAACTGCAAATCCGCCAAACGAAACTATTAAATTCAATAAGAAAAAAATTAGAATTTATTTTGATGAATATGTTGTTCTAAAGGATTTAAATAAGCAATTGGTTGTTTCTCCACCAATGAAAAGTCCGCCAATAATATCACCTCAAGGAACGCCAAGTAAGTATATAAATATTGAAATTTTAGACACACTAAAACAAAATACTACCTACACTTTTAACTTTGGTAATGCAGTACAAGACAATAACGAAAATAACAAGTTAGAGAGTTTTAAATATGTTTTTTCTACTGGAGATTATATAGATTCTTTAACATTAAAAGGCTCGGTTAAAGACGCAATAGAAAGAGATCTTGCAAAAAACACAAGTGTTTTATTGTATAAATTAGACTCTTCTTTTACAGATTCTATCATTTATAAAAAGAAGCCTCTTTATGTTTCTAACACACTAGATTCTAACAACTATCAATTTACTAATTTACAGAAAGGAAAGTATTTGTTATTGGCATTAAAAGAAGAAAATAACAACTATCTTTTTAGCTCAAAAACCGACAAAATTGCATTTTCTATAGATACTATTTCTTTACCTAGAGACAGTGTTGTAAATAAAGAATTGGTGCTATTTAAAGAACTACAGCCTTATAAATTTAAACGTGGTAAAGAAGTTACCAAAGGTAGAATTCAATTTGGCTTTGAAGGAGAAAAAACAGCAATGGAAGTTACACTTTTATCTAAAGTTCCTGAAAATTTTAAAGATTTTACTCAATTTGAAAAAGATAAAGACACTTTAAATTATTGGTTTACACCAATTGAACAAGATTCTTTAAATTTTATTGTTTCTAATACTAATATTAAAGACACAACAACTGTTTTTCTTCGCAAGAAAAAAATAGACTCATTAAATGTTTTAGCATCAGCAAGTGGCAATTTACACTTAAATGACACCTTATTTTTTAAGACAAACAACCCAATTGTAAAAACAGATGACACCAAGTTTTCTTTGGTTGATAAAGATACTGTAGCGGTAAAATTTCAACTTAAAAAAGAAAACATTAATAAATATGCGTTTATTTTTGATAAAGAACCTTCTAATAAATATGCTATAAAAGTTTTACCTAATGCTTTTTTAGATGTTTATAATACTACAAATGATTCTATCAACTTATCACTTAAAACGAAAGCAATTGACGATTACGGAAGCATAACATTAACTATAGATAACCAAACGGAAAGTCCTATTATTCTTGAACTTTTATCAAAAAACAAGAAAGTCGTTTCTAGAAAATATATAAAAGACCAAAATAAGGTAGAATTTTCTTTGTTAGATCCACAAACATACTCAATTCGGGCTATTATTGACACCAATAAAAATAACAGGTGGGATACTGGTGATTTCTTACAAAAATTTCAACCAGAAAAAATTATTTACTTCGAAAAAGAATTAAAAATAAGAGCCAATTGGATTCTTAATGAAACATTTACCATAAAATAAGTCTATTTAAAGCTAAAACTTTAACTAACTTTTATATATTTGTTTCTAAACAAAAAGAAAAAACTTTTGAAATCCCTAAAAATAGTTTTTATTTTACTTTTCTGTACAGCAGGTACTTTTGCTCAAAAATACACTTTTGACAACAAACATTTTACACACGATGTTGGTCTGTTTGTAGGTGTTTATGCTATGCAATCTGATTATGGACAACGATACAACTTTCAGAGTGAAGTTGGTAACATGGCAATGTCTATTAGTTTAGTACACTATCTTACTTTTTATAATAGAAATGACCGTTGGAATGCTCGCTATAGACTTATAGATGATATTGCAATAAAAACGGAAATCAATTATATGACTACTGATAATTTAAGACATCATGGAAAGTGGACACTTGGTGGCGGACCTACATCTAATAGGCAAAAACTTAGAGACATGAGAGGTTCTGTAAATTTATTAAATTTTGGAGTTAGTGCAGAGTATCACTTTAATGATTTACGTTCGTTTAGCGCTTACTATTCTGAATATAAATGGAATCCTTATGTTAGTTTAGGATTAATGTACTCTATGTACGAAAATGATTTAACAACAGAATATGGAGATGGAGATTGGAGAAGCGACCCAACATTATTATACACAAAATGGCAAGATTGGAGAGATAGAGCTGTTGGTGAAGGAAGTACTGGGTCTGCAGTTTTAGGAGCAGGAATTAGATATAAATTAACAGAAAGAATGGATTTATCTGCTCTTGGACGTTTTCAATATTTCTTTTCGGACAATGTAGATGGACTAAATGCAAAAGATCGTGTAGAAAATAAATATAACGAATGGTTAGTGAGTTTTCAAGTAGGTGTAGTTTGGCACTTAAACTTCTCCGATCCACTTAGATTATTCTAAAAAAACATATTAAAATAAAAAAAATCTCGAAACTTAAGTTTCGAGATTTTTTTTATACAGCTAACTGCAACTGAACGCAGCTTACTAAAAAACTTATTTTTTACTCCAAGAATCTCTTAAACCAACCGTTTTATTAAATACAAGGTTTTCTTTAGTAGAATCTTTATCAACATTAAAATAACCTAAACGTTGAAACTGAAAAATCTCTCCAACTGTTGCAGTTTGTAAACTTGGTTCTAAAAATGCAGTAATGGTTTCTAAAGAATTTGGATTTACAAATTCCATAAAATCTCTATCTTTATGTCCATCTGGCGCTTCGTCATTAAACAATCTGTCGTATGCTCTAACTTCAGCTTTTATTGCGTGTTTAACAGAAACCCAGTGCAACGTACCTTTTACCTTACGCTTGCTTTCTTCTGTATCCATTCCCGATTTTGTTAACGGATCGTAAGTACATTGAATCTCAGTAATATTTCCATCAGCATCTTTAGTACAACTTGTTGCAGTAATAAAATATGCGTTCTTTAAACGTACTTCTTTTCCTAATTTTAAACGATGAAATTTCTTATTTGCTTCCTCTCTAAAATCTTCACGCTCAATATAAATTTCTCTAGAAAATGGAACTTCTCTTGTACCAAAACCATCTTCATAATCATTATAATTAGCTGTTAACATTTCTCCTTCTCCTTCAGGATAATTAGTAATTACAACTTTTACAGGATCTAAAACTCCCATAACTCTTTTAGCTGTTGCGTTTAAATCTTCTCTCAATTTAAATTCTAACAAAGCTACATCTATTACGTTTTCACGCTTAGAAACTCCAACTGTTTCAATAAAGTTTTTAATAGAATTAGGCGTATAACCACGTCTTCTTAAACCAGAAATAGTTGGCATTCTTGGATCGTCCCAACCAGAAACAATACCTTCTTCAACCAGTTTCATTAACTTACGCTTACTCATTACAGTATAACTTAAGTTTAAACGAGAAAACTCGCGTTGTTTTGGCGGACTCGGAAATTCATTCTTACTATATTCATATACATTATCACGAAACCAATTGTATAATTTACGGTGAGGTTTAAACTCTAAAGAACATAATGAGTGAGAAATTTGCTCCAAATAATCACTTTCTCCGTGTGTCCAATCATACATCGGATAAATACACCAATCTTTTCCAGTTCTATGATGTTCTTTGTATAAAACACGATACATTAATGGATCTCTCATTAACATATTATCGTCTGCCATATCAATTTTTGCACGTAAAACATGCTCACCTTCAGCAAATTTTCCATCTTTCATTGCTTGGAACAATTCCAGATTTTCTTCCACAGATCTATCTCTAAAAGGACTATTTGTTCCCACTTGTGTTGGTGTTCCTTTTTGCTCACGCATTGCTTCCGAAGTTTGACTATCAACATACGCTTTACCATCTTTAATCATCAAAACTGCCCAATCATACAATTGCTGAAAATAATCTGAAGAATACAATTCATTTTCCCACTTGTAACCCAACCAAGCAATATCTTCCTTAATTGCATCTACATATTCCTGCTCCTCTTTTGCTGGATTAGTATCGTCGAAACGCAAATTAACAGGCGCATTGTATTTTTCACCCAAACCAAAACTAATTCCAATGGCTTTTGTGTGTCCAATATGCAAATATCCATTTGGTTCTGGTGGAAATCGGAAACGTAAGTTTTCTTTTGGCATTCCATTTGCCAAATCCTCTTCAATAATTTGTTCTAAAAAATTTAGTGGTTTTTTCTCTTCAGTCATTTTCTAAAAATTGAAAAACAAAATTACGTTTTTTTTATCACCTTAAGTAGTCTATAAACGTTTTTTGGGCGTTACCTAAAGGTCGGGCTTTCCGCACTCGCTTTTTTGTTAAAAAAAACAAAAAAAGCTCAAACAAATGCTACAATCCCTAACGCAGAGAAACCGGAAGTTTTTATCAAAAAATAGTTCTAAAAATTAAAAAAACCGCCAAAAGGCGGTTTTTAATATCTATAAAAGGTTAAAATACCTTATTCAAAATCACATTCTTTACCTAAGTGCTCAAACTTAGCTAACTCTTCAATTAAACCATTATTTACATTTCCGAAAACTTCGTAAGCAATTTTACCCAATGGTAAATGTACTGGAGCTTCTTCTAATTGTGCTAATTTATAAATTGCATCTGCTGCTTTAACTGGATTTCCTGGTTGGTTACCACTTAAGTTTTGTAGACCTCTAATACGTTCTCCAACAGTACTTTCGTAATCTTCAATTTTAGTATTATCGTAAGCCGCTGAACTTCCTGCCCATTCTGTTCTAAATGGTCCTGGCTCAACATTAGTTACTTTAATATTTAAAGGCTTTAATTCTGCCGCTAAAGCTTCACCAATACCTTCTAAAGCAAATTTAGAACCATTGTAAATTCCTAAACCTTGAGAACCTACACGTCCTGCAATTGAAGTTATGTTTATAATATGCCCCGAACGTTGTTTACGCATTTGTGGTAAAACTTCTCTAATAGTAGTTAAAACACCAAAAACGTTTACTTCAAACTGTCTTCTTACTTCTGCATCAGAAATTTCTTCAACACTTCCCATAATACCATAACCGGCATTATTAACAACTACATCAATTTTTCCGAATTTATCAAATACGGTTTTAACACCATCAATAATCATTTGTGTATTAGCAACATCTATAAGTACTCCAAAAGAATTTCCTGGGCTTTCATTATTAAATGCGGCTACTTGCTCTTGTTTTCTAAAAGTTCCTACAACAATTTGTCCTTGCGATAACACCTCTTTAGCTAACTGTTTACCTAATCCTGATGAGACACCAGTAATAAACCAAACTTTTTTTTCTGTACTCATTCTTATGTTTTAATAGTCTTGTAAAAGAAAACTGAAATATTTTTTTGCAAAAATACTAAAGTTTATATTGTAAACCCGATTTTCTCCGTGTTAAATTCACTTTAAATAATTGTTTAATTCGGTTTTACCCTATTATAAAAAACACTACATGTATTACAAAATTTGTTGTATTTTAATTTTATAAAAAAACAAAACACCACTCTATTTAAACCCATTCTAAATATTCAACAAAAAAAAAGGGTTTATTTGTGCAAGTTTAGTTTTAGCCTTAAATTTGTTTTGATTAATCAACAATAAAAACTCAATGGGATTATTAAAATCTTCTATCGGAAGAAAATTTGCCATGGCAATTTCCGCCTTATTTTTAATGGTATTTTTACTGCAACACTTTGCAATCAACTTAACTTCAATTTTTCCTAACGAAGGAAAAACATTTAACGCTTTGTCTCATTTTATGGGAACAAATCCAATTGTACAATATGCAATTCAGCCAATATTATTAATTGGTGTAATATTTCACTTTGTAATGGGTTTTGTTTTAGAAGCAAAAAACTGGAGTGCTCGTAAAATTAGCTACGCTAAAAATAACGGAGGCGCAAACTCTACTTGGATGAGCAGAAATATGATTTGGTCTGGTTTAGCAATTTTAGCATTTATGGTGTTACACTTTATCGACTTTTGGTTTCCAGAAATGAATACTAAATTTATTCAAGGAGATTGGTCTGGTTTACACAATGGTGAATTAAGATACTTCGAAGAACTACAACACAAATTTTTAAGTCCAGCTAGAGTTGTTGCTTATGTAGTTGCATTTGTCTTTTTAGCATTGCACTTATTACATGGTTTTAACTCAGCTTTCCAATCTGTTGGAGCAAATAATAAATACACTAAAGGATTGAAAACATTTAGTAAAATTTATGCCATTGGTATTCCAGTAGGATTTATCATTATTGCATTATTTCATCACTTCAATCACTAATACAAAAACGTATGGCTTTAGATTCAAAAGTACCAAAAGGTCCATTAAAAGATAAATGGACAGATTATAAAAATCATATTGATTTAGTAAATCCTGCCAACAAACGTAACATAGATGTTATTGTGGTTGGAACAGGTTTAGCTGGTGGTTCTGCTGCTGCAACTTTAGCAGAATTAGGCTACAATGTTAAAGCATTTGCTTATCAAGATTCTCCACGTAGAGCGCATTCAATTGCGGCTCAAGGAGGTATTAACGCAGCAAAGAACTATCAAGGAGATGGAGATTCTTTTTACAGATTATTTTATGATACTGTAAAAGGTGGAGATTATCGTTCTCGTGAAGCAAACGTATATCGTTTAGCGCAAGTTTCTGCAAATATTATTGACCAATGTGTTGCTCAAGGTGTTCCTTTTGCACGTGATTATGGTGGTTTGTTAGACAACCGTTCTTTTGGTGGAGTTTTAGTTTCTAGAACTTTTTATGCTAAAGGACAAACTGGTCAGCAATTATTATTAGGAGCGTATTCTGCAATGAATCGTCAAATTGCTCGTGGAAAGATTGAAATGTTCAATCGTCACGAAATGTTAGACGTTGTTAAAGTTGATGGAAAAGCTCGTGGAATTATAGCACGTAACTTAGTTACAGGAGAATTAGAACGTCATTCTGCACATGCAGTAGTTATTGCTTCTGGTGGATACGGAAATGTATATTTCTTATCAACTAACGCAATGGGTTCTAACGCAACTGCAGCCTGGAAAATTCATAAGAAAGGAGCATATTTCGCAAATCCTTGTTATACTCAAATTCACCCAACGTGTATTCCTCGTTCGGGAGATTATCAGTCGAAATTGACATTAATGTCAGAATCATTAAGAAATGATGGTCGTATTTGGGTTCCAAAAAGTATAGACGACGTAAAGGCAATTAGAGAAGGTCGCAAGAAACCAACCGATTTGTCTGAAGACGAAAGAGATTACTATTTAGAAAGAAGATATCCTGCATTTGGTAACTTAGTACCACGTGATGTTGCCTCAAGAGCGGCAAAAGAACGTTGTGATGCTGGTTACGGAGTAAATGCTACAGGTGAAGCAGTGTATTTAGACTTTGCCTCTGCAATTAAACGTTACGGTACAGAACAGGCAAAAATACAAAATATCTCAAATCCTTCTGAAGCTAAGATTTACCAATTAGGGCAAGCAATTGTTGAAGCTAAATATGGTAACTTATTTCAAATGTATAATAAAATTGTAGATGAAGACCCTTATAGAACTCCTATGATGATTTATCCTGCCGTACATTACACAATGGGTGGTGTTTGGGTAGATTATAACTTAATGACAACTGTAGAAGGACTGTATTGTCTTGGAGAAGCAAATTTCTCTGATCATGGTGCAAATCGTTTAGGAGCTTCTGCATTAATGCAAGGTTTATCTGACGGTTATTTTGTTTTACCTTATACAATTGGAGATTATTTATCTAACGATATACGAACTGGAAAAATTTCAACCGAAACGCCAGAATTTGCAGCAGCAGAAAAAGAAGTTAAAGAACGTATCGATTTCTTCATTAATAATAAAGGGGAACATTCTGTAGATTATTACCACAAGAAATTAGGAAAAATTATGTGGGAAAAATGTGGAATGTCTCGTAACGAACAAGGTTTAAAAGAAGCAATGGCGGAAATTAAAGCTTTACGTGAAGATTTCTGGAAAAACGTAACTGTTCCTGGAGATGCTAACGAAATGAATCCTGAATTAGAAAAAGCTGGTAGAGTAGCAGATTTCTTAGAATTAGGAGAGTTATTTGCGAAAGACGCATTAAATAGAAACGAATCTTGTGGAGGTCACTTTAGAGAAGAATCTGTTGAATTAGACGGATTACAAAAAGGAGAAGCAAAACGTAACGATGAAGAGTATGCGTATGTTTCTGCTTGGGAATATAAAGGAGAACCTGCAGATGCAGTTTTACACAAAGAAGAATTAGAGTTTAACGATATTGAATTAAAACAACGTTCATACAAATAAGAAGATATTATGAATTTAACACTTAAGATTTGGCGTCAGAAAAACGCAAGTGATAAAGGGAAAATGGTAGATTATAAAATATCTGACATTTCTGAACATATGTCTTTCTTAGAAATGATGGATGTTTTAAACGAACAAATAATTAATTTAGGTGATGAGCCTGTTGCATTTGACCATGATTGTCGTGAAGGAATTTGCGGAATGTGTTCTATGTATATTAATGGAGAAGCTCATGGTCCAGATCGTGGCGTAACTACATGTCAGTTACACATGCGTTCTTTTAAAGATGGGGATACAATTACTATTGAACCATTTAGAGCAGCAGCATTTCCTGTAATTAAAGATTTAGTTGTTGATAGAAGTTCTTTCGAACGTATTCAACAATCTGGTGGATATATTTCTGTAAATACTTCAGGAAACACACAAGATGCAAACGCAATTCCTATTTCTAAAGAAGCTGCAGACAAAGCAATGGACGCAGCAACTTGTATTGGTTGTGGAGCTTGTGTTGCAACATGTAAAAACTCTTCTGCAATGTTATTTGTTGGTGCAAAAGTATCTCAATATGCTTTATTACCACAAGGGCAAGTAGAAGCAACTGACCGTGTTTTAAACATGGTTGCGCAAATGGATGCTGAAGGTTTTGGAAACTGTACAAATACAGGTGCTTGTGAAGTTGAATGTCCTAAAGGAATTTCTTTAGAAAACATTGCAAGAATGAATACTGAATTCTTAAAAGCAAGTTTAAAAGGATAGTTTATTCTTTTTATATAAAACAAAAATCCCGAGTTTTTCAACTCGGGATTTTTTATGTCTAGTATATTTAATTCTAATTAAGAATAGCTTCTCTTGCTCCACCTGGTGCAAAAATAGATCTCATTCTATCTTTTTGACCAACTGTAAATAAACTCATACAAGAATCATCTGTATAATCCATATAGTTCATTGTCATATCATTTGTACGACAGTTAACAGTTGGATATGAAGGACAACCATAATTTGGTCCATCAGAAGAAGGAGTATCAGCAACAAAATCATCTTGTTTACATCTTCCATCTCCCCAAATATGGCGTAAGTTTAAATAGTGACCAACTTCATGAGTCATAGTTCTACCACCATCAAAAGGAGCAGAAACATAACCTGTTGTTCCAAAATATTGAGGCGCACACACTACACCATCAGTAGCTAAATTACCTCCTGGAAATTGCGCATATCCTAAAATACCTCCACCAATTTCAGCAACCCAAATATTTAAATGAGTTTCTGGTGTTACAGGAGGATAAGCAGATTTTACTGCGTTATTTGTTCCCCAAGAAGATGTAGAATTAGAATGTCTAAAAGTTCCTGCTAAAGTAAATGTTACTTCAGCATCTGCAGCATCATCAGCAAACTCTGCTGGAGTATTTGATGCATCAGAATTTTGCATTCTAAAATCGTTATTTAAAACTGTCATTTGAGACGTAATTTGCGCATTACTTATGTTTTGCTGAGAATTACTATATACAACATGAACATATACCGGAATATTAATTACTCCTAAACCATCATCAACTGGGTCAGTTGGATCAGTAGGGTCGGTTCCACCACCACCGTTTCCATTTCCGTTTCCGTTTCCACCTCCAGGCTTCCCTTTAGCTGCTAAAAATTTCCTCGAAGCATATTCAACATCATACATCTTTTTATAAAGACCCGGATTTTCTTGTAACTGTTTATTTAATACATTCATTGTGTGACAACCTTTTCCTTGTGTACCGTTTGCAGATCTTCCTGCAGTTTCATCTACATCTGTATGAAGATAAAAGTCGCTCATGTCTACTTTTGCTTGTTGTTCTGATGGATTTTCATTTGAAGAATCTTGACAACCAATAAATACTCCTGTTGCTATTACTAGCGATAAAAAAACTTTTTTCATTTTTGTTAAAGTGATTAAAATTAGTTAATAAAATTATTAATAGTAATTTAGTTTTTTTTGTTAAAAAACGTTAACTAACTCTATGTTTGGTAAAGAAAGTGTTAAAACTTTATGTAAAAATCAATAAAGTGGGGGTTTTTTTAACAATGCGAAAATACACATTTATTTCAATTATCAAAGGAAAATCGAATTTAAAAGGATAATTTATTCTTTTTATATAAAACAAAAATCCCAAGTTTTTCAACTCGGGATTTTTTTTATGTCTAGTATTTTGTTATTAAAAACCTTGTTTTTTCTCTTTCACTAAATAAGTATATACAGGAAAATGATCTGAGAAACCTCCTTTGTACCAAGGACCAATGAAGGTTCTAAACGGACTTCCTTTTAATTTTCCTTTTGCTATACGTAACCATTTTTTATTAAAGACTTCAGCATGTTTAAATTGTAATTTACCAGGTTCTTTTCCTAGAAAGTTTTTACTTAGAATAATTTGATCGAATAAGTTCCATTTTTTATTATAAGTTAATGTTCCAACTCCTTTAGCAAAAAGACTTTCCATTGGATTGTAAAAATCTGTACCTACTAAATATTCTTTTACACTTTCACTTGTTGGATCATCATTAAAATCACCCATTATTATAATTTTAGCAGCTGCATCTTCTGCTTTAATTTCTTCAATTATGGTTTTATTTAAAACTGCGGCTTTAATACGTTTTGGCCTTGTTTCTTCTTCTCCATCTCTACGTGAAGACCAGTGATTTACTAAAATAGTTATGCGTTCTCCTTTTAAATTTCCTGTAACTCGTAAAACATCTCTTGTGTAATCTCTACTTCCGTCTTCTTCTTCAAAATAAAGCGGATAGGTTTTAGAAGATAGTAATTCAAAAATTTGCTTGTTATACAATAATGCAACATCAATTCCTCTTTCATCAGCAGAATCGTAATGCACAAAATCATAATGATATCTTGCTAAATTTTTATGTCTAACTAAGTCTTGTACAACTTGGCTGTTTTCAACCTCTACCAAACCAACAATTGCTGGTGGATTTTTTGAGCGTTTGGTTCCTAGTTGAGAAATTACAGACGTTAACTTCTTAACTTTTTCGTTATACCTTTTGTAACCCCAACGTCTTTTTCCTCCAGAAGTATAATCGTCATCATGTGTTTTAGGATCGTCTTTAGTGTCAAATAAATTTTCAACATTATAAAATGCAATCGTAAAAATATCGTCGGAATTATTCTTAAATAATGATGATAAAAGTGAAGCCATTAAAAGGGTTTTAATTATTAATTGATGATAAAATTACAACATTTATCTACTACTTCTAATAAATGAGTTGGAAGACTTTTAGATTTCCATGGATGACTTGCTCCAAAAACATGATCAGCTTCTTTAACAACCTCAAATTGGCTGTTAGCGTTCCATAAATGCTGATTCTCGGCTTCTTTTATAAATATTGAAGCATCGTTATCTCCATGAATTATTAAGTGTGGAATTTGCAGATTCTGAACAGCTCTTTTTATAGTTAATCGTTCTTCGTTTTCTTTAAAATCTAAATAAAACTGATAAAAATGGGGCATTTGTTGTTTTGTTCTTCCGTTTACAACATATTTAACACCGTCTTTTTTCCATTGTTCTAAATCTCCAATAGTAGAAGACCTACTTCCAAAATCGGAAACTCCTGCCAACGTAATTACCTTTTTAATACGAGCATCTTCTTCTGCTTTAATAGTAACAATTCCGCCAGCTCTGCTATGTCCAATTAATGAAATGTTGTTTGTATCAACTTCATTTTTAAAATCGGTATTGTTAGAAACCCAATCGACAACCGATTCTAAATCGTCTAATTCTTTTGTGTAATTATTATTTCCGAAGGCTTCTAAATCTGGAAAATCAATAGGTTGTTCAACAGTTCCTCCATTGTGAGAAAAATTGAATTTTACAAAGAAAAAACCAGTATTAGCAAATGCTTCTGCCATTAAATTCCAAGCACCCCAATCTTTAAAACCTTTGTAACCATGACAAAAAATAACAATTGGTTTTGGTTGCCTTGTTTCTTTATAAAAAACGTCAGTTAAAATTGGTTTGTTATGTTTTCCTTGTAAAACAGTGTTTTTAATGATTCTCATATTGTCAAAAATAACAAATTAATTGGTGTTAAAACTATCGGTTGTTTTGCGTTAGTGATTGAAGTGGCATCCTTTTATGAAGAATGAATAAAAGATATAACGAAAAGCACGACCGTAGGGAACGCCCATAAAAAAAGCACATCAAAATTGATGTGCTTTTAAAGTATTTATAAAAGTGTATTCTTAAATTACACCTTGATCTAACATTGCATCGGCTACTTTTATAAAACCAGCAATATTTGCTCCTTTTACATAATTTATATAACCATCTTCTTCAGTACCAAACTTTAAACAAGCGGTATGTATAGAATTCATTATTTGATGTAATTTAACGTCTACTTCTTCTTTGGTCCAGTTTAATTTCATTGCGTTTTGAGACATTTCTAACCCAGAAACTCCAACTCCACCTGCATTTACTGCTTTACCAGGTCCGTATAAAATTTTAGCTTTATGAAACTCGTGAATAGCTTCTGGAGTACAACCCATATTTGAAACCTCAGCCACATACTGAACACCATTTGCTACTAATTTTTCTGCATCTTCTCCATTTAATTCATTTTGAGTAGCACAAGGCATTGCAATATCACATTTTACGCCCCAAGGTTTTTCATTTGCATGAAAGGTAGCTTCTAGAAACTCATCGGCATACGGAGAAACTATATCATTATTACTTGCTCTTAATTGTAATAAGTAACTTATTTTATCTTCATCTAATCCTTTTTTGTCATAAATATAACCGTCAGGACCAGAAATTGTAACTACTTTACCACCTAATTCTGTAATTTTTAAAGCAACACCCCAAGTTACATTTCCAAAACCTGAAAGTGCAATTGTTTTACCTTTAAAATCGTCGTTTTTAGTTTCTAGCATTTCTTTTGTAAAGTAAACTCCACCAAAGCCTGTTGCTTCTGGTCTAATTAAGCTTCCTCCCCAATTTAAACCTTTTCCTGTAAAAACCCCAGAGTTTTCTTGCTGTAGTTTTTTAAACATACCGTACATAAAACCTATTTCTCTAGCTCCTGTTCCTATATCTCCTGCAGGTACATCTGTACTTGGTCCAATAAATCTCCATAGCTCTAGCATAAATGCTTGACAAAAACGCATTATTTCTGTATCTGATTTTCCTTTTGGATTAAAATCTGATCCTCCTTTTCCACCTCCCATTGGTAAAGTGGTTAATGCATTTTTAAATATTTGTTCAAATCCTAAGAACTTTAAAATACTTAAGTTTACACTTGGGTGTAATCTAATTCCTCCTTTGTAAGGACCAATAGCATTGTTAAATTGTATTCTGTGACCTAAATTTACTTGTACATTTCCGGAATCGTCAATCCAAGAAACTCTAAACGTTAAAATACGATCTGGTTCTACTAAACGTTCAATAATTTTGGCCGCTTCATATTGTGGGTTTTCATTATAAATCGTTTCAATAGATTCTAAAACCTCTTTAACAGCCTGTAAATACTCCTGTTCATTAGGATGTTTTGTTTCTAGGTTTGTTAAAATTTCTGTGACATTCATATTAATATAATTAACAACTATTTATAGTATAATTTTGATAACAAAAATACATTTTTAAAATTGAATTTTAATCAACATATTTTGTTGTGTTTTTAATCTTTAACAAAAAAACAACTCTTTTATAAGAATATGTAATTTAAACAAGATAATAACGGTTGTTTTTTGTCATATAATCATTTTTACATAAATCCCTCTGGTGGTAATTCTTCCTCTGTTTTTTCTTCATTTATTTGTAAATCTTGTAATGAAATACCCGCTTTAAAAATTGCTGCTTTATTATTAGTTCCATCAACAACAGCTGTTAATGGATTTTTAAATGAAATATGGCGTAAATAAGAATCTTCAAAAACGGCCTCCTTTTCATTTAAATATTCTACATCAAAAAAACCGTCATTTATAAATGGATTTATAGTTAAATAACCCACTTTAAAGGATGTTAAATTTTGAAAAAAGTGCGTTCCTTGACTTGGATCTATTCTGAAATCATTTAAACCAGATTCTACAATTATTTTTGCTGCTGAAATTTGTGACCAAAGTACTGGTATTCCTAACCAAGAATCACTAGAACCCCAACGTCCAGGACCAACCAAAATGTAAGGTTTATCTGCTTCAATAAATTTTTTATTAATCTCTTCTACTGCTTTTGCTATATCTCTTGTATTGGCAGGATTAAATGTGTTAGGTTTTACGTAAACTACATCACAAATATTTTCATACTTACCATTTCCTAAGGCAGATTCAGAATAAATTATGGTGTCTGAAATTTCTAATTTTTCAGGTAATTTACTAACTGTTTCTACACTTTCTACAATAGGTCTTATTTGTAAAAAACTAAATTCTTTTGGTTTTCCTGAAGGAACATCTAGTTTTACAGCGAATTCTATTTCTATAGGATTCCTCATTTCTCGTTGGCCTATTCGTAGTAATTCTTGTAAAATTTCTGGTAACGGAAAAGTATTGTACTTTAAAATATTATCGAAAGTAATTACCCGAATTCCATCGTGCATTACACCTGGTCTAATCGAGTTATTTTGTAAATCATAAGTAGAAGCTACAAACTTTAAAGATCCATGGTTTTCTGCTTTTCTAATGGTTATTCTCTTTTTATTAACCGATTCCGAAGTAGATGTTTTATAACTATTTGGGTCTAAATCTAAACCATAAAAATGTTGCTGTGTATCTCTTTGAGTAGAGCCTGGAGAAGATAATTGTAGTACTTTTTTGGGATGATATGGAGAAAAACGTAAAGATTGTCCTCCACCTACAATTAATTCACCTAAACCTAAAGCAATATTAGCAATTCCTTCGTTTGGTTTTTCATCTCCAATAGGATAAAAGTTAATAGAACGTGCTACTCCAGATATATTTGGGTAATATACATCTTGATATTGTTTACCAGTAACCTCTTGTAAAATTACCGCCATTTTATCTTCTTCTATAGTATGCGATATAGCTTTTAAATACAGTTTACTGTTTTCGAAAAAAGATGATGCTATAACAGACTTAATGGCATTAGAAACCATTTCAACTTTTTTATCGATTTCTGAGTCAGGAACCATATAAGTAGAAAAAACTCCTGCAAAAGGTTGGTAATTAGAATCTTCTAAAATACTCGAAGATCTTACTGCAATTGGGCAATTTGTAGTTTGTAAAAATGCCTTAATGTCTTCTAAAGCCCATTCTGGCAAGTCTTTAGAAATAAATTCATTTAAAATTTTATCATCATCTGAACATTCAGCAACAAATTTAATTAATTTATGCGTGTCAATAAATTGATCAAAAACATCTGTACTTATTACAACAGTTCTTGGTATTGTTATACTTACATCTTTATATTTATTATATAAATTATTTCTCTTTAAGAATGAATCTATAAAGGCTAAACCTCTTCCCTTTCCTCCTAAAGCTCCTTCTCCAATTCTTGCAAAGCCAACAAACTCATCATATTTATGTTTGTTAAATTTTACAATTACACCTCTAGACCTGTAAGTTCTATATAATTTAATAGCGTTAATTAAAAACGCTCTAATTTGATTGCTGTTTTCAAAATCGCTATGCTCAATTGTACTTAATAAATCTGCTAAAGGAAAAAGCGCTCTCGATTTTAACCATTTAGAGAATTCACTTCTTGTTGCATGATACATTAAACAATCTTCTGTAACTATTTTTATAGCTTTTTGAAATTCGCTTAAATCTTTAACTGCCGCTAAGACTTTCATTTGCGTTGGATCCCAAAATTCAAAATCTCCAAAAGCAAAATATTTAACAATATAGTTTCTTATATCTACGCCTAATGTTTCGGAATGTTTGTATAAAAACTTTCCCTTAAGTTCTAAAGCTCTTTTTTCATTATTTTCGTCTGAAGATTGAATTAAAAATGGAAAATATCGTTTATAATTTCGCACATATTTTAAGAATAAAAATCCGGCTTCTTTATTTCTAATTCCATCTTTAAAATAATTTACATCCGATATTACACCTAACAAGTTATCTTTATAAGTATCAAACAAATGTATTCCTTCTTCAAAAGTTGTAGCTAACAAAATTTTTGGTCTTCCTCGCATTAGCAGCATTTTCCGTTGCTCATTTAACCCTTCAGACATTATTTGTTGGGTTTGTTTAAGAATAACTTTATATATAAGTGGAATATATCTTGAATAAAATTTAAGCGAATCTTCTACTAATAAAATTGCCTTTACACCAACTCCATTAATATCAACTTCAGCATTCATTCTGTCTTCAGTTAATTTTATAATGGCTAAAAAGATATCTGCATTCCCGTTCCAATGAAAAACAAAATCTATAATGCCTGTATTTCCTTTTTGTAGTTTACTTCTTAATTGTGATGAGTGATGACTTAATGCTGCTATTGGCACATTTGGAAAAGCTTCCTTAATTATTTTTGATGTTTCAAATGCTTTATAATTACCAATATCTAACCAAGTGATAACAATGTCAATTTTATGCGAATTCATCATCTTAATAGCTCTTTTAGCTGAATTAGCATGCACAAAATTTGGAGGATATCTTAAGTTTAAAGATGTATATTCGTTAAAAATTCGTTCTTCAATTCTACCATCTTCTTCAAGCATGTAAAAGTCATAATTAGAACAAACAATTAATACTTGATTAATTCTTTTCTTCATTAACTTATCGAAAGTAACTTCTTTAAAAGCGTAAGATTTTAAATTCTCTATTATATTTTCTTTCATATTAGTTCCTTTGATTATTGACATACAATATATAAATTATTTAAAATAAAAAAGCGCTTCAAAAATGAAGCGCTTTTTTATTTTATTAAGATTTTGTTATACAACTCCTTGGTCTAGCATAGCGTCTGCTACTTTAACAAACCCAGCTACGTTTGCGCCTTTAACATAGTCTACATAACCATCTGCTTGTGTTCCATATTCTACACAAGAAGCATGAATATCATTCATAATTCCATGTAATTTAGCATCAACCTCTTCTCTTGTCCAATTGTAACGTAAAGAATTCTGACTCATTTCTAAACCAGATGTTGCAACTCCACCAGCGTTAGATGCTTTTCCTGGAGCAAATAAAATTTTTGCAACATGGAATGCTTCAATAGCTTCTGGAGTAGAAGGCATATTTGCTCCTTCAGACACACAAATACATCCGTTTTCTATTAATGTTTTAGCTTCTGCTCCGTTTAACTCATTTTGAGTTGCACATGGCAAAGCAATATCACACTTTACTCCCCAAGGTCTTTCTCCTTTAAAGAATTTTGCTTTTGGATATTTTTCTAAATACTCGTGAATTCTTCCTCTTCTAACATTTTTAATTTCCATAATAAATGCTAATTTATCAGTATCAATACCTTCAGCATCATAAATATATCCAGAAGAATCTGACATCGTAACTACTTTAGCACCAAACTCTGTTGCTTTTTCAGTAGCATATTGAGCCACATTTCCAGAACCTGAAACCGCTACTGTTTTTGCTTCAAAAGAATCTCCTTTAGCATTTAACATGTTTTGTGCAAAGTACACGTTTCCGTAACCTGTTGCTTCTGGTCTAATTAAAGATCCTCCCCAAGTTGGACCTTTTCCTGTTAAAACACCAACAAACTCATTGCGTAATTTTTTATATTGACCGAACATAAATCCGATTTCTCTTCCTCCAACACCAATATCACCAGCAGGTACATCTGTATTTGCTCCAATATGACGGAATAATTCTGACATGAAAGCTTGACAAAATGCCATAACTTCTCTATCCGATTTTCCTTTGGGATTAAAGTCAGAACCACCTTTTCCTCCACCCATTGGTAAAGTAGTTAGTGAGTTTTTAAATACCTGTTCGAAGCCTAAAAATTTTAAAATAGATAAGTTTACAGAAGAATGAAAACGTAAACCTCCTTTATAAGGTCCAATTGCAGAATTAAACTCTACTCTATAACCTCTATTAACTTGTGTTTCTCCACTATCATCAACCCAAGGTACACGAAACATTAATGTTCTCTCAGGTTCTACCATTCTTTCTAATAGTTTTTTCCCTTGATACTTAGGGTTGTCCTCTATAAACGGAATTACAGTTTCTGCTACTTCATGAACAGCTTGTAAAAATTCAGGTTCATTTGTATTACGTTCTTTAACGTAATCCATAAAATCATTTATTTTAGACTCCATAATTTTAACTATATATTTTTATGATTATGATAATTTACACAACAAATATAGTTTTTTTCTTGTTTTTAATTTAATTTTAAAATTTATTTTACACCATTTGAAGTCTTCCAAAAAACAATTACTATTTTCATTTAAAAACCATAAATTTGCAACTTAATTTTGATGTAATGTTAGACAAGATAAAAGAGTTGATTGGTGATGTAAATGCTTTTTCTGGAGTTTCTTCGGAAGAAATTGAAGCATTCAGAATTAAGTTTTTAGGAAGTAAAGGAATCTTAAAAGATTTATTTGCTGAATTTAAAAACGTGCCTAACGACCAAAAGAAAGAATTTGGGCAAACAATTAATACCTTAAAACAAGCTGCAGAAGCTAAAGTAGCTTCTTTAAAAGAGGCTTTAGAAAACGCTGTTGAAGAAAAAGGAGTTTATGGCGATTTAACACGCCCGTCTGAACCTATTGAACTAGGTTCTCGTCATCCAATTTCATTGGTTAAAAATCAAATTATTGAGGTTTTTAACAGAATTGGTTTTACCGTTTCTGAAGGTCCAGAAATTGAAGATGATTGGCATAATTTTACTGCCTTAAATTTACCAGAATATCATCCAGCAAGAGATATGCAGGATACTTTTTTTATTGACAAAAATCCAGATACTTTGTTAAGAACACATACTTCTTCTGTACAAGTTCGCTATATGGAAGAAAACGAGCCACCAATTAGAACAATTTCTCCAGGAAGAGTTTTTAGAAATGAAGATATTTCTGCTCGTGCGCACTGTATTTTTCATCAAGTTGAAGGTTTATATATTGATACAGATGTTTCTTTTGCAGATTTAAAACAAACACTTCTATACTTTACAAAAGAGATGTTTGGTAAATCTAAAATTCGTTTACGTCCTTCTTATTTTCCTTTTACAGAGCCAAGTGCAGAAGTAGATATTTATTGGGGATTAGAAACTGAAACCGATTATAGAATTACCAAAGGAACAGGTTGGTTAGAAATTATGGGCTGCGGAATGGTAGATCCAAACGTTCTTAAAAATGCCAATATTGACCCAACAAAATACTCTGGTTATGCCTTTGGAATGGGAATTGAACGAATTGCCATGTTATTATATCAAATACCAGATATTAGAATGTTTTATGAAAACGATAAACGTTTCTTAGAACAATTTAAGTCTGTATTATAATAATTTTGATTTGAAAAAAGATATTAAAATTCCTGAAGTTAAAGACGTAGAAGTTGCTGTTGTTTATGAATACAATGATATTTATAAAACAGACGATTGGAACGTTTACATCATCAATAAAAAAGAAGTTGATTTAGAAATGGTTGTAATTGTTACACAAGGTTTTTCTGAAACAAAAACAACCTCTTTAATGCGTAAAAAGTTAGATGTTTTACCTGCAAATTCTTTTGCTAAAATTGAATTTATTCAACCAGAATTATTCAAACTACACAATCGTTTTCAGGTTACTTTTTTTGAAGGAAACACTTTATACGACAAAACTTTTCTATTCGAAAAAGACACTATTAAAGAAGGTGCTTTACGTATGATTTCTGTAATTAAAAAACGTGGAATTTTAGCGAAATAATTACCCCATAAAACCAATAATCAAATACATAATAACGGTAATTACTCCACCAATTAGTGCATAAGGTAATTGTGTTTTTACATGATCTATATGATCACTTGCAGATGCCATTGATGCAATAATAGACGTGTCTGAAATTGGAGAACAATGATCTCCAAAAATCCCGCCACCTAAAGTTGCGGCCACAATTATAGTAATATCAGAACCATGAATGTTTGCCATGGGTACAGAAATTGCCAACATTATAGCAAAAGTTCCCCAAGAAGTTCCTGTAGAAAAGGCAATAAATGAACTAATGATAAAAACTACTGCAGGCAATAATTCAGGCGATAACCAATCTTTAGTAACATCAGCTACATAAACACCTGTTTCTAATGCCTTACAAGCATCTCCAATAGCAAATGCCAACAACATTAATAGCGCTAAAGGCATTAACTCACTAATTCCTTTTAAGGTTAAACTCACCATTTCTTTTGGCTTCATTATTCCTTGAATAAAATACATAATCATTGCTACTAAAAGTGCAGTTATTACTGCATATAATACTGATGAAGAACCAGAGCCATTTCCAATAGCTTGTTGCACGTGATTTAAAAATGATGTAGAACTTTCTACAGCACTCCAACCTGTATAAATTAAATTTATTGGCATCATAAAAACCATCACTAATAAAGGTACGATCATATTATAGGCTTTTGCTTTTATACCTTCTTTTGGCGGATACGAAGTTACTTCATCAGAAACCATTGGCTTAGAGTTTGGATTCATTAACTCGCCAGTTTCTTTGGTTCTTTTTTCGGCTTTAGCCATTAATTTAAAGTCCTTTTTTGAGAAAATCACAATAAAAACAATCGCAATTGCCAACAACGGATAAAAATTATATTTAATAGAACTAATCAATACCGAAAATGGTTTTTCTATTCCTTGCGTTAACAATAAACCCATAATAAATGCGCCCCAAGCATTAAATGGGATTAAAATAGATGAAGGAGCTGAGCTAGAATCTGCAATATAGGCGAGTTTTTCTCTCGGAATACCCAGTTTATCAAAAATTGGTCTGTATAAAGTTCCTACTGTTAAAGAGCTAATACTTGTTTCAACAAATAACAACAAACCCGTTAGAGTTGCTAAAACCTGCACCATTACTCTACTATGACCTGCTTTTTTGTTTTCAAATTTTACCATCCATTTTTGAAGCAGGTTTACAAAACCTTCAACACCTTTAGAATACTGAATAAATATTAACAAAGCGCCAACTAAAGCACTAAACATTATGGTTCTGGTGTTTCCTTTAGATTGAAAAACATCTACCATTCCTTCAATCATAGACATTGTTCCAACAATTGGATTCCAACCTTCAATAATTAACCAAGAAAACCAAATACCAAATAATAGCGCTATATAAACTTGTTTAGTTCGTAATGCTAATATAATTGCCACTATTGGCGGTAAAACTGATAAAAAACCATACTCCATAAAATACTTTTTTTAAGATTTTAAAGGTATACATTAATGTCTATACTTTTAGGTTGTTTTTCTTATTTCATATTTTGTAAATTGCTGTTCTTATTTTATGTAGCAAATGACAAATAAATATATCGTAGCTTTAGATCAAGGAACTACAAGTTCTCGTTCGGTAATTGTAAACGAAAACGGGCAAATTGTAGGAATGGCACAACAAGAGTTTGCCCAAATATTTCCTAATTCTGGTTGGGTAGAACATAATCCGTTAGAAATTTTAGAAAGCCAACTTTCAACCTTAAAAAAAGCGATAGCAATTGCTAATATTTTACCTTCAGAAATTGTTGGAATCGGAATTACAAATCAGCGTGAAACTACCGTTGTATGGAACAAAAATACAGGAAAACCTATTTATAATGCAATTGTTTGGCAAGACAAACGAACTGCGGATATTTGCGAAGAATTAAAGAAAAACGGATTAGAAAACCATATTAAAAAAACAACAGGTTTAGTAGTTGATAGCTATTTTTCAGCAACAAAAATCAATTGGATTTTAAACAATGTTGAAGGTGCACAAAAAGAAGCAGAAAATGGAAATTTACTCTTCGGAACTGTTGATTCTTGGTTACTTTGGAATTTAACCAACGGTGAAGTACACGCAACAGATTACAGTAATGCTTCGCGAACCATGTTATTCGACATTAAAAATTTATGTTGGGATGAAAAAATTCTTACAGAATTAAACATTCCAAAATCGATGTTACCAGAAGTAAAACCCTCTTCTTTTAACTTCGGAAGTTATGAACTGGATGGAAACCAAATTCCGATTGCAGGAATTGCAGGAGATCAACAAGCAGCACTTTTTGGACAAGCGTGTTTTAATAAAGGGGAAGCAAAAAACACCTACGGAACAGGTTGTTTTATGTTAATGAATACAGGAACAGAATTAGAATACTCAAAAAACGGATTGTTAACTACAATTGCTTGGGGAATAAACGATAAAGTATATTACGCTTTAGAAGGAAGTGTTTTTGTAGCAGGTTCTGCAATACAATGGTTGCGAGATGGTTTAGAGATTATCAGTTCGGCAAAAGAAAGTGAGAAATTAGCAAGTTTGGTTAAAGACGAAAATCCTGTTGTGGTTGTTCCTGCATTTGCTGGTTTAGGCGCTCCGTATTGGGACATGTACGCGCGTGGTGCCGTTTTTGGGTTAACACGAGATACTGGAAAAAATCATTTAATAAAAGCCACATTAGAGTCTTTAGCCTATCAAACAAAAGATATTTTAGACGTAATGCAAAAAGATAGCGAAGTACAATTAACCTCTCTTAAAGTTGATGGCGGCGCATGTGCAAATAACTTAATAATGCAGTTTCAGGCAGATATGTTAAATGCTGAAGTAGAAAGACCAGAAATTATTGAAACAACGGTTATGGGCGCTGCTTATTTAGCCGGAATTTGTGTTGGCTTATGGAAACAAGAAGACATTCTTAAAAGAAGAAAAATTGATAAAACATTTTCGCCTACTTTTTCTCAAGAAAAAAAAACGAGATTGTATAAAAAATGGCAAAAAGCTGTTGAAAGAACTAAAAACTGGATTGACTAATGGCAAAATTTACAAATAAAATAACCAAGAGAATACAAGCCTTTATTGAAGCGCAAAAACTATTTTTTGTAGCAACCGCTCCTAAAGATGGACGTATTAATTTATCTCCTAAAGGAATGGATTCTTTTAGAGTTTTAGATGAAAAAACAGTTGCTTGGCTAAGTGTTACTGGAAGCGGAAATGAAACCTCTGCGCATTTATTAGAAAATGGGAAAATGACCATTATGATGTGTGCTTTTGAAGGTGCTCCAAATATATTGAGGCTCTACGGAACAGCTATTGAAGTGTTACCAAAAGATGAAAACTGGACTGATTTAGCAGTTAATTTTCCTGAGATTCCTGGAACACGTCAAATATTTGTAATGACCATAGATTCTACTCAATCTTCTTGTGGAATGTCAATTCCCTTTTACGAATACAAAGGAGAAAGAAACGAGTTAAATGATTGGGCAGCTTCAAAAACAGAAGAAGAATTACAAACCTACATTCAAGAAAAAAATTCAGAAAGTATTGATGGTTTAGAAACTAAGAAATAAAAAAAGCATCGTTTTTAAACGATGCTTTTCAATATTATAAAAGAATTTATCTTTCTATTTAAAAGCATTCAAACCAGTAACATCAAAACCTGTAATTAATAAATGAATATCGTGTGTACCTTCATAGGTAATTACACTTTCTAAATTCATAGAATGGCGCATTATAGAATATTCTCCACTAATTCCCATTCCGCCTAACATTTGTCTTGCTTCTCTGGCTATTTTTATTGCCATATCTACATTGTTTCGTTTTGCCATAGAAATTTGTGCAGATGTTGCTCTATCTTCATTTCGTAAAACACCTAAACGCCAAGCTAGTAATTGTGCTTTGGTAATTTCTGTAATCATCTCCGCTAATTTTTTCTGCTGTAATTGAAACTGACCAATTGGTTTTCCGAATTGCATTCTTTCCTTAGAATAACGCAAAGCAGTGTCATAACAATCCATTGCAGCACCAATTGCGCCCCAAGCAATTCCATATCTGGCAGAATCTAAACAACCTAACGGCGCGCCTAAACCAGATTTGTTTGGTAATAAGTTTTCCTTCGGAACTTTTACGTTGTCAAAAATTAATTCTCCAGTTGAAGAAGCACGTAATGACCATTTGTTATGCGTTTCTGGTGTAGAAAAACCTTCCATACCACGTTCCACAATAAGTCCGTGAATTCTTCCTTCTTCATTCTTAGCCCAAACAACAGCAATTTGACAAAAAGGTGCATTAGAAATCCACATTTTTGCGCCGTTTAATAAATAATGGTCGCCCATATCTTTAAACTTAGTTTCCATTCCGCCTGGATTAGAACCATGATTTGGCTCTGTTAAACCAAAACTTCCCATCCATTCTCCAGAAGCTAATTTTGGTAAATATTTTTTACGTTGCTCCTCATTTCCGTATTTCCAAATTGGATACATTACTAAAGAAGATTGCACTGAAGATGTGCTACGAACACCAGAATCTCCACGTTCTATTTCCTGCATAATTAAACCGTATGAAATTTGATCTAAACCTGCACCACCATATTCTTCTGGAATATAAGGTCCAAAAGCACCAATTTCTGCCAAACCTCCAATAATTTGTGTTGGAAATTCTGCACGTTGTGCATAGTCTTCAATAATTGGAGAAACTTCTTTTTTTACCCATTCGCGAGATGCATCTCTAACTAATTTATGTTCATCAGTAAGTAAATCATCTATATTGTAATAATCTGGAGCTTGAAATAAATCTGGTTTCATACGTTGCTATATTCTTAGTTTTATATTGTAAAAATAGGAATAAAAATGATTTTTTAGCTTTGTTTTGGTATGTTTGTAAAAGATGAAATTTACACTAGGGAAATTAGAGCGCCTAAAAAGCAAAAAATTAATAGAAAAACTATACAAAGATGGTATTTCTATAAAATCGTATCCATTACGAATTGTTTACCTTCAAACGGAACATACTTCTAGTTTTCCTGCTCAAGTTGGTGTTTCTGTTTCTAAAAGAAATTTTAAACACGCTGTAGACAGAAATAGAATTAAAAGATTACTAAGAGAAAGTTATAGAAAACAAAAACACACGGTATACAACGCTGTAGAAAAACCGTATGTTTATATGATTTCGTATCTTGCCAAAGAGGAAGTTCCTTATACTGAAATTGAGACTAAAATGGAGAGTTTACTTGCTAAATTCATCCAAAAAATAGAAAAAGAAAATGATGAAAAATAAAAAAACTACAGGCTTATTTTTAGTGGTTTTAATAGCAATTTCTTTTGCTTTTAAGCAATCACCTTTTTTTGAAATAGCAAAACAAATAGAAATATATAATACGTTATTTAAAGAGTTAAATATAAATTATATAAATGAAATTAACCCAGGAGATTTAACAGATAAATCCATAAAAAACACTCTTAAAAACTTAGATCCTTACACCAATTTCTTTAACGAGCAAGATGTAGAAGATGCTCAAATTAGAAGAGAAGGTGAATATGGCGGAATTGGAATTGCTACTTTTTATGATAAAAATGGAATTACAGTTTCAGAAGTTTACGAAGGTTTTTCTGGAGATAAAGCTGGTTTAAAAGCTGGAGATATTATTTTTAATGTAAACAATCAAAATTTAGAAGGTTTAGAACGCGAACAACTTTCTTCAATTTTAAAAGGTATTCCAGGAAAGAAACTTGCTTTAAAAGTTAACAGAAATGGAACAACTTTAGATATTAATTTACAATTAGATAAAGTTGTAATAAATCCGGTTCCTTTTTCTAATATGATAGATACTGAAACTGGTTATATTGTTTTAACAAGGTTTAATGCAATTGCGTCTTCCGAAGTAAAAAAAGCTTTTCTTTCTTTGAAAGAAAAAGGAATGAAAAAACTAGTTTTAGATTTAAGAGGAAACCTTGGAGGATCGTTGAGAGAAAGCATAAACATTGTTAACTTTTTTGTTCCTAAAGGAAGTAAAGTAGTAGAAACTCGTGGTAAAACGCAAGCTAACAGTAGCACTTATAGAGGAAATAAAGCTCCTTTAGATTTAGAAATTCCGATTGTAGTTTTAATAAACGGACGTTCTGCTTCAGCATCAGAAATTGTTTCAGGAGCGCTACAAGATTATGATAGAGCCGTTATTTTAGGAGAACGTTCTTTTGGAAAAGGGTTGGTACAACGTTATTTTCCGCTAAGCTATGGAACACAAGCAAAAATTACAATTTCTAAATATTACACACCAAGCGGAAGATGTATTCAAGAACTAGACTACGGAAATAGAGACTCAAAAACAGGCGAAGTTCCAAAGTTTTCTGACGGAACCGTAAACAAATTTACTACTACTAACGGAAGACCTGTTTATGATGGTGGTGGCGTTACACCAGACATAAAAATAGAACGCACTAAAAAAACAGCAGCAACAGAAAATTTAATAAAATCGAGAGCAATTTTTCATTTTTCTACAGATTATTTAGCTAAAAACAATGCTGTAAGTATAGAAAACTACACGTTTTCAAATACAGATTTTAATCAATTTAAAAATTACCTTCTTACACAAGACACAACATTTGTTACCAAACAAGAAAGGTTATTTAAAGAAGCTTATAGCTCAGTTGAAAAAAATGGTTTTATCTCTAGTGATTACGAGAAAATTCAACAAAAATTAAAACAAGAAAAAGTAGCAGAAATTGCCAAAAATCAAGATGTTTTATCAGAAATACTTCAAAATGAAATTTTAGAACAAAAATTTTATAAAAAAGGAATGTACAAACATCATTTAACGTTTGATGAAACTATAAAAGAAGCTGTTAAAATACTTAATAATGCTTCACAAATGAATACTATTTTGAGTAAGTAAAAGTTCTTACCTTTACCAATTAATTTTAAAAAATGTCACAAACAAAACATAAAGACCGTACAAGAGCACAAGAATCTACTAACGCTATTGAACTTTTATACATAACAATGCGCCACTTATTTAGTCGTGGCTTTTACAAACCAATGGGAGTTTCTGGAGAAACGCTAAGAAAATCATTACTTTCTTTACGTCCAGAAATTTATGGTTCTATTGCAGAAGATCGTGTAGAATTAAACGGTTTAGTATATGTAATAGAACGTTTGCCAGAAGGAATTGAAGAATGTCAGTTTATAAATTTAACTGCAGACGAAGGCTACAAGGATTCGCATTTTAAAGCAATAATTCCTCCTAAAAGAAGAAGAAACTGTTATAGAATTGACAAAGATCAAATGAATATTGAGATTACCAGAGGAAGATCTGAAATCTATGATATTTTAACACACCTTACTTTTTTATTTATTGAATCTCATAAGATAAAAGAACGTGTTTTACTAAATGAAAATAAAACCTACACAAGAGAATGGGTTAATTTAGAAGACGTTGTACTTAACAATAAAAAATTAACAGAAAAAGAAAGAGAAGTAACAACAGTACATCTAGGTAATATTTTAGGTAGAACTTACCAAGAAGTAGCTAATATTTACAATACTTTTTCTAGTGAAGAAAACCCGGATCGCTTTTTTCAAATAATATATTGGTTAGGTAAATTAGCTATTAATGAAACTTTAGACAATAACAAACGTACTGTAACATTTAGTTCTGTTTTAATTGAAGAAATTGGGCATCATATTTATGGAGAAATTTGGGCAAACGACATTAAGAAAACATTGTTAGATAACAATTTATTACAAAGACCAATTCATATAATTAGTGCAAATATGCACAGTGTTTTAAATTCTATTTATGCACACAACGCTTTACCTTCTGAAGCTAAAAAACATACTGGTTTTGGTTTATATGAATTATTAAGTGATAATGATAGTAAGCCTTTACAAACAAAGGTTAAAAACTACGCTTCTAAAAATGGTCTTATTTATTTAAAAGATAAATCTGGCACAAATATTAATGTACAAATTATAGATACTGATTGTATCGATTTTACAAATGTACCGTTTGAAAAACAATATTCTAAAGGAGAAAAACCTGTAATTATTGTTATGGATTATGCGTTTGGAGAACAAGCATATGAAACAATGGACGAGCTTTTAAAACCATACAAAGTTAATGGAGAAAAAATTCATTTAGATGTAAAATCTGTTTCAATAATGGGTAAAGCTGGTATTTTAGAGGGTGGAAAAGGAGATATTATGATTCCTTCTTCACATATTTTTGAAGGAACTGCAGATAATTATCCATTTAAAAACGAACTATCTAGAGAAGATTTAGAAGGTTTTGGAGTTAAATCTTTTGATGGATCAATGGTTTCGGTTTTAGGAACCTCATTACAAAACAAAGAGCTTTTAAAGTTTTTCCACGATTCTACTTGGAATGTAATTGGTTTAGAAATGGAAGGTGCTCATTACCAAAAAGCAATACAATCTGCCTCTAAAATTAGAGGAAATATTTCAGAAAATGTAAAAGTACGCTATGCATATTACGCATCAGATAATCCTCTAGAAACAGGTGCTACTTTAGCTTCTGGCGGATTAGGAATGAGCGGAGTTACGCCTACATATGCAATTACACAAAAAATATTAGAACAAATTTTTTAATAGTTAAACTATGTCAAACAATCCAAAAAACAACGACGAAGAAATAGAAATAGGTTCTTTGTTTGTAATTTTAGGTAACGGAATTCAACGCTTTTTTACTTTTATAGGAAGTATATTTAAAGGATTGTTTCATTTTTTAATTAAAATACTGCTGTTTGTTAAAAAAAACAGTCTAAAATTAGGTATAGCTGCTTTTATTGGAGCAACCATAGGATTTGTTTTAGAGGTAAATAAAGATCAACATTACGGAGCAGATATGTTGGTGCAACCCAACTTTGAGAGTTCTCGCCAACTGTATAATAATGTAAAATATTATAATGATTTAGTTAAACAAAAAGACATTCCTTTATTAGCAAAAACTTTTAAAATATCTACTGATGAAGCATCTTCTTTAAGAAAATTTGAAATGTTTCCTTTAAAAAGTGAAAATGATATAATTACTGCTTATGATAATTTAATTTTAGAAGTAGATACACTTACTGCAAAAAGTTATTCTTTTGAAAAATTTAAACGAGCTTTTACAGATTTTGATTATAAAACACATCAAATACAGGTAAAAGCTACTGATAAAAATGTTTTTGGGAGTTTAAGTGGTGTAATTATTTCTTCAATTGTAGAGAATGAATATTTTAATAAGGTTAGAAACCTTAACAACGAAAATTTAAACAGAACGGATTCTTTATTACGTATAAATTTAGCGCAAACTGATACACTTTTAACTGTATATAAAAACGTTCTTTTAGAAAAAGCAAAAAAAGAAAATGCTGCTACAAATATAGATTTAGGCGGAAAATCTTCATCAACTAATGAGTTAGAGCTATTTAATACTAAGAGGTCTTTAAATGAAGAGTTAAAAGAAATAACTCGAAATAAATCGGAGAAATCTGATGTAATAAATGTTATTTCTAAACTACAGTCTCATGGTTATGAAATTACTGGTATTTCTAAAAACCTAGCATTTCAAATTGCAGCTCTTTGTGTATTACTTATGATATTATTGCTATTGTTATTACAATTAAATAATTACTTAGAAAGTTACAAAAAGTAAGTAATGCAAACAATTTTAGTTACAGGAGGCGCAGGTTTTATTGGAAGTAATTTTATTCCTTATTTTATTGAACAGAATACAGATGTTCACATTGTAAATGTTGACCTTCTTACCTATGCTGGTAATCTAGAAAACCTTACTGAAATTGAAAAAAATCCTAGATACACTTTTGAAAAAGGGGATATTTGCGATAGAGATTTTATTCAATCTCTTTTTAATAAATACAACTTTATTGGTGTTATTCATTTTGCAGCAGAATCTCATGTAGATAATTCTATTAAAAATCCAGATGCTTTTATACAAACCAACGTTTTTGGTACATTTAACCTTCTAGATATTGCAAGAAACCACTGGATGAAATCCCCAGGTAAATATAAAAATGAATTTTTAAATTCTAGATTTCATCATATTTCTACGGATGAAGTTTATGGAACCTTAGGAGAAACAGGTTTGTTCACAGAAGAAACTCCGTATGCACCAAACAGTCCATATAGCGCTTCAAAAGCTTCTTCAGATTTTTTAGTTCGAAGCTATTTTCATACGTACGGAATGGATGTTGTTACTACAAATTGTTCTAACAATTACGGACCAAAACAACATGATGAAAAATTAATTCCTACTATTATTAGAAAAGCCATTACTGGAGAAAACATTCCTATTTATGGAGATGGAAAAAACATTAGAGATTGGTTATACGTTTTAGACCATTGTAAGGGAATTAGTTTAGTTTACAAAAAGGGGAAGTCAGGTGAAACCTATAATATTGGTGGGAAAAACGAGCGTAACAATTTGTATATTGCAAACACAATTTGCGAATTATTAGATAAAATTCAACCTAAAGAAAAATCGTATAAAGAACAAATTAGTTTTGTTTCAGATCGACCAGGACACGATTTTAGATACGCTATAGATGCTTCTAAAATTGAAAATAAATTGAATTGGAAAGCAGAAGAAAATTTTGAAACAGGTATTCTAAAAACCATTAAATGGTATTTAAATAATTATAAATAATGAAAGGAATTGTACTTGCAGGAGGTTCAGGAACACGTTTACACCCACTAACTTTAGCGGTAAGTAAACAATTGATGCCTGTGTATGATAAACCAATGATTTATTACCCTATTTCTACATTAATTTCAGCAGGAATTAATGAAATATTAATTATTTCTACATCGCAAGATTTACCGTTATTTCAAAAGTTATTAGGAGATGGTAAAAGTCTAGGCTGCAATTTTCAATATGCAGTTCAAGAACACCCAAACGGTTTAGCGGAAGCTTTTTTAATTGGTAAAGAATTTATTGGAAAGGATAAAGTTGCTTTAATTTTAGGTGATAATATTTTTTATGGAACTGGTTTGGCTAATTTGCTAAAGGCAAATAATAATCCTGATGGCGGAATCATTTATGCATACCATGTTCAAGATCCTGAAAGATATGGTGTAGTTGAATTTGATGTTGATGGAAAAGCTATATCAATTGAAGAAAAACCAGAAGAACCTAAGTCTAATTACGCTGTTCCTGGAATATATTTCTATGATAATAATGTTGTAAATATTGCCAAAAACATTAAACCTAGTAAAAGAGGCGAATTAGAAATTACCGACATAAACAAAGAATATCTAAAAAACGGAAAACTTAGTGTTTCAATTTTAGATAGAGGAACCGCTTGGTTAGATACTGGTACATTTGCTTCTTTAAATCAAGCTTCGCAATTTGTACAAGTTATAGAAGAGCGTCAAGGATTAAAAGTTGGATCTATTGAAGAAGCCGCTTATAAAAGTGGTTTTATATCTAAAGACCAATTACACAAGCTAGCGAAACCATTGCTAAAAAGTGGTTATGGTAAACATTTATTAGAAATTTAATGATGGTTACAAAAACTCATTTACAAGATTGTTTTGTTATTGATCCAAAAATTTTTGGTGATGATAGAGGTTACTTTTTTGAAAGTTTTAATCAACAGGTTTTTGAAGAAAAAACAGGTTTGTTAATAAACTTTGTTCAAGATAATGAAGCGTTCTCTAACAGAGGTGTTTTAAGGGGTTTACATTTTCAAAAAGGAGCTGCTGCACAAGCAAAATTAGTTAGAGTTATTAAAGGAAAAGTAGTAGATGTTGCAGTAGATGTTAGGCCCAAATCTAAAACTTATGGGAAGTTTTTTTCGATAATTTTATCAGAAGAAAACAAAAAACAATTATTTGTTCCCCGTGGTTTTGCACATGGATATGCAGTTTTAGAAGACAATACAATTTTTACTTATAAGTGCGACAATTATTATGATAGTTCTTCTGAAGGTGGTATTATTTACAACGATTCTGACTTAAAAATAGATTGGATGTTAAATGAAAATGAAATTATTCTTTCTGAAAAAGACAAAATACTTCCACTTTTAAAAAATATAGCTTTATAAATGGGTTTTTTAAAAAACCTTATAAAAAACGATAGCTTTAAAGAAGTTTTATCGGGTAGTTTTGCAAGTTTTATAACCAAAGCAATTGGTATACTATTAAATTATTTTTTAATCTATTACATCTCTAATAAAATAGGCGTAGCTTCTGTAGGTTTTTACAATATTATTCTTATTTCGCTTTTTTTAGCAACAATTTTATGTACTGGCGGTTTAAATTTTGCCATAATACCATTATTACATCGCTTTTCATCAAATAAAAAAGGATTGTATACTAAAAGTATATCTATAATATTTGTACTGCTTATAATTACAGGAATTTTGTTTTATTTTTTATTCCCTTTTATTAGTAAACCATTAAACTTTGACGCTTATAATCCTTTTACAATACTATTATTGATTTTTTTATATGTTTTTATGTTCTTTAACATAGAATATATAAGAGGGAACAAAAAAATTATTATTTCAGAAAGTCTTAGAAATATAACTTTTCCATTAATGGTTTTAATTGGAATTACTTTTGCTAGTTCTTTATTTGAAAATGGCTTTAATTTAATTCTATTTAGTGTTTTTGCCGCTACAATAATAACATTATTACCTTCTGTTTTTCATGCAGTAAAAATTGCAAAAAAAACACCTAAGAGCACAAGTGGTGTTTCTAAAAACACTTTATTAAAAACTGCAACCCCATTAATGATTATGGGTTTAAGTTCCTTTTCTCTCTCGGAAGCAAGCCTCTTTTTTTTAAAATATTATTACGATATAAAATCTGTTGGTAACTTTACTATTATTTATAAGATAAGTATTACTGCTTCTTTAGTCTTTACCATTGCCTTCGCTATTATTGGACCTAAAATTGCTGAATTATTTTGGTCTAAAAAAACCTATGAGCTTCGTAAATTATTTATGTCTTCTTTAAAAATGATATTCTTTGCAACACTTCCTATTTTTATTGCAGTCTTATTTTTTCCATCCTTTTTTCTAAGTATTTTTAATCTTTCCGCAAATTTTACATTAGAGTTAATAATTATGTTGGTTGGGCAATTCTTATATGGAATTACTGCAATCTTTGGGTTATTTTTAATGGTTACTGACAAACAAAAAATGTTTAGAAATATTTACATTGTATCAGCGGTCTTAAATCTTATTTTATGCTTTGTATTAATTCCAAAATATGGCGTTTTAGGAGCTTCAATAACAGTAGCTGTTAGTTATGTTTTTTTAAACGTACTTTGCATATATTCTTTTTATAAAAGAAATTTATTGATTTGAAAAAACATTTAAAATATTACATAAACGAAAAAGTTATTCTTAATACAATCTTTGTATTATGCTTTTTTATTTATTTAAAAAAACTACCTATTGATGTAGAAACTCAACCATTTATCTTATTTTTTTTAGGATTAGTGCTAGTTTTCTTTAACAAAATAAAGCTTACTTTTTTAGATCAATTTTTAGTTTTACATCTAGTTATTCTTACCGTATATTTTACAATTCAATTTATATTATATCAAACAGGTTTAATAGCTTTCTTTACCTATTTAGTTGGGCCAATTATTTATTTTTCATTTAAAAACAAAATACACCTACTTTCACTAAAAAAGGTAAAATATATTTCTTTACTTTTTATTGTTTTAGCTTTCGTTATATTTTTTAAAATTCCGTGGTTTTATGATTTTATAAAGTGGTTTTATTCTTTATTTATTTCTCGACCAGGTTGGATTGATGGAGATGCAATAAGAGGTTTCTCTTTATTAGCTCCCGAGCCAAGTTATTTTGCGTTTCCTGCAGTTTTGTTACTTGTTTTGTTTGATTTATTTCAGCACAAAAGTAAATCGGTAAAATGGTATAAGATTGCGTTACTAATCGTTATTATTTTCTCCAAATCGGCTTTAGTTTTTTTATACGTGTTTATTTATATTTTCTTTTTTTACTTAGGAAATAAGCCGTTTGAAATGTTGAAAAAAATTTCTCAACAGAAAATAATAATCTTTACTTCAATTTTTTTAGTATTAATAATTGCATTGTTTTTTATTGATAGCCGAGTTTCTCAAGTATTTAATAATATAACCAACTATTTTTACAGAGAAGACGGATTTAAAAAATTATTATTTGCTGAAGAAAGCGGTAGTACACGTTTTATAATTAATTACTTTGGTTTTACTTCAATAGAATTTGCTCCGTTTGGTTGGGGAATTGGAGAGTTTCAGCATAATTTTAAAGTTATAGCAAATCAATTTCCAGATATTATTTCTAAACATTGGACGTTTAAAACCGCCTACTTATATAATACTCCTATGAAAGCACAAACCTATTTTGCAAATCTTGTTGGAGATATAGGTGTTTTTTCAATTTCGGGTTTTATATTTGTTTTTTTAAGTATCTTTCAAAATACTGGAAATAACATTAAAAGAGGTTTACAATGGCTTATTTTTGTAATGCTAATTTTGGTTCAAGGTCAAATTAGCAATCCAATTCCATGGATTTTACTAGCTATTATTAACTCCAATAATTTAATAAGAGACAAAGAACTCATTGGGAAAAAATAAATTACTACTAATATTTTTTAGAGCACCTTATCCATTGTTAAGCGGTGGTCAAATACGTATGTATCAAAACTTACGTATTTTATCAAAACATTTTGACATAGATCTTTTGTTTCTTACTGATGGTCCTGTTGAAAATTCAACCATAAAAGAGTTAAGTAAATACACCAAAGATTTACATTGGTATACATTTAAAAAGAGCCAATATTATTTAAACACTTTAAGAGGTCTTTTTACTTCAGATCCATTACAAACAAATTATTTTTATAGTAGAAAAGTACAAAAATGGATAGATAGAAATATTAAAAAATATCCATACGTTTTTTGCCATACTATAAGAACGACTAAGTATGTACAAAAGCACTCTAATACTATTAAAATTGTAGATTTTGTTGATGCTATTTCTATGAATTATGAAAAAGCGTATCAAAAAAAGAATTTTGGTTTATGGAAATTACTTTATTATATTGATAAAAATCGATTAAAAAGGTACGAAGAAAAAATCTTAAATGAATTTGATAAATCTATTATTATTTCTAATGTTGATAAGGAATATATTTTATCAGAAAACTCTAAAAAGAGTATAAAAGTAGTTCCAAACTGTATTTTTCCAGATATAGTTAAAAACAATTATACTATACCTGAGAAACATAAAATCTGTTTTATTGGAAAAATGGATTATGAGCCTAACCAAACAGCTGTATTTTATTTTATTAATAAGATTTTACCTCATGTTGTAAAGAAAAATCCAACAATAAAATTTGAAGTTGTTGGTGTACAACCAACAGAACAAATTAAAAACTTATCTGTACATAATAATATAAATGTAACAGGTTATGTAGAAGATATAGAAAGGGAAATTAAAGAATCTAAAATAATAGTTGCTCCAATGGTTTCTGGTGCAGGTATTCAAAATAAAATTCTGCAATCTATGTATTTAAAAAAGTGCGTTGTTACTACAACTTTAGGGGCTGAAGGCCTTATAAACGTTACTAATAACGAAATAATTGTTGAAGATAATCCGAGTGCTTTTGCAGAAAAAATAAACTACTACTTAGCAAACAAAGACCTAAGAGATTCTATAGGGATTAATGCAAAAGAATATATTAAAAAAACTTTTTCAGAGGAAAAAGTAGAACAACTATTAAAAGAGTATTTAATTGATTAATGCAATCTCTTAAAAACATAAAATGGGAATATGTTGGCCTGCTTGTTCTGGCTTGTTTCCCAATCTTTCCATTTTTTTTAGTTTCAGTTGCAATTGCTATATTTTCGCTATTTTCAATAATTAATTACTTTGTTTACAAGCCTAACAGAAAGAATTCTCATTTCAACATAACTTTTTTTGGTATCCAAATTGCATTTTTTTTGTTTCTAATTGTAATTTCAGGGTTTAAAGATGGTTTTTCTTCGACATTTAAATATTTAGAACCCT
The DNA here is from genome assembly GCF_022478115.1 of Tenacibaculum aquimarinum. Classification (GTDB taxonomy): domain Bacteria; phylum Bacteroidota; class Bacteroidia; order Flavobacteriales; family Flavobacteriaceae; genus Polaribacter; species Polaribacter aquimarinum_A. The sequence continues at coordinate 683,420 of NZ_JAKGSC010000001.1, read as the reverse complement.
CTATTTCTCTACTTATTTTTCCTATTATATGGTTTATTACTAGATCAGAAATTACCAAAAAACAACAAATAACTATTCTTAAAACATTTGTAATTAGTTCCCTTTTATTAGGTGTTTATATTATTGGCTATTCAAGTTACTTTTCACTTTTAAATGAAACTAAATTTATTGTTTTATCTGAAGAAATTCCTGTATTAAGTGTTCACCCTCATTATGTTGGTTTGTTCTTTTTTATGAGTATTGTAATTTTACTTTTTAAACAATTAAACATAAAAAAAAGCTTACAATTTTTTCTCATTACCTTTTTTAGTTTTTTAATACTAACAATGGCATCTAGAGCTATTTTGTTGGTTTTGTTATTGTTATTAGCAATCGAGTTTTTTAGAAAAAAAACAACTTATAAAAACAAAATAATAGCATTTTTAATAGTTGTTTTATCAATAAGTGCTGCTATTTATTTCATTCAACCTTTACAAAAAAAAATAGTAGAAGTAGCTTCTGCAAAGCAATTTGAACTACCTAATAAAAAATGGCCAACCTCCGCACAAATAAGGATTGGTTTAAATTATTGTGGATCTCCAATTATTAATGAAAACTGGGTTGCTGGAGTTGGAATTATAACTTTTGAAAGAATATTAAATACGTGTTATTCTAAATTTAATAATGCAGAAAAAACACATTACAATTCTCATAATTATTACTCTTTTCTGATAGGAAGCGCTGGTGTTTTGTGTTTGCTTTTATTTTTGTTGATGCTTTTTTGGCATTATAAAATCAGTTTAAAACAAAAAGATTGGGTTTATTTCTACTTTCTATTGCTGATTACACTTTCCTTATTTACTGAAAACATATTATCTAGGGTTTACGGAGTTGTGTTTATGCTGTTTTTTATGACTATTTTTGTTAAAACTCCACTAAAATCGAATCAAGAAAAGTAGACATATCTGCAACGATTGTTTTGTACAAAAACGATGAAAAAACCCTTCAACATACTGTTGATTGTTTTTTGAAAACACCAGTAACAAAAAAGCTTTTTTTAGTTGATAATTCTCCTACCGATATTTTAAAAAAACTGTCTAATCATAAAGACATAATATACATTTTTAACGGTAAAAACCTTGGATTTGGTTCTGGGCATAATACAATTATAAATCAGTTAGAAAACCTTTCTAATCATCATTTAATATTAAATCCAGATGTTTCTTTTTCAGAAACAGTTATTCCTAATTTATGTACTAAATTGGCTGTTGAAAGTAATATTTCGATGATTGCGCCAAAAGTTGTTTTTCCAGATGGAAAATATCAAACTTCTTGTAGAAAGTATCCAAAGCCAATCGATTTAATTAGTAGAAGATTAGGCCTTTTTAAATCAAGAGTTAGAAATCAAGAATATCAAAACATCGATTTATCAAAATCTTTTAATCCTGACTTCATCTCTGGTTGTTTTATGTTGTTTAAAACAGTAGATTTTGTAAATATTAATGGCTTTGATGAGCGCTATTTTATGTATTTAGAAGATGTTGATATTTGTAAAAAAATAGATGAAACCAATTCAAAAAAACTTTATTATCCAAAAGAGAAAATAATACATATTGCAGATTTTGGCTCTGCTAAAAACCTACGTTTATTCTTTTTTCATATTTCTTCTGCAATCAAGTATTTTAATAAATGGGGTTGGTGGTAACTTTCATATATTTGCAATAACAACACAACGATAATAATGAACATATTAATTCTTGGCTCTGGCGGTAGAGAGCACGCTTTTACATTAAAACTTACTGAAAGTAAAAAAGTAAATCAAATTTTTGTAGCACCTGGAAACGCAGGAACACACAAAATTGCAACCAATTTAAACATAAATCCAACAGATTTTAATGCAGTAAAAGAAGCTGTTTTAAAAAATGAGATTAAAATGGTTGTTGTTGGTCCAGAAGCTCCTTTGGTAGAAGGTGTTCATGATTTTTTTCTTGCTGATGCAGAATTGAAAAACATTCCTGTAATTGGCCCTAAAAAAGACGGAGCATTGTTAGAAGGATCTAAGGATTTCTCTAAAAAATTTATGCAAAAGCATGGAGTTCCAACTGCAAAATACCAGTCTTTTACAAAAGATAATTTACAAGATGGTTTTGCTTTCTTAGAAACATTAGCACCTCCTTATGTGTTAAAAGCAGATGGTTTAGCTGCAGGAAAAGGAGTGTTAATTTTAAACTCTTTAAACGAAGCTAAAGCCGAATTAGAAGAAATGGTTGCTAATAATAAGTTCGGAGAAGCTTCTACAACCGTTGTTATCGAAGAGTTTTTAAAAGGAATTGAATTATCTGTCTTTGTTTTAACTGACGGAAAAAACTATAAAATTTTACCTTCAGCTAAAGATTATAAAAGAATTGGTGAAGGTGATGCTGGTTTAAATACGGGTGGAATGGGCGCAATTTCTCCTGTTCCTTTTGCAGATGATCCTTTTTTAAATAAAGTAGAAGAATTAGTGGTTAAACCAACAATTACAGGCTTACAAAAAGACGGAATAGATTACCGTGGATTTATATTTATCGGTTTAATGAATGATAACGGAAATCCTTCTGTGGTAGAATACAACGTTAGAATGGGTGATCCAGAAACAGAAGTTGTATTACCAAGAATAGAATCGGATTTATTTGAATTGTTTGATGGAGTTGCTAATCAAAATTTAGACACAAAATCGTTTTCTGTAACACCAAAAACAGCAACTACAGTTATGTTAGTTTCTGGCGGTTATCCTGAAGGGTACGAGAAAGGTAAAGAAATTACTGGTTTTAATAATGTAAAAGATTCTATTGTTTATCATGCAGGAACAAAACTTGAAAACGACACAGTTTTAACAAATGGTGGTCGTGTAATGGCTGTTACTTCTTTCGGAAATACTATTGAAGAAGCATTAGAAAAATCGTATAATTCTATCGATAAAATTTCTTTTGATAAGATGAATTTCAGAAAAGATATTGGATTTGATTTAACTTAAAATGAATAAAAAAATAATTGTTGCGCCTTTAAATTGGGGTTTAGGTCATGCTACTCGATGCGTACCAATTATTAATTCACTTTTAAAAAATAAGTATACTCCAATAATAGCTTCTGATGGAAATTCTCTTAGGTTTTTACAAGAAGAATTTCCAAATTTAGAAAGTATAGAACTTCCTAGTTATCATATTAAATATGGTAAAAACTTAAAGTTGAGTTTGATTTTTAAAGCTCCAAAAATATGGAAAGCTGCACAAAAGGAACAGGCACTTATTAATACTTATGTTGATAAAAATAAAGATATTGTTGGAATAATTTCTGATAATAGATTTGGTGTAAAAAGCAATAAAATTCCTTCAGTTTACATTACACATCAGGTAAATGTATTATCGGGTATTACTACTTTTTTAACCAGTAAAATTCATCAAAATATTATAAAAAAGTTTGATGAATGTTGGGTTCCTGACACTAAAAATCAACTATTATCTGGAAAATTATCTTCTAGAAGTAATCTTAAAAACATAAAATATATTGGGGTTCTAAGCAGATTTCAAAAAGAAAAACTTCAAACATCAATTCCTATTTTAATAATTCTTTCTGGTCCAGAACCCAATAAAAGTTTGTTAGAGCAGAAGCTTCAAGATGAATTTTTAAATTATAAAGAGAAAGTAGTTTTAATTCAAGGAAGAATTGATAAAGTTCAAAAAATTTCAGAAGTAAATAATATTACAACTTATAATTTTATGCTTTCTAATGAACTTCAAAAAGCAATAAATTCTTCAGAAATTATTATTTGTAGAAGTGGTTATTCTTCTATTATGGATTTAGCTGTCTTGAATAAAAAAGTGTTTTTTATTCCAACTAAAAATCAATCGGAACAAGAATATCTAGCAACTTATTTAAAGGGGAAAAATCTTGCTCCTTTTTGTTCAAAAGAAGATTTTACAGCCAAAAAAATATCAGAATTAGGGTGTTATTCAGGTTTACATTCCAAAGAAACTGAGCTGAAATCAAGTTTATTTAGCCTTTTCGAGCGTAAAAGAAAACTCTGATCCTTTTCCGTAAGTACTTTTTAATAAAATCGTTTCATTATGGGCTTCAATAATGTGTTTTACAATAGATAAACCTAAACCAGAACCTCCTTGTTCTCTTGATCTACTTTGGTCTACTCTATAAAAACGTTCGAACAAACGAGATATGTTTTTTTGTTCAATTCCTTCTCCGTTATCTGAAACTCTAATAATAAACTTATTCTCATTATAGCTTTCAATACCAACAGTTGTTACACCTTTAACAACACCATATTTAATGGAGTTTACAATTAAATTAATAAGTACTTGTTGAATTTTTTCAATATCTCCTTTAACGTAAATAGGAAACTCATATATTTTATCGAATTGTAAAGAAATATTACGCTTTTTGGCCTTCATTTCAAACAAATCAAACACATTTTGCACCAATTCTAAAATATTGAAAGGTTCTATGTTTATTTTTAACTCATTAGTTTCTAATTTGGTAATCATGTCCAAATCTTTTACAATTGAAGTTAACCTCTCTACACCTTTATTTGCTCTTTCTAGGTATTTTTTTCTAATAACTTTATCTTCTGCAGCTCCTTCAATCAGCGTTAAAATATAACCTTGAACCGTAAAAAGTGGCGTTTTTAATTCGTGAGCAACATTTCCTAAAAAATCTCTTCTAAAAGAATCTCTTTCTGTTAAATTCTTAATTTCTATCGTTTTTCCTTCAACATAATTTTGCACACTTCTAGAAAGTGCTTCTACATCGGTAGTAATATTATCTCTTTTTAAATCGTTAACATCTAAAATCGAAATATCTTCATAAACCTTTTTAATACGTTGATATATAAAGTGTTCTGCTCTATATTGTATTACAAAAAATGCAACTACAAACAGTACAATTGCAAAAGTTACAACTGTAATTATTCCTAAAGATTTAAATAAAAAATAATATGAAATTACGGCTATTGCAACCGATATAAGTGTTAAGTATAACGATGATCTAAGAGCGTATTGATAGGTTTTTTTGACTTTCATTAAGTCTAAATTATAAATCTTCTCCTTCTAAAACAAACTTGTAGCCAACTCCTTTTACCGTTTTAAAGAAATCGTCTCCAATTTTTTCTCGTAGTTTTCTAATATGTACATCAATTGTTCTTCCTCCAACAACAACTTCATTTCCCCATACACTATCTAAAATAACTTCTCTTTTAAAGACTTTTCCTGGCTTAGAGGTTAATAAAGAGAATAGCTCAAATTCTTTACGTGGTAAAACAATTTTTTTACCCGCTTTAAAAACAACATATTCTTCTCTATTTATAACAATATCTCCAATAGTTGTAGTTGTACTTGCTTCTTCTTCTTTTTTTAATCTACGTAATAAAGATTTTACTTTACTTACTAAAACCTTTGGTTTTATTGGTTTTGTAATATAATCATCCGCTCCAGCATCAAAACCTGCAACTTGAGAATAATCTTCTCCTCTTGCTGTTAAAAAAGAAATAATTACATTTTCTAAATTTTTAACTTTTCTTATTTTTTCACAGGCCTCAATACCATCCATTTCAGGCATCATTATGTCTAATAAGATTAGATGTGGTATTATTTTTTTGGCTTGTTTAACAGCTTCTACACCATTTTTTGCAGTAAATATTTGATATCCTTCAGACTTTAAATTGTAACCTACAATTTCTAAAATATCTGGCTCGTCATCTACTAGTAAAATTTTTATATTTTTTGTTTTCATTATTTTTATATTCAAACACTCAAAAATAGCGATAAAAAGCTAAATAAAGATAACTTAAGTTTAAGTTAACGTTGATTTAATATTTAAGCAACCTTAAAAAAACATCGTATTTAAAAGAGTTCTAAATCTATTTTTTTCTTTGTATTTTTATACAAAAAGAAAAAGATGCTAGAAAAAAAGAAAGTACAGAATATCTTGTTTTTAGATATTGAAACTGTACCTCAACAAGAAAAATGGAATAATGTTTCCATGGAAATGCAAGAATTATATGCTGCTAAAACTAAATATCAGCGTAAGGAAGAGTTTACACCAGAAGAGTTTTATGATAGAGCAGGAATTTGGGCAGAATTTGGTAAAATAATCTGTATTTCTGTTGGTTATTTTGTTGATTTAAAAGGAAAAACACAATTTAGAGTTACTTCTTTTTATGGAGATGATGAGCATGAAATATTAATCAATTTTAAAGGATTATTAGATAGTCATTTCAATAAGAAAAATCAAGTTTTATGTGCTCATAATGGTAAAGAATTCGATTTTCCATACATAGCAAGAAGAATGATAATTAATAGAGTAGAATTACCTGAAAAACTAAACCTTTTTGGGAAAAAACCTTGGGAAATTGCCCATTTAGATACTTTAGAACTTTGGAAATTTGGTGATTACAAACACTATACTTCTCTTAAGTTACTGACTTCAATTCTTGGAATTCCTTCTCCAAAACAAGATATTGACGGAAGTGAAGTAGCTAAAGTATATTACAAGGAAAAAAACTTACACAGAATTGTAGAATATTGTGAAAGAGATACTGTAGCTGTTGCACAATTACTTCTTCGTTTTTTAAACAAGCCGTTAGTAAAGGATAATGAAATTATTAGCGTTTAACCTTCTAACTTCATAGAAAGTTCTAACCAACGCTCTTCTTTTGTTTCCAAAGAAGAAATTATCTCTTGTAATTCTTGCGATTTTTCTGCAATTTCTTCAGGAGATATTTCAACATTTAGAAATTGTTCTTCAATAGTTTTTTTTCTTTTTTGAAGGCTTTCTATATCTTTTTCTAACAAACCAAACTCTCTATTTTCATTAAAACTTAGCTTTCCTTTTGGTGCTGATTTTTGCTGAACTTCTTTAGGTTTGTTTTCAGTCTTTTTTTCTGCCTTCTCCTTTGGCTTAGAGCTTTCATATGCTCTATAATCTGAATAATTTCCAGGAAAATTCTCAACTACGCCTTCTCCTCTAAAGACAAATAAACCGTCAACAATTTTATCCATAAAATATCTATCGTGAGAAACAACTATTAGATTTCCTGGAAAATCTAGCAAGAAATTTTCTAAGACATTTAAAGTAACTACATCTAAATCGTTTGTTGGCTCATCTAAAATTAAGAAGTTTGGATTTTGAATTAAAACTGCACATAAATACAAACGCTTTTGTTCTCCTCCTGAAAGTTTTTCTACAAAATCATATTGTTTTTTCTTATCAAATAGAAAACGTTCTAATAATTGCGAAGCAGAAATTCTTCTTCCTTTTGCTAACGGAATTTCTTCTCCAAATTCTTTTACAACCTCAATAACTTTTTGTCCTGGTTTTACAACAATTCCGGCTTGTGTGTAATAACCGTACTTTACAGTTTCTCCTAAAACTACTTTACCTGAATCAACTTCAGATTTTTGAGTAATAACATTTAAAAAAGACGATTTACCAGTTCCGTTTTTACCAATAATACCAATACGCTCCCCACGCTTAAAAACGTACTCAAATCCATCTAAAATTTTCTTTTCGCCAAAGGCTTTAGATACTTTATGAAGTTCTAAAATTTTGCTTCCTAAGCGTTCCATGTTAATTTCTAACTGAACTTGATGGTCTTGTCTGCGTTGATGTGCTTTTTCTTTTATTTTATAAAAATCGTCTGTTCTTGACTTAGATTTAGTTGTTCTTGCTTTTGGTTGCTTTCGCATCCAATCTAATTCCTTTTTAAACAAGCTTTTTGCTTTACTTAAATTAGTAGCTTCTAATGCTAAACGTTCTTCTTTATTTTGAAGGTAATATGAGTAATTTCCTTTGTATTTATATAGTTTTCCTTGATCTAATTCTATAATCTCATTACAAACACGTTCTAAAAAGTAACGATCGTGCGTTACCATAAATAATGTAATCTTTTCTTTAGCAAAATACGCTTCTAACCACTCAATCATTTCTAAATCTAAGTGGTTTGTTGGTTCATCAAGAATTAATAAATCTGGCTTACTAATTAATACGATTGCCAACGATAATCTTTTGCGTTGTCCTCCAGAAAGAACTGAAATTTTTAGCGATAAATCGTCTAATTTTAACTTAGATAGAATTTGCTTGTATTGTGTTTCAAAATCCCAAGCATTGTATTGTTCCATTAACTCAAATGCTTCTTGGTAAGCATCGCCATCATCTGGATTTAATAACGCTTTTTCATATTGTTTTACAATAGATAGAATTTTATTATCCGTAGAAAAAATAACCTCTTCAATTGTTAAATTAGGATCTAATTCTGTGTTTTGAGCCAAATACGCAATATGAATTCCTTTTCTACTTACAACTTGCCCAGTATCAGAAGTATCTAAACCAGCAATAATGTTTAAAATTGAAGTTTTTCCGCTTCCGTTTTTAGCAACAAAAGCAATTTTTTGATCTTTATTTATTCCGAAGGAAATATCTTGAAATAAGATTTTTTCCCCATAAGATTTTGCAATATTTTCTACCGATACATAATTCATGTGCCAAAAGTAACTAAAAAACCCCGAGCAAATGCTCGAGGTTTAAAATTTGAATTATTACTTTTTTTATTTCTTTACTAATTTAGATGTTACTGATTTTTGACCATCATTAACTTCTATAATGTACATACCTCTTTGTAAGTCACTTACATCAATAGTACTGCTAGTAATTTTTCCTTTTTTAACAACCCTACCAATTGTATTAATCATACGATAAGTTAAATCTTTATTTCTTCCGTATTTAACTTGAATATAATTAGTTGCTGGATTTGGATAAGCTGTCAATTTTAATGAAGCTTCGTTTCCTAAAGGATCTCCTTTTGGATCAGAGAAAGTTGTATAATATGTTGATGACGATGATGACGATATAATGTTTACCGTATAGTCTTCTACTTCTCCGTCTGCAAAAGTTTCACAAGCTGTTTGTGCTGAATTGTATTTCATTGAAACACGCATTCTTGTTTGTCCTAAAGTTGCATTTGCTGGCACCGCTACATTTGCAGATAAATTATCTGCGCTTGAAGAAGATCCAGAAACAACTTTTTCATTATCATCAAATGTTCCGTCTTGATTAAAATCAATCCAAACTGCCCAATGTTCTGTGTAAGTTGTACTTGCAAATCCTGCGCTAACAACCATTCCGTTAGTTCCACTTCCTTGAACAAGTGTTGCTGTTTTAGAGGTGAAATCTCCATATCCAGCATTTGCTCCAGATGCATTTGTCATTCCTCCTAACTCAACATTATCAATCCATTCATAGGTAACTCTATTTCCTTTTGAAGCACAATAAGAAACTTGACTTCCTGAGGTTGTAAAAGTTACTGTATTACTTGAATTTGATGTATTTCCTGCTGCATCTTTTGCATTTACAGTATAAGAATAAGATGTATCTGCAGTTAAACCGGTAATATTTGCAGATGTTCCTGTTACTGTTCCAATACTTGTACCTCCACTAAATACTTCATATCCTGTTACACCTACATTATCTGTAGAAGCAGACCAAGTTAAAGTAGCAGTTGTTTGCGTTACATTAGAAGCTGATAAACTTGTTGGTGCAGTTGGTGCTTGTGTATCTGCATTAACATTAACAGTTCTACTAACTTGAGTTGCTGCATTTCCTGCGGCATCACTTACATTATAGTTTAAAGTATATGTACCTGCAGAAGATGTATTTACGGATCCTGTTGTAACAATACTAGACGTTAAATTTCCATCTAAATTATCTGAAGCTGTAGCTCCTGGATCTGTAAATGAATCTCCAACTGTTAAATTCATTGTTGAAGAACCGTTAAGCGTTATAACTGGCGCAATAGTATCTGCAGTTCCTCCAACTAAATTTACGGTATAGTCTTCTGTTTCTCCATAATTATAAGAACCACATGCAGATGGAACTGCATTATATTGCATAACAACACGCATTCTTGTAGAACCGGTTACTGCAGATGTTGGCACTGTAAAAGAACCGCTAACCGGTGTAGTTTGCGATGCAGTTTTTGCCCAAACAGTTTCTCCACTATCAGAAAAATCTCCATCTTTATTGTAGTCAATAAATACAGCATAACCTTCATTATATAAAGTTCCTGTCCAGGTTGGCGTTATTGTTATTGTTGAAGAAGTACCCTTAGTTAAATTAGTGCTTAATGAAGAATAATCCGCATACCCGCTTGATGAAGCTCCTGTTGTATTATTAATACTTCCAAGAACAACTTTACTTATATATTCATCTGCAACACTATTTCCGTTTGAATCACAGTAATTAAGTTGAACTTCTGTAGTAGTAAAACTCACAGAACTAGAATATGAAGATGTAGTATTATCTGGACATTTACTTCTTACCTGTACTTCATAAGAAGTTTGAGGTGATAATACTGATAAAGAAGTAGAAGTTCCTGCAACAGCAAATGTTGTCCAAGTAGAAGTTCCTGTTTGACGATATCTAAAGTCATAAGAAGTTCCTGTTACAGCATTCCAAGAAATAGAAGCGGTTGAAGAACCAAATCCGTCAATAGTAATATTTGTAGGTGTTGTAGCATTACAAACAACTGGAGTTGCTGATAAACCAGTAACTATTAAAGAATAATTTTGACTTCCGCCTGTTAAAGAACCTTTATGTGTAACTGTTATTGTATATGTTCCTGAAGCATTAGCAACATCTACTCTTTCATAAGGGTCTTTAGTGTTGTCTCCTTTACCATTGGTTGTAACCCCTGTTAATCTCCAAGGTGTATAATTTGTTCCGCTTTTAGAAACTCTAATATCTAAATCGTTTACTAAAACTGAAGAAGTAGAATTTGTAGCTGTTGAAGCTGTTCCTGCTCTGTCTGTCCAAGAAATTGAAGCCATTAAATCACTAACTCCATCGGAATCTACAGTAATTTGATAAGATTGACCACTTGTTAAAGTTAATTCTTCAATTTTAGATTCATTTCCATTTTCTGTAATTGCTTCTGCTGCTCTTTTAGTGTTCATTAAACCCCAACCAAATACTGCATCTGGACCATTTGATCCTGCATCATCTGCAGTATGAAGAGCTAATCCTTTTAAAGTAGCAGCTTTCATAAACGAACCATTTACATTATTAGCATGTTGTTGTAATAAAATTAACGAACCCGCAACATTTGGTGATGCCATTGAGGTTCCCGTAATACTGTTGTAAGCAGTATTACTAGATTCATAGGTAGAATAAACTGAAGTACCGTTTCCAGTAATATCTGGTTTTATACGATAATCATCTGTTGGTCCTTCACTACTTGAACTATTGATAGTAACTGAAATTAAGTTTCCATTTGCATCAATATTAGCATCATTTGCATTTGCCACAACTAAACCATTTTTTGCAGTTGCATGACCTGATAGTTTATCATAAGAAGAATTTCCAGCTAATGGAGCCCCATTTGCAGAATTATCATTTCCATCATTTCCTGCAGCAACAACCATTAAATAGTTTGGTGCATTAAACATAATGTTATCCCAATCTCTAGAATCAGTAATATATCCTCCAAAATAATAATCTGGAAGCTGTGGTTGTCCTTGTTGGTTTCTTGCTGCAAAACCATAAGAATGATTAGAAACTAACATTCCGTTAGATGCAGCACTTGTAGCTTCAGAAGTGTCATTATTCCAATCGTAGCCAACTGCTTTTGCGTGTGGTGCCATACCTTTTGCATTTGCAACAACACCTGAAGCCATAATTGTCCCGGTTACGTGAGCAGAATGGTAATGTAAAGCTGTTGTTCCATCTCCAATAGAGAAACGGTTACTTCCTCCAGCTCCATCATATTCTTGATGCGAAGCTCTAGCCAAGCCACCATCCCAAACGTGAGCTGTCATATTTTGACCCATTAGGTTTAAACCTAATGAACCTCCATTATTTAAATGGTCTGTTCTTGTAGATTTTGCTGCAGCAACATTAAATGTGGTGTAATAAATTGGCTTACCATTTACTACTTTTTGTAATTCCAACATACGTCCGTCTTGTGTGGTAAACTTAGTTTTCCAACCTTTTTGACGTGCAATTTCTATTGCTTCTTGTTTTACTGTTGATGATTTTTTTTTGAAGGAGTTTTCAAGTTTTTGTAGTTTTTCAAGATTATACCTACTCTTGATTTTGTTTACCTCTTGTTTATTTTGAGCACTAATTACAGTTGCTCCCATAAGGGCAAGAGAGAAAAACAAAGCATTTTTAAAGTACTTTTTTCTCATAATTGGGGGATTAAAGGGTTAATTTTAATAAAAAAATAGTTTTAATAATAATTTCTTAAAATTTCTTAAAATTTTATTAAAGTGATAGCAAATATACAATAATATTAAACATATCAAAATTTTATGTAAATAGCTTTAAAAAAAATGAAATAAAAAAACCTCGAGCAGCTGCTCGAGGTTTAAAATTAAAAGTGTCAAGTTAATATTACTTTTTCACAAACTTGGTTGTAAATGTTTCTTCGTCATCAGTTAATTCTAATAAGTAAACCCCTGTTTTAAGAGCACTTACATTTATAGAATTATTTCTAATCGATCCAGAAGTAATTACTTGCCCTAATAAGTTAGTAATTCTATACTTTGATTGAATTGCTCCAAAATTAGGGTTGATATTAATAATATCAACTGCAGGATTTGGATATAACATAGTATCTCCTTCAAAATCTGAACTTGATGTATCTGAAAAATTAGAATATCCCGCAATCATATTTATAGAGTTTGCAGCGTTTCCACCGTTACCTACAATCCCTGTAATTGTAACTTGATCTATATAAATATGATCTGCATTACCACTTGCATCATTTTGGAATCTAAAAGCAGAATTACTCGCAAAATTAACATCTGTACTATTTAAAGTAACTGTTGCAGAATAGAAGTTATTATTCTGAAATGAAGTTCCTCTAGCCCAATAACCTACTGTTGTCCATGATGATCCATTATAAAAACGTAACCAAAAATCTTCATTATTTTCCATTGAAAAAGAATAGAAATAGAACGTAACCTCAACTTGATCGTAACTTGTTAAGTTGAATGATTGTGATGTCATTGCTGATGCTGTACCAGAATTATCTCTTAAACGAATAGATCTATTCCCTTCAAAAGAACGAGAACCTGAATATCTAGCACAATCTGATCCTCCATCTGACCAACCGTCCCAGCCAGTTTCAAAGAAACCTTCGTGTAAAACTGTAGTTGAACCTCCAGAACCTCCTGGCGTTGTAAATGATGCAGTATTACTGTTTGCAGAACTATTTCCAGCTGCATCATTTGCTCTTACTGTATAAGAATAACTTGTATTAGCTGTTAAACCTGTAATATTTGCTCCTGTACTAGTAACAGTACCAATACTTGATCCATTACTAAACACTTCATAAGCTGTTACACCAACATTATCTGAAGAAGCATTCCAAGATAAGGTAGCTGTTGTTTCTGTAATATTAGACGCCACTAAATTTGTTGGAACCGTTGGTGCTTCTGTATCTCCAGCTGGCTCATCAACATTTACTGTTCTAGTAACTTGTGTTGCTGCATTTCCAGCTGCATCACTTACATTATAATTTAATGTGTACATTCCAGCTGATGCAGTATTTACGGTTCCTGTTACAACAATACTTGATGTTAAGTCTCCATCAACATTATCCGTTGCTGTTGCTCCTGGATCTGTAAATGAGTCTCCAACAATTAAATTGATAGTTGAAGAACCATTTAATGTAATTACTGGCGCTGTGGTATCTGCCACTGGTTCATTTACATTTACCGTTCGTGAAACTTGAGTAGCAGCATTTCCAGCTGTATCACTTACATTATAATTTAATGTGTACGTTCCTGCTAATGCAGTATTTACGGTTCCTGTTACAACAATACTTGATGTTAAGTCTCCATCAACATTATCCGTTGCTGTTGCTCCTGGATCTGTAAATGAATCTCCAACATTTAAATTCATAGTTGAAGAACCATTAAGTGTAATAATTGGCGCTGTAGTATCTGCCACAGCATTTACATTTACTGTCCTAGAAACCTGTGTTGCTGTATTTCCAGCCGCATCACTTACATTATAATTTAATGTATATGTTCCTACAACAGATGAATTTACTGTTCCTGTTACAACAATACTTGTTGTTAAATCTCCATCTAAATTGTCAGAAGCTGTTGCTCCTGGATCTGTAAATGAATCACCTTGATCTATATTCATAGTTGCAGATCCATTAAGCGTAATTACTGGTGCTGTTGTATCAGAAGTTCCTCCAACTAAATTTACTGTATAATCTTCTGTTTCACCATAACTATAAGAACCACACGAAGATGGAACTGCATTATACTGCATAACAACACGCATTCTTGTTGCTCCTGTAATAGCACTTGTTGGTACAGTAAATGAACCACTAACAGGTGTTGTTTGTGATGCTGTTTTTGTCCAAACCGTTTCTCCACTATCAGAGAAATCTCCATCTTTATTGTAATCTATAAACACTCCATAACCTTCGTTATAAAGAGTACCCGTCCAAGTTGGAGTTATAGTTATTGTAGCAGATGCTCCTTTTGTTAAATTTGTACTTACTGAAGAATAATCAGCATAACCACTTGATGCTGCTCCAGAAGTATTATTTATACTACCTATTTGCACATTGCTTATATATTCATCTGCAACACTATTTCCATTTGAATCACAGTAATTAAGTTGTACTTCTGGTGTTGTAAAGTTTGCTGAACTAGTATAAGCTGAATTACCTGTATCACATTTACTACGTACTTGAACTTCATAAGAAGTTGTAGCAGACAATCCGCTTAAAACTGTAGAAGATCCATTTACAGCGTTTGTTGTCCAAGTAGATGTTCCCGAAACTCTGTAACGAACATCGTAAGTTGCTGCTGGAAGGGCATCCCAAGAAATAGTAGCTCCTGTTGCAGAAACGTTTGTTGCGTTTACTCCTGTTGGTACAGTTGCATTACAAACAACTGGTGTTCCTGTTAAACCTGTTACCACTAAAGAGTAGTTTTGACTTCCACCTGTTAAAGAGCCTTTATGAGTTACTGTTATTGTATAGGTTCCTGTTGCTCCAGCAACATCCACTCTTTCATAAGGATCTACATTATTATCTTGTTTTGCATTTGTAGTTGCACCAGTTAATTTATAAGGAAAATTTGTTGTTCCTCCTTTTGTAACTCTTATATCTAAATCGTTTACTAAAACAGGTGTTGTTGAATTTACTGTTCCTGTATTCTCTGTACCTGCTCTATCAGTCCAAGAAATTGATGCTAATAAAGGATTTACACCATCAGAATCTACTGTAATTGTATATGTTTGGCCTGATGTTAATGTTAATTCTTCTATTTGAGTTTCATTTCCATTTTTAGAAATAGCTTCTGCAGCTGCTTTAGTATTCATTAATCCCCATCCAAAAACTGCATCTGGACCAGAAGCTCCCGCGTCATCTGCAGTATGTAAAGCCAATCCTTTTAAAGTTGCCGCTTTCATAAATGAACCATTTACATTATTTGCATGTTGTTGTAATAATAATAAAGATCCTGCAACATTTGGTGATGCCATTGATGTTCCTGTAATTGAACTATATGCTGTATTACTACTTACATAAGTAGAATATACCGCAGTTCCATTTCCGGTAATATCTGGTTTAATTCTAAAATCATCTGTTGGTCCTTCACTACTTGAACTGTTAATTGATACTGATACTAAGTTTCCATTTGCATCAATATTTGCGTCATTTGCATTGGCAACAACCATATTATTTTTAGAGGTTGAATGCCCTGTTAATTTATCAAATCCTGATCCGCCTGTTGGATTAGTATTTGCAGTATCATCATTTCCATCATTCCCTGCAGCAACAACCATTAAATAGTTTGGTGCATTAAACATAATTTCATCCCAATCTCTTGACACATCTATATAACCTCCAAAATAATATTGTGGTAATTGTACTTGTCCAAATTGATTTCTTGTAGCATATCCATAAGAATGGTTAGAAATTAACATTCCATTAGCTGCAGCTGTAGTAGCTTCTGACGTATCATTATTCCATTCATACCCTACTGCGCTTGCGTAAGGAGCCATTCCTTTTGCATCGGCATCTACTCCAGATGCAATAATAGTTCCTGTAACGTGACCTGAATGATAGTTCTGTGTTGTAGTACCATCTCCAATAGAAAAACGATTAGTTCCTCCAGCTCCATCATATTCTTGATGCGAAGTTCTTGCCAAACCTCCGTCCCAAACGTGAGCCGTCATATTTTGTCCCATTAAGTTTAAACCTAGTGAACCTCCGTTATTTAAATGATCAGTTCTTGTAGATTTTGCTGCATCTACATTAAAAGTTGTATAATAAATTGGTTTTCCATTAACAACTCTTTGCAGCTCCAACATACGACCATCTTCTGTAGTAAATTTAGTTTTCCAACCACGTTGTTGTGCCATTTGTATAGCATTTTGCTTATCTGAAGATGCTTTTTGCTTAAATGAAGTTTTTAAAGTTTGAAGTTTTTCAAGATTATATCTACTCTTAATTTTGTTTATGTCTTCTTGTTTTTGAGCACTTAATGTTGCTACTCCCAAAACAGCAAAAACCATAAACAATAAATGTTTAAAGTACTTTTTTTTCATAATTCGTCGTATTTAAATGGTTAGTTGATTATCAATACTTAACTAAAAACCAATTTTAATAAGTAAATAAATAGATAAGTAATTGTTTTTATACAAAATTAACAGCTAATATAAATATATTTTACGAATAATATAATAGTGAAAACACCTATTTATTCATTCATAAGGATTTAAATTTCAGAATTATAAACTACTTTTGTTTCTATGCTTATAGTAAAAAAATTATCAATCTCTTTTAACAACAATATCGTTGTTCATAATCTTAATTTTGAATTACAGAAAAATAAAATTTTGGGTATTGTTGGAGAAAGTGGAAGCGGAAAATCTGTAAGTTCTTTAGCAATATTAGGTTTATTACCAAAACAGGCAACTATTGAAGGCGAAGTTTTGTTTGAAGAAAATAACCTTTTAAGTTATTCTGAAAAAAAATTTCAGCAAATAAGAGGAAACAAAATTGCCATGATTTTTCAAGAACCTATGAGCTCTTTAAATCCAACGTTAACTTGTGGTTTTCAGGTAGCAGAAATCTTACAAAAACATACACAGCTTTCTTCAAAAGAAATAAAAAACGAGGTGATTTCTCTTTTTGAGAAAGTGAAATTACCAAGACCAGAAGCCATTTTTAGTTCGTTTCCGCATCAAATTAGTGGCGGACAAAAACAACGTGTTATGATTGCCATGGCAATTGCATGCAAACCAGAAGTTTTAATTGCTGACGAGCCTACAACTGCACTAGATGTTACAGTTCAAAAAGAAATAATTTTATTATTGAAAGAGTTGCAACAAGAAAACGGAATGAGTATTTTGTTTATAACGCACGATTTGGCGTTGGTTTCTGAAATTGCTGATGAGGTTCTTGTGATGTACAAAGGAAAAGTTGTCGAAAAAGGCACAGCAAAGCAAGTTTTTCTACATCCAAAAGAAAACTATACAAAAGCACTTATAAATTCTAAACCAAATTTAGAAGAGCGTTTAATGACGCTTCCAACTGTAACAAATTTTATTGAAGAAACAGTAAACTCTAGCATTTATACAAATGAAGAACGTGCTAATTTTCATCAAAAAATATATGCTAAAAAACCATTATTAGAAATTATAAATCTTGAAAAACATTTTATTTCTAACGGTTCTTGGTTGGATAAAAAAGAGGTTGTAAAAGCTGTAGATAACGTTTCATTCAAAATTTATGAAGGTGAAACTTTAGGTTTAGTTGGAGAATCTGGCTGTGGAAAAACTACCCTTGGGCGCACAATTTTACACCTTGAAAAAGCTACATCTGGACAAATATTTTATAAGCAAAAAGATATTACTTCCTTGTCAAAATTAGCATTACAAACATTAAGAAAAGAGATTCAAATTATATTTCAAGATCCTTTTTCTTCTTTAAATCCGCGTATTTCTGTTGGTAAAGCAATTTTAGAACCGATGAAAGTTCATAATATCTTATCATCTAACAAAGAACGAAAAGCTTATGTTTTAGAGTTGTTAGAAAAAGTTGGTTTATCTACTGAACACTTTAATCGTTTTCCACATGAATTCTCTGGCGGACAACGACAACGAATAGGAATTGCAAGAACCATTGCCTTGCAGCCAAAACTTATTATTTGTGACGAGTCAGTTTCTGCATTAGATGTTTCAGTACAAGCGCAAGTTTTAAATTTATTAAATCAGTTGAAGGCAGAATTCAACTTCACCTATATTTTTATTTCGCATGATTTATCTGTTGTAAAATACATGGCAGATCAACTAGTAGTTATGAATAAAGGGAAAGTTGAAGAAATAGATGATGCAGATGTTATTTATAGCAACCCAAAAACAACGTATACAAAAACCTTAATAGATGCAATACCAAAAGGAATTTAACTTTTTTCTATCATAGAATTAATAGTATATTGCAATGTTATTTAAAATAAAAGAATTCATATGAAAATTATAGTCCCAATGGCAGGAATAGGATCGCGTTTGCGTCCTCATACATTAACAATTCCTAAACCATTAACAGTTATAGCAGGTAAACCAATTGTACAACGTTTAGTTGAAGATATTACATCAGTGGTTAATCAACCAATAGATGAAATTGCCTTTATTATTGGGCCTGCATCTAAAGGTTTTCCTGCAAATACAGAAGAAAAATTAAAAGAAATTGCTACAAAGTTAGGGGCTAAAGGTTCTGTATATGTTCAACATGAAGCATTAGGAACTGCGCACGCAATTCATTGTGCTAAAGAATCTTTAAATGGTCCATGTGTTGTTGCTTTTGCAGACACACTTTTTAAAGCAGATTTTACATTAGATGCAAATACTGATGGCGCAATTTGGGTAAAACAAGTTGAAGACCCAAGTGCTTTTGGTGTTGTAAAATTAAAAGATGGTATAATTACTGATTTTGTTGAAAAACCAAAGAATTTTGTTTCAGATTTAGCAATTATTGGAATCTATTATTTTAAAGATGGAGATAAGGTACGTGAAGAGATTCAGTATTTAATCGATAATGATATTAAAGAAAATGGTGAGTTTCAACTTACCAATGTTTTAGAGTCTTTAAAGCAACAAGGCGCACAATTTATTCCTGGAAAAGTTGATGCTTGGATGGATTGTGGTAAAAAAGACCCAACTGTAGATACAAATAAACAAGTTTTAGGTTTTGAACACGAAGATGGCAACAATTTAGTAGCAAAAGACGTTGTATTAGAGAATTCAGAAATTATACAACCTTGTTTTGTTGGTGAAAACGTAGTACTTAAAAACACTAAAATTGGTCCTTTTGTTTCAATCGGAGCAAATAGTGTGGTAAAAGATTCTACAATTGTAAACTCTTTAATACAAAATAACGTAGAAATTTCAAACGCCAATTTAGACAATGCTATGATTGGTAATAATGCAAAATATAATGGTAACTACACATCCGTAAGCATAGGTGATTATACAGAACTTATATAAAAATATAATTGGAAATTGGAAATTAGAAGTAAACAAAAAGATACTATTGTCTCTTTGCTTACTTCTGTTTTCTTTTTGTGCTGTTTCTCAAGATAGTATTCCCGCTAATGTACCAGTTACAGAGAAAAATAATTTAGAATTTCAAGAATTTTTCTTTAAAGCACTTTCGGAAAAAGCAATTAGAAATTATCAAAAAGCAATTGATAATTTAGAGGAATGCAACACGCTAATTCCAAATAACAAGGCTGTTTTATTTGAATTATCTAAGAATTATTTATTGTTGAATAAACCTTTTGAAGCCTTAGAATACGGAAACTTAGCCTTAGAAAAAGACCCCGAAAACTTATGGGTTTTAGAACACCTTGTTGCTACTCATAAAAAAGACAGAAATTATTCTGATGCTATTAAACTTCAAGAAAAAATAGCAAAAACTCATCCGAAGAAAAAACAAGATTTAGTCTTTTTACATTTACAAAACAGAGATTACGTTTCTGCTAAAAAAACGTTGAATGAGCTAGAAAATGAAAAATTGTTATCTGCTAGATTACGAAGAATTAAAGCAACTTTAGAAAAACCTAAAACTGTTAAAAAGACAAAAGAATTACCAAAAACCAATCCTCAAAATTTAGATTTGGTAAAACAGTTTGAAAGTGATAAATCTTTTAATTCTTTAAAATTATTATTAGAGAAGTTAGATTCAGAAAATGCTAGTGAATTGGAAAAATATAGCCAAAACGGAATTGGTTTATTCCCAGCGCAACCCTTTGTTTATTTAATGAACGGAAAAGCGCTAAACAAACAAAAACAATATAAAAAAGCATTGGAAAGTTTACAAAATGGCATCGATTTTGTAATTGATGACCCAAAAACCGAAGCTATTTTTTATACAGAAATGGCTAATGCTTATCAAGGTTTAGGAAAAACTAAAGAAGCTGATAAGTTTAGAAAAAAAGCTAAACAATGAAAATTATAAAATATCTATTTGTTTTTACAATACTATTTACAGCATGTAAATCTAGTAAAAACACTATAATTACTAACGCAATAGCTAAAAAAATGTCTGCAAAAAAAGTTGCAAAAAAACATCTCTCAAATAGTTTTAGTAAGGAAACTATTGATGCTAAATTGCGTGTAAAATTCAAGAATAACAAGCAAAATGAAAGTTTTTCTGTTAGAATGAAAATTATTAAAGATGAAGTAATTTGGTTAAAAGGTTCTAAAATTATTTCAATTTTTAAAGCTAAAATTACACCTACAAAAGTGAGTTATTATTCACCTTATGCAAAAAATTATTTTGAAGGAGATTACTCGTTAATTAAAGATTTTCTAGGAACGGATATTACTTTTGAAGAGTTACAAAACATCTTTTTAGGGCAAGCAAAAATTGAAAATAAAGGAAAGGATCACGCTGTAGAAATTGTTGACAACACATATATTTTGTCTCCGGAAGAACAATTAGCACTTTTTGATCGATTTATTCATATAAACCCAACTCATTTTAAATTAGATAAACATGTTTTGGTAAACGATTTAAAAGGTCAGAAATTAGATATTACGTATCCAAAATACTTACAAAAAGAAGCCGAAGTTTTTCCTGAAAACATTCTTATTAATGTTACTGAAAAAAACAAGTTCACCAATATTAATATCGATGTAAAATCAGTAGTTTTTGACACCAAATTAAGTATTCCTTTTACAATTCCTTCGGGTTATAAAAAGTTAGATTTTTAGTGAAATTACATAAAAACATAGCATTTTTTCTCCTTCTTTTATTTGTTGGATTCTCTTCTTTCAGTCAAACTAGAAAGCAATTAGAAGCGCAACGAAAAAAGATAAACAAAGAAATAAAACAAGTTAACAAGTTAATTTTTGAAACTAAAAAGAAAGAAAGAAGCGCATTAGAAGATTTAAAAGATATTAATCAGAAAATATCTGTTAGAAAAAAACTGATTAACACCATAAACTTAGAAGCTAAAGTACTTTCTAATGAGATTTCTACCAACCAAAAAGAACTAGCAGAACTCAACCAAAAACTAGCAGACTTAAAGGCAGACTATGCAGATATGGTTTTTAAATCATACAAAAGTAAATCGCAACAAAGTAAAACCATGTTTTTACTGTCTTCTCAAAATTTTTATCAAGCATACAAACGTCTGCAGTATATGAATCAATATACTTCTTACAGAAAAAAACAAGGAGAAGAAATAGTTGTTCAAACAGAAATAGTTCAAAAATTAAACGATTCTTTACGCTATCAAAAACAAGTAAAAGATACCTTAATTTTAGTTGAAAAAGAACAAAAAGAAAAGGTTGAGATTGATAAAAAAAACCAAGAACAGCTAGTTTCAAAAATAAAAAAGAAGGAAAAAAAGTATAGAAAGGAACTTCAGAAAAAAATTAAAGAAGAAAAACGCGTTGCAGGTAAAATTGATAAAATTATTAGAGATGCCATTGCTAAATCTAATAGAAACAGAAAAAAAGGTACAAAGAAATCTGCCGGATTTATTTTAACTCCAGAAGCAAAAGCGCTTGCTGCTAAGTTTGAACAAAATAAAACAAAACTTCCTTGGCCTGTAGAAAAAGGTTTGATAACAAGAAGGTTTGGTGTTCAAAAACACCCAACAATTGGCGGAATTACCATTAACAGCACAGGAATACATCTTACAACAGAAGAAAATGCCAAAGCAAAAAGTGTATTTAATGGTACTGTAATGGCTATTCAACTTGCTTCCGAAGGAAAAAGATCTGTTTTAGTAAAACATGGTAATTATATAACTGCTTATAATAATCTTGCAAAAGTGTATGTTAAAAAAGGTAGTAAAATTACAACGGGTCAAAATCTTGGAGAAATTTTTACAGATAAAATTACTGGTAAAACAACCTTAGTTTTTGTGTTGTACCAGAATACAAAAAAATTAAATCCTATTAGTTGGCTGTTAAAACGCTAACTTATTTATCTTTAAAACATGAAAAACGCCGCAAACTTTATAATTGTTACCGTTGCTATAATTACAACTTTAGTAATGGGAAAAGGAATTTTAATTCCGTTTGTGTTTGCGCTTATTTTTTGGTTTTTTACAAGAGAAATTAGGAAAACAATCTACAAATTACCGTTTGCTAAAAGATTTATACCTTATTGGTTAAGTAATATTTTAGTATTTACAATTATTATTTTATTCTTCGGATTTATCTCAGAAATTATTACCAATAGTATTACTAATTTAACAACGTCTTACAGCAAATACGAGCCAAATGTTGAAAAAATTATTACCAACTTAGGTAGTTATTTTCATATCGATATTTTTAAATCTATAAAATCTGTTGTTGGAGATTTTGATTATGGTTCTGTTTTAGGAGATGTTGCAAATGGTATTAGTAGTTTACTTGGAGATACATTTATGATTGTTATTTATGCACTTTTTATCTTTTTAGAGGAAAGTAGCTTAAAGGTAAAATTGACAAAAATGTTTACTTCGAAAGAAAACTATAATCAGTTACAGGAAATGCTAAGTAAAATAGAATTTTCTATCTCTAATTACTTGCGTTTAAAAACCTATGTAAGCTTATTAACAGGTGTTTTAAGCTACATTATATTGATTATGGTTGGAATTGATTCCGCACCTTTTTGGGCCTTCTTAATCTTCCTTTTAAACTATATACCAACAATTGGTTCTTTGGTTGGTACGGTTTTTCCTGCAGTTTTTAGTTTAATTCAGTTTGGAGAATTTACTCCTTTTTTAATTGTATTAATTGCCGTTGGTGCTATACAAGTAATTGTTGGAAATGTGATTGAACCAAAATTGTTTGGTAAATCTTTAAATTTAAGTCCGCTGGTAACCATTTTAGCATTGGCAATTTGGGGACAAATTTGGGGAATTACAGGCATGATTTTATCCGTGCCAATTACCGTAATTATGATGATAATTTTTGCGCAGTTTGATAAAACAAAATCCGTTTCGATTATGCTTTCTGAAAGCGGAAATATAGATCAGTTTAGTAAAAAAGTTACTAAATAAATAAGGCTTTTAACTCTGTAGCTTCTTTTGGATTTAATCTTCCGGCAAGAATTAAACTTAGTTGTTTTCTTCGTAAAGCGCCTTCATATCTTTCTTTTTCTAAATCAGATTCTGGTGTAATTTGTGGAATTGGAACTGGTTTTCCTGTTTCATCTACAGCAACAAATGTGTAAATTCCTTCGTTTACTTTAGTTCTTTCTCCAGATTGACGATCTTCTATCCAAACATCTGCATAAATTTCCATTGAAGATTTAAATGCTCTCGACACTTTTGCTTCAATAGTTACAACACTTCCTACGGGAACCGCTTTATTAAACGCAACATGATTTACAGATGCCGTAACAACAATTCTTCTAGAATGACGACGCGCTGCAATACTACAAGCTCTGTCCATTCTAGCAAGTAATTCTCCACCAAAAAGGTTTTCTAAAAAATTAGTTTCTCCTGGTAAAACTAAATCGGTAAGTACAGTTAAAGATGCTGTAGGTGTTTTTGCGCTCATCAAAAAAATATTTTGCGCAAAGATAGGTTATTCAACAAAAAATTAAGCTTAGAAAAGGTTTAGAATTATTTTGCTTTTTCTACCAACAACCAAGCGTCTTTAGAAACAGTTTTTTGAATTCTATACAAGCTATTAATTGCCTCATTTTTAGATGAAAAACTATTGAAAGTTACTTGCGTTAAACCCCATTTGTTTTTTCCAATTATGGCAGCATTAAAGCCTTTTTCTTTTAGTTCGTTTACTTTTTTCTCAGCATTTTCTGGAAATTCAAAAGCACCAGCAACAACATGAAAGTTTTTAGGAGTTGCTTTACTAACATTTAAGTTAATTGTTGGTAAAGGGTTGTCTATTACAAAAGTAGCTTGTTGTATTTTTTTAGCAACTTCTTGTTGCTGTTTTGCAAAATGTTTTTGTTGTTTATTTTGCTCATAACCAGACCAACCAGCAAAACCTAATGTTAATAAAACAGCAGCTGTTGCAGCATATTTAACAAATAACGGAATTACTTTTTTATTGTCTTTAGAAGTTGTTTCTACAACAGGAATTAATGGCTTTACTTCCTCTTTAAACCTTGCAATTGCTGAAGATTCAAAAGATGCTAATCCAAACGATTCTGTTAAATAATTAACGGTTGTATTTGGTTCAAAAACAATTTGTTGCTCTTTATTTAAAGATAGTTTTCCAACTGAAGAAACCTCAACAGAAGTTGTTTTTAAAGTTGTTTGCCAATTATTTACAAAGTCTGCAACGGTCTTTAAAGCCGCATCAAACGATATATTTTCTGCTTTTGCAATATAATTTACCAACAAACCATCATTATGCTTTAAATGAGCATTAAATGTAATTTGCTTTGCAGGTGGATAAAATGTGTGTGTATAATTGTTAACTTTTGCGCCAATTCTGTTGGTTACAAAACCTCCAAAATTTGGCACAATAACACAATCGTATCTGTATAATAAATCGTTAATGTAATTTGCTAATTGCATATTACAAATATATTAGAATTGGTGTTTAGTTTTACAATTCTTGTTCAAAAATTATCAACAATATTTTTGTATATTGATACTCAATTTTTTAGCCCAAAATGGGTGTTAAAAAAAGCTATGTAAACGACTATTTTTTTAGAAACATTGTTTTTAAAATCTGCCTAGTTCGTAAAATTAATATAAATGAAAAAAGAAAAATTGCTGGCTGTATTAAGACTACAAGCCACAAATAATGTTGGAGATATTCTGGCAAAAAAACTCATTTCTACTGTTGGTGATGTTGAACAAATTTTTAAAGAAAGAACAACTACACTTCAAAAAATAAACGGAATTGGAAGTTTAATTACTACTAATCTTTTTGATAAAAAAAACCTAAAGCTTGCAGAAGAAGAATTAGCTTATATTGAAAAAAATAACACGCAATATTCTTATTTTTTAGAAGATAATTACCCAAGTAATTTATCGCAGTGTATCGATTCTCCAATATTACTATTTAATGATGGAAATGTTGCACTTTCAGACAAAGTAATTTCTATTGTTGGTACACGAAATATTAGTGCTTATGGACGCGATTTTTGCAATCAATTAGTGGCGGATTTAGCAGAATATAATCCAATAATTATAAGTGGTTTTGCCTACGGAATAGATATTTGCGCACATAAAGCAGCCATAAAAAACAACTTACAAACTATTGCCGTTTTGGCACATGGTTTTGATCAGATTTACCCAAAAACACACAAAAAATATATTAATCAAGTAAACGAAAAAGGTGGTTTTTTAACTGAGTTTTGGCATAATCAAAATCCGCAACGCGAAAATTTTTTAAAAAGAAATAGAATAGTTGCAGGCATTTCTAAAGCAACCATAATTATTGAATCTGCCAAAAAAGGAGGCTCTTTAGTAACCGCAGATATTGCCAATTCTTACAACAGAGATGTTTTTTCTGTTCCAGGAAGAACTACAGATTTGTACAGCCAAGGTTGTAATAATCTTATTAAAACCAACCAAGCTCATTTACTAACCTCAGCAGAAGATATTGTAAAAATGTTAAATTGGGATGTGTCTAAAAAACAGATTCCTAAACAAGAAACTTTATTTGTTGAACTTAATGAAACTGAACAAAAAATTTACGATTATTTACAAGAAAATGGTAAACAATTATTGGATGTTATTGCATTAAACTGTCATTTACCAACGTACAAATTAGCTTCTATTTTGGTTCAAATGGAATTAAAAGGAATTGTAAAACCTTTACCAGGAAAAATGTTTGAAGTTTAGCCTAAATATTGCAAATAAGTTAGCCCTGATTGAAGTGACATCCTTTTTGTTTTTCTCAAAAAGATAAAACGGAAAGCAGGAAATAGCTTCTAAAAAAATTAAAACACAACTACTTTTACCTTATTTTTGAAAAAACCTTTTTTAAATGGCATCTGAAGAAAAATTAATGTCCAAAAAAAAACCAGCTTTTCCAATTAGTGAAAAGTTGAATGAATATTTAAAAAAACACAATAGAACTATAAAAATCCCTATTTTTTATGATGACTTATTGCGTTTTCAAGGAAGTATAGTGGTTTATGATAAAAATGATGAAGATACACTTTGGGTAAGAACTTATTATACAGAATTTGATAGAGTAGAAATTGATAATAGTTTAAAAAAAATCTACACACTTTTACATTCAGATGGTAATGATGACACTATTCCTTTTTTAAATATTGATGCTATAGATTATTGTACGTTTGGTAATTCTAAGCCTTTTAGAGTAAAAGTTAGGAATATTTTAAACGATAATTACACGTATTTTTATGTGAAAAAAACGGATGCTTCTAGAGTTTATGGTTTAGAGTTAGAACATATTTTATCGCCACAAAACATGAACTATTTAGTCTACAAAGATACGTTAATAGAAGAACACATTGCTGGCATTCCTGGAGACGATTTTATTAAAGATTTTTTACCAAAATGTACAGAGTCTGAAAAAGCCCAGATAGCAAAAGAATTTGTAAAATTTAAAGAAAGATGTTTTGTTAGATTATTGGGAGACATGCGTTCTTACAATTATGTAATTACACCAACGCACGATTTTGACCATATTGTATATAAAATAAGAGCCATAGATTTTGACCAACAATCTTTTGAAGGAAACCTAAAAGTTTACAATTTACAGTTTATGAAAGAAAACTTTAAAATGGTAGAAATGGTTAGTAAAAAACTTCAAAACAGTTCTATTTTACAATACAAAATAGAAGAGCGTTCTTTTATGGCAAAACGTATGATTACTGCACCAAAAAGAACAGCTCATTTAATAAAATGTATGAAAAATGATACTATTTCTTTTCCAGAAAATGTTGAAAAATTAAAGCAAGATTTAATTAATTATGTTGGAGATATCGCTTTTAAAAAATGCCAAAATATGGGTGAAGTTTTAGAAACTATCTTAGAATTTGTAAAACGTAATTATTTAAATATTAGTACTAAATAGTTTTTTAAGTATATCATTCTCTATTTAGAAGCTATTTTACAACCTCCATTGGCGAGTATATTTTAACTGCATTCTTTAAAACCTCTTCTTTATTTAACGTCATTTTTTTAAGTTTATAATTGGTAAAATCTTCCATTTGAGAAGTGGAATGTTTATCACCAATATTTGCATTAGATCCGTATGAATTTATGGTTTCTAATTCCACACCATTTTCTCCAAAACGAATTAATTCTATGTGAGATTCTCCTGCAAAAGCTCTGTAAGTTTTGTCGGTTTCGTTAACTTTTTTAGCATAAATTGCTGCTAAAACATCTGGCGCGCCACCAATTGGTAAATTTACATTTCCACGAGTGTGTCTTTGTAATTCACCCAATTCTATTTGTAAAGAACTGTAGTTTTTTAACAATTCATCCTTAGCTTTTGTAATTCCAAAAACGCA
This sequence comes from Tenacibaculum aquimarinum, assembly GCF_022478115.1. GTDB lineage: Bacteria > Bacteroidota > Bacteroidia > Flavobacteriales > Flavobacteriaceae > Polaribacter > Polaribacter aquimarinum_A. The sequence goes on along the minus strand of NZ_JAKGSC010000001.1, from coordinate 655,453 downwards.
ATCTTCTAAAGTTATAGAACCTCTTCTAACTTCTCTACCTTCATCTATTCTTTTTTGATTTAAATGCATCCAAGTTAAAATATACAAAGCAGCAGTTTTATTGGTTTTATCGGTTTTTCTATCCCAAGTGTTTAATAAGGTAATTGCGTCAGAAATTTCTGGATAATCAGACGGATTTAAATGCATTAAATTCTCTAAATTTAACGCAGTTCTTGTCATCATTTTCTTCGGATATTGGTTGTCGTATTTTATTGTTTTAAAGTCTTCATAAGAAATAGAATCGTATTGTTCCATCAACTCTAAAAAACGATTACTTCTATTGTTTTCCATTCCTGTAATTTGATAACCCATTCGTTTATTTAAAGTGGTTTCTTTAAAATTATTGACAGAATCCGTTGCCGAAAATGGCGAATTATTGGTGTTAAAAACCCAACCACTAGACGGATTTAAAACCTGCGGCAAACTATCAAACGGAACTAAGGTGTTATTCCACAATGTTTTTGAAGTGTTTCCTGGCAATACTTTACTCCAATCATAATCAGGATTTCTTTCTGGGAAACTTCCGTTACTTACATAATAAATATTATCTTCTTTGTCTGCATACACAATGTTTAGTGCTGCAATTCCACGCATTTCTAGTGCTTCTTTAAACTCTTTAAAGTTGCTGGCTTTGTTCATTCTAAACCATTGTTCAGCCATTTTTATAGATTGACCAACCACAAAACGCCAAGCAAAAACACCAGTATCAGTTTTAAAAGTTGGTCCGTATTTACTGCTGTAAATAGTTCTAGAAATAGGAATCTTAATAGGTCCGAATTTTAACCAAGACCAATATTTTTTCTCCGTTAATTCTAACCATTCATCATCAAATTTGTAAAAACCTTCTTTTTCTGGATTCATTTCAAGTTGATACACATCAGAAAAATCTGCATGATTTACCGTGTGTGCCCAACCTAAATTTTCATTTGCTCCATGGAAAATACAGATTCCGCCAGCAAACGTTCCTCCTAAAATATTTAAACCTTCTTCAGAAATTAAATGCGCTTCGTACCAAGAATACCAACCTTCTAATGGTTGATGAGAATTTACTGCCAAATACGTTTTTCCGTCAGTAGTTTTGTTTTTAGAAAAGGCAAATGCATTAGATCCTTTTGGAACATCACTTTTTAAATCTTTTATAATTGTTCCGCCTATAATCTTTTTTAAATCGTCTCCAGCATGTGAAACCTCTAAATTTCCTAACAAATAACCCGTAATAATATCGGCTCCAGTAAGCGGAAATAAATCGTCTAATAACACTTTTTCTGGATGCAAAGTTGCGTATGCATTTACGCCAGCAACAAAACTTTCTAAATATTTTTTAAAATCGCCTGTAACATCAGTATTGTATTTTTTATCGGCGATTTCTTTTAAACCCATAAATTTAATTCCGAAATCTGCCACCAAACCATCTTGACCTTTAATTTCGCCCAACATTCCTTTACAAGCTGCCATTAATTCTTGGAAGGTTACAAAATCGTCTTCGCATTGCGTCCAAGCTAATCCGTAGGCAACCTCAGCATCGGTTTTTGCCATAATGTGCGGAACTCCGTAAACATCTCTTGCTATTTTAATATTAGATAATTCTTTTCCTTTAGGCTTAGAAGAACAGCTAAAAACGAGTGTTAAAATAAAGAAATATAAAAGTTTACGCATGGTTTATGTTTTGCGTAAATATAAACACTATTATTTTTTACTTCTAATGCTTTCAATAATTACAGTTGCTAAAATTAAGCTTCCGCCTAAAAAAGTGTTCATTGTTGGTATTTCTTTTAAGAAAAAGAAGGCTAATATAATTCCAAAAATGGGTTGTAAACTGCTAATTATACTTGCTGTAGAAGCTGAAAAGAATTTTAAAGAATGTAGCATTAAACTATGTCCAACTGCTGTTGTTATAAAGGCTAGCAATAATAAATACGGAAACTGACTTTCCAAACCAGACAAATCCATAAAAAACAATGTTGGTAATAATAATATTGTAGTAATTACTGTTTGATAAAACATAAGCATTGTACCATTATAATTGGCAACATGTTGTTTTAAAATTAGAATTCTTACTGCATAACAAAATGCAGAAAAAACGCCAAAAAGTATTCCTTTTACTTGAGAGCTTTTAACACTAAGTTCTGGTGTTAAAATGTATAAACCAAGTAAAACCATTAAGCCAAAAAGTATGTAAATTGGATTGAATTTCACTTTTAAAAACAACGGTTCTAACAACGCAATTATAATAGGAAACGTATATAAAGACAAAATTCCTAAAGCTACATTAGATAATTTTAAGGCATAAAAATAAGTAACCCAATGTGCTGCCATTAAAACGCCACTAATAAAAAAAGGTTTGTAATCTTTGGTTGATTTTATTTTTAAATCTATCTTTTTGTACTTGCAAAAAAGATATAAAAACACCATTGCCAAAGCAGCTCTAAACCAAATAACAACTTCTGTTGGCATAGCAATATATTTACCTAAAACACCAGAAGTACTAATAAAAAAGGTTGCTAATAATAAGCCAGAAATGTTTTTTGTGTGCGTGTTTTGCATTAAACTTTTTCTAAAATTTTTAAAGCCGTTTTTACGGAATCTATTCTGATAAAAGTAATTAATAATCGTAAACCCTTAGAAGTTTGTTTCTCTTTCATTACACAACTTTTTGGGTTTCTTTGAACGTATTTCAACATTTTTGTAAATGATTCTGTTTGATAAAAATCACTCTGTTGATCAGAAATATAATAACCTACTAAGCGTTTTTGCTTTAAAATTATCTTCTCTAAACCTAACTCTTTTGCCAACCATTTAATACGAACAGAATCTAATAAATCTTCAACTTGTGTTGGAATTTCTCCAAATCTATCCACAATTTCAGTTTCAAAAACTTGCAGTTCTTCTTCTTTTTCTAAGTTTCCTAATTTGTTGTATAAACTTAATCGTTCCGTTACAGAGTTTACATAATCATCAGGAATAAGAATTTCGAAATCGGTATCAATAGTAACCTCTTTTACATATTCTTTTGGTTTATTTTTCTCTTCAGGATATAATTCTTTAAACTCGTTTTCCTTCAACTCTACAATTGCTTCATTTAATATTTTTTGATAGGTTTCAAAACCAATATCATTAATAAATCCGCTTTGTTCACCTCCTAATAAATCTCCAGCGCCACGAATTTCTAGATCTTTCATGGCAATATTTAAACCGCTTCCTAAATCAGAAAACAACTCTAAAGCCGAGATTCTTTTTTTAGCGTCATCCGTCATCATATGATGTGGCGGCGTTATAAAATAACAGAATGCTTTTTTGTTAGAACGCCCAACACGACCACGCATTTGGTGTAAATCTGACAATCCAAAGTTATTAGCATTATTGATAAAAATTGTATTCGCATTAGGAACATCTAAACCACTTTCAATAATAGTTGTAGAAACCAAAACATCAAACTCATTGCTCATAAAACCAAGCATTAGTTCTTCTAGCTTTTTCCCGTCCATTTGTCCATGACCAATTCCAATTTTTGCAGAAGGAACTAAACGTTGAATTAACCCAGCAACTTCCTTAATATTTTCAATTCTATTATGAATAAAAAAGATTTGACCTCCACGAGAAATTTCATACGAAATAGCATCACGGATTGTTTCTTCACTAAAGCGAATAACGTTTGTTTCAATTGGGTGACGATTTGGCGGCGGTGTTTTTATAACCGATAAATCTCTTGCAGCCATTAAACTAAATTGTAACGTTCTTGGAATTGGTGTTGCTGTTAAAGTTAATGTATCTACATTTTCTTTAATGGTTTTTAACTTGTCTTTTACGGCAACTCCAAATTTTTGTTCTTCATCAATAATTAACAGTCCTAAATCTTTAAATTTTATCTTTTTATTGGTTAATTGATGTGTACCAATTACAATGTCTACACTACCATCAGTTACACCTTCTAAAACACCATTACGTTGTTTTGTTGTTCTAAATCGATTTAAATAATCTACAGTAACAGGAAACTCTTTTAAACGCTCAGAAAAGGTTTTAAAATGCTGAAACGCTAAAATTGTTGTTGGAACCAAAACAGCAACTTGTTTTCCGTTGTCTACGGCTTTAAATGCAGCTCTAATTGCAATTTCTGTTTTACCAAAACCAACATCGCCACAAACCAAACGATCCATAGGTTGTTCTTTTTCCATATCTGCTTTTACATCTTGTGTAGATGAAAATTGATCTGGCGTATCTTCATATATAAAACTTGCTTCTAGCTCATGTTGCATGTGCGTATCTGCTCCAAAAGAAAAGCCTTTTTGCAACTTTCTTTTTGCATACAATTGAATTAAATTAAAGGCAATATGCTTAACTCTTGCTTTGGTTTTTTGTTTAATTTTTTTCCAAGCACCAGAACCTAATTTATATATTTTTGGTGCTTTTCCGTCTTTACCATTAAACTTAGAAACCTTGTGAAGCGAATGAATACTTACATATAAAATATCTCTTTCTCCATACACCAATTTAATTGCTTCTTGCTTTTTTCCTTGAACATCTATTTTTTGAAGTCCAGCAAATTTTCCAATTCCGTGGTCAATATGCGTTACATAATCGCCTTTTTCAAGCTTATTTAATTCTTTTAAAGTAATGGATTGCTTTTTTGCATATCCGTTTTTTAGTCTGAATTTATAATAACGCTCAAAAATTTGATGATCTGTATAACACACAATTTTTGCGTCTTCATCTATAAAACCTTTATAAAGTGGAAAAACTACAGTTTCATAAAAAACTTCTTGGTCTGCATCATCAAAAATATCATGAAAACGTTGTGCTTGTTTTTCGTTTGCACATAAAATGTAGTTTGTAAATCCGTTTTTATGATGTTCGTTTAAATCTTCAATTAATAAATTAAATTGTTTGTTAAACGAAGGCTGAGGTTTTACACTAAAATTAACGCTTGTTTGCGATTCTGAAACATGTTTTGTGCTTCCAAAAGTTACCAAGCTAAAATCTTGTAATTGGTTTTTTATAAAGTTTCCATCACAAAATAATTCAGCTGGTTTAGAGTGGTTTATTTCTTCGGAAAGAACTCCAAAAGCTTCTTCTGCTTTAGTAAAAAACTTATCTAAATTTCCTGCAATTATATCTACATTTTTAGCAAAAATCACTGTTTTAGAAGAAATATATTTTAGAAAACTCTCCCTTTTTTCTTGTAGCGTTTTATTCTCTACATTGGGCATTATACTGGCTTTCTTCAATTTTTCTTTAGAAAGCTGCGTTTCTATATCAAAGGTTCTAATACTATCTACCTCATCTCCAAAAAATTCAATTCTAAAAGGTTCATCATTAGAAAAAGAAAAGACATCTATAATTCCACCTCTTACAGAAAATTCTCCAGGTTCAGTAACAAAATCTACCCGTTTAAACTTATATTCAAATAAAACTTCATTTACAAAATCTGGAGAAAGGTTTTCTCCAACAGTTATTTTTAACGTGTTTTTTTCGAGCTCTTTTTTTGTAACTACTTTTTCAAAAAGTGCCGTTGGATATGTAATTATTACAGCTGGTTTTTTTCTCGAATTAATTCTATTTAAAACCTCTGATCGTAATAAAACATTAGCATTGTCCGTTTCTTCAATTTGATAAGGTCTTCGATAAGAACCAGGATAAAACAGCACGTTTTTTTCTCCTAATAATTGTTCAAAATCATTTAAATAATAAGCAGCCTCTTCTTTATCATTAAAAATTAATAAGTATGGTTTATCTGCTTGTTTAAAAGTTTCTGAAATAACAAAAGACAACGACGAACCCACCAAATTCGATATTTGAAAACGGTTTTTTTCGTGTTGTAGCTTGGTTAAAATCTGCTGTTTCTTAACAGATTGTTGATAGTGGTTTACAATCTTCTGTTTGCTCAACGTAAAAATATTTTACGCAAAAATAAAACATTAATAATTAATATATTTTTGTGACCTTTTTATGAAAAATGACTCTTAATTAATAACTTTACATTTTAAAAATAAAAAAAACTATGTCAATATCAGATTTATATTCAAGCGGTAAACACAAACAAGAAATTGGTCATTTTGCAAGTGTTGTAAAAATTGCAAAAGCAGACGGAAAAATAAGCGAAGGTGAGGAGAAACTCTTACTAAGAGCTGCTAAAAAACTAAATATTTCTTTAGAGGAATTTAAGATTATTACAGCAAATCCAGAAAAATTTCCTGTAAATCCTCCTGTGAGTTACGATGAAAGAATTGAACGTTTATATCGTTTAACAAAAATGATTTTTGCTGACGATGAAGCAGAACTTGTTGAAGTAAAATTAATGCGTAAAATTGCTGTAGGTTTACATTTTTCTACGGAAAATGCAGAAAAAGTTTGTGATGAAGCAATACATTTAGTTTTAAATAATAACGATTTAGATAGCTTTACTGAAGCAATTAAGACTGTAAATAAAATTTAAAATACCTTTTTAAATACTAAACCTTTTAAAAAACAGTTAATCTAATAACCTAATCCCTAACGTTATGAAGAAAACTATAATATTGCTGTTTTTATTAACTTCTTTTTTAGCTAAAGCACAAGACACAAAAAACACATGGCAAATTGGAGTTAGTGTTTCTGTTGTTAAATTTAGTGATGAAAACGCTAGTTTTATTGGAGATCAATATCTTTTTCAAATACCTAGACTTAACTTAACAATGCCAATTAATAAACGCTTATCTGTTGATGGTGCTTTATCTTTTAATACCATTGATAATTTTAGTTTAGTTCAAAATTCTGCAAGATATATTTCTGCAGATTTTTCTTTACGATATAATATAGATCAACTTTTCGATAATTTTTATCCGTATGTTTTTGCTGGTGGAAGTTTAGTAAAATCTAATTTAAAAATGACTCCAACATTAAATATTGGTGCAGGAAGTACGTATTGGTTTCTAGAAAATTGGGGAGCTAACGGTCAACTTTACTACAAGTATTCTTTTGAAGGTTACGAAAGTATGCGCTCTCATTTACAAGGTACACTTGGTATTGTTTACAATTTAGGAGACAGTTTATTCGGAGGAAGAGGAAGCTCTGGAAAACCTTGTTTTTAATATAAAAATAAAAAGAGCGCTATAATAGCGCTCTTTTTTTATAATTCATTTATTGCCTTTTCTATTCTTTTGAGTGTTTCTTTTTTTCCTATAAACTCAATAATATCGTATAAATGTGGTCCTTTCATAGCACCAACTAAACTAAGTCTTAGCGGTTGCATAACCTTACCAAAACCAATTTCTTTAGACGTTATCCACTCTTTAACTATAGTTTCTATATTTACTGAAGAAAATTCTGAAACCCCTTCAATAACTTCAGATAACTCTTTCATTAATTCAGCAGTTCCTTCTTTCCAACTTTTCTTTGATGCTTTTGCATCATATTCTGACGGAGTTTCAAAAAAGAAATTAGATAAATCCCAAAAATCTGACACAAAAGTTGCACGTTCTTTAATTAAAGAAACTACTTTTTCTGCGTTATTTTTAGCTACTGAAATTCCTTTTTCTTCTAAAATAGGAAGAAATAAGTCTGTTAATTCAGCATCAGATTTTGTCTGTAAATATTGTTGGTTAAACCACTTTGTTTTATCCGGACTAAATTTTGCTCCAGATTTACTAACTCTATCAAGGTCAAAAACTTGTGTTAACTCTTCCAATGAAAAAATTTCTTGTTCCGTTCCAGGATTCCATCCTAATAAAGCTAACATATTTATAAAAGCATCGGCAAAATAACCGTCTTCTTTATATCCACGAGAAACATCTCCAGTTTTTTCATTTGTATATGCTAATGGAAATACTGGAAAACCTAATTTATCTCCATCTCTTTTGCTTAATTTTCCTTTTCCAACTGGCTTTAAAATTAATGGTAAATGTGCAAACTTTGGTGCATTCCACTCAAAAGCTCTATACAACAAAACATGTAAAGCCATTGATGGCAACCATTCTTCTCCACGAATTACGTGCGAAATTTCCATTAAATGATCGTCTACAATATTTGCTAAATGGTACGTTGGCATTCCGTCTGATTTAAACAGAACCTTATCATCTAAAACATTGGTATCTATTTTAATTTCTCCACGAATTTCATCATTCATTACCAAAATTTCATCTTGAGGAGATTTAAAACGAATAACATATTTATCGCCATTTTTTAAACGCTTTTGTACTTCATCTTCAGATAAAACTAAAGAGTTTACTAAGCGTCCTCTTTCTCTATTATGCCAATTATAAATAAATGTTTTTCCTTTTTCTTCATGCCCTTTTCTTTCTGCATCTAATTGCTCAGAAGTATCAAAAGCATAATAAGCCCAACCTTTTTCAAGTAGTACATCTGCATATTGTTTGTAAAGATGTTTTCTTTCTGATTGTCTATATGGACCAAATTTTTCATTCTTATTTGGACCTTCATCAAACGGAATATTACTCCATTCTAAAGCGTCTATTATATATTGTTCTGCATTTGCAACATAACGAGTTTGGTCTGTATCTTCTATTCGAAGTACAAAAGTTCCGTTGTGTTTTTTAGCAAATAAATAATTAAATAAAGCAGTTCTTACTCCACCAATATGTAAAGGTCCTGTAGGACTTGGTGCAAAACGAACACGTACATTAGATTCCATTCTTTCATTTTTAGAAATGCAAAGATAGTTTTCTATTAAGAGATTAGAAAAGAGAATCTATAGAAAAGAGAATGGTTTAACAAGAAACTTTTTTTACTATAAAAATTTGAAATAAATACCTCCTGTTACTGCTGGTTTTTTAGCAACTCTTCTTCCTCCAAAAGCTAAACCTGCTCCAAGGTTAACTCCAAACTCTTCATTAACTTTAAATATTGTTTTTAAACCAAAAGCAGCATAACTTTGTTTGTCTACATACAAACCTGTAAGGCTATTTTCTTGTGGAATAATAACTTCTCCATTGGTAAATGATGCAAGACCGTCTGCAAAACCAATTATGGTGAACCAACTTGCAATATTATAACCCATTTCTCCTCCCATTTTTAAGGAAGAACTATAATCATTTGTTCTAAAATCGATTCCTGTATAAGCTTGAAGATACCATGAATTGAAACCTCTACCAATACTAATTAATGGAGTAAAGGTCCAAGCATCATAACCTGTTCTTAAACCTGCAGATGCATTATAATCTGTACTCTTTGTTTCTGCACTAATTTGTCCTGTAATAAGCCATTTATTATTATAAAAGTTATGCTTAATACCAAATAATATATTTCCTGTTGAAGTTACTGATGCACTTGATGTTATAGGTGTTGTCGTGGATGCTACTAATTCTTCTGATTTAACTGTTTTAATTGGAAGCGCAGCAAAAAATGTGGTTTTATTACTTATTCCATAAGCTGCATATAAACGTAATGTATTATCAGTAATTTTTCTTTCTGTATTAAAACTTGGGTTTCCAAAAAGTGATTCATATTGTGATATTGAAGTAAAAGAAAGCTGAGTATAAGCCTTTCCTTTTTTTTGTGTCCATGGACTTTGAGAGAAAATAGAAAGTGTAATAAGAAATATAGATAGTGTAATTATTTTTTTCATAGATAGTAATTTGGTTGGTTAAACTTAATTATAAATATCTAAGTTATTCAATAGTTTACTGATAATCAAAATTATAACTAAAAAACAGTGTAAATCCTGTAAAAAAAGAAAGAGGTTTTGCGTTGCAAAACCTCTTTCTTTTAAGAAAAAATATTTTTATTTTTTTACTTAAAATTTATGATATAAACCAAAACTTAAAGCTGGTGCTTTTGCTACATTGTTTCCAAAAAAAGCGCCACCAAAACCTGCGTTTACACCATATTTATCAGAAAATTCATAAATAAATTTAGCTCCAAAAGCTCCATATTCTTGATCGTTTACATAAGTTGCTGTATACGTGTTTGAAGTTGGTAAAATAACATCTCCATTTTCAAATGACTTTACAATATCTAAAAAACCAATTAACCATAAGTCTTTACCAATTTTTCCGCCATATTCTCCACCAATTTTAAAATTTGAGCTGTAACCATTAGTTCTTACATCAAAACCTACAAAACTCTGTAAATAGCTTTTTCCAAAACTTTTTCCGGCTAAAAATAAGGGTGTAAATGTCCAAGCATCATAACCTGTTCTTAAACCAGAAGGCTGATCAAAACTTCCGGTATTTGCTTCAACGCTTATTTGTCCTGACAGCACCCAATTTTTACTATAAAAATTATGTTTAACACCTAATTGAATGTTTCCTAATGTATTTTTTGAACCTTCCGTTGTTAAGACTAATGGAAGAACTAATGACATGTCATCTGTAAATTTTCCTGATTTTAGCATCTTAAAAGGAATATTTGTAAATAATGTAGTTTTATCACTTAAACCAAACTCTCCATATAATTGAAGTGTATTATCAGATATTTCTCTTTGTGTATCATAATCTGGATTGCCAAAAACCGTGCTATATGTAGGTATTAAAGAAAATGATAATTGTACATATCCTTCATTTTTTTTCTTTGTCCAAGGGCTTTGAGCAAAAATTGTAAGCGAAAAAAATAGTAATAAAAATGTTGTTACTTGTTTCATAATTTTTGTTGTTTACGTTCTTTAGTACTGTATTTTTGTAAATCCTTACAACAGCTTTAACATAAATTTGTTCTAAAAGTACTATTTTTATTGACTGAATTATGATTGGATACGAAAAAATAAAAGAGAAATTACAACAGTTTTCTCGTAAATACTATACGAATGAGTTGATAAAAGGAAGCATTTTATTTGTTTCTTTAGGTTTACTTTATTTATTATTTACCCTATTTATAGAGTATTTTTTGTGGTTAAAACCAACCGCAAGAACCATTCTTTTCTGGTTATTTATCTTTATTGAGGTTGCTCTTTTAGTTCGGTTTATATTTTTTCCACTTTTTAAATTATTTGGTTTACAAAAAGGAATTTCTGAAGAAGAATCCTCTAAAATTATTGGTAATCATTTTCCAGAAGTAAGCGATAAATTATTAAATATTTTACAGCTTAAAAACGAAAATAATCAGTCGGAATTATTAGTAGCAAGTATAGATCAAAAAGCAAATGAATTACAACCTGTAGTTTTTACTAAAGCAATTGATTTTCAGAAGAATAAAAAGTATTTAAAGTACGCAATTATACCATTATTTCTTTTTGGATTATCTTTTTTAACAGGAACAAATGGTGCTTTAACACAAAGTTTAGAACGTGTTGTAAACCATAGAACAGCTTATACGCCGCCAGCGCCTTTTCTTTTTTCTTTAAAAAATGATGCTTTACAAGTTATTCAAGGAAAACCGTTTTCTGTTTCCATAGAAACTGTTGGAAAAGTTTTACCTGCGGAAGCAAAAATATACTTCAATAATCAAGAATATTACTTGCAAAATAAAGGTGGTGGATTGTTTTCTTATACATTTTCAGAAATTACTGAAGATGTAAATTTTTATGTTGAAGCAAACGGAATTCAGTCTGAAAACTTCACCATAAATGTGATAAAAACACCAACTATTCAGCAATTAAAAATGCATTTGTCTTATCCCAACTATGTTGGAAAACGAAACGAAACTATTTCTAATACTGGAAATATAACAGTTCCTCAAGGTACAGTTGTAAATTGGCAAGTATCTACAAATCAAACAGATAGTATTACTTTTTTATCAGAAAACACTAAAATTTATTTTGATAAAAAAGGAGAAAACAGTTTTACGTACGCTAAAAGAATACGACAAGCAATTAATTATCAAATAGCTACGTCTAACAATAACATTAAAGAATACGAAAAACTTCAATATTCTGTTGCTATTATTAGAGATGAACATCCAACAATTGCCGTAAAATCTAATATTGATAGTATTTCTCGTGGCCCAGTTCAATTTGCCGGTCAAATTGCAGATGATTATGGTTTACGTAAATTAGAGTTGGTCTATTATGATGAGAAAAATCCGCAAATACAACAAACTTTTAAACTGCCAATTACTAAAGAAAATATTCAGAATTTCTTTTATCAATTTCCTGACGGAATTACTTTACAAAATGGAATTAATTACGAATTCTTTTTTCAGGTTTTTGATAATGATGCCGTAAACGGAAATAAGAAAACAGCTAGTAAAATATTTTCTTATCGAAAAAAGACTGAAGAAGAAGTAGAAGATGAGCTTTTAAAAGAGCAAAAAAATACGATTGATAACTTGCAAAATTCGCTTGATAAACAACGAAAAAATAAGAAAGATTTAGAGAAAATTCAGTTCGATTTGCAAAACAAAAAGAACATGAATTGGAACGATCAAAAGAAAGTTAAGAATTTAATAAAGCGTCAGGAACAATATCAAGAAATGATGCAACGTCAAACAGATCAATTAAAAGAAAATTTTGACGAGAAAAAAGAGCAAAACGATCAGCTTCAAGAGAAAAAACAAGACCTAAAAGAACGTATTGAAGAGCTTAAAAAAATTGCAAAAGAGAAAAAACTCTTAGACGAATTGCAAAAGATGGCTGAAAAGCTAAACAAAGAAGAGTTGGTTAAAAAAAGTAAAGAATTGGCTCAAAAAAATAAACAGCAAGAAAAAAGTTTAGAGCGTATTTTAGAAATGACTAAGCGTTTTTATGTTGAACAAAAAATGAATCAACTTGCTAATAAACTTGAAGATTTAGCAAAAAAACAAGAAGAACTTGCTAAAAAAAATGCAACAAAAGAGGAGCAAGAAAAACTAAATGACGAATTTAAAAAAGCTCAAGAAGAGCTAAACGAACTTCAGAAAGAAAACAGCAAGTTAAAGGAACCAATGGATGTTCCTTCAATGAAAGAATTGCAACAAGAAGCAGAAAAAGAGCAACAAGAAGCCTCAAAAAATTTAGAAAAACAAAATAAAGAAGGAGCAAAGAAGAATCAGAAGAAATCTGCTAAAAAGATGAAGGAAATGAGCCAACAAATGCAAGAAACAATGCAAATGATGAGCCAACAAATGCAGGAAGAAAACAAACAAGATTTACGTCAGATTTTAGAAAACCTAGTCACTTTTTCTTTTGAACAAGAAGATTTAATGAAATCTATAGATGGTACTTCAGCTTCACATCCAAATTTTAGCAAAAACTTAAAGAAACAATATCAATTAAAAACATATTTTAATCATATCGATGATAGTATATACATGTTGTCTATTCGTATTCCTAAATTAACAACTGAGGTTCAGGATTTATTAGGAAATGCACATTATAATTTAGATCAATCTTTAGAAAATTTTGCGGAAAATAGATTTTCTTCAGGAGTTTCAAATCAACGTTATGTAATGACATCAACCAATACCATTGCAGATATGTTGAGTAATTTCTTAAACGCAATGAATAATCCAAAACCTGGAAGTGGTTCTGGAGGAAAAGGTAGTGGAAAGTCTTTTAGTTTGCCTGATATTATCCAAAAGCAAGAAGATTTAATCAAGAAAATGCAAGATGGAATGAAAAAGGGTGAGCAAGGGAAACCAAAAGAAGGAGAAAACGGTAAAGACGGAAAACCTAAAAAAGGTGAAAATGGAAAACCTGGGCAAGGTGGAGAAGGGGAAAAAATGAATGGAGAATTGTACGAAATTTACAAAGAACAAAGTAAATTAAGGCAACAATTACAAGACGCTATTAAACAAGGTGGAGAAGGTGCTGGAGAAGCTAAAAAAGCGCTCAAAAAAATGGAGCAGTTAGAAAATGAAATACTTGATAAAGGTTTTACAAAAGGAACTTTAGAACGTATGCAAAAAATGAACTACGAGCTCTTAAAATTAGATAAAGCAACTTTTGAACAAGGCAAAGAGAAAAAGCGAAAAGCCAACACAAATTTACAAGAGTTTGAAAAAAATAAAGCGAAGCAACTTGAATTTAAAAAGCTGTTTTACAATCAAACAGAGATTTTAAACAGACAATCCTTACCTTTGCGCCAGAATTATAAAAAGAAGGTGCAAGAATATTTTTCTGTGCCTGTAGAAAAAGAAAAATGATAGCCTTTAATTACGAAACAGAATTTAAGTTAGTTGATGAAATATCAACTGAAAAATGGATTGCCAATTGTGTTGAAAAAGAAGAATTTGAACTTGGAGAAATCAACTATATTTTTTGTGATGATGCTTACTTACACAAATTAAATGTAGAGTTTTTACAGCATGATACACTTACGGATATCATTAGTTTTGATTATACAATGGGAAAATTAATAAGCGGAGATATTTATATTTCTGTTGAAAGAGTACAAGAAAACGCAAAAGATTTCGCCGTTTCCTTTAAAGATGAATTACATAGAGTAATAATACATGGAGTTCTTCATTATATGGGTTTTAAAGATAAATCTGAAGAACAAAAAACAATAATGAGATCTAAAGAAAATGAGTGTTTATTGGTTTTAAATAACTAAAAATCAGTTAATTAAATTATAAGTTTCACGTGAAACATTAGAAGAAATGAGTTTGTTTACAACAACATATGACGTAATAGTAGTTGGTGGAGGTCACGCAGGAAGCGAGGCTGCAGCAGCAAGCGCAAACATGGGTGCGCACACTTTATTAATTACCATGAATTTACAAAATATTGCACAAATGAGTTGTAATCCTGCTATGGGCGGAATTGCAAAAGGGCAAATAGTAAGAGAAATTGATGCATTAGGAGGTTATAGCGCAATAGTTACAGATAAAACAGCTATTCAGTTTAAGATGCTTAATAAATCTAAAGGACCTGCTATGTGGAGTCCAAGAGCACAATCTGATAGAATGCAGTTTGCAGAATGTTGGAGAACAATGTTAGAAGAAACTGAAAACGTAGACTTTTACCAAGATTCGGTTAACGGATTATTGTTTGATGGAGATACAATTATTGGTGTTAAAACAGCTTTAGGTTTAGAAATAAAAGCTAAAACTGTTATAATTACAGCAGGAACTTTTCTAAATGGATTGATACATATTGGTGATAAAAGCTTTGGAGGAGGAAGAGCAGGTGAAGGAGCTTCAAAAGGAATTACTGAAGATTTAGTTGCAAAAGGGTTTGAATCTGGAAGAATGAAAACTGGAACACCGCCAAGAGTTGATGGACGTTCTTTAGATTATTCTAAAATGACAGAACAACCAGGAGATGAGATAACAGAAAAATTTTCTTATTTACCAACAACTAAAACACTACAAAAACAACGTTCTTGTTACTTAACTTATACCAATCAAAAGGTACACGATTTATTACGAGAAGGTTTTGACAGATCTCCAATGTTTAATGGTAGAATAAAATCTACAGGACCAAGATATTGTCCTTCAGTAGAAGATAAAGTAGATCGATTTGCATCAAAAGATAGACACCAAATATTTGTAGAACCAGAAGGTTGGACAACTGTTGAAATGTATGTAAATGGTTTTTCTACATCACTTCCAGAAGACATACAAGACAAAGCAATTCGTGCTATTGATGGGTTTGAAAATGTGAAGTTTTTACGCTATGGTTATGCTATAGAATACGACTATTTTCCACCTACACAATTAACACATTCATTAGAAACTAAGTTGATTAAAAACTTGTTTTTTGCAGGTCAAATTAACGGAACAACTGGTTACGAAGAAGCAGCTGCACAAGGTTTAATGGCAGGTGTAAATGCCGCATTAAAAACACAAGGAAAAGAGGCTTTTATTCTGAAAAGAAACGAAGCTTATATTGGTGTTTTAATAGACGATTTAATTACAAAAGGAACAGAAGAACCTTACAGAATGTTTACTTCTCGTGCAGAATATAGAACACTTTTAAGACAAGATAATGCCGATTTAAGATTAACTCCTTTAGCATTTGATTTAGGTTTAGCGTCTAAAGAAAGATTAGATCGAGTTAAAGAAAAGCAACATAAAGCAGATATATTAATTAAGTTTTTACAAGAAACAAGTGTAACAAAAGAAGAGATAAATCCTATTTTAGAAGCTAAGAATTTAACGCTAATTAATCAATCTATGAAACTTTATAAAATTGCAGCAAGACCGCAATTAGACTTTTCAGATTTTAATTCTATAGCCAAATTAACTACCTTTTTAAATGAAAATTTAATTGATAAAGAAGCTATAGAGCAAGCTGTAATTCATTTAAAATACTCTGGTTATATAGAGAAAGAAAAGAACAACGCAGACAAGCTTAATAGGTTAGAAAACTTAAAGATTCCTTCTTATGTAGATTATACTCAGATTAAATCTTTATCTACAGAGGCGGTACAAAAACTAACAAAAATAAAACCAGTTACTATATCTCAAGCCGGAAGAATAAGCGGAGTTTCACCAAGTGATATTTCTGTATTATTGGTTTACATGGGAAGATAAAATTAAGAATGTTCCTCGTGGAAC
Source organism: Tenacibaculum aquimarinum (assembly GCF_022478115.1). Lineage (GTDB taxonomy): Bacteria > Bacteroidota > Bacteroidia > Flavobacteriales > Flavobacteriaceae > Polaribacter > Polaribacter aquimarinum_A. The sequence goes on along the minus strand of NZ_JAKGSC010000001.1, from coordinate 639,070 downwards.
AATTTTTAAAATAGTAAGAAAACAATTTAATGTTCCTCGTGGAACATCATATATTTTAATTTGAATACAATCAACTTTTATAACAATACAAAACCGTATTTAACAACCAAAGATTATTCTGTTTCTAAAGAAGTTTTTGAACTTGAAAAGAATGAAGAGTTTGACATGTTAGTTACAATTCCTGTTCCTAAAAACTTATCGAGTTATTACGAAAGTGAAAATTACATTTCTCATACAGATGGAAAAAAAGGTGTATTTGAAAAAGTATATCAACTTGTAAAAAACTACACGTTAAAAAGGAAATTGAAATTAATTAATTCTTTCAATTCTGAAGAAAAAACAATTTTAGATATTGGAGCTGGAACGGGAGATTTTTTAGCAACTTGTAAAAATGATAATTGGCAAGTTTTAGGAATAGAACCAAATAAAAAAGCACGTGAAATTGCAGCTTCTAAAAACATAACTTTACAAGAAAATATATCAATTGTAGAAAACAAAAAGTTTGATGTAATTACGCTTTGGCATGTTTTAGAACATGTAGAAAATTTGGAAGAATATATTCAACAATTAAAAGCCCTTTTAAAAGAAAATGGAACTTTAATAATTGCTGTTCCAAACTATAAAAGTTACGATGCTAATCACTATAAAAAATACTGGGCAGCTTTTGATGTACCAAGACATCTTTGGCATTTTTCTCAAACATCAATATCAAAACTATTTTCCAAGGAAAATATTACTATAGTAAAAACACTTCCAATGAAATTCGATTCGTATTATGTTTCGCTATTATCGGAAAGATATAAAAACGGAAAGATGAATCCTTTTAAAGCATTTTGGATTGGTTTTACTTCAAATAGAAAAGCAAAAAAGACTAATGAGTATTCTTCTCTTATATATGTCCTGAAAAACAAGTAAAATCAATTTTATTATACTTAGATTAAAGCATAATTACAAAAACATACAAATACCTTAAAGAAATAAGAAAACCCTTTAAAATGATTGTTTTAAAGGGTTTTTTAATAAAAAATATTTATTAATAATGTAATTTATTATAAATTTTAGTTATTTAATAAATAAACACCAAAAATTGCAATTATAAAATAAACTGCCAATGTCATAGCTCCAGCATAATCTTTTGCTAATCGTTGACCTATTAACAAAAATATTAAACTTAAAGCAGCAAGTTCTGTTCCAATTAAAGCAACATTAGAATCTCCTGTTGTTGCTAGATGAAAAATTCCTACCAACATCATTGCACCTGCAACTAATTCCATCACTAAAATAATAGCAACTAAAATTGAGGTAAATTTTTCTAGAGGAGAATCTTTAAAATGTCCTTTTATAAAAGAGACATTTCCTTGCCAATCTGTAACTTTATCAATTCCTGATTGTAAAAAAGTTACAACTAAGAAAAGTAAAATTAAAATTTCTGTTATGTAATTCTGTATGTTTTCCATTTAGTTTGGTTTTCAGCAAAAATAAATATTTAAAAATCAAATTGTAACATTTTTAAAATATTGCGTCAAATAATTAAATACTGGAATTCAGTATCTTTACCTAAAATCAATTATTAACTAAATAAAAAAATTAACTATGGTATTTTTAGCACCTCTTATTTTTATTGGGATTATCATTTTATTCTCATCATTTTTTATTGTGAAACAACAAACTGCTGCAATTATAGAGCGATTTGGTAAATTTCATAGTATACGTCAATCTGGTTTACATTTAAAAATTCCTTTAGTGGATAGAATTGCGGGGAAATTGAGTTTAAAAATTCAACAATTAGATGTAATTATAGAAACAAAAACTTTAGATGATGTATTTGTAAAGTTGAAAGTTTCTGTTCAATATAAAGTAATAAAGGATAAAGTATATGATTCATTTTATAAGTTAGATTATCCACACGATCAAATTACAAGTTATGTATTTGATGTTGTACGTGCAGAAGTACCAAAAATGAAACTTGATGATGTTTTTGTTAAGAAAGATGATATTGCAATTGCGGTAAAAACAGAATTAAACGAAGCAATGTCTGGTTATGGTTTTGATATAATAAAAACTCTTGTAACTGACATAGATCCAGATGGGCAGGTAAAAGAAGCAATGAATAGAATTAATGCTTCTGAACGTGAAAAAATTGCTGCACAGTTTGAAGGTGATGCACAACGTATTTTAATTGTAGAGCGTGCAAAAGCTGAAGCTGAAAGTAAGCGTTTACAAGGACAAGGTATTGCAGACCAACGTAGAGAAATTGCTCGTGGTTTAGAAGAGTCAGTAGAAGTTTTAAATAAAGTTGGTATCAACTCACAAGAAGCATCTGCTTTAATTGTTGTAACACAGCATTATGATACATTACAATCAATTGGGCAAGAAACTAATAGTAACTTAATTCTTTTACCAAATTCTCCGCAAGCAGGAAGCCAAATGTTAAACGATATGGTTGCAAGTTTTACAGCAAGTAACCAAATTGGTGAAGCTATGAAGAATAGTTCTAAGAAGAAAAAAGATGAATAATATTAAAATTTTAATAATAGCTTTATTAATAAGTTTTACAACTTTATCTCAAACAAAAGAAGATGCTTTAAGAGATGCTAGAATAACATCAAAAGCAACACTCAGTGAAGATTTTAGTACTGTTTTAGAACACACACTACCTTCTGTTACAAACTTAATGGGAGGAAAAGAAAAGGCTTTAAACATGATTAAAATAAGTTTTGATAATATGAAAAAACAAGGTTTTGTATTTGAAAAAGCAGATGTAGTAAATGTTTCTGAAATAGTTAATGAACAAGGTCAATATAGATGTTATATTGAAGGTCTTAATCAAATGAAATTGCCTCATATGAGGATTAAATCTAAGAGTTATTTACTTGGAATTTATGATGCTGATGGAAAAAAGTGGTGGTTTATTGAAGCTGAGAAAATGAAAAATAAAGCTATATTAGATCAAATATTACCAAATTTTAAAACGTCTTTAATTATTCCAAAAGATGAAATAACAACTGAAAGTTTATAAAATAAATTGTTTTTGGTTTATTTTATTAAAATGTATCCATCTCCATCAATTATATAATTGATGGAGATTTTTTTTATATAAACACAGAAGAATTTAATAATTTAGCATCTTAAATTTATATACATGAGAAAAATATTAGACTGGTTATCTATACCTTATTATTTTAGTTCTTCTAATAAGTTTAAAGTTAAAATTAGCTTTTGTATAGGTTTATTTGTATTCATATTTTTATATGTATTTAAACCATTTAATTTAGTATCATTAGAAGGTTTACTATTAAAATACACGTCAGCTATAGGTTTAATAGCATTCTTTGGAGTATTCTTTGTATTATATATACCTGCATTAATATTTAAAAATTATTTTAATGAAGATAATTGGACAATTGGTAGAAACTTATTACTGATAATAGTTGGAATTCTTTTTAACGGAATTCTTATATGGTATATAACTAGTTATATTAAAAGCTCAGAAAATTTTGAAAATTTAGATTTATTAACTTTTTTAAAATATACTTATTTAGTAGGGACAATTCCAGTGGTGTTTTTCATCTTTATAAATGAAAAAAATGTACGTGAGAAAAGAGAAAAAAGAGCTCAGGATATAAATAAATACAATAAAGAAAAAAGAGAACTAAAGAAAAAAGAACTAGATTTAAAAACTGAAATATTTTCTGAAAACAAAAAAGAAAGTATTTCATTTAATATAAATGATCTTGTGTATATAACTTCTCAGGGCAATTATGCAAGTTTGTTTTTAAAAAAAGATGAAGAAATAAAAGAAAAGATATTAAGAGTAACTTTAAATAAAGTAGAAGAAAAATTAAAAGTTTACCCAAACATAATACGCTGTCATAAGTCTTATATTGTAAATTCTAATTTTGTAATAGACATTGAAGGAAACGCTAGAGGTTATCTTTTAAAATCAGATATTATCCCTATAAACATTCCAGTGTCAAGAAGTTTTTCTAAACAATCTTTACAAAAACTAATAAGCTAAGTGTTCCCATTTGTCCCAAATAAGGTCTAAAGCGTCCTATTTGTAACAAAAATTTATTTATATAATTTAGTAAGCATATATTTGTAGATATAAGTATTTAAATAAATATTGGGGGATATTTTAAAAATACAAAAACAAAAACCCAACCTTTAATTAGGTTGGGTTTTTTATTTTAATAAGATAAAAATAACTACTTATTTATTATCTTCAATTTTATCATCTTCTTTAGTTGCGTCTTTAAATTCTTTAATTCCGCTACCTAAACCTCTCATTAATTCTGGAATTTTCTTACCTCCAAACATTAACAAAACTAATACTACAACTACAGCTATTTGCCATGGTCCAATAAATCCAAAAAGTATATTAAATGTATTCATTTGTTCTAATTTTTAATGCTACAAAGATAGTAAATTAAGTTCGCTGTTCTATAACACCACCAATTACTTTTTTATCTTTTAAAACTTCAGGTGTTCCTTTGTAATAAATAGAACCTCCAAATGTTACTTTTAGATCTAAAGTTTCACTTGCTTTAACTTCTGCTTTTGCACCAGAACCAGCACGAATGATAGACATTGTAGATGCTTCTAAATTATAACCATGATAAACTCCACCAAGATCTACATCTACTTCCTGATTTTTTGTACTTCCAGATAATTTTAAAATACCTCCAGAAGAAGATTTTACCTTTAAATGCTTCGTTTTAACAACTAAATTGATAAAAGCGCCTTCTTGTGCTTTTACTTCAATTTGTTGTTGGCTAATTTCTTTTCCAGTAATAACAGCACCTTCATTTGCATCTATAATTGCAATTTCTTTGTTATAGAAAAGTTTAATTTGAACTTTTCCATTTGCTGAAGTTTCTGGAAATTTTAAAGAGAATTTTAAAGTGTTACCACTATTTCTAATCTTTACTTTTTCTGCTTTTTCGCCAGTTATTTCTACTTCTTGTTTATCTGATTTTATAAGTTCTAATTCTATACCATTGTATACTTTTAACTCAGAAAAATCTGATAATGTCTTTGTTATTTTTGTTTGTGCTGATGCTATTCCGGCAATCAAAAACAAACATATTATTGCTAATTTCTTCATATTAAATTTCATTAGTTACTATACATAACCAATTATTGTACCATTTATTTTAATGGCAAATATTATAAAATATTGTGAATTGATACTAATTTATTGAACTTTAACAGCTGTTCCTGTAATTGAAACTAATAAAGTAGCAGAATTTGCTAAAGGCTCAACATCTAAATTTATACCAACAACTGCGTTTGCACCAAGTTTAATAGCATTGTCTTTTAAATTTTGAAATGCCTTTTCTTTTATAGATTCTAAACCTAAAGTATATTTTTCGTAATATTTAGACATACTAAACATATCTTTAAAAGACATTTTAGTTCCGTTAGAAGAATAACTTGAATCGTATGCTGAACCAGTTACAATACCTAAATAATCTACTATTTTATGGTTTTCTATGTTATTTGTTGTTGTTAAAATCATTGATTATTTTTTTAAATTAATAGATTACTTCATTCCTTGTAAAGACAATTTTTAATGTGAAATTAAAGAAAAATCTAAATGCTTACGTTCTAAATCGGTGTGTTTAACTTTTACAACAACATCATCTCCAAGTTGAATTATATTATTAGAAGATTGCCCAACAACTGCGTATTGTTTTTCATCAAAGATATAATAATCGTCTTTTATATCTCTAATTCTAACCATTCCTTCACACTTATTCGATTTAATTTCAACATAAATTCCCCATTCGGTAACACCAGAAATTACACCTTCAAATTCTTCATCTTTATGATCTTGCATGTATTTTACTTGCATGTACTTAATAGAATCTCGTTCTGCTTTAGAAGCTAATTCTTCCATTTTGGATGAATGTTTACACTTTTCTTCGTATAAATCTGGCTTTGGAGAATTTTCTCCATCTAAATAATGTTGTAATAAACGATGCGTCATTACATCTGGATAACGTCTAATTGGCGATGTAAAATGACTATAATAATCGAAAGCTAAACCGTAATGACCAACATTTTGAGTTGTATAAGCAGCTTTACTCATTGTTCTTATTGCAAGCGTTTCTACCATATTAGATTCGGCTTTACCATTAACATCTTTTAAAAGCTGATTTAAAGAAGCTGTAGTGGTTTCTTTAGATTCTGTATTAATCTTATAACCAAACTTACTAATAATGTTCTGTAGAGCGGCTAATTTCTCGTCATTTGGTTCGTCGTGTACACGATAAATAAATGTTTTATTGGTTGGTTTTCCTTTAGAAAAACCTATAAATTCGGCAACTTTTCTATTTGCTAACAACATAAATTCTTCAATTAATTTATTAGCATCTTTAGATTGTTTAAAGAAAACTCCAACCGGATTTGCATCTTCATCTAAATTGAACTTCACTTCTACTCTATCAAACGAAATTGCGCCATCTTTCATTCTTTTTTTACGAAGAATTTTAGCTAATTCATCTAATTTTAAAGTAGCTTCAACTATTTCTGGAGCTACTTCGTATTCTTTATCAATTATTGAAATATCAAGCGGCATTGTATACGGCTTAATATCGTCAGAAAGTGTACAATTTTCTATGATAGATTGTGCTTCTTCATATGCAAAACGCTGATCAGAATAAGTCACTGTTCTTCCAAACCATTGGTTTACAAGTTGTGCTTTTTCATTCAATTCAAAAACTGCAGAAAAAGTTAATTTTTCTTCATGCGGACGTAAAGAACAAACACCGTTAGAAAGTACTTCTGGTAACATTGGTACAACTCTATCTACTAAATAAACCGATGTTGCTCTATCATAAGCTTCATCATCTAAAATAGTTTTTGGTTGTAAATAATGCGAAACATCTGCAATATGAATTCCTATTTCATAATTACCGTTTTCTAATTTTGTAAATGACAATGCATCATCAAAATCTTTTGCATCTTTTGGATCTATGGTAAAGGTTAAATCTTTACGCATATCTCTACGTTTTGCAATTTCTTTTTCAGTAATTTCTATAGGAAGTTTTGCGGCATCTTCTTCTACTTCTTTTTCAAACTCAAAAGGCAAACCGTATTCTAATAAAATAGAATGGATTTCTGTATTGTGTTCTCCTGGTTTACCAAGAATTTGGGTAATTTTTCCAAAAGGATTTTTAGAATTTTCTGGCCAGTCAATCATTTTAACCAACACTTTATCACCGTCTTCTGCTCCGTTTAATTTATTTTGTGAAATAAATAAATCGGCATACATTTTATTATTATCTGGTACTACAAAACCAAAGTTTTTATTAAGTTGTAAAACTCCAACAAATTCGGTTTTTGCTCTGTCTAAAATTTCTACAACGTCTGCTTCTTGTTTACTACTTTTTCGTCTACTGTAAACGTAAGCTTTAACAGTATCGCCTTGTAAACCTTTACCAAGATTGTTAGATGGAATAAAAATATCTTTTTCAAAATCATCGCAAATAAAATATCCATTTCCGTTAGATGTTAAATCTAAAGTTCCTACATGATATTTACGATCTTTGTTAATTTGATATTTTCCTCTATCGCCTTCTTTAATCTTTTTGGTTGCTGTTAATTCTGCTAATTTTTTAAGAATTTGTGTTTTTCCATCGGTATCTACAATACCAATTTTAGCAGCAATTTGTTTGTAATTGTATTGTTTATTAGTGTCTTCATTTAGAATTTTAAAGATATTTTTAGTTAAGTCTTTAATAATTCTTCCTTTCTTTTTATAAATTTTATTTTTCTTTTTTGACATTTATTATTGTTCTATTTATAACTTCCAAAGTACAATTAATTAATCATTTTTACTATTAAATAATAGTTATGTATTTTGGCTGAATTATTTGTTATTATTTATGATACATTCTTGGTTTGTAATTGCAAATCCTACTTCAGGAAATAAAAAACTTTCTAAAAATTGGAAAGATATTGCGCAGTTATTAACCGAAAAAAATATCGATTTTTCTGTTGGGTATACAACACATTCTAAACACGAAATTGAATTGGTACACACTGCTATTCAACAAGGTTATAGAAATATAATTTCCGTTGGTGGAGATGGAACACTACACAATGTAGTAAACGGAATTATGACGCAAAGATATGTAAAAACTTCTGAAATAACAGTTGCAGTGATTCCTATTGGTACTGGAAACGATTGGATTAAAACCTACAACATACCAAATAACATAGAAAAAGCAATTGAAATTATAGAAAAAAAGAAAATAATTTTACAAGATATTGGCTTTCTAAAATTAGAAAATACTACTGCTTATTTTAATAATATTGCAGGTATTGGTTATGATGGTTATGTTGTTAATAAACTAAATAAATTAAAACGTTTTGGTTCTATCGCTTATTTATTAAGCGGAATTGCCGGTTTATTCTTTTATAAAAAAACAAACTTTAAAATTAAAATTGCTAATAAAATTATTGAAACTAAATGTTTAATGACTTTGTTTGGTATTTGTAAATTTTCTGGAGGTGGAATGAAAATGACCGATTATAAAAACGCCGCTGATGGTTTGTTTGATGTAACAATTGCTAAAAATATTGGTTTATTAGATTTAGTTTTTAATCTTCCAAAGTTATATAACGGTAAAATTATCAATCATAAAAAAGTAGAGACCTATCTTACTAAAGAATTAAAAATAATACCGCAAACAGCTAATAAACCTTTCATACAAGCAGATGGTGAGTTAATAGGAACTGGAAATGTTACGGTTTCAATAAAAGAAAAAGCTATTCAGTTTGTAATACGTTAAAGAAATCTTAATAAAATTGTAACGTTTGTTAAATGTATTCGTCTTTATAGAAAGGAGTTACATTTTTTAACATGAAAAATCTACGTAAAATTATCGCTTTATTCGCATTTATATTTGTTGCAGGAATATTTGTTACTGTAATAACTATAAATACTTCTTTGCATAAAAAAGCCACTCCTATAGAAACTGTTGAGATTCAAAAAGACTCACTTACACTTTATAAAGTTGAAAAGAAAACTGTATAAATTTTCTTAAACTTAATTCTGATTTTTTTAAAAGATTTGAAATTGAATTAAATTAACAGTTATCAACATTCTATATTATAATTATTTTTCTTTTATAAATTTTAAAAAACAAATGATGTTTATAATAGTGTGTTAATAGCTACTATAAAATTCTTCTTTTATATTTTAATATATGAGTTATTAAAAACCATCTACATTTTATGAGTTATTTAAAAGCTTAAAAATCAACTTAAAAATGTAGTTATTAACAATAGTTATAAACAGTAATTAACTAAAAACTCTTAATAGTTAACAAACCAATCTATGTAAATAAATTGTAAATTTTATGTTGATAAACATTTATGAAAAACTCATAAAAAAAGTTGTGTATGTGGTTAGCTCCGCTGTATTGAAATAAAAATTAGATTCACCAAATAAAGTTACGAGTTTCTCATTACAACTTCTTAACATTGTCTTAAAACGTTAAAAACTTAAAAACTAAAGAGTTATTAAAAAAGCTAAAATTTACATTGTTTATAACTGTTGATAACCGTTAGTTTCTGTATTTTTGTACCATACAACACAATTAAAATCAATCTATTATGACAATCGCTATTGGTAACGATCACGCAGGAACACAATATAAGTTCGAAATTATAAAACATTTAGAAGAAAAAGGATATAAAGTTATCAATTTTGGAACTGATACTAACGATTCTATGGATTATCCAGATGCTATTCATCCAACAGCTAATGCTGTAGAAAGTGGTAAAGCAGAAATGGGTATTATTTTATGTGGAAGCGGAAATGGTGCACAAATGACAGCAAATAAACACCAAGGAATTAGAGCTGCATTATGTTGGAATAATGAATTGGTTGCACTTACCAGACAACATAATAATGCTAATGTACTTACAATTCCTGCACGTTTTGTTTCTGTACAACAAGCAATTGGTTTTGTAGATATTTTTCTTGCAACAGAATTTGAAGGAGGAAGACATGCAAATAGAGTTGATAAAATTTCTTGTTAATGAAATTTACCGTAAAATCATTTTCAGAATTAACTATTAATGAGTTGTATGCTATTTTACAATTACGCTCAGAAGTTTTTGTTGTAGAACAAGAGTGTGTGTACCAAGATATTGATTATAAAGATCAAAAATCTTTACATATTTTAGGTTTTAAAAACGATAAAATAGTAGCGTATACACGTATTTTTAAACCAGGAGATTATTTTAAAAATGCAAGTATTGGTAGAGTTGTTGTAGCTGCTGAAGAAAGAAAATACGGTTACGGACACAATTTAATGAAAGCTTCTATAGACGCTGTAAATTATCATTTTAAAGTTGAAGAAATTACAATTTCTGCCCAATTGTATTTAAAGAAGTTTTATGAAACGCATGGTTTTAAACAAATAGGTGAAGAGTATTTAGAAGACGGAATTCCACATATTAGAATGGATTTAAATGCTAATTAAAAGTTTACTCTAAAACTTAAATTTGGTGTAAAAGGTAAAGAATAATTATCTATTCGTCTTACATTATTTTCTGCAGTTTCATCTACAATATAATACGAATCTATAATGTTTTTTCTATCAGTAATATTGGTAAAACCTACACGTATTGTAGATTTTATAGCTTCAGAAAATTTAAATTTATAACTTCCGGAAACATCAACTCTAAAAAAGTTATCTAACCTTTCTTTATTTGGATTATCGTAATTTACAATAGTATTATTTCCGTTTTGTATAGTTTCATTACCTTTAATAGGCTTGGTAAAAGGTTTACCAGAACGTAAAACATTACCTAGAGATATTTTAAAGTTTTTAGTAAAACTATAGTTAAAAGCAGCACTTAATGAATGTGTAATATCTAAACTATTGGAAAAAGTTTGAGGATTAAAAATATCAAACTCATAATCGTTTTTAGAATAGGTGTAACTTAACCAAGTACTAATATTTTTAGCTTGTTTATTTATTAAGAACTCTACTCCTTTTGTCTCGTAATTTCCAATAGAATTAAAAGTTTGTGTATTGTTGTAAAATCCTTGATTTGCAGCAGTTATTCCACTTACTTTTTTATAAAAACCTGTAATATCTAATATTAGTTTATTCTTAGAAAATTCCACTCCAAAAGAAGCTTGTTTACTTTTAATTATTGGCGTTTTATCGTTATCAGAAAGAATCCATCTTCTTTTTTCTATACCTAAAAAATTATCTTCAAAATCTATTTTTTGAGCTGTAGTTTGGTTTTTAAATTCACCCTCTAATTTTAATGAAAACTCTGAATTTATTTTTTGTCTTATGTTAACTCTAGGTTCTAAAATGAATTTATTAAACTTATTAAAATGACTAACTCTAAAACCAAATCTTGCATAAGTTTTGTTTTTTTGATATTCAATTTCAGAATAAAATGCACTTTTTAATAATACTTCTTTTAATGTTTTAGAAAAACTTGGAGCATTAACTGTAGTGGTATTTCTTATACCAATTTCATTAAATACAAAACCATTTGTAAAATGAAAAACATCAGAAAACTCATATTTAGAATGGAGTTTAATTTCAGTTTCTAAAACGTTGTTAAATTGTGTTTGAAATTGATCTGTTTCCTTATTATAATCTGAAGAATTAATTCTATAATCAGAGAAAAAAGCCGATAAATTTGTAGAAAAATTTGAACTCCAATCTGCTTCCCAATTAATTTTAGCGCCTATATTTTCTTGTATTAAATTACTTTTTTCTTCTATTGTATTGGTATTAGAAGCGTATTCTTCTTTAAATTCAAAATTATTTTTAATGTGAATAAAATTAGCTCTAATAGCATGGTTAAAATTTACATCGTATAAGAATTTAAAAGAATAATCATAGAAATAAAAATTAGAATCAGCATCATTTTCTGAGTTAGAAGCAACTGAATTATTTTGAAAACTACGTGCAAAATAATTATTATAAGTTGGTGTATTTAAATAATCTGTAAAAGATCTTCTTCCGGAAATATGAAACTCAATATTATCTTTAATAGGAACTCTTAAAAAAGCATCTGCGCTTAAGAAATTAAAACCACCACCTCCAGAAAATTTATTTGTAATTCTATTAGAAGTTTGCATGTTTATTGTTGAAGAAACTCCGTCAGAAAAAGCACTGCTTGTACCATTTTTAGTTACCGCAACCTTCTTTGTTAAATATGGATTATAAGCCGATATTAAGCCAAAAAAATGACCAGAATGATACATTTTAATTCCATCCCAAAGCATTAAATTTTGGTCGTTTGTACCACCTCTAACATTAATATTAGAAATACTTTCGTTTACACTTTCTACTCCAGGTAAAATTTTAATTGTTTTTAAAATATCGGGTTCAATTAAACCAGGTAAAATTCCAAATTTTTCTGTGTTTAAAACTGTACTTCCGTCTACATTTTTTTGTAAACCAGAAGTTAAAAATTGTGCAATTCTTACTTCAGATAATTCTTCAACTTCTTCATCTAAATAAATTGTTTTACAACCACTAGAAGAAAATAATTCTTTCACCAATACTTCTTTTGTTTTATTACTAATAAAAGAAATACTTACTGTGGCATTTACAGGTACATTTTGAAGATAAAAATCACCTTTGTCATTAGTTACAGTTCCTATTTTAGAATTATTTATTCTTACCGAAGCTAAAACAAGTGGTTCTAAATTGCTTACATTTAATACACTACCACAAATTGAAATAAGTTTATTTAAGTAAGAAATAGTTACATATCTATTGTCTAAAGTATTAAATTGTAAAGTTGTTTTTGTGTTTAAATAAGCTAAAAGATCTTGGAGCGATATTCCTTTTTTAGGTGGCGTTATAGTAACGTTTTTTATATCATTATCTGAATAAGAAAACTTAATATCATACGTTTTTTCTAAATTCAATAATAATGAAGACAGTGCAATTTTATCAGAAGAATTCTGAGCAAACGTTATACTAGTTATAAGTATAAAACTGATAAAAAAAAACTGAAACCTATTTATCATAGTTAAAGATAGTAATTTTTTTACCATCAATTTTATAAGATAATTGTAAAGGAATTGTTATTGATTTTAATGCATTATTTACATCATTATGTGTAAAACCACCAGAATATAAAATATCTAAATTTATAGCTGTTGTTTCTATAGTATATCCAAATTGATTTTCTATTTCTTCTAAAACAAAACGTAAAGCTGTACTTTTAAAATTAGATTCTTTTTGCAACCAAGATTTTTCATTTATATCAAAAGTATGTGTGGTATCAATTTTACCATTTACTACTTTAAAAATGGTTCCTTTAGGCAATTTAACAACAGAGTTTTTATACGTAACACTTACTAAACCTTCATAAGTTTTTACTTCAAAATAGTTTTCTCTTTCTTTTACATTAAATTGTGTTCCAAGTACAGTTACTTCACCAATTTCAGTATTTACAGTAAACTTTTTTCCTTTTTGTACTTTAAAATATGCTTCTCCTTCTAAATTTAAATTTCTATTCTCTTCCCATTTATCTTTAGCGTAAGAAATTTCAGAGTTAGCATTTAAAATTACTTCAGAATTATCGGGTAAATTAAAGTTCTTTGTTTGTGCAAATTCTGTTTTAAAATTAGTGTTACTATTTGAAAATAGAAAATAAGTAGTTGTTAATAAAACAACCAAAATAGCAGCATATTTGTACAATTTTTTAATATTAAAACGAACAACTTTACCTTTTTTGGTTGTGTTTTGCGTTTTTAATTTTAAATCTTTTAATGCTTCTTCTACATTTACTTTTGGAGTATCTAACTGAGATGAATAATGCGCAATTTTTTCTAAAGTAGTAAACTCTTCAGTTTCTTTTAGGCGCAATAAATCTTCATCAGAGTTTTCTCTGTTTAGCCATTTTAAAATGTCGTTTTCGTTTTTCATTTTTGGTACTTCTATATATATAACAACTATAATGTGTTTTACCCTACTTTAAAAGAAGATTAAATTCCTTCAATTTTTGTTCTCAATTTTTTTAATGCTGATGACATCCTTTTTTCAACTGCTTTTTGAGAAATTTCTAAGAATTCTGCTATTTCTCTGTATTTTTTTCCATCAATTCTATTCATTAAAAAAACTTCTCTTTCTCCTTCAGTTAATTCTGAAATTGCATTTTGAAGTTTATTTTTAAACTCTTCTTCTTCTAATAAATATTCAGGATTCTGGTTATTAACATCTAAATAAGGACTACTTTTAGCATATTCTAAAACTACTTTTTCATGTTTAACTTTGTTAAGAAAAAGGTTATTTACCACTGTAAATAAGTAAGACTTTGCTTTAGAAAAATCTACTTTAGAACAGTTTTCCCAAATTTTTATAAATGCTTCTTGTGCTAAATCTAATGAAGTATTTTTATCTCCAGATTTATAGTATGCAAAGTTACTAGCATGCTGAATATGAGAAGTATAAAATTCATTAAAATAAATTTCATCACAAAGAGACTTAGTAGCCATAAAATATTTTTTTAAGGAAAAATGAATTGCAAAGGTAGGGTAAATAAATATTTAGTTGTTTTACTTACAGAAGGGAAATTAGGCCTCTCCCAAAAATAATATTTAGGTAAATTAAAAAAGTTTTTTCCTATTAAAATAATAAACATTAATTATTAAAAGATATTAAGATGAAAGTATTAAAAAAAATAACACTATTAACATTAACATTAGTTTTAGGTTTTACAGCATGTCAAACTGAAGAAAATGCAGAAATAGGATCTAATCCAAACACAAATTCTTCAACATCACCAACAGCATCAAATTATGAAAGAACTGCAATGAATAATGGTTCGGAAGATGATTTTTTAGATGGAAATGCATGTACAGAGCTATTATTTCCCCTATCTGCAACCGTAAACGGACAACAAGTTACGCTTTTAAGTAAATTAGATTTTTCTTCAGTATTAAACATTATGGGAGAGTTTAATGATGATTCTGATACTGTTATATTTGAATTTCCTATAAGTGTTAAAACAAGTAATTACACAGAAGTTACTGTTAATAATCAAACGGAATTTGATGCTTTAAAACAAGAATGTGAAAACGCACAATCTCAAGGAGAAGATGCAATTTCTTGTGTAGATATTGAGTTTCCAATTACAATTTTAACCTATGATATTGCTTTGGAACAAACAGGAAATGTTGTTCTTCAGTCAGAAAACCAATTACACACTTTTATTACAGGTTTACAACAAGATGAATTATTTTCAGTTGATTATCCTATAAATGTAACATTAAGTAATGGAACGTCTGTAGCAGTTAATAGTGATATAGATTTTCAGAATGCAATTTCAGAGTGTGTTCAGTTTGAAGAAGAAAAAGAAGATTCTGCTGAAGTAGCAGCAGAAGTTGAAGCCATTTTAACAGGAACTAAATTTACTGTAGAAAGCTATATTGTTGCAAGTGTAGATACTGCAAATGATTATGTAAATTATACAATTGAGTTTACTAACGACTTAAAGTTATTAGCTAAAGATATTGTAAACACAACAACAAGTAATATAGAAGGAACCTATTCAGTAAGCTCAGAAACAGATGTTTTTTTAAACACAAATTTTGCTAGTGGAACTGCAGTTAGTGCTTTAGGGCAAGATTGGGTAGTAACTACTTATAGCAATACTTTAGTTCATTTAAAAAGTAAAACAGATGCATCAACAACATTAACATTTAAAAAAATATAAATTTTTTAGTGCCCCTTTAGTTTAGTTGTTTAAAAGCTTTGCGACTATTTAATTATAGTTGTAAGGCTTTTTTTAAAACCAGAAACCTTATTTGTTCGTAAGTATATTTATAAATTAAAATTAAATGAAAACTTCTCTTATAAAAACCTTCTTATTCTTTTTAGTATTTTATTCATGTTCTTCTTCTATGAGTGAAGAAAATACAGAGAACCCAACAGTAACTGTCAATGAAAACAGGCAACCTACAGGATCTTCTGCAAATGATTTGCTATCAGATATTAATTTTAAGAAAATAACAGTAGAAATGGCTTTTATTGAAGGTTTTGAACCTGCTGAAATAGCTAAAAATAATTTTAAAACTTTTCTTGAAAATAGAATTAACAAACCAGAAGGGATAGAATTTATTACTAATGAAATTCCTAGCACAGGTAAAACAGTTTATACTTTAGAAGAAGTTGTGGCTATAGAAAAAGAAAATAGAACAGCTTATAATACAGATACAACAATTGCTGTTTGGGTTTTGTTTATTAATGGAAAATCTTCTAATGATACCAATTCTAGTTCGGTTTTAGGAACAGCCTATTGGAACACTTCTTTTGTAATTTATGAAGAAACAATTCATAATTTAAGTGATAGTAGTTTTGATCCAGAAAGAAGTATGTTAGAAACTTCAGTAATTAACCATGAGTTTGGCCATATTTTAGGATTAACAAATTTAGGAACCGATTTACAAAGTGATCATGAAGATGAAGAACATCCTAAACATTGTGATGAAGAAGATTGTTTAATGTATTGGGCAGCAGAAACGAGCCAAGGTATTGGTAACATGCTTTCAGCAGGAAGTGTACCAACTTTAGACGCTCAATGCTTGGCAGATTTAAAAGCTAATGGAGGAAAATAAATTTTAATTAGAATTTAATAAGAAAGAGAAGTGTTTTACTTCTCTTTTTTTTTAGTCATTTTATAAATTAAGTAACCAAAACCAACTACAAAGTGTAAAATTATTACCCCAGCTACAATATATAAAGTTGTGTTAGAATTATTCATTTAACAAAATTAAGTACAAGTTTTACTAATTTATATGATAAATATCAAGTTAAATTATTTACTTGTTTAGCGCCTCCAACTACTAAATCATCTAATTGTATTTTATCAATTAAAAATTATTTCTCAGGTTTTGTGATATATTTTTTTCCATTAAAACCAATTTATACACCTGTTTTTAATTGTGCTACCTCTTTTTCGGTTATAACTCTATCAACTCGTACGTAGTATTCTTTCTCGTATTTTTGGGGTCTAATTTCAGTAGAAACTTTTCCATCAGTTGTTAATAAAAATAAGCCTTCCGAAGGCATATCTAAACGTCCAATTGCCATTTTTCCTTCAGGAAAATCGTATAATTCACCTAATAATTTTTTCTTCCGCTTTGCGGGATTTATAAACTGAGAAATCATTCCCTAAGGTTTATGAATTATAAAATGACGGTGTTTTTGCATTACTTATTTTCTAAGTAATGTAATACTTCCATATTTTAGAGAATTATCTAAAAAATGTATTTTATACCAATAGGTATTTGAAGGAACTTTATTTCCTTTATAAGTTCCATCCCAACCTAATTGTAAGTCTGGTTTGGAAATAAGTTTTCCAAACCTATTAAAAATTAATATTTCTTTAATTTCTTTATTAGATTTTACCACCCAAAAATCATTTTTATAATCGTCATTTGGAGTAAAAAACAATGGAAAAGAATTAAAATTACCAACATTACAGTCTATATTTATAGTAAAGCTGCTTTCTTTTGTACAATTAGAATTTATAGTATCTGTATTATAAATATAAATAGTTTGTGAGCTAGAAATTATATCTCCAAATTGTAACATTTCACCTTCACCACCAGAGAGCGTGTAATAATTTCCATTTATTAATTCTGGTAAAATATAATTTTGGCATGTGTTTATATCTTCTATTTCATCAACAAAAATGTTACATGGTATTGGTGTACATGCTTCCTCATTATCAGTAAAGCTAGTTGTATTATCAACATTTAACCAATTAATAGTACTATAATTAATATTATCAACAGCAATACATTCTAATTTTGGATTATTTAATGCATTAAAGCTTGTAATTTCAATATTGTGTCCATTTTTAACGTTAAGATACTCTAAATCATTATTATTAACAGAAATAAACTGTAAATCGTTATTACTTGAAAAATTTAATTCTTCAATTTTATTGTTACTAAAATCAATAGATTGAAGCAGAGGATTATTAGTGGTTATTATTTCTTTTATATTATTATTTTTACAAAAAAGAATTTCTAAGTTCCTATTATTAGATATATCGATACTTTCTAATTTGTTATTATTACAAGAGATGGTTCTTAATTTAATAAGAGAAGAAATATCTATTTCTACTAAATTATTATTTCTAACCTGTAGGTGTTTTATATTAGAAAAATCTTGAATACCAGTTAAGTCAGAAATATTATAGTCCATTAAAAAAATTTCATTCAAATTATTAATATTGGAAGTTAAAACGTAATTATCTATTGGACCAGAATCATAACCTTTATCAATAAGAGCTTGCTCAAAATTATTATCAGGTATATAAGTTCTTTGAGAATATATACTAGTAATAAAGAAAAGAAAAAGAATTAATATTTTCATTATTTATTAAAAATCAGAAGTTTATAAAAAATAAGTATTATGTCTTAGTAGATAAAAAAGCATAAAAATTACAGAAAGATATGTTTTTTTAAGAAACAAATCCATTAACTTCAATAACTTTTCCAACTTTTATATTTCCTAATTGTATTTCACCAATTCTAATGCGAATTAAACGTAAAGTAGGAAACCCAACTGCTGCGGTCATTTTACGTACTTGTCTAAACTTTCCTTCTCTAATAATTATTGAAACCCAACTTGTTGGACCATGTCGTTCATCTCTAATTTTTTGACTTCTCAGTGGAAACTTTGGGTCATCAATTAAAAATGCTTTCCCTGGCTTTGTAATATATTTTTTTCCATTAAAACCAATTTCTACACCTGTTTTTAATTGTGCTATCTCTTTTTCAGTTATAATTCCATCAACTTGTACGTAGTATTCTTTCTCGTATTTTTGTGATCTAATCTCAGCAGAAACTTTTCCATCAGTTGTTAATAAAAGTAGGCCTTCCGAAGGCACATCTAAACGTCCAATTGCCATTGTTCCATCAGGGAAATCATATAATTCACCCAATAATTTTTTCTTCCGCTTTGCAGGATTTACAAATTGAGAAATCATTCCCCAAGGTTTATGAATTATAAAATGGCGGTGTTTTTTTATCAAATTATATAACTTTAATTGCTACAGAAAAAAAATTTACTCCTTGAGATAAACTCATATTTTCTTCAGAAAATTTTTGATCTGTATGAGAAGTATATTGTGTAATTGGCTCTATACAAAGCATATTGTCAACTTCTGTCCACAACATAAAATTATTGAACCCTTTAGTAGTAATTTCTAAATCGTTTTTATCAATATTTTTTAAGGTAACTTTATCTGTTCCTAAAATGGGAAAAGCATTAGAACCTGCTTTAAAAACATCTTTTAAGGTAATTTTAGTTTCATTAGATTCTAAAATTTCATTACCTGTATTAGATAAAAGAAATGCAGGATGATAGCCCAACATAAAAGGCATTCCTTTTTTTGAATTGATAATAAATTCTATTTTTAAAACATTATTTTCTAATTTAAAATTCTTTTCAAAAGAAAAATCAAACGGCCAAAATAAATTTTCTTCATTAGATTTTACTGGGAATTTACTGTTTTTTATAGCAGTATTTTTAGAATATTTTTTTATAAAATTAGCCGAATTTTCATTCGAAGAAACTAAAGTATAATCAAGTTCACGCAATAAACCATGTTGATCTAAAATTGCAATACCATTTTTGGTATGAACTCTATAATTATTTTTAACAGTTGGACCAATTACAGGAAACATTTCATCATCAGAATTACGCCACCCTTTATTCCCTTTTTGATGAATATATTCTTTATTTTCTCTCTTAAAACTAATTAATTCACCTTTTTCAATTTTAACAAAAGAATTTTTGTTTTTTAAATTTATTATAGATTTCATTGAGATTATACTTTGTGTAAAAATACTATAAATTTGACTGTTTTTTGTTAGGGAAATCATCTTATATTTTTGTAACTTGTCGCACTTATTTAAAAATAAACAAAGCAAGATTTATGGCAGCAGCAGATAAAGAAAAAGCAGCAAAACTTAAAGCATTACAGCTTACTTTAGATAAATTAGACAAGACTTACGGAAAAGGTTCTGTAATGAAATTAGGAGATGTAGTTACACAAGAAGTAGATGCAATTTCTTCAGGTTCTTTAGGGTTAGACTTAGCTTTAGGCGTTGGTGGTTATCCAAGAGGAAGAGTTATTGAAATTTACGGACCAGAATCTTCAGGTAAAACAACATTAACTTTACACGCAATTGCAGAAGCTCAAAAAGCTGGTGGAATTGCAGCATTTATTGATGCAGAACATGCATTTGATAAATTTTATGCAGCTAATTTAGGTGTAGATATAGACAATTTAATTATTTCTCAACCAGATCATGGAGAGCAAGCATTAGAAATTGCAGACAATTTAATTCGCTCGGGAGCAATTGATATTGTTGTAATTGATTCTGTTGCAGCATTAACTCCAAAATCTGAAATTGAAGGAGAGATGGGAGATTCTAAAATGGGTCTTCATGCACGTTTAATGAGTCAAGCATTACGTAAATTAACAGGTACAATTTCTAAAACTAACTGTACAGTTATTTTTATTAACCAATTACGTGAAAAAATTGGTGTAATGTTCGGTAATCCAGAAACAACAACAGGTGGTAACGCATTAAAGTTTTACGCATCTGTACGTTTAGATATTAGAAGAAGAACACAACTTAAAGATGGCGATAAAGTTATAGGAAATATGACTAAAGTTAAAGTTGTTAAAAATAAAGTTGCACCACCTTTTCAAATTGCAGAATTTGATATTATGTATGGAGAAGGAATCTCTAAAGTTGGAGAAATTTTAGATATTGGTGTAGAATTAGGTATTGTTAAGAAAAGTGGTTCTTGGTTTAGTTACGGAGAAACAAAATTAGGTCAAGGTAGAGATGCTGTTAAAGGTTTAATAAAAGACAATCCAGATTTAATGGAAGAATTAGAAGGAAAAATAAAAGATGCTATTGAAAACCAAGATTAAGTTTAATTAGAAGTTTTTATAATTATAAAACTGCTGCGGAATTAATCAATCTGTAGCAGTTTTTTTTATTTTGAAATGATAAAAGTAACAGAAAACATACAATTACAACCTATTTTGAGTTCAGATTCAGATAGGTTGTTTACTCTTATGAAAGAAGTATATCCGCTTGCGTATGCTCACTTTTGGCAAGATAATGGAGATTGGTATGTAAATACACAATATTCAAAAGAAAACATTTTAAAAGAGCTCTCTCAAGAGAAAACCGAATACTATTTTGTACTATTTAAAGGTGAAATTATAGGTAATTTTAGAATTATTTGGGATGAAGAACTGGAAGGATTATCTGAAGAAAAACAAGTAAAACTCCACCGAATTTATTTACATAAAAACACACAAGGAAACGGCATTGGTAAAACGTTGCTTTCTTGGTTAGACAAAAAAGCTAAAGAAAAAGGCTATACAATTATTTGGTTAGATGCAATGGATGCGCAGCCACAAGCTTTTCAATTTTATAAAAAGCTCGGTTATAAATATCATTCACACACTTTTTTACCTTTTGATTTATTGCATGATGAGGTTCGAAAAATGAGTCAGGTTTATAAAGTTTTAGAACCTTAATTATTTACTTAAAATCTTACTTATTTTATAAGACATTTCTTCTATTAACTCTGTATTATATCCAGATTTGTAAAATTGTATAATTCCTTTTTCATCAATTATTACATGGCTTGGAAAAGATTTTACCTCAAACTTTTCTGCTAACCATCTTCCATCTTCAACAAGTTGATAATTAAATTCATTAAACTTTAAAAAGGAATCTAACTTGTACTCTTTATCTAAAGCAATTGCTATAAAAGCTACATCTTTATTTTTAAATTTTTTCTTCAGTGTATTAAGCTCAGGAATTTGTTTTTTGCTCCATTTTCCTTTAGTAAACCAAAAATAAAGAACTGTTGCTTTGTTTTTTAAACTATTACTTTTAATTTTATCTCCTTTCATTGTTCTAAATGAAAATTTAGGAGCGTTTGTTCCAATTCTTCTATGATCAGTTTCTGCCTTAATTATTTTTTTTTCTTTTATTTTTTTAAGCTCTTTTTTATTTTCTTCTGGAGTTATTATTTTATAGTCATCTAAACTATAAATAGAGTTTGGAACTTTAGAATATGCTATTCTTCTTGCAGTAACAGTATAAGCTCCTAAGCTTTTACTATACCCAGGAAATTCTAACATAAACCCCTCTGTATTAAAAAACTGTACATATCTTAACCCTAATTCTTTTGTCGTATAAATGTTGTAGTTTTTTCCTTTTCTATTTACGGTAGATAATTGGCAAGAAAAACCCAAAATTTCTTTCTTTTTCCCTTCATGAAATGTTACATCTCTTGTAGGTAATTTAAAGTCTTTAATAACCGCCTTTTTACGCTTACTATAATCAGAATAAGAGTATGCTTTTTCTTCACTATAATCTAATAAAAGATATTTAGATAAATTTAAATTTTCACCCAATCTTTTTTCTAAGAGCTTATTTTTATTAAAAGTAATTACTAGTTCTTTAATAAAACTTGTGCTCTTTTTTTGTTTTTCGGTGAGTTCTTTTTCATAGACAACATCGTAAAAGATAATTACATCATCTTTTATGTTTTTTACACTCTCGTATTTCCATTGAGCATTAATAGTATTACAAATTGTGAATAATAAAAAAGTTATTGTAAGTCTAAATTGCACTAAATTTTGTTTCTTTTTCATTATTTCATTTTTATATTTAAGTGTTTTAAACTCCTGTACTTCCAAAACCACCAGCACCACGTTCTGTTTCACTTAAAACGGTAACCTCTTGCCAATTTACACGTTCGTGTTTTGCAATAATTAATTGTGCTATCCTTTCTCCATCATTTATAACAAACTCTTCATTAGATAAGTTAACTAAAATTACACCAATTTCCCCGCGATAATCTGCATCTACGGTTCCAGGAGAATTTAAAACTGTAATTCCTTTTTTAGCAGCCAAACCACTTCTTGGTCTAACTTGTGCTTCAAAACCAATAGGTAAAGCTATAAATAAACCAGTTTTAACAATGGCTCTTTCTAAAGGTTTTAATGTTATTGCTTGTTCAATATTTGCGCGTAAATCCATTCCTGCTGCTCCTTCAGTTTCATAATTTGGAGTTGCATGTTTAGACTTATTTATAATTTGTACGTTCATTTTAAAAGTTTTCACAAATATATCAATTCAAGTAAAAGCAAATGTTTAATTTTGAACAAATTGTTTTATTTTTAAATTACTGAATGAAAACTATACAAGAAGCTGTTGAAGCTACTATAAGAAAAACGCCTTTTATTGAAGAAGCGCTAAATGAAAAATTAATAAATGTATCTTCTTTAGCAAGAGAAATTTTGCCAGAAGTTACTAAAGTTTTGCGCAAAGAAGTTAAAGTTGGAGCAGTAATGATGGCAATAAATAGACTTTCTCCAGCAACCGATTTAAGAATAAGGAAAAACATAAAAAAGCTAGCAGTAAATTTGGGTGATTTTATAGTTCGATCAGAATTATGTGATTTTACCTTTAAAAATACACCAACATTATTAAAAGAAATTGCTAAAATTTTAACCAAATCTGCTGAACAAACCGATACTTTTTTAACTATTTCTCAAGGTATTTTTGAAACCAATATAGTTACTAGTAAAAGTTTAATACCTTTTGTTGAAGATTTTTTTGAAGATGAAATATTAACAAGTACAGTTTTAGACTTGGCTTCAATTACTATAAAATTACCCAAAGGAAACTTAGAACAATCTGGTATTTATTATTTTATTTTAAAACAACTTGCTTGGGCTAATATTGCTGTGCAAGAAGTTATTTCTACAACTAATGAAATGACAATAGTTGTTAAGGAAGAAGAAATAAATAATACTTTTTCTATACTAATGGATTTAAAAAAATAAATTGAATGAAAGACCCTTATGCTGCTCTTAGAATAAAAGAGTTTAACATTTTTTTATTCGTTAGATTTCTATTGGTATTTGGTTGGTCTATGCAATTTATTGTAATAGAATGGCAGGTATATTCCATTACAAAAGATCCACTTTCTTTAGGAATAATTGGTTTAATGGAAATTATTCCGGCATTTTCTATGGCTTTATTTGCTGGCCATATTGTAGATCAACGAGAAAAACGAAACTTATTAGCAATTTGTACTGCCGCTTTTTCTTTAATTAGTTTAGGTTTATTTTTCTTAACTACAGACAACATAATAAGTAATTGGTCTACCAACTCTGTTTTATATTCAATTTATGCTTTAGTCTTTTTTGGTGGTTTTTTGCGTTCATTTTTTGGGCCAACAATTTTTTCTTTAGTGGCTTTATTAGTACCTAAAAACATATATCATAATGCTGCAACTTGGAGTACAAGTACTTGGAAAACAGCTTCTGTTTCTGGTGCTCTTTTCGGAGGTTTTTTTATAAGTTGGATAGGTGTTGACAAAACGCTATGCTTAGTTTTTATATTAGTTATGCTGTCTTTACTATTCACTTTTTTAATAAAGAAGAAACCAATTTTGAATAAAAAAATTGGCGAACCTATGATGCAAAGTTTATCCGCAGGAGTAAAATTTGTTTTTCAAAATAAAGCAATTTTAGGCGTGTTAACTTTAGATATGATTGCTGTTTTGTTTGGAGGAACCGTGGCAATTTTATCGGTTTTTGCACAAGACGTTTTAAAAGTTGGGCCAGAAGGTTTTGGTATTTTAAACGCTTCAATTTCAATAGGAAGTATTGTTACCATGTTTATAACAACTTACATTCCAATTGATAAAAATACAGGGAAAAAAATGTTGATTTCAGTATTTATTTTTGGACTTAGTATTATTGCTTTTGGGTTATCTTCTATTTTCTGGGTAAGTATTTTAGCACTTTTTATAAGTGGAGCTGCAGACGGAATATCAATGGTTATTCGTCAAACAATTTTACAATTAAAAACTCCAGATGAAATGCGAGGAAGAGTATCTTCTGTAAACTCTATGTTTGTGGGTTCTTCTAACGAGCTTGGTGCTTTTGAAAGCGGTTTAGCTGCAAAATTACTAGGACCAGTTGTAGCTGTTGTTTTTGGTGGAACGATGACATTAATTACCGTAGTTGCCACAGGAGCTTTAAATCCAACTTTAAGAGAGTTAGATTTAACAGAAGACATTGAAGCAAATGAAAAAGCATAACCTTAAATAGGTATGATTTTTGATATATAAAAAGAAATTTTTCCAATGAAAAAGATACTTCTTTTAATTTTTTTATTAGCCTGTAATAACGTTTTTTCTCAAAGAATTAAAGGCGTAGTTTTAGATTTTAGTACTAAAACCCCGGTTCAAAAAGCCCATATTCTCTTTAAAGACAAGGTGCTTCTAACCAATAATAAAGGCGAATTTTCTTTTAGATTACATAAAAAGGAAAGTATAAACCTTACAATTACTCACATTAAATACAAAACTAAAAGTATTGATTATGATGTTATTAAATCTCCTGTAGTTATTTATCTTGATGAAAAAGTAGAGACTTTGGAGGAGGTAAAATTAAACACTAATAAAAAGCTTAAAAACTCCATTGAATATAAAAGGTTACAGAATTTACCAAAAGGAGTTTATTCATTTGGTTCTATATTAAAAGACAATAAAATACATGTTTTTGGTGGCGATAATTCCAGCTTATTTGAAAAAAATAAAAAAGGAATTACAGAGTTACAAAGAAGTACTGAAGAAGAAATTATGAAGATTTTAAATAGACCAAGTTCTATTAATTTTAATAATTTTGAAGGCTCATTACAGACTTTCGATTTTGAAACTAGAAAATGGATTCAAAATAAAGATAAGGTATTAAAAAGAGCTTATTTTAAAGCTGTTTTAAAAGAAGAAAGTATCTATCTTTTAGGAGGAAAAAAGTTATCAAAAACAAAAGCAAGAGATCTTCTTGAAAATAATATTGAAATAATTTCTATAAAAGATTTTTCTGTTACAAAAGATCAAACAAACCCACATCAAGCAGTAGATTTTGGTGCTGCAGTTTATGATAATAAAATTGTTGTTTTTGGAGGTTCTACTAAACTATTTGATAATGGTAGGAAAAATTATTCAGACGATGTTCACCTTTATGATTCTGATACCGGATATTGGTATTTACTTACCAAAATTTCTAAAGGAAAGGAAGTAAACGGAATTGTTTTTAACGACAACTTATTTTTATTTGGAGGTTTTAGAGGAAAAAAATTAAAAGAGATAGAGTCTTTTAATTTAAAAACAGGAAAATGGAAAAAAGAAGGTGAGCTTTTTAGAGCAATGAAAAAACCAGCAATTACAACAAATGATGGATTAATTTATTTGTATGAAGCAGGAAGATTTGTTGTTTTTAATCCTATAGATAAAACACTAAAAGAATATAGAACAGATTTAAATTTTGCTGGCGCAGAAATGCATTTTTTAAATGATAATTTATATGTTTTAGGAGGTTATCAAATAGAAGATTTTAGAAAATCTCCATCAAATGGATTTTATAGAATTAGAATATCAGAGTTTTTAAAAACAAAACCTACAAACACTAAAATATTATCATTTAATTGAAATTAGAAGCTAAAGCAATTTTCTCTTCTAATTCTTTTTGATGTTTTTTAACAGTATTTGTATCCCAATTAAAATAATTTACAAACTCTTTTAACACCAATTCTTGGTATTTATAAACGCTGTTTATATCAAAAAATAAACGGCCAGTTCTACGCATAAAAAAGTCGGTTGGTGTACAAACCATTTCGTTTTCTATTGTAAACCAAACCTCTGCTTTTATCATTTTTTCTTGTTGATTTTCATCAGATAAAGCATCAAATTTCTTTAAGATAACATCTGTTTGCTTACCATAATTATAAACTAAATATTCAGCATCTTTCTGATCAAAATCTACTTCAGCAATTCTATTATAAATAGCATCAGTATAACTTTGTACTTCGCTAGAATCTTTAAAAGTTCCGCCAGATAATGTTATTTTATCTGTAGTTACGTTTTTAAACTTAATATCAAATTTTCTTTGGTATTTTTTAGCAACTAAATCTACAATACGTTCAGCCATTTTACGGTAACCGGTAAGTTTTCCTCCTGCAATAGAAATTAATTCCGTTTTAGAAACAAAAATTTCATCTTTTCTAGATAACTCAGAAGCAGATTTTCCTTCCTCATGTATTAAAGGTCGTAATCCTGCCCAAGAAGACTCAATATCGTCTAAAGTTATATTTATGTCTGGAAACATATTATTAACTGCAGAAATTAAATACGTAGCATCTACCAAGTTGGTTTCTACGTTGTTTTTATCTAGCTGAAAATTAGTATCAGTTGTTCCAAAGTAGGTAACTCTTCCACGTGGAATTGCAAACATCATTCTTCCGTCTGGAATATCAAAATAAACCGATTGTTGTACAGGTAATTTTTCATGAGGAACAACCAAATGAACACCCTTTGTTAAGTGTAAACGTTTCCCAATTTTAGAATTATTTATCTGTCTTAATTCGTCTACCCAAGGTCCAGCAGCGTTTACCACATATTTGGATTTTATTGTAAATTCTTCCGAAGAGAAAGTATCTTTTACAGTTGCTCCAACCACTTTATCTTCTTTATATAAAAACTCAGAAGCTTCAGTATAATTTAAACAAACTGCGCCTTTTTCTGCAGCAGTTTTTAAGACTTCAATAGTTAAACGCGCATCATCTGTTCTGTATTCTGCATAATAACCAGCTCCATTTAAAATCTTTTTAGGAAGTAACGGTTCTTTTGCTAAACTTTCCTTTTTAGTTAGCATTTTTCGCTTGTCTTCACCTTCTACAGACGCTAAAATATCATACACTTTTAAACCGACTGATGTTAACCAAGAACCATATGTTCCGCCATCAACTAGTGGTAAAATCATTTTTTCAGGAATTACTAAATTCGGTGCTAATTTGTGTACAATTGCACGTTCTGTACCTACTTCTTTTACCAACCAAAAATCAAATTGTTTTAAATAACGTAAACCACCATGAATCAATTTTGTTGATTTACTTGAGGTTCCAGAAGCAAAGTCGTTTTTTTCAATTAAAGCAACTTTCATTCCACGAGAAATTGCGTCTAAAGCAATTCCTGCACCTGTAATTCCACCACCAATAATTAGTAGATCAAATTCAGTGTTTTGAAGTTCTTGTTGTGTTTCTTTTCTATTGAAGTACGAAAAATTCATGGGTATTTATTTGAATACAAAAGTACTAAATAACAATAGATTTTTATTGATTTTCTGTCATTCCTGCGGAAGCCGGAATCTATAATTAAGTTTCTGTGGATTCCTGACTTCGCAGGAATAACAATTGGTGTAAATTAAGCTATTCTCTAAATTTTATTTTTTCCCAATTAATGTTAGCGTTTTGTTGCAATTTTTTAGGGTTTTCTTTTTTCCAAAGTTCTAAAGTATTAGTTCCCCAAGAATTGTAAAACAGGTATAATTTTCCGTCTCTAATTTCAAAAGTTTTTGGGTTTATGGAAACTTTTTCTCCATTTAAACCAATTGCGTAAGCACAATAACCACCAAATTGAGGTATATATTTTTTAGGAGATTTTTTAAACCTTTCTAAGTTTTTTGCCGAAGAAAAACGAAAAGTAACACCATCGTGTTTTGTAGTAATTTTTTTATTTCCTTTTACAGCTTTGTTGTTAAAGTATTCTACAACATCGTAACCATTAGCAATGGCTCCTTTTTGAGTATTATAATCTACTTGTTGACTATAAAGACTACTTGTAATTAGGGAAAATAAGATATAAATAAACTTCATAGAATTATTTTTTATGCTGTAAATTTTTCCAATTAGTATCTCCTTTTTCTTGCCTTTTTTTCACATCTCCTTCTTGCCAATCTTCTAATGCACTTCCAATCCAAGGATTGTAAAATAGGTATAATTTTCCGTCTCTAATTTCATAAAATTCAGGATGTGTATACATTTTTTTATTTCTTTCTGCAACAGCATACGCACAATAACCACCGTACTGTGGAATGTATTTATCTGGATTTTCTTTAAATAATTTTAAGTTTTTTTCTGAAGAAAAACAGAAAGCAACACCATCGTGCTTTATAGTAAATTTTTTGCTTCCTTTTTTAACCTGATTGCTAAAATAAGCTACTACATCATAACCACTCGCAACAGCTCCTTTTTTAGTATTATAGTCCGTTTGTTGTGCAAAAAAAACAGTTGAAAAGCTAAGAAAAATAAAGGTTATACAGTGTTTCATTATTTATTTTTTAAAAGTAGTCGCTGAA
This sequence comes from Tenacibaculum aquimarinum, assembly GCF_022478115.1. GTDB lineage: Bacteria > Bacteroidota > Bacteroidia > Flavobacteriales > Flavobacteriaceae > Polaribacter > Polaribacter aquimarinum_A. The sequence goes on along the minus strand of NZ_JAKGSC010000001.1, from coordinate 609,796 downwards.
AAATAGGTTAATTTACAAAACAATTTTTCTAAGACCAATTTTTTTATTAATGTCTTCTACTTTTAAAAAATAAATTCCGCTACTTAAACTAGAAACATCAACTTTATTTTTATTAGTTTTTTCTATGACCAACTGCCCTAAATTATTAAATATTTTCACATTAATAATATCAGTATCCGATTTTATAAAAAGATTCTTTTTTGCAGGAATAGGATATACATTAAAGTTTAATGAAACTTCATCAGAAATTCCTAAAAAAGCCACCATTTCAGTTAGTGCAATGTTTGTTTCTATAGGTAAATTAAAATCAAAATAAATACTAGCGTCATTTTCTATTATTTCTCCAATACCAATATTTTCTTTTGGTTTTATTTTATATGTAATATAACCGTGAGAATTTGGTTCGTCTGATGTGCTATCAGGAAGATTAATGTTTTCAAAAATAAACTCAATTTTATTTCCGTTACTTACGCTTACTCTGTTTGTATGACTTAAGCTTTCTAATTGAAAAGTACTCCAATCGAGATTTTCATTTAAGATGTTTTTTACTACAACATTAATTGCGCTAGCTGTTCCTGTATTTTGAAAACGAATGATATAGTGTAAAAACTCATCAGATTTATCAATTAGAACTTGATTTCCTTCTATGCATGTAATGTCATTTGGGTCAAAAGAACCAATTATTGTTTGGTTTAAAATATATGTATTATCTTCTGGAGTATTATCGTTATTATTAGGAGTTATAGTGACATTAAATTCTAATTCTTCATCAATATTAACAGTTGGTGGAGCAAAAACATTAAAATTTACATTTATAGATTTACTTTCAAAAGGGTTTAAGTTTGTAAAGTTAAATGTTAAAGAATTTGAAGTTTGAAAAGTAACACTTGGTGTAGCGGTTAGAAAATTTAATTTACTATCATCAAAAGTTATAGTTACTTCTCCGCTTAACTGAGTTGTTCCAACATTATTGTATGTAATAATATATGAAGCATCAAAACCTGGTCTAGCTTCTGAGGTTGGAGCAATACTAATATTTAAATCGTTTGTTGTTTCATTAGAAGAAATACAAAAATCTTTAACATCTGTATTTCCAAAACTTGTAAAATTAGATACTTGTGAATTTTGATTTATAGAGAAATAACTTGGTAGTGTACTTAAATTAACACTTGTTGTATAATCGCCTTCTCCAGTATAAATTAAATAACTTCCATCTGATTCTGAAATCGTCCCAAAGCTATTAGATCCATCAGTTGAGGTAATTAACAAATTAGCAATATTTATTGTTGTATTTGTACACCCATCATTATTAATATCATATTTTATATTTCCTGTTATTTGATTTGATAAAGCAGGAGAAAAACTACAATACTCAGTAAAATTAACATTATGACCAACATCTTGTGTAATTCTATCTGTAAGAGTTGTGTTACTTATATCGTCTACACAAACGTTAAGTAAACCAGGTAATCCTCCAAAATTACTGGCAGGTGAATTATACAACCTATGAGAGTTTCCATTTTTTAGGTTTATATATGATAAATTATTATTTCCACTAGCATTTAGTTGTGAAAATAAATGGTTTGAACTAAGGTTTAATTCAGAAAGATTATTATTTCCTATTATTAGTTTTTCTAAATTAAGGTTGTTACTTAAATCAATACTTGTAAGGTTATTACTTTCAATATGAAGATATGTTAAAGCTGTGTTTTGGCTCAAATCTATTTCTGTTATAGAATTATTCCAAACCCAAATTTTAGTCACATTTATAAACGCTTCAATTCCAATTAAACTTTCAACTTGTCTTTCCCAAGCATGAATAGTTCCAGTAAAGGCTTCTGCTTCGGTAACTTGAATTTCTCCATCGTTATTTGTGTCAATAATATCTTGACTGTTAATTAAAGCAGCTTTAAATTGATTATCAGGAATATTTACTACTTGAGCATTAGTAAATAAAGAGGAAAAAATATAAAATATAAAAAATAAACACCTCATAATCATGATTTTAATCAGTAATATACAAAAAATTACAACACCATTAAGTTACAACCTCTAATATCAGAATTATCAAAACGACCAATAACTTCAAAAGTTCCGTTTTGGTGTAGTTTTCCTAAATCTTGTGTGGCAATAAATGAACAAGAATTATAATTTGCTAAATCTATTACGTTGATTCCGCCAGATTTTCCTGGTTTTTGAATTGATAACGCGTCTTCTGTATCGCGTGTTAAAATTTTCATCCAAGGCGGACAATCAAAAACACCATTTCCGTTAGAATAACCTTGACTTAATAATTCTGTCATTCCGTATTCTGAATGAATTTTTTCAACACCAAAACCATCAGAAAGAATTGAATGTAATTCTGAACGAACAAGTTCTTTTCGCCTTCCTTTCATTCCACCAGTTTCCATAATTATGGTGTTTTTTAGGTTGAATTGCTGTTTTTCAACCAAATCTAACAAAGCAAAAGAAACACCAATTAAGAGCGTTTTTTGTCCATTTTTATCTAATTTCTCAATTTTTTGAGTGATTTCATCCAAATTATGCAAATAAAAGCCACTTTCATGATTTTTAGATTTGGTAATTAAATCATCAACCATAAAAACCAACGAAGAACCTTTTCGTTCTAAATAATTAGGTAATAATGCTAAAACAGCATAATCTTCTATGTTTCCGTAAAAATGTTGAAACCCTTTTAAATAAGATTTTGTGTACCAAGATAAGTCAGTAATAAAATGCTTACTTGTTGTACTTCCTGTAGTTCCAGAACTTGTAAATGTTTCCTGAATTTCTTCTGAAGAAGCAATAATTTCATGCGATTTAAAAAACTGAATTGGTAAAAACGGAATTTCTTCAACAGTTTTTACATCAGAAGGATGCACATTTATTAAGTCGCAAAAAGAACGATATGTTCTATTATTTTTAAATTGATGTTTAAAAACTTGTAGCGCAGCATTTGTAAACTCTGCTTCGGTTTGTATGTTAAAAATTTCGTCTTGCATTCAAGACAAAAGTAGTTTATTCCGTATAAATTTTTACCACTAATTCGCCTTTATCATTCATAGAAGCTCTATACATTCCAGCAGTGTTAAATTCAAAAGACATATTACCATTTTTATCAAGCGCAACAACTCCGCCAGTTCCTCCAAGTTTTGTTAATTTATGTTGAATAACGTCTGTTGTAGCTTCTTTTAAGGTTTTATGTTGATATTCCATTTGTGCAGAAATATCGTAGGCAACTTGACTTCTAATAAAATATTCTCCCCAACCTGTTGAAGAAACTCCACATGTTAAGTTATTTGCATAGGTTCCAGAACCAATAATTGGCGCATCTCCAATTCTTCCCCAACGTTTGTTGGTCATTCCTCCGGTAGAAGTTCCTGCAGCAATATTTCCGTTTTTATCTAAAGCAACACAACCAACCGTTCCAAATTTTGCGTTTTTAATATCAGCATCGTAAAAAGCAGCTTTTTTATCGTCATGATCTAATTCCGTTTTTGCTTTATTTTTTATTCTTTGTAAAGATTGAAAACGTCTTTCAGTATAAAAATAACTTGGATCTACAATTTCCAACCCTTTTTCTTTAGCAAATTCAGCAGCACCTTTACCAGAAAGCATTACATGATCAGAATCTGTCATTACTTTTATGGCTAATTCTATCGGACTTTTTACACTTGTTACGCCAGCAACAGCAACTGCATTTAATGTTTTTCCGTCCATAAATGAGGCATCTAATTCGTTGGTTTCTTCATGTGTAAAAACAGCTCCTTTTCCTGCATTAAATAATGGCGATTCTTCCATTACTTGTATCGTTTTCATTACAGCATCTTGGCTTGTTCCGCCATTTTTTAAAATTGAATGACCAACTTTTATAGCTTCTTCTAACTTTGATTTGTATGCAGCTTCTTTTTCATCAGACATATTTTTCTTTAAAATAGTTCCTGCGCCACCATGAATTATAATAGCGAATTCATTCTGTTTTTCGCCTAAAGTTGATTTAGTTTCATTTTTACAACCAAAAGTGATTAATAATAAAGCAGTAATCAAAAGGATTTTTTTCATAACAATTTGTTTAGAATTAAACAAAAATAGTTAATTCTGTTTAATTTATAAATGTGTAAAATTATTCGTAATTTCGAACTTCTAAATTAAACAACTAAAATTTAACAACAAAATGACTGATTTTGGAATTAAAGAAGCCTTATTAGAATTAGGTTTACAAGACATAAATAACGGAACTTCTACAGGTTCTAACATTTTTTCTAATGGAGAAATTATTGAAAGTTACTCTCCTGTTGATGGAAAATTAATTGGTAGTGTAAAAGCTACGACTAAAGAAGATTACGAAAAAGTGATGGATGCTGCGACAAAAGCATTTTTATCATTTAGAGATATGCCAGCTCCACAAAGAGGAGAAATTGTACGTCAGTTTGGTAATAAATTAAGAGAAAAGAAAGAAGCGCTTGGTAAATTGGTTTCTTATGAAATGGGAAAATCGTACCAAGAAGGTTTAGGTGAAGTGCAAGAAATGATTGACATCTGTGATTTTGCAGTTGGACTATCAAGACAATTAAACGGACAAACAATTCCGTCGGAAAGACCAGGACATGTAATGAGAGAACAATGGCATCCAATTGGTGTTGTTGGTATTATCTCTGCATTTAATTTTCCTGTTGCAGTTTGGGCTTGGAACACAGCTTTAGCTTGGATTTGTGGTGATGTTTGTGTGTGGAAAGCTTCTGAAAAAGCACCTTTATGCTCAGTTGCTTGCCAGAATATAATTGCAGAAATTTTAAAAGACAATAATTTACCAGAAGGAATTTCTTGTATTATAAATGGAGATTATAAAGTTGGAGAAATGATGACAACCGATACTCGTATTCCTTTAGTTTCTGCAACAGGTTCTACAAGAATGGGAAGAATTGTTGGCGCAACTGTTGCGCAACGTTTCGGAAAATCTTTACTAGAATTAGGAGGAAACAATGCTATTATTATTACACCAACTGCAGATTTGAAAGTTGTAGTTCCTGGTGCTGTTTTTGGAGCTGTTGGAACATGTGGACAACGTTGTACTTCAACAAGAAGATTAATAATTCACGAATCGGTTTACGATAAAGTAAGAGATGCAATTGTTGGTGCTTACGGACAAATTAAAATTGGAAATCCGTTAGACGAAACAAAACATGTTGGCCCGTTAATAGATCATGATGCTGTAAATACCTATTTAGCTGCTATTGAAAAAGCAAAAGCTGAAGGTGGAAATGTATTAGTTGAAGGAGGAGTTTTAAAAGGTGAAGGTTATGAAAGCGGATGTTATGTAAAACCAGCAATTATTGAAGCAGAGAATCATTTTGAAATTGTTCAACATGAAACGTTTGCACCAATTTTATATTTAATGAAGTATTCTGGAGAAGTAGAAAACGCTATCGCTAAACAGAATGGTGTTGCTCAAGGTTTATCTTCTGCAATTATGACCAATGAAATGAAAGAAGCTGAGAAATTTTTGTCTTATGCAGGTTCAGATTGCGGAATTGCAAATGTAAATATTGGAACTTCTGGTGCAGAAATTGGTGGTGCTTTTGGTGGTGAAAAAGAAACTGGTGGCGGTAGAGAATCTGGTTCAGATGCTTGGAAAGTTTATATGAGAAGACAAACAAATACTATAAATTATTCTGATGAATTGCCATTAGCGCAAGGAATTAAGTTTGATTTATAAGTCGATAATCGACATTTTAACATACTAAAAAGGCTTCACAAATTGTGAAGCCTTTTTTAATTCAAATAATTAAGTAGAAATTATGCTGTTTCTAAAGCTGTTTTTATAACAGAATACGCATCTTTTGCTTTAGACATTTTTGCATATTCTAGCGCTGTAAATCCTTTTTCAGATTTTACATTTAATTTTGCTCCATGTTTAATTAATAATTTTGCAATTTTTGTTTTGTTATAACGTGCAGCAAACATCAAGGGAGTCATTCCTGTAGATTTTCTATTAATGTTGGTTCCGTTGTTAATTAAATTTTTAACAGCATCGTAATTTCCAGCTACAATTAATTGGCATAATGCACTTAATTTTGGAGCTTCAATTGATGTTGTAACTAAAGAACTTTTTACTTTGTTGTTGGCATTTACATTGTTAAAAGAGATTGTAAAGACGAATAAAATAAAGGCTAATTTTTTCATAATATTAAGTTTTATAAATTTAGGTTTGTATTATAATAGACTATTGAAATTAAATTTAGTTTCAACAAAATCAGACACTTAACATTTATTTGTGATTATTTCTTAAAATACTCTTAATTAAAATTAAAACAGTTTTATCTTCCAAACACACAAAATGGTGACTTTTGAGTTAAAGTTGTTTCTTATAGATAGTTAGAAGAATAGTTTTATTTTTCAATATTATTTAATACTTTCACAATCAACAATTTAAATCACTAACTAATGAGTAAAAAAACAAGTTATTTATTGGGTATTTTGTTAACCATTATTGTCGGTACATTTTTGTACTGGAAACTTTGTTGTAGCGCTTGTTGCGGAGAAAAAACCTGCAAGTTAAACAAAGAAAAAGTAGACAATAATTCGGTTACACCTGATAAAACAGCAGCAACATTATGGCCTTTTAGTATTAAAGATGCCGATGGAAATTTATCTTTTAGCACAAAAGATAATTTTAAATTTAACAGTTCTAATTTTAAAATATTAGATTCAGTTTCATCATCAATTAACGATGGTATCTTAAATGTAAAAGAATATTTAGATGCTAATGGAGAAAAAAGATTTAACATTACGGGTTATTATACAAGTGATGAAGAAAACCCTTCAGCCTTTCCAAATTTAGGTTTAGCTAGAGCAAATTCTGTAAAGAATTATATGGTTTCTAAAGGAATTTCTTCGAAGTTAATAAACACTTTTGGAAAACTAAATGATGAAATGGCTCCTAACGCAAATGGAATTTTCCATGGTCCATTAGGTTTTGATATTTTTACAAGAAGTGAAGACTCTTCTTCTTCTGATGAAGCATTAGCAAAAGCCTGTGAAGGAATTAAAGCGAATCCGTTAGTATTGCATTTTAATACAGGACAAGCAAGTATAAATTTAACGGCAGAACAACGTCAAAAAATAGCTGATATCTCTAGATGTGTAGATAAATTAGGCGCTAAAGTTCAAGTTGTAGGTCATACAGATAATACTGGTAACGCAGATAATAACATGGTTTTAGGACAGAATAGAGCAGATTTTGCAAAAAACTACCTAGTTAACAACGGTATTTTAAGTGATAATATTAACGCTACTTCTAAAGGTCCAAATGAACCTATTGCAGATAATGCAACTGATGAAGGTAAAGCAAAAAATAGACGAACAGTCGTAACAATTAACTAAACAAACTTTAAAAAATATAAATTATGAATTGGTGTATATTAATCCCATTATTAGTAGGTCTTATTTCGGCTATATTAGGTTATTTATTAGGAAAACTTCTTAGCGGAGGTGAAAATAATGATGATTCTAATGCTAGAATTGCAAGTTTAGAAGCAGATTTAAATGCTTGTAAAGCAAGTAAAACTCGTTTAGAAAGTGACTTGTCTTCAGCAAAATCAAGTTTATCTAGCGGAAGTGGAACAGCTAACATGGCATCTTCATTTGCAGGTGCAGCAGCTACAGCAATTGCATTTGATGCAGCGGCAGCTAAAGCCGCTTTTGGTAAAAAAGTAAAAGAAAACGACTTAACAGTTGTTGAAGGAATTGGACCAAAAATTCAAGAGTTATTCCATAATTTTGATGTAAAAACTTGGGCAGGTTTAGGATCAACTTCAGTAGAAAAATGTCAAGAAGTTTTAGAAAGCGGTGGCGCACGTTTTAAAATGCACAATCCAAAAACTTGGCCTAAACAAGCAGGTTTAGCTGCAGCAGGAAAATGGCAAGAATTAAAAGACTGGCAAGATGCTTTAGACGGCGGAAGATAATAGTCTTTAAAATAGTTAAAAGCCTCATTACACAATTTGTAGTGAGGTTTTTTTATTAATAATACGTTACTTTTCTAAGTACACGCATTGCTTCTTTATACTTAATGTATGTTGTTTTGTTATCTAACATTTTAATATAATTTTTAGCTTTTTTAAGTTGCTCAGGAGCATCTAAAAAACCATTTAAAAAGCAAATTAAATAACTTGTTGGAAGTTTAAAAACAGCTTTTTGTTCTGTTAACGAAAGAGGAGTTTTATTTTCAATTTTAGTAATTATTGCATTGTTGTTCTTGTAAATACTTTCAATTACTTCTTTATTATATTGTGGCGGATCAAATAAAAATTCATTAACAATATCATGCTTTCCATTGTCTTTAAAGTTGATAATTGTTTTCTCTAACGGATAATGAGTTTCATTTTTATCAATACCTAATAGAATGTATTCCGTAACTATAAAACTGTTATTATTGTATTCAATTTTTACTTCGTCTAAAGAGGAATAAAACAACCTAACTTGTTCGTTTATTAACTCAATATCTACTCTAGAATAAAATTCTTCGCCTTTAATAATTGTTTTTTCTCCAGCCCAACATAACACAAATTGCTCTTTAAAAACTTTGTATTGTGGATTGTATTTTGGTTTATGACTATTCATAAAATCGAAGACACCGTCTAAGGTTAATTCAATATTATTACGAGCATTTTTTTCAATAGCTTCAACAATATTTTTGTTGGTATTTCTTAATTCAAAGTTAGTTCCAAGAAAAGGCATAGAGTTACTTCCTCTTCTGTAAAAAATGGTTTCCCGTTTATATTTCCAAGCATTTTTAAGTAAAGAAGTAATGTTGTTATTTGGATGAATTGTTACCAAACCAATTACTTTATGACGAGGTAAACGAGGAAAAGCAACATTCTCGTATTCAATTTTTGGTGGATTTTTTAAATAGGCATTTACTAAATTCTGAATCTTACTATCATCAAAAAAATCGACTCCTATAATTTTACTTTCTTCATCTTCTATACCAATTACGATGTAAGAATTATTAGTAGGATTAGAATTGGAAAGTGCACATATATGTTTTAAAAACTTTGCTTTTCCTTCTTTAGAATTTAAGGATAACTTTTGCTTTTTATCATAAAAACTATTCTCATCGTTATGAGAAAGTAAATTTTTGATAAGTAAGCGTTTGTTAATCATTTTTTAACTCTTATTTATCATAGTTGCACTTGCTTGTGCTGTTGGATACACAACTAAATCTTCAATATTAACATGATATGGTCTTGTAACCACAAAGTGAATAATATCCGCAATATCTTCTGCTTGCAAGGCTTTATAACCTTGGTAAACTGTTTTTGCTCTTTCTGTATCGCCTTTAAAACGAACGTCTGAAAACTCGGTTTCTACCAAACCAGGATGAATTGCAGAAACTCTTATATTATGTTGATTTAAATCCAATCGCATAGATTTATTTAAAGCGTCTACAGCATGTTTTGATGCACAATATACATTTCCGTTTGCGTACACTTCTTTTGCGGCAATAGAACCAATATTTACAATAAAACCACTGTTGTTATCAATCATATTTGGAATAATTGCTTTAGAAACATACAACAATCCCTTTACGTTAATATCTAACATTGCGTCCCAATCGTCAATACTTCCATCTTGTATAGAACTTAAACCATGCGCATTACCTGCGTTATTGATTAAAATATCAATCTGTTTAAAATTATCTGGAATAGATTTTATAGCTTTTTCAACATCGTTTCTTTTAGAAACATCAAATTGTAAGGTTGTTACTTCTGTTAGTTTGCTTAATTCTTGTTGCAATTCTTGTAAACGATCTGCTCTTCTTCCGCAGAGAATTAATCTAATATTATTTTTTGCAAACAACTCTGCCGTAGCTTTACCAATACCAGAAGTTGCGCCTGTAATAAATGCCGTTTTACTCATTAAGTTTTGTTTTTGTTAAAGGTAGTTGTTTCTATTAAAAAAAGAAAATATGCCATAGAAAAAGCCACCTCTCTCGAGGTGGCTTTTCTTTCAATTGGTTATAAATAACCAACCAAAAATCAACTAACCAAACTTTATTTTAAATTTCTTCTAATCTTTTTTTCTCTTACTACTTTAGTACGTTTTCTACCGTTATTCCTTACAGCTGTATTAGCATCTCCACCTTTAAGGTATTGGATAAATCCTCTTCCAGAGAAATCGTACTTTGTTTCTGAATCTATATGATATAAACTTACCTTTCCGTCATTTATAACGCTCAATTCAAACTCTTCTATATCTCCACCATCATAATTAAGTGTTAAAACTTTTAAATCTTCATAACCAGTTACATCATATATTTTGTAATCTCCTACATAATCCCAATCTATAGAATCAACATCCGTGCCAAGCGCGTCTTGAGAAGAATAAAAAGTTGTTATATTTTCTGGAGTAAAAGCTAGATAATTTTCATTATCAAAATCATTTGGTACTCCACCAGTTACTGCCGTTTTTTCCCAATCTATATATTCTTGTAAAAAGTATTCAATGTTTTCATAAAATAACTTATCGTAATCAAAATTGTTGCGTTGGTATCCTATTAAATAATAGTTTACATTTTCTCTTGGGTTGTATATTCTTATTTCGTTTGATGAAATCTGATGTACATCAAAATCGTTGTAACCATCTAAATCGTGGTTAGTTTCTAAAACACCATTGTAAGTGTTGTAGTTTCCAACTAAAATTCCAAGACCATTTCCTGTTCTACCAATATCTACAATATTGTTATTAGCGTATAAACGACCATTTAAAAATGATAATGTAAAAGCTCTAGATACAAAAGGAATATCTCCTGTTCCGGTTGTTCTATGGTAATCTATATACCATAAATCATAATCGGTAACTAATTGCTCTAAAGAAACGCTTGTGTCATCTAAATAAGTATCGTTGCTTACTACACAAGATGTAAATAGCAAACTACTTAATAGGAATATTGAGAGTAATTTTAAAGTTTTCATAAGTATAAGTTTTAAGGTTATGCTTATACTAAGACAAATTGCGTGCCAAAAATAAAAAACACCCTTTTAAGAGTGTTTTGTTTATTGATAGTCAACATGTTATTTATTTGTATTTTATTTCCTAGGTTTTGCTGAAGGATAAAAAACAGCTTCTCCTTTTTTAATATTCTCTACTTTAAAAAATTTAGTTTCCCCGTTTTCTAAGTAGCTTATTACAGCTTCGTTTTCTTTTAATTCGAACGGAAACTTCTTTTCTGGCGCTTTATTTCCGTATTCTTTTTTGCTGTCTTTATGAAGTATTAAATCTTCTTTAGAATTTACGGTTGAAGTATTAAAATGACCTTTTATATAGTTTTTCTTTTTAATAGTTTCTAATTCTATTTTAGCTTTTCTTCCCTTAAAAAATAAACTATCAAAACTAACCATAGCAGTTGCTTCGTAGTTTATAATCACATTAGTTCCACTAACTCCAGGCATTCCACCAACATAGTTTTTATATGTTGCGTTGTTTATTTTAAAAGGCGGATTATCTTCAAATTTTATGCTTGCACATTGAAATAATGTTGCAATTATTGCAAAAAGACCAATAAGTTTCATATTCTTCATTTATATAAAATATAATTTACAAGTAGTGTGCCAAGGTACAAATTATTTAAACAGATTATGTAACTTTACTCAATGACCATTTTAAAATGAAGTATAACCTTTTAACATGTAGGTTTCTTAAATTATGATAACAAATTGTATTAGAACAAACTCTAAAAACCAAGATTTTAAAAACTTGGTTAAGCATTTAGATGCGTATTTAAAAATTACTGATGGAGATGAACATGATTTTTATAATCAGTATAATAATATTGATGTTTTAAAACAAGTAATTGTTATTTATGACGCTAAAAAACCGATTGGTTGTGGCGCAATTAAAAAGTTTGATGATGTCTCCGTTGAAGTAAAAAGAATGTTTGTTTCTGAGGAAAATAGAGGTAAAGGAGTTGCTCAAAAAATATTAAAGGAACTAGAAATTTGGGCAAATGAATTGGGTTATAAAAAATGTGTTTTAGAAACAGGAAAAAGACAAGTAGAAGCTGTAATTTTTTATAAAAAATGCGCTTATAAAATTATTCCAAATTATGGGCAATATAAAGGTATGGACAACAGTATATGTTTTGAAAAAACAATTTAAATGAATTACAGTTATTGGGAATATAAAGAATGGTTTTCTAACATCGATTTTACAATTGTTGGTAGCGGAATTGTGGGTTTAAATTGTGCTTTAGAACTTCGGAAAAAACACCCAAAAGCTAAAATTTTGATTCTCGAAAAAGGAATTTTACCGCAAGGAGCAAGTACAAAAAATGCCGGTTTTGCCTGTTTTGGAAGTTTATCTGAAATTATTGACGATTTAAATACACATTCTGAAGAAGAAGTTTATAATTTGGTTGAAAAACGCTGGAATGGTTTACAATTACTTCGGAAGAATTTAGGAGATTCTAATATAGATTTTCAGCAGAATTTTGGATACGAATTATTTAATGACAAGCAGTTTTTTGAAGAATGTTTGGCACAAAAAGAGAATATAAATAAACTTTTAAAGCCAATTTTTAATGCTGATGTTTTTTTGGTTGAAGAATATAAATTTGGTTTCAAAAATGTACTACCAAACCATTTTGTAAATATTTTTGAAGGTCAAATAAACACTGGTAAAATGGTTTCTGAATTAGTAAGTAAAATTCAAAAAAATGGAATTAAAATTTTAAACAATATTTCTGTTGAAAGTTTTTCTGAAAGTGGAAATGTTGTTGAGGTAAAAACCGATAAAATTACCTTTAAAACAAATAAGCTATTTATTGCTACAAATGGTTTTGCTAACAAACTTTTAAACGAAAAAGTACAACCAGCTAGAGCACAAGTTCTCATTACAAAACCGATAAAAAATTTACAGATAAAAGGAACATTTCATTTAGATAAAGGTTATTATTATTTTAGAAATATTGATGATAGAATTCTTTTTGGTGGCGGAAGAAATCTCGATTTTAAAACCGAACAAACTACAGAATTTGGTGAAACTGAAATTATTCAGAATGAATTAGAAAGGATTTTAAAAACTACAATTTTACCAAACACAAATGTTGAAATTGAACACAGATGGAGCGGAATTATGGGAGTTGGGAATCAGAAAAAAGCTATTGTAAAACAATTGTCTAATAATGTTTTCTTTGGAGTTCGTTTAGGTGGAATGGGAATTGCAATTGGTAGTTTAATTGGTAAAGAATTAGCAGAATTAATAGATTAATATAATTTCGAGCGCAGTACAGAAATCTTATGAAAATAAAACAAGAACTATACAACCTTTGCCAAGAGTACGTAAACAAACGTTTACAAACTGTTGAAGAGATAATTTCTTCTAACCAGAAAGCTTTGCAATCGGAAACCAAAAGTTCTGCTGGCGATAAGCATGAAACTGGGCGCGCAATGTTGCAATTAGAAATGGAAAAAGCAGGACAACAATTGGCAGGAATTACCCAAATGAAAGAAGTTTTAGCAAGAATAGATGTAGAAAAAACCTCTAAAGTTGCTCGTCTAGGAAGTTTAATTAGTACAGATAAAGCTAATTATTTTTTATCTATTTCTGCAGGTAAATTAGAGATTTCGGGCAATTTATATTTTGCTATTTCTGTAGTTTCACCAATTGGTAAACTGTTATTAGGTAAACAGAAAAATGATGTGATTATTTTTAACAATAATAAATCCATAATAAAAAAGATAATATAAAAGTTGTATTTTGTAGGTCTAAATATCTAATAATTAACTTTTAAGACTAAATGTCAAACACTTCATATAAGACACACAATTACAAAAAACTTCAAAAAACAAATTTTGACATTATAAATTTTGAAAATTTACCAGAACTTGAAGGTGAAGAAATTCTTACAAGAAACCATAAGGTAGATTTTTACGCATTGATTTTTATTACAGAAAATAATGGTAAGCATTCAATAGATTTTAAAGACTATGATTATAGTAAAGGAACCATTTTAGCAATTAGAAAAGACCAAATGCACCGGTTTTATCTAAATAAAGACACTAAAGGATTTTTATTGTGTTTTAAGGAAGAGTTTTTAAATAGTTATTTAAATGAAATTGAGGTTTCAAGTGCAATACAAATGTTTAATGAATTGTTAGTTTCTCCTAAAACTCAATTTGAGCAAAGAGATTTTAAAGGTATTTCTCAATTAATAAAAGGTATAGAAAAAGAGGTTTTAGTTATAAATGATATTTATTCTTATAAACTTATAAGAAGCCTTTTACATATTTTAATTACATTAATTTATAGGCTAAAATCTAAAGAATATAATAATAATCAACAGAGTAAGTATTTAAAAGATTTTATTAAATTTCAAAATATTCTAGAAGAAGATTATTGTAAAACTAAAAAAGTTTATGATTACGCAAGTAAGCTAGGTTTTTCTACAAAAAAGTTAAATACTGTTGTAAAATTTATTGCGAATAAACCTGCAAAAGAGTTTATTGATGACACTGTTGTTATTAAAGTAAAAAGATTGCTTTTACAGTATGACCTTTCTATAAAAGAGATTGCTTTTAAGGTAGGTTTTAAAGACCCGACCAATTTACATAAGTATTTTAAAAAGCATACCAGTTTAACTCCAGAAGAATTTAGAAAAAAGTATCCAAGTTAATTTTTTTGTTTTTCCCATTTTAACAGTTTATAAGCGGTTAATTACATTTGTTTTTAACAAACACAGCTTATCTTTGTCTTGTAATATTTTCAATATGAAAAAATATCCCCCAATTTTTCATAGAGTTTAAATCACACATTCAAATCATCTTAATTATTTAATTAAGGTGATTTTTTTTATAATTTTATTTGAATAAAATTTCCTTTTCTTACATCATGAGAATGATTTAAAAATACTATTTGATTTTCAAATTCAACTTCAATTAACCAATAAAACCCTTTAAAGTAAGAGTTTAAAACGGTTGCCTGTGCTGAACTTGATTCAGTACCTATAGATTCTACAATTTTAATTTGATGCGGATATAATAAATGCGTTTCTCCTTTTAGAGTAATTTCATTTACATCGTCAAACAAAGAAGCAATGTATTTACTTTTTGGTTTGTTGTAAATTGCTATTGGAGTTTGGTTAGCAATTATTTTTTGATCTTGTATTACAATCAATTTATCAGAAAAAGAAAGTGCATCATTTTCATCATGTGTGGCAATTATACAAGCAATGTTTTTTTCTTTTAAAAAGGTAAATAAATTTCTTCTTAATGAGTTCTTTTTAAAGTTATCTATTTGTCCAAAAGGTTCGTCTAGCAATAACACTTCGGGCTCTTTTGCTAAGGCTCTTGCAATGGCAACACGTTGTTGCTGACCGCCACTTAAGTTTTTTACTTTAGTGTTTTCAAAAGCTTTCATTTCTATAACTTCTAGTAATTCTTGAGTTCTGTTTTCTGCTTCTTCTGGATAGAAACGAGATAAGAATTTTTTAATATTTTCTGAAACTGAAGTAAATGGCATTAAATCGAAATCTTGTGCTACGTATTTAAAGTTTTCGAAACCTGGAACTAAGTTGTGTTTTGGCCCTAAAACGGGTTCTTTATTCCAAGAAATGTCTCCTTTTTCTAGGTCTAATAATCCGTAAATTATTTTTAAAAGTGTCGATTTTCCGCTTCCGCTTTCGCCCATTATGCATAAATGTTCTCCTGCTTCTACTTGAAATGAAATGTTTTTTAAAACATTTTTACTTTCTTTATAATTAAATGATATGTTGTTTACTTGTAACATGGTGTAAAAATAAGTGTTATTTATCTTTCTTTTTTCCATTGCAAAAAAAAGAAATAAAAAAAACCGACACATTGCTGTATCGGTTTTATATGATATAATTTGTATAATTCTCCGTAAAGAGAATCATAACAAAAGACACTGCGTGTCTACCAGATTCTAACTCTTTCTTCTGGTTTTATGTACATTTTATCACCTTCTTTAACGTCAAAAGCTTCATAGAAAGCATCTACGTTTTTAAGTGGCATATAGGCTCTGTATTGTCCTGGAGCGTGTGTGTTTGTCATAATTAAATTCTTAAGAGCTTCATCACGCATTTTAGTTCTCCAAATAGTTCCCCAAGAAAGGAAAAAACGTTGTTCTGGAGTATAACCATCAATATTTGCTGGTCTTCCTTCTTTTTCTAAGAAAATTTTCAATCCTTCATAAGCAGCTTGTACACCACCTAAATCTCCAATATTTTCTCCTAAAGTAAACTCACCGTTTAAGTGCATGCTATCGATAGCAATAATATCGCTGTATTGTTTTACTAATTGTTTACCAATTACACCAAATTTTTCAGAATCTTCGTCTGTCCACCAGTTTTTAAGGTTTCCATCACCATCAAAACGAGCTCCAGAATCATCAAAACTATGAGAAATTTCGTGTCCAATAACAGCTCCAATTCCACCATAATTTACAGCTTCGTCTGCTTTATAATCATAAAAAGGAGGTTGTAAAATAGCTGCTGGAAATACAATTTCGTTATTTACAGGATTAAAATAAGCGTTTACAGTTTGTGGAGACATTCCCCATTCAGTTCTGTCTACTGGTTTCCCTAACTTATCCATGTTTTTGTTGTAGTTCCATTTTGTAACGTTTAGTGCGTTTTCGAAATAAGTACCACCTTTTTCTAAACCTTTAACTTGTAAAGCAGAATAGTCTTTCCAAACATCTGGATAAGCAATTTTAACGGTTAATTTGTGTAATTTTTCTAATGCTTTTGTTTTAGTCTCTTCGCTCATCCACTCTAAACCAGCAATACGTTTTTCGAAACCTAACATTACATTGTCAATCATTTCTTCTGCTTTCTTTTTAGCTTCTGGCGGAAACATTTTGTCTACATATAATTTACCTAAGGCTTCACCAACGGCTCCATTTAAGTTTCCTAAAGCACGCTCGTCTCTTGGACGTTGTTTTTTAGCTCCACGCATTTCTTTGCTGTAAAACTCCCAATTTGCAGTTTCTAAATCGGTAGATAATACACCTAAAGAGTTGTTGATTGCTCCCCAACGTAATAATAGTTTAATATCTTCTACAGAACGAGATGCTAAAATTCCGCTCAGTGCTTTAAAGTATCCTAAATCTGTAACAATTATTTTATCTAAATCAGTTACTCCAATACCTTTTAAGTGCGCATCCCAATCAATTCCTGGAGATAATTTAGACAACTCTGCAACCGACATTGGGTTGTACATTTTACGAGTATCTCTTCGCTCTTCTTTAGTCATCATTGGTTCTGCTAAGCTTTTTTCGAAAGCAACAATAGTAGCCGCATTCTTTTTAGCGGTAGCTTCATCATCTCCAAAAGTTGTAAACATCTTAGCAACAAATTCTTGATATTTTGCTAATTTATCTGCTACTTTAGCATCTACATAATAATCTCTAGATAAACCTAAACCACCAGCGCCCATATAACCTGCATATTGACTACTGTTTTTTAAATCGTTATAAACACCAAAACCGTAAAAACCACCACCACCATAAGGAGCCATGTTTGTTATATAAGTTTCAACATCTTTCTTGGTTTTAATTTCATCAATTTTAGCTAAAAAAGGTTTTATTGGTTCTATACCTTGTTTGTTTCTTGCAACAGTATCCATTATAGTTTCATAATAGTTTACTGCTTTTTCTTGATCTGAATCTATTTCATTTCCGTTTGCATCTTTTACCTTCGGAAAATCTCTTTGTTCAATTGCTTCGTTTAAAATATCCAATACATCTGCATCGGTTTTTTTACGTAATTCACCAAAACCACCCCAAGAAGTTCTGTCTGCAGGAATTTCAGTATTATCTAACCAAGTTCCGTTTACATATCTAAAGAAATCATCTGTAGGTTTTACAGAAGTATCCATGTTTTCAAGGATAATACCTGCAGATCTTTCTTCAGATTTATCTTGTTTACAAGCAATCATTCCGGCAGCAATTGCAGAAACAAAAAGTGCTTTTTTAATTATTTTCATTGTATTTAATTTAGATTGATTTAAGTATTAGTGTCTTAATTTGTAATCTGTTACAGAATTTAACTTTTTATTTTAGCCTTCGGCGGATTTGGTAATTGGTCAAATCCCATATTAAATAAAGTAAACCCAAATATATCTGAATACTGCTCAATAGTTTTTGCTACTGGTGTTCCAGCTCCATGACCTGCATTAGTTTCTATTCTTATCAATGTAGGATTATTTCCTGTTTGTTTGTCTTGCAATTCTGCAGCAAATTTAAAACTATGTGCTGGTACAACTCTATCATCATGATCTCCTGTTGTTACCATAGTTGCAGGATACGAAACACCTTCTTTTACATTGTGTACTGGCGAATATCCTTTTAAATATTCAAACATTTCTTTGCTTTGTTCTGCAGTTCCATAATCGTACGCCCAACCTGCTCCTGCTGTAAATGTGTGGTAACGTAACATATCTAAAACTCCAACTGCTGGTAAAGCAACCTTCATTAAATCTGGTCTTTGTGTCATTGTTGCCCCAACTAATAAACCTCCGTTAGAACCTCCACGAACAGCTAAATAATCTGATGAAGTATAGTTTTCAGCAATTAAATATTCCGCGGCAGCGATAAAATCATCAAATACATTTTGTTTCTTCATTTGTGTTCCTGCATCGTGCCATTTTTTACCATATTCTCCACCACCACGTAAATTAGGTACAGCGTAAACTCCACCTTGTTCCATCCAAACTGAATTTGCAATACTAAAACTTGGTGTTAAGCTAACATTGAATCCTCCATAACCATATAAAATAGTTGGGTTTTTTCCGTTTAACTCAATTCCTTTTTTATGTGTAATAATCATTGGAACTTTTGTTCCGTCTTTTGATGTATAAAAAACTTGATTACTTTCATAATCATCAGAATTAAAATCTATTGCTGGTTTCCAGTAAGATTCATACGTTCCGTCTTTTGGATTAAATTTATAAGATGAGTTTGGTGTATTGTAGTTTGTAAAAGAAAAATACAATTCTTTAGCATCTTTTTTTCCTCCAAAACCACCGGAAGAACCAACTCCAGGTAATTTTACTTCTCTTACTAATTTTCCATCATAATCATATTGTAATACTTTTGAAACTGCATCAACCATATATTCTGCAAAGAAATAACCAGCGCCAGAATTTAAACTTAAAACGTTTTCTGTTTCTGGAATAAAATCTTTCCAGTTTTCTGGGGTTGGATTTGTAATATCTACTGTTACTACTTTTTTGTTTGGAGCATCTAAATTGGTTACTAAATATACTTTATTGCCAATAATATCAATTGGATATGTATCGCTATTAGTATGATCTAAAACAGTTACTAACGGGCTATTTGGTTTTCTAAGATCTTTAAAGAATAATTTATTTCCAGAAGTTGAAACACTTGCTGTAATAATAAGAAAGTTATTGTCTTCTGAAACGCCACCACCAACATATCTGTGCTTTTCTGAAGGAATAGCTCCAAAAATAACAGGATCGTTTTTTTGTGATGTTCCTAATTTATGATAGTATAATTTGTGCTGATCTGTTTTTGCAGACAATTCACTTCCTTTAGGTTTGTCGTAACTTGAGTAATAAAAACCTTCGTTTTTGTACCAAGAAATTCCTGAGAATTTTACATCAACCAATGTATCTTCTTTTACGGTTTTAGTTTCTGCATCTAAAACAATAATTTTACGCCAATCAGAACCTCCTTCAGAAATTGAATACGCAACAGTTTTTCCGTCTTTAGAAAAACTAAGAGAGCTTAAAGAAGTTGTTCCGTCTTCAGAAAACGTATTTGGATCTAAAAACACTTCTGGTTCTCCACCATCTTTTTGTCTGTAAACAACATATTGGTTTTGTAAACCATCATTTTTATAGAAATATGTGTAATCTCCTTCTTTAAATGGTGTTCCAACTTTTTCGTAATTCCACAATTCAGACAAACGATCTTTTAATTGTTCTCTGTATGGAATTTTACTTAAATAATCGAAAGTAACTTTGTTTTCTGCTTTAACCCAGTCTTCAGTTTCTTTACTTCTATCGTCCTCTAACCAACGATAATTGTCTGTTACAGCGGTTCCAAATAACGTGTCTACGACAGCTTTTTTGGCAGTTTCAGGATACTTCACTTCTATATTTCTTTGTTTGATTTCTTCTTTACAAGAGACAAAAATTGCACTTGCACATAAGATAGGAATGATTAATTTCTTCATGTTATTTGGTTTAGTAATTCTTCAAAGTTAGCTGAAAAAGCCTTAAAACCCTATATTTTAAGAGGAATTTAACACTATGTAATGTTTCCTAAATAAAACGACTATTTTTGTGAAAATGTTTCTACTAATTTGGAAACACTTAAATTTTAAAAAATGACAGAAAATTTAACAAAAGCTACTTTTTTAGAAAAAGTATTTAATTACGAAGAAAATAAAACATGGAAATTTGAAGGAGACAAACCAGTCTTAATCGATTTTTATGCAGATTGGTGTGGACCATGTAAAGCATTAGCGCCAGTTTTAGAAGTGCTTTCTGAAGAATACGGAGATAAAATACACATTTATAAAATAGATACTGAAGCAGAACAAGAATTGGCTGCTGCATTTGGAATTAGAAGTATTCCATCAATGTTATTTTGCCCAATGGAAGGTGAACCTCAAATGGCAAATGGTGCGTTACCAAAACCAGAATTGGAGCGAATTATTGCTGATGTTCTTAAAGTAGAGAAATAAAAAAATCCCGAGTTAAAAACTCGGGATTTTTGTTTTATAAAAATTTACCTGAAAGTAATTATATCAAATTATTTGCAACTAAATATTCTGCAATTTGAACTGTATTTGTTGCAGCACCTTTTCTAAGATTGTCAGAAACAATCCATAAGTTTAAGGTGTTTTCTTGAGACTCATCTCTTCTAATTCTTCCCACAAAAACTTCATCTTTATTATGAGCGTTTATTGGCATTGGATATACATTGTTTGCTAAATCATCCTGTACAATAACTCCAGGGAAATCATTTAAAAGTTGACGAACTTCAGCTACATCAAAATCATTTTCAAACTGCACATTTACCGCTTCTGAATGTCCACCAGCAGTTGGTATTCTAACCGCAGTTGCAGTTACAGAAAAAGAATCGTCACGTAAAATTTTCTTAGGTTCTTTAACCAATTTCATTTCTTCTTTTGTGTATCCGTTTTCTAAGAAAATATCACAATGAGGTAAAGCGTTTCTTCCAATTTTATGTGGATATGCCATTTCGCCATCAACACCAGCTTCTTCGTTATCTAATTGTTTAACAGCTTTTACACCAGTTCCTGAAACCGATTGATACGTAGAAATTACCAAACGTTTCATTTTATATTTATCATGTAAAGGAGATAAAGCCATTACTAACTGAATTGTAGAACAGTTTGGATTTGCAATAATTTTATCTTCCGCAGTTAAAACATCTCCATTAATTTCTGGAACTACTAACTTTTTTGTTGGATCCATTCTCCAAGCAGAAGAATTATCGATAACAGTTGTACCAGCTTCTGCAAATTTAGGAGCCCATTCTAAAGAAGTATCTCCACCAGCAGAAAATAATGCTACATCTGGCTTCATTTTTACAGCATCTTCTAAAGTTACAACGGTATAATCGTTTCCTTTATATGCTAATTTTTTACCAGCAGATCTTGCCGATGCTACCGGAATTAATTCTGTTATTGGTAAATTACGTTCTTCTAAAACTTGCAACATTACGGTTCCTACCATTCCTGTTGCTCCTACTACAGCTACTCTCATACTTATTTTTTTGATAAATAAATTATTTACTAAGACTACGCAAAGGTTTAAAAAAAATGAATTAATTACATTCTATTTTATTGAAAATTTCAGTTAAAGTGTAAGAAATATCAAATTTGCTGTAAAAGTGTAATTTTAAACATCAAAATTCAAAAAAGCAGTATATTTGCATTGATTTTTAGATAAATCGCAACATTTTTGTATAACTTAAAAAAGTATAGCATGCAACTGTACAACAAGTTAAGCGCTGCAGAACGCGCTGAATTAATAGACCAAGCGGGTAAAGACCGTCTTACCATTTCATTCTATCAATATTATAAGATAGAAAACCCACAATTATTAAGAGATAAGTTGTTCCTAGAATGGAATACTTTAGATGTTTTAGGAAGAATATATGTTTCTTATGAAGGAATAAACGCACAACTTTCTGTTCCTTCGGAAAATTTCTTAGCGTTAAAAGAGCAATTAGATAGTATTTCTTTTTTGAAAGATATCCGATTGAATGTTGCTGTGGAACAAGACAACAAATCGTTTTTAAAGTTGAAAGTAAAAGTGCGTAACAAAATTGTTGCCGATGGTTTAAATGATGACACTTTTGATGTAACCGCAAAAGGAGTTCATTTAAACGCCAAGGAATTCAACGAAATGTTAGCAAATCCAGACACAGTTTGTGTAGATATGCGTAACCATTACGAAAGTGAAATTGGTCATTTTGATGGCGCTGTAACTCCAGATGTAGATACTTTTAGAGATTCTTTAGATATTATTGAAGAAGATTTAAAAGACAATAAAGAAGATAAAAATTTATTGATGTATTGTACTGGTGGAATTCGTTGCGAAAAAGCATCAGCTTATTACAAACACAAAGGTTTTAAAAACGTTTTTCAACTTGAAGGCGGAATTATAGAATACACACGACAAGTAAAAGAAGAAGGAATAGAGAATAAATTTATCGGTAAAAACTTTGTGTTCGATCATCGAAGAGCAGAAAGAATTACTGATGATGTTGTTTCTAATTGTCACCAATGTGGTAAAGCTTGTGATGAACATACAAATTGTGCAAACGAAGCGTGTCATTTATTATTTATTCAATGTGATGAGTGTTCCGAAGCTATGGAAAATACCTGTTCTACAGATTGTCAAGAAATAATTCAGCTATCTTTTGAGGAGCAAAAAGAACTCCGAAAAGGTAAAGGAAACAGCAATAAAATATTCAAAAAAGGACGAAGCGAAGTTTTGAAATTTAAGAAGTAAAAGTGTTCTAAATTTGTTTTAGAAACTCAAATTATAAGTATAAAAAAAGCTCACAAAATGTGAGCTTTTTTATTTAATTTTTTTCAAAACAGATAATATTTCATTAGGTTCAGCTCTTTTAGTATAATCAGCATCTAAAAAAGCATATTTAATAATTCCATTTGTATCAATAACATAGGTTGCAGCTAAAGGTAACTCATTACTTGTATCTCCATTTACGTTGTTTAGTCCAAAACCAGCATTGTAAATAGTAGCAACATCATCTGTTAATGTAAAAACTACTCCATATTCTTTACCAATTGTATTTCCTAAATCACTTAAAACTGTAAATTCTAGATTGTTTTTTTCTGAAGTACTTAGTGAGTTATCAGGTAATTCTGGTGTTAAAGCCAAAAGTGTAGCACCTTCTTGTTTAAACTCAGGTAATTTTTCTTGTAATGCATGTAAAGTAATGTTGCAATATGGACACCAACCACCTCTGTACCAAGTTAAAATTACGGGTCCGTTTTTTAATTCGTCATATAAAGAAACCGATTCATTTAATGCATTTTTTAAAGTGAAATTATGCGCTTTGTCACCAACCTTTAAAGCCGAATCTAAAACTCCAGAGTTTGCAACACTTGTAATTCCGTCTGCATATATTTTTTTCTTTTCGTCTGAGAATTTTGCAGCCCCTTCACTACGTTTTACGTCTAATAAAACATCTAACTCACCTTTATTGTTATTATTTTCCATGATTTATATTTTTTTACAATCGGCTTTTATATTAAACGGATTGTTGTTCTTTAATTAACTCCGTTAATACTTGTTTAAAAGTTGCAACTGGTTGCGCTCCTGTAACTGCACTTTTACGATTAAAAACAATAGTTGGTACAGAATTTACACCCATATTTTTCCATTGATTTTGAATGATTCTTACTTTAGTTCGCGCGTCTTCATTATCTAATTTTGATAATGCTTCATCAGCATTTAAACCAACTTCTAAAAGTGCTTCCTTTAAAACAGCTATTTTAGAGACATCTTTACGGTCGCTAAAAAAGGCTTTGGTTAAAGTCATTTTTAATTCGGTTTGTTTACCAAAGTCTTTTGCATATTCTAATAAAACATGAGCGTCAAAAGTGTTTACCATTCGCATTTCATCAAAATAATCGAATTTAAAACCTAGTTCTGCACCAGCTTCTGTCATCATTTCTTTCGATTGTTTTTGTTGCTCTTTAGTCGATCTATATTTTTCGGTAATATGCTCGTTTACATTTTGACCTTCGGATGGCATATTTGGGTTCAACTCAAACGGTTGCCATTCAATGTTAATTTGATTTGCAATTCCAAGTTCGTCAATTGCTTTTTGTAAACGTTTGTAACCAATAGTACACCAAGGACATACTACGTCTGAAACGATATCTATTTTTAATTTATCTGTCATAATTTAAAATTCTGTAAGTTCATTAATTTTAAGTACACCTTGCGCCTTGTTCTAGTTTTTCTACAACTTTTTATTTTTTTGACCACGCAAATTTTTGAAAAGCTTCGTCTACAGGTGTATTTGCAATATGATTTGTGTAGTTACTTATTGTTTTTTGAGATAATCCTAAGATGATATCTAAAACATGTTTTTCTTCGTATCCAGCTGCATAAAAAACATCTAAATCTGCTTGAGAAACATTACCACGATTTCTAACTATAGACAATGTCATTGTGCGTAAAGCTTCAAGTTTAGCGTTTTCTAAAGGAGTTTCGTTACGTAAAGACTCTGTAATATTTGTATCTACTTTCATCATATGTGCAATTCCTGTATGTGCAGGAACACAGTAATGACAAGCATGTTCAACATTAATTGTTTGCCAAACTACCGTTAATTCTTCTTCATTAAATGAAGATTGCGTGAATAACTCGTGTATTGTTTGATATGCTTTTAATATTTGAGGTGAACTTGCTAAAACACCGTGTAAACCAGGAATCATTCCATAAGCTTTTTGAGAGTTTTCTAATAATGCTTTGCTTCCTTCTGGAGCAGTTTCGATGTTGTGAACTTTTAAAGTTGTCATAATTCTTGTTTTTATTATTCTGTTAATTATTTCTAAACGTCCGTTTAGTTATTGTGTAAAAAAAATGTTTATAAATTTTTGAAGACCATTTCTATGTAATCTTCAATTTCTTTTTTTGTATTTACTCTTGCGGCAGCAGCCAAACCATTTTTTGCCAATAATAAATAGTTAGCTTGCTTTGTTATAGTCTCTTCATCTTTAGAAGTATCGGTTTTTAATTTTTTAATAATGATAGATTTTAAGTTATCCATAAATGCACTCATTTGTTTTTGAATGCATTCATCTTCTTTTACAGAAAACTCATTATAAGTGTTGGTAACAAAACAACCTTTTATTTCGTCTGTTTTAAAATTAGAACTTACAGAATCGTAAAAAAATTGCTTAATATCTTTTATTCCGTTTGTTCCTTTTCCAAATTTTTCTAAAACATTATTACTTCTAGATTTATATTTTTTTAAACTTTCTAAAAATAAACCGTGTTTATTACCAAAACTAGAATATATAGAAAACTTGTTAATGCCCATTTCTTTTTCAAGCATTTGCATAGAAGTAGCTTCATAACCATTTTCCCAAAAAAGGTTCATTGCTTTTTCTACTACTTCGTCTTCGTTATATTGTTTTTTTCTAGCCATTGAATATAAATACGACACAAAACTAAACAATCGTTTAGTAATAAAAAAAACATTTAACAGTTTTTTGGAATAAAAGTTGTGGAGTAACTTGAAACCAAAAAACTACTTATGAAAAAAATTACATTAGTATTCGCATTACTGATTTCAATTTCAACATTTGCTCAATTTACTGTTTCAGACGGAATAAACACCGCAAAACAAGTTGATAAAGAATCAACAGCTACAAATTATGCACTTGAAAAACAATGGATTCAAACCGCAGAATTAGAACTTATTTTACCTTCAGAAATTAAATATAAACAAAGTGAGCTTGACAATAAACTTTCTTTTGGAGTATTATACACTGTAAATTATCCGTTATTTAAGAAGTTTACCTTAGGTGCAGTTGGTGGTTTTCAATACCAATCTCAACAATCAATTTCTGCCGTTAAGCTTGGTGGAATGTTTCGTTATTATTTTCAAGATTACGAAAACGCTAACATGTATGCTTTACTAGCTAAAAACATTGCAGTTTCAGAAAAAATAAATTCTGCGATGGGAAACCTCAGATTAGGACTTCAATTTCCAATAGATAAAGATCCAAATTATACTTTAACTATGAATGTTTTTTGGGATTATAATTTTTATGGTATTAAAAAACCACTTTTAGATTTAAATGAAAACCCTGGGAATTTAACCGCAAGAGGTTATGGTGTAAGTTTTGGATTTCAGTTTTAAAAAATCAAAATTTTATACGAATTCTAAATTAATGCTTTCAAATTCTAAAAGAATAAAACTTCTTAAAAACTTACTGATTACCTTTGATTTATAGTAGAAATTAAAAGAAACAGTAAGAACTTTTTAAACCTATTTTTTCATTGTTTGAGAATGCGTATATTTACTGATTAAAGAAAAACAGCACTTTTTTTGTAGTTTTCTAAAAATCAAATAATTAATACAAAGAGTTTTTATTTTTTCTTCGGAAAAAAACTAAAAACCTCAAAATATATAGATACATGGCGTGTGGAAATTGTGGTACAACCGAAAATGGTGTGCCAAAAGGATGTAAAAGTAACGGAAATTGCGGAACAGGTGGTGCTTGCGGAAGTGGAAGTAAATTAGCTGTTTTTGATTGGCTATCTAACATGACTTTGCCAACTGGCGAAGCTCCATTTAATATTTATGAAGTCCGTTTTAAAAACGGAAGAAAACACTTTTTTAAGAACACAGAAAACTTAACACTCTCAATGGGAGATGTTGTTGCAACAGAAGGTTCTCCAGGACACGATATTGGAGTTATTTCTCTTGGTGGCGAGTTGGTAAAGGTGCAAATGAAGAAACGAAACGTTAAAGCAGATAGCGAAGACGTTAAGAAAATTTTCAGAAAAGCTTCTCAAAGAGATTTAGATATTTGGAAAACGGCTAGAGACAAGGAGTTAGAAACACAACGAAAAGGAAGAGAAATAATTAGTCGTTTAGAGCTAAAAATGAAGCTTTCTGATGTAGAATATCAAGGAGACGGTAAAAAAGCAACATTCTATTATACAGCAGATGAACGTGTAGATTTTAGACAATTAATTAGAGATTTAGCAGGTGCGTTTTCTATTCGTGTAGAAATGAAACAAGTTGGTATGCGCCAAGAAGCAGCACGTTTAGGAGGTATTGGTTCTTGTGGTAGAGAATTGTGTTGTTCTACTTGGTTAACCGATTTTAGAAAAGTAAATACTGCAGCAGCTCGTTACCAGCAATTATCATTAAATCCGTTAAAATTATCAGGACAATGTGGTAAGTTAAAATGTTGTTTAAATTTTGAATTAGACACTTATTTAGATGCGCTAAAACACTTTCCGAAGCAAGATAAAATCTTGAAAACCGAAAAAGGAGAAGCTGTTTATGTTAAGATGGATATTTTTCAAAATATGCTTTGGTACACTTACAAAAATGATAGCTTTAAATGGTTCAAATTGTCCTTAGAACAGGTTAATGAAATTATAGCATTAAACAACAATAATGAAAAAGGCCTATCGTTAGAAGAATACGAATCTGACATAGTTGTAGAGGCAAAAGTAGATTTTGAAAATGTTGTAGGTCAAGATAGTTTAACACGTTTTGATACGCCTAAAAAACCTAGAAAAAACAACAGGCGTAAAAATAATAGAAACAAGCGTAAACCAGCTACTGCAAAGGCAAATAACAACCAAAATAAGCCAAAGCAAAATCCACCTAAAAAGAAGCAGCCTCAAAAGCAACAACCTAAGCAAAAACAACCTAAGCAACAACAGCCAAAGGCAGAAACTACAGGTCAAAAACCTCGTAGAAAAAATAACAATCGACGCAAAAAAACAGTGAATAAAAATGGTCAAGACAAGCCAAAAGAATAAGTTAATTACAGTTCTTTTTGCTGTAATACTCTTGGTTTCTTGCGATTCCAAAAGAGTTTTTGATAGCTATGTTTCTGTTCCAAGTGGAATTTGGGAAATTGATAGTACGTTAGTTTTTAATTTTTCTGTTGAAGATACTTTGGCGCGTAGAAATTTATTTATCAACCTAAGAAACAATAGCCATTATCCATTTAGTAATTTATTCTTAGTAACAAAATTAAAGTTACCATCTGGAGAACAAATTGTAGATACTTTAGAGTATGAAATGGCAGATATAACGGGGCAGTTTTTAGGTAAAGGATTTTCAGAAATAAAAGAAAATAAACTTTTTTACAAAGAAAGCATAACATTTCCTTCTTCAGGAAAATATAGTTTATCAATAGCGCAAGCAATGCGAAAAAATGGTGATGCAGAAGGCATAGCTCCGCTTGAAGGAATTACAGATGTAGGATTTAGAATTGAAAAAATTGAACAATAAAATGACAAAGAAAACAACAACAAATACAACAAGTTTTAAAAAATACATAAAATGGTTTTGGATGCTTGTTTTAGGCGGATTCCTTTTTATATGCTTCTTGTTTTTATTAGCTTCCTGGGGTGTTTTTGGAGAGTTACCGACTTTTGATGAGTTAGAAAACCCAAAAAGAGATTTAGCTACAGAGGTAATTTCTGCCGATGGAAAAACATTAGGAAAATACTATGTAAAAGCAAATAGAACACCAATTTTATTTAAAGATTTACCAGATAACTTGGTTAAAGCTTTAGTGGCAACGGAAGATGAGCGTTTTTATGAACATTCTGGTATAGACTTTAGAGGTTTAGCTAGAGCAGTTGCTAAATTAGGTGCTGGAGGAGGAGCAAGTACAATTACGCAACAATTAGCCAAAAACTTATTTAATAATGGAGGTTCTAGTAATATTTTTAAAAGACTTTCTCAAAAAATGAAAGAATGGGTTATTGCTACCAGATTAGAAAGACAATACACTAAGCAAGAGATTATTACCATGTATTTAAACACACAAGGTTTCTTGTTTAATGCAACTGGTATTCGTTCTGCATCTCGTATTTATTTTGGTAAAGAACCTAAAGAATTAGACTTGCAAGAATCGGCAATTTTAGTTGCTATGTTAAAAAATCCAAGGCAATTTAATCCACATAGAGAAGTTTCTAAAAAGAAATCGTTAAGTCGTAGAAATGTAGTTTTTGGACAAATGGAAAAAAATGGATTATTATCGGAAAAAGAAAAAGATTCGTTGCAAAAACTGCCATTAAAGATAAACTTTACACCGGAAAGTCATAGTGACGGATCTGCAACTTACTTTAGAGAGCATTTAAGAGATTTTCTTAAAAAATGGGCAAAAGATAATCCAAAGTCAGACGGTACAACTTATAATATTTATAAAGATGGTTTAAAGGTTTTTGTTACTATTGATTCTAGAATGCAAAAATATGCAGAAGAAGCAGTGGCAGAACATATGACCAATTTACAAGATCACTTTTTTAAAGAACAAAAAAGAAATAAAACAGCACCTTTTTACGATATTGAAAAATCGGATATTACTAGAATTTTAAATAGAGAGAAGAAGAATTCTGATCGTTATAAACGAATGAAAGCGCAAGGAAAATCTTCAAAAGAAATAGAAACCGCATTTACTACAAAGACAGATATGCGTGTTTTTTCTCATAGAGGAGATATAGACACAATTATGTCGCCTTATGATTCTATTAAATATTACAAACACTTTTTACGTTCTGGTTTGGTTTCAATAGAACCACAAACAGGTCATATAAAAGCGTGGGTTGGCGGTATAAATAACAAGTATTTTAAATATGACGCTGTTGCGCAGCAAAAAAGACAGGTTGGTTCTACATTTAAACCTTTTGTATATGCAACTGCTATTAATCAGTTAAATATGTCTCCGTGCGATCAGTTTCCAAATACATTATATACAATTCCAAAAGGAAAATATGGAATTCCAGAAGATTGGACACCAGAAAACTCTAGTCCAAAATATGGAGAAATGTTAACTTTAAAACAAGGTTTAGCAGGTTCTATAAACACCATGTCTGCAAGATTAATAGATAAGGTTTCACCAATTAATGTAGCGCGTTTAGCTAAATCTGCAGGTATAGAAACAGAAATACAAGCAAATCCTTCAATAGCTCTTGGAGCTGTAGAGTTAGGCTTATTAGAAATGGTAAGTGCTTATTCAACCTTTGCAAATAAAGGTTTACGAGTAAGTCCAATGATGATTTCTAGAATTGAAGACAAAAACGGAACCGTTTTAATGGAATTTGTTCCTGAATCAAAAGAAGTTTTAAGTGAAGATTCTGCCTACACAATTTTAAATTTAATGGAAGGTGTAACACAATCGGGTTCTGGTGCAAGATTACGTTCTAATTGGACTTCAGGAAAAGATGCAGTTACCGGATTTCCTTATAATTTTAAAAATGCAATTGCTGGTAAAACAGGTACCACGCAAAATCAATCTGATGGTTGGTTTATGGGAATTGTGCCTAATTTAGCAACAGGAGTTTGGACAGGTGGAGATGATAGAGCAACCCATTTTGCGGGAATTACAAAAGGGCAAGGAGCAACAATGTCTCTACCAACATGGGCGTTATTTATGGAAAAATGTTATGCTGATAAAACATTAAAAATTAGCAAAAGCAATTTTTCTAAACCAGAAAATCTTTCAATAAATTTAGATTGTAGTAAAACGGCTACAGACGAAAAAGATGGTGAAGAAAATAATGACCAAAAGAACGAAGAAGAGACAGATTTCTAGTTTTTTCCGCTAAGCGGGAAGAAAAATAAAAATAAGTTTTCCGAAGTATTGGAAAATAACATAAACAACTAAGCAAATGATAAATAAAAAAGTAAGTAACGTAGAACAAGCCTTAACCGGTGTAAAAGACGGAATGACTTTTATGTTAGGTGGTTTTGGTCTTTGTGGTATTCCAGAAAATGCTATTGCAGAATTAGTAAAATTAAATGTTAGAAATGTTACTTGTATTTCTAATAATGCTGGTGTGGATGATTTTGGTTTAGGGTTATTACTACAAGGAAAACAAATAAAAAAAATGATTTCTTCTTATGTAGGAGAAAATGATGAGTTTGAACGTCAAATGTTATCGGGTGAGTTAGAAGTAGAGTTAACACCACAAGGAACTTTAGCAGAAAAATGTAGAGCTGCACAAGCAGGTTTTCCGGCATTTTATACTCCTGCTGGTTACGGAACAGAAGTAGCGGAAGGAAAAGAAACACGTGAGTTCGATGGAAAAATGTATGTTTTAGAACCGGCATTTAAAGCCGATTTTGCTTTTGTAAAAGCATGGAAAGGAGATACTGCAGGAAACTTAATTTTTAAAGGTACGGCACGTAATTTTAATCCGAATATGTGTGGAGCTGCAACAATTACTGTTGCTGAGGTTGAAGAATTAGTCCCAGCAGGAACTTTAGACCCAAATCAAATACATATTCCAGGAATATTTGTACAGCGTATTTTTCAAGGAGAAAAGTATGAAAAGAGAATTGAACAACGCACTGTAACTCCTAAATCGTAATAAAGATGGCTTTATCAAAACAAGAAATAGCGCAAAGAATTGCAAAAGAATTACAAGATAAATGGTATGTAAATTTAGGAATTGGAATACCAACATTAGTTGCAAATTATATTCCTGAAGGAATTGAAGTTGAATTTCAATCTGAAAACGGATTACTTGGAATGGGACCTTTTCCTATTGAAGGAACAGAAGATGCCGATTTAATAAACGCAGGTAAACAAACCGTAACAGTTTTAGATGGAGGTTCTATTTTTGATTCTGCAACAAGTTTTTCTATGATTCGTGGTAAACACGTTCAATTAACTGTTTTAGGTGCTATGGAAGTTGCACAAAACGGTGATATTGCCAACTGGAAAATACCAGGAAAAATGGTAAAAGGAATGGGTGGAGCTATGGATTTAGTAGCTTCTGCTGACAACATTATTGTTGCCATGATGCACACAAACAAACGTGGAGAATCTAAGATATTAAAACAATGTTCTTTACCGTTAACAGGTGTTGGTTGTGTAACAAAAGTAGTTACTAATTTAGCAGTTTTAGAAGTAAAGAATGGTGCTTTTCATTTATTAGAAAGAGCTCCTGGAGTTTCTGTTAAAGAAATTGAAGCTGCAACAGAAGGAACTTTAATTGTAAACGGAGAAATTCCTGAAATGAGTATTTAAGATGAATTTTCTAAAAAAATATTATTTCCTAATTTACCCAATTGTATTTGTAGCTCTCTTTTTTGGAATGAAACTTTTAGGTTTAGAAAGTACAATTACAAGAGCAATTATTGCTGCAGGAATTGGTATAGTTTTATCACCAAGAGTAAAGAAAATTCAAACACAAACAGGAGAAAAAAAGCAATTAACTTGGCTTTTTCTTAAAAACCCTATCTTTTTAAACTAAATGAAAATAATATCATATAACGTAAACGGAATTAGAGCTGCCTTAAAAAAGGGCTTTTTAGATTGGTTGCAAGCTGCAAATCCGGATGTAATTTGTATTCAAGAAACCAAAGCACATAAAGAACAATTAGATTTAGAATTGTTTGAAAACGCAGGTTACCCATATCATTATTGGTTTTCAGCAGAGAAAAAAGGGTATTCTTCAGTCGCTATTTTTTGTAAAGAAAAACCAAATCATATTGAATACGGAACCGGAATAGAATCAATGGATTTTGAAGGAAGAAACTTACGTGTAGATTTTGACGAGGTTTCTGTAATGAGCTTATATCTTCCGTCAGGAACAAATTCTCTACGCTTGGATTATAAGTTCAATTATATGGATGAATTTCAAGAATACATCAATAATTTGAAGAAAGAAATTCCGAATTTAGTTATCTGTGGAGATTATAATATTTGTCACGAAGCCATTGATATTCACAATCCAAAAATGAAAGGTGTTTCTGGATTTTTACCAGAAGAAAGAACTTGGATTGGAGAATTTATCAATAACGGATTTATAGACAGTTTCCGCTTTAAAAACCCAGAAAGACAAGAATATTCTTGGTGGAGTTACAGAGCAAATTCTAGAGCTAATAATAAAGGTTGGCGTTTAGATTATGCAATGGTTTCAGAACCGTTAAAAAACAACATTTCTAGAGCTTATATTTTACCAGAAGCAAAACATTCAGACCATTGTCCAATTGCTGTAGAACTCGATTTATAAAATGAAAAAACTACTTTTACTACTACTTATAATTTCTGCGCAAGCATTTTCTCAAGAACCAATTATTGATTCGGTTTTTGTGCAAAATGACACCATTATTCAACTAAAAGATAACCTTCAAGTATTGGATACAATTCAGCCAATTCAAACGGAAGTTGTACCAGAATTTTATACAGATGACGATTTAAAACTAATTGATAGTTTATTGGTAGAAGCCAAGTTTAAATCACCTTTATTTGATAGCAATCAATACGTAATAAACGATGCAGATATTATTGGAAATGTAGAAAGTATTGTGTCTTCAGATTTGTTAAAAACACGTTTAGCAGAGATTAATGCAACAACTCCTTTTCATTTAGACCATAATGAAGCGTTAGAAAAGGTAATTAATAATTACATAAAGTACCGTAAAAAATACTATCCAGCTTTAATGGCAAGGGCGCAATATTATTTTCCAATGTTCGAGCAACATTTAGATCAATATGACATTCCTATTGAAATGAAATATTTGGCAATTGTAGAATCTTCTTTAGATCCAAGAGCAAAATCTAGAGTTGGTGCAACTGGTTTGTGGCAGTTTATGTACGGAACAGGAAAACAGTTTAAATTGGCGGTAAATTCTTATGTAGACGAACGCCAAAGTCCTGTAAAAGCAACTATTGCAGCTTGTAAATATTTAAGTCAATTATATGATATTTTTGATGATTGGGATTTAGCTTTAGCGGCTTATAATTCTGGGCCAGGAAATGTATTAAAAGCTATAAAACGTTCTGGAGGTTACAGAAATTATTGGAATATCCGTCCGTATTTACCAAGAGAAACCGCAGGTTATTTACCAGCATTTTATGCAACAATGTATATTTTCACCTATGCAGATGAATTAGGAATTTATCCAACGGCACCAGATATTTACAACTTTCAAACAGATACAATTCAGGTAAAAAGAACCGTTACTTTCGATCAAATTTCTGAAAAAACGGGTGTAGAAAATGAAGTATTGTCGTTTTTAAATCCGCAGTACAAAATGGATGTAATTCCGTTTGTAAAAAACAAACCATTTTCAGTACGTTTACCAAGAAACAAACTCGTAGATTTTTTAGACAAAGAACAAGAAATTTACGCCTTGGCAGATTTTGATGATAGCAAGCGAGAAAAACCATTACCAAAGTATTTTGAAATGGATAAACGCACAACTTACAGGGTAAAAAGTGGTGATTATCTTGGTAAAATTGCTAAGAAATTCGGAGTGCGAGTTAGTAAAATTAAGCAATGGAATAATATGCGAAGCACAAAATTAAAGATTGGGCAACGTTTGTATATTTATCCAAAAAGAATGTAAAACGGAACAGTTTTTGATTCTAACCATCAAACTAAACGAAAAACTATCATGAAAAAATTAATATTATTATTTGCAGTTATTTTTGCATTTTCATCTTGTGAGCAATCAAAAGAAGATATTATTTTACCAACAGCAACAGGAACTATTAATGAAATTTTAGTAGTAATAAAAGGTAACGATTGGGAAGGTAAAGTTGGAGATGAATTAAGAACTGTGTTTGGAGAGCACCAAGTTGGTTTGCCGCAACCAGAAACAATATTATCTGTAACACAAGTAGATCCAACAGGTTTTGCAAGTTTTATGAGAAACAGCAAGTCTATCTTAGTTTTAGAAAAAGGAGCTAAAGAAAGCTTCTCTATTACAGAAAATAAATACTCAAAACCACAAGTTGTTATGTTTATAACAGCTAAAGATGAAGCTGGTTTTATAAATGTAATTCAACAAAAGGGTAAAGAAATTATTAAAACATTTCAAGCATTAGACATTAAAAAAATGCAACGTCATTTTGCAAAGAATAAGCTTGACGATTCAAAATATAAAACCACTAAAAATTTAGGTTTGTCATTAACAATTCCAAAAATATTTAAAACGGTTGATGATACAGGAGAATTTTTATGGTTACGTCAGCATTTAAAAAGCGGTATTGCTCGTGGAGATGGAAGTAATAATATTTTAATTTATTCTTTACCTTTAGAAGATGAAGCTACAGTTGCAGAAAATGTTACTAAAATGAGAGATTCAATTGGTGAAAAATATATTCCAGGAAGCGATGAAGGCATGTATATGATAACCGAACAAGCTTATGCTCCATTTACTTTTGATGCAGAAATTGATGGTAAAAAAGCTTACGAAACTCGTGGAAAATGGGAGGTTAAAAACGATTTCATGGCTGGTCCATTTATCAACTATACAATTGTAGACAAAAAGAACAACAGATTAATTGTTTTTGAAGGGTTTACCTATGCGCCTTCAGTAAATAAGCGCGATTTTATTTTTGAGTTAGAAGCTATTGGAAAATCATTAAAGATAAAATAATTAGACAAATTTATATTTTTAAAAAGCCAGCATTTTGCTGGCTTTTTTTATTAATTATATTGATTTATAATGGTTTATGTATATTTGAGTATTAACTAAAACTTTATATTATGCAATTAAATTTTTTATACTTAGCATTGGCAGCTTTGGTGCCTTTAGTAATGGGTTTCTTATGGTACGGACCTTTATTTGGAAATGCTTGGATGAAAGAAATGGGTTTTACAAAAGAATCTATGGAAGGTAAAAACATGACATTAACATTTATTTTATGCCTTGTTTTTAGTTTTATTCTAGCATTCTTTCTTTTACCAGCAACAATACACCAAATGGGTGTTTATTCAACTTTAGCTGGAGAGCCAGGTTTTACAGAGAACACTGGAACTGCTTACACTTATTTTCAAGAATTTGTAGCTAATTATGGCGATCGTTTCAGAACCTTTAAGCATGGAGTTTTACACGGAGCACTTACAGGAGTATTTTTAGTATTACCAATTTTAGCAATTATTGCTATGTTTGAAAGAAAATCTGTAAAATATGTTGCTATTAATGCAGGATATTGGATTGTAACTCTAGCTATTATGGGCGGAATTGTTTGTAAGTTTGGAATGTAAATTATAATATTAAAAATAAAAAATCCAGCTATTTAGCTGGATTTTTTATTTTACAAGAAGAGATTTACTTATTAATACGCTCTTTTATTATTTCCTTCGTAGAAGTTAATAAACGCTTCGTTTACTACTCTATTTCCACCATCAGTTGGATAATTTCCAGTAAAATACCAATCTCCTAAATTATCCGGACAAGCTACATGTAAATTATCAACCGATTGATAAATAACTTCAACGTCAGCATTTATATCTTCCGTTTTTAACATTTGTGCAGTCTTAGCAGAAATTTGCTCTCTAGTAAACGGCGCATAAACTTCTTTTACAAAATTTACAATTTCGCTATCTTGTTTATCTCTTTGTGCAATTGCTTTTTTATAAACTTCGTCAACAATAGTGTATTGATTGGTGTCTTTTAACAATTCTAAAGCTGCTTTAAAAGCAATAAAATCACCAATTCTTGCCATATCAATCCCGTAACAATCTGGGTATCTAATTTGTGGAGCAGAAGAAACAACTACTATTTTCTTAGGTTTTAATCTGTCTAAAATTCTAATAATACTCTTTTTTAATGTTGTTCCACGTACAATGCTATCATCAATTATTACTAAATTATCGGTAGGTTTTACAACACCGTACGTAATATCATAAACATGTTCAACAAGATCGTCTCTAGAGTTATCGTCAGCAATAAAGGTTCTTAATTTAGCATCTTTAATGGCAATTTTTTCAAAACGAGGTCTTTTAGATAAAATATCTACAACCTGTTCTTTTGTTAATTTACCATTTCCAGCTAAAATTGCTGCCGTTTTTTGCTGATTTAAAACATCTTCTGCAGCTTCCATCATTCCATAAAAAGAGGTTTCTGCTGTGTTAGGAATATAGGTAAACACACTATTTTCTATATCGCTATCAATAGATTTTAGAATCTGTGGAAATACATATTTTCCTAAATTTTTTCTTTCTTCATATATAGAAGCGTCACTACCTCTAGAAAAATAAATACGCTCAAAAGAACAAGATTTTTTCTCTCTTGGTTCCAATACTTCCTTAATAGAAGTTTCTCCACTCTTCTTAATTATTAACGCATGTCCACGCTCTAATTCTTGAACTTTATCAATCTCAACGTTAAAAACTGTTTGTATAACTGGTCTTTCTGATGCAACAACAACAACTTCTTCATCTTCATAAAAATACGTTGGTCTAATTCCGTTTGGATCACGTAAAACAAAAGCGTCTCCATGACCAACTAAACCTGCCATTGCATAACCACCATCCCAGTTTCTAGAAGAACGTTTTAGTACGTTTTGTAAATCTAAATTTTCTTCAATAAAAGGTGAAGCATCTTTTTTACTGAAGCCTTTTTCCTTTGCTTTTAAATATAACTCAGAAACTTCATCTTCTAAGAAATGCCCTATTTTTTCCATTACAGTAACTGTGTCTGTAAATTCTTTAGGGTGTTGTCCTAGTTCAACCAATTCTTCTAATAATTGATTAGAATTGGTCATGTTAAAATTACCAGCAACAATTAAGTTCTTGTGTTTCCAGTTACTTTGACGTAAAAAAGGATGTACACTTTCTATAGAGTTTTTTCCGAAGGTACCATAACGAACGTGTCCTAAGAATAGGTTACCAATGTATGGCATGTTTTCTTCTTGCCAAGCAACATTGTCTTTTTTATCTGGATTTTGCTCTAAAACACCGTTTAAACGATCGTTAATTTGAGCAAAAATATCTTGTATAGGTTGTGTTTTATTAGAACGAACTCTACTAATGTAACGAGTTCCAGGTTCTACATTAAACTTTACACTTGCAAAACCAGCTCCGTCTTGGCCACGGTTGTGCTGTTTTTCCATTAACAAATACATTTTATTAATTCCGTAGAAAGCAGAACCGTATTTGTCTTTGTAAAACTGTAATGGTTTTTTTAATCTAACTAATGCAATACCGCATTCGTGTTTAATGGCGTCACTCATTATTGTGTTGTTTTTGTTGTGTTGTTGTATAAAAAAATCCGCGTGTTTAGACGCGGATTTTAATTTATGATAATTCTATATCAAATTGTGTTAATTCTTTAAACGCTTGCAAACGATTTTGAACTTCGTCTTTGGTTAGTTCTTCCATTCGATGTGTTCCAAACTTTTCTACACAAAAGGAAGCTAAGTTAGAACCGTAAATAATGGCGTTTTTCATGTTTTCAAAAGAAACATCTTCTGTTTTTGCTAAATAACCGCAAAAACCACCAGCAAAAGTATCTCCTGCTCCAGTTGGATCAAAAACTTCAGCTAAAGGTAATGCAGGTGCAAAAAACATTTTTCCTTCGTTAAATAACAAAGCTCCGTGTTCTCCTTTTTTAATTACTACATATTTTGGACCCATTGAGTGAATTTTCTTAGCAGCATTTACTAAAGAATATTCTCCACTTAATTGACGTGCCTCTTCATCATTAATTGTAATAACATCTACACGTTTTAAAACGGTATGTAAATCTGCTAAAGCAATATCCATCCAAAAATTCATAGTATCTAATACTACTAATTTTGGTCTTTCATTCATTTGGTCTAAAACAGAAGCTTGTGTTAAAGGGTGTAAATTTCCTAACATTACAATGTCAGAATTTTTAAAAACTTCAGGAACTACCGGAGAAAAATGTTCTAAAACATTTAATTCGGTAATTAAAGTATCGCGAGAGTTCATATCATTATGATATTTACCACTCCAAAAGAATGTTTTTCCTTCTTTAATAACTTCTATTCCTTCTGTATTAATTCCTTTGTTGTTCATCATATCTAAATACGATTGTGGAAAGTCTCCACCAACAACAGAAACAACACCTGTTTCTACTCCAAATTGAGAAGCTGCTAAACCAACATAGGTTCCAGAACCTCCTAAAATTTTATCTGTTTTTCCAAAAGGTGTTTCAATAGCGTCAAACGCAACAGTACCAACTGCTAATAATTTACTCATTTCTTATTTTTTATCAGTAATTTTGCACGGTAATTGTACAAAACAATTTGTAAAGTGCAAAAATAGTTTTAAAAAATGACTATCAAAGAAATACAAGAAGAAATTATTGATGAGTTTGACATGTTTGATGATTGGATGGAACGTTATCAATATATAATAGATTTAGGAAAAACATTACCATTAATTGACGCAGCTTATAAAGTTGACGAAAATTTAATAAAAGGCTGTCAGTCAAAAGTTTGGTTGCATTCAGATTTAAATGAAGAGACTTTAACATTTACAGCAGATAGTGATGCAATTTTAACCAAAGGAATTGTAGCGTTATTGTTACGTGTATATTCAAACCAAACTCCACAAGCAATTTTAGCTGCAGAAACCAGTTTTATTGATGAAATTGGTTTAAAAGAACATTTAAGCCCAACACGTGCAAATGGTTTGGTTTCTATGATTAAACAAATAAAAATGTATGCAATTGCGCAGCAAACTAAGCTTACAAAATAACATAAAGATGACAGACAAAGAATTAGAAGAAATAGGCGATAAAATTGTAAATGTTTTAAAAACTATTTACGATCCAGAAATACCAGTTGATATTTACGAATTAGGTTTAATCTACGATGTTTTTGTTTCTGAAGAAAACGACGCAAAAATATTAATGACACTTACGTCTCCAAATTGTCCTGTAGCTGAAAGTTTACCAGTTGATATTGAAGAGAAAGTAAAATCGTTAAAAGAAATTAATTCTTGTGAAGTAGAAATTACTTTTGATCCTACTTGGACGCAAGAAATGATGAGCGAAGAAGCAAAGCTTGAGTTAGGAATGCTTTAAATTGAGTATTCAAAACTAAAAAATAACGAATGTCATTTCGACGATAGGAGAAATCTCTACTTTGAAACTAAATAGAAATAAATGGCAGAAGAAATAATAAATAGAGTTGCAAATAGTAAACTAAAAACCTTTGACCTTGAGGAAATTTATCCTGAAGGAGAAAGAGTTGTTTTTGACATAAAAGATTGGTTGTTTCAAGAATTAATTTTGAAAGAAACAGACTTTAGAGCATCTGTTAAAAAACATGATTGGTCTCAATACAAGAGAAAATTTGTAGCTGTAACTTGTTCTGTAGATGCTATTATTCCGTCTTGGGCTTTTATGTTAGTGGCAGCAGAATTAACGCCACACGCAAATAAAGTTGTTATTGGAAATTTAGAATTGTTAGAAACAGTATTATATCAAGAGTTATTAAGTTTTGTCGATTTTAAAGACTTTGCTAATGCTCCTGTCATTATAAAAGGTTGTGCCGATAAGCCAATTCCACCAAGCGCATTTGCTTTTTTAATAGAAAAATTACAACCTATAGCAAAATCTATTATGTTTGGTGAAGCTTGTTCTACAGTTCCATTATATAAACATAAAAAATAGTGAGAGAATGAAAAACGTTTATTTTTCAATAATATGCATCTTTTTAATTAGTGTTTCGGTATTTGGTAATCATTCTACAGACAGCATTCAAAAATGGTATATTAAAGGGAAATTCACTTTTTTATTCAATCAATCTGCATTTTCAAATTGGACTTCTGGCGGAGATAATACTATTGCAGGAAATGTTAATATCAATTACGATTTCAACTATAAAAAAGGAAAATGGAATTGGGATAATAAGATTATAACAGGTTATGGCTTAAGTCATGTAGATGATAAAGGATTTAGAAAAACAAACGATCAGTTCGAATACAATTCGCTACTAGGTCTTAAGTCTAAAGGATTATGGTTTTTCTCTTTTTTTAATAACATAACTACTCAGTTTACGCGTGGTTATGATTATTCTGAAACACCAGCTAAGCCAACTTCAACGTTCTTTTCGCCAGCATATATAAGTTTTGGGCCTGGATTGTTGTGGAAAAAATCTGACGATTATAGGGTTAATATTGCGCCAGCTACATCTCGTTTTACTTTTGTTTCTGAAGAGTTTTCTGGAAAATATGGTGTAGATGTTGGAGAAACCAACAGTTATAGTTTAGGTTTTAACCTTTCTACTTATATGAAGTTCGATTTAATGGAAAATATTAATATGGAGAATATAGTTGCAATTTATTCCGATTATTTAAACCATCCAGAAAATATAGATGTTAATTATCAAATGAATTTACTATTTAAAGTTAACAGGTATTTTTCTATGAATATGACTTTGCATGCAATTGTAGATGACAATACGTCTAAAAGAATTCAATTTAGAGAAGTTTTTGGATTAGGATTAAGTTACTTTTTTCAAAAATAAAGTGACTTTAAAAAAATAAACTTGTCTAAATAAAAAAGCGTAAGTTTGCGCACATTTTTAAAAAATAAAAATTAAATAAAATGAAAAAATT
The DNA here is from genome assembly GCF_022478115.1 of Tenacibaculum aquimarinum. Classification (GTDB taxonomy): domain Bacteria; phylum Bacteroidota; class Bacteroidia; order Flavobacteriales; family Flavobacteriaceae; genus Polaribacter; species Polaribacter aquimarinum_A. The sequence continues at coordinate 568,193 of NZ_JAKGSC010000001.1, read as the reverse complement.
AATTTTAATAGTAGCTTTTGCTATAACAGGTGTTTCTTTAAACGCTCAAACAGTTGAAGAACTTAAAAAAGAACTTTCAACTAAACAAGGAGAAATAGGTAAATTACAAGGAGAAGCAAATGCTTTACAATCTCAAATAGATGCTTTTCCAGGTTGGAAATACGGTGCTTTTGGTACTTTTGGAGCAAACATTTCTGGATTTAACAACTGGTATTCTAAAGGAACACCAAATACATCTGCAGGAAATATTGGTATTATTGGTAACGGTTTTGCAAATTTAGATAGAGAAAAGTTTTTCTGGAGAAACTCTTTAAATGTAAACTTATCTTGGATTAAAAACGACAATACTGATGACCCAGCAGATAGCGATAGCTTTGATGGAACAAACGATGTATTTACAGTGAGTTCTTTATACGGTTATAAATTAACTGATAAATTAGCTGTATCTGCTTTAGGAGAATACAGAACTACTTTAATTAGTAACTTTAACGACCCTGGATATTTAGATTTAGGTGTTGGTATTACTTGGACACCAATTCAAAACTTAGTGGTTGTTGTTCACCCATTAAACTACAACTTTGTATTTGCTGATAATGATGCTGCTTTTGAATCTTCAATGGGAGCAAAAATATTTGCAGATTATACAAGAAAATTAGGTCCAGTAAACTTTAAATCTAACTTATCTGCTTTCCAAAGCTATAAGTCTGGAGATTTATCTAACGTAACTTGGATTAACTCTTTCGGATACACTTTCTGGAAAGGAATTGGTTTAGGGTTTGAGTTTGGTTTAAGAGACAACAAACAAGAAGCATTAAACAATGCATTGTTAACAACGCCATCTGCAACTTTTGGTAATGTAAACAGCAAATTACAGTCTTACTGGTTATTTGGTCTTAACTTTTCAATGTAAGTTAATCCAATTACAAGATTAAAAATAATAAACCTCAAGCAGCAATGTTTGAGGTTTTTTTATTTGAAGCTATTTCCTGCTTTTCACTATATCTTTTTTATGAAAAATAAAAAAGGATGCCGTTTCAATCAGGGCTAAGCTTATTTATTAACTTTTTTCATATCTTAAAAACGGAGTCTTATTTACTGATTTCTTTTTATGTATTTTTGCTAAAAATTATTCTGAATGACATTATTATTAATTTACGGAACCGTATCTATTTTCTTTTCATTTTTATGCTCAATTTTAGAAGCAGTGCTTTTAAGTGTTACACCAACATTTGTTAATGTAGCAAAAAGTGAAGGAAAATCTTTTGCAGAAGATTTAGAAACCTTAAAAAAAGATGTAGACAAACCTTTAATTGCAATTCTAACTTTAAACACATTAGCACATACAGTAGGTGCAATATTAGTTGGAGCAGAAGCAAAAAAGGTTTTTAATGATGATGGTTATGGAGTTTTTATAGTTTCTGCTGTAATGACAATTTTAATCTTAGTAGCTTCAGAAATTGTACCAAAAACTATTGGAGCAACCTACTGGAAACAATTAGCTAACTTTACTACAAAAGCATTAAATATGATGATCTTTCCATTAAAATGGACAGGTATTTTATGGATTTTACAATTGGCAACAAAACTTATTGGAGGTAAAGGTGGTCATGGAGAAAGTGTTTTAAGTAGAGAAGATTTCTCAGCTATGACAGATATAGCACATGAAGAAGGAGTTTTTAAAGAATCGGAAAGTAAAGTGATTAAAAACTTACTAAACTTTAAAGAGATTCTAGCAAAAGATATTATGACGCCAAGAACAGTCTTAAAATCTGCCAACGAAAAACAAACAATACAAGAGTTTTATGACGCACATACAAATTTGCGCTTTTCTAGAGTCCCTGTTTTTTCAGAAAAATCAGATAATATTACAGGTTATTTCTTAAAAGATAATATGCTAGAAGCAATTATTAAAGGAAACGGTAATGAACCTTTAACAAGCATAAAAAGAGATATAATTGTTACCAATAGAGATTTATCTATTCCAAGTTTGTTCGAAAAGTTAATAGAACAAAGAGAACATATTGCTTTGGTTGTAGATGAATATGGATCTGTAAGCGGTCTTGTTTCTCAAGAAGATGTAATAGAAACTTTACTTGGTTTAGAAATTATGGACGAAAGTGATAATGTTGCAGACTTACAATCGATGGCCCGTAAAAATTGGGAAGTAAGAGCCAAACTTATGGGTATTATTGAGGAAGAAACTCCTGAAGAATAATCTAATTACTCCTTTTATCTTTATTTAATTACACTATTTTTTTTAAAAATAAACAACAGTTCTTTTCTGATTTAAACATTAATCGTAATATTGCAATATAGTAATTAAATAAAATGGGAATAACAAAATCAGAAATATTTACAGACCAACAAAATAAAATTGCATTGTATGCAAAAGTATTTGGGCATCCTGCAAGAGTAGCAATTTTACAACATTTGTTTAAAATTAACGCCTGTGTTTGTGGCGACTTGGTAAACGAAATTGGTTTAGCACAACCAACTATTTCTCAACATTTAAAGGAGTTAAAACAATTAGGACTCATAAAAGGAAGCGTTGAAGGAACCAGTGTTTGCTATTGTGTAAACTCAGAAAAATGGTCTGAAATGAAAAAAATAATGCTCCAGTTTTTAGATCAAGACTTGATAAAAACAGCATGTTGTTAAAATTCCAAAATAAATTAAAACGTAATAAAATTTTTAGATATGAAACTTTCAGAAATCAAAAGCAAATTAAAACAATTAGACAAAATAGCATTTAAATTACCAAACGGAGAATTGGTTCCAAATCATTTTCACGTAACAGAAGTAGGTAAAATAACTAAAAATTTTATCGATTGTGGAGGAACTGTAAGAAATGAAGAGGTTGTTAATTTTCAACTTTGGAGCGCAAATGATTACGATCATAGATTACATCCAGAAAAATTAATAAACATAATTGAGCTTTCAGAAAAGATTTTAAAAATAGAAGATTTAGAGGTAGAAGTAGAATACCAAGCAGAAACTATTGGTAAATTTGGACTTGATTTTGACGGAACAAACTTCCTATTAACATCAAAACAAACAGATTGTTTGGCGCAAGATGCATGCGGAATTCCTGCTGAAAAACCAAAATTACAGTTTTCAGAAATTCCTGCACAAAATTCGTGTGCTCCAGGAAGTGGTTGTTGCTAATTTTTAAATAAGAAACATGAAAATAGCTTTATTTAGTGATGTACATGCAAATTTACCAGCACTAAACGCTTTCTTTAAAAGTGTAGATCAGCAAAATATAGATGCAATATATTGTCTTGGCGATTTGGTTGGTTACAATATTTGGCCAAATGAAGTAATCCAAGCCATTAAAGAAAGACGAATACCAACCATAGCAGGAAATCACGACTTTAATATTGCTAGAATGTCTACAGACAATGTAGCGGCTTATAAAACCGATAAAAACTTAAATAAAGGAAGTATTTCTAAAGCTTTTACAAATGAAGTTCTTAGTGTTGAAAACAGAAAATACTTGCACACATTACCAATGCATATTAATTTAGAATTTCAATTAAACCAATCTAAATTTAACATGCTTTTGGTACACGGAAGTCCAAATAAAATAGATGAATATTTATTTGAAGAAAACGAAAATATGTTAAGCATAATGGAAAATGCGAACGCAGATATTTTATGTTTTGGACATACTCATAAGCCCTATCATAAAGTTTTAAGCACTAAAAAGGATGGAGAATTAAAATATAAACACGCAATTAATACAGGTTCTGTTGGAAAACCAAAAGACAACAATAACAAAGGGTGTTATGTAATTTTAGACATAAATGAAAACGCCTCATTGTTAGATAAACAAAGTATTAAAGTAGAATTTATACGTTTTAATTATAACATTGAAAAAGCAGCTAAAGCTGTTGAAGAAAGTATTTTATCAAATGATTTTGCTGAAAACTTAAGAAATGGATATTAGAAAAATATTGAAATAAAAATGACAACAACACAAACAACCTTATTTTCGGAAATAGAAACAACAATTAAAGGATTAAATCCACAAACTATTTCTGAAGAACGTAAACAAATTTTACAACCATTAGTAGATTTTATACAAACAAAAGTTGATAAGAAACAAGAAATTAGAATTAACTTTATTTGTACACACAATTCTAGAAGAAGTCATTTATCGCAAGTTTGGGCGCAAACAATGGCAAACTATTTTAATATTAAAAACGTGTTTTGTTACTCTGGAGGAACTGAAGCAACAGCACTTTTTCCTGTAGCTGCAAAAACGTTACAGAATTCAGGTTTTGAAATAGCTACACTTTCTGAAGGTGAAAATCCAGTTTATAGCATTAAATATTCAGAAAATGAACATCCAATAATTGGCTTTTCTAAAAAGTTAGATAGTGATTTCAATCCTAAATCTGAATTTGCAGCAATAATGACGTGCTCGCAAGCAGATGGAGGTTGTCCTTTTATTGCAGGTGCAGAAACAAGAATTCCTATTACTTTTGAAGATCCCAAAGCATTTGATAATACACCACAACAAGCAGAAAAATACAACGAAAGAAGCCTACAAATAGCAACTGAGTTATTGTATGTTTTTTCTCTAATAGAGTAATAAAAAATCCCGCAATAGCGGGATTTTTTTATTTTAAATTATTCTGTATACTCATCATATAAAAAGTTATTATATGGAAAACGCTGAATGTGTATTTTTTTAACTTGTTGATACGTTTTTTCTTTAAAAGCTTCTAAATTATCCTTGTTTAAAGCAGAAATAAAGATAGATTCTTTCTCTAAATCACTCATCCAAGTTTTTTTCCAATCTTCTAAAGTGTAATGAATTTTCGTTTTTTCAGTAACTAAATCGTCTTCATCAATGGTTTCATGAGAATATGCATCAATTTTATTGAAAACCATAATTGTTGGTTTGTCTCCGCTATCAATTTCATCTAAAATAGTATTAACAGAAGCAATATGATCTTCGAAATTAGGATGCGAAATATCTACAACATGTAATAATAAATCTGCTTCACGAACTTCATCTAGAGTAGATTTAAAAGATTCTACCAATTGCGTTGGTAATTTTCTAATAAACCCAACGGTATCGGTCATTAAAAACGGAATGTTCTTAATAACAACTTTTCTAACGGTTGTATCTAAGGTCGCAAAAAGCTTGTTTTCTGCAAAAACATCACTTTTACTAACCACATTCATTAAGGTAGATTTACCCACATTTGTGTATCCAACCAAAGCAACTCTAACCATTTTACCACGGTTTTTACGTTGCACGGCCATTTGTTTATCAATAGTTAAAAGCTTCTTTTTTAAGACGGTAATTTTATCACGAATAATACGTCTATCTGTTTCAATTTCTGTTTCACCAGGTCCACGCATTCCAATACCACCTTTTTGTTTGTCGAGGTGTGTCCAAAGACGTGTTAATCGAGGTAATAAATATTGACATTGTGCCAATTCTACCTGTGTTTTTGCAGAACTTGTTTGTGCTCTTTGTGCAAAAATATCTAAGATTAAATTGGTTCTGTCTAAGATTTTACAATCTAAAACTTTTTCTATATTTCGTATTTGTGCAGGTGATAATTCGTCATCAAAAATTGCAGTACCAATATTATGAGACTCTATGTATGCTCTTACTTCATCTAATTTACCAACACCTAAAAAGGTTTTAGGGTTTGGTTTTTCCATTTTTTGAACAAAACGTTTTACTGCTTTTCCACCAGCAGTTAACGTTAAAAATTCTAACTCATCTAAATATTCATCTGATTGCGCTTCGTTTTGTTGCTGTGTAATTACACCAATTAAAACGGCTTTTTCTGAAGTTACTTCTCTCTCGTCTATCATACACAACAAAAGTACAAATATTGTTGTATTGATTTTGATTTTTTTACTTTTGAGATCAGAATGAATTTTTAAAAAATAAAATAAAAATCATTTATCAGGCTAACATGGAATTAAAACCACCATTTAAAAAAATAATTCATGTAGATATGGATGCTTTTTATGCATCTGTAGAGCAATTGGACAACCCAGATTTAAGGGATAAACCTGTTGCTGTTGGTGGTAGTGAAAAACGTGGTGTAATTTCCGCAGCTAGTTATGAGGCAAGAAAATTTGGAGTACGTTCTGCAATGAGTGGTGTTTTGGCGAGACAAAAATGTCCACATTTAATTTTTGTACCACCAAGATTTGAGCGTTACAAGGAAATTTCAACAGAAATCCGAAAAATTTTCTATGAATATTCAGATTTGGTAGAGCCACTTTCTTTAGATGAAGCTTATATTGATGTTACTGAAAACAAAAAAGGAAATCCGTCGGCGAGTATGATTGCAGAAGAAATTCGCAAGAAAATTTGGGATAGACTTGAGTTGAGAGCTTCCGCAGGAATTTCTATCAATAAATTTATTGCCAAAGTAGCATCTGATATTAACAAACCAAATGGACAAAAAACAATAAATCCGGAAGAGGTTTTAGACTTTTTAGAGCAATTACCGGTAAATAAATTTTATGGAGTTGGTAAAGTTACGGCAGCTAAAATGTACAATTTTGGAATTTTTACAGGCTTAGATTTAAAAAACAAATCGGTAGAAGAGTTAGTGAGTCTCTTTGGAAAAAGTGGTGCGCATTATTACAATATTGTTAGAGGAATAAGTAAAAGTGTGGTGAAACCAAATAGAATTAGAAAATCTGTTGCTGCAGAAAGAACTTTTTTTGATAATATTTCTTCGGAAGTATTTCTGATGGAAAAACTATCTAAAATTGCGGATGAATTAGAAAGGCGTTTAGTAAAATCCAATACAAAAGGAAAAACGGTTACCTTAAAAATTAAATATTCAGATTTTACAATGCAAACTCGAAGTAAAACGGGATTAAATTTTCTTCAACAAAAAAAAGAATTTTTACCCATTGTTAAAGAGTTATTGTATCAAGAGAAATTACAAAATTCGGTTCGTTTAGTAGGTATTTCTTTCAGTAATTTAAACACAGAAAAGAGAGAACCAGTTTTTGTTCAGTTAAAATTCGATTTTTAAACTAAAGGTATTTTAATCTCTACGTTTGTCCCTTCAATATTATTTTTTGCGCCTTTAATATCTGTGTATTTAAGAGAAAAATCTTTTTCAAAACTTCTAACAAAACTTCTTAATCGTTCTGTAGTTAAACCTATTCCAATAGATTTTCTATTTATAGTTTTACCTGCTTTAATTTTTGAAGAAACTTCTCGTCCAACACCATTATCTTCTATAGAAATTAAAATGTAATCTTCTTCTGTTTTTTTTACAGAAAGAGCTATTTTCTTACTGCCTTTTTTAGATGATAAACCATGCCAAATAGCGTTTTCTATAAAAGGTTGCAATACCAACGGAGGTATTTTTATACTATCTAATTTTAAATTGTTATCTACATTAAATGTGTAGTTTATTTCATTGTTAAAACGAATGTTTTCTATACTCATATATAACTCCATTGTTTCTAACTCTTCTCTTAAACTTATTTCTTTTACCTTAGATGCTTCAAGTATTTTTCTAATAAGTTTAGCAAATTTATTTAAATAATAAACAGCGTTTTTTTGCTCATTATTTATAATATAAAGTTTTATAGAGTTTAAAGCATTAAAAATAAAATGAGGATTCATTTGACTCTGTAAGGCTTCTTGTTTTAGAGTAAGAAATTTTTTTTCATTTTGTAAAGAGCGTTCTCTTATTATTGAATATAGGATAACAATTAAAAGAATAAACAAACTTGCAATAAGAATAAAAATATTTCTATTTTTTTCTAATTGTAGTTTAGCAATTTCATTTTGTGTTGATAAATCTTCAAGTTGATTTTCGGTTCTTTGTTTGTCGTACCTAGATTTTAATTCATTTAAATAAAGTAAGTTACGGTTATTGTAAGTTTTTGCACCTTCTTCTTTGGCAGTTTTATAATAATTATATGCCTTTTTATAGTCTTGTTTATTTTCGTTAAGTAATGCTAAATTTTCATTTGCTTTTACTATGATATTTTGAACCTTATATTCTGTAGCTATTTTAAGTGCTTTTTTTAAGTTCTTTTCAGACGCATTAAACTTATTAAGATGAACTTGAGATAAGCCCAAAGTGTTATATGTGTTAGACAAATAATACATATCTTTTTGTGTTATTGCAATATTTAAAACAGAATTAACTGTTTTTTGAGCTTCTATATATTTCTTTTGTTTTATTAACACATTAGCTATACTGTAAGCACATATAATTTTACCAACATTGTTTTCTAAACTATTATTATAGGTTAAAGATTTATGATAATTTTTAAGTGCTTCGTCTAAATCTCCAAGTTCTTCTTTTGCGTTACCAATGTTTTGATAATTAATTGCAAGACCTAACTTATTATTAAGTTGTTTTTGCATAACAATTGAATTACTAAATTCTTTTAAGGCTAAATCATATTGTCTTAATGAAATGTATAAGTTTCCCATACTATTTTGAGAAATACTAATACTTTTTTTGATATCAATACTTGGGTTTTTTATATTTAAAGCAATGTCCAATGCTTCTTGATGGTAGTTTAATGCATTGGTAATGTCATCTTGTCTTCTGTATGCTGAACCTATTGAGTTTAAAACCTTTAACTCAGAAACCGTATCCTTTAGTAGTTTGGTTATCTCTACAGCTTTGTTGTATTCTGAAATAGATTTCTCGAACAAAGAAAGATCCCTGTTTATTCTTCCTAAAGATCTGTGTCCATAAAACTGACCATATAAATAAGAATTCTCTTTACTTTTATTAATTAATAATTTTAGATCTTCTTTATGTCTTCTATGATTTTTAAAAATAGAGTCTATAATATCATCATTGGTAATATTTCCATTAATAAGGTATTGGATTTTATTATTTACTTCTTTTTTTTGAGAAGAAATTGAAATAGAAAAAAGAATAATAAGAGTAAAAAGTATTTTTTTCATGCTATTACAATGCTTAAAATTTTTCTAAAAATTCAGATTTTTTTTGACGAGAAACAGGTATTTTATGATTTCCTTCAATTATAACATAACCATCAGTTTTTAAGAACTCTTTAATTTTATTTAAATTAATAATAAATGAATTATGAATTCTAAAAAAATGATTAGAAGGTAACAATTGATCTACTTCTTTAAGCTTTTTGGTAAGTACTATTTTTTTACCATCTTTAGTATGTATAGTTGAGTAATTACCTTCAGATTCAACAAATAAAATTTCATCAGACTCTAAGAAGATAAGTTTTCCGTCCGTACTAACTGTAATTTTTCGTTGATTAAACTTCTCGTTAAAACCAGTTAATATTTTTTCAAATTTCTCTGTATTATCAAAATGATAGTTATATTTCTTAACTTTTTCTAGCGTATCTTTTAAATCATCGGTGTCAATTGGTTTTAAAAGATAATCTATTGCTTCGTTTTTTAATGCTTTAATAGCGTAATCATTATAAGCAGTAGTAATAACCACAGCAAAATCTCTTTTCTCAATTCGTTCTAAGAATTGAAAACCATCCATTGTTGGCATTTCAATATCTAGAAAAAGACAATCTATTTTATTGTTTTTGAGATAAAAAAGCGCTTCTTCAGGGTTGTCAAAAGTAGCTACAACATTAATAATGTCTTCAAAATTTGAAATTTCCCAAGACAAACTTTTTATTGCTTTTAGTTCATCATCTACTATTACAGCATTTATCATAAGAAAGAGGGTTTTAGATTTCAAAAATACTATATAATTTTATAAAACATCTTTTTAAGAAAATTATAACATAAAAAATTGCAGATTATACAAAAAACAATACCATTTATACAAAACACTATTTTAAAACTTAACACATTATCTATATTTGTAGTGTAATTGAAGGGTTACAATATTGAAAAAAATTCTTTATAAGAATTTGAATCAGAGAAAGAAAACATAATTGATAAATTGGGGGATTAATTAATTATGAAAAAAACAAAAGCGATACTTATGTATCGCTTTTTTTTGTTTTATAGTATTAGGTATAAAAAAAACCTCGTAAATATTTACGAGGTTTGTTTTTTTGTAAAAAATATAAAAATTAGATTACTCTAACGTCTACTGCATTTAAGCCTTTTCTACCTTCTTTTAAGTCAAATTCTACTGCATCTCCTTCTCTAATCTCATCGATTAAACCACTTACGTGCACGAAATACTCTTCTTTTGAACCATCTTCAATAACAAATCCAAATCCTTTAGACTCGTTAAAAAATTTTACTGTACCGTTTTTCACTTTGATAAATATAAATTGTTAATAAAGTATAAAGATACTACTATTTAACTAATTTTCTAAATGAGTTTTTTATTTTTAGTTAAAATCCTTTTTTATAAAAAACTAAATTCAAATAACTATTAAAATAATAATAGTTGTAAATTTTAAATATGCCGTTTTTAAGAATTTCCATAAAACACACTTGAAGTAGCGTTTTTTAATTTTTAAACACCTGTAAATTAGTTGTTTATAAAAATTGTTTTTTTTAATAAAAAACAAAAAAAACAGTTTTTGTTAAAAACTTCAAGGGTTTTGTGAATAAGTATGGCTTTCATTTTGAAGCAAAAAAAGCAATCTTTGTGAGAGTCGTTCTCAACGATTAATTAACAATTAAATAATCTTATTTTACCGTGGAAATTACGCAAATCATAAAAAGAGACTCAGAAACAACTATTTTTGAGTTAGAGAAAATTATTAACGCTATAGAAAAAGCGATGATTACTGTAAATCATGGTACTAGAGAAGATGCTATAGCAATTTCTAAGATCGTAAACGGTACTTTATTAGAAAGGAAATTAAATGAACCTACTTATACGCCAACTGTAGAACAAGTTCAGGACATCGTAGAATTTAAGTTAATGGATAGTCCTTTTCACGATGTAGCTAAAGCTTACATATTATATAGAGACGAACAAACAAGAAGCAGAAAGAGCAATATTTTTGAGAAGCGTATAAATTTAAAACCATATGAATATCCTGCTTTAAATGAATATGTAGATGCAATTAGACATTCTTACTGGATTCATACGGAGTTTAATTACACAAGTGATATCCAGGATTTTAAAACATCTCTTACCGAGGTAGAGAAAAATGCTATAAAAAATACCATGTTAGCAATTTCTCAAATAGAAGTTGCTGTTAAAACTTTTTGGGGAGACATTTATAAAAAGATGCCAAAACCAGAAATTGGTTCAGTAGGAGCAACGTTTTCAGAAAGTGAAGTACGTCATCATGATGCATACTCACATTTATTAGAAGTTTTAGGATTAAACAACGAGTTTAAAAACTTGAAGAAAAATCCTGTAATTATGAAACGTGTTAATTACCTGGAAAACGCATTAAAAAATGTAAAAAGTGAAGACAATCAAGAATTTTCTGAATCAATAATTTTATTTTCTCTGTTTATAGAGCATGTATCTTTATTTTCTCAGTTCCTTATTATTATGGCTTTTAATAAGCATAAGAATGTATTAAAAGGAATTTCTAACGTTGTAGAAGCTACTTCTAAAGAAGAACAAATTCATGGAGATTTTGGTATCGATTTAATTAAAATTATTAAAGAAGAAAATCCAGATTGGTTTAATGAAGAACATAATTTATTAGTACAAGAAACTTGTAAAGAAGCATTTCTTTCTGAAAGTAAATTAATTGATTGGATTTTTGAACAAGGAGAATTAGATTTCTTACCTAAAAACGTAATAAAAGAGTTTATTAAAAACAGATTTAATAACTCATTAGAAAGTATTGGTATCTCAAAAGTATTTGATGTAGACCAAACTTTATTAGCAGAAACAGATTGGTTTGATGATGAAATTATTGGAACCAAACATGGAGATTTTTTCGTAAAAAGATCTATCAACTATAGTAAAAGAACAAAAAGTATAACAAGCGACGACCTATTTTAATTATGAACCAAAACGAAACAAAGACAACACAAACAGAACTTACTGATCACGAAAAGTTAATCCAAGCACAAAACGCTGCTAGAGAGGAAATGCTTAAGAGTAAAAATGAACCAGAAATAGAATGGCTAACAGAAAACAGTCGTAAATTTTTAGAGTCTGGTTATTTAACAGGAGATACAACGCCAGAAGAAAGAATACGCGAAATAGCAGACAATGCAGAACGTATTTTAAAAATTGATGGGTTTTCAGATAAGTTTTATAAATATATGGCTGCTGGTTATTTCTCATTAGCATCGCCAGTTTGGTCTAACTTCGGAAAGAAAAGAGGTTTACCTATTAGTTGTTTTGGTTCGCATGTAGCAGATGATATGGGAGATATTTTATTCTCACAATCAGAAGTTGGTATGATGTCTAAATTAGGAGGTGGTACTTCTGGTTATTTTGGTAAATTACGTGAAAGAGGAGCAGATGTAAAAAATAATGGTTCATCATCTGGTTCGGTTCACATTATGCAATTGTTTGAAAAAATGGTTGACGTAGTAAGTCAAGGTTCAGTAAGAAGAGGTCGTTTTTCTCCATATTTACCAATAGATCACCAAGATATTGAAGAGTTTTTAGAAATAGGAACAGAAGGAAATCCAATACAAGAATTAACGCATGGAGTTACGGTAAGTGACCAATGGATGCAAGAAATGATTGATGGAGATGTATCAAAAAGAAGTCTTTGGGCAAAAATATTACAAAGAAGAGGAGAAATAGGATATCCATATATACTTTTTAGAGACAACGCAAATAATGGAACGGTAGATGTTTATAAAGACAATAACCACGAAATTTATGCAAGTAACTTATGTACAGAAATAATGTTACCTTCTAATGAAGATTGGTCTTTTGTTTGTTGTTTATCATCAGTTAACTTGGTGCATTATGACAAATGGAAAGATACAGATGCAGTAGAAACACTAGCATTCTTTTTAGATGCAGTAATGCAAGAGTTTATTACCAAGTTAGAAGTATATAAAGACTCATCAGACAGAGACGATCAGTTTACGTTTCGTTTTATGGAAAAAGCCTATAATTTTGCAAAAGAAAATAGAGCATTAGGTTTAGGAGCTTTAGGATGGCATTCTTTATTACAATCTAAAATGTTAGCTTTTGATAGTGCTGAAGCATATTCTTTAAACAGCGAAATCTTTAAAGTAATTAAAGAAAAATCTTACAAAGCATCTGAAGAGATGGCTAAAATGTATGGAGAACCAGCAGTTTTAAAAGGGTACGGAAGACGTAATACAACCTTAAATGCAGTTGCACCAACAACATCATCTGCGTTTATTTTAGGACAAGTATCACAAGGTATTGAGCCAATTTGGTCTAATATCTATGTAAAAGATATTGCCAAAATTAAAACAACTATTAAGAATCCTATTTTAGAGAAATTATTAATAGAAAAAGGCGAAAACACATCAGATGTTTGGAAAAGCATTAGAGACAATGACGGTTCTGTACAACATTTAGATATTTTAACAGAAGCAGAAAAAGATGTGTTTAAAACCTATTCAGAAATAGATCAAAACGTAATTGTATATCAAGCGGCAAATAGACAAAACCACATCGATCAAGGACAGTCTATTAACATTATGGTGCACCCAGATATGCCAATTAAAGATGTAAATAAAGTGTACATTAATGCTTGGAAATTAGGAGTAAAATCTATGTATTACCAACACAGTATGAACGCTGCGCAGAAATTTAAACAAAAGAAAGACTGTTTAAATTGCGAAGGATAATCGTTTTTTATTATTTTATTAAAAGTTGATAAAGGAGAAGTCGAAAGGCTTCTCTTTATTAATAATAATTTAAATATTTTTATTGAGATAAAAAATTACGCATAAAAAAAAGCGATAGTGGAATATCGCTTCTTGGTAAATTTTTAATTTTTTCCGGCCAGGGCTAAAATTAAAGTTAGTTAAAAGAATTTTGAGATTACTCAATCTCCCTTTTGTTTTTCAAAACTACAAATTAGGATTCTTTTCACCAAGTTATTTTTCTAAATTTTATCGCAAACTAAAATGTGCTTTATGGTCATATTTTAGACTTGCTGAACATACTTGTTAACAAAAAACAAAAAGTTAACAAGTTTAAATACAAGAAGAAATGATACAATTTATAGACAATACTATAAAATTAAAAAAAAACAAGAATGAATTTTTAGATATTAATTCTATCCTAAATAATCAAATGGATGAAGTTATAAGTGAAATTCAATCTAAATTAACTTTAATATCATCTGATCATGATGCAGAGATAATTTTAACTGGAAAGAAAGATAATTTTTCCTTAAAGATTCAATCAGAAAACACTGAATCTGTCAAATTAATTGAAGAGTTAGTAAATGATTATCTAAAATAGTTTTAAACAATTTTTTTGAGTGAATACATTATAATAAAGAGAAGTCGAAAGATTTCTCTTTTTTTGTTTTTATAATACATCTAAGCAAACAACGTAGCAAAAGCCTCTTCAATCTTACCAACTAAAATCAATTTTATATTGTGATTTTTAGAGGCTATTTTATTGTATTTTGAAGCAACAAAAGTTTTATAACCTAACTTTTCTGCTTCAATAATTCGTTGGTCTATTTTAGAAACAGGTCTTATTTCTCCTGCCAAACCAACTTCTGCTGCAAAACACACATTTGGATTTATGGCAATATCTTGGTTTGATGATAAAATTGCCGCAACAACTGCTAAGTCAATTGCAGGATCGTCTACATTAATTCCACCAGTAACGTTTAAAAAAACATCTTTTGCACCTAATTTAAATCCGGCTCTTTTTTCTAACACAGCTAAAATCATGTGTAATCGTTTTAGATTGTAACCTGTTGTAGAGCGTTGAGGTGTTCCGTAAACCGCTGTAGAAACCAAAGCTTGTATTTCTATCATTAACGGTCTAATACCTTCTAAAGTTGAGGCAATTGCGGTTCCGCTTAAATCTGCATCTTTTTTAGAAATTAGTATTTCTGACGGATTAGATACTTCTCTTAATCCGGTTGAAAGCATTTCGTAAATACCTAATTCTGCTGTAGAACCAAATCTGTTTTTTTGTGAACGTAATATTCTGTAGGTATGATTTCTATCGCCTTCAAATTGTAAAACAACATCTACCATGTGTTCTAAAATTTTTGGCCCAGCAATATGTCCTTCTTTGTTAATATGACCAATTAACAAAACTGGAGTTGCAGTTTCTTTGGCAAATTTTATAAGCTCTGCAGATGTTTCTCTGATTTGAGAAATACTGCCTGGAGAAGCTTCAATTGAGTTTGTATGTAATGTTTGAATAGAATCAATAACCAAAACTTCTGGTGCAACTTCTTCTATATTTTTAAAAATTTGCTGCGTGTTTGTTTCAGTTAAAATTAAACAGTTAGAATTGCTGCTTTCCAGTCTTTCTGCACGCATTTTTATTTGCGATTGACTTTCTTCTCCTGAAACATACAATACTTTCTGTTTAATGTTTAAGGCAACTTGCAGTAATAAAGTAGATTTTCCTATTCCAGGTTCTCCTCCTAAAAGTGTTACGGATCCTTTTACCAATCCGCCACCAAGAACGGTGTCTAATTCATTATTATTGGTAATAACACGTTCTTCAGGATTTAATTGAATATCGGCAATTTTTAAGGGTTTTGTAACTGATTTTGCTGTTGTGGCTTGTTTCCAACTTCGTTTTTCTTCTTTCTGAATTACTTCTTCTACAATAGTATTCCATTCTTTACAAGCGCCACATTGTCCAACCCATTTTGCATGTTGTGTTCCGCAGTTTTGACAGAAAAAAGTTGTTTTGGTTTTTGCCATTTTTTAAAAGTTACAAAGTTTTAGGGTAACAAAGTTACAAAGTTTATTAGCATGTGGCTTTTAAAAAAATAATAATAAAAAAGATTTCCTAAAAGTTAGCAAACAGTTGCGTTAGCGATTGAAACGGCATCCTTTTTGTTTATTTAGCAAAAAGATATAGTGTAAAGCGCGACTTGGTCCTGAATGCCTTCAGGATAAAGTAACGCCCAAAAAATTATTTGTTCTTATTGTATATTGGTAGGAATAGAAATGATAAGCCACCGAAAATGATAATCATTGCGGTTTGTGCTGTCCACATAATCCAACCAAAAGCGGTTGCAGGTTCTTCTGAAACACCAAATAACGCTAATGCGCCAGCTACGGCAACTGGATATAAACCAATACCTCCATTTGTTGCTGCAATAGAGAATCCGCCAGCAATAAAGCCGATTAAAACACCACCAAAAGGAACGCTTAAACCTTCAATTGCAGGAATTGTTGCCCAAAACATGCAGACATACATTGCCCAAATAAATACGGTATGGAAGATAAATGCCCATTTATTTTTCATTTTAAAAATACTGGTAACGCCTTCTACTAAGCCTGTTATAAATGTTTTAATTTTTAATCCAAAACCGCTTTTTGCTTTTTTAACGTATCTGGTAAAAACGAAAAATAACAAAGCTAACACTGCTAAACCGATGAATATTTTTGTTGGATCGAAGTTTTTTGTGAGTAATTCGTAAATAAAATCGAATTGAAAAAAGAGTGTAATTGCTATGATTATGAGCATCATAATTAGGTCTGCAATACGTTCTGCTACGATGGTTCCAAAACCTTTTTCGAACGGAATGCCTTCATAATTTGTCATAACTGCTGCACGAGAAACTTCTCCTGCTCTTGGAACAGCATAATTTACTAAATAGGCAACTAAAACTGCCATTGTGCTGTTTGCAAATTTTGGCTTAAAACCTAATGGTTCTAGCATAAATTTCCAACGATAGGCTCTTGATAAATGACTTAAAACACCAAAGAATAACCCAAGTGCAATCCACCAATAATTTGCTTCTTTAAAGTATTGTATAAGTGTTTCTAAAGAAACTTTAGATAAAGAATACCAAACTAAAAAACCTCCCAAAGCGAGAGGTAATATAATTTTTAAAATCTTTTTAAAATTCAAAACTATGTAAGTGTATTATCTTTTTCGTTAGGAAAAACTAATGAAGGTTTAAACTTTTTAGCTTCTTCTAATTCTAAGAATCCGTAAACAATTAAGATTAAAACATCTCCTTTTGCAACTTTTCTTGCAGCGGCTCCGTTTAACGTTATTTCTCCGCTTCCTCTTGGTCCTGGAATTGCATAGGTTTCTAAACGTTCTCCATTATTGTTGTTTACAATTTGAACACGTTCTCCTTCTATAATATTGGCTGCGTCCATTAAATCTTCGTCAATGGTAATGCTTCCTATATAATTTAAATCGGCACCTGTAACTTTTACACGGTGAATTTTTGATTTTACAACTTGTACTAACATAGTGCAAAAATAGTTTTTTAATGGTTAATGATTTGTTTTTGAACTGTTTTATTTTAAACGAATATTATCTATCAACCTAATTTCACCAGCAAAAACGGCAATAAATGCACGATATTTTTGTTTTGGCTCTTTTTTATTGATGGTTTCTAATGTTTTTTCGTTTGCAATGGTAAAATACTCCAATTCTAATAAAGGGTGTTTTTTAAACTTCTTTTCCACCCATTTAGTAACTTTATCTGCACTTTTTGTGCCAAATTTTTTCTTTGCTTTTTTAAGTGTTTTATAAATAAAAGGAGCAGCTTCTCTGTGTTCTTTTGTTAAACGAGCATTCCTAGAACTCATTGCCAAACCATCTTCTTCTCTAAAAATATCGCATCCTTTAATTTTTAACGGAATGGAATGTTTTTCTACTAGTTTTTTTATGATTTGTAATTGCTGAAAATCTTTTTTGCCAAAATAAGCAGTATCTGGCGCAACAATTTCAAACAATGTCTTTACAATTGTGCCAACTCCATCAAAATGGCCATCTCTAAATTTTCCTTCCATTTGATGCTCTAATCCATCAAAATTAAAACTTTCAGAACTTATGTTTTCTGCATAAATTTCTTCCACCGAAGGTGAAAATAACACATC
The DNA here is from genome assembly GCF_022478115.1 of Tenacibaculum aquimarinum. Classification (GTDB taxonomy): domain Bacteria; phylum Bacteroidota; class Bacteroidia; order Flavobacteriales; family Flavobacteriaceae; genus Polaribacter; species Polaribacter aquimarinum_A. Next base: position 550,294 of record NZ_JAKGSC010000001.1, on the reverse strand, counting down.
ACAATTTACACTTTCTAAAAGCTGAATATCATTTTCTAGAGTTTTTGGGTATTTTACCAAATCTTCTTTATTATCAAACTGTGTAGGGTTTACAAAAATGCTAACTACAGTAATATCGTTTTTCTCTTGAGCACTTTTTACGAGCGATAAATGTCCTTGATGTAACGCGCCCATTGTGGGAACAAAACCAATGGATTTTTTATCATTCTTTAAAGCTGATAAATACTTTTTTAATTCGGATTTTTTATCAAATTTTTTCATTCGTTATAAATTGGAATACATGCGAAATTAGCATTTTAACATGATTTTTGCATATATTTTCGTATTTTTGCACTCTTATTTAAAGAGAATTGATTTAATGAAGGACAAGAGAATATTATATGTTTCGTCGGAAGTAGTTCCTTACTTACCAGAAACTGAGTTATCATCAACTGCATTTAACGTTGCAAAGAAAGCACATTCTAAAGGAGTTCAAACACGTATTTTTATGCCAAGATTTGGTGTAATTAACGAAAGAAGACATCAATTACACGAAGTTATTCGTTTGTCTGGTATGAATTTGATTATCAATGACATGGATATGCCTTTAATTATAAAAGTAGCTTCAATTCCTAAAGAAAGAATGCAAGTTTACTTTATAGATAATGAAGAGTATTTTAAGCGTAAAGCTGTATATTCTGATGAAGATGAAGAGCTTTTTGATGACAATGACGAGCGCATGATTTTCTTTGCAAAAGGTGTTGTTGAAACAGTTAAAAAATTAAACTGGGCTCCAGATATTATTCATATTCATGGTTGGATGGCATCTTTACTTCCGCTTTATTTAAGAGAATTTTATAAGGAAGAGCCATTGTTTACAGAGAGCAAGATTGTAACTTCGCTGTATAATAGTGGTTTTGAAGGTGAATTAGATAGTGAAATGGCAGATAAAGTTCGTTTTGATAATTTAGACGAAGCAAAAGTTAAAACAATTGAAACACCAAATCATACCAATATTTTAAAAAGTGCCATAGAAAATTCTGATGCTATTATAAAAGGTAGTGAAGATTTATCTGATGAAATATTAGAGTTTATTGATAATTCTGAAACAGTAGTTTTAGATTTTCAAAAAGATGAAGATATTACAGAGGCATATTTAGAGTTTTACTCAGAAAAAGTATTAGAAAATTTAAACGATTAGTTCATTTTACAATGATTAAAAAAAGTGTTTATGTAGGATCTTTCCTACTATTTTTATTCGGTGTTATTTCTTGTGAAAAAGATTTTACAGATATTGGTTCTTCAGTAATAAATAATGGAGTTTTTGAAACAAAAGACACCTTGTTAGATATTACAATTTCTCCAGTTGATATTGCTGCGGTTAGAGCAGATGGAGGAATAAGTGTTAACTTAGGAGAATACCTTTTAGGAGTTTATAAAAGTGATGATTTTAAAACTATTGAAGCATCAATAGTTTCTCAAATTGGCTTACTTGCAGATTTAAAAGTTGTTGAAAACACATATGGTACAGATACAACAGTTGTTACTAAAATGGATAAGGTTTTAATACGATTACCATATCAATCTACTAACACAGTTGATGTTGAAACAAGTGATGGAAATAGCTTTAAAATTGATTCAATTTTAGGGGATCCAACAATACCGGTTGCAGTAAAAGTGTATAGAAATTTAACTTTTTTAAATACATTAGACCCAGCAAATCCTACGCAACAAAATACTTATTTATCTGATGCGGTATATTCTAAAGGAAATATACTAAATGAAGATGCAAATTTTTCTTTTACGGTTCCTCAAAATGAAACAACACAAGATACTATGTATGTTTTTGATAGGAATTTAAGTAATGGAAACACGTTTAAAGATACCTTGAAAATTGCAAATTCAGCTCCTTTTATGGCTATTCCGCTTGATAAAGATGAAATAAAAGCGTTGTTTTTAGATAAATATGAAACAACGGAATTTGAGTCATTACAAGCATTTCAAAATTACTTTAGAGGATTAATTATTGAAGCTTCCGGAACAGATGGCTCTTTGATTCCTTTTAATTTTTCTACAGGATCACCGGTAATAGACATCTTCTATACAAATACTGTTTTAGCAAACGGGTCTATAATTGATACTATAGTAAGAAATAATTCTTTCCCTTTAAGTGGTGTTACAAATAGTATTTATAAACCAACAGCAGGAAATGCCCCTGCAGCAGGTAACTTTGTAGTTCAAGGGACAGCAGGAACAATGGCTAATATTGATATTTTACAAGGAACAGAATTACAAGATTTAAGAAGTCAGGATTGGTTAATTAATGATGCTTCTTTAGTTTTTTATGTAGAACAATCTAAAGATACAACTAATGTTCCATTAAATTTGTTTTTATATAAAAATGAAGATGGTAATCCTAGCCTTATAAAAGATATAATTACTGAAGGAACAAGTGTTTTTGGAGGTCAATTATTAATTGATGAGAATGGTGCTAAAGACAGATACCACTTTAGAATAACCGATTATATTTCTGATTTACTATCTGGTGAATCTTCATATAATCCCCCTTTAGGGTTAAAAGTATTTAACACAACAGATTTACCAAGCTTTACTACTGATACTATTGTAGGTTCCTTTAACTGGAACCCAAGAGGAATTGTGCTGCATAGTAATACTTCTTCTAACGTAGAAAGAAAGGCGCAATTAAAAATATCATATTCAATAAAAAAATAAATAATTTTTAAAACCTAAATTGTTATGTGTGGAATTACAGGTTATATTGGCTTTAGAGATGCTTACCCTATAGTAATTAACGGATTAAAGCGTCTAGAATATAGAGGCTATGATAGCTCAGGTGTTATGTTGTATGACGGAGACAAAATGCGAATGTCAAAAACTAAAGGAAAGGTTTCTGACTTAGAACTTATCACCAATAAAGAAGAAGAAAGAAAACTTGGTAAAATTGGTATTGGGCATACTCGTTGGGCAACACATGGTGTTCCAAATGATGTAAATTCACATCCACATTTTTCTCAATCAGGAGATTTAGTTATTGTTCATAATGGAATTATAGAAAATTATGACACTATTAAACAAGAGCTAATTAACAGAGGTTATAAGTTTCATAGTGATACAGATACAGAAGTTCTTATTAACCTTATTGAAGAGGTAAAAAAGAACGAAAAATGTAAGTTAGGTAAAGCTGTTCAAATAGCATTAACCAATGTTATTGGGGCCTATGCAATTGCTGTATTTGATAAAACAAAACCAAATGAAATTGTAGTAGCTCGTTTAGGAAGTCCAATTGCAATTGGAGTTGGTAAAGATAATAAAGAATTTTTTGTTGCTTCTGATGCATCTCCTTTTATAGAATACACAAAAGATGCTATTTATTTAGAAGATGGTGAATTAGCAATTATAAAAATAGGAAAAGAAGTACGTGTTCGTCAGATTAAAAGCGATAAAATAGTAGACGCTACGATTCAAGAGCTTCAAATGAGCTTAGAGCAAATAGAAAAAGGTGGTTACGATCACTTTATGCTTAAAGAAATTCATGAACAACCAAAGGCAATTACAGATACTTATAGAGGACGTATGTTAGCTGATGAGGGTATTATTAGAATGTCTGGTGTTGATGATAATCTTCAAAAGTTTTTAAACGCTGATAGAATTATAATTATTGCCTGTGGTACATCTTGGCATGCAGGTTTAGTTGGAGAGTATCTTTTTGAAGATATGGCTCGTATTCCAGTTGAAGTAGAGTATGCTTCTGAATTCAGATATCGAAATCCAATTATAACTTCTAAAGATGTAGTAATTGCTATATCTCAATCTGGAGAAACTGCGGATACTTTAGCAGCTATTAAATTAGCAAAATCTAAAGGAGCATTTGTTTTTGGTGTTTGTAATGTTGTAGGATCTTCGATTGCAAGAGAAACACATGCAGGAGCCTACACACATGCAGGTCCAGAAATAGGCGTGGCATCTACAAAAGCATTTACAACACAAATAACTGTTTTATCGTTAATAGCTTTAAAGTTAGGAGAAGCAAAAGGAACTTTATCTAAGAATGCATTTCATACGTATTTACAAAGAATGCAGTTAATTCCTGGGAAAGTAGAGCAATTATTAAAAATAGATAAAAAAGTACAGGAAATTGCTAAAGTCTATAAAGATGCAACGAACTGTTTATATTTAGGTCGTGGTTTTAATTTTCCAGTTGCTTTAGAAGGAGCATTAAAATTAAAAGAGATTTCTTATATCCATGCTGAGGGTTATCCTGCTGCGGAGATGAAACATGGACCAATTGCTTTAATTGATGAAAATATGCCAATTTTTGTAATTGCCACCAATAAAGGTCATTACGAAAAAGTAGTGAGTAACATACAAGAAATAAAAGCTCGTAGCGGAAAAATTATTGCAATTGTTACTGAAGGTGATACTGAGGTTAAAAAGATTGCAGATCATGTAATTGAAATTCCAGAAACAGAAGAGGCTTTAACTCCTTTGTTAACTACAATACCATTACAACTATTATCATATCATATTGCAGTAATGTTAGAGAAAAATGTAGATCAACCAAGAAATTTAGCTAAAGCTGTTACGGTTGAATAAGTTTTAGAAAACTTTAAATAATAAAAAAATCCGATGTAAATTTACATCGGATTTTTTATTTTATCATGAATTTTAGTGTGATTTCCATCATTCCAATCGGTAAGTATATCTGTAGCTACACTTGCGCCACTTCCGGCTGCAATTGCAAATTGACTTCGCCAGCCAGCAATTGTACCACAAGTATATAATCCCTTTTTTATAAGATGATTATTATTACGTAATTGAATTCTATCTTTTGCAGGATTTGCTCTTTTGTGAGGCTCTATGTATTCATCTAATCCTTCAATTTCAAAAGGTTTAGAGTAGTTTAAAGCAATAACAACATTTGTTGCTGTATATTCCTTTTTATTGGTAGTAACTTTAAAACCAGCTTTATCATCTTCAACTTTACAAACTTTTTCATTTTCAATTTGAAAAATATGCGGATAAACATTTTTTAATTGTTGTCTTCCTTCAGACAAAATATCGCTACCAAATTTTCCTTTAGGTAAGCCTAAAACGTTATTAAATAAAGCATTTTGTAGGTGTGAAGAACGCTGGTGTAAAATAATGCCAACAGTTTTATTTTTAGCAAACATTTTGTTTTTTGCAGAACCTAAAAGTAGTGCACATTGCATACCTGCAACACCACCTCCAATTATTAAAACATCAAAATTCATCTTAAGCAAATAACTCTTTAATATTATGTGCAAATAACTTTACAGCAATAGCTAAAAGAATTACACCAAATACTTTTCTAATAATTTTTATACCATTTGCACCAATTATACGTTCAATTTTAGAAGATGTTTTTAATACAATATAAATTACTAAAACATTTAATATTACGGCAACAATTATGTTTTCAATATTGAATTCTGCTCGCAAAGAAAGCAAGGTTGTTAAACTTCCTGGACCAGCAATTAAAGGAAAGGCTAAAGGGAAAACCGTAGCAGTTATTCCACCTTCATCATCATCTTTATATAATGTAATTCCTAATATCATTTCTAAGGCGATAAAAAACAGGATAAAAGAACCTGCAACAGCAAATGAATTAACATCTACGCCAATTAAAGATAGTAAACTTTGTCCTAAGAAAAGGAAAATAATCATGATAAAACCAGCAATAAGTGAGGCTTTTTCAGATTGAATATGGCCTACTTTTTTACGTAAATCTATAATAATAGGAATGTTTCCAATAATATCTATTACAGCAAATAAAACCATAAATGCCGTAAATATTTCTTTAAAATTAAAATTCATTATTGTTTATTTAATACTGCAAAATTAGTTAAGAAATCTTAATATACGTTTATAAAAGGTAAAAATAACTGTACTTTTGCGTTATGTTTCAATTAGGTAAGACAATAGTATCGGAAGATATCATAGAAAAAGATTTTGTTTGCAATCTATCCGCTTGTAAAGGAGTTTGTTGTGTAGCGGGTGAAGCTGGAGCGCCACTTGATAAGGAAGAGACTAAAATTTTAGAGGAGATTTACCCTAAAGTAAAACCTTTTTTAAGAGCTGAAGGAATAGAAGCTATCGAAAAACAAGGTACTTGGGTAACTAGCGATTTTGGTGAGTTAGAAACTCCATTAATTGATGGAGAAGCGTGTGCTTATGTTACTTTTGATGAAAAAAACACAGCAATGTGTGGAATTGAACAAGCGTATAATAAAGGTATTGTAGATTGGAAAAAACCAATTTCTTGCCATTTATATCCTGTTAGAGTAAAAGATTATAGTGAATTTGCTGCTGTAAATTACCATAAATGGGATATCTGTGATGATGCATGTACGTTGGGAAAAGAATTACAAGTACCCGTTTACAAATTTCTAAAAGAAGCTTTGATTAGAAAGTTTGGTGAAAATTGGTATTTAGAATTAGAGAAAACTGCCGAAAAACACTTGAAATAAATTATTACAAAAAGTCAGCAAACAAGTTTAGCCCTTATTGAAGCGACATCCTTTTTTGTTTTTCACAAAAAAGATATAGCGGAAAGCAGGAAATGGCTTCTACTATTAAATAATATTTCCCATTAATTTTTTGTGAAGTCTAATTGCAAAACCATCTGATAAACCTGCAATATAACTGCATATTTGCATAATTCTATCGTATAATTGCTCTTCTTGTACTTGATATTCTTCTGGTAATAAATTGAGTACTAAATTGTCGTAATTAGATTGATTACCATCAAACTTATTGTTTAGAGCAGTTACAAAGACATCTAATAAATCGGCTATAATTTTATAACCTGCAACCTCTTTTTCTACAACTTCTTTAGAATTATATATTTTGGCTACACTCAATTTTATAATGTCATTTATTTGTGCTTCGTATTTACATTTGTCTAGTAAGCCTTTGTCAAAATCACCTTTTAAAATGGCTTCTTCGTTGGCTAAAAATATAGCTACAGCCTCATTAATTAGCACGCCAATAGCAAGAGCTCTTAAATAACTTATTCTGTCTTTTTTATGTTGAAGTGAATGATATTTATTGCTGTCAATTTTATCTTTCACTAGTTTTATCATGTATTCTAAAGCAAATTCTTCGTCTATTAAACCAAGATTTATTCCGTCTTCAAAATCTATAATTGTATAGCAAATATCATCTGCTGCTTCTACTAAGTAAGCTAAAGGATGACGGTAAAATGAAATTCCGTCACTTTGTTTTTTCAACAAACCTAAGTCTTCCGTAACATCTAAAAAAGCCGCCTTTTCTGATTGAAAAAAGCCGTACTTTTTATCTACAATATGTTGTGTAGGTTTTTTTGGTAAGGATTCTTTTGGGTATTTTATAAAGGCTCCTAAAGTTGCGTAGCTTAAACGTAAGCCACCTTCTGTACCTTGTCTATTTTCGGTTAAAATTTTAAATCCGTTTGCATTTCCTTCAAAATCTATAACATCTTGGTATTCTTTATCGGTAAGTTGATTCTTATATTTTAATCCGTTTCCGGTTTTAAAGTACTCGCCAATTGCTTTTTCTCCCGAATGCCCAAAAGGTGGATTTCCAATATCATGCATTACTGAAGCGCCAGCTACAATTGCGCCAAAATCATTGAATGTATATCCAAGTTTTACTAATTCTGGATGTCTTTCTAGCAGTACTTTTCCAACACGCCTCCCAAGTGTTCTACCAACTACGGAAACTTCTAAACTGTGTGTTAAACGTGTGTGTACAAAATCGGTTTTAGAAAGTGGAATTACTTGTGTTTTGTCTTGTAAACTTCTAAAAGCTGATGAAAATATAATTCTATCAAAATCTACTTCAAACCCTAAACGAGTTTCGTCTTGTGCTATTCGTTCTCGTTTTTGTGTGTCGCCAAATCTTTTTAAAGATAGAAGTTGTTCCCAGTTCATTGCTTTAATTTAAAGTTCTTCGAAAATACAAAAAAAGAGAAGCTTTACAACTTCTCTTTTATCAATTTATGTACATTCTAAAATAAATTTAGAATATATTATTTTTTACCATTAATGTCTTTAATGTATTTTTCTAATGCCATTGTCATAGAAGGAGTTTCTGGTGTTGGTGCAGCAATATCAACTCTTAATCCTCTATCTTCTACAGCTTTTATAGTAGAGTTGCCAAAAACAGCAAGACGTGTTTTATTTTGCTTAAATTCTGGAAAGTTTTTAAATAAACTATCTATTCCAGAAGGACTAAAGAAAACTAAAATGTCGTAAAAAACATTTTCTAAATCAGATAAATCACTTACAACAGTTCTGTATAAATTAGCGCGTGTCCAGTTAATTTTTAACTTGTCTAATTCCTGAGGAATTAAAGGTTTTAATTTATCAGAAGAAGGTAGTAAAAACTTTTCGTCTTTATGTTTCTTTATAAGTTTTGTAAGTTCAGGAAATGTTCTTGTACCTACATAAATTTTTCGTTTTCTATACACTACATATTTCTGTAGATAATAAGCTACCGCTTCAGATTGACAAAAATATTTCATGTCGTCAGGAACTGTAAAACGCATTTCTTCAGCAATTCTAAAGTAATGATCTACAGCATTTCTACTTGTTAAGATTACAGCAGTGTAGTCTTTTAAATCAATTTTTTCTGCACGAACTTCTTTTACAGAAATTCCTTCAACATGAATAAATGATCTAAAATCAACTTTAATTTTTTGTTTGTCAGCCAAATCAAAATAAGGCGAGGTCTCAGTTTTTGGTGCCGGTTGAGACACTAAAATAGTTTTCACTTTCATAGTATGTCCTTTACTTATTTTAGTATTTTTAAAATAATAAATAGCGGTGCTATTTCAAGGGCGCAAAGATACAAAATAAAATAAAACAAGTGCTTTATAATCAGCTTTTTGTTGTTGTAAAAAACTAAACCAAAACGAATTGCAATTAAAATTAGAAAACTTCCCCAAAGAAAGTAGTTGTTTTTATAACCATAATTATAGGCTATTAAAATTGGAAATAACCAAATTGAAAGCGTATATAGGTAACCAACCTTTGTAAAAATAAAGTACCTAACATAATTAGAAAGATCAAGTAGTTTGCTAAAAGAATAATCTATTAATCTTCTAATAATCAAATATATAAACGTAAATAAGATTACATATACATAGGATATTAGGTTGTTTTTTGTTTGGTTATCAGGGATTAATGTATATACAAATAAGCTAAGTGTTAAAGCACAAAAAGAAAATATTAAAACATGAAAAGTAGAGAAAATAGCAGGTTTTTCTTCTGCTCGTTTCTCAATAAAACCACGTGTAAAAAACGAAATTGAATACCCTAAAAAACGAGAAGGTTTATATAACTTCATGAAAAAAAGCAAAATAAAGCCTACTAGGAATAACATTGTTATCCAATTATTTTGTGTTAGTTCTCTAGGAATTGCTTGCATTTTTCAACAGAAATATTAACGCTAAATTAGGAATAAAATGATGTATATTTGTCTCTTATTTGAATAAAATCTATAATGTCTGACGCATTAGTTATAATACCTACGTACAACGAAAAAGAAAACATTGAAGCTATAATACGCGAAGTTTTTAATCAAGAGAAAGATTTTCATATTTTAGTTGTTGATGATAATTCTCCAGACGGTACTGGAAATATAGTAGAAAATCTTCAAAAAGAGTTTTCAACCAAACTACACATAGAAAAACGTACAGGAAAAAACGGTTTAGGAACCGCATATATTCACGGGTTTAAATGGGCTATTGAAAAAAAATACGACTACATTATTGAAATGGATGCAGATTTTTCTCACAATCCAAAAGATTTAATAAGGCTTTATAATGAATGTGCTAAAAAAGACGCAGATGTTTCTGTAGGATCTCGATATTCTGTTGGAGTAAATGTTGTTAATTGGCCAATGCACAGAGTTTTACTTTCTTATTTTGCTTCTAAATATGTGCGTTTTATTACAGGAATTCCTTTGCATGATACAACAGCTGGTTTTGTTTGTTGGAAACGCAGTGTTTTAGAAACACTTAGATTAGACAAAATTAAATTTATTGGTTATGCTTTTCAAATTGAAATGAAATATAAAGCTTGGAAACGTGGATTTAAAATTAATGAAGTTTCCGTAATCTTTACAGATAGAACTTTAGGTGAATCTAAAATGAGCGGAAATATTGTTTACGAAGCACTTTTTGGAGTTATAAAAATGCGTTTAAGTAAGTTGCCAAAATAAAGATGACATTAATTTCTACTAGAATAGCTACACTTAAAGATTTAGAGGTTTTATTAACTTTTGAACAAGGAGTTATTGAGGCAGAAAGACCAATGGATCCTTTTTTAAAAAAAGGAAATATCAATTATTATAATATTGAAGAATTAATAACTGCAAAAAACACACATTTAATTGTTGCAGTTTCTAAAGATGAAGTTGTAGGTTCTGGTTACATTAGAATTGAAAACTCTAGAATTTATCACAAAAACGAAAAGCATGGTTACATTGGTTTTATGTTTGTGAAACCATCCTTTAGAGGAAAAAAAATAAGTGGTTTAATTTTAGAATCTTTAAAAAATTGGGCTAAAAAAGAAAGCTTAAATGAAATAAGATTAGATGTTTACCATAATAATCCTGCAGCAATAAAATCTTATGAACGTTTTGGTTTTAATAAGAGTTTAGTTAATATGCGTTTAGAATTTTAAAAAGAAATGACACAACATACATTAATAAAAAATGCAAAAATAGTAAATGAGAATACCATTTTTAATGGAGATATTCTTATTGAAAATGAATTTATTAAAGAAATTTCTGAATCTATTATAGCTACAGACAATGCAATTATAATTGATGCAAAAGGAAGTTATTTAATTCCTGGAATGATTGACGATCAAGTACATTTTCGTGAGCCAGGTTTAACACACAAGGCAAATATTGCTACAGAAAGCAAAGCTGCAATTGCAGGTGGAATTACGTCTTTTATAGAAATGCCTAACACCGTTCCGCAAGCAACAACACAAGAATTGTTAGAAGATAAATTTAACATTGCTGCTAAAGATTCTTATGCTAATTACTCATTTATGTTTGGTGGAACAAACAACAACTTAGAAGAATTATTAAAAACAAATCCAGAAAATGTTGCTGGAATTAAATTGTTTTTAGGCTCTTCTACAGGAAATATGTTGGTGGATAATGAAGCTGTTTTAGAAAAAATATTTTCGTCAACAAAAATGGTTATTTCTGTGCATTGCGAAGATGAAGCTACAATTAGAAAAAACACAGAAAAATATAAAGCAGAATTTGGAGATGATATTCCTTTAAAATATCACCCAATTATTAGAAGTGAAGAAGCTTGTTATATTTCATCTTCAAAAGCAATTGAATTGGCTAAAAAAACAGGTGCACGTTTGCATGTTTTTCATTTATCAACTGCTAAAGAAACCGATTTATTTCGCAATGATATTCCTTTAGAAGAAAAACAAATAACAGCAGAGGTTTGCGTACATCATTTATGGTTTACTGATGCCGATTATGATACAAAAGGAACTCATATTAAATGGAATCCAGCTGTTAAATCTCAAAAGGATAAAGATGGTTTGTGGAAAGCGTTGTTAGATGATAGAATTGATATTATTGCTACAGATCACGCTCCACATACTTTAGAAGAAAAAGATAATGTCTATACGAAAGCACCAAGTGGAGGTCCGTTAGTACAACATGCAATTCCTGCTATTTTTGAGAAAGTAAAAGAAGGCGTTTTATCGGTTGAAAAAGCGGTGGAAAAAATGTGTCATAATCCTGCTAAAATCTTTCAAGTTAAACAACGTGGATTTATAAAAGAAGGTTTTTATGCCGATTTAGTTTTGGTAGACACCAACAATTCTTGGACAGTTTCTAAAGAAAATATTTTATACAAATGTGGTTGGTCTCCGTTTGAAGGAACTGAGTTTTCAAGTAAAATTACTCACACTTTTGTAAATGGAGAATTAATGTACAACAAAGGTGTTTTTAACGAAGAGAAGAAAGGAAAGCGATTAACTTTTAACAGATAATGAAAAAAGTTTTATACATACTAGTTTTTATTTTTCTTAGTTCTTGTACAAGTAATACAATTTACAAGAAACCAGAAAATTTAATACCAAAAGACACAATGGTTGCTCTTTTGTCTGATATGTATATTGCATTATCTGCTAAAAACGTTAAAAATAAAATTCAGCAAAGACAAGTAAATTATTTGCCTTTTATATACGATAAATATAAAATAGATAGTGCAAGATTTAAAGAAAGTAATGTCTATTATACATCAGTAATAGAGCAATACAATGAAATTTTACTTGAAGTAAAAGATAATATTGATAAAGAGCATAAGAAGTACTCTAAGGAATTAAAAACACAAGATTCTATAAAGAATTTAAATAATAAAAAGATAAAAAAAGAACGCCTTAAAGGCAAGAGTAAGGAAGAGAAACTTAACAACCTTACAAAATTAGATACTACTCAGTTGAAAAAACCAATTTTAGAAAAAGGGTTTAAAAAAAGATAATTCCTTTTTATAAAGGATAATTTTTAACTACTCGTTTAATAACATTTTCTATTTTTTCAAAGTTAAAATTTAAAGCTTTTTTTATTTTTTCTGCTGAATAATAAGAAACACCATGAGCAGATTTTGCTGAGTGTTTTGTTAGTAAAGGTTCTTTTCTTGTAATTAAAGAAATTAACCAAGCAACTCGCCAAAAAAGAGCAGTTTGCCAAGGATTAATTTTTTGAGAAGGACGTTTTTTGCCAAAAGCATCTGCTATTGAAAAGAAAATATCTTTGAATGATTTGTTTTCAGAAACTAGAATAAATCGTTCGTTTTTTACTTCAGAATTCATTAGTAAAGTCATTGCTTTTACAACATCTTTTACGCCAATAAATCCAGTTATTCCTTCAGTATAAAACTTAAAACCATTATAAATTTGGGTAAATAGCTTGCTTGAACCAGTGTTCCAAAAACCACTTCCTAAAATTACACCAGGATTTACAATTACAACATTAATGCCTTCTTGGCTTGCACGCCAAACTTCCATCTCTGCACCAAACTTTGTTATTGCATAACCGTGATTATCATCTTCGTCATTCCATTCATTTTCTTCAGTAATAATTTCTCCGTTTATAGCATTACCAACTGCTGCAATAGAACCAACAAAACATAGTTTATCTATTTTGGCATCAATAGCAAGGTTTACAACAATAGCAGTTCCGTGAATATTTACTTTTCGCATTTCTCTATAATCTTTAGGATTAAAAGAAACCAAAGCTGCGCAATGATATACTTTTTTAATGCCGATAAATACAGGAATCATAGAAGGAATATCAGTAATATCTGCCTTTATCCATTCAATTTTAGAAAAATGTTGTGTTATTTCAGAAGTATAAAAAGAAAAGATTTCTTTTACTTTATCAAGACTTTCTTGAGCTCTATAAATAGCTCTAATTTTCTCATTTTCTGTGGTTAATTTGTACAGTAAATGAGCTCCAACTAAACCAGTTCCGCCAGTAACTAAAATCATAGCACGAAAATAGTTTTTTTTAAACGATAAAATTATCTTTGCGCTTTTAAAATATACCAAGATGACAAAGAATTTAGTTGAAGAATTACGTTGGCGTGGAATGATTCACGATATGATGCCAGGAACCGAAGAGCAATTGCAAAAAGAAATGACTGCAGCCTATATTGGTTTTGATCCAACTTCAGATTCATTACACATTGGTAGTTTAGTGCCAATTATTTTATTAGTTCACTTAGAAAGAGCTGGGCATAAACCAGTTGCTTTAGTAGGTGGAGCAACAGGTATGATTGGTGATCCATCAGGAAAATCTGATGAGCGTAACTTATTAAATGAAGAAGCATTAGCTAAAAATGTAGATGGAATTAAAAGAACCTTAGCCCGTTTTTTAGATTTTGATAATGGTACTGCTAACTCTCCAATTTTAGTAAATAATTACGATTGGATGAAAAACTTTTCATTTATAGAATTTGCTCGTGATGTAGGTAAAAGAATTACCGTAAACTATATGATGGCAAAAGATTCTGTGAAAAAACGTATTTCTGGAGAAGAATCTGGAGGAATGAGTTTTACAGAATTTACATACCAATTAATTCAAGGATACGATTTTTACCACTTATATAAAGCGCACAATTGTAAAATACAAATGGGAGGTTCTGATCAATGGGGAAATATTACCACAGGAACAGAACTTGTAAGAAGAATGAATGTTGGTGAAGAAGCTAAGGCTTATGCAATGACATGTCCATTAATTACAAAGTCAGATGGTTCTAAATTTGGTAAATCTGAAGGCGGAAATGTTTGGTTAGATGCTTCAAAAACATCAGTATATAAATTTTACCAATTTTGGTTAAATACTTCTGATGAAGATGCAGAAAAGTATGTCAAAATATTTACTTTTTTAGATGAAAAGACTGTCGCAGCTTTAATTGAAGAGCACAAAGAAGCACCACATGTTAGAGTTTTACAAAAACGATTAGCAGAACAGGTTACAACATTTGTACACTCTAAAGAAGAACTAGATAAAGCTATTGCAGCGTCTAATATTTTATTTGGAAAATCTACTTCAGAAGATTTAAAATCTTTAGACGAGCAAACATTTTTAGATGTTTTTGATGGTGTTCCGCAAGCGGAAGTTTCTAAAGAGGATATTGCAGAAGGTTTAGATATGATTGGTGCTTTAGCAGCAAAAACTAACTTTTTAAAGTCTAACGGAGATGCTCGTAGAGCCTTAAAAGAAAATGCTGTTTCGGTAAATAAAGAGAAAGTAAAAGAAGATTTTGTTATTACTTCTAAAGATTTAATAGCAGATAAATATGTTTTGTTACAACGCGGAAAAAAGACTTATTTCTTATTAAAAGTAAATAGCTAAGAAGCAATTTTTACATTAAAAGTTAAAGGGCATCGCTTACAGTTGATGCCTTTTTTTTTGTACTTATTGCAACAAGAACCTTTTGGTTTTATGCAATTGGTAGCACAAGACGCTTCGCAAGAAGAAAGCGAAAGAATATTTTTAACTGCAGTATGTTCTTTATAAAAGATAATCATAATTCTCTGCAAAAATAATACTTATTTAGAATAAATAAAAATAAATAATTAAATTTTTATCTTGCAAGCTTTTTATAAGTAAAGTATTTTTGCACTAAATTTTAAAACTTCTTTTTGAAGCTAAAACTTACAACATATTTTTTTGTTTTGCTATATTTAATAGCAATGTTAAAGCCAATAACACCTTTTGTAGAATATGCTTTAAACTATAGTTATATTGCTAAAGTTTTGTGTATTAATAAAGATGTTCCAGAAATGGAATGTAATGGTAAGTGTTATTTAATGAAGAAGCTAGAAAATCAACAAGAAGAAGATAGAAAAGCATTAAGGGTTTCTATGGAAGAATATCCAGTTGGTTTTGTTATTTTACTTCAAATTAAAGAACATTCATCATTTCTTTTTCAAACTAAAGAAAAACATCTTACTCCTAAGAATTATTCTTTTTTATATACATCTTCAGTATTTCATCCACCAACAGTTTAAGTTTATATATCTGTATTTAATCAATCAACTTTTATAAGTTGATTAGAAACACGCATAAAAAACTTAAAATTTTACAAATGGAAAAATTTATTTTTTTAGGGATATTTGTATTCCTATCAACCTTAATTATAGCACAAGAAAAAGAAGAAAAACAATTAACTAATTGGAAAGGTAATAGACCAGACGGTCATGCACCAGTATCTGTAATGGGAGATCATTACCACAGTAAAGGTGGTATTATGTTTTCTTATCGTTATATGAGTATGAACATGAAGGGATTACTTTCTGGTTCTGATGCGATATCTAATACTGAAGCTCATGATGCTGGATATATGGTAACACCGTTAGAGATGCCAATGAAAATGCACATGTTAGGAGCAATGTACGCGCCAACCGATAGAATTACTTTAGTTGCAATGGCAATGTATACAGAGAACGATATGGATTTGCAAATGAGAATGATGGGTAATATTGTTCCGTTTTCAACATCATCTTCTGGTTTTGGAGATTTAAAATTAGGAATGATTTATAAGTTCTTAAATAAAAACAGACAATCTTTACATGGATCTTTAAACTTTTCTTTACCAACAGGAAGTATTGAAGAAATGGATGTAACACCAATGAGTTCTCCAAATGAAGTTCAATTACCATATCCTATGCAATTAGGAAGCGGAACTTTTGATACAGAATTTGGTGTAAC
This sequence comes from Tenacibaculum aquimarinum, assembly GCF_022478115.1. Lineage (GTDB taxonomy): Bacteria > Bacteroidota > Bacteroidia > Flavobacteriales > Flavobacteriaceae > Polaribacter > Polaribacter aquimarinum_A. Next base: position 534,031 of record NZ_JAKGSC010000001.1, on the reverse strand, counting down.
ATATTTAGGGCAAAAAGAAACTATTTCTTGGGGAAATCAATTAAAAGCTACAGTACGTTTTGGCGATAATTCTTACGATTATTCTCTAGGTAATAAGTATGAATTAAACAATTGGTTTGCTGTAAAAACTGCCGATTGGTTAAGTTTTTCTGCACGTTTACAGGGTTTAATTGTTGATGAAATTGATGGAGCAAACCCTAATTTAAATCCGATGATGGTAACAACAGCAGATACTACAAATTCTGGAGGAACTTTTATAAACGGTGGTTTAGGGTTTAATTTATATGCACCAAAAGGAAGTTTAAAAGGTTTTAGACTTGGATTTGAATATGCAACACCATTATATCAAGATGTTAACGGAATTCAATTAGAACAAAAAGAAACGATAACAGTTGGTTTACAATATGCGTTGTAATCTTTTATAGAAATTTTTAAAAAGCGAGGTTTTATAACCTCGCTTTTTTTATGCATCTTTGGGTTATGTCTTCCAATAGTAGAATAAATAGAGCGTTTAAAAAAGCAAAAACACTTCCTTTAAATAAAGGTTCTAAATATGTGTTGTTTAGCGATTGCCACAGAGGAAATAATGGTTTTGCAGACGATTTTAAGCATAATAGAGAAGTTTTTGTGTTTGCTCTTGAGCAATACTTAAAAAAGGATTTCACTTATATAGAATTAGGTGATGGAGACGAACTTTGGGAAAATAAGTTTACAGATATTTTTGAAGCTAATAAAGATGTTTTTGGTGTTTTAAAGAAGTTTCACTCTAAAAATCAGCTTCATTTTATTTGGGGAAACCACGATATGGATTATAGAAATCCTAAAAATGTAGAAAAAAACCTTGCTTCTTACTATAGTTTTTCTGAACAAAAAAAGAAAGAATTGATGGTAAATGTTTCTTTTTCTGAAGCAATTATTTTAAAAAAGACAGAAGAAGAATCTATATTTTTAATGCACGGCCATCAAGCAGATTGGTTTAATTACGTTTTTTGGAAATTAAGTAGATTTTTAGTGCGATTTGTTTGGAGACCTTTACAATTAATTGGAATAAAAGACCCAACAAGTCCTGCTCAAAACTTTAAAGAACTAATTAAAGTTGAGCGTAAAATTGAAAAATGGATTCAAAGAAACAATAATCAAATGGTAATTACAGGTCATACACACAGACCAAGGTTTCCAAATTTTGACGAGTTACCTCATTTTAATGACGGTAGTTGTGTGCATCCACGATGTATTACTGGTTTAGAGATTGAAAACAATCAAATTACGTTAATAAAATGGCATTTAGAAAGCGATAATGATGGAAAAATGCATATTAAAAGAACTAATCTTGAAGGTCCAAAAGAACTTTCTACTTACTTTAATATGAAAAAATAATATACTTTATTAACTCCCAAATTTTATTCCGAAGAAAATAGTTCTTGGCGTTGCAGGTCCGTAAATAAAATTACTATCACGTTCTTTTCCAATATCAAATTTAGATTGGTAGCTATCAAACAGATTTTTTACACCCGCAGACAATTCTAAATTGGTTTGTAACTTCGGAAGATTAAAATTATAACTCGATTTAATTCCGACTTCCGTAAAAATTGGAGAAGTAAAATATGCATCAGCAATTAAATTTTGTGGAGAAGCTACGTGTAAAACCTCCATTTTTCCTGTATAAACTAAGTTTAAAGCGGTTTTAAATTTTTGATTTGGCGAATAGGTTAATGTTGCAAAACCATAATTGTTAGGTGTTCTTAGAAATTCATTTTTCGGATTTAAAGCATCTGAATATTGAACAGGTGAAGCGTTTTTACTTGATTGAAATGTAAAACCACTTTCTAATTGCAAAATTCCATCGTAATTTAAACGCGCTTCTAAAGCAATTCCTTTAACGGTTGCTCCGTCTCCATTTCTTTTTTCGAATAATTCACCAAAAGAATCTGTTCCAATATTCTCTAAAATAAAAGAATCGTCTAATTTGGTGTAAAAACTTTCAATAGTAAAACCATAGATATAATGTTCGGTTGGTTTGTCATAATTAAAAGATAAACTATAACTATTAGAGCGTTCTCTTTCTAAATCTTCCGCTAATTGAACCCTTGATATTCCGCCACCTGCAAATGCAATATGCAAATCGGTATCAAAAGCCTGTGGAGCTCTAAAACCAGTTCCCCAAGTTGCTCTAAGTTGTGTTTTTTCAAACGGTTTATAAAGTAAAGAAACTCGCGGACTAATAACATTATTAACTACTTCTTTGTTAATTGCTCTATTGTTTAAGGTGTGATTGTCAAAACGTGCTCCAGCTAATAAATTCCATTTTTCGGTAATTTCCCAATCACTTTGGAAGAAAATTCCAATATTCTGAGTTAATTGATCTACTTTATATTGATAAGCTTCAATTACATCAAAAACATCATCTTGTACAAATTCTCCACCAAAAGTTAGCACATTATTTCCACCCAAAAATTGATCTAATTTATGATTTAGTTGAAGGCCACCTTGAAATGTTGTAGTTTCTGAAGTTCCATATGGCGGATTAGCTAAATGGTCTAAATCTTCAGCAGTTTCTTCCTCTGGACGAATACCGGTATAATGTTCTCTTCCTGTATATTGTGTTGCTAAATATGTGATTAATGAGCTTTTTTCGTCATTAAAATTAATTTGATAATCAATATTACCAACATACACATCGTGTGTTCTTTCTTCAGATTGAAAAGCAAAATGCGGAGCACCTTCAACCATTTCGCCACCATAACGGTATTCATTCATTTTACTAAAATTAACTTCTATTTTTTGATTTTCCGTTGGAAGGAAAAACAAGTTTGTACCAAAAGAAGTATTCTTTAATTCAGGTAATTCCGAAAAATTATCGCCGTTTGCGTCATATAAATTTCGATGTCTATTGTTTACAAAAAAGGAGATTCCAGCATTTCTATCATCATTAACAACAGTTGCGTTTCCTGCAAAAATATGATCCGAAGTTCCTTTAATATTTTGATATGTATAACCAACGCTAAAATCGTTTCGCTTCGGAATTTTAGTAATCACATTTACAGTTCCGCCAATAGCACTTGAGCCGTATAAAGCAGAACCGCCACCACGAACAACTTCAATTCTATCAATCATATTTGCGGGAATTTGCTCTAAACCATACAAACCAGTTAACGGACTAAAAATAGGCCTTCCGTTTATTAGAATTTGCGAATATCCTCCAGCTAAACCATTCATTCTTAACTGCTTATAATTACACGTTTGGCAATCTGTTTCTACACGTAAACCCGTTTGAAATTTTAAACCTTCAGATAAATTACAAGCCTGCACATCAGCTAATGTTTGTGAGTTTATAATGTTTACAATTACGGGAGATTTTGTTCTTCTTTTATCAGTTCTTGTTCCGGTTACCGTTATTTGATCTAATATTTCAGCAGTTTCTTTTAGTGAAAAGTTTACTGTTTTAACTTCGTTAGTGTTTAAAGTTATTGTCTTCCTTTGAGATAAAAACCCAACAGAAGAAACTATTAAAACAACTTTATTTTTTTTGGTTTTTAGTTCGTACAATCCGTTTTCGTCAGCTGTAGTTCCGTTTATTGAACCTTTAACAACAATGTTTGCAAAAGGTAAATCACCACTATTTGCAGTTGTTATTTTTCCTTTTATTGTTTGTGCGTTTACAAAAGCAGATAATAGTAAGAATGCTGTAAAAAACTTATTCATTTAAATTTAATTTTTACAAATGTAAAATAATTTTTAGACTTATCTAAAAATATGTTTTTATAAATCAAAAAGTTATATATTTGCAGTAATGTTTACACAATCGGAAGAAAATTATATAAAGGCAATTTATCATTTAGCTGCAATTTCAGAAAAAGGAATTAGCACCAATGCTATTGCAAAGAAATTGGATACTAAAGCGTCTTCAGTAACAGATATGATTAAAAAATTATCTGATAAAGAAGTGGTTATTTATAAGAAATACCAAGGTGTAACATTAACGGATTTTGGAAAGAAAACGGCTGCATATATTGTTAGAAAACACCGTTTGTGGGAAGTTTTTTTAGTTGAGAAACTAAATTTTTCTTGGGATGAAGTACATGATGTTGCAGAGCAATTAGAGCATATTAAATCACAAAAATTAATTGATGAGTTAGATGCTTTGTTAGATTTTCCAACGCATGATCCACATGGAGATCCAATTCCAGATAAAGATGGGAATTTACAAACTATTGAAAAAAGTTTATTGTCAGTTTTAACTAAAGGTGAAATCGGAATTTTAGTTGGTGTAAACGATTCTTCTTCTGAATTTTTACGTTTTTTAGACAAACAAGGTATTGCTTTAGGGCAACAAATAACAATTATAGAAAAAGAGCCTTTTGATGACTCTTTATCAATAAAAATAAATGATAAGAAATTATCTATTTCAAACAAAATAGCAAACAATTTATATATTAAAAAACAATGAGTACATTTGATCAATTAGTCGATTTTGCCAAAGAAAATCCCATTTGGGCAGCATTATATGCTTCGCTTTTCACTTGGGGATTAACAGCTTTAGGAGCAAGTTTAGTGTTCTTTTTTAAGAAAATGAATCGCGCAGTTTTAGATGGAATGCTTGGTTTTACTGGTGGAGTTATGGTTGCGGCAAGTTTTTGGAGCTTATTGGCACCTGCAATTGAAAATAGTCCAGGAGAAGGTTTTATGAAGGTTATTCCTTCGGCAATTGGTTTTGGTTTAGGAGCTTTAGCGCTTTTTGGAATGGATAAAATTCTACCGCATTTACACATTAATTTTAAGGAAGAAGAGGCAGAAGGTGTAAAAACAGAATGGCACAAAACAACTTTATTAGTATTAGCAATTACCTTGCATAATATTCCGGAAGGTTTAGCTGTTGGAGTTTTATTTGGAGCAGCATCAACTTTAGTTGGTGTAGAGCAAACTGAAATGATAATCGCTGCAATTTCGTTAGCAATTGGTATTGGAATTCAGAATTTTCCAGAAGGATTTGCTGTTGCAATGCCATTAAGAAGACAAGGTGTAAGTAGGTTTAAAAGTTTTTGGTACGGACAACTATCTGCAATTGTAGAGCCTGTTGCAGCAGTTTTAGGAGCATTAGCAGTTTCATTTTTTACACCAATTTTACCATATGCTTTAGCATTTGCAGCAGGAGCAATGATTTTTGTAGTTGTTGAAGAGGTTATACCAGAAACGCAAAGAGATAAATATACAGATATTGCCACACTTGGTTTTATTGGCGGATTTATAGTAATGATGTCTTTAGATGTTGGATTAGGTTAAAATTCATTTGTTATTAAATATTTAAAGCAGAATTTCTTAATTGAAATTCTGCTTTTCTTTTTGTCTTGATTTTTGGCTCATGCTTCCAAAAAGATTATTTTGCAATAAAAATAGCGCTGTGCAACAACCTTCAACTTTTCAAGTATATAACGCATCCGCAGGAAGTGGAAAAACCTTTACACTAGTTAAAGAATATTTAAAGATTTTACTACAATCTGAAGATATTTTCCGATTTCAAAAAGTGTTGGCAATAACCTTTACCAACAAAGCTGCAGGTGAAATGAAAGAGCGTGTAATGGAAAATTTACAAGCGTTTTCCGAAGGAAATGAAACCGATTTATATCCAAAAATTCTCGAAGAAACTTCGTTAGATGCTGCTACAATTACAGAAAGAAGCAAGAAAGTTTTAGATGCAATTTTACAGAATTACTCCGCTTTTTCAATTACTACAATTGATAGTTTTACGCATAAAATAATCAAAAGTTTTGCCTTTGACTTGGGTTTATCGCTCAATTTTGAAGTTGAAATGGATGCAGTTTCTTTGTTGAATGAAGCTGTTGATGTGCTTATTTCTAAAATAGGAACCGATAAAAAATTAACAGAAACATTAATCGATTTTTCGCTAGATAAAGCAGACGATGATAAATCTTGGGATGTTTCTAAAGAATTATATGAATTTGCTCGAATTTTATTAAATGAAGATGATAATCAGCATTTTAGAGAATTAGCTGATAAAAGTTTAGAAGACTTTACAAATTTAAAAAAACGGTTGTCTAAACATCAACAAGAATTAAAAACTTCTTTTGAAAAAATAGGTGAAGATTGTTTACAACTAATTGAAAATGCAAACCTAGAAGCTAAAGATTTTACAAGAGGTACAGTTCCAAAATTCTTTAATGATGTGGCAATAAAAAATTTCACGTTCGATTTTATAAAACGAAGTGAAACTATTCAAAAAGCCATAGATAATAATCATTATTATAATAAAACAGCAAGTGAAGATGTTGTAGCGTCGATAGAAGGTATTGTTCCACAAATTGTTGCTTTTTTCAATCAGTTAAAAGAATTACATCAGCAATTTCTTCTGAATAAGTTGGCCTTAAAAAGTATAATTCCGTTAGCTGTTTTAAATAATATTAATAGCGAATTAACAACTATAAAAGAAGATAATAATCTTCGTTTAAATGCAGAGTTTAATCAGCTTATTTCAGATAATATAAAAGACCAACCAGCGCCTTTTATTTATGAGCGAATTGGGCAACGTTTTATGCATTATTTTATTGATGAAATGCAAGATACTTCTGTGTTGCAATGGCAAAATTTAATTCCGCTGATTGACAATGCACTCGCGCAAGAAAACAGTAATTTATTGTTGGTTGGCGATGGAAAACAAGCCATTTATCGTTGGCGTGGCGGTAAAGCAGAGCAATTTATAGACTTAGGTTCTGAGGAAGAAAATTCAGTAAACCCTTTTTTACTTCCGAAGGATACAAAAACGTTAGAAACCAATTACCGTAGTTATTCTGAAGTGATTGATTTTAACAATAAATTCTTTCAACATACAGCAGCATTTTTACAAAACGAAAGTTATAATAGGTTGTTTTTAGATGGAAATAAACAGTTAGAAAATTCAAAAAAAGGCGGATTTGTTTCACTTTCATTTTTAGAGAAAGAAGATGAAAAAGAAGATGAAAAATTAAAATACCAAAGAAAAGTTTTAGAGCGAATTAATACTCTAAAAGGCGATTTTCAATTGAATGAAATTTGTGTTTTAACACGTAAAAAGAAAGACGGAATTGCAGTTGCAAGTTTTTTATCTGAAAACGGAATTGCTGTAATTTCTCCAGATAGTTTGTTGCTAGAAAACAGTGAGAAAGTTAGTTTTTTAATAAATGTTTTACAGGTAATTCAGCATCCAAAAGATGAGGAAGCGCGTTTCGAAATGTTACATTTTTTGCAGGAACATTTATTGGTTTCGGTTAGTAAAGATGAATTTTTGCATCAATTTGCTAAGAAAGAGATTGCTGTAATTTTTGATGAATTAAAAAGCTATGGTGTTTCTTTTGATTTAAATGCTTTTCAGCAAATTCCGTTTTACGAAAAAGTAGAAACCATAATTAGAAGTTTTAATTTGGTAAATTCTTCTGATGCGTATGTGCAGTTTTTTTTAGATGTTGTTTTAGATCAACAAAGAAAAGGAACAAATATTCAGGAGTTTTTAGATTTTTGGGAAGTTAAAAAGAAGAGTTTAAGTATTGTTGCTTCAGAAAATTCCAATGCTGTTCAGGTAATGACCATTCATAAATCGAAAGGTTTGGAATTTCCAGTAGTTATTTTTCCGTACGATTTAGATATTTATAGACAAGTAGATCCAAAGGTTTGGTTAAATGAATTGCCACCAACTTTTGATGGATTCAAAGAATTATTGGTGCCTTATACTAAGGATTTACAATATGTAAATGATCGTGGTGCTGAGATTTTTCAACAACAAAGAGAAGAGTTGGAGTTAGATAATTTTAATTTATTATATGTTGCTTTAACACGTTCTGTGGAGCAATTACATATTATTACGGAGAAGAAACTTCAAGGTAAAACTAAAGAAGAAAACCATAATTTTTATTCGGGTATTTTTATCAATTTTTTAAAGAAAAATCAACTTTGGAATGATGATGAATTAGAATATTCTTTTGGCGATTTTAAAAGAATAAGTAAGTTTAAAAAGGAAGATTCAATTACTGAAGTGCAAGAAACCTTTATTTCTTCGCCTTGGCAAGATCATAATATTGTTATGCTGGCAAGTGCTTCTAAACTATGGAATACTGAACAAGGAAAGGCAATAGATTTTGGGAATTTAATTCACGAAATGATGTCAAAAATTATCACAAAAGATGATGTTGAAAAAGTAGTAAATCAATATATAAACCAAGGAGAACTTCAACAAGAAAATGCATCAGAAATTGAAAAAAGTATTAAGCAGATTGTAAACCATAATCAATTAAAAGAATATTTTTCAGAAGAAGTTAGTGTTTTTAATGAAAGAGAAATTGTTACAATTGATGGGCAGCTTATTATTCCAGACAGATTGGTTTTCAATAAAGAAAATGAAGCCATTATCATCGATTATAAAACAGGTAAACCATCAAAAAGCTATCATCAACAGTTATTAAAATACGAGCAAGTTTTAAAATCGATGAATTTTAAAGTTGATAAAAAACTACTCATATATATTAATGAAGAAATTGATGTTGTTGAAGTATAGTCAAATTAAGGAAACTTTGTAACTTTGTTTTTTTAAAATTGATAAAAAATGTACGGTAAAATTAAAGATACTTTAAAAAATGAAATCCAGGAAATTAAAGATGCTGGGTTATATAAGTCGGAAAGAATTATAACATCTTCTCAAGATGCAGTAATTAAAATTTCAACTGGAGAAGAGGTAATTAACTTTTGTGCAAACAACTATCTTGGGTTATCTAATAATCCGGAAGTAATTCAGGCAGCAAAAGATACAATGGATTCTCATGGTTTTGGAATGTCTTCTGTACGTTTTATTTGTGGAACACAAGATATACATAAGAAATTAGAAAAAACAATTGCAGATTTTTACACAACAGAAGACACTATATTGTATGCAGCAGCTTTTGATGCTAATGGAGGTGTTTTTGAGCCGTTATTAACAAAAGAAGACGCAATTATTTCAGATAGTTTAAATCATGCTTCTATTATAGATGGAGTTCGTTTGTGTAAAGCGGCTCGTTATCGTTATGATAATAATGACATGGTTTCATTAGAAGAACAACTAATTGAAGCGAATAAACAAAATCACCGCTTTAAAATTATTGTTACTGATGGTGTTTTTTCTATGGATGGAATTGTTGCCAAATTAGATGAAATTTGCGATTTAGCAGACAAATACGATGCAATGGTAATGGTTGATGAATGCCATGCAACAGGTTTTATAGGTAAAACAGGTCGTGGAACTGTAGAGTTAAAGAACGTAATGGATCGTGTTGATATAGTTACAGGAACTTTAGGTAAAGCATTAGGAGGTGCAATGGGTGGTTATACAACAGGGAAAAAAGAAATTATAGAAATTTTACGTCAGCGTTCTCGTCCGTATTTATTTTCAAATTCATTAGCACCATCTTTGGTAGGAGGAGCGTTAAAGGTATTCGATTTAATTTCTAATGACACTTCGTTACGTGATAAATTAGAGTGGAATACTAATTATTTCCGTACAGAAATGGAAAAAGCAGGTTTCGATTTAGTTGGAGCAGATGCAGCAATAGTACCTGTAATGTTATATGATGCAAAACTTTCTCAAGAAATGGCAAATAAATTATTGGAAGAAGGAATTTATGTAATTGGTTTTTTCTTTCCAGTTGTGCCTAAAGAGAAAGCTAGAATACGTGTTCAATTATCTGCATCGCATACAAAAGGCCATTTAGACAAGGCAATTAAAGCTTTTGTAAAGGTGGGGAAAGAACTGAATATTGTATAAAAAAGTAATTTTATTGTAAGTTTTTTTATATTTGTCTTTGTAGATAAGTTTTAACAACTTACTTTTGCGTATTATAAAAACGAACTTTTAATTTAAAAATTTGATAATGAAACGATTAAAATTGGCTGTGATAGCTATGTTTGCAATGCTAACTGTTGGTAATGTAAACGCACAAGATGAAAACAACCCTTGGGTAGTAGGTTTTGGTGTTAATACTGTAGACGTAAGAGCTTACACTGATAACATTGGTACTATCTTAGAAGATTACATTGGAACAACTGAATGGGCAGGTAACACATTGCCATCAATTTCAAGAATTTCAGCAGAAAAGTATTTAAATGATGGATTTACTTTACAAGTATCTGGATCTTTAAACAAGTTAAGTACAATTGTTACTACAGATGATGCAGATGCATTATATTGGTCTTTTGATGCTTTTGTAAAATATGACTTAAACAACCTTTTTGGAGAGACTGCATGGTTTGATCCTTATGTAGGTGTTGGTGGAGCTTACCAAGAATTAGATGGTAACGGAGACGGTGTATTAGTAGGAGGTTTAGGGTTTAACACTTGGTTTAATGATAACTTAGGTTTAAACTTCCAATCAGTATATAAGCACGGTTTTGAAAATACTGGGCGTGATGTTTTTCAACATTCTGTAGGTGTAGTATTTAAATTTGGTGGTAAAGATACCGATGGAGATAAAATTTATGACAAAGACGATGCTTGTCCAGAAACACCTGGTTTAGCTGAGTTTAATGGTTGTCCTGACACTGATGGAGACGGAATCAAAGATTCTGAAGATGCTTGTCCTAATGTAGCTGGTTTAGCTTCTATGAATGGTTGTCCTGATACTGACGGTGATGGAATTAAAGATTCAGCTGATGCTTGTCCTACAGTAGCAGGAACAAGAGCAATGAAAGGTTGTCCAGATGCTGATGGAGACGGTGTAGCTGATGCTTCAGATAAATGTCCAAAAGTAGCTGGTCCAGCTTCAAACGGTGGTTGTCCTTGGGCAGATACTGATAAAGATGGAGTTTTTGATAAAGATGATAAATGTCCTAAAGTAGCAGGTCCTGCTTCTAATAACGGATGTCCTGAAGCTAAGCCAGTAATTACTGACGCAGCTGTAGCAGAATTAAAAACTTTTGCAAGAACTATTTTATTTAATACAGGTAAAACTACTTTCAAACCAGGAGTTGTTGAAACATTAAATGGAATTGCAAAAATCATGGGAGATTATCCAAATGCAACTTTCGTAATTGAAGGGCACACTGATAGTCAAGGTAGAAATTCTACTAACATGAGTTTATCAAGCAGAAGAGCTAATGCTGTTATGAATTACTTATCTAGTAATGGTGTTTCTTCTTCAAGAATGTCTGCAGTAGGTTACGGAGAAGATTCTCCAATCGATACTAATGCAACAAGAGCTGGTAGAGCTAATAACCGTAGAGTTGAAGTTAGAGTTACTAACAAGTAATTTTAATTAGATTATAATATTTTAAAAGCCTCGCATTTGCGAGGCTTTTTTCATATATAAAAACTATTGAAAACACTTTTTATATTGTCATAAAAAATCTACCTTTGCACCGCAAAAAGTGAAGGTAAACTTCACAAAATAAATTAAATAACTTAATTACATAAAGTAATGTCTACAATAACAGGTAAAGTTTCTCAAATTATTGGCCCAGTTATCGATGTTGAATTCAACACTCAAAACGCTGAGTTACCAAAGATTTATGATTCATTGGAAATTAAAAAAACAGACGGATCTATATTAGTTCTTGAAGTACAACAACACGTAGGTGAAGATACAGTAAGAACTATATCTATGGATGCTACAGATGGTTTACAAAGAGGTCAAGAAGTTTTGGCTACAGGTAGCCCAATTCAAATGCCAATAGGAAATGATATATACGGTCGTTTATTTAATGTAACTGGAGAGGCTATTGATGGTTTAGGAGATTTACCTAAAAAAGGTGAAGCAGGTTTACCAATTCACCGTTTAGCACCTAAATTTGAAGATTTATCTGTTTCTACAGAAGTTTTATTTACTGGAATTAAAGTAATCGATTTAATTGAGCCTTATGCAAAAGGAGGTAAAATTGGTTTATTTGGTGGAGCAGGAGTTGGTAAAACAGTATTAATTCAAGAGTTAATTAACAATATTGCAAAAGGACACGGAGGTTTATCTGTATTTGCAGGAGTTGGAGAAAGAACTCGTGAAGGAAATGATTTACTTAGAGAAATGTTAGAATCAGGAATTATTAAATATGGTGATGACTTTATGCATTCTATGGAAGAAGGCGGATGGGATTTATCTAAAGTTGATAAACCTGGAATGAGAGATTCAAAAGCTACTTTCGTTTTTGGACAAATGAATGAGCCACCTGGAGCACGTGCACGTGTTGCATTATCTGGTTTAACTATAGCAGAGTATTTCCGTGATGGAGCTGGAGAAGCACAAGGAAAAGATGTACTTTTCTTCGTAGATAACATTTTCCGTTTTACACAAGCAGGTTCAGAAGTTTCTGCATTATTAGGTCGTATGCCTTCTGCGGTAGGTTACCAACCAACATTAGCAACAGAAATGGGAGCAATGCAAGAGCGTATTACTTCAACTAAAAAAGGTTCTATTACATCTGTACAAGCGGTTTATGTACCTGCAGATGATTTAACAGATCCAGCACCAGCAACAACGTTTGCTCACTTAGATGCAACAACAGTATTATCTCGTAAAATTGCAGAGTTAGGTATTTATCCTGCGGTAGATCCATTAGATTCTACTTCAAGAATTTTATCTGCAGAAATTTTAGGTGATGAGCACTATAATACAGCAACAGCTGTAAAAGAATTATTACAACGTTATAAAGAATTACAAGATATTATTGCCATTTTAGGTATGGAAGAATTATCTGAAGAAGATAAATTAGTAGTTCACAGAGCAAGACGTGTACAACGTTTCTTATCTCAACCATTTCACGTAGCTGAACAATTTACAGGAATTCCTGGTGTTTTAGTAGATATTAAAGACACTATAAAAGGATTCAACATGATAATGGACGGTGAATTAGATAAATACCCTGAAGCAGCATTTAACTTACGTGGTTCAATTCAAGATGCAATTGACGCAGGAGAAAAAATGTTGGCAGAAGCTTAAAAACTAGTAAGCAGTATTCAGTATTCAGTTCTCAGTGAGACTGTAAACTGTAAACTGCGAACTGAAAACTAAAAGAGATATGTTTTTAGAAATTGTAACGCCAGAGGCTATTTTATTTTCATCAGAGATTGATTCTGTAACAGTACCTGGAATTAATGGTGATTTTCAAATGATGAATAATCACGCACCAGTTGTTTCTATTTTAAAGGAAGGAATGGTTAAGATTCATGTTCATACACAAGAGCATTTAGTCCTAAATGACTTAAGTGGTCAATTTGTTCCACATATAGACGATGATAAAGTATTAACTTTAAGCATTAAATCTGGAACTTTAGAATTGAAAGATAATAAAGTAATTGTATTAGCGGATTAAGTTCGTTAAAACCCATAAAAAAAGCCAAACTTTTAAAGTTTGGCTTTTTTGTTTTTAAATAAAAAATATTTATTTATTTAGTTCTTCTTGTGCTTTGCGTTCTAATTCAGCTTGAAACTCTTCCATAACTGGTTTAACAGTACTTTCGGGTATGTCTGCAACTTTAATATACATTAAACCATCAATTGCATTATTAAATTTTGGATCTACGTTAAAAGCTACTAAACGAGCGTTCTGTTTTACGTACTTTTTTATTAAAACAGGTATACGCAATGCTCCAGGTTCAATCTCATCAATAATCTTATCAAACTTTTGCATATCTGCTTTTGTAGCATCAAAAACAAAATCTTTATCACCGTCCTTTAATTGAACTTTAAATTCTTTCTTTGGATGAATATATTGTGCAACATACGGATCATAATAATGAGATTTCATAAATTCAATCATTAAAGATTTCGAAAATTCTGAAAACTGATTACTAATACTAACTCCACCCATTAAATATTTATATTTAGGATAACGAAGCGTAACATGTACAATTCCTTTCCATAATAAAAACAGTGGCATCGGTTTTTGCTGGTATTCCTTTACTATATATGCTCTACCTAATTCTATAGTGTTTTCCATCATAGAATATAATTCTGGCTCAATTCTAAATAAAGAATGCACGTAAAAACCATTTATTCCATGCTTTTTAAAAATATCTTTACCAAGACCCATTCTATAAGCACCAACTAATGAATTTTTATTACTATCCCATAAAATTAAGTGATAATAATACTTGTCATATTTATCTAAATCTAACGGCTTATTTGTTCCTTCTCCAACATCTCTAAAAGTAATTTCTCTTGTTCTACCAATTTCATGCAATAAGTTTGGAATTTCTTTAGCATTTGCAAAAAACACTTCGTAGTTTTTACTGGCTAATAAACGATTTCCATCATCTCTAAGTTGGTCAATTTCTTTTTGAAATAATTCTGGACTTCTTTGTGCTGTAATTTTCTTAGCTTTCTTCGGAATTTTCAAGTTCTGAGAAGATAAAATTTTAACTGGCGTTTTCTGAAAAGGATTTGCCAACATGTAGGTTTTCTTCCTGATAAATTCATAAAAAGAAGGAATATCTGGATACGTATCTTGATCTTTCACAGAAATAGGTTTCCCTATTCTAACCTTAACAACACGTCTTTTTTGTGTCATTACTTCAGAAGGTAATTTAGCAGATCTTAACGTATCACTAATATTAGAAAGTATATAAAAAAGCTTACTGTTTTTAGCATGAAAGTAAATTGGAATTACAGGAACTTTCGCTTTTTTTATTAAACGTACAGCACCTTGTTCCCAAGGTTTATCAACTTTTAATTCACCATCTTTATAGGTGGAAACCTCACCAGCTGGAAAAATACCTAAAGGTTTTCCTTCACGTAAATGTAGTAGTGAATTTTTAATTCCGGCAATACTAGATTTTGCATCCTTTCTGTTTTCAAAAGGATTTACAGGCATTATATAAGGCTTTAAAGGCTCAGCTCTGTGTAATAAAAAATTAGCAATTATTTTATAATCAGCTCTTTTTTCAACCAATAGTTTTAATAATAAAACACCATCAATTCCTCCTAACGGATGGTTAGATATTGTAATAAAAGCACCATCTTTAGGTATTCTTTTTAAATCGTCTTCTGGAATTTCAAATTCTATTTGAGCATCATTTAAAATACCATTTAAAAAATCTAAGTCAGATTTATCTTTGTTATTGTCATATAGTCTGTTAACAGCAGAAATACGAGTAACTTTCATTAAAAGCCAACCAATAAAAGTACCTAGAAACCCCCATTTTTCTAATCCTATTACTTGTGCAATTTCCTTTGATGTAACTAATCCCATTAATTTAAATTTGGCGCAACCACAAATATATGAAAAATTAGATTACACTACTTATTTTATTACTACTTGAGTGGTTTCTTTATTTATCTGTTTTAAAAGGACTTTACCATTTTTTTCAATGTTCTTTACTGACTTTTCATTAAAATGGCGAATGGTATATAAAGTAACTTCTGAATGAAATGTAATTTTAAATGCGTTTTTTAATTCATTATAGAAAGAATCGAAATTAGAAAACTTGTCTTCAATACAAACAGAAAAACTTATAGCGGAGTTTTGAATTAAGTTAACTTTTAATCTATGTTCATGTAGTTTTTTAAAGATATAACTAATATTATTTTCAACCATAAACGAGAAATCGTTAGCAGATATTGAAACTAAAATCTGATCATTTTTAACTACAAAACAAGGTGTAAGCGGCATTAAATTTACACCTTTACTAACTTTTGTTCCTTTATTTTTTAAATTGATAAATGAACGAACATATAGCGGAATTTCCTTTTTTTCTAGAGGTTGTAAAGTTTTGGGATGAATTACCGAAGCTCCATAAAATGCCATTTCAATAGCTTCTGTATAAGAAATTTGGTTTAACAATTGTGTTTCTTTAAAAACGCGTGGATCTGCATTTAAAACGCCATCAACATCTTTCCAAATAGTTACACTTTCTGCGTTTAAACAATAGGCAAAAATACCTGCTGTATAATCTGAACCTTCTCTACCAAGTGTAGTTGTGTTATTGCTATTTCCTCCTAAAAAACCTTGGGTTATGTACAAGGTGTTTGCTTTTATTTTATGTTGAATATTTTCTTCTGTAAGTTCCCAATTTACTTTAGCATCTCTATAAGTAGCGTCAGTTTTAATTAAATCTCTTACATCAATCCAATTATTTAATAAATTGATTTCAGTTAAATAAGCACTAACAATTTTAGTTGAAAGTAGCTCACCAAAACTTACAATTTGATCGTAAACAAAATTATAATTAGAATTTTTGTTTGTAGCCATAAAACCACTTAATTCAACAAAAAGCAGGGCTATTTCATTGTTTATTTGATGTTTTTCTTCAAATAAATCGTTAATAATTGCTTTATGAAATTCGATTACAAAATCAAGATTTTCTTTTAAAACAACTTCCTTGTGGTAAAAAGAATTCGCTATGTTTTCAAAAGCATTTGTCATTTTTCCCATAGCAGAAATAACAACTAACGTGTTTTTTGTGCCTTCTTGTTGCAAAACATGAGCTACGTTTTTTACACTATCGGCATCTTTTACAGATGCACCACCAAACTTAAATATTCTCATTTATATATGTATCTAAATTTCCTTCTGTCATATGAACAACAGACCAACCTTTTAAAATTTTTGCACCTGAGTTTTCGTAAAATTTAATTGCATTTGTATTCCAATCTAAAACTTCCCAAGCAACTCTTTTGCAATTGTTTTTATGTGCGTAATTTAAAACTGCGGTGTATAAAGCTTTACCAGCTCCAATACCTCTTTTACTTTGTGTAACCATAAGATCTTCTAAATGAATAGAAACACCTTTCCATGTAGAATAACGTTCGTAAAAAAGGGCCATTCCAATAATTACATTATTTTCTTCTGCAACAAAAGTTTTAAATTTAGGGTTTTCAGAAAAACCATCACGAAGTAAATCATCAACCGTAACTTCAACCGCATTAGGCTCCTTTTCAAATACAGCTAATTCTGTTATTAAATCTAATACAGATTGCATGTCTTTAGGTTGTCCGCTTCTAATTTTAAAACTCATTTCATTATTTTTTTTCAAAGATAGTTGATTTGATTTCATCTTAAAATAGATGTTAAATTATAACGATTTTAATAAAATTGTTTAGAATTTATAGCTTCATTTTTATTCTGAAAACATTGTAATTGTTAAAAAAAGTAGCATCTTTGTAAGCATGCGTAAAAATATATCTTAAAATGGCAGTAAAAAAACAGACTTTAGGTGAATTTATTATTGAAAATCAGCACTCTTTTAAATACAGTTCTGGTGAGCTTTCTAGCTTATTAAACTCTATTAGATTGGCTGCTAAAGTGGTAAATTATGAAGTTAATAAAGCCGGTTTAGTTGATATTATTGGCGCTGCTGGAGATACAAATATACAAGGAGAAGATCAGCAAAAACTTGATGTTTACGCAAACGATAAATTCATTCAAACTTTAACAAGAAGAAATATTGTTTGTGGTATTGCTAGTGAAGAAGAAGATAGTTTTATAAGTATTAATAGTATTGATGAAAACCATCAAAACAAATATGTTGTTTTAATAGATCCATTAGATGGTTCTTCAAATATAGATGTTAACGTTTCAGTAGGAACCATTTTCTCAATATATAGACGTGTTACGCCAACAGGAACACCTGTTCAATTAGAAGATTTTTTACAAAAAGGAAGTGAGCAAATTGCTGCTGGTTATGTGGTTTATGGAACCTCAACAATGCTTGTATATACAACTGGAGATGGTGTAAATGGCTTCACTCTAAATCCAGCAATTGGTTCTTTTTACTTATCGCATCCAAAAATGGAGTTTCCAGAAGATGGAAATATTTATTCTGTAAACGAAGGAAATTATTTAGACTTTCCTTTAGGGATGAAAAAATACATAAAATATTGCCAAGAAGAAGAAGGCGAAAGACCTTATACAAGTAGATATATTGGTTCTTTAGTTTCTGATTTTCATAGAAATATGATTAAAGGTGGTATCTATTTATATCCAAAAGGATCAAGAAATCCAAATGGTAAATTACGTTTGTTATATGAATGTAATCCAATTGCATTTATTGCTGAACAAGCCAATGGAAAATCATCTGATGGTTACACAAGAACAATGGATGTAGAACCAACTGAATTGCACCAAAGAGTTCCTTTTATATGCGGAAGCAAAAATATGGTTGAGAAAGCTGAGGAATTTATGAGAGAGTTTGGAGAATAAATCCTCTCTATTATATTATAGATTATCAAAACATTAACTACTTGTAAAACCATTTTTTTATGGTTAAATTTGTAGAACAATTATTAATATTACACATTAAAATATAAAATTATGGCTTTTAAATTACCAGAATTGGGTTACGCTTATGATGCGTTAGAACCAAATATAGATGCAAGAACTATGGAAATTCACCATACAAAACATCACAACGGATACACAACAAAATTAAATGCTGCTATTGCCGGTACAGATTTAGAAGGAAAATCTATTGAAGATATTCTTGCTAATTTAGACATGAGTAATGGTGGAGTAAGAAATAACGGAGGTGGTTTTTACAATCACTCTTTATTTTGGTCAGTAATGAATCCAGAAGGAAAAGGGCGTTTATCTGGAGAATTAAAAGATGCTATTGAATCAGCTTTTGGTGATGTAGATGCTTTTAAAGATGCTTTTTCTAAAGCTGCAGCAACTCAATTTGGTTCAGGTTGGGCTTGGTTATGTGTACTTCCTGGAGGAAAAGTAGAAGTTTGTTCTACTCCAAATCAAGATAATCCATTAATGCCTGGAGTAACTTGTGAAGGAACTCCAATTTTAGGATTAGACGTTTGGGAACATGCTTATTATTTAAACTACCAAAACAGAAGACCAGATTATATTAACGCGTTTTTTAACGTTATTAACTGGAACGAAGTTGAGCGTAGATATGCAGAAGCTAAATAGTTTCAAAAAAATTATATATAGAAAAAACCCGCAATTTTGCGGGTTTTTTTATTTGTTGAATTTATTTAAAGTTCATTCATTTTTTCTGCAAAATCTAAAAGAATAGCCACATTTTTACCACCTCCTTTTGCTATTGCGTGTACAATTTGATCTCCAGTATCTTTATCTGTATACACTTTAAACTGCTTTATTTTAAATTTAGAGCCTTCCATAGCTGCTGGTAATGCATTTTCTTCTACATAACTAGCGCTAACAGCTTGTCCCATTAATTGGTTCATTGCAGAATTTACCAATTCGCTATTTGCTAAATTATTTACGTTGTCTAAAGTATTAGAAATATTCTGAACACTATTAACATTCATGTTTTTTACATCTCTTACAGATTTTACCGCTTTTGTAATATTACCTAAAGACAACCCAGATTTTTTTACATAAACGTAGGCAAACTTATTGTTATTACTTGCTTTTTTAAGTTGAATAATATCGCCAACTTTAAACTCAGTTCCTTTAGATGTTTTGTAAGGACTTTTCGATTTTTTACCTTTAATTTGTGCAAAAGCAATAAAAGGTACTAATAATAAGGTAAGTAGAATTTTTGTTTTCATAATAAAATTAGTTTAGAATTAATACTCCAAAATTAGTTTGAAATGAGCGCAAAAAAAATACGGCATTTGCCGTATTCTAATAATTATTACCTGAAATTCAGTTATTTAGATAATGCGTTTTCTAAATCAGCCAATAAATCATCTACATCTTCTATACCTACACTTAATCGAATTAATGAGTCAGTTATTCCTGTTTTTAAACGTGCTGCTTTTGACATAGATGCATGAGACATGGTTGCAGAATGATTAACCATACTTTCTACACCACCTAAAGATTCTGCTAATGTAAAATACTTTAGATTTTTCAGAAATTTAAATGTAGCCTCTTTACTTTCATCTTTTAAGCTGAAGGAAACCACGCCACCAAAATCTTTCATTTGTTTTTTTGCTACTTCGTAATTTGGATGATCTTCTAGACCCGGATAATAAACTACTCCAGCTTTTGGATGATTTTTTAATAAAGTAGCCACACTTTTGGCGTTTTCGCAATGACGCTGCATTCTAAGATGTAATGTTTTTATTCCACGAAGTGCTAAAAAAGAATCCATTGGACCAGCAATTGCACCTGCTGCAAATTGAATAAAGTGTAATTCTTCGGCAAGTTTTGCTTCCTTTACAATTAAAGCGCCCATTAAAACATCGGAGTGTCCGCCTAAATATTTTGTTACTGAATGCATAACAATATCTGCTCCTAAATTTAAAGGTTGTTGTAAATAAGGTGTTGCAAAAGTGTTATCTACTCCAATTAAAATAGATGGATTAACTTTTTTTACAGCAGATGAAATTGCTTTAATATCGGCAATTTTCATTAATGGATTTGTTGGTGTTTCTAACCAAATTAACTTGGTTTTTTCTGTTATTGCTTCTGATACGTTTTTTGCAGAATTCATGTTAACATAAGAAAATTCTAATCCGTATTTTTCGAATAACTTGGTAAACATTCTGTAAGTTCCTCCATACAAATCGTTTCCTGCAATAACTTCATCACCTGGTTTTAATATTCTTAAAACACAGTCTATTGCTGCTAAACCTGATGAAAAAGCAAAACCATGCGTTCCGTTTTCAAGTGAAGCCAAACTGTCTTCTAAGGCAGTTCTTGTTGGATTAGAACCTCTTGAGTAATTATATTCTTGATTTTCCTCAAGGCTTGTTTGTGCAAAGGTTGACGTTTGAAATATTGGCGGTACAATTGCGCCTGTTAACTTTTCTGGTCTTTGACCTCCATGAATTGTTTTTGTATTGAATTTCATACTGAATAGGTTGTTTTAAATTGAATAAAACACAAAATTTGCACTTACTTTCTAAATATGCTTAGCCCCGATTGTAGCATTTGTTTGAGCTCTTTTTTGGTTGATAAACCAATAAAAGCGAGTGCGGAAAGCGGGAAATAGCTTCTTAAATTACACCAACTTTTTTAAACCCAAAATTGTTCCGTAGTGTATACCTTCGTGGTAATTGTTAAAAGGAATTGCGTTTTCTATTGAATCTATAACAAAACCTGTGCTTGTTGGGTATTCATTATAATTTTCGAAAATACCAGCCTCGTAATCTTCTTGTAAAGTTTCTGGTAAACCCGAAAAAAGTTCTAAAACTTCATCAAATTCTTCTTGTGTAAAAGTTGTTGTAGGTGTTGTTCCTTTTCTATGAGTTTCTATTAATTCTTCTGGACACAAACAATTTAAACCAGACAATTTGTAATGCAATAATTGCTGTGTAACCACTAAATGGGCAACGTTCCAGGCAATGTTATTTTTAAATCCGTCTGGAATTTTATGCAATTGTTCTAACGTTAAACCGTCTATTGCTTTTAAGATTAGTTCTCTTGATTTTTTAAGAATATTAAATTGAGTTGTCATTTTTATTGTAATTTTGAAATGTAAATATAATCTTAAAAAATGAAGAAAGTCTATTTTTTACAAACTTGCGATACGTGCAGACGTATTTTAAAAGAAGTAAATATTGAAGGTTTTGAGAAGCAAGAAATTAAAGCAAATCCTGTAAATGTTGCGCAATTAGAAGAAATGCGAAAACTTACGGATAGTTATGAAAGTTTGTTTAACAAGCGTGCAAAAATGTATAAAGCTATGGATTTGAAGAGCCAAACCTTGCTAGAAAAAGATTATCGTCAGTTTATTTTAGATGAGTATACTTTTTTAAAACGCCCTGTTTTTATTGTTGAAAATGAAATTTTTATTGGAAATAGTAAAAAGGTTGTTGAAGCATTGAAAGAAAGAATCGGATAAAAAAAGCCTCACAAATTGTGAGGCTTTTTAGTTTTATTTTGAAGCTAATTTAATATCGGTTTTACTAATAATTGTATTTAATTCTTCTTTTGTTAGGTTTGTTTTTAAACCAACCATAACTGCGTCTTTATTTTTACTAAAGACATTTACTATAATTTCTTTAATTCGGTTTTTTTCTTCTCTAAAGTGAATGCTAATTCTATCTCCTTTATCTTTTATGCGTACAATGGTTTTTAATTTGTTACGTTTTACAAATTTTTTAAAATCCTTTTGTACACTTGAAGAATTGTTGTCGAAAACTAATACTTTGTAATTGTTTGCTTTGTCTAATAAATCATCTAAGGCTTTGTCATCTTGGTCGTCAATAAAAAAACTTGCAATAAAGCCAGGAACATTTAAAGAAAGGTTAGCTTCTTTTTTATGTGCTTTATAAAATTCTTTAAAATTTTTTTCTTGTGCTGAAATGCTTAAAATGAATAAGCAAAATACGGTAGTTAAAAATTGTTTCATAATACTTGGTTTTAATATAGAGACGATAAACCAAGAGTTTTGTTACTGAGATAAGTTTTAATTGTAATTTTTCGATAGGTTTTTTAAAACATTAATAGTTTTATCAGCATCTTTTTTTGCTACAAATATATGATCGTGATAATAACCTGCTACAACATTACAACTAATATTATGCTTAGCTAGTTCGGTAGAAAAAACACCAGTTAAACCAACAGCATCTAATGATGAGTGAATTTCTAAGGTAATCCAAGATGATACAAATTGATAACTAAGTTTTAATGCATCTGCCTTTACACGATTAATTATTACGGTTGTTCCTTCACTTTCTTTAAATTCACAAATTGTATCCTCTCGTTTAATACAGCTGACATCTTTTAAAGTAACAAAAACATATTCTCCGCTTTGTAGTATTGGTGTCATTTCTTGTATTAACTTGGTTAAATTTGTTTCTCCAGACATCTTTTTATTTTTTATTTGAAAGCCAAAGGCTTGTTCTTAATTCTATATTTTGCTTAATATCTTCCCAAAATAAATTGATATCGCCTGCGTGATAATTTTTCATAAAAGACATAAAAAAACGCATCGGAAACTTTGGGTTTGAACTCCAAACTAAGCCGTCAGTTATTTCAATTGTAAGGGCGTTTTCATATAATTTATCATTTGTATATAAAAATCCTTTGTGTTGTTCTAAAGTGGTGGTTTTTGCGTTATTCCAAGTAATAGGATTTGTGGTTACGCTGCCTTTGTACCAATCTTTGTTTTTAGGAAATTTACCTTTTTTGTAGGTATTCCAAGATACAAAACCACCAGTTTCAGCCGGATTATACATTGGTTTTATTGACTTGAATTCGTTTGATTTTACGCCCATTCCAACTAAATATGCAGCAATTAATTGTTTTTGCAATGGTTTTTCATCAAAAAAATCTTTTAATAATCTGCGAGAATGTGTTGTACCTTGACTGTGACTTGCAATAATTATTGGTCTTCCGTTATTGTATTTTTCTAAATAAGTTTTAAAGGCATTTTTTACATCTGAATAGGCAATTTCTAGTGCTTCTTTTCCTCCTTCGTTTAATAACGTATAAGAACGAACATGTGCTTGTCTGTAATAGGGAACGTATATTTTTCCTGAAGTTGCAAAAGGTGAAGCTTGGTATTTTACAGCTGTATTTAAAACCTTTTCTTGTTGCTCTTTATCGTTGATAGGAACATTCCAACGAATATCTTTCTTGTCTGTATTTAACGTTGGATAAATGTAAAAAACATCTGCTTTTAAAGCATTTATAGCTGTTTGATCTGGTGAATACTTCTTTAACTCTTCGTTGTAATTTGTTGGTAAAACTGCCCAACTAGCTTCTTGTTTATAATCTGGGGAAGATGGTGTGTTTTTTGGTTGAAAAGTTTGCGTTTGGTAAGTTGATTTACAACTTAAAAAAAGCAGAATAAAAGCTACTAAAAACAAGTTTTTCATAATCTTAAGAATTATATACAGCCATTAAGTTATCGGCTTCTTTTTTGGCGCTCCAGTTTGCTATTATTTCTTCTCGAGCTTGTTTTCCTAAATGTGGAATTTCATTATTTATTGCTTTAGATAAAAGATTTTCTAATTCATTAATATTGCCAGCTTCAAATAAATAACCATTTTTACCATTTGAAATTAAACTAGAATGTACACCAACATTTTTTGTTGCAATAACATTACATTCGCAAGACATAGCTTCTGCGGTAACTAAAGAAAATCCTTCTGAATAACTTGGAATTACAGCTATTTTTGCTGCTTGATAATAAGAAGTAATTGCTGAAGTTTCATCTACAAAATGAACCTGATTTTCTATTTGATGTTTATTAGCAATTGCTTTTAATTCTTCTAAAAAAGCAGGTTTGTCTACTTTACCAACAATAATTAACGCCCAATTTTCATGGTTTTTTAAAACCTTTGAAGCTTCTAATAATACAATTTGACCTTTTGCTTTTCTAACTCTACCTGCACATAAAATAATATTTTCTTGTGATATGTTTTTTAAGGTTGAATTAGGATTTGGTACAAAGTTATTTATGTTTACTCCATGACCAACAATGGTATTTTTAATCCCCAAATTATCACTCATGCTTTTAATAAGTGTAATAACTTTGTCAGACTTTTTAAGTAAATATTTTGTAAGACCAGAAGGTTTAGATTCTGCATGACGCGTAGAAACAAGCGTAAATTTGGCGCCTAAAACACGAAAATAAAGCATGCGTAAAATTTCATTATTTCGATGACAATGAACCACTGTTTTTTTATCAGAAAATAAAATTGATTTTAATTTTTTACGAGAAATTTTGTTGCCTTCAATTCCGTAACCATAAACATAAGTTGCTGTTTTTGCTTCAAGAAAAGGTAACACGTTTTCAATACTTCTTGTAACTCCGGTTCTTCGTTTATGAAAATGAGTTTGAATTAAAATTGGTTCAGAGTTCATTTACTTACGAAAATCTACGTTCTATTATTTCTATTAAACGAGCTTCATACTCTTCTTTACCAGTCCAATTATAATCTGGTTTCACCATTTTATTGATAAACTTTTTAGCTTCTTTGTTTGTTTTTAATGTGTTAAGTTGAGAAACTACACGGTTAAAATCTCCTTGATTATTATCAAAAAGGTGTTTTACAAAAGCTATTCTATCATTTAAACCAATTTGTATATCACCAAAAAGTTGATCATTCAAAGTCTTTTTTTCTGCTTTTTCAAATAAATTAACAACATCATCTACAGAAACGGTGTCTTGTAGTTCTTCTTCTAAAGTTGGTATTTTTGAAATTCCACCAACATCTTTTGCATCATCTTTAAAACTATTATTTGTATTAAATAATTTTTCTAATTCTTCAAAAGGTTGTTCTAAGTATGTATCTTCTTTGTCTTTTTCAATATCGCCAATAACAGCATCAGCAAAATCATCTGCAGCATCTGTCATTTGTGATTCTTCTTCTTCAACTTCACCAATAATTTCTTCTTCTTCCAGAGCATGTATAACTTTTGGTATTTCTATTTCTTTTAGAGGTTCATTTATTACCATAGAAGCTTTTTCAATTTTATTAATTAACTCTTCTTTAGTAACGGTAGCATTTGGTGTTGTATTAATATATTCTTCTACATAAGCTAATACAGCTAATTTTTCATAAATTTCATGAGCCTTCTCTTTAAGAACAAGTACATCTTCTTTATTTTTTAGTTGTAAAATGCTATGTGCTAAACTAGTTAAATCTGCTGCTAATTTTTTGTGCATAAGTTGTAAGTGTTATTTTATTTTTGGGCTGAATTTTTAATAAATTTGTTACTTTTACAAAGTAAGTTAAAAATAACTTTTAAGCCTTAAAATTACAAAATGTTTCTTGAAAATACAGTAAATCATACAGAACAATTTGGTTGGATTGAAGTAATTTGTGGCTCAATGTTTTCTGGTAAAACAGAAGAATTGATAAGAAGACTTAAACGTGCACAGTTTGCAAAACAACGTATTGAGATTTTTAAACCAGCCGTAGATACACGTTATGATGAAGAAGAGGTTGTTTCTCATAACGATTCAAGAATTCGTTCTACACCAGTTCCTGCAGCTGCAAATATTTTATTATTAGCCAATAATGTAGATGTTGTTGGTGTTGATGAAGCACAGTTTTTCGATGATGAAATTGTAAACGTTTGCAACGAGCTAGCAAATAGAGGAATTAGAGTAATTGTAGCAGGTTTAGATATGGACTTTAAAGGAAAACCTTTTGGACCAATGCCAGCACTAATGGCAACTGCAGAATACGTTACCAAAGTACATGCAGTTTGTACCAGAACAGGAAATTTAGCACATTATAGTTTTAGAAAAGCACAAAGTGAAGATTTAGTTTTACTTGGTGAAACTCAAGAATATGAGCCATTGAGTAGAGCAGCATATTACAAGGCATTAAGAGAGCAACAAGAAAAACCAGCAACAAAAGATGATAAATAATCATGTAACTGTATTAGAAATTGATGCGAAAGCGATTAAACATAATATAGAGTTTTTTAAAAAACAACTACAACCAACAACTAAAATGATGGCGGTTGTTAAAGCTTTTGGTTACGGAAGTGATAGTATAGAAGTTGCAAAAATAGTAAAAGATGATGTTGCTTATTTTGCAGTTGCGTATGCTGCTGAAGGTATTGCACTTCGTGAAGCTGGTATAGAAACGCCGATTTTAGTTTTACATCCACAAATTGCAAATATTGATAGTATTGTAAAGCATAGATTAGAGCCTAATTTATATAATTTTAAAATTCTTTCTGCTTTTTTAAAATATGCAGATGAAGCTCCGTTAATGAATTATCCAATTCATATTAAATTTAATACAGGTTTAAATAGATTGGGTTTTTGGCATAATGATATTGGTAACATTTTAGTAGATTTAAAAAAATCTAACAACGTTAAGGTTGTGTCTATCTTTTCTCATTTAGCAGCTAGCGATGATCCACAAGAACAAGATTTTACAATCAATCAAATTAATAACTTTGCATTTATTGTAAAGGAAATGTATAAACATCTAGGTTACGAACCGTTGATACATATTTTAAACACTTCAGGAGTTATTAATTATCCGCAAGCACAATTTGATATGGTACGAGTAGGTATTGGATTATATGGTTTTGGAAATAATCCGGAAGTTACTGCACAATTAAAAAACACACATACTTTAAAAACAATTATATCTCAATTACATTTAGTTGAACAAGGAGAAACTGTAGGTTACAACCGTGCTTTTGTAGCAAAAAAACCTACAAAAACGGCAACATTACCAATTGGCCATGCAGATGGAATTTCTCGTAGACTTGGAAATGAAGAAGGTTTTGTAGTTATTAATAATCAAAAAGCAATGATAATTGGTAATGTTTGTATGGATATGATTATGGTTGATGTTACCAATATAGAATGTAAAGAAGGAGATGAAGTTATTGTTTTTAATCATCAGCAAATAGTTGAATATATGGCTTATAAAGCAGAGACAATACCTTATGAAGTACTTACTGGAATCTCACAAAGAGTAAAAAGACTTGTAAAGTCTTAAAAAAGTGTTAAATTGGCATCGATTAACAAATTAAAAACAAAGAATCATGTTAAAAGAATTTAAAGAGTTTATTACAGGCGGTAATGTTATTGAGTTTGCCGTTGCTGTAATTATGGCAGGAGCTATTGGAGCTGTTGTTACAGGTTTTGTAAATAATATTGTAATGCCATTTGTAGGTTATTTTACAGGAGGTACAGATTTTGCAGACAGAAAAACAGTTTTAACTGAAGCAGTTGTAGATGCCGCAGGTAAAGTAACTACACCAGAAAATGCAATTATGTGGGGATCTTGGATTAACACTATTATTAATTTATTAATTGTTGGTTTAGTAATGTTTTTAATTGTAAAAGCTTACAATAAAACGAAAGCACCGGTTGAAGAACCAGCTCCAGCAGGACCAAGTCAAGAAGATTTATTAGCTGAAATTAGAGATTTATTATCAAAAAAATAATATTTCTTAATTTACTGAAATAAAAAAATCCCGAGCTGTTGCTCGGGATTTTTGTTTTTATATTCCTTTTTCAACCCGATTCTCAGTATACAAATCTGCTATTGTTGGATTTTCTGGGCAACTCTTTATTTGTTCAAAAATATCACCAGCTTTTACAAAACCAGTTTGTAAAACTTTAAAATAAACGCCGCAAAAAGTAGTATTCCAAAATTGCTTAACAATTTTAATATTGTTAAAACGAATACCTAATTTATAACATGGATTTCTTGGAACTGTGGCTTCTAAAATAGTTTCGCCAACTTTAAAAGTATCTCCTTGATGAATCTTAGTTTCATCTAAATTATCAATTGTTAAATTTTCACCGAAAATTCCCATTTCAAAATCTAAATCTGGGTAAAACTTTTTAAAATAATCGTAATGTTTTAAAGAGTAACCATAAATGGCTTGTAATATTCCACCATGGTTTTCTCTGTTACAAATGGTATCTCCTTTTACATCTTCAAGATCTAAAAAAATAGGTTTATCAACTGCGTATTTAAAAATACCGGTAGTAACAGTTTCTCCTTTCCATTCAATTTCTTTCTTATCACCAATACAAGTTGCAACAATTTTCATGTTTTATTCTTTTAGAAAGTTCTGTAATACATTAGCAATTTTACGATTATCAGACAACTGTGGAATCTTGTTTTGTCCACCAAACTTGCCAATCGATTTCATATATTCATGAAAACCACCTCTTTTTACTTTTCTTATAACTAACTGGCGTAATATTTTACCATCAATTAAATCTTGATAATAAATATTTTGTGCTTGCATAGAAGCATCAATTTTAGCAGCTAGTTTTTCTAAGTCTTCAGCTTCGTTTTCAAACTCTATAAACCATTCGTGATAAGGCAATCCGCTATCTGGGTTTACTTGTGGAGCAACTGTAAATTCGCTAATTGTAGTTGAAGTTCCAACAATTGCATCATTCAATGCTTTCTCTACTTCTTTACCAATTACATGTTCGCCAAAGGCAGAAATAAAATGTTTTATACGTCCAGATACTTTTATTCTATAGGGTTTTAGTGAAGTGAATTCTACTGTGTCACCAATATTATAACCCCATAAACCGGCAGTTGTGTTTAAAATAATAACATAATTGACACCTAATTGAACATTTTTTAATGAAATTCTTGTCGGATTTTCATCAAAGAATTCTGTTGCAGGAATAAATTCATAGAAAATACCAGAATCTAATTGCAATAACATTCCTTTTTCGGTTTGTGTGTCTTGGTATGCTATAAAACCTTCTGAAGCAGGATACAATTCTATATAATCTATCTTTTTACCAATAAGCGATTCGAACTTATTTTTATAAGGTTCAAAATTAACGCCACCATAAATAAAGAAGTTAAAATTCGGAAAAATTTCTGAGATTGGTTTCCCTGTTTTTTCTATTAGTTTTTCAAAATACATTTGTACCCAAGACGGAATTCCGCTAATAACAGACATATCTTCTGGCAATGTTTCTTCAACAATTTTATCAACTTTTGTATCCCAATCTTCAATACAGTTGGTTTCCCAACTTGGTAATCTGTTTTTTAATAAATAACTTGGAACATAGTGTGCTACAATTCCACTTAAACGACCTAAATTGATGCCGTTTTTGTTTTCCAAAACCGGACTTCCTTGTAAAAAAATCATTTTTCCGTTTACAAAACTTGCATCCTTTTTTTCAGCAATGTAAAATAACAAAGCATTACGTG
This sequence comes from Tenacibaculum aquimarinum, assembly GCF_022478115.1. Classification (GTDB taxonomy): domain Bacteria; phylum Bacteroidota; class Bacteroidia; order Flavobacteriales; family Flavobacteriaceae; genus Polaribacter; species Polaribacter aquimarinum_A. The sequence goes on along the minus strand of NZ_JAKGSC010000001.1, from coordinate 504,542 downwards.
CAGCTTTAATATGCGTTGGCATAGATTCTTTTGTAATAGGAATGTATTTTGCGCCAGAAGTAGTTCCAGACGTTTTAGCAAAATAGATAGGTTTTCCTTTCCATAAAACATTTTCTTCTCCAGCAACAATTCTATCAACATAAGGTCTTAAACCTTCGTAATCATTAATTTTTACGCGCTTTTTAAAGTCTTCATAGGTGTTTATGGAAACAAAATCATGATCTTTACCAAAGGCAGTTTTGCATCCTTCAGAAATTAAATATTGAAATACTTTTTCTTGAGTTTTGTGTGGTTTTTTTGCCCATTTTTTAACCTGCTTGGTAGCAAGTTTGGCAAAAGGTATAGCGAAGAATGATTTTAAGCTCATTTATTGAAAATCGATATAATTTTTAGGATTTACAGAATAACCATTGTTCCAAAGTTCAAAATGTAAATGTGGCCCCGTTGTTAATTCTCCTGTAGAACCAACGGTAGATATTACTTCTCCAGATTTCACAAAATCTCCTTGTTGTTTTAATAAATTACCGTTGTGTTTGTATACAGAAATAAAATTATTTGTGTGTTGTATGGTTAATACATAGCCAGTTTCTGTTGTCCATTCAGAGAAAATAACGGTTCCATCTGCTACTGCTTTAACAGGTGTACCTGTTTTAGCTACAACATCTATTGCAAAGTGTTTTTCTGTTGCATTAAAATCTTGAGAAATAGTACCGGAAACAGGTGCGAAAAAAACAATTTTAGTTTTATTATTTGTACTGTTAGATAATGGAAAACGATCTTTACTTTCAACCTTTTCTCTAAATAAAGAGTCTTCTTTAGTGGCACTAAGCATTTCATCATTTATAACAATACTCTCTGCTTCTGCTCTTAAAGAATCAATACTTTCTGGTTTAATTTCTCCAGTTAAAACAGGTTTTATGGAATTAGTAAAGTTTTCTAAAACTGCTAATTTCATTTTTAAAGAGTCTGCTTCAAATGTAAGTTGAGTTGCTTTCTTTTTTAATGCTGTAGAAGAATAACCAGGAATATATTCTCTTAATGGCGTAAATGCAATTAATAAAATTGTTAATGCAATCAGGAAAATTGAGAAAAATCCGCCTAAAACAAAGACATTTAAACGAGATAGTTTTAAAGAAAAACGTTCTTCAAATGTATCTTCATTTAAAACTACCAACCTATATTTATCGGTTAGTTTTTGTTTTAATTTACCTTTCTTTTTTTGTTGTTTAGACACTGTAGTTTTTTAATCTTTTTGTAAAAATACTAATTACAGTTTTAAAATTGTTTTTCTGCTTAAATTATAACGAAAGATTATGACTTTTCTTACTTCTTGTAGAAGTTCATTTCATCAACATAATTCCAAACTGCATCTGAAAGTAATGGTTGAATATTCTTTTTATCTTTTATTCCGTTACGAATCATTGTTGAAGAAATCTCTACAATTGGCGCTTTTACAGCGTGTATTTTTGGGTGATTATCAAATTGAGTTTCAATTGTTCCTTCAGAAATTCTTGGGTACACATATACATTATGGTTTTCTAAAATAGTTTCATAATTTTTCCATTTATGAAAACTTTTTAAATTGTCTTCGCCCATAATTAAGTTAAATTTATACTTCGGATATTTCTCTGAAATATGCGCTAATGTATGAACTGTGTAATTTGGTTGCGGTAATTTAAACTCTATATCGGTTGGTTTTATTTTATCATACTTTTCTGTGGCTCTAAAAACCATTTCTAATCGGTGATGATTGTCTAATAAAGAACTTTTCTTTTTAAATGGATTGTGTGGTGTTACAACCATCCAAATTTCATCTAAATTAGAATTTTCTACCATATGATTGGCAATAATTAAATGCCCAACATGTATTGGGTTGAAAGTTCCAAAATAAAGTCCGATGTTTTTCATTTATTCTTCTTCTTGATTATTTTTTAAACCTAAGAAATTATCAACTAAATTTTCAGCATCCTTTAATGCGATACTTAAATCGTAATTTTTTATAACTTCATCAAATTGTGGAGCAGTTGCTAATTCTACAGATGCTTTTGCAATTCGCATATTTATCTTGTCTTCACTTTCTGTAGAACGTTTTTTTAGTCTAATTTTTAACTCATCTATACTTGGTGGTTTAACAAAAACAGCTAATGTTTGCTCCGGAAATTTCTTTTTAATACGAAGACCACCAGCAACATCAATATCAAAAATAACATGTTTTCCTTGTGCCCAAATACGTTCTACTTCCGTTTTTAAAGTTCCATAAAAATTATCTCTATAGACTTCTTCCCACTCTAAAAAATCTTCATTTTTTATGTGTTGTTTAAATTCTTTGGTTGAAATAAAGTAATAATCTTCTCCATTTTTTTCCTCGCCTCTAGGTTCTCTTGAAGTTGCAGAAATTGAGAACTCTAAACCAAAACGTTCTTGTTTTAATAAGTGGCGAACAATAGTTGTTTTTCCACTACCAGAAGGAGCCGAAAACACAAATAATTTTCCTTTGAAATTTGACATATAGTTTATTATTTGTCATGCTGAATTTACTTCAGCATCTTAATATTTAGATTCTGAAACGAGTTCAGAATTTGAATGCACTAAAGTACATTCAGAATTTGTTCTTTAATTTTCTCAAGCTCATCTTTCATTCTAATTACCAATTTTTGCATTGGTGCATAATTAGCTTTTGAACCAGTTGTATTTATTTCTCTTCCGATTTCTTGAATTACAAAACCAAGTTTTTTTCCGTTAGAATCTGGTGTAGCTAAGGTTTCTAAGAAGTAATCTAAATGATTTGCTAAACGAACTTTCTCTTCATTTATATCTAATTTTTCTAGATAATAAATTAACTCTTGCTCAAATCTGTTTTCGTCTATTTCAACCTTTAAATCGTCTAAAGCTTTTTGTAAACGAGCTTTTACGTGATCTATTCTTTCTGTATCTAAGATTTTTATAGCTGCTAACGCTTCTTTAATATTTGCAATTCTTTCGTTAAAATCTACTTCTAAAGAAGCAGCTTCGTCTGTTCTATATTGAATGATTTCTTTAATAGCTACATCAATAGAATCATCAATCTTTGCCCATTCATTTTCATCTAATTCTGCACGTTCAACTTTAAGAGCATCTGGCATTTTTATGGCCATTTTTAATAATTCTACATCATTATCAGAACCAATAAAAAGGGTGTTTCTTAATTGTTGAACATATTCTAAAACTACATTTTTATTTACAGTTGTTGAGGTTTCATCAGCTGTCATTTCTACCCAAATAGAAAAATCTACTTTTCCACGAACTAAACTACTTGCTAATTTTTTACGAACCGATAGTTCTTTTTCTTTATAGTAAGAAGGAATACGAACATTTAAATCTAAATTTTTACTGTTTAAAGATTTAATTTCAATGGTTACTTTTTTGGTTGGCAGTTGTAATACGGCTTTCCCGTATCCTGTCATAGATTGTATCATAATTTCTTGAGAATGAAAAGCAAAGATAAATTTATTTAGCGGAATTCTGTACTTGTTTTGTAACCAAATAAACGCCTAAGAATATTAGTAGTGTTGCAGCTATTTTTACTGTATTTAAAGTATCGCTACCAACAGAAAGTGCATAAATTGATGCAATTACAGGTTGTAAATAAATAAAAACGCTTACTGTTGTTGGTTTTAATTTAGATAAACCAAACAAATTAAATAAGTAGGTTATACACGTTGTAAATAAAACAACAAACCCTGCTTTTAAGTATATTGAATTTGGCATTATATTCCATTGTACTTCCGTTAATTCATTTAAACCAAAAGGAATTACCCAGATTAACCCGAATAAATAGAGCCATTTTACAAATACAACCGGATTGTATTTTTCAATTAGTTTTTTAGCAAGTACTAAATAAAAACCATACGAAGCTGCGTTTACAAACACCAAAAAGTTACCTAAAATTATGTTTTCTCCGTTTACATCGGAAGCATTTCCATAGATAATCAATAATAAAGCGCCGATAAAACCAATTATTACTCCTATTATTTTCTTCGGAATAAGTTTTTCTTTCAATAAAATACTTGCAAAAAGTAAAACCATTATTGGCGACATTACCATAATTGCTGCCGCACTAATTGGAGTAGTTAAGCTTAAACCTTTAAAAAAGGTAAGCATGTTTATTCCAACTCCAAAAAATGATGCTAGTAAAATGTGTTTATAGTCTTGTTTTTCAATTGATTTTGCTTTTACTAACAAACCAACTAACCAAAAAACAATTGTTGCACCACCAACACGCAACAATATAAATCCGTAAGGTTTTATGTACAAAGGCATTACTTCTTTTGCAATGGTAAATGTTACACCATAAATTAAAGATGTAATAAAAACAGCAATTAAAGCAATTGTTCTAGTATTCATTTTACTTGAAATTTAGTTGCAAAAATCCGATAAAAAATCTGTTTTTAATTGATTTCATTTGAAAATTAAAACAAAAAAAGCGCTACAAATATGCAGCGCTTTTCTCCTTTTTGTTAATTTTTTAATTAGTCAACTAAAGGTGGAATTCTTAATACTTGTCCTGGATAAATTTTATCAGGATGAGAAAGCATTGGTTTGTTTGCTTCAAAAATTACAGGATACTTCATAGCATTTCCATAATATTCTTTTGCAATTTTACCTAAAGTATCTCCACTTGCAACAGTATGAAATTGAGCCATTAAAGCTTCGTCAATTTCTTCTACTTCTGCAACAGTCATATTATCTTCTACAGATGCAATTCCGTCAGTATTTCCTACTACTAAAACTACTTTTTCTTTAGTTGCTAAATCTGCAGCTTCACCAGAAACAGATGCTTTGTCATCTTCTATAGACACAGATAAGTTTTCTACTCCTAATTCTAAAGCTCTTACAGCTTCTACTAATTTGTTAGCTTTTTCAGCAGCTTCCTCTTCAGTTGTTTTACCGATACCAAATACTTTTGCACCAGCGTTTTTAATAAATGAAAAAAGTCCCATTTTTTTGATTTTTGTTTTTAGATTAATAAATAATTTCAATGACCAATATACAACTTTTATGCCAATAATTATTTTATACTATTAGTTTTTAAACTACTTTTGAATGGTAATACCTTAAGTTTATGCAAGTACATCATTTAGCGAAAGATAACTCAGTTTTAAATACTTTTTTAGCAGAAATTCGTTCTACTGAAATTCAAAAAGACGCTATGCGTTTTCGTAGAAATATTGAAAGAATAGGAGAGATTTTAGGATATGAATTAAGTAAAAATTTATCATATCATTCTACGGATATTACAACTCCTTTAGGAACAAAGACTATTAATGTACCAAACAAAAACCTTGTTTTAGCATCAGTTTTAAGAGCAGGTTTAACGTTGCATCAAGGTTTGTTAAATTATTTTGACGGAATTGAAAATGCGTTTATTTCTGCGTATCGACATCATCCAAATAATGATAAAGAATTCGAAATTGTGGTTGAGTATTTTGCTTCACCTTCAATTGAAAACAAAATATTGTTATTAGCAGATCCAATGTTAGCTACAGGACAATCTTTAGTTGCCGTTTATGAAGCTATTAAAAAACATGGAATGCCAGAAGAAATTCATTTAGTTTCTGTTATTGGTTCTTCGGAAGGAGTAGATTTTATCAAAAAACACTTTCCAGAGAATACACATTTATGGATTGCAGATATAGATGATACTTTAAACGATAAAGGATATATTGTTCCAGGTCTTGGCGATGCTGGAGATTTAGCTTACGGAGTTAAATTATAAGAAGTAAACTGCTAAAGAACACAGAAAAAATACCGTAATTAATACTTCTTTTATTAATGTTCTTTCAACTAATTCTAATCCATTAGCTAAAATTATTGCAATAGGAAATAACAGGTATAGAAACTCACTTCCGTTATGTTCCTTTAATATAATTATAAATAAAATTGTTAGCGCTAAATTTAAAATTATTACCAACCAACTTTCTCTAAATGTGTTTTTTACAGATAAAGTTTTTGGGGTTTTTAAAAAAATTGAAATTAAGCCAAACAAACCAATAATACTAACCGGAAAAATATAGTTTATAGCCTTGTAGTTTTCAAAATCATAATAAGAAAACCAGATAAAAAGACTGTAAAAATCCTGTAGAGCATCATACCAAAAACAATAAGAAAAGTATAAAAATAAAGGTGTTAAAAAGCCAACTACAGGTATTAGTAACGTTTGTAAAGAAGTTTTTTTATGTATAAAAATTGCGCCATACAAAAGAAACATAAAAATTAAAGTAAAAGGTTCTATTAAGAATGAAATACCCAACCATAAACCGCCGTCAAAAAGTTTTTTAAAAACATTTTTACTAGACTGTAAACTATACACTTTTCTTAAAAATAAGAGTAATAGTAAATTTACAATCAGTGTTTTTTCATCTAAAAAGGAACTTGGGAATAACCCTAAACAAAGAATAAAAAACAAAAAAGCATAACTGTTACCAAACGTTAAATTGTTTTTTACAACTATAAAATTCTGAAAAAAGAAGGTTAATAGCAATAAAACAGCAAAGGTGAAGTAAGAAAAAATAGAATTCTTGAAATAAAAACTGATGTCAAAACCAGTAAAAAGCGCCAAAAACAAGTACACTACAAACAATAATCCTAGAACTACAAAAGTTATAGGCTTAGATTTTGCGAAAAAATTGGCTAACATCGTTTCTTTTTATATTTTTGCAGTGTAAAGATACTCAAGTTATGTTAGCATTCAATATTTTTAAATGGATTGGTAGTTTATTTACTGATTTATTATTTCTACCTTTTAATTGGTTACGTTTAGATCTTGCAAATCAAGAATATGGTTGGTGGCTCTCAAACGGAGTTAACTGGCTTTTCTTACTTGTACTTATTGTTCTTTTTGCATATTGGATGGGAGAGTCTAAGAAATTTGCAAAAAACGGAACTGAAGACAGAGCTTAATTTCTACTAATTTTGGGAAGCAAAAACAAACAAAAGCGTTTTGAAGAAAACAAAACGTTTAAAAATGTAATTCAGCCAACTAGAGAAGAGGTTGTTACCGGTTTTTCTTTAAAAGGAAAATGGAACACTTTTTTTAAGAACGATAATCCTATTGTTTTAGAATTAGGTTGTGGTAAAGGTGAATATACAGTTGCTTTAGCTCAAAAATACCCTGAAAAAAACTTTATTGGTATAGATATTAAAGGTGCTCGTTTTTGGCGTGGTGCTAAAACTGCTACTGAAGAGAATTTAGAAAATGCAGCTTTTATTAGAACTCAAATTGAGTTAGTAGATTTTATTTTTGCTGAAAATGAAGTTGATGAAATCTGGATTACTTTCCCAGATCCGCAAATAAAATACCAAAGAACAAAACATAGAATGACAAACACGTCATTTTTAAAGAAATACCATCACATTTTAAAGGAAGACGGAATTATGAATCTTAAAACAGATTCTGAATTCATGCACGGTTATACTTTAGGATTATTGCATGGAGAAGGTCATGAAGTTTTATATGCAAACCATACGGTTTATAAAAATGAAGGCGCTCCAGAAGATGTTTTATCTACACAAACTTTCTACGAAAAACAGTATTTAGAAACAGATAAAGCAATTACTTATATTCGTTTTAAGCTCAACTATTAGTTTTTTGTCATTCTGAATTTGTTTCAGAATCTTATTAAAGGTTGTATCTTCCCTTCGTGAAAGAATCCGATAATTTTTTTGAAAGAGTTTATAAAGTAGCGCGTTTAATTCCGTTAGGAAAAGTAACCAGTTACGGAGCAATTGCAACCTATCTTGGTGCAGCACGTTCTGCAAGAATGGTTGGTTGGGCAATGAACAAAGCTCATAATTTAGAAGATATTCCAGCACATAGAGTTGTAAATAGAAAAGGTTTACTAACAGGAAAGCATCATTTTGATGGAACCAATTTAATGCAACAATTACTGGAAAACGAAGGAATTGTTGTTGTTGAAAATCAAATTCAAGATTTAGAAAAAGTCTTTTGGAATCCTTCCGAAGAATTATAATAAGCACTACTTATCAATCCATAAATAATCACAATCTACTTGCTTTATTTTCTGCTTACTAAGCCGTATCTTTGCAATCAAGATTAAATAAAGATAAGACGTGAGTTTTAAGAAACAAGATATATACAAAGTATTAGAAACTATTACTGCACCAGGAGAAGGTAAAAGTTTAATAGAAAATAATAACGTTACAAACGTTGTAACTTTCGGTAACGAAGTGTTAATAGATGTAACAATTAGCAACCCAACTTTACAAGCAAAAAAGAAAGTTGATACAGAAATTACAAAAGCTTTAAAAACTGCTTTTGGTGAAGAGATTGACGTAAAAGTAACTGTAAAAGTTGTTGCCGCTGCACCAAAGGAAAACCCGAATCAAATTCGCGGAAAAGAAATTCCAAATATTCAGAATATTATTGCCATAGCTTCAGGTAAAGGAGGAGTTGGTAAATCTACAATTACAGCAAATACTGCTATTTCTTTAGCAAAAATGGGCTTTAAGGTTGGTGTTTTAGATGCCGATGTTTACGGACCATCACAACACATAATGTTCGATGTAGAAAAAGAAAGACCACTTTCAGTAAAAGTAGAAGGTCGTTCTAAAATGAGACCCGTAGAAAATTACGGCGTAAAATTATTGTCTTTAGGTTTTTTTACAAATCCAGATCAAGCAGTAATTTGGCGTGGACCAATGGCTTCAAAAGCATTAAATCAATTAATTTTTGATGCAGATTGGGGCGAGTTAGATTTCTTACTAATCGATTTACCACCAGGAACAGGAGATGTACATTTATCAATAGTACAAGCCTTACCAATAAACGGTGCGGTTGTTGTAAGTACACCACAAAACATTGCCTTGGCAGATGCTAAAAAAGGAGTTGCAATGTTTCAGCAAGACAGTATAAACGTTCCTGTTTTAGGAATTATAGAAAATATGGCATATTTTACACCAGAAGAATTGCCAGAAAATAAATATTATATCTTCGGTAAAGACGGTGCAAAAAATCTTGCAGAAGACATAAAAACACAATTTTTAGGAGAAATTCCTTTAGTACAAAGCGTAAGAGAAGCTGGTGACGTTGGTCATCCGGTAGCATTACAAAACGGAACAAAGTTAGAAAAAGCTTTTGCCGATATTACCAAAGAAATGGTTTCTCAATTATTAAAAAGAAATGCAAATTTACCACCAACCGAAGTTGTAAGAATTACAACAATGAGTGGTTGTAGCACAAAATAATCTCAGATTATGACAGCAACAGAAACACAAAATAACGTAGAAAAAGCTTTAGAAGAAATTCGTCCATTTTTAGTAAGTGATGGCGGAAACATTAAGCTTTTATCTATAGAAAACAATACAGTAAAAGTGCAATTAGAAGGCGCTTGTATAGGTTGTTCCGTAAACCAAATGACGTTGAAAAACGGCGTTGAAGCTACCATTAAAAAGTACGCGCCAGAAATTACAGAAGTTATAAATGTGCAGTAAGCTGATAAAAATCAGTTTTTAAACATTAAAAAAAATATAATTTTGGGCGTTACCTAAAGGTCGGGCTTTTCGCACTCGCTTTTTTTACTTGAAAAAAGTAAAAAAGAGCTCAAACAGTTGCTTCAATCCCTAACGCGCTCAACAGCATAAAAAAGGCCTCACAAATTTTAAATTTGTGAGGCCTAAAAAAATAAAAAAAAGTGATTACTACAGATATCTTAATTATAGGAGCAGGTCCAACTGGACTTTTTACGGTTTTCGAAGCAGGTTTATTAAAACTTCGTTGTCATTTAATAGATGCGTTGCCACAAGCTGGCGGACAATGTTCTGAGATTTATCCGAAGAAACCTATCTACGACATTCCTGCTTATCCAGAAATTTTAGCGGGTGATTTAACCGATAAGTTAATGGAACAAATTAAACAATTTGAACCAGGTTTTACGCTAGGAGAACGTGCAGAAACAATAGACAAGCAAGAAGATGGTTCATTTATTGTAACCACAAATAAAGGTACAAAGCATCAAGCAAAAGTAGTTGCAATTGCTGGTGGATTGGGTTCTTTCGAGCCAAGAAAACCACCAATTCCAAACATTGCAGATTTTGAAGACAAAGGTGTAGAGTATATAATTCGTGATCCAGAATTTTATAGAGACAAAAAAGTAGTAATTTCAGGAGGAGGAGATTCTGCCTTAGATTGGTCTATTTTCTTAACTGATGTAGCTTCTTCAGTAACCTTAATTCACAGAAGAAACGAATTTAGAGGTGCTTTAGATTCTGTAGATAAAGTACAAGAATTAAAAGATGCTGGTAAAATTACAATGATAACACCAGCAGAAGTAAAAGGAATTGTTGGAACCGATAAAGTAGAAGGTGTTTCTGTTGTACAAAAAGGAGAAGAACCATTTACAATAGAAACCGATCATTTTATTCCGCTTTTTGGATTGTCTCCAAAGTTAGGGCCAATTGCAAATTGGGGATTAGAAATAGAAAAAAATGCTATTAAGGTAAATAACGCGTTAGATTATCAAACCAACCGAGAAGGAATTTACGCCATTGGAGATGTAAATACGTATCCAGGAAAATTAAAGTTGATTTTATGTGGTTTCCACGAAGCAACATTAATGTGTCAAAGTGCATACAAACGTATTTTCCCAGATAAAAAGTATGTAATGAAATACACAACAGTTGGTGGTGTAGACGGTTTTGATGGAACGCGTAAAGAAGCGCCAAAAGCGATTGTTAAAAAGATTGAGTAAGATGAACAACCCAGACATCACCATAAAAATTACTGACAGAGAAGGAACTTTACATGAAATTCTAGCGCCAACAGATATGGCAATGAATTTAATGGAAGTAGTGCGTTCTTACGAATTAGCTCCAGAAGGAACCATTGGTATTTGTGGCGGAATGGCAATGTGTGCATCTTGCCAATGTTATGTAAAATCTGACCATGAGTTGCCAGAAATGGGTATTGATGAAGATTTAATGTTAGCAGAAGCATTTCATGTAGAAGATAATAGCAGGTTAGGTTGTCAAATACAAATAACACCAGAAATGAACGGATTAGAAGTAGAACTAGCTCCAGAAAGTTAATTTTTCAACATCCAACTTCCAGCTCTTAACTTATAACTTCTACAAAAACTTTCTGTATATTTGTAGAGCAACCAACTTAAAAGGGCTAAAAAATGTATTTAGACTTACTGTCACTTTTAAAATATTTGATAAAGCGTAATCCAGAATAAGGGTTTAATGTACTAATTTGTCAATGTTAAAATGTATCAATTTTTTAATTGCTACATTCTTATATTAATTCATTTAAACATTAAGCAATATGCCTTTTTATCATAAATTAGGAAGTATTCCACCCAAAAGACACACACAATTTCGTAAAAAAGATGGTTCTTTATATTACGAACAATTGTTTGGTACCATTGGTTTCGATGGAATGTCTACCAACTCATATCACGAGCACAGACCAACAATGGTCAAAGAAATACGCAAGCAATATTCAGTAAAACCTAAAATTGCCAAAGCAAACAATATTCAATCTTATAGGTTTCGTGGATTTCAAGTGCCGCCAGAAAACGACTATTTAGAAAGTAGAAAAGTAGTTTTAACAAATTCCGATTGTAATATTATTCTTTCTGCACCAAAACAATCGACTAAAGATTATTTCTATAAAAATACCGATGCAGATGAGGTAATTTTCATCCATAAAGGAACAGGAAAATTAAGAACACATCTTGGAAATATCGATTTTAAATACGGAGATTATTTAGTAATTCCGCGTGGAGTTATTTATAAATTAGATTTCGATGATGAAAACAACAGACTGTTTATTGTAGAATCTTATTCGCCAGTTTATACACCAAAACGTTATAGAAACTGGTTTGGTCAATTATTAGAACATTCACCATTTTGTGAGCGAGATTTAAGAAGACCTTACGAACTAGAAACAAATAATGAACTTGGAGATTTCTTAATTAAAGTAAAAAAACAAGGCGAAATCATAGAAATGGTATACGCTTCACATCCTTTTGATGTGGTTGGTTACGACGGTTACAATTTCCCATATGCATTTTCTATTCACGATTTTGAGCCAATAACAGGTCGTGTTCATCAACCGCCACCAGTGCATCAAACTTTTGAGACAAATACTTTTGTAATTTGTTCGTTTGTTCCACGTTTATACGATTATCACCCAAATTCAATTCCTGCGCCTTACAATCACAGTAATATAGATTCTGATGAGGTTTTATACTATGTAGATGGCGATTTCATGAGTAGAAACGACATCGATCAAGGCCATATTTCCTTACATCCAGCCGGAATTCCTCATGGTCCACACCCAGGAACCACGGAAAAAAGTATAGGTAAAACTAAAACCGAAGAATTGGCGGTTATGGTAGACACTTTTAAACCTTTAATGGTTACAGAAGAAGCCATGAAAATTGCCGATGAAGATTATTATAAATCGTGGTTAGAAGAGAATAAACATTAGAAGCTATTTCCTGCTTTCCGCTATATCTTTTTGTGAAAAACAAAAAGGATGTCACTTCAATCAGGGCTAAACATATTTGCTAACAATTAGCACAAACAAAACATTAAAATCATCTCAAGATGGCAAAAGAAATAAAATCAGTAAACTACGGTTTAGAAAAAATATTTGAAGGAGCACAAGACTTTCTTCCACTTTTAGGAACAGATTACGTTGAGTTTTACGTAGGTAACGCAAAACAAGCAGCGCATTTTTACAAAACAGCATTCGGATTTCAATCGCACGCATATCGCGGATTAGAAACTGGAGCTAAAGATTCTGTGTCTTATGTATTAACACAAGATAAAATCAAATTGATGCTTACAACTCCGTTAAGTAGTAAATCACCAATAAACGACCATATTGTAAAACATGGAGACGGAGTTAAAATTGTAGCACTTTGGGTAGAAGATGCAAGACAAGCTTATAAAGAAACTACTTCACGCGGCGCAAAATCTTACATGGAACCAACTGTAGAAACAGATGAACATGGAGAAGTTGTAAGAGCAGGAATTTATACATACGGAGAAACGGTACACATGTTTGTTGAGCGTAAAAACTACAACGGAGCGTTTTTACCAGGTTTCGAAAAATGGGAATCAGACTACAATCCGCCAAGTGCAGGTTTAAAGTATATAGATCACATGGTTGGTAATGTTGGTTGGAATCAAATGGACGTTTGGGTAAAATGGTACGAAGATGTTATGGGATTTGAGAACTTCTTATCGTTTGATGATAAGCAGATTCATACAGAATACTCAGCATTAATGAGTAAAGTAATGTCTAACGGAAATGGTAGAATTAAGTTTCCTATAAATGAACCAGCTAAAGCAGCAAAACGTTCTCAAATTGAAGAATATTTAGACTTTTACGAAGGTGCAGGAGTGCAACACATTGCGGTTGCAACCGATGATATTTTAAAAACAGTATCACAATTAAGAGCAAACGGAGTTGAATTTTTATCAACACCACCAGAAGAATATTATAGAGCAGTTCCTGGACGTTTAGAAGAATTTAGTCACGAATTAAAAGAAGATATCGAAAAACTAAAAGGTTTAGGTATTATGATTGATGCAGATGAGGAAGGATATTTATTACAAATTTTCACAAAACCTGTAGAAGACAGACCAACGTTGTTTTTTGAAATTATTCAAAGAATGGGAGCAAGAGGTTTTGGAGCTGGTAACTTTAAAGCATTGTTCGAATCTATAGAAAGAGAACAAGAAAAAAGAGGAACTTTGTAAAATAGAAACAAGAAGAAATAGCCAAGATACAAGACAAAAAACTCTTTGATCTTGGTTTTATTCTCTTTATCCATCATTTAAAATGAATAGAAATTTCAAAAATATAAAATCACCTTTCTCATAGAATTTACTTTTTAACAGAGTGAAAAGTAAATTTTAATTAATAAAAATATAAAAATGAGTAAAGACGAAATTTTAAAAGCAATAGAAGAGAAATACAGTAAATTAGGTGTTCCAATCGAAACTATGTTAGAAGGTTTATTGCATAGTACACCAATAACGTATTGGGATTATATCCAAACTGATGCTTTATTAGGATTACAAATTCCAAGAACAACAGAAAAAGATGAAATGGTTTTTATCATGTATCATCAGGTAAACGAGTTGTTGTTTAAAATGATTTTATGGGAAATTGATCAAATTTCACTTTCAACTAAAGAAATTACAGCAGAAAAATTTTCTAAACATTTAATGCGTATCAGTAGATATTTTGATATGCTTTGTAGTTCTTTTAGTGTAATGGGAGATGGAATGGATGTAGATCAGTATTTAAAGTTCAGAAATACTTTAGCGCCTGCAAGTGGATTTCAATCTGCGCAATACCGTAAAATTGAGTTTGCTTCAACAGAACTTATCAATTTAATAGATGCAAGGTATAGAGATACAATAGATAGAAATTCATCTTTTAGAAATGCCTTTGAACATTTGTATTGGCAAGCAGCAGGTAAAAATCATAAAACTGGAGAAAAATCGATTTTAATTCAGCTTTTTGAAAAAAAATACATGGGAGATTTTATTGATTTTATGGAAGATTATAACGATTGTAATTTATCTAAAAAATTTCAGCAATTACCAGAAGAGGTTCAACAAAATGAAGAGTTGATAAAAGCAATGCGTCATTATGATTATACTGTAAATGTTAAATGGGTTATGGCTCACTACAATGCAGCAGGTAAATATTTAGGCGGCGGCGATAAAGATTTAGAAGCTACTGGAGGAAGTAACTGGCGCAAATACATGCATCCTAAATATCAAAGAAGAATATTCTTTCCGTATTTATGGAGTGAAGAAGAAATAAAAAACTGGGGAACTTTTTAAAGTATTAAAATTCAGTTAAAAAGCCATTTATTTAGTAAAATAATTGGCTTTTTTATTTTTGGAACGAATATTGTCATTCCTTTTTTATAAGTTTGAAATTATGAATAAGAAAATACTTTTTATTACACTATTATTCTTAACAACAATTCTATCAAGTCAAACAAAGTCTAAGGCTTTTAAAGGTGGAGAATGGTTGCGTTATAAGATGAGTTATAGTGGTTTTCTAAAAGCAGGTTCTGCAGAGTTGTCTGTTAAGGAAAAAGAGTTAGATGGGAAAAAAGTTTTTCATTCTACAGCAAAAGGATGGACTTCTGGTATGGTAAGTTGGTTTTTTAAAGTAAAAGACACTTACGAAAGCTATTTTGACCAAGCTACAGGAAAACCTTATTTTTTTAAACGTAATATTGATGAAGGTGGTTATAAAAAGAAGAAAGAAATTCGTTTTAACTACAATGATAAAAAAGCATATGTTAAAGATGTTTTAAAGAGAAAAGACACATCGGTTTCAATAACTAATGTCCAAGACATGATTTCTGCCTTTTATTATTTAAGAAATCAAAATACAGATAACTTAAAAGAAGGAGAAGCTATTGAGATAAATATGTTTTTTGATGAGAAAACATACCCTTTTAAATTAAAATTCTTAGGTAGAGAAACGCTTAAGACAAAGTTCGGAAAAGTAAAAACTTTAAAGTTTAGACCAATTGTACAAGCTGGTCGAGTTTTTAAAGAACAAGAAAGCGTTACCGTTTGGATAACTGCAGACGATAATAAAATACCAATTAAAATGAAAGCTTCGTTATCTGTAGGTTCTTTGAGTGCGGAATTAGAAGGTTATAAAGGACTTGCTAATTCTTTTAAAGTAGTTTTTGACTAACTCTTTTTATAACAATTGTTTGCATATTGTTAAAGTCCTTAAATAAACTTAATTTATTTGTATTTTTGTTTTTCAAACTTATTGATAAAAACATTTTTCTTGAGAACTTATTTAATCCCCATAATAGTAGTATTGTTTTTTTATTCTTGTAAAAAAGATGCTATTCCTGCAAAAATTACCGAAGTAATAAAACCTATTGAAATATTTGAATATGGTTTTAAATTGAATGACTTTGAGGTAATAAATGACACTATTAAAACTGGTGAAAGTTTTGGGGTTATAATGGATAGACATCATGTTTTATACCCAAAAATTAATAAAATTGCATCTTCAATAAAAGATACTTTTGATGTAAGAAGAGTACGCTCAGGAAAACCTTATACCATTTTAGCTTCTAAAGATTCTTTAACTAAAGCTCAAGTTTTTATTTATAAACATAATAAAATTGATGCAACAATTATCAATTTTAAAGACTCTACGATAAATGCTTATACCTACAAAAAACCAATTCAAACTGTAGAAAAAAAGATAATGGGTGTTGTAAACTCAAACTTTTCTGTAACTATGGATAGTTTAGGGTTAAAACACAATTTAACAAATGAAGTAGCAGATATTTATGCTTGGACTTTAGATTTCTTTAAATTACAAAAGGGAGATACTTTTAAGCTTATTTACGAAGAAAAATTTATTAATGACACTACTTTTGCAGGTTATGGGAAAATAAAAGCTGCCGTTTTTAATCACAAAGGAAAAGATTTGTATGCTTATAGATATGTTGCAGATTCTATAAAAAAAATACCAGAGTATTTTGATGATGAAGCAGGTTTGTTGCGTAGACAATTTTTAAAGTCTCCTATAAAGTTTCAATATAGAATTTCATCTAGATATAATTTAAGAAGAAGAATAAAGTTATACGGAAATAGAGTTAGAGCGCATAAAGGTACTGACTTTGCTGCCAAAAGAGGTACGCCAATTATGTCAACAGCAAACGGAACTGTTGTAGAGTCTGCTCGTAGAGGAGGTAATGGAAATTATGTAAAAGTAAAACACAATAGTACTTATACTACTCAGTATTTGCATATGAAGCGACGTAATGTTAAAAAGGGAGATTTTGTGCAACAAGGAGATATTATTGGATGGGTTGGTATGACAGGTAACACAAGTGGCCCACACGTTTGTTATCGTTTTTGGAAAAACGGAAGACAAGTAGATCCTTTTAAGCAAAAATTACCATCTGCAAAACCAATGGATGAAGCTATAAAACCTGATTATTTTGAATATATTAAACCACTTAAAGATAAATTGGATACTATAAGTTTAGAGGAAAATAATCAAGAAAACTTAATTGAAGAAGAACATCTAATTGCTAACAACTAATCAACTATGTTAAAAAATATTAATCCAACAAATACGGAAGCTTGGAAAAAATTAGAGACTCATTTTACAGAAGTAGAAGAGTTAAAATTAAAAACGTTGTTTAAAGATAATCCTAACAGAAAATCTGAATTTTCAATTGTTTTTAATGATTTAGTAGTTGATTATTCAAAGAATAAGCTTACTCAAAAAACTATAGATTTATTATTAGATTTAGCTAAAGAGGTTGAACTAGATGATGCTATTCAAAAATATTTTTCTGGAGAAGTAATTAATTCAACCGAAGATAGAGCAGTGTTGCATACAGCTTTAAGAAGTAATTCAGATAAAGAGATTTTAATAGAAGGAAAAGATATAAAACCAAAAATTAACTCAGCATTACGTAAAATTAGAGCATTTAGTAATAAAGTAATTTCTGGTAAATGGAAGGGTTATACAGGTAAATCTATAACAGATATAGTAAATATTGGAATTGGAGGTTCTGACCTTGGTCCAGATATGGTTGTAGAATCTTTGAAATTTTATAAAAATAAATTAAACACACACTTTGTTTCTAATATTGATGGAGATCATGTTTCTGAAGTATTAAGAAACATTAACCCAGAAACCACACTTTTTGTTATAGTTTCTAAAACCTTTACCACGCAAGAAACCATAACAAACGCCAATACAATAAGAAATTGGTTTTTGCAAAACGGAGCAACATTGTTTGACGTTCCTAAGCACTTTGTGGCAGTATCAACAAATTTAGAAGCGGTAAAAAACTTCGGAATTGCAAAAGAAAATGTTTTTCCAATGTGGAATTGGGTTGGTGGTCGTTTTTCGCTTTGGTCAGCTGTAGGTTTGTCAATTTCCCTTTCTGTAGGGTTTGATAACTTTAGAAGCTTATTAGATGGAGCAGAAGAAATGGACATTCATTTTAAAAATGAAGATTTTGATAAAAATATTCCAGTTTTATTAGCATTAATAAGTGTATGGTATAATAATTTCTTTGGATATGAAACTGAAGCAGTTTTACCATATTCTCAATATTTATCTAAGTTACCGCCATATTTGCAGCAAGCAATTATGGAAAGTAATGGTAAAAGTGTAGATAGAAATGGGAATGCTGTAGATTATCAAACAGGTACAATCATTTGGGGAAGTACAGGTACAAATATGCAACATGCTTTTATGCAACTTGTACATCAAGGAACCAAAGTAATTCCAGCAGATTTTATTGGTTTTGAAGAATCTTTACATGGATTAACAGATCATCATAAAAAATTAATGGCTAATTATTATGCACAAATGGATGCGCTTACATTAGGTAAAACTAAAGAAGAAGTTCATTTGGAATTAAAAACATCAGGAAACAAAGGGGAAATTAATCAATTATTACCATATAAAGTTTTTGAAGGTAACAAGCCAAATACTTCAATATTATTTAAAAAGTTAACACCTAAATCTTTAGGAAAACTTATAGCAATGTATGAACACAAAATATTTGTACAAGGAATTGTGTGGAATATTTTCAGTTACGATCAATTTGGAGTAGAATTAGGAAAAGAATTAGCAAATAAACTATTAGCAAAAGAGTAAACAAGGTTTTTAAATGTTAAAAATTATGTTTTTTAACATTAAAGTTCTATTTTGTTAACATAAAAAATCTGATAACTCCCTGTTTACAAGGATTTAGGTTGTTTTTTCAATTCTTAATTTATTGTTAAAACTTAACATTAAATTAATATTGGAGTTATCTAAAAGCAAGACTTTTGCAAGACATTTAATAACTAAAATTTAAAAATGAGAAATTTTAAAAATCTATTACTAATTGCGATGTTTTTTACATCAGCACTAGTTCTTGGACAAACAAAAATTACAGGTATCGTTGTTGATGAAACTGGCGAGCCTTTACCAGGTGCAGGAGTTCTTGAACAAGGAACTACTAACGGAACTGCTACCGATTTTGATGGGAAGTTTATTTTAAACACAAAATCAAACTCTGGAACAGTTGTAGTATCATTTGTTAACTATGCTAACAAACTAGTAAGTTTTTCTTCAGCTAATACTGATTTAGGAAGAATTCAATTAGCAACAGATGGTGATATCTTAGATGAAATAGTAATTACAGCTACTTCATTTGCAATAGATAGAAAAACTCCAGTTGCAATTTCTACATTAAAAGCTGCAGATATTGAAAGAAAATTAGGATCTCAGGAATTTCCTGAAGTTTTAAAATCAACTCCAGGTGTTTATGCTACTAAATCTGGTGGTGGATTTGGAGATTCAAGAATTAACCTACGTGGATTTAATTCAGAAAATGTTGCTGTATTAATTAACGGAGTTCCTGTTAATGATATGGAAAATGGTAGAGTATACTGGTCTAACTGGGCAGGTCTTTCAGATGTTACATCTGCAATGCAGGTTCAAAGAGGTCTAGGTGCATCTAAAGTTGCCGTTCCTTCTATTGGAGGTACTATTAATATTTTATCTAAAACTACGGATGTTGAAAAAGGTGGAAATATTATTATGTCTACTGGTAATGATGGATACCAAAAATACGGTATGACATTATCTACAGGATTAATGGATAACGGATTAGCTGCTACAGTATCTGCTTCTAAAACTACAGGAGAAGGTTATGTAGATGGTACTGAGTTTGATGGATACAACTATTTCGTTAACGTATCTAAAAAGTTCAACGATAGTCATAAATTATCGTTCACAACTTTTGGAGCTCCACAAAGACATGGACAAAGACAAAATAGAAGTACAATAGCTACTTATAGAAATGCTGAACAAGGAATAAAATTTAATCCAGATTGGGGTTATAAAAATGGTCAAGTAACTCATATTGAAGATAACTTTTACCACAAATCTCAAACTTCTTTAAATCACTATTGGACAATTAACGATAGATCTAACTTATCAACTGCATTATACGTATCATTCGGTAATGGTGGTGGAGGTGGAACTGCTGGAACAAACAGAGACTTATTTAAAAATAGAATAGGTGGAGATGACCAACCAGTAGATTTAGACGCAATTGTTGAAATTAATAGAAATAACGGAGCTTTAGGTTCTGAAGCATATTTAAGAGCTTCAAGAAACGATCATGAATGGTACGGAATCTTATCTACTTATAAAAATGATGTAACTGATGAACTTGCACTTGTAGCAGGTATTGATTTAAGAGAGTACACAGGTATTCACTTTTCTGAAGTTACAGATTTATTAGGAGGACAATATGCTTTAGATGATGCAGACGTTAACAATCCAAATAGAACTTTAAAAGTTGGAGATAAAAGAGATTACTATAATGACGGTAATGTTGGTTGGCAAGGTTTCTTTGCACAATTAGAGCTTGAAAAAGAAAATGTATCTGCATTTTTATCTGCTTCTTTATCTAATACATCTTACCAAAGAGTAGATTATTTTAACTATTTAGATAGTGATCCATTACAAACTACAGATACTTATAACTTTTTAGGTTTTGGAACAAAAGGTGGTGCTAACTTCAGATTAAATGAAAACCACAACATATTTGCAAACGTTGGTTACTTTGAAAAAGCAGCTGGTTTTGATGCAGTATTCCAAAATTTCGATAATGAAAACATCAATCCTGATGCTGAAAACCAAAAAATATTTAGTGTAGAGTTAGGTTACGGATTCAGAAGCGAGAAATTTGCTGCAAACATTAATATTTACAGAACACAGTGGAAAGATAGAACTTTTACAGATTTCTATACAGATAGACTTGCTGGATCTCCTACATTTGGACAAGATTTTGCTTTTAACTTACAAGGAGTAAATGCATTACACCAAGGTGTAGAGGTAGACTTTAACTATAAAGCTACTGATAAATTAACAATTACAGGTATGGCTTCTATTGGAGACTGGAACTGGACAGACAATGTATTAGATGTTCCTGTTTTTAACGATGCTCAAGAAAGAATTGCTACAATTGACTTGTATATTAAAGATTTAAAAGTTGGTGATGCAGCTCAAACAACTGCAGCATTAGGTTTAGATTATAAATTCTGGGAAAAAACAAGTGTAACTGTAGATTATAATTACTACGGAAATTTATATTCTGATTATGATCCTAACGATAGAACAGATTCTACTAAAGAAGGTGTTCAACCATGGAAAGTACCAAACTATAGTCTTTTTGACGCTAGTTTAAGACATGGTTTCCAAATCGGTGGTTTAGATACAACAATTACGGCTAGAATGAATAATGTATTTAATACAGATTACATTTCAGACGCATTAGATGGTACTTCTCAAACAGCTTTAGTATGGTATGGTTTCGGAAGAACATTTAACTTAAGTGCAAAAATTAAATTTTAAAAAACAAAAAAATGAAAAAAGTAGTTTATTATTTCGCAATTTTTACTTTGATCCTTACTTCATGTGATCCATTAGAGGATATCCATAATGAAGTTGACGCTTTAGAATCTGTTGTTTCTGGTGAAGCGACTTACACTTTAACAGAAGACGATTATACTGGAGATGTTGAAGACGGTGGTTTAGGTTTTAGCTTTCCAAACTTTAGTTCTGAAGATGATGCAAAAGCAGAATTACCAGCTTTTTTATCAGCTAAATACCCAGCTTGGGGAAATGAATCTTTAGTAACTGTAAATTTCGATTTATATGCACCAAAGTTTGATGAAAGAAGTTTAGAGGTTTACACAGTTAGCTCTGCAGATTATGCAGCTGGAGGTCATACTTATGGAAACTTTAGTAGCTCTTCAGATATTACTGAGTTTTTAGATACTAAATACCCAAATGCAGCTCACAGATTGTTAGTTTCTTTAACGTACAAATATTATTCAGGTAGTGTTGCTACTCTTAATAATGGATTTTTAAATGTAGACGGTACTTGGGAAATGGCTCAAGGTTTTACAGATGAAGAATACAATACAATGGGAGAAAGTTACCCTAATTTTTCTAGTGAAACAGAAGCTTTAACTAAGATACCTGTATTTTTAGTAGAGAAATTTAAGTATGATGGTAAAGTAGCTGGAGATATTGAAACAATAATGTACAAACTGTATGTTAGTGGTTCTACTCAAAGTTTTCTTGTAAGCTATATCTATGATGGATCAACTTGGTCTGAATATGAAAATGTAGTTCAAGAATCAATTAAGTTTGGACACGATGGTACTTCTTGGGTTCCAGATAATACAATTAAGTATACTTTAACTCAAGCAGATTATGATTTAGTTGATAATGGTTATTACGCAAATTTTGATGTAAGAGCAGGAAAAGCTGAAGCAGAAGAGTCTGTAAGATTAGAGAAAATTAATACTATTCTTAAAAACAATTTCCCATCAGACGCAGAAGGTCAAAAATATATCGTTTCTTATAACGTATATAATGGTGCAGATGCAGTTTGGGCTTTAAATGTTATTAAAGTAGGAACTGAATATGTAAAGCAATAAGCTTCTAATTTTAGAACTTTATAAATATTAAGAACCACCTCAAACGAGGTGGTTTTTTTATACCCAAAAATCAGTACATTTACATTTATAAATAATAAGATAAAATTATGATGAAAAATATACATTCATACTGGGCCTTTATTGTACTTGCAGTATTAATTTTTGCTGTAGTAAACGCCATAATTGGTTTGCTAAAAAAGAAAGAATTTACTCATAAAGATTTTAGACTTGGGTTATTCGCTTTAATCTTAACTCATATTCAACTATTAATTGGGTTGGCAGTTTATATTGTTGGCAGTTGGTATAGTTTTCTTAGTGATATGAAAAACTCAGCAACACGTTTATTAGCTTTAGAGCATCCTTTAATGATGATTATTGCTATTGTATTAATAACAATGGGTTGGTCTAAACACAAAAAACAAGTGAAAAGCGAATCTAAGTTTAAGTCTTTTGCTATTTTCTATGGATTAGCTTTAGTCATTATTCTATCAAGAATTCCGTGGTCTAATTGGTTGGTATAAAAGTGTTATTTTTCCCGCGAAAGCGGAAACATATTTAAAAATTAATAATGAAGTTTTTAAGTTATATTTTATCATCTGTTTTTGCAGTTGTTTTTTTCCTGTTTCTATTTATTTTTCATCCATTACAATGGTTAGGTTTAAAAATATTTGGTTATAAAGGACATAAATTTGTTGTTGATACAATGAATTGGTTCTTAATGAAAACCCTGTTAATAATAGGAATTAAAGTTACAGTTAATAATAAACACACTCTTCCAGAAAATACAACATTAATATTTGTTGCAAACCACCAAAGTATGTTTGATATTTCTCCTATAATATGGACATTTAGAAAACACCACCCAAAGTTTGTATCTAAAATTGAGTTATCCAAAGGTATTCCAAGTATTTCATTTAACTTACGTCATGGAGGCGCAGCATTAATAGATAGAAAAGATGGTAAACAAGCAATTACTGCTTTAGGTAAGTTTGCAAAGAAAATAAATAAAGAAAATTGGTCTGCAGTTATCTTTCCAGAAGGAACAAGAAGTAGAAACGGTAAGCCAAAATCTTTTTCAGCAAATGGCTTAAAAATGATAGCAAAATACAATCCAGAAGCATTTGTTGTACCTTTAACAATAAATAATTCTTGGAAAGTATTTAAATATGGGAAATTTCCATTAGGTATTTTTAGTCCAATAACTATTGAAACACATAAGCCAATTCAAGTAAAATCTTTAGATTTTAAAGAGCTTATTAAAGAAGTAGAAACAACTATAACAAACAACATAAACAACAACTAGATGTCTATAAAAAACATTCGTAAGGAAGTAATGCAAGCATTGGAAAAAAATATTGACAGTTTTGTTGATCAATTTTTAATTCCACCAGAAAAAATATGGCAACCAACAGATTTTTTACCGAACTCTCAAAAAGATTCTTTTATAAGTGAAGTAGAAGAAATTAGAGAATTATCTAAAGAATTAGATGACGATTTTTGGGTAGTTTTAGTAGGAGATACAATTACAGAAGAAGCCTTACCAACCTATGAATCTTGGTTGTTAGACCTAGATGGCGTTCACCAAGATCCAGATAACGGCTGGGCAAAATGGGTAAGAGCTTGGACTTCTGAAGAAAATAGACATGGAGATACTTTAAACAAATACTTGTATTTATCAGGAAGAGTTAACATGCGTGAAGTAGAAATTACCACACAACATTTAATTGCAGACGGTTTTGATATTGGGACTTCAACAGATCCTTACAAAAACTTTGTTTACACAAGTTTTCAAGAACTAGCCACGTATATTTCTCATAATAATGTTGCAAAAATAGCACGTAAAAAAGGACACAAAGCATTAGCCAAAATGTCTAAAATTATTGCAGGAGACGAAATGCGTCATCACATAGCTTATACCGATTTTGTGAAGCAAATATTTAAAATAGATCCATCAGAAATGATGCTTGCTTTTAGAGACATGATGAAATATAAGATTGTTATGCCTGCATTACATCTAAGACATTCTCACGAAGCTAAAGGCACATTATTTGATGATTTTTCTGCTGTAGCTCAAAGAATAGGAGTTTATACAGGTTTTGATTATGTCGATATTATCAAAAAATTAAATACAGCCTGGGAAATAGATAAGATTTCAAACTTAACTCCAGAAGCAGAAAAAGCAAGAGATTGGTTAATGAAATTGCCAGACAGAATGTACAGAATTACAGAAAGAATTATAATTCCAGATACAAAATTTCAGTTTAAGTGGATGAACCCGCTATAGTAAATAATAAAAAAGCAACCTTTTCCGGTTGCTTTTTTTATTGAATTGTAAAAGTATCTTTATCCTCTAGAAAACTAAATTTTTCACGTAGTTTGTCTTGCTGATTCTTGTCTAAAGTAAATAGTACAGGCTCAATCGTACCGTTTTCAAAATGTTTAACAGTATTTCCTAAACAGTCATAAATAGCAGAATTGCCATTATATTCATAATTATTGGCATCTTTTCCAACTCTATTTACACCAATTGTATAACTCATATTTTCAATGGCTCTTGCTTGCAATAGCGAATTCCAAGCATTAATTCTTTGTTTAGGCCAACTAGCAACATAAAGAAGTAAATCGTAATTTTCAGCGTTTCTTGCCCAAACTGGGAAACGTAAATCGTAACAAATTAGTGGGCAAATTTTCCAACCCTTATAATTTACAATCAATTTATTTTCTCCAGCAGTATAAACTTTATGCTCACCAGCCAAAGTAAATGTATGTCGTTTATCATAAAACTCAACTTTTTCGGAAGGATGTACAAACAAGAACCTATTAAAGTACTGGTTATTCTCTTTAACAACAACACTTCCACAAATAGCAGTTTGTTTTATTTTGGCAATTTTCTGCATCCATAAAACTGTATCTCCGTTCATGGTTTCAGCTACTTTTTCAGCATTCATTGTAAAACCAGTAGTAAACATTTCTGGTAAAATAATCAGTTCCACTTCTGTAGAAAGTGAATCAATTATTTTTGTAAACTGATTTCTATTTTCAACGGCATTTTCCCAAACCAAATCGGCTTGTAAAACAGCAGCTTCTAAAGTATTCGTTTTTGTCAAAATTTAAAATTGAAGGTTTCTCAAAAATAAGATAAAAATTGTAAATTCGATTTATGCAAACTTTTATTTCAGAGACACTTTTACAAATCTTAAAAACAACACAATCTTTTGATAATGTATGTTTTGTGTTACCATCACAACGTGCAGGAGTTTTTGTAAAACAAGAGTTAAAAAATCATATTTCTGCAGGTTTTTTACCTGAAATTTTAAACATAGAACAATTTGTTTCCGAAGTATCTGAAATAAAAAAAATAGATTCAGTTCAATTATTATTTCACTTATATGGAATTTACAAACAAGAAGAACAAGAGCCAGTAACGTTTGATGTGTTTTCTTCTTGGGCATTTACAATTATTCAAGATTTTAATGAGATAGATCAACATTTGGTAGCTGCAAAAGAGATTTTTGTGTATTTACGAGACATTCATCGCTTAAAAAAATGGTCAGTAAAAGGAGAGTTTAAAGAAACCGAATTGATAAAAGATCATTTATCTTTTATGGAAAAACTGAGTAAATATTATGATAAGTTTTATCAGTTTTTACTTGAAAAAGGAATTGGTTATCAAGGTATTTTATATAGAGAAGCAACTAATAAAATTGATGGTTTTATAGAGAGAAATGCACATAAAAAATTCTTCTTTATAGGTTTTAACGCTCTGAATAAAGCTGAAGAACTGCTATTTCAAAAAATGTTAATGTCAGGAAATACACAAGTTTTTTGGGATATTGATACAGTATTTTTAAAAGGAAACCACCAAGCAGGAAGATTTATTAGAAAATATAAAAAGAATTGGAAGTATTATGAGAAGAATGCACTAAACACAGTTGGAAATACTTTTTCAGAAGAAAAAAATATTCAGATAATTGGTGCTTCAAAAAATATTACACAGGTAAAATATGCAGGCGAAATTTTGCAAAAAATGCCAAATCATAATAAAACGGCTCTGGTTTTAGCAGATGAAAGTTTATTACCAATTACATTAAACTCGTTGCCAAAGAATACCCAAGCTATAAATATTACAATGGGTTACCCGTTAAAAGATATACCAACTACAAGTTTAATTTTTGCTGTTTTTCAATTGTTTTTAACGCAAGAAAAATTACAAAAAACAGTTGTAAATCAGTTTTATTATAAAGATGTAATCGGTTTTTTTAAACAAGCCGCTATTTATAAGTTATTGCCAGAAATAGCTGAAGAAATTGCCACAAAAATTGCTAGTCAAAACAGCACTTTTATAGACGAGAATTTTATTGATGCTCAATTAACTTCAACTTCCGAAGAAATAAATAAGACCATAGCAAGTATTTTTAAACCGTTTGTAATAATCACCGATTTTTTAGATAGAATTTTACAACTAATAGAGCTGTTAAAAGAAGATACAACTGTTTTAGAAAAGGAATATTTGTTTCGTTTTTACACTGCTTTTACACAGCTTCAAAATTTACATTTAGAGTACAATTATATTCAAGATTTAAAAACTTTATATCAATTTTTTAAGCAATTAATAGATTCTGAAACGTTGTCATTTCAAGGAGAACCATTACAAGGTTTGCAACTAATGGGAATGTTAGAAACACGTGTTTTAGATTTCGAAAACGTAATTCTAACATCAGTAAACGAAGGTGTTTTACCAGCAAGTGCTACCCAAAACACATTTATTCCTTTTGATGTAAAAGTAGCGTTCGATTTGCCAACCTACAGAGAAAAAGATGCTATTTTCTCGTATCACTTTTTTAGATTAATTCAACGCGCTAAAAATGTATACATTTTATACAACACAGAACACGATTCTTTTGGAAGCGGAGAAAAAAGCCGATTTATTACTCAATTAGAAATGCTCAAAAAAGATTTTTCTGAAAAAATAATAAGTCCTAAAGTAGTAACTTCTCCAACGGAATTAAAAGAAATATCTAAATCACCCCAAACTGAAGTTAGATTAAAAGTAATTGCAGAAAGCGGATTGTCACCTTCTGCTTTAACTAACTATTTGTACAACCCAATTGCGTTTTACAAGCAGAAAATATTAAGAATAAGAGAGTTTGATGATGTAGAAGAAACTGTTGCAGCAAACACAATGGGAACCGTAGTTCACGAAGTTTTAGATGAATTATACAAACCATTTGTGGGTAAATTTATAACCGCTGACAACGTTACTAAAATGCAGCAAAAAGTTGAAGAATTAACGCAAAAACATTTTAAAATTCAATTTAAAGATGGCGATATTTCAACAGGAAAAAATAGATTGATTTTTGAAGTTGCCAAACGATTTACACAAAACTTCCTGTCGCAAGAAAAAACACTTTTAAAAGACAAGAATAACCAGT
The DNA here is from genome assembly GCF_022478115.1 of Tenacibaculum aquimarinum. Classification (GTDB taxonomy): domain Bacteria; phylum Bacteroidota; class Bacteroidia; order Flavobacteriales; family Flavobacteriaceae; genus Polaribacter; species Polaribacter aquimarinum_A. Next base: position 476,562 of record NZ_JAKGSC010000001.1, on the reverse strand, counting down.
TAAAAATAATAGATACTGAGAAAAAATACGCTTTTGAAATTGAAGTTGAAGGCATCGATTTTCCAATAAAAATACACGGAGAAGTAGATAGAGTAGATGAGCTAAATGGTGTAACCAGAATTATAGATTACAAAACCGGAATGGTAAAAGCATCCGATTTAAAAATTGTAGACTTTGATGTCTTAAACGATTTTAAATACGCAAAAGCCATACAGGTTTTACTGTACAGTTATTTATACACAAAAACTCAAAATTATAGCTTTAATAAGCCAATTGAAGGCGGAATTTATTCCTTTAAAAACCTGAATAACGGATTTTTAAAACTCAATTTTTCAGAAAAAAGAGGTGGACAAGACAATGAAATTACAGAAGAAATTTTAGCTGATTTTATATCGCAATTAAAAGGTTTGATTAAAGAAATTTACAACAAAGAAATCACCTTTAAAGAACCAGCAGATTTGCCTTTTTAAGCATTTACCCGAATAAACAATTACACAAATAAACGTATAAACCAAAACCTATTTCTTCCCGCTCAACACTAATAAAGGAACATTACAGTGAAACTCTTCCTTTAAAATAGTATTACTTTCCCAAAGTTTTTTAAAGAAACCACGTTTACGTCTAAAAACACATAACATATCTGGGTTTTGTGCTTGAAAATTGGCTAATACACCTTGAAAAGTAGTTGCGTTTTCAGTAATAATTAATTCGCTTTTTAAAGCATCTAATTTAGAGTCTAAAACTAAATCTTCATCAGTAAACCCAGGCGTTTTTACTAATAATAAAGTAGCTTTTATATTAAAAGCTTCTAAAACTGTTTTTAAAGGTTTTAATACTTTTTTCTTATTAAGGATACCAGATTTAAACGCAGTTAAAATTCTACGAACAGGAACATATTTATAACCTTCAGGAATCACTAAAACAGGTATTTCAGTTTGTTTTACAATCTTTCCAGATGTCTTTCCTAAGAAAACTTCATCTTTAATCGAGTTACTTTTTGGTCCAACAACAATTAAATCGATTCCAATTTCTCTGTCAATTGCTGTAATACTATCAATTACATTTCCTTTTGAAGCAATTAACTTAATCTCAACACCTTTTGTATCGCAACCTCTAACCATAGAATTTAGGTACAAGTTGGTTTCGCGTTGCATTGTTGCATCAGCATTTACAAAAGCACCCGCTTTAGATAACACTTGATAAGCACGCATTACAAATATTTTTGCATCAATTTCTTTAGCAAAATTAATAGCATATTGCAACGTGTTTATCGAGTTTTCCGTAGAACCAATAGGAACCAAAATATGTTTCATAATCAAGATTTTAATAAGACCGCAAAGATACTTAAAAAAAAGGATATTGTTTTGGGCGTTACTTTATCCTGAAGACATTCAGGATTAAAGTCGTGCTTTCGCTACTCGCTTTTTTAGGTTTACAAAACCTAAAAAGAGCTCAAACATACCGCTCTATCACTAACGCACTTACTTGCTTACGGAATGTATAAATACTCACTATATTTGTACTTGCAATTATTTTTTCGTGAATCAAGAAATCAGTTTTAAAAACATTAATAAATTAGCAATTCCGGCATTAATTGCAGGAATTGCAGAACCACTATTATCAATAACAGACACAGCAATTATTGGTCATATAGAAAATAATGCAACAGAAAGTTTAGCCGCCGTTGGTATTGTTGGTGCATTTTTATCTATGTTGGTTTGGGTTTTTGGACAAAGTAGAAGCGCAATCTCTTCAATTATCTCACAATATGTTGGAGCCAATAAATTAAACGAAGTAAAAAATTTACCAGCACAAGCCATTACCATTGTTGTGGCAACAAGCTTATTAGTTTTGCTAATTACGTATCCGTTTGCAAAACAAATTTTTCAATTTTATAACGCATCAGGAACTATTTTAGAATATTGTATAGAATATTATAAAATAAGAATTTTCGGTTTTCCATTTGCTCTTTTTGTTTTTGGAGTTTTCGGAACCTTTAGAGGCTTACAAAACACCTTTTATCCAATGATAATTGCAATTATTGGAGCACTTTTAAATATTGTTTTAGATTATGCTTTTGTTTACGGAATAGAAGGTTTTATACCAGCAATGAATATAAAAGGAGCAGCCTATGCAAGTGTAATAGCACAAGTAACAATGGCAATTATTGCAGCAGTTTTGTTGTTTTTTAAAACATCCATTTCATTAAAAATCACAATGCCTTTTAACAAAGAAATAAAAAAAGTGATTGGCATGATTTTAAATTTATTTGTTAGAACAATTGCGTTAAACGTTGCGTTGTATTTTGGAGCTTCTTATGCAACAAGTTACGGAGACAACTATATTGCTGCCTACACAATTGGTCTTAATCTTTGGTTATTAGGCGCTTTTAGTATTGACGGATATTCTAGCGCAGGCAATATTTTATCGGGTAAACTATTAGGAGCAAAAGATTATAAAACACTTTTAAAATTAAGCAACAAATTATTGTTATATGGTTTTTTAACAGGTGTTTTTATGGCTATTGTAGGATTTATATTTTACGAACCAATAGGAAGAATTTTCACAAAAGACAAACTTGTTTTAGAGCAGTTTTATATAAGTTTTTGGGTAATTTTAATAATGCAACCTATTTGTGGAATTACATTTGTTTTTGATGCAATGTTTAAAGGAATGGGAAAAATGAAGTTTCTTAGAAACTTATTAATTTTAGCCACAAGCTTTGTGTTTATTCCTCTTTTATTATATTTTAATCACTTAGAGTATAAGTTATATGCAATTTGGATTGCCTTTTTTGGTTGGATAATTGCCCGAGGTTTACCTTTAATCATCAAATTTAGAAGAAAGTTTATTCCGCTTGTGGAAAAAAGTTAACTTTGACAAAAAATCAATTTTACATGACAACTAACCGACAAAACGGAAGTTTATACACAGATATTCAAAATAACATTGCAACGGTAGAGTTTGGTCATCCGGCAAGTAACTCTTTTCCGAGTGAATTGTTAGATAGATTAACCAAGGAATTGAACGTCTTATCAGAAAATGAAACTGTTTCAGTTATCGTTTTAAAATCTGAAGGTGATCGTGCTTTTTGTGCTGGAGCTTCGTTTGATGAACTGGTTGCAATTTCTAATTTAGAAGAAGGAAAAGCTTTTTTCTCTGGTTTTGCCAATGTTATAAATGCCATGAGAAACTGTTCAAAATTAATTATTGGGCGTGTACAAGGTAAAACTGTTGGTGGCGGAGTTGGTTTAGCAGCTGCGTGCGATTATGTTTTGGCTACAGAACACGCATCTATAAAATTATCGGAATTCACAATAGGAATTGGACCTTTTGTAATTGCTCCGGCAGTAGAACGTAAAATTGGTGTAAGTGGTTTAGCAGAATTAACTATAGATGCTACAAGTTGGAAAACTGCTTATTGGGCAAAAGACAAAGGTTTATATGCAAAAGTTTTAGAAAATACTTCAGAATTAGATAAAGAAGTAGACTTGTTAGCAGAAAAATTAGCATCTTACAATCCAGAAGCTTTATCAGCAATGAAAAAAGCGCTTTGGCTTGGAACAGAAAACTGGAACAATTTATTAATTGAAAGGGCAGAAATGTCAGGAAAATTAGTGTTGTCAGAATTCACAAAAAACGCATTAAACAAATTTAAAAAATAGTAGCCAAGCTACATTTAGAAGGATTATATAAAAATTTAAATTATGGGTGGAGATTATTTATTTGCAATTTTAGCAGTAGGTTTAGTAGTTGTATATTTTTACAATAAAAAAAGAAAACGTTAATGAGTACTATTAGAATTACAAAGCAGTTTAATTTTGAAACTGGTCATGCATTATATGGTTACGATGGTAAGTGTAAAAATGTACACGGACATAGTTATAAACTTTCAGTAACTGTTATTGGTAGTCCAATTACAGATAGTTCAAACGTAAAATTTGGAATGGTTATCGATTTTTCTGACTTAAAAAAAGTTGTGAAAGAAGAAATTGTTGATGCGTTTGATCATGCAACTGTTTTTAACAAAAATACGCCGCATGTAGAGTTGGCAAAAGAACTACAAGATCGTGGACATCATGTTATTTTGGTAGATTATCAACCAACTAGTGAAATGATGGTTATTGATTTTGCTGAAAAAATTAAGAATCGTTTACCTGAGAACATTAATTTACATTCATTAAGATTACAAGAAACTGAAACAAGTTTTGCTGAGTGGTTTGCGAGTGATAATTTATAATCTGTCATTCCTGCGAAGGCAGGAATCTTAATAAAGGTGAACAAGTTTTTAAATGGATTCCTGCCTACGCAGGAATGACAAAAACTTACTTTCCATTAAACTCATTCATAGTATTAGATAAACCTGCCGTAATAAAAGAAGTTACGGCATTAACGCAAAATGGTATTCTTTCAATCATTTCGCTTTGTTCTTCTTTATTCCATTCGCCAAGTACATAATCTACTTGTTTTCCTCTTCCGTAAGAATTTCCAACACCAAACCTAAATCTTGGATACGCTCCGGTATTAAATTTTTCTTGAATATCTTTTAATCCATTATGTCCGCCAGAACTTCCTTTTCCTTTAATACGTATTTTTCCGAAGTCAATATTTAAATCGTCGGTAATTACTAAAAGGTTTTCAACGTTAATATTTTCTTTTTTCAACCAAAACTGAACAGCTTTTCCGCTTAAATTCATGTAAGTGTTTGGTTTTAAAACAATAACGGTTTTACCTTTAATTTTTAGCTTAGCAATATCACCAAGTTTATCTGTAGAAAAAGTTTCTTCGTGTTCTTTTACAAAAGCATCTACTATTTGAAAACCTATATTATGGCGAGTGTTGTTGTATTTTTCACCAATATTTCCTAAACCAACAATTAAAAACTTCTTCATTATATCTTCTTGCGTTTCTTTTTTAAATCCCAACAGATTTTTAAAAAATTGAATAATATTCATTTTTCAAAAATAAGAAGAATTTATTGTTTTTGAGATCCTGAAAAAAAATCAGGACAATAAAAAAGCGTTACATTTATGTAACGCTTTTTGTAATTTATGTGAATAAAACTTATTCTGCAGCTGGTGCAGCAGCTTCAGCTCCTTCAGCAGTTTCTGCTTCTTCTGTATCATCTTCAGCAGTTGCATTACGAGAAGTTCTAACTTGTACAACAACTGTATTGTCTGGGTGCATAAAAGTATAATCTTCATTAAATAAAGAAGATAATAATAACTTGCTTCCAATTTTTAAACTAGAAATATCAGCAGATATAAAATCTGGTAAATTAGCTGGTAAAGCTTTTACTCTTAGTTTACGATTTGTAAAACGTAAAGAACCACCATTTAATACACCTGGAGAAGTCCCTGTTAATTTTACAGGAATGTTCATTGTAATTTCTTTATCATCAAATAATTGATAGAAATCTACGTGTAAAATTCTGTCAGTTACTGGGTGAAATTGAATGTCTTGTAAAATAGCAGCGTATGTTGCTCCTTCTACTTCAATCGTTGCAGTATATACATTTGGAGTATACACTAATTTCTTAAAAGCTAATTCTTCAGCTGAAAAGTGTACTGGTTTGTCTCCTCCGTATAATACGCAAGGTACCTGACCAGCATTACGTAAGGCTTTAGTTGCTACTTTACCTACGCTTTCTCTTTGAGATCCTTTGATTGTAATTGATTTCATTACTTTTTATTAAATAAATTAAATTTTCAACTTCCTTTTTGGACGTTGATCGTAGCCGAAACTACATTAAAAATTGACCACTTATCGATGTATTGTTTTGAACTTTGTCCATCACATCAGCGAATAAGGGCGCGCAAGATACAACTTTAATTTTAGAAATTTCTTGTTTTAAAGGAATTGTGTCTGAAACAATTAACTCTGTTAATTTAGAATTTTGAATCTTTTCATAAGCACCTCCAGAAAGTATTGGGTGTGTACAAATTGCACGTACTGATTTTGCTCCTCTTTCCATCATTATTTCGGCAGCTTTTGCTAATGTTCCACCTGTGTCAATCATGTCATCAGCAAGAATTACATTCTTTCCTTCTACATTACCAATTAATTCCATGTGACCGATAACATTTGCTTTTGTACGTTGTTTGTAACATATAACTACATCACTTTCTAAGTATTTAGAATATGCATACGCTCTTTTAGAACCACCCATATCTGGTGAAGCAATTGTTAAATTGTCTAAATTTAAAGACTTTATATATGGAAGAAATATTGTTGATGCAAATAAATGATCAACTGGTTTTTCAAAGAACCCTTGAATTTGATCTGCATGCAAATCCATAGTCATAATTCTTGTTGCACCAGCAGTTTGTAATAAATTTGCAACCATTTTAGCGCCAATTGCAACACGAGGTTTGTCTTTTCTGTCTTGGCGAGCCCAACCAAAATAAGGCATAACGGCAGTAATGTGTCTTGCTGAAGCTCTTTTGGCTGCGTCTAGCATTAATAACATTTCCATTAAATTGTCTCCTGGTGGGTTTGTAGAGCCAATAATAAAAACTCTTCTACCTCTTACAGATTCTTTAAAAGCAGGTTGAAATTCACCGTCACTAAATGGGGTTATTTCTACATCGCCAAGTTCTGCACCGTATTGTTTTGCTATTTTTTCAGCTAATTTTATGCTTTGTCTACAAGCAAAAATTTTTGGAGTTAACTGTTGTCCAGTCATTTGAGATAAAATATTTAAGTTAGTGTTGTTGTTGAGTGCAAAAATAGAAATTATTTAATGAGTTATCTATATTATTAGAAGATTAACAGAAAAATATTTTTTAGCTTTGCAGTAAGTTTATTTATTGCTCGAGTGGCGGAATTGGTAGACGCGCTGGATTCAAAATCCAGTTCTTTCGAGAGTGTGGGTTCGATTCCCACCTCGAGTACAAAAACCGTTGTTAATCATCTGATTTTCAATGGTTTTTTAGTTTATTGGCTTTTTATTTGCCAACCATATGCCAACAATTTTTAAAAACCTCATCTTTTTTATGTTGCCAAGTAGAACGGAAATAAGAAACTCACAAGGTTATAGAACTGCAATAATGCAAGGGTACAGAATAGAATTAGAATATAATTCTGTTTTTTTTAAATTCTATATCAGTAAAGGGAAAGTAAAAACTTGCTATTCTAATAAACTTAAAACAATTAAGCAATTTGAAGAACAACTTATTATATTTATTAGAGAACTTCACTACATATAACACACACGCGAACAGACAACAACGAAGTGCAAAAGGTAAGGTTTTTCGTTTTCTCCTTTTTTTATTGTATATTTAAACAAATTAAAAGTGCTCATAGCATTTTTTCTTTTTCATAGCAAAAAAGCCATTCTTAAAAGAGTGGCTTTTTAATTTTCTGAATTATAACTTTAGCAAAAAACAAAACAATACGCGCGTGTGACCGTCAAAAAGCCTTTATACGTAAGCATTAGATTGGTGAATTATTTTACCCTACCAATCATTTTTTTTTATAATAGATTTATTCTTATTATCAATGTAATCTTGAATACTTAGTCTTAATTCGTTTACACTATCTATAATCCCTTGATTAAATCTTGCTTTTCCTTTTTTAGTCTTGCCGTTCTTTTTAGTTTGACTTGCAAGAGATGGGTTATCATTCATCCAACCACCAGTAGTGTATTTCGTTCCTTCATAGTAAATTTGTAGGTTAGTTAATTCCATCTTAATCTTATTTTCTTTAAACTCAAAAGTTAAAGAGTATTTGCCTTTATATGAAAATTTTCTTCCTAATATTTTTTGACTTGTCATTGATTGATTAATTCCTTCAATCCTTATATACTCATCTTTTAACTGTGACTTTATAACTTCTTTAGGTGTGTTATAAGTTATATTTACCCATTCAATTATTTTGTCATAACCATCACTTATTGTCATAGAGTCTCTTTCTATTACAACATATTGATTGATTAATTCTGGAGTCTCCTTATTTAATTGAAAACTTTTCCCTTGCGCCATAAATACAAGCGGTGATAATAATGCAATTACTAACAGATATTTTTTCATAGTTTTTTTTATTTACTTCAAATATAAGTATTAAATAAATAATCGATATAAATCAGTAAACTGAATTTTTGTAATTGAAAAAGTATTGATTAATCAAAAGAAATCAAATATTGATTAATCAAAAAAAAATCATTAATGATTATATGGTAGTGATTGTAAAGAGGTGTTTTTAATATCTGTATTACATTGAATGAAACCAATTCTTTCTACTTTATATGGATAAGGAGTGCACCATATATATAAGGGTGCATTCTTTGGTTTTACAAATAGTGCATTCTTTAGTGTTTTACTTATTTTAAAGGTACTAAAATTACAAACACCCAAATCTTTAAGTGATTGTTTTTCAGTTTCTTGTATAATGTTTTGAAGTAGATTTGTTCCATACCTTTTTGACAAACTATTTAATAGTTTTACTTTTTCGTTGTATTTCGTGTTATACTCTTTTGAGTTTTTACAGTTTTTAATTAACTTTTTCCAATAATTAGGGTTCTTTAACTCGTTAATTATCTTTAAGTATTTACTTTTTTTAGGCATCTTAATTGTGTAATCAAACAGAACTATATTGGACACATTCTCTAAATGTTTTTCAAGTAAAATTATATGATTTTTGATATTATATAAATCTGAAACAAATACAATCCCTTTTTTATTAAGTCCTCTTATTTTAGATAGTTTATCTTCTGTTCTTAATGTATCTGTACAATATTTTGGATAATCTGCCGATTTAGAATAAAACTTAATTCTTACTTCATTTTTAGATGTTCCTGAAATTAAAGAAGTATCTATTCCTGCATTACGATTAAACATATTTCTTTTAACGCAAATAGTGTTTTCTATTATTTCATCAACATTATATATATGATTTTTAAAGTTGTTTAAATACAAGTTTGTACCGTTTTCTAATGGTAAAAGTTTGCACTTTGTCAAGTCAATACCAAAGATTGAAGTATATTTATCTAAAGAGGTTTTAAATTGCTCAAATGTTAATCTGTTTGCATTATGAAGCCCATTGTTGTAAAATGTATGAATTGAGCCCCTAACGGTTAATTCTTGCATCTCATTCTTGTAATTAAACATAAATACAAATGATAGATTTAAGTATTTTGTTTTGACATAGTAGTAACATTCTGAAGTCGTTTTATTTGCCACCTCTGTCTTACTTACAAACTCTAATAAGGGGTTATAATACGCGTTATGCATACTAACCTCATCAGATGTTTTAAATGGCATATTGTCTATCAAAATATAGAATAGAGTGTTTGTATTCAGATGTTACGTTGCTATAACTCCTAAATATTAATATTGAGAAAAAGAGGGTTTTTACACCCTCAAAAGAATTGTTTGTGTTATCTTCTAAGCAAATGCATTACCTCGCTTAAATCGTTTGTATGGTAGTCTAAAAAGTAATAGACTGTTAGTGTTCTTGCGTCAAAAGAAAGTCTAAATATTAGTAAATGTTTTTTCCTTTCTACATCTCCTTTAAAAATATTTTCTTCTTTGGTTTTAAATAAACCAGTAATACAATTACTCCATTTTTCGCCCTCTCTTATTTTAAGCCAATACTCTGGACTTGATTTGGCAAAATTTCTATTGATACTTAAATTTATTTGATTAGACAGCAAAGAAGTTCCTTTGCTTACTTCTTCAAGTTCGTAGTGTTTTACTCCCTTAAATTTACCCACGTTAAATTCCTTGAATACGTGAATAATTGGTTGTGGTGCTTTCATCATAACTCTATTTATTAAGTTTGATAATTGAACCTTCAACTTCAGAACGTTTATAATAAACTCTACCTTGAATTGCCCAAGCATTTAATACTTTACGTTTAGTGTAATTGTGAATAGTTGACAAATCAACTTTTAAAAGGTCTGCGGTTTCTTGCCTTGTTAGGTATTCCGTAGGTTTCTTTGGTTGGTAGAATTTTTTTAAGTCATCAAATTTTTTGTCGATGTACTCAAAAATTGGCTTGTTGTTTTCTTCGGGTGTAATACCCACTAATTGAACTTGCTTCATTGGTTAAATATTTTAAAATTAATACTTAACAAACCACCACAACCTTATTAGGTGTCAATTACGCGAAAAGGTGTATCTTTGTATTTCCTAAGTACAAGGGCATTCTTTTCGACGCAAGTTGGTAGTTTGCTCTTTTTTACTTTGGTAAATATAATGAGGTTTAATAAGGTATAAGTATATCGTTATTAACGAAACACTTCTAATTATTAACAAAAAAGTCCCTTGTCAATAACTTCAAAAAACATAAATAACTAAAAATCAGTTGTTTAAAAAACATAAATCAACTAATTAAACACTGTTTTTAGAAACGGCAACGATTTGTTCCTAAGGATTATAAAAATACAAGTAATTGGTTTACAGTCAAATAAAAGCAATATAAGCCCTCTAAAAATAAATTTTAAAGGTATTATTTATACTTTAAAATTAAATTATCTGAAATATTACTGACTCGACGCGTTTTTTACAACTTTTAATTGAGTTTCTTTTTTATTTTTTAATGCTTGTAACGTATAGAAATCTGCTATTTGTTGCGCATAGTCTAAACTGTCTTTACCGATATAATTTAATAGCATTTTTTCTGAACTGTGAGCCGTTATACTCATTATTAGAGGTGTCGGAAGTGTGCCGTATAAGTTAGAAGCAAAAGAACGTCTACAAACGTGTGAAGCCATTAATTCCCATTTCTCATAAGTTCCGTTAATTTTTCTTTTCTCTTTATTTCCCTTACCTTTTACAGTTACAGTTATCTTGCTATCTTCTATCGGTTCGTTTATTTCTGCTAATTTGCAAACCTCTTTAATGTGTTTATTGAATTTCTGAATAGATATTTTATAAGGCAACCCGCTTTTTATTATTTCTTGCGTTTTTTCTAATACTGGTATTGTTACGGTCTTATCTGTTTTTTGTTGCTTTAACTGTATTACATCCAGTCCGTTTAAGTTTATAAAATTACTTTCGTTGAGGTTTAACAAATCGCCACCACGTTGCCCAACTTGGCAACCTAATAAAAGCCATTTTCTTGCGTTCTTATACGCTTCGTTTAAAAGCGGTGTGTCTTCTATCTTTTTTAGTTCTTGGGGTGTTAAATACAGTATTTTGTCTTTTTTTGCTTTTGTGCTATCTATTTTTTTTAGTTGTACACTTGTTTCAATTCCATAAAATGAAGCATCATTACAAACGGTCTTTAAATCTGATATCTTTTTTAATGCTGTTGTTTTTTGGTACTTCTTAGAATTTAGTAGCCACTTTAAAAAATTCTTAGCAAATTTTACATCTACATCTTTAACCTTAAACGTGTTATTCTTTTGATATTCTGTAAGTATGTTTTTTAATGAAGTATAAGAGTTTACTCTACTCTTAGACAAACCAATCCCGCCCTTTGCGTTTTTTCTTGTTGGTGCTTCATCTATTATTGTTTGTATTGCATCTATTAATAAGTCACTTTGTTTGTTTTCTGTTGCTCTTTTAAAGTGTACATCTATTTTAAATTTCAACCACGCGGTGTTTATCTTTTCGCCAATACTATTTGCATTATTAACCTCATCCAAAATATAGATTTCTAATTTCTGTAATTCAGATTTTAAATTTTTATTAGTTTCTGTATTTGTTTTTGGAAAACTCGAGGTGCTCCAATCTTTTGCATTTATATGTAACCCAGTTTTTGTACGTGTGTTTACTTTTCGACTTACTGAAAGTCTTAAATAAATTGGTGCGTTTTCTTTTTCTGTAAGAAGTTGATATTTAACTGAAGCCATAGTTTTGTGTTTTGAACAATACTAATATACAAACTTTTTAGGTTCTTGCCAACCCTTTGCCAACCATTTTTACATTGTATTAAATTTATTTCAATTTTATTAAACAATAACAAATTCCTTTATTAATGGTGCTTTTATTGATTTTAAAATGATTTACCAGTGTTTTAAGCGGGTTGTTAAGTGTTAAAGATAGTGGGTTTCTGTTCCCACCTCGAGTACAAAAAAACCGTAATCATTTTTAAAAATGATTACGGTTTTTCTTTTTCCTAAAACAATATTATTATAAATAAAAAAAGCCTTAACGATTATCGTTAAGGCTTTAGTACTGAAGGCGGGACTTGAACCCGCACGTCCTAATGGACATTGGATTTTAAGTCCAACGTGTCTACCAATTCCACCACTTCAGCTTGGAATTTTTTTCAAAGTATAGAGCGAAAGACGGGATTTGAACCCGCGACCCCCACCTTGGCAAGGTGATGCTCTACCCCTGAGCTACTTTCGCAGTCTTTATTTTAATGAACTTTTTTGCTCCTCCTTTAGGACTCGAACCTAAGACCCTCTGATTAACAGTCAGATGCTCTAACCAACTGAGCTAAGGAGGAGTTTGCATAACACCATTTGTGTTTAGCGAGTGCAAATATATACCATTTTTGAAAACTGCCAAATAAAAATTAAAAAAAAATCATTTTTATTTCATTTTTTATTTTCAATCTAAAACAATAGCTAAAGTTCTTTAAATTTGTATTTTTGTTTTAATTATATATATGACAAGGAGTAACAATATGGATAAGTTTTCGTTCTTAAATGCAGCACATACAGGGTTTATAGCCGAATTGTACGAGCAATATCAAAAAAACCCAGATGCAGTAGAACCAAGTTGGAGAAGTTTTTTTCAAGGATATGACCTTGCAAATGAAGAATATTTAGATGATGAAGAGGTTTCTTCAGAAATTCCAGAAGCAGTTCGTAAGGAGTTTTTAGTAATAGATTTAATTAATGGCTACAGAACACGTGGACATTTGTTTACTAAAACGAACCCGGTTCGTGAACGTAGAAAATATACTCCGCATTTAGAGTTTGAAAACTTTGGCTTAACTAAAGAAGATTTATCTACAGTATTTAGTGCCGGAGAAATTTTAGGTATTGGAGCAAAAACATTATCGCAAATTATTGAGCATTTAAAAGCAATTTATTGTGATAGTATTGGAGTAGAATATATGTATTTGCGTAATCCTGATGAATTAAAATGGTGGCAAACTCGTGTTAACAAAAACGATAACCACCCAAGTTACGATTTAGAAGCAAAAAAATATATTCTTACAAAACTAAATCAAGCTTCAACGTTTGAAAGTTTTTTACAAACAAAATATGTTGGTCAAAAACGTTTTTCTGTAGAAGGAGGAGAAACATTAATTCCTGGAATTAGTGTAGCGCTTAGAGATGCCGCTGAAAAATATGGTGTTAAAGAATGTGTTTTAGGAATGGCACACCGTGGTCGTTTAAATACATTGGTAAATATCTTTAAAAAACCTGTTAGAGATTTATTTAGCGAGTTTGAAGGAAAAGATTTCGAAGACCAAACAATTAGTGGAGATGTTAAGTATCACTTAGGATTAACATTAAGTAAAGCCTATAAAGGTGGTCAAGAAATGAAGATGAATTTAGTTCCAAATCCATCACATTTAGAAACTGTAGCTGCGGTTGCAGAAGGAATAGTAAGAGCAAAGATTGATAAAGTTTACGAAGGAGATAATAGTAAAATATTACCTATTATAGTACACGGAGATGCTGCAATTGCTGGGCAAGGAATTGCTTACGAAATAGCACAAATGATGACTTTAAACGGTTATAAAACTGGTGGAACTATTCATGTAGTTGTAAATAATCAAGTTGGTTTTACTACCAATTATTTAGATGCACGTTCTAGTACTTATTGTACAGATGTAGCAAAAGTAACTTTATCGCCTGTATTACATGTAAATGCAGATGATGCAGAAGCTGTATGTCACGCTATGGAAATAGCTGTAGAATACAGAATGAAGTTTAAAAAAGACATTTACATAGACTTATTAGGATATAGAAAATACGGGCATAACGAAGGTGATGAACCTCGTTTTACGCAGCCAAAATTATATAAAGCAATATCAAAACATAAAAATGCTAAAGAAATTTATGCGGAAAGGTTAATTGCCGAAAACACTATTGCTCCAGAATATGTAACACAAATTACCAATGAATTTAAAGAGCACTTAGAAGAAGAGTTTAAACAATCTAAAAAGAAAACTACTTCTAAGATTCAAGAGTTTATGCCAGAAGTTTGGGATGGTTTTGTTCGTAAGCAACTAAAAGATATGTTGCAGTCTACTGACACAACGTATTCGGCAGATAAATTGAAAAATATTGCTAAAGTAATTTCAACAACTCCAGAAGGGCATAAGTTTGTACGTAAAGCAGAACGTATTTTACAAGGCCGTGAGAAAATGGTGTTTCAAGAAAACTCTTTAGATTGGGGAATTGCTGAAAACTTAGCATACGGAAGTTTATTAGAAGAAGGTTTTGATGTTAGAATTTCTGGAGAAGATGTAGAGAGAGGAACATTCTCTCACCGTCATGCAATTATGCGCGACGAAAACACTTTAGAACGTGTTAACTTATTAAACACAAACACAAATAATAAAGGAAAATTAACAATTTATAATAGTCATTTATCGGAATACGGAGTTTTAGGATTCGATTATGGTTATGCAATGGCAACACCAAAAACATTAACTATTTGGGAAGCACAGTTTGGAGATTTTGCCAACGGAGCACAAATTGTTTTTGATCAATATATAACGTCTGCAGAAGATAAGTGGAAGTTGCAAAACGGATTGGTAGTTTTATTACCTCATGGATATGAAGGTCAAGGACCAGAACATTCTTCAGGTAGAATAGAACGTTTTTTACAACAATGTGCTGTAGATAATATTACGGTTGCAAATTGTTCTAATCCTGCAAATATGTACCATTTGTTGCGTAGACAAATGAAACGTGATTTTAGAAAACCTTTAGTTGTTTTTACACCAAAGAGTTTATTACGCCATCCAAAGGCTGTAAATACTATTGAAGAGTTAGCTGAAGGAGGTTTTAACGAAGTAATAGACGATACAATTAACCCAAAGAACGTAACTAAAATGGTGTTCTGTATGGGTAAATTCTATTATGATATGTTAGCGGAACGCGAACAATTAGGAAGAGAAGATGTTGCTTTGGTAAGAATTGAACAATTGTTTCCATTACACGAAGAAAAAATTAAAGCTGTAATAGCAAATTATCCGAATGCTGAACGTTATGTTTGGGCACAAGAAGAGCCTAAAAATATGGGAGCTTGGGGTTATATGTTAGAACGTTTCGATTTTGTAGATAGATTAGAAGTTGCTTCTAGAGGATACCAAGCTGCACCAGCTGCAGGTTCAAGTACACGTTATAAAAAACGTCATCAAGAAGTATTAGATAAAGTGTTCGATTAATAACAGAACATAATAAGTAAGCGTGCGTTAGGGATTGAAATGGCATCCTTTTTTATGAAAAATAAAAAAGATATAGTGGAAAGCCCGTTAAAACGTCCAAAAAGAATAAAATAGAATTTCAGATTAAAATAAATTAAGAAACCATGAGTGTTTTAGAAATGAAAGTTCCTTCTCCGGGAGAATCAATTACAGAAGTAGAAATTGCAACTTGGCTAGTTGAAGATGGCGATTATGTTGAAAAAGATCAACCAATTGCCGAAGTAGATTCAGACAAAGCAACGTTAGAATTACCGGCAGAAGAAAGTGGTATTATTACTTTAAAAGCTGAAGAAGGTGATGCTGTAGAAGTTGGCGCAGTTGTGTGTTTAATTGATACTGCTGCTGCAAAACCAGAAGGTTCTTCTACTGCTCCAAAAGCAGAAACTAAACCAGAAGAAAAGAAAGTAGAAGTTAAAGAAGCTCCCAAAGCTGCAACCTATGCAACAGGAACTGCATCTCCAGCAGCAAAGAAAATTTTAGCTGAAAAAGGAATGGAAGCCGGTACTGTTAAAGGAACAGGAAAAGACGGTCGTGTAACTAAAGAAGACGCTGTAAAAGCAGTACCTTCTATGGGAACACAACCAGCAAGCGGAACTCGTGGAACTTCTCGCAAGAAAATGTCTATGTTACGTAGAAAAGTTGCAGAACGTTTAGTTACTGTAAAAAATGAAACTGCAATGTTAACTACGTTTAACGAAGTAAACATGCAGCCAATTTTCGATTTACGTTCTCAATTTAAAGTTCCTTTTAAAGAAAAACATGGTGTTGGTTTAGGATTTATGAGCTTTTTTACAAAAGCAGTTGCACGTGCATTAGAAATGTACCCAGCAGTAAATTCTATGATTGACGGAAAAGAAATGGTATCATTCGATTTTATAGATGTTTCTATCGCAGTTTCTGGACCAAAAGGATTAATGGTTCCTGTAATTAGAAATGCAGAAAACTTATCTTTTAGAGGTGTAGAAAGCGAAGTAAAACGTTTAGCAATTAGAGCTCGTGATGGACAAATTACAGTGGATGAAATGACTGGAGGAACGTTTACAATTACAAACGGAGGTGTTTTTGGTTCTATGTTATCTACACCAATTATCAATCCACCGCAAAGTGCAATTTTAGGAATGCACAACATTGTAAACAGACCAATGGCTGTTGATGGACAAGTGGTAATTCAGCCAATTATGTACGTTGCTTTATCGTACGATCACAGAATTATTGACGGTAAAGAATCGGTTGGTTTCTTAGTGGCTGTTAAAGAAGCATTAGAAAATCCGATGGAATTGTTATTAGACAACAACCCAACAAAAGCATTTGAAATGTAGTATTAGATTGTCAGAATTTTAGACAATTAGATTTTTAGAGATACAAATCCCAAGTTTTATACTTGGGATTTTTTTTGTTTGAAGCTATTTCCTGCTTTCGCTACTCGCTTTTTTTTCGTTCCTCAAAAAAGAGCTCAAACAAACCGCTCAATCAGGGCTAAACTTGTTTGCGAGTTTTTTTTGATTCTTAATGTTAGCGTTTTTCCTCTTGACTTTCTCCTTAAAAAAAGATAACTTCGCTAACTACTGATATAAGTCATTGAAACGACACATATCAGTGTTAACGTTAGCGAACTTGCTAAAAAATCCAAGTATTTACATTAACATAATTTCGTAAATTGCTCCATCATTATTTAGAACCTATAAAATGAAAGTAACCACCAAAAAAAACGAGCAAGTTGCCAATATGATCTTCGCAACTATTTATCCACTTTACTGGAATAGATTGGAGAAAAATGGTAGAACAAGAGAAGATTTTCATCAAGTATTAGAATGGTTTACGGGTTTTAATGAAGAAAAATTGAAATCGCTTATTGAAGAAAAAGTAACCTATAGAACCTTTTTTGAAGAAGCTACTTTACATCCTAATTCACACATGATAAAAGGTGTTGTTTGTGGTTATAGAATTGAAGAAATTGAAGAGGAGTTTACATTATACAAACAATGCAGACAAATGGAAAAGCTAATAGATGAATTAGCTAAAGGTAGAAAAATGGAAAAGATTTTACGTGCCTAGAAACGCTAAGATAATTCTTCCGATAATTGTAATTTCTCAATTTTTCTGCACCTCTCTTTGGTTTGCAGGTAATGGCGTTATTAATGATTTAGTTACTACTTTCAACTTAAATAATAATGCATTAGGCCATTTAACTTCAGCAGTACAGTTTGGATTTATTATTGGTACGTTAACATTTGCTATTTTAACAGTTGTAGATCGCTTTTCTCCTTCTAAAGTATTTTTTATAAGTGCTTTTTTGGGTGCTTTATTAAATTTAGGTGTTTTATGGGACCACAATAACATAGCCAGTTTACTTTCAATGCGTTTTTTTACAGGTTTTTTTCTAGCAGGAATCTATCCTGTAGGAATGAAAATAGCTGCCGATTATTATAAAGATAATCTTGGTAAATCTTTAGGGTTTTTAGTTGGAGCTTTAGTTTTAGGAACAGCTTTTCCGCATTTACTAAAAAATATAACAGGTTATTACTCTTGGAAATACACAATACTTACAACATCTACACTTGCCTTTTTAGGAGGTTTAATAATGTTACTACTTGTTCCTAATGGGCCTTTTAGGAAACCTAGTCAGAAAACAAATTTATTTGCATTCTTTAAAGTCTTCCGTCATAAAAAATTTAGATCCGCTGCTTTTGGTTATTTTGGACATATGTGGGAATTGTATGCTTTTTGGGCATTTGTTCCAGTTATTTTAAAGAAATATAGCTTACATCAAGAACTGTCTCTTAATATTTCTCTTTGGTCTTTTATAATTATTGCAACAGGAAGCATTGCTTGTATTTTTAGTGGTTATATTTCTAAGTTAATTGGTATAAAGAAAACCGCTTTTATCGCATTGTTTTTGTCTTGTTTATGTTGTATTATTTCTCCATTAATTTTGGGGAGTAACAATGAAATATTATTTTTAAGTTTTCTAATATTTTGGGCATTTGTTGTTATAGCAGACTCGCCTCTTTTGTCTACTCTAGTTGCGCAAAATGCACCTATAAAATTAAAAGGAACTGCGCTTACAATTGTTAATTGTATTGGTTTTTCTATTACAATTATTAGTATTCAATATATTACTAGTTTAACCAATATAGTAGATTCAAATAAAATTTTTATGATTTTAGCAATTGGCCCAATATTAGGTTTAATTTCATTGAGAAAGAGGTAGAAAATAGTAAGAAAATAAATAGGTATTCTTTACCTTGCATCCTAAAAAGCTACAATGCCTAAAAATCCTGAATTAGAACTTGCCTTACAGTTTATAGAAAAAACCGATAGAAATCTTTTTATCACAGGAAAAGCAGGTACAGGAAAAACTACGTTTCTACATAAAATTAAAAGCGAATCTTTAAAAAGAATGGTAATTGTTGCGCCAACAGGTGTTGCAGCAATTAACGCAAAAGGTGTTACTATTCATTCGTTTTTTCAAATGCCATTTGGACCTATTTTACCAAATCAGATTGCCAATACAAACCAACAACGTAAGTTTTCAAGAACAAAAATTGATATTATAAAATCGCTTGATTTAGTAATTATTGATGAAATTTCTATGGTAAGAGCCGATTTGTTAGATGGAATAGATCAAGTTATGCGTAGATACAAAAACCGAAACAAAGTATTTGGTGGCGCGCAAGTTTTAATGATTGGAGATTTGCAACAATTAGCGCCAGTTGTTAGACCAAACGAATGGAGTTTACTGCAACAATATTACAATACCGTTTACTTTTTTAGTTCTCAAGCGTACCAGGAAGCAAATGTGGTTTCTATTGAATTGAAGCATATTTATCGTCAGAAGAATGAAGACTTTATAACAATTCTAAATGAAATTAGAAACGATAAATTATCAGAAAAATCTGCTGAAATTTTAAACAAACGCTACAATCCAACTTTTTCACCAACCAAAGAAGAAGGTTACATAACTTTAACTACACATAATAACAGAGCCAATTTAATTAACGATTCTGAACTGAATAAAATTTCTAACAGAAGTTACTTTTTTGATGCTGAGGTTTCTGGTAAATTCAATGAAAATTCGTTTCCAAATTCAGAAAAACTAGAATTAAAAGTTGGTGCGCAAGTTATGTTTATCAAAAATGATTCTTCGCCAGAAAAAAGATTTTTCAACGGTAAAATAGGAATTGTAACTGATATTACAAGAGAAAATGTAACCGTACAATGTGGCGATGAAATTGACGAAATAGTAGCAGAAAGAGAAACTTGGGAAAACATAAATTATTCAATTAACGAAGAAACAAAAGAGATAAAAGAAGATGTTTCAGGTTCGTTTAAACAAATTCCATTACGCTTGGCTTGGGCAATTACCATTCATAAAAGTCAAGGTTTAACCTTTGAAAAAGCAATTATTGATGCGGAAGCTTCATTTGCACACGGACAAACGTATGTTGCAATGAGTAGATGTACCTCTTTAGAAGGTTTGGTCTTAAAAACACCAATTACAAGCAACGCAATTATAAATGATAAAACAGTAAGTTCTTTTAATGAATCCGTTGAAGAAAATCATCCAGATGAACGTATTTTAAACAAATCGGAACAACAATTTCAGTTGAATTTAATCTCAGAATTATTCGACTATCAACCTTTTTTATATCCAACAACACGTTTAATTGATATCTTTTATAAAAATAGAACAAGTATAAAAGGAGAAGTTATTGATCATCTTCAAATTATAAAAGACAAAGGAGTTGTTGCGTTAATGAAAGTTTCAAGCGGATTTAGAAATCAATTGGCTCAAATTAATGAAGATGGTATTTTACCTGAAAATAGCTCGCAAATTCAAGAACGTTTTGCAAAAGCACTCGATTATTTTATAACGCAAACAAAAGAGAATATTTTAAAACCGTTGAATGCTATAGAGTTTTCAACAGATAATAAAGCGGTAAAAAAAGATTTCTCAAAACAGTTTGATGCGTTGCAAGAAAAATTGATGGAAAAATTATTTGCGCTTCAGAAAATGAATAATGGATTTAAAACCAAAAGTTATTTAGAAGTAAGAGCTAAAGCGGTTTTACAAAAAACAGCGCCAACCAAAAAGAAAAAGAAACTTTCTTCTAAAAGAGATCCTATTTTAGCGTTAAAATTACGTGAATTAAGAGACGAAATTAGAATTACCGAAAGTATACCTGCTTTTCAAATTTTTACGCAAGAAACTTTATACGCAATGTGTGATCTTCTTCCAAGAACCGAATCTGAATTGTTAAAAATTTCAGGAATGGGTAAAATTAGAGTTTCTAAATATGGCGAAGAAATTTTAGAAGTAATAAACAGTTATTGTGAAGAAAACGGAATCAACAAATTCAACGAGCAAAAAAAGGAAGACAAAAAACCAACGAAACAAATAACATTTGAGTTGTTTAAATCTGGACTTTCTATAAAAGAAATTGCAAAAGCACGCAGTTTAACTGCCGGAACTATAGAAAATCATTTAGCAAATTATATTTCTTCAGGAGAAATAGATGTGCTAGAATTAATTGAATTAAAGCGCTATAAAAAAATATTAAATGAAGTAGAAGCAGCTGGCGATGTAAAAGGATTAACAGCACTAAAAGAAAAGGTGGATCCAAGTTTTACCTATATGGAATTAAAAATGGTTTTAATGTCTATGGAAGTTTAATTTCTGAAGCATTATCTTTAACCATTCTTTATAAAATTTTTTAATGACAATTAAATATATAAACAGAAAAACTGGCGAATTACAAACAGAAACTCCGCCTGCAGAAAACTTACTTAAGTTTTTTTACAACAATCCGTTTGCAAAGTTAACCTTGTTACCAATAGCAAAACGAAAGTTTATTTCTTCTTTTTATGGTAGAAGAATGGACAAACCTTCATCTGTTGAAAAGATTAAAGGTTTTGTTGAAGAGTTAAAAATTGACATGACCGAGTCGGTTAAAAAAATAGAAGAATTTACTACGTTTAACGATTTTTTCTATCGAAAACTAAAACCATCAGCACGTCCAATAGAAAGTAATTTTGTTTCACCCGGAGATGGAAGATTGTTAGCCTTTGAAGATATTTCTGAAGTTCATAACTTCTTTGTAAAAGGAAGAGAGTTTACACTTTCAGAATTTTTAGGAAGTGAAAGCTTAGCTGAAAAGTATAAAAATGCTTCCATGTTAATTTTAAGATTAGCACCTAATGATTATCACCGTTTTCATTTTCCGTATGATGGTATTCCAACAAAAACCACAACAATAAAAGGGAGTTATTTTTCTGTTTCTCCACACGCTTTAGCAAGTAATTTTACCAAAGTTTTTTGTGAAAATAAACGTGAGTTTTGTGAGTTAAAAACAGAAGATAAAGGTGAAGTTTTATTGGCTCCTGTAGGTGCTACAATGGTAGGAACTATTATAGAAACCTATACACCAAATAAACCTTTGAATAAAGGAGATGAAATGGGTTATTTTGCTTTTGGAGGTTCTACAGTTGTTATTTTAGTAGATAAAGACAAAATTAAAATTGACCAAGATATTCTTACCAACACAAAAAATAAGATTGAATCTTTTGTTAAAATGGGAGAAAAAATAGCTGAATAGAAAATTTTGCGTTTTTAGGTTATCTGTCATTCCTGCAAAGGCAGGAATCCAAATAAAGTAAGAATAGATTCCTGCCTTCGCAGGAGTTACAAGACGTAAAAAAACCACGCAAATTGCGTGGTTTTTTAATATAATAAAGTGTTATTAGATATTATAAATCAAAGCCAATATCAACACCTAATTTTTTCGCTATTAACCTATTAATTCGTTGTTTTACTTCTGGTATTCTTACACTTTCTAAAACTGTATTTGCAAAAGCATACATTAACAATGCTTTTCCTTCTTTCTTAGGAATACCACGCTGTTGCATGTAAAATAAAGCATCATCATCTAACTGACCAATTGTACAACCGTGAGAACATTTTACATCATCAGCAAAAATTTCTAATTGTGGTTTTGCGTTAATTGTAGCTTTATCACTTATTAAAACATTGTTGTTTTGTTGATAAGCATTTGTTTTCTGAGCTTCTTTATTTACAATTACTTTACCGTTAAAAACACCTGTAGAACGCTCGTCAAAAATTCCTTTATAATCTTGATGAGATTCGCAATTTGGTTCAATATGATGTACCAAAGTGTGGTGATCTACGTGTTGTTTTCCTTCAATAATTGTAATCCCTTTTAAGATAGAGTCCATGTGTTCTCCACGTTGATAGAAATTTAAATTATTACGAGTAATATTTCCTCCAAAAGAAAAAGTATGTACAGAAACTACACTATTATCTTTTTGCTCAATGTAAGTATTGTCAACTAATGAAGCATTTATATTATCGTTCTGAATTTTATAAATATCTACCGTAGAACTTTTAGCTGCATACACCTCTGTTACAATATTAGACAATACTGCATTGTCTGTTAAGCTTTGGTGACGTTCTATAATTTGAACATGTGCATTTTCTTCAACAACAATTAAATTTCTTGGCTGAATCATAGTTGCAGCTTCAGAACCTGTTGTAAAGTTTATAATTTGAATTGGCTTTTCTACCTCTACATTTTTAGGAATATAGATGTAAGCACCTTCGTTTGCAAATGCAGTATTTAACGATGTTAAATTATCTTGTTTTGCAATTTTATTGAAGTAGTTTTCAATTACCGGACTGTATTTTGCTTTTGATAAAGCAGAAGATAGTAAGCAAATATCTTTTCCATCGTGCGTTACATCAGAAAGAAAAGAGCTGTATTTCCCATCAATAAAAATAATTTTATACGTGTCAATATCGTGTATAAAGTATTTTTTTACATCAGCAAATTCAATTGTATTTTCTTTATTAGGAAAAATACTAAAATCGTTCTTTAAAACTGAATTTAAAGAAGTGTATTTCCATGCTTCCAATTTTTTGGTTGGAAAACCTAACTCTTCAAAATTTTGTAATGCCTTTGTACGTATATTATGTATTTCTGAATTGATGTCAACATCATTTTCAAAAGCAACATAAGACGATACTATTTTATCTTTTAATTCCATTTTGCAATTTACCTGTTAAGAATTTACTTCTTGTTTAATCCAATCGTATCCTTTTGCTTCTAATTCTAAAGCTAAAGAAGCATCTCCAGTTTTTACAATTTTTCCATCGTGTAAAACGTGTACAAAATCTGGAACGATATAATCTAATAAACGTTGGTAGTGTGTAATTACAACTACTGCATTGTCTTTAGATTTTAACTTGTTTACACCATTAGCAACAATACGTAAAGCATCAATATCTAAACCTGAATCTGTCTCATCTAAAATAGCTAATTTTGGCTCTAACATTGCCATTTGAAAAATCTCATTTCTTTTCTTTTCACCTCCAGAAAAACCTTCGTTTAAAGAACGAGATAAGAATTTACGGTCTATTTCTAATAATTCAGATTTCTCACGAATCATTTTTAACATGTCTTTTGCAGGCATGTCTTCTAAACCTTTGGCTTTACGAGTTTCGTTAATAGCTGTTTTAATAAAGTTTGTTACAGAAACTCCAGGAATTTCTACAGGATATTGAAATGATAAAAACACACCATTATGCGCTCTTTCTTCAGCTGCTAATTCGCTAATATCTTCTCCATTTAATTCAATAGATCCATCTGTAACTTCATAGTCTTCTTTTCCAGCAACAATATTAGCTAATGTACTTTTACCAGCACCATTTGGTCCCATTATTGCGTGAACTTCACCTGCTTTTACTTCTAAATTCAATCCTTTTAAAATTGATTTATCTTCTATTGACGCGTGTAAATTGTTGATTTTTAACATGATTATTTGCTATATGCCTTAAGCTTTTGCTTTAAGCGTTTATTTTTTTAATAATTTTTCTAATTTTTCAAATGCTATTGGAGAATGTTGAATAATAACTTCTGCATTTTTTTCTTTTGCAAAAGTTTCAAATTTATCCATACTTTCTAATGTTTGTTCAACATTATAGTTAAAAGAAGGAACTCCTTTATTTGTTCTATTTTCTTCAAAGTGATATAAATCTCCCGTTAATAAAACAGGTTTTTCTAAACCGGCAACTTCAACATATAATACTTGATGCCCAACTGTATGACCTGGCATGTATTTTATAACTACCGTTCCGTCTCCAAAAACATCATAATCTCCATTGATTTTTTTAACGTTTGTTAAAGCAGTTAACGATGGGTTTTTCACTTTTACTGAATCACCAACTGTTGCATTATATTCATTTTCCTGTACAATCCAAGTTGCATCTTTCATATAACTTGCGTGTCCAATATGATCAAAATGAGAATGAGACATTGCAAAATATTTAAAGTCTTCAATTTTTAAACCAATAGTTTTTAATTGATTTGCTAGTGAATCTGGTCTTTGAATTGCAAAAACTCCGCTTGGTTCATGAAAAGACTCAGCAACTACTAATTGTTCTGGTAAACCTGCATCCCACATTAAGTTTCCTTTTGGATGAGAAATTACATAGTATGCATCTGTAAATTGTTTTTGTTGACCTGTATAGGTTGTGTCTTGAGAAAAAACCTCTAGTTTTTTCACTAAAATAGAACCACCAACTAATTGATGTAATTTTACGTCAACTTGTTTTGTTTCTTCAGCTTTTTTTTCTGATTTTTTACAGCTTACTATGCTAATTGCAAGTAATAAGAAAATTATTTTTTTCATTATTATATTTTTTATCCTACAGAACCTTCTAAACTAATCTCCAATAATTTTTGAGCTTCTACAGCAAATTCCATTGGTAATTTATTTAATACTTCTTTACTAAAACCGTTTACAATTAAAGCGATAGCTTTTTCAGTATCTATACCACGTTGGTTACAATAGAAAAGTTGGTCTTCACCAATTTTACTTGTAGTTGCTTCGTGTTCTATTTGTGCCGATTTATTTTTTGCTTCTATATAAGGAAATGTATGTGCTCCACATTCATTACCCATTAAAAGAGAATCACATTGAGAGAAATTACGAGCATTTTCTGCTCTTGAATTTATCTGAACTAAACCTCTATATGAGTTTTGTGATTTTCCTGCAGAAATACCTTTAGAAATAATAGTTGACTTGGTGTTTTTACCAAGGTGAATCATTTTTGTTCCTGTATCTGCTTGTTGATAATGGTTAGTTACAGCAATTGAATAAAACTCGCCTACTGAATTATTTCCTTTTAAAATACATGAAGGATATTTCCAAGTAACAGCAGAACCAGTTTCTACTTGCGTCCAAGAAATTTTTGCGTTTGTTTCACATAAACCTCTTTTGGTTACAAAGTTAAAAACACCACCTTTTCCATTTTCATCACCAGGAAACCAGTTTTGAACTGTTGAGTATTTTATTTCTGCATCATCCATTGCAATTAATTCTACAACAGCAGCGTGTAATTGGTTTTCATCTCTTTGCGGTGCAGTACAACCTTCTAAATAAGAAACGTAACTTCCTTCATCTGCAACTACTAAAGTTCGTTCGAACTGACCAGTTCCACCTTCATTAATTCTAAAATAAGTTGATAATTCCATTGGGCAACGAACACCTTTTGGAATGTAACAGAAAGATCCATCAGAAAAAACTGCCGAATTTAATGCCGCATAAAAATTATCTGTTGTTGGTACAACGGTTCCTAAATATTTTCTAACTAATTCTGGATGTTCTTGAATTGCTTCAGAAATTGGCATAAAAATTATCCCTTTTTCACCTAAAGTTTTCTTGAAAGTAGTAGCAACTGAAACAGAATCCATAACAATATCAACTGCAACATTTGCAAGTTTCTTTTGTTCATCTATAGAAATACCTAATTTCTTAAAAGTTTCCAATAAATCTGGATCTACTTCGTCTAAAGAATTTAATTTTGGTTTCTTTTTAGGTGCAGAATAATAGGCTATTTCTTGAAAGTTTGGTTTAGGGTAATTTACATTTGCCCAATCTGGTTCTTCCATTTTTTGCCATACTCTAAATGCTTCTAAACGCCAATCGGTCATCCATTGTGGTTCGTTTTTCTTTTTAGAAATAGCACGAACTACATCTTCATTTAGCCCTTTTGCAAAGGTTTCACTTTCTATATCTGTATAAAAACCATATTCATATTCTTTGGTTTTTAACTCTTGTTCTAAATCTTCCTCTGTATACTTTGACATTTTTGTCTAATTTTAAAGTGAAAATGATTCTCCACAACCACAAGTTCTATTTGCGTTTGGGTTATTAAATACAAAACCTTTTCCGTTTAAACCTCCAGAATATTCTAGGGTTGTTCCAACTAAATATAAAAAACTCTTTTTGTCAACAACAATTTTTACATCATTTTCTTCAAAAAGTTTATCGTTTTCTTGTTGTGTTTTATCAAATGTTAAATCATACGATAAACCTGAACAACCGCCGCTTTTTACCCCAACTCTAACATAGTCTTTTGTTGCGTCAAAACCATCGTCAGTCATTAGTTCTATGACTTTCTTTTTTGCTGTGTCTGAAACTTTTATCATAATTTTAAATAGATTAAATCTAAATTGATTGCAAATATACGATATAAGTCTCATTTAGCCGCAAAACCTTTCATTGTGTTTTACTATAAAAGCATTGGTTTTACTGATTATTCTCGGAAGTTTGGATTGCTAATAAAATCGTTATCTGAAAGAGAAAGTAAAAATGCCTTTAAATCGGCTTTATCTTGGGTTGTAAGTTGAACACCACCATCGTTTACTTTTTTCATTAAAGGATCTATAGTTGAAGAGTTTTGTAAACCTTCTGAATAGTGATTTATAACTTCTTCTAAAGTAGAAAAACGACCATCATGCATGTAAGGAGCGGTAAATGCTAAGTTTCTTATTGAAGGTGATTTAAATTTTCCATTATCATTTGGATCTCCAGTAATTGCACCCAAACCTAAATCAGAAAAAACAGCATCTAAACCATTGTTATGAAATTTGTTATCTGTCCAAAGCGGATTGTTATCACTTCCATGACAGTGAAAACAATCTCCACGATCTTCGTCCATAAACACATTGAATCCGTTTTGTTCTTGTGGTGTTAACGTTGTTTCTCCTCGTTGAAATTTATCGAATTTAGAGTTGCCAGAAATTAAAATTCTTTCAAATTGTGCAATTGCTTTTGTTACTAAAGTTGAATCTATTGTTGAAGTTCCAAAAGCATTTTTAAATAACGTTGGATATTCTGGGTGATTTTGTAATTTCTGAGCAACAATTACCCAATTGTTGTGCATTTCAATTGGATTTATAACGGGTTCAAAAGCTTGATGTTCTATAGTAATTTCTTTTCCATCCCAAGTAAAACGTTCATCAAAATTCCATGCTAAATTAAATAAAGGCATTGAGTTTCTTGTTCCAAAATTACCGTCAATTCCGTCACTAAACTGTGTGTTAACTGTAAATGCTTTTTCGGGATTATGGCACGTTGCGCAAGATTGAGTTCCATCACCAGATAAAATTTTATCGAAGAATAATTTTTTTCCAAGAGCAATTCCTTCTTCCGTTAAAGGATTGTTTATAGGTATTAAAGGTTCAATTAATTTGTCTGAAAAAAGTGTTGGAATTTCCAGTGAAACTGGAACAGGAGTGTACTCACCAAAATTTATTTTTTCTTGATTGCAATTCGTAAAGCATGCAAAAAACATAAAATAAATTAGGAGTTTTTTCATTTTAGTTACTTGTTATTTCTCCCAAGGAAAATACAGATTCTCCATTAGCACTTATTAATTTCTGGGCTGCAAAATTTGGCATTAAAACGGTATTTAATTCGTTTAGATTCCAAGTATTTGGATTTTTAAACCACTCTGAAATGTTCATCTTAATTTCAATATTCATATCATTAGAAATTTCAACATTTCCTAAATCTACAAGAAATGAGGTGTCTTCTAGGATTAAATTATTAGGATCTGATCTATCTACAGCTCTAATTGCATGGTAATTAAATGGCGCTTCCATATTTGCTGTGTCTAAATATTTTCCATCGAATTGCATGTAATGATAACCGCCACCTAACATTCCTGGAACATTAAAATTAGCCGTGTTTAAATCTTGGTAAATTCCATCTTGATTATCAGCATCAGAAAAACCAAAAGTAAATGAAAGATTATAATTACCAGTTGGAATATTCTCTGTGATGAGTTGTAAACCTGTTTCTTCTCCAATATTAATTAATTGATAGTCTTTTAATACAATTTCTTGATTATTTGTATCTGTAAGTTTAATTTTAGAAAGAAGATATCTAAGGTTTTCTATACTAACTTCTTCTCCATTTTCATTTGTAAATTTAAAAGCAGAAAAATCTGAAGCATTTACAGAAGTTTCATTCCAATTATGTGTAAAATCTAATGTAACTTGAGCTGGTTCTAAGTTTACACAACACTCTTTCTCGTCACAACTTATAAAGCTAATTAGAATTAAGAATACTAAGCTTATTATTTTTTTCATACTATTTCATTTTTATAATTAAGGCATCCGAAAAACCTTTATTTTCAGTAATATCGAAGTTAGAACTCCAGCTTTCTCCAACTACAATAATATTTCCATTACTTAATTGTACAACATCATTTGCGTTGTCAATTTCGCTACCTCCAATTGTTTTTTGTGAAAGTAATTTTCCGCTTGCGTTAATTTTTAGAACCCAAACATCTTTATTTCCGTTGTTGTTTGTAACGTCTATATTAGAGCTTCTTGTGTTACCAACAATATAAAATCCGCCATCTTGAGCTTGTGTAATTCCGTTAGCTAAATCAAAAGAAGAACCTCCATAACTTTCTTCCCAAAGTAAAGTTCCATTTGAATCAATTTTAATTGCCCAAATATCTGAAGAACCATTACTTTCAAAAATGTCTTTATCGTTACTTCTTGTATTTCCTACAATTAAAAAATTGCCATCATTAGTTTTTATGGCGTCAAAAGCTTCGTCAAGTTCGCTACCTCCGTAGTTTTTTTTCCATTGAACTTCTCCTGTATTATTTGTTTTTACAACCCAAAAATCATAAACACCTTTATTGTCAGTAATATCTACATCGTCACTATCTGAAGAGCCAAAAAACAGAAAACCATTATCGTTGGTTTGAATTGCTTTAAAAGCAGTATCTGTATTTGTTCCGCCGTAATAATTCCACCATTCGCGGTTTCCGTTTGCATCAACTTTAATTGCCCAATAATCTCCACCAGCGTGTCTGTTATTACGAGCATTTCCTTGTCCGCCCGAAGCTGTAACATCTAAAATTCCGTTTACTAAATAACCTCCATCGTTAGTTTGAATAATAGAAAAAGCCTGATCTGTGCCAGAAAAACCAAATGATTTTTGCCAAGAAACAGCTCCGTTTACATCTAATTTAGCCAGCCAAAAGTCGTATAAACCATTATTTTCAGTTACATCGCCATCGTTACTTTGACTAAAACCTGCAATTGCGAAACCTCCATCTGAAGTTGTAATAATACTTCTTCCTCTGTCATCATTACTTCCTCCGTAGGTTTTAGACCATTGTAGTTCATCTTCCGAAGAAAATTTTAACAACCAATAATCGAAGCTTTCATCTGTTTTGTCGGTAACATCATTGTCATTACTTTGTGTGAATCCGAAGACTGCGTAACCATCGTCTATTGTAGTAACAACATTATAAGCACTTTCATTTTTAGTACCTCCAAAAGTATTTAATTGAAGAATTTCACCTTTAAAATTACTAGTACTTTCAATGCTGTCTGATGAGCATGAAAAAAGTAAAATGAATGCAAATAAGAAACTTGTTTTAAGAAATTTCATTTATTGTTTTTTGATGACAAACAATCCTTTTTCAATATCACTTACCACAATATTTCCACTTGCGAAATAAGGGTAAACATTCCAAGTTCCGTTAAACTCAGGATTATCATTTGGAGGATATGTGTCAAAGAACCCAGTTTCAGTCATAGTTCCAGAAGCAATATTACTTATATCATGTACTCTAACACCAGCACGATAGTTCGCTAAATAATAATTATTGCCTTTTACATATCCATTATGATCAATAGCTTCAGTTGGTCCAAAATACTCTTCTAATAAAATAGGATTATCCAAATCTAACATGTCAAAAATTAAAATTCTTGTATTAGAAACATTACCATCAACTTCATCTAATTCATCTCCAACAATAAAATAACGTTGATCTTGAGTAAACCAACCTTGGTGTGTATAAGATTCATTATCATATGTAATTGTTGAAATTCCTGTAGGATTTGCTTTATCAGTAACATCTACAACAGCAACTTCGTTTACGCCAAAACGTTGTCCGTTACTTCCAATTAAAATTTCTTTTCCAGCATAATCTGAATCTGGCCCATTATAAGTAATTACCTGTGCGTCGTGTGTATATCCATCATTTGCATAACCTCCTTCTGCAATAGGATTTGTTGGATTTTGAATATTGATAAAAACTGGACCTCCACTAAATTGAGATGTTCCAACGGCATAAGCATAACCAGAATCTTCGTTTATTACAATATTATGTGCGTTTCCAAAATCGGTAAAATGTGCATCAGCTGTAAAAGTAGCTCCTGGACTTGTAACTGTTCTTAGTTTTGTTAAATCGAAAACTTGCATTCCATGACCCGAAGCTTCGCTTACAATAAAAGCATGGTTGTTATAAACTTTTATGTCTCTCCAAGAACTATTTACTGTTGCTGTTGTTAATTTACCTAAGTAAACTAAATTTTCAGTATCTGAAATATCTATGAATGCAGTTCCGTTTTCTAGTCCCATAATTGCATATTCTTTATTTGTTGTTGGATCTGTCCAACCCCAAGAATCATTTCCTTCGGCGGAGCTCATATCTCTTAATGAAATAAAAGCCATTAAATCGTAACCATCACAAGGGTAAATTCCAGCAAACCCTCCTTCACAAGGACTTAAAGGTATTGCGCTTTGTAAGGACTCACAAACATCTCCAATTCCATTTAAATCAGTGTCTTCTTGATTTGGATTTGGTGTTAAAGGGCAATTATCAATCGTGTCTAAAACTCCATCATTATCATCATCTGTATCACAAGCATTTCCAATTCCGTCATTATCTGTATCTAATTGGTTTGTATTTGCAGTGTTAGGACAATTATCAACAGTATCTGTAATAGTGTCCAAATCAGCATCCAAATTGTTAAGATTAATACCTTCTTCTTCACAAGCAATGAAAATAAGCATAATAAAAGACAGGATTGTTGAAAGAAATAAAGTGCTTTTTTTACTCATAGTTGCTATCATTTTATTGTATTAACTTAACGTAGAAACTCAATAAAAAGTATTGAGTTTAACAAATGTACATTTTGCTTTTTTGAATTTAAAGTTATTCTTGTTAAATTCTCTTGTTTCCATGTATCTTTGCAGTATGTTAGAAGATAAAAATCAAGAGAAAACAACGTTAGCTGAACTTGGTGAGTTTGGTTTAATAAAACATTTAACGCAATATTTTAAAATAAGTCAAGCATCTACAATTAAAGGAATTGGAGATGATTGTGCTGTTATCTCTTCAGAAGGAAAAGAAACGTTAGTTACTACTGATTTATTAATTGAAGGCGTACATTTCGATTTAAGCTACATGCCGTTAAAGCATTTAGGTTACAAAGCCGTTATGGTTAATTTGTCTGATGTCTATGCTATGAATGCTAAAGCAGAGCAAATTACAGTTTCAATTGCTGTTTCTAACCGTTTTCCTTTAGAAGCGTTGGAAGAATTATATGCAGGAATTCAACTTGCTTGTGAAACTTATAATGTTGATTTAATTGGTGGAGACACAACTTCTTCTACAAAAGGAATGTTGCTTTCTGTTACCGCAATTGGAACTGCAAACAAAGAAGATGTTGTGTATAGAAATACAGCAAAACCAACCGATTTAATTGTAGTTACTGGAGATTTAGGTGCAGCGTATTTAGGTTTACAAGTATTAGAAAGAGAAAAGCAAGTATTTCAGGTAAATCCTCAAAATCAACCAGATTTAGAAAACTATACGTATTTAGTTGAGCGTCAATTAAAGCCAGAAGCTCGTAAAGATGTTGCTGGATTGTTGGCTGAACTAAACATTAAACCAACTTCTATGATAGATATTTCTGACGGACTTTCGTCTGAAATTATGCACATTGCTACACAAAGCAAAGTTGGATGTAAGATTTACGAAGACAAATTACCTTTAGATCCTCAAGTAATTTCTACTTGTGAAGAGTTTGATATAGATTCTACAATGGTTGCTTTAAGTGGTGGCGAAGATTACGAGTTACTTTTTACAGTTCCTATTGCAGATTTTGACAGTATAAAAGGAAACCCTAATTTCTCTATTATTGGTCATATTACGGAAGAAAACCAAGGAATGAATTTAGTAACACGTTCTGGACAAGAAATGGAATTAAAAGCGCAAGGTTGGAGTTCTTTTAAGAGTGAATAAAAACAGGTTCGTTTAACGGTTTTTTATAAGATTTGTGCGACTGGAAAATCAGAGATTTTTCTGCCGTAGCAAATCGTTAGTTGAATGTTTGTCGGTTCGTTATTTAGTTTAAAAGTAAGCATAAATTTTATGAGGTGTTAGTAAAAGTTTTTGTTTCTCAATTAAATTTTTGAAACTTATTTATTGAATGTGAGTGATTTAAACCATACCTTTCTTCATTTGTCGTTGTTATAATAATCCAAGAATCAATTAAATCTAAATCTTTATAAGGTATTTCAAATGTTAAATTAGAAATATCAATAGAATCTTTTAATGAATTAATTTTTTTGTCAATATTTATCGATTTACTGTGATTGTATCTTGTCCAACTGCCTTTTTCCTTGTCAATATATTTCCCTAAACTCAGATAAATTTCTCCGACAGTATAAGTCGGATTATCAAATTCTGGATTAATTTTTATACTACCTTTGTTAATCTTTATTTTCAGTTTTTTTTCATAAACATCAATTCTTCCATTTCCTTTTATAAAAGTTGCCAAGCAACAATTGTCAAAATAAAAGGAGACATTTTTTGAAATCAATTTTTCACCATCTATTCTAGTTGTTGAACAATTTGTTAGAATTAATATAAAAATCAGGTTTATGAATACAAATTTGAATCGTAATAATTTTTTCATTTTAATTTTTGCTAATGTATAAGAATATTCACAGTTTTAATTGTTAATATTTAACGTTAAACGAAGTTAGCGTTTTTTTATTGGAAAGTCAAGTTTAACAGCTTCCTATAAAGTTAGTTAAAGTAGTAATTAACTCCTCTTTATTTTCAATGTGACTCATGTGTCCATCAGGAAAAACAACTGTTTTTGTTTGGGTTCTTTTGCATTCTTCAACCAAAGAAGTGTAATTTAAAACTGGATCTTTTTCACCAATAATCATCAACTTTTTATAGCTCGAATTCAATAAAACAGCTTCTCTATTTGGTCTTTCTTTCATGCCTTCATTTGTGGCAATATAACCTTGTATTGGTGTTTTTAATGCTTCCGTTTTTGTTATTTCTATTTCGTTTGAAAAACGCGTCCAATTTTCCGAAGAAAACAAATTGGCAACAGACATTTTAACCATGCTTTCAAAACTATTTTGAACCATTTTATTAGCTCTAGCACGTAGTTTTTTTCGTTCTTCATCATCCGCTTGTGCGGTAGAATTCATTAAGCACAAACCTTTAATTTTTTTCTGATTTTTTTCAGCAAACGCCAATGCAACATAACCGCCTAAAGAATGACCAATTAACGTTATTCTACGCAATTTTAAATGTTTTAAAACAGCTTCAACAGCTTCAGCCATTGTTTCCATAGCATGTACATAACCCAAAGAATCGGTTTTACCATGACCTAATAAATCAATAGTAATTACTCTATTTTTTTTTGAAAGTTCTGGGACAATGTCTTTCCACATTGTAGCGTTTTCTAAAAAACCATGTAATAAAACTACAGCGCTTCCTTTTCCAACGTCTGAATAAAAAATATTGATGCCTTTGTGTTGTAAAATCATTTTTCTGTTATCTTCGGCAAAGATAAATTTACAAAATGAATAAAACGAAAGAAATTTGGATTGCAGGTTTTGCGCTTTTCTCACTCTTTTTTGGTGCTGGAAATTTAATTTTACCTCCAACTTTAGGTGTAAAATCGGGTTTAGATTGGTGGATTGTTGTTTTGGGATTTGTTTTAACAGCTGTTGCAATTCCTATTTTAGCAATTTTTGCACACGCAAAACTACAAGGAACACTGTATGATTTTGGTAAAAAAGTTTCACCTCTTTTTAGTACTGTTTACTGTTTTCTAATTTATATAATTTCAATTGCAATTCCATCTCCAAGAACGGCGGCGGTAACGCACGAAATGACAGTGCAGCCATTTTTTGAAACACCTGCTCTTTTAACAAGTATTATCTATTTTGGATTGGTTTTTATTTTTGCCATAAATCGATCCAGAGTTATTGGTTTAATAGGTAAGTTTTTAACGCCAATTATAGTTTTAATTCTACTTGGAATTATTGCGGTTGCAATTTTTACATCACCAGAAATGGTTAAGCCTTCAGTATTTAAAACTCCTTTTATAGACGGCCTTTTAGAAGGTTATCAAACTTTTGATGCAATTGGTGGTGTTGTTGTTGGTGCGGTAATTATTATTTCTTTAAACTATAGTAGCCACACAACTTTTTTAGCCAAAAGAAGACTAATTAGAAAAGCAGGTTTAATTGCTGGAACAGGTTTGTTGTTAATTTACGGAGGTTTAATTTTAAGCGGCTCACTATTTTCTTCAACCTTTATAGAAAATGCTTCAAGAATTGAAGTTTTATCAGGTTTAAGTACCCAAACTTTAGGAAATTTTGGAACAACGTTTTTAAGTGTTTTAGTTGCATTGGCTTGCTTTACAACAGCAGTTGGTATTGTAACTGGAACCGCAGATTATGTAAAAGGAATTTGTAGAAATTCTAAAAAGGCATATATAATTACAGCAGTAATTGCCTCTATAATTGGTATTGTTGTAGGAAGTTACAAAGTAGATTTAATTATTACATTGGCTGTGCCAGCATTAATGTTTTTATATCCAATAACTATTGTGCTTATTTTACTGAATGTACTTCCAGAAAAATACGCATCAGCAATGGTTTTTAAAATGGTAGTATTAGTAACTTTTATATTTAGTATTCCAGATTTTTTAGGATTTATTATTCCACGAGAAAGTTTAACCGGAATAAAAAGCTTTATTCCGTTTGCACAGTTTAGTTTGGGTTGGGTTTTACCAGCTCTTATTACTTTTTTAGTGTTAAACTTTAAGAAACTTCGCTAATGTATTTGCGTAGAATTTGTTGGTAATAACTCTGTAAAAATCTAAATACTATTTCTTTTCTGTCTTTTTATAAATCCATTCCATTAAAAAGCAAAACCCAATAATTATTATTGAAATTATAACACCAGTAGTATTTGAAGAGTATTGTTGATTAATTAAGATAATTGTAGCTATCATACATAAAACAAAACCTACTAATGGAATTGTTTTATTACTACCAGTGTCTTTAGATAAGCGATATCCAACAAGATTAACAACACCAAAAATGAGTAAAAAACCAACACTACCTGCGGTAGATATACTTTCTAATTTAAGCACGTTTACTAAAATTAATGTTGCTACAGCAGTAATCATTAAGCCAATTGGCTGATTCCAAATTTTAGCTAAAAAGTGGTGAGGGAGTTCATCATCCTCAGCTATTTCATAATTTACCTTACTTCCACCGTAAAGAGATGCGTTAATGGCAGAAAAAGTTGAAATTAATGCAGCTACTGTAATTATTGAAAAACCTACTTTCCCTAACATTGGTTTTGCTGCTTCTGCCAACACATAATCTTGTGCTGTTGCAATTTTTGTAAAAGGAAGTGAACCAACAGTTACAAAAGCAATAATTATATATAAAATAATTACAAAAATTACAGAATAATAATAAGCTCGTGGAATATTCTTTTCAGGATTAATGATGTCTGGAGCAGCATTAGCAATAAGTTCAAATCCTTCATAAGCAACAAAAATAACCATTCCGCCAGCAAATAATTTAACTGGAGCTTCCCAATTTGATACTGCAAGTTGAGTAATATTTGGGTTACCAATTAATCCATAAGCACCAATAAAAATAAAGGAAATTAGAATTACTAATTTAATAATTACTGCGTAAGATTCTATTTTACCAACAACAGTAATACTATAATAATTAATTGCAGTAGCTAAAACAATAATTGCACTTGCATAAATGTGAGAATCAATTGTTTTGTCTTGGGTTAGTTCAAATAAATTTGGCGCATAAGACCCAAATGCTGAAGCATAAAGCGAAAGCATAATTATATAACTTATCCACAATAGATTATTAATTCCACCACTAAAAACTGTTTTTCCAAAACCTTGGTTGATAAATTTAACTGTTCCTCCTCGGTCAGGATACTTTTTAGATAACTTAACATAACTATAAGACGTTATTAATGCTAAAATTCCTGCAAATAAAAATGCTATTGGTGTTCCTCCTTTAGCGAGTGATACTGCAAGTCCAAGGACTGCAAAAATTCCTCCGCCTACCATTCCACCGATTCCAATAGAAATTGCTTCTTTTAAACCTATTTTTTTATTCATTTTGTAGTTTTATAAAATGATATCCAAAGTGATATTGGGTATATCTCAGTTTTTAATTCGTTATATACAAAGTCCACGAAAGGTAGTTTTTTAAAAGTTTAGAAACAAACCAGAATAAAAAGTAAACTCCTTAACTTTACACCGACCAAAACAACACAAAACCAATAAATGGCAGTTCAAGACATTGTAAAATACGCTTTTAAAGATACTTTTTCGGTAAGTACAGTTCAGTTTGAAAAAGCTTGTACAATAGATCATAATGAGCAACAAAATGCCTATTCTATTTACTGGATTAAAGAAGGAAAAGGAACTTATAACATAGATTTTGAACAATATCAATTTGAAGACAATGTATTGTTTTTCTTGTCGCCTGGACAAGTGTTTACGGTAGATTCCGAACAAATTAAAAATGCTTATAAATTGAGTTTTGTGCGAGACTTTTACTGCATACAAACACACGATAAAGAAGTAGCTTGTAACGGAATTCTATTCAACAATATTTATGAAACACCTTTTGTAAAACCTTGCGAAAAAGACACCAAAAAGCTTAGTTTTATATTAGAGAATCTTATAGAAGAGTTTCAGCAAAACGAAACCGCTCAATATGATATGTTGCAATCTTATTTAAAGCAATTTATTATTTGCGCTGTTCGTGTAAAGAAAGAAAATCACGTAATTAAAGAAGACACAGAAACTCGTCTTTTTAAAGATTTTAGTTTGTTGGTAGAGCAAAACTTTAGAACACTTCATTCCGTAACAGCTTATGCAAACCGATTGGGTGTTTCTCCAAAATCCATTACCAAACACTTTCAAAAGTTAGGCACAAAAACACCTTCTGACTTTATTAAAAACCGAATTTTATTAGAAGCAAAGCGTCAACTAATTTACACAGATAAATCTGTAAAGGAAATTGCTTTCGAACTTGGTTTTAACGATCCAGCTTATTTTACGCGCTTCTTTACCAAAGCAAATTCAAAATCTCCACTTCAGTTTAAAAAGGAATATTAAATTAAACATTTTTCTTATGGCGTGCCTTTATCCTGATAGCAATCAGGACCAAGTCAGGCTTTCCGTTATATCTTTTTAATTTGTTCTCGATACAATTTTCTTTCATTCTTCAAGAAAATTACTCGAACTAACATTAAAAAGGATGTCACTTCAATCCTTCACGCGGGTATTTTTGCCAACTTTTTTTATCAGTCCAAACAGAAGGAACTTTTGTCCAATTTTTGAGGTTGCTATTGGTTGCATCTTTGCAGTGTAAAACAATAACAATTAAAAAAGCCAACAATATGAAAACAATAGAAAACACACAATGTCCAAACTGTTGGGGTTACCAAACTTATGATGAGCAAAACCCAGAACAACAACTTTGCGAGTGTAAAGAATAAAAGTAAACAAGTTTAAAATAAATAATAAAACAATTTAAAAAGATGCTGAACTAAATTCAGCACACAGAAAATTATGAGCACATTTAACGTACCAAAAAGAGAAGAAGTATCAGCAAACAATCAAGCAATTTTTGATCAATTAGAAAAAGGTTTAGGTTTTGTACCAAACTTATATGCAGCATTTGCACACAGTGAAACTGCTTTAGGAAATTTCTTAGCAATAGGAGCTGGTAAAACAAGCTTTTCAGCAAAAGAAAAAGAAGTAATTAATTTAGCAGTAAGTCAAGTAAACGAGTGTGTTTATTGTTTGTCTGCACACACAGCAATAGGTAAAATGAACGGTTTTTCTGAAGATCAAATTTTAGAATTAAGAGCTGGTAAAGCATCATTTGATGCAAAATTAAACGCTTTAGCTAATTTTTCTAGAAGTGTAGCTTTAAATAGAGGAGCTGCAACACCAGAAACGGTAGAAAATTTATACGCACAAGGATATACAAAAGGAAATCTTGCAGATGCAATTATCTTAATCGGAGAAATTACAATTACAAACTACTTCCATAAAACAACAGATGTAGCTGTAGATTTTCCAGTAGCACAATCTTTAGAAGTAGCAACGGTTTAAAAAACAATCAATTTTAATATTTAAAAATAAACATCATGAAAAAATTAATAGCAGTAGTAGTAATAGTATTAGGATTTGCATTTAATACAAATGCACAAACAGTAAAAACAGTTTCTTTAGAGCAAACAACAGGAGAATTTACTCAAAAATCACTTACCCTTTCAGAAGGAACTTATGTTTTTGAAGTTTCAAACAACAATGCGGCTCCAGAAGTTGGGTTGGTTTTAATAAAAGACGGTAAAGATGGTTCTAAACCAGAAAACCATATAAAAGACGCGTATGTTTCTCAAATGGTAAAACACGGTAAAAAAGAATCTTCTAAAGAAGTAATCTTAAAAAAAGGAACGTATAAATACTTTTGTCCTTTTAACAAAACACCTCAATATACATTAGTTGTTGAATAATCTTAAAAGGTAATAACAAAAAAAACCGAGCATATTGCTCGGTTTTTTTTGTTTTATATGGTTTAATAATCTAGAATCTATATCCTAAATTAACACCAACTCTTGGTACAATAATTGGCGATGCAGACCCAAACATATTTCTTCCAATTCCTCCATGAATGGCTACAACAAAGCCGCCACTAGAAACATATTTAGAACCTATGGAAACTCCTAAAGCACCATCTGTATAATCTTCATAACTTGTTATTCCATCAATTTCTACTTCATCTTCACCAGTATTTACACCTAGAAAAACTTCACCAAAATAATTCCAATTTTGATTGTTTGTAAAATAATGACGGAAAAAAGGCGTAATCATTCTATCTTCATTATATCTAAAATCTGAAGTTCTTCCTTCAAAATTAAATAATGCAGATACACCAACTGAAGATTGCGGATTTATATAGTATTCATACGTTAATTCCAATGTTTTCATTGCCAAAGCATCACCTAAATCTACACTAATTTCTTGTTGCGCTTGAGAAAACGAACTAATAAATATCGTTATTACTATCAATAATTTTTTCATATATAATTTTTAAAATGAATATTTTAATTTTTATTGTATCAATTATAATACCACAAACATACTTAAAAAATAGCTTTTAATTGTACCATTCCTGTATGAATGGTTTTAGAATTTTCACTTTTTCTACCCAAATAATTTAAGTTTAAATTTAGATAAGAATTTAATTTCTGGTTAAATAGCATGTTCCAAGTATAATTTCGGCCAATTTGTAAACCTTCTAACATTTGATATCCAACAGGTGAATTAGCATTTCCTGTAAAATCGTTTAAAAACATCGTTATATCTGCACTAATTTGATTTCTCTTTTTACTGATAAAAAAGTACGAAGCACCAAATTGTTGTTGGTTTAATTCTTCAAAATCTTCAATACTATTTTCTTTTTTCACATACTCATAAAAGATTGAAAAGCGATGGTCTTTATTATAGAGAAAAGTGAATTTTGGTGCAATTTCTTTACTTGAAATAGTGTAATTTCTATTGGCAAAATTTTCAGTTTCTAACTTGTTTTCTGAAGTTGCTGTTTTAAAATCAAATACCCAAAATTTAGAGAGTTTATGTTGTAGTTCTAATTGATGAATAAACGTATTGTTCTCTTGATTTCCAACGTTGTATTGTTGTTTATTTCTCGAGTTTCCATACGTGTACGTTAAGCTATAATTCTGTAAATTTCTATTAAAATATAAGCTATTTCTAAAATTAAAAGCCAATGCCAATAATTTGTCTTCGTCTAAATCAAACGGATTTAAATTAAAAGAATCACCAACGCGTTGTTGTTCATTATCAATTAATAAATAAGTCTGATTGTAAAAATGAGAAAGTGTCTTTTTAACTCCAGTTTTGTTTGCCCAACTTGCCGGATTTAAACTAATAGATTGTTTCCATTTTGCGCGTTGTGTTGGCACATAACGTAAGTTTGGCAAGGCAACTCTTAAGTAATCTGCTTGGTCTTGAAATTGCGCGATTTCAAACTCTTCAAACTGTTGAATTCCATCATTATTATAATCAATCCAAGTATAAAAACCTTGTCCTGGTTCTGTTTTTACATACACATAATCTTGTCTTGCAATGTTTCCAGATGAGGTTTCGTACGTAGTTCCTAAATTCAAGAAATTATTAAAAAATTGCTGATTATAAATTATTTTAGAGTTTAATGATTTTTCGTTTTCAGCAAACGCATTTTCGGTCAATCTGTAATTTGCATACAGAGATAAGTTTGTTGTTTTATTTTGAATAATTTTACTGTCTATATAGAACGTTTTTCTATTATTTATTTGCGTAAAACTATTGCTTTTTACACTGTCGTTTGTACGGTAATTAAATCCGATTTTCGTAAAAATTTTAGTAGAATCTCCAACACCAACATAGGTTTCGTATTCTTTAAATTGATGACTTAAATTACTAAATTCATCTGTGTTTTTATCTTTTCGTTCATTAGTTTCAAAATTAATAAATGCTCCAGCCCAAGGTTTTCCAAAACTATGTTCAATAGTAGATTTTAATCTAAAGAAATTGTCTTTATCAACGAGCGAAGTATTATTAAGTAAGCTTCCGTCTGTAGAAAAAGTAGTTTTGTTGAATTTTAATTGTGAGTTGATTTCATGTTTACTTCCATTAAAATTATCTGCAAAATTTAAATGATGAAAACCATAAGAAATAAAGTCATTTTTTTTGTTTTGAAGAATGAATTTTGCGCCAATTTGATGTTGATTTCCAGTTGGATTTACCAAGTTCCAATCTCGATTGAATTCCACATTTTGAAAACGTTGTACAGTTGTAAAATTATCTTGAATATATTTATAATCGACATCGCTTTTTAATTGCCATTTTTTATCAATAAGTACTTGTTGCCAATTAATTTTAGTTGCAAAACGCTTGTTTTCACTATCATTTATGGAAGAAAATAAATTGGAATCGTTATTACTATACGCTAATTCTGCATTAATAGTAGTTTTTTCGGTTGGATTGTAACTTGCATTTATGTCAAAAATCTGTAAACTTGTTGGTGCAATCAATTTAACAATTGGGTTGTAATTACCTGCGTTATTTCCCGCGTAGCGAAAAATAGTTCCTATTGCAATTGTGTTATCAATAACATAATCTCCTTGATTTGTACCAACATTGGTGAAAGTTACTGTGTATAATTCGTCATTTTCATTTGTAGAATGTTCAAAGGTTTCTACAGCACCAACAATTGTTTTTTTATACTGAATTCTATTGGGCGAATATTCATCTAAAAACGCACTTTCAGAAACCATTAACGAAGTATCGTTACCTGCATTGGCTAAAATTTGTTTTTGATCGTCGGTTAAACTTTGCTGTAAAGGTTGATTTTTAGCATCATTCTCATTGTAAAAATGACCGGAAATAGAAAAATTATCACTTTTATATTCCGCTTTTTCATAAGTTATAAATCGTGTGTAATTTCTATCGGAATATTGGAATTCTACACGAATTCTCATATCGTTTGTAATTGGATATCTTGTGTTAAAACGGATTTCGGCAATGTTATAATCAATTACATAATCTTTAGTTTCACCTCTGTTTAATTGAATTCCGTTTACAAAAACCTTGTCGCTTCCAGAAACAATTACAATTGCAGGTTCGTTATTTGGTCCCAATAATTTATACGGACCTTGATTTCCTTCAATTCCTACAAGATCAAAAGCAGAAAAACGACCTCGAACAACTGCGCCAGAAGCAGAAACGGTTGTTTTATCGCTTAAATTTGCTTCAACCTCAACACCAGCAACTTGTTTTTCAAAATTTAAAAAGTACGAATTGTCATTTTTAAGAGAAACATCACCAGCTTTTACGCGCCAATTTTCACTGAACATTTCTATAAAAATTCTATCGAAATCTGTTACATTTTGCGAATATCCATTTTGTTGTAACGGAATATTGGTGTCAAAAATATTGGCTCTAATACCAACTTTATCTGATAATTTTCCTGAGATATTTAAGTCTAAAGAGGAGTTTGTAACTGCATTTTGATTGTTACCAACCGTTATTCCACGAGCAATAAAACCTTGTGTATTTAAACCGTCAAACAATTTAATATCTTCCTTGTTTTTATTGGTTGTTAAACTATATAATTGCCCATTATTATTTGTATTTGGGACAATTAATTTCTTATCAAAAGGCGTGTAGGTTTTGGTAATAAATTCAGGATATCTATAATATTCAACTAAAATGTCACTGTATTTTTTACTATTAATAATTAGTTGTGCTTTTGAGAAATCTACTTGAAACTCTGAAGTTGATAGCTGTTTTTTATCCGAAGTAAAAACCTTAAAATTTGCTGGATTAATACTTATGGAGTCTAATTGAATTGTATCTTTTTGTACGTTTATTATTTTAGACCTAAATTCTTTCGAAGTTTTTTGCGCTTGGGCAAAAAATCCGAAGAAAAATAAAAAAACAAAAAAGAGTTTTTTGATCATAATGTAGTAACGAAGTTATTACAAATTTAGTTTACTCGAAAGTCGAGACCTAATTTATAATCCTTTTTATACTTGTTAGAAAAGCGACTGTTGTTTTAAAAAGCCTTCGTGTTCTAACAACCATTTTTTACGCCAAATTCCGCCAGCATAACCTGTTAAAGAACCGTCAGAACCAATTACTCTATGACATGGAATTACAATCCAAATTGGATTTTTACCATTTGCAGTAGCAACTGCTCTAATTGCTTTTACATCGCCTAACTGCTTGCTTTGCTCTAAATAAGTTCTTACTTTTCCGTATGAAATTCTTGGAAGCTCTTTCCAAACTCTTTGTTGAAAATCGGTTCCTTGTGGATTTAGTTTTAAATCGAATTTTATTCTTTTTCCTGCAAAATATTCGTCTAATTGAGTTACACAATTTTGTAATACTGTTGGTGCTTCAGTTGATTTTGTCATTTCGAGCGCAGTAGAGAAATCTTCATCTAAAACAGCAATAGATTGAATTCCGTTTTCATCTCCAACAATTTTTGCTGTACCAATTGGTGTTTTGTAATATGTGGTTTGTAAATCAGACACCAAATATATCTTTAGAATTCTGTGTAGTAATTTTAGAAATTTCCTCGAAAGTTAAACCATAAATATCAACTAATTTATCTACAACTTGCGTTATGTAAGAACTTTCGTTTCGTTTTCCTCTGTATGGAGTTGGCGCTAAATAAGGCGAATCTGTTTCTAAAACAATGTGTTTTATATCAATTTGATTCAGAAATTTATCAATCTTTCCATTTTTAAATGTTGCAACTCCACCAATACCTAATTTCATTTTGTAAGAAAGAGCTTTTTGGGCT
The DNA here is from genome assembly GCF_022478115.1 of Tenacibaculum aquimarinum. Lineage (GTDB taxonomy): Bacteria > Bacteroidota > Bacteroidia > Flavobacteriales > Flavobacteriaceae > Polaribacter > Polaribacter aquimarinum_A. The sequence continues at coordinate 432,345 of NZ_JAKGSC010000001.1, read as the reverse complement.
TGTTCTAAAGTTCCTGTAAAACAATGAAAAATTCCGAATAAATCATCTCCTTTTTCAGTTTCTAAAACTTCAAAAATTTCATCAAAAGCATCTCTACAGTGAATTACAATTGGCAATTTTTTCTCTTTTGCCCATTGTATTTGTGTTCTAAAAGCTTCTTGCTGTTGTGGTAAAAAGGTTTTGTCCCAATACAAATCAATTCCAATTTCTCCAATGGCAAAAAAATCACGTTTATCAATCCATTCTTTTACTAACGCTAATTCTTCTTCGTAATTTTCTTTTACAGATGTTGGATGTAAACCCATCATTAAAAACACATCATTAGGATATTCTTGTTCTAAAGTAAGCATACTTTCTGTATAAGAACTATCTATAGCAGGAATAAAAAAACGAGAAACACCAGCATCTTTTGCGCGTTGCATCATTGCTTTTCTATCTTCATTAAATTGTTCTGAATATAAATGTGTGTGCGTATCTGTAATCATTTTTGGCTATCTTTGTGTAACAAAAGTACTGAAATGAAAAGTCTGAAAAAAGTCTTACGAAAAAAGAAATTTATTAAAATTAAACTGAAAAAAATTGTTACTAATCATTTAGAATTAGAAGCAAAAATTAACGGTGTAAAAGGACGTTTTATTTTAGATACTGGCGCTTCTAATTCTTGCGTTGGTTTAGATTTGATTGAACATTTCAACCTAATTTCTGAAGAAAGCGAAATAAAAGCTGCTGGAGCTGGAGCAACAGGAATGGAAACTCAAAAATCTGAAAACAATACTTTAAAAATTGGAAAATGGAAAACGGATAGTTGCCATTTAGTACTGTTCGATTTAACGCATGTAAATACTGCTTTAACGCAACACAATGCCAAAGAAGTTCATGGAATTATTGGTGCAGATATTCTAGAAAGTGGAAAAGCGTTAATTGATTATGATAAAAAAGCGTTATTTCTTAAAAAAATGAAGAAAAAGAAATCTAAAAAGTATTCGAAATTGAGTTTCTAAATAAAATTTTGAAGTTTTTTTAATATTTTTTATGTGGTTTGTGTAAACCATTCTTATTGATAATCGATTGATTTATAGCTTGTTTTTCAACGTATACTTGAAATATTCTTGTAACATTTTGTTTTTGATGTCGTCTTACTGATGTAATCAATTAAACTAAATAGTATGAAAACTTTATCAAACACATCAATCGAAGAAAGAGGAATTTTAACTTCCAGTTATAAACAAGAAATACGTAATAATGTACGTTCTATCCGTTCAAAATCTTTATCTGGATTTAAAAGCAATATAAAAAAGTACAACGCAGCAACTTGTTGCTCTTTGGCAACAAGTTTGCAAGTGTCGTTGTTTTTTGTAGTCTTGGTCTTAATTTCTTTTTAAGACAATACTTCTTTAATTCTTTTTATAGCTTCTCTAAGTTGTAACTCAGAAGCGGCATAAGACATTCGGATACAGTTTGGTGCACCAAACGCGTCTCCAGTTACCGTAGCAACGTTTGCTTCTTCTAATAATAACATAGAAAAATCTGTAGCATTTTCTACTTTCTTATTGCGAATAGTTTTTCCAAAGAATGAAGAAACATCAGGGAAAACATAAAAAGCTCCTTCCGGAACATTTATTTTAAGTCCGTCTATTTTACCAAGTAAATCTAATACAATATCTCTACGAGATTTAAACTCGTCTACCATGTATTGTATTTTAGTAATAGGTGCTAAAACAGCTGTAATTGCAGCTCTTTGAGCAATACAATTTGTTCCAGATGTAATTTGTCCTTGCATTTTTGTACATGCTTTAGCAATCCATTGTGGAGCGCCAATATAACCAATTCTCCAACCTGTCATAGCAAATGCTTTTGCCAAACCGTTTACAGTAATTGTACGATCAAACATTCCTTCAATTTTAGCAAAACTGAAAGGTTTGTCTCCATAATTTATATGTTCGTAAATTTCATCAGATAAAATATAAATCTGCGGATGCTTTTTTAATACTTCGGCCAATGCTCTATATTCTGCTTCAGAATAAATACTTCCACTCGGGTTATTTGGCGAGTTGAAGAAAATCATTTTTGTTTTTGGCGTAATTGCAGCTTCTAATTGTGCAGGCGTAATTTTAAAATCGCTTTCTATTGAAGAAGGAATTTCTATAAAATTTGCTTCACATAAAGTTGCAATTGCAGAATAACTTACCCAATACGGAGCTGGTAATAATACATCGTCTCCTGGATTTAACAATACTTGTGCAATGTTTGCAATAGATTGTTTTGCTCCTGTAGAAACTACAATTTGATTTGGTTGATAATCTAAATCGTTATCTCTTTTAAATTTTGTACAAATAGCTTCTTTCAATTCAGCATAACCATCAACTGGTGTGTAAGAATTGTAATCCTGGTTAATAGCTTCAATTGCTGCGTCTTTAATAAAATCTGGAGTATTAAAGTCTGGTTCTCCTAAACTTAAGCTAATAATGTCTTTTCCTTCTGCTTTTAGTTCGCGAGCTTTTGCCGCCATTGCTAAAGTTTGAGAAGTTGGTAAATTGTTAATTCGATCAGATAATGGATGTGCCATTTTTGTAATAATAATTTATGCGGTTTGTGGTTGTTTTCCTAAATCAGCAAGATGCTTAAAGTGCTCTACAATTGCTTTTCTTGTAGTTTTGTATTCATTATAAGGCAAGTTAAATTCTTTAGCTGTTTCTTTTACAATTTTAGCTAATTTGCCATAATGCACGTGAGAAATGTGTGGAAAAATATGATGTTCAACTTGATGATTTAAACCTCCAGTATAGAAGTTTACCAACCAGTTACTAGGCGCAAAGTTAGATGTTGTATATAATTGATGGACTGCCCAAGTGTGTTCTAAATTTCCGTCTTTATCTGGAAGTGGCATTTCTGTATTTGGAACAATATGTGCTAGTTGAAAAACAAGGCTTAAAATCATTCCTGCAGTATAATGCATTACAAAAAATCCAATTAAAACTTTCCACCAAGCAACATCTAAAACAGCAATTGGTAAGACAATCCAAAATGCATAATACACAATTTTAGAAATTACTAATTTAGTCCATTCTGTAGCCGGATTTGGAAACTTTCCGTAAGATAATTTACGTTTTAAATAACTGTGCATTTGTTTTACATCTGTTGTAATTGCCCAGTTTATGGTTAATAAACCATATAAAAATATAGAATAATATTTTTGAAGTTTATGAATAGGAAACCATTTAGAATGTTGCGAAAAACGAATAATTCTTCCTGCATCAATATCTTCATCATGGTCTTTTACGTTGGTAAATGTATGGTGTAAAACGTTGTGTTGTACTTTCCAGTTATACACATTACCAGCTAAAATATAAATGCTGCTTCCCATTAATTTATTCACCCATTTTCTTTTAGAAAAAGACTCGTGATTAGCATCGTGCATAACATTCATACCAACGCCAGCCATTCCAATTCCCATTAAAACAGTCAACGCTAATTTAATCCATTGAGACATATCAATAGTTAAAATTAAAATGAATGGAACCAAGAAAATAGCAAACATTAAGATTGCTTTTGTATATAGTTTCCAGTTTCCTGTTCGTTTTATATTATGTTCTTTAAAATATGTATTTACTCTTTTGTTTAGAGTTCTAAAGAATTTAGCTTTATCTACTCTCGAAAAGTTTATTGTTTTCATTTGTATTGTATATAATTTACAAATTTATGCTTTTTGTAGTTGCTTTATATGATAAACGTCAGTTTTTGTTGCTAATTGTTTGTTAAGTATAACTATTTTTGCAACTTATTATTTTATTTATGGAAATTATACAGAAATATTTTACAGAATTAACAGCAACTCAAATTGAGCAGTTTTCTAAATTACAAGAGTTATATGAGGATTGGAACTTAAAAATTAATGTTGTTTCTAGAAAAGATATTGATGAGTTGTACTTACGTCATGTTTTACATTCTTTAGGAATTGCAAAAGTAATGCAGTTTAAACCGGGTGCAAAAGTTATGGATGTTGGTACTGGAGGTGGTTTTCCTGGAATTCCGTTAGCAATTTTATTTCCAAAAGTACAGTTTCATTTGGTAGATTCTATCGGTAAAAAAATAAAAGTAGTAAACGAAGTTGTAGCCGGTTTAGGTTTAGAAAACGTAAAAACTACACACGGTAGAGTTGAAGATGTTAAAGACACCTATGATTTTATTGTAAGTAGAGCTGTTGCACAAATGGAAACTTTTGTTCGTTGGAATAAAGGTAAAATTGCTAAAAAACAAAATCACGATTTAAAAAACGGAATTTTGTATTTAAAAGGTGGCGATTTAACTGAGGAACTAGAAAAATACACCTCTGCAACTATTTATAATTTACCAGATTTCTTTGAAGAAGATTTCTTTGAAACTAAAAAAGTAGTGCATTTAGGAATGAAGTTTAAAGCTTAATACCAGCGTTTTTTATTCTTTTTAGAATTAGCAGATTTTCTACTTTTCTTATGTTTACTAACCGTATTGCTTGGTTTTTTGTTCTTTGGTTGTACTAAAGGATAAGGATGATCGTCTACTTGTTTTATTGGTCTGCCTAATAATTCTTCAATAAGATTAATGTATGCATCTTCATCTGGACTACAGAATGAAAAAGCAATTCCAGATTTTCCTGCACGTCCTGTTCTACCAATTCTATGAATATAGGTTTCAGGTACATTAGGAATATCAAAATTTAAAACTGCATCAATTTTACTGATGTCAATTCCACGAGCTGCAACATCTGTTGCTACTAAAATGTGTGTCTTTTTGTTTTTGAAGTCTTCAATTGCTTGATTACGCAATATTTGTGATTTATCTCCATGAATACTTCCAACTTTATAATCGTTTTTTAATAAGGTTTGTTCTAATTTGTCTACGCCAAATTTAGTACGTCTAAAAATTAAAATTTTGCCGTTTATGGTGTTTCTTAGTAAGTGTAAACACAAATCGGTTTTGTTTTTCTTTGGTAGACGATATAATAATTGACCAATAGTTTTTGCCGTTGTACTTTCTGGATTAATTTCTACCTTTTCTGGATTAATTAAAGTTCTATTTGCAAGTGCTACAATCTTTTCTGGCATTGTTGCAGAAAACAATAAGGTTTGTTTTTTAACTGGGCAATAACCTTCAATTTTTTTAACATCGTTAATAAAACCCATATCTAACATTAAATCGGCTTCATCTAAAACAAACATTTTTAGAGAGCGTAAATCTACTTGCTCTTGCATGTATAGGTCGATTAATCTACCTGGAGTTGCAATTAAAATATCTACTCCTTCTTTTAAAGCTTCTTTTTGCGGATTTAAAGAAACACCACCAAAAACGGCTGTAGTTTTTAAGTCCGTAAATTTGCTATAATTCTTAAAGTTTTCTTCTATTTGTAACGCTAATTCTCTTGTTGGGCTTACAACTAATGCTTTAATTCTCTTTTTCTTTTTTTCTGAATCTTGCCCGTTTAATAACATTTGAATAATTGGCAACGCAAATGCAGCAGTTTTACCAGAACCTGTTTGTGCAGAAACAATTACATCTTTTTTAGCCAACACTAACGGAATTGCCTTTTTTTGAACAGGTGTTGCTGTTCTGTAATTTTCTTGAGCAATTGCTCTTAAGATAGTTTCGTGTAAAGGTAAATCAGAAAACTGCATATTTATTTTTTATGCAAAGGTAACTTAAAACAAGATATTAGAAATGTAATTTTTAATAGTTAAATTTATAGATATTATAAGGTTTCAGAAAGTGCAACTATTCCAAAGATAATGGCAGGAATTGCACTTGTAACAATCCATGATATTTTATATTTTTTAACTATTGTTATTATAAAAAGAACCACAGAAACCGCAGAAAAAAACTGAATTAAATCTCTAGCACTTGCTATGTTTCCTAAAATTCTAAGATTGCTAAAAATAAAAACACTAAACAGAAAAAAGAAAATATTTAATAAAATAAGTGTCTTTAACTTGATTATTGTCTTAAGTTGGTTCAAAATATTAAGTGTTTTTATGTTCAAAAACTCAAATTTACTGAAATAAATTTAGAAATGATTTGAAGTAAAATACTAAGATTAGCGGCAAACAATTTTAGCCCTGATTGAGCGGTTTGTTTGAGCTCTTTTTTGAGGTACGAAAAAAAAGCGAGTAGCGAAAGCAGGAAATAGCTTCAAACAAAAAAATCCCAAGCAAAATGCTCGGGATTCTTTATTAATTACTATTTCTGATTACCCTAAAAAAGGATATTTATAGTCTGTTGGTGTTACAAATGTTTCTTTAATTAATCGAACAGATGTCCAACGTAATAAGTTTTGTGCAGAACCTGCTTTGTCATTTGTTCCAGATGCTCTTGCGCCTCCAAATGGTTGCTGACCTACAACTGCTCCAGTTGGTTTGTCGTTAATATAGAAGTTTCCTGCAGCGTTTTCTAAAGCTTTAGATGCTTTTTCTACAATGTACCTGTCTGTAGATAAAACAGCTCCTGTTAATGCGTATTCTGTAGATTCATCAACTAATTTTAATGAAGCTTCCCATTCTGCATCTTCGTATAAATAGATAGTCATAACAGGTCCAAATAATTCAGTTGTCATGGTTGCAAATGTTGGCGATTTTGCTAAAATAACTGTTGGCTCAATAAAGTAACCTACAGATTTATCGTAATTACCTCCAATTATAACTTCTGCGTCTTTGTCTCCTTTTGCAAGGTCAATATATTTTGCAATTTTATCGAAAGAACCTTCGTGTATTACTGCATTTACAAAGTTAGATGGATCTTCTGGAGAACCCATTTTTAATTCGTTTGTTTGTGCAACTAAATGTTTCTTTACATCGCTCCAAATTGAAGTTGGAATGTAAGCACGTGATGCTGCAGAACATTTTTGACCTTGATATTCAAATGCACCTCTTGTAATTGCGGTTGCAATTTGTAAAGGATTTGCAGAGTTGTGTGCCCAAATAAAATCTTTTCCACCAGTTTCTCCAACAATTCTTGGGTACGTTTTATAAGTATGAATGTTGTTACCTATTTGTTTCCATAATTCTTTAAATACAAATGTAGAACCTGTAAAATGTAATCCAGAGAAATCTGCATGCGATAAAACAGTGTCAGAAATCATAACAGGATCTCCGTAAACAACATTTATAACTCCATCTGGCAAACCAGCTTCTTTAAATAAATCTACAATTACTTGTGCAGAATATGCTTGATGATCAGATGGTTTCCAAACAACAACATTACCCATTAACGCTGCAGATGCAGGTAAGTTTGCGGCAATAGATGTAAAGTTAAAAGGAGAAATTGCATATACAAACCCTTCTAAAGGTCTGTACTCAACTCTGTTCCAAATTCCTGGTGCAGATGCTGGTTGATCTTTAAAAATATCCGTCATGTATTGTACATTAAAACGGAAGAAATCTATCATTTCACAAGCGGCATCAATTTCTGCTTGGTGTACGTTTTTAGATTGTGCAATCATTGTTGCAGCATTCATTTTTGCTCTATAAGGTCCTGCTAATAATTCAGCAGCTTTTAAGAAAATTGAAGCTCTTTCCATCCAAGAAACAGAAGACCAAGCTTCTCTTGCAGCTAATGCTGTAGAAATTGCAGTATCTACGTGAGACTTGTCTGCTGTATGATATTGTCCTACAACATGTTTATGATCGTGTGGTGGAGTTATATTTTTTGTGTTTCCTGTTCTAACTTCTTCGCCATTAATATGCATTGGCACATCAATATTGCTGTTAAACATTGTTTTGTAAGTAGCTAATAATTCTTCTCTTTCTGGAGATCCTGGAGCATAGCCTTTTACAGGCTCGTTTACTGCTTTTGGAACGTTAAAAAATCCTCTTGCCATTTTGTATGTTGTTTGTGAATTTATATTAAATTTGAATTACAAAGTTACGATTTTTAATCAAACGATTTTGTGCTAAATTGAAGCTAATTTTATCAAGAAAAGTAAATGTGTACTGTTACCTATCTTCCTTTAGGAAATAACGATTTTATATTAACTTCTAATAGAGACGAAAGTCCAATACGAAAAACCATTCCGCCTAAAAAATATGATGAAAATGGTGTGGAATTGATCTTTCCGAAAGATGAATTAGCTGGAGGAACTTGGATTGGTTTAAGTGAAAAAAACAGGTTAGTTTGTTTATTAAATGGCGGATTTACAAAACACGAACGTAACGAGTATTACAGATTAAGTAGAGGTATAATTGTAAAAGAAATTTTAACTTCAGATAATGCTGTAGCTTTTATAACTGATTATGATTTTGTGGATATTGAACCATTTACTATTGTTTTGGTTGATTGGAATAATCAACTAGAAACCTACGAATTGGTTTGGGACGGAACTGAAAAACATTTTATTAAACTTGCTCAAAAACCACACATTTGGTCTTCTTCAACTTTATATACTGAAGAAATGAAGCAAATGAGAAAAGATTGGTTTGCAGGTTGGTTAAAAGAGCAAGCCAATTTTCAGCAAGAAAACATTTTAGAATTTCATCAAGATGAAATAAAAGGAACTGTTGGTACTTCGTTAAAAATGAAACGACCGTTTGTAGAAACTGTTAGTATTACTTCAGTAAAAAAAGTATTCGAAGAAAAGATAAATGTTTTGTATTATAATTTACAAGATAATTCTATTCTAGAAACTATTACATAAAAGCAAAAGAGGCTGCGAAAGCAAACACTACTCCAAAAGTTGCTAAAATCATGTAGATAAAGTTTATCATACTAAACTTTATAAAAGTCTTAAAATTTCCTTGTTGATAAAACTTTTTCATTGCCATAAAAAGATAAATTAAAAAGAGTAAAATAAATAACCACTCAGTATCAATTTCAAAGAAGAAGTTTAATAATAAATAGATTAGAGAAAGTATAAAAAACACGGTTTGTGTATGAAAAACAAATATTAAATGTTCTACATAAGTATACTTTCTTCTGATATAGAAGAGTTTTAAAAATATTGCAAATATTGGAAGTAAAATAAATAAAGAAATAGAACCGTAAGATATCATTTCCTTTTCTAATGTGTTTTCTATGTCTTTATTATTCAATAACGAATTTGTAACACTTGCTCTTTTGTATAAAAATCTATTTAGAAAAACTTTATCGTATTTAAGACTATCTAGTGCATCGTCTATTTCTAACTCTGGGTGTTTTTTTTGAAATTTAAAGAACTTATCAATTCTACTGCTTCCACCAAAAGAAATTGAATTTCCTCCGGAAGAATAAGCTGTAGTATCTTTAGCTTTTTGTTCAACAGCTTTTAAAATTTCTTTTTTAGCTACTGCTGGCATAAACGGGTTTTTGTCCAAAGACTCACTCACTTCGTTTTTTATAGAATCTATTTCTTGTTGTGTTATCTCTTTTTTGTCACCTGATTTTTTTTTCGTTTTCTTTTTACTAGTTTCTTTTTTTGTATTGCCGTTATTTAAGTATTTAAACTCATTAAAATTATTGAAAAAACCAAGTAGAATAAAGAAGATAATGGAAACGGTAATGTAAAAACGAAACGGGTTGGAGTATCGCATTCTTTTACCTTCTACGTAGTCTTTAGAAACTTTACCGGGTTTAATTATTAAAGGAACAATGGTTTTCCAAAATTTTGCGTCCCAAGAAACAAAACCATTAAATACCTCTTTAATAAAACTACCAAATGTAAGTTTAACTCCTTTGTTTTTTTGACCACATTCTGGGCAAAAAACTTCATAACCAGAAAAAGGATAGCCGCAATTTAAACATTCAGGGTCTTTTATTTTTACGAGCTTTTTACTTTTAGCCATTAGTTAAGTTGTGGTGTCGTTGTTAGTTGAAAAGTTGGAATTGCTACTAAAAACTCATCATTGTTTTCTTGGTTAATCATTTTATAAAATCCTTTCATTGAACCTGCGGTAGATTGTAAATAACAATTAGATTTGTAAGTGTATTCATCATTTGGTAATAATGTTGGAGTTTGTCCAACTACACCTTCTCCTTCAACAAATTCAGGGTCATTTAAAGAGTCGTAAATATTCCAGAAGCGTTCCGTTAATTGTACAGTGTCTTTAGATTTATTTACAATAGAAATATAATAACTAAAAGCATGGTAGGTTATGTTATTACGGTGGATTGTTCCATCGTAAGTAGTCTTTACAGAAATTTGAATGCCATTTGTTATTTTTGTAACCATCGAATAAAAATAATGGTTTTGTTTGAGTAGTGCAAGTTTTAAACTGGAAGATGTGTAAAGTTGTGATAAGAGTATTACCTATTTTGATCAAAAAAACCAGTGCCAACTCCAATTACTCTGTGGTAAATTTCTCCAAAAGGTTTGTAGTAAACAATTACTGTATATTCATTTTCTGTTTGATAAAAAGAGCCATCAATTTCAGATAAATTTACAACGCCATTTTCATTAATTGTTGCATAACTGTAATTGTAAAAACCTTGTTTTAAAGGAATTTCAGCTTCATAAAACTTTCCTTCCTTATTGTATGTCATTTTGTTTTTAGCATTCAGTTCAAAATTGTTGAAAGCACCAAATACGTAAACATCTTTATTTTTATAAGGTTCTGTAGCTTCCAGGGCAAAATGTAACATTGCGTAATCTGCTTCCGTTTCTGAATCTTTTCCGTCTAAAGTTCGTACAACAAACTGTCCGTTTATATCAGGATTATAGGTGTAAATGTTTTCTGCTCTGGGCTCGTCTATATAAAGGTAATTATGAAAAATTTCTTTTTGCTCCGTCTTAGCAATATTTAAACTTGTGTTTCTAATGTATTTATTGTCGAAATGTAAATATTCATTTCCGCCCCAAAAATTAGTTTCTCTTGTGTACTTGTACAAAAGTTGATTCTGTCGTAAAAATTGAGGTTGTAAATTATTTATTGCCGTGTTCCAATTATTATTTTGTATGAGAGAAACACTTATTTCCTGAGATGGATTATTTATTCGAAGTCCAGGATAGTTTATAGAGAATTGTATGGTTTGTTGTTCGTTTATTGTTTTAGTGTCTCTACTTCTGTAAACAGCTACACCAACTGTTGTGGCATTTTCATAGAGAACAAATTTACGTGTAAACAGTATTTCGTCATATTCATCTAAAACAGATAATAAGTAATTACCGCTTTTGGTAATTTGGGTACTTTGATTTGGTATTTGTACCGAATAATGAGAGTAGTTTTGTAACGTATTAAATGAATTTGAAACATTTGAAATGTAGTTTTGTTCAAATCCGTTTATATATTGATTAGAGATTAAGTTGCTAGGCTCCCAATCTGGAGTCATATGTTTTATTTTATATTGATATTCTTTACTATCTGCATCTAAATCATCAAAAGATAATTCTAAAACAGAACCTAAAGGAACAATTGCCGAAAATTGATTTTCAGCTAATGGGCGTAGTTGAATGGTTTTTATATTTTGACTTTGAGCTAAGCCCAACATCAATAGAAAAAAAGAAAGGATGCAATTCTTTATCATATTTACAAATGTATCAAAATATACGCCAAACTAAAATCGTTTTATTTAGAACGAATATAAATAAAGTTTTTGTTTAAAGATAAGAAAGCAAATGTTTATTAAAAATTGACAAAATCAGTAAATTTGCATGTTTTTTAAGATAACTAAAAGTTAAACTTGACTATGTCAAAAGACATTCGAATTAAAAAAGGCTTAGATATTAAGCTTGTCGGTGATGCAGAACAAACAACTACCAAACTTTCTTTAGGTAGTGTTTATGCAGTAAATCCCGAAGACTTTCATGGAGTTGTCCCTAAGATTTTAGCAAAAGAAGGAACAGAGGTAAAAGCAGGTGAAGCACTTTTTTATGATAAAAGTGATGAGCGTATTTTATTTCCAAGTCCGGTAAGTGGTAAAATTTCTGAGATAATACGTGGAGAAAGAAGAAAAGTATTAACCATCAAAATTACTGCAGATAGTAAGCAAGATTATAAAGATTTTGGAACAGCTAATGTAGACGCAATGTCTGCTGAAGAAGTTAAAAATCATTTATTTGCTTCTGGTTGTTGGCCTTTTGTTAAACAACGTCCGTATGATGTTGTTGCAAATCCAAACCAAGCACCAAAAGCAATTTTTGTTTCAGGGTACGCAAGTGCACCGTTAGCAGGAGATTTAGATTATACTTTAAAAGGTAAGGAAGCAGAGTTGCAAACAGCTTTAACTGCGTTAACAAAGTTAACAACAGGTAGAGTACATGTTGCTGTAGGTTCTTCAAACTCACCATTAGCTTCGGCTAAAGGGGTTGAAGTGCACCAAGTTTCTGGACCGCATCCAATAGGAAATGTTAGTACGCAAATTGCTAAAGTAAGTCCTATAAATAAAGGAGAAGTTGTTTGGGTTGTTAATCCGCAAGACTTAGTTGTAATAGGTGAATTATTCTTAACAGGAAAATTCAATGCAACAAGAACAGTAGCATTAACAGGTTCTAAGTTTAACAAACCTCACTATGTAACTGCATTAGCAGGAGCAAATATAGGAGATGTTGTTAAAGGTAATTTAGATACAGATAACGAGCGTATTATTAGTGGAAATGTTTTAAGTGGAACGCAAGTTTCTCAAGATAATTTCTTAGGATATTACGACACTCAAATTACTGCAATTCCAGAAGGAAATGATTATGAACTATTTGGATGGAATAAGCCAATTTTTAATAAGATTTCTACTTCAAGAGCATTTACTTTTTCTTGGTTAACTCCAAAGAAAAAATATGATCTAAACACCAATACAAACGGTGAGCATAGAGCATTTGTAGTTACAGGGTCTTATGAAGAAGTTTTTCCTTTAGATATTTATCCAATGCAACTTTTAAAAGCTTGTATGTATAAAGATTTAGATGAAATGGAAGCTTTAGGTGCTTATGAAGTTGCACCAGAAGATTTTGCATTGACTGAGTTTATTTGTGTATCAAAACAACCTCACCAAAAAATAATCAGAGAAGGGTTAGATTTAATGAGAGAAGAATTAGGATAATATGGGCTTAAAACAAAATTTACATAATTTAAAAGAGAAGTATAAAGGAACCAAAATGGCACCTGCATTTAATGCAATCCATACCTTTTTATACTTACCAAATGAGACTACTCATAACGGAACTCATATAAAAGCTGCAGATGATTTAAAGCGTACAATGAACATAGTAATTATGGCATTAGTACCTTGTTTAATCTTCGGTATGTTTAACGCTGGTTACCAACACAACGCAGCAATTAATGGTTTTACTGAAGGAATGTCTTTCTTTAGTGGAGATTTCTGGAACTTAGATAATTTACTTATCGGAGCAGCTAAAATTTTACCATTAGTAATTGTATCGTATGGAGTTGGATTAATAGTAGAATTTATTTTTGCTGTAATTAAAGGTCACGAAGTAGAAGAAGGATACTTAGTTACAGGAATGCTAGTTCCATTAATTGTACCAATCGATTTACCACTTTGGATGTTGGCAGTAGCCGTAATCTTTGGTGTTGTTATTGGTAAAGAAGTTTTTGGAGGAACAGGAATGAATATCTTAAATCCAGCTTTAACAATTAGAGCATTCTTATTCTTTGCATATCCAACTTGGATGTCTGGAGATAAAGTTTGGGTAGCAGACGCAAGAGAATTAACAGGAACAGCAGATGCAATTTCAGGTGAAACTATGTTAGGTAGTTTAGCACAAAATGCACAATCAAGCTTTTCTAATTGGGATATGTTCTTCGGATTTATTCCAGGTTCGGTTGGTGAAACATCAACTTTATTAATACTACTTGGAGCATTATTTTTAATTTTCACTAAAATAGGAAGTTGGAGAATAATGTTATCAGCAGTAATCGGAGCTTTAGTAATGGGCTTTGTATTCAACCAAGTTGTAGAAATGGGTTGGATTGGTGAAACAAGTAAGTTTTATGGATTAATGAGTTTAGATTTCTGGAAGCATCTATTAATTGGAGGTTTTGCATTTGGAGCAGTGTATATGGCAACAGATCCTGTAACAGCATCGCAAACCAATAAAGGAAAATGGATTTACGGTTTCTTAATTGGTTTTATATCTATTATGATTCGTGTTTTCAATCCAGCATATCCAGAAGGAGTAATGCTTGCAATTCTATTAATGAATGTATTTGCACCAACAATTGACCATTATGTGGTTCAAGGAAATGTAAAAAAGAGATTAAAACGTGCTAAAGTTAAAACTGCCTAGTTATGAGTAAGAGAACAGATAGTAATTTATATACACTACTTTTTGCCACAGGAATGGTAATAGTAGTAGGATCATTATTAGCGTTTTTAGCTTCGTCGTTGAAACCAACAATTGATGAAAATAAACGTATAGAAAAACAACAAAACATTTTATACGCAATGGGTGTAAATGAAAATGATGAATCTAGCGCAATCTTTGTTTCTAAAGATAAAGTAGCTGGAGAATTTTCTAAATACATTACAAAGCAAATTGTTATTCAAGGAGGTAAAACTACCGAAGATGAAAATGCGTATTTAATTGATGTTAAAAAGCAACAAACAGCAGAAAAAGAAGGGAAAGAAAGAAAGTTACCTTTATTTATTGGAGAAAAAGATGGTAAAACATTTTACATCGCACCAATTAGAGGAAAAGGTCTTTGGGATGCAGTTTGGGCTTATGTTGGTATGGATGAAAATATGGTTATTCAAGGAGCCTATTTTGATCATAAAGGAGAAACAGCAGGTTTAGGTGCAAACATTAAACTACGTTTCTTTATGGATGACTTTATTGGAGAAAATTTAAAAAATGATGGTAATTTCAAAGGAATTGCAATTTCTAAATCCAACAACGATCCAAAGAATATAGATAAAACAGATAACGAAGTAGATGCAATTGCCGGTGCAACAATTACTGGTGATGGAGTTTCAGCAATGATTAAGTCTGAGTTGAGAAAATATGTACCTTACTTTAAAACATTAAAAACAAATTAATATGGGACTTTTATCAAAAAAAGACGCAGCATTAATCACAGATCCATTTGCAGATAACAATCCAATTACTATTCAAGTATTAGGTATTTGTTCTGCATTAGCAATTACTGCAGAATTAAAAGCTTCTATTGTAATGGCAGTTTCAGTGCTGTTTGTAATGGGAGTAGGAAACGTTGTTATCTCTTTAATGAGAAACATTATTCCTTCAAAAATTAGAATTATTGCGCAACTTATTGTTGTTGCTACTTTAGTAATTATAGTAGATTTAGTATTAAAGGCGGTTGCTTATGATTTAAGTAAAACCTTAGGTGCTTTTATCGGACTAATTATTACAAACTGTATTATTATGGGACGTTTTGAAGCTTTCGCTTTAGCAAACGGACCTTGGCGTTCTTTCTTAGACGGAATTGGAAATGCAGTTGGTTACGGTGTAATTTTAATATTGGTAGGATTCTTTAGAGAATTATTAGGTTCTGGTACGTTATTAGGATTTAAAGTTTTAGGAGATCCAATTGAAAAAACAGGATTATACGCATTAGGTTATGAAAATAACGGATTTATGTTATTAGCTCCAATGGCGTTAATTGTAGTTGGAATTATTATTTGGATTCAACGTAGTAGAAACGAAGCATTAATCGAAGAAAACTAAAAAATATTATGGAACATTTAGAATTATTTTTCAAGTCGATTTTTATAGACAACATGGTATTTGCCACTTTCTTAGGAATGTGTTCTTACCTTGCTGTATCTAAAAAAGTAACTACGGCTGTAGGTTTAGGTGCCGCAGTAATCTTTGTATTAATGGTAACAGTACCGTTAAACTGGTTATTAGATCAATATATATTACAACCAGGAGCTTTAAAATGGTTAGGTGTAGAATATGCAGCATACGATTTAAGTTTCCTTTCATTTATTTTATTTATTGCAACCATTGCAACAATGGTACAATTAGTAGAAATTATTGTTGAAAAATTTTCACCATCATTATACAATTCATTAGGTATTTTCTTACCATTAATTGCAGTAAACTGTGCAATTTTAGGAGGAAGTTTATTTATGCAGTCTCGTGAGATACCAACTTTAGGTTTGGCATTAACGTACGGAGTTGGATCAGGAATTGGATGGTTTTTAGCAATTTTAGCTATTGCAGCAATTCGTGAAAAAATTAGATACTCTAACATTCCAGCGCCTTTAAGAGGTTTAGGAATTACATTTATTGTTACAGGTTTAATGGCAATTGGTTTTATGAGTTTCGGTGGAATGTTAACAGGTGGAGAAGAAGAAGCGAAAGCTGAAGAAAAAACAGCAATCGAAACACCGGTTGAAGAGAAAAAAATAGAAGAAGCTACTAAAGAAGTCAAAGAAGAAGTAGCTGTTAACACTAAAGAAATTAAATAATGATAGGAGCAATTGACTTTGGAATTATTGGAGCTACAGTAGGAGCCTTTTTAGTAGTTACCTTATTATTAGTAGCGTTGTTACTTTTTGTAAAGCAAAAGTTATCGCCATCTGGACCGGTAAAAATTACCATTAATGGAGAGAGAACTATTGAAGTTGCTTCAGGTGGATCTTTATTAACTACATTAGGTAACGAAAAAATATTTTTACCATCAGCTTGTGGTGGAGGTGGAACGTGTATTCAATGTGAATGTCACGTAAACTCTGGTGGAGGTGAAGCTTTACCAACAGAAACACCTCACTTTACTCGTAAAGAATTAGCACACGGTGTTCGTTTATCTTGTCAAGTAAAAGTAAAACAAGATATGGATATTTCTATTCCAGAAGAAATTTTTGGAATTAAGAAATGGGATGCAGTTGTTGTAAGAAATTATAACGTAGCAACTTTTATTAAAGAGTTTGTTGTTGAGATTCCAGAAGACATGGGTTATAAAGCAGGTGGATATATTCAAATTGAAATTCCAGCTTGTGAAATAAACTATGCTGATATGGATATTACTGCACACCCAGAAGAGCATGACGTAGCAGATAAGTTTGAAGCTGAATGGAATAAATTTGGCTTAAGACCATTAGTAATGAAAAATACAGAAACTGTAGAAAGAGCATATTCTATGGCTTCTTATCCTGCTGAAGGAAGAGAAATTATGTTAAATGTACGTATTGCAACACCTCCTTTTGATAGAGTGAAAGGTGGATGGATGGATGTAAATCCAGGAATTGCTTCTTCGTACATATTCAACTTAAAGAAAGGAGATAAATGTGTTATTTCTGGACCTTATGGAGAATTCTTTATCAATGAATCTGATGCAGAAATGTTATATGTTGGAGGTGGAGCAGGTATGGCGCCAATGCGTTCTCACTTATATCACTTATTCAGAACATTAAAAACTGGTAGAAAAGTAACGTATTGGTATGGAGGTCGTTCTAAAGCAGAATTATTTTATATCGAACACTTTAGAGCTTTAGAAAAAGATTTTCCAAACTTTAAATTTTACATTGCTTTATCTGATCCTGCAGAAGCAGATAATTGGACTACCAAAAAAGATATTAATGATGAAGCAGGAGATGGTTTTGTAGGTTTTATACATAATTGTGTAATTGATAACTACTTAAATCACCATGAATCTCCAGAAGATTTAGAATTATATTTCTGTGGACCACCATTAATGAACAAAGCAGTACAAAAAATGGGAGAAGATTTTGGTCTAGCAGACGAAAACATCCGTTTTGATGACTTTGGAGGATAAACGCTAAGCGTTTATTTAGATATTAAAAACCGATACAGAAATGTATCGGTTTTTTTGTTTTATAATACTAAAGTTAAAATTTTATTCGTTAGAGTAACTAATATGAAAAAGCTATTTTACTTAATTGGTTTATTGTTTGTTTTAATTGTTTTTTGGAGCTATTTGTTTGCACCAAAAAAAACAAAAATTGTTAAAAACACAATTACAACTGTATTTTCTTCACCAAGTTATATCAACAAAAATGGAAATACAGTTATTAATAGAGTAAAAATCCCAGAAGATTTTACAAGAGTTACTTACTCTGAAGGTTCTTTTCAATCATTTATTCAAAATTATGCACTTAAAAATTACGGGGCAGAAGTAATAAATTATGATGGAAGTAAATACTTTTATCAATCAGGTCATATTGGTGTATTAGATTTGTCTGTGCCTAAAAACGGATTGCAACAATGTGCAGATGCACTTATTAGATTACGTTCTGAATACCTGTGGAAAACCAATCAACAAAACAAAATAGGATTTGAGTTTACAAGCGGACATTATTGTCCTTGGAAAAAATATGCAGAAGGCTATAGGCCAAAAGTAAAAGGAAACAAAGTTACGTTTCATAAAACGGGAACTCCTAACACTTCAAAAGCTAATTTTTATAAATACTTAAACCTAATTTATATGTATTCAGGTACGTTGTCTTTATACAACGAATTGCCAAAGGTTAAAACTAATTTTGAAGTTGGAGACATGTTGGTAAACCCTGGAACTCCAGGTCATATTGTTATGATTGTAGATAAGATTAAAAATTCCGAAGGAAAAATAAAATACATTCTAGCACAAGGAAACATACCAGCACAAAGTGTGCATATGTTGAAGAACCCAACAGATACAAAGATGAGTCCGTGGTACAATTTACAATTGAATGCCTATACAGAAGTTCCTGGATATTATTTTAACGAAGCTAAATTTATAAGATTTAAGTAGTTTTAATTAAGGATTAAAAGTAGTTTCTTCAATTAACCATTGTTGTAAAATAGAATCTTTATCAAAAGATAATTTTAAAGTTATATAACCTTCAGGATCGATATTCCATCCATATTTTTCAAAAACCTCATAGTTATATGTTTTATTCTCAATGTCAATTATGTAATATTTACCCAATAAAGAGTCTACTTCTTTTTTTGTAGTAAAACTTGGTTTTAAAACATTTTGAGTTAAATCTGATAACATTCTTTTCCTTTCACCTCCAATAACACCAGATTCATAAGGAGCCCAGTTTTTTGAGTTAAATTTTCTGTCTGAATTACAAGAAAAACATATTATCAATACTATATATAGTAATTGTTTCATATTTATTTTAAAGAAGTTAAAATCCCACTCAAGAAAGCATTAACATCTGCTTTTTTAGTCAATCCCATTCTTACAATAACCAATTCTTCATTAGGTAAAATAAATACATTCTGACCTTGGTAACCGTTAAAAGAATACATGTTTTTTGGTACATCAGGATATCTGTTTCCGGCATTTAACCAAATTTGAGCTCCATACCAACCATCTGAAGTTGGTGTTGGCGTAGTTGCATAATCTACCCAAGATTTATCAAACAATTGTTCACCTTTCCAAGTACCGTTTTTAAGATACAACAAGCCTAATTTTGCCCAATCTCTTGGCGTTGCCCAACCGTAAGAAGAACCAACGTAATTTCCGCTTAAATCGGTTTCAATAAGCATTGAGTTCATGCCAATTTTATCAATTAAAGAAGTGTACCAATAATCTAAATATTCTTGATGCGTAGCAAAATTTCCACGTAAAATTCCTGATAATACATTAGTGGTTCCAGAAGAATAGTTCCAAGTTTCGTTGGGTTTACCAACAAATTGTTTTTTTGCTTGCATTTTGGTCATATCCTTATCAAGGAATAGCATTTGCGTAGCGTCTGAAATTTCATCGTAGTTTTCATCCCATTCTAACCCACTATTCATTTGTAATAAATTATGAATGGTAATTTCTTTTCTACTATCGTTTTGCCATTCTGCAATTGGAGCTTTGTCTTGCACGTTCATTTTACCTGTAAATTGACGCATTCCAATTAAAGTACTTACAATACTTTTGGTCATTGACCAACCTAATATTTTAGAGTTTTTATCAAATCCTTCATCATACTTTTCCGCAATAATCTGATCTTTATAAATAACAACTACGGCTCTTGTTTTAGTTGAATCACTAAAAATTGAAGCAACAGTTTCGTTCAATTTAGTGTAATCTATATTTGTGAAGACAGTATCTTTTTGAGTAGCATTTCCATACGGATAAGGTGTTACATTATCAGGAGTTAATCTTTTAGGAACTAAAGGGTTTTCTTCCAAATCACTTTCATCAGAAATTAAAACACTTCCTAAACCTTCTCTATAAACTGCTTTTCGGGTTAATAATCCAAATGCAGATGAAGTTGCTAGTTTGTCTTCAGTAATTATTTCATCCGAAGCTAAATTTATAGGAGAAAAGTCTAAATCAGTTTTATCAGTAAAATCTAAAGTTCTTTCAGCTACAAAAACTGATGAACTTGCATATTTAGCAGAATAACCCGCTAAAATATTCAACTTAGGATAATTATAAAAAACAACTGTTAAAAGTAAAACAGCCAATAGTAATAAAATTCGTTTTAATGTTTTCATATTATTAAAAATAAGTAATGCCTATTATATGCTAAAAGTAACAAATATTTTTTTGTGTAGGTGTTGTAAAAAGCATGCCTTATCTTTGTTGTATAATTTAGTATTATGTTTAAAGTTGATAAAATTCGTGCCGATTTCCCGATCCTTAAAAGAACGGTAAATAATAAGCCTTTAGTGTATTTTGATAATGGAGCAACATCGCAAACACCACAAGTGGTTATTGATGCAATTGTAGATTATTATTCAAATTACAACGCAAATATTCATCGTGGTGTACATAGTTTAAGTCAAGAAGCTACCGATAAATATGAAGAAGCACGTATTAAAATTCAACAACATTTTAATGCAAAACATTCATATGAAATTATTTTTACTACAGGAACAACACATGGAATAAACATGGTTGCATCTGGTTTTTCTGAGTTATTAGAAGAAGGAGATGAAATTATAGTATCGGCATTAGAACACCATTCTAACATTGTGCCTTGGCAAATGCTATGCGAAAAAACAGGCGCTGTTTTAAAGGTTATTCCAATGGATGAAGACGGTTCTTTACGCATGGATAATTATCATGAGTTGCTAAACGGAAAAACAAAATTGGTTTTCTGTAACCATGTTTCAAATGCTTTAGGAACTATAAATCCTATTGAAGAAATTATACATGCAGCACATAAATTTGGTGCTTATGTTTTAATTGATGGAGCACAAGCAACACCACATATAAAACCAGATGTGCAAGATTTAGACGTAGATTTTTACGTAGCATCTGCACATAAAATTTGTGGACCAACAGGCGTTGGATTGCTCTACGGAAAAGAAGAGTTATTAAAAATGTTACCGCCTTATCAAGGAGGTGGAGAAATGATAGAAACAGTAACTTTTGAAAAAACAACCTATGCGGGTTTGCCGCATAAATTTGAAGCCGGAACGCCAAATATTTGTGGCGGAATTGCTTTTGGTGTAGCATTAGACTATGTGAACTCAGTTGGATTTGAAAACATTCAGCAACAAGAAAACGACCTATTAGCTTACGGAACAGAAAAGTTATTAGAAATAGACGGATTAAGAATTTACGGTACAACAAATAAAACATCTGTAATTTCTTTCAATATAGAAGGAATTCATCCGTATGACATTGGAGTAATTTTAGACAAACTAGGTGTAGCTGTAAGAACAGGACATCATTGTGCGCAGCCAATTATGGAATTTTACAAAATACCAGGAACGGTAAGAGCGTCTTTCGCTTTTTACAATACCAAAGAAGAAATTGATGTGATGATAGAAGCCATCAAAAAAGCAAAAATGATGTTATCATAAAAACTAAAAAACCACTCAAATTGAGTGGTTTTTTAGTCTTATTTCTTGTCTCTAAAAGTCTTGTTTCTTTCTATTAACAAAACTCATCATAAGCACCTGCTAAATTCTGTGCAATCATTTGCGCAGATCTACCCTCAATGTGGTGACGCTCTAACATATGTACTAAATTACCATCTTTAAACAGCGCTATTGCTGGAGAAGATGGAGGAAAAGGAATCATATATTCACGAGCCTTTGCCGTAGATTCTTTCTCAACACCTGCAAAAACAGTAGTTAAATGCGTAGGAAATTTATCTGCTCCTAAAGAAGCAATTGCTCCCGGTCTTGCAGTTCCTGCAGCACAACCACAAACAGAGTTTACCATTACTAAAGTTGTTCCTTCTTTTGCTATGGCGTTGTCTACGTCTTCAGCGGTATATAATGCGTCAAAACCAGCGTTAATAAGCTCGTCTCTCATTGGTTTTACTAATTCTTCTGGATACATATTCTATAAAATTTTGAACTACAAAGATACTCATTTTTCTTATAATTTGGGCGTGTCGCATTTATAGCTTCTTGCTTCGTTTCTCTACACAAAAAACTACAAATCCGTCAGGCTTTCCGCACTCGCTTTTTTTTTCATACTTCAAAAAAGAGCTCAAACAAATGCTTCAATCCTTCACGCGAGCCAGCGAAATGTCTCTTTAAATATTAACAATATGTATCCAAATAATCTATTTATCTTTGAAATTCAAAAAAAAATATAATATGGGAAAATTTGCAAGTTGGTTAGGCGCAAGTTTAGGATTTACATTAGGCGGACCAATAGGAGCATTAATAGGTTTTGCAGTTGGTAGTTTTGTAGACGGATTTAAATTTGAAGGATTTCAACAAGAACAAATAGATTACGAAAGAGGACGCCAAACCCAAACTCGTGGTAGAAGAAGACCACAACAAAGTCAAACTACTTCAGGCGATTTTGAAATTAGTTTATTAGTTTTAGCTTCTGTCGTTATAAAAGCAGACGGAAAAGTAGATCAGCGCGAGTTAGATTATGTACGTCAGCATTTTGTAAATATGTACGGTAAAGAACGTGCAAATTCTGCATTTAGACTTTTTAGCGGAATACTTAAAAAGAAAGTATCCGTACGTCAAGTATCTATGCAAATACGTGAACATATGTCGCATGCATCAAGATTGCAATTAGTTCATTTTTTATTCGGAATATCTAAAGCAGATGGAAATGTAACTTCATCTGAAGAACAAGAAATAAAGAAAATTGCCGGTTATTTGTATATCAATCAGCGCGATTATGAGTCTATAAAAGCAATGTTTTACAACGCTGTAGATAGTGCTTATAAAATTTTAGAAATAACAAAAGCTGCCACAAATGATGAAGTTAAAAAAGCCTACAGAAAAATGGCTAAAAAGCATCATCCAGATAAATTACAAAATTTAGGAGAAGAACATATTAAAGTAGCAGAACAAAAGTTTCAAAAAATACAAGAAGCTTACGAGAAAATTAAAGACGAAAGAGGTTTTTAATGTTTTTGTTTCAGGAAGATGCGGTAGTATTGCCAATATTTTTTGGACTGCTTGTAATTATAATGTTTGTTATTGTACTTTATGTTTTTTTTAAAGTCATAAATATTCATATAACAAATGCTTTAGACCTTTCTGTAAACAAGAAATATTACAATAGAAACTTACTTATTTTAGCTTCAAAAATAATTAAAGCGGACGGGAAAATTAATAAGATAGAACAAGGTTTTGTAAGAAATTATTTTATTAAAAACTACGGTAAGAAAAAAGCAAATAGAGCATTTGAGCAATTAAAAGAAGTTACTTTAGATAAGGTTTCAATTGAAAAAACGGCTAAAAAAGTTTTTGATTTACTTAGCTATCAAGAACGTTTCAATTTTATTCAATTTTTATTTGGCATTGCTTATTCAGACGGAAAAGTTACTAAAGCAGAAGAATTAGAAGTTAGGAGAATTGCTGGTTATCTATACTTAAGAAAAAAAGATTATTTATACTTACAATCTTTATTTTTTAAAGATTTCAATAAAAAAGCGTCTTCAAATTATACACAGGCTAGTAATTATTATTATGAAACGCTTGGTTTATCAGAGTCTGTATCGGATATTGAAATTAAAAAAACGTATAGAAGTTTGGTAAAAAAATATCATCCAGATAAATTAATAAATACAACGGAAGATGATGTTATTATTGCCAAAGAGCAATTTCAGAAAATACAAGAAGCGTATCAAAAGATAAAAGGAGTAAGAGGTTTTTAATATATTTACATAATGGTTAGTTCTAAACATATACTTTTTTTATTTTTAATATTCAGTATTAAAGCTTTTTCTCAAACGGGTCCTGGAGGAGTTGGAGGAACAACTGGAGCTTCTAATTTGGTATTATGGACAAATCCAGATGACATTACAGAAGCAGACAATGCTGCTTTTACAAGTTGGCCAGATTTATCTGGTTTTAGTTCAGATTTAACTCAGCCTACCGTTGCTTTTCAGCCAATAATTAAAGAAAATATAGTTAATGGTTACGATGTTGTACGTTTTGGAACAGGTAACCAAAGGCTTCAAAAAACTAATTTTACAAATTTTCCAACAACAGCAATTTCTGGTTTTTATGTAAATAATACTGGAGATTCTAATGATGGAACTTTATCATACGCATCTACAGGTCATAATAATGATTTTCTAATTTTTAGAAGCCAGAATTTACGTATGTATAGAAGGGGTGCAAGAACATTTAACCTTGACGCAAATAATAATGTTTGGAATATTGTTGGTTTTGGGTGGACAAGTGCAGGAGGGAATTCAAGAATGTCTATAAATGGTACTAATGGAACCACAGTTACTGCAAATCAAAATGGAAATGCTATTACTGCTGGTGGAGATTTAGCTTTAGCGGGAGAACAAGATGGAGGTAGTTCTCCTTATTCTTTTGATCCTGGGCAATCACATCAAGGAGATTTTTCTGAAGTAATTTTGTACAATACTTATATTAACGAAGCAGAAAGAATTATAGTTTCTAATTATTTATCAGCAAAATATAATATTGCAATAACTACTAATAATTTTTATGACGAAGATACTACTGGAGAAAACTTCGATTTTAATGTTGCTGGTATTGGTCAGGCTACAGACGGTTCTAATCATACAGATTCTCAAGGAACAGGAATTGTAAGAATTAACACACCAAATGATTTACAAAATGATGAATATCTATTTTGGGGTGAAGATGAAATAGCTGCAGATTATGATTTTTCTGCCATAGCGCCTTTAAATAAAAGATATAGATTAAATACAAAATGGAGAGTTAGTGAAACAGGAGAAGTAGGTACTGTAAATTTTTCTGTAAATGCTGCAGACTTAGATCTTACGGGTGTTCCTTTTGGTACGGTTAAGCTTGTTAGAAGTACAGTTGCAGACTTTAGCACAGTAGTGCAAGAATATGATTTAACATTATCAGGTGGCATATATTCATCTACAGTAGAATTTGATGATAATGATTATTTTACTTTAGAAATAGTTTCTGTTGCAGATTTGAGTTTGGTTAAAACTGTAGATTCTGCTATTCAAAAAGTAGGAGGTATTGTTGTTTTTACATTATCAATAACTAATAATGGACCACATAGAGCAACAGGAGTAGTAGTTAAAGACCTCTTACCAACAGGACTTCAATTTAATTTAGCAAATTCAAATATTTCTACTGGAACATACAATGATGTTACTGGAGAATGGGATTTAACAGGAAATGTAATTTCAGTTAGTCAAACTATTAGTATTGAAATTGCTGCAACGGTAAATGCAATCAATACAATTACTAATACTTCTGAAATTATTAGTCTAGATCAAGAAGATCCAGATTCAACTCCTAATAGCGGAAATTAATTTACTTTTTTTACTATTACATTTTTAGACTTCAAACACAACAATTTACAGAAATTACGTAATTTCGCAACCATATAAGAAATATCGATAAAATGAGCGTAAAATTCGCAGAATATAAGCAGTTAGATTTACCAAAAGTAGCAGAAGAAATTTTAAACTATTGGGAAGAAAATAATATTTTCGAAAAGAGTGTAACTACAAGAGAAGGAGCAGAACCTTATGTGTTTTTTGAAGGACCACCTTCAGCAAATGGTTTACCAGGAGTTCACCATGTTTTAGCACGTTCTATTAAAGATATTTTTCCACGTTATAAAACCATGAAAGGTTACCAAGTTAAGCGTAAAGCAGGTTGGGATACTCACGGTTTACCAATTGAATTGGGCGTAGAAAAAGAATTAGGTATTACCAAAGAAGATATTGGTAAAACAATTTCTGTAGAAGATTACAACGCAGCTTGTAGAAAAGCAGTAATGCGTTATACTGATATTTGGCACGATTTAACCAATAAAATGGGTTATTGGGTAAATATGGACGATCCATATATTACCTACGATCCAAAATATATGGAATCAGTTTGGTGGTTGTTAAAAGAAATTTACACCAAAAAATTGATGTATAAAGGCTATACAATTCAGCCTTATTCACCAAAAGCCGGAACTGGTTTAAGCTCGCATGAGTTAAACCAACCAGGAACGTACCAAGACGTAACTGATACAACTATTGTTGCACAATTTAAAGCTGTTGAAGAAACACTTCCAGAATTTTTACAAAATGAAGGAACTGTTTACTTTTTAGCTTGGACAACAACACCTTGGACATTGCCAAGTAATACGGCGTTAACCGTTGGAAATAAAATTGATTATGTTTTAGTAGAAACGTATAATCAATATACATTTAAACCAATGAATGTTATTTTGGCTAAAAACTTAGTCGGAAAACAGTTTGATAAAAAATTCAATAAAGTTGAAGAAAAATCTGAACTTTTAATCTATAAAGAAGGCGATAAAAAGATTCCTTTTTATGTTGTAAAAGAATTTAAAGGAAAAGATTTAGTCGGAATAAAATACGAGCAGTTATTAGATTATGTATTGCCGTATGAAAATGCAGAAAATGCATTTAGAGTAATTTCGGGCGATTTTGTTACCACAGAAGACGGAACAGGAATTGTACACACAGCACCAACTTTTGGAGCAGATGATGCCTTGGTTGCAAAACAAGCAACACCAGAAATCCCACCATTATTAGTTTTAGACGACAACGGAAACACAGTTCCATTAGTAGATTTACAAGGTAAATTTAGACCAGAAATGGGTGAATTTGCTGGCAAATATGTTAAAAACGAATATTATGCAGATGGTGAAGCGCCAGAAAAATCTGTTGATGTTGAGTTGGCAATTAAATTAAAAACAGAAAATAAAGCATTTAAGGTAGAGAAATATGTGCACAGTTATCCAAACTGTTGGCGTACAGACAAACCAATTTTATATTATCCGTTAGACTCTTGGTTTATTAAAGTTACAGACGTTAAAGACAAGATGTTTAAGCTGAATGAAACTATTAATTGGAAACCAAAATCTACCGGAGAAGGTCGTTTTGGAAACTGGTTAGCCAACGCAAACGATTGGAATTTATCTCGTTCTCGTTATTGGGGAATTCCATTACCAATCTGGAGAACAGAAGATGGTAGAGAAGAAATTTGTATTGGTTCTGTTGAAGAATTAAAAGCCGAAATGGCAAAAGCTGTTGATGCAGGAGTTTTAGCTAAAGATATTTACCAAGATTTTGAAGTTGGTAATATGTCTAACGAAAACTATGCTAAAATAGATTTACATAAAAATATAGTTGATGAAATTACGTTAGTTTCAGCAAGTGGACAACCAATGAAACGCGAAAGCGATTTAATTGATGTTTGGTTCGATTCTGGTTCAATGCCTTATGCACAATGGCATTATCCGTTTGAAAATAAAGAAAAAATTGACAAAAACGAATCATTTCCAGCAGATTTCATTGCAGAAGGAGTAGATCAAACAAGAGGTTGGTTCTATACGTTACATGCAATTGCAACAATGGTTTTTGATTCCGTAGCGTATAAAAATGTGGTTTCTAACGGATTAGTGTTAGATAAAAACGGACATAAAATGTCGAAGCGTTTAGGAAACGCAACGGATCCTTTTGAAACATTATCAACTTATGGAGCAGATGCAACGCGTTGGTACATGATTTCAAATGCAAATCCGTGGGACAATTTAAAGTTTGATGTAGAAGGAATTGCAGAGGTAAAACGTAAGTTCTTCGGAACATTATATAACACCTATTCTTTCTTTTGTTTATACGCAAACATAGATAAGTTTGATTATTCTGAAGATGATGTTCCATTAAATGAACGTCCAGAAATAGATCGTTGGATTCTTTCAGAATTAAATACATTAGTAAAGAAAGTAGACGAAGCTTATAACGAATACGAGCCAACAAAGGCAACAAGAGCTATAAATAGCTTTGTACAAGACCATTTAAGTAACTGGTATGTTCGTTTGTGTAGAAGACGTTTTTGGAAAGGAGAATACGAGCAAGATAAAATTTCTGCATACCAGACTTTATACACTTGTATGTTAACTGTTGCTAAATTAAGCGCGCCGGTTGCTCCATTTTTTATGGACAGACTGTACCAAGATTTAATGGCTACAACACAACAAGAAACGTTTGAAAGTATTCATTTATCAACTTTTCCGGTTTATAATGAAGCTATTATTGATAAAGCCTTAGAACGTAAAATGGAAGATGCACAAACTATTTCATCTTTAGTTTTATCATTAAGAGCTAAAGAGAAGATAAAGGTTCGTCAACCATTACAAAAAATAATGATTCCGGTTTTAGATGATGCACAAAAAGCATCAATTTTAGCGGTTTCAGATTTAATAAAATCAGAAGTAAACGTAAAAGAAATTGAACTTTTAGATGATGCTTCAGACATTTTAGTCAAACAAATTAAACCAAACTTTAAAACGTTAGGACCAAAATTTGGTAAAGACATGAAGTTGGTTGCCAATGCTGTTCAAGGTTTTACGGCAGAAGATATTCAGCAGATAGAAAAAGACGAAAAAATTTCTTTAGAAATTAATGAAAAAATGATTACTTTAGAACTCTCTGATGTAGTTATTACTTCTAAAGATATAGAAGGTTGGTTAGTTGCAAATTCAGACGGTATTACAGTAGCTTTAGATGTTACAATTTCTGATGATTTACGTAAAGAAGGTATTGCTAGAGAGCTAGTAAATAGAATTCAAAATGCACGTAAAGATGCTGGTTTAGAAGTAACAGATAAAATAAAATTAACCGTTTTAAATTTTGAAGACTTAGAAGAATCTGTATCTATAAATAGAGATTACATAATGAGCGAAACGCTAACAAATGAATTAGTTTTTGTGGATGCGTTAGAAAATGGTACGGAAATTGAGTTCGATACTATTAAAAGTAAAATATTAATACAAAAAATATAGAATTATGGCAGATAGTATAGCTAAATATTCTGAAGAAGATTTAAAAGAGTTTAAAGAGATTATCTTAAAAAAGGTTACACGTGCTGAAGAGGATTTAGCATTGTTACAAAGTTCATATAAAAATGGATCTGATAATGGTACAGATGATACATCGCCACAATTTAGATCGTTTGATGATGGAGCAGATGTAATGAGTAAAGAGGCAAACGTACAGTTAGCAATAAGACAAGAAAAGTTTATTCGCGACTTAAAAAATGCCTTGTTACGTATAGAAAACGGAACCTACGGAGTTTGTAGAGTTACAGGTAAATTAATTCAAAAAGAACGATTAAAACTCGTGCCTCATGCTACGTTAAGCATTGAAGCAAAACGTAAACAATAATTCAAAAGCTTCCTTTTTAGGAAGCTTTTTTCTTTTATGAGAAACATATTTTTACTTCTCTTTTTAATAAGTCAAACGTTAAGTTTTAGTCAGCAATTAAGCTCTAAGAAATTTACTGTTTTAACTAATAACATAGAAATTAATACTGAAGGCTTGGATGAAATTGTTTTAGAAACTTCTGAAGATGATTTTGTTTCTATTTTCTTAGATGAAGAAAATTCTTTTGCACATCATATTATTACTTCTGAAAAAAATGGAATATTAAGTATTGATTTTCAACCAGAAATAAATCAAAAAGAACCTGTTTTTAGAAAATTTATAACAGAACGGTTACATAGAGCATCAGTGAAAATTAAAATTCCAAAGAATAAAAATCTTACTTTTTTAGGTGATGAGGTTGATGTTATTTCTAAAAGTTATCAAGGAAATCTTTCCGTTTTTATTGATAAAGGCTCATTGTCTTTTAATACCTTAAAAGGAAATTTACAACTTCATTTATATTCTGGAAATGTGTTTTTAACTACTTCAGAAGGAAAAATAAATATCGATTCTGCAAATGGAAGCATTAATGTAAATAACGTTTTAGAATCAAATCCATATCAAAAAACACTTACAAATTCCTTAAGAAATCTTACAATAAAATCAAAGAAAGCTAATATTGTGTTAACGAGTAAATAAACACAATAGTTTTCTTATTTTTGTTGCTGTTAAAAATTACACATGTCTAAAAAAAACATTGCCTTTCTTACAATTTTTCTTGCGTTATTAATAGATCAAGTTAGTAAAATATATATTAAAACACATTTTGTTTTAGGAGAAGAAGTTACCGTATTTTCAGACTGGTTTGTTATTCATTTTACAGAGAATAACGGAATGGCTTGGGGTTTCGAATTTGGTGGTAAAACAGGTAAGCTATTTTTAACTTTGTTTAGATTAGTAGCCGTTACCGGTATTATGTATTGGTTAACAAAAACAATAAAAAGAAACACTCATACTGCTGTTATAATAGCAATTTCTTTAATTTTTGCAGGTGCAGTTGGTAATATTATTGACTCTGTTTTTTACGGAGTTATTTTTGATACACCTTATAATGGAGTTGCAACCTTATTTACAGAAAAACCTTACGGAGAAATGTTCTACGGAAAGGTAGTAGATATGTTGTATTTTCCGATGTGGGAAGGAACTTTACCAGAATGGTTGCCTTTCTTTGGAGGAAAATATTTTACGTTTTTTAACGCGATCTTTAACGGAGCAGATTCATGGATATTTATAGGAACTGTTTTGCTTTTTATCTTTAACAAGCAAGCTTTTCCTAAGGAGGAATAATATTATATGTTATGCTGAACTTGTTTCAGTATCTCATCATTCTTTTGACTATCTTTATAAAAATACTTTACAAATGCGTTTTCTTAAATATGTAGCCGTCTTTTTATTAGGTTTTTTAATTGCCAGATTTTGGTATAAAAAGGAAGTGAAAATTCATAAGCAAGAAGAAATTCAAGTTGTAGTTAATTCAATTAAAAACTTAAGTAAATTGGTTGTTTCTGAAGGAAATTTCTCTGAAATCTACAACTATACAGATTCTAAAAAATATTTCTACGATTATTTATCTTTTGATAAAAAGGCAATTATCTCTGTAAACGCTAAAGTTGAGGTTGGATACGATTTGTCTAAAATGGATATTCAAATTGATTCTATAGCGAAGAAGATTCTTATTAATAAAATTCCTTCTGAAGAAATTAATGTTTCTCCAGATATTAAGTATTTCGATTTACAGCAAAGTAGCTTTAATGCTTTTACTAAAACTGAGTTGAATAAAATCAATCAAAAAAGTATTGATAAGATTAAAGAAACTGCAAAAGTATCTTCATTAAAAACCGACGCTAAAAACCGATTATTTAAAGAGCTTTCTAAAATCTATCAGCTTTCTTCTGTTTACGGTTGGCAAGTTGTAGATAATACAAATGCTAATTTGTTAGATGGTTTTCAGAAAATAAAAGATTAATGTGGTAGTTTTTTACTCAACAAACCATATATAAAAGCACCTAAAAGTGCACCGGCTAAAAGAATTAAAGCCGGAACTAATTTAAATCCTAGAATTACAAAAATTGGTGCGGCACAAGCGCCAGATATTCCCCAACCTAAACCAAAAAATGTTCCGCCAACAAGTGTTCTAACGGTTCCTTTTTTCTTAGGTTTTGGAGTTATTTTATTCCCGTTAATATCTTTTATTTTTCCGCTTTTAAATAGCTGCATTATAATTGCTGAAATAACAACTGCGCCTCCAATAATTCCGTACATATGAAACGATTGAAACTTAAACATTTCGTAAAAACGATACCAAGAAATTGCTTGTGTTTTACTTAAAACGATTGCGAAAAAGACTCCTAAAAGTAAAAATTTGATATTTTTCATGGCTAAAAAATTAAAGGGATTATAAACCAAGTAGCAATAATACCACCAATAAAAAATCCAATTACTGCTAATAAAGAAGGTAATTGTAAACTACTTAAACCTGTTATAGCATGTCCAGAAGTACAACCACCTGCATAACGAGTTCCAAAACCTACAAAGATTCCTGAAACTAAAAGAATTAAAAATCCTTTTATGGATGAATATACTTCTTTGCTAAAAATTTCATCAGGAAAATATTGATTTCCAACATTAGAAAAACCTAAATCTGTTAGTTCTTTAATTGTTGTGGTGTTTAAATCTATTGCCTTATTTGGAATTAAATATATTGAAGAAATAAAACCACCAATTATTAATCCAACTACAAATAATAGTGCAAAATCACGTTCTTTCCAGTCTTTTTTAAAATAATCTGAAACTTTACCAGCACCAGCCATTGTACAAAGGGTTTCTAAATTGGTAGAAACTCCAAAATTTTTACCGAAGTAAAAATATAAAAACAACGAAATTGCTATTAATGGACCTCCAATATACCAAGGCCAAGGTTGTAGAATGAAATCCATTTTATAATTGATTTTTTAAATAATTCATAATTAATTCTGTTGCACCAAGATTTTCTTGAATGTATTTTTTATTGATTTCTCCAGTTGATTTTCTAAAGCTTTCATCATTTTTTAATTTTGAAAAAACAGTTGAAAATTCTTCTTGATTCTTAATTGTAAGACAACCTTTTAGGTTTACTAAATCTACAGCTTCTTTAAATTTCGAGTATTTATTTCCTATAACAATAGGAACTCCAAAAGTAGCAGGTTCCAATATATTGTGCAAGCCAGTTTTTAAACCACCTCCAACATATGCAGTATCTGCAGAAGCGTATATCTTTGTTAATATTCCAATAGTATCAATAATAAAAACCTGATAATCAGCTAAATTTTTATCTGCTTTATCGGAGAATAAAACTGTTTTTTTTGTGATTGAATTTTTTAAGAGTTCAATGTTTTTTTGATTGATATTGTGCGGAGCAATTATAAATTTTTCACCTTCCGAAGCTCCATTATTGATGTAGTTTACCAAGAACTCTTCATCTTCTTGCCAGGTGCTTCCGGCAACAACAGTATATTTATTGTCTTTAAATTCAGTTATAAAGTTTAAAGAATTATCTTGGTTTAAGATTGTTGAAACTCTATCAAAACGAGTGTCTCCAGCAATTGTTACGTTGTTTAAATTAATTGAGTTTAAAAGTTTTTTTGATTCTTCATTTTGAACAAAAAAGTGATTGAAAGTATTTAGTTTTTCTCTCATAAATCCGCCATACCATTTAAAGAAGGATTGACCTTCTCTTAAAATTCCGGAGACTAATATTGTCGGAATTTCTTTTCGTTTTAGCTCATTTAAAAGGTTTGGCCAAAACTCGTATTTTATAATTATGGCAATTGTAGGATGAACGATTTCTAAAAATTTCTTCATCTTACTTTTAGAGTCTAAAGCAAGATAGCAAACAACATCTGCTAAAGCGTATTTTTTTCTTATTTCATAACCAGAAGGAGAGAAGAAGGTTACAATAATTTTATAATTACTGTATTTGTTTTTAAGTTCTTCTATAATAGGTATTGCTTGTTCAAATTCGCCTAAAGAAGCCGCATGAAACCAAATTACTTTATCGGTTTTCTTAATAGAAGATAGTTTTGTAAATGTTTCTTTTCTTCCATTAGCAAATAACTTTATTTTTTTATTGAATAAAGCTATAAATGGTAATAAGAGGGATGCAATAAAAACTAATATATTGTATAGGAAATTCATTAATGTAAAAATACAAATTCAGTATAAATAAGAGGTATAAAAAAACGCGCAAACATAGTTTGCGCGTTTTTAATATTATAATCTTTATTTCTTAAGCCTCGAAAGGAATAATAGAAACGTAAGATTTGTTGTCTCTTTTCTTTTTGAAATCTACAACACCATCAACCTTAGCATGTAATGTATGGTCTTTTCCCATATATACATTTTCACCTGGATTGTGAGTTGTACCTCTTTGACGAACAAGAATATTACCTGCAATTGCAGCTTGTCCTCCAAAAATCTTTACTCCTAGTCGTTTCGATTCTGATTCTCTACCATTCTTCGAACTACCTACACCTTTTTTATGTGCCATTTTCTTGAGTTTTTATAGGTTAAAGTTATATTAGTGAGTTATTTTTCAACTCCTCCGTCTAATATATCTTGTAAATCTTTTAATTCATCCCACTTACCATCTGCAGCTAATTTAGCTTGTTTTGGCCAAGTATCTGTAACGTGGTTTCCACGAACACCTGCAATAATTTCAGAAATTGCAGCTGGTTTTGCTTTTGCTAAATCTGCAAAAGTTGCTAAACCTGCAGCAACTAAAGTTTCTGCAATTTTAGGTCCAATACCTTCAATTTTCTTTAAATCATCTGCTTTAGAAGATTTTTTAGGAGCAGCCTTTGGAGCTTCTGCTTTTACTGTTTCCTTTTTAGGAGCAGCTTTCTTAGCAGTTGCTTTTTTAGCACCAGAAGCAGCGATAGATTCAATTTGAATCTCACTTAAATACTGTCTGTGTCCATTTTTCTTCTTGTAACCTTTTCTTCTTTTCTTTTTGAAAACGATTACTTTATCACCTTTTAAGTGACCTAGAATTTTTGCCGTTACTGCGGCTCCTTCTATAGCTGGGGCGCCAATAGTTACTCCACCTTTATCTTCAATAAGCATTACATTATCAAAAGTTACTTTTGATCCTTCTGCTTCTTGTAAACGGTGAACGTAAACCTTTTGGTCTTTCGCTACTTTAAATTGCTGCCCTGCTATCTCTACGATTGCGTACATACTATTTGTTTTTTGTATTTATTACTACACTTTCTAACTGAAAATGCGGATGCAAATATACATATTTTTTGTTACTCACAATAAGTTATTAACAAAATTATTATATTTAAATAAACTTTATAACTCTCTAATTTTTAACTTTTAATGTTATTTTTGAATGCTTGTTTTTATTTTTTCTCAATTACTTGTAACAAACAAAAAAAATGAGCGTCAAACTTTAAACTAAATCACTAATTAAATAATAAGATCAATGAAAAAAAGTATTTTATCTCTTGCTTCAGTGTTTTTGCTTGCATTCTCAGGAAATGCACAAAAAGTTGAATTTGAAGAGTACGATTTAAGTAACGGGATGCACGTTATTTTACACCAAGATAATTCTGCGCCAGTAGTTACCGTTGGTGTAATGTATGATGTAGGATCTGTTGACGAGGAAGAAGGTAAAACAGGTATGGCACATTTTTATGAGCACCTACTTTTTACAGGAACAAAAAATATTGAACGTGGTAAATGGAGTGAAATTCAAGCTGCAAGAGGAGGAAGTGGAAACGCCAATACTAACTTCGATAGAACTTATTACTATGGAACTTTTCCTTCTAACGAGTTAAAACTAGGTTTATGGATGGAATCTGAAAGATTATTGCATCCAATTGTTGATCAACAAGCGGTTGATACTCAAAATGAGGTTGTTAAAGAAGAGAAAAGACAACGTATGGATAATGCTCCTTATGGTAAAATCCAATACGGTATGGTTTATAAACATCTTTTTGATAAACACAATTACGGTAGACCATTAATTGGTTTTATTAAAGATTTAGACAATGCAAAGTTAGATGAGTTTAAAGCTTTTTATAAAAAGTGGTATATGCCTAATAATGCTGTTTTAGTTGTTGCTGGAGATTTTCAGAAAGCCGAAACTAAATCTTTAATTGAAGATTATTTTGGAACAATACCTTCTGGAACTTTACCAAATAGAATAGAAAATATTGAGCCAGAAAGAACACAACAAAAAAGAGTAACGGAATACGATTCTAATATTCAATTACCAGCTATTGTTTTATTACACAAAGCACCTTCTATGAGAGATAGAGAGGCAAAAATTTTAGATGTAATCTCTACAATTTTAAGTGATGGTAAAAGTTCTAGACTTCAGAAAAAATTAGTTGAAAAGAAAAAGAAAGCTTTAGCAGTTTTCTCTTTTGGTAGATCAATGGTAGATTATGGTGTTTATACAATTGGAGCAATTCCTTTAGGAGAAACATCTTTAGATGATTTAATTAAAGAAATGGACGAAGAAATTGTAAAACTACAGACAGAATTAATTTCTGATGAAGATTTACAAAAAGTAAGAAATAAATTCGAAAATAGTTTTGTTTCTTCTAATTCGAGTGTACAAGGTATTGCTTCTTCTCTAGTTAGTAACTATATGTTAATGGGAGATACTAAGAAAATTAATACAGAATTAGAAATTATTAATTCTATTACAAAAGAAGAAATAAGAGAAGTTGCTAAAAAATATTTAGACAAAAACAGACGTGTTGTAATAGACTATTTACCAGCATCAAAAAAGAAATAATCACATAAAAATAAGAACAATGAAAACTAAAATATTTTCAATAATTACATTTTTATTCTTATCAATGAGTATTTCTGCTCAAGTTGATAGAACTAAGATGCCAAAATCTGGACCAGCTCCAAAAATTAATTTAGGAACGCCACAAAAATTCACTCTAAAAAACGGTTTACAAGTTTTAGTTGTAGAAAATCATAAATTACCTAGAGTTTCAGTTAATTTAGATATAGATAATCCACCTATGGCTTATGGAGCTAAATCTGGAGTTGAAGGATTTGTTGGTGGTATGTTAGGTACCGGAACAACAACAATCTCAAAAGAAAAATTTGACCAAGAAGTAGATTATTTAGGAGCTAGAATTTCTTTTCAATCTGAAGGAGCTTTTGCAAGTTCTCTATCTAAATATTTTCCTAGAGTTTTAGAATTAATGGCAGATGCTGCTTTTAATCCTGTTTTTTCTCAAGAAGAGTTTGATAAACAAATGAAGCAAACTTTAGATGGTATTAAATCAAATGAAAAAAGTGTAGCTGCTATAGCGAGTCAGGTTGATAGAGCTCTTACGTATGGTAAAAATCACCCTTTTGGTGAAATGACTACCGAAAAAACGGTAAAGAATATTGAGTTACAGGATGTAAAAGACTTGTATGCAAAAACATTTAAACCTAATAATGCCTATTTAGTTATTATAGGAGATGTAGATTTTAACGCAGTTAAAAGTCAAGTTACTAAGTTGTTTAGCGGATGGGAAAAAGGAGTAATGATTCCGCAGGCTTTACCGAAAGTTACAAACCCAGAAACTACTGAAATCAATTTTATTAACATGCCAAACGCAGTTCAGTCGGAATTAGCAATTATTAATGCTGTTGATTTAAAAATGAATGATAAAGACTATTATGCAGCGTTATTAGCAAACCAAATTCTTGGTGGAGGCGGAACAGGTAGATTATATAAAAACCTACGTGAAGATAAGGCATATACTTATGGAGCTTACTCAGGAGTTGGAGCAAGTAGATACGCTTCTAGATTTAAAATGTCTGCATCTGTTAGAAATATGGTAACAGACAGTGCTGTTGTTGAGACAATGAAGGAAATTAACAAAATTCGTTATCAAAAAGCAACACAAAAAGAGTTAGATATTGCAAAAGCTAAGTATTTAGGAAATTTTGTAAAGGCTGTAGAAAGACCAAGTACAGTAGCTAATTATGCTTTAAATATTTTACAAAACAATTTACCTACAAATTACTACGAGAATTACTTAGCTAATATTAATGCGGTTACTTTAGACGATGTTCAGAATGCAGCAATTAAGTATTTTAGAGGAGATAAAGCAAGAATTGTAATTACAGGAAAAGGAATTGATGTTCTTAAAAACCTTGAAAAAGGAGATTATAAGATCAATTATTTTGATAAAGAAGGAAACCCAACTGTAAAACCAGAAATGACATTGCCAATTCCTGCAGGAGTAACAGCAGCAACAGTTGTAGATACATATTTTGATGCTATTGGAGGTAAAGATAAAGTTGCAGCAATAAATTCTGTAATGATGATTTCTACTGGAAAAGTGCAAGGAATTGATTTAACAATGACACAAAAACAAGCTGCACCAAATAAAATGGCTGTTGTTATGACAGGTATGGGACAAACATTAAGTAAGCAAGTTTTTGATGGAACTAAAGGATATCAAGAAGCGCAAGGAAGAAGAAAGGATTATGCAGACGAAGAATTAGAGGCTGCTAAAACTACAAGTGCTCCTTTTGCAGATGCAGAATACAAGAAAGGAAAACTAGATAGAATTGAGCCTATTGATGGTGAAAACTTCTATGTTATTAAGCATAATAAAATGGAGATTTTCTATAATGTTAAAACAGGTTTAAAAGCACAAGAAGTAAGAACGGTAAAAGGACCACAAGGTGAAATGAAACTACCAACAACTTTCTCTGATTATAAAGAAGTAAATGGAATTAAGTTTCCACACAAAATGGGACAAAAAATGGGGCCAATGGACTTATCTTTTGATCTTAAAGAAGTAAAAGTTAATGAAGGTGTTTCTGATGCAGATTTTAAATAATCTCTTAAGAAATTAGTATAAAGATAAAAGAGTCAAGATTTAGTTCTTGGCTCTTTTTTTTTGAATACTGCCTACTTTTTCCGATTTACCAACCAAACACCAAATAAGATAATTACACCAGCAATTAATTGAATTAGGCTTAATTTTTCACCATCTATAATTCCCCAAATAACAGCTATAATTGGAATTAAATAAGTTACAGATGAAGCGAAAATAGGAGTAGAAATATGCACCATTTCATTAAACATTACTTTAGCAATTGCTGTTCCAAAGAATGCTAAAATAATAATATAGAACAATGCTGGTTTTGTTTCAGAATTCAATTCAAATTCAGTAAAAAAACCTGTAAAACTTAATACTACTAATGCAGGAACTATTACTAATATAAAGTGTCCAGTTGTTATAGTTAGTGCATTTAAATCATATAAATGTTTTTTCACAATATTTACATTAAACGCGTAACCAATAGATGCAGCTATTGGCAATAAAGCATACCAATAATTTTGATCTGGATTTAAGTCTGCTCCTTTTAAAATTAGAATAACTGTACCAATCAAACCAACTAAAATTCCTATTAATTGATTTTTTTTGAATGCAAATCCAAAGACCAAAGCTCCAATAATAAATGTGTTAAAAGGAGTCAAGGAATTTAATATTGATGCAATTGAACTATCAATTCCTTTAATTGCAAAGGCAAACAAAAAAGCAGGAATAAAAGTTCCAACTAAAGCGCTAAAAACAATATACTTCCAATGTCTTTTTTTTATTTTTTTTAAATTTTTATGCCCAACAATTATTACAAACACAGCAGCAATTATAGTGCGTAAAGCAGCTACTTGTATTGGTGATAAGCTTATTAAAGCTTTTTTCATTAAAATAAAAGAACTTCCCCAAACTAAAGAAAGTATTATTAAGTAAATCCACTTTTTTTGTTCGTTTTTCATTTGACTAGTTTGTTAGGTAGTACAAAAGTCCAACAATTCTATTGATTTGAATCTAATTATTAATAAATTTGCTTGATAAACAAATAATTATTTAAAATGAAAATTCAAAAATTTATATTCGCTATAGTTGTAGCTTGCTTAGTTTTAACTTCTTGTAAAACTGAAGCTAAAAAAGAAATACCTGTTGTTGCTAAAGATGCAAAGGTTGAAAAATTAGCTATTAATATTTCTGGAATGACATGTGAGATTGGTTGTGCAAAAACCATTCAGTCTAAATTATCTAAAAAA
Organism: Tenacibaculum aquimarinum; assembly: GCF_022478115.1. GTDB lineage: Bacteria > Bacteroidota > Bacteroidia > Flavobacteriales > Flavobacteriaceae > Polaribacter > Polaribacter aquimarinum_A. The sequence goes on along the minus strand of NZ_JAKGSC010000001.1, from coordinate 392,834 downwards.
GATGGAGTAATAGATGCTCAGGTTGTTTTTACAGATAGTATTGCAAAAATTAAATTTGATGCAAACAAAACAAGCAAAACAGACTTAATTGCTTTTGTTGATGGAATTGCAGGAGGAGATTTATATAAAGCTACTGAAAAAGCACCAACTAAAATTTGTGATGAAGATTGCAAAAAAGAATGTTGTGCTAAAAAAGATGGAGACAAAAAAGCTTGTGCTGAAGATTGTAAAAAAGAATGTTGCGCAGATAAAAAAGCATAATTTCTTTTGAATATATTAAAAAAGGCTTCTGGTTTCAGAAGCCTTTTTTTGTGCTTTTTTGTATCTTTGTGTAAACTTTTAAGAGTCTGAAATAAATTCAGTATTGATGAAAAAAAACTTCCCAACACTTGTAAAAATTACCATTTGTGCTGTCTATTTAATCTTTTTAGCCGGTTCTATTGTTAGAATGACCGGTTCTGGAATGGGGTGTCCAGATTGGCCAAAATGTTTTGGTTATTATATTCCGCCAACTGCGGAAGAACAAATTACTTGGAAACCAAATGCTCAGTTTAAAAAGGGTATGATTATCATTAAAAATGAAACCCTTTTTGTTGCAGAACACGATGTGCAAACTTCATCTGAATTCAATACCAAAAACTGGGAGAAATACACAAAGCACGATTATGCAAAATTTAATAAATTTCATACCTGGACAGAATATATTAACAGGTTGTCTTCTGCTTTAGCAGGAATTCCGTTGTTGCTAATGGTAGTTTTTTCTGTTTTCTTTTGGAAAGAGAAAAAGATATTTACCTTACTTTCAATAAGTGTTTTAATATTGTTTTTGTTTGAAGCATGGTTAGGAAAAACTGTTGTAGATACTAATTTAAAACCAACAGTAATTACCATTCACATGGTTGCTGGTTTGGTTATAGTTGCAATTTTATTGTATTTGTATTTTATTTCTTCCAACGATAAAAACCTTTCGACTGCGATCAAGGAGACACCTAAAAATAAATACAATTCGCTCTTTAGTAAATTAGTAATTGTTTCGGTAATTTTCTCGTTAATACAAATTGCAATGGGAACACAAGTAAGACAATTTATTGATGAGCAAGTAAAACAATTTGGATTTGAAAACAAACACTATAGTTTATTAGAACCTAATTTTAAGTTTTATTTCCATCGTTCATTTACAATAGCAATTGTTTTGGTAAACTTTGGTTTGTTTTACATTAATCAGATGAAAAACTTAGGTTACAAACTTGTAAATTGGATTGTTTTTCTTCTCTTTTTAGAAACTATAACTGGTATTTTAATGTACTACGCAGAATTCCCAATAGGAACACAGGCAATACATTTGTTGGCGGGCTCTATCTTGTTTGGATTGCAGTTTTACTTGTGGTTGCAGAGTAGGAAAGCAAATAAATATTATGAAAGAAGAAGAAATTAACAAAGAGAAGAGAAAGAACATTTCTTTAACTACTATGGAATGGTTAGGGTTTTTCATTCTTCCTTTCAAAAGTAATTCAAGTTTTAATGACACTTTTACTTTCAACAAAACAGAAATTAAAAGATTTGAGAAATTTGGATTTAAAAAGAAATTAGAGGAATCAAAAGAAGTAAGAAATTATGGTTTAGTTTTTTATATTATCTTGTTTATTCTTTTAGTTTTTTTGTTCAGTTAATAATATTAATTATTACATATTTACATTAATTAATTGTTCCACTCCAAACTCTCCATCATTTTAATCATATCTTTTTTAATATAATTTATTGCGGGTAAAATGGAATCGTAATTAGGTTTTGTGTAGAAAAATAAAGATGCTTTTAAAAAGTGTTTTGTGCTATCTGTTGCATGAAACTGTACTTGAGAAGCTGCATTTCCTTCAATTTGATAAATACTTCCAAAGACTTTCTTATCATCATTAATATATTCTCTTGGAGCAGAAATTTGATCCGCTTTAATTGCATGTTCAAAAACCAATTTTTCAGATTCAACCAAAAGTTCTCTTAAGTTGTTTTTTATAGGTCTGTATGTTATATCTATGGAAGCTTTTAATTTTGGATAGGTAATTTTTAGCCAGTTTTTCGGCAAGTCTTTTACAGTTGCTTGTTTAGAAACATCAAAAGTATAAGGTCTTTTTAATGTTAGTTTTTTGTAACTATTTTCTGGGTATTGCAAACTTAAAAAACCCTTAGGTTTGGGTAAAGTTTCGCTTCCGCAAGAAATTAATACTACACTAAAAATTAATAAAATAATACTACGCATTTCGGGTAACTTTAACTTGTTTAATGCGTCTTCTGTCTAACGCTTCTATGGTAAACGTGTAATTGGCAAAGTTTGTTTTCTCGCCTTTCTTTGGAAATTTTCCTGATACTTCTAAAATAAATCCGGCTAAAGTTTCACTTTCTCCTTTTTCATCTTCAAATTTCTCTTCATCATCGTCATCTAAAACCCTGCAAAAATCTTTAATTGTTGTTTTTCCTTCAAAAACATAATTGTTTTCATCTAGTTTAGAGTAGCTTAAGTCGTCTTCATCAAACTCATCATTAATGTCTCCAACAATTTCTTCAATTACGTCTTCTAAAGTTACAATTCCGCTTGTTCCACCATATTCATCAACAACAATGGCTAAATGATTTTTCTTTTCTCTAAAATCACCTAATAAATCGTCTAGTTTTTTGTTTTCAGGCACAAAAAAGGGTTCACGTAATAATTGTTGCCATTTAAAAGATTTTTTGTTTAGATGTGCTAATAAGTCTTTGGCGTATAAAACACCAATAATATTATCAATATTTTCATTGTAAACAGGATTTCTAGAAAAGCCTTTTTCTAAAATTTTCTGTAAAACAGCTTCATAAGGTTCTTCATCTGAAATTGCAAAAACATCGGTTCTTGGTTTCATTATTTGAACCGTTTCAGTATTTCCGAAGCTTACAATTCCTTGCAATATTTTCTGTTCATCTTTAGTAGTTGCGCCTTCTGATGTTAGTTCTAAGGCTTGCGATAATCGTTCAACAGATAAGTTGTTGTTTTTGCTTCCTAATCTGTTTTCAACAATACTTGTTAGGCTAATTAAAGGTAAACTTAGTGGAGTTAATAAAGTGTTTAAAATACTAATTGGTTTTGCCATAAAACTAGAAAACTTCATAGCTTTTCTTGTGGCATATACTTTAGGTAAAACTTCTCCGAATAATAAAATTAGAAAGGTAACCAACACAACTTCTATCAAAAACTTTATAGCTGGAGTTAAATTACTGAAAAACACTTCGCCTAAAGAAGCAAATAATAAAACAATTAAAATATTGATAAAATTGTTCGTTATTAAAATAGTTCCTAGTAGTTTTTTAGGATGTTCTAAGAGTTTTACAACACTGTTTTCCCCTTTGGTTTGGTCAGATAGTTTGTTAAGTTGTTGTTGAGAAAGTGAAAAAAAGGCAACTTCTGTTCCAGAAATTAATGCAGAGCAAATTAATAATATAATTACTATTACAATGTTAATGCTTACCATTGTGTTAATGGCGGAAAAAGCTATAAATAAAAGTCCGGAATCTGGGTCCAATTATGTGATTTTTAGTTTAATTAAAATGGTAAATCGTCGTTTTCTTCTGGAGTAACCGTTTTTTCTGTTGGTTTTTTAGCCACTGGTTGATTTGTTACTGGCGGAATATTTGTGTTTCTGTTTTCTTTTTTAGGTGATAACATGGTCATTTCTGTAACCTGAACTTCGGTTGAATAACGTTTTATGCCATCTTGTTCCCATTGACGGTTTTTTAGTTTTCCTTCCACATAAACCTTATCTCCTTTTGTTAAATATTTTTCGCAAACTTTAGCCAAACCATTTCTAACAACAATATTATGCCAATCGGTTGTAGTAACTTTTTCTCCTGTTTGTTTGTTGGTATAACTTTCTGAAGTAGCTATTGGAAAACGGCCAACACAATTTTGTTCATCAAAATAATGCATTTTTACTTCATCTCCTAAATTACCAATCAATATTACTTTGTTTATTGTCCCTGCCATAGCTTAAAATTTTTAGCGTATATCAAAGATAAGTAATTTTCGTTATTCAGTTGATAAATAGCTGTCTAAAAACTTTGAAATTAACACAGGAACAGGTTGTTTTTTTACTTGGTTCCAAGTGAGGGTTTTAGTTTTAACCTCAGAAGTTTTAACAATCCAAAAGCGAGTGTGTAAATGTTGATGTGATAGTTTATGAACAATTTCCTTTGTGTTAAAGAGGGAAATAGTGCTTTCGAAAGGAAATAAGTTTTCAAATTCTTCGGATGAAACCACTTCTTTTTCATCAATATTATTTGAAGTTTCAAGCAGCGGAAATTGATACAGATTTTGCCAAATACCTTTGCCTTTTCTTTCTTCTATTATTGTTTCATTTTTATCAGTTATAGTAACTAAGAAATTAAAGTATCGATGTTTTATTTTAATCTTCTTTTCCTTTATTGGAAGTTCTTTTGTTAGTTTCTTCTCAAGCGCAACACAACTATTTGCTAACGGGCAGCTTTCACACAACGGGTTTTGAGGTTTGCAATGTAGTGCACCAAAATCCATAATTGCTTGGTTGTAAGTTCCTGGCTGTTTTGTGTCGATTAAAGTTTGGGCTAACGCTTTAAACTCTTTTATTCCTGCGGAAGAATTAATAGGTGTTTTAATTCCGAAGTATCTAGAAAGTACTCTATAAACGTTTCCGTCTACAACAGCGTTTGGTTGGTTAAAACATATAGAAGCTATTGCAGACGCTGTGTAATCTCCAATTCCTTTTAATTGTAATAGGTCTTTATAGTTATCTGGAAATTCTCCATTTAATTCATTTGCAATATATTTTGCTGTAAAATGTAAATTACGTGCTCTTGAATAATATCCTAAACCTTGCCATAATTTTAATACCGTATTTTCATCAGCTTTAGCGAGGTCAAAAACGGTGGGAAATGCTTCTGTAAACTTTAAAAAATAAGGTAAACCTTGAGCAACTCTTGTTTGTTGCAGCATAATTTCGCTAAGCCAAACAAAGTATGGGTTTTGGGTTTTTCGCCAAGGCAATTCCCTGTTATTTTGTAAGTACCAGAAAATTAAAGTGTTAGAAAAAGCCATGATTAAAAATTAAAGTTGCAATATTACGTTTTAAAATTAAGTTTTTTTTAATGTTAAACATTTTCGGAATAGATTAATTATCATATATTTGCACCCGCATTTTAAGAAAACAAATACAAAAATATAATATTATGACGAAAGCAGATATCGTATCTAAAATTTCAGATAAATCAGGAATTGAAAAGGCAGATGTATTAGCAACTGTTGAAGCTTTTATGACTGAAGTTAAGGGTGCTTTAGAAAATGGAGACAATGTTTATTTAAGAGGTTTTGGTAGTTTTATCATCAAAACAAGAGCAGAAAAAACAGGAAGAAACATTTCGAAGAATACAACTATAAAGATTCCAGCACACAATATTCCAGCTTTTAAGCCTGCTAAAACATTTACAGAAGGAGTAAAAAGCAAAGTATTAGTTAAATAATAACAACCGACCTTTAAAAGGGTTTTAAAACATTAAACATTATGCCAAGCGGTAAAAAAAGAAAGAGAGCAAAGATCTCTACACACAAACGTAAGAAAAGAGCTCGTGCAAATAGACACAAGAAGAAAAAGTAAGCTTTAGCTTACTTTTTCGTTTAATTACGAGACACAAAACAAGTTCATTGACATTGAGATTGTCATAAATCAATCTCGCACGGTATATACATACCTTACAATAAAACCATCTACACAATTAAGTGTAGTGTTAAAATTTTTCAGATTATGAAAACTGAATTAATAATTCGTTCAAATGCATCTGATATTGATTTTGCCTTATTAAAAGATGGAAAACTTATTGAATTAAATAAAGAAACAAGTGATAATAAATTCTCTGTTGGCGATATTTTTCTTGCCAAAATAGGAAAAGTGTTATCGGGTTTAAACGCCAGTTTTGTAAATGTTGGTTACCCAAAAGATGGTTTTTTACATTACCATGATTTAGGGCCACAAGTACAATCTTTAAATAGTTTTATTAAGAAAGTAAGCACAGGTAAGTATAAAGAATTCACTTTAAAGAACTTTCAATTTCAGAAAGACATTAACAAAGACGGTAGCATTAACGACGTACTAAAATCTGGTCAAAACTTATTAGTACAAATTGTAAAAGAACCTATTTCTACAAAAGGCCCAAGATTAAGCTCAGAGCTTTCTATAGCTGGTAGATTTTTAGTTTTAGTTCCTTTTTCTAACCGAGTATCTGTATCTCAAAAGATAGAAGATCCAAAAGAAAAAGAACGTTTAAAAAGATTAGCAAAAAGCATTAGACCTAAAGGGTTTGGTGTTATTTTAAGAACTGTTGCAGAAGGAAAAAAAGTAGCAGAACTTGACAAAGATTTACAAAACTCATTAGAACGTTGGAAAACTATGTGTAAGCGTATTGCAAACACAAACACACCAACAAAAATATTGAGTGAACTTAACAGAGCATCTTCTATCTTAAGAGATGTAATGAATGAATCTTTTACAAATATTGTAACCAACGATAAAGATTTGAAACAAGAAATTAAAGAGTATTTACAAGAAATTTATCCAGAAAAGGAAAACATTGTAAAACTACATCGTTCTGAGACTCCGATATTTGAGAAATATGGGATAGAACGTCAAATTAAAACATCGTTTGGAAAAACAGTTTCTATGAGCAAAGGTGCCTATTTAGTAATAGAGCATACCGAAGCACTACACGTTATTGATGTTAATAGCGGAAACCGTTCTAACAAAGCAGGTTCTCAAGAAGACACAGCATTAGAAGTTAACATGATTTCTGCCACAGAAGTTGCACGACAATTACAATTGCGTGATATGGGTGGAATTATAGTTGTTGATTTTATTGATATGCATAAGGCTGAAAATAGAAACAAATTATTTCAGCATTTAAAAGAACAAATGTCTTTTGACAGAACAAAGCATAAAATATTACCGCCAACAAAATTTGGTTTGGTACAAATAACGCGTCAACGAGTAAGACCAGAGTTGAGCATTAAAACTACCGAAGCCAATCCAAATAAAAATGGCCAAGTAGAAGCCCCAATTGTTTTATTGGATAAGATTGAATCAGAATTAGAAAAAGTACTTTCTAATCCTAAAAATAAAAAGGTTGCATTAAATGTACACCCTTTTATTGCAGCTTATTTAACTAAAGGAATTAATTCTATTAGATTTAGATGGTTTTTACAACACAAAAAGTGGATTACTATTATACCTCGTGATGCTTATACTTATTTACATTACAAGTTTAAAATTAAACGTAAATAAGAGGCAAACATTTATCATATAAAAAGTCCCGCAACGTAAAGTTGCGGGACTTTTTTGTTTTAAAACCAAAATCCAAGATTAAATAGCCAATAATGTTCGCTATGATCTGGAGACCAACTGTATTTTAATTCTACAGGACCAACTATTGTTTCTAAGCCATAACCAACTGCATAACCAGATTTAATATCTTTAAATAATTCTCCATCTAGAAAAACATTTTTTTCTACACGTGCAAAGTTTGCTAACCCTGTAACATAGTGTTTATCAAACAAACGATATCGAAGTTCAAGCTCTGAACGTAAAAAACTTTGGTTTGTTAATTCACTTATATCATAACCATACATTGGATAAAATGTATTAATAAAGTTTTTATTATAACCGCCAAGTCTATAGTCAAAAACCTCAGAATCTTCTTCACCTAGTGTAAAACCGGCTTCAGATGTGTATTGTAAGGTTAGTTTGTCCCAAAAAGTAGTTGCAAAACTAACGGTTCCATCTATCTGAGAAAATTGATTAAAATCGTTTGCAGATGCGTCTAAATTATGTAGCGTTTCATTTCTATCGGACCACATATACCATTTAAAACCAAAGTTGGCATAGAAGCCTCTCGTAGGGAATTGATCTTTATTAAAAGTATCTAGCCTTAAAAATCCAAATGTATTTATGTAGTTGCTGTCATCAAAAAAAGTTTCTTGGTTATTGGTTAAGAAAGTCTCTGAAGACACTTCAATATTTTTGTGCTCTACTCCAAAACCAAATGCAAATTTTTTATCTAATGTTGTTTGTAGGTAAAAAGCATTTGTAAAATCTCTATACCTAATATCTATTTTATTAATATTATTTGTGTTAAATAAGACATTGGATTTAAATGTATTATATCTTGATGAAAATCCATAACTCAACGGCAATCCATTATCTACAAAGTATTCTAGATTATAGCGAATTCTATCTCCAACAACAACATCAACTGATAATTCATCATTTTTAAACAATAATTTTTTATGATTATAATTTAATAAAACTCCAGATCTATAAAGTAAATCGTAATGCACACCTAATTTTAAAAAAGATTTGGTTTTATCTTCTTTTACTTTAAGTACCAGTTTTTTTCCACTAAAGGATTTTTCGAAATGATAATCGATACGTTCAAAATTTTTGGTAGCTGCAAGAGTATTTATCTTTTTTGATAATTGTTTGTAAGAGATACTGTCTCCTTCTTTAATCAGTAATTTACCAAGTATATAGTTTTTAGAGTAGTTTTTATTTCCTTCAATTATAATTCTATCTAATAAAAAAGGATCTTTATTTATGTTGATTTTTGCTTTTGTTCTTTTTTTGATTTGAAGTTTTGCAATACTGTCAAAAACAACTTTATATGGCTTGGCTACTTTTATTCCTTCATTAATAATAGCTTCTGTATTTTCAAAAGATATAACATTGTACTCAACAATGTCTGGGCGCAAATAAATATTTACTAATTTAATTTGATCATCTGCTTTTTTATACATCTGAAAATTAATTATTTGCCCTAATATTGATGCAACCGAAGATAACTCGTCTCTATTGTATAAATTACCTTGAACGTTTACGCCAATAATAATATCTACGCCTTTTTTTTGCATAATATCTACTGGAAAGTTATTTACAACTCCGCCGTCAATAATTAGTTTACCATCAACTTCAACAGGATTTAATAAAGAAGGAAATGATGCGCTAGCTCTTAACGCTAAAGGTAGAGAACCTTTTTCCATGAGTACTTCGTCACCAGTTTCTAAATCGGTTCCAATACAAAAAAATGGAATGGGAAGTTTTTTAAAATCAGTAATTCCATCAACAGGCGCTAACAATTCAGTTAAAAAATTAAGTACATTTTGCCCTTTTGATAGGCCTAATGGAAGACCAATTGTATTATTTCTTATGGGTAAAGCAATTGCATGTTTTTCGCTATGTGCTTTTTCGAAATAAGGTTTTTCTCTTCGTGGAATTTCATCACGAAGTAAAGGCATAAAAGATGTTTTACCTACAATTTTAAGTATCTGTTCGGCAGAATAACCGCTTGCATATAATCCGCCAATTATAGAACCCATGCTTGTACCTCCAATATAATCTATTTGAACTCCAGCTTTTTCTAATTCTTGTAAAACGCCAATATGTGCAAATCCTTTTGCGCCACCGCCACTTAAAACTAAACCAACTTTGGGTTGGCTTTCTTGTGAAAAGAGAAGTGATGGAATTATAATTAATATGATTAAAAAATAATGTTTCATTTACTTTTTAGGATTAAAGTATTCGTACACTTTTATGGCTCTTGCGTTACCAATTTCTGAAGAAAGTTCATCTAAAGTTGCAGTCTTAACACGTTTTGCCGATTTAAATTTACGTAATAAAGTTGTAATAGTTTGTTTACCAACATTAGGAATTTGTTCTAATTCAGATTGAATAGCACTTTTACTCCTTTTATTTCTATGTAATGTTAAACTAAATCGATGTGCTTCATTACGTAAATACTGTATAATTTTAAGCGATTCTGATTTTTTATCTAAATACAACGGAACTGAATCTCCAGGATAATAAATTTCTTCCAATCTTTTTGCAATTCCAATAATGGCAATTTTTCCTCGTAAACCTAAAACATCTAAACTCTTTAAAGCTGAAGAAAGTTGTCCTTTTCCACCGTCAATAATTATTAACTGCGGCAATGGTTCGTCTTCTGCAAGTAAACGCTTATAACGTCTGTAAACTACTTCTTCCATGGAAGCAAAATCATCTGGACCTTCAACCGTTTTTATGTTGTAATGTCTGTAATCTTTCTTACTTGGTTTTCCGTTCTTAAAGACTACGCAAGCAGAAGTAGGATTAGTTCCTTGAATGTTTGAATTATCAAAACATTCAATATGTCTTGGCTCAATAGAAAGACGTAAATCCTTTTTCATTTGCGCCATAATTCTTTTTACATGACGATCAGGATCTACAATTTTTATCTGCTTAAACTGTTCCATGCGATAATACTTTGCGTTTCTTTCCGATAACTCAACAATACGTCTCTTATCACCTAATTTTGGAACGGTTACTTTTGTGTTTTCGCCAACATCAACTTTAAAAGGAACATAAATTTCTTTAGACTGAGAATTGAATCGTTGGCGCGTTTCAATAATAAAAAGCTCTAATAACTCTTTGTCCGATTCGTCTAATTTTTTCTTAATTTCCGTAGTATAAGACTGAATTATAGAACCGTTTGCAATCTTAAAAAAGTTAACATAACCGTGCGTTTCATCAGAAATAACAGAAAAAACATCTACATTATTTATAGTTGGGTTTACAACTGTAGATTTTGCTTGGTAATTAGCCAATAAATCTAGTTTTTCTTTAATTTTTTGAGCCTCTTCAAATTCCATTTTCTCAGCAAAATCAAACATCATTTGCTTAAATTTCGCCAGAGTTTCTTTAAAATTCCCTTTAATAATACTTCTAATTGCTGTTATTTCTTGCAGATAATTTCCTTCAGTTTGCAAGCCTTCGCAAGCACCTTTACAGTTTCCTAAATGGTATTCTAAACAAACTTTATATTTACCTGTACTAATTTTTTCAGGATGTAAATCGAAAGCACAAGTTCTTAATGGATAAATCTCTTTTATCAAATCTAACAAAGCTCTAACGGTTCTTACTGAAGTATAAGGCCCAAAATATTCAGAACCATCTTTTATTACATTTCTTGTTAGGAAAATTCTTGGAAAGCGTTCTTTTTTAATGCAAATCCACGGATAGGTTTTATCATCCTTTAAAAGAATATTGTAACGCGGTTTGTGCTTTTTAATCAAGCTGTTTTCTAGCAATAAAGCGTCAGTTTCAGTATTAACAACAATATGTTTTATGCTGACAATTTTCTTTACTAAAACACGTGTTTTACCATTTTCATGATTCTTGGTGAAATAAGAAGTAACGCGTTTTTTTAAGTTTTTAGCTTTACCAACGTATAAAATTCCATCGTCTTTATCAAAATATTGATAAACACCAGGCGAATTTGGTAGCGTTTTTAGTTGAAGTTCTAACGGAGTTGGCATTAAACGAAAATACAATTTTTATTAATTCTATATGCTGAAAAATGTAGAATTACTACCTTTACGATATGAGTAAATTAATAGACAATTTTGGGCGTCAAATAAACTACGTTAGGTTGGCGGTTACAGATCGCTGTAATTTGCGTTGCCAATATTGTATGCCAGCGCACGGAATTGATATTGTGCCAAGAAAAGAGCTGTTAACTTTTAAGGAAATGTATCGTTTAATTCGTGTTTTAACAGAATTGGGTGTAAATAAAATTCGTTTAACTGGCGGAGAACCTTTTGTGCGTAAAGATTTTGTTGGTTTTTTAGAAATGTTGTCTTTTAATGATTTATTAGAAGACATAAATATTACCACAAATGGCGCGTTGATTTACAATCATATTGAAACCTTAGAAAAGTTAAAAAAAGTAAAGAATATCAATTTGAGTATTGATAGTTTAAAAGCCGATAGGTTCAACGAAATTACACGTAGAAACGTGTTTGATGAGGTTTATAAAACCATGGAAGCTTTAGAAAAAAGCAACATGAATTTAAAACTGAATGTTGTTGTACAATCAGGAATTAACACTGATGAAATCAACGATTTTGTTCGATTAACAAAAGATAAAAATATTGCTGTTCGTTTTATTGAAGAAATGCCTTTTAATGGAAAAGGGCAGCGAGAAATGCAAGAAAATTGGACATTTAAAAAGATTTTAAACGAAATAAAAAAGGAGTTTTCGGTTGAAGAAATTCAGTCTGAAAAATCATCAACTTCACGTAATTTTTCAATTGAAAATTACGTAGGTTCTGTTGGAATAATTCCTGCATTTACAAGAACAATTTGTAACGATTGTAACCGAATTAGAATCACTTCAACAGGAACTTTTAAAAATTGTTTGTTTGATGATGGCGTTTTTAATTTACGAGATTTTATTAGAAATGGTGCTTCAAATGACGATTTAAAAGAGCTTTTTTTAAGTTTGATAAAAGAAAAGCCAGAAAATGGTTTTATAGCAGAAGCAAACCGAACAAAAGGAAATGTTTCCGAAAGCATGAGTACAATTGGAGGGTAAAATATGATTTCAGTAAAAGAAGCGAAAAATATAATTTTAAACTCAACCCAAGACTTTGGTGTTGAAGAAATTCCGTTTATAAAATCTGTTGGTAGAATTTTAAAAGAAGAAATTGTTGCAGATAGAGATTTTCCGCCATTTAATAGAGTTTCTATGGACGGAATTGCAATTAATTATACTTATTTCAAAAACGGACAACGAAGTTTTAAAGTTGAAGGAATCCAAGCTGCAGGAAGTGAACAATTAACAATGCAAAATTCAGAAAATTGTATTGAAGTAATGACTGGAGCAGTTTTACCAAACAATTGCGATACTGTAATCAGATATGAAGATGTAACGATAGAAAACGGAATTGCAACCATAACTGTCAATGAAATAAAAGACAAACAAAATATTCACGTAAAAGGAAAAGATAAAACCAAAAATGACGTTTTAATTGCGGAAAACAAATTGATTTCTGCTGCTGAAATTGGCGTTTTTGCAACCGTTGGAAAATCATTTGTTAAAGTAGCAAAGGAACCTAAAGTATTAATTGTTTCTACTGGAGATGAATTGGTTGGAGTCGATGAAATACCACTTGAACATCAAATAAGAAGAAGCAATGTTTTTACCTTGGTTTCTTTGTTAGAACGATTACATATTCCATCTGAAACAATACACATAACTGACAATAAACAGATTTTAAAAAATAAAATTAAAATCTGTTTAGAAGAGTTTGATGTTCTGCTTTTTAGTGGCGCAGTAAGCAAAGGGAAGTTCGATTTTTTACCAGAGGTTTTTAACGAATTAGGCGTTGAAAAACTATTTCATAAAGTAGCACAAAGACCTGGAAAACCATTTTTCTACGGAAAAACAAATAATAGTAACGTATTTGGATTTCCTGGAAATCCTATTTCGACTTTTGTAAATTGTTTAGCATATTTTTATCCTTGGTATTATAAATCAGTTGGAATTAAAATAGAAGAAGAAACAGCTATTTTAAATGCAGATGTAACTTTTAAACCGAGTTTAACCTATTTTTTACAAGTAAAATTAAGTTATAGATTTGGACATACAATTGCAACACCAATTACTGGAAACGGCTCTGGAGATTTGGCAAGTTTAGTAAACGCAGATGCTTTTATTCAGTTGCCACATGATAAAACGGAGTTTAAAATCGGTGAAAATTACCCAATAATAAGATATAGATAAAAGACAAAAAATGAAAGCACTTTTGAAATTATATAGAATATTATCATATTTAATATTATTGTTTTTTATTGTTGGATTTGGATTAAGTATTAGAGAATATGTTACAGGAAAAACTCTCTTTGATTCTTTTCAATTGATATTTAATATTTTATGGATTTATTTGTTTTTATCAGTTTTATATTTCCATCGTAAAACAAAAGAAATGAATGATTTAAAGAGATTTAAATTTGACATTTTATCAGTTGTAACTAATTTAACAGTAGGCTTTTTATTCCTAGGATTTTCTCTTTTTGTTCTTTTTGTATATCCAATAAATCCTATTGACTTAGAAGAAGTTTTAAGATTACTTTTATTAGCTTTAGTCGGCTTTTATGGGTTTTTAAAGATTAATTATTCAATTTTCGTTTATAAAAAAATAAATAATGGAATTTAGTCATATCAATAAAAAAGGAAGTCCTAAAATGGTAAATGTTTCTGATAAGAAAATTACCAAAAGAACAGCAATTGCAAAAGCAACCATGTTTTTAGGAACAGAAATAATTTCTCATTTTACAAATGATGAATTAATTACTAAAAAAGGACCTGTTTTTCAAACTGCAATTATTGCTGGAATTCAAGCAGTAAAAAAGACTTCAGAGCTAATACCAATGTGTCATCCTTTATTAATTAATGGAGTAGATGTTGATATTAATATTGTCGATACAGAAACTATAGAAGTGCTTTGTAAAGTTACTATTGAAGGTAAAACCGGAGTAGAAATGGAAGCTTTAACAGGTGTAAATATTACATGTTTAACTATTTATGACATGTGTAAAAGCATCAGCCAAGAAATGGTGATTAAAGAAGTGAAGTTACTTGAGAAAACAGGAGGAAAATCTGATATAAAAAATGGCTAAACACAAAAAACATACAAATTTAGAAAGACGAAATAATTATAATTTTGCACCAAATGAAATCGCTATTTTGGGTGCAAATTGTGGTGTTATTTCTGATTTAGTTTCTGAAGTTTCGCAAAAATTAGCGAAATATAAATTAGCTTATTTTGATGCTTCGCACGCAAAAGATGTCGAAAAAAATACGTTGTCTGAATATGTTTTTCATCATCAAGGAAATTTACAAATAACAACTTCTGGAAACATAAATAAATTCCAGCAACGCTTAGATTTTGCGGAATTCGATTATGTGTTCATTAACGGGAATCATTATCAAGGAGCAAAACAAATTCTAATTTTAGATGAAGCAAAAGAAGCTTCAGTTTTAAAAAGATTGGAACAGCTAGATAGCATTCAGTTTGTGGTGAAGTTGAAAAAGGAAACTGAGTTTTTTGATTTTCTTGTTGAAAAATATCCACACATAAAAAACTTGATTTGTTACACAATTGATGAGGTCGATAAAATTGCAAATCATATAAATAATCTAATTCAAGAGAAAATTGCTCCAATAAAAGGTTTGGTTTTAGTTGGCGGAAAAAGTACCAGAATGGGAGCTGATAAATCGACTTTAGAGTATTACGGAAAACCACAAAAGGAATTTGCTAAAGAATTGTTAGAAAGTAACAATATAGAAACCTTTTATTCTGTTGAAAGTATCTCTGAAAACCAAAATGAAATTCACGATACATTTTTAAACTTAGGTCCTTTTGGTGGAATTTGTTCAGCCTTTCAAAAAGACCCAAATTCGGCTTGGATTGTTTTAGCTACAGATTTACCATTTGTAGATAAAAATCTGATTAGACAATTATTAGAAAAAAGAAACACCAGTAAAGCTGCAACTGCAATTAAAGGAAAAGATAAAAATTTCCCTGAACCATTAATTACAATTTACGAACCAAAAGCGTATCCTATTTTGTTGCAATATTTAGCGCAAGGGTATTCTTGCCCTCGAAAAATGTTAATTAATTCTGATGTTGAGATTGTAGAAGTTGACGATGCTTTTATTAGAAATATAAATACGCCAGAAGATTTAGAAATGGCTAAAAAGGAGATAGCAAAATAAACAGTGTCATTCCGAACGAAGTATGAGGAGGGATCTTAAGTTATTGAAAAATGAGATTTCTAAATCGCTTAAAAAAGCTCATTTCGAAATGACAAAAAGTATAAAATGAAACCAACAAAAGAACAGCTTTTTAAACGCCAAACAACTTTAGTAGAAGTTGGAGAAGAAGGGCGACAAAAATTACAAAACGCAAAAGTTTTAGTGGTTGGTTGTGGAGGTTTAGGAAGTCCAATTGCAGTGTATTTAGCTTCAAGTGGCGTTGGTAAAATTCATTTAGTAGATTTTGATACTGTTGATATTACCAATTTACATAGACAAGTTTTCTTTTCGTTGGATGATGTTGGTCAATCAAAAGCAGCAGTTTTATCAGAATTTATAAAAAAGAGAGCGCCATTTACTGAAGTTAGTTTTAGTGATTATCCAATTACAAAAGAGAATGTGTTTGAGTTAATTTCAGAGTATGATATTATTGTAGATGGAACAGATTCTTTACCAACAAAATACTTAATAAATGATGCTTGTGTTTTAAAAGATAAGCCTTTGGTTTATGGTTCTTTGTATAAGTTTGATGGTTATGTAGCTACTTTTAACGTTTTACAAAAAGATGGAACAAGAAGTTCTAATTTACGAGATGCGTTTCCAAAAATGGCAACTGATGTTCCAAATTGTGAAGAAGCTGGAACTTTAAATCCTATTGTTGGTGTAATTGCAATGCAACAAGTTAATGAAGTTTTAAAGTGGATTTTAAATTTAGATAAATTACTGATTAGACAATTATTAGTTTATAATTTTTTACAAAATTCACAATTAAAAATGAAGCTAAATAATACAGTTTCAAAAGAACATATTGAACAAATTTTTGAAAATGAAACGTATTTTGATGCAAGTTGTGAAATTAGAAATCCTGATTGGTTAATATCTGCTGACAAACTAAAAAATAAGATTAATGAGGTGGAAATTATTTCAGTAATAGCAAATCAAGAAATAGAATATCCGTTTAAAGTTGACGAGAATATTCCGCTTTCTCAATTGCCAAATTTTGGCTTTATTCCGAAGGAAAATAAAGAGTATGTTTTTGTCTGTCAAAAAGGAAACTCAAGTTATACTGCAATAAAATTATTAAAAGAAAAATTTCCTGAAGCAACTATGTTAAGTCTGGTTGGAGGAATTACAAATTACTAAATGAAAAATCTATTAGAGTTTTATACAGATCTAAAAGCTGACTTAGAAGAACAAGCTGCTGTTTTAAAAAGAAAATCAATTAATTTAAGTGTGTTTAGGTTTGCTGTTTTTTTAACAACAGCATTTTTAGTGTATTTAACTTTTGGTAAATATCCAGATGTTTTTATCATTGCTTTTTTAGGTATTTTATTGTTTAGTTTCTTGGTAACAAAACATATCGATTTAAAAAGAAAAAGAGCAATTATCGATGCTAAAATAGCTGTAAATACTACCGAAATAAAAGCGATAAATCGTGATTTTCATCATTTAGAAACAGGAGGAAAATTTATTAATCCATCACATTTTTATAGTAATGATATAGACTTGTTTGGAAAAGGTTCTTTTTTTCAATTTGTAAATAGAACTACAACTAATGATGGAAAAGAGTTGCTTGCGAATACATTTACAGAAAACAACATTGATGACATTGTTCAGAAACAAAACACTATAAAAGAGTTGTCTCAAAAAGTAAAATGGCGCCAACATTTTGCAGCTTTGGCAAGTTTGGTTTCAGTAAAAAACACATCAAGAAACATTGTAAATTGGCTTACGAATTACACTGCTGTATTTCCAAAATTCCTTTCTATAATTCAAGTTGCTTTCTCAATTGTGTCTTTAGTATTAATTGGTTTGCTTTCTTTTGGTATTATTTCATTTTCAATATTGGTTTTATGGTTTTTTATTGGACTTGCTATAACAGGAGTTTTCTTTAAAAGAACGCAAAAATTATATAATGATACTGATGAAGTTAGAAAAACATTTAAACAATATCATGTGTTGTTAAATGAAATTGAAAACGAGGAGTTTACTTCAAAAATATTGTCAGAAAAACAGAAAATAATCAATTCAGAAAGCAAAAAAGCATCGGCTATTTTTAAAGAATTTTCAAGAATATTAGATGCGTTTGATCAACGAAATAATATCTTAATTTCTGTTGTTGGAAACGGACTTTTTTTATCAGAAATTAGAAATGCTGTAAATGCAGAAAAATGGATTGTCAACTATAAACATACTGTAAAAGACTGGTTTAATGTTGTTGCTTTTTTCGATGCTCAAAATTCGTTGTCTAACTTTCATTTTAATCACCCAAAGTTTGTTTTTCCTAAAATTTCTTCCGCAAAAGAAATTATAAAATCGTGTAATTTAGGACATCCTTTATTAGATGCGAAAAAGAGAGTTGATAATGATTTTTTAATTGATGACGAGCAGTTTTTTATTGTAACTGGAGCAAATATGGCAGGGAAAAGCACGTTTTTAAGAACTGTTTCTTTGTCTATTGTTATGGCAAATTGTGGTTTGCCAGTTTGTGCAGAATCGTTTTTGTATTCGCCAATAAAACTGATTACAAGTATGAGAACTACTGATTCTTTAACGGAAGACGAATCTTATTTTTATTCAGAATTAAAGCGATTAAAATTTATTGTTGATGAAATAAAACAAGAAAAATATTTTATCATTTTAGATGAAATTTTAAAAGGAACCAACAGCAAAGACAAAGCAATTGGTTCTAAAAAGTTTGTTGAAAAATTGACGAAATCTAAATCGACCGGAATTATTGCAACACATGATGTTAGTTTGTGCGAATTAGAAAATGAGTTTTCTGAAGTTAAAAACTATTATTTTGATGCAGAAATTATTAAAGACGAATTACATTTCGATTACACATTAAAAAATGGAGTTTGCAAAAATATGAATGCTTCTTTCTTGTTACAGAAAATGGAGATTGTTTAGTTTTGTCTAAAGTCTAAAGTCTAAAGTCTAAAGTCTAAAGTCTAAAGTCTAAAGTCTAAAGTCTAAAGTCTAAAGTCTAAAGATTAAGGATGTGCATTTACCCAAACTTCGCCATCAGAAAAATGCTCTTTTTTCCAAATAGGCACTGTTTCTTTTAACGTATCAATAGCAAATTGACAAGCATCAAAAGCAGCTTTTCTATGTTTTGCAGAAGCGGTAATAATTACAGGAATTTCACCAATTTGCAGCATTCCTTCTGCATGATGAATGGCAATTTTTTCAATCTTAAATTTATCCAATGCTAAATCAGCAATTTTTTGCATTTCTTTAATTGCCATTGGTTTGTAGGTAGAAAAATCTAGTTGAATTACTTCTTTTCCTTGTGTGTCGTTTCTAACTGTACCAACAAACGCTGCAATTCCACCACAAGAATCGTCTGTTACAAAATTGTAACATTCTTGTAAATCGAGTTTTTTAGATGTAACTTTTATTGAAGTTTTTTCCATTTTTATGAGATGCTGAGTCAAGTTCAGCGATTTACAAACAAAAATAGCAAAACAAACTTGTATCTTTGCCAACTTAAATAAATATCTAATTTATTATGAAAAACATATTTAGAATTGTTAGTTTTTTTGAAGGAGTTTCCTACTTATTATTGCTTTTTATAGCGACACCAATAAAGTATTTGCAAGGAGATGCGTCTTATGTAAAAATGCTTGGAATGCCACACGGAATTCTTTTTATGCTATATATTGTTTTGGCAATTGTTATTAAAAAAGAAATGAATTGGAGCAACAAAACACTAGGAATTGTATTGTTATGTTCTGTAATTCCATTCGGAACTTTTTATATGGATAAAAAGTATTTGAAGTAAGTTCATTCAATCTTGTTATTCTGAACTTGTTTCAGAATCTCATTTTTAGATTTCTCAATCGTCTAAAAAGGCTTATTTCGAAATGACTACAAGTATTTTTATCCTCCAGAAACAGGCGGAATAATTGCAATAACATCATTTTCTTGAAGTATTAAAGTGCTGTCTGCATAACTTTCATTTACAGCAATTGCATAGCTATTGATGTTTTTTAACTGTGGATATTTAACCAATAAGGCACTCTTTAAATCTGCAACAGAAGAATTAGTGTCAACTTCAAAATCTAAAGATGAAGTTTCTAGTAAATCTGATGTAATTCCGAAAAGTAGTATTTTAATTTTCATTGTTTTTTTGAAGATTCGCTAACGTGTTTGTATAAGATTTGTGCGACTGAAAATCCGCAGGATTATCTGCCAGAACAAATCGGTTTGCTAAAATGTATATTGTTTCAATTTTTGTTTAAATTTAAGCATAAATTTTATACGGTGTTGTGCTTAGTTTTTATCATTCTTAAAATCTAAATTTTCAATAAAGTAATCAACATCTTTCAAGTATTTATCAAAATATTTTTTGTCTGCTTGATATCTCAATATGTAAAAATTATTCTTGTGTGAAAAATGAAAAATATAAGTAATTAATTCCTCGGTATTCCTCAATTCATAAATGTTGGTTACCTTATAAATATCTGTATTTCCAAACCTAGTTTGTATATTTTTAGGTAAACCAATTTTTTCTAATTCCTCTTTAGATTTGTTTAATTGATTAATCGGACCTATTTCCAAGATTGATCCATTAAAATTGAAGATCTGAACTTTACATTTATGCAAATAATCATTCAAATCCTTTGGCGTGTAAGCAATTGAATTATGGTCTAGTTTGTATGTCCAACTTTCAGGATAATTTACAACAACTTTCTTCAATTTAAATAGTTCATTAATTTTCTTTTCTGAATCTATAGCTTCAAATTTTTGACTTCCGCAACTCAAAAATAAAATCGGTAAAAAAAGGGTTAGTATTTTTTTCATAATTAAGTACAATGTATTTCTGAATATGCGTCGTTTTAATGACTTATATTCAACGTTAGCGAAGTTACCCAAAAATGAGTTTAGAAAAAAACTAAATTTTGCTGGTCTCTTAAAACAAACTCAAGCCAAAAATAAAACCGTTATTTGTTTGTCCGTTATAATTAGAACGTACATAATCTACACGTAAAACACGCCATTTTCCCCAACCAATATTGTCAATACCAACAGAGTATTCTGTGTATGGTTTTCTGTCTGCTGTAAATAATGCTTTTGCGCCACCAACTAAATGAAAATTCAGCTTTTCTATTAGCGGAATTTTACCCAAAATTGCTCCTTTAAAATTATGCTCTGCATGCATTTCTGCATATTTATCATTAGTGCTAAAGGCATAATAATCTAATAAGTTAAATCGGTTTGTATGATTATTGTTTGGTGTTAGTTTTAGTAGATTTCCGTTTGCATGAAGGTAATCCATTAAAGCTATATTTTTCTTTTCTAAAAAGATGCCAGAGCGGATGTTGTATCTAAAATTACCTAAATTACCAACCGTTATATTTTGATGTAATCTTGCGGTAAATAAATCGGAATTTAACTGCTCATTATCTGCTCCAAATGTTTTACGATATCCAATATATAAAGAAGGATATTTATTGCTATCCATATTAAATTTTCGATTTGGATACAGTAAATATTTTTGCCCAAAAGTAATGTTTGCGCCAACATTTAAAGACCAAATTTTATGTTCGTTAAACAATTGTGGATTATTAACGGTATAGCTAACATTATCTCTATTTATTGCAGAATAATCTGTAGTATTAAACAGCGGTTTTCTGTTTGCGTATTCCAAAGAACCATTTACTAAAATACCGTTTACCGCTTCTTGAGAATACCCAATTCTAGCAAACGTTTTTTCGTATATTTTTAAGTAATTACGTTCCCAGAAGATTGAATTAAAACTATTGTATAATTTAGAAATAGGATTTCTATTATTGAATTGCGGCGTACTTATTCCTCCAGAAATATTTAATCTTGGACGCTTTAAATTATCCCATTTCTTATTGAAGTAAAAAACAGGTCTCAGTTTTTTTTCTGATAAACCATAATTTAAATCTACCCCAGTATTCCACCATTTTCCTTCATCATTTAAACGTTTAAAATAACTTAATCCAACGGTAGCATTATATCCTTGTACAGTATTAAAATTTATACTTGTTAATGGCGAATTAAATCGTACACTCCAATCTTTATAAGAGTTTCTGTACGTGTAACCTGTAATTGGAGAAAGCCAATTTAGTTTGTTTCTTTTTACATCTACAGAGTCTAAATATTTTTTAGATTTTCTAACAATTTTAATGCTGTCTTTTATAGTGTAATCTTTAGTTTCTTCAACAGTTAAAGGAACTGGGCGTAATTTATTCCAGTAAACAGAATCTTTTTTTGTGGCTTGTTCTTCAAAAGATAATACTTGATTTGTAAATGTTTTATCTGTAAAATTTGGTACGAAATTATAATCAGAATATGCTGCAGAAAAACGACCATTGACATTAAAACCAAACATTCCTATTTTAAAATCTACCGTTTGAGAAATTAAAACCCAGGTTTTTTGGGCTTCAGAAAAATTATAATTCAGTTTAAAATGCAATTTATCAACCGCAGTAATATTTACTTGTGTTCCAGTTACAGTTGCATCAACTCCGTATAACATCCAATCGTCTTCGGCTACATAAATAAAGCCGGTAAAAACACGGTCGTTTTCTCTTCTTGGTGTAATTTTTATTTTGTTGATGAGTTTTCCGTTTTTATCATAAAAGATACCTTCTAATTTAAATTTATAAAAACCAAACGCATTGTTGGCAATTGGCGAAACTAGATTAGCATCTGCAACCACAACTTGATTTTGATAGAAATCGAAATTAGCTTCTTCAGCTCTATTGAAAGAAATTCCGTTGTCGCGTCCGCTAACTTTAGAGGCTACAATGTGTTCTTTAAATTTTTGAGGTTTTTTCTGAAATGAAATATTAGAAATAGTTTCAGAAAGATAGATGATTCCACTTCGGGTAGAATCTAATCCGCCACCAAAATCGCCCAAAGTTTGTCCCAATATTTTTTCTGGAGCATCTTTAATTTTAAACAAACCACGAGAATAAAATTTGGCAGTATAAGCAGCCATTTTATCGGTGTTTTTCTCCTTGTTTGCAATTACGTTTCTAATTATTTTGTTAGCAGGATCTTCTTCCGAAGAAATTAAAACTTCATCTAAAACAAATTCTTCTTCAGTTAATTTTACGTTTAAATTATGTGGAAAAGCATCAATCTTAATAGCTTTTTTTAATGTTTTATACCCTAAAAACTGAAAAATTAAAGTGTGATTACCTGTTTTGGTGATTGGTAATATGTATTCTCCGTTATTATTTGTAGTAGTTCCAGTTACCGTTCCATCTAAATAAACGCTAACAAAAGACAGTTTTTTATTATTTGTATCAGTTACAGTTCCTCTAATTTGAGAAAAAACACTAATAGATATAAAAACAAAAAGTAGTGTAGTAATTTTTTTCATAGTATTTAGGTTGTGTTTTACAAACATATAATATCATTAGTTAGGTATTCGACTAAAAAATGTTAAAGATGTTACAAAAGTTTATTAATTATAAGAACTTCGAGCTAAACTATTATATTTGTTAGTTCAAATTAACAAACTTATGAGTGATTCTAGAAAAAGACACGAAGCTTTATTATACCATGCAAAACCTAAGCCAGGAAAGATTGAGGTTATACCTACTAAAAAGTATGCAACTCAGCACGATTTAGCTTTGGCATATTCTCCAGGAGTTGCAGAGCCTTGTTTAGAGATTGAAAAAGATAAAAACAATGTTTATAAATATACTGCCAAAGGAAATTTGGTAGCTGTAATTTCTAATGGAACAGCGGTTTTAGGTTTGGGTGATATAGGCCCAGAAGCTTCTAAG
Organism: Tenacibaculum aquimarinum; assembly: GCF_022478115.1. Taxonomy (GTDB): domain Bacteria; phylum Bacteroidota; class Bacteroidia; order Flavobacteriales; family Flavobacteriaceae; genus Polaribacter; species Polaribacter aquimarinum_A. Next base: position 369,387 of record NZ_JAKGSC010000001.1, on the reverse strand, counting down.
CCCGTAATGGAAGGAAAAGGTTTGTTGTTTAAGATTTTTGCAGATATAGATGTATTTGATATAGAGGTAGATGCAACAGATGTAGATAAGTTTGTAGAAACAGTGAAGGCTATTGCACCAACTTTTGGTGGAATAAACCTTGAAGATATTAAAGCACCAGAAGCTTTTGAAATTGAAAGAAGATTAAAGGAGGAATTAGATATTCCTGTAATGCATGATGACCAGCATGGTACAGCAATTATTTCTGCGGCAGCTTTAAAAAACGCTTTAGAAATTAACGGGAAAGATATTTCTAAAGTTCAAATTGTGGTAAACGGAGCTGGAGCTGCAGCAATTTCTTGTACTCGTTTGTATCTGAAACTTGGCGTAAAAAGAGAAAATGTTGTCATGTGTGATAGCAAAGGTGTTATCAGAAAAGATAGAGATAATTTAACTTCTCAGAAAGCAGAGTTTGCTACAGATAAAGATGTAGAAACTCTAGAAGAAGCAATGCATAATGCAGATGTTTTTATTGGACTTTCAATGGGGAATGTAGTAACTCCAAAAATGTTATTGGCTATGGCAAAGAATCCAATTGTGTTTGCAATGGCAAATCCAGATCCAGAAATTGGGTACGATTTAGCGATAGATACAAGAGACGATATTATTATGGCAACAGGAAGATCAGATCATCCTAACCAAGTTAATAATGTATTAGGATTTCCGTTTATTTTCCGTGGAGCATTAGATGTTAGAGCAACAGCAATTAACGAAGAAATGAAAATGGCTGCTGTACATGCTTTGGCAGATTTAGCAAAAAAATCGGTTCCAGAACAAGTAAATATTGTGTATGATGAAGTGAGTTTATCCTTCGGAAAAGAATATATAATTCCAAAACCTTTTGATCCACGTTTAATTTATGAAATTCCACCAGCAATTGCAAAAGCGGCAATGGATTCTGGAGTAGCTTTAGAACCAATTTTAGATTGGGATAAATATCGCGAAGAATTAATGGAGCGTTCTGGAAGTGGAAGTAAAGAAATTAGATTACTACACAACCGTGCTAAAAGTAATCCTAAGAGTATTGTTTTTGCAGAAGCAGATCATCTAGATGTGTTAAAAGCTGCACAAAGAGTGCATGAAGAGAAATTAGGAAAACCAATTTTATTAGGAAGAAAAGAGCTGATTTTAGAGCTAAAAGAAGAGATAGGTTTTACTGCGGATGTGCCAATTATAGATCCAAAAACGGATGAAGAAAAAGAGAGAAGAACTCGTTTCGGAAATGCATATTGGGAAACAAGACAGCGTAAAGGAAGAACTTTATCAGAAGCAAAAAAGTTAATGCGTGAGCGTAACTATTTTGCAGCAATGATGATAAATGAAGGTGAAGCGGATGCTCTAGTTACTGGATATTCTAGACCTTATCCAACAGTAGTAAAACCAATGTTAGAGTTGATTGAAAGGGATAAAGGCGTTAGCCGTATCGCAGCAACCAATTTAATGCTAACAAAACAAGGTCCAATGTTTTTAGCTGATACAACTATTAATGTAAATCCAACAGCAAAAGATTTGGCTAAAATTTGTCAAATGACTTCTCAGTTAGCAAAAATGTTTGGTATGAAACCAAATGTTGCTATGTTATCTTTTTCAAACTTTGGGTCTTCAAATACTGAGACTTCTAGAAAGATTAGAGAAGCTGTTTCGTATATTCATCGTCATTTTCCTCATGTAAATGTTGATGGGGAAATTCAAGCAGATTTTGCGTTAAATCCAGAAATGTTAGCAAAAGAGTTTCCTTTTTCTAAATTAAATGGTAAAAAAGTAAACGTGTTAATTTTTCCTAATTTAGAATCGGCAAATATTACTTATAAATTGTTAAAACAAATTGATAAAGCAGAGTCTATTGGGCCAATTATTTTAGGATTTAGTAAACCTGTACATGTTTTACAGTTAGGTGCAAGTGTAGATGAAATGGTAAACATGGCTGCAGTAGCAGTTGTGGACGCACAAAACAAAGAAAATAAGGCGAAATTAAAGAACTAAAAATCAGTTTTTCAAAACAAATAATTTACCTACTTTAGAAGCCTTGTAAAAAGCATTCAATGATTACACAAATAAAAGGAAAATTAGTAGAGAAAAATCCAACGTACGTTGTAGTAGATTGTAATGGTGTTGGGTATTTGTTGCACATTTCTTTAAATACTTTTTCTGCAATTCCTGAAGGAGAAGCTGTTTTGTTTTATACACATTTAGCGGTTAGAGAAGATGCTCATACGCTTTTTGGTTTCGTAAATAAAACAGAACGAGAGGTTTTTAGGTTGTTAATCTCAGTTTCTGGAGTTGGTGCAAGTATTGCAAGAACCATGTTGTCATCGATGACTTCAGAAGAAGTTCAGCATGCAATTGCTAGTGAAAACGTTACTGTTATTCAATCTGTAAAAGGAATTGGCGCAAAAACAGCACAACGTGTAATTATAGATTTAAAAGACAAAATTTTAAAAACGTTTGCTATTGATGAAGTTTCAGTAGTAGAAAGCAATACAAACAAAGAAGAAGCGTTATCTGCATTAGAGGTTTTAGGGTTTAATAAAAAACAAGCCGATAAAGTAGTAAATAACGTTTTAAAAGAAATGCCAACAGCAAGTGTAGAAACACTAATAAAACAGGCATTAAAAAATTTATAATTGAAATTGAAAAAAAGATTTTTAGATATACTTTTAACGACACTTGCAATATTTGTAAGTGTTTTTGTGTTTTCTCAAACTACGCCAAGAGATAGTGTTGCTCCATTAAAATATAACTTTAATAACAGCCAAAACGGAGGTTTGTTTTTAAACAATCCGTCGGAAACAATTGTTAGTTACGATGCAAAATTAAACAAGTTTGTTATTGTAGAAAAAGTTGGTGATTTTTATGTAAGCACACCAATATTTTTAACACCAGAAGAATATGAAAAATATCGTTTAAAGAACGATATGAAAGATTATTTTAAAGAAAAAGTAGCTGCTACAAATTCAAAAAGAAAAGGAAATCAACAAGCGCAAAAGAATTTATTACCTAAGTATTATGTAAATTCAAAGTTTTTTGAAAGTGTATTCGGCGGAACAACAGTTGAGGTTATTCCAAGCGGACAAATAAATCTGAAACTTGGAGGTATATATCAAAATAACGAGAATCCACAGGTTTCTATAGATAATCAAAGTAGTTTTACATTTGATTTTGACCAACAAATTAGTGCAAGTATTTTAGCAAAAGTTGGAGAGCGTTTAAAAGTTACTGCAAATTACGATACACAAGCAACTTTTGGTTTTCAAGACCAAATTAAATTAGAATACACACCAACTGATGACGATATTATAAGAAATATTGAAGCTGGTAATATTAGCATGCCAATTAAAAATTCTCTAATTAATGGTGCACAATCTTTATTTGGTGTAAAAACTGAATTGCAATTCGGTAAAACATATGTTACTGCAGCGTTTTCTCAGCAAAATTCAGAAAGTAAAACAGTAGTTGCAGAAGGTGGTGCAACCATTGAGCCTTTTGAGTTAAGAGCAACAGATTACGATAATGATCGTCACTTCTTTTTATCACAATACTTTAGAGATACTTATAAAAACGCATTATCTAATTATCCATTAATTACTAGTCCTGTAAATATTACAAGAGTTGAGGTTTGGGTAACTAATAGAAATGCAAACACACAAGATTATAGAAGTATAGTTGGTTTTGCAGATATTGGTGAATCTAGCCCGGAAAACTTGGTTAACAGTAACGTTACGCCAAATTCCCCAGCAACTGTAAATGTTGGGGGAATGGGAGTAAATTTACCGTATAACGAAGTAAATAATATTTCAAATTTATTAGTGCAAACAGGTGGAATTAGAGATGTTTCTACAGTAGATTCTGCTATTAGATCTGAAGTTGCTAGTGCAGAACAAGGAACAGATTATTCCTATTTACAAAATGCAAGAAGATTACAGCCTAATGAGTTTACATTGCATCCACAATTAGGTTTTATTTCTTTAAATAGAAGATTAAATGATGGTGAAGTATTAGGTGTTGCTTTTGAATATACGGTTGTTGGAGCATCCAATGGAGAAAGTGTTTTTAGAGTTGGAGAGTTTTCTAATGATGGAGTTGCGGCACCAGCAAATATTGCAGTAAAATTATTGCGTAGCGAAATTTTAAGAACCATAACAAATGGATCGCCAGATGTTGCTTTTCCTACGTGGAGGTTAATGATGAAAAATGTCTATGCTTTAGGTGCATTTCCGTTAACACAAGACGGATTTAGATTTGAATTACTGTATAGAGATGACGAAACAGGAATTTTGCAAAATACTTTACAAAATGCTGATGATACAGCAATACAAAATAAACCATTATTAAACTTTTTAGATTTAGATAAATTAGATCAAAGTCAGTTTTCGGTGCCAGATGGAGATGGTTTTTTCGATTTTGTAGAAGGAATTACTATAAACTCTCAGCGAGGATATGTTATATTTCCAGAGCCAGAACCTTTTGGGAAAGATCTAGAGGCGAGACTTTCGTTAGTAAGTGATCAAAATAGATATACATTTAATGAGCTTTATTTAACAACCAAAGCACAAGCGCAAAACGAATATCAGAATAAAGATAAATTCTTTTTAAAAGGATATTTTAAGTCAGAAACAGCAAGAGGAATTTCATTAGGAGCTTTTAATATTCCACGTGGATCTGTTAGAGTTACCGCTGGTGGACGTGCATTAGTTGAAGGAGTCGATTATGTAGTAGATTATCAATTAGGACGTGTGCAAATTTTAGATCCAGGTTTAGAAGCATCAGGTATTCCTATTACTGCACGAGTAGAAAATCAGCAGTTTTTTAATCAACAAAGAAAAACATTCTTTGGAGTTGATGTTGAACACCGTTTTTCTGAAAATTTTGTTATTGGTGGTACATTTTTAAATGTAAATGAATCTCCAATTACACCAAAAGTAAATTTTGGAGCAGAACCTATAGATAATATAATGTTAGGGTTTAATGTAGATTATTCTACGGAAGTTCCATTGTTTACAAAATTAGCAAATAAGTTACCTTTTGTAGATACAGATGTGCCTTCAAACTTATCTGTAAGAGCAGATATGGCATATTTACTTCCTGGTTCTCCAAGTGGAATTGACGTTGACGGGCAAGCAACATCTTATGTAGATGACTTTGAAGCTTCTCAAATTCCAATAGATTTAAGTTCTCCTTTACAATGGTTTACAGCAAGTACACCAAATACACCAACATTTCCAGCTTTTAGAGGAGATTTAAGTAACGATTTACAATATAATAATAAAAGAGCTCGTATGTCTTGGTATACTATAGATCAGCTTTTTTATAGTGATAGTGGTAACAGACCAAATAATATTAATAACGAAGAATTATCGAGAGAAGAAGTACGTCAAATTCGTTATTCGGAATTATTTCCAAATACAGATTTAGATATAACGCAGCTTAACTTTGTTAGAACTTTAGATTTAGCATACTTTCCAAGTGAAAGAGGAACTTATAATTTTGACACAAGTTCTACTGTTAATGCAGATGGAACATTTTCTGACCCAGAAGATCGTTGGGGAGGAATTATGCGAGCTTTAACTACCACAAATAATTTTGAACAATCAAACGTAGAATATCTTCAGTTTTGGTTACAAGACCCGTATGATAATTATTCGATAACTACTGAAGAAGGTTTGCCTGTTGGAGTTGATCCATCCAATCCTATAAACCAAGTTGGAGATTTATATGTAAACTTAGGTAATATATCAGAAGATATTTTAAAAGATAATCGTAAACAATATGAAAATGGTTTACCAGCAGATGGAATAAAAACACCAAGTAATACAATTGCAACAACTTGGGGAGATGTACCTTTTAATCAATCTATATTATATTCTTTTGATGCAGAAGAAGCGGCAAGAGTTAATCAAGATTTAGGTTTAGACGGTTTGTCAGATGAAGAAGAACGAATTAAATTTCCAGCGTTTTCTTCTTTAGAAGATCCTGCGGGAGACAATTTCCAATTTTTTAGAGGAAGTAATTTAGATAATCAAAATGCTTCTGTTCTATCTCGTTATAAGTTATATAATAATACTGAAGGAAACTCGCCAACGATAAATCAATCTACAGAATCGTATCCAACATCATCTACAACATATCCAGATGTAGAAGATATAAATAAGGATCAAACAATGAACTCTGTAGAAAGTTATTTTGAATATAGAGTTTCATTAAATAAAAGTGATTTAGAATTAGGGCAAAATAATATTGTTGATACAAAAACAACTACCGTTACTTTAGCAAATGGAGCATCTAGAAGTACAACCTGGTACCAATTTAGAATTCCATTACGTAATATAACTGATGATCAAAAAATAGGTGGAATTACAGATTTTAACAGCATTCGTTTTATGCGTATGTATCTTACAAAATTTAAGATGCCTGTAGTTTTACGTATGGGAGAATTAGAATTGGTTCGTGGAGATTGGCGTCGATATACTAAAACGTTAGATCCGGCTACATTACCACAACAAAACCTTACCAATCCAGAATTAAACAACTTTGAGGTAGGTGTTGTAAATATTGAACAAAATGAAGAACGTTACGTTTTACCTCCAGGAATATTAAGAGAACAATTACAAGGAACAAATACTATTCAGCGTCAAAATGAGCAATCTGTTTCTTTAAAAGTGAAAAATTTAGAACAAGAAAAGATTAGAGCTATTTATAAAAACATTAGCATTGATTTACGTAGATACGAAAACCTTAAAATGTTTATTCATTTAGAAGACGCTAAATCTACTAATTTAACAGAAGATGATGATGTTGTTGCAGTTATACGTTTAGGAACTGATTTAAATGATAATTTTTATCAAATTGAAATGCCTTTAAAACTATCAACAGTTTTAGCAAATCCTACAGCTTTAGAAGCATGGCCAGAAGCAAATAATTTAGATTTAGCTTTAGATAGGTTAGGTAAGTTAAAGGTAGAAAGAGATGGAGCAGGTTTAGCAATAAATGAACTATATCCTGCTGTAGCAGTGGCAGATGAAGATGGTTTGGTAATTAGAGTAAAAGGTAATCCAACTTTAGCACAGGTTAGAACTGTAATGTTAGGGGTTAAAAATAGTTCTGTTACAGAGAAAAGTGCAGAGGTTTGGTTTAATGAATTGCGTGCAGTTGGTTTCGATAATAAAGGAGGTTGGGCAGCTGTTGTTAATGCTGATGCAAATTTTGCAGATGTTGCAGATGTTTCTTTAGCGGGAAGAATGAGTACTATTGGTTTTGGTAATGTAGAAGATAGAGTACAACAACGTAGTATAGAGGAAGTAAAACAATATGATGTTGCAACAACCGTTCAGGTAGGTAAAATGATGCCTAAAAAATGGAACATGCAAATACCAATGAGTTATACGTATGGTGAAGAATTTCGTGATCCAAAATACGATCCTCAGTATCAGGATGTAGAACTTGCAGATGCTTTAGAAGTAAATCCCAATAGTAAAAATGCACAAGATTATACAAGAAGAAAGAGTATTAGTTTTATCAATGTAAAAAAGAATAGAAATCCAGAAAGTAAAAAGAAACCTAAGTTTTACGATGCAGAAAATTTCTCAATTTCGTATGCTTATAACGAAGAGTTTCATAAAGATTATAACATAGAAAGTTATACAAATAAAAATGTGCTTGCTGGTGCAAATTATAATTTTGGCTTTCAACCTTGGGTTATAGAACCGTTTAAAAAATCTGAGTTTTTAAAAGGGAAATGGTGGCAAGTTATTCGAGATATTAATATAAATCCAGTTCCTAAAACATTAGCAATAAATTCTAATATTAACAGGAATTACACAGAACAACAGTCAAGAAATTTATTAAACGATCCGTTAAATCCTTTACCATCTCAACCAACATTAACACAAAGAAGGTTTTTGTTTAATTGGGATTATACTATTGGTTTCGATTTAACAAAATCGTTAGCGTTAAACTTTAATGCTACTAATAATTACATTTACGACAATCAAAACGAGCAATTAGATGTGTTCGATAAATTCTTTGCAATAGGTCGTCCAGATCATTATCATCAAAAATTAAACGCAACCTATCAAATACCGTTGAAAAAAATACCTGCTCTAAACTTTATAAATGCAGATTATGGCTATACAGCAGATTTTGATTGGCAAGCAGCATCACAAAGTTATGTAGATAAGGTTGGTAATATGATACAGAATGCCAACAGTCATAATATAAGTAGTACCATTGATTTTAGTCGTTTTTATAAAAATATTAAACTAGATAAATTATTTATAAAAGGGAATAAAAATCAATCTAAAAGAGTAGCTAAAGGCGGTCCTACTCTAGGTAATTTATCAAAACCAACACCTACAAGAAATTTAAAGAAAAATGCATCTACAGGACAAAAGGTGTTAAAAGGTTTCTATGATGTAATTACTTCCGTTAAAAAAGCAAAAATCAGTTATTCTGAAACAAACCAAACAATGTTGCAAGGTTATACGCCAACAGTTGGGTTTTTAGGAAGAGATAATGTTGGTGGAGGTTTAGCACCAACTTTCGGATTTGTTTTTGGAAGCCAAACAGAAATATTAAACAGAGCAATCGAAAATAATTGGTTAGTTACAAGAGAAGCAAACGAAGAATATTATAACAAAACCTACGGAAGAAATAATTTAAAGAAGTTAGATTATACCGTTTCTGTAAAACCATTTAGAGATCTTATTATTGATGTTCGAGGGAATAGAATTAAAACGAATAGTTTAAATCAGCAATTAGATGTAATTCCTGATGGAAATGGAGGATACGAACAAAATACGGCACTTAAAACTTTTGAAACAGGTAACTTTAGTTCAAGTTATTTTATGTTAGGAACTGCTTTTACAGATGCAGATGTGTTGTTTCAAAATTTCTTAGATTTTAGAACAGATGTTGCTAATAGACTTTCTGTTGAAAATGGTTTTCCTGTAGATGGTTATACAAATTCTAATCAAGAGGTATTGTTGCCAGCATTTATGGCAGCATATTCAGGGAAAGATCCTAATTCTGTAGATACAGGAATCTTTAAAAATATTCCAATTCCTAATTGGACCTTGCGTTATAATGGTTTAATGAAGTACAAATGGTTTAAGAAAAACTTTGCTGCATTTTCGGTTTCTCATGGTTATAATTCTTCATATACAATTGGTGGATACACAAATAATTTATTATATGAAGGAGTTAATGCTGATCAGCCAATTAGTTCTTCAAATTTACCAGTAAAAAATTCTGCAGGAAACTATCAATCTCAATTATTAATATCTTCAGCAACATTAATAGACGAGTTTTCACCCTTAATTAAAGTAGATTTTAGAATGAGAAATTCTTTTTCATTTAAAGGTGAAATAAGAAAGGATAGAGCATTAACACTTAACTTTAATAATAACACATTAACAGATATTAAGGGAACTGAATATGTGGTTGGATTTGGGTACAGAATTAGAGATGTGAAATTTAATACACGTTTTGCAGGTAAAAAAGAAGTATTAAAAGGAGACATAAACCTAAGAGCAGATGTTTCAATGAGAGACAACATAACTCAAATTAGAGCAATTGATGAAGGAAATAATCAGATTACTGGAGGAGAAAAATTATTTAGCTTTAAGTTTATAGCAGATTATAATTTAAATAAAAACCTTACCGCTTCTTTTTATTACAATCATCAAACGTATAAATACGCAATATCAACAACATTCCCAAGACAAGCTATAAACGCCGGAATAAACATAATATATAATTTAACACGATAAACTATAAAATAAAATTACAATGAACATACCTACAGATTTAAGTTACACAAAAGACCATGAATGGATTAAAATTGATGGTGATACAGCAACAATTGGTATTACCGATTTTGCACAAGGAGAACTTGGAGACATCGTTTATGTAGATGTAGATACATTAGATGAAACAGTAGAAAAAGACGAAGTTTTTGGATCTGTTGAAGCAGTAAAAACTGTATCAGATTTATTTATGCCTTTAAAAGGCGAAGTAATTGAATTTAATGAAGCTTTAGAAGATGAGCCAGAATTGGTAAATTCAGATCCATATGGAGAAGGTTGGATGATTAAGCTTAAAATTGAAGATGAAAGTCAAATTAAAGACTTACTAAATGCTGAAGCATATCAAGAACTTATTAAAGGATAATATTTTTTTTATAGCAATTGCAATAACTGTTGTAATTGCTGTTTTGAGTTTAATAAAATTAGGTAATCAGCCTGTTGTTGCAATTTCTAATATTGATAAAATTGAACATTTAATTGCTTATTTAGTTTTAACTTTAAGTTGGTTGTTTGCAGTTAGAGCAACTCTATCAAAAAATAAAATTAAATACTCAGTAGTTATTGGTTGTATTCTTTACGGCATAATTATTGAGGTTTTACAAGGAACAATAACCGATTACCGGGAAGCAAGTTATTTAGATATGCTTGCAAACACATTAGGAGCAATCATAGCAATGTTAATTTTTAATAAGAAAATTGAAAAAAAACGAGCTATTTAACGTTTAGGCTTGTATAAGTCATAAAAAATTAAGTAAATTAGCGAACTATTAAAAACTATTTAGGATGGAAATTAAGAAAAATCCAAAATCAAATTTAGAGAATTACAGCAAGTTGTTTATGCAACTAGGTTTGGTTTTAGCGTTATTTGTAACGTATGTAGCAATTGAGCAAAAGACGTATGATAAGTCTGTGTCTTCTTTAGCAGATGCTAACATGGCAAATGAAATTGAAGAAGAAACAATTATTATTCAAAATACGCCACCACCACCACCACCAAAAACTCCACCACCACCAACTCCAGAAAAGATTGAAGTGGTAGAAGATGATAAAGAGGTGGAAGAAACAGTAATTGAAACTACAGAAACAGATGAAACTGAAGCTGTAGAAGTAGAGGAAATTGTTGAGGTAGAAGAGGAAGAAGAAGTTGTAGAAGACGTTCCTTTTTCAATTATTGAAGAAGTACCAGTTTTTCCAGGTTGTACAGGAACAAAAGCACAAAAGAAAGATTGTTTAAATAAAAAGATGCGTAAGCACGTACAAAGAAACTTTGATGCTGAGTTAGCTAATGAGTTAGGTTTAGCGCCAGGTAAGAAAAAAATCTATGTTCAATTTAAAATTGATAAAGATGGAAGTATTACTGCTATTAATGCAAGAGCACCACACCCAAGATTAAAGAAAGAAGCTATTCGTATAGCAAAAAAGTTACCTAAAATGAAACCAGGTAGACAAAGAGGTAAAGCGGTTCGTGTAGGTTATACACTACCAATTACTTTTAATGTAGAATAGATAAAAATATTTTTATATTTTAAAAAACGCAACTCATTTGAGTTGCGTTTTTTGTTGTTTTAAATGTTAAAATTTTAATTAACATTGTAATGGCATGTTTCTTGTCTTAACATAGTCTTAACATTAAAACTATCTTATTATGAGCAACTTAAAGAAAAAGCCAAGAAAACAATTAGAAAAATTTTCAACAGTATTTATGCAACTAGGTTTGGTATTAACCTTATTTACAGTCTATGCAGTTTTAGAGTTTGAAACAGTAGAAAAGAAAAATTTAGTTGAAGATTATGATCCAGGAGAAAACACCTATGTAATTAATGAAACTCCTCCAATGGCATTTATAAAAGATATACCTAAGCCCAAATTTCATGAGCCAGTTAAGCCAAAAACAACAACTATTTTAAGTGTAATTAATAAAACTAATGATGAAACAGTATCAAAAGTAATTAATTTGCCTTCTGAAGATAAAACACAACCTATCGATTTTAATAAAGTTCCAGTTATTAAAGAGGAAGAACATATTGACGATAATGATGATCCCAAAAGTTTTGTTTTTTTAGAAGAAGTTCCAATTTATAGAGGTTGTGAAGGTTTGCCTAAAGAAGAAAATAAAAAGTGTTTTGTTAGAAAAATATCTAAGCATGTACAAAAACATTTTAATAGTGGTTTAGGTCAAGATTTAGGATTGTCTTCAGGTAAAAAGAAAATGTACGCATTGTTTGTAATAGATAAAATAGGAAATGTTACACAGGTAAAAATAAAAGCACCTCATAAACGATTAGAAAAAGAAGTGCAAAGAATTGTAGATAAAATTCCACAATTTACACCAGGGAAACAGCAAGGGAAACCTGTTAAAGTAAAATATACTTTACCTATTACATTTCATGTAGAATAAAATTTTAAAACTCAGCTTTATTGCTGAGTTTTTTTATTTTTGCTACTAATGAAAGTTAATAATTATTTAGATAGCACATATCTTAAAACTGCTGAACAGGCCAATATTTCTGTTAATGAAACTACTCAAAAAAATATTGCGCTTATTGAAGATGCGATTCAATATAAGATGAAATTGGTAATGCTTCGTAGCAACTATATTACTATTGCTAAAGAACTGATTGCTAAAAATAACTCAGAGGTTTTAATTGGAACTGTCATAGATTTTCCTGAAGGAAATTCTTCAGTTGAATGTAAGATTTCCGACGCAAAAAGCGCAATTGCATTAGGCGCAGACGAACTCGATTTTGTTGTCAATTACAAAGCATTTAAAAAAGGAAATCTAGCATTGATAAAATCTGAAATTCTAAGCTGTACTAAGCTTTGTTTGGAAAATAATAAAGCTATAAAGTGGATCATAGAAATTGCTGCATTATCAAATGAAGAAATAATTGTACTTTCACAATTGATTAAAAATACAGTTATCAGTAATTTTGAGGAATCAAGTTTTGAGAATGTTTTTGTAAAATCATCAACAGGATTCTTTCAAACTGGAAATAATAAACCAAGTGGAGCAACTTTTGAAGCTATGAAATTAATAGTAGAAAATGCTTCACCATTAAAAATAAAAGCTGCTGGAGGTCTTAAAACTTTTGAACAAGCTAAAAAAATGATTTCTATTGGAGTGGATAGAATTGGAACTTCTTCAGCAAAACAAATTATTTTAAATTTAAAAACAGAAACAAACTATTAATTATGAATGATTTTTTTGCACATGAAACTGCTGTAATAGACAGCGGATGTATAATTGGGAATGGCACAAAAATTTGGCATTTTAGTCATATAATGCCTAATTGTACAATTGGAGATGGTTGTAATATTGGTCAAAATGTAGTGGTTTCACCAGAAGTAATTTTGGGTAACAATGTTAAAGTTCAGAATAATGTTTCAATTTATACAGGTGTAACTTGTGAGGATGATGTTTTTCTTGGTCCCTCAATGGTTTTTACCAATGTTATAAACCCAAGAAGTGCTGTAAATCGCAAAAACGAATACCTAAAAACTACCGTAAAAAAAGGTGCTAGTATCGGCGCAAATGCAACAATAGTTTGCGGAAATGATATTGGTGAGTTTGCTTTTATTGGTGCTGGAGCAGTTGTTGTAAAAGAAGTGTTGCCGTATTCTTTAGTTGTTGGTAATCCTTCAAAACATATTGGTTGGGTTAGTGAATATGGTCATCGTCTTAATTTTGATGAAAACGGATTGGCAACTTGCTCAGAGAGTTTAGAAAAATATCAATTAAAAGAAAAAAGAGTTACGAAACTTTAATATATAATGAAGAAATTTATACTTGTTTTACTTCTTACTATTCCAACATTAATTTTTTCACAGACTTCTGAACGTTATCCAATGTTTAAAGAATGCGAAAATGAATCTGTTGAAAATCAAGAAAAATGTTTTTATCAACAAGCAAATACATATTTCTTTAAAGAGTTTAAAGTCCCTGAGGTATTAGAAAAAGAGAACTTCAATAAAACAATTAATGTTCTTTTTTATGTTGATGAAAAAGGTGCGTTTAATAGTTTATTGGTTAATTCGCCATATAAAGAATTAAAAACGGAAGTTAATCGTGTTTTTGCTAAAATGCCTTCAGTTAAAGCAGCGACCTACAATAATCATACTGTAGAAATGCGCTTTGTACTACCAATAACTTTTCCGCTTTCAAATAATCCTTCAGAAATTAAAATACATGAAGAACCTAAACTAGATATTAATGTTGTAGTTGCTCAGCAAAAACTAGCGGATAGCACTTTTTTAGAACATAATAGTCAGTTAAATATTCCTTTTACGCATCAAAGTTATGTGGATTATGAATATGCGTTACATAAAAATAAAGGGATGCATACTGCTTCAAAACCTTATATTTATAATGAAATTAACCAGGTTTATGATTTTGAAAAAGAGAAAACACCTTTTTTAAAGCCAGAAAAAAAATCTTGGTTTGGGCGTAAACTTTGGAATGAACATTTACTTCAAGTAAAAAAGGAAGATTATTGGTTAACATTAGATTTTTTAGTTGATGTTCAATTAGGAAAAGATAATTCTGATAGTCAAAAATACACGTATAATAATACACGTTTAATGAAAATAGATGGAGGCTTAGGTGATAAGTTTTCGTTTTCTACTACAATATATGAAAGTCAAGGAAGGTTTGCGGAATATATAAACTTGTTTGCAAGCAATCCTGATAAAGAAACCTTTAAGCCTGTAAGTTCAGAAGGATTAGTTCCTGGACGTGGTAAGGCTAAAGAATTTGGGACTGGTTATGATTATCCAGTGGCAGAAGGTTACATGTCTTATACACCTAATAAGTTTCTTAATGTTCAATTAGGTCATGGGAAAAATTTTATTGGAGATGGTTACCGTTCTTTTTTACTTTCAGACGTATCATCACCCGCTACTTATTTAAAAATGGATGTTAGTTTTTGGAAATTTAAATATACTAACATTTGGATGTGGGCGCAAGATGTAAGGGAATTTGCTGCAAATGAAAATGGTAGAGCACATTTGCGTAAATACATTGCAATGCATTATTTAAGTATTAATGTAACAGATAAATTTAACTTAGGTTTCTTTGAGGCAGCTGTTTCTGCAGGAGAAAATGGAATAGATATGTCTTTCTTTAACCCGTTAATGTTTTACCGTTCTGTGGAATTTAATAGAGGTGAAGATGTAGGTAATGCTTTAATAGGTATAACTTCGAAATATAAATTTTCAGATAAGTTTATGGGATATTCTCAATTGATAATAGATGAATTTTCTTTCGGAAACTTAACAAATTTAAGTGATTGGAGAAATAAGTTTGGATTACAACTTGGGGCAAAATGGTTTGATGCATTAAATGTGAAAAATCTTTTTCTACAAGGAGAATTTAATTATGCAAGGCCTTATACATTCGCACATCAAAATCCAGTGTTAAATTATGGGCATTATAGCCAACCAATTGGGCATTTATGGGGAGCAAATTTCTGGGAGATGATTGGTATTGCTCGTTATAAGAAAGATCGTTGGAGTGGTTATGGAAAACTTATTTTAGGAAAAAGAGGTTTCGATAAAGATGGAACTGTTAGTTATGGTGGTAACATTTATCAATCTTATGATATTAGAGTAAGTGATACAAACAATTCAATAGGGCAAGGAAACACAGCCACAATTTTTATGTTTGATGCTCAGGGTAATTATTTGTTGAATCCATCAAACAAATTAAGCTTATTTGCAGGTTTATCTTTTAGAAAATTTTCTCCAGAAACTCCAACTGCAACATTTAAAGCAGATACCAATATTTGGTTTACAGTTGGCTTACGTGCAGATTTGTTTAACTGGTATTTTGATTTTTAGATAAGCAATCTTATTTTCCTATAATTAGCTATGAAAATTATGGTAAATCCATATTTATAGAATATCTTTGCATTCGAATTATTTTCGATGAATTCTACCATTATTTTAAACAATAAAACATCTGTGAAAACGCTCATTTCAGACTTTAAACAACTTACCAAAGTAGGCTTGTCTTTAAGTGTTGTTTTTTCTTCGGTTGCAGGTTATTTATTGGCAGCAGAAACTATAAATTATACTACCTTAATTTTACTTACAATTGGTGGTTTCTTAATGGTTGGTGCTTCAAATGCATTTAATCAAGTAATAGAGAAAGATACCGATGCTTTAATGCAAAGAACTAAAGACAGACCTTTACCAACAGGTAGAATGAGTGTAAATACAGCTTTAACAATAGCAATTCTGTTTACAATTGTTGGTCTTTCAATTTTATATTACATAAACCCTAAAACGGCTTTATTTGGGGCTGTTTCAATATTTTTATATGCTTGTGCTTATACGCCATTAAAAGCAGTAACACCATTAACTGTTTTTGTGGGAGCAATTCCAGGAGCAATTCCTTTTATGTTAGGTTGGGTTGCAGCAACAAATCAATTTGGTATAGAAGCAGGAATGCTTTTTATGATTCAGTTTTTTTGGCAATTCCCTCACTTTTGGGCAATTGGATGGTTACAGTTTGAAGAATATAAAAAAGCTGGATTTGGTATGTTACCAATGAATAAAAAAGATAAAAGTGCTGTAAAGCAAATTATTTTTTACACAATTATAATGATTTTAGTTTCCGTTGCACCAGTTTTAAAAATGTCAGGAAACTTCTATATATATCCAATGACAGCAATAATTATAGCGCTATTAGGTGCAGTTATGTTGTATTTTGGAATAAAGTTACACAAATCTGAAAGTAATATTGATGCACGTAAATTAATGTTATCGAGTGTTTTATATATAACACTAGTGCAAATAATTTATGTTGTAGATAAATTTTTACATTAAATGAATAATAGAGAACAAGTAGATAAAGAATTAACTGTAGCTAGAAGAAAATCTGCAAAACCTATGTTATGGGTTTCAATGATTAGTATGGTTATGTTTTTTGCAGGTTTAACAAGTGCATATGTTATTAGCATGAAACGTGATGATTGGGTAACTTTTGATTTACCTCAAGCATTTTATATAAGTACAGCATTAATTGTTTTAAGCAGTATAACATTATTTATATCGCAAAAATTATTAAAAAAAGATAATGTACCAACATCAAGAATATTTCTAATAATTACACTAATTTTAGGAATTGGATTTATTTGGTATCAATATGTAGGCTTTGATCAACTAAAAAGTTCTGGACTTTATTTCACCGGTCCAGGAAGCACAGTGTCTACTTCTTTTATCATTGGAATAACTTTAATGCACGTTTTACACCTAATTGCAGGTGTAATTGTGTTATTAGTTGTTATTTATAATCATTTTAAAAACAAGTATAATGCCACGGAAACACTTGGTTTTGAGCTAGGTGCAATCTTTTGGCATTTTGTAGATGTACTATGGATTTATCTATTTTTCTTTTTCTATTTTATTAGATGATAGAAAATGATTAATTTTGGCAAACTATTAAGAAAAAAATAACAAACTGAAATATATATGGAAGCAAATGTTGCTATACCTTCTGACAGCAAAGAAACTTGGGGCGGAGGCGGAGTAAAACCTTTTGGAGCTAGTTATGGTAAAATGATGATGTGGTTTTTCATCGTATCTGATGCATTAACCTTTTCTGGTTTTTTAGCCGCTTACGGTTTAACTCGTTTTAAATTTATTGACTCTTGGCCAATTGCCGATGAAGTGTTTACTCACTTTCCATTTTTACATGGTGTGCACGCACCAATGTATTATGTGGCTTTAATGACCTTTATTTTAATATTTTCTTCGGTAACAATGGTGTTAGCCGTAGATGCTGGTCATCAAATGAAAAAAAAGAAAGTTACTTTCTATATGTTTTTAACTATTATTGGAGGAATTATATTCTTAGGTTCACAAGCTTGGGAGTGGAAAAACTTTATTAATGGTTCTTATGGAGCTGTTAAAACTACAGATGGTAAAGTTTTACAATTTGTAAAAGATGGTCATCAAATTGCACTTGCAGATTTTGTAACTGGAGATAGAATGGATGAACGTATCCAACAAACGCCTACAAACGGTTTATGGTTTGAAGGAGAAGGAACTATGTCTCAGTATTCTGTTGCTCAAGTTCAAAAAGCATTTGCATCAAATCCAGATATAGCTATTCGTTCAGAGTTAATAGATCCAGCAACAAAACAAAAAATAATCTTATCAAGAGAAAAAGGTTTAGTAGAACTTGCTAAAGCTAAATTAGTGGTAGAAGGAGCAAACTTAAAAGTAAATGAATATGGTAATACAATTTTTGCCGATTTCTTTTTCTTTATTACAGGTTTTCACGGTTTCCACGTATTTACTGGAGTATTGATAAATATCATCATTTTCTTTAATGTAATCTTAGGAACTTACGAACGAAGAGGACATTATGAAATGGTAGAAAAAGTAGGATTATATTGGCACTTTGTAGATTTAGTTTGGGTATTTGTATTTACCTTCTTCTACTTAGTTTAATTATAAAAGCATACAAAAATGGCACACGCACACGAATCAAACACAAAGAAAATCTGGATAGTTTTTGGATTATTATCTCTTATAACTATTGTTGAAGTAATTTTTGGAATTATAAAACCAGATGCTTTTCATCTTACTAGCTTTTTAGGAACAAGTCCTTTAAACTGGATATTTATTATCTTAACATTAGTAAAAGCTTACTACATTACCTGGGCATTTATGCACATGGACGGCGAGAAAAAATGGTTAAGACGCTCGGTAGTTTGGGCATCAGTCTTTTTAATAGCGTATTTAGTTACCCTATTATTAATAGAAGGTGGTTATCTGTATGACACGTTAGCTCCACTTGTAAAATGGTAATTTTTAAAAAATAAAAAAAGGTGGTTTTAACCACCTTTTTTTATGACTAATTTTTATGACAAATAAAGTAAAAAAAACATTCGTATTATCAGCATTATTCCTATTACCATTATTGCTGTATATATTTATCTCATCAGGTGTTAATAACTTTGGAAGATTACCAATTCTTTCAGAAAATGTAATTGATGTTTCAGAAATTGATAGCGCAAAAACTACAACCTTTAAAAGAAATATTTCTATTGTTGTTTTTTTAGGTGAAGATATAGAAAGTGTAAAAGGAGGTTTCTTTAATTTGAATCAAAAAATATACAAACCTTTTTACGGTTTTAAAGACTTTCAATTAGTTGCTGTTTATCCTAATGATAAAAAAGAAGATGTTTTAAAATTAAAACAAGAAATAGGAAAATTTACTGATTTAGTTAAATGGAAATTTATCGGAGCTTCAGCTGCAGAAATAGAAGCAGTTTATGAAAGTTTTTCTACTAATGATTCTCTTACTAGTTTATATGTAAACAAAGCATTTATAATAGATAAAGAAGGTAAGTTAAGAGGTAGAGTAGACGATAAAGAATCTGTAGACGGAAAACTGTACGGGTACAATATGCATTCTGTTGCAGAGTTAAATAATAAGATGAAAGACGATGTAAAAGTTGTACTTGCAGAATATAGATTAGCGTTAAAGAAGAATAACGCAGATAGAGAAATATAAAAGCTATGAGTTTTTAAGCATTACGCTTAAAGCATGTAGTTTAAAGCTTAAAGAAATGAATAAAAAACACTCATATATAGGTATTTCATTTATTGTTTTACTCTTCGGAATTTACTCAATTCCAAAAATTGTAAAACATTTTCAGAAGGCAGATTTGCATACTTTTACTAAAGTGCCTGCTTTTGAGTTTACAAATCAAGAAGGAAAAACCATAACCAATAAAGATTACCAAGGAAAAGTATTCGTTGTTGAGTTTTTCTTTTCTACATGTCCAACTATTTGCCCAATTATGAATGAGCAAATGCTTACTATACAAAATGAATTTTTTGGCAATCCAGAATTTGGAATAGCATCAATTTCAATTACACCAGAAATAGATACTCCTAAAGTATTAAAAGAGTATGCAGATAGAATGGGAATTACACATAAAAACTGGCACTTGTTAACAGGTAAACCAGAAGCAGATGTGTATAAATTATCTAATCATGGTTTTAAATTATATGCAGGAAAAGGAGAAGAAGATCATGGTGGATTTGAACACTCTGGTTTATTCGCTTTGGTAGATAAAGACGGTTATATTCGCTCTCGTTATGATGAACATGGAAACCCAATAATGTATTATAGAGCATTACCAGAACAAACATTTCCCAATCAAATTTCAGAATTAAAAAAAGACATTAAACTGTTGTTAAATGAATAACGAATTACAAGAAAAGAAGTATAAAAAAATAATAACAATTTTATCAGTTGCTATTCCTTTAGCTGTTGCCGCATTATTTGTTATTAAAATTCCTAATGTAGAACCTTTACGTTTTTTACCGCCAATTTATGCATCAATAAATGCATTAACTGCCGTTTTATTAATTGCAGCAGTTGTAGCCATAAAAAAAGGAAATAAAAAGTTGCATGAACAATTAAACACAACAGCAATTATATGTTCTGTATTGTTTTTGGTTTTATACGTTGCGTATCATATGACTTCTGATTCCACAAAATTTGGTGGAGATGGAGCTGTTAAATATATTTACTACTTTATATTATTTACACATATTTTATTATCTATCATTATTATACCTTTTGTATTAATTACCTTTATGAGAGCAAAATTGGGTAATTTTCCAGAGCATAAAAAGATAGCGAAAATTACATTTCCATTATGGTTATATGTTGCAATAACTGGTGTTGTAGTGTATTTAATGATTTCACCTTATTATATTTAAAGATGAAAAAAAGTGTATTAATTATTTTAATGCTATTTATAGTTGAAATTTCTTCGGCACAATGTGCAATGTGTAAAGCTGTTGTAGAAAATGGTAACGAATCTATGGGTGAAGGCGTAAATGATGGAATTACCTATTTAATGGTGTTTCCATACATATTAGTCGGCGCTTTATTCTATTTTTTATACAAGCATAAGCAGAAGGATAAAATTTAACACTTTAATAAATAAGAATTAGTGTAACAAATTTTATTTTTAAACGTCTTATTAGAACTATTAGTAAAAAGTCAACTTAATAATCTTAAAAAATATCGTGTTGAAAACTAAACTTATATTTTTTGCTGCTGTAATTGTATCAATTTCAGCGTTTTCCCAAAAAAAATGGACGCTTAAAGAATGTGTAGATTATGCATTAGAAAATAATATTACCATAAAGCAAAATAAACTGAATATAGACATCGCAGAATCTGATGTTAAAAGTGCTAAAGGAAATAAATTACCATCTTTAAGTGCATCAACAGGAGGTAATTTAAGATTTGGTTCTGGTTTTGATCCTGTTACAAATGATAGAGTTTCTACAAGTAACTTTGGAGGTTCTTTTGGAGTTTCTACAGGTATAACAGTATTTAATGGTTATAGAGTTTTAAATACGTATAATCAAGCAAAGCTTGGTGTAGAAGGAAGTAAATTAGATTTAGAAGTAATTGAAAACGATATTGCTTTACGTGTTGTAAACACTTATTTAAATGCGTTGTTTGCTAAAGAAAATTTAACCGTAGCTAAAGTTCAAGCAGAAATTAGTGAAAAACAAATTGATAGAGCTAAGGCGCAATTCGATGCAGGAACAATTCCAAAAGGAGATTTGTTAAACGTGCAATCTACAGCAGCAAATGATAAACAAAATGTTGTTTCTCAAGAAAACGCATTAAATTTAGCATTACTTAATATCTCTCAAATGCTACAAGTTCCTTTTGAAGGTTTTGATGTTGCCAAAATTGAAGTGGATTCTCCTTCAGCAGCAATGTTATATAGTACTTCAGAAGAAGTTTATAAAAAAGCATTAACGAATAGACCAGAGATTAAAAGAGCGCAATTAAACATAGAAAACTCAGATCTTTCAATAGAAATTGCAAAGTCTGCTTACATGCCTTCAGTTACAGCTTCTGGAAGTGTTGGTACTAACTATGGTTATAATTTAGACTTACCAGCAGGTTTTTCTAATACAAATTTCTTTAACCAACTAGATAATAATTTAGGTTACGGTTTAGGTTTTAATGTTAACATACCAATTTTTAATGGTTTTAAAACGGATGCAAGTGTAGAGCGTTCTAAGATTAGTAAACTAATAACAGAAACTAGATTAGAAAATCAGAAACTTCAATTACAACAAACAATTGAGCAGGCTTTTCAAGATGCTAAAGCAGCAGCAAAAGCGTTTGAAGCAGCAGAAATATCTTTAGCAGCACAAACAGAAGCATTTAAAAATGCTCAAGAAAGTTATAATTATGGCGCTATGACATTGTTTGATTTTGATCAAGTTAGAAATCGTTTAGTAAATGCTGAAGGAGCAATGATAAGAGCAAAATATAACTATGTGTTTACAACCAAAGTTTTAAAGTTTTACTACGGAGAAAATATTCTACAAGACTAAAAACTATTTTAATATATATTGAAAACTCATCAGCTTAAAAGTTGATGAGTTTTTTGTTTTTAAAACCTATCTTTGCTCAAATTTTTAGATTTTGGCACTTATACTTAACATAGAAACAGCAACCAAAAATTGCTCAGTTAGCTTAGCAAAAGACGGAGAAATTATTGCAATAAAGGAAATGAATAATGGAAATTATTCTCATGCAGAAAAGCTGCATCCTTTTATTGTTGAAATTTTAGAACAGGTAAATAGTTCTACAGATAAAATTGATGCTGTTGCAGTAAGTAAAGGTCCAGGTTCTTATACCGGATTAAGAATTGGAGTTTCTGCAGCTAAAGGATTGGCTTTTTCTTTTGATAAGCCTTTAATTTCTATAGAGACATTAACTTCTTTAGCACATGCAACCAAAATAGAAGATGGTTTAATTGTACCAATGATTGATGCTAGAAGAATGGAAGTATATTCTGCAGTATATGATTCTAATTATAGTAAAATTAGAGAAATACAAGCACAAATTATTGATGAGAATTCTTTTCAAGATGAATTAACAAAAGGGAAAGTTTATTTTTTAGGAGATGGAGCAGAAAAATGTAAAACAGTAATTACACATAATAATGCTTTTTTTATTGAAGATAAATTTCCTTCAGCAAAAGAAATGGCTGAATTATCATTTACTAAATACAAAAAAAACGACATCGAAGATGTCGCTTATTTTGAGCCTTTTTATTTAAAAGATTTTATTGCAATTCCAGAAAAGAAGAAAGTCTAACCTTCTTTTTGAATTTCCACTGCATGTGGGTAAGGGATTTCTATTCCAGCCTTATCTAGTGCTATTTTTGTGTTTTCAGTAACATCAAAATAAACTGTCCAATAGTCTTCTGTTTTACACCAAGGTCTTACGGCAAAGTTTACAGAACTATCTGCCAATTCAGAAACATTTACTGTTGGAGTTGGATCTTTTAAAACTTTAGGATGTGCTGTTAAAACATTCATTAAAACATCTTTGGTTTGTTTAATGTCTGCGTCATAAGAAACTCCAAAAGTTAAGTCTACTCTTCGAGTTCCTTCCGAAGAAAAATTAATTATGTTCCCGTTAGATAAAGCTCCGTTGGGTATTATTATTTCTCTATTAGATAAGCCTGTAAGTTTGGTTGTAAAAATTTCTATTTCTTTAACAACCCCAATTTCACCTTGTGCTTCTATAAGATCTCCTATTTTAAAGGGTTTAAAAATCATGATTAAAGCACCTCCTGCAAAATTAGCTAGCGAACCCTGTAAAGCTAAACCAACTGCTAAACCAGCTGCACCAATTATTGCTGCAAAAGAAGTAGTTTCTATTCCCAATTTAGCAATTACAGTAATTATTAAAAGTATTTTTAATGCCCAACCAAGTAAGTTGCCTATAAATTTTTGTAGCGTAATATCAATTCCACGTTTATGTAATATTCTTTTTACGGCTTTAATTATTAAGTTTATAATAAATAAACCAACTATTAAAATAGCTAATGCTGTTATTACTTTTGGAGAGTATTCAAAAAGTAAATCTTTAATTTGTACTATGTATTTTTCCATTTCGTATTATTTATAACGAGTGCAAAAATACAGTAAAATGTAGGATTTTTTCTAAAGGAAAAGTGAAATTAATCCCAATAATGCAGGAACTGATTGAATATATAATATTTTATTCTTTTTAGTAGAATAAGCTCCGTAAATACCAGCAATAAATACACAAGCTAAAAAGAATATTGCTACATCAGTTTTATTTGCAAGTATAGACCATATTAAACCAGCGGCTAAAAAACCATTGTATAAACCTTGGTTTGCTGCCATTACTTTGGTTTCTTCAGCAAACTCTTTGTTTTTTAAACCAAAAGCTTTTATACCTTTTGGTTTTGTCCATAAAGCCATTTCTAAAATTAAAATGTAAATATGTATAATAGCAACTAAACTTGTAAAAATAATTTGTAGTGTATTCATAATTTTCAAATATACTAAAAACAATAATGCAGTTTTACAAAAGTAAAACCGCATTATATAGTAGTAGAAAAATATACAAAACTTACTTTACTTCGAAAGTAAGCTTTAGGTTTACTCTAAATTCAGTTACGTCATCTCCGTTTACTACTGCACTTTGAGATTGTACAAAAACAGATTTGATACCCTTTACAGATTTAGAAGCTTGTTTTACTGCTTTCTTAGTAGCATCTTCCCAGCTTTTTTCTGAGTTTGCTAACACTTCAATTACTTTCATTACTGCCATAACTCTTTATTTTTTGATTAAATTCTTTTGTAAAGATATATTTTTTTCATTTAAAAAAAAGTTAAAACATTAATAAAAACATTTTCAATGTTAATTTAATGTTACGTAATTATTGCTTTATTGTAAAAATAGACATATATTTGTAAAGGAAATGTAAATATAAAAAACATATTTTATGAAAAAATTAATTATAATCGCTTGTATTTTAGCAGTCTCTTTAACGCAAGCTCAAGATAAAAGTCCTTCATTTGAAAAAGTTGGTGATTTAGTTAAAGCTACTTATTTTTATGAAGATGGAAGTATTGAAAAACAAGGTTTTTTTAAAGATAAAAAATTAGAAGGAACTTGGACTTCTTTTGATACTAAAGGAAATAAAACAACAATTGCTCACTATAGTAGTGGTAAAAAAGTTGGTAAGTGGTTTATGTGGGATGGAAATATTTTGCGTGAAGTAAACTTTGAAAATAGTACTGTAGCTAGTGTGCAAACTTGGAAAGAAGACAGTAAAATAGCGGTAAAATAAATTTGATTTTGATTGAAAAAAGATATTTTTCTCAATAAAAAAAACGCGCCAACGGCGCGTTTTTTCATTTAATTAATTCAAATAATTAGTACAATAGCATCTTATTGTCTAGTCCATCCTGCACCCCAAACTGTATAATCTGTTCCAGTTGCGTTTGCATCTTCTGTATAGAAATCTGCATCTGTAAAAGTTTCACCTGTATCGTTTTTCATTTTTACAGTTATATCTTCAAAAGATACTGAGCTTACATCTAAATCCCCATTTATAACTCCTGTTCCTGTTGGGTTAGCACTTGTTGCTCCAGCATCACCGTCAAGATCAAATCCTTCAGCAAAACCTTTTAATAAAACATTACTAAAAATTGCTTGAGTTCCTGCTCTTAAACGAATAGCTTCATTACCAGTTCCAGAACCTAAACCAACAATTGTTAAGTTATTTACTGTAGGTTTAGACCAAAATAAAGGGCTAGAGTTGTTTCCTATATCTGTATTGTAACCATCAGCTTCAATACCTTTATCGTGATCTGTTCCATGTTTTACATAAGCATCTGTAATTGTACCAGTATAACCTTCTGTCCAGTCTATTGAGTCATCTTGTGCGTTTACAATAGAAATGTAACTTACGTTTACTGTTCCTCCGTAAAATTCTACACCATCATCTTTTCCTTCATACATTTGAATGTATTCTACTAAAGTTGAGTTACCAACACCGTAAAATGAGAATCCGTTGTTTTCTGAATTACCATCAGCTTTACCACCAGAATATTCAACACGTACATAACGTAATTTTCCTGAATCATCAGAAGCATCATTTCCTCCAAAAGGTAAACTTGCAATTTCTGAAGTAGAAGTTCCTGAACCAGATACAGAGTTAATAGGTGCTTTACCTAAAAGTATTAATCCTCCCCAATCACCAGCATTTGGTGTATTAGCAGCAGAAGTAAAAATAATTGGTTGGTTAGCTGTTCCTTGTGCGTCAATTTTTGCACCTTGAGAAATAGCAACATATACGTCAGCTCCAGTTGCAGCTGCTTTAATAGTCATTCCTGCAGGAATAGTTAAAGTTGCTCCATCTTCTATAATTACAGGACCAGTAACTATGTATGTATTAGCAATGTCTAAAGATAAATCTGAAGCGTAGTTTCCGTTTAATTCTATTTCTTGACCTGTAGTTGAAGAACCACCACCGTTTGTGTTGTTTGTTGTTGTTACACTATTATCGTTTATAACGATATCTGCTGTTCCGTCTTCACCACATGAAGTAAATACCGTTGTTGCTATAGCTAATGCTAATAAATTGTTTTTCATTGTTTTAAAGTTTGAGTTTTTCATTTTTGTTATTAAAGTTGTTTTGTTTTTTAAAATTTATATGTAAGACCTAAGCCTAAGTTCATTCCTAATTTATATTCTGAAAGAGTAACATCTCCAATAGAAGTATTTTCTCTAATTCTTTTTATTGATGGGTCTAGTAAGTTTTTTGCGCTAAAATTTAATTCCCAGTCTTCACCAATTTTATTTTTCCAAACAAAATCTAAAACCGGAATTCCTTTTTCAATAATGTTTCCTAATTGTCCAGAACCTAAAGCATCTATTCTGTCTGAGAAATAAGAAAATACTAATGAAGCTATTGGTTTATAGTTTTCAAAGTTTGTTGGACTATAATTAATGTTTGCATTTACCAATATTGGAGATGCGCCTTGTAGCTCATCACTAGCTCTATTAAAGGATACACTATATAAACCAGCAACATCTTTTAAGTCTTGCTTTGTGTGCATATAGGTAAAGTTGAAACCTGCCGAAAGTTGTGTTTGTTCATCTTCATTTAAAATTAAGTTTTTACGAGCTTCTAATTCCACTCCGTAAACTTCTGCTTTGTCTCCAGATCTAAAGTAACGTTGGTTACCAGAAGCGTCATTTGCTACTACTAAGTTTATTGGATTGTGTATTTGTTTTGTAAATGCACTAAATGATAAAAGTTCATCTCTTGTAATAAACCATTCGTATTTTATGTCTAAATTATATACTTCAGAAAATGAAGGATCGTTTAATAAATCTGGATTACCACCAACGCTTTCTCCAATACCTTCATAAAGGAATGGTGTAACTTCTTTAAATTCTGGAACAGATACTGTTTTACTAAAAGTGAAACGTAAATTTTGATTATCTGTTAAAGCGTATTTTGTATTTAAACTTGGTAAGATAAATGTTTCGTTTGCTTCTCTAAATTTTGCGTCATTTGGATTAATATTAATTACATCATAACTAATATCTTGATTAAATGATTCTAAACGAACACCAGGAACAATTGTCCATTTTTCATTAGGAGTAATTGCTGCAGAAACATAACCTGCGTATACACGTAACTCTCCAGAATACGTATTCTCATCTAAACCAGGTAAATTTGTGCTACCAAATGTTGGAGGATTTATTCCGTTAAAAACTTCGGTGTTATATAAGTTTCCAAAGTTTTCAATGTTAAAAATTGAATTGAAGTTGTTTACATCCGTTACTTCTTGGTTAGAATTAATAAAATCATAACCATAACGAATGTTTGTAAAATCTCTCGTTTTAATTCTTCCGTTATAACCAAAGTTCCACGTTAATTTATCTGAAGCTTTATATTCTAGGTTTATTCTACTATTTAATTCTTCATCTATAATCTTTTGAAAATAACGTTGGTTGTCAAAAACTATGTTATTGTAAAAAGATGGATTTGTATTTGGGTCGTTATCTAAAGCTAAATGATAGTTTTCTAAACTAATTCTTTTTCTATCAGGTTCGTGCGCAAAAACATTGTTATACCCAATTCCCCAAGTAAGTTTAAGTTTTTCTTCTTCTATAGTATGTTCACCAACTAATTGATTTACAAAAATTAAATCTTGGTTGTATTGCACATTCATTTGATAAAACCCTTTATCGGTGTCTAATTGTGCATCTCTATTTTTACCTAAACCTTCAGTTCCATAATAACCAACTTCGTCACTAGAGTTATTTAAGAATAATGAAGTGTATTTTAATTTATGGTCGCTATTAATTCTATAAATAGCACTTGCCATAGCTGTAGTTGCTGTAGAATATTCGTATTCTTTTGCATTCGGAAATTCTTTTTTAGCAACATTTGTGTAGTTTACTAAAGGACCTTCTCTGTATTTAAAACCTCTTTCAAAAGAAACAGTACCAAAAAAACTTAAGCGAGATTCGTTTTCAAAATCGAAAGATTTACCAGCATTAATACCAATAGAAGTATTTATTGGTTCACCTGCATCTACAGGATCAATTCCGTGCGATAAAACTACGGCAAACGGATTGTGTTTAAAACGGTTGTAGTAACCAAAATAACCAGTTCCTTCGCTCTTTTTAAAATTTTCTCCTGCTGCTCTTGTGTTTATTCCAGAACTAACATTTGCAGTTAAAAATCCATTTCCTTTATATTCTTTTGAAGTAATATCTACATTACCAGCTGCAAAATCTCCATAGAAATTTGAAGAATATGCTTTACTTATAGATACATTTTGAATGATATCTGATGGGAAAAGATTTAAATTGATGTTCTTTTTATTAATATCGTTAGAAGGTAATGATAAACCGTTCATTGTAGTGTTTAAATATCTATCACCTAAACCACGTACATATACATTACTAGAACCTTCTTGTTTAGATACACCCGAAATTTTTGCAACTGCACCAGCTGCATCACTAATTCCTTTTGTAGCTAATTCTTCTGCACCAATACTTTCTTTTATAACAACTGCTTTCTTTTGGTCTAATAAAAGTGCGCTAGCTTTTTCTCTTGTAGTAACAGCTTTTACTTCTACTTCTTCTAAAGCAACGCCTTCTTCGGCACTCATTACTTGATTTATTGTAGTTGTTTCTCCTGCTTTAATAGTTAAAGGCTTTTCAATAGTTTTATAACCAATAAAACTAAAGATAATAGTGTAGTTTCCTTCCGGAATAGATAGTGAGTATAAACCATCTATGTCAGACGTTGTACCTATAGTGGTATCTTTAATAAAAACATTTGCAAAAGGCAACGCTTCATTATTCATTTCTTTATCCGTTAATAATCCTTTAACGGTACCTTTGCTTTGTGCAAAACTAAATTGGCTTGCTGCCAATATTAAAATCAATATGATTTTTTTCATTTCTGTGAATTCTAATTTTATTCACGGCAAAGATGTGGTGCTTTTGTAAAGCGAGTGTTAGCTCTAATTTACGATTGTATTATAGAAACATTAAGGCAATGTTAAGTCCAAATATATTGGTAACAGTTTTTTAATTATCCTGAAACATTTAAGTAAATATCGAGCCTCATATTTGTGCCAATCTTTAGAGATTTAAGATGTCATCATAAATTAATTAGTTTTTGTCGACTATTTTATATGACTTAACTGCCTTAGATTAAGGCAGTTTTTTATTTTAGTAATGTTTGATTAACATTAATTTAACATATTTATTGGTTATTTGCGGCGACAAAAACTAATAATTATGAAATTTAAATCTATACTTATAACTATAAGTATGATTGCCTTCTTGAGCACTAATGCACAAGAAACAAATGCTCCGAAATTCGGAAAAGGATTATTTAATCTAGTAGGTAAGGACAGTACTTGGTCAATGAATGTTGGTGCAAGAATGCAGTTTTTAGCAACCACACAATGGGATTCTGATAGCGATGGATTAACAAATCCAGAAACTTCTTTCTTAGTAAGAAGAGCTCGTTTAAAATTTAGCGGATTCGCGTTTTCTCCAAAATTAAAATATAAGTTAGAGCTAGGATTATCTAATAGAGATATTTCTGGTGCTTCAGAATTTACAAGTAATGCACCAAGATATATTTTGGATGCTGTTGTAAAATGGAACTTCTATGAAAATTTCGAATTATGGTTTGGGCAAACTAAATTACCAGGAAACAGAGAACGTGTAATTTCTTCAGCAAACTTACAGCAGGTAGATCGTTCATTATTAAATAGTAGATTTAATATTGATAGAGATATGGGGTTTCAATTAAGACACCATTTTAATCTTACTGATACTTTTATTGTAAAGGAAGCATTTTCAATTGCACAAGGTGAAGGTAGAAATATTACATCAGGAAACTTAGGTGGCCATCAGTATACAACTCGTTTAGAGTTTTACCCATTCGGAAACTTTGCAAGTAAAGGAGATTATAAAGGAAGTGATTTAAAGTTTGAAGCTAAGCCAAAGTTAGCAGTTGGTGTATCGTATGATTTTAATAACGACGCTGTAAAAAACAGATCTAATCAAGGTTCTTATATGATAAATGATGTAGGTTTTTATTCAACAAATATTTCTACAGTATTTGTAGATGCAATGTTTAAATATAAAGGATTCTCTTTTATGGGAGAATTTGCAAATAGAGACGCAGCAGATCCTTTAGCAAAAAATTCAGACGGAACTTTAACAGGAGCTGAAGTACAAGTTGGTAACGGATTAAATTTACAGTCTGGTTACATGTTGTCTAAAACATTAGAACTTTCAGGAAGATATACCAATATAGATTGGGATAAAGATATTACAGGAAAAGGAGCAGAAAACCAATACACTTTAGGAGTATCTAAATATATTGCTGGTCATAAATTAAAAGTACAAACAGATGTTAGTTATTTGGATTTATCAGATAAGACAAACGAACTAATGTTTAGGTTACAAGTAGACGTACATTTTTAAACAATAACATAACACAAACGTAACATAGGCAATATTAGATGTCTATTATATTTGCAAAAAATTAAAATTAAATTATGGATAATATTTATTTATTTATGTTAATCGCAATTATAGTATTAGCTGTTGCTGATATTATAGTAGGAGTTAGTAATGATGCAATTAACTTTTTAAATTCTGCAATTGGATCCAAAGCCATTTCACTAAGAACTATTATGATAGTTGCTAGTTTGGGTATCTTTATTGGAGCCGTTTTTTCTAGCGGTATGATGGAAGTAGCGAGAAAAGGTATTTTTGTTCCTGCTCAATTTGAGTTTGGAGAAATTATGCTCATTTTTATGGCCGTAATGATTACCGATATTTTGTTGTTAGACTTTTTTAACACACTTGGTATGCCAACATCAACTACAGTTTCTATTGTATTTAACTTATTAGGTGCAGCTGTAGTAATGTCTTTAATTAAAATCAGTCACTCAGAAACACAAACTTTAGCAGATTTAGGAACTTATATAAATACAGCAAAAGCTATAGAAATTATATCTGGTATTTTACTTTCTGTTGTAATTGCATTCTCTGTAGGTGCACTGGTTCAATGGATTTCTAGACTTTTGTTTACCTTTAATTATGAGAAGAGAATAAAGAATTTTGGAGTTTTATTTGGAGGTGTAGCATTAACAGCTATTACTTACTTTATCTTCTTAAAAGGTTTAAAAGGAACACCATATTACAAGGAATTAAAAGGAATGTTAGCAGGTAATGAAATCTATATTATACTTATTAGTTTCGCTTTTTGGGTTTTATTTTCTTTCATTTTTGAAAAATTAACTAAAAAAACAGTGCTATTAGTTGTTATTGCTGTTGGTACTTTTGGATTAGCATTAGCATTTTCTGGAAATGATTTAGTAAACTTTATTGGTGTGCCAATGGCGGCATATCATTCTTATGAAGCTTGGGTTGCTGGAGGTATGGATTCTACTATGTCTATGGCAGTTTTAGAGAAAAAAGTACCAGCTGAACCAGTATTACTTTTTATTGCTGGAACTATTATGGTATTAACACTTTGGTTCTCTAAAAAAGCAAAAACTGTTGCAGAAACAGAAATAAGCCTTTCTCGTCAAGGAGAAACTCACGAAAAATTTGAGCCAAACAGCCTTTCAAGAGGTGTTGTAAAAGTAACAACAAGGTTATCTAACTATTTTTCTGCAATTATACCTTCATCTTTAGGTGATAAAATTGGGAAAAGTTTTGAGAAACCAAATTATACAATGACTAAAAGTCAAAGTATAGATGCTCCGGCTTTTGACATGATTCGTGCTTCTGTAAACTTAATGGTTGCTGGAGTATTAATTGCAATTGCAACTTCAATGAAACTACCTTTATCTACAACGTATGTAACTTTTATGGTTGCAATGGGAACATCTTTAGCAGATAAAGCTTGGGGTAGAGAAAGTGCAGTTTATAGAGTTGCAGGTGTGTTAAATGTTATTGGTGGATGGTTTGGTACTGCATTAGGAGCTTTTATTGCTGCTGGTACTGTAGTATTCTTAATTAGTTTTAACCCGCGTGTTATTATTCCAATTTTACTGTTATTAACAGTACTGTTATTATACAGAAACTATAAATCTCATAAAAATAAATCTACAAAAACAGAAGATGAAGATAGTTTAAGTGAGGCTGAAAGTAGTTCTGTACAAGGAGTTATACATGAAAGTGCAAAAAATATTTCTAAAGTAGTTAAGCGTACAAATAGAATTTACACAAATTCTGTTGCTGGTTTAGCTGAGCAAAAATTACCTTTACTTAAAAAGAGTAAAACTCAAGTTGTTAAGCTTTCTGATGAAATTGATGATTTACGTGATAATATTACTTATTTCATTAAAAATCTTGATGCTTCAAGTTTAAATGCAAGTGGATTTTATATTAACATTTTAGGTCACTTACAAGATATGTCTCAATCATTAGAATATATTTCTAAGATTAGTTATAAGCATATTAACAATAACCATAAAAATTTAAAATCTTCTCAGATAAACGAATTAAAAGAAATTGATGACAAATTAGAAATCTTTTTCTCAGATATAGAAAAAGCTTTTAAATCTGAATCATTTGAAGAGATAGGTGTTATTTTAAATGAAAAGAAAGTAATTTTTGATTTGGTAAATGAAAAAATAACAAAACAAATAGCACGTACTAGAACAGAAGAATCTAGTCCAAAAAACACAACATTGTACTTTGGTATTTTAATAGAAACTAAAGATTTATTAAATGCTACCATGAATCTTTTAGAAGAATATCACACTTCTTTTGATGGTTCAATTGAGCCAGCTACGATTAGTGCTTCAAAATAATTTAATAATAATAATTAAAAAAAACCGATACGAAAGTGTCGGTTTTTTTATTGTCTTTAATATATCGGTAATTAGGGCGTTACCACAAGGGTCGCGCTTTCCGTTATATCTTTTTATGCCGAATTTATTTCGGTATCTTTTTCAACTTTAAGACAAATTACCTAGTTATTATAAGATACTGAAACGAGTTCAGCATAAAAAGGATGCCATTGCAATCGCTAACGCGGGTGTATTTAGTAAAGTAAAAGATTAACTATAAATCACTTCAAACTTATAAACAGGGTTGCTTTCTTCATATTCAAAAATCTTAGAATAATCCATAACATTTGGTATGTTGTCTAAAGCACATAAATACGCAACAACAGCACACAAACCATTAAACAAAGTTTCTTTATTTGTTGGGTTTTTAGGCTTTGGATTGTAATGACATAATGGAGTTTTAAATCCGCAGGCTTCTAAAAATATCTTTTCGGTTTGTAATAATTCTAACGGAGAATACCCATTAAATTTTCTTCCTAAGTTTTCATGAACACGCCCAACATAACTTAATTCTAATGACCCATGACTGTTAGATAAGTGTTTCCAGCTATCAAAATTATCCAATATGTTTCCAACAGCACAAGCCGTA
Organism: Tenacibaculum aquimarinum; assembly: GCF_022478115.1. Taxonomy (GTDB): domain Bacteria; phylum Bacteroidota; class Bacteroidia; order Flavobacteriales; family Flavobacteriaceae; genus Polaribacter; species Polaribacter aquimarinum_A. Next base: position 335,712 of record NZ_JAKGSC010000001.1, on the reverse strand, counting down.
CAACATTCAGGATTTAATTCATCATTATGAAACGAATTGTATAATTTAATTAAAGCCTGTTCTAAACGTTTAGCTGTCTTCATTCTTATAGGATTTGCTCACTAAATATACAAAATAATGGTTGTACCTTTGCAAAAATGTTTTTTTGATGACAACTTTCCAAGATTTAGACCTTTCCAAACAATTGCAATATGCAATAGACGATTTAGGTTTTACCAATCCAACACCAATTCAAGAACAAGCCTTTTCTGTAGTAAGATCCGGAAAAGACGTTGTTGGTATTGCGCAAACCGGTACAGGAAAAACATTTGCGTACATGATGCCAATTATTAGAGATTTAGCGTTCTCTAAACAAGTATCTCCGCGAGTGTTAGTTTTAGTACCAACAAGAGAATTGGTAATACAAGTTGTAGATGAAATAGAAAAGCTATCAAAATACATTAACCTACGTGTTTTAGGCGTTTATGGAGGTACAAACATAAACACACAAAAACAAGCCGTAGCGCAAGGAACCGATATAATTGTAGCAACTCCAGGACGTTTGTATGATTTGGCTTTAAGCAATGTTTTAAAGCTAAAAACAATACAAAAATTGGTGATTGATGAGGTAGATGTAATGTTAGATTTAGGTTTCCGTTTTCAATTATTAAATATTTTTGATTTGTTGCCACAAAGAAGACAAAACGTAATGTTTTCTGCAACCATGACGCAAGATGTAGATGAATTAATTGTCGATTTCTTTAAGAATCCAACAAAAATATCTATTGCAATAAGCGGAACTCCGTTAGATAATATTAAACAAGAATCGTATAATATCGTTAACTTCTACACAAAGGTTAACTTATTAAATTATTTATTACACGATAAAGAAGAATTCAATAAAGTGTTGGTTTTTGCACCAAACAAAAGAACAGCAGATAGAATTTTTAACTGTTTAGAAGAATCGTACAATTCGGAAGCCTGTGTTATTCATTCAAACAAAACACAAAACTACCGTATAAGATCTATCAACCAATTTAACGAAGGTAAAAACAGAATTTTAGTTGCTACCGATGTTATGGCGCGTGGATTGGATATTGAAGAAATTAGCCACGTTATAAACTTCGATACACCGCATTTCCCAGAAAACTACATGCACAGAATTGGTAGAACTGGTAGAGCGGAAAAAGAAGGAAAAACAATTTTATTTTCTACAGAAAAAGAGCAAGAATCTAAAGCTAGAATTGAAGAATTAATGGATTTTAAACTTCCATTATTAGAGCTTCCTGAAGCTGTAGAAGTTTCAACAGAACTTACCGAAGAAGAACGCCCGAAAGAAGAAAGAGAAGTTTCTAAAAACAGAACTTCATTAGAATATGTTCCTGGACCTGCATTTCATGAGAAAAGTGAAAAGAATAGCAAAGTTAATTTAGGAGGTTCTTATAGGCGAGAAATTGCTAAGAAATATAAGAAGCCAAAAACACGTGGCGATAAAAATTATAACAAACGTAACAAGAAAAAGTAATGCAAATTTTAACGGAACAAGAGTTGCATAATTTAGCAATGAATATTGTTGGTAAGAGATTGCAAGAAATGGGTTATGAGTTTCAAGCAATTAATAGCCAGTTAAAAAGGCATCCACAATTTGTATTATTTAAAAAAGGCGAACCAACTATTTTTGTCTTAGTAAAAGCAACTCAGAATATTCAAAACCCAGAAGAATATGATGTTTTATGGATGGAAACGTTTAAAGACCACGCAAAAAAACAAAACGCTAAAGTTTGGTTTGCTGGTGTTGGTTTAGCAAATGCCGAAAGTGTAGAAAACCCCGTTTTTAAAGACCAACCGTATTACGTTGCTTTTGAGGATTTTGTTAAGATTTTGTAGTAAGTTTAGCTATATTTAAGCTTTATTACTTCGTGGGATAAGCAACCATTTTCTTAAGTGAGCTAAAAACAGCAATAATATTTATACAATTTTACTTGTAGTTTTATTATCTAAATCGTTTGCTATTCAATTTTTGATTCGCTTTATTTTTGACTTTTTTTGTAATTCCATTTTTAGCAAACTTTAATATTATTTCTTTTGTTATTTCATTATGATCTAATGTGTGATTTTGAATTTTAGCACTACCTTTTTCTAATATTTTTTCTATTAACCCTAAAGATATTCCGTTTTCTATTAATTTTAAACGATAAGACTCTGAAATTTCATCTATAACACCTCTTTTTTCAATCATTCTTGGGTCTTCGAAAACAGGTAGAGTTTTCAATAATTCTTCTAGTTTATCTACAAGTGTTAATCTTGACTTTGTAGCAAAAGTTAGAAATGGATTTTCCCAATTTGGTTGAATATCAAAATTGTTGGTTTTTGAGTTGAAATTTTCTACAAAATTTAAAACTTGTACTTGATATTCGCCATTTAGGTCTTTTTCAGGTCGCCATTGAACGTCAATTAGTTTTAATCGTGTATTGTTATGTAATATTAATAAACTTGAACCTTCGAAATAAGATTCATAACCTGCTAATGGGTCAACTTCATAAAGTTGATTGTAGCTTACTAACCAACTAGCTTCAATTCTTAATGGTTGAAGATTCATTTTTATTGTTTTTATTTTTATTTCTATTTAGTCTTGAATTAATGCTAATTTGGGGTTTCAGTCGTTAGCTAAGTTATAGTTTTTTTATTAGAGAATCAAGAGGGAAAAAACTAATTAAACTAAAAAAAAAGCCTCACAATTTGTGAGGCTTTTTTAATTTATAAAATACTTAAACCTATTCAGGCTTTTGTTCTAAAATATCAAAGAATTCTTCTAGTTTAGGTAAGATAACAATACGTGTTCTGCGATTTGTTGCTCTTCCTTCAGCAGTATCATTACTTTCTAAAGGAACATACTCGCTACGTCCTGCAGCAATTAAACGCTTAGGATCAATACTAAAATCGTTTTGTAAAACCCTTACTACAGAAGTAGCACGATTTACACTTAAATCCCAGTTGTCTTTTGCATTAGCAGATGAAATTGGCACATTATCAGTATAACCTTCAACTTGTACTTCCATTTCTGGTCTAGATGCAACTACTTTTGCAACTTTTCCTAAAACAGCTTTTGCTTTGTCAGAAACTGTAGAACTACCACTTTTAAATAATAATTTATCAGCAATAGAAATATAAACTACTGTTTTTTCAACATCAATTTGTATGTCTTGATCTTGAATACCAGCATCTAATTCTTTCTTTAAGTGAAATGCAACTGCTAAATTAATAGAGTCTTTTTTAGTCATTGCACTTCTAATACCGTTAATGTATTTGTCTTTTTCGCTAAGTTGAGAAACAACTTCTTTAATGTTATCACTTGCAGATTGTGTTAAAACCGTTAAGTTTTCTACTTGTTTTAAAGATTGCGCTTTATCAATTTTTAAATCTTTAATCTGATTTTCTAATAATTCAACTTTTCCTTCAAGGCCAGATACATTAGAGCTTCCAGCATTCTTTTCAATCAAGCACTTTTGTAAATTGGCTTTTACATCTACTAATTCTTGCTGGCTACTAGTTAATCTAGATTGTAATGCAGCATATTCTTTGTTAGATTTACAAGAGCTCATTAAAACTGCAACCGCAATAAATAAAATTGTTTTTTTCATCATTTATACTAATTAACGTGAATAACAAAGTTAAAAAAAGCAAAGCACAAAAAAGACAAAAGAGCATAGTTTTATGAGCATTTTATGATTTATCTTTGCTAAGCACAATTAAAACTAAAATGAAAAACACGTATTTAGTATTTATTATTTCTTGTATTTTTCTTCTTTCTTGTAAGGATAAACATCATTTCGATTCGATAAAAATTAGTGGTAATGTCTTTGGAACTACCTATAACATAACGTATTTAAATACTAATGTGAGTTATCAAAAATCAATAGATAGCTTGTTTTTGTTGGTTAATAAATCGTTGTCTACGTATATACCAACTTCAGATATTTCAAAAATTAATACTGGTGATTCTACCATTGTTATTGATGAGTTTTTTAAGGAGGTTTTTCAGAAATCGATAAGAATACATAATGAAACTAATGGTTATTTTGATCCAACTGTTGGTAATTTGGTAAACTCTTGGGGTTTTGGGCCTAAAAATGAAAAGAAGAATTTAGATAGTTTACAGGTTAATAAGATGATGCAACTTGTAGGTTTAGATAAAGTTTCTCTGGTTGACGGGAAAATAAAAAAAGATGCTCCAGAAATTTATTTAGACTTTAATTCTATTGCTAAAGGTTATGGAATTGATGTAATTGGACGCTTTTTTGAAAGTAAAAACTTAGATAATTATCTAATTGAAATTGGCGGAGAGATAAGAGCAAGAGGTAAAAATTCAAAAAATAAAAATTGGAGAGTAGCAATAGATAACCCAAATACAGATGGAACAAGAAGTTTTGCAGATGTTGTTGCTTTAGACAATCAATCTATGGCAAGTTCTGGAAATTATAGAAAATTTAGGCTTACAGAAAATGGACAAAAATATGTACACACTGTAAATCCAATAACTGGTTTTGCTACAGAAAGTAATTTATTAAGTGCAACGGTTTACGCTCCTTTAGATTGTGCAGATGTAGATGCGTACGCTACTGCATTTATGGCAATGGGATTGGAAAAAACTAAAGAGTTTTTAGAAGAACATACAGAAGTTAAAGCGATTTTAATGTATGTAAATAAAAATGGAGATTTAGTTGAATATAAAAATAGCAACTAAGATTTATAACAAACAGGTAAAATTTCACCTTTCATTAAAGCAAATCGTTCTAGTAATTCTGGAGCGATTTTTTTTGTGTAATCAATTTCATCAACTTTAAAACCTATTGATCTAAGCTTGTCAAAATAATCGCTTCCGTAAACTCTTACATGATCGTATTGCCCAAATATTTTTGCACGTTCTTTTGGATCTGTTATAGAATTGTCTTCAAAAGTTTCAGCTCTATTAATGTCTTGTGGAATCTGAAAAATTCCCATTCCGTTTGGCTTTAAAACACGATATAATTCTTGCATTGCCTTCGTGTCGTCCGGAATATGTTCCAGCACATGATTACAAAAAACAACATCAAATTCGTTGTCTTTAAAAGGTAAATCGCAAATATCGGCTTTTACATCTGCTATTGGAGATTCTAAATCAGATGTTATATAATCAAGGTTTTTTTGTTTTCTAAAAATATCTAAGAAACATTGTTCTGGCGCAATATGTAATACTTTTTGTTTTTCGGTTGAAGTAAAAAAAGAAGTATCATCTTTTAGAAATAACCACATTAATCTATGTCTTTCTAATGATAAAGTCGAAGGTGAAAGTGCGTTTTCTCTTTGCTTTCCGTAACCATAAGGTAAAAATTTTTTGAATGATTTACCATCAATAGGATCCGTATAATTATCACCTTTTAACCACCAAGCAATTGTAGGGCGAACCCAATAACTCATTTTTATTAGAAATGGTCTTGGTATAGTGTTTAATATGGTTTTGAAAAGAGACATTTATTGATTTAAAATATCTTTATAATTCTTGTTGGTAAGCAATTTCCAAATTAATAGGATTGCAGAAATGATTTTTAAAAATGTACCAGCTGTTAATAATTCTGATGCAAATTGCCAATGTAAAATTTTAAAAAGTGCACCTAAAACAATTAATATAAACCCTAATATAAATATTACAATTATATGTTTAAAATTCATGCTTACACGTTTCTAAACTCATCTTCTTCATTAGAACTTATTCCTAATGCGTCATAAATATATTTAAAGGTAGAAAGTAGTTCTGGTTTTCCGTTAACAATAGCAACATCATGTTCAAAATGAGCAGAAGGTTTGTTGTCTAACGTAGTAATTGTCCAACCATCATTATGTTGTCTAATTTTTTGAGTTCCTAAGTTAATCATAGGCTCAATAGCAACTACCATTCCTTCTATAAACTTTTTACCGCGACCACGTTTACCATAGTTTGGCATTTCTGGATCTTCATGCATTGTAGTTCCAAGTCCATGACCAACTAATTCTCTAACAACTCCGTAACCGTATTTTTCACAGTAATTCTGAATTGCAAAACCAACATCGCCAACACGATTACCAACTTTTAGTTGTCTTATACCTTCGTATAAACTTTGTTTGGTAACGTCTAGTAATTTTTGAGTTTCTGCAGCAATTTCTCCAACAGCAAAAGTATATGCATGATCTCCGTAAAAACCATTTTTAATTGCACCACAATCTATAGAAATAATATCTCCTTCAATTAATGGTTTGTCATTTGGAATTCCATGTACTACTTGAGAATTTGGGCTCATACAAAGTGTATTAGGAAAATCATATAAACCTAAAAAACCAGGAATAGCATTTTGTTCTCTAATAAAATCTTCAGCTAATTTGTCTAAATACAAAGTTGTAACTCCTGGCTTTACTTCTTTTGCAAGCATACCTAAAGTTTTAGAAACCACTAATGCACTTTCGCGCATTAATTCTATTTCTTCGCTTGTTTTTACTTTTATCATTTTGAAAAAATTGAAAGGCAAAGATACTGTATTTTAAGAATATTTTACTTTTCGTAAGAATGTTTATAATCTTGTCCCGATACTATTTTTAAAATATCTTTTTCAATAGTTTCTCTTGGATATTCTACAAAACGACCAATTTCTTTTCCTTTTTTATAAAAAATGAAAGTTGGTACTTTAATAATATCTAAACCTTCTTGTAAATTATCTGGAGTTTTTTTAGAACGATTTACTGTTGCTAATTCAACTTTATCTTGATTAAAGCCAACTTGGTCTAAAATTTTGTAAAACTTAGGTGTTTCTCTTTTACTGTCTCCACACCAAGTTCCCATAAAGCCTTTTATAGTAACTCCTTTTAGATTTTTTTTAATTTCTGAAACAACAGTAGCATCTGGAGTAAAACTATCGTAGTTTCTATTAAACCAAGAACTATATGGCGCTTGATTAAAAGATTCTTTATTAGCTAAACCAACAAGATTTCCTTTTTCATTTTTTTCTGCATTAATAACTGGTTTTTTTGTTGAATCGCAAGCAGTTAAGCAAATTATAAATGCGAAAAGAGCAATAAGTTTTTTCATTTTTAATGTTTTATACAAGTGAATTTTGTGTCATTTCTTCCGGCTTTTCAACTCCCATTAAATGAAGAATTGTTGGCGCAATATCGCCCAATATACCACTTTTAACTGATTTTATTTCTTTATCAATTAAAACAAAAGGAACAGGATTTGTTGTGTGTGCTGTATGAGGAGAACCATCTGGATTCATCATTGTTTCACAATTACCATGATCTGCTATTAATAAAATTGAATAGTCGTTTTTTAAACCTGTTTCAATAACTTCTTTAGCACATTCATCTACAGCTTCACAAGCTTTAATGGCAGCTTCCATAATTCCTGTATGTCCAACCATATCTCCGTTTGCAAAATTTAAACAAACAAAATCTGTTTCTCCTTTTTCTAAATCTTCACAAAGAGCATCTTTTAACTCGTAGGCAGACATTTCTGGTTTTAAATCGTAGGTAGCAACTTTTGGTGAGTTTCTTAAAATTCTAGATTCACCTTTAAAAGGTTCTTCTTGTCCTCCTGAAAAGAAAAAAGTAACATGTGGATACTTCTCAGTTTCAGCAATTCTAATTTGCTTTTTACCAGCTTTAGATAAAACTTCACCTAACGTATTTTTAATATTATCTGTATTATAAATAACGTTTATTCCTTTAAAGTTTTTATCATATAAAGTAATGGTTGTGTAGTATAAATCGAGTTTTTTCATTCCAAATTCTGGAAAATCGTTTTGAGATAACGCATTCGTTAATTCTCTTCCTCTATCGGTTCTATAGTTAAAGAAAAGGACAACATCTCCTTCTTTTATTTCAGTTTTTGGTGAGCCATCTTTATTGGTTACAATAATTGGTTTGTGAAATTCATCTGTAATACCAACTTCGTAATTTGCTTTTACAGCATCAATAGCGTTCTCAGTTTTTGTTCCAATTCCATTAACAAGACCATCATAAGCTTCCTTTATGCGTTCCCATCTATTATCTCTATCCATTGCGTAATAACGACCTGTAACTGTTGCAATTTCGCCAGTACTTTTATCCATATGTTCTTGCACTTCATTTAAGAAATAAGGTGCAGATTTTGGATCACAATCTCTACCATCTGTAAATGCGTGTAAAAACACATTTTCTACTTCATTTTCTTTAGCAACATCTAACAATCCTTTTAAGTGATTAATGTGTGCATGAATTCCTCCGTTAGAAACTAAACCTAACAAATGAACAGTTTTGTTATGTTCTTTTGCGTATTTAAAAGTGTCTAATAAAACTTTTTCTTTTCCTAAAGTTTTTTCTTTAACAGCTTTGTTGATACGTGCTAAATTCTGATACACAATTCTACCTGCACCTAAATTCATATGACCCACTTCTGAGTTACCCATTTGCCCTTCAGGTAAACCAACATGTTCTCCGTCTGTACGTAATTCCGCATTCGGGTATTTGTCATACAAAGAGTTAATGTAAGGTGTTTTGGCGTTATAAATTGCTGATACTTTTGGATCTTGGGTAATTCCCCAACCATCCAATATCATAAGTATTACTTTTTTGTTCATCAGAATAAGTTTGAACAGTAAAAATACAAAAGATTTTAAGTAGATTTTTAAAAATCTACGAAACCGTTAACGTTACAGTTTTAATATTTGTGAAATGCAAAAAAGTAAATGAAAACACCTAGTAGGACAGTAAAAAGAATAATGCTTTTTACTAGTTTTCTTTTGTTTTCGAGTTGTAGCTTCTCTTTGATTTTATTAAGCTGTTTTTTTGATATCTTTTCATCAAAATGAAGTTCACCAGAAATTCCTCCAGTATTTTCTAATTTTTTAAAAGGACTAGTATTTTCTCGTTTGTTAATTCTTAAACTTGTGTTCATGTTAGGAAAACTCATATCAATCAGTTTTTAATATTTATGAATAGCAAAAAAGTAAATAAATACACATACTAGAACAGTAAAAATAATACTATTTTTAATTAGCGTCTTTTTGTTTTCTTCCTGTAATTTCTCTTTGATTACATTAAGCTGTTTTTTAGAAGCTTTTTTATCAAAGTGTAGTTTACCAGAAAGACCGCCAGCGTTTTCTAATTTTTTAAAAGCACTAGTTCTTTCACGTTTATTACTTTTTAAACTGGACACCATTGCAGCAATAAAACTCATAGCAAATAAATTTAAAGTTACATCTATGTGTCGCTATAACTTAACAAATGTTACAATAAAAAAAAGCTTTCAGTTTTTCTGAAAGCTTTTTTTATTAAGTTTTATGTTTAAAAATTAACGTCTATATTTTGCAATAGCTTCGTTAATTTTTTCAATTCTATTTTCTGGATCTGGATGCGAACTTTGAAATTCTGGAACTCTATTTGGTCCTGCAGCTGCTTTTAATATTTCCATAACACCAATTAATTCTTCAGGATTATAACCTGCATCTATCATTAATTTTACGCCTAATTCATCACTTTCTAATTCATCTCCACGACCATTTTTAAGTAAGGTTTGTTGCCCGATTCCGTTTGCTAAACTTCCTAAATCTGCTCCAACAGAAGCACCCATTGTTAAGAGTTTCCAGAAATTGGCATCTGTAATTCTTTCATTAGAATGTTTACCTAAAACATGTCCAATTTCGTGTCCTAAAACACCTGCTAATTGATCTTCGTTTTTCAGTTTAGAAAATAATGCATAGGTAATAAAACATTGTCCACCAGGTAAAGCAAAAGCATTTATTGCTTGATCGTCTCGTAGTAAATGGAATTCATAATTATAGCCAGAATTTTTAGCAATAGTATTGTTTATTAATTTAGCACCAACTTGATCTACTAGTTTCTGTGCGTTATCATTTGGATATAAACCTCCATGTTGCTGTGCCATAGATGGCGCTTGTTGTAAACCAATAGCTATTTCTTGATCCACAGATAAACTAACTGCTTGTTTTTTTCCTGTATATGCGTTTATTTCTTGTTGGCTACACTTTTTTAAATAGGCAAATGCAACAATTGCAACACCTATTAATAAGCGTATTTTAAATCCGCTACTTTTTCTCATTATTACTTTGATTTCTTGTTGTTTGCGTAAATATACAAAATCTATATATTTTTAACATCTTAAATCAAACTATTGAATTGTAAAATTCGTAATTTTACAAGGTAAAATTTATTATATTTTTAATGAAAACTCATTTCGAACTTAACGAGGTTACCAAGAAATTACCAAAGCATTTACACAAGTTTGTGGTAAAACAACCTTACAGTGAATATACAGCGCAAAACCAAGCTGTTTGGCGTTATGTAATGCGTATGAATGTAGATTATTTGAGCAAAGTAGCGCACAAATCCTATACGGTAGGTTTAGAAAAAACAGGTATTTCTGTTGAATCTATTCCTAAAATGGAAGGAATGAATAGAATTTTACAAGAAATAGGTTGGGCCGCAGTTTCTGTTGATGGTTTTATTCCGCCAAATGCATTTATGGAATTTCAAGCATATAATGTGCTGGTTATTGCTTCAGATATGAGAACAATAAATCATATAGAATACACACCAGCGCCAGATATTATTCATGAAGCAGCAGGTCATGCACCAATTATTGCAAATCCAGAATATGCAGAATATTTAAGACGATTTGGAGAAATTGGAAGCAAGGCAATATCTTCTGCCAAAGATTATGAAATGTATGAAGCAGTTAGGTTATTGTCTATTCTGAAGGAAAATCCGAATTCTGATGAAAAAGAAATTGCTGAAGCACAAGAAAAAGTAGAGTGGTTACAAAATAATATGGGTGAATTATCCGAAATGGCTCAAATAAGAAACTTGCATTGGTGGACCGTTGAGTATGGTTTAATAGGAACTCTTGAAGAACCAAAAATTTACGGAGCAGGTTTGTTATCATCTATCGGAGAAAGTGCTTGGTGTATGAAAGATGAAGTTAAAAAAATACCGTATTCTTTAGAAGCTTCAAACATAAGTTTCGATATTACAAAACCACAACCTCAGTTGTTTGTTACGCCAGATTTTGCACATTTAAGTTTGGTTTTAGAGCAGTATGCAAATACTATGGGTTTAAGAACTGGTGGAACAAAAGGAGTGCAAAAGTTAATTAATTCTAAGAGTTTAGGAACTATAGAGTTGAGTACTGGTTTGCAAATTTCGGGTGTTTTTACAAATGTTATAAAAGATGAAGATGGTAAGGCAATTTATGTACAAACTACAGGGAAAACAGCCTTAGCTAATAGAGATAAAGAATTAATTGGTCATGGAACAGCATATCATGCAGAAGGTTTTGGAAGTCCAATAGGTACTTTAAAAGGAATAAATATCCCAATTGAACATATGAGTCCGAGAGATTTAGGAGCTTATCAAATTCATGAAGGAAAAAGAATAGCATTAGAATTTGTTGGTGGCATAAAAGTTGAAGGTGAGGTAATAACAGGAACAAGAGATCTACGTGGTAGAATTCAACTAATATCTTTTAAAGATTGTACAGTTACGCATAAAGATACAGTGTTGTTTCAACCAGAATGGGGAATATATGATATGGCTGTTGGTAAAGAAATTAAATCGGCTTACTCAGGAACAGCAGATTTAAATTCTTTTGTAGATAGCAGTAAAATTTCTGAAACGAAAACACATAAAATTAAGTATTCCGAAGTAGAAAAAGAATTATATTCATTGTATTCTGAAGTAAGAAATATGAGAGAAAATGTTGAGGTTTCTGAAGAAAAAATTAAAGCTATATTTGCCACTTTGCAAGACATTTATAAAAGCGATTGGTTATTGCCTTTAGAATTATACGAATTAGCTGTTGAAAATAATTACAGCATTCAATCTGAAGTTTTTAACCACTTGGAAAAGTTGCAGGAAAATATAGCATATAAAAAATTAATACAAAACGGATTAGATTTATTAAAAATCAATCAATATTCATAAGAAAGTAAAATGGGATTATTTGGAATGTTTAGCAAAAAAGATGCTACAAACGAAATTAAAGAATACTTAGAAAAAGGTGCAATTGTTTTAGATGTTAGGACAAAAATGGAATGGGATGAAGGTCATTCTGAAGGCGCAAAGCATGTTGTTTTAGCTACAATTCCGTTAAATGTAGACGAAATAAAATCTTGGAATAAACCAGTAATTGCTGTTTGTAAAAGTGGTGGAAGAAGTCATCAAGCTACACAGTTCTTAACTCAAAATGGGTTGGATGTTATAAACGGAGGCCCTTGGCAAAATGTAGATCAGTATTTGTAAAAAGATTTGTTTAAATCTTTATAAAAAGGGAATTTCTAATTAGGAATTCCCTTTTTATTTTTTAATAATTCGAAAATTTATGGTAGGGTAAAGTAAGTTTTAATTGTTTACTTAATAGGTAGTAAATTTAAAACATAAATATTATGAGAACTTTTAAAATTAATTTATTAATTATTACGCTATGTTTTTTTGGAACTTCATATTCACAAGAAAAAGAAGTAGAAAAAAATAATGAATCTAAATTATCTTATTATGAAAAAAGAGGTAAGGAAGATGCAGAATTTGAGCAAAAATTTACAACAGAAACTAGGAGTGAAGAAAAGAAGTTTTGGAAAGATCAAAAAAAATACGAAAAAGAATTAAAAAAGAAAGATACAGAAACATACAATGCTTACATGCAGGGTAAAAAAGATGCATATAGAGAACATCAAAATCATTGTGACAATCACTGTAATCATGGGTATTATTACCACAATCATGCAACTTTTTATTATCATTCAGAATATAGAAGACAACCAAGAAGAAGTTCAGTTGGTACAAGTGTTAGAATTAAGAGTCCTAAAGTAAGAATTGGCTTGTTTTAAAACTTCATAAAAGGAAATTCTTGTAAGAGAGTTTCCTTTTTTTCTTGTAGATTTTTTAAAAACTGTTGATGTTGTTTGGAGTTTTTATTGAAAGGTCTATGCGTTAACCCTTTTTGAATGATTTCCACCTCTTGCATGGTTTTTGAAGCTTTTTCAGTAATCCAAGTATCAGAGAATCTTTGCCAAATATAATTTATGGCTGTTTTGTTAGGATGAATCATGTCTTCGGCATAAAAACGATAATCGCGTAATTCATCCATCATAATTTCATAAGAAGGAAAATAAAATGAATCTCGTTTATCAATTACTTGATTTATTCCTGCAACTAAATGAGCTTTACTTTGTGTGTTTTCTATAAAACCATCTTTTAAGTGCCTTACAGGTGAAACTGTAAATAATACGATTGCTTTATTATTTACCGATTTTATAAGTGCAATTATAGCCTCTAAACTTTCACTAATTTCATTAACAGAAAGGATTTTTTTTAAGAATTTTTTCTGCGGAATTTTATGGCAATTAGCTACAATTTTATCGGAAGAAATCTCTCTGTAAACCCAAGAAGTACCGAGTGTAATTATTAAATGAGATGCGTTTTTTAATTGTTGATACGTTTCTTCTACAGCATTGTTTAAATTGGATAATAATTGGTTTTTATCATTAGAACTTAAGTTGGAATGAGCATCAAAACTATGCCAACGTTCGTTGTGTGAAAAAATATCATCATCAATATATTTCTTCTCATTAATTGCATTGGTAATTAAGTTTTCAATTGCTTTTGGGTGAAATAAATTTCCTAACGGATTGTGAGCAGATTGAAATTTGAAATAGGTCAATTTATTACCAATATTTTCTGAAAAACAAGAACCAATTAATAGTAGTTTAGACGCATAATCAATTTGATTAATTGGCTGTTTTTTTAATGGTATTTTGGTTAAAAGCTGCATCGATTATTTTAATATGTAGTTCAAAATAAAGCTAAATTCTTTAGATTTCATCAAAAAATTTTCATTTTATATATTAATTTGTACATTTGTTTAACTTAAAAAGAAATAAATTGAACAATATAAAAAGTGTTTTTACCATTAAAGATCTTGAAAATATTTCAGGAATTAAAGCACACACAATTCGTATTTGGGAAAAAAGATACAACCTTTTAATCCCTGAAAGAACAGATACTAATATACGTTATTACTCCTCTGATAATTTACAAAAATTATTAAATGTTGTTTTGCTAAACAATAATAATTTTAAGATTTCTAAAATTGCATTAATGTCAAATGATACCATTAAATTAAAAGCGAGAGAACTCGCTTTTAATAAGGCGGTTAATGACGAAGCTTTAAATTCTTTAAAGATGTCAATGTTTCAATTTGATAAAGTTTTATTTAATAATACTTATAATGTCTTATTACATAAAAAAACTTTTAGAGAGGTTTTTAAAGAGGTCTTTATGCCATTTTTAAATCATATTGGTTTGTTGTGGCAAACTGACACATTACTTCCCTCACACGAGCATTTTATATCTAATTTAATTACTCAAAAAATCCAAATTAATATAGAGAAATTAGAATATGCTGCAACAAAATCTGATATTACTTATGTGTTATTTCTACCAGAGAATGAAGTTCATGATTTAGGTTTAATGTATCTAAATTATGAGCTTGCACTTCGTGGTTTTTCAACTATTTACTTAGGTCAAAGTTTACCAATTGATAATTTAAGTTATTTTATTAAAAACAAATCAGAAGTTCGTTTTGTAACTTCCCTAACTGTAAAGCCTTTTGATGATAAGGTAGTTTCATATTTTAAAAGTATAGATGAAAAGATTGCTAATACAAATCACAGTTTAATTGCTTTTGGAAAAAAAACTGTTTTAGTAGAGAATCAAAAATTTAACTCAGATATTACTTTCTATCTTTCACTTAAAGATTTGCTTAACTCATTATAATTTAATTTTGTTTAATTTTTTATTGTCTTAGTTAAACAAAATTTATATATTTGCAATATGTTTTGATCTTCAAAGCATTTTTTTTCGAAAAAAATAATATTGTTTAATCTTTTCAATAATAAGATAAACAAAGTCTCAAAAGCTGAAAAAAGACTTTAAAAAACAAAGTAGGCAAATATTAAAAACATCAATTATGAAAATCAAGAATTTAACAACAAGACTTTTTTTTATTGGCTTAATTTTAAGCTTAGGGTTTTTAACATCGTGTTCAGATGATGCTCCAGTAGTTCAAGAATACGATATTGTAGAAACAGCAATAAATACACCGGACCTAAGTATTCTAGTGGCTGCTCTTCAAAGAGCAGAATTAGTGTCTTCTCTGCAAGCGGAAGGCCCATTTACGGTATTTGCACCAACAAATACTGCATTTCAATCTCTATTAGATAGTAATCCTTCTTGGAATTCTCTAGAAGATATTCCTACAGAAACTTTAAAGTCTGTTTTATTGTTTCATGTTTTGTCAGGAAATGTAATGGCTTCAGATTTATCTGATACTTATGTAAATACTTTAGCTACAGGACCAAATGATAAAAATTTATCGCTCCAAGTTGCGGTAACAGGAGGTGTAATGTTTAACGGAGATGCTATGCCAATTACTACTGATGTTATGGCAACAAACGGAGTTGTACATGTTATTGATAAGGTAATGTTACCAACTAATATTGTAACTTTAGCGCTAAATAATGCAGGCTTTTCAACTTTAGTTGCAGCCTTAACTGATAGTAGACATACAACAGATTTTGTTTCTTTGTTACAAGCAGATGGTCCTTATACAGTATTTGCTCCAACAAACGATGCTTTTCAAGATTTACTAGACAGTAATTCTTCATGGAATTCATTAGGAGATATACCAATTGCTACGTTAGATGCAGTTTTAAGATATCATGTTTTTGCTGGAGGAAATGTACAGTCTTCACAATTAACAGACAATCAAGTTATAACAATGTTTGATGGAAATGATATAACTGTAGATTTATCAAATGGTGCAAAAATAGAAACTACATCTTCTCAATCTGTTACAATTTCTTTAACAGATGTTCAAGGAACAAATGGAGTTATTCATGTTGTAGATAGTGTTTTATTGCCTTAATATTAAAAAAAATCACAAGTAAACATTTGTTTGTTTACTTGTGATATATTTAACTATATTTAAAATGTAAAAAATTGAAAAAAACTATTCACATAATAGGTTCAGGTTTCTCATCATTAGCGGCTTCATGTTATTTAGCAAAAGAAGGCTACAATGTAGTTGTTTTAGAAAAGAATAATACCATAGGAGGGAGAGCAAGGCAATTATTAAAAGATAACTTTACTTTTGATATTGGTCCAACTTGGTATTGGATGCCTGATGTTTTTGAAAAATTTTTTGCTGATTTTGGTAAAAAACCGTCAGATTTTTATGAATTAGAAAAGTTAGATCCTGCTTACCAAGTATATTTTGATAAAGAAGATTCTATAACAATTCCAGGAAGTTTAGACGAAATTTATCAAATTTTTGAATCCGAAGAAAAAGGCAGTTCAAAACATTTAAAAGAATTTTTAAAATCTGCTAAATATAATTATGATGTTTCAATCAACGACTTGGTTTATAAACCTGGAGTTTCTCCATTAGAGTTAGTTACTCCGGTTACTATTGGAAAAGTAACACAGTTTTTTTCAACCATAAGAAAACAAGTTAGAAAGAAAATTAAAAGTAAAAAATTAATTCAAATTTTAGAGTTTCCTGTTTTGTTTTTAGGAGCAAAACCAAGTAATACACCAGCGTTTTACAATTTTATGAATTATGCAGATTTTGGTTTAGGAACTTGGCATCCAAAAGGAGGTATGTACAAAGTTATTGAAGCAATGGAAACATTAGCTGCAAGTTTAAATGTAACATTTAAAACGAATGCAAATGTGCAAGAAATTACAGTAAATGAATTGGGTGAAGCAATTGGATTAGTTGTAAATGAAGAGTTTATTCCTTCAGATATAGTATTAAGTGGTGCAGATTATCACCATACTGAAACGTTGATTCCTAAAATGTACAGACAATATTCAGAAAAATATTGGGATAAAAAGGTTTTTGCACCATCATCATTATTATTCTATGTTGGAATTGATAAAAAATTAGAAAATGTTTGTCATCATACACTGTTTTTTGATACAGATTTTGATGTACATGCAAAAACAATATATGATGCCCCGAGTTGGCCCAAAGAACCACTGTTTTATGCAAGTTTCCCTTCAGTAACAGATGGTTCCTTTGCGCCAATGAATAAAGAAGCCGCTACTTTTTTAATTCCATTAGCACCAGGAATTGAAGATACGCCAGAGATACGAGAAAAGTATTTTAATATTATAATTAATAGGTTAGAAAGGTTAACAAACCAATCCGTTAAAGAGCATATCTTATTTAAAGAAAGTTTTTGTGTAAATGATTTTATAAAAGACTATAATTCTTATAAAGGTAATGCCTACGGATTAGCAAATATTTTAACTCAAACTGCTTTTTTAAGACCAAAAATAAAAAGTAAAAAAGTCAAAAATTTATTTTTCACAGGGCAGTTAACTGTTCCGGGACCAGGTGTTCCGCCATCTTTAATTTCGGGTAAAATAGCTTCAGATTTAATTTTAAAAAATCACTAAAAATGAAAAAACAGTTGTTCGATGAGGTCTCTTTCGCGAGTAGCAAACTTGTAACAAAAAAGTACAGTACTTCCTTCTCTTTGGCAACAAGAATGTTATCACCTAAAATTAGAGAAGCAATTTATAATATTTATGGATTTGTTCGCTTTGCAGATGAAATTGTAGACTCTTTTCATGGATTTGATAAAGAAACTCTGTTGTTAAAATTTGAAAGGGATTATTTTTTCTCAAAAGATATTGGTATTAGCTTAAATCCAATTGTAAATTCTTTTGTGCTCACTGTTAAAAAGTATAACATTTCAGACAAAATGGTTAAAGCTTTTTTGAATAGCATGAAGGCAGATTTATACAAAACTGAATATAATACAGAAGAAGAATATCAAGCATATATTTATGGATCAGCAGATGTAGTTGGTTTAATGTGTTTAAAGGTTTTTGTGGACGGAAATGAAGAAAAATATAATGAACTTAAAGATGCTGCACAGCGCTTGGGTTCTGCATTTCAGAAAGTGAACTTCTTACGTGATATAAAAGATGATTTTGAAGAATTGAATCGTTCTTATTTCCCAAATGTAAATTTTGGCGATTTTAATGAGCAAGCTAAAGCAGAAATAATAAAAGATATTGAAGAAGATTTCGAATATGCCTTTAAAAATGGAATTTTAAATTTACCTGTTGAAGCAAAGTTTGGTGTATATATGGCTTATAGATATTACAAACGTTTATTAAAAAAACTAAAAGCAGTACATCATACAAAAATTATGGAAACAAGGGTGAGAATTTCTAATCCAATGAAAATAAACTTATTAGCTAGGAGTTATGTAAAATATAAACTAAAGCTAATATAATGAGTTTTCAGTATTTAATATTATTTAATATGGTAGTTAACTTTACGAATCCAACACCTGTTTTTGTAAGAGAATTTCATCTCGTTTCAACCAAAAGAATGGAGATTTCGTATATAAGAAAATACGAAAAATCTGATAATATAGATGTTTTGGCTTACGTTGTTTCTTTAAAAATGAAACAAGCTAAATATAAGTTTTTACCTTGGAGTAAACTTAAAGTGTTTAACAAACAGAAGATTAATTTAGAAGAGTTAATTGTAAAAGAACCAAATAACATACATTTAAGATATGTAAGATTAGTAATACAAGAAAGTCTTCCTAAAATTTTAAATTATAATTCTAACATTAATGAGGATAAAGAATTTCTCAAAAATATATTGACTAAAAAAGACACAACTGATTATTTAGATTTTTATATTTTAAAAAACACATCGTTATGATTTGGTTTTATTTCATACTAATTACTTTAGGAGTATTTGTAACCATGGAAGGTATAACTTGGTGTACCCATAAATACATTATGCATGGCTTTGGATGGTTTTTACACGAAGATCATCATCAACCAGGTTATCCACATGTTTTTGAAAAAAACGATGCTTTTTTTGTTGTTTTTGCTATACCAAGTATTTTGCTTTTTTACTTCGGAATTAGGCCTGAACTAAACTATATGTTTTTTATCGGATTAGGGATTTTATTTTATGGAATTGCTTATTTTTTAGTGCATGATGTATTAATTCATAGACGATTTAAGTGGTTTAAAAACACTAATAATCAATATTTAAAAGGATTGAGAAAAGCACATAAAATTCATCATAAACATCTAGATAAGCCAGACGGAGAATGCTTTGGAATGTTATTTGTTCCACTAAAATATTTTAAGAAAAGACAATGAGTACATACTTATATCTCATATTAACTTTAGGAAGTTTAAGTATTCCACTATTTTACAGTATTGTAGAAAAAAAATTTCATTTCATTCAATATTTTAAAGTAGCTTTTGTCAGTATTTTAGTAGTTGCAATTCCATTTTTAATTTGGGACGGTTTATTTACAAAATACGGAGTTTGGGGTTTTAATTCAGACTATCATTTATCAATAGAAATTTTTAAAATGCCAATTGAAGAATGGCTTTTTTTCTTTTGTATTCCTTATGCTTGTTTGTTTACACATGAGGTTTTAAAATATTTATTTCCAGAGTTCAAATTATCAAAGTCTGTAACAATTATTGTTAGTGTTTTGCTTATTTTAAGTACAGGGATGTTACTGCTTTTTAACTTCGGAAAACTATACACAACTATCAATTTTATATTCTTTTTAGTGTTAATTATGTACGGATTAAAGCATCATTTAAAAACATTACAAGAGTATTTACCGAGCTTTTTAGTAATATTAATTCCTTTTTTAATCGTAAACGGAATATTAACAGGAAGCTTTATAGAGCAACCAGTAGTTTGGTATAATAACACCGAAAATTTAGGTTTTAGAATTTTTACAATACCATTTGAAGATGTTTTTTATGCTTTTAATTTGTTGTTTTCAGTTCAGTTAGTATTCAATTATTTAAAAAATAAAAAAGTTGAAAGAAAATAAATATATACGGTTTATACTTTTCTTAGGCGCTAACTTTTTAGCGCTTGGAATTGGAGTTTTATTAATGAAAAATGGCCCGCAAACAGATTGGTATCTTTCATTAAATAAAGCACCTTGGACACCTGAAGGTTGGGTTTTTGGTGTTGCTTGGACAAGTATTATGGTTTTCTTTTCTTTTTACATGACAAAGCTGAGCTTTGAATATCAGTTTTTAGACAAAAAACTTATAAGGCTATACATAGTTCAATGGATTTTAAATGTAAGTTGGAATTACTTTTTCTTCAATCAGCATTTAACTGTTGTTGGTTTTGTGGTAATTACTTTATTATGGCTGTTAATAGGCTATTTTACATTCGAAAACATAAAAAAACTCAATTGGTTTACGTTGTTGATTTTTCCATATTTAATATGGATGACCATTGCAACAAGTTTAAACGCATACATAGTATTTTACAATTAATAATATGGCAAAGAAAAAGAACATAACACAAGATAAAATAGTTGAATGGTATATGAATTCGGTTTTAATCTCTGGAAAACCAACTTCTGTTTTTTCATTTGCTAAAGAAAATAATTTCGAAGAATCAGATTTTTATAGCCATTATTCAAGCTTCGAAAGTTTAGAAAAATCAATTTTTAAAATCTTTGTTGATGAGACAATTCAACTTTTACATACAACTGAAGCTTATCAAGAATATTCATCAAAAGATAAATTATTAAGCTTTTACTTTACTTTTTTTGAATTTCTGACTGCAAATAGATCTTATGTTCTGTTTTCATTTAAAGAGATAAAATCAAACTTATCTAAAGTAACTGTATTAAAAGAAATGCGAACAGAATTTATCAATTTTATACATAGTATTGATATAGAAACCCTTGATTTTAAGAACGATAAAATTAACAAAATTCAAAACAATACTATAGCAGAAGGTTATTGGTTACAATTACTAATGATTTTAAAATTTTGGATGGAAGACACATCTTCTAACTTCGAAAAAACAGATGTTTTTATTGAAAAATCAATTAAAGCAAGTTTCGATATTCAGCAAATTGCACCTATAAAAAGTGTGATAGATTTAGCAAAATTTTTGTGGAAAGAAAAAGGAACATCAATATGAAAAGATTAAATAAAATACCGACTTCAAAAATTGAAAGAGCAACTAAATTGGTTACAACTGGCCTTAAAGTTGGCGTCAATTATGCAAAATATTACGGTAATAAAATAACAAAAACAGAAGAAGAAGCTAGAAGTAAATTAAACGAAGACAATGCTACAGATATTTACGATGGTTTAAAAGAATTGAAAGGCTCTGCATTAAAAGTAGCACAAATGTTAAGCATGGAAAAAAGTTTGTTGCCAAGTGCTTATGTAGAAAAGTTCTCATTATCACAGTTTTCTGTACCACCACTTTCTGGTCCTTTAGTGGTTAAAACATTTCAAAAATACTTTAAAAAATCACCAAATGAAGTATTCGATACATTTACAGCAGAATCTGTAAATGCTGCAAGTATTGGGCAAGTTCATAAAGCTACAAAAAACGATAAAACGTTAGCAGTAAAAATTCAATATCCAGGCGTTGCAAACAGTATTTCTACAGATTTAGCAATGGTTAAGCCAATTGCCATGAAAATGTTTAATATTAAAGGTGAAGGCTCTGACGAGTACTTTAAAGAAGTTGAAAATAAATTATTAGAAGAAACCAACTATGTTTTAGAGTTAAAACAAAGTAATGAGATTTCTGACGCTTGTAGTCATATTCCTAATTTGAAATTTCCAAAGTATTATGAAGCATATTCTTCAGATAGAATTTTAACAATGGATTGGATGGATGGAATTCATCTTTCTGAGTTTACAAAAAAAGAACACAATCAAGCAATAGCAAATAAATTAGGGCAAGCTTTATGGGATTTTTATATGTATCAATTACACGTGTTAAAAAAGGTACATGCAGATCCGCACCCAGGAAATTTTTTAGTTTCTGAGAATGAAGAATTAATAGTCATAGACTTTGGGTGTATGAAAGAAGTTCCGCAAAGCTTTTATGTACCTTATTTTGAATTAGCAGTGCAGGAAAATATTGATAATCCTGCCTTTTTTGAAAGTAAACTTTATGAGTTGGAGATTCTAAGAAAAGATGATAAACCAGAAGAAATAACCTTTTTTAAAGAGCTGTTTTATGAAATGTTATCATTGTTTACGCAACCATTTCAACAAGAAGAATTCGATTTTTCTGATGAAAAATTCTTTGGAAAAATTGCAGATTTAGGTCAAAAGTATTCTCAAAGTACAGAGTTAAGAAAAATGAACGGTAATAGAGGTTCAAAACATTTTATTTATATGAATAGAACCTTTTTTGGACTGTATAATTTAATGCACGATTTAAAAGCAACTGGTATTAAAATTAATAACTACAAAAATATATAATGCATTTATCTAGAAGAGAAATAGATGAAATGGATCATCTATATAAAATAAATTTAATGAATAGTATTTCTGGTTTTAAGTCAGCAAACTTAATTGCAACAAAATCAGAAGAAGGTAAAACAAATGTTGCTGTATTTAGTTCGGTTGTTCATTTTGGTTCTAGTCCTGCAATTTTAGGTTTTGTATTACGTCCAAATACAGTTGCAAGAAATACATATGATAATATAAAGCAGACAGGTTTCTATTCCATAAATGCTATTTCTGAAGAAATAATTGAAGATGCACACCATACTTCTGCTAAATACCCTTCTGAAATTTCTGAGTTTGATAAAACTAATCTGTTACCAGAATATAAAAGTGAATTTTATGCTCCGTTTGTAAGTCAATCTCCATTACAAATAGGAATGAAATTTTTAGAAGAGTATCACATAAGTGCTAACGGAACTATTTTAATATTAGGTGAAGTAACGGATTTGTATTTTAAAGAAGCAATGCTTTCAGAAGATGGTTTTTTAAATTTATCAAAAGGACAAATTGCAACCATTAATGGTTTAGATACTTACTTAGTTGGTAATAATAAGAAGCGATTATCATATCAAAGACCGAAATAAATGAAAATTCTAATCACTGGAACAACAGGTTACATTGCTAAAAGATTGGTTTTAAAACTGCTTGAAGCAGGACATGAAATAGTTTGTTGTGTGCGTGATTTAAATAGAATTCCTGATGAAATAGAAAATAAAAATAATGTACAATTTATAAAAGTAGATTTTTTAGCGGTAAAAGAAATTATTATTCCATCAGATATTGATGTTGCTTATTATTTAATACATTCAATGGCAACTAATGCCACTAATTTTGAAGAATTGGAGCAAGTATGTGCCAATAATTTTAAAAGTTTAGTTCAAAAAACGAAGTGTAAACAAGTTATTTATTTAAGCGGTATTGTAAATGATAATAATTTATCTAAACACTTATCTTCTCGTTATCAAGTTGAAAAAAACTTACAATCAGAAAAATATGCTCTTACAACATTTAGAGCAGGAATTATTGTAGGTAGCGGAAGTGCTTCTTTTGAAATTATAAGAGATATTGTAGAAAAACTTCCTGTAATGATTACCCCAAAATGGTTGAATACTAAATCGCAACCAATTGCCATTAGAGATGTTTTAGCTTTTTTAGAACGAGCAGTTGGTAATCATAAATTGTACAATAAATCTTTTGATATTTGTGGTACAGAAGTACTAACGTACAAGGAGATGCTCTTGCAATTTGCAGCAGTAAGAGGTTTCAAAAGATATATTTTTACGTTACCAATTTTAACTCCAAAATTATCATCTTATTGGTTGTATTTTGTAACATCTACTTCTTTTAATTTGGCACAATCTTTAGTTGATAGTATGAAGGTTGAGGTTATAGCAAAGCCAAGTAATATAAATCAACTATTAAACATTCATCCTATTTCCTATAAAGAGTCAGTTAGCTTGGCTTTTCAAAAAATAGAGCAAAATGCTGTTATTTCAAGTTGGAAAGATGCAATTAGTAGCGGTGTTTTTCAAGATCAATTATCAGATCATATCCAAATACCAGAATATGGTTGTTTTAAAGATGTACGATCAATAAAAATGACTGACGAACAATTTACACTAAATAGAATTTGGTCTATTGGAGGAAAAAACGGTTGGTATAGCTTTAATGGTTTATGGAAAATACGAGGCTATGTAGATAAGATTTTTGGTGGCGTTGGTTTGCGAAGAGGAAGAACGCATGATACATATTTAGAAGCAGGTGATCCATTAGATTTTTGGCGTGTATTATTAGCTGATAAAAAAGAAAAACGATTGCTATTATTTGCTGAAATGAAGTTGCCAGGAGAAGCATGGTTAGAGTTTAAGATTGTAAAAGACAAACTATATCAAACAGCAGTGTTTAGGCCAAAAGGTGTTTTAGGGCGCTTATACTGGTACGCCGTTTTACCATTTCATGCCTTTGTTTTTAGAGGAATGATAAATGCATTAGTCAAAAAATAAATATTCATCCAAAAATATAAAATTATGACGTGTAGAGAATTAGACCGAATTATAGAAATGGCTTGGGAAGATAGAACCACTTTTGATGCAATAAAGTTTCAGTTTGGTTTAAAAGAGCAAGAGGTAATAAGCTTAATGCGTAAAGAATTAAAATTATCTAGTTTTAAACTGTGGAGGGCTAGGGTAACAGGTCGTAGCAGTAAACACCAAGCAAAAAGAGACTTTGTAAAAGGTAGGTTTAAATGTACAAGACAACAAAATATTAGTAACAATAAAATTTCTAAACGATGAAAAAAAATAGGAAAAAGTTAGTAGAGCAAGCGTTAGATTTTGAAGTGAATTATAAATCATTTAGAACCAGAAATGAAAAGATAATTGCTGCGCGTACTGCAAAAGAAATTGTCTTATCAATTAATGAAATTTATAAAAAGACAAAAGAAGACACTTTAATGGATGTTATGAAAAGAATTACAGTGATTAAAAGAAAATTAGAGCTAAGATTAAAAGGTAGATTAACAGCAAATTAATAATTTATGAAAACAATTTTGGTAGTAGGAGGAAGTAGAGGTATTGGTAAAGCTATTGTTAATGCTTTAAAAGATACGCACAAGATTATTAATTTTAGCAGAAATAGAATTGAAGATCATGTTAATGTAACTCATTATTCTTTAGATGTTTTAAAGGATGATTTACCAGAGATAGAAGAACTTAATGGTCTCGTTTATTGCCCAGGAAGTATAAATTTAAAGCCAATTGGACGTTTAAAAATTGATGATTTTCGCGAAGATTTTGAAATTAATGTTATTGGCGCTGTAAAAATTATTCAGAAATATATAAATCCATTAAAAAATAATAACGCAAGTGCTGTGTTTTTTAGTTCTGTAGCAACTAAAATGGGAATGCCATTTCACGCAAGTGTTTCTGCTAGTAAGTCCGCTGTAGAAGGCTTAGTAAAATCTTTAGCAGGAGAATTTGCAACAAAAATTAGGTTTAATTGTATTGCGCCAACAGTTACAGATACTTTGTTGGCTGAAAAATTATTAAGAAATGACAAACAGCGAGAAAATATGAAAGAACGTCATCCTCTTAAAAAAGTTTTAAAAGCACAAGAAGTTGCAAGTTTAGCAACCTATTTGTTGTCTGATGATGCATCTGCAATATCGGGACAAGTTTTTCCAATAGATGCAGGAATTGTGTCTTTAAAATTATAAGAATGAAAACGCTCTTAAACCTTTTACTAATTACTTTTTTTACTTTAGAAATAATGGTCTTTAATTTTAATAAAAATGCAGATATAAATAAGTGGTTAATTACCAATGATAATGTTATGGGTGGTTTGTCTACTTCTAAAATGACACTCAATAATGAAGGAAATGGAGTTTTTTCAGGAACTGTTTCTTTAGATAATAACGGAGGGTTTGCTATGACACGTTTACCTGTAGACTTGATTATTGATGACAGAAAAACTAAAGTTGTTGTCAAATTAAAAGGAGATGGTAAAGCGTATCAGTTTAGAATAAAGTCAAGTAATAGTCAGCGTTATTGGTATATTCAAACGTTTCAAACAACAACATCTTGGCAAACAATAGAATTGCCTTTAAATGGTTTTTTCCCTTCTTTTAGAGGATACAAATTGAATAAAGATAATTTTTCATCAAACACAATTAAAGAAATTGCCATTTTAGTAGGAAATAAAAAGAACGAAGCATTTAAATTAGAAATAGAAAAAATAGTAATTAAATAAGAAGATTTTTATAGATGATAAACTTTAAAAAACATTCCGGTATTTATACGTTAGAAACCCAGCAAGAACTAAATATATCGATAGAAAAAGCTTGGGATTATTTTTCGTCTCCAGAAAATTTAGCAAAAATAACGCCACCTAAAATGGGTTTTAATATCACTTCACAAGTAGATAAGAAAGCTTATCAAGGGCAAATAATTACTTATAAAGTATCTCCAGTTCCATTTATTAAAACAAACTGGGTTACAGAAATAACCCAAGTTAAAGAGCAAGATTTTTTTATTGATGAGCAACGTTTTGGGCCTTATAAAATGTGGCATCATGAGCATTGGTTTGAAAAATTAACAAACGGAAATACATTAATGAAAGATAAAATATCGTATAAAATTCCGTTTGGATTTTTAGGACATTTAGCACAAAGTATATTTATTAAAAAGCAATTAAACACTATTTTTAATTATAGATTTATAACATTAGAAAAATTATTTAATGACAAATAAAATTAGTGTTTTTTGGTATCGCAGAGATTTACGTTTAGAAGATAATGTAGCATTATTTAATGCTTTAAAATCCAGCAATAAAGTACTACCTGTTTTTATTTTTGACAAAGAAATTTTAGATAGATTATCAAAAGATGATGCACGAGTATCTTTTATTTATTCAACTTTGTCAAAGCTAGATTCTCAGTTAAAAAGTGAAGGCTCGTCGTTATTGGTTAAAAAAGGAAATCCAATAGAGGTTTGGAAAAGTTTAATTTCAGAATTTGAAATTTCAGCAGTTTATACAAACAAAGATTACGAACCGTATGCAATAAAGAGAGATCACGAAGTTAAAGCGTTTTTAGCTTCAAATAATATTGATTTTTTTAGTTATAAAGATCAAGTTATTTTTGAAGAAAATGAAGTAACAAAAAATGACGGCTTACCATATACGGTCTTTACACCATATAAAAATAAGTGGTTGCAAGGTTTTAATAGTAAGGTTGATACAAAAGAATATCCAATAGATTTTTCAAAATTTCATCAATTTTCTACAGATTTTCTTACGCTAGAATCAATCGGTTTTGAAGAAAGTATTATAAAAGTTAAGCCGTATAACTTATCGGATTTAGATAACTACGATGAAATTAGAGATTTCCCATATCAAGATAAAACATCCTATTTATCACCTTATTTTCGTTTCGGTTTAGTAAGTGTTCGTAAAATGGTTCAATTTGCTTTAAATACGAATGCTACCTTTTTAAATGAATTAATTTGGCGAGAGTTTTTCATGCAAATTCTATTTCATTTTCCGAAAGTAGTTACCAACAATTTTCGCCAAAAATATGATGCTGTTCCCTGGAGAAATAATGAAGCAGAATTTAAAAAATGGTGTGATGGAGAAACGGGTTATCCAATGGTAGATGCTGGTATGCGACAGTTAAACGCTACCGGCTACATGCACAATCGCGTTAGAATGATTACAGCTGGATTTTTATGTAAACATTTGTTAATTGATTGGCGTTGGGGAGAAGCTTATTTTGCAGAAAAACTCTTAGACTTTGAACTTTCTGCAAACAACGGAAATTGGCAATGGGCAGCAGGAACTGGCTGTGATGCAGCTCCGTATTTTAGAGTTTTTAATCCAGAATCTCAATTAAAAAAGTTCGACAAAGATTTAAAATACATTAGAAAATGGATAGAAGATTTTGACGAATTAACTTATCCTAAGCCAATGGTTGAGCATAAGTTTGCAAGAGAAAGAGCTATTTCTACTTATAAAAAAGCATTGCAATAAAAAAAGGCTCAAATTTCAATTTGAGCCTTTTTTTATTTTTATACTAAATAATCTTTCGCTTTCTCTAAAGCTTTAGGTATTCCACCAGGATTTTTACCACCTGCAGTTGCAAAGAAATTTTGTCCGCCACCACCTCCGTGAATTAGCTTACCAAGTTCTCGTACAACTTTTCCTGCATCATAACCACGTTCTGCAGCTAATTCTTTAGAAATATAACACGTTAACATTGCTTTATCTGCCTTTTCTGAAGCGGCAAAAAACAAGAATAAATTTTTAAACTCTTTACCTAAAGCAAAGGCTAAATTTTTAATTCCGTTAGGATCTAAATCTATTTTTGTAGCTAAAAACTGAACACCATTTATTTCTTGTAATTGATTTCTCAATTCGCCAGATAAATTTTGAGCTTTTTCTTTTAGAAGTTGCTCAACTTGCTTTTTTAGCGTAGTGTTTTCATCTTGTAATTTAAGAACTGCTTTTACCGGTTCTTTAGTATTGTTTAATAAGTCTTTAATTTCAAAAAGAGCTTGGTTGTTTTCAAAATAGAAATCTTTAACAGCATCATTTGTGATGGCTTCAATTCTTCTTATTCCGGCAGCAACTGCTCCTTCAGACTTAATTTTAAAATGCCAAATATCTCCAGTGTTTTGCACGTGAGTTCCTCCACATAATTCAATAGATTGCCCAAATTGGATTGTTCTAACCGCATCTCCATATTTTTCTCCAAACAATGCCATTGCACCTTCAGAAATTGCTTTTTCCATAGGAATTGCACGTTGTTCTTTTAATGGTAATTTACCTTCAATACGTGCATTTACAAAGTTTTCTACGTCACGCAATTGTTCTGGTGTCATTTTTGAAAAATGAGAAAAATCGAAACGTAAATATTTAGAGTGTACTGCAGAACCTTTTTGTTCTACATGTTCTCCTAAAACTTCTCTTAAAGCTTGGTGTAATAGGTGTGTAGCTGTATGGTTACATTCTGTTCTATAACGTTGTTTTGCATCTACAACTGCTTTAAAAGTTTCGTTTAAATGCTTTGGAAGGTTTTTAGTAAAATGAATAATTACATTATTCTCTTTCTTAGTATCTAAAATGTAAACTACGTCTCCGTGCGTATCTTCTAAATAACCTTTATCTCCAACTTGCCCCCCACCTTCTGCGTAAAAAGGTGTTAAATTGAATACTAATTGGTATAATTCTCCGTCTTTTTTTGAAGTTACTTTTCTGTAACGCGTAATTTTTACGTTAGCTTCTAAAGAATCATAACCTACAAATTCTTCTTCAGCATCATCAACTAAAACAGTCCAATCGTCAGTAGACATTTCACTTGCTGCACGAGATCTGTTTTTTTGTTTTTGAAGTTCTTCTTGAAATCCTTTTTCATCTAAAGTATATCCTTTTTCAGAAAGAATTAAAGCAGTTAAATCTATTGGGAAACCAAAAGTATCATATAATTCAAATACTTTTTCACCAGAAATTTCTTTTGTTTTTGAAGTTGAAATAATTCTGTCTAATAAAATTAAACCTTGGTCTAATGTTCTTAAGAATGAGGTTTCTTCTTCTCTTATTACGTTTTCAATAAGTTGTTTTTGCGCTTTTAATTCAGGGAAAGCTGTTCCCATTTTTTTGCTTAAAACATCAACTAATCTATATATAAAAGGCTCTTTTTTATTTAAAAATGTAAATCCATAACGAACAGCTCTTCTTAAAATCCTTCTAATTACATAACCAGCTCCATTATTACTTGGTAACTGACCGTCTGCAATTGAAAATGCAACAGCTCTAACGTGATCTGAAATTACACGAATAGCAATATCCGTTTTTTCGTCTTTGTTATATTCAGTATCTGTAATGGTTTCTATTTCACGAATAATTGGTGTAAAAACATCTGTATCGTAGTTAGATTTTACGTCTTGTAAAACCATACACAAACGCTCAAATCCCATTCCAGTATCTATATGTTTGTTTGGTAAGCCTTCTAAAGAACCATTTGCTTTACGATTGTACTGCATAAATACTAAGTTCCATATTTCTACAACCTGCGGATGATCTTCATTTACTAAAGTTTTACCATCAACCTTTGCTTTTTCTTCAGGAGTTCTAATATCTACATGAATTTCTGAACATGGTCCACAAGGTCCTTGCGCGCCCATTTCCCAGAAATTATCTTTCTTATTACCCATTAAGATTCTGTCTTCTGGAATCAATTCTTTCCAAAGATCATATGCTTCTTGATCCATTTTTAGATTATCTGCATCATCGCTCCCTTCAAAAACAGTAACATATAAAATGTCTTTATCTATACCGTAAACTTCGGTTAATAATTCCCAAGCCCAAGCAATAGCTTCTTTTTTAAAGTAATCTCCAAAAGACCAGTTTCCTAACATTTCAAAAAGTGTGTGATGATACGTATCATAACCAACCTCTTCTAAATCGTTATGCTTACCAGAAACACGTAAACATTTTTGAGAATCTGAAATTCTGTTGTTTTTTGGTGTTCCATTTCCAAGGAAATACTCTTTAAATGGTGCCATTCCAGAATTCACAAACATTAATGTTGGATCATCTTTAGTTACCATTGGTGCAGATGGTACTATTAAGTGCGATTTTTCTTTGAAAAAGTCTAAAAATTTTGCTCTTACTTCTTGAGATTTCATACAGTAAAACTGTTAAATTATCATTAAAAAACTACTAAAAAAAGGTAGTTGTAAAACATTTTGTAAATTTGTGAGTTTCCATTTTGGACGTACCAAATAGAAAACCACAAAAATAGCATAAATAGCTGTATGGCAAAAGTAAAATATTATTACGACGCAGAAACGCTTTCTTACCGTAAAATTGAGGTAAGGAAAAGTGTGTTTTATAAAAAAACCATTTTTGGTTTTATGGCAGTTTTATTAATTGCTTTCTTTGGTTTTATTGGCTTTAGTCAGTTTTTAATGTCTCCAAACGAACGAGCTCAGAAGCGTGAGTTAGATAATTTAATGCTTCAATATCAAGTATTAAATAAAAGAATGGAAGAAAGT
This sequence comes from Tenacibaculum aquimarinum, assembly GCF_022478115.1. Classification (GTDB taxonomy): domain Bacteria; phylum Bacteroidota; class Bacteroidia; order Flavobacteriales; family Flavobacteriaceae; genus Polaribacter; species Polaribacter aquimarinum_A. Next base: position 304,771 of record NZ_JAKGSC010000001.1, on the reverse strand, counting down.
TCTCGGGTTTTAGCACAACTACAAGAGAGAGATAATAACATATATAGAACTTATTTTGAGGCAAATCCAATACCAGAAGAACAAAGAAAAGCAGGTTTTGGAGGTGTAAATAGATATAAGTATTTAGAAGGTTTTGATAATTCTAAAATGATTAAAGATTTAACAAAAAACATCGACGTTTTGTCTAAACAAATGGTGGTTCAATCTAAATCGTTAGATGAAATAGTAACGTTAGCAAAAGAAAAAGAGAAAATGTTAGCTTCTATTCCGGCTGTTTTACCTGTAAAATTAGAACATCTAACAAGAATGGCATCTGGTTACAAATGGAGAATGCACCCTATTTTAAAAATAAGAAAGTTTCATAAAGGAATGGATTTTACAGCACCTGTTGGAACTCCAATTTATGCTTCTGGGAATGGTACTATTTTACACGCAAAAAGAAGTGCTACTTTTGGTAAAGTAGTTTATATAGATCATGGTTATGGCTATAAAACTATTTATGCTCACATGAGTAAAATGAATGCTAAAAGAGGGCAGAAAGTAAAAAGAGGAGACTTGATTGGTTATGTTGGTAACACAGGAAGATCAGTTTCTGCGCATTTACATTACGAAGTTCATAAAAATGATAGACCTGTAAATCCTTTGAATTTTTATTACGGAGATTTAACTCCAGAAGAGTTTTTAGCAATGCAAAAAGCTGCTGAAGAAGAGGGGCAATCTTACGATTAATACTGAATAATGCATATAAATTTACCTGAAAAAAGATACTATAAAATTGGCGAAGTTGCCAAAGCTTTTGATGTAAATACATCGCATATTCGTTTTTGGGAAAAAGAGTTTGATATTATCAAACCTAAAAAAAATGCAAAAGGGAATCGTCTTTTTACTAAAGAAGATATTGAGAACTTCAAATTAATTTACAATCTTGTAAAAGAAAGAGGGTTTACTCTTGAAGGCGCAAAACAAAAACTCAAGAAAAATCCTGATACAGTTGTTAATAACCATGAAATTATAAGTAGATTAGAAGTTGTAAGGTCAGAATTGGTCAACATCAAAAATCAACTTTAAAATTTTTTCTTCTACCAAAAAAATGAATCAACGTATTCATATCATTGCCTTTTCTTAAGTTTTGCCACACCTAATTATTTATTGTTTTTGCAATTTACTATGCATGCATAATAATTTTCGTTATATTTGGAAACAAAGAGTTCGGTATAGAAGCTCTTTAAAATAAGAAACCAATCATAAAACTTAAATATTATGCCTAAAAAGTATGTAGACCTAGAAACACTTAAATACATACTTTATGATATACACAAGTTAGAAAATTTACTTACTGCCGAAAGATTCCAAGATCATGATATGGAGTCGTTAAATCTTTTTATAGATTCTGTAAAAGAATTTTCTGATAGAGAGTTGTATCCATATTTCAGAGAAATGGATGAAAACCCAGCATATCATAAAGATGGAACTGTAATAGTTCACAAACAAGTAGAAACGGTAATGAAACAATCTGGAGAAATGGGTATTATTGCAGCCTGTTTCGATTACAAAGATGGCGGTTTGCAAATGCCCATTTCAGTGTTTCAAGCAATCTTATATATTATGGATGCTGCTAACAACCATTTGCCAGGTTATCCAAGTTTAACTTTGGGAGCTGCTGAATTAATTACAGAATTTGGTACGGAAGAATTAAACAAAACATATGTTCCAAATATGCTTTCTGGAACTTGGGGCGGAACCATGTGTTTAACAGAACCGCAAGCGGGAAGTTCTTTGTCGGATATTACAACAAAAGCAATTCCTACAGATGAAGGTTTTTATAAAATAAGCGGACAAAAAATATTTATTTCTGGAGGAGATCATCAATATGCAGATAATTTTGTGCATTTGGTATTAGCAAGAATTGAAGGTGCTCCGAAAGGAACAAAAGGAATTTCACTTTTTGTAGTTCCTAAAAATCGACTAAAAGAAGACGGAACTTTAGAATATAATGATGTAATGACGGTTGCCGATTTTCAAAAAATGGGACAACGTGGTTATTGTACAACGCATTTAGGTTTTGGAGATACAGACGATTGTAGAGGTTGGCTTGTTGGCGAAGAGCACAAAGGTTTAAATCAAATGTTTTTAATGATGAACGGTGCAAGAATTGCCGTTGGTAGAGGAGCTGCAGCAATTACAATGGCTGCTTACAGAGCTTCTTTACAATATGCAAATGAAAGACCACAAGGAAGAAAATTAACTGCTAATGGAAAGAAAAATCCTTCAGAAAAACAGAGTTTAATTATAGAACATCCAGATGTTAGAAGAATGTTGTTGTTGCAAAAAGCAATTGCAGAAGGTTCTTTAAGTTTGGTGTTTTTGGCTTCAAAATATCACGATATTATTCACTCAACTTCGTCAGAAGAAGAAAAAGAGAAGTACAATTTATTGTTAGAAATGATAATTCCTATTGTAAAAACGTTCCCTTCGGAAGCTGGAGCAGAATCCGTAGATAATGGTTTACAAGTGTTAGGTGGTTATGGTTTTTGTACAGATTTTGTGCTGCAACAATATTACAGAGATATTAGAATTTCTGCGTTGTATGAAGGTACAACGGGAATTCAATCTCAAGATTTATTGGGCAGAAAAGTAACCATGAAAAATGGAAAAGGATTAGAGTTATTAGCTGCTGAAATTATGCAAACAATTCATTTAGCTGCTAAAGATGACGATTTAAAAGGTTATGCTACAATTTTAGGCGAAAAACTACAACTCTCTCAAAAAGTGTTAGGTCATTTAATGCCTTTTGCCATGAAAGGGAATTACGAACGTTATTTAGCAGACGCTAATTTATTTATGGAATATATGAGTATTGTTACTTTAGGTTGGTTATGGTTAGAAATGGCTGTTAATGCTAAAAGTGAGTTGAAAAATGCTGACAGAAAATATTCAGAAACTTTCTACGAAAGTAAAATTCATACTATGAAATTCTATTTTAAATATGAAGTTCCGAAGACAAACTCATTAGCAGAATCTTTAATGAATAACGAAGAAATAACTATTAAGAAAGACAAAGAATATATTTTATAATGAATATAAAAGAACAATTTAATTTAGAAGGAAAAGTTGCTGTAATTACAGGTTCAAGCAAAGGAATTGGAAAAGCAATTGCTAAAGGTTTAGCAGAAAACGGAGCGCAAGTTGTTATCTCAAGTAGAAGTCAAGAAGCCTGTGATGAGGTTGTTAAAGAATTTGCCAAAGAAGGTTTAAAAGCAGTTGGTATTGCTTGTCATATAGGAAAGGAAGATCAGCGTAAAAATCTGATTGAAAAAACAATTGAAGCTTTTGGAAGAATAGATATTCTTGTAAATAACGCTGCAATCAACCCTGTTTTTGGTCCTATTGAAGATGTTTCTCCAGAAATTTTCGATAAAATTATGGATGTAAATGTAAAAGCACCTTGGGCGTTGTCTAATTTAGTGTTGCCACATTTTAAAACGAATAAAAAAGGAAGCATCATCAATATTGCATCTGTAGAATCGTTAACGCCAGGTTTTGGATTAGGAATTTACAGCACAAGTAAAGCAGCTATTTTAATGCTGACTAAAAATCAGGCAAAAGAATGGGGACAACATGGCGTTACAGCCAATGCAATTTGCCCAGGTTTGATTAAAACAAAATTCAGTGCTGCTTTGTGGCAAAATGAAAAAATATTAGGTAAGATTGAAAAATCGTTACCAAGTGCAAGAATGGGAATGCCAGAAGAAATGGTAGGTTTAGCTTGTTTATTAGCTTCTGATGCAGGTAATTATATGACAGGCGGTGTTTATACAGCTGATGGTGGTTATATGATTGCGGGTTAATTAATTACAAATTAAGAATTACGAATGTCATTTCGAAATGAGCCTTTTTAGGCGATTGAGAAACCTCATGAAAAAACCTTTAACCTTTCTACTTTCAAACTTTTTAACACATTAAAATGAACTTCGAATACACAAATAAATCAAAAGAGTTACAGCAAAAACTAAAAGCTTTTATTACAGAACATATTGTTCCTGTAGAAGAAGAATTTATTGCTTTTCAAGCTGATAAAAATAATATGTGGAAGCGTTTTCCTAAAATAGAAATGCTAAAGCAAAAAGCAAAAGAAGCTGGTTTGTGGAATTTGTTTTTACCAAATAATTATGGCGATTTAAGTCCGGGTTTAACCAATTTAGAATATGCGCCTTTAGCAGAAATAATGGGAAAGAAAATCTGGGTTTCAGAAATTTTTAATTGTTCTGCTCCAGATACAGGAAACATGGAAGTATTAGCAAAATACGGAAATGAAGCACAAAAAAAACAATGGCTAGAACCCTTAATGAAAGGAGAAATCCGTTCTGCTTTTTTAATGACTGAACCACAAGTTGCTTCTTCAGACGCTACAAATATTGAAACTTCTATTGTTTTAGATGGTGATGAATATGTAATTAATGGAAGAAAATGGTGGTCTTCTGGCGCTATGGATCCGCATTGTAAAGTTGCTATTGTTATGGGTAAAACAGACACAAATGCACACAGACATCAACAGCAAAGTATGGTTTTGGTTCCTATGAATACTGAAGGATTAGAGATTGTTCGTCCGCTTTCGGTTTTAGGATATTACGATTCTCCAGAAGGTCATGCAGAGATTATTTTAAATAATGTTCGCGTACCAAAAGAGAATTTAATTTTGGGTGAAGGCAGAGGTTTTGAAATTGCACAAGGTCGTTTAGGTCCTGGAAGAATTCATCATTGTATGCGTTTGGTTGGCATGACGCAATATGCGTTAGAAACTATGTCTAAAAGAACGTTAGAAAGAGAAACTTTTGGTAAAAAGTTTTACGATTATAGTAGTATTCGTCATGAAATTGCAAAATCAGCATGTGAAATTGAACAAGCGCGTTTGCTTACACTTTCTGCAGCAGATAAAATGGACAAAGCAGGCAATAAAGAAGCAAAAGATATTATAGCAATGATAAAAGTTGTTGCACCAAATATGGCTTTAAAGGTAATTGACAGAGCAATGCAAATTTTAGGGGGAAAGGGTGTTGGTCCAGATACGTATTTACCACATTATTTTGCCATTGCAAGAATGTTGCGTTTGGCAGATGGACCAGATGAAGTACACATGTATCAATTAGGTAAAAGTTGTATTAAGAAATACGGAAATCAATAATGAGCAATCAAAAAGTAAGAAAAGGCGAGGAGTTAAATGAAGTTCTGTTGAAGAAATATCTTCAAGAAAATGAATTAATTAATTCGGTTGAAAGCGATTTGTTTGTAGAGCAATTTACACACGGTTTTTCTAATTTAACTTATTTATTAAAAATAGAAAACAAAGAATTTGTTTTAAGAAAACCACCAAAAGGCGCTATAAAACGCGGTCATGATATGAGTCGTGAGTTTAAAGTGCAAAGTGGTGTAAGTAAAGCATTTTCTAAAGTACCAAAAATGTTTGCTTTTTGTGATGATGAAACTATTTTAGGAAGTGATTTTTATATCATGGAAAAAGTAGAAGGCATCATTTTAAATTATAAAGAAGCAAAACAAAGAAATATTACGCAAGCGGAATATAAAACCATTGCAAATTCTTGGTTAGACACGTTAGTTGAGTTACACAATGTAGATTATAAAGCGGTTGGTTTAGAAGATTTAGGAAAACCAGAAGGTTATGTAGAAAGGCAAGTTTCTAATTGGGGAAAGCAATATTTAAAAGCTAAAACAGACGAATATCCTGAAGCAGAAATGGTGATGAATTGGATGCAAGAGAATCAGCCTACAACATATGAACATTGCTTAATACACAATGATTATAAGTACGATAATGTTGTTTTTAAAGATGAAACTTGGCAAGAAGTTTCTGCCGTTTTAGATTGGGAAATGGCAACTTTAGGCGATCCTTTAATGGATTTAGGAACTTCTCTCGGTTATTGGACAATTGCAACAGATAACGATTTTGTAAAACAAGGAATTCCGTCTCCAACAATTTTTGAAGGAAATCCAATAAGAAGCGAAATTGCCCAAATGTATGCTGAAAAATCAGGAAGAAATGTAGATAATTTGGTATTCTATTATGTATTCGGATTGTTTAAAATAGCAGTGATTGCACAACAAATTTATTATCGATATTCAAAAGGATGGACAACAGACCCTCGTTTTGCTAATTTGAATAAAGCAGCCGAATTATGCTGTAAATTAGCATTAAAATCGATAAAAACTAACAAAATTGATTAAAAATGAGTGAAAATCATCAAGAAATAAACAAAGAAGGTTTAGCAGTTTTATCAACTTTTGATGAAAATTCACCAGTTTTTATGATGAATTATCTCAATTATAAAGAAGAAGTATTATCCACCGGAAAAACTGGAAAAGAAACTTATAAGGATTACATGAAAGCTGCATTTCCTTTTTTCGAGAAGATAGCTGCAGAAATTATTTTTAAAGGAAAACCAATAACAACAATAATTGGTCCTACGGAAGAAAAATTATGGGATGAAGTTCTCATTGTAAAATACGCTAACAAAAATGAATTTTTTAAGCTGATGCAATTCAAGGAATATCCAAGAGAATTAAGAGCATCTGCATTATCAGATTCAAGATTAATATTTTGTAAATTATAAAATTACATCATTCTTATTTTAATAAGACGGATTTGCGTTAGGGATTGAAGCGACATCCTTTTACTGTCAGTTCGAGTGAATTTTTGAAGAATGAAAAAAATTTGTATCGAGAACAAAGTAAAAGATATAGTGAAAAGCCCGACCTTTTTAGGAAACGCCCAAAATAAAATTTAACAACATGCAAGTAGAAAATAAAATAGTAATAGTAACTGGTGCAGGATCAGGAATTGGAAAAGCAACCGCAATTCATTTTGCTAAACATGGAGCAACCGTTGTAGTATCAGACATTAATATAGAAAATGCTGAAAAAACTTCCGAAGAAATTAAATCAAATGGAGGAAAAGCTATCGCAAATAAATGTAATGTTGCTAAATTTGAAGAAGTAGAAAACCTAATCCATTCAACCGTTAAAGAATTTGGAAAGTTAGATGTAATTGTAAATAATGCTGGAATTGGGCCTAATTTATTAAGAACGCATGAATCTTCTTTAAAAGATTGGGGTAGAGTAATTGCAGTTAACCAAACAGGAGTTTTTTATTGTATGAAGGTTGCATTGCAACAATTTTTAGAACAAGGTTATGGTAATATTGTAAATATTGCATCGTTGGCAGGTTTAAAAGCATCACCCAATAACATTAGTTACAGCGCAAGTAAATTTGCTGTTGTTGGTATGACAAAGTCTGCTGCAATGGAGTATGCAACCAAAAATATACGTGTAAATGCAGTGTGTCCTGGTTATACAGAGTCTGCATTATTAACTCAATTGATAAACGCAAAACCAGAAATGGATGCCATTTTAAAAAGTGTAATCCCAATGAAACGTTATGGTAAAGCTGATGAAATAGCAGATGCTGTAGTTTGGTTAGCGTCTGATAACACGCGCTTTATTACAGGGCAAACTATAACTTTAGATGGCGGAACTTCGCTTTAAAAACTCAATTTTATTACGTAATATTGTAAATACAAAAAATCAATCAAAAATTAAATATTAGAAATTATGAAAAAATGGTTAGTACCCGTAATAATTCTTGCAGTTATTGCTTTCGCACTTTATAATTGGGGAGTAGGATTTAATAATGACGCTGTAGTTTTACAAGAAGATGCAAAAACAACATGGTCTAATGTAGAGAGTTCTTATCAACGTAGAAATGATTTAATTGGAAATCTTGTAAAAACTGTACAAGGAGCTGCGGATTTTGAAAAAGAAACATTAACAGATGTAATTAATGCTAGAGCTAAAGCTACATCAGTAAATATTAATGCAGGAGATTTAACGCCAGAAAAAATGGCTCAATTTCAACAAGCACAACAAGGTATGAGCGGGGCATTATCAAAATTATTAGTTTCTGTAGAACGTTACCCAGAATTAAAAGCAAATGCTAATTTTTTGGAGTTACAAAGCCAGTTAGAAGGTACGGAAAACAGAATTAATGTAGCAAGAGACCGTTTTAATGAAGGTGTAAATAAATACAATAAACATATAAAAGTGTTTCCTGGTTCTTTATTAGCAGGTTTATTTAATTTCGATGAAATGACTCGTTATAAAGCTGATGCTGGTTCTGAAAATGCACCAGATGTAGATTTTGACTTTAGTAAAAAAGACAAATAAGAATGTCTAAAGTAGAAGATTTTCTATCTGTAGAAGAAGAACAGGAAATTGTTTCTGCAATAAGACAAGCAGAAAGAAATACTTCTGGCGAAATCCGTGTGCATATCGAAAGAAAAACCGATAAAGATCATTACGAAAGGGCGTTAGAAGTATTTCATATGCTTAAAATGTTCAATACTCAACAAGAAAACGCAGTGTTATTTTACGTTGCTGTAGATGATCATAAATTTGTAGTTTATGGTGATAAAGGTATTGATGTTGTTGTGCCTAAAAACTTTTGGGAAACAACCAAAAACACAATGCAAAATCATTTTAAAAATGGAAATTTTAAACAAGGAATTGTTGATGGTGTGTTAAGTGCTGGTAAAGAGTTGCAAACCCATTTTCCTTGGAGTATTAAAGATGAAGATGAATTGTCTAATGAAATTTCTAAGAACTAAAATGAGTTTTAAAAAAGCTACATATTTACTTTTCTTAATTGGGCTTTTGTTTGCTCAAAACTTAATTGCGCAAGGTTTTCAGATTCCTGAAAAACCTCAAAAGAATAAAGATCAAACAAGTGTTTATGATTATGTAAACTTACTTTCTCCAAGTGAAAAGAAATCATTAGAAAATAAGTTGATTAAGTATTCTGATTCTACTTCAACTCAAATTGTAGTAGCAATTATTAAATCTACTGAAGGTGAAAATATTGCTTACTTAGCTGCTAATTGGGGCGAAAAATGGGGGATTGGTCAAGAAAATGAAGACAATGGTATTTTAATGTTATTGGCAGAAGATGACAGGAAAATTACAATTGCTACTGGAAAAGGTACTGAACATTTAATGACGGATTACACTTCGCGTCAAATTATTGAACGTGTTATTTTACCAGAATTTAGAAACGGAAGTTATTACAGAGGTTTGGATAAAGGTTCAGATTCTGTTTTTAAAGTAATGAATGGCGAGTATCAAGGAACTCGACAACAAAATTCAGATGGTAGTATTTTACCGTTTGTTCTTTTTATAATTTTTATTGTTATCATTTTTATTTTAATTTCAAGAGGAAATAAAGGAAATGGCAACGGAAATAGAAGAAGTTATAGAAGAGATGGAAACACAAGAGGTATACTAGAAACAATTATTCTAAGTAACTCAGGCAGAAGTTCGGGTGGTTTCGGTGGATTTGGAGGTTCATCTGGTGGCGGAAGTTTCGGCGGCGGCTTTGGTGGCGGTTTCGGAGGTGGAAGTTTTGGTGGAGGTGGCGCTACAGGCGGTTGGTAAACTTATCAGTCATGAAAAAATATATTCTTCTCTTTTCTCTTTTAACATTATTAGGTTGTCAAGACTATGGTAAACTTACCGTTGTTACAGACTTACCCAATACATTAAAAGAAGTTTCTGGAACAGAAATTACACGAAACTCAGATTTAATTTGGATGCTTAATGATAGTGGAAATAAACCACATTTATATGGATTATCATATAGTGGAAAAATTGATAATGAACTTAAAATTCAAGCAAAAAACCACGATTGGGAAGACTTAACTTCAGATAAAGAAGGCAATCTTTATATAGGAGATTTTGGAAATAACGATAGTAAAAGACAAAATTTAGCTATTTTAAAAGTTAATCATCAAGATTTAATGTCTAAAAGTGAAATAGAGATTGAAAGAATTCGGTTTTCTTACCCAGAACAAACTAAATTTCCTGCGAAGAAAAAAAATCGATTTTTTGATTCTGAATCATTATTTTATTGGAATAATAGCTTATATATTTTTACTAAAAGCCGTGTAAAAAATCACTATGGAAAAACAAGTTTGTATAAAATTCCAGCTGAAAAAGGAAATTACAAAGCGGAGTTTATTTCAACTTTTAAAAACGATTGCAACGATATATCTTGTTGGATAACTTCTGCAGCTATTTCTCCCGACGGAAAAAAAGTAGTGTTACTTACATCCAAATCGGTCTTGTTATTTACCAATTTTAAAGGAGATGATTTTTTAAGTGGAACTTTTAAAAAACTACCTTTAGAACATACTTCTCAAAAAGAAAGCATCACTTTTAAAGACGAAAATACTTTATATATTTCTGATGAAAAAGCACATGGAGCAGGTGGTTTTTTATATGAGTTGAAACTCAATTAAACTACACTATAAATTTATAGATTAAAAGTGCCCAACCACAAACTAAAAACAAGCCTCCAAGAGGAGTAATTGGTCCTAGGAATTTTAGTTTCTTATTCTTGGCTGATGAAATGACCAAACCGTAAATTGAAAAAGAAAACAGTACTATTCCTAATATAAATGCATAAATAATGTACTTATCTAAGCTAATATTAGGGTTTAATTGAAAACCTAAAATTAGTAAAACAATGGCATGATACATTTGGTATTTTACACCTGTTTCAAATGATTTTAGTTGGTCTTCGTTTAAAATTTTCTTTAAAGCATGTGCTCCAAAAGCACCGAATATTACTGCTAACAATCCAAAGATAGCACCGATAGCTATTATAGTTTCTTGTGTCATATTTAAAATTTAAACCCTAAGCCAACTGCAAGTCGCATTCCATCTTCACTCTTAAAGGCAGCTATATTTGCGCCTAACATGTTTGCAGCATTAAAGAAAACCCCAGCTCCATAAGAAGTATTAAAACTTGTTGAAGGTAAAGTAGGTGTTCCCCAAACTTTACCATAATCGAAACCTCCATAAATTCCAACATTCAAAGGAACTAAACTCGTTTTAATTGTACTTAAAAGTAAACGAATATCGGATGTATGATAAAAAGAATTCTTACCTGTAAAACGTTGATTTCTATATCCTCTTAAACCATATTTGTTTCCTCCAATACTTGCAGCTTGATAAAATTCATAACCGCTTCCAAATGTAAAGTGAGAATGTAGTTTAGTTGCAAAAACCAATTTTCCGCTATCTGAAAGTTTTTGATTGAACGAAATAGAAGGAATTAAATAACTAAAACTATTAGAGTTTTGCAAGTTTGCTGTGTAACCAACCTTTAGTTCGGTTTTCATCCCGTTTGTTGTAAAAGCAGGATTGTCTGTGTTTTCAAACTCGTAACTTGCTTCTGTATTTAGAAAGTTTTGATTGCTAAAAATAGGGTTACTTGCATTGAATTGTGTGTTAATAAATCTATCAGGAGTATTTTCTACTTTATAATTTTGGTAATTAGCACCAATTTTAATTTTTGCACCTAAATCTCCTTTCCAATGTAAAGATGTACCAGCTGTTAATTGCTTTATTTTTACTCTATTAAAATCTAAGTTAGATTCTTCTTTATCGGCTTCAGGGTTTAAACTACTATTACCCAATCCAAAGTAATTTATTGCAAAATTTGGACTTGTAAAATGAGCTTCTATTCCTAAATTCCATTTACCAATAACGTTTGCAAATTCACTTGAGTAATCTAATTCGAAACCATTTGTAGCAAAATAGAAGGCTCCAGAAAGTATGTGTTGTGAAGTAAATGGGTTTCTTTCAAATTTATTGATTGTTAAAATATTTGTTAGCCCTAATTTTATTCCGTCGTCTGGATTAAACCATATTGATGGATTTAGAACGTTTAAACTATTTGGTAATTTTTTATAATTGTAAACATTTGTTTCATAATCATCCGTTAGTTTTATGCTTCCATTATTGTTGGTAAAGGTATTTTTCTTAGATTTTTGGTCGTAAATTTTTACTTTTTTACCATTTTCAATAGTATAATTATCATTGTTTTGACCTCCAATAATTCTAACTTTTATTAGATCTTTGGCTTCACCTTTTACAATAAAAGTATCATCGTCATCCAAGCCATAAATCCAAATTTCTTTGGTTTCTGAAGCACTATATGTTCTTTGATGAAAAACAGTTGATTTTTCACCCTTTTTAATTCGATATCCAGTAACTTTTGTTTTACCGTTTGGTAATCTTTCAACATCAAACCAATCATCTTTATTGGTTCCCTTTATAACTTGATAAGTGTTTAAGTAGTTGTAATAAGAATCAGATATTTTCTGTAGATTACTTCTACGTCCTTGTAGTTTTCTTTTTATTTCTGATATGGTTTCATCTTTAACTTCATCAGGAAAAAGAGAAAAAGCATCATCAATAATTTCATCAGTAATTTTTGATGTGATTAATTTAACTTGAGCATCCCAATGTTGTTTATCAGATTTAATTATAGACATATCCAATGCGTTTGGCGATAAATTAAACCATTTTGGACTTTTTAATTCTTCACTATACGCTCTCATTCCTCTTAAAGTAGGCACATTGTTTGTAGCAAAACCTAACAAAGCACCATCTCCCATTATAGAAAATGCCTGATCTCTATCTCTAGGTATTGGTCTGTAAACGGTTTGCTTTCCTTCTTTAAAAACTGCCCATCTCCATTGATCTTCATGCCTATCAAAGTCTCCAATTAACATGTCAAACAAACGAGCTTTTATGTATGAGTTTTCATCTAAAACATGATTTTCACTCTTAGTTAGATTCTTCAATAAATCGTCTGTGCTTATAACTTCGTTAGCAAAACCAAAACTAGCTTTATCTCCATGCCCAGAAGCGGCACGTTCTTCAATCATGTACAGTTCATCTCCAAATTCTGAGTTAAAATGACCCAAACTATTTTGCTTAGGAATGTAATATAAAACAGGATTTGTATGATAAACACCAATGGCGTCAGATAATTTTCCTATTGTAAATGGTGCATAAGGATGTGATCCTGTAAAAACATCCATTAATAAGCCTTCTGTCTTTGTGTTATCAAACTGTCCTTCTATATATTGATCTTTAAAAGCAACGGCTTGTAAATATTGAACTGCATTTTTACGCAACGCTCGCATAACATATTCGCGTCCTTTTTTATCTCTTAATCTCAAAGATTTTGATTGATGTCCGCCACCTTTTCTAACAGGTTTTAAGCCACCAAAAAGTGTGTCTAAATCTACTGTTGGTGCACTTACTTCAGTTCCAAAATATTTTCTGTAACGTTCTCCCCAAAAATAACGATATAGACCATTTTTGGTTACTTCTTCTTTTGTATAAATTGAAGCTTTCTTTTCTGTTATTTTGTTTTTAGGAAATGTATTGAAAATTTTTTTCTCATTTGGAGGTAAAACTTCAGTTTGATATACAATTTTATCATCTTTTACAGTATGAAAACTAACAGATGAAGATCCGTCTTTATATACATCTAATTTAGCAAAACCCTGTGCTGCATAAGTGAATTTTGCGCCGCCAGATAATTTAGTAGCCATTGTTTTAGAGCCAGAACCACTTATTATTTGTGGTAAATTATCTTGAACTATATATTGTAAATTATGATCGTGACCAGAAACAAAAATTGTTTTATCGTTTTCTTGAGAAATAGTAACTAAATGTTTTTTTAGCGCATTGTATTTCTTATTTTGAATATCGGTATTTGTTATTCCTGAAGATTTTCTAATTAAGTTTTTAAGTGTTCCTAAAACTGGTGTAGGTTTCATATGGCTTGCAAAAGAATATTTACCTCCATGAGAACCATTTGTAAACATTGGATGATGCATTGCAATAATGGTAGTTTTTCCTCTACTTTTTTTAATTAAACCTTCAAATTCATCAAAAAACTTTGTTCTTGTTTTTATTTCACAATTATCATTTATTGTTGGATGATTGTCCCAATTTGTTAAATACCAATGTGTATCAACAATTATTAAAACAATATCCTTAGAGATATTTACTTTCTCTAAAGGACAACCATTTTGAGGTAAAAAAGACTTTTTTCCTAATGCTTCTTCTACTAATTTTTCTTCTCGTTTTAAGCCATCTAAACCATTATACCAATCGTGATTTCCAGGAATAAATATTGATCTCCCTTTAAAATCTTTAGCAACATCTGTTTGCGCTTCTATTCTTCTTTTTGCTAAAGCATAATTTTCATTATTCTTATTTGGAATTCCAGTTTCATAAACATTATCACCTAAAAAAAGTAACGTTGCATTTTCTGAAGTGTTTTCAGTTTTACGTTTTAAATAGTTTAGAGCGGGTGAATTTTCTGTTAAAGTTGAGTTGCCAGCATCTCCAATTAAATAAAAAGAATGTGCTATTTCTTTGTTGTTAGCGTTGACTTTGTTTAGTTTATTTTGGGAATATTGAGCCTTGTAAGTTGCGCAATTTGTAACGAATGTAAAAAGAATAACATATAAAAAAGTTCTAGTTAACTTCATGAGTTTTGTTTAGTTGGTTCTGCTAATTTAATTTTTTTATAATAAATGAAAAAAAGACACTATTTATAGGTTTTTGTATTCTTCTTCTGTGTCAATATCAATTAGGTTTGTTGATTTTATTGAAATTAAATTAGAGTGCATTTTCTTTAATAAATTCTTAGCTCCTTTGTCTCCTTTTAAGAGCAATAATTCTTTAAAATAATTCTTCGGAAAAATTACAGGAACACCATTATTTTCTCCATAATTAGATGCTATTATTTTAGTAGGATTTTCTACTGAAGTTTTTAGTAATTCATTTAAATACGCACTAGTTATTTTGGGTTGGTCTGCAAGAATAATTAAAACAGCATCAAAATTCATAGGAGTTATATGATTTATACCAGCAACAATACTAGAGCTTAAGCCTGCTTTAAAATTTGGATTAAAAATAGTTTCAACTTGATGTTTTTTTACCGATTCTTCTATGATTTCTGCATTTGAACCTAAAACACAAAACACTTGGTTTGTTGTAGTTTTTTTTGCAGTTTCAATTGCAAAACCTAATAAAGTTGTGTTTTTATATGGGAGTAATTGTTTGGTAGCATTCATTCTAGTAGAACTTCCGGCCGCTAAAATAAGTATTGCTGTTTTTTGCATGTTTAACTATGAATTCTTCCTGTAATTTTCTTTAAAGAAAACACTTCTTTTTTTCTAACTACGGATAATATTTCGGCTAAAATGGACAACGCAATTTCTTCTGGCGTTTCTGCACCAATGTTTAATCCTGCTGGCGTATGAATTTTTTCTAAGAATTCGTCAGAAATATCAGGAGCAATATCAAATAACTCATTTAATAGTTTTTCACGTCTTTTAGCTGCTCCTAAAATTCCAATATAAATAGGATTTTCATTCTGTAAAGTTGTTAAATAACGCAAATCATAAGTAAAATTATGATTCATAATTACAATTGCTGTTTGTTTATTTATGTTATTTAGTTCAAGTATTTCTGGAGTTTGGGCAGTTACAGAAGTTGCTCCAGGAAAATCAGTTAATTCTTTAGGATCTTTTATAGAAGTTATAACTTCAACTTGCCAACCTAATTGAGTTGCTTGTGTACATAATTTAACAGCATCGTGTTCCCCGCCAATAATTAAAAGCCTAAATAGTGGTTGTAAAGTTTGAGAAAAAACTTCGTTTTTTGAGTCTATTTTTCCTTCGTGAAAAGAAAATGATGTTCCTTTTTTAAATTGAATTACTGAACCGAAATCTCCAAAAATTTCATCTTTTTTTTGGTAATAAGATTCAATAATGAATGGTTCTCTCTCTGAGATGTTTTTTGAGAATTGGGTAAATAAATCATCAGAAATAAAAAAAGGCTCTAATAAAATATATAAAACACCTTCGCAACCTAATCTATAGCGACCGTCATACGTTATAATTTTTGCTTTTCCGTCTTTAAAAACAGATTGTGCTCTACGTTGTATTTCATTTTCTACACAACCGCCGCTTACTGCACCAACCATTTTATTATCGGAAGAAAGTAGCATTCTAACTCCTGGTTTTCTGTAAGAAGAACCGTCTAAGTTAACAACAGTCACTAGCACGTTTGTTAACCTTTTTTTTTGGTTGATTAATGCTTGCTGTAAAATATTTAAAAACTCGTGAGTCATAAATCTAAAGTACAATAAATTTTAATTATGAGCTGCAACTCAACATAGAACAACCAATTTTGTTACGCGCCCATTCTGGTCTTTTAGCGAACCATTTATGTTTTTCTGGTTGTTCTGAATAAGGAGTTTTTAGCATTTGATATAACTCATCAATTAATTTATAATCTCCTTTATCTGCATCGTCAATTGCTAATTGTGCCATGTAGTTTCTCAATACATATTTAGGATTTATCAAATCCATTTTTATTTTTCTTTCTGAATCAGAAAAAGTTTCTTTTTGTAATCTTTTTAAATATCGTTTAAACCAATCTTGCCAATAATCTTTAGTTTCGCCTTTAACCTCATTTAAAACATAAAAAGCATTTGTTATTTTTTTAAATGCTGAATCAACGTTATCTTTTGCTGATACATTTGCTAAATTTCTAAAGAAAATTGTCATGTCAGTTTCAGTAAGTTGTAAAGTTTCTTCTAATCTGCCAATTAGTTCAGAATAGCTTTCATCCGAAGAAAATAACCCAAGTTTTTCTTGCATCATTTTTAAATATTTCTCCTTAAAAAGATCATGATAACCGTTTAGAATTTCCTGTAAAGGATCAACTTCTTCAATTAAAGGATATAAAGCATTTGCTAATTTTAGTAAATTCCAAATTCCAATATTTGGCTGATTTTCAAATCGATATCTTTTGTTTTGAATATCTGTTGTGTTTGGTGTCCAACCTAAATCGTAACCTTCTAACCAACCATAAGGACCATAATCTATGGTTAAACCAAGAATAGACATGTTGTCTGTATTCATAACTCCGTGCACAAAACCAACACGTTGCCAATGCACAATCATATCAATGGTTTTGTTTCTAACGTTGGTTAAAAAATCTAAGTATTTTTGTTTTCCTTCGGAAGAAATTTCCGGATAAAAATGTTTAATTGTATAATCTGTAAGTTGCATTAAAGTTTCTGAGTCTTGTCTTGCGGCTAGAATTTCAAAATTACCAAAACGGATAAAACTCGGTGCTAAACGAGAAACAATTGCGCCTTTTTCATAGTCAGGATTTCCGTTGTACATAACATCTCGCAAAACTTCATCTCCAGACAAACTTAAACTTAATGCACGTGTTGTTGGAACGCCTAAGTGAAACATAGCCTCGCTACATAAATATTCTCTTACTGAAGAACGTAAAACGGCTAAACCATCTGCGGTTCTTGAATACGGAGTTTCACCAGCGCCTTTTAATTGAATTGCCCAACGTTTATTATTGTGTACAATTTCGGTTAAGTTTATAGCTCTTCCATCGCCTAATTGTCCAGCCCAATTACCAAATTGATGTCCACCATAACACATGGCAAAAGGTTTGGTGTTTTCTAAAATTGTATTTCCCGTAAACACGTTTAAAAAATCATCAGATTTTGCATCTTCAGAAGTTAAACCAATTGCTTTTAACATTTCTTCAGAAACATGTACTAAGCTAGGATTTGCTGTTTTTGTAGGTGCAACAAAAGAATAGCAAGCATTTATAACTTGCCTGCGTGAATTTCCTAAAATTTCATCTGCAGGTAATTCTTTGTTAAAAGTGTCGTCTATAGTTAATTTCATAATTTTTCTATCCACTTATTCAATTCCTTGTCTGAAGGATTTCGTAACCTTTTATTGTTAATAATAATTGTAGGGAAATTTAATTTTCTATTCTCATACAAGTTACGTAATTCTTTAGCATTTTCTTCATTTTTTTCTACATCTAAAAACGCGTAATCTAAATTACGCGTCTCTAAAAATGTTTGATAATATTGTGTTTTATGGCAGCGTTGCGCTCCAAATAATTTAATCATTTTACTTTAACTTATCGGCATGTAGCTTTCTCAATTTTGCCAATTTTGGTTCAATTACAAAACTACAATATCCTTGTTGTGTATTCTCTCTATAATAATTTTGATGTTCTTTTGTAGCTGCATAGAATATTAGCAAAGGACTTAACTCGGTTACAATCGTATCATTATAATACGGTTGAATTTGTTTTAAAACCTCTTGTGCTATTTTTTGCTGAACTTCATTTTGATAAAAAATTACCGAACGATATTGTGTTCCTCTATCTGCACCTTGTTGGTTTAAAGTTGTAGGATCATGCGTTGTCATAAAAATTACTAAAATGTCTTCAAATGAAATAATTTCAGCGTCAAAAGTAATTTGAATAACTTCTGCATGGCCTGTTAATCCAGAACAAATTTCTCTATACGTTGGATGACCAGGAACATTTCCACCGGCATAACCAGACACTACTTTTTCTACTCCTTTTACTTCTTGAAATACAGCCTCTGTACACCAAAAACAACCTCCGCCTAAAGTGGCAACTTGTAAGTTATTAGTTGTCATTTTCTGCTCCTTTCTCTAATTGCATAGATTCTGAATTAATACAATAACGTAATCCACTTGGTTCTGGACCATCTGGAAAAATATGCCCTAAATGAGCATCGCAAGTGTTACAAAGTACTTCAACTCTAATCATACCTAATGAAACATCTTTATGGTATTTAATTGCATTCTCTTCAATTGGTTGTGTAAAACTAGGCCAACCAGAACTAGATTCAAATTTAATGGTAGAATCAAATAGAGGTGCGTTACAACAAATACAGTTATATTTTCCTTCTTCGTAAATTGAACAGAGTTCCCCAGAAAAAGGTCTTTCAGTTCCTTTTAAACGAGTTACTCTAAATTGTTCAGAAGTAAGCGTTTTTTTCCATTCTTCTTCAGTTTTTTCAACTCTTTTTGTTGGAGTTGGGTTTCCATTTACTGTAAAGTGAATAATGTTTTTCCAAGTAAGCATAATAAATTTCGTTCATTTAAGTTATTAAAAGTATGAAAATTTTGAGCAAAAAATATAGTACAATCTCAATAATTATTGAAACTGTACTATTTAAATTTTTACTCATTATTTTAGTCGAAAATTTGTAATAAAACTTACATTGTTAGAAGTCCTAAAAACTTTACTTATTTTTACTTTTTAAAATTACTCGATTTATGGATACTTTAATTTCTAAAACAGAAAATTTTGTTATTAATTTTTTAAACTCAAACTTAGAAAAAAGCTTTGTGTATCATAACGTTTCTCATACACAGCGAGTGGTTGAGAAGACAGGAGAGTTAATAGAAGTTTTAGATTTATCTGAAATTGAAAAAGAAAATTTAATAATAGCCGCTTGGTTTCATGATGTTGGTTACACCAAGGTTATGGATGGTCATGAGAAAGAAGGTGTAAAGATTGCAGCTAAATTTTTAAAAGAAAACGGTTTAGCTTCAGAGAGGATTGATGCAATTTCAAAGATGATTCTTTCTACAGAAATGGGAGTAGCGCCTGTTTCTGAATTTGAAAAGATTTTAAATGATGCAGACTGTTCTCATCTAGGAAGTAAAAATTTTAGTTATTTAACAGAGTTGCTAAGAAGAGAATGGGAACTCTCTAAAGATAGAGTTTTAAATGAATCTGATTGGTTGAGTGAAAATATAGATTTTTTAACCAATAAACATCGTTACTACACTAGTGCTGCGTCAAAAATTTGGGACAAACAAAAAAGTAAAAATTTAGCACAGTTAATAAAAACTGAAAAGAAAATAAAAGCTGAAGCCACAAAATTTAAACATAAAAAAGAAGAATTAGCGCACAAAAAAAGTAAAATTGAATTACCAGAAAGAGGTGTAGAAACTATGTTTAGAGTTGCACTTAGAAATCATATTACCTTAAGTGATATTGCCGATACCAAAGCAAATATTTTACTTTCTGTAAATGCTATTATAATTTCCATGGCTCTTTCAACTTTGCTACCAAAGTTAGATAACCCTTCTAACGATTATCTAATAATTCCGTCTATTATTTTTATAGCATTTACAGTTGCATCTATTGTATTATCTATTATGGCAACGAGACCCAATGTAACGCAAGGAAAATTTACAAAAGAAGATGTTGCAAATAAGAAGGTAAATTTATTGTTTTTTGGAAATTTTCATCAAATGAAATTACAAGAATTTCAATGGGCAATGGATGAAATGATGAAAGATCGAGATTATTTATACAGTTCTTTAACTAAAGATTTATATTTCTTAGGCTTGGTTTTAAATAGGAAATACGGAATTTTGAGATTAACGTATACCGTTTTTATGATTGGTATTTTAGTAAGTGTTTTGGCTTTTGCTTATGCATTTTATACGCAAGGAATAGCTTAATACTGCTTATTTTAATTCATCCATTAATTCATCTAAAGTAATGGTTTTTTTGGCATCAAAATCTTCTTTGTAAATTACCTTTACACGTAAAGCTTTTAAGCCAGAAACACCTTGTAGATCTTCTAGTTCTAGCTCTTCAATTTTACCCAATTGATTTTTAGATTGTAAGAAATTTAAATATTTTATATACTCTAACTTGTCCTTATCTTGAGAGTAAACTATTGCAATTTTACCAGGAACTGTTAAGCGTTCATCTGTTCCTTTAATATGAGCTTTGTCTATACGTTTTTTGATAATTTCGTAACGAATATTGTAAGCTCCATCAACATCAAACTGCTTTTCATCCATTCTAAATTTAATGGCTAAAGGATTGCTGTGAACTAATATTAAAGAAGCAACACGAAGTTTGTGTTCCATTTCTTTGGTAGCATTCATGGCAAGGTTTTCCATTTCATACATTAGTTGTATTTGCCAAAAACGTAAGTTGTACAGGTATAAATTATCAAATTTTTTCTTTTTTGTTAAAGATTCACCTATGTACATGTTAAATTCAACTCCATCGGTTTTATAACGTTCAAAATAATGAGGAAACATTTGTTGAGCTCCTTCTTGTTTTTTGTCTATAAATTTAGAGAGTTTGTCATTTAATAGCGTTACACTTTGTTCATAAGCTTTCCTTTTTTCATATACAACTTGTAAATTATTATCTAATCTACTCATATATGTGTTTACTAGAGCTTCGAGGTCTAAATTTATGTCTTTTATGTGTGTAAAAACTGGATAAATTTCTGTCTTTAAAAAATCTAAAATGGCAATTTCATCACCTGCTTTTAATCCTTTTTTCACCTCTTTTAAATATGCTGAAACACGAAACATTAATTCGTTATAAATAGGTAGGTTTTCTGAGTTGCATGCTTCTTTTAAAACAGATATAGCTAAGGTAAGTTGTGTAGTTAAATCTTCTAAAATTGCATTGTTTCTAGCAATAGAAGATCCTTTTACATCTAGTTGACCATATAAAGGATATACATTATTAAATACAATTTCTTCTGGTTTTGGATTTTCAATATTTTCAAAAATTTGTTGCAGGTAGTTTTCTGCGGCGTTATTAAATTTCCATTTTACAGAAGGATGAATTGAGGTGTAATGTTCTTGAATAGTTGCTTCTAAAATGTTTGCATATTCTTCAGAAAATCTATCTACAGCTGCTTTTAATACAGGAATTATGTCTTGGAGTTTTTGTTTGTTTACTGTGTTTAACTCGTAAGGTCTAGGCGAACCAATTTCTAATAAAGCTAAATCATTATTTTCAGATGTCTTTATTGGAATTAATATGATACTTCCAATATTTCTTGACTTTAATTTTTTGTAAAAAGGGTTTTCATTACTACCTATTCCATATTTTTTAACGTCAGAAACAACAATACTTGTGTTTTTATGGAATACATTTTCCATTATATGATCACAGAAAAAATCTGAACATGAAATGGTTTTTTCATTATCCAGTAAAATACTATCTGCTTTTTTTATTTTGCTAGTTCCGTAACTTATTTCTGATGTATCAAAAATAGAAAAGCCCACTTTTAGGTCTTTAATATTATAAAAAGAACTTAAGTCTTCTTGAAGTTTTTCAACAATACTTCCGTCATCTTTTCGTAATAGGTTTGTTCTTATAGAAGAAATAGTTTCATCTGTAGTAACATCAAACAAATTCATGATACCAAAACCTTTAAAAATATAGCTTTCTAAAGGAAATTTTTCTTTCCACACATCAACATTATCATAATTATCTAAAAGTAATTTTATATCATCTTCTGTAATTTTTGGAGCATTTTCAGATGGAGTTATTTCCATGAAATCTGCATTAAAAGCTACTCTATAATTTTTAGTTGTACCAAGGTTTTTATCTGGTATGTCAAAGAAGAAAGGACGTTTTAAGTCTACAGGATATTTATAAACAGTATTTAAGATAAAAGTACACGCCATAATATAAAGCGAATTTTCATCAAAATCTCTTATTTGTAATTCATAATTATCCCCAGCATTTTTTAGTATATTTTCAAAACGTTGTGTAAATTTAAACGAGGTAAAAGAAAATGGAATTGTTACCGCTTTAATTTCATTTAAAGTTAATAATTCTGGGAATAAAGCATCTAATAAAAGTTGTATTAAATCTTCATGTTTTTGAAGTATCGTTAAATCTGTAAAACCTGTTATTAATTCAGGATGTTTTTCTACTTCTTTTACTACAATTTTAGCAGATGAGTAAAAGGGATGGTTTTTAGATTCTGAGTCTGCATAAGTTTTAAGCATGTCATATATCTTCTCAAAACTAATGTTTAGTTGAAGTGGTAAATCTAAATTTCCTAATCCTTTATGTAGTCTTACTTCCAAAATTCTATATTTAATATAACAAAGTTACAAAATGTAGAATAATAGTCGGTTTTTTATAAAATTACTTGCAAATTTTACTCCTACAAACTAAAATTATAGTCTCTAATTTTTCCTTTTTTTCCTAAACTATTAAATTTCCAACTAAAACCCAACATAAAGTATTGCTGTAAAACTGTGCTTTCAGAGTCTTCAATGTAGTTTGCTGTAGCTCTTC
The DNA here is from genome assembly GCF_022478115.1 of Tenacibaculum aquimarinum. GTDB lineage: Bacteria > Bacteroidota > Bacteroidia > Flavobacteriales > Flavobacteriaceae > Polaribacter > Polaribacter aquimarinum_A. Next base: position 281,881 of record NZ_JAKGSC010000001.1, on the reverse strand, counting down.
TTTGAGCATTTGTTTGCTGGTTTAGTAAATCATATGCTTTAAGGGTTAATGAAGCATTGTCATTAAATATTGAATAGGCTAAAGTAGAATTCCAAAACCAAGAAGATTGATTAAACCCTACAACATTTGGGTTAAAATTATAACGAATGTCGTTACGCCATTCTAGTTTCTTAGGAACATTTGTTTTTGTTCTTACTCTAAAAGAATGTCTTGTGAAATTCTGATTTTGGAAATCACTTAATTCATAATTGGTTTCTGAAAAAGAGATTGTATAACTAGGTTCTATGCTAACCACTTTATTCCATTCATAAGTTAAACCAATGTTTGGAGATACTTCTGTGGTTTTTGCACCATATTCAATATCATTAAAAAAGTTAATATTTTTATTAATATTTAAACGTGTACCAACTCTTAGTCTTAAGCTACTAATTGTGTCTAATTTAATACTTTTACTATAACTACCGCCTCCCCAAATATTGTAGGCTCCATCTACATTCTCGTAAGTTGTGTTTCTTATTAAATCGTCTCCAATTACACTTTTTGAAACTACTTGGTTATTTGTTAATCCACCACTTACATATAAGTATAAACCTGTACGTTTTTGCCAATTATATTTATTAAAGTTTACATACATTCTATGTCTTTTTGTTGGCTCTAAGTTTGGGTTACCAGTAACAATATTTAATGGGTTTGAAACATCTGTAAAAGGTTGAAGTTGATTAATGCTTGGCGCATCATTTACTAAGCTATAATCAAAATAAATTGAAGCTTTAGAATCAAACCTATAGCGTAAACCTGCATTTAAATTAACAGCATTAAAATCTCTCTTTAAATTTAAGGTTGGTCTTAATTTATCTTCGTTTTCTATGGTTCTATTAACAAAACCAGTTTCAAAATTAAAACGCCATTTTTTGTCTCTATATACAACTCCTAAAGAAGGTGTTTTTGTGATGTCATTATATGTAAAATCTGAACTCAGTTGGTTATTAAAGTTAGAAAAATGTTGTGTTGTTGTATCAAAATCAAAGGTGCTTTCTTTATTTTCACGTTCATCTCTTTGGTAGCGATATTTAGCGTCTAAAAACAATTTTTCTTTAATTAATGGGTATCGATAAGTAAATCTTGTAGTAAGGCCATTTAAATTATTTTCAATATCGCTATATTGGTTTCTAATTTCTGTAGAAGGGCTAGTTCCAAAAACTTCTATTGTAGAGTTGTTATAGTCATCTGTACTAGTTTTATCAATTCGATTGCTCAGAGAAGCTTTAATGAAAGAGCCTTTGTTTCCTAATTTTTTAGTTATGTCAATTTCATTGCTAAAATTATTAGCTGAAGATTTAGAGTTAGTGTTACTGTTAGAGCTATTTGTTAATGCATTATTATCATCTAATGATTCTTCATTTCTGTTGTAAAAACCTTCACGTTTATTAAGAACAAAAGATGGATTAATATTTATTAAAAATGTTGAGTCTATCTCTATATCAAATTCTAAATCGAAACTATGATTGTCATTTTCATCTTCTGAAGATGAGTTGGAGTTAGAAAAATAACGTCTGTCTGGTAAAATATTTTCACGATTACTTTTAGAATCATTAGTAGAGTTACTTCCAGAATAGAAGTAATTAGCATTTACATCTAACCCTTTTCCGTATTTATCAGCATAAGTAATACCACCAATTTTAGATTTTACAATTCCTTGTCCGCCTCCAAAACTTCTTCCGTTTACGTTAAAAGAGCCGTTACTGCTAAATCCAATTCCGCCGCCGCCACCAAACATTTTCTGAATTTCACCAAAACTAAAACCGGGAGAATTGATGTTGTTTGTACTTGCTAAAACGCTAATACGAGTATCGTTATCAAAACGATTTACCATAGTTGCTGCTTCGTATCTTTTTTCGGTTCCTGCGCCTGCAGAAACTCTACCAAACCACCCTTTATTGTTTTCTTTTTTAATGGTTAGGTTAATAGTTTTGTTATTATCATCGCCTTTTTCACCTGTAAAACCTTCGGACTTAGTTTTTGTATTTGTTATTTGAACTTTTTCTATAATATCTTTAGTTAAGTTCTTTGTTGTTATAGATGGATCGTTGCCAAAAAATGGTTTTCCATTTACTAAGATTTTATTTACTTCTTTACCATTTACGGTAATTTTTCCTTCTGCGTCTACTTCAACTCCAGGTAGTTTTTTTAGTAAATCTTCAACATTTGCATCTTTTTTTGTTTTAAAAGATTTTACATTAAACTCTAAAGTATCTTTTTTAATGGTTATTGGTGCTCTAGATTTAACCACAACTTCTTGTAAAAGATTGTCATCTTCTTTTAAGTTTATTCTGCCTAAATTAAAGTTTGATTTAGTAAGTGTAATTACTTTAGAATAGGATTGCATTCCTACAAAGGAAACAAATAGTTTTAAGTTATTATGAAATGATTTTCCTTCTAAAGAAAAATTCCCTTTTTCATCTGTTATGGTATAAGAAACAATTGCACTGTCTTTTGCTTTTTCTAAATGAATAGTTGCAGACTCTATTGGTGTTTGTTCTTTATCAGAAAAAACAGTTCCTGAAATTTTAAAAGGTTTAGATTGGGCAAAAGAATTTACTGCGAACAATATCGCAACTATAAGTAGTTTTATTTTCATACCAAGATTAGTTTTTCGATGTAAAAAACCGAAAAAGATAATTGAAAGAACACTAAAGAAACGTTAATGTTTTTTTAGAAAATGTTAAAAACTTATTTCTGTCTAAAGTAAATTACAATTGGCACTCCGTTAAAGTCATAAATTTCACGCATTTTATTTTCTAAAAAACGTCTATATGGATCTCTAACATACTGTGGTAAATTTGCAAAAAATGCAAACTGTGGCGTATGAGTTGGAAGTTGCATACAGTATTTTATTTTTACAAACTTCCCTTTTATTGCAGGTGGAGGAAAATTTTGAATAATTTCCAACATAGTTTCGTTTAACTTGCTCGTTTGTATTTTACGTTTTCTGTTTTCGAAAACTTCAACAGCAGTTTCTATTGCTTTTAAAAGACGTTGTTTGGTAAGTGCAGAGGTAAAGATAATTGGCACATCTGTAAAAGGTGCAATTTGCTGACGAATTTTGGCCTCATAATCTCGCATTGTATTGGTCTCTTTTTCAATTAAGTCCCACTTATTTACTAAGATAACAACACCCTTTTTATTTTTTTCTGCTAACCAGAATATCTTTTCATCTTGCCCTTCAAACTCACGAGTAGCATCAATAACTAAAACGGCAACATCACAATGTTCAATTGCACGTACAGCACGCATTACAGAATAGAATTCTAAGTCTTCTTTTACTTTCGATTTTTTTCTAATTCCGGCAGTATCCACCAAATTAAAATCAAAACCAAAACGGTTGTATTTTGTATCAATAGAATCTCTTGTAGTTCCTGCAATATTGGTTACAATATTTCTATCCTTACCAATTAAAGCATTTATAAATGAAGATTTCCCTGCATTTGGACGTCCAACTACGGCAAATCTTGGTAATTCTTCTTCTATGTTTTCTTCCTCTTCAGGAATTTCATTTGCAATAGCGTCTAATAATTCTCCAGTTCCACTTCCGTTTATTGAAGAAATTGTAAAGTATTCGCCCAAACCAAGGTTGTAAAACTCAACAGCATCTGCATCTCTCATTGCGTTGTCAACTTTGTTAACAGCAATAAATAATGGTTTCTTTTCTTTTCTAAGGAGTTTAGCAACTTCATTATCCATTGGCGTAATTCCTTGTTCAACATCAACCACAAAAACAATAATATCGGCTTCATCTAAAGCTAATTCTACTTGTTTTCTAATTTCAGCTTCAAAAATATCATCAGAACCTTTAATGTAACCACCGGTGTCAATAACCGAAAATTCTTTTCCGTTCCAGTCAGATTTTCCGTAATGTCTATCTCTAGTAACACCACTAACCGAGTCTACAATAGCTTCACGGCGCTGTACTAATCTATTAAATAAAGTGGATTTTCCTACATTTGGTCTTCCAACAATGGCTACAATACTCATCTTGATTATTTTGGCGCAAAGATAGTCTTAATTTACGAGTAGAGAATTACAATTTTAATTCATTTTTTTATTGGGCGTTTCCCTTTGGGTCGCGCTTTTCGCACTCGCTTTTTGAGAAAAACAAAAGAGCTCAAACAAATGCTACAATCGCTAACGCGGGCGTATTTGCTAAATGTAGTATTTTCTCGTAGCTTTGAGTAAATCTATAATTACCAATGAATAGGGAAGAACACGAAGAAAGTCAATTGTTTTTACGTCCAAGATTTTCGATAGATTGTGAGAGAAACGTTTCTGATGTTTTACAAACAATTACAAGTAATTTAAAAGAGACCAATCATAATTTTATTACAAAAATATCCGATAGTCATGTAATTATTGATGTTCCTCAAAAAGAAGCACATTTCTGGTCGCCACAATTACATTTTAGAGTAGAAGAGGAGCAAGGAGTAACTAAAATAAAAGGATTGTTTGGCCCAAAACCAAGTGTATGGACGCTGTTTATGTTTGTCCATTTTTTTGTAGCAACTGCTTTTATTGGATTTGCAATACTTTTTTATGTAAAAAATAAGTTAGATGAAAATGTAGTTTTTCCTGTGGTAATGTTAGTTGTTCTACCAATTATTTGGTTTTTACTTTATTTTTTAGGTCAAATAGGAAAAGAAACTGGTAAAAATCAAATGAATGATTTGAAACAGTTTATGTATAAATTATTAGAAAATGTTAATTAATCTTCAGGTTTTTAAAACCTGAAGGGTCTTTTATTATACACTTTTCTTCTTCTTAAAGAATGCAATTCCAATATTAAATATTAGAATAACAAAAGACGAACAGCATAATAATAGTAGTGTACTATAGAAGTTTTCTACTCTATTAAAATAAGTTCTATTGTTAATGTAATTTTCTATGTTTTTAAAATCAGTATTTATAAAATTTGGTAAAATCCAAAGTAAAAGTATAGGAACTAATAATAAAAGATAACTGATAAAAGGAAGGTTGTAGTAGGTCTTTCTTTTAAAGTGAAAAATAAGCCAATACGTAAAACCAAATAAAAACACTACAAAAGAGAGTAGGATTGAAAGATGAAATACTGTTGTTATAAAATAAGTATCGTGGATATTTATATCAGCATCATTATTAAAAATAAACCCGAATAATAGTATTAAAGGAATAGAGTAAAAGAACAATAAATACGGCTTCTTCTTTAGCATAAATAATTAATCTTTGTAGCCAAATCTTTTAAGTTGACGCTCGTTAGAACGCCAATTCTTATTCACTTTAACGTACAATTCCATAAAAACTTTTTTTCCGAAGAAGCGTTCTAAATCTTTTCTTGCCTCTGTACCAACACGTTTTATGGCGCTTCCTTTGTGCCCAATAATAATTCCTTTTTGGGTATCACGCTCAACCATAATTACAGAACGTATTTTAATAATACTTTCTTCTTCGTTAAATTCTTCGGTTTCCACTTCAACTGAATATGGAATTTCCTTCTTATAATGTTGTAGTATTTTTTCTCTAATGGCTTCGTTTACAAAAAAACGTTCTGGCTTGTCCGTTAATTGATCTTTTGGGTAAAACGCAGGGCCTTCTGGTAATAATTCTTTAATTTTTGCAAAAACACTTTCTACATTAAATTTCTCTAAAGCAGAAATTACGTAGGTAAATGCGTTGGGAACTTTAGCTTTCCAATAGTCAATTTTCTCTTCAACTTCTTCTTGAGTAGATTTATCAATCTTGTTCAAAAGTAAAATAACAGGTATTTCACTGTGTATTATTTTATTAAAAAAAGCTTCGTTTTTAAGTTCTTTCTCGCCAACTTCAACCATATAAATTAACACATCTGCGTCGTCAAAGGCAGATTTTACAAAATCCATCATAGATTCTTGCAATTCGTAAGCCGGTTTTATAATTCCTGGAGTATCAGAAAATATAATTTGATAATCATCATCATTAACAATTCCTAAAATTCTATGGCGAGTTGTTTGCGCCTTAGAAGTTATAATTGATAGTTTTTCTCCTACTAATGCGTTCATTAGAGTGGATTTACCAACATTAGGATTTCCGATTATGTTTACAAAACCTGCTTTGTGTGTCATGCTGCAAAGATAGTTTGTTTTTTAAATTGTTGTTCCTATAAATGGAATAAAATAACTTTCAAGAAATAAAAAGCAATAAAGTTTGGTTACATACTAAATAATGTAGTATATTTGCAGTCCAAATCGCGGGATAGAGCAGCAGGTAGCTCGTCGGGCTCATAACCCGAAGGTCACTGGTTCGAGTCCAGTTCCCGCTACTAGAAAAATGAAACCTTCACAGAAATGTGAAGGTTTTTTTATTGGCTTAAACTAAAGGTGCTTTTAATCTTATTTATAAATAGTAATCACTAAAAAAATCATTGAAAGTTGTCGTGTTTAAGTGAAAATATTCTTTATATTTGGTTAATGACCAAAATATTACACATTAGCGCAGAGTGCTACCCAGTTGCTAAAGTTGGAGGATTAGCAGATGTTGTTGGAGCGTTACCAAAATATCAAAATGCTTTAGGTGTTGAAAGTAATGTTGTAATGCCTTTTTATGACAATAAGTTTACAAAAGAACATAGCTTCAAATCTATTTATAAATCTAAGGTTGTACTAGGAAATGAAGAGCATAGTTTTGAAGTATTAACATTAGATGAAAATTCTATTGATATTCAAGTTTTCTTTATAGATGTAAAATCTTTATTGTTTAAAGATTATGTGTATTCATTTGATGATACTGACCGTTTTTTAGCATTTCAAATAGCAGTTTTAGATTGGATTTTAACTTTCAGTCAAAAACCAAATATTATTCATTGTCATGATCATCATACTGGGCTTATTCCTTTTATGCTTCAAGAAAGTTTTAAATATAAGTCTTTAAATAAAATTCCTGTAGTTACTACTATACATAATGCACAATACCAAGGTTGGTTTTCTTATGATAAATTACATTTAATTCCAAAATTTGATTTAGATAAAATTGGACTTTTAGATTGGAATGGAATCATTAATCCATTAGCAGCAGCTATAAAATGCGCTTGGACAGTTACAACTGTGTCACAGAGTTATATGGAAGAATTAAAAAGCTCTGCAAATGGGTTAGAGTCACTTTTAAGTCAAGAATCTCAAAAATGTGTTGGTATTTTAAATGGTGTAGATACAAAAGTGTGGAACCCAGAAACAGATCCATTTTTAATAGAGCAATATGCTATATCCAATAATACTTCGGGGAAAAAAGCAAATAAAAAGTGGCTTTGTAAAACATTTAATTTAGATGAAGAAAAGCCTTTGTTTGCTTTTATAGGTCGTTTAGTAGGCGAAAAAGGATCTGATTTATTTCCAGAAGCTTTTGACCTTGCGTTACAAAATAATGATATTTCAATATTACTTTTAGGTTCTGGAAATACTGATACCGAAAATAAATTACAAGCTTTAAAAGAAAAGCATGTTGGCAATTATAATACACATATTGGTTATGATGAAAAACTTTCTCATAAGGTGTATGCCGGTGCAGATTTTTTATTAATGCCTTCTAGGGTAGAACCTTGTGGATTAAATCAAATGTACTCTTTACGTTATGGAACCATTCCTATTGTTAGAAGTATTGGTGGTTTAAGAGATACTATTATAGATGTTTCTGATAATGGTTTTGGGTTTACACATAAAGACACAAGTGTAGATGATATTTGTAGTAGTATTAAAAGAGCAACTGATTATTATTCCGATAAAACAGTGTTTAGAAAAAATAGAACGAGGATTATGAAAATTGATAATTCTTGGGATAATTCAGCAAAAAAATATATTGAATTGTATAAAACTTTAAAATAACTAAATTATGGCAAATAGTGAAGTATTAAGTATTATTTTAGGAGGAGGGCAAGGTTCTAGGTTGTACCCATTAACCGCCGATAGATCTAAACCAGCTGTGCCAATTGCAGGAAAATATAGATTGGTAGATATTCCGATATCAAATTGCATAAACTCAGGTCTTAAAAGAATATATGTTTTAACTCAGTTTAATTCTGCTTCTTTAAATAAACATATTAAAAATACATATCATTTTAGTTTCTTTAGCCATGCTTTTGTAGATGTTTTAGCGGCTGAGCAAACCATGCAAAGTAGAGATTGGTTTCAAGGAACTGCAGATGCGGTAAGGCAAAGTATGCATCACTTTTTACAAAATGATTTTGAGTATGCCTTAATACTTTCTGGAGATCAGTTATACAATATGGATCTTCAAGATATGATAAAAAAACACAAAGAAAGCAATGCCGAAATTTCTATTGCAACGTATCCAGTTAATGCAAAAGATGCAACAGGTTTTGGTCTTTTAAAAACCGATTCAGAAAATACAATAACATCATTTATAGAAAAGCCAGGAGCAGAATTACTGCCAGATTGGACTTCTGATGTAAGTGATGAAATGAAAAAAGAAGGTAGAAATTACCTTGCTTCAATGGGAATCTATATTTTTAATAGAGACTTGTTAATCAAATTAATGGAAAACCCAGATACCATCGATTTTGGTAAAGAAATTATTCCGCAATCTATACATAATCATAAAACTGTAAGCTATCAATATGAAGGTTATTGGACAGATATTGGAACTATTGAGTCTTTCTTTGAAGCCAATTTAGGTTTAACTGATGACATTCCTAAATTTGATTTATATGATAAAAATAGAGTATATACAAGAGCCAGGATTTTACCAACTTCTAAAATAACTGGGACAAGAATAAATAAATCTGTTATTTCTGATGGATGTATTATTCATGCCGATAAAATAGAGAAAAGTGTAATAGGTATCCGTTCTAGAATTGGTAAGGATACAATAGTTACTAATACGTATATGATGGGTAATGATACTTATGAATTACTAAAATATAAAGAAGTTTTAAAGATCGATAATCTTCTAGGAATTGGAGATAGATGTAAAATAAACAATTGTATTATAGATAAAAATTGTAGAATTGGAGACGATGTTATAATAAACGGTGGCCCACATCTTAAAGATGCGGAAACAGATAGCTATTCAATAAAAGACGGAATTGTAGTTGTTAAAAAAGGAGCTACAATACCAAAAGGAACAAAAATTCAATAAACTCTTATTTTACCTAAAATTACTAAATGTCTAAAGTTATAGCGCACAGTTTATTCTCAGATTTTGATATTAATCTCTTTAAATCTGGTAAACATTACAAACTTTATGAAAAGTTTGGTTCTCATATTATAAAACATAATGATGTAGAGGGAACTTATTTTGCAGTTTGGGCTCCTAGTGCAAAACAAGTTTCAGTAATTGGCGATTTCAATTATTGGAAAGAAGGAGAGCATAAATTAAATGTACGCTGGGACGAAAGTGGTATTTGGGAAGGTTTTATACCAAATATAGGTAAAGGATCTACATATAAATATAAAATAGAAAGCCATAATAATGGTATAAAAACAGAAAAAGCAGATCCGTACGCAAGGAGAAGTGAACATAATCCAAAAACAGCATCTATTGTTTGGGAAGATAACTATAGTTGGGAAGATAGTAAGTGGATGAAATCACGTAAAAAGAAGAACGCACTTGATGCACCTTATTCTGTTTACGAAGTGCATTTAGGTTCATGGAAAAAACAAATTGAAGAGAATCGTTTTTTATCCTACGTAGAATTAGCCGATGATTTAGTTAACTACGTAAAAGAAATGAATTTTACGCATGTAGAATTAATGCCTGTAATGGAGTTTCCTTACGATCCAAGTTGGGGATATCAAGTAACAGGTTATTTTGCACCAACTTCTCGTTTTGGTTATCCTGAAGAATTTAAATTATTGGTAGACAAATTGCACCAAAACGATATTGGAATTATTTTAGATTGGGTTCCTTCACATTTTCCAGAAGATGCACACGGTTTAGGTTTTTTTGATGGATCTTGTTTATTTGAACATCCAGATAAGAAGAAAGGATATCATCAAGATTGGAAAAGTTTAATATTTAATTACGGACGTAATGAAGTTAAATCATTTTTAATTAGTAACGCTTTGTTCTGGTTAGATCAATTTCATGCAGATGGTTTACGCGTAGACGCAGTAGCATCAATGTTGTTTTTAGATTATTCTAGGGAAGAAGGAGAATGGGATCCTAACATTTACGGAGGAAGAGAAAACTTAGAAGCTATTGATTTTATGAAAGAATTAAATCAAGCTATCTACGGTACATTTCCAGATGTGCAATCTATTGCAGAAGAATCTACAGCATTTCCAGGCGTTTCAAAACCAGTATTTTTAGGAGGTTTAGGTTTTGGGATGAAATGGATGATGGGTTGGATGCATGATACTTTACAGTATTTCGGAAAAGAGCCAATTTATCGCAAACATCATCAGAATGATATTACGTTTTCTATGACGTATGCTTTTACTGAAAACTTTATGTTACCATTAAGTCATGATGAAGTTGTTTATGGTAAAAAATCTATTTTAGGTAGAATGCCAGGAGACGAGTGGCAACGTTTTGCCAATTTAAGATTACTTTATAGCTATATGTTTACGCATCCAGGAACTAAGCTTTTATTTCAAGGTGCAGAAATAGGGCAAAGTGAAGAATGGGACTTTCAAACAAGTTTAGATTGGCACTTATTACAATATAAGCCGCATAAAGGTGTTCAAGAATTTATAAAAGCAATTAATAAATTATATAAAACAGAGCCTGCATTACATCAAAAACAATTTTCTGATGAAGGTTTTGAATGGATAGATTATGGAGATTCAGAACATTCCGTCTTGGTATATTTAAGAAAAGGAAACAAGTCTAAAGATAATCTTTTAGTAGCTTGTAATATGACACCAATGCCTTTAGAGAATTATAGAATAGGTTTGCCTAAAAAAGGAAAAATCACACAGATATTCAATAGTGACGACAAAGCATTTTTCGGTACAGGAGACTTTAATAATGAAAAGTTAACTTCGCAAGCCAAGTTATGGCATTCTAGAAAAAACTCTACAGAAATAACAATTCCACCATTAGGAATGGTTGTGTTTAAATATTAGTAGTAATTCTTCATTTTTCACCAAAAGAAAAGATGTTGTTTTCGTATTTATAGTGTCTGAAAATAAAGGTTTTAATAATTTTTAATATCGAAAACGATTTAGTTAATAAAACTTTATAATAACTGCTGTTTTTGCTTTTTTAGACTGCAAAAATTCCGTTTTTTTACATAATAAATATTCAATAATATTACAATTATGATTGTAAACACAGAATTAGAGCAGAAAGGAAATTTGTTTCCATCAGAAATTATAAAATATAAAAAAGATGTAGATACCTTACATTTTTCAACAAAAAACAATGTTGCACTTCAGTTAACTGTTGTTAGAGACAGTGTAATCCGTTTTAGATATTCTACAACTGGTAAATTCGAAAATGATTTTTCATACGGAGTTACAATTCATGCAAGTAGAGGATATAGTTTTTTAGAGGTTACAGAAGAGGAGACACATTACATTATTACAACATCAAAATTAATCTGTAAAGTAGAGAAAAGTAGCTTACAAGTTAAGTTGTATGATGCTATCGATTTAAAACTTATTAATGAAGATGAAATTGGGTTTCATTGGGAAGAATGTTACGAACATGGAGGAGACATTGTGAAAATGAGTAAAGCTTGTCAGAAAGCGGAAAGTTTTTACGGTTTAGGAGATAAACCTGTAGATGTAAATTTAAAAGGAAAACGTTTTGAAAACTGGGCAACAGACTCTTATGCCTTTGGTAAAGATACTGATCCTATATATAAGGCAATTCCATTTTATACAGCAATACAAGACAATAAATCGTATGGTATTTTCTTTGATAATACTTTTAAAACATCATTCGATTTTGCACAAGAACGTAGAAATGTAACAAGCTTTTGGGCGCAAGGAGGTGAAATGAATTATTATTTCATTTATGGACCAAAAATGGAAGACGTAGTTAAAAACTATACAGATTTAACAGGTAAACCACATGCTTTGCCCCCATTATGGGCTTTAGGTTTTCATCAATGTAAATGGTCTTATTATCCTGAAGCAAATGTAAAAGAAGTAACAAATACATTTAGAGACTTAAAAATTCCTTGTGATGCTATTTATTTAGATATAGATTACATGGATGGTTTCCGTTGTTTTACTTGGGATAAAAACCATTTTCCTGACCCTAAAAGAATGGTAAAGGAATTGGAACAAGATGGTTTTAAAACCGTTGTAATAATAGATCCAGGTATTAAAATTGATTTAGAATATGATGTGTTTAAAGAAGCATTAGATAAAGATTATTTCTGTAAACGTGCCGATGGACCTTATATGAAAGGTAAAGTTTGGCCGGGGGAATGTTATTTTCCTGATTATACAAAACCAGAAGTTAGAGAATGGTGGTCTGGTTTATTTAAAGAATTAATAGAAGATATTGGAGTAAAAGGTGTTTGGAATGATATGAATGAGCCAGCAGTAATGGACGTTCCTAACAAATCTTTTCCAGATGATGTACGTCATGATTATGATGGAAATCCATGTTCTCATAGAAAAGCACATAATATTTATGGAACACAAATGGCTCGTGCCACTTACCATGGTTTAAAAAAATACGCATATCCAAAAAGACCTTTCGTTATTACTAGGTCAGCTTATTCTGGTGCGCAGCGTTACACATCTACTTGGATGGGAGATAATGTTGCAACTTGGGAACATTTAGCAATAGCAAATAATCAAGCGCAAAGAATGGCAATGTCAGGGTTTTCTTTTGCAGGTTCAGATATTGGAGGTTTTGCCGAGCAGCCACAAGGTGAGTTATTCGCAAGGTGGATTCAGTTAGGAGTATTTCATGCTTTTTGTAGAGTGCATTCTTCTGGAGATCATGGAGATCAAGAGCCTTGGGTTTTTGGAGAAGAAATTACAGATATTGTAAGAAAATTTGTTGAATTAAGATATCAGTTATTACCATATTTATATACTGCTTTTTGGAAATATTTAAATGATGGAACACCAATTTTAAAATCTTTAGTATTATATGATCAAGAAGACCATGGAACTCATTATAGAAGTGATGAGTTTGTTTATGGTGATCAAATTTTAGTTTGTCCAATTCAAGAGCCAAATGCAAAAGGAAGAAGAATGTATATTCCTAAAGGTAAATGGTATAATTTCTGGACAAATGAAGTAGTAGAAGGAGGAAAGGAAATGTGGGTCGACGCAGATTTAGATAGCATGCCAATTTTTATTAAAGAAGGTGCTGTTATTCCAAAGTATCCTGTGCAACAATATGTAGGAGAAAAAGATTTTGATGAAATCACTTTAGATGTCTATTATAAACAAGGAAAAGAGGCTTCTAAATTATATGATGATGCACATGATGGTTATGATTATAAAAAAGGAAGATTCAGTTTACGTACTTTTAAATTAACTGGAAAAAAGGAAGAATTGATTTTGCAACAGCACAAACGTGGTGATTTTAATGCAAACTACAGTAAATTTAATCTTGTACTTCATAATTTGCCATTTACAATTACGGCTATTGAAATAGATAATGTAGAAATAGATTTAAATAACATTAATTTAGAAACTCAATCTATTTCAGTGGATAAAGAATTCACAGAAATACATATTATTGGTAAACCGCAAAAATAGACTTATAACTATTTTATATAATAATCAAGTATAAAAAAGAGCTTCCATTATGGAAGCTCTTTTTGCATTAAAATTGAATATTAAAATGATTTACTTTCATTTTTATTGCTAAATTAGTATATTTATGCTAAATTAATATATATGAATGTAGATTTATGTCCAAATTGCGGTTCAGATCATTACATTAAAAGCGGAATTGTCAATAATAGGCAGCGTTATAAATGTAAAAAATGTAATTATTTTTTCTCTGTAAATAAGATTGGCAAGAAGATAGACGACTATTATGTTAATAAATCACTGCAATTATATCTAGAGGGTTTAACATATCGAGAAATTGAACGCATTTTAGGTATATCTCACGTAAGTATTATGAATTGGGTGAAAAAATATAATATTAAGCGACCTTATAAAGCTAATTATCACCCAACTTATAAAATTTTAAATGCTGTGGAGCTTGCAAATTATTTTTCTGTTTCGGAAAATATAAAAGGTGCAGGCGTTGTTGTTACCGAGTTAGGCGATAAGTTTATGTTGATTAAGTGGGAGCGTTTTAAAGATTAGTATACTAAATTAACAATAAAGTATATTAATTTTTTGTTAACAGATTGTTTTTAAGAGCTTAGTAGTGCACACAAAACTAATTAAACACTAACTAATCCTTTAAAACAATGAAAAAACAAACTTTTTTGTTGATAGGTCTCTTCATTATGTCCTTTCAATTTATGTTTGCTCAAGGCTCTCCAGATTACTCAGGAGGTCTTAAGTTTAAATTTAATGAAGATGGTTCTAAATATCTTCGACTTATTTCTTGGGCACAAGTCCAGGCCAATTATAATACAGATGCCACATTTGATGCAAACGGAAATGAAAACAGTAAATTAAACTTTAATTTACGTCGTGCTCGTGTTTTAATGTTTGCACAAATTAACAAAGACTTCTTAATCTTAACGCATTTTGGAGTAAACAGTTTAACAAGTACAACTTTAAGTCCAACAGGAAAAGGAGATGGTTCTCAACTTTTTTTTCATGATGTTTGGGCACAATATAATTTAGGAAAAAATCATACTATTGGAGGTGGTTTACACTATTTTAATGGTATTTCTAGGTTAAACAATCAGAGTACATTAAATATGATGACCTTAGATAACAACCGCCAATCTTGGGCAACTATAGGATTATCAGATCAATTTGCACGTCATTTAGGTGTATTTTTAAAAGGTAAATTTGACAAATTACAATATAGAGTTGCAATAAATGACGCAGCTGCTTCAACATTAGACACTAGAACAGCGGTTGCTGGTGGAGATGCTGTTTATAATGGACGTGCATCTTTAGGTTCTGGAGATGCTGGAAAAACGTATGCAGGATATTTCGATTATCATTTTCTAGATCAAGAGTCTAATTTTTTGCCTTATAAAGTAGGAAGTTATCTTGGAGGGAAAAAGGTATTTAATATTGGAGCAGGTTTCTTTTTACATCCAAAAGGAGCTGTAATAGATAACGGAACTGCTTTGACTCCAAACCTTATAGGCGAAGATGTTTCAATTTTTGCTATCGATGCTTTTTATGATACACCAATTGGAGAAGGCGGAAGTGCATTAACTGCATATGCCGTTTTTCAATCTAGTGATTATGGAAAGAACTACTTATTTAGTGCTTATGGTACAGGAAGTATGTTTTATAGTCATGTTGGTTATGTTTTTAACGGAGATAAAACTAAAACTAGATATCAACCTTATGTAAGTTATGGTTCACATAGTTATGATGCCGTTAATGACAATAGAAGCACTTTTGGTTTAGGTATAAACGCATATATGAGTGGTCATAATTCAAAATTAACTTTAGAATATAAAAATCAACAATTTGGAGCTTTAGACTCAGGTGTTTTATCACTTCAAGCAATGATTTATCTATAAAAATAAAACTATGAGTAATAAACAACAACACGCATCAGCGTACTGGAAAGAAAACATAAAATACTTAGTAATACTGCTTTTAGTATGGTTTGTAGTATCCTTTGGATGTGGAATCTTATTTAGAGAAGAATTAGATACCATTAGACTTGGTGGTTTTAAACTAGGTTTTTGGTTTGCGCAACAGGGTTCAATTTATATATTCGTTATTTTAATATTCGTTTATGTAAGATTGATGAATAAATTAGATAAAAAATACGGTTACGACGAGTAATCCTTAACTAAACTTAAAAATAAAAAATTATGAGTGTACAAACGTGGACTTGGATATTAGTAGGGGTTACTTTTGCCCTATATTTTGGAATAGCAATTTGGGCTAGAGCAGGCTCAACAAAAGAATTTTATGTTGCTGGTGGAGGTGTTTCTCCGTTAGCAAATGGTATGGCAACTGCAGCCGATTGGATGAGCGCTGCCTCCTTTATAAGTATGGCGGGAATTATTTCCTTTTCAGGATATGATGGCTCAGTTTATTTAATGGGGTGGACTGGTGGATATGTGCTTTTAGCATTATTACTTGCGCCCTATTTACGTAAGTTTGGTAAGTTTACCGTGCCAGATTTTATTGGAGATCGTTACTATTCTAACACCGCAAGAACAGTTGCTGTAATTTGTGCATTAATTGTATCATTTACGTATGTTGCTGGTCAAATGCGTGGAGTAGGTATTGTGTTTTCTCAATTTTTACAAGTTCCTATTTATTGGGGCGTTATTATTGGAATGGCAGTAGTATTAACTTTTGCGCTTCTAGGAGGAATGAAAGGTATAACATATACGCAAGTAGCACAGTATTGTGTTTTAATCTTTGCTTTTATGGTACCAGCATTTTTCATATCAATGCAAATGACAGGTAATATTATTCCACAAATAGGAATGGGAGGAACCGTTGAAGGCGGAGAGTTCTTACTAGATAAGTTAGATACATTGCACACACAACTTGGTTTTAGTGAATATACAAGTGGAAAGAAATCAACTTGGGATGTTTCTGCAATTACATTAGCATTAATGACAGGAACTGCAGGATTACCTCACGTAATTGTACGTTTCTTTACAGTGCCTAAAGTAAAAGATGCACGTAAATCTGCGGGTTATGCATTGTTATTAATTGCAATTTTATATACAACAGCACCTGCTATTGCAGTATTTTCTAGAACAAATTTAATTGAAACAGTAAGTAATACATCGTATTCAGAAATTCCTGAATGGTTTAAAAATTGGGAAGATACAGGGTTGATTGCTTGGGCAGATAAAAATGGCGATGGTAAAATTCAATATGTAGCAGGAAGTGCTTTAGAAGGTAAAAAACCTGTTTACACAGATGCTAGAGGAGTAAGTGGAGAACGTATGATTTCTAATGCAAGTGAAGCAAAAAATGAATTGTATGTAGATAGAGATATTATGGTATTAGCAAATCCAGAGATAGCTAATTTACCAAATTGGGTAATTGCATTAGTAGCAGCAGGTGGATTGGCAGCAGCTTTATCAACGGCAGCTGGATTATTATTGGTAATTTCTACATCAATTTCTCATGATTTAATTAAAAAACAATTAAAACCAGATATTTCAGATAAAGGAGAATTAACAGCTGCTAGAATTTCTATTTTTGTAGCAATCTTAATTGCAGGGTATTTCGGTATTAATCCGCCAGGGTTTGTCGCCGCCGTGGTTGCGCTCGCCTTTGGTCTAGCAGCAGCTTCCTTTTTTCCAGCTATTATTTTAGGTATTTTTGATAAGAGAATGAATAGTCAAGGTGCCATTTCAGGAATGGTTGTAGGTATTGTATTAATGTTATTTTATATGATGAAATTTAAATTAAACATGTTTGGTGGAGGTACAAGTGAAGATTGGTGGTTTAAAACATCTCCAGAAGGGTTTGGTACAATCTGTATGCTGGTAAACGTTTTAATTTCATTAGTTGTTTCAAGAATGACAGCAGCACCGCCTCAAGAAGTTCAAGATATGGTAGAAAGTATAAGAATACCTTCTGGAGCAGGTGAAGCTTCAGACCATTAGATTACAGTTTTTAATTTAAACTTAATCAATTTTAGTTAGTTAGTAATCAGCATTACATTTATGTAGTGCTGATTTCTTATCTTAGTAGTATAATCGAAATTTTACATTCAATAAACCAAATGAAAAAACGTCACGAGCAAAAACTTGTAGTACTTTCTATAGCATTGTTTTTAATGTTTAATATTCCGTTTATTCTAATTTTTAATTTTGAAGGTGCGGTTTTTGGTGTTCCAACTTTATATTTTTCAATATTCTCTATTTGGTTGTTTTCAATAGTTGTTTCATATATCGTATTAAAACGTCACTATGAATAATTATACTTTAATTGCTATAATTATTATCTACCTAGCAGTACTTTTTTATATTGCTTTTCTGGGTGAAAAAAAGAGTCAAAGCAAGTGGGTTAATAATCCGTATGTTTATAGTTTGTCTTTAGCAGTATATTGTTCTGCCTGGACGTATTATGGAAGTGTTGGTATTGCTGCAAATTCAGGAATCAGTTTTTTGCCAATTTATTTGGGGCCAGTTATTGCCGCTCCTTTATGGATTGTTGTTCTTCGAAAAATTATTAGAATTTCCAAACAACATAAAATTTCTTCAATTGCAGATTTTATATCACTTCGTTATGGAAATAACAGGTTTTTAGGTGCATTAGTAACTATTGTTTGTTTATTTGGAACCTTACCTTACATTTCATTACAGCTAAAAGCAGTTTCTGAAACTTTTGAAATTATGTCTGATGATTCAGGATCAATTACAACAGTAGGACTTAGCGACTCAACATTTTATGTTGCATTATTATTAGCTGTCTTTGCTGCTTTTTTTGGAACTCAAAGAACAGATGCGTCAGAAAAACACAAAGGTATTATTGCTTCTGTAGCATTTGAATCTATTTTAAAACTAGTTTTCTTTTTAATTATTGGAGTTTATGTAACCTTTTATTTATTTGATGGAACTTCAGATATTTACAATCAAATGTCTGTTGCGCCAAATTTTAAAGAGTTGACAACAATAAGTGGTGTAGAAGATGGCTTTAATTGGTTGTTCTTAATTTCTCTATCCTTTATGGCTATTTTTTTATTACCAAGACAATTTCAAGTTTCAGTTTTAGAAAATAATAGAGAAAAACATTTAAAAAAGGCAATCTGGTTATTTCCATTGTATTTATTATTATTCAATCTTTTTGTAGTGTTTATAGCTTGGGCAGGAAAACTGACTTTTGGTAATACAAAAAATGCAGAATATTTTTCTTTGCTTCTTCCGCTTGAAAATGGAAATTCTTTTTTAGCAACACTTGTCTTTTTAGGTGGTTTTTCAGCAGTAATTTCCATGGTTATTGTTTCTACATTAGCATTATCAACTATGGTGAGTAACAACTTAATTATTCCTTATGGTTTCTTGGATAAATTCATTAAAAACCAACCTGAACGTAATTCTAAATACATTAAGAATATTAGACGTATATCTATTTTTACAATTATAATTACTGCATATTTCTTTTATGTAATATTTTCAAAAGAACTTTCATTATATTCAATTGGTTTAATTTCATTTGTTATTATATCTCAATTAGCGCCTTCTTTTTTTGTTGGTTTGTATTGGAATCGAGGTTCTTCAAAAGCAGCAATTATCGGTATTCTTGTCGGTTTTTTTATTGCTTTATACACATTAGTTTTACCTTTTACTTTACAAGCATATACAGGAACAGATAATTTTACACAATATGGTCTTTTAAGTATTTCTGCATTAAAACCTTATGCCTTATTTGGGGTAGATTTTCTGAGTCCGCCTGCACACGCCTTTTTTTGGAGTATTACCTTTAATGTTATGTGTTACTTGGTGTTTTCTTTAGTGGTAAAAGGAAATTATAGAGAACGTAATTATGCAGAAATGTTTGTAGACACAAAAAACTTTACAACACTTCAAGACAGTGCTTTGGTTTGGAAAGGAGAAGCTTATGTTGCTGATATTAAAAGTGTTTTGGTTCGTTTTTTAGGTGAAAAAAGAGCTACTAGAGCGTTAAATATTTTCTTCACAAAATATGATTTACCAAAAGATACACAACTGGCTGATGCAAGGTTAATTAATTTTTCCGAAAAACTTTTAACAGGTAGTATAGGTTCTGCATCTGCTAAAATACTAATAGCAAGTGTTGTAAAAGAAGACCAAATTAGTTTGGTTGAAGTATTAAAGATTTTAGAAGAATCTAAAGAAAACATTGTTAGTAATAAAGTGTTGTTAGAGAAGTCCAATGAATTAACTCAACTTTCTTCTAAGCTTAAAGATGCTAATGAAGAGTTAATTTCTAAAGACAGACAAAAAGATGAGTTTTTAGACACTGTTGCTCATGAGTTAAAAACACCAATTACAGGTATTCGTGCAGCAACCGAACTTTTAATGGATGAAGATGACGAAATGCCAAAAGAAATAAAGGCACAGTTCTTAAAAAATATATTGCAAGATTCTGATCGCTTAGGACGATTAATTCATAACATTTTAGATTTTGAAAAGTTAGAAACAGGTCGTTTGCATTTAGATATTCAGTATCAAGATATTAAAAAAACCATAACAAAAGCCATTAGTAGTATTTCTCAAATTGCAGTAAAAAAAGAAGTTCAAATAATAAATATAAACACACATAGTTTTAACCTTAATTATGATGAAGATAGAATTCTTCAAGTATTAACCAATTTACTGTCTAATGCTATAAAGTTTTGTGCTTCAAAAACAGGAAAGATAACAGTAGATTATAAATTAGGAAATGAATTAATAGAAGTTTCTGTAACCGACAATGGTAAAGGAATTCCGGAAGAAGATCATGATTTTATTTTTGATAAATTTTATCAATCTAAAGATCAAAACACAAGAAAACCACAAGGTAGTGGATTAGGTTTGGCAATAACCAAACAAATAATAGAAAAGCACAATGGAAAAATTTGGGCAAAAAAAGATGTAAAAAATGGAGCAACACTTGTTTTTACCATACCTTTTAAGTAAATTGTAGTCGTAAAGTATGAAGAAGAAGATTTTAATTGTTGACGACGAACCCAATATCGTTATGTCGTTAGAATATACCTTCAAAAAACAAGATTTTGAAGTGTTTATTGCAAGAGACGGAAGTGAAGCTTTAGAGATATTAAAACAGCATATTCCTAACGTTGTTTTACTAGATATTATGATGCCAAATGTAGACGGTTATCAAACATTAACACACATAAAAAATACGGCTAGTTTAAAAGATACAAAAGTGGTTTTTTTAACAGCAAAAAATAAAGCTTCAGATATTGAAAAAGGTTTAAAACTTGGAGCAGATAAGTATTTAACAAAACCTTTTTCAGTGAAAAAGATAGTTGCAGAAATACTGGAACTAGTAACTTAGAAATAGTTTTTTAAGTTTTTTTAAAATTGGTTTTGTGTGCAAACAAACTAAGTTTAATTAAAGTTTAAATAAATGAAATTTCGTATCAATCCATTAGCGTCAGATATAATAATTAGTATCTACATTATTAGTACGCTCTTTTTAAGGTTTAAGTTTGAAAATAAAACCAATGTAAGTCCTATACTATCTATAGTTATGGGTATTTGCTTTGTGGTTATTATTTGGGCATTAATCAAATTAAAAGTACTTAATCCCAATTGGTTTGGCTTGTTTAATTATAAAAAAGCCTAGTAAATAATTTCCTAAAAAATAAAATTTTAAAAATATATATTATGAGTAATTACCACATAAAACATTTAGAAGAATATTATAAAGTTTACAGAAAATCTATTAGAGAACCAGAAAATTTTTGGGAAGAAATAGCAGAAGAACATTTTGTTTGGAGAAAAAAATGGGATAGAGTTTTAGAATGGAACTTTGAAAAGCCAGAAGTAAAATGGTTTGAAGGAGCTCAATTAAATATAACTGAGAATTGTATCGATAGGCATTTAACGACAAAGGGAGATAAAACGGCAATTTTATTTGAACCAAATGACCCAAAAGATCCTGCTGAACATATTAGTTATAATCAATTACATCAAAGAGTTAATCAATTTGCAAATGTTTTAAAAGCGCAAGGCGTTAAAAAAGGAGATCGAGTATGTATATATGTTCCTATGATTCCTGAATTAGCAATTTCTACATTGGCTTGTGCAAGAATTGGTGCAATACATTCAGTAGTTTTTGCAGGTTTTTCTGCTACAGCGCTAGCAACAAGAATTAACGATTCTGATTGTAAAATTGTAATTACTTCTGACGGTTCTTATCGTGGCGCAAAAACAATTGATTTAAAAGGAATTGTAGATGAAGCATTGGAAAGTTGTCCAGGAGTAAAAACTGTTTTGGTTGCGAAAAGAATCAGCTCAGATATTAACATGCAAGAAGGTCGTGATAAATGGTTACAGCCTTTATTAGATAATGTATCAACAGTTTGCGAAGCAGAAATCATGGAGGCAGAAGATCCTTTGTTTATTTTATATACTTCGGGTTCAACAGGAAAACCAAAAGGAATGGTGCATACAACTGCTGGTTACATGGTATATACTGCTTATACGTTTAAAAATGCTTTTCAATATAGAGAGAACGATGTGTATTGGTGTACTGCAGATATTGGTTGGATTACGGGGCATTCTTATATTGTTTATGGGCCTTTAGCAAATGGAGCAACCACAGTTATGTTTGAAGGCGTACCAAGTTATCCCGATTTTGGACGTTTTTGGGAAATAGTAGAAAAACATAAAGTAAATCAGTTTTACACAGCACCAACAGCTATTAGAGCTTTAGCTAAACACGGAACAGAATTGGTAGATAAATACGATTTAACTTCTTTAAAAGTACTAGGATCTGTAGGTGAACCTATAAATGAAGAAGCTTGGCATTGGTATAATGATACAATTGGAAAGAAAAAAAGTCCTATAATAGATACTTGGTGGCAAACAGAAACTGGTGGAATGATGATTACACCAATACCATACGTAACACCAACAAAACCAACTTATGCCACTTTACCATTTATTGGAATTCAGCCAGTTTTAATGGGAGAAAACAATGAAGAATTAAAAGGAAATCAAGTAGAAGGAAGGCTTTGTATAAAATTCCCTTGGCCTAGTATTGCTAGAACTATTTGGGGAAACCATCAGCGTTATAAAGAAACTTATTTCTCTGCTTTTGATAATATGTATTTTACAGGTGATGGAGCTTTAAGAGACGAAGTGGGTTATTATAGAATTACCGGTAGAGTAGATGATGTAATTATTGTTTCTGGACATAATTTAGGAACTGCTCCAATTGAAGACGCTATAAATGAGCACCCTGCCGTAGCAGAATCTGCAATTGTTGGTTTTCCTCATGATATAAAAGGTAGTGCCTTGTACGGATATGTAACATTGAAAGATACAGGGGAATCTAGAAACCATGATAATTTACGTAAAGAAATAAATCAATTAATTTCCGATAGAATTGGTCCAATAGCCAAGTTAGATAAAATTCAGTTTACTGATGGTTTGCCAAAAACACGAAGTGGAAAAATAATGCGCCGAATTTTACGTAAAATAGCAGAAAAAGAAACTAGTAATTTAGGAGATATTAGTACACTACTAAATCCAGAAGTAGTCCAAAACATTATGGATAATGCACAGTAATATAAGATAAAAAAATCAAGGGGTTTGTTTATAAACCCCTTTTAGTATAATAGTTAAGAGTGTTAAAAAGTTTAGTTATTTTAAACAAATTGTACTATACTAAAATATTTATAATATATTTGATATCTAAAATTACTATAAAGCTACTATGAAATTTTTATTAAGGGTTTCAATTCTAATACTATTCATTTCTTCTGTAAAACAAGTTTCTGCTCAAGAAACCTTACCAATATTCTCTGATTATTTGTCAGATAATGTTTATTTATTGCATCCAGCAGCAGCTGGAATTGGAACTTGTGGTAAAGTTAGATTGACTGCAGGAAGATATTGGGAAGATAATGAACTACAGACTTTAAGTTTTCATAGTAAATTAGGTGAAGATACTAATGCATCTGCAGGTGTTGTTCTTTTTAATGATAAAAATGGTTATCACTCACAAAAAGGAATTCAGGGTACTTTTGCGTATCATTTAGATTTATTTAGAGGAGGTGAATTCAATCAGCTTTCCTTTGGATTGTCTTTAGGAGCGGTTCAAAATACTGTGGATCAAACAACATTTACAGGAGATCCAACGGTTGCACAATTAATTGAAAGTGATTTTTATTTTAATGGAGATTTTGGTGTTGCTTATCATTATGGTGGTTTATCATCTTATTTTACAGTTAAAAACTTATTTTTATCAGCAAAAGGAAATCTAAACGATCGTTATGAGCCTTTAAATTTACGTAACTATATTTTTGGTGCAGGTTATTTCTTCGGGAATGAAGAAAAGTTTCAATATGAGCCTTCAGTAATGCTTCAGTTTAAAGAAGGTACAAGTGAAAATTATTTAGATGTAAACATGAAAGTTTATAAAAAACTAGATAAAGCACAACTTTGGGCAGCTCTTTCTTACCGTAGAAGTTTCGATGGTAATCCAGTACAAGAGGTACAGCAAATTACACCTATTTTAGGTGCTAATGTTGGGCAGTGGATGTTTTCTTATACGTATTCTAAACAATCTGGAAGCGTAGTTTTTGAAAATGCAGGTTTCCATCAATTAACTGTTGGTGTAAATGTACTGTGTAGAAGACCAAGAGCTTCAGCTTGTCCTAATATAAACGGTAGCTTTTAAAAAGTTAACTCTTCTATTCTTACAGATTTAGATTTTCGTAAAATTGTTCTTAATACATCACTATTTTTGTTGATGTAAAAAGTATGAGTTTTCATTCTACGATTTAAATTTATTAGCTTATGTTTTTCTAAAATAGCTTTTGTCTGTTTTGCAACTGCTTCTCCAGAATCTATAATATTTACGTTTTTGCCTACTATATTTTTTATTTGAGATATTAAGTATGGATAATGTGTACAGCCTAAGACTAAACAATCCATCTTTTGTAACATCATTGGTTGAAGGTAACTTTTTAATAAAGTAGTCATTTTTACAGAATCGATATTACCATCTTCAATCAACTCTACTAAACCTTCCCCAACTTGTTCAATTATTTTTATAGTAGCATCTATATTGCTGGAAGTCTTTTCGAACAACTCACTGTTTAATGTCCCTTTAGTAGCTAAAATACCTATACAGTTAGTCTTTGTTTTTAAAGATGCAGGTTTTATGGCTGGTTCAATACCAATAAAAGGAATGTCGTAATTTTTTCTAAGATATTTAATTGCATTTGTTGTTGCTGTATTACAGGCAACTACAATGGTTTTACAATTTTTATTTAATAAAAACTCAGTGTTTTTAATAGATAACTCTATAATTGCATCCTTTGATTTTTGTCCGTAAGGAGCATTTTTACTGTCAGATAAGTAAATGGTCTCTTCATTTGGTAAGAGATTATTTATTTCTTTCCAAATTGAAGTGCCTCCAATACCAGAGTCAAAAATACCAATTGGTTGTTGTGGATTAGATTTTGTCATTTATACAAAAATAAAAATCCTGCTTGTTTAAGCAGGATTTTTTATTATTATTTTTCCAGGTTTTTTAGAAACCTAATTTAGCTTTTACTGCTGCAAGAATATCATCACCAGTTTTGTATACTATTAATCCTTTACCATTAGAAGCGTCTAAAACATAAACTATTCCTTTGTCTGCGGCAACATCTTGTATAGCTTTTTGAGCTTTTTCTAAGATAGGGTTTAGCTTATCTTGGTATTTTGTTTGCATTTCTTGAGTTGCAGATTGTTCAGCTTGATAGATTCTCGCTCTTTCTTGTTGAACTTCTTGTGCTCTCTGTTGGTTAACTTCTAATGTTTGAGTTTTACCTTCAGCTTCGTATTTTTTAATTTTAGCTTCTAACTTTTTAGCCATTGCTTCAATATCATCTTTATAAGTTTTAGATAACTTAGCTAATTCAGCCTGTAAAGATTTTGTTTCTGGCATTTGAGATATTAATAAGTCTGTATTAATATGTGCAGTTTTTTGTGCGTTTGCTACACCACCTAATCCAATTGTAAAAATTGCAACTAATAATAGAGTTTTAAATTGTTTCATTTTTGTTGTTTTAATTGTAAATTTATTATTCTTCTTTTTTGTTATTTTTCGCCGTCTTCTTTTTCGGCTTCTTTTTTCTTTTTTGCTTCTTCTCTAGCTTTCCTTAAGGCTTCTTTTTTTTCTAATAAAAGTTTTCTTTTTTCGTCTCTTTCCTTAATTCTAGCTTGTCTCTTAGCTTCTATTTCTTGTCTTTTAGCTTCTCTTTCTTGTTCTTTTTTGTCTTTTAATGTTTGTTTTGCATTTAGACGTT
This sequence comes from Tenacibaculum aquimarinum, assembly GCF_022478115.1. Taxonomy (GTDB): domain Bacteria; phylum Bacteroidota; class Bacteroidia; order Flavobacteriales; family Flavobacteriaceae; genus Polaribacter; species Polaribacter aquimarinum_A. Next base: position 255,856 of record NZ_JAKGSC010000001.1, on the reverse strand, counting down.
TTTGTTGTTCTTCTGTTAATTCTTTGTTTACAACAGCATTCTTTTTAGCTTCTATTTGTTCTTTTTTAGTTTGTTTTTTAATATCAATATTAATTGCTTTTAAAACAAGGTCGCTAATATCGTGTTTTTTGTTTGAAAAAAGCATAACTAAATCACCAGATTTATCAAAAACAAAATCATACTTTTTTCGAGAAGCAATATTTTGTACTGCATTGTATACTTGATCTTGTACAGGTTGTATTAATTGCTTTCTTAATTGATACATATCTCCGTTAGGTCCAAAATACAAAGACTCTAATCTTCTTAACTCTTGTTGTTGTACAGTTATATCTTCTTCGCGTTCTTCAATTAAATCTTTAGTTAAAATTGCTTTTTCGTTAGATAAATCGGTTTTTAAAACTTCAATACTACGAGCATCTTTGTCCAAACGATTTCTCCATTTTTCAACTTTAGCATTTAAAGAGTTTTGAGCTTCTGTATAGGCGGGAACATTTTCTAGAATGTATTCCATGTCTATATAAGCTATGCGTTGATATTTCTGTGCTGAAACAAAAGTTACAGTAAGTAAAAGAACGATTGATAAAATGTATTTTTTCATCTTTATAGTATGTGTTTAGAAAAAACCGTGCCAAAAAAAATACACGTTTACAAATGTACGTTTTTATTAGAACTGTCTTCCGATTATAAAATGTGTTTGCCAACCCGATTTTGTTGGGTTTATAGATTGATCTCCAGGTAACGGATCGAAACCATGGGCAAAATCAATACCCAATAAACCAAATGCTGGCATAAATATACGAACACCAACTCCAGCAGAACGTTTTAATTCAAACGGGTTAAAGGTACTAAAATTGTCATAAGAGTTTCCAGCTTCTAAAAAACCTAATGTATAAATAGATGCAGATGGTTTGTCTGTTATAGAATAACGTACTTCTAATTGAAATTTATTATAAATAGAACCACCATCTACAGAAGATAATAGATTGTTTTCATAACCTCTAATTCCAATTGTTTCACGACCATCTAATTGACCTTGGGCAATACCATCACCACCAACAAAGTAGCGTTCTACAGGTGTTAAACCTAATTTGTTGTTGTAAGTACCTAAGTACCCTAATTCAAAATTTGACATTAAGACTAATTTCTTAGCTAATTGTGTATACCATTTACCTTTAGCAGATATTTTGTAGTATTCTAACCATTTATATTGATCTGCTAACCATTCTGATCTTGCCGAAGGTGTAAGGTTATCTGGTTCGTCATAATCTTTTCCATTAACTAATGAATAAGGAAATGTTGCTTTACCACTAACAGTAAACTGAGATCCGTAAGTTGGAAAGATTAAACTTGGACCAGCAGAGTTTCTTGCTAAAACTAAGTTATAAGCTAAGTTATTTAAGGTACCGTTATCTAATATGTTATTTGAAGAACCTACTCTATATGCATAATTATTCAATTTAATTCTTTGATAGGTTATACTTTGAGATAGTTGAAAGTAATCATCTGGCCATTGTAAACGTTTACCCAAACCTAATGTAGCTCCGATAATGCTTAAACTTTCATCTTCATTTACATCTCCTGTAAATTGATCAAATCTAAATTGTTCAGAATAATATATTGATGCAGTTAAAGATTGTGGTGTTTTTCCTCCTAACCAAGGTTCTGTAAAAGAAAAACTATATGTGCTATAAGTTCTACTAGCTTGTAAACGTAATGATAAACTTTGACCATCTCCCATTGGTAATGGTTTGTATGCTTCTTTATTGAATAAGTTTCTAATTGAAAAATTATTGAAAGATAAACCTAGTGTTCCAATAAAAGAACCACCTCCATAACCACCTTGTAATTCTATTTGGCTACCACCTTTTTCTACTACAGTAAAATCTACATCTGCAGTTTTATCTTGGTAATTTGGTTTAACGTCTGGAGTTACGTTTGTGTCAAAGAAACCTAATTGACCAATTTCTCTAATAGAACGAATAATGTTTTGTCTACTAAATAAATCTCCTGGCTTAACACGTAATTCTCTATATATTACGTGGTCATTAGTTTTATCGTTACCTATTACAGTTACCTTTTTAATAGTTGCTTGTTCGTCTTCTCTAATTCTAATTTCTACAGTAATAGAATCGTTTTCTACTTTTGTTTCTACTGCGTTTACAGAAGAAAATAAGTATCCATTATTATGATAAAAAGATTGTAAATCTTGTGAGTCTGGCGTTCCGTCTCCAGAAATGCGTTCTTTTAAAACTTTACCATTATAAATGTCTCCTTTATCAATTCGTAAAAATCTTTGTAGTTGCTCGTCTGTATAAGATTTATTTCCAACAAAAAGTATTTCACCAAATCGATATTGACGACCTTCCTCTAGTTCTATATCAAGATTTATAGTGTTATCGTCATTCCATGTAAGATTATCGCTTAAAATACGAGCATCTCTATATCCTCTTTCGCTATATTTTTCTAGAATATTTTCTAGATCGGCTTTATAGTCTTCTTGTATATATTTTGATCCTTTCCAAAAACGTCCAAAAACTTTACGTTTTGTGTTTTTCATTGCACCTCTAAGTTTTTTGTTTGTTAGCGCTTCGTTTCCTTTAAAGTTGATGCTTTTGATCTTAATTTTACTTCCCTTATCAACATGAATATTCATGTTTAAAGTATTAATATCTGATGTGTCTTTTTCAGTGTTTAAAGATACTTTTGTCTTTAAGAAACCTTTGTCAGTATATTTTTTCTTTATGTAGTTCTTTGAAGTTACCAATAAGTTATCGGTAATCATAGCTCCTTTTTTAAGCTCAGTCTCTTTTTCTAATTCTTTCCTTTTAGATTTACTTAAACCAGTAAATGTAACTTTGTTAAGTTGTGGTAATTCAGTAACATCAAATTGAAGATATACAGTTTCTCCATCTAACTTAGATAAATAAACATCTACTTCACTAAATTGTTTACTGTCGTATAATTTTTTTATAGCTGAAGTAAGTTTATCTCCAGGTAATTTAATGGCTTGGCCATCTTTTAAACCTGTATAAACTTTAATGGTTCCTTCGCTAAATTTCTTTAGACCAGTAACACTTATACCGCCTAAAATGTATTCTTTTCCTTTTTCAAAAGAAAAATTATTGTTTTTAGGAATGCTGTCGTTAGCATTGTCTTGAGCTTTAATTGTTAAACTGCTAAATGCAATTACAAAAAATACTAGTACTAATGAATATTTATTCATTCGGTGTAATTTGTTCACTTGTTTTTCCAAATCTTCGTTCTCTGTTCTGATATTCAATTATTGCATCAAAGAAGTTTTCTTTTCTAAAATCTGGCCAAAGCATTTCTGTAAAATACAATTCTGCATAAGCCATTTGCCATAATAAAAAATTACTAATTCTTTGTTCGCCGCTCGTTCTAATCATTAAATCAACGTCGGGCAAATTAAATGTATATAAATGATTATTAATAATTTTTTCGTCTATATTTTCAATATCTAGTTGAGTATTAACAACTTTTTTAGATATGTTTTTGATTGCGTTAACAATTTCTTCCCTAGATCCATAACTTAAAGCAAAGGATAGGGTGATTTTAGTATTGTCTTTAGTTTGATCTATTACTTTTTGTAAAGTTTTTTGCGCCTTACTTGGTAATGAAGAAATGTTACCTATTGCGTTTACTTTTACATTTTTACGTTGAAATTCTGGTAACTCCTTATTAAGTGTAGTAACTAAAAGATGCATTAATGCATCAACCTCAAACTTTGGTCTGTTCCAATTTTCGGTAGAAAAGGCATACATTGTAATAAATTTAGTGCCAATTTCTGAAGCTCCATCAACAGAATCTCTAATTGCAGTCATTGCATTTCTGTGTCCAAAAACTCTATTCATACCTTGTTTTTTTGCCCAACGACCATTACCGTCCATAATTACGGCAATGTGGTTTGGAACTTTATTAAGGTTAATAGTTTGTAGTTTTTTGTCCATAAAATATTATCGTGCGTCTGTGTAACAAGCAGGTCTTCCAAAGGTGTAAACTATTGAAATTCCCGTAAACATATACCAATCATTATCTGTACCGCCAAAATCTAAATTAATAGCTGCATTGTTTGGTGCATAATACGGTCCAGTATAGTCAATATCATCAACTAACGCATATCTAAATTTTGTTTCTACTGCGTAAGCTAAGTTTCCAGATAGTAATCCTTTTATACCTAAACCAAAAGGTAAAGCATAAGAAATAGAATTTCTTAAAATTATATTTCCATTAAGGTCAATTCTTTCAGGTTTTTTATAGCTGAATGCTGCTGCTTCTACTAAAATATATGGAGTAAAAGAAGTTTTGTGTTCAGAAATGTTATACTCAAAAAAATTATATTCTAAACCTATTGCCAACTCATGTATTGTGTTTGTAAAACTAATACCACGTTGTTCTCTGTATGGATTTGAGGCATTTGCATCATCACCTTTTGTAGGTAAATAACTATATGTTCCTCTAAAAGCCATTCTTGGGTTATAATTGTATTTGTAAATTAATCCTCCAGCTATGCTGTTTGGACTTATGTAACTTGTGCTACCAATGTCTCCAACATAATTAGATCCACCTACAAAAAAACCAATCTCATGGATTTGTGAAAATGAAATGCTTGTAATACAAGTAAATAGTAAGCTTAAAATATGTTTCTTCATCATTAAAAATGCGTGCAAATATAGGGAATTGAATTCGCTTTAGAAAGTTAATAAATAGTCTTTTTTGATTAACTCCTTTTTTGCTTTTTTATTGTAAAGTGTAACTAAACATTTGTTTCATTACGTGTGTCTTCTCCCCATAATAACTTACTACGAAGTGTTCTTAGGTAAGACTGGTTCTTTGGAAGTATGCTTTTTATAGTAAAAGGTGCCTTTTCTATAAAAACCTTGGTTTGTTGTGGTACCGTTGCTATTCTTGAATCTAAAGAGATTAAAAAATCTTTTTCTCGTGCACTTATTTCTAACTGAATTGTTGTTTTGTCAGGTATAACCATTGGTCGTGCGTTTAAATTATGCGGAGCAATTGGTGTTACAACTAAACTTTTAGAATCTGGTAATATTACAGGTCCGTTACAACTTAAAGAATATCCTGTAGAGCCCGTTGGTGTTGATATTATTAAACCATCTGCCCAATAATTTGTAAGATATTCATTGTTAAGATAGGTTTTTGCGCCAATCATAGAAGTTGTGTTTTTACGTGCTATTGTAACTTCATTTAAGGCAAAATTAATTTCTGAAAACTCTTTTGTTTCAGGGCTTGTTTTTATTTGCAGTAAAGTTCTTTCTTGTATAGTGTATTCTCCTCGTAAAACACAGGCTAAACTTTCTTCTATAGCATCTTTTTTTATGGTTGCTAAAAAACCTAATCTTCCAGCATTTATACCAATAATAGGTATGTTTAAATCTCTAATATAAGTTACTGCTCTTAAAATGGTTCCGTCTCCACCAATAGTAATCATTGCATCAAAAGAATTACTTAAGTCGTAGAATGAAGCAAAAGTTGGATACTTTTCTTGTATTGAATTATTGTCTTTTAGTAATTCGTAAAAGTCTTTTTCAAAAAAAGCAACAATGTTGTTTTCGGAAAGTACAGATAATAATATCTGAACTTCTTTTTCAGAAGTAATAGTGTAAGATTGTCCGTAAATAGCTACTTTTTTCACAAAAATATTTTTTGATTAAATGACTTTTAAAGCCTACATTTCTAAGTATTTCTTAAGGTAATCTGACCTGTTTTTTAAATCTTCCAAGTAAGAATCATCTTGATGAACTGTTACAACTGTATAATCGTATCTCCTAAAAGTTTGAACTATTTCATTCAATTCTTCTGAAATTATTTTAAGTGTAACTTTTACTGTGTTTATGGATTGTGATGAAATATACATGCCTAATAATTTGGCTTTGTTAGATTCTACAATCTGAGAAATTTCACTCATAGAGTAATCGTCAACATTTTTTTCTACAATTATAGTTTCGCTTTCATTGTGTAGAAAAGGGCTATCTGCAAAAGCATCTAAAATATCACTTAATTCATAATAACCAATATAGTTTTTTGCTTCGTTTAAAACCGGAATAATATTACAATCATTATCAGCAAAAAGGGTAATTAAGTCTAAAAGTGTTGTTTTTTCATCCGTAAAAAAATGATCTAACAAATATGAATACTCTTTTAATTCTCTATTCTTATTTTCAATAGTTCTTAAATCTCTTTCAGGAAAAGAACCAAGTAATTTACCGTTTTCAACTACAGGAAAGTGAGAGATAGGAACGTCTTTACAAAGCCTTTGAGCACTTTTTACAGTACTTTGCAGTGTAAGAGGATTAATGTATTGTGATATGTAATCGGTAATATTCATTGCTACGAATATAGTTTAAAATGTTTGAATGCGTTACTTTTGTATTTTAAAATATAAGATGACAAAGTTAAGTGTAAATATTAATAAAATAGCAACATTACGTAATTCTCGTGGTGGAGATGTGCCTAATTTAATTAAGGTTGCAAAAGATATTCAAGAATTTGGTGCTCAGGGAATCACAATTCACCCAAGACCAGATGAAAGACATATTAGATATCAAGATGCTTACGATTTAAAGCCAATTGTTTCTACGGAATATAATATTGAAGGAAATCCGATTGATAAATTTATGGAGTTAGTTTTGGCTGTAAAACCAACACAAGTTACTTTGGTTCCCGATACTATTGGTCAAATTACCTCTAATGCAGGTTGGGATACAGTTAAGCATCAATCCTATTTACAAGAAGTTATTGCAGAGTTTAAAAACAACGGAATTAGAACTTCAATTTTTATTGATACCGATTTAAAATTGATTGAAGCGGCAGCAAAAACTGGTGCAGATAGAATTGAATTGTACACAGAAGAATTTGCTACACAATTCGATTTAGGCAATAAAGATGCAGTAAAACCATATACCAAAGCTGCTGTTTTAGCACACGATTTAGGTTTGGGTATAAATGCTGGCCACGATTTAAGCTTAGAAAACATTAAATTTTTCAAACAAAATATTCCAAATTTAGCAGAAGTTTCAATAGGACACGCTTTAATTGCAGAAAGCTTGTATTTAGGGTTGGAAAACGTTGTTAATATGTATTTACACAGATTAAAATAAATGGAAATTCTTCATTCACGTATTATAGGCGAAGGAAAACCGTTGTTAATTTTACACGGTTATTTTGGAATGGGCGATAATTGGAAAACGCACGCGAATAAATTTGCAGAAGACGGTTTTGAAGTTCATTTAATAGACCAAAGAAACCATGGTCGAAGTTTTCATTCAGATGCTTTTGATTACGAGTTGTTAGTTGAAGATTTACATAATTATATTGAGCATTATCAATTAGAAAATGTCAATTTACTTGGGCATTCTATGGGCGGAAAAACAGTAATGTTGTTTGCGGTTGAATATCCTGAATTAGTAAATAAATTAATGGTTGCAGATATTTCTCCAAAAATGTATCCGCCGCATCATCACGATATTTTAGATGCGTTAAATTCTGTTGATTTTTCTGTTCATAATTCTAGAAAATTAGTTGATGCACAGTTGGCTAAATTAATTCCAGAAATTGGAGTTCGTGGTTTTTTAAGTAAAAGTTTGTTTTGGAAAGAAAAAGGGCAATTAGCCTTCCGTTTTAACTTAGAATCGCTTACCGAAAACAATAACGAAGTTGGAGTAGCCTTACCTTCATTTACAACTTTCGAAGGCGAAACGTTGTTTTTAAAAGGTGAAAATTCTGGTTATATTTCTGTAAATGAAGAACCAATTATTGAAGCTCATTTTCCAAACTCTAAAATTGTATCGATTGCCAACTCAGGTCATTGGTTGCATGCAGAAAATCCTACAGATTTTTATAATGAAGTTGCTGCTTTTTTAAAGTAAGAAAGCTTACTTCATGTCTAAATTTAGTTTAGGCATTGTAAGTTCAAATAAACTTTCTGGATGTATTAATCCCCAAATTATAGGTGTTAAAAAAAGTATCCAAACAATAACTAGTAAAACTTTATTCTCAGCCTTTTTATTTAATAGAAAAATTAAAAATAATACTATTAAATAATACTATTAAATAATACATGAATAACACACCTGTAGAAGCTGCAATAATTGAAATCATTGATTTAAATGAAATTAAAACTAAGGTTGCAATTAGTAAAATAACAAGTATAATGATGGCGCTTGTTTTTAAGAATTTAATCATTTTTCTGCATCTTTTTTAGGTAAACTTCTTGTAATAACAGTTGCTTTTTTAGGATCTGTTCTTAAGAACTTTATTGAAATAGAATCCCCTAATTCAATCTTGTTAAAAACGGTTTTTTCATCAACATAAAAACTATTGTTGTATGTTTTGTTTCTGTAATTGAAAGTATAAGAAACTAAGTAGTTAAATTCTTCAATCTTGTTTATTTTACTTCCTGCTTTTTGGGTGTAAGAAGTATCTTCTATTTCTTTATGTGTAACTGTTGCTTTTGAATAATAACCATATTTTTTAGCCATTTCTTGCTCATAATAATATAGTAAGCTAGACGGCATTGTATAAAAGATAATAAAGAGAGGAATTCCTATAAATAGAATTCCAAAAATAAATATATAAGCCGAAAGATTTGTTTTAGCTGCAAAATATATAACAGTAGAGCCAACAATAATAAATGGTAAACAAAGAAGTAAAATAGGAGCATTCTTTTTTAAAGATACTAGTGCAAATTTTAATTTATCTTTAAAAGGAATTGTTGTCATTACTTATTTAAGAGTATAAAGAATATTTATTTTTTTTGAATTAGTATTTTGCTAACTTCAGTTTTATTTAAATTTAATATTTCATGATGAGAATCCGATAATATTGTAATAACTTTTTGATCAGGTAAAATCATTGCAGAAGTACCGCAAATTGCACGTTCTTTAAATAAAAGATTAAGTAGTGTTTTTGTTGAATCTAATTTAATCGTTTTATCCCATTTTTTAATTTTATTAAAATTTTCCCCAGGTTCCTTGTAGCTAAAGTAGGAAATGGTTGGTCTTGTCGAAGAGAGTAATTGTGTATTTAGATTGTGTTTAAGGATAAACGATTTAATGTATTCTGGCCTTTTTTCATCTAAAAGGTTCCAGCAATTCTCGTTGTTATATGAATATTCAATAATAATAGTGTCCTTAATTTTTTGGGTAGCTTTTTTTGCTAAAAAATCTTTAACAGCTATATAGGTTGAGTCATTTAGAACAGATGCTTTAATTTTATTTTTATCTCCATTTTTGTAGAGTTTTGTGGAAGACTTGCAGTTTGTTAAGATGATTGATAAAAAAAATAATGTGATAATTAATTTGATTCTTTTTTTCATAGGTTTTGGATTCAGTAGCATTCAAACCTACAAAAAAATTATCAAAACTGCCAAAACTGCAGTTTTTTAACTTTGGTATAATTATCGCTTTAAAATAAGTATGAAAATATTTTTAAAACTCTTATTAACTGCCGTTGCGGTAGTTGTATTATCACAAATTTTACCAGGAATTACCGTAGCAAATTATGGAACAGCAATTTTGGTAGCGGTTACAATATCGTTATTAAACATGTTTGTGCGTCCATTATTGGTATTGTTTACTCTGCCGGTTACCATACTAACATTAGGTTTATTCCTCTTTGTAATAAATGCTTGTATAATTTTATTGGTAGGTAATTTAATAACAGGTTTTGCCGTAAGCGGATTTTTAACAGCACTTTTATTTAGTGTGTTGTTGTCCATTTTTAGATCATTTCTATTTTCATTATTGAAAGAAGAAAAGTAAAAAAGAGATTCAAGATGTTTAAAATCAAGCTTCAAGACTTAAAAACGAAACTAAAAAGTCTTTATTCTTGTGTCTAATTGTCTTGTTTCTAAATAAATAAAAACGTAATTTTGCACCCGATTTTAAAGAAACATATTTTAAGATGAATATCACAAAAGAAAATGTAGATGCGTTAAACGCAGTTGTAAAAGTAAATATTGTAGCAGAAGATTATAATGACGCTGTAGCAAAAGTATTATCAAATTACCGTAAAACAGCCAATATTCCTGGTTTTAGAAAAGGTCATGTACCAATGGGAATGGTTAAGAAACAATACGGTAAATCTGTAATGATTGATGAAGTAAATAAGCTTTTACAAGAATCTTTAAACAAGTTTTTAGTAGAAGAGAAATTAGATATCTTAGGAAATCCGTTACCAAGAGTAAAAGAAGATTTTAACTGGGATGCCGATGAGTTTTCTTTTGAATTCGAATTAGGTTTAGCACCAGAATTTGATGTAAACTTAAAACCTAAAAACAAAGTAACACAATATAATATTGTTGCTACAGATGAATTAATTGATAAAGAAGTAGAAAATATTCAATCTCGTTACGGTAAAATGTCTTCTTTAGAGGAAGCTACAGAGCACTCTAATGTAACAGGTACTTTTGTAAACGAAGAAAAAGGAATAGAGAAAAAATCTACATTCTTAGTAAACGATTTAAAAGGAAAGAAAAACGAAAAGAAAGTAATAGGTGCTAAAGTTGGTGATGTTATCGAATTAGATACTAAAAAACTATTTGAAGACGATCATAAATTACAGCACATCTTAGGTATTTCTCATGAAGAAATTCACGATTTAGATATCAAAGTTACTTTAACTGTAGAAGATATTACAAAAACTGAACCAGCAGATTTAGATAAAGAATTGTTTGATAAATTATTTGCTGACGGAAGTGTAAATACTGTTTCAGAATTAAGAGAAAAAATTAAAGAAGACGCAGAAAAGCAGTTTCAACAACAAGGAGATCAGCAGTTATTAAATGCTGTGACAGAAAACTTAGTAGAAAATACAAAGTTTGATTTACCTGCAGAATTCTTACAGAAATGGTTAGCAACAGCTGGTGAAAAAGAATTAACATCAGAAGAAGCAACAGCCGAATACGAAAAGTCTGAAAAAGGTTTACGTTACCAATTAATCGAAGGAAAGATTATGAAGGATAACGATATTAAATTAGATTATGCAGAATTGGTAGACTATGCAAAAGGATTTATCCGTACGCAAATGGCACAATTTGGTAATATGAATCCAGAAGAAAAAGAATTGGATGATATTGCTGGTAGAATCTTACAAAACCAAGAAGAAGCCCAGAAGTTACAATCTCAATTAATTAGCCAAAAATTATTGGCTTTCTATAAGGAGAACATGAACTTTAAAACAAAAGAAGTTTCTTACGAAGACTTTATCAAAGAAGTTTATAAATAAGAATTTCTTTTTATAGTAAAAATAAAGCCTGGACGTTAGTTCAGGTTTTTTTAGCGACAAACGTTAATAAAAGAGTTAGAAATAGTTCTTATATTTACAATTCAAATCATTAAAATAAAACTCAAAATGGATTACGGAAAAGAGTTCGAAAAATACGCAACAAAACATCACGGAATTAACAGCACATACTTAGGTAAAATAACAAGTAGTTTAACGCCATATATTATGGAAGAACGTCAAATGAACATTACTCAAATGGATGTTTTTTCTCGTTTAATGATGGATAGAATTATATTTCTTGGTACAGGAATTAACGACCAAGTAGCAAATGTTATTCAAGCGCAATTATTATTTTTAGAAAGTGTAGATGCTAATAAAGATATTTCAATATACATTAATTCTCCAGGAGGAGGTGTTTATGCAGGTTTAGGTATTTATGATACTATGCAATTTATAAAGCCAGATGTAGCAACAATTTGTACAGGAATGGCAGCTTCTATGGGTGCAGTTTTAATGTGTGCAGGAGCAGAAGGTAAAAGATCAGCTTTACCACACTCAAGAGTTATGATTCACCAACCATTAGGTGGCGCTCAAGGGCAAGCATCTGATATGGAAATTACTGTAAAAGAAATTGGTAAATTAAAGAACGAATTATACAATATTATTTCTAAGCATTCTGGTCAATCATTTGAAAAAGTAGCCCAAGATTCTGATAGAGATTACTGGATGAAAGCAGACGAAGCTAAAGCTTACGGAATGGTAGACGAAATTTTAACAAGAAAATAAAAGCTAACGGCAACAAGCCAAAAGCTAAAAGCTAAATTATGTCGAAAGAAGAAAACTTACAATGCTCGTTTTGTGGTCGTAAAAAACCAGAAACAGATTTACTTATTGCAGGTGTAGATGCACATATTTGCGATAAATGTATTGAACAAGCACATGGTATTGTAGAAGAAGAAATAGCCGAAGCAACCTCTACGAGTTTGTCTAAAGATTTAACGTTAAAAAAGCCAAAAGAAATTAAGGCGTTTTTAGATGAATATATCATTGGACAAGATCAAACCAAAAAATCGATGTCAGTTGCTGTTTACAATCACTACAAAAGATTGTTACAAGTAAAAGACGAAGAAAACGAAGTAGAAATAGAAAAATCTAACATTGTTTTAGTTGGAGAAACTGGTACAGGAAAAACTTTAGTAGCAAGAACAATTGCTAAAATGTTAAACGTGCCATTTTCAATTGTAGATGCAACCGTTTTAACACAAGCAGGTTATGTTGGAGAAGATGTAGAAAGCATTTTAAGCCGTTTATTACAAGCTGCAGATTACGATGTAATAAAAGCGCAAAGAGGTATTGTATTTATTGATGAAATAGATAAAATAGCTCGTAAAGGAGATAATCCTTCAATAACAAGAGATGTTTCTGGAGAAGGAGTTCAACAAGCTTTATTAAAATTATTAGAAGGTACAGTTGTAAATGTTGCGCCAAAAGGCGGAAGAAAACATCCAGACCAAAAATTTATTCAAGTAGATACTAAAGATATTTTATTTATTGCAGGAGGCGCATTTTCTGGAATTGATAGAATAATAAGCAAGCGTTTAAATATGCAAGCTGTAGGTTTTAGCGCTTCTTTAGATGATGATAAAGTAGATGATGATAATTTATTACAATACATCATTCCTTCAGATTTAAAAGCATTTGGGTTAATACCAGAAATTATTGGTCGTTTACCTGTGTTAAGTTACATGAATCCGTTAGATGCTAATACATTAAGAGCAATTTTAACAGAGCCTAAAAATTCAATAATAAAACAATATACAAAGCTTTTTGCAATGGATGATGTTGCTTTTTCTATGACAGAAGATGCACTTCTTTATATTGTTGGAAAAGCAGTTGAATATAAGCTTGGAGCTCGTGGGTTACGTTCACTTTGTGAAGCTATTTTAACAGATGCAATGTTCGATTTACCAAGTTCTGACGAAAAAGAGTTTGTAGTAGATTTAGAATATGCAGAGAGTAAATTGACAAATACAACACTTAAAAAGCTAAGGGCAGCTTCTTAGAAAAATATAATACCTAAAAGACAAACCTCACAGTGTATAAAATCTGTGAGGTTTTTTTTACATTTGTAATCTTATGATAACCAAACAAACCATAGACCGTGTTTTTGAAACTGCAAGAGTAGAAGAGGTTATTGGTGAGTTTGTTCAGCTAAAAAAAGCCGGAAGTAACTTTAAAGGATTAAGTCCCTTTGTGGATGAAAAATCACCATCATTTATGGTGTCTCCAGTAAAACAAATCTGGAAAGATTTTTCTACAGGAAAAGGTGGAAATGCAATTTCTTTTTTAATGGAACACGAACATTATTCGTATCCAGAAGCCATACGTTGGTTGGCAAAAAAGTACAATATAGAAATTGAAGAAACCGAACAAACCAACGAAGAAAAAGAGAAAATTAATGAACGAGAAAGTATGTTTTTGGTATCTAAATTTGCCAAAGACTATTTTCATGATTTAATGCTAAATTCTCAACAAGGTAAAGCAATAGGTTACAGTTACTTTAAAGAACGTGGGTTTACAGAAGAAACCATAAAAAAATTCGAACTTGGTTATTGTAAAGACGAGTGGGATAATTTCACCAATGCAGCTTTAGATAAAGGATACGATATAAAATACTTAGCTTCTACAGGTTTAACAATTGTTAAAGAAGGAGGTAAGCAATTCGATCGATTTAAAGGACGTGTTTTGTTTCCAATTCACTCAATGTCTGGTAGAATTTTAGGTTTTGGTGGAAGAATTCTAACCAACGATAAAAAAGCAGCTAAATACTTAAACTCACCCGAAAGTGATATTTATCACAAGAGTAAAATTCTGTATGGAATTTATCAAGCCAAAAAAGAGATTGCTAAACAAGACAATTGTTATTTGGTTGAAGGTTATACTGATGTAATTTCTTTTAATCAATCTGGAGTAGAAAATGTTGTTGCGTCTTCTGGAACAGCTTTAACTTCAGATCAAATTCGATTAGTAAACCGATTAACAAAAAATATTACCGTACTTTTTGATGGTGATGCAGCCGGAATTAGAGCTTCCATTCGTGGAATAGATTTAATTTTAGAGCAAGGAATGAACGTAAAAGTAGTTCAATTTCCTGATGGAGAAGATCCAGATAGTTTTGCAAAGTCACATTCTGATACCGAATTAAAAGAGTATTTAGATTCTTCTGCGAAAGATTTTATCAATTTTAAAGTTTCACTTCTATTAAAAGAAGCAAATAATGATCCGGTTAAAAAAGCTGGATTAATAAGAGATATTGTTACCAGTATTTCTAAAATCCCAGATGCAATTCAACGAGAAGTGTACGTGCAAGAATGTTCTAATATTATGGACATTTCTGAACGTGTGTTGTTTAGTGAATTAGCACAGATTATAAGTAAAGAAGCCACTAATCAACGAAAGAAAACAAGTTCAAGAAGTAATTCTAATGTAGATCCAAATGAACCGCCGCCAGAGTATTTCCTCGAGCAAGAGCAAGCGCAAATGGGCTTGGTTAAAGGAGGTGTTTCTTCAGAAAAGGTAGATCAGCTTTTGATTTTAGAAAAAGAAATTATTAGAATTTTACTGCTATATGGAAATGAAGAAGCAAATTTTGTTGACTTTATTGAAGTGGAAGATGAAAATGGTAAAGTAACTATTGAAAAAGAAAGTCATACAAACCAAGTTTCAAAAGAAGTCTATTTACATTTACAAGACGATGAAATTGAGTTTACAAATCCGCTTTTTCAAGAAGTATATTTTGAAATGATACATCAATTAAATCAAGCTGAAAAAATAGATGTAAATCAACTTACAAGTCATAAAAACGTAGAGATTACCTCTTTAGTAACTTCTATTTTAATGGATGAAGAAGATCCTAAACGACAGCTAAGTGATTGGGAGCGTAAAAATATTTATGTAACTGAAGCTAGTAAAATTTTGCCAAAATTAATCTCAGATGCAGTTTTTAATATTCGCAGAGTGTTAATAGATAGAAAAATTGAAGACTTAATAACTCCAGATCCTACTGAAGAAAAACCTGTAATTAACTTAGAATTAATACAAGATTATACCAATCTTAAAATTAAATTATACGAAAAATTAAACAGGGTGATTTAACTGTATTAATTAAAGTATTTTACCTGCTTTAGTGTTAACTAATTGTAAATTAGTATTATTGCTCTTTATTTTCATTATATTTGTCTTCTAAAATTTCCGTGAAAAAGAATTTAAAATATAAATTATGAAAAGAGTACTTCAAATATTGAAGCTGCTTAAGCTAATAATAGTTCTTCCTTTTGATGTTATTTCAACAGGATCAAAAAAGCGAGCATATCGTAAAATTAAAAAAACAATGATAGCTGCAAACTTACTTTAAGTTCCAACTTGTTTATTGTGACTTTTTAAGTCTTTAGGTGTCAAAAGTATACCTAATAGAAATAAAAATGTATAATATTTATCAAATCTTACTTGTTGTAGCGCACTTTATTTTATTACCATTTCATATTATTTTTACTGGCTCTAAAAAAAGAACGTATAGGCGTATCAAGAAATTAATGATACAAGCTAATTTACTTTAAGTCATTAGGGATTTCACAAACAGGTATTGGTAACATTTTATGCTGATTTATGGTGTTTAATCTTGTGTAGATTTTAAAAACTTCTAATTCTCTACCATTAAAATCTGCATTAACTTTACCTTCATCTTGCATTTTCATTGCCCATTCTAGTTCGTCATAAGAAGCGCCAATTTGATCTTCATCAGTTCTACTGTCGCCAAACAAGCCATCTGTTGGTTGAGCGTTTTGAATAGAATCAGGAACTTCTAAATGTGCAGCTAAAGCAAAAACTTCAGACTTTACTAAATCAGCAATCGGACTTAAATCTACACCGCCATCTCCGTATTTTGTGTAAAATCCAACACCAAAATCTTCAACTTTATTTCCTGTTCCTGCAACTAAATAACCGTGTAAACCAGCAAAATAGTATAAGGTTGTCATTCTTAAACGAGCTCGTGTATTAGCTTCTGCTAAAGCAACCTTAGCTGCATCTTCAGTTTGCGGAACATTAGTTTTAAAATCTTCAAACGTAGATGTTAAATTTACTTCTGCTTCACTAACATTTTTAAATCGCTTTTTAAGTTGTGCAATATGTTCATTTCCTCTATTAACTTGGCTTTCTGCTTGGTGTATTGGTAATTCTACACATAAAGTAGGAAAACCTGTTTTTGCACATAAAGTAGATGTTACTGCAGAATCTATACCGCCAGAAATACCAACAACAAAACCTTTTACTTTTGCATTTTCAGCATAATCTTTTAACCATTGTACGATGTGATTGGTAACTTTTTCGGTATTCATTGATAAACTATTTTAGTATTTTTGACGTTATATTTTGAATAGCTAAGATAATGCGAAAAATTTTATTTTATTTTCTTATTTCCTTTCTTTTTTTATCATGTGATAAAGAATCGAAAACAATTGTAGATGTTTCTGATATTTCGGTCGATTTTTCTGTAAATCGATTTGATGTAGATTTTTATTCTTCAACCAAAGATCACCTTCAAACATTAAAAAATAAATACCCATTATTATTTCCAAAAGGAATCCAAGATTCTGTTTGGATTAATAAAATTAATAATAAAGACGAGCAAGAATTATTTGCAGAAACACAAAAAGAATATAAAGATATTGGTTCTTTAAAAGAACAGTTTACGTCATTCTTTAAACATGTAAAATATTACAACCCAAAATTTGTTGCGCCCAATGTAATAACAATGCTCACTAATATAGATTATGATAATAGAGTAATTTATGCAGATAGTTTGTTGCTAGTTTCTTTAGATGCTTATTTGGGTAAAAACCACGATTTTTATGGAAGTTATCCGCAATACATTAAACAGAATAATACCAAAGAGCATATAATTGTTGACGTTGCACATGCTATAATTCAAAAGCAAATTTTAGCAAATACAGAAAGAACTTTTTTAGGAAAAATGATTATTGAAGGGAAAAAAATGTACTTATTAGATATATATTTACCTAATATTTCAGACAATGAAAAAGCCGGTTATTCTCAAGAAAAATTTAACTGGGCAATTGCTAACGAAGAACAAATTTGGAAATATTTTGTAGAGAAAGATTTACTTTACAGTACAGATGCAAAATTAGATAAGCGATTTATGGATTTAGCACCATTTTCTAAGTTTTATTTAGAAGAAGATAGTAAATCTCCTGGGCAAATTGGTAGCTGGATTGGTTGGCAAATTGTACGCTCTTATATGCAAAATAATGATGTATCTTTGCGCCAATTATTACAATTAGACACAGAAACAATCTTTAAAAAATCTAAATACAAACCAAGACGATAATGGCTGTAAAACACACCTCTGAAATAAAATTTACTGTAGGCTTAGACGAAAATAAAGTTCCGGAAGAAATCTCTTGGAATGCACAAGATGGCGGAGTTACAGATGCCGAAACTAAAGCTATTATGTTATCTGTTTGGGATTCTAAAGCCAAAGACACACTTCGTATGGATTTGTGGACCAAAGACATGCCAGTAGACGAGATGAAGCAATTCTTTCATCAGACCTTAGTTTCAATGGCAGGTACTTTTGAGCGTGCAACCGACGATCAGAAAATGAGCGCAACAATGCGAGATTTTTGCGAGTACTTTGCAGAAAAATTAGAGATAGTTAAAAAGTAATTAATTTTTTAGAAGCAATTTCCTGCTTTCACTACTCGCTTTTTTAATGAGAAAAACATTAAAAAGAGCTCAAACAAACCGTTCAATCAGGGCTAAGTGTACTTGTTATGCTTGTTGAGTTGTAGTGTGTGTTCTTATCTTCCTAAGAATGGTTTGGTAATCTTCCGGATTATTTACAAAATCAAGATCAGAAACATCAATAGTTAAAATGTTTAAATCTTGCTGTGTTTTTATAAAGTTACTATAGCCATCATGTATTTTTTGTAAATACTCAGCTTCAATATTTTGTTCGTAATCGCGACCACGATTTTTAATATTCGCTAATAATCTATCCGTATTTTGATATAAATACACATATAAATCTGGCTTAGTAATTTCTTTATACATCAAATCGAACATTTTTCTGTACAATTTATATTCATCTTTTTGCAAAGTAACTTGTGCAAAAATTAGTGATTTAAAAATATAGTAATCAGAAATAATAAAGTTTTTAAACAAATCGAATTGCGCTAAATCATCTGATAATTGCTGATATCTATCGGCTAAAAAACTCATTTCTAACGGAAAAGCATAGCGTTCATTATCCTCGTAAAACTTTGGTAAAAAAGGATTGTCTGCAAAGCGTTCTAAAACTAACTTGGCATTAAACTCATTAGAAATTAGATTTGCTAAAGATGTTTTTCCTGCTCCAATATTTCCTTCAATAGCTATATAATTATACTTTTCAGTAATAGAATGAGGACGTAAAAGTGTCTCAGAAATTACTTCAATTTTAGAGGAATCTGTGCAGTTTTCTAAACAAATAGAAAGTGTTTTTTTCTCTATTGGATGTGAAAATTCTGATGCAATTTCTACTAGTGGAACTAATACAAATTTACGATCTAACATTCTCGGATGCGGAACAATTAAATTTTCAGAAGATATAATTGTATCATCTAATAATAAAATATCTAAGTCAATTTTTCTGTTTTCGTAGTTACCAGAATTAGAACGTGTTCTACCTAGTTCTTTTTCAATAGAAAGTAGACTTTGCATTAACGTTTCAGGAGGTAAGTAAGTGGTAACTTTAATTACCGTATTTAAAAAATCATCACCTTTAAACCCAACTGATTGTGTGGTATAAACAGAAGCTATTTTTAGAACATCACCAATAGTATCTGCAATTATATTAATTGCATTTTGTAGGTTTTCTAATCTGTTTCCTTGGTTAGAACCTAAAGATAAATATGTAGTGCGGTGTATTTTCATTTAAGGAATACAAAGAAACTAAAAAAGAGTTATTAATTGTCTATTCTCTTTAATTCTTTCAGTTTTTCTTCTGCATCAATTTTATCTTTAAATAAGAAGCTTTTAGAAGTTATAATCATATATTTTTCAAAATCTTGATGTCTACCTTTCATTTTTACGGTAGTGTATTTTGTGTTTTTTAATCTAAAACTAGAAATGTCTCCAATTTTATCAAACGTATATGTTTCAGGAGAATGAAACTGTTTTTTTAAAATTAATTTATTGTTTACAATTTTTGCACTACAAACAAATTTAAATTGATAAACTAAAAAACCTGCCATTGCAAGTGCAATTGCTCCAGCAAATAGCATTCCTATATGAAAACTTTCACTTTCTATTGCTTTAAAAATCACAGGAATCATTATTAGATACAATAATGCTCCACCATATAAACCTATGATTGTTAGTTTTGATGATAATTTAATTTCTTTCATTTTATAAAAATAAAAAAATCGCCAACATTTGCTGGCGATTTTTAGTTTAATTTATTAGAAAAAAATTAATCTTCTTTTCTTGGAGCTCTTGGTTTTCTATCGTCACGTCTGTTATCACGTCCACGATTGTCTCTACCTTTACTATTATCTCTTGGTGGTCTTGCTACATAGCCTTCTGGTTTTGGTAACAATGCCTTTCTAGAAACTTTTTCTTTACGAGTTCTTGGGTCAACACCAAAGTATTTTACATCAAAAACATCACCCATGTTTACTACATCAGTTACGTTTTCTGTACGTTCCCAAGCTAATTCAGAAACATGTAATAAAACTTCATTTCCTGGAGCTTCAACGTATTCTACTACGGCACCAAAATCTAACATTTTAATTACTTTAACTTCGTAAGCGCTTCCTACAGTTGGTTTAAATAACATAGACTCTATACGAGCAGTTACTTGTTCTATTCCTGCAGGATCTGTTCCTAAGATTTCAATAATTCCTTCTTCTGTTACAGGATCTTCAGTAATTACAATTGTAGTTCCTGTTTCTTTCTGTAATTCTTGAATATGTTTACCTCCTGGTCCAATAAATGCACCAATCATATCATTAGGAATACGTCTGTTAATCATTTTAGGAGCATGTTCTTTAACTTCTTCGTTTGCAGAAGAAATTGTGTCTGTTAATTTTCCTAAAATGTGTAAACGACCATCACGAGCTTGTTTTAGTGCATTCACTAAAATCTCATAACCTAATCCTTTTACTTTAATATCCATTTGACATGCAGTAATTCCTTCAGAAGTACCAGTTACTTTAAAGTCCATATCTCCTAAGTGATCTTCATCACCTAAAATATCAGATAAAACTGCGTAACGATCTCCGTCAGAAATTAATCCCATTGCAATACCAGAAACTGGTCTTGTCATTTTTACACCTGCATCCATTAATGCCATTGTACCAGCACAAACTGTTGCCATAGAAGAAGAACCGTTAGATTCTAATACTTCAGAAACAACACGAACTGTATAAGGACAATCGTCTGGAATCATTCCTTTTAAACCACGTTGTGCTAAGTTACCATGACCAACTTCTCTACGAGATGTTCCTCTTAATGGTCTAGCTTCACCTGTACAAAAAGGAGGGAAGTTATAGTGTAAATAGAAGTTTTCTTCACCTTCATAAGATGGCATATCTATTTTAATTGCATCTCTAGAAGTTCCTAGAGTTACTGTTGCTAATGCTTGTGTTTCTCCACGTGTAAAGATTGAAGAACCGTGTGTAGATGGTAAATAATCTACTTCACACCAAATTGGTCTAATGTCTGTAGTTTTACGTCCATCTAAACGTAAACCTTCTGCTAATGTTAATTCTCTTACAGCAGCTTTTTGAGATTTGTTGAAGTACTTTCCAACTAAATCTCCGTAATCTTCTAATTCTTCTTCAGTAAATGAAGCTTTTAATTCTTCCTTTACTTCTGCAAATGCAGTTGTACGTTCTACTTTAGAAGTTCCTTTTTTAGCAATTGCATAACATTTGTCGTAACAAAAGTCATTTATTTTTGCAGCTAAATCTGCATCTTCTCTTTCCCCTTCGTATTCTCTTGTTTCTTTCTTCCCGAAAGCTTCAGCTAAACGAACTTGAGCAGCACATTGAACTTTAATAGCTTCGTGTGCAAACTTAATTGCGTCTGCCATTTCTTCTTCAGAAATTTCATCCATTTCACCTTCAACCATCATTACAGAATCGGCAGAAGCTCCAATCATCATATCGATGTCAGATTCTGCTAATTGAGCTCTACTTGGGTTAATTACGAATTCTCCGTTTACTCTAGCAACACGTGCTTCAGAAATTGGGCATTCGAAAGGGAAATCTGATAATTGAATAGCTGCTGATGCTGCTAAACCTGCTAATGCATCTGGCATAACATCTTCATCGTGAGACATTAATTGGATCATTACTTGTACTTCAGAATGATAATCTTTTGGAAATAACGGACGTAAAACACGGTCTACTAAACGCATTGTTAAAATTTCTCCGTCACTTGGTCTTGCTTCTCTTTTGAAGAATCCTCCCGGATAACGTCCTGCAGCTGCAAAATTTTTCTCTATAATCTACTGTTAATGGTAAAAAATCTACCGTACCAGCTTTGTAGCTAGATACAACAGTACATAATAACATTGCTTTTCCCATTTGAACAACAACCGAACCGTGTGCTTGTTTTGCTAATTTACCGGTTTCTAATGAGATGGTTCTTCCATCTCCAAGGTCTATTACCTCGTTAAATACTTTTGGAATCATAAATTTTAATTCTAAATTTTTAAATCGTTTGTTGTTGTGTTGTTGTGTTTTTCCAATGGAAATACAGAATTGTTGTTAAAAATCCTGATTTTTTATAATTTGCTGACGTTGTTAGTTTCAGACTTTTACGCTTTACTTAAAATAAAAAAAGAGGCTGAAAATTCCAGCCTCTTTTGTATAAGAATTATTTTCTAATTCCTAATTCTTTAATAATTGCACGATATCTATTGATTTCTGTTTTCTTTAGATAATCTAATAAACTTCTACGCTTACCTACTAATCTTACTAATGAACGCTCAGTATTGTAATCTTTACGATTCTTCTTTAAGTGCTCAGTTAAGTGATTAATTCTAAATGTGAATAATGCAATTTGTCCTTCAGATGTTCCAGTGTCAGCTTTACCTTTACCGTGCTTTTCAAAAAGACCTTCTTTTACTTCTTTTGTTAAATACATTCCAATATTATTTAAATGATTATTATGTATATCAATGACTTTTCATTGAAGCTGCAAATATATGATTAATTTTTGAAACAAAACCACAGTAAATGGTCGCTTTTTAATGGTTAGTTTAAAGATAATTAGTAATTTCGTTTTCTATGGAATTACTTTTTCTCGGATTAATTGGCGGAGCCATTATTTCTTACTTTATTTTTCTTCGATTTTCGTTTTCAAAAAAACGTAATTTAACTGAAAAACAATCGGTTATATTGTTAGATAAAATTAAAAGAGTGCTAAAATTGATAACTGTTCAGGGTGAATTTTCAGAAATTTATCATCATGAAAACACTAAGGAAAAGTGGATGGGAATGTTTACAAGCAAAAAGAAAGCGCTTATTTTAATAAATGCAAAAGCACATATTGGATTCGATTTTAAAAAGATGAAAATGGTTGCAGATAGTAAGCGTAAAACAATAACTGTTACAGATTTTCCACAACCAGAAGTTTTATCATTAGAACCAGATTTACGTTATTATGATATGCAAAACGGTATGCTAAACAAGTTTGATGCGTCAGATTTAACGGCTTTAAATAAAGAAGCAAAAGAGCATATTTTAAATAAAATACCTGAAAGTAATTTAATGGAAACAGCAAGTAAAGAAGCGCTTGAGGCTATTCATTTAATGGAAAATTTGGTTGAAACTATTGGTTGGTCTTTAGATTATTCTCAATTAGAATTACCAATGTCTACGCAGAAGAAATTGAAAGAATAAATTTCTTATGATTAGAAAATATTTTGAAGCTTTTCTTTTTTGTATTCTATCATGGGCTTCTTACTTTTTAATTATTTATTCAAAGAGTATAGAAGAAATTATTCTTAATTATAGTAAAGGAATTGTAACATATATTTTTTTCAATTTGATGAAGTATTCGTTACTTGTTTCTGGAATAGTTTCCTTGATTTTTATAGTTTTTAAGATTTTTAAATCAAAAAAATAATCGCATGCACATAGAACAACTTAGAGAATATTGTATTGCTAAAAAAGGTGTAACAGAGCATTTTCCTTTTGATGATGTTACATTGGTTTTTAAGGTGATGAATAAAATTTTTTTACTAACTGGTTTAACTTCTTGGGAAAACAACGAAGAGAAAATGAATGTAAAGTGCGATCCTGATTGGGCAGAAGAACTTCGAGGAGCATATGAAAGTGTAAATCCAGGTTATCACATGAATAAAAAACATTGGAATACAGTTACTTTAAATGATGATGTTTCAGATACTTTTGCCTTTGAATTAATAGACCATTCTTATAATTTAATTGTTAAAAGCTTAACTAAAAAGTTGAAAGAAGAGTTAAAGGATCTTTAATTATTTCTGTATTTTGAAGGTGTAGTTTTCTTAACTTCCTTAAACTTTCTGTTAAAATTAGAAACGTTTTGAAATCCAGATTTGTAAGCAATTTCGCTAATCGAAAAATCGTTATTTCTAACTAATAATTTGCATGCATTTTCAATTCGTAATTCCGTTAAAAAACTGACATACGTTTTGTTGGTTCGCTTTTTAAAATATTTACAAAATGCATTTTTTGTCATATTTGCAACATTAGCAATATCGTCTAAAGATATTTTATGATTTGCATTTTCAATGGTAAAATCAAATACATTTCGCATTCTTTTCCCTTCAATATCAGAATATTTTTTTTTGTAAATAAAAGTAGAAAGAGGTTCTGATTTTGCATTTAAAGCAGTTTTTAAAATTTCTAAAAACAAAATAAATCGCTCTAATTCAGACGCTTCTTTTAACTTAAAAAATTTTGTAATAATCTCATTTTTATTGGTATTAATAGCTAGACCTTGTAAAGATTTAGAAAAGAAATGTTTAATTTCTAAAAGTTCATTCAATTTAAAAAAAGAATCCCCAAAAGATGATTCAGTAAAAAACAGACTCATCATTTTAGAAACTTCATCTGTATTTTTATCACTCTTAAAAGCATGAGGTAAATTGCTTCCAATAATAAAAATATCATTTTTAGAGTAACTAGATATTTTATCACCTACGATTAAAGTTCCATTACCTTTTTCAATAAAACTAATCTGAATTTCATCATGTTGATGTAATTTATCATAAAAAACCACCTCTATATCTTCCTGAAAAATTAAGGCATTATTTTCTGGTTTCGGAATTTTAAAGGGTAAAACTTTCATTTTAAATACTCGTATTTTAATCTAAAATTATTCAATAATACAAAATTATATATAATTAAGGATAATATAATATCTAAAGTGAATAATTTAATCTTATTTTAATATTTCTTAACTCTTTAATTTTGCTAACATTAAAAACAGAATTATGAGTATACAATGGGATGGCGTAATGCCAGCGGTGTTTACATGGTTGAAAGAGTCAAAATCTGGCGCTATTGAAATTGACTTTGATACAACACAAAAACAAGCTGCAGGTATTTTAAAAGTTCAAGGAAAGGGAGGAAGCAGAATGAGCGGACTTGTTGGTTCTGGAACTCTGGGAGAGAATAGCTACCTTAATACAAAGCAACGTCTGTCTTTACTAAAATCCCTTTCTGAGGTTGCTAAAGAATACAATGTCCCGTTAATTAGCGGAGCAGCAGCAGAAACTAAGGAAGAACTTGCCAAAATAGTTGAAGGACTTGCTACAGTTGGAGTTGATACAGTCATGGTCATGCCACCAAAAACTAAGGCGGTTCCTTCTGAAAAAGAAATGTATGAGTACTATGCACTTTCTGAAGCAACAGCAAAAGATGTAGGTGTAACAATTATGCCATATAATAATCCAGATGCAGCAGGTTATCATGCGCTCTCAACAGACCTTCTTAAAAGACTTTCTATTCTTCCTAAGGTAACTGCCCTTAAAATATCAACTATAGATGTTTCAATTATTGAAACGCTGATGTTAGAGAACAAAGATTTAAAAATTTTGGCAGGAGTAGATACAGTTACTGTATTTGCAGGACTTGCTGGAGCAAGTGGTGGAATTACAGGTGTAGGTACTATCTTCCCAAAAGCAAGTGTTACTATGCAGGAGTACGTTTTAAATGGAGAATGGGCTGAAGCAAACAAAATTTCTCAGGCTTTAAATTCATTATCGTATTTAGATGCTCAGCCTTTGCTTATGGAATATCTTAAGCTTGCTATGGGAATTCATCATAATGATGTTGCTGGAGGTCTACGTACCTTTGGTAAGCAATTAACTCAACAGCAAATTGATGATGTACGTGCAAGATATATTCTGGCAAAAGAAAGACTTGAAGTTCTGGACTTAATAGGTTAAGGCTTTCAAATATTCAAATAAAGTAGCTTACAAACCAGTAAATTTGAAAAAAGCATTAAAAAAATAAGTAAAAATGATATCAGGAAAAAATACAATAGGGAATAAATTTTCGGCAAAAGGAACAGTAACTTATACAACCTTCAATCCAGAATTGAACGAAGAAAATGGAACTGTTTTTACAGAAGCAACTTCTGATGAAATCAATGAAGCAGTTGCATTGTCTTCAGAAGCATTTAAAGAATTTAGAGAAGTTTCTGGAGAAAGAAAAGCGGCTTTTTTAAACACAATTGCAGATGAAATTTTAGCTTTAGATGATTTGTTAATAAGTACTTATTGTTCAGAAACAGGTTTGCCAGAAGGAAGAGCAAAAGGAGAAAGAGGTAGAACTGTTGGTCAATTAAGAAGTTTTGCAAAATTAGTTGCAGAAGGTTCTTGGGTAGAAGCAACTATAGATACAGCTCAACCAAATAGAGAGCCAATGCCAAGATCTGATATTAGAAAAATGTTAATTCCATTAGGTCCTGTTGTAGTTTTTGGAGCAAGTAATTTTCCTTTAGCGTATTCTACTGCTGGTGGAGACACTGCTGCTGCTTTAGCTTCTGGTTGTCCAGTAATTGTAAAATCGCATCCAATGCATGCAGGAACAGGAGAATTAGTAGCTTCTGCAATAATAATTGCAGCTCAAAAAACAAAAATGCCAAATGGAGTTTTTTCAAATTTAAATTCTAGCGGAATAGAAGTTGGGCAACAATTAGTTTCTCATCCAGATGTAAAAGCAGTTGGTTTTACTGGAAGCATAAAAGGAGGAAGAGCTTTGTTAGATTTAGCATCTAAAAGAGAAGAACCAATTCCGGTTTTTGCAGAAATGGGAAGTATAAATCCTGTTGTTATTTTGCCAAAAGCATTAGAAAATAGAAATGAAGAAATTGCAAAAACATATGCAGGTTCTATAACTTTAGGTACTGGTCAATTTTGTACAAATCCTGGTTTGATGTTAGGAATTAAAGGTGATTCGTTATCTAGTTTTATAAATAATCTATCACAAGAAATTATGGAAATTAATCCTTCTTGTATGTTGCATCCAAATATTAAAAAAGGATATAGTAGCAACAAAGAAAAAGTAGTTTCTCAAAAAAATGTTTCTGTCACAGCAAACTTTACATCAGAAGTAAAAAATAATTACGCAGAACAAGCAATTGTTAGTGTAACAGGAAAAGATTTTTTAGAAAACCCAACTTTACATTTAGAAGTTTTTGGGCCATTTTCTATGGTTGTACAATGTGAAAATGAAGCAGAATTAGAAAATGTAATTTCTAACTTAGAAGGGCAGTTAACAGGGACTGTTATCTCTGATGAAAATGAAGTTGCAGATTATTCTAACGTAATTTCTGCGCTTCAAAATAGAGTTGGACGTATTATTTTTAATGGAGTTCCAACAGGAGTTGAAGTTTGTGAATCTATGGTTCATGGAGGTCCTTATCCAGCTTCAACAGATAGTAGATTTACTGCAGTAGGAATTAATTCTATAAAACGTTGGGCAAGACCATTTAGTTTTCAAGATTGGCCAAATGATTTGTTACCTAAAGAATTACAGGATGAAAATCTATTATCAGTATTTAGAACAGTAGATGGAATTAGAGGGAAATAAAATGGGTAAACACACTTTCGTTTGTATTGATGCTCATACTTGTGGAAATCCTGTAAGAGTGATAAAAAGTGGAGGCCCACATCTTGTTGGGAAATCAATGAGTGAAAAACGACTTCATTTTTTAAAAGAATTCGATTGGATTCGTAAAGGATTAATGTTTGAACCACGTGGTCATGATATGATGAGTGGTAGTATTTTGTATCCACCTCACAATAAAGAAAACGACTTTGCCATTTTATTTATTGAAACTTCTGGTTGTTTACCAATGTGTGGTCATGGAACAATTGGTACCATTACAATTGCTATTGAAGAGGGTTTAATTAGTCCAAAAATTCCGGAAAAAATTAGAATGGAAGCACCTGCTGGTTTGGTAGAAATTGAATATCAACAAACGGATAATAAAGTAGATTGGGTAAAATTAACCAATGTTAAAAGCTATTTAGCTGCAGAAAACTTAACTATAGAATGTCCAGAATTAGGAGAAATTACTTTTGATGTTTCTTATGGTGGAAATTATTATGCAATTGTAGACCCTCAGAAAAATTTTAGCGGAATTCAAGATTTTACAGCATCAAAAATCATTCAATATTCTCAAGTTGTTAGGGATAGAATTAATGAAAAATATCCAAATTTATTTGTGCATCCAGAAAATGAATCAATAAAAGATGTAACACATATGTTATGGACTGGTACTCCAATTGATAAAACTTCTGATGGAAGAAATGCTGTTTTTTATGGAGATAAGGCAATAGATAGAAGCCCTTGTGGAACAGGAACTTCAGCAAGATTAGCTCAATTATTTACCAAAGGGAAATTAAAAGTCGGAGAAGAATTTATTCATGAAAGTTTTATTGGGAGTAAGTTTGTAGGTTGTGTTGAAAAAGAAACTATTTTAGACGGAAAAATAGCAATAATACCAAGCGTAAAAGGATGGGCAAAAGTTTTTGGACACAATACAATTACAATTGATACTGAAGATGATCCTTATGCATTTGGTTTTCAGGTAATATAAATTTATGAAATTAGATAAGGAAGAAATTTTACAAAATCATTGCTATACAGAACTTGTTTATCAAAGAATCAACAAAAAGTTAAATTCAAGTTTTACAAAGCTAGAAATTGAAGCTTTAATTCGCAAAGTTTTAACAGAAACTGAAGTAGATAATTTCGAGAGAAAAGGAAAGAATTTCTATATTTATAATAAAGAACATAATATTAAAATAACTGTAAATTCCAATACTTTTAGAATTATTACAGTAGATTGGTTTATAAAATAATTTTTGATAAATGGCAAAAAGTGTAATCGTAATTGGTGGTGGAATTATAGGCTTATGTTCTGCATATTATCTTCAAAAAGAAGGTCATAAAGTAACTGTTATCGATAAATCTGATTTTACATCTGGGGCTTCTTATGTAAATGCAGGTTATATAACTCCAAGTCATATTATTTCTTTAGCAGCTCCAGGAATGATAAATAAAGGAATTAAATGGATGTTTAGTGCAGAAAGCCCTTTTTATGTAAAGCCAAGATTTAATGCAGATTTTTTAAAGTGGACATGGTTGTTTAAAAAAGCATCTACACATAAAAAAGTAGAAAGTTCAATTAATGTAATTAAAGATATTAATTTATTAAGTAGAGAATTATATGAAGATATTAAGTCTTCTAATGATTTTGATTTTTTTTATCAGCATAAAGGTTTATTAATGTGCTACCAAACAGAAAAAGCAGGAGAAGAAGAATGGAAAGTTGGGCAAAGAGCAATAAAAGAAGGTTTAAAAGTTGAGAATTTAACTAAAGAACAAGTACAAAAATTAGAACCTAATACAGGTATAAATGTAAATGGTGCAGTGTATTACCATTCAGATGCTCATATGACTCCAAATGAGTTTATGTCTCAAATGAAAACTTATTTAAAAAAGAAAGGAGTTAGTATTTTAAGTAATGAAGAAGTTTTAGATATAGAAGTTTCTGGTAATAAAGTTATTGGAATTAAAACAAATAATCTTCAAATTAAATCTGATGAATTTGTAATAGCTACAGGTTCTTGGACGCAAGAATTAGTAAAGAAATTGAGAACAAAAATTCCTGTGCAAGCAGGAAAAGGGTATCGAATTAATGTAACTAAAGAAACAGGAATTAAAATCCCATCAATTTTAATTGAAGCAAAAGTTGCAGTAACTCCAATGAACGGTTTTACACGTTTTGCAGGAACAATGGAAGTTGATAAAATAAATCATAAAATAAATCCAGTTCGTGTAAATGCAATAGCAAAAGCGGCAGAAAAATATTACAATGGATTAAAAATTGACCAATCAGACATCAATAATGCTGCTTGTGGTTTAAGACCTTGTTCTCCAGATGGATTACCTTATATTGGGCGTTTGTCAAAAGTAAAAAATGTAACTATTGCAACTGGTCATGCAATGATGGGATGGAGTTTAGGACCTGCAACAGGTAAATTAGTTTCGGAAATTATTTCTGATAAAGAATATAGTTTAAACATACAACCATTTCATGTGGAGCGTTATTCATAAATCTAATTATCTTTGAGATAATGAATAAAACAGTACTTCGAAAATTATACAAACAAAGACGTAAAGATTTATCAACTCTAGAGGTTGAAACTCTTCAAGAAAAAATATATCAACAAGTTTTTGCTCTAGATTTTTCTACTATCAATACAATTCACATTTTTCTATCCATAGAAAGACTATTAGAGTTGAATACAAATCCAATCATCGACTTTTTATTATTGAACAATAAACAAGTTGTTGTAAGTGTAAGTGATTTTGAAACAAACACATTAAAACACTTTTTGTTTGATAGAAAGACCAAGTTAAAAGTGAGTTCTTTCGGAATTCCAGAACCTATAAATGGAAAGGAAATTGATGCTAAAGAGATAGATCTAGTTTTCGTTCCGTTATTAATTTCTGATGAAAAAAATTACAGAGTTGGTTATGGGAAAGGTTTTTATGATCGTTTCTTATCTGAATGTAGAAAAGATGTAAAAACAATTGGATTAAACTTTTTTAAACCTATACAAACTATTACGAATCTCAATGAATTTGATATTCCTTTACAGAAAATAATCTATCCTAAATAAACTACACATCGCATTTATTTCTTTGTAAATTTGTTTTAGAAACAGAAAGCAAATGATTGTACAAGGAAAAATAGTAGACATAGAAAACAAACGAATTTTTAAAGGCGAAGTTGAAGTTGAAAACGGAAAAATTTCAGCAATTAAAGAAGCTGATCACAATAAAGAGAATTATATTTTACCGGGTTTTATAGATGCACATATTCATATTGAAAGCTCAATGTTGGTGCCTTCAGAATTTGCAAAAATTGCAGTAAAACATGGTACAGTTGCAACAGTTTCTGACCCGCATGAAATTGCCAATGTTTTAGGTGTAAAAGGTGTTGAGTTTATGATTGAAAACGGAAAGAAAGTTCCGTTAAAATTCAATTTTGGAGCACCAAGTTGTGTTCCTGCAACTTCTTTTGAAAGTGCAGGCGCAATTATAGATGCTGATGATATTAAATTAATGATGGAAAATCCAGACATTAAATATCTCGCAGAAATGATGAATTATCCAGGTGTTTTATTTGATGATGCTGAAGTTTTAAAGAAAATTGAGCATGCTAAGAATAACAATAAACCAATTGATGGTCATGCGCCAGGTTTAAGAGGTGAAGATGTTACTAAATATATTTCGGCAGGAATTTCTACAGACCATGAGTGTTTTTCTTATGATGAAGCATTAGAGAAATTGCAGAAAGGAATGAAAGTAATTATACGAGAAGGTTCTGCAGCAAAAAACTTCGAAGCGCTAATCGATTTATTGCCAGAACATTTCGGAAATATGATGTTTTGTTCTGATGATAAACATCCAGATGATTTGTTGTTAGGTCATATAAATCAGCTTTGTGAAAGAGCAGTTGCCAAAGGAATTGATGTCTTTAAAGTATTACAGGCCGCTTGTGTAAATCCTGTAAAACATTACAATTTAGATGTTGGATTGTTGCAAAAAGGAGACGATGCAGATTTTGTTGTTGTTGATAGTTTAGAGAAATTCAATGTTTTAGAAACGTATATAAATGGAGAGTTAGTAGCTAAAGATGGAGAATCTTTTGTAAAGCATGTAGACTTTGAAGTACTGAATAATTTTGATACAGATAAAAAGAATGTTTCAGATTTTAGGTTTGAATCTTCATCAGAAAAAATAAGAGTTATTGAAGCTTTAGATGGCGAGTTGGTAACTAATCAACTTGAAGAAAATTCATTAATAAAAGATGGAAATTTAGTTTCTAATACAGCAACGGATGTTTTAAAAATGACGGTTGTAAATCGTTATAAAAATGATGAACCAGCGATTGCTTTTATTAAAAACTTCGGATTAAAAGAAGGTGCAATTGCAAGTTCAGTTGGGCACGATTCTCATAATATTATTGCAGTAGGAGTTTCCGACGAAGCTATTTGTAAAGCCGTAAATTTAATTATAGAAAACAGCGGAGGAGTTTGTGCGGTAACTAATTCCGAAGAAAAAATAGTTTCTTTACCGGTTGCAGGAATTATGTCTGATAAACCTGCTGAAGAAATTGGTAAGGCTTATGCCGAATTAGATAAAATGGCAAAACAAATGGGAAGTAAATTAAGAGCGCCTTATATGAGTTTATCGTTTATGGCGTTGTTGGTAATTCCGGCTTTAAAATTATCAGACAAAGGTTTGTTTGATGGAAGTTCGTTTAAATTTACATCACTTGAAATAGTTTAAATGTTGTACTATTTAAGTATATAAAATAAAAAAAATCCGAAGTAGAATTACTTCGGATTTTTTTAAAAATATATAGTATTTTGAATTTAAGCATTCAAAGGTTTTCCGTCCCAAGCAGCTTTAGAAGCTTCTTTTACAGCTTCAGCATATGTTGGGTGACCATGACAAATTCTAGCAATATCTTCTGCAGAAGCTCTAAATTCCATAGCAACTGCCATTTCCATAATTAAATCGGCAACACGTGCACCAACCATGTGAACTCCTAAAATTTCATCTGTATTTTTATCAGCTAAAACTTTTACAAATCCGTCAATATCTCCACTTGCTCTAGATCTTCCTAAGGCACGCATTGAGAATTTACCAGCTTTATAAGCAACGCCTGCATCTTTTAATTCGTCTTCAGTTTTACCCACAGCAGCAACTTCTGGCCATGTGTAAATAATTCCTGGAATTAAATTATAATCAATATGTGGTTTTTCTCCTGCTAAAAATTCAGCAACAACAACACCTTCTTCTTCTGCTTTATGAGCTAACATTGCTCCACGAACAACATCTCCAATTGCAAAAATATTAGTAACATTTGTTTGTAAATGATCGTTAACTTCAATCATTCCTCTGTCAGAAACTTTAATACCAACTTTTTCTAAACCTAATCCAGTTGTAAATGGTTTACGACCAACAGCAACTAAACAGTAATCTCCAGTAAAAGTAACTTCTTCACCTTTTTTGTTGGTAGCTTTAACCACAACTTCATCTCCATTTCTTTCAACAGAAGTAACACCATGATTTGCGTTAATTTTCATTCCTTGTTTCTTAAGTACTTTGTTAAGTTCTTTAGAAACATCTGCATCCATAGTTGGTGTAATTTTTGGAGCATATTCAATTACAGTTACATCTGCGCCTAAACGCTTGTAAACAGAGCCTAATTCTAAACCAATAACACCACCACCAATTACTAATAAGTGCTTTGGTACTTCTTTAATTACTAAGGCTTCTGTTGAAGTTATAATACGTTCTTTATCTATAGAGATAAAAGGTAAAGTAGACGGTTTAGAACCTGTTGCAATAATGGTATTTGTTCCTTCAATTATTTCAGAAGTACCATCATTTTTAGTTATTTTAACATGTGTTGCATCTTCGAAAGAACCTAATCCTTCAAAAATATCAACATTGTTTTTATCCATTAAATATTTAATTCCGCCAGTTGTAGTTTCTACAACTTTATTTTTACGGCCAATCATTTTTCCGAAGTCAAATGATGGGTTTTCTACAGAAATTCCGTGCTCTTCAAAATGATTAACTGCATCATAATAATGATGCGAAGAATCTAATAATGCTTTTGATGGAATACAACCAACGTTTGTACACGTTCCTCCAAGAGTTGAGTATTTTTCTATAATGGCAACTTTTTTTCCTAATTGAGAAGCTCTAATTGCTGCGATGTATCCTCCAGGACCAGAACCAATTACAATAATATCGTATTTCATGTGTGTTTGTTTTCGTATAATCTAACCTTTCGGTTGTTTTTCTTAATTACAGTTAACAAAAATACGGATATTTTCATAAATTAAAGAGGGAATTTAGTAGTTTTACTTATTCTAACATTTTAAAACCTAGCTGATGAAAATTCTTAAAAAAATAGCACTAGTACTACTTATTATTTTATTGATTTCGCAATTTTTTGGACCAGAAAAAAATGAAGGAGATGTAAATGCGGTTTCTGTTTTTATAGCTGAAACGAATCCGCCAGAAAATGTACAGAAAATTTTAAAGGAAAGTTGTTTCGATTGTCATTCAAATACAACCAATTATCCATGGTACAACAATGTTACTCCGGTAAATTATTGGTTAGCAAACCATGTTAAAGATGGTAAAAAGCATTTAAATTTTTCTTCTTGGAATTCGTATTCTTTAAAACGAAAAGAACATAAAATGAAAGAAGTTTGGGAAGAGGTAGAAAAGAAAAAAATGCCTTTAGATTCTTATACTTGGACACATACTGAAGCAAATTTAACACAGGATCAAATTGAAGCTGTTGTTGTTTGGGGAAAGAAAGTTCAGGATGCTTATAAATTACAGTTAGAAACAAAATAATTGAAGAATAGCGTTTTAATAATTGGGTATGTTTGGTTAGAAACAACATCTGCTGCAGGAAGTAGAATGTTGCAATTAATTGAACTTTTTAAAGAGCAAGGTTGGAAAATTACGTTTGTTTCTCCAGCTCAAAAAACGGAAAACTCTATTGATTTAAATTCTTTAAACATTGATGAGGTTTCAATTGAATTAAACAATGCTTCTTTTGATGGTTTTATTCATGAATTGAATCCAACTATTGTGTTATTTGACCGTTTTATGATGGAAGAACAATTTGGTTGGCGAGTTGCCGAAAACTGCCCAAATGCATTACGAATTTTAGATACGGAAGATTTACACTTTCTAAGAAAAACCCGTCATCAACAATTAAAAAAAGGTCAGGAGTTTACAAATGAAGTCTTATTAAAATCAGACGATGCTAAAAGAGAAATTGCGGCTATTTTACGTTGCGATTTGTCGTTAATTATTTCAACTTTCGAAGTAGATTTGTTGAAAGCTGTTTTTAAAATTGATGAAAAATTATTGTGTCATTTGCCTTTTTTATTGAATAAGATTGATGAAAATCAGCAAGAAAAATGGCAGCTTTTTAATGAAAGAGAACACTTTGTTTTTATTGGTAATTTCTTTCACAAACCAAATGTTGATGCCGTTTTAACGTTGAAAAATGAAATTTGGTCAGCAATTAGAAAACAATTACCAAAAGCAGAAATTCACATTTACGGAGCGTATGCAAATCAACAAGTAAATCAACTACATAATAAAAAAGAAGGTTTTTTAATAAAAGGTTTTGCTGAAGATGCTGATGAAGTTGTAAGAAATGCAAAAGTGGTTTTAGCACCAATTAGATTTGGAGCTGGAATTAAAGGAAAATTGACAGAAGCTATGATTTGTGGAACTCCTTCAATTACAACTTCAATAGGAGCAGAAGGAATGCATGATAATTTAGCATGGAATGGTTTTGTAGAAGATAGTTTTACTCAATTTTCAGGAAAAGCAATTCAATTATATACTGATAAAGTTCTTTGGAAAAAATCTCAACAAAAAGGTGTGAAAATAATCAATCAGATTTATGATAAGGAGAAAATTGGTGCGCCTTTTATCAAAATAATTAAAGAGCTTCAAGAGAATTTAGAATCACATAGAACTCAGAATTTTTTAGGTAGTTTATTGCAGCATAAAACAATGCAAGCCACAAAATATATGAGTAAGTGGATAGAAGAGAAGAATAAACCTAGTCTTTAATATAATCTAAAGGCAACATATTTCCAAAAGACTCAAATCCCCAATAACCTTCATTAAATAAAGCATTAGGATTTACAGTAATTCCTGTTCTATCTAAAAAAGCTTTTCCTTGTTGTAAAACTATATTTGAGGTTTGCACACCACTAGCTTTTTTTCTTTTTCCAAACATTCCAATTAAATAATTTTCTTCTTCAATTTCTTTGGTATAAATAACCATTAAATGATTTTCAAAATCCAAAACAGGAATATTGTTTTCAAAAGAAATTATTTCTTCATAAGGAACATTTTGTTTGTATAAATAATCTTGATATTTTGGAAGTCGTGCTTTTTTAACTGTTACTAAAGCGCTATCTAGATGAGTTGTTGGGTTTAATATTGTTTTAGAGAAATTAATATTTCTTCTATTAAGTTTTATAAGTTCTCTAGCTGATTTTATTTTTTCTTCACTTGGCCTTTCTGGATTTAAAACTCGTTTAAATTGATTAACAACAAAGCCATTTTCTTTATACTTGTTATTAATTAAGTCTCTAAAAAAATGCATTTGAGAACCGTTAAAAGCTTCTTGTCTATTGCGTTTCCATTTCTTTTTAACTGATTTTCTTAAGTTTTCATAACGAGCATAGCCACTAAAAAACAATTGGTTTTTTTGTAAAGTATAATCTACCAAATCATACGTAATTAAATAGCCTAAACCAGAATGTTTAATTTTTAACGGTTTTTTTGCAATTGCAGTTAGTGTATTTGTCTTGTAGTTGAATTCAAAATGTAAATCTTTTTCATTTAAAATTTTGCACTCTTGAGATAATTTAGATCTACCTAATAAAGTTTGTTTAAAGCGGTTTAAATTATACTTCCAGTCATCGTCATAAACTGTTTTTTTAATTAGAATTTCATCTAAAACGTTATTATCTTCTTTTAGTTTTATAGTTATCTCTTTTTGTTTTTTTGAAGTGTCTATAGAAAGTTGGTGTGTTTTAAAACCTAAATATGAAACTACTAATGTGTAGTTTCCGTCTTTGATTTTAAAACGGAAAAGACCTTCTTTATTGGTGATTGTACCAATAGTTGTGTTATTGAAGTAAACAGAAGCTCCTTCTAATG
The DNA here is from genome assembly GCF_022478115.1 of Tenacibaculum aquimarinum. Taxonomy (GTDB): domain Bacteria; phylum Bacteroidota; class Bacteroidia; order Flavobacteriales; family Flavobacteriaceae; genus Polaribacter; species Polaribacter aquimarinum_A. The sequence goes on along the minus strand of NZ_JAKGSC010000001.1, from coordinate 219,224 downwards.
TAATGTTTTTCTCTGAAATTATTTTCCCAGAAATTACAGTTTGGGCAAAAGATTGAGAAAAACAAAGAAGAAATATTATATGTAAAAAACGGATATTCATTTTGTGAAAATAAATACAAAATAAGTATCCGAGTGATTTTTAATGTTAAAGAATGTTAACTGTAACTATTTTAAGAGTCCAGCTCGTTTTAACAGCGCATCTGGTTTTGGTTCTTTTCCACGGAAACGTTTATACAATTTCATTGGTTTTTCTGTGCCACCTTTAGAAAGTACATTATCTTTAAATTTAGTTGCTACTTCTTTATTAAAAATTCCTTCTTCTAAGAAATATTCAAAAGCATCTGCATCTAAAACTTCTGCCCATTTATACGAATAATATCCGGCAGAATATCCGCCTTGAAAAATATGAGAAAAAGCTGTGCTCATACAGTTTTCGGCAACATCTGGATATAATTTTGTTTCAGCAAAAGCTTTAGTTTCAAATTCTTTTACCGAATTAATTGTCTGCGGCGACTCGCCACCGTGCCATTGCATGTCTAAAAGTCCAAAACTTAATTGTCTTAATGTTTGCATACCTTCATGAAAACTTGCCGATTCTTTTATTTTCTGCACATATTCCATCGGAATTGTTTCACCAGTTTCATAATGTTTAGCAAATAACTCTAAAGCTTCTTTTTCAAAACACCAATTCTCTAAAACTTGACTTGGTAATTCTACAAAATCCCAAGAAACCGAAGTTCCAGATAAACTATTATAAGTTGTGTTTGCTAGCATTCCGTGTAATGCGTGACCAAATTCATGAAAGAGAGTTGTAACTTCATTAAACGTTAATAAAGACGGTTTTGTTTCGGTTGGTTTGGTAAAATTACAAACAATAGAAACTTGTGGTCTTTCGTTAATTCCGTTTTTAATTTGTTGCGATTTGTAACTTGTCATCCATGCGCCATTTCTTTTCCCTTTTCTTGGATGAAAATCAGCATAAAAATGCGATACAAAATTTCCTTTTGTATCTGTTACAGAATATGTTTTTACGTCTTCGTGATATTTATCAATTGAGTCAATTTCTTCAAACTGTAAATCGAATAATTTATTGGCAATTTCAAAAACACCATTAATTACATTTTCTAATTTAAAATAAGGCTTCAGTAATTCTTGATCTAAAGAAAACAATTCCTTCTTTAATTTTTCTGAATAATAACTACCATCCCATTTTTGAAGTTTGTCTATTCCATCTAATTTTTTAGCGTAGTTTTCTAAATTGGTAAACTCACGTTGCGCAGCAGGTTTTGCTTTTGCAAGTAAATCATTTGAAAAAGAAATTACATTCTCAGGAGTTTCTGCCATTCGTTCTTCTAAAACAAAATGTGCGTGTGTTTTATAACCTAAAATATTGGCTCTTTTATGACGAAGATTTACAATATCTAAAACAATCTGTTCATTGTTAAAATCGTTTTGTTGAAACCCTTTTTTACCAGCAGCAATTGCTAACTTTTTACGCAACTCCCTATTGTCTGCATAAGTCATAAAAGGAATATAGCTTGGGTAATCTAAGGTGAAAATCCAGCCGTCTTTCTCTTTAGATTTTGCAACTTCTTTTGCAGCTTCTTTTACACTTTCAGGTAAGCCAGATAAATCTTTTTCATCTGTTAAATGCATTTCAAAAGCATTGGTTTCTGCTAAAATATTCTCACCAAATTTTAAAGATAATTTAGATAACTCAGCATCAACCTTACGTAATTCAGCTTTATCAGTTTCATTTAAATTTGCCCCATTTCTTGCAAAACTTTTGTATTGCTTTTCTAACAACATTTGCTGTTCAGGAGTTAAATCTAAACTTTCTTTAGCATCAAAAACATGTTTTACTCTTTTAAACAAGTCTTCATTTAAAGTGATGTCATTTCCAAACTCACTTAACCAAGGAGAAACTTCTTGTGCTATTTTCTGAATTTCTTCGTTAGTTTCCGCAGAATTTAAGTTGAAGAAAATAGATGTTATTCTATTCAGTTTTTCACCTGTAAAATCTAGTGCAACTGTTGTATTTTCAAAAGTTGGAGCATCAGCATTATTTATTAGTACATCAATTTCTGCTTTAGCAATTTCAATCCCTTTTTTAATTGCGGGTTTGTAATCTGCATTAGAAATTTTAGAAAACGGAGCTGTATTAAAATCTTGTAAAAGTGGATTCATTTAAAATAAATGTGTAATTGTTTATTTGTTTAAAAGTGTAATCGTTGAAAAATCTATTTTCTTACGCGTTCAGAAGCTTTTTCAACCTTCACTTTTAATTCTTCTTTGTAAGCAATAATTTTATCTAGTACATTTTTATCTGAAGCTCCAATAATTTGAGCAGCTAAAATACCTGCATTTTTTGCGCCATCTAAAGCAACGGTTGCTACAGGAACACCGCCAGGCATTTGTAAAATTGACAAAACAGAATCCCAACCATCAATAGAATTTCTACTTTTTACAGGAACTCCAATTATTGGTAACGGACTCATGCTTGCTACCATTCCTGGTAAATGCGCTGCGCCACCTGCACCAGCAATAATAACTTTAATTCCGCGTGTATGTGCATTTTTAGAATACTCAACTAATTTTTCTGGAGTTCTGTGAGCAGAAACAATATCTACTTCAATTTTAATGTCAAAACTCTCTAAAATATCTATTGCTTCTTGCATTATTGGAAGATCAGAATCGCTTCCCATTATAATTCCTACCATAATTATATTTTTATTCTGAACTTGTTTCAGAATTTGTTTATTATTTTAAGAAGCTGAATCAAGTTCAGCTTTTCGAGTAATTACTTCGTAATTACTCTAATTGTTTCTTTTACTTGCTGTGCTATTTTTCTAGCTTCATCTATATCTTCATTTACAATAGTTACATGTCCCATTTTTCTAAAAGGACGTGTTTCTTTTTTACCGTAAATGTGTGGCGTAACGCCTTCAATTTTTAAAATTTCTTCAATATTTTCATAGATAACTTCACCAGAGAAACCTTCTTCTCCTACTAAGTTTACCATAATTCCGGCAACTTTATTGTCAGTATTTCCTAACGGAAGATTTAAAATGCTACGTAAATGTTGTTCAAACTGATTTGTATAACTAGCCTCTATTGAATAATGTCCAGAATTATGTGGTCTTGGTGCAACTTCATTTACTAAGATTTCGTCGTTTTTAGTTTGAAACATTTCAACAGCTAATAAGCCAACAAAATCTAAATCACTAACTACTTTTAAAGCTAATTCTCTTGCGTTTTCAGCTACTTGACTATCTATTCTTGCAGGACAAATTACATATTCTACCTGATTTGCTTCTGGATGAAATTCCATCTCAACAACAGGATATGTTTTAACTTCTCCGCTTGCATTTCTTGCAACAATTACAGCCAATTCATTTTTAAACGGAATTAACTTTTCAGTAATACATTCTACTAGCGGTAAGCTTTCTAAATCTGCTATATTTCTAACAATCTTTACACCATTTCCGTCGTAACCAAAACGAGCAGCTTTCCAAACAAAAGGAAATTCAACAATATCATTTTCTACGGCATGTTTTAATTCTTCTAAATATGCATAATGAGAAAACGCAGCAGTTGGTATTTGATGATCTACATAAAAATTCTTCTGCCTAGCTTTACTTTGAATAATACGTAAATCTTTAGGTTTCGGGAAGATGGTTAATCCTTCATCTTCTAATTTATCTAAGGCATCTAAATTTACATTTTCAATTTCTATGGTTAAAACATCTACTGTTTTTCCGAAGTTATAAACCGCATCAAAATCTAATAAATCGCCAAGATGGAATTCGTTACAAATTTGTGCACAAGGTGCGTTTTTGTTACTATCTAAAATACTAGTGTAAATATCTAGTTTTTGGGTTTCGGTAAGTAGCATTCTACCTAATTGACCGCCGCCTAAAATTCCTAGTTTAAAATCGGAAGAGAAATAATTTTTCAAAAGTGTTATTGTTGAGTTGTGTACACAAAAATAACAATCTAAAAGTAGAAATTAGATAAAATTAACGAGTAATTTGTAAAGTGTTATTACCAACATTAAAGATACTGTATTCAAGCGCAAAACAACCTTCTCCATTAATTGGTGAACCGTCTAAAGTACTATATTCTTTATCAGAACAAGGGCATTTTAATTTTAACCCATCAAAAGTCATTGCTGTAGTGCAATCATTTTCTGGGCATTTTAAATCAAAAGCTTTATAAGCAGTATTAGTTCTACGGATAATTATTAAATTTCTTGCAGCAACGCTAGTAATAGAACTTCCGCCAGGAACTTGTATATCTATATATTGCGCATTATTAAGATCAATAGTTTCGTTAAAAGAAAAATTAGAGAAACAATTATTATTTATAGCATCGCTACTGCAACCTAAAAAAGTAATAAAAACAAGTAGTAATAATAAATTTTTCATCTTAAAAAAGGGCTTTGTATTTAGGTAAACGAGTGCAATTTACAAATATTTTGTACATTTGTAATCTAATCTCATTCCTATTGGTGTGAGATTTTTTAAATTATTAGAAAGATGAGTGAAATATCATATTATTCGGCAGAAGGTCTTAAGAACCTAAAAGACGAATTAGTTCAGTTAGAACAAGTAGAAAGACCGAGAGTAACGCAAGAAATTGCAGACGCAAGAGATAAAGGAGATTTAAGTGAAAATGCAGAATATCATGCAGCAAAAGAAGAACAATCTCACTTAGAATTTAAGATTGCAAAATTAAAAAACGTCATTTCAAATGCGCGTATTATAGACGAATCTCAATTAGACACTTCTAAAGTGTTAATACATTCAATAATAAAAATTAAGAACACTGTAAATAACATGGAGTTCAGTTATACGCTAGTTGCCGATTCAGAAACCGATGTTAGAAACGGAAAATTATCTGTAAACTCGCCAATTGGTAAAGGTTTATTAGGTAAAGAAGTTGGAGATATTGCAGAAATTCAGGTTCCAAACGGAATTATGAAGTTCGAAATTATGGAAATTTCTAGATAATTTTTTTAGAAGCTATTTCCTGCTTTCCGTTATATCTTTTTTTGAAAAAAACAAAAAAAGGATGCCACTTCAATCAGGGCTAAGCTACTTTATAAACTCTAGTGTTTATTCAAAAAGCATAGTTTTTTTAAGAGAATAAATTATAAATTCGGGTTTTGGCTTTGCCAAAACCCGAATTCTTTTTTTACCTTTACTATCAACACACAAATCAAAATTTAGAACTTAAGATATGAGCATTTTTACAAAAATAATAAACGGAGAAATTCCATCTTATAAAATAGCAGAAGACGATACTTATTTTGCTTTTTTAGATATAAATCCAAATGCAAAAGGACACACGTTAGTAGTTCCAAAACGAGAAGAAAATAAATTATTCGACCTTTCAAAAGACGAATATTTAGGTTTAATGGATTTCTCGTACAGAGTTGCAAAAGCCATTGAAAAAACAATACCGTGTAAACGAGTTGGTATGAGTGTAATTGGTTTAGAAGTTCCGCATGTTCATGTACATTTAATTCCGTTAAACGCAATGGCAGATATTCAGTTTAGTAAAAAAGAGCAATTAACAAATGAAGAGTTTGTTGCTTTGGCTGAAGGAATTTCTGGTAATTTTAAATAATTGTCATTCAGAGGGAAGCATGACCGAAGAATCTCAAAATAAAAAAGAGATGAGTTTAATACGAATGAAACATATAAACTACATTTTAATATTTCTGCTTTTAGTTGGTTGTTCATCAGCAAAAAATCTAACAGAAAATAACTCTAAACCAACAAAGTTTGTTTTCAAAAAATCTATTATTTCTTATCAAAACGGAATATTAGATTTGCAATCAAAAACTGATTCTCTAATTCATGTCACTTATAATCCGAAAGGAAAAGATTCTTTGATAAATAAAAAACTCAAAGAAATGGAGGTCATCAATTCACTTGCTCAATCACCAGAAACAGAAATTTATGTTGAAGTAGAAAATGATTCTATTTGGCGATCTACTAAATTAGATGGCAAAATGATTGGTGATTATTTTATGATTCAAAAAAATAGTGGAATTTTAAACTATTATGACAAATCTAAATCAGTGAATTACAGAAAATATGATCTTTTTTCTCAAAACTACGAATATCAAATTACGGAAAACAAAAAGGACAGAAAAGAAATAAATGGTTTTGATTGTTTCAAATTAAAGTTGGTAAAAATCGATAAAGAAAGTGATTTAGGAGATACGATTTATGAAATGTATGTAACTGAACAAATTGATTTGCCAATACATTCAGTAATAAATTTAACTAAACTTGTTCCGAATACTTTTCCAATGGAAATAAAAGTTTCCGAAGAAAAACTTTCTGGAATGGCTGAATTATATGAATTAATCAGAATTGAATAATGTACTAAACTTTATCCAACAAAACCTCAAAAGTAGTTCCTTTTCCAATTTCCGATTTTTTAACAACTATTTTTCCTTTGTGGTAATCGTTAATAATACGTTTAGAAAGCGATAAACCTAAACCCCAACCACGTTTTTTGGTAGTAAAACCAGGTTTAAAAATCTGTTTTTGTTGCGATTTCAGAATTCCTTTTCCAGTATCAGAAACTAAGATTTTCACATGTTTTGTAGTTGCTGAAATTTGCACACTTAATGAGCCTTTACCTAACATTGCATCAATAGCATTTTTAATCAAATTTTCTATAACCCAACTATATAATTCAGAATTTAAGTTGGCAAAAATTTCTTCCTGCGGAGCAGAAAAAGAAAACGTAATTTGTTTAGAACTTCTAGATTTTAAATAGTTGTAAGACGTTTCTGTTTCGGTAACAATGTTTGTTTTTTTCAATTCTGGTAACGAACCAATTTTAGAAAAACGATTAGCAATTGTGTTTAATCTATGTACATCTTTTTCTATTTCATCTACATATTTATCGTCTATATTTTCCATTTTTAAAATGGCAATCCAACCTAAAAGAGAAGAAAGCGGCGTACCAATTTGATGCGCTGTTTCCTTTGCCATTCCTGTCCAAAGTTTATTTTGTTCCGCAATTTTGTTCGAATTAAAAAACAAGTAAATAACCGATAAAAACAAGATTAAAATTAGAATTAATGCTAGTGGATAATAGGTAAGTTTGTTTAGTAAATCGGAATTTCTATAGTAGATTAGTTTTTTGTTTTCACCTTTGTAGCTAATTTCAATAGGTTCATTTTCAGACTTCATTTTTGCCAATTGTAGTGCTACGTATTCAGGATTTAAAGATTTTATAGCATCTAAATTCTGAAACGATTCTATTTTACCATTTTCATCAACAAGAATTAAAGGAATGTTATTGCTACTTTCAATAACTTTTAGCGGTAAATCTACATTTGCATTTAAGTCAGTATTTGTTGCAAGTTCTTTTTGTGCTGTAGCTAAAATTTCCATTTTAACGCGTTCTTCATCCTTAAATTTCTGGAAGAAAACATAGGTGTTCCAAAGAATTAAGGAAACAATAATAAACGATATTAAGATGGCAAATCGTTTAAACCATAATGTGTTTTTAAAAAGGCTCATTGGTCAAATATAAAGCATTCTCAAAACATAACTTATATTATAAATAGATAGTATATTTACAGTAAAATTTTTATTGATGCTTACAATAGACCCAAAAGAAATACCAACTGGTAAATTACACGGTTATTTATTAGGTGCAATAGCACCAAGACCAATTGCATTTGCAAGTACAATTGATGCTGACGGAAATCCGAATTTATCGCCGTTTAGCTTCTTTAATGTGTTTGGTGCAAATCCGCCAATGCTAATTTTTTCTCCAGCAAGAAGTGTGCGAAATAACACAACAAAACACACCTTAGATAATGCAGAAATTACAAAGGAAGTTGTAATAAACGTAGTGAATTACAATATTGTTCAGCAAATGTCTTTAAGTAGCACAATGTATGCAAAAGGCGTAAACGAGTTTGAAAAAGCGGGATTAACAATGTTAAAATCCGACCTTGTAAAACCGTTTAGAGTTGCAGAATCTCCAGTGCAACTTGAGTGTAAAGTAACCGATATTATTTATACAGGAACAGAAGGTGGAGCAGGAAATTTAATTGTGTGTGAAGTTGTAAAACTACATATAAATGAAGACGTTTTAGCGGAAGACGGAAGCATAGATCAACATAAAATAGATTTAGTTGCAAGAGCTGGCGGAAGTTATTATTCTAGAGCTCGCGATGGTTTTTTTGAAATACCAAAACCAATTTCTACCTTAGGAATTGGTGTAGATCAAATTCCATCATCAATAAGAAATAGCAATATTTTAACAGGTAACAATTTAGGAATGTTGGGTAATGTAGAAAAATTACCAAACACAGCAGATGTTGATAACTTTGCAAAAGAACATCCTCAGTTTTTAAACATTTCTGAAGAAAAAAATCATATTTTTGCTCAAGAATTTTTAACAAAAAACGATGTGGATAGCGCTTGGAAAGTGCTCTTAATTAAATAGATAGAAAATGGAAGTAATAGGAAAAATCAAATTAGTAGGAGAAACTCAAACTTTTGGAAGTAACGGATTTAGAAAACGTGAAGTTGTTGTAACAACAGACGAACAATATCCACAAATGATAATGATTGAGTTTGTACAAGATAAATGTGATTTATTAAATAGCTATAAAGTTGGTCAAGATGTAAAAGTATCTATTAATTTACGTGGACGTGAGTGGATTAATCCAGAAGGAGTTGCAAAATACTTTAACTCTGTACAAGGTTGGAGAATTGAAGGTCTTTCTCAAGCAGCAGCTAGCACACCACCAGCTGAGCAATTTGCTCCAGCACCAGATTTAACAGCTAACGAACCAGATGATTTACCTTTCTAGAAATTTAGAAAGCTAGATTCTTAGATAATTAGAATAAAAAAAGACCGCAAATTGCGGTCTTTTTTTATGTGTCAAACTCTAGTGATTTTATTGTCCAGAATTTTTTTTGAAGCTATTTCCAGCTTTCAGTACTCGCTTTTTTTCATTCTTCAAAAAGAGCTCAAACAACCACTTCAATCTGGGCTAAGCTAATTAATGAAGTTTAGTCTTGTTTCTTTTTTTCTCCTTTTTTTGGCATTGGTCCACGAAGGTGAATAATTAATCCGTTTAAGAAATTACGCAAAAACTGATCTCCACATTCCATATATTTAGGATGCTCTTCATTTCTAAAGATTGCACCTAATTCACCTTTAGTAACCTTAAAATCTACCAAAGCACAAATTTCAATAATATCTGTGTCACGTAGTTTATTGGCGACTCTTAATTTTTTAAAAATATCATTATTTGTTAATCCCATAATTGTAAAATTAGTTAACTACATTAAAAATTAGTGAAGCATAAAAAGCAAAACGTAAAAAACGAAATAATCCAAAAAGAACAACTCGTTTAAACGGATATTTTATCATACCAGCGGTTAAACAACTAATAGCAAAAGGAAGTGGCAATAAAGCTCCTGCAATAATTAACAAGCTTCCCCATTTGCTAGTGTTTTTTAGATTGTCGGCCATTTTTACTTCTAAGTATTCTTTAACCGATTTTATTTTTAAAGACATTCTTCCTAAAAAATAAGCAGTTAAACCACCTAAATAAGACAAAGTAGCTAAAATAGACAAGTTTAAAATTGGACTTGCAGTTTTCTTAGACCAAGCTATAAAAATTTCAGGTGGAATTAATCCAAGTATCGTTTCAGAAATATAAAAAGTAACTAAAACTCCAATTCTAGAAAAAGTTTCAGTAATTGTTTGTAAACCATCGTTAATATTATAAACATACTTGTTAAATAAAATTAAGCCAACAACAGCTGCAACAATAGGCCAAAAAGCTTTTTTTAAACTTTCCCAAAGAAACATGTAAAACCCTGTACGCTGATAGTAGTTGTGTATCAGTTTCGCTTTTTGCTTAGCAGATTTTTGTTTCTTTTTAGCCATTTAATCTTCGTTCCTTTTTTCAGAATAGCAAAAGTACGCACATTTTAATAATTTCATAGTTAAGATTTTTCTATTTTTGAATTAAATTTAAGTAAAACGTTTATCAACCTAAAAAAAACAATCATTTATTAATGATTTGGCTCAGTGAAAAATTAGAATTCCCATCACATAAAACCGCTACAAAAGATGGTGTTTTAGCATTAGGAGGTGATTTATCTATTGAAAGATTAAAGTTAGCATATAGCAACGGAATTTTTCCATGGTACTCAGAAGGAGAACCAATTGTTTGGTATACGCCACCAGAAAGAATGTTATTGTTTCCTGAGGATTTAAAAGTGTCTAAGTCGATGCAGAAAATCATCAAAAAAAATGATTTTATAATTACAGAAAACACAGCTTTTGAAGAAGTTATTTTTAATTGTAAAACCATTAATAGAAAAGATGAGTTTGGTACTTGGATTACTGATGACATGCAGCAAGCTTACATTAATCTACATAAAAACGGATTTGCAAAATCTATTGAAGTTTGGGAAAATAATGAGTTGGTTGGAGGTTTATACGGAGTAGATTTAGGAAACGGAGTTTTTTGCGGAGAAAGTATGTTTAGCAAAGTATCTAATGTTTCTAAATTAGCTTTTATTCATCTAGTAAATAATTGCGGATATAAGTTTATAGACTGTCAAGTTTATAATGATCATTTAGCAAGTTTAGGTGCTAAAGAAATTAGCAGAGAAGAGTTTTTAAGGTTGCTTTAAAATATTTTATGTTTTAAAAATTAATAATAATCTAATTTATTGAATCTGAACTTACCAAAAACACGTTTATAAACAAACCAAATTATATTAGAAAATGTATATTTGAATCTTTATTTTTTTCAACCATTTAAAAAAGAAAAAATGAACATAGAAAACGCACAGCAACAGGTAGACGATTGGATTAAAAATCACGGAGTTCGTTATTTTAATGAACTTACAAACATGGCGCAATTAACGGAGGAAGTCGGTGAAGTTGCTCGTATTATTGCACGTCGTTATGGAGAACAAAGCGAAAAGGAATCTGATAAAAATAAAGATTTAGGAGAAGAGTTGGCAGATGTTATGTTTGTAGTTTTATGTTTAGCAAACCAAACAGGTATTAATTTACAAGATGCTTTTGAAAAAAAGTTAGATATTAAAACAAAAAGAGATCACGATCGTCATCATAATAATGAAAAATTAAAATAAATTGGATTTACATTTAAGCTCAAACAAACAAGAATTAAAAGAAGAAATCATTATTTCGGGTTCTAAAAGTGAATCTAATAGATTGTTAATTCTTCAGAATTTGTTTCCGGAAGTAAGCATAGAAAACTTGTCCGATTCAGACGATTCTGTGCACATGCAACACGCACTTTCTACAGATGAAGAAACGGTAGATATTGGTCATGCAGGAACAGCAATGCGTTTTTTAACATCGTATTTTGCAGTAAAAGAAGGTAGAGAAGTTGTACTTACAGGTTCAGAAAGAATGCAAAATAGACCTATAGAAATATTGGTAAATGCGTTAAAAGATTTAGGAGCAGAAATTACCTATGAAGATAAAGTTGGTTATCCGCCAATTAGAATTAAAGGAAGAAAAATCACTACAAATAAAGTGCAGATAAATGGAAATGTAAGTAGCCAATACATTTCTTCATTATTATTAATTGCTGCTAAGTTAAAAAGTGGCTTAGAAATAGAACTTATTGGTAAAATTACGTCTGTTCCATATATAAACATGACACTTAGTTTGTTAAATCAACTAGGAATTGAAACTAGTTTTCAAGAAAATATTATAAAAGTTCTTCCAAAGGAATCAATAGAAAAACAAACTGTAGTTGTTGAGTCAGATTGGTCTTCTGCAAGTTATTTTTATTCAATAATTGCATTGGCAAAAATTGGTTCAGAAATAAAATTATCAGCTTATAAAAAAGATAGTTTACAAGGAGATTCTTGTTTGGCAGAAATCTACCAACATTTTGGAGTAGAAACAGTTTTTGGAGAAAATTTCATCAACCTTAAAAAAGTAAAAAATACTCAAAAACAAGTGTTGGAAATCAACTTAAAAAACGCGCCAGATATTGCACAAACAATTGCTGTAACTTGTTTTGCAGAAAATATAGCGTGTAATTTAACAGGTTTGCATACACTTAAAATAAAAGAAACTGATAGGTTAGAAGCACTTAAAGAAGAGCTTACAAAATTAGGCGCAACAATTTCGGTAACAAATGAAAGTTTGCATTTAGAAGCAAGTTCAGAAATTAAAGAAAATGTAGCAATAAAAACCTATAACGATCATAGAATGGCAATGGCATTTGCGCCGCTTGCGTTTAGAACTTCAATCAAAATTTTAAATGCAGAAGTAGTTTCAAAATCGTTTCAAAGTTTCTGGAAAGACATGCAACAAGTTGGTATTCAAACTCAAGAAATAAAATAAACGTCAAAACACTTGACAACGCCTATTCCGATATCGTATATTTGTCGACCTTATAAGAAAACGCATATATGAAATTATCACACTTTGGATTTGAATTGCCAGAAGAATTATTAGCAGAATATCCTACTGAACATAGAGATGAGTCTCGTTTAATGGTATTACACCGCGACACGCAAAAAATTGAACACAAACTTTTTAAAGATGTAATCGATTATTTTGACGAAGGTGATATTATGATGCTAAACAACACTAAGGTTTTTCCTGCGCGTATGTTTGGTAATAAAGAAAAAACAGGTGCTCGTATAGAGGTTTTCTTATTAAGAGAATTAAATGCAGAGAACAGATTGTGGGATGTTTTAGTAGATCCAGCACGTAAAATTAGAATTGGAAACAAATTATTTTTTGGAGAAGATGATAGTTTAGTAGCAGAAGTTATAGACAACACAACATCTCGTGGTAGAACTTTACGTTTCTTATACGATGGAGATTATGATGAGTTTAGAGTAAAGTTACAAGAGTTAGGGCAAACTCCACTTCCAAAAACTATAAACAGAGAATTAGAGCCAGAAGACGAAGAACGTTACCAAACAATATTTGCAAAGCATGAAGGAGCTGTAGCAGCACCAACTGCTGGTTTACACTTTTCTAAACACTTAATGAAGCGTTTAGAAATTAAAGGAGTAGACTTTGCTGAGTTAACATTACACGTTGGTTTAGGAACTTTTAACTCTGTAGAAGTAGAAGATTTATCAAAGCACAAAATGGATTCTGAGAAAATTATAATTCCAGAAAAAACAAGTAAAATGGTAAACAGCGCATTAAAAACCAAAAAGCGTATTTGTGCTGTTGGTACAACAGTTATGCGTACTGTAGAATCTTCAGTTTCGTCTAGTGGAGAACTAAATGCTTTTGAAGGTTGGACAAATAAATTCATTTTTCCACCACACGATTTTAGTATCGCAAATAGTATGATAACAAACTTACACACACCAAAATCTACCTTATTAATGCAAGCAGCAGCTTTTGGAGGTTACGATTTTGTAATGGAAGCTTACCAAGTAGCCATAAAAGAAAAGTACAGATTTTCTACTTACGGAGACGCAATGTTAATTATATAACAAGCATACAACATATATTTTTAAAAAACTGATAGCGCAAGTTATCAGTTTTTTCTTCTTTTGGGCGTTACCTTTCAGGTCGCGCTTTCCGTTATATCTTTTTCAAAAAAAGAAAAAGGATGCCACTTCAATCGCTAACGCGGGCGTACTTATAAAAGGTAGTAATAACCTCAAAATATATACGTATTTTTGCAACTCATATTTTTATAACCTTTCAATAGCAATCACTTGGATAAGAAAAAAGACATACGCGCTCTAACTAAAGAACAACTAAGAGATTTTTTTGTAGAAAACGGAGACAAAGCCTTCCGAGGAAACCAAGTATACGAATGGTTGTGGAGTAAATCTCTACATACTTTCGAAGATATGACTAACATATCTAAAGAAACAAGAGAAATGTTAGAAACAAACTTTGTAATCAACCACATAGAAGTAGATTCTATGCAACAAAGTAAAGATGGAACTATAAAAAACGGAATAAAATTACACGATGGTTTAATTGTAGAATCTGTTTTAATACCAACTCCTAAAAGAACAACCGCTTGTGTTTCTAGTCAAGTAGGTTGTAGTTTAGATTGTAAATTTTGTGCAACAGCACGTTTAAAAAGAATGCGTAATCTAAATCCAGATGAAATTTACGATCAAGTTGTAGCAATAGACAAACAAAGTAGATTATATCATGGTCATAAACTTACAAATATTGTGTTTATGGGAATGGGAGAACCGCTTATGAATTACAATAATGTAATTAAAGCTATCGATAAAATTACATCGCCAGAAGGTTTAGGAATGTCTCCAAAAAGAATAGTAGTTTCTACATCTGGAGTTCCAAAAATCATCAAAAAAATGGCAGATGATGAAGTTAAATTTAATTTAGCAGTTTCATTACACTCAGCAATAGATGAAGTTAGAACCTCAATAATGCCGTTTAACAGCAAGATGAATTTACAAGATTTAAGAGAATCTTTAGAATATTGGTATGAAAAAACCAACAGAATGATTACTTATGAGTATGTAGTTTGGAACGGAATTAACGATCGTAAAGAAGATATAAAAGCGTTGGTAGAATTCTGTAGTTACGTTCCTTGTAAAGTAAATTTAATAGAATACAATCCAATAGACGATGGAGAGTTTCAACAAGCAACAAACTCAGCAATAAACAACTATATCTCTAACTTAGAAATGAATGATATTACTGTAAATGTGCGTCGTTCTCGTGGAAAAGATATTGATGCAGCTTGTGGGCAATTAGCTAATAAATCTTAATAATTAAAGTGATGTTAAACTTGTTTCAACATCTCTTCATATTTAGTACTTTTACTTCGTGAAACCAGTAGAACAAATAAAACTTCCTATTAAAAGTGAAATGGAACTCTTTGAAACCAAATTCAAAGATTCTATGCTTTCTAAAGTACCGTTATTAAACCGAATTACGTATTATATTGTTCGTAGAAAAGGAAAACAAATGCGACCAATGTTTGTGTTTTTGGTAGCAAAAATGGTTTCAGATGGCGGTTTTGATGAGCGTACTTATCGTGGCGCTTCAGTAGTAGAATTAATTCACACAGCAACTTTAGTCCATGACGATGTTGTAGATGATAGCAACAGGCGTAGAGGTTTCTTTTCAATAAATGCACTTTGGAAAAATAAAATAGCCGTTTTAGTAGGAGATTTTTTACTCTCAAAAGGTTTATTACTTTCCATAGATAATGAAGATTTTGATATTTTAAAATTGATTTCTATTGCTGTTCGCGAAATGAGTGAAGGGGAACTTTTGCAAATAGAAAAAGCTCGTAAACTAGATATTACTGAAGCTATTTATTTTGAAATTATTCGTCAAAAAACAGCAACTTTAATTGCCGCTTGTTGTGGTATTGGAGCTGCTTCTGTTGGCGCAAGTCAAGATACGGTTCAGCAAATGAGAAAATTTGGAGAATACATTGGTATTGCTTTTCAAATTAAAGATGATTTGTTCGATTATTCTGACGAAAAAATAGGAAAGCCAACCGGAATAGATATAAAAGAACAAAAAATGACGTTGCCGTTAATTTATACATTAAATAACTGTTCAGAAAAAGATAAAAAGTGGCTAATCAACTCTATAAAGAAATATAATAAAGATAAAAAACGCGTAAAAGAAGTAATTTCATTCGTTAAAAACAACGGAGGTATTGAATACACAACTGCCAAAATGCACGATTATAAAAGTAAAGCAATTGCTATTTTAGATAACTTCCCAACTTCAGATTATAAGAATTCTTTACTACAAATGATTGATTATGTAGTAGAGCGTAAAATCTAAATTACTACCTATAGTTTTAACAATTCTTCTACAAAATCTCTTTTGTTAGATAATCGAGGAATTTTATGTTGGCCACCTAATTTACCTTTTGCACTTAACCAAGCATAAAATAAACCATCTTCTGCAACATGAATCGTTGGCATTCCTAGCGTCATATTATTATAACGTTTTGCTTCGTAATCAGAATTTATAGCTTTTAAAGCATTATCTAAGAGTTCAGTAAAATAGGCTATATTACTCGGTTTTTTATTGAATTCAATAATCCACTCGTGTCCACCTTTTTGGTTTTCACTCATAAAAATTGGGCCAACAGTATAATCTAAAATAGAAGCATCGGTCTTCTTACAAGCTTGTTTTAAAGCTTCCTCAGCATTTTCTATAATTAATTCTTCGCCAAAAACATTTATAAAGTGTTTTGTACGTCCAGTAATTTTAATTCTGTATGGTTTTGTTGAGGTAAATTTAACAGTATCTCCAATTAAATAACGCCATAAACCACCGTTTGTAGTAATTACAATTGCATAATTAATACCTTTTTTTACTTCAGAAAGTGGAATTGCAACTGAGTTTTCTTCATCGTAAGAATCCATTGGAATAAATTCATAGAAAATTCCATAATCTAACATTAATAATAGTTCATCAGAATTATTTCGGTCTTGAATTCCGAAAAATCCTTCAGATGCATTATAGGTTTCAAAATACTTGAAATCTGCTTTAGGAATCAGCTTTTTATACTGTTCTCTATAAGGATTGAAGTTTACGCCTCCATGAAAATAAACTTCCAAATTTGGCCAAACCTCTAATATATTATCTTTTCCAGTTTTTTCTAAAACCCTGTTTAGTAAAACCAACATCCAACTTGGTACACCAATTAAACTAGTAATGTTTTCATGAATGGTTTCATCAATTATGGCCTCCATTTTGGTTTCCCATTCGCCCATTAAAGCTACT
Organism: Tenacibaculum aquimarinum; assembly: GCF_022478115.1. Taxonomy (GTDB): domain Bacteria; phylum Bacteroidota; class Bacteroidia; order Flavobacteriales; family Flavobacteriaceae; genus Polaribacter; species Polaribacter aquimarinum_A. Next base: position 202,454 of record NZ_JAKGSC010000001.1, on the reverse strand, counting down.
TCTTGGCTTGGAGCAGAACTGTAATCTGCCCAAAAAGGTAAGTTTTCAGTAATAATTGCAGATAAATCTCCAAAATATGTATTGTTGTCTTCATAAATTGCTGTACTTCCACCTAATTTCAGGCCTTTTCCTGTAAACATTTTAGTTTCTTCGTTGTTGTTTATGTATAAACATAACATGTCTTTACCTGCTTTTAAATGGCAGTTTTCTAAAGCTTCGTCACTAACAGGAATATATTTACTTTTAGCATTTGTAGTTCCACTAGATTTTGCAAACCAACGTATGTTTGTTGGCCAAAATAAGTTTTGTTCTCCTTTTCTACAACGTTCAATTAAGGGTTCAATACTTTCGTATTTTTGAATAGGAACAGCATCTGCAAAATCAGTATAATTATTTATAGAGGAAAAGTCTAATTGTTTACCAAGTTCTGTGTTTTTTGCAGTTTCTACAAGCCGCTTTAATAATTCTTGCTGAACATCATCAGGATATTTAAGAAAAAGTTCTATTTGGTGTTTTCGCTTCTTCAAGAACCAAGAGATAATAGAATTTATAAACGGAAACGCCATAGATTAAGACTTAATTTGTAAGTTTGTTAGGAGTTAAAAATAGTAAATTTTACGCAATGCAATACCAAGGAGTTTTAAAAAAGATGTTAACTGAAAATAATGATGAGATTCAGTATTATTTAGATATGGAATCTGATTTTATTAATATGAATCAGTTACTTACAAAAACTATTACTATTCAGTTTGTAAAATATCAGTGTTTAAATTGTGGTTTAGACAAGCAAATTTACCGACAAGGATTTTGTAAAAGTTGTTTTTTTGAAACAGCTCGTGCTGGAGATTGGATTATGAGGCCGGAATTAAGTAAGGCGCATTTAGGTATTGAAGATCGTGATTTAGAATATGAAAAACAGTCGCAATTAAAGCCTCATATTGTGTATTTAGCTAATTCTAGCAACGTAAAAGTTGGTGTAACGCGTAAAAGTCAAGTGCCAACGCGTTGGATAGATCAAGGAGCACATGAAGCAATTGAAATTGTTGAAGTTCCAAATAGATACTTAGCAGGAATTACTGAAGTTGCTTTAAAAGAGTATGTTGCTGATAAAACTAATTGGCGTAAAATGTTAAAGAATGATGTTGTTGATGAAAGCTTAGAAGATTGGAAAAACAAGTTAAAACAATACATTCCTGAAGAAGCAAAAGAATATTTTATAGAAAATAATAAAGAAACTGAATTAAAGTTTCCTGTTATTGCTTATCCAGAAAAACCCAAAAGTTTAAACTTGATTAAAACGCCTAATTATTCTGGGAAATTAGTCGGAATAAAGGGGCAGTATTTAATTTTTGAAGACCAAACAGTCTTTAATGTGAGAGCCAATGAAGGTTTGGTTGTACAAATTAGTATTCAGTAAAACAGTGGTAGTTTTCAGTATTAAAAATAAATAAAAATGAGTAACAATTTATTAAAAGTAGCCTTAGCACAGATTTCACCAGTTTGGTTGAATAAAGAAAAAACAATTGAAAAGATTGAAAAATCTATAGTTGATGCTTCAAAAGAGAATTGCGAACTCATCGTTTTTGGCGAAGCATTATTGCCTGGTTATCCATTTTGGGTTGCCTTAACAAATGGTGCAGAATGGGATTCTAAAACGCAAAAGGAAATTCATGCACATTACGTTCGTAATTCAATTACTATAGAAAAAGGCGAGTTGGATTCCGTTTGTAAATTGGCAAAAGAAAATAATATTGCTATTTATTTAGGTATTATGGAACGTGCTCAAAATAGAGGAGGACATAGTATTTATGCTTCTTTGGTGTATATAAATCAAGATGGAGAAATAAAATCTGTGCATAGAAAATTGCAGCCAACTTTTGATGAACGCTTAACTTGGGCGCCTGGAGACGGAAACGGGTTACAAGTTCATCCGCTTAAAGAGTTTACTGTTGGTGGTTTAAACTGTTGGGAAAATTGGATGCCTTTACCAAGAACTGCGTTATATGGTTTGGGAGAAAATTTACATATTGCTGTTTGGCCTGGGAGCGATCATAACACAAAAGATATTACACGTTTTATTGCTAGGGAATCTCGTTCTTTTGTGATTTCTGTTTCTAGTCTAATGGCAAAATCAGACTTTCTAAAAGACGTTCCACATTATGATAAAATTGTAGAAAATGCTCCTGATGTTTTAGCAAACGGAGGTTCTTGTATTGCTTCACCTAATGGAGAATGGTTAGTGGAACCTGTTTTACACAAAGAAGGTTTAATTATTGAAACTTTAGACTTTAATAGGGTTTTAGAAGAGCGTCAAAATTTTGACTGTGTTGGTCATTATTCTCGACCAGATGTTACTAAATTACATGTAAACAGAGAAAGACAAAGTACGGTTTCTTATGATGATTAGATTATCTAGTAGAATCTCTAATTACTAAATCTGTTTTTATAATTTTAGTAATAGTTTCAGTGTTTTTCTTTTCTAATTTTTCAATAAGAATATTTGCAGCTGCTTCACCCATTTGTTCTCCGTGTTGACTAATTGTGGTTAGTTTAGGGCTAGAATGTCTTGCTAAAATTCCATTAGAAAAAGCAATTACAGAAACATCTTTAGGTATTTTTTTACCGCTTTTAATTAAGCATTTCATAGTTGCAACTGCTGCAGATTCTCCAGTTGTAATAACACTATCTACATTGTTGTTTTTCAAAAAAGGAGTTAATAAAGTCTCATATTTTTTATAATCTCTGTCAAGAATATTAATTACCAAATCTTCGTTAAAAGGTAAACCAACGTTTTCTAATCCTTTTTTATATCCTAAAAATCGCTGTTTACCAATATGTAAATCACTTAATGTAGAGACAAAGGCAATTTTTGTATGTCCTTTTTTGTGTAAAAAAGCTACAGTGTTTAAAGCGCCATTATAATCATCTGTAATAACTTTGTCACATTCAATAGATTCTGCAACTCTATCAAACATAACAATTGGAGTTCCGTTTTCTATAGTTTCTTTAAAATGGTTATATTCTTTTTTTAATTCAGTCTCTTTTGCCATAGATAAAATAAAACCATCTATACTTCCGTTAGAAAGCATTTCAATAATTTCAGATTCCTTATTATGAGATTGATTTGTAATACAAGTAATTACTTTATATCCTTTTTTATTTGCAGCATCTTCTATCCCTTTAAAAACCTGTGCAAAAAAATAATTAAGCATTGTAGGTATAATTACGCCAATAGTTTTGGTGCTTCTATTTTTTAAACTTATTGCGTTAAAATTAGGCTTGTAATTATTTTCTTTGGCGTATTTTTTAATTTTTTCTTTAGTAGCTTCACTTATTTCATAACTATCATTTAAAGCTTTTGAAACTGTAGATATAGATACACTAAACTCTTTTGCAATGTCTTTAATGGTAAGTTTTTTCATAAAAAAAATTAAAGGGACAATATACGGAAAATCTAAGGAGTAGATTTTAAGTTAAAATTAAATTTTGATAGATCTTTGGCTCGTGCTTTTTAGCTCCCAAATTAAGAAACCATAAACAACACTATACTCTATGGCAACAAACCATAAGTTTTCTTTCCAAGGAATATTTGCATAGGCTTGATAGCTTAATATTACTGCTAAACTCCAAACAATTGGAAATCTATATTTAGTAAAAACAGACAATAAAATTAAGGTTGCTAAATACCAAGGATGCATTGTTGTTGTAGTAAAATAATAAAATGATAATCCAAATAATAATGCTGTAATTATACTTTTAAAAGAATTATTTCTTCGGAAGAGACTTAGGTAAATTAAAAATAGAATAGTTAAAATTGGAAGCGCTTTTCCTATAAATGCAATTTCATTATAACCTCTAAATAGATATCCAATTTCCCTAAAAATATAATAAATACTCGCGTTAAATTCAAAGTTTTTAAACCATAAACCAACAGAATTCATGTAGTTTTCAATCAATTCTAATGAATAAAAAGGTAAGAATAATAGAAGAGAAGTTGTTATAACAATTGCGTAAAAACCAAATAATTTTTGAATTCCTTTAATTTTATTTTCTTTTACAAACCATTGAAAAAATAAGGGTAAAAATAATAGAGGAATTAATTTTACAGTTACAGAACAAGCTAATAATATACCTGCAAAAATCCATTTTTGTTGCTGTAATTTATATAAACTCCAAATTAAGAAAAACAACATTACAGGCTCAAAGTGCAAGTTTCCTGTTAACTCTATTATCACAAATGGATTTAGCATATACCAGAAAATTTTCTTCGGATTTAAATTGAGATTCTTCAACAATTTACTTCCGAAGTATAAAATTCCAATGTCCGCTATAATTATTTGCAAGCGTAAAACAACCGCAGACCAAAAAATACTTTTACCTGCAAATAGTGCTGCAATAAAAAATGATAATTGATTTAAAGGCGGATAATTTGTGTAATGACTTCCATTAAGTTCTCCCATTCCGTAATACAATTCTTGAGCTTCGGGTATTGGGAAGTTTCTTTGCTGAATAAATGTTTCCGGTAAATACAAGTATGGATTAAATCCATTAAACAGCATTCTTCCATCCCAAATAAAACGATAGAAATCTTGTGATAAATTAGGTGTTGCAAAGAGAAATATTAACCGAAATATAATTGCAATTCCTGCTAAATATTTAAATGAAAGTTGCTCGGTTTTCATCAACAAATAAAAACATCCGAAGAGAAAAAACCAAGTAATAAATAATGTGTTAAATTGTGTTCGTTCTAAAAAATAAGCAAAGAAAAAATATAAAAATGTACTCAGAATTATGAGTAATGTTCCTTTATTTTTATTCAGAAAATCCACTTATGCTTTAGAGAATATAGATTTGAAAAAAACATAACCAAATCCCATAAATAACATAAAGTGAAAAGGGAATAATCCAAAATCTCCACCTTCATTTCCAACAATAAAAGCGCTGTACATTCCAAAGACAAAATACAAGGCTAAAAGCCCTTCAATAATAACATGTATTGAAGGTTTTTTCTTAATGTATTTGTTGTTTTTCCAGTTTCCTTTTAAGCCAGTAATGTTAAATTTTGGTGTTCTAACAAACTCACTTTTTTTACCAAAATGACCTTCTAAAACAGCAATTGTATTGTGTAGAGAAAAGCCCATTGCAACTGAGAAAAAAGTAAAAAAGGCCCCAATGTATTTAAAGAAATTTTTAATTCCGCTTCCGTAAATGTTTTTATACATAAACCAATAACAGATAAAGAATATTATAGAGCTTACCACAAAGAAACTCATCATTAAAAAATAAGACTTTAAATGTGCGTATTCATTTTTAATATAGAGCATTGGTATGCTTAAAACTGCTACTAAAAAGATACAAGTAAACATGGAACTATTTAATAAATGTAACAATCCATGAATTTTGGTTTTTGCAGAAATATTTTTATTTTTAATGATACCTTTTATCATTTTTTGAAAATTCTCAGCACCTCCTTTGTTCCATCTAAATTGTTGAGAACGAGCTGCACTAATAACCACAGGTAATTCCGCAGGAGTTTCTACATTTTCTAAATACTTAAACTTCCAATTTTTAAGTTGAGCTCTATAACTTAAGTCAATATCTTCTGTTAATGTATCGCCTTGCCAATTACCAGCATCTAGAATACATTCCTTTCTCCAAACACCTGCTGTACCGTTAAAGTTAATAAAGTGTCCTTTGCTATTTCTACCAGTTTGTTCTAAGGTAAAATGCGCATCTAACATAAATGCTTGTATTCTTGTTAGCGTAGAGTAATTTCTATTGATATGCCCCCAGCGAGTTTGAACAACACCAATTGCAGTGTCTTTAAAATACGGAATTGTCTTTTTTAACCAATCTGTTTGTGGTAAAAAGTCAGCATCAAAAATGGCAATAAATTCGCCTTTAGCAATTTTTAAACCTTCTTTTAATGCTCCAGCTTTAAAACCTTCACGATTTTCTCTTCTGATGTGTAGGATGTCTAAGCCTGTTTTTTCTAATTTGGCAACTAATTTAGCTGTAATTTGTATGGATTCATCCGTAGAATCATCTAAAACCTGAATTTCAAGTTTTTCTCTTGGGTATTCAATTTTTGCAATGTTTTTTAGCAATCTTTCCATTACATACAATTCGTTAAAAACGGGTAATTGTATGGTTACAAAAGGAATTTCATCAGCATTTTCAAAATTGAAAGTTTCAGAAGTTTCCTTGTTTTTTTTAGCGCCTAAATAATTGATTAATAGGTTTAATTGCGCTAAAGAATACATAAATATCAATAAAATTGATATGGTGTATATTGTAATAATTATATATTCAAGTATCATTTTTTAAAGCTGTATTTAAAAATCCAACCTAGAATTTTTATACCCGCAAATATAGTTCCTTTTACGGTTCCTGAAACTTTTGAAACACCAATTCTATTTCTATATTTCATAGGTATTTCTGTATAGGAGAATTTCTGTTTTAATGCTTTTAGTTGCATTTCAACCGTCCATCCGTAGGTTTTATCTTCCATGTTTAAAGCAAGTAGTTTGTTGTACTTAATAGCTCTAAAAGGGCCTAAATCAGTAAATTTTGCGCCAAAGAATAATTTCATTAAAAAGGTTGCTAACCAATTACCAAAAACTTGTTGTGGTGTCATAGAACCTTGTTCACGTAGTCGTTTTACACGAGTTCCAATTACAAAATCGATATCATCATTAATAATTGGTGCTACAAGTTCTGTAAGTTGTTCCGGATAATCGGAGTAATCTCCATCTAAAAAAACAATAATATCTGGTTTTGTATTTGGATTGCTGAGCGTTGCTGAAGCAATGTAGTCCATTCCTTTTAAACACGCATAACCGTAGCCTTTTCTTTGTTCTTTTAAAACAGTTGCTCCCGCATTTTTAGCATTTTCTTCCGTTTTATCTGTAGAATTATTACTGATAACAATTATCTCTTCAACAGTTTTTGGAATATCATTTATAACATTTGCAATTGAATCTTGCTCGTTGTAAGCAGGGATAATTACTTTAATAATTGGCTTCATTTAGCGTAAATCATTTAGATTGTTTTCTTTTCTGAAGGAAGAAAAATCTGTCCATTCTTTCATCTTTTTACCGTTTTTAAACTGTAAGGCTTTCTTTAGTTTTTTTTCAACATAAATAAAGCAATAACCATTTTTACGATTGTCTTTTAGTTGGCATTTATGATTTAAGTTTCCTTTTTCATCATAATACAACCACCATTTTTGTTGTTTCCCTTTTGAAAAATGGCCTTCTTTTTCTTTTACTGAATTTTTGCTGTAAAAATACCAATATTTAGACTCTAATCCATCTTTAAACCTACCTTCTTTTTTAAGATTTCCGTTTCTATGGTAAAATTTCCAATAACCCGTTTTTTTGTTGTCTTTTATCCAACCTTCAGCTTTTAAAACTTCATTTTTGTAATATGATTTTTGATATTTTTTTTGTGAGAAAAGTGTGGAGCTAATCAAAAATAAAAAGAGAAAAAGAACTTTTTTTGTAAACATTATTTGTTGTTTACCAATTCCATTAAATCAACATCATTTCCTAATAAAACATCTGTAGGATTTATTCTTCCTTCTTCTGGTCCGTTTTCTAATTTTAAAACTCCCCTTGGGCAAACTGCAGAACAAACACCACAACCAACGCAACTAGAACGCACAATATTTTCCCCTTTTTGTGCATAAGCTCTAACGTCTATTCCTTGCTCACAATATGTAGAACAGTTTCCACAAGAAATACATTGACCACCATTTGTTGTAATTCTAAATCTTGATTTAAAACGTTGGATAAAACCTAAATAAGCCGCTAACGGACAACCAAAACGACACCAAACTCTGTTTCCAAAAATAGGGTAGAATCCTGTACCAATAACACCGGCAAAAACAGCACCAATTAAGAAACCATAAATATCTTGAATAGTTTGTGTTTTAATTCCAATAACTTGGTCTGCTCCAGAAAAGAAAGTATATAAAGCAAAACCTGTCATTACTAAAACAAAAACTAAAACAGAGTGTATTACAATACGTTCCACTCTCCAAGAAAGTAAGGTTTTACTAGAGTTTTGTCTGTAAGGATCTCCTAAAGTTTCAGCTAAACCACCACAACCACAAACCCAAGAACAGTACCATCTTTTTCCGAAGAAATAAACCATTACTGGTACAACTACAATAGTTAAAACAACTCCCCAAACTAAAATAAATAGACCAAAACCTCCGCTTGAAAGTAGTTCGTCTAAATTCCATTTAAAGAAAAAATCATAATCTAAAGGAAAGGCATTTTTAAAATCGTACCAAGGTTTTTCGAAACGAACTAAAATTTCAGGAATTAAAAAAGCAAATACAATTTGAAAGAATAAAACCGAAGTGGTTCTTAAGATTTGGTATTTATTATGGCGATATTTTATATACATTCTTACAGCCATAACAGTCATAACAACACAATATAAAAATCCGTACAAAAACCATTGACTTGCGGCATTTCCGCTAATAGATTTACTTATTGGATCTACTAAATACACCCAGTTTACTATTAAATCTGGCATAAAATAAAGTAGAATATAAAAAGTAACTAAAAATACAAAAGCAAACCAACCAATCCAACCACGATTAGTTGCTGCGTTTAGAAAAATACCATCGTTTTTAATACCTGGTTTTCCTAATAAAACAACATCTGGAATAATAAATAGTAGTGCGCCAAGAATACCTAATCCGAAAGTTAAAAACCAAGCTAATCCCGTGTTTTCTGGTGCGAAACCTTTACCAGCTTTTTTTGCAAGTTCAAAACTTAAACTATGTGGTTTTCCGTATATTTTATATTGAAATTGAGCTCCTTTTTTATCCCAGTTTTTTTCTGCGTCGTATTTTGCAATAAGCGCGTCATAATGATTGTTAGATTTATCAAAAGCACCTCTAACCTTGCTTGAAAATTGAAAAATATTTAAGTTTTCTGAAGTTACAATTGCTTTAGAAAGCTCTTCTTTTATGAGTTCACTTTTATAGCCTTTTTCTGAAATATAGGTGTCTAATTCAGATTGTGTTAAGCTAAATGAACCTGTAAAAATAGTTGCTATAAAGATGAATAGTCCTAATAAAAATAGAACTAAACCTGTTTGTTTTATAAATTTCATAATTATGATTTGCTAAAAATTCTTTTCCAGCTTTTCTTTTTTAATTGAATAGTTGCGTTGTTTTCTTTGTTGAATTTGGCTACAATTTCAGCTTCATGTAATTTGTAAAATTCTGGATCAAAATTAGCATCAGATAAATATTCTAAAACATGTTCTATAGATCTTTTCTCTGTAAGCCATTTGTCAAAAATTTCATGACGCATTCTAATTCCGAAGGTGTTTATACCTAAAAAAGTATTGGTATTTTTATCAAAAGAAATAGTAATACATTTATTGTCTTTTGGATGTTGCCATTGAAAATAAGCCTCATTTTCTTTCTTACTTCGTTCGCTAAAAACCCAACCATAAGTTTGATATTCAATATCTAAAAACTTAGCAGAATTAAACCAATGTCCTGGTTTGTATTCCGTTTTATTACCACAAATTGTTTGTGCTAAAGTTTCTCCCATCATTCTTCCTGTATACCAAACAGCTTCAATATTTCTACGTTGTCCAATTGCATCATGTTGTTCTGCACAATCTCCAATTGCATATACATCTTTTGTATTGGTTTCTAAAAAACGATTCACTTTTACACCTCTTCCTAATTCAATTCCAGAATTTTTAATAAAATCAATATTTGGTGTTACACCAGCCGTTAATCCAACAACATCACAAGCAATTTCTTCTCCTGTTTCTTCAATAATAACAGATTTTACGCGTCCGTTTTCATCAGCTTTAATTTCTTTTAAGTTGGTGCTTAAGCGTAAATCTATATGATGTTCTTTAATATGATTGTTAATTAATTCTGATTCTTGTGCAGGTAAAACTCCGTTCCAAAAACTAGTTTCGCGTACTAAAAAAGTAACAGGAATTTTTCTACTTCTTAACATTTCTGCAAGTTCAATTCCAATTAATCCACCACCAACAATTACAGCTCTTTTACAAGTTTTATTGTCGGGAGCATATTTTTCTAAATTTTCTAAATCTTGCTTATGATACATACCCATAACACCATCTAGATCTTGACCTGGCCAACCAAATTTATTAGGTTTTGATCCGGTTGCGATAATTAATTTATCGTAAGAAAGTTTGGTATTATCAGAAAAAACAACATTTTTTTCTTCAGAATTTATAGAAGAAACAAACCCTTTTTTAAGATTGATGTTGTTCTTTTCCCAAAACCAATTTTCATAAGGTTGCGTATGTTCAAACTTCATGTGGCCCATGTAAACATACATTAAGGCTGTTCTAGAAAAGAAAAATTCTGTTTCTGCAGAAATTATAGTGATTTTTTTATCAGAAAGTTTGCGGATATGTCTTGCGGCAGTTACGCCAGAAATTCCGTTTCCAATAATAACAATATGTTCCATGTTTTATAAATAGTTGTTGGTTATGTCGAAGTTAAAGTTAAGAACTTAATTCCGTAATTTAATTTAGAATTATTTTAAATAACTTTATTTCTTTTTGAAAAACGTAATTGCTTAGAAATTAGTTCGACTTACGAAGTGTTTAAAATTAATCAAAATAACAAGATGAAACAAACACTCTTATTTACAATTTTACTTTTACTTACAAGCTTTGCTGTGTTTTCTCAAGATGAAAATAAAAGTAATATTCAAACATATACACCGTCAAAGCTTTTAAATAAAGGACAATGGGATATTAAATGGTTTAACAATTTATATACGGAAACTAAATTTGCCGATTCTAATGGTGATAGTCAATCAAAAGCTAGAGAAAATTATTTTACATCAACCATTGAAGCATTTACAGGTATTTCTGATAATAACAGCATAAATGTTGGTGCTATTATTGAATTTAGATCTAATACTATTGCAGGAAGAGAGGCTTTTTCTGTATTTAGCTTAGATGATACAGCAACCGATAGAAAAGGGATTACTTCAATTGCACCTGCTATTAAATGGCAACCAATTAAAGATGTTGGTAATTTCTCTATTCAATCTGCATTTCATATTCCTTTAGTAAAAAATGAAACTGAAAACGGAGTTTTCTTGGATCAATCTTCTTGGATTTTTCAAAATAGATTGTTCTATGATTATACTTTTGATAGTGGAAAATGGCAGTTGTTTACAGAGTTAAATACAGAATACAGTTTTGGAAAAGAAACGAGTTTTGCAAACAATACATTCTTATTAGCTCCAGGTATTTTTATGAGTTATTTTCCAAGTGATAAGTCAACTTTATTAGGTTTTGTACAGCATTCGCAACGTTTTGGAGATTTTTCTCAAGACTATACAGCTTTAGGTTTAGGTGGTAAATATCAACTCTCTAATACTTTAAATATAGAGGCTTTGTATAGTAAATTTGTTAGAGGAACCGATAATGGTTTAGGGCAAAGTTTTAATATTGGCTTGAGAGCGTTGTTTTAATAAAAAGAAGTATTTTTAGGAGATATATGAAGACAAAAAATTTCCTTTTTTTACTATTAATTTTTTTGATTTTTTCTTGTAAAAGTCAGACGAAAAAAATTAATGGTGTAAGTTTTGTAGCGTCAAGAGATTCTATAAATGATAAGCATATAAACCCTGTCTTAAATGTACAAAGCAACTATGTTGCTTTGATGCCTTATAGTTTTATACGAAATATAGAAACTCCGAAAATCGAATTTAACACTAATAGAGAATGGTTTGGTGAAAGAGAAAACGGGCTTTTACAATACGCAAAAGAATTTCAAAAAGTTGATGTAAAAGTTATGGTAAAGCCACATTTGTGGTTAAGAAGAGGAGGCTTTACCGGGCATTTAAAAGCAGATACAGAAGCGAATTGGATAGTTTTAGAGAATTCTTATAGAGACTATATATTAACCTATGCAAAAGCTGCACAAAATATGAAAGCAGAAATTCTTTGCATTGGAACGGAATTAGAACAATTTGTATTAAAAAGACCTGACTTTTGGTTGAAACTTATCAAACAAATTAGAGAGATTTATAAAGGGAAGTTAACGTATGCCGCAAATTGGGATGAATTTAAACGAATTACATTTTGGGGCGAGTTAGATTTTATTGGAGTAGATGCATATTTTCCTTTAACAGACAAAAAATCTCCAACAATAGCAGATTTTGAATTAGGTTGGAAACCCCATAAAGAAGAAATAATAAAAATACATAAGCAATTTAATAAACCAATTTTATTTACAGAGTTTGGTTATAGAAGTACCGATTATACAGGGAAAGAGCCTTGGGATTCTAGTAGAATTGTTGAGAATATAAATCTTGAAGCTCAGAAAAATGGATTACAAGCCATACACAATCAGTTTTGGAAAGAAGATTGGTTTGCTGGCGGTTTTGTTTGGAAATGGTTTCATAGACATGAAGAGGTTGGTGGAGAAAAGAATAACAGATTTACCCCACAAAATAAACCCAGTGAAAAACTGCTAAAAGAATTATATTCAAAATGAGATGTTTTTTAATCATATTTCTAAGTTTTACTTCTCTTGTTTATACACAAGAAAAAACCGTTTATGAAGTAGAATTTATTGGTATTAAAAAAACAAAAACTACATTTTTAGAAGCGTTAATTTCAACCCAAAAAGATAAACCTTTAGATTCTCTTCAGCTAAATAAAGACGTAATACTCTTAAAGAGATTACCTGCAATTTCAAATGCAAATTATAAAGTAATTAAAGGTAAAGAAAACAGTTATAGTGTCTCTTTTAATATAGAAGAGAATTTTACAATTATTCCTGAAACAGGTTTTTGGACTTCAGCAAACAATCAATTTTCTTATAAAATAGGCCTGTATGATTATAATTTTTTAGGAAGAAATATTACTCTTGGAGGTTTCTATCAAAATAATGGATATAATACTTATGGCGCTAATTTTAAAGCGCCAAACTTGTTTTCAAATAAATTTGGATTAGTAGTTAGTTACCAAAACTGGAAAAGTGAAGAGCCGCTATATTTCGATAATACTTCCGCTAATTATTTGTATAACAACACTTCTTATGAGGTTTTGGGTTTATATCAAGTCAATTTTAAAAATGAAATAAATTTTGGTGTTAATATTTTTAATGAAAAGTATGAATACATTTCTGGTGCAACAAATCCATCAGTTCCGCAAAACTTAGATGTGGATAAAATGCTTTATAAATTTGTGTACACATATAATAATCTAGATTACTTTTATCAATATGTAAATGGTTTTAAAAGTGTTTTCTATGGACAATACGTATCTTCTGATAATGAGTTTCAGAATAATTTCCTCATTTTTTGGAACGATTTTTTTTACTACAAAAGAGTTGGAGAAAAAGGAAATTGGGCAAATAGATTACGAGTTGGTTTGTCTTCAAATAAAAAAACGCCGTTTGCGCCATTTGCTTTAGACAATAATGTAAATCTACGTGGAGTTGGTATTTTGGTTGATCGTGGTACAGGAAGTATTGTTTTAAATACTGAATATAGGCATACTTTTTATGATAAAAAGAAGTTTGCAATACAAGGAAACGCTTTTATAGATAGTGGAACTTGGAGAAATCCTGGAGGAGATTTAAATGATTTTTTTAAAAGTGAAAACGTTAGAATTTATTCTGGTGTTGGTTTACGACTTTCAAGTAAAAAAATATACAATGCAACTTTTAGAATTGATTATGGCTTTAGTTTAAAAGACAAATCAGGCGGATTAGTTTTTGGAGTTGGACAATATTTTTAAAACATATTTTAACAAAAAAAACCGATGAAATTCATCGGTTTTTTTGTTGAAAATAGCTTGCTATTTTAGTTTTTAAATGGTTCTAGATTTCTATTCATCTTTAATTCGCTAAGTACATTTAAAGCTTCGTTTACATAAATATCTTTCGATAAGTTTTTATGCCAAGCCATTCGTTTGTCTTCTAAAACGCTGTCTTTTTTGAATAAATCAAATTCGTATTTTGGTGATAAAAATCTAAGATTCGAATCAAATTTAAAAACATCTTTAAATTGATCTCCACTTTTATCTTGTTTTTTACTTTCAGCAAGAAAGTCTTTATAGTTTAAAGAATATGTTGTGTGGTCTTGATTTGCTTTTAACCATTTAGCATATTCATTTATCATTTTAAATTTAGAGTCGCTATTAATTCTGTTTTTACTATTGTATAAAACATCATTAAAATTCTCATACGAGTTAGTTTGTGTGTATTTTGCTTGCGGAACCTTATCCCAAGGTAAAGCGCCTTCTAAATCTCTTTCACCAACTTCCATATAACTATATCTATCTGGCATTGCAATGTCAGAATATACACCTTCAATTTGTGTAGAACCACCATTAATTCTATAGAATTTTTGGATTGTCATTTTAATTGCACCCAAATCATCCGGATAGTTTTGTGCAAAACGGTTTATTGGTAAAATATTTTGAACAGTACCTTTTCCGTAGGTTTGTTTTCCTCCTAAAATAACACCTCTTTTATAATCTTGCATAGCAGCGGCAAAGATTTCTGATGCTGAAGCCGAAAACTCATTTACCATTACAACTAAAGGTCCATTCCACTGTATTTTTGGGTCTGTGTCTTTTTTAATTATAGGTGCTTCATCACGATATTTTACTTGTACAATTGGTCCTTCATCAATAAATAAACCACCAATTTCTATGGCAGTTTTAAGAGAACCACCACCATTGTTTCTTAAATCTACAATTAATCCTTCTACACCTTCACTTTGTAAACGAGCAATTTCTTGTTCCATGTCTTTTGCAGAATCTCTACCATTAGTATCACTAAAATCAATATAAAATTTTGGAAGATTTATAATTCCATATTTTTTTCCATTCTTTTCAACAATACTCGACTTAACAAATGTTTCCTCTAATTCAACAACATCTCTTGTTATTGAGATAATTTTGGTTGAACCGTCTATTTTTTTCTTTACAGTTAAACGTACTTCCGTTCCTTTAGGTCCTTTAATAAATTTAATTGCATCGTCTAAACGCATACCAACAATATCTAAAGGCTCTTCATCTCCTTGCGCAACTTTTAAAATAATATCTCCTGCTTCTAATTCTCCTTGTTTCCAAGCAGGACCGCCAGAAACTAGTTCAAAAATGTGTGTATAAATTCCTTTCTTTTGAAGTCTTGCTCCAATACCTTCTAATTTACCAGACATGTCTTGATCAAAACGAGATTTAGATCTTGGCGACATGTAAGTTGTATGTGGTCCAAAACCAGAAACTACACTATTTAGAAATGTTGAATACCAATCTGAATGTTCAAGCTCTTCTATTCTTAAATATAAATCGTCCATGTTTTTCAACACTTTTGTACGAGCTTCGTGTTCAAAATCTTCAAAACTTTTTTGTACAGTTTTTGGGTCTTTTTTGATATTTTCTTCTTGTAAGTTTTCAAGGTTTTCAATATTACCTAATACTTGTAGTTTTAACTGTTTTCTCCAATAATCAACCAATTCATTTTCATTTTTCGCAAAAGGTATTTTATCATAATCAATATCGATACTTTCCTTTTTGCTATAATCAAAAGGTTGAGTTAATAAAACCCCATAATAGGTTTTAGCTGATTTCATTTTTTCTAAAAAACGATCATAAACCAATTTATAGAAATCTATTTTATTGTCTAACAATTGATTGTCTATTTCGTATTTGAATTGAGAAAACTCTTTTAAATCATCTTGAGTAAAATAACGTTTGCTTGGATCTAGTCCATCAATAAAAGAATTATATACATGTACAGAGAAGTCATCATTTAGTTCTTTTTGGACATAATGACCACGCGTTAAAATGTTTTTTAACACATAAATTATAACTTTATCTTTATCAGGATCCTTATTTGTGTTAGCATTAGTAGTAAAACTAGATGCAAAAACAGTTAATAGAAGGATGTATATTGTTGTTAATTTCGTCTTCATAAATCTTCAGTCGGTGTTTATTTTTAATGTTTACAAAATCTTGGTAGCTAAACTACTAAAATAATGCCAAAAAGTATATTATTTTAATACATACAAGATTACAGAAAAACTTAATGATTAAATCTTTACAAAACGTTAAAAATATATTCATATAAATCTGTTACATTTGTTATCCTAAAACCCATTAATAATGCAAGAAAAGCCTTTAATTTTAGTTACTAATGATGATGGAATAACAGCTCCTGGTATTCGTGCATTAATAAGAATAATGAATACTATTGGAGAAGTTGTTGTTGTTGCGCCAGATAGTCCGCAAAGCGGAATGGGACACGCAATTACAGTTGATAACGTTTTGCATTGTAATCCTATAACAATAGATGATGGCCCTCAAATTGAATACAATTGCTCTGGTACGCCAGCAGATTGTGTGAAAATGGCAAAGCATGAAATCTTAAACAGAGTTCCAGATATTTGTGTGTCTGGAATAAATCATGGAGCTAATTCTTCAATAAATGTAATTTATTCGGGAACTATGAGTGCTGCTGTAGAAGCAGGTATTGAAGGAATTCCTGCAATTGGTTTTTCATTATTAGACTTTAATTATCACGCAGATTTTAAGCAAGCTGAAGAATTTATCAAAAAAATCACCTTAAATGTGTTGTTAAATGGTTTGCCAGATGCAACAGTTTTAAATGTAAATATTCCGAAGTTAAAGAAAGAAGATATAAAAGGAGTTAAAATTTGTAGACAAGCAAATGGGTATTGGAAAGAAGATTTTGACAAGCGTAAAAGTCCTTTTGGAAAAGAATATTACTGGCTTTCT
Organism: Tenacibaculum aquimarinum; assembly: GCF_022478115.1. Taxonomy (GTDB): domain Bacteria; phylum Bacteroidota; class Bacteroidia; order Flavobacteriales; family Flavobacteriaceae; genus Polaribacter; species Polaribacter aquimarinum_A. Next base: position 185,663 of record NZ_JAKGSC010000001.1, on the reverse strand, counting down.
GGCGAGTTTGTAAACAGAGATAAGGGTCAGGATACAGATATTTGGGCATTAGAAAACGGTTATATTTCAGTGGTACCTGTTCAGTTTGATATGACTGCGCATCATGCAATTCAAAAATTAAATCAATGGGAACTATAACCAAAGAAGTCTTAATTGGCGTTTTAATTTCTGTTTTTGCTACTTGTTGTGGTTTGTATATTTACGTGCAATATGTTTCTAGATTTGGATTTTATGAAACTATTAAAATGATTCAGCAAGGCGATGTTTTAGGTCCAGTAATTGCTTTGGCATCTATACCGAATTTGTTTGTTTTTTTAATTTTTATTAAAAAGAAACAAGACTATAGAGCGCGTGGAGTATTACTAACAACAATAATAACAGCATTATTTACATTAATTTTAAAGTTTATTTAATACTTTTTTCTTCTGATGAAATACTACATACTTGTTGGTGAAGCTTCTGGCGATTTGCACGGTTCTAATTTAATGAAGGCGCTGTATAAAAAAGATGCACATGCAGATATTAGATTTTGGGGTGGAGATTTAATGCAAAAAGTAGGCGGAACTTTGGTGAAACATTACAAAGAGCGTGCTTTTATGGGTTTTGTTGAAGTGTTAATGAACCTTAGAAAAATTCTTGGCTTCATGTCTTTTTGTAAAAAAGATATTGAAGAATTTAAGCCAGATGTTATTATTTTTATTGATAATTCTGGGTTTAATCTAAGAATTGCAAAGTGGGCAAAACAAAAAGGTTTTGCAACAAATTATTACATTTCTCCACAAATTTGGGCAAGTAGAGCAGGTAGAGTTAAAGATATTAAAAGAGATATCGATAAAATGTTTGTGATTCTTCCTTTTGAAAAAGAATTTTATAAAAAGTATGATTATAATGTTGAATTCGTTGGACATCCTTTAATTGACGGAATTGCAGGAAGACCACAAGTTGATGAGTTTGTTTTTAGAAGAGAACATAATTTAGGAGAAAAACCAATAATTGCATTATTACCTGGAAGTAGAAAGCAAGAAATTACTAAAATGCTTTCTGTTATGCTTTCTCTTGTAGAAAAATTTAACAATTACCAGTTTGTTATTGCTGGTGCTCCAAGCCAATCTTTTGAATTTTACAATGAGTTTATTAACAGCAAAAATGTACAGTTTATTAACAATAAAACATACGATTTATTAAGTATTTCTTCTGCTGCGTTAGTAGCTTCTGGTACAGCAACATTAGAAGCGGCATTGTTTAAAGTGCCACAAGTAGTTTGTTATAAAGGAAGCGCAATTTCGTATCAAATTGCAAAGAGAATTGTTACTTTAAAATATATTTCTTTAGTTAATTTAATCATGGATAAAGAAGTGGTGAAGGAGTTAATTCAGAATGATTTCACTTCTAAAAATTTAGAACAAGAATTAATTAAAATTTTAGAGCCAAATACAAGAGAACAATTGTTTGAAAATTATTACGAATTAGAAAAAATACTTGGCGGAAAAGGAGCTTCAGAAAAAACAGCAACATTAATTGTAGAAGGATTAAAATAAAAGCATGAGAAAAATACTACTTTATATCCTATTAACTTTCTTTTTAGTTTCTTGTTCCTCTTCTAAAAAAGTAGTTTCCTCAACAACCAAAAAAACTGAAATTTCTGTAGCCGATAAAATAGTTTGGACTGCTGTAACTTACAAAGGAACACCTTATAAATATGGAGGAACCACTAAAAAAGGAATGGATTGTTCGGGTTTAATTTATACTTCTTTTAAACAGCGTGGAGTTGCTATTCCAAGAGTTTCTTATGTAATGGCAAAAGAAGGGTTTAAAATTTCTTTAAATGAAGCACAAAGAGGCGATTTGTTGTTTTTTAGTACTTCAAAATCGAGTAGAGGAATAAATCATGTTGGTTTAATTACTTCTGTTGATGGAGAAATTAAATTTATACATGCAACCACTTCTAAGGGCGTTAAAATTTCTTCTCTTTCAGAAAATTATTGGAAGAACGCATTTGTAAGAGCAAAACGAGTTTTGTAATTTGTTGATATTAAAAATTTTAGTAACTTTAGTCCGCTATGGAAAAGTTGCTGAAATATCTGCCTTTTCACTTTTTACTATGTCTAATAATTGGAATTTCTATTCAGTATTATACTAATGGTTGGCAATTTGGTGCGCAAAATTTAGGTTTTCTAACCATCTTTTTTATGTTGATTTTATTGCTGTTTTCTCAACTAAAAAGGAAAAAAATATTTACATTTTCTTCTTGGGTTTTCTTTGTGTTTATAGGTGTTTTAATAGTTTATAATTCTGATAAAAGAAATAGTGAAAATTATTATAACATTCATCTGGAAGAAAATGTAACTGCAATTTTAACAATTGATAAAATTTTAAAACCGGGCAATTATTATTATAAATACGAAGCTGAAGTCTCTCAAATAAATGAAGAGAAAACAGTTGGTAAAGTGCTATTAAATATTCCGAAAGATTGTTTGCGAAAAACATTAAATGTTGATGATAAACTCTTTTTGAAACCTAGTTTTACAGCCTTAATTCCATCCTTAAATCCGCATCAATTTAATTATAAAGAATATTTAGCCAGACAAGGAATTTATCATCAGGTTTTTGTTAATAACCATCAATTTAAAATTATTGATAAACGAAGCTTTTCTCTTTATGGATTGGCCTCAAAAGTGAGATTTGAAATTCAGAAATCATTAAAAAAATATAACTTTAAAGATGAAGAATATGCTGTAATAAATGCATTGTTGTTAGGGCAAAGACAAGATATTTCAAAAGAACTAATTAATGATTATTCTAGAGCAGGTGCAATACATATTTTAGCAGTTTCTGGGTTACACGTTGGTATTGTTCTGTTGATTTTAAATTGGTTATTTAAAAGGTTAGATACATCAAAGATTGGTAGATTTTCTAAAACGATTTTAATAATTACTTTATTATGGATGTTTGCTTTTATAGCAGGTTTATCTGCATCTGTAGTTAGAGCGGTAACAATGTTTACGTTTGTAGCAATTGGACAATCTTTTAAGCGAAAACGGATTGTTGAGCACTCTTTAATTGCATCAATGTTTTTGCTGTTACTAATAAAGCCACTATTTTTATTTGATGTTGGGTTTCAGTTAAGTTATTTAGCCGTTTTTGGAATAATTTGGGTACAACCTAGGTTGTATGGTTTATGGCAACCTAAAGTAGTTGTGTTAGATAAAGGTTGGCAATTATTCACGGTTTCTATTGCTGCACAAATGGGTGTTTTACCAATTAGTTTGTATTATTTTCATCAATTTCCTGGGCTGTTTTTACTTTCTAATTTAGTTATTATTCCTTTTTTGGGAACCATTTTAATTGGTGGAATAATCGTAATAATGTTATCCTTATTTGAAGTTTTACCGGAATTTGTAGCAGATAGTTACGGTTTTGTAATTTCTTTGATGAATACTTTTGTAAGTTGGATTTCTAAACAAGAAAGCTTTCTGTTTAGTGAGATCTCAATGTCAGGTATTTTAATGTTAGCATGGTACTTTGTTATTATTTTCGGATTTTTATTTTTGATTGAAAAAAGACCAAAAAAGCTCGTTTTTTGGTTGATTTCTATTGTCATTGTTCAGTCTTTTGTCTTTTATGGCGATTTTCAGAAAAAGAAAAAACATGAGTTTATAGTTTTTCATAAGAACAAGAAATCTGTTTTAGGTGAAAGAGTAGGAGATACCTTACATGTATTTCATAACCTTAATGCTACAATAATTAAGGAAGATAAAATGTTGACTTCCTATAAAGTAGGTGAAGCTATTAATTTAAAATATGAAACCAGAAACCCGTCAATATTTCAGTTTAAAAACCAACACATAATTGTTATTGATAGTTTGGGTATTTATAAAGTAAATTCACTTAAAAATCCGATTGTAATATTACAGAATTCTCCAAAAATTAATTTAGAAAGGTTAATTGTTACTTTAAATCCGAAAGAAATAATAGCGGATGGAAGTAATTATAAAAGCTATATAAAAAGTTGGCAAGTAATTTGTACCAATACAAAAACGCCATTTTATCCTACAGGAAAAAATGGCGCTTATATAATAAAGAATTAAAAGAGCTAAATTGTTTTGTTAACAATGTTATTTGCCGTCTTTATCCAGTTTTTAACTCCTCCACGAACATAACCTGTTTTACCAAGATTCTTTAAATTAGTTTTACCGTTTGGGAGTTTTTCAGCACTTACAAAATGTATTGTAGGAAACCCTCTTACATTAAATGCTCTTTGTAGTTTTCTGTTTTGAGTTTTAATTTTTATGTCTTGTGCTGTTCTTCTAGGAAAGTCTAATTCTACTAGAATAAAATTTGAAGACCATTTTTGAAAATCTGGAGTTTTCAAAACATCACTTTGTAATTTTCTACACCAACCACACCAATCTGAACCCGTAAAAAATAATAGGACTTTCTTGTTTTCTTTAGTGGCTAACTCTAAAGCTTCATCAATATTGGTATGCCAAGTTAATTTTTCTTGTGAAAAACTATTTGTAGAAATCAGTAATCCAATAAAAAATGTAAATAGTAACTTTTTCATGACTTAGCTCTTAAAACTTGGTTTAAAAGCTTCAAAATATTCATTAAATTTTTCTTGGGTGTTTATTTCTTTATGCTTGTCTTCGTTAAACATTTTTAAATATAATTCTAATTGTTGTGCATTGTAATATCCTTTTAAAGGTGTTATGTAATCTCCGTTTTCATCAAAAAAAACAATTGTAGGGAATGCTTCAATGTCCATGTAATTACTAAATTCATGCGGACTATTATTCTTATTAGCTTTTTTAGGATCGTAATTAGGGTTTCCAAAAGTATTTCCTTTGTAGGTAATATCTTGTGTTCCTTCCGCATTAAACTTTACAGCGTAATAATTTTTATTTACGTATTCAACAAGATCAGGGTTATGAAAAGTGTTTTTGTCTAATAAAATACAAGGTCCACACCAATTTGTGTAAACATCCATAATTATCTTTTTAGGGTTTTCTTTTTGAAGCGCTAAAGCTTCATTTAACGTTACCCAATTAATTTCTTGTGCTTGTATTGCAATTGTACTTAAAGTAATAAGTGCTGTAAGAATATATTTTTTCATGTTATTTATGTCGCAAATTATGTGCCAAATTTACAAAAATAAAAAGCACCGAATTCGGTGCTTTTTATTTTTATAAATATTTTAAGAATTACTATTTAACTCCGTGCATTAACTTCTTTAAAAGTGGATTTAATACTATTGAAATTAACCCTACAGCAATTGGTACAACTGTAAAAATTAAAAAGAAAGTACTTAAAGAGTGTTCTTCAGTAATCTTATCAATCATTCCTCCCATTGTTCCTGCTGCTTTTTGTCCAATGGCAATTGCTAAATACCAAATACCAAACATAAAACCAATCATTCTTCCTGGAACCAGTTTACTTAAATAAGATAATCCAACTGGAGATATACAAAGTTCTCCCATTGTATGAAATAAGTAAGCAAATATTAAAAAGAACATACTAACAGAAGCTGTTTTTGCTCCTTGTTCAATTCCCATTGTTCCCATTACTAATACTCCAAATCCTAAGCCTAAAAGGATTAGACCTAAACCGTATTTCATTGCTGCGCTTGGATTGTATTTACTTTCCCACCATCTAGAAAATAAAGGAGCAAGAGTAATAATAAAGAACGAATTTAAAATACCAAACCAAGAAGCTCCAACTTCTGTTGTATCAGTACTAAATTCTCTGTTTATTTTCCAAATTACAATTCCCCAAAGCGATACAAAAGCTAAGGCTAATACAATGTTAGAATATGGAATTTTAGAATACGTTTTTTTGAATAATAAATATAAAACCCAAGTAATAATTGCTAAAGGCCCTACAGTTAAGATTAAATCTATAATTTTAAAAATCATAGCAGAAGACCCAGATAATGCTCTACCTGTATAATCTCTTGCAAAAATTGTCATTGATCCTAAAGATTGCTCAAATGCTGCAAAAAAGAAAACTGTAAATACTCCAAATACAGAAACAGCAATAATTTTATCTCTTACTATTTTAGTATATCTCGAAATTCTTGAAGTAATTAAGTATAAAAACAAAACTAAAGCTGTAAGTATAGTTACATTAGAACCGTCCATGCCTCCAACTTTAAAGTTTAACATATTTACGTTTCCAATTTTAGACATTGGATCGTTGAATAAATATAAAACTCCACCTAAAGCAGAAAGAACAATTAATATTTTGTCTAAACTTGTAAAAGGATTAAGCTTTTCTTCTGATTTGTTATCTTCAGTAGGGCTTACTTCATTTATGTTTTGAGAAAGTTCTACTTCATGAATCTTAGATGGTTTTTCACCAATACTTCCAAATAAATCTTTAGCTAACCAGAATTGTAACATTCCTAAAAACATAAAGATTCCTGCAAGACCAAATCCCCAAGACCAACCAATATTTTCTGCTAAATAACCACAAAGCATCATTCCAAAGAATGCACCAGCGTTAACTCCCATATAAAAAATAGTATAAGCTCCATCTTTTTTAGATTCTTTTCCTTTGTACATTTCAGAAATCATAGAAGTTACGTTAGGTTTAAAGAAACCAGTACCGATAACTAAAAGTGCTAAACCTAAGTATAATGTGAATTGTGTTTCAAAAACCATTGAAGCATGACCTAACATCATAATAAAACAACCTATAACTACAGCCCATTTATAACCAGTAATTTTATCTGCAACCCAACCACCAATAATTGGTGTTAAATATAAAAGTGATGCATATGTTCCAATTAAAGCTAAAGCATGTTCTCTTGGCCATTCCCAACCAGGATTGTCTCCAATTAAAGGAGCAGTTAAAAATAATACTAAAAGGATACGCATTCCATAGAATGAAAAACGTTCCCACATTTCAGTAAAAAATAGTACAAATAATCCAGCAGGATGCCCAATTACTTTGTCTTTAAATAGATTTTCTATATCTGTGTTCATAAATATATATATTGATTAATACTTGTTTTTAGTGTACGTTACCCATTAATTTTTTCATTAAAGGAGAAAAAACTAATACGATTGCTCCAGCTCCAAGAGCATATAATGCTATTAGATGAAAACCTTCTGTGTAAACACTTAAAGATTCTAATGGGTTAATAACTTGTCCTGGTACATTTTCTATGGCTAATTCTTCAGAAATGAATCCTACAATTTGAAATGCAAAAGCAGAAGATAAAAACCAAACTCCCATCATAAATGCTACAATGTTTTTAGGAGATAAATCTGTTATTTTTGATAATCCAACTGGAGACATAAATAACTCTCCAATAGAGATAATAAAGTACATAATAAATAAGTAAGCAAAAGGTACCATTCCGTTTTCATCTGCACTAGCTCCACTTATTGATAAAATATAAAAACTTGCACCGGCTAAAAGTAATCCTAAACCAAATTTATATGGCGTTCTTGGGTTTAATTTGTTTTTAGATAAATATCCCCAAAGTAAAGAAATAGGAATTGCCAAAATGATAATAAACATTGAATTTAATGCGTTAGTTTGACTCGCAGTCATAATTCCATCTAAAGCAACATTTCTTGAGGCAAATAAAGTAATTACACTTCCAGATAATTCATGGAATCCCCAAAACAAGGTCATGAAGAAGGTAATTAACACCGCCATTATTAATTTTTTTCTTGCAACAACATCTAAGCTATACATTATGTAAACTAAATATGCTAATACCGCAAAACCAATAAATTTAAAAATACCACTTACATAATTTTGTTGCCAAGAAGAAAGTAAATAGGCAATTACAGGAACAAATAATACTGCAATAATTGGAATTAAAGTTTTCTGAGGAATTCCTAAAATTCTCTTTTCATATATTTCTTGACTTGGAGGTAAACCTTTATCTCCAAAAACATTTTTAGAAATCCCGCTCCAAAAGAAAATTAAACCAGCTAACATTCCAATTCCGGCTAAGCCAAAACCATAATGCCATCCATAAGTAGCAGCCAACCATCCACATAAAAGAGGAGCAGCAAAACCACCAATGTTAATTCCCATATAGAAAATAGTAAAACCAGAATCTTTTCTTACATCTCCTTCTTCATATAAAGCACCTACAAAGGTTGATATGTTGGGTTTAAAGAAACCATTACCAACTACAATTAAAGCTAAAGCTAAGAAAAAAGCAATATCATGTTCAATTGCAAGTACAAAATGACCAATTGCCATTAAAATTCCGCCTAAAAAAATTGAGCTACGCATTCCTAATATCTTATCAGAAATTTGACCTCCAATTACGGTAGATGCATATACTAAAGACCCATAAGAAGCATAAACTACTGCTGTTGCAGTGTCGCGTTCAGAAATAGCCTTAAAAATTTCTTGTACCATGTAAAGCGTTAATAACGCTCTCATTCCATAGAAACTAAAACGTTCCCATAATTCCGCAAAAAACAAATAAAATAACCCTTTTGGATGACCGAACATTTGTTGTTCTTCTGAAGTTTTAATAGTAGTGTCTGACATAAGTTTATCCTTTTATTTCTTTAGTTGTTTCGTTCTTTTTTTTACCTAAATGCTCTTCAATAAATGAAGTCATTTTGTTGTATAAATGAAGTCTTGTGTTACTTCCTTTGTAAATTCCGTGTGCTTTATCTGGGTAGATAAAAAAGTCGAATGGTTTGTTAGCATCTACAAGTGCATTTACCATTTGCATTGAGTTTTGTACATGTACATTATCATCTCCAGAACCGTGTACTAATAAATAATCTCCTTTTAGTTTTTCAACATGATTTATTGGAGAGTTATCATCGTAACCACTTGCATTTTCTTGCGGAGTTTGCATGTATCGTTCTGTATAAACCGAATCGTAAAAACGCCAAGAAGTAACAGGTGCAACAGCAATTGCCATAGAGAAAATATCGTTTCCTTTTAATAAACAATTACTACTCATGAAACCCCCGTAAGACCAACCCCAAATACCAATATTATCTGAGTCTATATAGTTGCGTTTTGCTAATTTTTTAGCAGCAGCAATTTGGTCTTCAACTTCATATTTACCTAATTCTTTTTGTGTTACTTTTTTAAAGTCACGCCCTTTTAAACCCGTTCCGCGTCCATCAACACAAACAATAATGTAGCCTTTTTGAGCTAGCATATTATGCCAATAATCGTTACTTGCATTCCAACTATTTTTAACTTGTTGAGATCCTGGTCCAGAATATTGAAACATTAACATTGGATATTTCTTGTTCTCATCAAAATCAGCAGGTTTAACCATCCACATATTTAAATCGTTTCCGTTAATGTTTATGGTAGAAAATTCTTTCGGACTCATTTTATATTCAGCAATACTCTTTTTTAAATCAGCATTGTCTTTAATAATCTTTACACGAGTTCCATCAGCTTTGTATAATGAATACACTTGCGGTGTTTTTGCATCAGAAAATGTATTGATAAAGTAATTCATGTTCTTGCTGAAAGAAGCCGAATTTGTTCCGTAATCTCTACTAATTACTTTCTTATCAGAACCATCTAATTTAATGCTGTAAACGTTTCTATTAATTGAACCGCTTTCTACAGATTGATAGTAAATAGTATTTAAGTCTTTGTTGAAACCGTAATAATTGGTTACTTCCCAATCTCCTTTAGTAACTTGATTTTTCAACTTCCCATTTGAAGTATAATGATAAATATGATTAAATCCGTCCTTTTCACTTGTCCAGATAAAACTGTTGTCATCTAAGAAAGTTAAGTTGTCTTGTATGTCTACATATGCATCATCTTTTTCATTTAGAACAATTTTAGATGAGCCGTTTTTAGCATTTACAAAGTATAATTTTAAATCATTTTGATGACGATTTAAAGTTGTTGCTGATAACGTATTTGCATCATTTGTCCACTGAATTCTTGGAATGTACTCATACTTACCAACATTCAATTTTTTAGTAGAACCAACATTTAAGTTGTGTAAGTGTAAGCTAACATTTGCGTTTTTTTCACCCGCTTTTGGATATTTAAATACTTGCTGATTTGGATACAAACTTTTACCATACATATCCATTGAGAAAGTAGGAACGTCAGTTTCATCAAAACGTAAAAAGGCAATGTATTCACTTGTTTTGTTCCATTCAAAAGCTCTAACAAAACCAAATTCTTCTTCGTAAACCCAATCTGTTGTTCCGTTTATTATAGAGTTGGTTTTTCCGTCTAAAGTAATTTGAGAAACTTTTCCAGAAGCTAAATTTTTAACAAATATGTTGTTGTCTTTTGTGTACGCTACTTTTTTACTGTCTGGAGAAAAAGTTGGTTGTTGTATGTTTTCTCCAATTAAAGTTACTTTTTTTGAAGCAATATCAAAAGCATAATAAGTTCCTGTAAAAGAGCGTCTGTATACTTTCTTAAATTTTGAACCTAAAATTAATTTAGTTTCATCATTGTTAAATTCATACGAAGAAAATCGATCTAAACCACTAACATCTTTACTGTCTACAATAGTTGCAACTTTTTCTAAAGTTAGATAACTGTATTTGTCTACTGAAGTAGATTTTGCGTCTTTATCAGAATTTAAAAGGGAATAAAAGTCGCCATTCATAGAATTTAGAGCATTCATTCTTTCGGCAGAAAAAGTGCCATTCCAAATTTCTTCAACAGTTATTTCTTTTGTTCCAGTAGTAAAATTGGTAGTTGATTTGTTTTCTTCTTTACAAGAGAAAATAATGGCTAAGATTGCCAGAAAAAACAGTTTTTTCATCTAAATAAGTAGTTTTGATAATGATTTGCCAAGTTTACGGAAAAATCAGCAAAAATCAACGCTAAAAATTATAAATCTTGAAATTTTAACGTAGTTAATGGCTATTCAATTATCTTTGTTCTTTATCAAAATTTGATACACAAATGACTAAAATCATATCCGGTTTTTCAAAACTTACCAAAGAAGAAAAAATACAATGGTTGGCTGCTAATTATTTTAGCAATCAGCCAGAGATTATACAAACAATAAAACAGTATTGGAATGTAGATGAAAAATTACAACAACTCCATGACGATTTTATTGAAAACACAATCACCAATTTTTATATTCCTTATGGAGTAGCACCAAACTTTGTAATTAATAACAGAGAATATGTTATTCCTATGGTTGTTGAGGAAAGTTCTGTGGTTGCAGCGGCATCTAAAGTGGCAAAATATTGGAGTACTCGTGGAGGTTTTAAGACTGAAGTAATTGGTACTACAAAAATTGGTCAAGTACATTTTATGTATGCTGGAGATAAAGCCGAATTAGAAACTTATTTCAACAAAAATAAAACTGAATTATTTGCCGCAACAGCTTCTATTACTAAAAATATGGAAAAACGTGGCGGTGGAATTTTAGATATAAAATTAATAGATAAAACAGAAAAATTAGCCAATTACTATCAGCTTCATGTAACGTTTGAAACCAAAGATAGTATGGGGGCAAACTTTATAAATTCTTGTTTAGAGGTAATTGCTAAGGAATTTGAAAAGGAAGATGTAGAAATTGTTATGAGTATTCTTTCTAACAATGTTCCGGAGTGTTTGGTTAGAGCTGAAGTTTCTTGTAAAGTTGAAGCACTAGGTGGAGAAAACCCTGAAAAATTTGCGCAAAAATTTGAGCAAGCAGTAAAAATTGCAGAAATTGAACCCTACAGAGCTGTTACTCATAATAAGGGAATTATGAACGGAATTGATGCTGTGGTTTTAGCTACAGGAAACGATTTTAGAGCCATTGAAGCTGGCGCACATGCTTATGCGGCAAGAGATGGAGAATATAAGAGTTTAACACATTGTACTGTAAAAGAGGGAGTTTTTAAGTTTTGGATTGAAGTACCATTGGCTTTAGGAACTGTTGGTGGATTAACAGCATTACATCCAATGGCAAAACTGTCTTTAGATTTAATGCAAAAACCTTCAGCAAGAGTTTTAATGCAAATAATTGCTTCGGCAGGTTTGGCGCAGAATTTTGCAGCTTTAAGAGCATTAACAACAAAAGGTATTCAGCATGGACACATGAAAATGCATTTGCAGAATATATTGAATCAGTTAGGAGCAACAAAAGAAGAGAAAGAAGAAATTACAACGTATTTTGATAAAAGAACAGTTTCTCATTCAGCTGTAGTCACTAAGTTTAAGGAATTAAGAAAACCAACAATTAGTTGGGTGAATTTTTTAGATGAAGTTGAAGTTACAAATATTTTGTCAACTTTAAAAGTTGAGACTAAACCTCTTTTTGGGAAAATGAATGCGCAACAGATGATTGAGCATTTAAGTGCTGTAACGCAAATTGCAAATGGAAACTGGAAGGTAGATAGTTATGTTTCTGATGATAAACAAGCGCGTAGAAAACCGTATTTAAATACAGGAGGTGAGTTGCAAGTTGGTTTTAAAGCGCCTTTTTTGGCTGAAGATCCAATAGAATTAAAATTCGAATCAATTGCAGCAGCGACAAATGATTTAATTGAGCAAGTTAAAGTTTTTGAATCCGTTTTTGCAAAAGATAAAAATAGAAGTGTAGTGCATCCGTTTTTTGGTGAGCTAGATTATGAGTATTGGAAGAAGTTTCAAGTAAAACATTTTACACATCATTTTAAACAATTTGGATTAATCTAATGAGAAGCTATTCTAACGGAAAACTTTTATTAACAGGTGAATATCTTGTTTTAGATGGCGCAAAATCTTTAGCGGTTCCAACTAAATTTGGGCAAGATTTAATTGTTGAAAAAATTAAAGAGCCACAATTAATCTGGGCAAGTTTTACAAATACTGGAGATTGTTGGTTTGAAGCTGTTTTTGATTTAACAAAACTCCGTTTAGTTTCTGCAACATTTAATTCGGACAAAGAAGGAAGTGCAGAATTTATTGGAGAAACGTTATTAGACATTTTAAAAGAAGCTAAAAATTTAAATCCTGATTTTTTAACTACAGATAATGGGTTTTTAGTGAAAACAAACTTAACTTTTCCTCAGAATTGGGGTTTAGGGAGTTCTTCAACTTTAATAAATAATATTGCCAATTGGGCAAAAGTAGATGCTTTTAAATTACTATGGAATTCGTTTAAAGGAAGTGGTTACGATATTGCTTGTGCGCAAAATGATGCGGCAATATTTTATCAAATAGAAAAAGATCTTTCAACTGCGCTCAAGATGACACCTAAAGTTGAGCAAGTTGAATTCAATCCGACTTTTAAAGAAAACCTATTTTTTGTGTATTTAAATCAGAAGCAAGATTCTAAAGAAGGTATCGCAAAATTTAGAGAAAGTGGTGTTGATTTTCAGAATGAAATAAAAAGAGTTTCAGAGATTTCTAATGAATTTTTAGAAGCTAAATCATTAAAGGAATTTGAGAAGTTAATAGTTGAACATGAACAAATAATCAGTTCAATAATTAAACTAAAACCCGTAAAAGAAAGATTATTTCCAGACTATTTTGGAGCAGTAAAAAGCTTGGGAGCTTGGGGCGGAGATTTCGTTTTAGTAACAGGAGATAAGAAAACATTAGCATATTTTAAAAATAAAGGATTTGAAACAATTCTTACGTATTCAGAAATGATTTTATGAAGAAAGTAATAATTATTGGAGGAGGAGCAGCAGGTTTTTTTACTGCTATAAATGCAAAGGAACAAAATCCGGATTTAGACATTACAATTCTAGAAAAAGGAAAAGATGTTTTACAGAAAGTAAAAATTTCTGGAGGAGGAAGATGTAATGTAACACATGCTTGTTTTGAACCAAAAGAATTGGTGAAATTTTACCCAAGAGGAGAAAAAGAATTGCTTGGACCTTTTCATCAATTTATGACTGGAGATACTTTTGAGTGGTTTGATGATAGAGGTGTTCCGCTTAAAATAGAAGATGATAATCGAGTTTTTCCAGAAGCAAATACTTCACAAGCAATCATAGATTGTTTTCAAAAAGCTGTTGATAAGTTAAATATTAAAGTGTTAACAAACTGTGGTGTAATTTCGTTTTATCAACAAGAAGAGAGTTGGGTTATTAACACAAAAAACGAAAAATTTATTGCCGATAAATTAGTAGTCGCTGCAGGAAGTTCTAAGAAAATTTGGGAAATGACGAACGATTTAGGTCATTCTATTATTGAAACAGTTCCTTCATTATTCACCTTTAATATTAAAGATAAAAGGCTAACAGATTTATTAGGAACTTCTGTTCCGAATGCTACGGTAAAAATTGTAAATACAAAATTAGAAGCTTCAGGTCCTTTGTTAATTACACATTGGGGAATGAGTGGACCAGCAGTGTTAAAACTTTCTGCTTTTGGAGCAAGAATTTTAGCTGATAAAAATTATCATTATAATGTTGAAGTTAATTGGTTGTCTAGACCAACAGATAAAGTGCTAAATGTATTACTGAATTTAAAAAAGAAAGAACCACGTAAAACAGTGATTTTAAAATCGCCATTTACGGAGATTTCTAAAAGACTGTGGGAACGTTTTGTAATTGCTTCAGAAATTAGACAAAATCAAAATTGGGCGGATTTAAATAACTATCAATTAGAAAGTTTGTCAAATCAACTTACAAAAGGAGTTTTTAACGCAAACGGTAGAACTACTTTTAAAGATGAATTTGTAACAGCAGGTGGAATTGATTTGAAAGAAATTAATTTCAAGCGCTTTGAAAGTAAATTACATAAAAATCTCTTTTTTGTAGGTGAAATTTTAAATATTGACGCCGTAACGGGTGGCTTCAATTTTCAAAACGCTTGGACTGGTGGTTTTATTTGCGCGAAAAGTATTGCGGAATAAGTTTTATTCCTCTTCGTAGCAATTAAAAACCATTGTGTAACCGAACTCTTGGGCTTCTGTAAAGAAGTCCTCTTGGTCTTCATCAACATCTTCTAAAGAACTTAACGTAAAGTATTCTTCTTCAATTTCAGTTACTTTCCAACCTTCTTCTTTAATATAATGTTTGGCTAATTTAAAAGCGCCATCAATATCTTTATAGTCAACATATACGCTAACGTAAGCGCCAATGACTTCGTCATAATGTTCAGAAGATTTTTTGGGTTTTGCAAGTGCGTTTATTAAAAACATAGTTTCTTGAGATTATAATTTAACTCTCCAACCGTAAGGGTCTTCAGCTTTATTAGTTTGAATATCTGTAATTTGTTTCTTCAATTGTAATGCAAGCGGATTTTCTAATTCTGGTAAATCATAATCTTTTTCTTGATAACCAAAACCTGCAATAGGAGAAATAACTGCAGCTGTACCAGCTCCAAACATTTCTTTTAAACTTCCGCTTTGTGCAGCAGCAATTACTTCAGAAACTGTTATTTTTCTTACTTCAACATCAACGCCACTATCTTTTGCAATCTGAATAATACTTTTACGAGTTATTCCATCTAAAATTCTATCGCTTGTTGGACTTGTAATTAAAGTGTCGTTTATTCGAATGAAAATATTCATTGCTCCAGCTTCTTCAATATACTCATGCGTATTGTCATCTGTCCAAATAACTTGGTTGTAGCCTTTTTCTATGGCTAATTGTGTTGGGTAAAACTGTGCAGCATAATTACCACCAGCTTTAGCAAAACCAACTCCGCCATTTGCAGCACGTGCATATTTCTCTTCAATTAAAACCTTTACTTTACCAGCAAAATAAGCACCAGAAGGAGCTGTACAAATAATAAGCTTAAAAGCGTCTGCAGGTGAAGCATGAAAACCGTTACCAGAAGCAAACATAAATGGTCTTATATATAAAGAACTTCCATCATTTGTTGGAATCCAATCAGCATCTATTTCTAATAGTTTTTTTAAACCAGTCATAAAAATATCTTCTGGTATTTGAGGAATTACCAAACGCTCAGCAGATTTGTTTAAACGTTTACAGTTTTCTAAAGGTCTAAAAAGTAGGGTAGAACCTTCAGCGTCTTTATAAGCTTTCATTCCTTCAAAAATAGATTGTCCGTAATGAAAAATCTTTGCAGACGGATCTAAAGTAATAGGAGAATATGGCTTAATAACAGGTGTTTGCCATTCGCCATTTTTAAAATCACATTCTAACATGTGATCAGAAAAAACGGATCCAAAAGGTAAATTATTAAAATCTACTTGGCTAATTTTTGATTCTTCAATCAGTTGAACTTTAATATCAGAACTTTGCATGTTTTGTGTTTGTTTAAGATATGTCAAAAATACAAAATAAGAATGAGTTTTTTAGTTATAATCTGTAAGAGGTTTTCTTATAATTTCTTATATTTGTTTTAATAAAATTAAACTATTAGAAAATGAAATTACTATTTAAAGTTACTATAATTTTTGCGCTTGCATTAACTTCGTGTAAAACTGAAAAAAAGGCAGATATAAAATCAACTGAAAATGATTACCAATTTATAGGGAATCAAATTTCTGTAGGAGAAGCTTTAACAGCAGAAAAAATGTTGGAAAAGTTTAATACTTTAAAAGTAGGAGATACTATAAATGCAAAATTTGCTTCAACAATAAAAGAAGTTTGTACTAAAAAAGGTTGTTGGATGAAACTTCCACTAAATGGCGAAACAGAAACAATGGTTAAATTTAAAGACTATGGTTTTTTTATGCCATTAGATAGTCAAGGTAAAGAAGTTATTGTAGATGGTATTGCTTTTGTAAAAGAAACTCCTGTTGATGAATTACGTCATTATGCAGAAGATGCTGGAAAAAGTAAAGAAGAAATAGCTAAAATTACTGAACCTAAAGTAGAATTTGCTTTTGAAGCAAATGGTGTTTTGTTAAAATAAAAGCGTATCAAAAGAGAAATAATTATTACCTCAGATGGTTCTTCAACCATTAATTTACCTGATTGGAATGAACAATATCATTCTAAAAATGGTTCAATAAATGAAACGTATCACGTTTTTATAAATAGTGGATTAAAACTAGTTGAAGCAGATACTGTTTCAATACTCGAAATTGGTTTTGGAACCGGTTTAAACTGTTTTATTACGTATTTAGAAAGTGAAAAACCAGTAGATTACGTTGGCGTAGAAGCATATCCGGTTTCTGCTGAAGAGGTTGAGAAAATGAACTTTATTTCGGTTTTAAAAGCCGAAAAAGAAAGTGAAGCTTTTAACAAAATTCACAGTGTTTCTTGGGAAGAAAAACATCAGGTTACAGATAATTTTTCAATCTTAAAAAGGAAACAATTCTTCGAAGATATTGATGATGTAGAAGCATTTAATCTAATATATTTTGATGCTTTTGGAGCACGTGTGCAACCAGAATTATGGACAGAAGCTATTTTTACAAAAATGTATAATGCTTTAAAACCAAACGGAATTTTAGTAACCTATTCTGCAAAAGGAAGTGTACGTAGAGCAATGATTGCTGTAGGTTTCGCAGTAGAGCGTTTGCCTGGACCTCCAGGAAAAAGAGAGATGTTACGCGCAATTAAGAAGTAGTTAGTTTTCAGCCTGTCAGTTCGAGTGAATTTATGAAGAATGAATAAATTTGTATCGAGAACAATAAAACAAAATCAGTAAAATGGAATTCAAAAGAAAGTTTGGGAAAAAGAAACAAGCAAAACCTCAAAAAGGATTGTTTTTAGTGGTTTTGTTAGCAATTGCATTGTATTTGTTTTTTAATGCAGATTCACTTTTAAGTAAGTTTTTTTAAAATCGAATTGCCAATTTTTTCATCAATCGTAACACTTCAACATATAACCAAATAAGTGTTATTAAAAATCCCCAAGTTGCTAGCCATTCACGAGTTTTAGGCGCTTTTCCTATTTGTCTTTCTATATAGTAAAAATCTAAAAGTAAGCTAAACGAAGCTACAATTGCTGCCACAACATTAAAAGCAATTGCAAAGTTAGAAGTACCGTAAATAAAGCTCAAGTGAATTCCGAAGAAAGATAAAATCCAACTAATTATATAAATGGTAAAAATAGTTATAGAAGCTGTAATTAAAATGGCTCTAAACTGGCGAGTAACCACAATTAATCTGGTTTTAAACAAGAATAGCATCACAAAAAAAGTAGTAATTGTTACTGCAATTGCTTGCAACGGTAAACCCGGAAAACGTTTGTGTGCGTACGCGCTAATTCCGCCTAAGAAAAAACCCTTTGCCAATGCGTAAATTGGCAACAACCATTTGGCTAAATTGTGTTTAAAAGAGATAAATAAACTTGCCACAATTGCCACAAAAGCACCCAAAGTTGTATACCATTTTATGTCGGTTCCTTCAAAGAAAATTTTCCAAGTGTAACTTGCTGTTAAAGCTACTAAACACAACATTAAAAACGATTTAAAAACAATACCAGAAAGGCTCATTTTTGCTCTAGAATAGCTTTTTTTCTTCCCCCAAAAGTAGCTCGAAAAAGCCGGATTCGATGTTCTCATTCCAAATACGCTCATAGATCAAATATATAATTTTTTTAAGAAGCTATTTCCAGCTTTCACTACTCGCTTTTTTTGAGAAAAACAAAAAAGAGCTCAAACACACCGTTCAATCTGGGCTAAACTTGTTTGCTTACTTTTTGAATTCCCTGCCTTTCCAGTTATATTTAAAAAAGACCGATTTAAAAATAACCCAAACACTAAAGAATGGATATAAAAAACTACTTAATAAATAGCTTTCCCAAAACGATTTTTCTTGCTCAAAAAACTTGATTGTTGGCAAGAATAAAAACAAATCAATAACCGATTTAGAGGCAAATAAAATTAGAAATAATGTGTAAGAACTTTGCTTAATTAAACATCCAAAGAAAGAAAAAAGGATACTCATGTTTATTATTAAAATCAACAAACCAATCAGTTTAACTTTTATAGATTTAAAATTACCCGTTTTTGAAGCCCAACGAACTCGTTGATTTACCAAATCATTCCAAGAATTTACAGGAAAAGTATTAACAACTGCATCTTTCGATTTTAAAAACCTAACTGAATTTACATCATTTTTTATAAATTTTTCTAATAGAAAAACATCGTCACCACTTGCAATGTTGTTGTTTCCTTCAAAACCATTAAGTTTAATAAAATCTTCTTTCTTGTAAGTCAAATTTGCGCCATTGCACATAAACGGAAAGTTAATTCCAAATCCACCAATTGTAGTTCCTTGCATGCTCATAAAATCTAGTAATTGAAAACGATGTAAAAAGCTGTTTTTAATTGTATAATTTACTGGAGCAACAATCATTTTTGTATTACTTTTTTGAATAAAATTATCTAAAGTTTGTAGCCAATTTTTGGGTAATAAACAATCTGCATCTGTTGTTACAATCCAATTATTTTTTGCAATCGAAATTGCTGAGGTAATAGCATTTTTTTTAGGAGAATTTGAGGTTCTTATATTGTTTATAATTTTAATTGTCAACCTGACGTTAGGAAGAATCTCTTTGTTTGAGATTTCTCCTCGTTTCTTGTTCGAAATGACAGAAAATAATTTTTGAATCACAGAAACAGAATTATCTTCCGAAGCATCATCAACAAAAATAATTTCAAATAAACTTTTTGGATAGTTTAATTCTT
Source organism: Tenacibaculum aquimarinum (assembly GCF_022478115.1). Lineage (GTDB taxonomy): Bacteria > Bacteroidota > Bacteroidia > Flavobacteriales > Flavobacteriaceae > Polaribacter > Polaribacter aquimarinum_A. The sequence goes on along the minus strand of NZ_JAKGSC010000001.1, from coordinate 166,187 downwards.
CAATAGATTTTAATAAAAAAGGTAGTTTTTCGGCTTCATTTCTAAACGGAATTACAACAGAAAACGTTGTTTTTGGAATTGTTTTTTCAGAAGAAAATGGTTTAACTTTTCTAAACCCAATTGATAAAGAAATAATCAAAATTGCATAGCAACTAAATATGAAGATTAAAAACCAAATCATTTGTTGGAAACAGGTTTAAAAATTAACACAAAATAGCTTCCAATAAAAGCAGGAATTACAAAGTTGAAAATCCACATTAAGGTTGTAATCGATAAAACTAAAATAGGTTTTACATCAAAATGAGCGAAAACCCAAATTGCTACTGTCCCTTTTAAAACAACATCAAACAAACTTAACATTGGCACAATTGAAGCTATAAAATAAACGGAAGTAATTGCTGTAATTGCATCAAAATAAGAGATTTCAACATTAAATAAAAGCAACAATAAGTAATACTGATGCGAAAAAATAAGATAACGAAACAACGATAAAAAGGCAGTTTTTACATTTAAGCTAAACGAAATTCTATTAATAAATTTTCTTGCTTTTTCAGCACCATAACCTCGATATTTAAAATGTTTTGCACCAAAAAAGAATGCTGAAATAAGAATAATACCCAGAAAAAGTAATCGTAACACTCTTCTAAAGTTTATAGTAACATCATTATTATAATAGAAAAAGGCAAAACCAATAACGCCAAAAATTAATGTGATTAGCATTTGGTAAAAATTACCAACTAAATTTAAGCCAACAATTTCCTTTCTATGTTGTTTTTTAAAATACAATGCTTTTGCTCCATATTCGCCAATTCTATTTGGTGTAATTAAAGATGTAGTTAAAGAAGCTAAACTTTGTTTTGTAGCTTCGTAAAATGAAGTTTTACGAACAAAAGAAGCTAAATTCCTCCATTTTGTAATTTCTAAAATCCAATTAAAAAACGTAAATAAGAATAAAATAATGCTGTTTTTTAATGATAAAACGTTGTTTTTAGTCAAATTTTGATAAAAATCAGAAAAACGAAAATTGTCATTTCCTACTAATTTTTGATATACAAAGTAGCAGCAACCAATTACAATTGATAATTTAATTGCTAACCAAAAGAATTGCTTAGTTTTGTAAGGAAGTGAATTGTACATTTCAACAAAGAACGACAAATTTGGCGACAGAAAAAATCATATTAGGCGTAGATCCAGGAACCACAATTATGGGATTCGGAATTATAAAAATTGTAAATAAAAAGATGGAATTTGTTCAAATGAACGAGTTACTTTTAAATAAATACAAAGATCCATACGTAAAGTTAAAGCTAATTTTTGAACGAACAATTGAGTTAATTGACACTTATCATCCAGATGAAATTGCTTTAGAGGCTCCGTTTTTTGGTAAAAATGTGCAATCGATGTTAAAATTAGGCCGTGCTCAAGGAGTTGCAATGGCTGCAGGTTTGTCTAGAGAAATTCCTGTAACGGAATATCTTCCGAAGAAAATAAAAATGGCAATTACTGGAAACGGAAATGCAAGTAAAGAGCAAGTTGCTTTGATGTTAAAATCGCTTTTAAATTTAAAAACCTTACCAAAAAATTTAGATGCTACGGATGGCTTGGCGGCTGCGGTTTGTCATTTTTACAATTCAGGAAAAATAGTTGGCGGTAAAAGTTATTCTGGTTGGGCTTCTTTTGTTAAGCAAAATGAGAAACGCGTTAAGAAGTAGTGGCAGGCATTTATATTCACATACCGTTTTGTAAGCAAGCATGTAATTATTGCGATTTTCATTTTTCTATTTCGTTAAAAAAGAAAGATGAACTAATTTCTTGTTTAATAAAAGAAGTTGAATTGCGTAAAGATGAATTGCAGAATTCAACTATTGAAACCATTTATTTTGGAGGTGGAACACCAAGTTTATTATCAGCAAGTGAAATAGAATTGTTGATTAATTCGGTCTATAATAACTTTAATGTTGTTGAAAACCCTGAAATTACATTAGAAGCAAATCCAGATGATTTATCCGAAGAAAAAATAATTGAGCTTTCCAAAAGTCCAATTAACAGATTAAGCATTGGAGTGCAATCTTTCTTCGAAAAAGATTTAAAATTGATGAATCGCGCACATAATTCTGAAGAGGCAAAAAACTGTTTATCAGTCGCAAATCAGTATTTTGATAATATTTCAGTCGATTTAATTTACGGAATTCCAGATTGCACAAATGAAGAATGGAGAGCGAATATAAAAACAGTTTTGAGTTTTGGAATTCCACATATTTCAAGTTATGCATTAACAGTAGAACCAAAAACAGTTTTAGAAAAGTTAATTGCAAAAGGGAAGATTAAAAATGTAGACGAAGAAAAAGCTTCAGAACAATTTCATATTTTAATTGAAGAATTAAAGAACGAAAACTTTGTGCATTACGAGTTGTCTAACTTCGGTAAAGAAGGTTTTTTTAGTAAAAATAATTCAGCCTATTGGTTGGGTAAAAGTTATTTAGGAATTGGTCCTTCGGCACATTCTTTTGATGGAATTCAACGAAGTTGGAATGTTAGAAATAATTCGATTTATATAAAGTCAATTCAAGAAAATAAATTGCCAATTGAAAGAGAAATACTTTCTAAAACTGATGCTTATAACGAATATATAATGACAGGTTTAAGAACTATTTGGGGAGTTTCTTTAGATAAAATTAAAACTGATTTTGGTAATGAGTTTGTTGAGTATTTAAAAAATCAATCAGAAAAATATATAAAACAAGAATTATTGTATATTGAAAATCAAATTTTAAAAACTACTTTAAAAGGTAAATTTTTATCAGATGGTATTTCAGCAGATTTATTTAAGGTAAATTAGGTTTAAAAAATAGCAGTACATATATGAAAGCGATAATAGAATATAACTCTAGAAAAATTGAAGTAAACATATCTAATCCAATAGATATTTCAATTCCTATAGATGTTACAAAGGAAAATTTAAATGCTTGGTACATAGAAGATCCAAAAATTTTTCCTGAAGAAATGGAAGGGGAAAAAATAAAAGTATCTGAAGGAGCTGTTGTAAATTTTAATAATATTCATTTTAATCCACATTCTCATGTTACACATACAGAATGTGTTGGTCATATAACTGAAGAAGTGCATTCAGTCAATAAAAATTTAAAATATTTTATTTTTCTCGCAGAGGTTGTTACCATTGCACCTTTGTTTCATAATGGAGACTTTATTATAGGAGTTAAACAGTTAAGTAATGCTTTAAGAAATAAAAAGCGAGATGCAATAGTAATTAGAACTTTACCTAATTTAGAGGATAAAAAGAGTATGAGATACTCTAATACAAATCCAACTTATTTGTCTGAAAAAGCAGCTATTTATTTAAGAGAAAAAGGAATAAAACATTTATTAATTGATTTACCGTCTGTAGATAAGGAGAAAGATGAAGGTAAACTTTTGTCTCATAATGCATTTTGGAATACTGCAGGTAAATTAAGAATGGATGCTACTATTACAGAGTTTATTTATGTACCAAATTCTGTGGAGGATGGAGAGTATTTATTAAATTTAATGATTGCGCCTTTCGAAAATGATGCAACACCAAGCAAACCAGTTTTATATAAGATTATAAAATAATTATGAAGAAAAATTCTACAAAGAAATATTTTTTCTACGCAATTCTTATAGGTGTAATTCTGTTGATAAAAGGAGCTATTTATTCTGATATTTCTGTTGAAGTTTTAAAAGAGAAATATGCAAATGAACATTCGAAATTTGTAGAAATTGATGGAATGGAAGTGCATTACAGAGATGAAGGAAAAGGAATGCCAATTGTTTTAATTCACGGAACAGGAGCATCTTTACATACTTGGGATTATTGGACTTCAAAATTAAAAGAGAAGCACAGAGTAGTAAGAATGGATTTGCCAGCTTTTGGTTTAACAGGAGCAAATTCTAACGGAGATTATTCGATAGAAAATTACACTAACTTTTTAACTAAATTTCTACATAAGGTTGAATTAGATAGTATGTATTTAGTTGGAAATTCTTTAGGAGGAAATATTGCTTGGAATTTTACTGCAGAAAACCCGAAGGCTGTTAAAAAGTTGGTTTTAGTAGATGCTAGTGGATTGCCAACAAATAAACCGCAACCGTGGATTTTTAAAATGGCAAAAACTCCTATTGTAAATTCAATGTTTTTATATGTAACTCCAAGAGCCGTTATTAAAGATAATATTGAGCAAGTTTATGAAGATGATTCAAAAATTTCTGAAGATTTAATTACTCGTTATCATGAAATGGCTTTAAGAGAAGGGAATAGAAAAGCATTTATTGATAGAGCCAAAACCGATTTTAAATTAGGAGATAATTCAAATTTAGAAAAGTTGAAAAGTATCCAAAATAAAACGTTATTAATTTGGGGAGAAAATGACAATTGGATTCCGTTAGATAACGGAAAAAGAATGGATAGCTTAATGCCAAATTCTAAGTTAATAATAGTAAAAAACTCAGGACATGTTCCAATGGAGGAAAGCCCAAAAGAAAGCCTATTACTATTTGAAGACTTTATAAATAATTAATTCTGAATAAATTGGTCAACTTCAAAAAGAGCTTTAAAGTGTTTTAAAATTCTAGATTTTACTTCCTCTGCGTTTACTTTTTTACCAAGTTCAGCTTCCATAGATGTTACAGCTTTCCCTTTAATTCCACATGGAATAATATTGTCAAAATAACCAAGATTTGTATTTGCATTTAAGGCAAAACCATGCATTGTAACCCACCTACTTGATCTAATTCCCATTGCGCAAATTTTACGAGCAAAAGGTGTTCCTACATCTAGCCAAACTCCGGTTTCACCTTCGCTTCTTTCGCCTTTTAAACCATATTCTGCAATTGTTAAAATGATAACTTCTTCTAATAAACGAAGGTATTTATGAATATCTGTAAAAAAATTTTCTAGATCCAAAATAGGGTATCCAACAATTTGTCCTGGGCCATGATAGGTAATATCTCCACCGCGATTTATTTTATAAAAAACAGCGCCTTTTTCTTCAAGTTGTTTTTCATTAAGTAAAAGATTGCTTAAATCTCCACTTTTACCAAGAGTGTAAACGTGAGGATGTTCAACAAAAAGAAAGTGGTTTTTTGTAGAATTAGATAGATTGTTCTTACGATTGTCAAACTTAATATTTACTGTTTCTTGCAGTAAAGTTGTTTGATAATCCCAAGTATCCTTATAATCTTTTAGAGATAAATCTTTTAAATGGACGTTTTTATTCATAGTTCAAATATGAATCAAAGATAAGATTTATATGTGAATCATTTTTTTATAAAACTCTTAATTAAATTGCAAAGTGGTAACAATTCAGCAGGAGGGTTAGTGTCGTCAAAAGTAATAGAAGTATATAGTTCTTCTCCTTGCTTAATAGAAATAAAAGTATGCATTGCTCCATCGTGAAGTCTTTTATTTGTTGGTGCGGTTAATTTATCAATTTTATTTAATTCTATTTTAGAGATTTCCTTATTTAAAGAGTTTTTTTGCTCTTCACTTATGGTGATTATTTCAGATTTTTGGCGAGTTTTATAGGTTAAATTATTACTGACTAATGTTATTTTTTCAAATCTCCCTCTAGTGTGAGCATCGTAAATAACTTCACTTGCAATAACCGCCTTCTTACTTGAACTACAATTAATAAAAGTTAAAGTAGAAATTAAAATTAAAATGATGTATGTTTTGTGTGTCATGGATTGTTGAGTAATGTAGAATAAATGATTTTTGTAAATTTAATATTAAATATTAAATATTAGAAAAGATATGTATTATATTTGTTAATTATCAAGTAAAAACACAATATTATGGGATTAAAATTACGTAATTCATTTTTTATAACAACTATACTTTTTAGTGTCAGTTTATTTTCTCAAAATTCATTTTGGAAAAAAACTGCAGTTAAAGGTAATTTAAATGGTCAAGATGTCTCTTTGTTACAAAAGGAGAATTCTCAAGCTTTAGAGTTAAATTTTAATGATTTTAAAGAGCAATTAAACGAAGTTCCTTTAAGAGGTTTAAATACTGGGAGGTCTGAGGTTGTAATTAATTTACCTGAAGAAAATGGTAATATGCAATCTTTTAAAATATTTGAAGCACCCGTTTTTTCGCCAAGTTTATCTGCTAAATTTCCGGAAATAAAATCTTATGTTGGTTTTTCTGTTGATAATTCAGGAGCTGTGGTAAGAATGAGTGTTTCTCCAAAAGGAGTTCAGACCATGATTTCTTATAAAAACAAGCCAACAGTTTTTATGCAACCTATAGAAGGAAATGTTGAAAAATACATTGTTTATAATAGATTGTCTAAAACAAATTTACCTAAAGAAGATTTTGTATGTTCAACTGTAGATGAAATTGTAAAAGATTCAGGAAAAAACAGCATTACTCAAAGAGATGCTAATGATCAAATACTTCGTAAGTTTAGACTTGCTGTTTCTGTAAATGGAGAATACACACAGTTTCATGGAGGAACTGTTGCTGGGGCATTGTCAGCCATAAACGCTACAATAACCCGTGTTAATGCTATTTTTGAAACAGACATGGCAATTACTTTTGAGTTACAAGATTTTCCGGAATTAATTTATACCGATTCAGCGACAGATCCTTATTCAGGTTCACTGAGTGCTTGGAATGTTGAGCTACAAAATACGCTTACAGATGTAATAGGAAATGATGCTTACGATATAGGGCATATGTTCGGTGCATCTGGAGGAGGTGGAAATGCTGGGTGTATTGGTTGTGTTTGTAGAGATGATACTAGTAGTACAAATGATGAAAATAAAGGAGCTGGAATTACTTCACCAGCTGATGGAATACCACAAGGAGATACTTTTGATGTGGATTATGTAGCTCATGAAATAGGTCATCAAATGGGTGCTAATCACACATTCTCTCACTCCACAGAGGGCACAGGAGTTAATGCAGAACCAGGGTCTGGTTCAACAATAATGGGTTATGCGGGTATTACAAGTTCTAATGTGCAACAAAATAGTGATCCTTATTTTCATTATCATAGTATAAAACAAGTAATGGATAATGTTACTAATAATAGAACTTGTTGGCAAGACAACAATCCTGTTACTATCACTAATAATCCGCCAAATTCAAATGCAGGCCAAAATTATACAATCCCTCAGGGAACAGCTTTTGTATTGAGAGGAACTGCAACAGATTCTGATTCAGGAGATAATTTAATGTATAGCTGGGAGCAAACAGATAGTGGTCAGGTTACTAGTGGTCAGTTTGGACCTACAAGAACAGTTGGGGCACAAGCTAGATCTTTACCTCCAACTACTTCACCAGATAGATATATTCCAAAGTTAAGTAGAGTTGTAGCTGGGCAATTAACAGAGACTAATCCAAATTCTGGAGATGATTGGGAAACAGTATCTACCGTTGCTAGAGATTTAAATTGGGCGTTAACTGTTAGAGATAGAGAACCGTCTGCAACTGGATTAAATGGACAATCAAGTTTTGATACAACAACTATTACTGTTGATGGTAGCTCGGATCCATTTGTTGTAACTTCTCAAAATACTGTAGTTACTTGGGACACAGGTTCTACTCAAACAATCACTTGGGATAAAGCAGCTACAGATATTGCTCCAATTAATTGTGCTAATGTTAAAATTAGACTTTCTATAGATGGAGGGGTTACTTTTCCAATTACTTTAATTGAAAGTACTCCAAATGATGGTACACATACTTTCTCAGTGCCAGATACCCCTTCAACCTCAGCTAGAATAATGATAGAAGCTGTTGATAATATCTTTTACAGTGTAAATTCATCTAATTTTACTATAAACTCTACAACACCAACATTTGTTTTTGCTAATAATACTACACAACAAAGTGCTTGTAATTCAGGAGGGAATTCAGTTGATTATACTCTAAATCTAGATTTTGTAAATGGTTTAACAGAAGATGTTTCATTTACCACAGCTAATGAACCAGCAGGTTCAAGTATTTCTTTTTCTCCTTCTACAATAAATAGCGATGGAGATGTTACAATGACAGTGAGTAATTTTGATGGAGCAACAGCTCAACTATATACAATTGAAATTACTGGAACTTCAGCCACTACTTCTGTTATGCGAACTGTAAATGCAGAATTATTGGTTTTAGGAAGTGCTTTTTCTAGTTTAACCTTAACTACACCAGCTGATGGTGCTACAGATATAACTGTTACACCAGATTTAATATGGAATTTAGATTCTAATGCTAGTTCTTATGATGTTGAAGTTGCAACTGATAATAGCTTTTCAAATATTATAGATTCTGGAACTGTGAGTACAAATTCATATACAGTTTCTACTGTATTAAATGGAAGTACACAGTATTTCTGGAGAGTAAAGCCTAAAAATGAATGTGCAGAAGGTGCTTTCTCAAGTGCATTTAGTTTTACAACTGAAGATCCTTCTTATTGTGACTCTACATTTAGTGAAAGCACTAGTAGTGAGTGGATTTCTAATGTAACATTTAATACTATAAATAATAATTCAGACAATGACTATGATTCAAATACTGATGGCGTATTAGATGGTTATCAGGATTTTACATCAGTTTCTACCACTGTAAATACAGATGAAGAACATCAAATAAGTGTAACTTTTGATACTGCAGGATTTCAAGACCATGTTTATGTGTTTATAGACTGGAATAAAGATTATGTGTTCAATATAACAGACGAGCGATATGACTTAGGAACTCATTTAGATGACGTTTCAACCGCCACTTTAAACATAACAATACCAAGTGATGCTGTAACAGGAAATACTAGAATGCGTGTTGTGTTAGAGTATACCGGAACAAGTGCGCCTCACGGAGACGGTCCATGTACAGCAAATTACGCAAGCGGATGGGGAGAAACTGAAGATTATACAATAGAAGTTCAAAATCCGGCAGCGTCAATAGAAGATTTTGCTTTTAGTGGTTTTAATTTATACCCAAACCCTTCAAACGGAGAAATTAATTTAGCTTTTGAAGTGATTAACACAGATGAAGTAAAAACTCAGTTATATGATTTAAGAGGGAGAAAAGTAAATCAAAAAACATTTAAAAATGTTTCAACACAATTCTCTGAAAAGTTAATATACGATAATGTTTCAACAGGAATTTATTTGTTAAGAATTTCTAATGGAGGTAAAATTTCCACAAGAAAAATTATTATAAAATAAACTTTTTATAAAGCATAAAAAACCGATTGAATTATTCAATCGGTTTTTTCATGTAAACTAATTAGGTAAAAACTTCGTTGAATAGATAAATCATTTTATTTTTGAAAAATGTCTATACAAGTAACATCACTTTCTAAAAATTACGGAAACCAAAAAGCTGTAAACAATATTTCTTTTTCAGTGAAAAAAGGTCAAATTGTTGGTTTTTTAGGTCCAAACGGAGCAGGGAAATCTACCACAATGAAAATGCTTACTGGATTTTTAAAACCTACAGAAGGTGAGATTAAAATAAATGATATTGATGTGATTGTAAATCCAATATCAGCACAAAAAACGATTGGTTATTTGCCAGAACACAATCCGTTGTATTTAGAAATGTATGTTCGTGAATATCTGCAATTTCAAGCTTCAATTTTTAAAGTTGATAAAAATCAAATAGAAACTGTAATTGAAAAAGTTGGATTAACATTAGAAGCTTCAAAAAAGATAAGTCAATTATCTAAAGGTTATAGACAGCGAGTTGGTTTAGCCGCGGCAATTCTTCATAACCCAGATGTGTTGATTTTAGATGAACCAACAACGGGTTTAGATCCGAATCAGTTAGTTGAAATTAGAGAGTTGATTAAAGAATTAGGAAAAGAAAAAACGGTACTACTTTCTACACATATAATGCAAGAAGTAGAAGCAATGTGCGACAGTGTTATAATTATTGATAAAGGAGAAATCGTAATTAATAAACCGCTTAGCGAGCTTAAAAATCAAAAAGAACAAGTGCTAAATGTTATGTTTGATTATAAGATTGAGGAGCAGTTTTTACAGCGTTTACCAAATGTAAAAACAATAAAAAATAACTTCGATAATTCTTGGTTACTTACTTTTTCATCGGAAGAAGATATGCGTCCAAAAATATTTGACTTTGCGCAAGAACATGAACTTAAGATTCTTGAACTTAATTCAGAAAATAAAAATTTAGAAAAACTATTTAGGGAATTAACCAATTAAAATTTGTTGGTTAAAAAATGATAAGCTTCCAGCAAAGTTGGAAAAACTAATATACTTCCCGCTTTCTTTAATTCTTCTTCAGAATACTGTGTAGTAATCCCAATTGGAATCATACCTGCTAATTTTGCTGCTGTTGTACCTGTTAAACTATCTTCGAAAACCCAAATATCTTTAAAGTCTGTTTCTTTAAAATTTAAAGCTTTTGCAAGTGTAATATAAGCTTCTGGAGCTGGTTTTGGTTTTATGTAATCTTGTACTCCAAAAACGGTAGTAAACTCTAAATTTAAATAATGAATGCTGTTCTTTAAAAATTGTTTTGTAGCATTACTTGCAATTCCATAAGAAATGTTTTTTTCAGATAAAAAAGTTGTAAATTCTCTAACTCCAGGTAGTAGTTTAGGTACTTTAAAATATTTGTCTAAATGAATATCTTTCAAATAAAACAATTCTTCCGTTCTTTCTTCTTGACCAATTACGCTGCAAAAGTATTCAGCAATAATCATTGGCGATTTTCCTGCATGTGTTTTAGGGAATGGAGCTATTTCTGAATTAAATAACTCTTTAAAAGCTGAGGCCCAAGCAGAATTATGGCTTTCTTTACTATCAACAACAACTCCATCAAAGTCAAATAAAAATCCTTTAGGTAGTTTCATTAGTTGATGGTTTTTCGTTAAATAATTCAGCCAAATATGGATTTAAAAACTTATTGTTAGGATCTAATTCTTTTCTTAAAATTTTAAAGTCTTCCCACTTATCGTAGATTTTAGAAAGTTCAGCGTCTTTAGCGGTAAATCGTTTTCCCCAATGAGGTTTCCCTCCATATTTTAAGAATATTTTTTCAATACTTTTAAAAGCTTCATAAGAATCTGCAGTGGCAGCGTTTCTAGAAACACAACCCATTGTTACAGTATCTTTTTTATAAGCATAACTTAACCAAGAGGTGTCTTTATAAATAAAACGAATATCCATTGGAATATGAATAAATGATTTATTTGACCATTTGTTGATTTCTGTTTTTAATTCTTCAAAAACCTTCGGAAACTTATCTAATCCAATTGTCCATTCTGCTAATTCTAAAGTAGAACCTCTAGATTTTGTAACTGTTGCTTGGTATAAAGAGCCTTTGTGTTCTTTTGTAGAACTGAAAAAACCTCTGTACAAAAGTTTATTTGCAATTGCTGTTATCCATGGAAAAACGTGTGTGTACTTGTATAATATTTTAGATGCTTTTCGTCGGTGTTTCAAGAATTTAGGACCTAGGTTTTCTTTTATCTCTGTATCTGCCGAAATTTTATCACCAATAATAACATATCCTTTATCCGTATGAGGAAGCCATAAAATTCTAAGAAAATCATGTTTTTTTAGGCGTTCCTTAATTTTTGGTAGCCAATCACTATCGTTTTCAGGTCCTTCTTTTACATGTAAAGTGTAAATATCTTCACATTTAAATGTGATTTCAGAGAGCACACCTAAAACACCCAAAGAAACTCTTACGGCATGTATTAATTCCTCTTTTTCTGTAATTTCTTTTAGCGAACCATCTGCTAAAATAATCGTACATTTTGTTATGTATTCACTTAGTAATTTTCCGCTAGTTCCGTGAGTTCCTGTTGTTAATGCGCCACCAATAGTAATTGTATTAATGTCTGGTAAACAGGGAATACACCAGCCTCTTGCTTCGATTACTTCTAGTAAATCTCCTAAAATTACACCAGATTGAACTGTAACTGTTTTTTCGGAATCATTAAAAGACAAAATTTTATTATACGTTTTAATGTCAACTAAAGTTGAAGCCCCAGAAACAATATCTGAAGAAGATTGTTTGTTTCCAAAAACACGAATTTTTTCTGAATTTCTTACAACTTCTTGAAGCTCTTCTTCTGAGTTGATTTTATATAGTGATTTGTAATTGTAAGAAATATTTTCATTCCAACTATTCCAAACTCCGCTTTTATCTTGATTCATTTATTTTTTCGATAAAAAAATTAATTCAACTTAAAGTCTATATTATTCATTTTAAGTGAACTCAAAAACTCATTAGTAATATTTACTTTTGTATTTCTACTTGGTGTATTAACTTCAATTTTTTCTGCTGCATCCCAAATTGTAAAATGCAAAGATTGATTTCCGCTATTGGTTGCAAAGGTATGTTCTAGGTTTTTAATGGTGTCTTTTGTAATTTGATGTAAAGGTATTTTTATGGTTATTTTTTTACATAACTCTCCCATTATATCGTGTAACAACTTAAAGTCTAAAAACTTTAACCTTGGTTCACCAACAACTCCTGTATTTTTATTTGTCCAACCAGCTTGAATGGTAGAGCGAACAAATAAGAAAGAATTAGGAACTAAAAAGTGTTTGAATTTCAAGTAATCTTCTCCAAAAACTCTAAACTCATTACTATCTGCATAGTCTTCAATAGTAAACATAGCCCAACCTTTTCCAGCTTTAGAAACTCTGTGTTGTACATCAGTTACAATACCTGCAAAAGATAAATTTGCTCCAACATATTTGCTAAAATCATCTTTAAAATGCCTTATTGTTGCATTGCAAAAAATCATTTCATTTTTAAAATCATCTAACGGATGTGCAGAGATATAAATACCAATAACTTCTTTTTCTTGCGATAAAAGTTCCATGGTTCCCCAAGTTTCACATTCAGGAATGTCTGGTTCAGGAAATTGAACCGTAGAAGCTTCTCCAAACATAGAAACCTGAGCAGAATTTTCATTTTCTTGAAATTTACTTCCAAATTTCATGGCACGTTCTAAAAAGGTTAAACCTTTTTCATCTGTTGCAAAATATTGAGCTCTGTGTGTATCTGTAAAAGAATCAAATGCACCTGCTTTTATTAAACTATCAAAAGACTTTTTGTTGGCAGATCTTAAATCAACACGTTTCGCTAAATCAAAAATAGAAGTGTAGTTTCCGTTTTCTTTTCTTTCTTCAATAATTGCTCTTACAGCTCCAGCACCAACCCCTTTAACCGCAGCCATTCCAAAACGAACAGCACCTTCATCATTTACGGAAAATTTTAAATAAGATTCATTTAAATCTGGGCCCAAAACCTGTAACCCCATTCGTTTACATTCCTCCATAAAGAATGACACTGCTTTTATATCTTTCATATTATTTGAAAGTACAGAAGCCATATATTCCGCAGGGTAATGCGCTTTTAAATAGGCAGTTTGATAAGCAATCCAAGCATAACAAGTAGAGTGAGATTTGTTAAATGCATAACTTGCAAAGGCTTCCCAGTCTTTCCAAATTTTCTCTAATTTTTCTTCATCATGCCCGTTTTTACCAGCTTGTTCAATGAACTTTGGTTTCATTTTATCAAGTACCGCAATTTGCTTTTTACCCATTGCTTTACGCAAAACATCGGCTTCACCTTTTGTGAAATCTGCCAATTTTTGAGAGAGTAACATTACTTGCTCTTGATACACTGTAATTCCGTAGGTTTCTGCCAAATATTCTTCCATGGCAGGTAAATCATACTCAATATCTTCGGTTCCGTGCTTTCTATTAATAAAAGACGGAATATATTCCATTGGTCCAGGTCTGTATAATGCGTTCATTGCAATTAAATCTGCAAAAACCGTAGGTTTTAAAGAGCGCATGTGTTTCTGCATTCCTGGAGATTCATACTGAAAAATACCTACAGTTTCTCCTCTTTGGAAAAGTTCGTATGTTTTTTCATCATCTAATGGAAAATTCTCTGGATCTAAATCTACATTATGTTTTGCCTTTACAATTTTAACGGTGTCTTTAATTAAAGTCAACGTTTTTAAACCCAAGAAATCCATTTTTAATAAACCTGCAGATTCTACTACAGAGTTATCAAATTGGGTAACATACATGTCGGAATCCTTAGCTAAAGCTACGGGAACATAGTTTGTAATATCTCCGGGTGTAATAATTACACCACAAGCATGAATACCAGTATTTCTAACAGAACCTTCTAATATTGTAGCTTTATTTATCGTTTCTGAAACCAAATCGTTTCCGAAAGACATGTTTTTTAACTCTTCTACTAATTGTTTTTCTTCTGAACGTAAACCATCAACTTTTCCTTTACTTTTTGCGTCTTCACCAAAAATATTTTTCAGTTTAATTCCTGGAATTAATTTTGCAATTCTATCGGCTTCAAAAAGTGGTAAATCTAAAACTCTGGCAGTATCTCTAATAGAGGATTTTGCAGCCATGGTTCCGTAAGTAATAATTTGTGCAACTTGATTTGCGCCATATTTATCAATTACATAATCCATAACACGTCCACGACCTTCATCATCAAAATCAATATCAATATCGGGCATGGATACACGTTCTGGATTTAAGAAACGCTCAAAAAGTAAATCGTATTTAATAGGATCAATATTTGTAATCCAAAGACAATAAGCAACTACAGAACCTGCTGCAGAACCACGTCCAGGACCCACAGAAACATCCATATTTCTTGCTTCGCGAATAAAATCTTCAACAATTAAAAAATAACCAGGATAACCTGTTTTTTCAATTACTTCTAACTCAAAATCTAAACGCTCTTTAATGGATTCTGTAATTTCTCCATAACGTTTTTTAGCACCAACAAAAGTTAAGTGTTTTAGGAAATTATTTTCTCCTCGTTTTCCACCGTCTATTTCATCTTCAGCGTCTTTAAATTCTTCTGGAATATCAAAAGCAGGTAATAAAACGTCTCTTGCTAAAGTGAAAATTTCAATTTTATCTACAATTTCTTGAATATTGATAATAGCTTCTGGTAAATCTGCGAAGAGGTTTTTCATTTCGTCGGTAGACTTGAAATAATACTCTTCGTTAGGTAAGCCATATCGATAACCACGACCTTTTCCTTTTGGCGTAGCTTGTTTTTCTCCATCTTTTACACACAATAAAATATCGTGTGCATTTGCATCTTTTTTCTCTAAATAGAAAGTGTTGTTTGTGGCAACAATTTTAATGTCATGGTTTTTAGAGAATTTTAATAAGGTTTCATTTACAATTTTTTCATCTTGTTGATTATGACGCATCAACTCAATATAAAAATCGTCTTGAAATTCTTCTTTCCACCAAAGCAATGCTTCTTCGGCTTGTTTTTCTCCAACATTTAGAATTTTACTTGGTACTTCACCGTATAAATTTCCTGTTAAAACAATAATATCTTCTTTGTACTTTTTGATAACTTCTCTGTCAATTCTAGGAACATAATAGAAACCATCCACAAAAGCAATGGAAGACATTTTTGCTAAATTGTGATACCCTTTTTTATTTTTTGCTAACAAAACAACTTGATAACCGTTGTCTTTTTGCGATTTATTTTTATGATCTGTACAGACATTAAACTCGCAACCAATAATTGGTTTCATTGGAGTTTCTGCAGTTTTATTGTGTTTTAAAACAGCGCTAACAAAATGAAATGAAGCCATCATGTTTGCAGTATCTGTCATGGCAACTGCTGGCATGTTGTCTTTTGCAGCTGCTTTAACAATATTACCAATTTGCATGGTAGATTGTAAAACTGAATATTGTGTATGATTGTGTAAATGCGAAAACTGAACACCTTCTAATTCCGCTAAACCTGCTGAGGTAGATTTGGTGTCAGCTGTGTCTTTTAGCTTTTCAAGACTTTTACGAATCTTCTCACTTTCCCTTTTAAGGTTGATGTGTTTTAAACCAATTACTTGAATTGGCTTTGGGTTGGCTTCAGAGAAATTTTTGAAATAATCGTCATCAGCATCTAATTGTTCTTTTGTAAATTCTTGTAAACGAATTAACTCTAAAAAACAACGTGTTGTTGCCTCAACATCGGCAGTTGCGTTGTGTGCTTCGCCAAAACCAGTACCAAATAAATGATTGTGTAATTCAGTTAAGGTTGGTAATTTAAATTTCCCGCCACGACCTCCAGGAATCTGACACATTAATGCCGTTTTCTCTGTACACGTATCTAAAAGTGGAAGTGTTGTTAAATTATTTTCTACACCCAAACGATGGAACTCACAGCCCATAATATTAATATCGAAACCTACATTTTGACCAACAATAAATTTAGTTTTTTGTAAAGCTTCGTTAAATAATTGTAATCCTTCGGGTAACGTAATTCCGTCTTTGGCAGCTAATTCTGTAGAAATCCCATGAATTCTTTCGGCATCAAACGGAATATTAAATCCGTCTGGTTGAATCAAAAAATCGTTGTGTTCTACAACGTTTCCCATTTCGTCATGCAATTGCCAGGCAATTTGAATACACCTTGGCCAATTGTCTGTGTCGGTAATTGGAGCGTTCCAACTTTTAGGTAAACCCGTAGTTTCTGTATCGAAAATTAAGTACATGAAGGATGTTTATTTGTTGATACGTTTAGCTGTTTAAACGAGTTGTAAAAATACGGATTAGAGAAAAGAGAAAAGAGAAAAGAAGAGAGAAGTTATTAACGTTTTTAAGTTAGAAAGTTAGAAAGTTAGAAAGTTAGAAAGTTTCAAAGTTTCAAAGTTTTTAATTTTGATTACTGATTACTGATTACTGATTACTGATTACTGATTACTGATTACTGATTACTGATTACTGATTACTGATTACTGATGCTTGCGTTAGGGATTGAACGGCTTGTTTGAGCTCTTTTTGAAGTATGAAAAAAAGCGAGTAGTGAAAGCCCGCTCGAACGCCATAAAAATTATTGATAATTAGTGTTTTAGTTTAAAAAGGTTTTGTATTTTTGCGCCCACTTACTACGAGATAGTAAGATTTATTAATAATCAAGGTCGCGAACCTTAAAAATTAAAATTATGCCAGTAAAAATTAGATTACAAAGACACGGTAAAAAAGGAAAACCTTTTTATTGGGTTGTTGCTGCTGATAGTAGAGCAAAAAGAGATGGACGTTACTTAGAAAAAATTGGAACGTACAATCCTAACACTAACCCTGCAATTATTGACTTAGATGTTGATAAAGCTGTAGATTGGTTACAAAAAGGTGCACAACCTACAGATACTGCGAAAGCATTATTATCTTACAAAGGTGCAATGTTAAAAAATCATTTAGCAGGAGGTGTTGCTAAAGGTGCTTTAACTGAAGAGCAAGCAGAAGCTAAATTTACTGCTTGGTTAGAAGAAAAAGCTTCAAAGATTTTAGCTAAAACTGAAGGTTTATCTAAAGCTGAAGCTGATGCAAAAATTAAAGCATTAGAAGCTGAAAAAGCTGTAAACGAAGCACGTATTGCTGCTGCTGCACCAGTTGTTGAAGACACTGAAGAAGTTGCTGCAACTGCTGGAGATAGCGAAGAATAAATTACACTAACAATATGCGTAAAGAAGATTGTTTTTATTTAGGTAATATTGTTAAAAAACATAGTTTTAAAGGTGAAGTGGTTATCAAATTAGATACCGATGAACCAGAGCTATATGGAAATATGGAATCAGTTTTTGTCGACTTAGGCAATAATCTGGTTCCATTTTTTATTGAAAAATCTTCTTTAAGTAAAGGCACTGCTTTGCGTGTTAAGTTTGAAGGGATTTCTAATGAAGCAGATGCAGATGCTATGATGCGCGCAGGTATTTATTTACCGTTAGATTTATTACCAAAACTGTCTGGAAACAAATTTTATTATCACGAAGTAATTGGTTTTACTGTTGTTGATACAAATTTTGGAGAAGTAGGAGAGTTGGTCTTTATAAATGACAAAAGAGTAGCACATCCGCTTTTAGAAGTTGAGCGAGATGGTAGTACAGTTCTAATTCCAATGATTGATGACTTTATCAAGAAAATAGACAGAGAAAACAAGGTTTTTGAAGTTGAAACTCCTGAAGGTTTAATTGATTTGTATTTAGAAAACTAAAAACTAGAGAGGTGCTAGAGCGGCCGAATAGGCTACCTTGGAAAGGTAGTGTACTGGAAACGGTACCAAGGGTTCGAATCCCTTTCTCTCTGCAATATTTACTTCATGTCTAAACCATTTCAATTTAAAGAATTTACAGTTAACCAAGACAAGACTGCCATGAAAATTGGTACAGATGCTGTTTTGTTAGGTGCCTGGTGTACTGTTGAAACGTATCCAGATGCTGTTTTAGATGTTGGTTCTGGAACAGGAATTATTGCTTTAATGGCCGCACAACGCTGTGATGCTATGACAATTGATGCGGTTGAAATTGACGAAAATGCGTACGAACAAACGGTTGAGAATTTTGAGCAATCGGATTGGGGAGATCGTTTGTATTGCTACAATGCTTCTTTTCAGGATTTTGCTGAAGAAATTGCTGAGGAAGAAGAAACGTATGATATAATTATATCGAATCCGCCTTTTTATACAGATGAATTTGAAACCGAAAACGATGCCAGAAATAAAGCTCGTTTTACATCTTCTTTGTCTTTTGAAGCGTTAATAAGTGGAGTTTCTAAGATTCTATCGAAAAACGGAACGTTTGCTGTTGTAATTCCGAAGAAGGAAGAAGAGAATTTTACCGCTTTAGGTTTAGAAAATAGTTTGTTTTTAAATAGAGTTTGTCGTGTAAAAGGAACTGAAACTTCAGAAATTAAACGCAGTTTGTTGGAGTTTTCTTTTGAAGAATCGGCACTTATTGAAGAGGAATTGATAATTGAAATCTCTCGCCATAACTATACAAAAGAATATATAGCATTGACGAAAGATTTTTATTTAAAAATGTAGTTTCGGCTACACTCAACTACGTGTTTTTTAAGCCATTTCAGGTGTGTAAAACACCAACTTCTATCATGCAGTTCTTCATCATTTGATATGTTCTTTCAATATCATTATCTAAACCAATTGAAAATCTAATTAAACCATCAGTTAAACCCATTTCTTTTTGCTCGTCTGCTGGGATCTCTGAAGAAGTTGAAGTTCCTGGAGCGGAAAACAATGTTTTGTAAAAACCTAAACTTACTGCTAAATACCCTAAGTTTTTTTCTTGCATTAATTCCATTAGCGCATTTGCTTTTTCTAAAGAACCAGCATCAATAGTTAATATTCCACCAAAACCATATTCTTCATTCATCATCGATTTAAAAACTGTGTGAGAAGGATGTGATTCTAATCCTGGATAAACTGTCTTTAATCCGATTGATTCAAATTTTTCAGCTAAAAAAGCAGCGTTTTTACTATGTTGTTTCATTCTGATGTGCAAAGTTCTCATGTTCTTTAATATTGAAGAAGAACGCAACGAATCCATCGAAGCACCTAACAACATACTTGCGCCATCAATTACACTTTTGGTCGAGTTTACAAAATCTGATGTTCCGCAAATAACGCCGCCCATTGTGTCTGAAGAACCATTAATGAATTTGGTTAAACTATGAATTACAACATCTGCACCTAATTTTGCTGGTGAAATTGACAAAGGAGAAAAAGTATTGTCAACTACAAGTTGTAAATTATGTTTTTTTGCTAAAGCGGATAAAGCTTTTATATCTGCAACTTCTAATAATGGATTGCTCACCGATTCGCAATAAATCATTTTTGTGTTTTTAGTTATTTCTGCCTCAACTATATCTAATTTTGTAATGTCTACAAATGAAGTTTCAATTCCCATTCTTGGAGTGAAATTTTTTAAGAAAGCATACGTTCCTCCGTAGATTGTTCTGCTTGAAACAATATGATCTCCAGCGCCACAAATCTGTAAAATTGTAGGTGTAATTGCGCCCATTCCAGAACCGGCAACATTTGCTGTTTCTGTTCCTTCCATAGCAGCTAAAGCTTCTCCTAAATATAAATTTGAAGGCGTAGAATGTCGAGAATATAAATAACAACCGTCTGTATTTCCTTCAAAAGTATCAAACATGGTTTTTGCGGATAAAAAGGTATAGGTTGAAGAATCTGAAATTGATGGATTTACGCCACCGAATTCACCAAAATATTGTAAATCTTGAATTTCGTTAGCTGGTTTAAAATCTTTCATAAGAAATAGTATTAGTAGTTTGTATTGGGTAAAAATACTATTGAGATGAAAAATAGTCAACAATAAGTTTTAAATATAGTTTTATTTTCTACTTTTGATTTAATATGTAGTTTATTAAACTAAATATTAAAAGTTTAAACACTAATTTTAGAAATTTTTTCATTATGAATTTGGATGCAACGGATAGAAAACTAATTAACCTTTTACAAGATGATAGTAAACAGACCACAAAACAGTTGTCTTTACAGTTAAATTTGTCTGTAACTGCAGTTTATGAACGCATTAAAAAGCTAGAAAAAGAACAGGTTATCAAACGATACGTTGCGTTGGTAGATAAGCAAAAGGTTAATCGTTCTTTCTTAGTTTTTTGCCACATAAAATTAATTCAACATACTAAGGAATATGTAGCAACTTTTGAAAAAGAAGTTCAGAAGTTAGAAGAGGTTTCTGAGTGTTTTCATGTAAGTGGAGATTACGACTATATTCTAAAAGTTTATGTAAAAGACATGCAAGAATATAGAGAATTTATGGTACATAAAATTACAGCTTTAAAACATATTGGAAGCACACACAGTTCTTTTGCAATTAATGTTGTGAAAAACGAAACTAAAATTGTCGTATAAAAAAAATCCCAAAACATAGTTTTGGGATTTTTAAAAAAGTTTTATAAACTTTAAGTTATGCTTTTGTCTTCACTTCAAAAGACATTTCCATTAAGTCATCAATAAACTTGTCTTTTAAGTTGTCAAAGAAAGATTTAGAGCCATATTTAATATTAAAATCGGCTCTGTTAATTTTAAATTTTTCGCTTTTAAAAGTAACTGCACCTTCGTTTTCTGAAAGTGTTGCAGGTATTGTAATACTTTTTGTAACGTCTTTTATTGTTAAATTACCAGTTACATTTAATGCATTTTCACCTTTAGCAACACTTGTAATTACAAATTTTGAAGTTGGATATTTTTCTACATCAAAAAAGTCAGCATTTTTTAAATGACCTTCTAATTTACCAGCACCATCGCTACCTTTCATGTCTAAGTTAGTAATAGAATTCATGTCAATTACAAATTCACCTGAAGTTAAAACTCCGTTTTTAACAGTTAAATTTCCTTCTTTTAAAGATACAACACCATCATGAGAACCTGTTGGTTTGTTTCCTTTCCAAGTTAATACAGATGCTTCTACGTCTAAGTTGTTTTTTAATTCCTGTACCTCAACTTTTACTTCTTCTGTTACTGCAACTTCTTCTTTCTTTTCTCCTTTACAAGCTGTTAAAACTGATGCTATAACAACAAGTGATAAAATTACTTTTTTCATTTTAATAATTATTTAATTGATTTATGTTCTTTATTGAGTGCAAATATACAAAATTTATTTTCCTTGGAAACTATTTTTTATCTTTTGTATCAATTATAATTGTAACAGGGCCGTCATTAAGTAATTCTACTTGCATGTCGGCTCCAAATTGACCTGTTTGAATTTTCTTTCCCAAATCTTTTTCAAGCTGAAAAATAAATTTTTCATACAGTGGAATTGCAATATCTGGTTTAGCTGCTTTTATATAACTTGGCCTGTTTCCTTTTTTTGTGGAAGCTTGCAACGTAAATTGACTGACAACAATTGCATCTCCTTTACTATCTAATAACGAAGTATTCATCACATTATTTTCATCATTAAAAATACGCAGGTTTGCAATTTTTTTTGATAACCAAGTTATGTCTTCTTGTGTGTCTTCTTCTACAATTCCTAACAGAATTAATAATCCGCTTTTAATATTCGCTACTTTTTCAGCATTTATAGTAACACTTGCTTTAGACACACGTTGAATTACAGCTTTCATATTAAATACCTTTTATTCGTTCTTTAAAGTTTTCTAAATCTTCTTTTGAAGGTGTTGCTCCGTAAAATGGAATAATATCCCAACGCTTACCTTCTTTTTTAAGTGTAAAACTAAAGACTGAAGAATTTGGGTCGTTAGAGTTTAATAAAGGATAACGTAAATCGTTATACTGTACTGTTTCAGTTGAATCTTTTTTAATCAAGTTGAAATAATTATTGCTAAACCAAGCCATTTTTTTAATGTCTGGATGCTGTATATCAATCAAATCATGGTTTTTAGGCAAGGTTAAAATAGTATCTGCCGTTGCACTTTTATCAAACAAAGAATAAAAGGTTACTTTATAATTGGTGTCGGTTTCTGCAATTGCATACCATAAAACATTGTTTAAAATGGTTGGTTGCGCAGAAAATCGGTTGTACTCAATTCCTGCTTTAGCAAACGATTTTTTAAAAACAGAATCCATATATAATTTATTTCCGATTGTAAATAACATGTAAATCGAACTTAAATAAATACCAGCTTTCACCCATTTTTTTCTTCGGATATTATTTCGGTTGAAAAACATAGCAATAATTAAACACAATAAAAACGGAACTGTGTATGCAGGATCTGCTACTGAAATATTATTAAAGGCAACTCTATAATCTGTAAAAGGAGCAAATAATTGCGTTCCGTAAGGCGTAAAACAATCTAAAAGTGGATGTGTAAAAATGGATAAAAAGAATAACCAAATCCAATCTTTTTGAGTTGTTGTATCTGTTCTTTTTCCCCAATTGTACATTTTGTAAAAGAGAAACCCAAATACGAAAGCTCCTATAAAAGCAAATAAAATAGAGTGCATAAAACCTCTATGAAACATCATTATATCAATTTCATTGCTATAAAATAATTTCCCAATAAATACATCTAAATCGGGTATTGTACCGCCAATTGCACCAAAAAGCATTGCTTTATTGCCAATCTTTTTACCTAAAACTAACTCTCCGCAAGCGGCACCTAAAACTATTTGTGTTAATGAATCCATACAGAGCGCAAATGTAACAAACAGTTTTCATTTGTGTAATTCTTTTCAAAATCGTAACATTACAAAACCAAAATTTAGACAATGCAAGACGATAAGAATATATCTGAAATTAAAATTGAGGATCAAAAAATAATTGACAACAAAGAATTAAATATTTGGGAAGCTTTAATTCCAGTTTTTATTTTGATGGGAATGTTGGCGTATAATATTTTTTATGCTGATGGAGCTTGGTTAGGAGATTATTCTAATCAATATATTCTATTGTTAGGAGGTTTAGTTGCAGCTGCAGTTGGTTTATTTAATAAGGTTTCTGTTAACAGAATGGTTGCAGAAGTTATAGAAAACTGGAAAAGCGTTTTTGTACCAATTATGATTTTGTTTTTAGTAGGAGCTTTGGCAGGAACTTGGTTGGTAAGTGGTATAATTCCAGCAATGGTGTATTACGGGTTACAAGTATTAAGTCCTGAAATATTTTTACCAGCATCAGTAATAATTGCAGCTATAATTTCAATAGCAACAGGTAGTTCTTGGACAACTTCTGCAACTGTTGGTATTGCATTGGTTGGAATTGGAAGTGCGCTAGGAATTCCATCAGGAATGATTGCAGGTGCCGTAATTTCTGGAGCTTATTTTGGAGATAAAATGTCGCCACTTTCAGACACAACAAATTTGGCGCCTGCAATGGCAGGAACCGATTTGTTTACACACATAAAATACATGGCTTATACAACAGTACCAACAATTATTGTAACACTAATTGTATTTGCAGTTTTAAGTGGAACAATTGATACAACAGGAAGTGCAGACGTAAGTAATTTATTAGTTTCAATAGATAATACCTTTACAATTACTCCTTGGTTATTTTTAGTTCCTGGAGCAGTAATTGCAATGATTCTATTAAAAACAAAGCCATTAATTGCATTAGGAACAGGTGTTTTATTAGCAGCCGTTTTTGCGTTTATTTTTCAATCGGATGTCTTAAATATATTGTCTGACACTAAGTTTTCTTCAATTTTGAATGCAATTTGGACAGATGTTCAAATTACAACTGATAATGATAAACTAACAGAATTATTTAGTTCTGGAGGGATTTTAGGAATGCTTTGGACAATCTTATTAATTATTTGCGCAATGGTTTTTGGAGGAATAATGGATGCAATTGGAGCATTGGCTAAAATTACAAAAGCATTATTGTCTGTTGCAACTTCAGTTTTTGGGCTGTTTGCAAGTACTGTAGTAAGTTGTTTAGGTTTAAATGCAATTGCGTCAGACCAATATTTAGCATTAGTTATTCCTGGAAAAATGTTTAAAAAAGCATATGAAGATAAAGGTTTAGCGCCAGAAAACTTAAGTAGAACATTAGAAGATTCTGGAACCGTAACTTCGGTTTTAATTCCTTGGAATACTTGTGGAGCATACCAATCTGGAGTTTTAGGTGTTGGAGTAGGAGAGTACTTTGTGTATGCAATATTTAACTGGTTATCTCCATTTACTACATTGCTTTTTGCTGCATTTAGAATTAAAATTAAGCAATTAGTTAAAAAATAATATGATTGTTAAAGCTGATGTTTCTGAAGCAGATCAACTCACTGAAATTGCTTTAAAATCAAAAGCTTTTTGGGGTTATTCTGATGAAATTATTGAGAGTTGGCGAGAAGATTTAACCATTACTGCCAAAATGTTCGACGATTCTAATATTTACAAATATCTTGTTGATGACGAAATAGCAGGATTCTATATTTTAGAAAGAGTTAATATTAGAACAAGTATACTGCATTTTTTATTTATTTCTCCACAGTTTATAAAACAAGGAATTGGTAAACAGTTGTTAGACCATGCAATTGCGTATTGTATTGAAGGAAGCTCGGCAATTTTAAATGTTTTATCGGATCCAAATGCAGAAGCATTTTATGCAAAACACGGTTTTAAGGTAATTGCTAGAAGAGAAAGTGCTATTGTAGGTAGGTTTTTACCAGAAATGGAATTAGAGTTTCCTGAAAATATGTAATTATTTCTTTTTTGAAATATTTAATACTCCAGAAATTAGTAACAAAAGCCATGGAGTTCCGTGTAAAAAGATATCATATAAATCTTTGCTTTGCATAGCATTTTCTCCGCTAAAAGCATTTCCGCCTAAAATCCAATTTAACTTTCCAACAATATGTGGCGGATTAAATGGTGCCAAACCTAAGGTTAAACTTGCTATTAAAAATAATTTCCAATTTTGTTTAAGTTGATTTTTCATTTTTAAGCTTAAAACTTTTATATAATGAGAATATAAATATTAATGTGGTGTGAGTAATAATTGCTAAAATTAACCTAAAAAACATACCAAGACCGTAAGGATCTGTACCCCAAATTTTTTCTCCTCCATATATTATTAATACAACATAACTTAAAATAAGTAGGATATTTGCAATTATAAAGTGCTTTATTTTCTTCCAAGGGTGAAGAAGGTAAACACTAAATATCCAAACAGCTAAAAAATAAAGGGTAACTATTAATAACATAGAACTAAATAAACCAATTCCACACCAATCCAAAACGAATTGAAAAATCTCTGTATGGATAACTTGGTGCAGAGAAATAATTTTTTTCAGCAAAACTAGAGGTTACATTGTCTAATTTTAAATAAATTCTTGTTCTACGAACTCTGGCGTTAAAGAAAACATCAAAGGTTGGGTAGCCAATTTCTGTGTCGTTTTGTAGTTGAAATTCTGCCAATAACGGATTGTAAGCATTGGCTTTGTATTTAGAAAAATATTTAAAAGTTACACCAATGTTAACTAATATAGGTTTTCCTTTAAACCAACTGTCTGCATAGTATAATGTATTTCTAGAAACCAATTCGGGCACTCTAAAAACCGAACTTCCGTTAGATACATTTTGATACATTATGGTATTGTCTAAAGCAAATTTACCAACTTTAAATTCTTTTGAGACTTTGGCTTTTAGATAATTTATGTTTTCAGATGCTTGTTGCGGTGTTCCGTTTTCATCAAAATAGACATAGCTGTCAATATTGGTAATATCTAAGGAAGCATTTCCCCATTTGCTTTCAAAAGTTCCGCCAATATTTCTGGTTCCAATGTTTTCAAAATTGTTTTGCCAATTATAATTGTCATAATTACTTTGATGTAATAAAGTGTTGAAGTTTGGCGATTTAGAATTAATGTTCAAGCGGCCTTTAATTGTAAAAAGACTGTCTTTTTTATAGATAGCTTCTGCTTTAAAATCGTTACCAGCTAAACGTCCGTTTCCTGGTGTAATTTGTGCACTTGCATTAACTTTAAATTTGTCAATTTTCCCGTTCCAATCTGCACCAAACGAAATTGCGTCTCCGCTTAACTTATCTACATTAACATTAGGATATGCGTTTATGTTTGTTAATTCGCTATAACCATATTCATAAGTAGAATGTGTAACCTTAGCTCTAAAATTTCCTAAAATATATTTTGAATTAAAGTCTAAAAACAATTGATTACTTAAAAATTGATAATCAGTTATTGTAGAGATATTTCCTGTAATATTAGCACTTCCAAACATTGTTGTGTTTAATGTTGGTTGTTCAAATTTGTAAAATTTATTGTCAACTAAAACAATATGCCCAACTTTTAAATTAGTAAAGTTAGTATTCTCTTTAGAAAGAGTTTTATTAGCAATACTATCAGTTTTAGAAGTTGTATTTATTTTAGTCATAGCTTTGTTTTTAGCAATGCTATCTATTTTGTCGATAAATAAAGAATCTCTTGGAATCTCTGTTTGAGCCTTAGTTTTTTCTTTTGCTTTCTTATTATTTTCAGTAGAGAATAACCTAAAACTATGCTCTAAATAATAGCGTTTTCCGTCAAAATAATTTTCTGTATCTGTTAAATTTACATCTAATCGGCCTCTGTCATTGGCAGAATTTTCATCGTTTGTAATAAAGGCTGTTAAGGAATCGTCAGTTAAACCACCGCTTTCTTCATTAAAAATATCTTGAATTGCGGTATGTCCTTTAATTGAGTATTGCCCCTTTTTAGTTTCATAAGTAAAGGAAGCTCTAAAGTTTCCATGACTAGCTAAGGAACTACGATAATGCCCTAAAGAACGCAATCCTTTATATTCTAAGGCAACGTTTAATCGTTTAGAGAAGTTTAATGTAAAAAGAGCATCCAAGACCTGCCCTTGTTCCATACCACTTCTGTACATAATTTGTGTAGTAGGAGTTGGTAAGTGATAGTAATTTATATCTTCTATTTGATAAAAATTAAATTGTTTAGCCCTAAAACCAATATCCGGAAAAAGGGAACTGTTAGAAAAGTCGTAACCTAAATTATTAAATGTTTGTCCTTGGTTATGAAAAGGTAATAATTCAAAATTATCTTTTCTTAAAAAGTTAAATTTATACTCCTTTTGTATTGTAAGTGTCGTGTCTATTAAAGTTGTGTCTCTTTTATGGGATATAATTTTATAGTCTGTGTATTTAGTTTTTCCGCTTAATGTTACATCAATTTCTCCGGAATATATAGAGTCGTTTATGTTACCACTGTTTCCTCCAGATTTAGGCATATTAATACCACTTCTGCTTAATTTTCTTTTTTGAGAAAAACTAGAAAAGCTATTAAAAAATAGCAGTAAAAAAGTAAAAACTAAAAATTTATTCATAAAGAATTTTATAAAGCAAATGTAAAATAATAAAACGAAAAAAATTAGTAATAATTTCTATAGAAATTGTAACATTGTGTTAATGTTACAATTTAATTTTAGTGGATTTTCTTTAGAAGCAGGAACAGATGAAGCGGGCAGAGGTTGTTTAAGTGGACCTGTTGTTGCAGCAGCAGTAATTTTACCTGAAGGTTTTTCGCATCCTTTTTTAAATGATTCTAAACAATTGTCAGAAAAAAAACGACAAGAATTACGTCCTTATATAGAAGAAAAAGCACTTGCTTTTGGAGTTTCTTTTATAGATCAAAAAGAGGTTGATGAAATTAATGTTTTACAGGCTTCTATTACAGGAATGCATCGTTCCATTTCTGCGTTAACTGTTACTCCAGAATTTATAATTGTTGATGGAAATAAATTTAAATCTTTTAAAGATATACCACACGAAACAATTGTAAAAGGAGATGCTAAATTTATGAGTATTGCAGCAGCTTCAGTGTTGGCTAAAACTTATAGAGATGATTATATGGAGAAAATCCACCAAGAATTTCCAATGTATAATTGGAAAAAAAATAAGGGTTACCCAACCAAAGAACATAGAAATGCTATTCGAGAATTTGGAGCAACAAAATACCATCGAAAAACTTTTAAATTATTACCAGAGCAATATAAATTAAAGCTATAAACTAATTAGAGATTCATTGGGTTATAACCAAAGTAGTCTACCTTTTTCTCTATAAAATTGATGCCATATTCCTCTAATTCTTTTAAAATAGGTTCGTAAACTTCTTTTGTAATTGGTAACTGAACCCCAGGAGTTGTTAT
Organism: Tenacibaculum aquimarinum; assembly: GCF_022478115.1. Classification (GTDB taxonomy): domain Bacteria; phylum Bacteroidota; class Bacteroidia; order Flavobacteriales; family Flavobacteriaceae; genus Polaribacter; species Polaribacter aquimarinum_A. Next base: position 137,755 of record NZ_JAKGSC010000001.1, on the reverse strand, counting down.
TTCTTTATTCAATATTTTAAGAGTTGCCATAGCTACAGGTAAACCAACTGTTTTTGCCATAGCGGTAAACGTTTGGTCATCTCCATTAATTACCATACTACTTTCAATTTGACGTCTTTCATTTTGATATTCATACCCAAATTTATGATGCATAACAATCATGTCTTTATCTTGCTCTTGTAAAGTCCACTGATCCATTAATATCTTTTGAAGGATTTGAGCAGGAGTTGCATTTTCTAAGCCTATGTTTTTATTCGGATTAAAAATATCAAGTTCTAAAAACTTGTCCCACATAATATCATCTTGTTCAATTTTTAAATAAGAACGAAACTTTAATTCAACAGAATCTGAAGGAGAATACGCTAAAAATAAATTTGTAAAATCTCTATAAGACATGTTCATAGAGTCTTCAATAGTATAAGTATCATCAGTCATACCTAATTGAACAAAAACATTCCAAGCTCTAGAAAAACCAACTTTTCTTATTGTTCCGCGGTACATTGTTGGTATATTGTCTAAACCATAGACACTTCTGTACTTTAAAGAATCTCTATTTGCATAAGCTTCAAACTTACCACTTCCATCTATGTTTAAAAATTCTGTTCTTCTAAATAATTTATGATAGGGAATGTATTTATAAGTACCTTCTTGTATAAACATTGCGGCTCCACCTTGCCCAGCTAAAACAACATTTCTTGGGTTCCAGGTAAACTTGTAATTCCACAAATTATTATCACTTTCAGGAGCTACTAATCCTCCGCAAAAAGATTCGAAAAGTAGCATTTTAGCACCGTTTTCTTTAATTTTATCAATAATTTGCATTGCGCTCATGTGGTCTAAACCAGGATCTAGCCCAATTTCATTCATAAAAACTAAACCTTTCTTTTTTACAGCTTCATCCAACTCTTTCATTTCTTTAGAAATGTAAGAAGCAGTAACCATGTGTTTATTTAAATCAACACAATCTTTGGCAACTTCAATATGGAAACGAGCGGGTAACATTGAGATTACTATAGTGGCTTTTTCAATTTCTTCTCTACGTTGTTCAGTATTAAAAACATCAAAAAGTATTGCTGAAGCGTTTTTATGATTGTTTGCTCTCTCTTTTGCATTTTCTAAAGAGATATCTGCAATGGTAATATGTAAGTTTTCACTTGTAGATTTATCTAATAAATATTGAATTAATGAAGAACTAGATCTTCCAGCACCAATTACTAAAACTTTTCTCATTGTAAAATTCTCTTTATTTTTGCTAAAAAATTAGCAAATCCTTAATAGCGAAATTAGCAAATTTCAATTCTAAAAAAACAAACATGTATAAAAATTTATCTATTACAGCATTCTTAGGGCTATTAGCAATTATTTTAGGGGCTTTTGGAGCGCATGCTTTAAAAGAATCTCTTTCAGTTGATGCCTTACTTAGTTTTGAAACTGCGGTTCGTTATCAAATGTATCATGTAATTGTACTTTTATTGGTAAATACTTTTGATAAATTCTCCGAGAAACAAAAAAACTACATTAGTTATTTATTTTTTGCTGGAATTTTATGTTTTTCTGGATCTATTTATGCAATACAATTACTAAATATTTCTGCAAAAACTATCTGGTTTATAACACCATTAGGAGGATTGCTTTTCTGTATAGGATGGATTTTACTTTTTATCAATTTTGTAAAAAAAACTATTAAAAATTAATAGTTGATAAAAATTTAGCTTAAAGTTTTTTATCTTAAAATATTCTGTACTTTTGGACTTTATTATAACACAACTAAAAATTAAGGAATGACAGATCTTAATACGAAAACGATTTCGTTAGACGGTTTAGGAATTAAAAACCCAACAATTCGTTATCAATTATCTTCAGATGAGTTACATGCTGAAGTTTTAGAAAAAAAACAAGGAAAAGAATCTTCTTTAGGAGCAATTGCTGTTAATACAGGAGAATTTACTGGACGTTCACCAATGGATAGGTTTATTGTAAAAGACAATATTACTAAAGACAAAGTTTGGTGGGGAGACATTAATATTCCTTTTGATGCAGATAAATTTGATAAACTTTATGATAAAGTTGTAGCTTATCTTTCTAATAAAGAAATTTTTGTTAGAGATTCTTATGCCTGTGCAGATGAAGATTACAAGTTAAATATTCGTGTAGTAAACGAATATCCTTGGAGTAATATGTTTGCTTATAATATGTTTTTAAGACCTACAGAAGAAGAATTAAAAGGTTTTTCTCCTGAATGGACAGTAATAAACGCTCCAGGTTTTATGGCTGATGCTGAAGTTGATGGAACACGTCAACACAATTTTGCAATTTTAAATTTTGAAAAGAAAATTGCATTAATTGGAGGTACAGGTTATACAGGTGAAATTAAAAAAGGAATTTTTTCTGCATTAAACTTCATTTTACCAGTTTATAAAAACACCTTGCCAATGCATTGTTCTGCAAATGTTGGTAAAGATGGAGACACAGCTATTTTCTTCGGATTATCTGGAACAGGAAAAACAACACTTTCTACAGATCCAGATAGAAGTTTAATTGGTGATGATGAACATGGTTGGACTGCTGAAAATACTGTTTTCAATTTTGAAGGAGGTTGTTACGCAAAAGTAATTAACTTATCGCAAGAGCAAGAGCCAGAAATTTTCGGAGCAATTAAAAAAGGAGCTATCTTAGAAAACATTGTAATGGATGATAAAGGAGCTATCGATTTTGCAGATACTTCAATTACTCAAAATACAAGAGTTAGTTATCCAATTTATCATATAGAAAACATTAAAAAACCATCAATTGGTAAGAATCCAAAAAATATTTTCTTCTTAACGGCAGATGCTTTTGGTGTTTTACCTCCAATATCTAAATTAACACCAAACCAAGCAGCATATCACTTTATTTCTGGTTATACTGCTAAGGTTGCAGGTACAGAAGCAGGTGTTACGGAGCCAACACCAAGTTTTTCAGCATGTTTTGGTGCGCCATTTATGCCTTTACATCCTACAAAATATGCAGAGATGTTAAGTAAAAAGATGAAAGATGCAAATGTAAATGTTTGGTTAATTAACACAGGTTGGTCTGGTGGTAAATATGGCGTTGGTAGAAGAATGCCATTAAAATATACAAGAGCAATGATTTCTGCGGTTTTAAATGGAGATTTAGGAAGCTATAAATATGAAGATTATCATATCCATTCTGTATTTGGAGTAGCACAACCAAGAAAATGTCCTGGAGTTCCAACTGAGTTATTAAGCCCAAGAGCAACTTGGAATAATGATGAAGAGTATTATAAAACAGCATTTAAATTATCTAATGCTTTTAGAAATAACTTTACGCAATTTGAAGATGTTGCAAATGAAGACATCAGAAGAGGTGGTCCTCAGCGATTTACATATTAAAAGTGATTTAATATTGAATTTAAAAGCATCCTATTTGGATGCTTTTTTTATTTGAAAATATATTCGAAAACTGCATCTTCTTCGTTTTCAAAAACAATCTGTAAACCAACATAGTTAAAGTTAAGTTTCTTTAGTAATTTTTGAGAAGCCGTATTATCAGGCATAGTAAAGGCTAAAACCTTTTTCTGTTTAAATTTTTTACGAACATATTCAATAATTAATTTTGTTGCTTCTGAAGCATATCCTTTTCCACGATATTTTGGTAAAAATCCGTAACCAATATCTACAAATTCCAAATTGTCGCGTTGTAAAGCGGTAGAAACCCCAATTGCTTGGTTGGTTTCTTTTAAGAGTACAGTAAAGAATCCTAATCCGCCAAGTTTAGCGTTATCCGTTTTCATTTTTTTAAGATAAGCTTCAGTCTCATCAACCGTTTTTAAGTTTTTATCTGAAATAAATTTAATCCAATCTGGATCGTTAAATAACGCAAAGTAAAATGGAGCATCACTAATTTCAATTTCTCTAATAATTAAACGTTCACTTTCTAAATTCATAAAGTAAAGATAAACTTAATTGGTAAAGTATAAAAGTTGGCAAGTTAGTTTAGACCGGGTTAACTGCACTTTTATATTTTTTTTGATTCGTTGAATGCTTCGCATTTGAAGCATTTGTTTGAGCTCTTTTTATGAATAAAAAAGCGAGTGCGAAAAGCAGGAATAGCTTCAAAATAAAATAGTACTTTTGCTTAACAAAATTTTTAAGATGAGTTTACAACAAGATTTAGAAAACAGAAGTGGAAATAAGTGCGAATTGTGTGCTTCAACCAATAATTTAGCAATTTACGATGTAAAACCGACTATTACTGGTGGAGGTGGAGTTGATGGAAGTTTGCTTGCTTGTGAAACTTGTAGAACTCAAATTGATGATGCAGAAGCAACAGATGCAAATCATTGGCGTTGTTTAAACGATTCTATGTGGAGCGAATTTAGAGCTGTAAAAGTAGTTGCTTGGCGTATGTTGTCTCGTTTAAGAAACGAAGGTTGGCCAAAAGATTTGTTAGATATGATGTATTTGGAGGATGATGATTTGCGTTTTGCAAAAGAGTCTGGAGATCATTTAGACGAGAGTGAAAAGATAATTCATAGAGATGCAAACGGAGCAATTTTACAGGCAGGAGACTCTGTGGTTTTAATTAAAGATTTAAAAGTAAAAGGCTCTAGTATGGTTGCAAAACAAGGTACAGCTGTTCGTAGAATTTCTTTAGATCACGAAAATGCCAACTATATTGAAGGTAAAGTTGGACCAACACAAATTGTAATTATTACAGATTACGTTAAAAAAATGTCTGAAAAGGAGTAGGATTTTATGTGCGTTACCTTTCAGGTCGCGCTTTACATTATATCTTTTTTTCGTTCCTCAAAAAAGGATGCCATTTCAATCGCTAACGCGGGCGTGTTTGCAAACAAATAGTATTACAACATTTTTTGTTGTTTTTTATAAAAAGAATCGGCTTGCAGTTTTAATAAATCGCGAGCCATTTTTTGTTTATAGGCATAAATTTCTTCTTCGTTTTTAATATCATCATATACTTTTTTATTGATATCAATATCTGCTTGTAACATTTCTTCTCGCTGATTAACTTGTTGTTTAACCCAAGTTTTAATAGCAGTTTCTTGGTCTTCTAATTTGTAATCATATTCGCCTTTTGGTGAAATTAATTTGGCAAATATTGGTGACGTTTCTATAGCTAAAAACAATAAGAAAATAAAGAAAGATGGTAACCAAGGTAATTTATTTAGTGCGGTAACTCTTGCCATTAATCCGTCGAAATTATTTATAATAGGTTGTGTTGTAGTTTCTGTTAATTTTTGATTTTCAATTAAAGAAGCAATAGCTAATTCCTTGTTTTTAATCTTTTCTCCGTTATCTTTTTTGAGCTGATTTAAAGCCAATAAAGATGCATCGTGTTTTTCTCTTTTTTCTTTATAAACAGGACCTTTTCCTAATAACTTAGTTCCTTTTCGGCCTTCTGCTTCTGCGATATACGTTTCATACAAGCTATTTGTTTCTGATTCTTTAGATGCTATTTCAGATTTTAAACTCTCAATTTCAGAATTAATTTTTGCAATTTCAGGAGTAAATTGTTGTGCAATTTGAGTTTTGTTGTCCAAAGTCATTTGGTTCTTTTCCGTCAACAAAACCTGATTTATTTCTTTCTCAAATATCTTTAATTCTAAAGGTTTAGAAATTACCACAGCAATAATTACAGCCAATATAATTCTTGGTGAAGCTTGTAAAAATTCTTTCCATTTAGAATCGTTTTTTTTGATTGTTGCAACTATAAAACGATCTAAATTAAAGATTAATAATCCCCAAATAATTCCGAAGAATATTGAAGTATATGGATTGTCAAAAACTGTGTACAAAGCATAACTTCCGGCAATTGTTGCCATAATTGCTGTAAAGAAAACAGTTGCACCAATACCTACGTATTTATTTTGCTCTCCGTTAGCACAATTGTCTATAAGTTTTAAATCTACTCCAGAGCAAATTAGAAAGAAATTTTTAAGCATTGGTAGTTGTTTTTAAGTATTGTCTGTTCTAATTAATATTAGAGACTTCTCGATACAATTTTCTTGAAAAAAGAAAATCACTCGAATTGACAGTATATGATTGTGTATACTTATACAACGAACGATTTTTTAAATTGTTACAAAAAAAGCCTCACATTGTGAGGCTTTTAACATAATTTGTAGAGAATAAATTATTTAACGAGATTAAATACTTTGCTATAAACATTTTGAAGTTCATCTTCATTCATTTTTTTATTATTAGAAGTTGAAAAATCTAACGTTAATTTTCCATCTGAATTTTCTGAAACTTTAATAATTGATTCAGGATTTTTATTTACATATGAATATAATTGACTTGAAGTTACTTTTTTACTGTTTATTTTAAATAAAAACTCGCTTGATTTTCTTTCTGCAACTTTAATAATCTGTTTTCTATATTTTAATTCTTTACTATCGTTATCATTGAATTCACTTTTTTTATTTGCTTTACCAGATTTATAAAGTATAAAATCTTTATTTGTTTTTTCCTTCATGGTTAAATGAATTGATTTTTTATCATTTTTTCCTCTATAAACATTAATTGTTTCAATTTTATCTTTGTCTATTTTATTTATTTCTTTTTTAGAAATTCTTTCCCCGTTTAAATAATAAACAACATTATCATTAGTCTTTAATTTCCCTTCTTTATCTACAGCATTTCCCCAACGGTTAAAGTACTTAGTTTCTCCTTTCTCTTTTACATAATACAATGTTTGGTTATTTGCATAAAACCAACCTTTTTCAACACCATCTTTTGTTTTAACTGGAGGAGGAGGAGGTGGAATATTAGATTCTTCTCCTTTTTTAACCTTTGGAGCAGGTGGTGGTGGAATGTTTGATTTTTCACCTTTCTTTACCATTATTGGTGGAGGTGGCGGAGGAATAATACTTGCATAATCTTCTACAGAATTTTTCTGTTCTTTAGACATAGAACTATATAGATATTGTAGTTTTATAATATCCTTGTTTTTAAATAATCTGTCTTTTTTACCTCTTTCAATTATTGAGTTGTATTCTTTCATTTCAGATTTAGAAGCAGAAAGTTTTTCATACTTAATTTTAATTGGTTTTTTTATGGTGTCTTTTTTAGTAAGACTTAAATTAAGTTTAATGTTTTTGCTAGAAGTTATACTTTGCTTTGAAGATTTTCTTTTTTTAGGTTTTTGCTCATAAATAGTTATTGGTTCCTCAGAAAAGTTAATAATTGTTTTATCATTAATTTTTTTAGATTCAATATTTATATCTTTTTTGCCTTCAACTAATTTGATGGCTTCAGAGTAATTTAATTCTCTTTTTTCATAAAAGTATGTAGTATTTTTACCTTTTTGATCTTTTATATACTTTAAGGGTGATATTGGAGGGGGAGGGGGAGGAAGTATTTTTTCAGTAACTTCTTCTATAATTTCTTCCTGCGCTTCAACTCTTTCTGCAAATAGAAATATTGCGCCAATTAGTAATGGTAAAACCGCTATTTTTTTTAGTCGGATTACGGATTTTGAGGTTTGTTTTGTCATCATAACGATTCGTTTTTTTGTTACTAAATAATGTAAGTTGCTTGCCAATGCATATTCATTGCTCCAAGCCGAAGTGTTGATTAGTAAATGTTGATATTTTGATACGTTTTTGTGTAGCGAAACTACATTGGTGTCTGCTAAAAATTCATGATTTAATTGTACCGATTTCTTTAAAAAATAAAAGATAGGATTAAACCAAAAAACTACTTTTAAAAGTTCGATTAGTAAGACATCAAAAGTGTGTTTTTGAGCAACATGTGTAAGCTCGTGTGTAAATAATTCTTGTTCAATTTTTTGTGTTTCGTATTCTTGTTTATTGATAAAAATATAGTTCCAGAAGGTGTGCGGTAAAATGTTATCTGCCACTAAAACAATAGTTGAGCTTTTATAAGTGAACTTCTCCGAAATACTTACTTTTCTATAAATTGAATACAAGTTTTTAATAAACCTAATTAATAGTATTGTAGAAACCACAATAGAAAAATAAATTACATAATTCCAATAATTTACGGGCTCTTCAATTGGAATTATTTCTTCAGTAAAAACCGTATTATCAGTTAGTAGCGTAAATTCATCCATAGGTTCTTGAATCACTTTTATATATATAGTATATAAAGGCGCTAGAAATGATATTAATACAGAACTTAATAAATAATAACGATTAAAACGATGCATTTTTTCGCGTTCTAAAACAAGATGGTAAAACGCTAAAAACAACGTTAAACACAAGGTTGATTTTATTAAATAGGTTACCATTATTGTTGTTTTTTAATTTGACTATCAATTATCTTTTTTAAAGCTTCTAACTCTTCTGTTGTAAGATTGGTTTCTTTGGTAAAAAAAGACGCAAACTGACTCGCAGAATCGTTAAAGAAGTTTTTAATTAATCCGTTTACATGATTAGAAAAGTAATCGGTTTTTTTAATAATAGGAAAATATTCTCTCGATTTACCAAACAATTTATAATCTATAAAACCTTTGTCTGCTATCCTTTTTAATAGTGTTGCAACAGTTGTGGTAGCAGGTTTTGGCTCAGAATAATCTTCTAACAAATCTTTCATAAAAGCTTTTTCTCGCTTCCATAAATATTGCATTAATTGTTCTTCTGTTTTAGATAATTGAATCATAAGAATTATTTTTTACTCTACAAACATAGAACAAATATTTTAATTCTACAAATGTAGAGTATAAATGTTTTTTTGAAATTTTACTGAAGTTGGCAAATAACGCCTGGGTTAAGGATTGAAACGGCATCCTTTTTTTGTTTTAAAAAAAGATATAGTGGAAAGCCTGACGCAATTATTTGGTAAAATAATTGGGTAACGCCCCAAAAAAAAATCCGCTCATTGCTGAACGGATTGTTTGTTTTTATTTAGACATTTCTGTGAAATATGTATAAAAATACGGAATGGTCTCTATTCCTTTTAGGTAATTGAAAACCCCGAAATGCTCGTTTGGAGAGTGAATGGCATCAGAATCTAAACCGAAGCCCATTAAAATAGTCTTACTTTTTAGTTCTTGCTCAAACAAAGAAACGATAGGAATACTTCCTCCACTTCGTTGCGGAATAGGCGTTTTACCAAACGTTGTTTCGTACGCTTTACTTGCTGCTTGATAGGCAATGTTATCAATTGGAGTAACATAACCTTGACCTCCATGATGTGGTTTTACAAGAACTGTTACCGATTTTGGAGCAATACTTTCAAAATGCTTTTTGAACAATTCTGTTATATCTTTCCAATCTTGATTTGGTACTAAACGCATCGAAATTTTTGCATATGCTTTAGAAGCAATTACAGTTTTAGCGCCTTCTCCAGTGTAACCTCCCCAAATTCCGTTTACATCTAAGGTTGGTCTTATTGAATTACGTTCATTAGTTGTATAGCCTTTTTCTCCATGAACAGCTTCAATTTTTAAAGCGTCTTTATAGTTTTCTAAAGAAAATGGTGCTTTTGCCATTTCTGCTCTTTCTTCTGTTGAAAGTTCTTCTACATTATCGTAAAAACCAGGAATGGTAATATGATTGTTTTCGTCATGTAAAGAAGCAATCATTTTTGTTAAAATATTAATAGGATTTGCAACAGCTCCTCCATAAAGGCCAGAGTGTAAATCTCTATTTGGTCCTGTTACTTCAACCTCAACATAGCTTAAACCACGTAAACCTGTTGTGATTGAAGGAATATCGTTTGCAATCATTCCTGTATCAGAAATTAAAATTACATCGTTTGCTAATTTTTCTTTGTTTCTTGGAACAAACCAAGCTAAACTTTCTGAACCAACTTCTTCTTCACCTTCAATCATAAACTTCACATTACAAGGTAAATTCCCTGTTGAAGTCATGTATTCTAACGCTTTTACGTGCATATACATTTGACCTTTGTCATCACAAGCACCACGTGCAAAAATTGCGCCTTCAGGGTGTTTATCTGTTTTTTTGATAATAGGTTCAAATGGAGGAGAAGTCCAAAGTTCTATTGGATCAGCAGGTTGAACATCATAATGTCCATATACTAATATTGTTGGTAGGTCTTTATCAATTATTTTCTCTCCATAAATTATTGGATAACCTGGAGTTTCGCATAATTCAACTTTATCGCAACCAGCCTTTTTTAGGCTTTCTAAAACAAAATCAGCAGTTAATAAAACATCTTTTTTATATGCGGAATCAGCACTAACTGAAGGAATTTTAAGTAATTCTACTAGTTCGTTAATAAATCTATCTTTATTATTTTCTATGTAAGATTTTATAATACTCATGTGTAGTTTTTTATTTCAACTCAAAAATAGAAAAATAATTATGAACTGCTTTGTAGTTTCTGCTTATTGTTTATATTTGCATCCCGATTTACTTCGGAAAAGTTGCAGGCGTGGTGGAATTGGTAGACACGCTAGACTTAGGATCTAGTGCCGAAAGGTGTGAGAGTTCGAGTCTCTCCGCCTGTACAAACAAAAAGCTTCTCATTTAGAGAAGCTTTTTTTATTTTAAAAGATTTTATTTTGTAAATAACATAAAGCCAGAACATATATTATATGTTCTGGCTTTTTTTAATATCTCTCTACCACTAATTATAGTTAGTAGAATAGTTTTAAAAGTATTTTGTTACTTTATTACTATCTTTTTAGTAAGTTGTTTTTCACCTTCATTTATCTTTAGAAGGTAAATTCCTGCATTTAAATTACTAACATCAAGTTTGTCGTTAGCATTAACTTTAGTTGAAATTAATCTTCTTCCTAAAATGTTGTAAACTTCAACGTTCTTTTCTTCACCGTTAGAAGATTTAATAAAAACCTCTCCGTTAGTAACAGGATTTGGATATACATTTACATCTAGTTTATTGAAAGAATCTTTATCAAGAACACTTCCTGACATCTTAACAATTATGTTGTCAAGAGCAAATTCATCTCTAGAACCACTACCGACTTCGTCATCTCCTGTCCATCTAATATATAAGCTTCCACCATTTGGAATATTTAATCCAGAAATGTTATTAAATCTCCCTGTTTTTTCCCAACTAGCTTCAGGAAGAATATCTCCAGTAGAAGTGAAATCCATTCCAGCAACATCAGTGTAAGTAGAGTTATCAGTACTATAAGAAAAGTTAAAACTGTTTCCTCTTGATGCATTGTTCAAAACCCAAATATCGTAGTTAATATTTGCCTCTATCACAGCAGCACCTGTATTATTATCAATTTTTAAAGTTATTGTTCCAGGAGTAAAATCTGAACCACCTGGTTGAATTCCAATAGCGTTATTTTTTGTTCCTCCATTTGAAATGTCAAATGCATATAAACCACCAGTAGTAACACCACCATCATTTTCACCTCTTGTTAAATCAGCAGCAGAGCTAAAACCGGTAATTGTCCAGGCATCACTGTCCAATTGTCCTGATGCCGGTGAAGCATCTAAGCCAGAAGCATTAAATTGCCCATTGTTAACATCAGCTACAGTCGAGTCAAAATCAATTGAAAAGTCTGTATCAGCAGTTGTAATACTTAATTGACCCCAGGAATTTTGGATTCCCCAAAAAAGTGTTGTAATTAATAATGTTTTTAAAAAGTATTTTTGTTTCATAAAATTGTGTTATTGAGTTTAGATATCAAATATAGAAAGTTAAAAGATACTAATAATTTTATTAATATTAAATTAATATTAATTATTTCTCCAAAAGAAAGGTGTAAATAGTATTAAGACAGTAAATAGTTCTAACCTTCCAATTAACATTAGGAAAGAGCAAAACCATTTAGCACCAATAGATAGATGTGCAAAATTATCCACAGGACTTACAGAACCTATTGCAGGACCAATATTACCTAAAGAAGAAGCAGCAGCACCAAAAGCAGACATAATATCTAACCCTAAAATAGTTAGTATTACTGTACTAACAATAAATATAAGCATGTAAAGTATAAAGAAAGATAAAATATTAAATACAATATTTTGACTAACAGTTTTTCCGTCATATCTCACCGGAATAATTGCATTTGGATGCAATGCTTTTTTAAATTCTAGGAAGCTATTTTTTAGCATTACAATATGTCTTACAATTTTAATACCTCCAGAAGTAGATCCTGCAGAACCTCCTGTAAAAAATAAAGCGAAGAAAATTCCGGTTGCAAAAAAGCTCCACATAGTAAAGTCTGCTGTTACAAAACCTGTGGTTGTAACAACTGATATAACTTGAAACAAAGCATGCCTTATAGCACTTTCTGCATTTCCATAAACTTTAGGATGTGCAATTGTTGTCTGTAAATTTGGATCCTGGAAAAAGTAAATGATGATAGCAATTAAGAGAGAAACTCCTAATATGCCAAAGAGATAATATTTAAACTCTTCACTTTGAAACATTTTCTGCACTTTTCCTTTTAGTGCAAAATAAGTTAATACAAAATTTGTTCCTGCAATAAACATAAAAAAGATAATTATGTACTGTACTGCAGGAATTCCGTTCCAATAAGCAACACTAGCATTTTTTGTAGAAAAACCTCCAGTACTTACTGTTGCCATTGCATGGTTTATAGAATCAAACCAAGACATTCCTGCTATTTTTAATAATAAAAATTGCGCAAAAGTTAAGATTACATATATTAAATATAGTCTTTTGGCAGTATCTGTAATTCTTGGGTGTAGTTTATCTGCTGACGGACCAGGAGCTTCTGCCATAAATAGTTGCATTCCTCCAATTCCTAGCATTGGCAAGATGGCAATTGTTAGTACTATAATCCCCATTCCTCCAATCCAATGTGTTGCACTTCTCCAAAAAAGTATACCTTTTGGCATGGATTCAATATCTGTTAAAATAGAAGATCCGGTAGTAGAATACCCAGAAATAGTTTCAAAAAAAGCATTGGTTAGGTTTGGTATTGCGCCAGATAATAAATAGGGTAACATTCCTGTAAAAGAAAGAGTTAACCATCCGAGTGTAACAATTAAATACCCTTCTTTTTTTTGAATATTTGTACTCTTGGGTTTGTTAAAGAAGTAAAGTAGTAAACCAATAGAAATGGTAATTATACCTGCATTTAAAATTCCCCATTTGGCAACTTCTTCATGATAAATGCTAAACGGAACAGCAAACAGCATAAAAATACCATTCATTATTGCGGTTATACCAAGAAAGCGGTAAATTATTTTTAGGTTGAGGTTCATTAGTTAAACAATTCTTCAACAGTACTTATAGCTTCTGGTAAACAGAATACAATAACTTTATCGCCATTTTGTATTTGCATATCACCAAAAGACATTAATGCTTTTTCATCTCTAATAATTCCACCAAAAACGGCTTCACGAGGAAAACGAAGTTCTTTAATAGGTTTTTCGGTAACCTTAGCATTTGGTTGTACTTCAAACTCAAATACTTCGGCATCAATATTATGTAAGTTTGCCAATGCTAAAATTTCTCCTTTTCTAATATGACGAAAAATATTACTTGCGGCAATTAATTTTTTATTAATAAGTGTATCAATTCCAATAGTTTGAGAAATATTGATATAATCCATATTTTCAACTAAGGCAATTGTCTTTTTCACACCTTTAGATTTTGCTACTAAACAAGACATTATATTGGTTTCAGAATCTCCTGTTACGGCAATAAAAGCGTCCATTTGTCTAATACTTTCCTCTTCTAAAAGTTCTAAGTTACGTCCGTCTCCATTAATAATTAGCGTATTAGAAAGTTCTTCGGCCAAACGTATAGCTTTGTTTTTATTCTTTTCTATAAGTTTAACCTTAAAATTATCTTTACAAAGATTTCTGGCAGTTTTTTGTCCTATTCCACTTCCGCCCAAAATCATAACATTATTTATATCTAAATGCTCTTTACCAATTATTGGGTATAATTTATCTAAACTATAATTTGGTACAGAAAAATAAACCTGGTCAGACATTTTATAAACAGTATCTCCACGCGGAATTATAGTTTGTGCAACACCTTCTCGTTTAATAGCAATGGTAATAAAATCTACCATATTAAACTTATCTTTAGCTTCCTTTACAGTTAAATCTACAATTGGAGATTTATACGTAAGAGAAGTTCCCATCACATTAAAAAGCCCGTTTTCAAAAGCAACTGTATCGTTAAATGAAGATTGATTTAAAAGCATTTTAATCTCATCTGCAGCCAATTCTTGTGGCGAAATCATAAAATCTACACCAAAATCTTTAAAATTAACATCTTTTGTTTCTAAAAACTCCTGATTTTTAATTCTGGCAATAGTTTTTTTAGCTCCTAAAGCTTTACCAATCACAGAAATGGTGAAATTTGTGTTCTGACTTTCAGTAACTGCAAGCAATAAATCGGCAGATTCTACACCAATTTCTTTCAGTAATTTAACAGAAGTAGCATCACCTTTTTTAGTGATAACATCCAAATTATTATTAATATAATTTAGTTTATCTCCATCAAAATCAATCACATAAGTGTCTTGAGATTCATAGGACAGTAATTTAGCCAAATGGAAGCCAACATCACCAGCTCCAGCTATAATAATCTTCATAAGTATGAATAAGAATAGAATACAAAGATACGGTTTTACATAAATAAAACTATTTTTAAGAAGCTATTTCCTGCTTTCGGCAGTCGCTTTTTGTTCATGCTTCACAAAAGAGCTTCAACAAATGCCTCAATCAGGGCTAAACGTATCTATGGATTTTTTGCAATAAAGCTAACTAAAATCTCATTTACTATCTTTGTTAAAAAAGCTAAAAAAATGGAAAAGTTAACTATAAAGTCATGGGCTTTAGATGATCGACCGCGAGAAAAACTAGTTTCAAAAGGAAAAGCAGCATTATCCGATGCAGAACTAATTGCCATATTAATAGGCTCAGGAAATAGGCAAGAAAGTGCCGTAGCATTATCCAAAAGAATTTTACAATCGGTAAATAATAATTTAAACAAGTTGTCGCGTTTATCTGTAGAAGAATTACAAGTTTTTAAAGGAATAGGAGAAGCTAAAGCAATTTCAATAATAACGGCTTTAGAATTAGGCAAAAGAAGACAGTTTGAAGAAACTTCAATAAACCCAAAAATAACAAGTAGTAATAGTGCATTTAAAATAATGCAGCCTGTAATTGGAGATTTAGCTCACGAAGAATTTTGGGTTTTATATCTCAATAATGCTAACAAAGTATTAGAGAAACATCAAATTAGTAAAGGAGGTTTAACTGCAACTTTGGTAGATGTTAGATTGTTGTGTAAAAGAGCTTTAGAACTATCTGCAATTGGTATGATTGTTTGTCATAATCATCCGTCAGGAAAACTACAACCAAGTAATTCAGACAAGACATTAACTCAAAAAATAAAACAAGCAGCAATAACCCTAGATATTACATTGCTAGATCATTTAATAATAACCGAAAAAGCGTATTTTAGCTTCGCAGATGAAGGATTAATATAGTTTACAGTTTTAGTAAGCGACTGACTGAAAACTGCAACTGCCAACTGCTAACTGAACAGAATGATATTAGTTTACACACATAAAATTACTCCAAGACTTCGCTATATATTTAAGCACATCTTTACCAGAACATTGCTTATATCTATCGATTTTACAACAAAAATTGAAGACTTTGTGGCACATAGTGGCGCTAAAATGTCCTATACAAAAGTACCTTTAGGGAGTGAGTTTTTTATTAAAAGTAACGATTTACTATTTGAACAAGGTGTTAATGATGTAGATATTACCATTCAAAAATGGGAAGAGATTCCTTGTTTTTTTCCATCTGGCGCAAAATCGGCTATTCCGTTTGATATTTTTGCAGCAAGTTTTTATTTAATAACCCGTTACGAAGAATATTTACCACACGTTAAAGATAAACATGGGCGTTACACAGCAGACCAAAGTTTAGCTTTTAATAAAGGTTTTTTAGAAAAACCAGTTATAGACATTTGGGCGTATAAATTCTTATCAGTATTACAAGAAAAATTTCCAGAGCATCCGTACAAAAAAAGAGAATATAACTATATTTCTACCATTGATGTAGATAATGCGTATGCATACAAGCATAAAGGTTTTGTAAGAACTATTGGCGGATTTTTAAATGACTTCTACAAATTAAAGATTTTTAATATTTGGGATAGATTTGCAGTTAGAGCAGGTTTTAAAAAAGATCCTTTTGATACTTTTGAGAAAATTATCAACCTAAAAAAAGAATTAGAAGTAAGAACTATTTTCTTCTTTTTAATTGGAGATTATACAACGTTTGATACAAATATTTCAGCAGCTAAAAACAAGTTCAGGTTGCTTATTAAAGATATGGTAGATTATGCAAGAGTTGGTTTACATCCTTCATATTTTACAATGAATAATTTACAACTTCTAAAGAAAGAGAAAAAACGTTTAGAAAGCATTACTAATATGCCAATAAAACGATCTCGACAACATTTTTTAAAATTCGATTTACCAGAAACCTATCAAATATTAATAGATTTAGAAATAGAAGAAGACTATTCTATGGGTTACGCAAGTCATGTTGGTTTTAGGGCAAGTACTTGTACGCCATTTTATTTTTACGATTTAGATTTTGAAATTCAAACACCTTTAAAAATATTTCCTTTTGCAGTAATGGATACAACTTTAAACGATTATATGAAGTTAACTCCAAAACAATCTTTAGGTAGAATTCGTGATTTAAAAAACGAAGTAAAACACGTAAACGGAACCTTTATAACCTTGTTTCATAACGAGAGTTTAAGTAATTATTTACGTTGGAAAGGTTGGGGACGTTTGTATGGTTCTATGTTAAAAATTGTAAATAAATAAATATGATTCGTTTAGTTGAACGCAAACATATTGATGTTGAAAAATACGATGCTTGTATACAAAATGCACAGCAAAGCAACATTTTTGCGTTCTCATGGTATTTAGATATTGTTACAGATAATTGGAGCGTTTTTGTCTTGGAAGATTATGAAGCGGTAATGCCAGTTACTTGGAGAAGGAAATACTTAATAAAATATGCATATCAACCATTGTGGACATTACAGCTCGGTATTTTTTCAACAGAAATTATTGATGAAAATGAGTTTTTAATTGAATTATTCGATGAATTTAAATACACAGATTTAAGAATGAATTCTAAAAATTCTTTTACAATGTTTCAAGATAGTTGTTTAGATAGATATTTACAATATTTAACCTTAAACTTCGATGATGCAACTATTTTTAAGAACTATAAAAGCGATAGAAAAAAAGATTTAAGAAGAGCTAAAAAAGCAGATTTAACAGAAAAATGGAATGATAATCCTGCAAATTTAATTCAACTTTTTAAAGAGAATATAGGTAAGAAAGCTAAAGGAATTACAGAAAAAGATTACGGAAACTTATTAAAACTTATGCAAACCTGTATAGAAAGAAGAGTAGGAGAGTTGCTTTCTATTTACGATAGCGATAATAAACTAGTTGCTTCAGGATTTTTTTTAAAAGATGTAGACAGGGTTTCAATATTAGTTTCTTCAACGGATTTTAAAAATCGTAAAAACGGAGCAAATACTTTTTTAATCGATCGCGCTATTTTTAAATATAGAAATGGTTTTAAAGAATTTGGTTTTGGAGGTTCTTCAATAAGTTCTATTGCTAAATACTTTAACAGTTTTGGAGCTAAAACAGAAACTTATCAGCAATTAAAAAAGAATAACTTACCTAAGTTTATACGTTTTTTTAAGAAGTAGTATTCACTTCTTTTTTATATAAAATTGCAAAACATATTGCTGAAGTAATACCAGTAAACCACATTAATAAAGCAGAGGTAATTGCCGCGCCTTTTATACCAAAATTTGGAATTAAATAATAGTTGCTAATTACGTTTATTATTAAAGCAACAGATATAATATAATAGTTTACATGCGCTTTACCAATTGAAGATAGTAGGTTTCCAAATAAACCTCTAAGTAGCAAAATTCCACAAACACCAATGGTTAAGATTATAAAACTACTAGAAAATTGTATAAAACTGTCATCAAATATTGATAGAATTTCTTCAGCAAATAAAACTGAAAACAAAAGCAAAAGGATACTAACAATAAAAAACAACAACATGTAACTTTTTATATAGTTGAAAATGTATTTTTTATTGTAAATTTTTTCAGTAAAAGCAACAAAATCCGTTGCTATAAAAACTCTTGGTAAAAACAAAATACTAAATGGAATTATAGATACATATCTGTAATTAGTAACCATCTCTGCATCTTTTAAAAGATAACCAATTAAGAAAACATCTATAACAAAAAGTAATTGTGTTGCTACATTAGCCAAGCTTGCGAAAAAACCATACTTCCAAAACGAAATATCTACAATTGATGGTTTTAGTGTTGTTTTTAGTGTAAAACTACTATTCTTGTAAAGTGCTAAAACAGTAATTGTTGGTGCTAAAAGTAACGCAAAAACGTAACCTATTTCTCTGTATAAGGAGCTTAAAACAAATACAAGTATAATTAAAATTGTGTTGTAAAGAATTTCAGTAAAAGCAAATTGTTTATTATTATGTTCTAGTCTAAATTTAATTTTTAGCATTTCGAAAGCAAACATCGGAAGTACCAGAAAAGATAAAAGAGCTAAAAATTTATAAGTGTTTTCAAACTCAAAAGGGATAAAATAACTTGTAATAATTATTGATAAAATCATCAATAATGAAACAAAAACCCCTTTTTTAAACGTATAAGAAAATAGGTTGTCTTTCTCTTGTTTTGTTTTTAATAAAGCTCCGTATCTAATTAACCCTTGACTTAACCCTAGTCCACTAAACGGAATAATAAAGGATATAATGTTAAAAGCAAATAACACAACTCCTAATTCTTTATTTGGTATAAGTTGTAATGCAACCCAAGAAGCTAAAAAAGATAAGAACCTAGAAATTATGGTAGCCATAAAGACATAACTACCAGATCTGTTTAAGAAATTTTGAATATAGTTCTTTAAGAGTTTCAAATTATGCTTTTAAAGATTTATGATATATCTCAGAAAATTGATTAGATATTGCTTTTTTACTGTAGTTTTTTACGATAAAATCATGCATTTTAAGTTGATCACCTTTCTTTGAAGCCTGCTTAAAATTTTCGATTTCTTCCAATAAAGCAACTTTATCTTTAATAGATATAATTTTATAAAATTCTTCGTTTTGCTCAAGTTCATTTAAAATACCGGTATTTGTAGAAATAACAGGAACTCCACAAGATAATGCTTCTGCCATAACAATTCCAAAAGTTTCGTAATTACTAAACGAAATATAAATGTCCGCTTCTTGTAAATAGGTTACTAATATTTCTTGAGGAACATGATTAATAAACTCAATTTTGGCTTTTGAGAAATTTAATGTATTTATTAATTCCTGATATTGATCTTGTTTGCCGCCAACAAATTTCCATGTAAATTCACCAATTTTATTTTCTAGCTGTTTAGCAACTTTTAACATACCAGAAATGTTTTTATGATGATCTAATAAGCTAGATACATGCAACAAATTAAAAACGGTATTAGTCTTTTTTTTAGGTGTAAATAAGGACGTATCTACAACGTTCCCTATTTTTTGGTAGTTTCCTTTAAACTTGTTTTTTAACATAGAATCTTCTAACTCAGTAGAAACTGGGCAAATTAAAAATGCATTTTTACATATTAGTTTTGAAATGTTTTTTTCAATAAAACTAATATCATTTACTTGCGGATAAAGATATCTAGTCCAATGTTCTGTAATTATGTATTTCTTTTTTTTAAACCACTTTAAATACAAAGCAAATAAGCCAAAAGGATATAAAACATTTAAGTGTACTAAATCAATAGAATTTATTTTACTTAAAATTGTTTTAAAAGCTTTCAAAAATAAAATTCCTTTTAAAAACGGATTTTTAGTTGCTTTTACATAAGCAATATGTGTTTTTACTCCATTTATTATCTCAAAAGAATACTCAATATTTTGAGAGTAATTTTTATCCGTTACAACATGTAATACACTAACTGTATTTTCTAAAGTTACAGCTTCTGCATGTCTCTGAATAAAATCACCATTAGTAGGGTTTACCTTTGAAGGATACCATCCGCAGAGAAATAAAATATGCAGTTTCTTACTCAATTTTTAAAGGATTTAAGACAATAAATTTAAACGAAAATACGCTAATATTATTCAAATTAAAGTATTTTAGACGTATGAATATTAAACACGTTTTTTTCGATTTAGATCATACGTTATGGGATTTTGATAAAAATTCTGAGCTTACCTTTCAAGAAGTCTTTCAAGAATTAGAAATATCCATCAAAGTAAATGATTTTTTAGAAGTCTATATGCCAATTAATTTAAATTATTGGAGGCTTTTTAGAGAAGAAAAAGTTAGTAAATCTAAATTGCGTTATGGTAGATTAAAAGATTCATTTAATGCACTTGAATTTACTATTTCAGATGGAAAAATTAATAAAATAGCAGATTTATATATAGAATATTTACCTAACTATAATTATCTTCTTGAAGGGACTTTGGACTTGTTAGATTATTTGAAATCAAAATATAAAATGCACATAATTACCAATGGTTTTGATGAGGTACAACATTTAAAAATAAAAAAATCGGGTTTAAATTCTTATTTTGATAAAATAATAACATCTGAAAGTGTAGGTGTTAAAAAACCAAATCCAAAAATATTTGAGTTTGCATTAAATCAAGCAAATACTATTCCGCAAGAAAGTATTATGATTGGAGATAGTTATGATGCAGATGTTATTGGAGCTCTCGAGTTTGGTATGATGGCAATACATTGTAACTTTAAAGCTGCTGAAAACAAAATAGGAGGTATACTTTCTGTCAATTCTTTAAAACAAATAAAAGACTATCTTTAAGTCATATTCTTATATTTAAAAACAACTAACAATGATTAAAAAAATAATTTATTTAATATTTCTTTTTTTAGCTATAAATGCATTTTCTCAAGAAAAAAGCATCAATAATTATAAATATATAATTATTCCAACACAGTTCGAATGGTTAAGTTCTCCAGATAAACATCAAGTTAATTCTTTGACCAAGTTTTTGTTTAAAAAATATGGTTTTACTGCTTTTTTAAGTGATGAAAAGTTACCTAGCGATTTATCCATTAATAGATGTCTAGCTTTAACGGCAAATGTTAAAAATTCTTCTAAAATGCTTTCCATAGCAAATTTTATAGAATTAAAAGATTGTTCTAATAATGTTATATTCACTTCAATTGAAGGTAAAAGTAAAAGTAAAGATTACAAAAAAGCTTATCAGGAAGCCATAAGAAATGCTTTTGTTTCCGTTAAAAATTTAAATTACAATTACCAACCTCTTAAAGACGAAACAGAAGTTAAAGAAGTCTTGCCGCCAATTGTAAACCCAGGAGTTAAAGTTGTTCCAGAAAAAGAGATAGAATTAAAAGAAGAAACAAAAGAAATTGAAGAAAACAATGTTTTATACGCTCAAAAAAAATCTAATGGTTTCCAATTGGTTAACACAAAACCAGCAATAGTTTTTCAAATTTTAAAATCTAGTAAAAAAGATTTCTTTTTTATTAAAAATTTAGACGGAGTATTTTTTAAAAATGGTAACAATTGGATTGCAGAATATTATAAGAATGGACAATTAGTTCAAAAAACATATCAGATTAAATTTTAGGGCATGCCATTAAAAAACCGAAAAGCAGTAGCTGCTTTTCGGTTTTTTAATGTCGGGCTTTACACTATATCTTTTTTGATAAAAACAAAAAAAGGATGCCGTTTCAATCCCTCATGCGAGCTAGCTAATAGCCATATTTATCTTTCCAACGCTCTCTCAATTTTTCTCTAAATTGATTTTCTCTGGCGTTGTTTCCTGGTTCGTATAATTTCGTGTTTGTTATTTCATCTGGTAAAAACTCTTGATCAATAAAATTACCGTCATAATTATGAGAGTATTGATAATTTTTACCATAATCTAAATCTTTCATTAATTTTGTTGGCGCATTTCTTAAATGCAAAGGAATCGATAAATCTCCCGTTTTTCTAACTAAATCTTGCGCTACGTTAATTGCCATATAAGAAGCATTACTTTTTGCTGAGTTTGCTAAATATACAGCACACTGGCTTAGTATTATTCGGGATTCTGGATGTCCTATCACAGAAACTGCCTGAAAAGTGTTGTTTGCTAAAATTAAAGCAGTAGGATTTGCATTTCCAATATCTTCCGAAGCCAAAATTAAAAGTCTTCGTGCAATAAACTTCACATCTTCACCACCTTCAATCATTCTTGCTAAATAATACACAGCCGCATTTGGATCACTTCCTCTAATAGATTTTATAAATGCCGAAATTATATCATAATGTTGTTCGCCAGTTTTATCATATCTAACAGTATTTTTCTGAATCTTTTCTAAAACCAGTTTATTAGTTATAGTAATTTTATCTTCAGCAATAACTAATAATTCAAATATATTCAACAATTTACGAGCATCTCCGCCAGAAACTTGAAGTAAAGCTTCCGTTTCTTTTAATGTAATATTTTTATCCTTTAAAATTTCATCCTTTTCCATTGCTCTTTTTATTAAAGCAACTAAATCATTTTTATCAAAGGAATTTAAAATATAAACTTGACATCTAGAGAGTAGGGCAGGTATAACTTCAAAACTTGGGTTTTCTGTAGTTGCACCAATAAGTGTTACCCAACCTTTTTCTACAGCACCTAATAAAGAATCTTGTTGAGATTTACTAAATCTATGAATTTCATCAATAAATAAAATAGGATTTTTAGCAGTAAATAAACCACCACTTTTTTTAGCCTTTTCAATTATTTCTCTAACATCTTTTACTCCAGAACTAATTGCACTTAATGTATAAAATGGACGTCCAGATTCGTTTGCGATAATGTTTGCCAGCGTAGTTTTTCCAATTCCTGGAGGTCCCCATAAAATTAAAGAAGGTATAATACCTTGTTTTATATGATTTGTTAAAATACCTGTTTTACCAACCAAATGTTGTTGACTAATATAGTCTTCTAATTTTTTTGGTCGTATTCTTTCTGCCAAAGGTTCGTTCATTCAGTAAAAATAATAAAGATTTCTGACAGGTATTCAGTAAATATTAAATGGTTAAGTTTTTGTTACCTTTATTTTAATGTTAAACGATAAAGAACTTAAGTTTTCTAAACAAACCATTTTAATTCCAATACTATCTGTGGTTATAATTTGGTTTGTATATTGGTTAGAAATTAATTTTAATTACAACTTTAATAAGTTTGGAGTTTTTCCAAGAACAATTAAAGGTTTCAGAGGTGTTTTCTTATCACCTTTTATCCATAGTAATACAAGCCATTTATTTAATAACTCTATACCATTATTTATATTTTTAACTAGTTTATTATTTTTTTATAAAAAAGTAGCTTTAAAAGTTTTAGTTTATGGTGGATTATTAACTGGCCTTTTTACTTGGATAATTGCTCGAGATTCCTATCATATTGGAGCAAGTGGAATAGTATATTTACTATTCAGTTTTATATTCTTTAGTGGTATCTTAAAAAGACATTTAAGATTAATATCACTTTCTTTAGTGGTTATTTTCCTTTATGGAAGCATGATTTGGTATGTATTGCCTATTAAAGAAGGAATGTCTTGGGAAGGACATTTATCTGGATTTGTTGCTGGAATTATTTTCGCCTTTTTATATAAAGGAAAAGGAATTGTAAAAGAAGAATTTCAATTTACACAAACTGAGTTTGATGAAATGTTTGATGAAGAGGGTAATTTAATTCTTCAGGAAGAAATTTATGAGACAAACCTTCCTGAAGAATCAGATAATTTAAAATAGGTTACTGTTTTAATGTTCTTTGTCTAACGTTTTCGTATAGAAAAGCCCCACAAGCAACTGAAACATTTAAAGAGCCTATTTCCCCTAATAGAGGAAGTTTAGCTTTATAATCAACCATTTTTAGTACAGATGGATTAACACCTCTGTGTTCAGATCCCATTACAATTGCAATTGGCTGATTAAAATTGATATCAAAAACCGAATCTTCAGTTTTTTCAGTGGCAGCTACTGTTTTTATTTCTGAGGCTTGTAGCAAGTATAATGCATCTTTTATATGATCTACTCTACAAATTGGTACTTTAAAAGCTGCACCAGCAGAAGTTTTTATTGTTTCTGCGTTTACTGGCGCGCTACCACTTTTCTGTATTATTATTCCATTAACTCCAGTACATTCAGCCGTTCTTATTATTGCCCCAAAATTTCTAACATCAGAAATTTGATCTAATAAAAGAAATAAAGGAGTTTTATTGTCTTCAACTGTTTTCTCTATTAACTCTTCTAAATCATAAAAATCTATTTGAGAAATTTGAGCTACAGCTCCTTGGTGATTACTGTTTTTTGATAACCTATCTAATTTTTCCACAGGAACTTGACTAACAGATATTTTATTTTTTTTAATTAGTTTATCTAATTCAAAAAACAAATCTCCGCGTAATCCTTTTTGTAGATATACCTTGTTTAGTGTAGAGCCGGATTCTATTGCTTCTATAATTGCTCTTATTCCAAATATATTTGTTGTTTCATTTTGCATATTGCAAAGGTATGTAAAGTTTATGCATAAAAAAACCACCTCGAAAGGTGGTTTTTAAATTATTTTATTGAAATTACTTTCTTATTGAATTGTAAAACTAACAGTTTGACCAGATCCAAAATTTCCAACAATATTCACTAAAGTAGTTCCGTTATATGTTGCTTCAACTGAACCGTTTGCAGGATAAGATAGTCCATCACCATAACTATCAGTTATAGTAAAAGTATAATCTCCTGGGATTAAACATATTTGAGAAGAATAACTTCCTAATCCATCAGCCCAAGAACCAGCAGAAAACACTACGTTTCCACTAGAATCTTTAATGCTAATAGCATTTTCACTTGCGTAACCATCAAAAACAACACTTATTTCTGTTTGTTCATTTGGACAAACACGAGTAACATTTAATATTAATTTTTCACCTACAGCGATTTCATCACTAGATTCAAACTTTAATGCTACCGTTTTACTTGCTGTAAAATCTAATCCAATATCCTTAAAGTTAAGGTTAATTGCACCTTCATTAGTTCCAGCTGGGATTGTTACTGACGATGATACAGTATATGCAGCAGGATCAGCAGTAGATTCATCTTCAATTACTGATATATTGATAGTTCTATCAGTACTAGTTGTGTTTGTTGTGTAAATTTTGATCTCTCTTGATTCTTCAGAACCTACTGTTACGCCTAAACTCATTTCAGTTTTTTCAAAAGAAATATATTTTAACGCAGAAGTTTCTATATCTTCTTTACAACTTGTAAAAGTTAAAAATGTAAAAGAAAATAATAATAAAAATATTTGTTTTTTCATAATTGTTAAATTTTATAATGTAAAATAGAAAGTTTCTTAAATGAATAAGAAACTTTCTAAAATCACAATATTAGTCTATAAATGGGTTGTTTTGAACTTCAGCACGTGGAATTTCGTAAGTTAATCTTTCATCAGTATGAGGAATAGATAAACCTGCAAGAAAAACGTGGTTAGAACCTCTAGTCATCATTTGTTTATTTCTCTTCATAGATAAATAACTCTTACCTTCACCCCATAATTCAATTCTAGTTTGTAAAACTACTTCATCTAAAAGAGCATCACCACTTAAACCATCTACATAAGCATAATCAGCAGCGCTACTAAATCTTTGAGATAATAATTGTTTAAGTCTAGTACGTGCAGCAGCAGGTTGATTTTCTTTAGCTGCCATCTCTGCAGATAATAAATACATTTCAGCTACTCTCATATAAATATAATCATCTTCAATATTTCTTTGTCCACCAATAACTCTTGCAGCATTGTAAAATTTGTTACGTGGTTGTAAAGAGTTTGAAGTATCAAATTGAGTTTTTCTTACATCATTTGCATTAATTGATGCATATAAACCATTATCCATACCTTTTTTATCTCCAGCCCATTGGTAGCTGTATGTAAATACATCCATTTGTCCCCACCAAGAGATTAAGTCTAAACCGTTAGTTAAAGTAATGTCAAATCCCCAAATCCATCCTGGAGTAGCTGCATTATTAAATCCACCAGTAACTTCGCTTGAAGTCATTAAAGGATAACCAGAAGCAATTACTTGATCAGCTAAACCTTTAGCTAATAAGTTAGATGCGCTATCTCCTTTGGCTGCATAAACATATGCTAATAATGCTTTAGCTACGTCTTGATTAACAGAAGATTTACTAGTTCTATTGAAACCATTTAAGAATGATACAGCAGATGTTAAATCTTCGATCATGAAATCATATACTTCGCTCATTGGAGCTTGACCTAATACTGGGTCATTAGCATCCTTGTATAAAGGTAATATAGCTTCTGAACCATTATATTCTGCTTGATAGTATTGTGATAAATAAAAATATGCGTATGCTCTTAATGCTTTAGCTTGACCTAAAGAATATTTAGCATTATCAGACTCTGGCACTATATCATTACCTCCTAAAGAGTTAATTACTAAGTTAGCCGACCTTATTACTCTATAGTAATATCTCCAAGGCGTATAATTATCCGTATTAGCATAATCAATTGTTGATAATAAGTTTGCAAAATCACCATACCTATTATAGTTATTTGCAGTTAATGCTAAATCACCAGATAAAAAGTCTGACATAATATCATACCCTTTTTGTCCAAAATCCTCATGGCTAGTTGTTCCTCCAGTTCCAGTATTTATCATCATAGAATAAATACCGTTTAGATTTGCATCTAAAATTGCTGGATTTAATTGACCAGACTCACCTGCATCATCTACATTAATAAATGATGTAGGGCTTTTTTCTAATAGCTCGTCTCCACAACTAAAAAATGTTGCAGTTACTGCTATAGCAAGTACTGTTTTTAAAAAATTACGTTTCATTTTTTTTTAGTTTAATAGTTAATTATATTTTAACACGAACACCAAGTGTAAATGTTGATAATGGTGTATACTGGTATCTTGCAGAAGATCCTATTAAAGAAGCAGAAGGATTAAATCCATCTCTAGCACTTAATAAAAATAAATTATCTCCAGCTACCCAAACACTAACATTAGAAATACCTGTTTCGCTTAAATACTTAGACGGTAGGTTATAACCAATCCTTACATTATTTAATGCTAAATAATCAGAACTTGTTAAAAAACGTGTAGACACACTATTAACGTTGATGTTTTGGTTACTATAAATTCTAGGAACGTTAGTTACGTCACCTGGATTTTGCCATCTATCTCTTATGTCAACGTGATAGTTATTACTACCTGCTTGACGGCTACCTAAGACACTTGCATAATTACCATCGTAACCATAACCACCTAAACTATAAGCAAACTGAGATGTGATATCAAAGTCATGTATTTTAGCAGATAATCTAAATGCACCTCTTACAGTAGGAATTGCAGATTTTCCAACAAATTTACTAGTAGCTTCTTGGTATACGTTAGTAAGTGCTTGTTTAACTTCCGTTGTTGGGTTTCTAACTTGGTATTCAAATAAATCTAAAATTTCTTCTCCAGAGTCAAAACTTCCATTTGAATTAGTATCAACATAATTTGTTTCCCATAACGGATCTCCATTAGCAGCATCTACTCCTGCCCATACTGGCATATAGTAATCATATCTACTATGTCCTTCAGCTCTACCGAAACTACCATCAATGTCAATAATTTTATCTCTACCTTCTGCAGCATCAAATGGCATTTTAGTAATTTCATTATCTAACATTTCACCATTAACAGATAAGTCTAATTTAAAATTTTCTTTATCTATAATATGTCCAGTTAAATCAAATTCAAAACCTCTGTTTACAATAGATCCATCATTTGTAGTATCAATTGCATCACCTGTAGAAATAGGTACACGTACGCTAAAAATTAAATCTTCAGTATCTTTAATATAGTAATCTAAAGAACCATCAATTACATTGTTGAAAAGTGTAAATTCAGTACCAACCTGATACATTTTACTTGACTCCCAAGTTAATTCTGGGTTTTGTCTAGGTCTAACAATTAATGAGATGTTTCCATCTAAATTGTCAATATCATATCCATTTTGTCCAGAGTAAAAATCTACACCACCTTGGTCTCCTTGAATACCGTAACTAGCTTTTAATTTTAAATAGTTTACAAATGAATTATCACTCATAAAGTCTTCTTTACTCATAATCCAAGATGCACCTGCAGACCAGAATGTACCCCACTTATTTACAGCAAAACGAGAAGAACCATCACGTCTTATTGTACCAGATAAGTAATATTTGCTTAAATAGTTATAGTTAACTTGTGCAAAATAACTTTCAATTCCTGTTTCTTCAGTATATCCTGATGGATCACTACCAGTGTTAATGTAGTTAGAAGGATTATCTAATCCGTTAACTAAGTTTACAACAGTATTTTTACTAATAAAAGTACGATCTCTTTTCCATTCATTTGTTTCATGTGCTACTAAAGCAGAAATGTAATGATCTCCAAAACTCTTATTATAATTTACCATTTGTAAAAAGTTCTGAGTTAAAGCTTGTCTTTGCTCTTTAAATAAACTACCTCCTTGACCTACAGCAGAACCGTAGAAAGGGTTATTTATACTATCGTCAATAAAGCTGTAGTAATTTGCACCATATTTAGCTGTAAAAGATAAATCTTCAGTAAAGTTTACTTTAAAAGAAAAGTTTCCGTTTACAGAGTGACGTTTATTTTGATCTAAATTGTATGTTGCATCTGCTACGGCATTTGTTAAACCTCCAAAACCTCTGTTTTGTCCATAATCATATTGGTTTCCTCCATAAAAAGGGTCAGGAACAATTGAACCACTTGCATCTCTTAAAAATAAAGGATAAATAGATGGAATGTTATCAGTAAACCAAAAAATAGAACCAGAATCTGAAGATTGTCCATTTGTAGTTTGTACACCATAAGAATAATCTATGTTAGCATTTGCTTCTAACCATTCAGCAGGCTTATGAGTAACATTTAATCTTGTAGAGTAACGTTTATAATCTGAATTTATTACATAACCAGCATCATCTAAATAACCGAAAGAAGAAAAATAAGTTGTGTTATCATTACCACCACTCATACTTAAGTTTGCTTCTGTTCTAATTGAAGATTGAAATCCATAGTCAGCCCAATTCTCTGGAGTGTATTTTCTAGTAACACCAGGTCTAACTGTTCCAGTTGTAGGGTCAATTAATTCGCTTGTGTTAGCTACATTCCACATGTTATAATCTGGGCTAATACCTGCACCTGAAAATAATCTATCATTTGCATAAGTTACAGGATCTGCACTTCCTAAGAATTCTCCTGTATTTTTTAATGCTTCCCATCCTATACCAATATACTCTTCTTGGTCTGTGATTACATTATAAGAAGGTAAAAGTCTCATGTTTACACCTGTCTTAACGTCAACAGAAATGTTAGAAACACCGTTTCTACCTTTTTTTGTAGTTATAACAATAACACCATTTGCTCCCCTAGAACCATATATTGAAGTTGCAGTTGCATCTTTTAATACAGTTGTAGATTCTATATCAGCTGGGTTAATGTTACTAATACTGTTTAAGTAAGGTACACCATCCACAACATATAAAGGACTACTATTACCATTAATAGTACCAAAACCTCTAATTCTAATTGTTGCAGCAGATCCAGGTTGACCTGAACTGTTAATTACTGTTACACCAGCAACCTCTCCTGCTAATGCTTGAGAAACGTTTGATACAGATTTAGCTTCAATGTTTTCACTTTTAACAACCTTAGCTGTACCTGTATATGCTTGTTTAGTAGAAACACCATAACCAGTTACAATTACCTCGTCTAATAAAGTGTCAGCTTTCATCACTAAGCTGATATTATTAGGAAGGCCCACTGTTTTTTCAACTGCTACCATTCCTACAAAACTAAAAACTAATACATCTCCAGTTTTAGCTTTGATAGTATAGTTACCATCAAAATCTGTTTCTGTTCCAGATGTAGTTCCTTTTTTTAATACGGTTACCCCTGGTAAAGGACCTGTTTCATCAGAAACAGTACCAGAAATAGTCCTTTCTTGTGCAAAGGAAATTTGCACAACCAACGCTAGTAGAAGCGTTAAAATTCCATTAAACTTTGTCTTCATTGTATAATTATTTGAATTAATTAATCGCTAAAATCTTAAATTTATCTTAATACGACAACTTTTTTAACATAAAAATGTTCCAAATAAGTTGTTTTATGTATTGTTAGATGTTTGTTTATTGGTTTATCACAAAAAAAAACACTCCACTATTAAATTTAGTAGAGTGTTTTTAAAATATGATATATTTTGAAATTGAAAGAGGTTCTAATTCGTTAATTTATTGTTATGAGTTAATATTTTTAATACATCTTTTTCTTTCTTGTAAGAAAGTTTATTGTCTTTAATGTATTTTTTTATTTCTTTTTGATTTTTAGGGTCAATTGTTTTTAAAATATTTTTTTTGCTAAGTTTTACTTCGGATAATTGATTGTTTTTTAGGGTGAAATATTTTATTACTTTAACATATTCAGCTGGTCTAAGTTGTTGGTTCGTCATTTTGTTTAAAACTGCTTTTTTAAGTTTTCCTGAATAATTCTTAAAAAAAGAAATTTTAGATGGTTTGTCAATTAATATTTCGAAATATTTATTTTCAATTTTTATAAATTTGTTGTCACTTATTTTTACTTCTTTTAAATCAGTGTATATAAAGACACTATCTTTTGATGTTTTAGAAATGAATTTTTCAATGTCTAAATCAAAATTAATATTAGGTAAATCATATTTCTTATTATTTTTAGTGATTATAGATGATTTGTTTTTCCAATTTTTATAGAGATAAAAACTACCTTTTATATTTGAGTTTTCTGTTTTTTTTAAAAGGTTATTGTCAATAAATTGAAAAGAACCATTTAGTTTAGATAGGTTAAAATCTAATAAACTTTCTGTAGAGCTTCTCGGTCCACTGCCAACTAAAGCCAAATCTGAACTTCCCTGACAAAAAAGGCTAATATTAAATGTCAATGTTATTAGTAAAGTAAATGTTTTCATTTGTTTTTTTATAAAAATACAAAATTTACATAAAAAAAAAGGTAGAAAATATAATTTTCTACCTTTTTAGTACTATTTAATGTAATATATTATTTATCCCACCATAACTTTGTAGATAATGCATCTGGGCCTTGAGCGTTAACAGCTGCATTGTAGCTTGCAGTGTTTTGGCTTGGTTCCGCAGAAGGATAACCGTGTCTTACAGGAATTGTAGTTCCTGTTAATATATCAACTGCTGGAGTTAGTACTGGGAAATCTAAACGTCTCCATTCAGCCCATGCTTCATAAGGTTGGTAAAATAATGCTAACCACTTTTGTTCTGCAATTTGTTGCAAACCAGTAGATGCGTTATATGCAACACCAGACATTCCAATATAAGTTGTTGCATCTGCACTTGAAACACCCCATTGCTCCATTGAAGCTTTTATTCCATCTTCATAAAATGTTTGTGCATTTCCACCAATCCATCCCAATAAAACAGCTTCTGCTTTATTAAATGATACTTGTGCATAGGTAAACATTGGTACTTCTGTTTCTCCGTTTTTAATTAAATTATCATTCATAAATGATACATCATCATTTGGAATAGTACCTGCTCCGTCCCAACCATATTGTAAACCTACATATGTTCCTGTAGATACTGCTGGTTCGCCAAACATAGGTAGTCTTGGGTCATTTCTAGTTGGGTCTTGCATATAGTCAACAAGCACGTCACTTAAACATTCATCTGTTCTTGCATCGTCTATGTAGTCATCTTGATAAGGGTTGTCATATTGGTCATCTGAAATAAATGGGAACATTATGTTTTCACTTACAGAAGAAATTGCTCCAGGCATTGCTTGGGTGAATTTAGTTGCAGCATAATCCCCTGCAGCTGGATACACCTTAGCTAAACGAATTGCCATATTCATTTTTAATGTATTTGCAAACTTTTTCCATTTTGTCATATCACCGCCATAAAAGATGTCTCCATCTGGGCCTGCTCCAGCATCCATTTGAGCTAAAGCTTCATCAATTTGGTCAAAAGAACCTTTGTAAATTGCTTCTTGGCTATCATATGCTGGGTAAGGAGAAGCAACACCGCCAAGTGCCTCGCTGTAAGGTAACATTCCCCATCTATCAGTCATCCATTGGTAATAATAAGCAGTTAAAATTTTAGCTACAGCGATTTGATTGTTATTTGAACCAAAGGCAGACATTGCTGTTGCTGTTTCTGGATCTGAATTTACATCTATAATAGTTTGAAGTGCTAAAATTGGTTTATTATAAATACCAACATTACCTTGTTGTCCAGTTCCACTTCCTGTAATGTTCCAACTGAAGTTTATTGTTTGATATCTAGACTCTTCAGTATATTGAGTTTGAGATAAATGTTGCACATACAAAGATGGTGTTGCTGTTCCGTCTAAGGTTACTGCTCCAGATAGTTTTGCTTGTGCTCCTGTTAATAGTGATGATGGAATTGCAGTTGACGGGTTGTTAAGATTGTCGTTAGTTCCTCCAAAATCATATGATTCACAACTATACATTAAAGAAAGTATAGCTGTAAATGCAAATGCTTTATATATTATTTTTTTCATTTTTAAAATTTTTAAATTAAAATCTTATTTTAATATTCATACCGAAAGTTCTAGCACTTGGTGCTTGTCCTCCTTCTTCCCATCTGTATCCGCCAGCACTACTATTCTCAATTTCAGAAGGGTCAATGCCTTTAACGTCAGAGTAAATTAACCATAAATTGTTAGCAAACGCATTTAAGGTTATATCTTCAATAGGTGTGTTTTCAAAATGTTTAGACGATAATGTATAGCCTAAAGATAATTGTCTAAGTTTTATATAAGACGCATCATATAACCATCTTTCGTGTAGGGCAAATAAACTCGGCCAATAAGATGATGCATCTACGTGATAAGAAACAGGTGCGCCAGAAGTCATGTCTACTCCTTCAACTAGAACACCACCTCCATTAGCTACAGGGTCTCTTACTGGGTTTCCAAGGTCATTGTTACCTACAGTTTCTATACCTAAACCAGAGTAATTGTTAAACATTTTTGTTACTGAAAAATATTTCCCTCCTTTTTGGAAATCAATATTAGCAGATAAAGTAATGTTTTTATAAGTAATAGAATTTGTTAAACCACCAGTAAAATCTGGTAATAAATTACCTAAATATTGATTCTGATCAAATTGTACAGCACCGGAAGCATCAAGCATTTGGTTTCCATCTGCATCTCTTCTGATTTTACGTCCGTAAAAAGCACCCCATTCTTCACCAACTCTAGCTTCTAGAGTTAAACCTCTCCAAGAAGTGTCTAGTACATCTGTTGTGATTTCTTCACCTGTAGTAGGGTCAATATATAACTCATCAACAGTTCTTTTTAATGTCGCAAAATTAAGACCTATATTCCATGTTAAATTATCATTTTTAATAGGAGTTCCTGAAATAGCAACTTCAATACCATTAGAAGAGAGTCTACCTGAATTTATACTTGAAGACGTATAACCTGTAGCACCTGTTAACGGTACTTGAATTGGAAGATTATTATCTTTTCTGTCAAAATAAGTAAAATCTATTCCTAATCTATTTCTAAAAAATTGTAGTTCAGCACCTAATTCAAGTTCTTCTCTTATTCCACCTTCTAATAGGTTGTTAGCTTGGTTTGCCGTTGGATAAAAAGGTATTGTACCATTAAAAGAACCACCTGTGTTGTATGTTTGTTGTAATTCATTTACTCCAGGGAAACTTGGAGCCTCTGCAAAACCTGCTCTAATTTTTCCAAAACTTAAAGCATCAAAATCTAAGACTTTGTGGAATAAGAAGCTTAACGATCCTCCTTTTGTTATAACTCTATTGTTTTCTTTATTTGCATTAGAGTTCCAATCAGATCTTATAGATCCGTCTAAATATAACATATCCTTATAGCCGAAAGAAGCTGTAGCAAATACCGCTCTATTTTTTTCATTCCATTCTCTATTCGTATATACAGGTCTGTCTTTAGAAGAAGCAACTGTGAAAATACCAGGAATTGTTAAACCACCACTAGTAGCTCCATCAATATACCTTCTTTGCCATTGTCTTAATTCAGTACCTGCTGTAGCTGTAACATCTAAATCTTCAGTTAAATCTGTGTTGTAAGTAGCGGCTCCAAAAAATTCAGTAGATGTTGTTGTGTCATCTCTTTGTGTGAAAGAAGTTTGGTTTAAACCACCAAATGCAACTCTAGCATCACTTTTATAGGCATTTACAGCTCTTCTTGCTTCAACGTTTATAGTTAAATTGTCAGTTGGTTTATAGTTAAGCCCTAAATTACCATATGTTGCGTTTTTTGTTTGATGTTTTAAGTTTAAATCAGTTTCGAAAAACGGAGAATCCCAATATTGAGGGTTTGGATCGGTAGTGCTTCTCATGTTCCATGAGTAAAATTGACCATTTTGGTTGTAGCCATCTCTCAATCTATTCATGTCAACCTGTCTTTGAAACCATTGGTTAAAGTTAGATGCAACGTTACCATATCCTTCAGTAGGGTTGTTTAACGTTTTTCTATGTTGATAATTAAGGTTCGTATATACTTCTACTTGCTCTGAGATATCAAAACTAGCACCAACGCTAATTTGTTGTAAGTTTCTTTCTGAGTTAGGCATAACTCCCTCTATGTCAACATTTCTTAAAACAGTTTTTATGTTATAGCCTTCACCGCCTTTACTAAACGCTAAAGAAGTATTGGTTGTAATACCACTTTCATAAAAATCTTGTACATTGTCTGGGTTAGCAGACCAAGGCCTTAATTCACCATAAGTTGAAGATCCTGGAATCCAACTATCCCAATGTCTTACTAAGGTACCATCTAAACGTGGTCCCCAAGATTCATCAGCAGCATAATTTGGTATATTTTGACCATTTAAAGTGCTAAAAGTTTGTGTGTATCCACCACCATATTCATTTTGATATTCAGGTAGAATATATACGTTAGAAACCTGTAGAGATTGGTCAAGTACAAA
This sequence comes from Tenacibaculum aquimarinum, assembly GCF_022478115.1. Lineage (GTDB taxonomy): Bacteria > Bacteroidota > Bacteroidia > Flavobacteriales > Flavobacteriaceae > Polaribacter > Polaribacter aquimarinum_A. The sequence continues at coordinate 102,706 of NZ_JAKGSC010000001.1, read as the reverse complement.
AGAAGTTTTACCTTTCTTTGCTTTTTTGGTAGTAATAATTACAACACCATTTTTTCCAATAGGACCATATAGAGCTGTAGCTCCACTACCTTTTAATACACTTAAGTCTTCAATGTCATCAGTGTTAATGTCAGCTGAGTTTTCAATTTTAACACCATCTACTACATATAGTAAATTGCTTTCACCTCTTAATCTAACTACTGCGTTTGCGAAACCAGAACTAGGTGCGCCTAATAATTGAACACCAGCAACTTTACCAGCGATAGCATTGTTAACATCCACTTCTTTGGTTTGAGTTAACTGTTCTCCTTTTACAGATTGTTGAGCAAAACCAAGTGATTTTTTTTCTCTTTTTATTCCTAATGCGGTTATAACAACCTCCTCAAGAACATTGGCATCCTCTTCCATTAATACATTAATAGTGCTTGATGTTCCAACCACTTTCTCAGTAGTTTTCATTCCAACATAGCTAAAAACTAACGTAGCTCCTGTTTTTGTTTTGATAGAGTAATTTCCATCAAAATCTGTTTCAACCCCTTGGGTTGTTCCTTTAATTAAAACTCCAACACCTGGTAAACCACCTGTGCTGTCAGATACTGTTCCGGAAACAGTTCTGTCTTGTGCAAATGAGGCATGCACAATAAACGCTAGAAACAGCGTTAAGATTCCTTTAAACTTTGTTTTCATACTTGATTATTTGAATTATTAAAGGCTAAATTCTTAATTTTATCTTAAATAACCTATTAAAATGTTAAATAAGTGTGAAAAAATCATATTTTCTTGTAAGGTTTGATCTTTTATTTAGACTTAAATGAATTGATTAAAAATAGCTAAGGAAGCTTATGAGTAATTTAGATTGTTTAAAGTCAAATGGTTGACTAGTTGTTTTACCTAAAACATAGCCGAGATTTATTTGAGAGTTGTTAATTTTAAATAAATACCCAAAACCAAAACCATATAGGTTTTCATTAGTTGTATTTGAAATTTTTACTCTTCCGAAGTCTGTAATAGAATATAGGTAAGAATTTTGCGATGTTAAATACCTGTATTCTAAATTTATGAAACTGAATTGAGATGTGAAAATGCTCTGTTCATTAAAACCTCTAATTGAATTTGCTCCACCAATTCTATATAATTCATTATCAATAAAATTGTCTGAGTTTAAGTGTCCGGTTTCGTTTTTAATATAAATAGAGCTCCTGTTGTTTAAATCCCATAGATATGATACTTCAATATTAATTTTAAATTGGTCTGTTTTTATGTTTTCGCTATTTCTGTACCCGAAAGATGGGTTTAGCCTAATTAGGAATTTATCATTATGAAAAGCGTCGTTTTTAGATTTTCGATATGTTAATTGAGCACCTAAAAAAGTGTTTTCAAAATCTTTTACGGTTTCACTGGTGTTATTTTGAAGTGTGTTTTCTGATGTTTCAGAATCAAAAGTTAATGCGATATCCATTTTAGGTTTTATTTTGTAGTTTATACCTGTGTGGAATTTTGTGCTTAAAAAAGTAGAGTCCTGTTTGTAAATAGAGAAAGATAAGTTTGGGGTAAATGCAGAGTTAAAAATATATGGCACCTCTGTTGTTATTTTAAATTCTTGTCTTTCTTCACCATTGGCTTTCCAAAACAATTCGAATTTCTCTCCTGTGTGTAAAATGTTATTTAATTTTAAATCTAAATGACCGTTAAAAAGCAATCCCTTTCCATTTTCTTTTGAAGCAAAATTTAATAAGCCGTCAAAGCTATTTGTTTTTTGCTCTTTTAGATAGATGTATAATAAGGTGGAGTCTTTACTGAATAAAATTTCTGGTGGTTTAATTTCTGAAATAAAATCTAAAGAATTAATTGTAGAAGAAATTTCTTCTATTTTTTGTTGATTGAAGATAGTTTCCTTTTTTACATTCAGGAAACGTTTCAGGTGAGGTTTAGAAAATTGATTATACCCTTTAACTATAATCTTGTTAATTGATCTTTCTTTTGATTGATAAATATCTAATTCAGCATGTAGGAAGTTTTCTTTAAGTTGAATGTTTTTTAGTTTAACTTCTGAGAAAGACTTGCCCTTGTTTTCTAATTCACTAGATATTGAAGAAAGAAAAGGGGATAATTCTTCAATTGCAATAATTGCAGTGTCATTTTTAATTAAATAGATTTTGTTTGTATGTGTCTTATTCTCGTTTAGTTTTATCAGTGCTTTTTCTGTTCTGTTCCTTAATGTAAAATAAGAAGTGTAGGTTTTGTTCTTGTTAATTATACTGTCTATAGAGTTTAAGAAGTATCCAAAATATTTTAGTTTTTCTGAGATAATATTTACCTCATTATATATGTCTTTTTCTGATTTTTGATTCTCGATGAAAATCAGTTTCTTTAAAAAAGTATTTTCTAGGCTATCTTTTGATTTAATTTTTAGCAGTAACTCTTGTCCAAAAACTTCGTTAAAAGTCAATGTTAAAATTACTATACATATATATGAGGTTGTTTTTTTTATCAAAAGGAAATAAGTAAAGTGAAAATTATTGGTAAATGTACTAAATCAAAACCACCAAAAAAGGTAATTACAGGGGAATTATTGTTTTTAAAACGCTTGTTTTTTTATGTGTTTTTTAATGTTGAAAAATCATTTTAAAAAAATAACTACCTGATATTTGCTTAATTGGATATTAGTTGTACATTTGCGCACTCTTATAATTAAGAGAAAAAAGATTTAAGTAGAACGAAAATTAGCAACAATTTAGTATGCCAACTATTCAACAATTAGTTCGTAAAGGAAGAACCAAAATAACTAAGAAGAGTAAATCGGCCGCTTTATTAAGTTGTCCACAACGTCGTGGAGTTTGTACTCGTGTATATACTACAACACCAAAGAAACCTAACTCAGCAATGCGTAAAGTAGCGCGTGTAAGGTTAACAAATGGTAACGAGATCAACGCATACATTGGCGGTGAAGGACACAACTTACAAGAGCACTCGATAGTATTAGTTAGAGGTGGAAGGGTAAAAGACTTACCAGGTGTAAAGTATCACGTAGTACGTGGAGCTTTAGATACTGCAGGAGTTGAAGGAAGAACGCAACGTAGATCAAAATACGGAGCTAAACGCCCAAAGAAGTAAAAAGAGGTTAAAGGTACGTAGGTATTAATAACTAAAATTAATTAACTTTTTTAATGTAAAGACATGAGAAAAAGAAAAGCGAAAAAAAGAGAGCTTTTGCCAGATCCAAGGTTTAACGACCAGTTAGTTACGCGTTTTGTAAACAACTTAATGTGGGACGGTAAAAAATCTGTAGCTTTTAAAGTATTTTACGATGCAATGGATATCGTAGAAGAAAAAAAGACTGACGAAGAGAAGTCAGCACTAGAAATTTGGAAAGAAGGTTTATCTAATGTAATGCCTCACGTAGAAGTAAGATCTCGTCGTGTTGGTGGAGCAACATTCCAGATTCCAATGCAAATTCGCCCAGATCGTAAAGTATCTATGGCAATTAAATGGATGATTACTTACACACGTAAGCGTAACGAGAAAACAATGGCTCAACGTTTGGCAGCAGAAGTTTTAGCAGCAGCTAAAGAAGAAGGTGCAGCGGTTAAAAAGCGTACAGATACGCATAAGATGGCTGAAGCAAACAAAGCATTCTCACACTTTAGATTCTAAGAAATGGCTAGAGATTTAAAATTTACAAGAAATATTGGTATTGCTGCACATATTGATGCAGGAAAAACTACAACTACAGAACGTGTATTGTATTATACAGGTGTTTCACATAAAATTGGTGAAGTACATGATGGTGCAGCTACAATGGACTGGATGGAGCAAGAGCAAGAAAGAGGTATTACAATTACTTCTGCAGCTACAACTTGTGAGTGGAAGTTCCCATTAGAAAATGGAGAAGCAACTCCAGAAACTAAAGGATATCACTTTAATATTATTGATACTCCAGGTCACGTTGATTTTACAGTAGAAGTAAATAGATCATTAAGAGTACTTGATGGTTTAGTATTTTTATTTAGTGCAGTTGATGGTGTTGAGCCTCAATCTGAGACTAACTGGAGATTGGCTGATAACTATAAAGTACCAAGAATTGGTTTCGTTAACAAAATGGACCGTCAAGGATCTGACTTTTTAGGAGTTTGTCAACAAGTAAAAGACATGTTAAAATCTAACGCGGTGCCAATCGTTTTAAACATTGGAGACGAAGATGATTTTAAAGGTGTTATTGATTTAGTAAAAAACCGTGCTATTGTATGGCATGATGCAACTCAAGGAGCAACTTTCGATATTATCGAGATTCCTGAGGATATGAAAGAAGAAGCTCGTAAGTACCGTGCACTTTTAATTGAAGAAGTAGCAAGTTATGATGAGAATCTTTTAGAAAAATTCATGGAAGATGAAAATTCTATTACAGAAGAAGAAGTGCATGCTGCACTTAGAGCTGCTGTAATGGATATGGCAATTATTCCTATGATTTGTGGATCTGCTTTTAAAAATAAAGGTGTTCAGTTCTTATTAGATGCTGTGTGTCGTTATTTGCCTTCTCCTTTAGATAAGGAAGCTGTAGTTGGAGTAAATCCAGATACAGATGAAGAAGAAAAAAGAAAGCCAGATGCTAAGGAGCCTTTTGCTGCTTTAGCATTTAAAATTGCTACAGACCCTTTTGTTGGGCGTTTAGCATTTTTTAGAGCATATTCTGGTCGTTTAGATGCAGGTTCTTATGTTTTAAATAACCGTTCAGGTAAAAAAGAACGTATTTCTCGTATCTATCAGATGCACGCTAATAAGCAAAATGCTATCGATTATATTGAAGCAGGAGATATTGGTGCAGCTGTAGGTTTTAAATCTATTAAAACTGGAGATACATTATCAGATGAAAAACATCCTATTGTTTTAGAATCTATGGACTTCCCAGATCCAGTAATTGGTATTGCGGTTGAGCCTAAAACTAAAGCAGATGTAGATAAGTTAGGTATGTCTTTAGCAAAATTAGCTGAAGAAGATCCAACATTTACAGTTAGAACAGATGAAGCTTCAGGGCAAACTATTATCTCAGGAATGGGAGAGTTACACTTAGATATTATTGTTGATCGTTTAAGACGTGAATTCAAGGTGGAAGTTAACGAAGGTCAACCTCAAGTTGAGTATAAAGAAGCTATTACTGCTTCTGCAGATCATAGAGAAGTTTACAAGAAACAATCTGGTGGACGTGGTAAATTTGCTGACATTGTATTTACAATGGAGCCAGCAGACGAAGGTGTGCAAGGTTTACAATTCGAATCTGTAATTAAAGGTGGTAATGTTCCTAAAGAATTTGTTCCTTCTGTAGAGAAAGGTTTCAAAGAGGCTATGAACAATGGTCCTTTAGCGGGTTATGAAATGGATTCTATGAAGGTAACTTTAAGAGATGGTTCTTTCCACCCTGTGGATTCTGATCAATTATCTTTTGAATTAGCTGCAAAAATGGGCTTTAAAGCTGCTTCTAAAGCTGCAAAAGCTAAAATTATGGAGCCAATCATGAAGTTAGAAGTGTTAACTCCTGAAGAAAACATGGGAGATATCGTAGGAGATTTAAATAGAAGACGTGGTCAAGTATCTGATATGTCTGATAGAGCTGGAGCAAAAGTTGTAAAAGCAACAGTTCCATTATCAGAAATGTTTGGTTATGTTACAGCATTAAGAACAATGTCTTCTGGTAGAGCAACTTCTACTATGGAATTTTCTCACTATGCAGAAACACCTTCTAATGTTTCAGAAGAAGTAATTGCAAAAGCTAAAGGATAATTTACTAAATAGATTAAGATGAGTCAAAAAATTAGAATAAAATTAAAGTCTTACGATTACAATTTAGTAGATAAATCTGCTGAAAAAATTGTAAAGACTGTAAAAAGTACTGGTGCTGTTGTAAACGGACCAATACCTTTACCAACAAATAAAAAGATTTTTACTGTATTACGTTCACCACACGTAAACAAAAAATCTAGAGAACAATTTCAATTATCTGCTTACAAGCGTTTGTTAGATATCTATAGTTCTTCTTCGAAGACTATTGATGCGCTAATGAAACTTGAATTACCAAGTGGAGTAGAAGTAGAAATTAAAGTTTAAGTATTATCTAACTTTCGGTTTAATTTTGTTAAACCGAAAGTTTTTTATATTTTTGCACTCCGAATTAGTTCGGGGTAAAGTTTTTATTGAGTTTATAATCAGTAAAAACAACATGTCCAGAGGGTTTCGCGAAGGAAAAACGGTAAAATAATATTCAGAGCATGAAAATTATTTTTACGCTCTTTTTTTTTGAATTAACCTAAAGGAAGAAAATGAAACATACGTTTCAAACAATTAATTATTAATAGACGCGCTGGATAAATAGCATCTAACGTCTAAAATCTAAACAAATGTCTGGATTAATAGGTAGAAAAATTGGGATGACCAGCTTATTTGACGAGAACGGGAAGAATATTCCTTGTACCGTTATAGAAGCAGGTCCTTGTGTTGTTACCCAAGTCAGAACTGAAGAAGTTGATGGGTATAATGCATTACAACTTGGTTTCGATGACAAAAAAGCAAAAAGCTCTAACAAAGCGTTAGATGGCCACTTTAAAAAAGCGGGTACAACTGCAAAAAAGAAAGTCGTTGAATTTCAAGGATTTGATCAAGAGTACAAATTAGGAGATTCAATTTCAGTAGATCATTTTACAGAAGGAGAATTCGTAGATGTATCTGGAGTTTCAAAAGGTAAAGGTTTTCAAGGAGTTGTTAAGCGTCACGGTTTTGCCGGTGTCGGTCAAGCTACTCACGGTCAACATAACCGTTTAAGAGCGCCAGGATCAATTGGTGCCGCATCTTATCCTGCAAGAGTATTCAAAGGAATGCGCATGGCAGGTCGTATGGGTGGAGACACAATTAAAGTTCAAAACTTAAAAGTATTAAAAGTAGTTGCTGAAAAGAACTTACTTGTTGTAAAAGGAGCAATTCCTGGACACAAAAATGCTTTTGTAACTATTCAGAAATAATGAAGGTAGCAGTTTTAGATATTACAGGAAAAGATACTGGAAGGAAAGTTGAACTTTCTAAAGAGGTATTCGGAATAGAGCCAAATGATCATGCTATATACTTAGATGTAAAGCAATATTTAGCTAACCAGCGTCAAGGTACTCACAAAGCAAAAGAGAGAGCTGAGATAGCAGGAAGTACAAGAAAAATTAAAAAACAAAAAGGAACTGGTACTGCAAGAGCAGGTTCTATCAAGTCTGGAGTTTTTAGAGGTGGAGGACGTATGTTCGGACCAAGACCACGTAATTATTCTTTCAAATTGAATAAAAACTTAAAGCGTTTAGCACGTAAGTCAGCTTTAAGTATTCAAGCAAAAGATAGCAACTTAGTAGTAATTGAAGATTTCAATTTTGAAACTCCAAAAACTAAAGAGTTTGTTAATGTATTAAAAGCATTAGAGTTAGATTCTAAGAAATCTTTATTTGTTTTAGGTAATGAAGGAAATGCAAATGTGTATTTATCATCACGTAACTTAAAAGGCTCTAAAGTTGTGAACGCAACAGGAATTAACACTTACAATGTATTACATGCAAGTAAAGTAGTAATTGCTGAAAGTTCTTTAGAAGGAATTGAATCTAATTTAAGTAAATAGGGAACAAGATGAGTATTTTAATTAAACCTATTATTACAGAAAAAGCTACAAGTGACAGCGAGTTATTTAACCGTTTTACTTTTGTAGTAGATAAGAGAGCTAATAAGTTACAAATTAAAGGAGCTGTTGAAGCTGCTTATGGAGTAACTATCAATTCAGTAAAAACCATGAATTATCCTATCGAAAGAAAAACCAAATTTACCAAAAAAGGTATGGTTACAGGATTAACTGGTGGATACAAGAAAGCAATTGTACAAGTAGCTGAAGGAGAAAGCATTGATTTTTATAACAATCTTTAAGAAAAAAGACACAAATGTCAGTTAGAAAATTAAAACCAGTAACACCAGGTCAGCGTTTTAGAGTAGTAAATGGGTTCGACGCCATAACTACTGATAAGCCGGAAAAGTCATTATTGGCACCGAATAAAAGATCTGGAGGTCGAAACAGTCAAGGACGTATGACAACACGTAATATAGGTGGTGGTCATAAGCAAAAATACCGTATTATCGATTTTAAGAAAGATAAGCAAGGTATTCCTGCAACAGTTAAAACTATTGAGTATGATCCAAATCGTACTGCATTTATTGCATTAGTTTTTTATGCTGATGGAGAAAAACGTTATGTAATTGCACAAAACGGATTAAAAGTAGGTCAAACTATCGTTTCAGGTAGAGAAGCAACTCCAGAAATTGGAAATGCTTTATACTTAAGTGATATTCCTTTAGGAACTACAATTTCTTGTATAGAGTTACGTCCAGGTCAAGGAGCTGTTATGGCTCGTTCAGCAGGTTCGTTTGCTCAACTAATGGCAAGAGATGGTAAGTATGCAACAGTTAAGTTACCTTCAGGTGAAACAAGATTAATCTTGTTAACTTGTATGGCTACTATCGGAGTTGTATCTAACTCAGATCATCAATTACTTGTATCTGGTAAAGCAGGTAGAAGCAGATGGTTAGGTAGAAGACCAAGAACTAACCCAGTACGTATGAATCCAGTTGATCACCCAATGGGAGGTGGTGAAGGACGTGCTTCTGGAGGGCATCCAAGATCTCGTAACGGTATACCTGCTAAAGGTTATAAGACTAGATCTAAGACCAAAGCGAGTAATAAGTATATTATAGAACGTAGAAAAAAATAAACCATGGCAAGATCATTAAAAAAAGGACCTTACGTTCACTATAAATTAGATAGAAAAGTGCAAGCTAGTATTGAAGCTGGAAGCAAATCTGTGATTAAAACTTGGTCAAGAGCAAGTATGATTACTCCAGATTTCGTAGGGCAAACAATAGCAGTGCACAATGGACGTCAATTTGTTCCTGTATATGTTACAGAGAACATGGTAGGTCATAAACTAGGAGAATTTTCACCAACACGTTCATTCCGTGGACATGCAGGTGCGAAAAATAAAGGAAAAAAATAAGTAGGAAATTATGGGAAGTCGTAAACATAACATGGCAACACAGTTAAAAGAAGCTAGAAAGACTAGAGCTTTCGCTAAAATAACTAATTGTCCTACATCACCAAGAAAAATGCGTTTGGTAGCAGATCAGGTAAGAGGTGTAGAAGTTGAAAAAGCTTTACAAATCTTAAAGTTTAGTCCAAAAGAAGCATCACGTAATTTAGAGAAATTGTTAATGTCTGCAATTGCAAACTGGCAAGCTAAAAATGAAGATGCAAGCATCGAAGATGCAGGATTATTCGTAAAATCGATTTGTGTAGATAGCGCAGGTATGTTAAAAAGATTAAGACCAGCTCCACAAGGGCGTGCACACAGAATTCGTAAGCGTTCTAATCACGTTACTTTAGAGTTAGGTACTAAAACTAAAAGCAATTAATCAAAGTAGATATGGGACAAAAAACAAATCCAATAGGAAATCGTTTAGGAATTATCAGAGGATGGGAATCTAACTGGTATGGTGGAAATGACTACGGAGATAAATTAGCTGAGGATAATAAAATAAGAAAGTACGTTCGTGCTAGATTATTTAAGGCAAGTGTTTCTCGTGTAATTATTGAGCGTACGCTTAAACTTGTAACCGTTACTATCACTACTGCAAGACCTGGTATTATTATTGGGAAAGGTGGTCAAGAGGTAGACAAGTTAAAAGAAGAGCTTAAAAAAATTACAAGTAAAGAAGTTCAAATTAATATTTTTGAAATTAAACGTCCAGAAGTAGATGCAAATTTAGTTGCAGCTAGTATTGCTCGTCAAATTGAAAATAGAATTTCTTACAAGCGTGCAACTAAAATGGCTATTCAAGCAGCCATGAGAATGAATGCAGAAGGAATTAAAGTTCAACTTTCTGGTCGTTTAAACGGAGCTGAAATGGCACGTTCTGAACACTATAAAGAAGGAAGAATTCCATTATCTACTTTTAGAGCAGATATTGATTATGCACTTGTAGAAGCTCATACACAATACGGAAGATTAGGTATTAAAGTATGGATTATGAAAGGTGAGGTTTACGGAAAACGTGAATTATCTCCATTAGTAGGTTTATCTAAACAAAAAGGTGGTCCTAAAGGTGGTGGTAACTCTAAACGTCAACCACGCAGAAGAAAATAATTTTTAAAAGAAATTAAAAATGTTACAGCCAAAAAGAGTAAAATACCGTAAGGTACAAAAGGCGAAAGGGAATATGAATGGTAACTCTGGTAGAGGAACTCAACTTTCTAACGGAATGTTTGGGATTAAATCTTTAGATCAGAACCTTCTTACTTCTCGTCAAATAGAGGCAGCTCGTATTGCGGCAACTCGTCACATGAAAAGAGAAGGTCAGCTTTGGATTAAAATATTTCCAGACAAGCCTATTACCAAAAAACCTTTAGAGGTTCGTATGGGTAAAGGTAAAGGAGCACCAGACCATTTTGTGTCAGTAATTAAACCAGGTAGAGTTTTGTTTGAAATTGGTGGAGTGCCAATTGATGTTGCAAAAGAAGCCTTACGTTTAGCTGCACAAAAACTTCCTGTAAGAACGAAGTTTGTTATCGCAAGAGATTTTGATATTAACGCTTAATTCTAATAGATATGAAACAATCAGAAATTAAAGAATTATCTGCAGCTGACTTACAAGAAAAGCTTGGAGCGTTGAAGAAAAATTATTCGGATCTTAAGATGGCTCACGCCATTACTCCATTAGAAAACCCTTTGGAGTTAAGAAGCTTAAGAAAATCGGTTGCAAGAATTGCAACAGAATTAACCAAAAGAGAATTACAATAATTCTATAGTCAATTTTAAAGATGGAAAAAAGAAATCTTAGAAAAGAGAGAATAGGTGTTGTTTCTAGTAGCAAAATGGAGAAATCTATTGTTGTTGCAGAAGTAAAGAGAGTAAAGCACCCAATGTACGGTAAATTCGTATTAAAGACGAAAAAGTATGTTGCACACGACGAACAGAATGATTGCAACGAAGGAGATACAGTTAGGATAATGGAAACACGTCCTATGAGTAAATCTAAACGTTGGAGATTAGTAGAAATCCTAGAAAGAGCTAAATAATATGTTACAGACAGAATCAAGATTAAAAGTCGCAGATAACACTGGAGCAAAAGAAGTTTTAGTGATAAGAGTTTTAGGAGGAACAAGAAAGCGTTATGCTAGAGTAGGAGATAAAATTGTAGTTACTGTAAAGTCCGCAACTCCTAACGGATCTGTTAAAAAAGGTCAAGTATCTAGAGCGGTAGTTGTTCGTACTAAAAAGGAAGTAAGACGTAAAGACGGATCATACATCAGATTTGATGATAATGCTTGTGTACTTTTAAATCCAACTGAGGAGATGAGAGGAACACGTGTATTTGGACCTGTTGGACGTGAATTACGTGAGAAACAATTTATGAAGATAGTATCATTAGCACCTGAAGTGCTTTAATATCAAATAAGATGCAAAAGTTCAAAATAAAAACAGGAGATACTGTAAAAGTAATTACAGGTACTAGTAAAAATACTGAAGGTAAAGTATTACAAATTCTTAAAGATAAGAATAGAGTAATAGTAGAAGGTGCTAACATGGTGTCTAAACACACTAAGCCAAGTGCTACAAGTCCTCAAGGTGGTATCGTAAAGAAAGAAGCTTCTATTCATATTTCTAATGTTATGTTAGTAGAAGATGGTGTTGCTGTAAGAGTAGGTTATAAAGTTGATGGAGATACTAAAACTAGAATCTCTAAAAAAACTAAAAAATAATAATAATCATGAGTTACGTACCAAGATTAAAAGCAGAATATAAAGAAAGAGTAATAAGTGCTCTTACTGAAGAATTCAGTTATAAGAATGTAATGCAAGTGCCTAAATTACAAAAGATAGTTGTAAGTAAAGGTGTTGGTGCTGCAATAGCTGATAAGAAATTAATAGACTACGCTTTAGAAGAGTTAGCAACTATTACAGGTCAAAAAGCAGTTTCAACTTTATCTAAGAAAGATGTTGCAAACTTCAAATTACGTAAAGGAATGCCAATTGGTGCAAAAGTTACGTTAAGAGGAGAGAAAATGTACGAATTTTTAGATAGATTAGTTACAGCTTCTTTACCACGTGTAAGAGATTTTAACGGAATTAAAGCGAATGGTTTTGATGGTAGAGGTAATTACACATTAGGTGTTACTGAACAAATCATCTACCCAGAAATTAACATAGACCAAGTTAAGAAGATTAACGGTATGGATATTACATTTGTAACATCTGCAGCTACTGATAAGGAAGCTAAATCGTTATTAACTGAATTAGGTTTACCATTTAAAAAGAACTAGAAGATGGCTAAAGAATCAATGAAAGCACGTGAGCGTAAAAGAGCAGCAACAGTTGCAAAATATGCTGAAAAACGTAAAGCTTTAAAAGAAGCTGGAGACTATGAAGGTTTACAGAAGTTACCAAAGAATGCTTCACCAGTAAGAATGCACAATCGTTGTAAATTAACTGGACGTCCAAAAGGATATATGCGTCAGTTTGGAGTTTCACGTGTTACATTTCGTGAAATGGCTAACCAAGGGTTAATTCCTGGTGTTAGAAAAGCAAGTTGGTAAGCAACTAAAAATAAATCTCAATATAAAAAATAGAATGTGTATATTTGCACGCTCTATTTTTTTGAGTATAACAAATTTTAACAGATTTAAGGTTTAATTATCACAGAAGACACACTTTCTGTAAGTAGTATAGAGGTAATTAAAAACCAAAATCGCAAATCAATTTAATATGTATACAGATCCAATCGCGGATTTTCTAACTCGAGTAAGAAATGCAATTAGTGCAGGACACCGAGTAGTAGAAATTCCTGCTTCAAATTTGAAGAAGGAAATGACTAAGATTTTGTTTGATCAAGGTTACATTTTAAGTTATCAGTTCAATGACGATAAAGTTCAAGGAACAATTAAGATAGCTTTAAAGTATGACCGTGACACAAAAGAGTCAGTAATCAGAAAGATTCAAAGAATCTCAACTCCAGGTTTACGTAAGTACGTAGGCTCAAAAGAAATGCCAAGAGTCTTAAATGGTCTAGGTATTGCTATTGTTTCAACTTCTAAAGGTGTTATGACTAACAAGAAAGCCCGTTTAGAGAATGTTGGAGGAGAAGTTTTATGTTACGTTTATTAATCACTTTGTACAATGAGTAGAATAGGAAAAAATCCAATCGCATTACCACAAGGTGTTGAAGTTAAAGTAAACGATAACGTGGTTACAGTAAAAGGTAAATTAGGAGAATTAACACAAGTTATCTCTGAAGGAATTACCGTAAAGATAGAAGATGCACAAATCGTTCTAGATAGAGCATCAGAAAGTAAAACTCATAAAGCCCAACACGGTTTAATGAGAGCTTTGATAAATAACATGGTTGAAGGAACTACAAAAGGTTTTTCTAAGGAATTAGAATTAGTTGGTGTAGGTTATAGAGCTTCAAACCAAGGTCAAAAACTAGATTTAGCATTAGGTTACTCTCACAATATTGTTTTAGAAATAGCTCCAGAAGTTAAAGTTGAAACAGTATCTGAAAAAGGTAAGAACCCATTAGTTAAATTAACTTCTTATGATAAGCAATTAGTAGGTCAAGTTGCCGCTAAGATCCGTGGCTTCCGTAGCCCAGAGCCTTACAAAGGAAAAGGAGTTAAGTTTGTAGGAGAAGTATTAAGAAGAAAAGCAGGTAAATCTGCATAATTTATAGAGTTATGGCATTATCAAAGCTTGAAAGAAGACAACGTATTAAGCATAGAATTAGAAAAATTGTTACTGGTACAGCTACAAAACCAAGATTAACGGTTTTTAGAAGTAACAAAGAAATCTATGCTCAAATAATAAATGATGTTGACGGTGTTACATTAGTAGCTGCATCATCAAGAGATAAAGAAATTACAGCAAGTTCTAAAGCAGAAACAGCAGTAGCAGTTGGTAAAGCAATTGCAGAGAAAGCATCTAAAGCAGGTGTTGAAACTGTTGCTTTTGATAGAAACGGATATTTATATCACGGTAGAGTTAAAGTTTTAGCAGATGCTGCTAGAGAAGCTGGTTTAAAATTTTAAGAAGTTATATTATGCAAGGATATAAAAACGTAGAAAGAGTAAAACCAAGCGGATTAGAGCTTGTAGATAAATTAGTAGGCGTACAACGTGTAACTAAAGTAACTAAAGGTGGTAGAGCTTTTGGTTTTTCAGCAATTGTTGTTGTTGGAGATGGTAACGGAGTTGTAGGTCATGGTTTAGGAAAATCTAAAGATGTTGCTTCAGCAATTGCAAAAGCAATTGAAGATGCAAAGAAAAATTTAGTTAGAATTCCTATTTTAGATGGTACTTTACCACACGAACAAAAAGGGAAATTTGGTGGAGCAAGAGTATTTGTTAAGCCTGCTTCTCATGGTACAGGAGTTATTGCCGGTGGTGCAGTACGTGCGGTATTAGACGCTGTAGGTATACATGATGTATTATCAAAATCTCAAGGATCATCTAATCCTCATAATGTTGTAAAAGCAACTTTTAATGCTTTATTACAATTACGTAGCGCAGCAACTATTGCTAAGCAAAGAGGAGTTTCTTTAGAGAAAGTTTTTAACGGATAAAATTTAAGACGATGAGTAAAATTAAAGTTACACAAGTAAAAAGTAAAATCGGTCGCCTTAAAAACCAAAAGAGAACATTAGAGGCATTAGGTTTACGAAGAATGAACCAAACAGTAGAACATGAGGCAACTCCTTCTATTATTGGTATGGTAAATACAGTTAAACACTTAATTTCTGTAGAAGAAGTTAAATAAGACAATAAAAATCATGAGTTTACACAACTTAAAACCAGCAGAAGGATCTGTTAAGAAAGTTAAGAGAATTGCACGTGGTGAAGGTTCTGGTAAAGGTGGTACCGCTACTAGAGGTCACAACGGACAAAAATCTCGTTCTGGATATTCTCGTAAGATTGGTTTCGAAGGTGGGCAAATGCCGTTACAAAGACGTGTGCCTAAATTCGGTTTCACAAACATCAATCGTAAAGAATATGTAGGAATCAACTTAGATAAATTACAATCTTTAGTTGACGCTAAAAAAATCGAGGACACAGTTAATTTAGAAGTATTAATAGAAAACCGTTTAGTTCGTAAGAACGACTTAGTTAAAATATTAGGTGGTGGAGAATTAAAAGCTAAATTAAATATTACTGTTCATAAATATACTGCTACCGCTAAAGCTGCTATTGAAGCTGCTGGAGGTGAGGCAGTAAGTTTATAATACTAAATGTAAATGATGAATTTTATAAATACTTTAAGAGACATATTTAAGATTGAAGAATTGAAAAACAAAATTCTTCTTACAATCGGTTTAATTGCTGTTTATCGTTTTATGGCAGCTGTACCATTACCTGGTATAGATCCATTACAACTTTCAGCATTAAAAGAGGGTACATCTTCTGGTCTTTTAGGAATTTTAAATGCATTTACAGGAGGAGCTTTTGCAAGAGCATCTGTAATGGCTTTGGGTATTATGCCATATATCTCGGCATCTATTGTAGTACAATTAATGGGAATAGCAATTCCTTATTTACAAAAACTACAAAAAGATGGTGAAAGTGGTCGTAAGAAAATTACACAAATAACACGTTGGTTAACAATTTTAATTACATTGTTTCAAGCGCCAACATACATCACAGCAATTAAAACGCAATTTGGTTTACCAGAATCTGCATTTTTAGTTGGTGGTGCTACTTTTTGGGTTTCATCAATAATCTTATTAAGTGCAGGTACTATATTTGCTATGTGGTTAGGTGAGCGTATTACCGATAAAGGAGTTGGTAACGGTATTTCGTTATTAATTACTGTAGGTATTATCGCTAACTTTCCAGCGGCATTTTTACAAGAGTTTGTTTCTAAAACAACAAACGCAGGTGCAGGTGGAGTAATGATGATTTTAATTGAAATCATTATTTGGTTTGTAGTAATTCTCTTAACCGTGTTACTGGTAACAGCAGTTCGTAAGATTGCAGTACAATATGCCCGAAGAACAGTTGCAGGAAGTATTTCTAATGTAGCAGGATCAAGAGATTATATCCCATTAAAGTTAAACGCAGCAGGTGTAATGCCAATCATTTTTGCACAAGCAATTATGTTTTTGCCAATTGCATTAGCGCAACGTTTTCCAGCTTTAGCTAGTTTACAAGACATTAACGGATTGTGGTATAACGTAATCTTCGCATTATTAATTATAATCTTTAGTTATTTCTATACTGCCATTACGGTTCGTACAGATGAAATGGCTCAAGGTTTAAAAAGAAGCGGAGGTTTTATTCCAGGTATTAGACCAGGAAAGGATACAGCAGATAGATTAGATTCAGTATTATCAAGAATTACCTTACCAGGTTCAATTTTCTTGGCTGCCTTATCTATTTTACCAGCAGTAGCATATCAATTTGGAGTACAACAAAATTGGGCGCTATTTTATGGAGGAACATCGTTAATTATTATGGTAGGAGTAGCAATTGATACTCTACAACAAATTAACGCTTACTTGCTAAATAGCCATTATGATGGTTTAATGAAGACAGGTAATACTAATAGAAAATCATTATAAAAGGATGGCTAAGCAACCAGCAATTCAACAAGACGGAAGCATAACAGAGGCATTGTCTAATGCTATGTTTCGTGTAGAGTTAGAAAACGGACATATTGTAACAGCACACATTTCTGGTAAAATGCGTATGCATTATATAAAACTTTTACCTGGAGACAAAGTAAAGTTAGAAATGAGTCCTTATGATTTAACAAAGGCAAGAATAACCTATAGATATTAATTCTTTAATATTTATATAAAGTTTAAAACGATGAAAGTAAGAGCATCTATTAAGAAAAGAAGTGCCGACTGCAAAATAGTTCGCAGAAAAGGTAGATTATACGTAATTAATAAACAAAATCCTAGATTTAAACAAAGACAAGGGTAATGGCAAGAATAGCAGGTATTGATATTCCTAAGAATAAAAGAGGTGTTATTTCATTAACGTACATCTTTGGAATAGGAAAAAGTAGAGCACAAGAAATTTTAGCTAACGCAAAAATTGACGAAAGTGTAAAGGTTCAAGATTGGTCAGATGATCAAATCGCGGCAATCCGTGAACAAGTAGGTACATTCACTATTGAAGGTGAATTACGTTCTGAAGTTCAGATAAGCATTAAACGTTTAATGGATATCGGATGTCAAAGAGGAATTCGTCACAGAATGAGTCTCCCTTTAAGAGGTCAGAGAACTAAAAACAACTCTCGTACAAGAAAAGGTAAGCGTAAAACTGTAGCTAACAAGAAAAAATAAAGTTAGATAAAGTAATAAAGATCTAATAGAAGTTATTAAACTTTTAAGTTAGAAAACTAAATTACTAAAACTTAAAAATTATGGCAAAATCAAGTTCAAAAAAACGTAAGGTTATAATAGAATCTGTTGGAGAAGCGCACGTAACTGCATCTTTTAACAATATTATTATTTCTTTAACAAACAAAAAAGGAGATGTAATCTCTTGGTCATCTGCAGGAAAAATGGGCTTTAGAGGTTCTAAAAAGAACACTCCTTATGCAGCTCAATTAGCAGCAGAAGACTGTGCGGCACCAGCTAAAGAAGCAGGTTTACGTAAAGTAAAAGTGTATGTTAAAGGACCTGGAAACGGTAGAGAATCTGCGATCAGATCTATCCACAATGCAGGTATCGAAGTAACAGAAATTATTGATGTTACTCCAATGCCTCACAACGGATGTCGTCCACCAAAGAGAAGAAGAGTATAATAATTAATTATTTTAATAGATAGGAATTAGATTATCGAAGGATTAAGCCTTAATTCATAATCCCTATCAAAAACAAAAAGAAATGGCAAGATATACAGGACCAAAAACTAAAATTGCTCGTAAATTTGGCGAAGCAATCTTCGGAGATGATAAAAACTTCGAAAAAAGAAATTACCCACCAGGACAGCATGGAAATGCTAGAAGAAGAGGTAAAAAATCTGAATATGCAACTCAGTTAATGGAGAAGCAAAAAGCTAAATATGCTTATGGTATATTAGAGCGTCAATTCAGTAATTTATTTAAGAAAGCACAAGCTGCTGGAGGTATTACAGGTGAAGTTTTATTACAACTTTGTGAATCTCGTTTAGATAATGTTGTATACCGTTTAGGTGTTTCAAAATCTAGAAGTGGAGCTCGTCAATTAGTTTCTCACCGTCACATTACTGTAAACGGAGAGATTGTAAATATCCCTTCTTATTCTGTGCAAGCAGGAGATGTAATCGCTGTAAGAGAAAAATCTAAATCATTAGTAGCAATTGAAGATGCTTTAGCGTCTAACAGTGCTGTTTATGAATGGTTAACTTGGAACAACGATCAAAAATCTGGAACTTTTGTAAAAGCTCCAGAAAGATTACAAATCCCAGAAACGTTCAAAGAACAATTAATCGTAGAATTATATTCTAAGTAATAAATTAATAATATTGAAATTCAGCCAAAGGGTTTATTCGTAATTCTTCACACTTATAAACCGCGCAACTGAATAACAATTAAAAAGAAGAAAAAAATGGCAATTTTAAATTTTCAAAAGCCCGATAAAGTTATTATGATCGAATCTACAGATTTTTCTGGTAGATTTGAATTCAGACCTCTAGAACCTGGTTTTGGTTTAACTGTAGGTAATGCTTTACGTAGAGTTTTATTATCATCTTTAGAAGGTTTTGCAATTACATCATTAAGAGTTGATGGTGTTGAGCACGAATTTTCAACAATTAAAGGTGTTGTAGAAGACGTAACAGAAATTATCTTAAACTTAAAACAAGTTCGTTTTAAGAAACAAATAGAAGAGTCTGATAGAGAAACTGTATCAATTTCAGTATCAGGTCAAGATCAGCTTACAGCTGGTGATTTACAAAAATTTACTTCAGGATTTCAAGTTTTAAATCCAGATTTAGTTATTTGTAATATGGATAAATCGGTAAAGTTTAACGCCGAAATCACTATCGAAAAAGGTAGAGGATTTGTTCCAGCAGAAGAAAATAAAAAGGCAAATGCTCCTTTAGGTACTATTTTTACTGATTCTATTTACACTCCTATAAAGAATGTAAAATATGCAGTAGAAAACTTTAGAGTAGAACAAAAAACAGATTACGAAAAATTAGTTTTCGATATTGACACAGACGGTTCTATTAACCCTAAAGATGCATTAACAGAAGCAGCTAAAATTTTAATCCACCACTTTATGTTATTCTCTGATGAGCGTATCACTTTAGAGGCAGATGAAATTGCACAAACTGAAACATATGATGAGGAATCATTACATATGCGTCAGTTGCTTAAAACTCGTTTAATCGATATGGATTTATCTGTACGTGCATTAAACTGTTTAAAAGCTGCAGAAGTAGATACTCTAGGAGACTTAGTATCATTTAACAAAAGCGATTTAATGAAGTTTAGAAACTTTGGTAAAAAATCATTAACTGAATTAGAAGAGTTAGTGATAAATAAAAGCCTAAGTTTTGGAATGGACTTAAGTAAATACAAATTAGATAAAGATTAACCTTTCATATTTTGCTCCTTATAATAAGTAGTAGCAAGATGAAAGCAAACACACAAAGGTCATGAGACACGGAAAGAAATTTAATCATTTAGGAAGGCAAACAGCGCATAGAAAAGCAATGTTAGCAAATATGGCATGTTCTTTAATAGAGCACAAGCGTATTAACACAACAGTAGCAAAAGCTAAAGCTATACGTCAGTATATAGAGCCTTTAATTACTAAGTCTAAATCAGATACAACACACAATCGTAGAACAGTATTTAGTTACTTACGCGATAAACATGCTGTAACAGAATTATTCAAAGAAATATCTGTTAAAGTTGCTGATCGTCCAGGAGGATATATTCGTATTATCAAATTAGGAAACCGTCAAGGAGATAACGCTCCAATGGCAATGGTAGAATTAGTTGATTACAACGAATTATACAACCCTAAAGGAAACAAAGCTAAGAAAACTACTCGTCGTAGCCGTCGTGGAGGAAACAAAGCTGAAGCAGCAGTTGAATCAGTTGATACAAAGACTGAAGAGAAAACTGAAGAATAAAAATGAAATTTTTATAATTCACATATACAAAAGGATAAACTATTTAGTTTATCCTTTTTTTTATATTATTTTTGCAACAAACACAACAACACAACACACCCAATGAAATATCAATCACGTAAAAAAGCACTAGTTTTATTAGCAGATGGAACCATTTTTTATGGAAAATCTGTAGGAATAGAAGGAACATCTACTGGAGAAATCTGTTTTAATACAGGTATGACTGGTTACCAAGAAATATTTACTGATCCATCTTATTTTGGACAGTTAATGGTAACAACCAACGCACATATTGGTAACTACGGAATTAATAATAACGAAGTAGAATCTGATGGAATTAAAATTTCAGGATTAATTTGCCGTAACTTTAGTTTTACTCACTCTCGTGTAGATTCTGATGGAAATTTATTAGACTGGTTTACAAAACATAATTTAGTAGCTATATCAGATGTAGATACTCGTGCACTTGTATCATACATTAGAGATAATGGTGCAATGAATGCTATTATTTCTACTGAAGTTGATAACATTGATGAATTAAAAAAACAATTAGCAGGAACTCCAAATATGGAAGGTTTAGAACTAGCTTCTAAAGTTTCTACAAATGAACCTTATTTTGTTGGTGATGAAAAATCTGAAATTAAAATAGCAGCTTTAGATATTGGAATTAAAAAGAATATTTTAAGAAACTTAGTAAAAAGAGGAGCATATGTTAAGGTGTATCCTTATAATTCAAGTTTCGAAGAATTAAGCTCATTTAATCCAGATGGTTATTTTATTTCAAATGGTCCTGGAGATCCAGAACCTTTAACCGATGCGATTAAAACTGCAAAAGAAATTATAAAGAGTGATTCTCCTTTATTTGGAATTTGTTTAGGACATCAAGTCATTGCGTTAGCAAACGGAATTTCAACCTACAAAATGCATAATGGACATAGAGGAATCAATCACCCAGTAAAAAACCTATTAACAGGTAAGGGAGAAATAACTTCTCAAAATCATGGTTTTGCTATAAATAGAGAAGAAACTGAGGCACATTCCGATGTAGAAATTACACATGTACATTTAAATGATAATACAGTTGCAGGTATTAAAATGAATTCTAAAAATGTATTTTCTGTACAATATCACCCAGAAGCAAGCCCAGGACCACACGATTCGGAATATTTATTTGATCAATTTATAGAGAATATAAAAAAGGCAAAACAGGTACAAGCGTAAACGTTTTCGTAGAAATTACATTTAAAAAATAGAATAAAACCAAGCTTTTATTAAATTGCAAGTAAAAAATAACAACTATTATGAGTATTATAATTAACATTCACGCACGTCAAATCTTTGATTCAAGAGGTAACCCAACTATAGAAGTAGATGTAACTACAGATAATGGAGTTTTAGGTAGAGCTGCAGTTCCTTCTGGAGCTTCTACAGGAGAACACGAAGCTGTAGAATTACGTGATGGCGGAAAAGATTATATGGGTAAAGGAGTTTTAAATGCTGTTAAGAATGTAAATACATTAATAGCTGAAAACTTATTAGGTGTTTCTGTTTTTGAACAAAACGCAATTGATCAAGCAATGATTGATTTAGACGCTACTCCAAACAAGGCTAAATTAGGAGCAAATGCAATTTTAGGTGTTTCTTTAGCAGTTGCTAAAGCTGCAGCTAATGAATTAGGAATGCCATTATATAGATATGTTGGAGGTGTTTCAGCCAATACATTGCCAGTTCCAATGATGAATATCATTAATGGGGGGTCTCATTCAGATGCTCCAATTGCATTCCAAGAGTTTATGGTAATGCCAGTAAAAGCAAAGAATTTTACGCACGCTATGCAAATGGGATCTGAGATTTTTCATAACTTAAAGAAAGTTTTACACGATAGAAATTTATCGACAGCAGTTGGTGATGAAGGAGGTTTTGCTCCAAATTTAGAAGGTGGAACAGAGGACGCTCTTGATACTATTAAAAAAGCAGTTGATAATGCAGGTTACAAATTAGGAGATGATGTTATGATTGCCTTAGATTGTGCTGCTGCAGAATTTTTTGTAGATGGAAAATACGACTACACTAAGTTTGAAGGAAGTACAGGAAAAATAAGAACAAGTAAAGAACAAGCAGATTATTTAGCCGAACTTTCAGAAAATTATCCAATTATTTCTATTGAAGATGGTATGGATGAAAACGATTGGGAAGGTTGGAAATATTTAACTGAAAAGATTGGAGATAAAGTACAATTAGTTGGAGACGATTTATTTGTAACAAATGTAGAACGTTTATCTAAAGGGATTAACACTAATACAGCAAACTCAATTTTAATAAAAGTTAACCAAATAGGTACTTTAACTGAAACTATTGCTGCTGTAAACATGGCGCATAATGCAGGTTATACTTCAGTAATGAGTCACAGATCTGGTGAAACTGAAGATAATACAATTGCAGATTTAGCAGTTGCATTAAATTGTGGTCAAATAAAAACTGGTTCTGCTTCTCGTTCAGATAGAATGGCAAAGTACAATCAATTACTTCGAATAGAAGAACAATTAGCAGATGTAGCTTATTTTCCACAAGAAAAAGCTTTTAAATTATAAATTAAATTAAATAAATTTATAAACCTCACATTCTATCTATAGAAAAGTGAGGTTTTTTTTATGAATTTAATGAATAGAAAGAAACAATTTCAAGATACTAAAAATCTATGTTAGGATATTTTTAAAATCCTTTAAATTTGGTATCTTCGTGGCTCACTTCAATATTAAAAATAAGTTTAGAAAATGTCAGATATAGCAAAATTACAAATAGGCGATAATCAATATGAATTTCCTTTAATTACAGGAACAGAAAATGAAGTAGCAATTGATATAAAAACGCTTAGAGGCGCAACTGGTGGTATTACCACAATAGATCCAGGTTATAAAAACACGGGTTCTTGCCAAAGTGCTATTACTTTTTTAAATGGAGAAGAAGGTATTTTACGTTATAGAGGTTATTCTATAGAAGAATTAGCTGAAAAAGCAGACTTTTTAGAAGTTGCTTATGCTTTAATTTTTGGAGAATTACCAACTAAAGAACAATTAGATAAATTTCATTCAGATATAAAAGATAAGTCTATTGTAGATGATGATATTAAAAAAATCATTGATGCTTTTCCTAAAAATGCGCATCCAATGGGCGTTTTATCTTCATTAACTTCTGCTTTAACAGCTTTTAATCCTAGCTCTGTCAATGTAGATTCAGAAGAGGATATGTATAATTCTGTAGTTAAAATATTAGGAAAATTCCCTGTATTAGTAGCTTGGACTATGCGTAAAAAACAAGGCTTACCATTAAACTATGGATCAAAATCTTTAGGATACGTAGAAAATGTTTTAAAAATGATGTTTGAACAACCTAATGAAGAGTATGTTCAAAATGAAGTTTTAGTAAATGCTTTAGATAAATTATTAATCTTACATGCAGATCACGAGCAAAATTGTTCTACTTCTACAGTAAGAATTGTAGGTTCTTCTCACGCAGGTTTATTTGCTTCTCTTTCTGCAGGAATATCTGCACTTTGGGGACCACTTCATGGTGGAGCTAACCAAGCAGTTTTAGAAATGCTAGAAGCAATTAAAGAAGATGGCGGTGATACTAAGAAGTACATGGCAAAAGCAAAAGATAAAAATGATCCTTTCCGTTTAATGGGCTTTGGACATAGAGTATATAAAAACTTTGATCCTCGTGCAAAGATTATTAAAGTTGCAGCTGATGAAGTTTTAAAAGAATTAGGAGTTAATGATCCTATTCTTGATATTGCTAAAGGTTTAGAACAAGAAGCATTAAATGATGAGTACTTTGTAAAACGTAAATTATATCCAAATGTAGATTTTTATTCAGGTATAATTTATAGAGCTATGGGAATTCCTGTAGAAATGTTTACAGTAATGTTTGCTTTAGGTCGTTTACCAGGTTGGATTGCACAATGGAGAGAAATGCGTTTAGGTAAAGAGCCTATTGGACGTCCACGTCAAGTATATACAGGAGAAAACTATAGAGCATTTAAAGATATCTCTAATAGATAAAATAATAGTAAAGAATTTTTATAAAAAAAAGCTTCATGTTTAACATGAAGTTTTTTTTTATATTTGCCCATGCTAAAATTAAACGTAAAAAACGAAATTTCTAGATTAAGAGCTGTAGTTCTTGGAACTGCTAAAAGCAACGGCCCAACACCTAGTTTGGAAGAAGCTTATGATCCTAAATCGTTAGAACATATAAAAGCAGGAACATATCCTTTAGAAGAAGATATGGTAAAAGAAATGGAAGCTGTTGCTGCCGTTTTTAAGAAATACAACATAAAAGTTTATAGACCTGAATTAATAGAAAATTGTAACCAAATTTTTGCAAGAGACATCGCATTTGTTATTGATGATGTTTTTATAAAGGCAAATATTTTACCAAACAGAGAAGTAGAGTTAGAGGCACTGCAATATGTTATAGATCAAATTAATCCTGCCAAAGTTATTCGCCCTCCAGAAGAAGTACATATTGAAGGAGGAGACGTTATGCTTTGGAATGATTATATTTTTATAGGAACTTATAGAGGAGAAGACTATGCAGATTATATTGTTGCAAGAACTAACACACAAGGAGTTGAGTTTATAGAGAAAACTTTTCCACACAAAAAAGTAAAATCATTTAACTTAAGAAAATCTCAAACGAACCCTAGAGATAATGCCTTGCATTTAGATTGTTGTTTTCAACCAGTAGGAAAAAATAAAGCAATATTACATAAAGAAGGTTTCTTAGAGAAAGAAGAATATGAATGGTTATTAAACTACTTCGGAAAAGACAATTGTTTTATCATTTCTAAAGAAGAAATGTATAATATGAATAGTAATATTTTCTCTATTTCTGAAGATGTAGTAATCTCAGAAAAGAACTTTACAAGATTAAACACTTGGTTACGCAAAAACGGTATTACTGTAGAAGAAGTACCATATTCAGAAATCTCTAAACAAGAAGGTTTGTTACGTTGTAGTACAATGCCTTTAATTAGAGATTAATTTTTTATCAAACAATAGAAAATGCAACAAACTACCAATACTATTTTAATGGTTCGTCCAGCAAGCTTTAGGATGAACGAGCAAACAGCAGTAAACAATTACTATCAACAGTCTTTAAAAAACATGTTGCCAGCTGCTATTAATGCCAATGCACAGCAAGAGTTTGATGCTTTTGTAGATAAATTACAACAAAACGGAATAAAAGTTATTGTAATTGAAGATACTAAAGAACCAGATACTCCAGATGCACTTTTTCCGAATAACTGGATTTCTTTTCACGAAAACGGAGACGTAGCAATCTACCCAATGTTTGCTGAAAATAGGAGGTTAGAAAGAAGGGAAGATGTTTTAGAACTAATAGAAAAAGAAGGTTTTAAAATAGAAAACTGTGTAGATTATACTGAAGCCGAAGAGGAACAAATTTTTCTTGAAGGTACTGGAAGTATGATTTTAGATAGACAAAATAGAAAAGCATATTGTGCAATTTCTCCACGAGCAGAGGAAGAATTATTTATAGAATTTTGTGAAGATTTTGAATATACTCCAATCATTTTTACAGCAAATCAAACCGTGCAAGAAAGCAGGGAAGCAATTTATCATACTAATGTTATGATGTGTATTGCAGAAACTTTTGCGGTAATTTGTTTAAGTGCTATTGACGATAAAAAAGAACGAAAAAATGTTGTAAAAAACTTAAAATCAGACGGTAAAGAAGTTATAGATATTACTGAAAAACAAGTGCAACAATTTGCCGGAAATATGTTGCAGGTTATTGGAAACGACAATCAAAAGTTTTTAATAATGAGCACCTCTGCTTATAAATCATTAACAGCAAGTCAATTACAAAAGATAGAAAAGCATTCTAATATTATTCATTCAGATTTAACAACTATAGAAACCTGTGGAGGCGGAAGCGCACGCTGCATGATGGCAGAAGTTTTTCTGCCAAAAGCATAATTTTTAGAAGCTATTTCTCGCTTTCGCTACTCGCTTTTTTCGTGCCTCAAAAGAGCTCAAACATGCCGCTCAATCAAGGCTAAGCTTATTAATTAAGGCTATTGTTTTATAAAAAAGCTAGTCCGTTTATTAAAAAACGTATATTCACAAAATGAACTTACTACTTTTAGCAGTTGCGCCAGTAATGGTCATTATTTTATATATCTATTTTAAAGATAAATTTGAAAAAGAACCCATAAAGTTTTTATTTAAAAACTTTATGTTAGGAGCAACAGCAAGCGTTTTAATTACAGCAATTTTAAGCGGAATATTAATTAATTTAATACCCTTAACAGACTCTAAAAGCATTATTCAGCAATTTGTACAAGCATTTGTTGTAGTTGCTTTGGTAGAAGAGTTTGCCAAGTTTATAATTGTAAAATATTATGCACAAAACAATAAAGAGTTCAATGAGCCTTTTGATGGTATTGTATATGCAGTAATGGTTTCTATGGGTTTTGCAGCTTTAGAAAATGTACTATATACTTTTCAACATGGAGCAGCAACAGGAGTTTTAAGAGCCTTTACAGCAGTTCCTGCACATGGTACTTTTGCAATTTTAATGGGTTATTTTATGGGGAAAGCTAAGTTTTCTACTAATAAAACAAAATTGAACTTTATCGGTTTATTAATTGCAACCTTATTTCATGGAGCTTATGATTTCTTTCTATTTATAGACTTCGTTCCTGGAATTGCAACAGGAGCATTTATATCTCTTGCTATTGGAATTTTCTTATCCAACAAAGCAATTAAAAAGCATTCTAGTAAATAACATATTCTCTAGTTTATAGAAACAAAAAAAGCAGCTATTTAGCTGCTTTTTTTAATATAAGTTATTACTTCTTAAAACGCCAAATTTAATATTTGACCACTTAATTGAAGTAATTGTAGTTCAATTAATTTTGCATCAAATTTTGCATTGTTTAAAGCAGTTTTAGAATTAATTAAATTTATTTGTGCTTGTCTAAATTCAATAGAAGTTACTTGCCCTAATTTATAACGCTCTTGCGTTCTTTCAAAGTTGTTTTGAGTTGTTAATACATTTTTCTCCTGAGCTTGTAAAATAAACAACTGATTTTGGTAATTCTCCCAAGTGTTTTTTAATGTGTTTCCTATTGTTATTTTTTGCTGTTCTAAAAGTATTTCTTGGTTTTCTAAGGCAATTTTAGCATTTGCAACACGTGTTTTTGTACTTCCGCCATCAAATAAATTCCAAGACAAACTTAAACCAGCATTTAAGCCGTTAGACGTAGAAGCAGCTAAAAAAGAAGTTGCAGGATTTTCACTTTTATTCCAACCATAGGATGTATTTAAACCTAAAGTAGGTAAGTAGCTAGTCTTATTTATTTTAATGTTGAATTCACTAATTGCAATGTTCTTTTCATTTTGTTTTAAAGTAGCATTATTAGCAATTGTTTTTTGATGTAAATCATCAAAATTCAACATTTTATTAAAAGCTACTTCAGTTTCTATATCATAATTAACCTCTTTTTCTACACCTAAAATTACATTTAAACCACGCTTTGCATTGCTTAATTGTTGCTTAGCGTTTATTAATGTAATACTATCATTATTAATATCTACTTCAGCATTTAACAATTCTAACTTTGTATATTGACCGTATTCATATTGATAGGTTGCACGTTTTAAACGTTGTTTAGAAATTGCTAAAGCTTCACTTAAATTAGTGGTGTTTTCAGCCAATCTTGCTATTTGAAAATACGTAGTAAATAATTGTAAATACGTGTTTTCAATTGTTTCCTTTGCTTGTAATTCTGTTAAATTATAAGTTTCCTTTAATTGCTGATAATTGTACTTTCTTCCCAAACCATCAAAAATTGTATAATTTAGGTTTAAAGATGCGTTATAACTTTTGGTAACTGCGCCGTTAATTGTTGTAGAAGTTCCGTCTTGTCTATTAATAGTCTGACTTTCATTTCTATAATTTGCACCTGAAGAAATAGAAGCTGTTGGTAAAAATCCAGTATTGTAAATACTTGTATTGTTTTTAGCAACTTCTAAATTATTGTTTGCAATTTTAACACCAAAGTTGTTTTCTAAGGTTATTGCTAGTGCTTCTTTTTTTGTTAAAATTTCTTGAGAAATTCCTTGTAAAGCCGTTAAAAAAGCGACTATTAGTATTGTGTTTTTAATGACCTTCATTTTCATCAAATTTAGATTCTATAATTGCTCTTTCTACTTCTTCTTTTGTAATATCGTCTCCAGTTTTTAACCACTTAATTCCTACTTTAATTGAGTTAGAAACTGATAATAATAATGGCAACATAACCAATGTTAATATAGTCGCAATTGCAATTCCGTAAGAAATTGAAATAGCCATCGGAATTAAAAATTGTGCTTGTCTACTTTTCTCTAATAACAATGGTGCTAAACCAGCAACTGTTGTTAATGAGGTTAAAAATATGGCTCTAAAACGAGATTGACCTGCTGCAATAAGTGCATCATCATATTTCATACCTTCTTTTAGAAAGTTATTAAATTTTCCTATTAAGACTAAGCCGTCATTTACCATAATTCCTATTAAGGCTATTATACCTAAGAATGATAAAATTCCTATTGGAAAATTATGGAAATAATGTCCCCAAATAACACCAATCATACTAAAAGGAATCATAATAATTAGCAAAATTGGTTGGCTATATGAACGGAATGTAAATGCAATTACAATATAAATTAGCAATAATATAATTGGCCCAACTACAACTACAGAATCTGTAGTTTTATTAGCTTCTCTATTTTGCCCTTCATACAAAGGTGATACTGTATGATATTTAGCCGTAATTTGTGGCATAACTCTCGTTTTAATATCATCTAAAATTTCAGTAGCACTTGCTTCTAAATCTTTTAAATCTGCTGTAATTTGTATTTCTCTTTTTCCTTTTAGGTGATTAATAGCAATGTCTCCTCTTTGGATATTATAATTTGCAATTTCAGAAAAAGGAACTCTTGCTCCACTTGGAGTTACAATACGCATATCATCTAAATCATTTATAGAAGACCTGTCTTTTTTATCGTAGCGAACCCAAACTTTAATTTCATCTTGTCCTCGCTGAAAACGTTGAGCTTGTAATCCGAAGAAACCATAACGTACTTGCGCCATTATAGATTGTAGATTTAAACCTAATAAATAAGCGTTGTCTTTTAAAGTGATTTGTATTTCTTTAATTCCCGCAGGATCGTTATCTGAAATGTCTTTTAAAAGTGAATTATTTTCTAATTCTTGTTTTAATTCTTCTTTAGCAGCTTTAAGCTCATTAATATTGTTTCCTAAAAGAGAAACGGCAACTGGGCTACCACCAAAATTACCTCCAGAACCAAAAGTTAAACTTTCTACACCATATACTTTACCAACTAAATCACTAATTGAGTTTGTAATTTCTGGAGATGAAAAATCTCTTGCTTCTCCTGGTAATAAGTTTACTGTTAATGTTGCATTTGCGCTTCCTGGTCCAACACGTTTTATAACATTTTCTACAACTTCTAAATCTCCAGATTGTTTTTCTGAATATTCTTTATTTACTAACCAAACTTTTTCTTCGATAGATGAAATAATAGAATCTGTAATTTGTTCGTTGGTACCTTGCGGCATTGTTAAAGAAATTTGAACTCTGTCACTTGCAATTCTTGGAAAAAATGATTGTTTAATGATACCAGCTTGCATAGATAACATACTAATTACTATTAAAGCAACTGGTATTGCAAAAGCAAATATTTTATTTTGTAAACAGAATTTTAAAAATGGTAAATAATAAGTATCTCTGAATTTTGATAATATTGTATCTGCAGCTTTGTTTACTTTGTTGAAAAAAGTATCAATTACATTTGTCTTTTTATCTTCTCCGTTTTCTAACCTTTTCCTGTCTAAAGCTTTGGAATGTGCAATATGTGCAGGTAAAATAATTAGTGCTTCAATTAAAGAAACAGATAGTGTTAGCAATACAATTGTAGAAACTTCCCCAAAAAAACTTCCTATTCTACCATCAACAAAAAAGAAGGTAGAAAATGCAATGATTGTGGTTAAAATTGCAGAAACAATTGGCGGAATTACTTCCATAGTACCATCTATTGCAGCTTGAATTTTAGATTTTCCTAAATCGTAATAATGATGATAAATATTTTCTCCAATTACAATTCCATCATCCACCAAAATACCAATAACGATAATCATTCCGAAGAGCGATAAAACATTAATTGTAACATCAAATTGTGCTGCAAAAATAAACATTCCGAAGAAAGCTATAGGCAAACCAAAAGCCACCCAAATTGCCAAACGTAAGTTTAAAAATAATGCTAAAAAGAATAGCACTAATAAAATACCAACAACACCATTTTCTATCAATAACTTTGTTCTTCCGTTTAAAGTTGTAGAGGAGTCACTAGAAACATTTAACTGTACATTTTGATTCTCTTGATTAAATTGATGAATGTATTCTTTAATTTTTTCTGCTGAAGAAACTAAATCTTCATTATTAGTATTACTAACCGTTACATTAATTGCTAAATTGCCGTTATAATATAATCTATCTGGAGTTTCTGACCAAGTATCTTTAACTTCTGCAACATCTTTTAAACGAATTATATTTCCGTTAGTTTCTGTTCTAACGATTAAGTTTTGAAGCTCAATTCCGTAATAAGAACGGTTACTTGCTCTAATTAAATAGTCTTCTTCAATAGTTTTAATATTTCCACCCGTTATAAGAATGTTAGAATTTTTTACCGCGTTCGAAACTTCGGAAAAAGTTAAATTATAAGATCTTAATTCATTTTCTCTTACTGCAATTTCTATTTCTTCATCAGGGAAACCAGACAATGCAACTTGAGAAATTCCGTCAATACTTCTAATATCGTTTTCTACATTTCTTGCATATTGTTTAATAGATTTTAGGGAAATATTTTCTCCACTAACCGTAAAAC
The DNA here is from genome assembly GCF_022478115.1 of Tenacibaculum aquimarinum. Taxonomy (GTDB): domain Bacteria; phylum Bacteroidota; class Bacteroidia; order Flavobacteriales; family Flavobacteriaceae; genus Polaribacter; species Polaribacter aquimarinum_A. The sequence continues at coordinate 71,546 of NZ_JAKGSC010000001.1, read as the reverse complement.
TAATGGTTGGACGTATACTTTCTACCTTAGCAATTACAGCAGGTTCCATTCCTGAAGGAAATGACGGAACTCTATCTACGGCATTTTTTACATCGGATAAAACAACATCGATATTTTTTCCTTTCTCAACTTCAATATTAACAGTTGCAGAATTTTCTCTAGAAACAGACGTAACTCTTTCTACACCTACAATTCCTTTTAAATTATCTTCAATTTTAAGAACAACACCTTCTTCCATTTCTGCTGGTGAAGCTCCTGGATATGCTAAAGAAATATTTATTAATTCGGAATCTACTAACGGAAAGAAAGAAGATTTCATGCTAAGAGCACCAACGGCTCCAAAAATAATAAATGCAATAATCATTACATTTACAGCTACTGGATACTTAATAAAATAAGTAATGATTTTTTTCATAGCTTATTTCTTAGTGTTAATTTTTACAATCATACCATCAAAAGCACCTGGTAAAGTTTGTGTTAAAATTTTAGTGTTATCATCTAACCCTTTTATAATGACGTTTTCTGCACCAAAATAAACTGGGTTTACAGAGGTTAAAGTTAAAATACTATCGTTTGTAACTGTATAAATAGCTTCGTTATCTACCAATAACTTTCTTGGTATTTCAATAGCATCTTTTTCAGATTTTGCTATTAAATTTGCTTCTAAAAACATGCCTTCTTTTAAGTCTTTATGTGCAACTTGAATAAAGGCTTTTATAGTTTGAGAAACCTGATCTACTTTTCCATTTACACGAACAACTTTACCAGTATAGTTTTTAGATTTTTCTAAGTTTGATAGAGAAACCGAATTGCCAATTTTTAATAAATCTGCATAGGCAGTATTTAACGAAACTTCCATTTCAAAAACAGAAGAATCTATAAACTCACCTAATTTCTGACCAACTCTAACTAAAGTTCCAGGTGTAACTAAAGCTTCAGTTAAGATTCCACTAAAAGGAGCTCTAATTCTGTATTTACCTAACTTAACTTCTAAGTTTTTAACGTTGTAATATGCTGTGTTAATTCCTCTTCCTGAAATAAAATATTTTTCTTTGTCTGATGAAAACTCAGGTAGTTTAGGAGTAGTTTTATTAATGTCGAAACTTTGTAAATAAGATTCCCATTTTTTAAAATCGTTTGGATAATCTAAACGTAAATCTGGCATTATTGAAGTAACTAAATTGAACAAGTTACTTTTTTGAGATTGTAAACTTGCGTAAAACTCATCACTATTAATACTTAATAATGTTTGTCCGTTGTAAAAATTTGTTCCGCTTTTAAATGGCTTTGCAGATGGTTTTAAAACGCCAGAAACTTCAGAATAGATTTCAATTTTATTTTTAGCTGTTAAATTTCCGCTTGCTGTTAATACTATAGGAATTTCTTTATTGATAACATTTTTAACAAAGACAGTTTTTATTACTTTATTAAATTTTGGTTTTGGCTTTTTCTTGTTTTCAATCATGTAATTTCCAAGTAGAAAAGCACCTGCAATTAAGAGTATTCCAAGTACTGAAAGAATTATTTTTCTCATATATAGTTTATTAAATGTGCTCTATTTTAGAGCGAAAATTAGTTTGAATTTTTTTAAAGGTTTTTATGATTTGTTGTTTTTCTTCAAGAGAAATGTTTTGTTCCATAGTTGTTATTAAATTCTGAATAACAGGTTTTGTTTTTTCAAAAATTTCTTTTCCAAATGGAGTTAGATATACATTTTTAATGCGTTTGTCTTCCTTACTTTGCTTTCTGAAGATATATTTTTTTATCTCCATTTTTGACAGTAATCGTGTTAATGAAGATTTATTTCTTAATGTTAAAAAAGCTAATTCATTTTGATTTAAACCATCTTGATCATGTAGTTTTTTAAGAACTATCATTTGTTCTTTAGTAAGATCTATATTTTTAGATTTAAATGATTCATGAAAAAAGTAGTCAACTATTTTACCAGTTTGACCCAACCAAGGACCAATAGAGTTTTCGAAGTCAATATTATTTTTCTCTGAATTCATGCTGCAAAAATACAACAAAACTCGAGGTCGTTGCATGTGCAACCATCTCGAGTTTTGTTAAAAAAGTCATAAATTATCTAAAGTAATTGAGTGTAATTATTTTAAAACTTCATCAATAATTTTTCCAGTATTACCATTCGGGAATTCAATCTGTAGTAAGTTAGATATTGTTGGAGCAATATCAATAATTTCATATTCCTTTTTTGAAGCCCCTTTTGTTATTCCATTTCCATAGAAAATAATAGGAATATGAGTATCGTAAGAATATCCAGATCCATGTGTTGTTCCGCCATTTTTATAATAATTACTAATTGTAGATGGATTTGGAACTAACAGAATATCTCCAGAATATTTTTGATTATATCCATTTTGTAGTGAGTTTAAAATACCGTTTGTAAAAGTAGTTGTTTGTAAGGTTTTTGCCGTAACAGCTTTATAAATACCTTTGTAGTTAATAGATTCGTCGGCTAGTTTTTGTGCAACTAAATGTTCGTCTAATTTTAAAGATTCAATTTTCTCTTTATTTAAAAATATTTGAAAATTAGAAACGTTCTCTATCAATTCATCAGATTTAAAATACTTTTTTGAAACTTCATTTAAATACGTTTTAAATTTAGTGTAACTAAAATAATTTGCTGGGATTTTTACAGATTGTAAATAAGACGGAACTTGAACTGCTGCATGATCTGCTGTTAAAAATAAAGTGTAATTTCCTGCGCCAACTTCTGTATCTAAAAAAGTAAATAAAATCTCTAAATCTTTATCTAAGCGTAAATAAGTGTCTTCAATTTCTTTAGAAGCTACACCAAATTGATGCCCAACATAATCTGTAGAAGAGTAGCTTATTGCTAAAAAATCGGTGTAATTAGATTTTCCTAATTGTTCATTAGTAATTGTAGCTTTTGCAAAATCTGTTGTAAAAGAATTTCCTGCCGGTATTGCTTTTAAAATACTATAATTATTGTTTTTACTTCGTAAAGTTGGAATGTCATGCGGAAAAACAGGAGCTTCTTGACCTTTAAAAGTTTCTTCAAATTTGTTGTTATCTTCTACGCTTTCAATGTAAGTGTTAATGTCATATAAGGTTTCCCAAGGTTTACTTAAGTATTCATCAGCTTTTCCGTTTTCATTAAATTCTTTTACCCAGTTTGGTAGTTCGTTCATGTAAAAAGAAGACGAAATCCATTTTCCTTGCGCTCCACCATCAAACCAATAAGCTGCATTTGCTGTATGACCAGCCGGTAAAATTGCTGATCTATCTTTTATGGAAAGTCCAATAGATTTTCCATTCATATTTTGTGATAACCTTAATTGATCTGCAATGGTTGTTGTAAGCATTCTATAAGGAGATTTTTTTCCTCCATCACCATCATTTCCAATCGTTTTATAGTTTGAATCATCTACACAGTAAATTGTTTTCTTTTCGTATTTATCATACCAGTTGTTAGAAATTATTGCGTGATTAGTTGGAGTTGTTCCGGTATATATAGATGTATGGCCAACAGCAGTATAAGTTGGAATATAATTATAGTGCGCATTTTCAAGTGAAAAACCTCCCTTTAATATACGTTTAAAACCACCGTCACCATATTTATCTGCAAAACGCGTTAAGTAATCGTAACGCATTTGGTCTATAACAATACCAACTACTAGTTTAGATTTAGTTGTAGTTTTTTTCTCATTTTTACAAGAAGTTAACACTAGAATACTTAAGATTAAAATAGAAAATACATTCTTCATTTTGAAATTTCATTTTTGATAAAATCAAATGTACACAAATCATCATAAAAGAAACCAAATAGTTTATTACTTTAGCGTTATTAAATAAATCAAATGAACTATATAGAACATATTGGTAAATACTTTATTATGTTACGCCAGGTGTTTAAAAAACCACAAAGAGGCCGTGTTTTTTACGAAGCAATTGTTAGGGAGATAGACGAGTTAGGTCTAAAATCTCTTGGTATAATTATGTTTATATCCTTTTTTATTGGTGGTGTAATTGCTTTACAAACAGCATTAAATATTAACAGTCCATTTATCCCAAAATACTTAATTGGTTTTGCAACTAAACGTTCTATAATTTTAGAGTTTGCACCTACTTTTTGTTCTATTATTCTAGCAGGTAAAGTAGGGTCTTATATAACATCGAGTATTGGAGCTATGAGAGTTACAGAGCAAATAGATGCATTAGAAGTAATGGGGATAAATTCATTAAATCACTTAGTACTTCCTAAAGTAATAGCCACATTATTTTTCTATCCTTTTTTATTGATTTTAGCAATATTTTTAGGAATTTTAGGTGGGTATTTTGCAGGTTTTGTTTCAGGAATGTTTTCTTCTGTAGATTATATATATGGAGTTCAATTAGAATTTGATGGATTTTTAGTTTTTTACGCATTTGTTAAAACTATAATTTTTGCATTCTTAATTGCTACAGTTCCTTCTTATCATGGTTATTATGTAAAAGGAGGCTCTATAGCAGTCGGTAAAGCGAGTACACAATCTGTGGTTTGGACCATAATATTAATAGTAATTGCAAATTATATTTTAACACAACTCTTGCTTACATAATATGATAGAAGTAAAAAATTTACATAAAGGATTTGGAGATGTAAAGGTGTTAAAAGGAATTACAACTTCTTTTCACCCTGGAGAAACAAGCTTAATAATTGGGCAGAGCGGTTCTGGTAAAACAGTTTTTTTAAAATCATTAATTGGTTTACATACACCAGAGGAAGGTACAATTTCTTTTGACGGAAGAGTTAATACTGAATTTACGATAGAAGAACAACGCCAATGGCGACAAGAAATTGGTATGGTTTTTCAAGGGTCTGCATTATTCGATTCTCAAACAGTTGAAGAAAATGTAATGTTTCCTTTAAAAATGTTTACAAAACAATCTGAAAAAGAAATGTTAGAGCGCGTTAACGTTGTTTTAAAGCGTGTTAACCTAGAGAATTCTAATAAAAAATTCCCTGCAGAATTATCTGGAGGAATGCAAAAGCGTGTAGCAATTGCTAGAGCAATTGTAATGAATCCTAAATATTTATTTTGTGATGAGCCAAATTCTGGTTTAGATCCCAATACAGCTATTGTAATAGATAACTTAATTCAAGAAATTACAGACGAATATCAAATTACTACGGTAATAAATACGCATGATATGAATTCTGTAATGGAAATTGGAGAAAAAATTATTTTTTTAAAGGATGGAAAAAAAGCTTGGGAAGGTACTAATGAGGAAATCTTTAAAACTGATAATGAAGCAGTTGTAAAGTTTGTGTATTCTTCTAACTTATTTAAGAAAGTAAGGGAAGCATATTTAAATGAAAATTAATTAATTTTTTTGTTGTAGAATCCATTATTAGAATATATATTTGCACCCGCTAAGCGCAAAAGGAAAATGACCTGGTAGCTCAGTTGGTAGAGCATCTCCCTTTTAAGGAGAGGGTCCTGGGTTCGAGCCCCAGCCCGGTCACTAAAAAGAGTTTAACTGATAAAGTTAAGCTCTTTTTTTAATTAAAAAATATTTTTGTTTATGTTTTTTAATTATTTGTTAAACAAAATCGTATATTTGAAAAAAAATAACATGAAGAAAGTAGTATTATTAATTATTCTAATAGTTTTTTCATTAACTAGTTTTGCCCAAGAAATAGGTGTAGTTAAGGGTAGTGTTATCAATAAGCAAACAAGAGAAGTATTACCTTTTGTAAATGTAATTATTGAAGGAAGTCAGAAAGGAACAATTACAGATGAAAATGGTTCTTTCGAATTAAAAAACGTAACCTTGGGTTATGTTAAAATTCGTGCTTCTTTTGTAGGGTTTTCTACTGTAGTTTCAGAAGATTATTTAGTTACACAAGATAAAACACCCTTTATAGTAATAGCGTTAGAGGAAGATAATTCTCAATTGGATGAGGTAATAATTCAATCTTCGTTATTCAAAAGAAAAGTAGAAAGTCCACTTTCTTTACAGAACTTAGGAGTTGCAGAAATAGAAAAAAATCCAGGAGGAAATAGAGATGTTTTAAAAGTAATTCAATCTTTACCAGGAGTTGCATCAAATCCAGGTTTTAGAAACGATATTATTATTCGTGGTGGCGCAACTTCAGAAAATAAATTTTATGTTGATGGAATTGAAGTTCCAGTAATAAACCACTTTCAAACACAAGGAGCTTCTGGAGGTCCTGTAGGAATTATTAATACAGATTTAATTAGAAAAGTAGATTTTTATTCAAGCGCATTTCCTGCAAATAGGGGAAATACTTTAAGTTCTGTTATTGAGTTTACTCAGAAAACAGGAAACCTCAATTCATTTGAAGGAAGAGCAACACTTGGTACTTCTGACGCAGGAATTACCTTACAAGGACCATTATCGAAGAATACTAGTGTAATGTTTTCTGCGCGTCAATCTTACTTACAGTTCTTATTTAAACTAATAAAATTGCCGTTTTTACCAACTTACAATGATTTTCAATTAAATGTAAAATCTAAATTAGATAATAATGATGAAATTGCTGTTTTTGCTCTTGCAGCAATTGATGATTTTGAATTAAATGAAGAAGTTAATGATGGTGTTACAGATGAAGAGACATTAAAAAAGAACAACTACTCTTTAAGTAGAATTCCAATTCAAACGCAATGGAATTATACTTTTGGTGCTTCCTACAAACATTATGCTGAAAATAGTACGCAAACGTATGTTTTAAGTAGAAATGAATGGAAAAATAATGCAGTAAAATATTTTGATAATACTAACAATCCTAATGATTTGTTATTAGATTATTCTTCAAAAGAGATTGAAAATAAATTCAGATTTGAAAATGATATGCGATTAAATAACGGTATAAAGTTGAATTTTGGTGTTAGTTTACAACAAGCCAAATATCAAAATAAAACGTTTCAACGATTTGCAAATACTAATGGATTACAAACATTTAATTTTGATTCTGAGTTCTCTGTGTTTAGTTATGCGGTTTTTGCACAAGCTTCTCAAGGTTTTTTCAATGAAAATTTACAAGTTTCAGTAGGAGTGAGAGCAGATGCTAATAACTACAATTCAGAAATGAAAAACCCTTTTAATCAATTTTCACCAAGAGTTTCGGCTTCTTATTCTTTGTCAGATAAATGGTTTGTTAATGCATCTTTAGGAAAATATTATCAATTGCCAGCTTATACAGTTTTAGGCTATCGAGACAATAATAATGTTTTGGTTAATCAGCCAACAACAAGCTATATTTCTTCAGCACATACAGTTGCAGGATTGGAATTTAGACCAGAAAATAATTCAAAAATCACATTAGAAGGTTTTTATAAAAGTTATGATAAGTATCCGTTTTCAATAAAAGATCAAGTGAGTTTAGCTAATTTAGGAAACGATTTTGGTGTTGTTGGAAGTGAAGCCGTTATTTCTAACAATCAAGGTAGATCTTACGGTTTCGAGTTGCTTGCTCAAAAAAAATCTTTTGATGGTATTTACGGAATTCTATCGTACACTTTTGTAAGAAGTGAATTTAAGGATGTTAATAACACCTATGTTCCTTCAACTTGGGACAATAAGCATTTGTTAACTTTTACTGGAGGGAAAAAATTAAATAGAAATTGGGAAATTGGTGCAAAATTTAGACTAGTTGGAGGTAGACCTTATACGCCTTACGACTTTGAAAAATCAGCAATTATTGAAAATTATGATGCAAATAATCAAGGGGTTTTAGATTTCTCAAAATTAAATACAGAAAGATTTGACACCTTTACCCAATTAGATCTTAGAATTGATAAAACTTGGTATTGGAAGAAGACTTCACTTAATTTTTATATTGATATCCAGAATGCGTTAGGTTCAGAGTCTGTGCAACAAGCCTTTTTGGTTCCAGTTTTAGACGCAAACGGAAATAAGGTTGTAGATCCAAATGATTCTTCAAAATATGTCTTAGAAGAGGTAGAAAACTCTCAAGGAAATTTATTGCCAGGTTTTGGTTTTATTGTAGATTTTTAATAAAAATAAATCCATTTATAACTAGAAATTCTTTTTGTATATTTCGAACATTATATAAGTGTATTTTTATGGAAGAAAATAATAAAGAATTAGAAATAGAACAATCTAAACAAGAAGTAAGGGAAGATGCTATTGGCTTAGTTGAAAGTATAAAGAAATTTATAAAAGATATTTTTGACTTTAGGCATGACACGGATCACGATGCAACAATCTTAGCTATAAAAAATGATATTCCATTAAAAGGAGCCACAGCTTGGATTCTTATTTTCGCAATATTTGTAGCATCTATTGGTTTAAATGTAAGTTCTACTGCTGTAGTAATTGGTGCCATGTTAATTTCTCCTTTAATGGGGCCTATTTTAGGAATAGGTATGTCATTAGCAATTAATGATATTGATACTCTAAAAAGTTCTTTTATTAATCTTTTGGTAATGGTTGTGCTAAGTGTTTTAACAGCATATTTGTATTTTTGGATATCTCCACTTACTGAACTAACACCAGAATTAGAGGCTAGAACATCGCCCAATATTCTTGATGTACTTATAGCAATTTTTGGAGGTTTGGCTTTAATAGTTGCACGAACAAAAAAAGGAACAATAGCTTCAGTTATTTTTGGTGTAGCAATTGCAACTGCATTAATGCCACCTTTATGTACTGCAGGTTATGGATTAGCAATTGGTAATTATAGCTTCTTTTTTGGAGCTATGTATTTGTTTACAATCAATACTACCTTCATTGCGCTTTCTACTTTTATAGTTTTAAAAGTATTAAGTTTTCCTATGTTAAAATACGCTAATTCACAAAAAAGAAAAAGAATAGCGCAAATGGCAGCTTTTTTTGGGTTAATAGCCATGATACCAGCGGTTTTAACTTTTTTAACATTGTTGAGTGAAACAAGAATGAATCAAGAGGTTAAGAGTTTTATTCAAAATGAAATAAAAGGAAATGTTTCTTTACAGTTAATAGAATTTGAACCTAATTTAGAGACAAAAACTATTGATTTAAACTTTTTTAATGAAATTACTGATGCCACAAAAAATGATTTAGAAAATGAACTAGTAAGTGATACTAAATATAATCATATAAAAGATTTTACACTTAATATTAAAGGAAGTGATACTAAGAGTTTTGACATGATAACTACAGCGTATAAAGAGAAGCGTCAAGAACTTCAAGAGAGTAAAAATATAATTGCTGGGTTACAAAAACAGATTGAAGATTTACAAGGAACAGTTTCGTCTTTAAATCAAAGGATTGAATTAAACGCACAAAATAAAAATCAAAAAGTAGTAGCGTTTAGTAGCATTGCAAAAGATGCTAAAATAAGATATAACGGTATTCAAGAAATTGGTTTTGCAAACGTTTTATTATCGAAAGATTTTATTAAAATTGATACGATTCCTGTACTAACTTTAAAATGGAATAGAAGTTTGCCAGATAGTATTATAAGTCCAAAAGAAAGAGAATTGCGTACTTGGTTACAGAAAGAAATGGAATTAGATACTCTCTTTATTAAAAGAGATTAGATAAAAAAAAAAGGCTTCCATTTCGGAAGCCTTTTTTTATACATATTCATCACCAAAAGTATCTTTTACTTCTTGTGAAATTTGCTTAATATCTTGTTCGTCTTCTTTCGGACAAATAAGTAATACATCGTCTTTTTCAACAACTATATAATTACTCAATCCTTGAATTACAACACGTTTACCAGACTGTGTTCTAATCATGTTTCCGTTGGCATCCTTAAAAATAGTTTGTGCACCAATGCTTGCGTTTTTAGCAGTGTCTTTTTCTAATTTATTATAAAGTGAACCCCAAGTTCCTAGATCGTTCCAACCAAAGTCTACAGGTAAAACATGTACGTTTTTAGAATGTTCCATAATTCCGAAGTCAATAGAAATATTTTGACATTTCACATAATTACTATTTATAAAATCGTCTTCGAAATCTGTATTGTAAACATTGTTTCCGTCATCTAAAAGGTCAACCATTTCGGGTAAATAGTTTTTAAAAGCCTTTAAAATACTCTTAACCGACCAAACAAAAATACCCGCATTCCAAAGATAATCTCCACTTGCTAAAAATTGTTTTGCAGTTGGTAAATTTGGTTTTTCTGTAAAGTTTTTCACTTTTTTAATCTCAGTTGAATTTCCTTCAAATTGAATATAACCATAACCTGTATTTGGATTGTCTGGCTGAATACCTAAAGTCATTAAAATATCTTCTTTAGCACAAGCATCAAAAGAAGTTTTTATGTTTTTTGTAAATTCACTTTCATTATCAATCCAATGATCCGAAGGAGCAACTAGCATTATTCCGTCAGGATTTTGTGCGTGTATTTTTAAAGCAGCATATAAAATACAAGGTGCGGTATTACGCATTGCAGGTTCTAATAATAGTTGCTTTTTTGTTGTTTTTGGTAATTGATCTAAAACCAATTCCTCGTAACGAGCATTGGTTGCAATTAAAATATTTTTTGAAGGAACTAACTCGTTAATTCTTTCAAAAGTTCGTTGAATTAATGTTTGTCCAGTTCCAAGCATATCATGAAATTGCTTTGGAAACTCTTGTGTGCTTACAGGCCAAAATCTTGAGCCAACGCCACCAGCCATAATTACTGCGTAATAGTTATCTTTCATATAATTCCACTTCTACATTTTGATTAAATAAATATACGCGTTTTGTTTGTATTTGCAAACACTCGTAACGAGTTCTTCTTTTTGCACCGCGTTTGTACAATTTGTTTTTAAACTTAAAAACACTTCCATTAGGAATTTCAAAGATAAAGTTCTTTCCTGTTTCTGCCTTAAATCCGCGTAATGCTAACGAAAGTTTAACATCTGCATCAGTACTTGCTTTAGGGTTTTTAAGATATTTTGCTAAAAAAGGAACTATTTCCTTCGGGTAAATTTCTGGCTGTAAAAAAGGTAACATTAAATGCTGAAAAACCGTTTTCCATTCTTTTCCGTGCGGTTGTACCCTTCCAAACTTAACGTGCGCAACATGATGCGCAATTTCATGAATTAACGTTAATAAAAACTGATATTCGTTGAGGTTGTTATTAACGGTAATTTGCATTTTTCCGTTGGCTAATTTTCTAAAATCACCGTGTTTTGTTTGTCGTTGACTTACAATTTTCAGATTGATGTTATGTTCGTTAATTAAATATTCGACTAACGGAATTGCTTTTTCAGGAATATATTTTATAAGTATTTCTTTCAAAAGTTTATATTCATTTTTTTAAGGATTTGTAGATGAAACCTGCAGCACTTTTCCGTTATACACTTTATTCCCTGTTAAAGCGAAATTGAAAATATATTCAGCCATTTCTGTTGCAGAAATTGGTGCTATATAACCAGGGAAAGCTTCTTCTAGCATTTCGGTTTGTACAGCTCCTAAAGCCAATACATTAAATGCAATTTGTTGTTCTTTGTATTCTTCGGCTAATAATTCAGAAAGTGTAATTACTGCGCCTTTTGCAGAAGAATAAGCCGCTAAACCTGGGAATTTTAAACTTCCTTGAATTCCACCCATAGAACTTATGGTAACAACATGACTTCCTTTTTGGAAAAACGGAATCAAGCTTTTTGTCAATTCTGCCACTGCAAAAACATTCACCTTATATACGTCTAAAAAATCTTCAGAAGTTAATTCTGTAAACGGCTTGTTAACTAATTTACCTGCGTTGTTTATTAAAATATCAACCTGTTTCCATTCAGTTTTTATAAAATCTACCGCTTTTTTAATATCAGAATTATTAGATAAATCTACAGAAATTGTGGTGATGTTTTTATGATTAAAAGTTTCTAAAGGTTTTGTATTTCTTGATAAAGCCAATACATTATTGCCTGCTTCGGCAAATTGTTTAGCCAATTCAAAACCAATTCCTCTACTTGTTCCAGTAATAACTACATTTTTCATTAAGTACTTATAATTTAAAGAAGCAAGCTACTTAAAAAATCCTTACTTTTATCAACTCAACTAAATTTTTTACTCATGAAAAAACTAACATTTATTTTTTGTTTCCTATTGATGATTTGTAATGCACAATCTCAAAACACCTATATTTTATGTGGAAAATTAATTGACACCAAATCTGGAAATATTAAAACAGAACAAACCATTGTTGTCAATCAAAACAAAATAATTGATGTGATGAGTGGTTATGTGATGCCAAGAAATGCGGTTGACAAAACCATCGACTTAAAAGATAAAGTGGTTATGCCTGGTTTAATTGATATGCACGTTCATATTGAAATGGAATACGATAAAAAAACAAGGATTAATAAATACACATTAAACGAAGCTGATGTTGCTTATAACTCAGTAGGTTTTGCAAAATCTACGTTGTTAAACGGATTTACAACGGTTAGAGATTTAGGAGGAACAGGCGTAAATATTTCCATAAAAAAAGCAATTGAAGCGGGTAAAATTCCTGGGCCAAGAGTTTTTACTGCAGGAAAATCGTTGGCAACAACTGGAGGTCATGCAGACCCAACAAACGGAAGTAGTAGAGTGCTTATTGGAAACCCTGGACCCAAAGAAGGTGTTGTGAATTCTGTTGAAGATGCAAAAAAAGCAGTAAGACAACGTTATAAAAACGGAGCAGATTGTATAAAAATAACTGCAACTGGTGGCGTTTTAAGTGTCGCAAAATCGGGTGACAATCCACAATTTACAATTGAAGAGGTAAAAGCAATTTGTGATATGGCAAAAGATTACGGAATGCATGTTGCTGCGCATGCGCATGGAGATGAAGGAATGCAACGCGCAATTATTGGTGGCGTTAAAACCATTGAACACGGAACCTACATGAGCGATAAAACCATGGAGTTAATGAAAAAACACGACGCGTATTTAGTCCCAACAATTACTGCAGGAAAAGAAGTGGCTGAAAAAGCTGCCGTTAAAGGATTTTACCCTGATATTGTTGTGCCAAAAGCATTGGCAGTTGGTCCACAAATACAAGGAACTTTTGCAAAAGCGTATAAAAAAGGTGTTGGAATTGCTTTTGGAACCGATGCAGGTGTATTTAAACACGGTAACAACGGAAAAGAATTTGGTTATATGGTTGAAGCTGGTATGCCAGCAATGGAAACATTGCAATCTGCAACAATTACAAACGCCATGTTGTTAAAAATGGAAGCAGAAATTGGTCAAGTGAAAAAAGGTTTTTTTGCTGATATTATTGCTGTAAATGATGATCCTACAAAGAATATTGCTACCATGGAAAATGTTGTTTTTGTAATGAAAAATGGAGTTGTTTATAAGGAGAAATAAACCAATGAAAATTGTAACATATTAAAGTGTTTTACTACTAATAAGTAGTGTAACATAAAACAGTTTTCTTATGATTAAAATAACTACTGTTAAAAGTAATTTAATAGTTTTTGGGATTCCCTTATTAATGATTTTTTTAATGTTTTTATTGACAAAATCAACTTGGTTTTCTAAGTATCCTAAAGAACTTTCTATAGGAATTACTTTAGATTTGTTGTTTACAATTCCGTTAGTTTACTTTTTTAGTATTAGAAAAAAAGAAATTCCAAAAATCACTATTATTTCTTTATTTCTTATCGGTTTGGTAACGGCAAGTTTTATGTTGCCAGAGAATCAACAATCACTTTTGTCTCAAATTAAAACTTATTTCTTTCCTATTATTGAGTTAGGAGTTTTAACTTTTCTGTTTATTAAAATTAGAAAAATTACACTAGAATTTAAAAAGCTTAAAACTACAAATCTAAATTTCTTTGATACTGTAAAAATTGCTTGTAAAGAAAGTTTTCCTTCCAAAATTGCAACCTTGTTAGCAACTGAAGTAGCTGTTATTTATTATGGTTTTTTTTTATGGAAAAAACGAAATCTTAAAAAAAATGAGTTTTCTAATTATAAAGAAAATGGGCTTGTTTCAGTTTTACTTGTTTTAATATTGATTGTTTTTATAGAAACAATTGCTATTCATAAATTAATAGAAGATTGGAATGTATTACTATCTTGGATTTTAACTGGAACAAGTATTTATACAGGGTTGCAGATATTTGCTTTGGTAAAATCTTTAGTAAGAATGCCTTTTAAAGTTGATGTTGAAACAAAGGAAGTTTTATTACAATTTGGTTTTTTTAGCAAAGCAATTATACCTTTTAATTTGATTGAAGGAGTGGAGGTCAGTACAAAAGATTTACCTGAAGACAAAAGTATAGTAAGTTTTTCTCCATTAAATGATTTAGGTGGTCATAATGTAATTATTCATTTAAAAGATGAAGTTGAATTTGATAGTTTTTACGGTTTTAAAAAGAAAGCAAAATCGTTAGCTATTTCAGTTGATAAGAAAAATGAATTTGTAGGTTTGATTTCTGAAGAAACTCAAAAGCAAACTTAAGTTAGCAAATAAGTTTAGCCCTGATTGAAGTGGCATCCTTTTTATGCTAAAAAAATAACGAAGCAATCTGTTTTTTAATTATGAGATTGCCACAGTTTACAAAAAAGTAAAACTTGACCATTACAGCATAAAAAGATATAACGGAAAGCAGGAAATAGCTTCTAAAAAATAATATCTTGATACGCACCAATTGCTGGATTTACAGTTCTACTAACTCCTAAAATGTCTTCTGAAATTGAACTTGGAGCAGCTGCGTTTATAGCATCGGAATTTTCACCAATAATAAAATCGTTTTTAGAAGTATCTCTAAAATGTGGGAATCCGTTTAGAATTATATTGTTGTAATTGGAATTTGTAAAATCCATTTCTGTATTGTTTGTAAATGTTCCACCAACATCTTCAAACTGAATTAGACTATTTGTCGCAGAATAGTTAAAAGCGCTTCCATCTACCTTGTCTAAAATAAATTCGATGTTATTATTTCCTGTAATAATACAGTTGGTAAAGTTTGCCGCGTGTAAATCTCTGGTTTCGGTAATTTCATCTCCGCTTGCATTTAAATACGTGAAATGATTATTTACCAAAACACTAGGTAATTGACGTAAACTGTTGCTCCAATAGTTGGCAAATGTGCTGTGTGTAAAGTTATAAGTTCCGCCAATAGTTGCCGCTAAAGAAGATTGGCCTGCGTTGCCAATAACAATGTTTTCTCCTAAAATATTGGTTTCTCTGGCAAGAATTCCGTAGTTAGAATTGTTGTAAATTTCTGTGCCTTTTAATGTTAAAACAGGGTTTGTTCCGTTAATACTATCAACCAAAACACCAATAATTCCGTTTTTAATTTGTGTGTTATGTAATTCGTTTTCTTTGCTTCCTGCGCGCATCCAAAGTGTTCCCCATTGTCCAGGAATATTACTAAAGGCATGTTCTAATCTATCGCCTTCAAAAACAACTTTTTCGGTTAATGTTCCGTTACTTTTTAATGTTGCACCATTATCTACAATGAAACCAGAATTGTCATGAAAATGAAGTTTTGCACCTGCTTCAATTGTTGCTGTTTTTCCGTTAGGAACTGCCATGTAACCATAAATTACATAAGGTTTTTCGTTGGTGAACGTTAATTCTGAATCTTCTAAAAATCGACCTCTAATTGTAGTTGGTTGTCCATCTAAAGTTAAACTGTCAATTTTCATAGAAATCGGATCTCTATCAGGAAAAAGAAAAACCGCATCTTGTACCAACGTTACCAAATCTACATCTTGTTGATTGTTACCGTTATCAAATAAAATTTTATCGGTGTACAGCGGATTTGGAACTGCATTAAAATCGATTGTAGTTTCAATAAAAACATACATACTATCGTTTGCAAGAATGTCTATGTCGTTAAAAGTGTCTCCTGAAATTCCGTCTACGTTTAAACGGTAGTTAGAAGCCATTCCGTTTTCTAATTGAATTGACGGAATTGTAATTGCCTTGCTTCCTCTATTATATACTTTTAAGTTATATGTTGCTGAACCAATATTGCTGAAAACAGTGTCTAAAAAAACAGTGTCTTTAGAAAATTCTAAGTTGCCAAAACTTTGTATGGTTGTAAAATCTTTTCTACAAGAAGTTACAGAAGCAAGAATAATTACAAGTAATACTATAAGAAAGTTACGCATATTTTTTCATTTCGATCTCCTAGAGCGCAGTCGAGAGGTTAATTAAGGTCTTTCTGCGCTCCATCTGACATTTATAATTAAAAAACGTCCATTATGGACTTATTTTTTTACCAATTCAATTTCAAATAATTTGCTCCAATGTTTTCCGGTAACAAACATTCTGTTGTTTTTTGCATCAAAAGCAATTCCGTTTAAAACATCATCAGCAGCATCTAACTTTTGAGACTTCTTCATTTCTTTTACTAAATTAGTAAGATCAACAATTCCATCTACAGTTCCATTTTCTGGATTTATAATTGCAATTAAAGGTTTTTGCCAGTAATTCGCATAAATTTTACCATTAATATATTCCAATTCGTTTAAACTCTGTAAAGAAACTTTGTTTGTGTAAGCTTGGATAGAACGCTTTTCTTTTTGATTTACTGGGTCTAAAAACCAAATTCTATTAGTTCCGTCAGATTTAATTAATTCAGTATCATTATGCGTTAAACCCCAACCTTCTTTACTGTTAAAATACTCAAAGCTTCTTTCTTGTTTAAATGAATCTACGTCATACACAAAACCTTTACCAGCTTGCCAAGTAAGCCAAAATATTTTATCATTAAAAATAGTCATTCCTTCACCAAAATAAGTGCTGCTTAAGTCTTCTTGCTGTAGAACTTCACCTGTTTTATAATCAACTTTACGTAACCAAGACTGTCCTTTTCTACCAGTTGTCTCATATAAAAAACCATTATTAAACTCTAAACCTTGTGTATAGGCTTTTTGGTCATGCGGAAACGTGTTTACAATTTTGTAAGAATAAACATCAGGTGCTTTTGTGGCAAAAATTTCAATTGTATTATTAATTTTTTTCGCTTTTTCAGGATAAAAAGCAACAGCAGTTACAGCGTGTTTACCAACACCAAATTCTTTAGTATTAATAGTTGCAGAAGCACCTTTAGAAACAATTTTCTTGTTATTCACAAAAAACTGAATAGAATCTACCGCATTTCCATTAATTTCTTCCAAAGAAACAGTTACACTTTTACCAAGTGTAGTTTTTTTAGGCGATGTTAATTTAAATTTATAACCGCTTTTACAAGCTGAGAGTAAGATAGTTGCTGTAAAAACAACCAATAAAAGTTTAGATTTATACATAATTATAATTTTCACTACAAATAAAACAATTTATTTGTTTGCAAATTCAAAAAAAGGGTTAAATTTGCGCACTCAAATAGCCATTGCAGGTTTTTGATAAATAAAACGTTTTAATTTTACCAATTTAAACAGTTTTATACAAAAGTAAGATATTAAAATTATACAAGATGCAAAAAGGTATACATCCAGAAAATTATAGAATGGTAGCGTTTAAAGACATGTCTAACGGAGATGTTTTTTTAACTAAATCTACAGCAAACACTAAAGAAACTTTAGAGGTTGAGGGTACAGAATATCCATTAATTAAATTAGAGATTTCAAGAACTTCTCACCCATTTTACACTGGTAAATCTAAATTAGTAGATACAGCTGGTCGTATTGACAAGTTCAAAACAAGATACGCAAAATTCAAAAAATAATTTTTTTGATTGCAATTTATTCAAAGCTCTAACGTCTGTTAGGGCTTTTTTTATGGAAGCTATTTCCAGCTTTCACTACTCGCTTCACGCTGAAAAAGCGTGAGAGCTCAAACACGCCGTTCAATCTGGGCTAAACTTATCAAATAATTTTTGGCTTTAATTTGAACGCATTTTTGTACTTTTATCCGTCAAATAAATTCAATAAAATGAGAAATACAATTCTTGCTATTTTAATAACTGCAACTTTAGCTTCCGGAGTCTTAGTTTACTTTCTACCACATGTTGGTAATATTATTTTACTATCAATTACAGGAATTTTAACTATAGTTGCACTTTTTGATGCTTTTCAAGATAAGCATTCTTTATTAAGATCATTTCCTTTAATTGCAAGATTACGTTGGCTTTTTGAAGATGAAAGAGAGAAAATTCAACAATATTTTATTGAAGATAATTTAAATGGAACGCCAATAAACAGAGAAAAAAGATCTATTGTTTACCAACGAGCAAAACTGCAAAAAGATACAATTCCCTTTGGAACACAGCATAACGTGTATGCAAAAGGGTATGAGTTTGTAAAACATTCTTTATTCCCAACAGATCATCATAAAGTTACTGGAGAAAGAGTATTAATAGGTTCCGATAAATGTTCTCAAAAGTATGATGCTTCTATTATTAATATTTCGGCAATGTCTTTTGGTTCCTTAAGTAAAAATGCTATTAAGGCTTTAAATCAAGGAGCAAAAATGGCAGGATTTGCTCATAATACTGGAGAAGGAGGAATTTCACCATACCATTTACAAGGTGGCGATTTAATTTTTCAAGTAGGAACAGGTTATTTTGGTGCAGGAAAACACGATATTAATGGTAAGCGTTTGTTTGATGATGAAGCGTTTAGGAAAAATGCAATCCGTCCAGAAGTAAAAATGATTGAAATTAAGTTTTCTCAAGGAGCGAAACCAGGACATGGAGGAATTCTTCCTGCAAAAAAGAACACTGAAGAAATTGCACAAATTAGAGGTGTTGTTCCATTTACACAGGTAGATTCTCCTCCAGGACATTCGGCTTTTTCTAATTTTGAAGAAATGATTGTTTTCTTGCAAAAAGTAAGAGATTTATCCGAAGGAAAGCCTGTTGGAGTTAAGTTTTGTGTTGGTAACAATGAAGAGATTGAAGAGATGATTAAAGCATTTTCTGAAGCTAATAATTATCCTGATTTTATAGCTGTTGATGGAGGAGAAGGAGGTACAGGTTCTGCGCCATTAGAGTTTTCTAATTATGTTGGAACGCCACTGTTAGACGGATTATCTTTTGTAAATAAAACATTAGAAAAGTATAATCTTAGACATCAAATTAAAATTATTGCTAGTGGTAAAGCCATTGATGCTTTCGATATTGTAAAATATTTTGCACTTGGTGCTGATGCAATAGGAATGGCGCGTAGTTTTATGTTAAGTTTAGGTTGTATACAAGCCAGAGAGTGTAATTTAGATACGTGTCCAGTAGGTGTTGCAACCCAAGATGACGATTTGGTAAAAGCGTTGGTTGTAGGTGATAAGAATGTTCGTGTAAAAAATTATCATGAAAAAACCATTTTGGCAACAAAAGAATTGGTTGCGGCAATGGGTAAAAAATCTATAGCAGATGTTAAAGCAACAGAAATTTTCAGAAGATCTGTAGAAAATGGTAAGATTGAAAGCTTAGAAGAGGTTTATAGATAACTGTTTTAAAAAATAAAACCCAACAAAAATTTTGTTGGGTTTTTGGTGAATTATCAATATTTATTGTTTTATGCTTCCATATAATCTTCAATAGGATTACAAGAACACATTAAATTTCTATCTCCAAAAGCATCATCAACTCTACGTACAGAAGGCCAAAATTTATTATCAGCAATATATTCTAATGGAAATGCCGCTTGTTTTCTTGAGTATGGTAAAGACCATTCATCCGATGTTAGCATTGCTTGTGTGTGTGGTGCATTTTTAAGTGGATTATTCACATTGTCTTTTTCAGCTTCAGAAATTTCCTTTCTAATCGCAATCATTGCATCACAAAATCTATCTAATTCTTCAACACTTTCACTTTCTGTTGGTTCTATCATTATAGTTCCTGCTACTGGAAAAGAAACAGTTGGAGCATGAAAACCGAAATCCATTAAACGTTTTGCTATATCAACAACTTCAATTCCTTTTTCTTTAAAAGCACGGCAATCTAAAATCATTTCGTGTGCAGCACGATTCATTTCACCCGTATACAAAGTTTCGTAATGCCCGTTTAAACGTTCTTTAATATAGTTGGCATTTAATATGGCATTTTTGGTTGAGTTTGTTAATCCATTTGAGCCTAACATTGTAATATATCCGTAAGAAATTAAACAAGCTAAAGCAGAACCCCAAGGCGCTGCAGAAATTGCTGTTATAGCATTTTCACCACCAGTTGCAACAACAGGATTTGTCGGTAAAAATGGAACTAATTGTGGAGCAACACAAATTGGTCCAACTCCAGGTCCACCACCACCATGTGGAATAGCAAATGTTTTATGTAGGTTTAAGTGACAAACGTCTGCGCCAATTGTTGCAGGATTTGTCAATCCAACTTGGGCATTCATATTTGCACCGTCCATATAAACTTGTCCGCCGTTATCATGAATAATTTTGGTAACTTCCATAATAGCTTTCTCATAAACTCCGTGAGTAGAAGGATATGTAACCATTAATGCAGCTAAATTGTCTTTGTGTAATTCGGCTTTTGCGCGTAAATCTTCAACATCAATATTTCCGCGTTCATCTGTTTTTGTAACCACCACTTTCATTCCGGCCATTACTGCTGACGCAGGATTTGTTCCGTGAGCAGAAGCTGGAATTAAACAAATATTTCTGTGTGAATCATTATTAGATTGATGATATGCTCTAATTGTCATTAAACCAGCAAATTCTCCTTGTGCACCAGAATTTGGCTGTAAAGAAGTTCCAGCAAAACCAGTAATAACATTTAACTGTTCTTCAAGATTTTTTAAAACTGTTTGATATCCTTCAGCTTGATTTAAAGGAACAAAAGGATGAATATTTCCCCAATTAGGATTACTTAAAGGTAACATTTCTGAAGCTGCATTCAACTTCATTGTACAAGAACCTAAAGAAATCATTGAGTGATTTAAGGCTAAATCTTTACGTTCTAATTTTTTAATATAACGCATCATATCTGTTTCCGATTGATACGTGTTAAATATTTTATTCTCTAAAAAAGAAGTGTTCCTTTTTGCAGCATCTATAATTTTTTCTTCAGAAGTGAATTCAGTAATTTCTGCTTTTTTAAGATTAAATGCTTGTTCAAAACAATTAACAATAGCATTTAATTCTTTTAAACTAACTGTTTCATTTATTGAAATAGAAACAAGATTGTTATCAACGTAGTTAAAGTTAATATTGTTTGCTTCTGCGATTGGTTTTAAAATATTTGCTTCAACTTCAACTAAAATAGTATCGAAGAATGAACTATTTTTTTGAGTAAAACCTAAATTTGTTAAAGAGTTAGCTAACGTATTTGTTGCGCTATGAACTTTATCAGCAATAAATTGTAAGCCGTCTTTACCGTGATACACAGCATACATTCCTGCCATAACTGCTAATAAAACTTGTGCAGTACAAATGTTAGAAGTGGCTTTTTCTCTTTTAATATGTTGTTCTCGTGTTTGTAACGCCATACGCATTGCTCGGCCGCCATCAACATCTTTTGTAACACCAATAATTCTTCCAGGAATACTTCTTTTGTATTTTTCTTTGGTAGCAAAGTAACCTGCGTGAGGACCTCCGTAACCTAAAGGAATTCCAAAACGTTGTGTTGTTCCAACTACTACATCTGCACCAAATTCTCCAGGAGCTTTTAACTTTACTAATGATAAAATATCAGCTGCTACTGCTACTTTTATATTATTGTTATTACATTTTGTAACAAAATCTGTATAATCATAAACTTGACCATGTTTTCCAGGATATTGAACAATTGCTCCGAAAAAATCCGTAGAAAAATCAAAATCTTCGTGATTTCCAATAACTAATTCAATTCCGATTGGAGTTGCACGTGTTTGTAAAACCGATAAAGTCTGTGGTAAAATTGCTGAAGAAATAAAGAATTTATTCACATTTGCTTTCTTTTGTGTACGTTCACGAACATCAAATAATAAAGCCATTGCTTCTGCTGCGGCAGTTCCTTCGTCTAGTAAAGATGCGTTTGCAAGTTCCATACCTGTTAAATCGCAAACCATAGTTTGGTAATTTAATAAGGCTTCTAAACGACCTTGTGCAATCTCAGCTTGGTAAGGCGTGTACGCTGTGTACCAACCTGGATTTTCTAAGATGTTTCGTTGAATTACACTTGGCACAATTGCTTCGTGATATCCTAAACCGATGTAAGATTTAAAAACCTTGTTTTTAGCTCCCAATTCGTTAATATGATTTAAATATTCATATTCACTCATTTCTGGCGCTAAATTTAATTCACTTTTTAGGCGAATATCATCAGGAATTGTTTCGAATATTAATTGGTCTAAAGAATTTACACCAATAGTTTCGAGCATTTTAGATTGGTCTTTTTTACGAGGTCCAATATGTCTTAATTGAAATGAAGTTGTGTTCATTAGGCTATATGTTTTTCCGTGTGTAAAAATAACCAAAATCAAAGAATTTTAGATTGGCAAATTAGATATTTATCAACCTTTTTTTGAGGTTATAAACAATTAAGTATTTTTGTGAAATGTTGTTCTTTAAAAAAATATTAAATTTTTATATAAATTCAAGTATTCATGTTGCATTAGCAGTTTTTTCTTTAGTTAGAATTACTGAGTTGTATTTTGATTTACCTTATAGTAATTCATTAAGTTTTTTTGCTTTCTTCGGAACAATTACAGGTTATAACTTTGTAAAATATGCCGGTGTAGCAAAACTGCATCACAGAAGTTTAACCAAAAACTTAAAAATAATACAGGTTTTCTCGCTTATTTGTTTTTTGTTGATGTGCTTTTATGCATGGCAATTATCATTAAAAACATTGTTGTTTTTATCACCTTTAGTACTATTAACACTTTTGTATGCGGTTCCTTTTTTAAGTGGATTTCAAAAGAATTTACGAAACATAAGTCATTTAAAAATTATTGTAGTTGCACTAGTTTGGTCAGGTTTTACAGTTTTATTACCAGTTTATAATGCGGAAAAAATAGTTGACTTAACTGTTTTTTTAACTGCGCTTCAACGTTTTTTATTTGTGGTGGTTTTAATTTTGCCTTTCGATATTCGAGATTTGCAATTTGATGCAATTTCCTTACAAACCCTTCCACAGAAAATAGGTGTAGAGAAAACTAAAAAGGTAGGTTTTGTTTTGTTGGCTTTTTGTTTGTTTTTAGAATTTTTAATAACTCCAAATTCAAGTTTTAGGTCAGTCTTTTTAATAGTCTTTTTTTTAGTGTTATTTCTATTGATGAGAGCCTCAGTAAAGCAATCTAAATATTATAGTGCAGTTTGGGTAGAAGCAGTTCCTGTTTTTTGGTGGTTATTACTTTTAGGATTTGATAAAATGCAAGCCATTTTTTAAGAAAATGATAGTGAATATTTCGCTTTAGTGCATATTCAGAAAAAATGAATAAAATGAGGTATTTGTCTTAAAATTATTTTAAAAAAGGGTTGTACATTAGGTGTTTAATTCAAGAAATAAGTAACGTGAAAAGAAATTATGTTTTCGATTTTGACAGCACATTAACAAGTGTAGAAGCTCTAGATGTATTGTGTGAAATTACACAGGCTAATAATCCTAATAGAGAAGAAGTTTTAGAAGAGATTGTAAATATTACCAATAAAGGAATTGATGGTGATATTTCTTTTCCTGAGTCATTAAAACAAAGAATTCAGTTACTAAAAGCTAAAAAATCAGATTTATCTGTTTTAATTGAA
Organism: Tenacibaculum aquimarinum; assembly: GCF_022478115.1. Lineage (GTDB taxonomy): Bacteria > Bacteroidota > Bacteroidia > Flavobacteriales > Flavobacteriaceae > Polaribacter > Polaribacter aquimarinum_A. Next base: position 47,998 of record NZ_JAKGSC010000001.1, on the reverse strand, counting down.
GAATTAAAAAAATATGTTTCACCTTCAATAGAAAGAAATAAAGAATTTTTTGAACAATATTCTGATGATATTTATGTAATTTCAGCAGGATTTAAAGAATTTATAGATCCAATTGTTGCGGAATATAATATTCCTTCAGAAAGAGTTTTTGCCAATACTTTTGAGTTTGATGAAAACGATTTAATTGTAGGTTTTGATGCAGAGAACTCACTTTCTAAACACAATGGAAAAATAGAGTGTTTACAAAATCTAGATTTAGTGGGGGAAATTCAAGTAATTGGAGACGGTTACAGTGATGCTGTTACTAAGGTAGCAGGAATTGCAGATACTTTTTTTGCATATACAGAAAATGTGTCAAGAGAAAAAACGGTTGCAAATGCAGACCATATTACACCAAGTTTAGACGAATTTTTATACATAAACGATTTGCCAAGAAATATCTCATACCCAAAGAACAGAATTAAAATTTTATTGTTAGAAAACGTACATTCAGATGCTTTTAAGAAGTTGTCTAAAGATGGTTTTACAGTAGAAACAGTTTCAAAAAGTTTGTCTGAAGACGAATTAATTGAAAAAATAAAAGACGTACACGTTTTAGGTATTCGATCTAAAACGCATGTAACTCAAAAAGTTGTTGATGCTGCTGAAAAATTAATGGTTGTAAGTGCGTTTTGTATTGGTACAAAGCAAATTGATCTAGAAGCGTGTAAAGAAAACGGAATTGTAGTTTTTAACGCACCCTATAGTAATACACGTTCAGTTGTAGAGTTGGCAATTGGGGAAATTATTATGTTAATGCGTTCTGTTTTTCAACGAAGCACAGAAATTCACAATGGTCAATGGAATAAAACAGCAGAAGGTTCTAGGGAAGTTCGTGGTAAAAAATTAGGAATTGTCGGTTATGGAAACATTGGAAAACAACTTTCTATTTTAGCAGAAGCTCTTGGAATGGATGTTTATTATTATGATGTTGAAGATAAATTAGCATTAGGAAACGCAACTAAAGTAGATGAATTGTCAGATTTATTAGCACTTTCAGATGTTGTTACTTTACATGTTGATGATAATGCTGCAAATAAAAATTTCTTTGGAGAAAAAGAGATTTCTCAGATGAAAGATGGTGCACATTTAGTAAACCTTTCTCGTGGTTTTGTGGTAGATATTCCTGCTTTAGTAGCAGCTTTAAAATCAGGTAAAATTGCTGGAACTGCAGTAGATGTGTATCCAGAAGAGCCAAGAAAGAACGGTGATTTTTTCACAGAATTAAAAGGATTGCCAAACGTAATTTTAACACCACACGTTGGTGGAAGTACAGAAGAAGCACAAAGAGATATTGCAGATTTTGTTCCTGGTAAAATTATGGCATATATAAATTCTGGTAATACTGTAGATGCAGTAAATTTCCCAAATATTAGATTGCCTAGACAAACTAATGCGCATCGTTTTTTACATATTCATAAAAATGTTCCAGGCGTAATGGCTAAAATTAATAAGGTTTTGGCAGAATATAACTTAAACATAACAGGTCAGTATTTGTCTACAGATCCTAAAGTTGGTTATGTAATTACAGATCTAGATAAAGAATATAATACAGAAGTTTTAGACGAATTAAGAAAAATAGAAGGAACTATTAAGTTTAGAGTATTGTATTAAAATCTATAGTAAATATTATTATCTAAAAAATGATTGTTTTATATTTGAAGACAATCATTTTTTTATTTAATGAACTACCAAAACACTTTAGCGTACGCGCAACAGCAAGATAAAGAAGATACACTTTCTTATTTACGAAATCGATTTCATATTCCGAAAGACAAAAACGGAAATAATTGGCTTTACTTTACAGGGAATTCTCTTGGTTTACAGCCAAAATCAACCAAAGAATATATTCAACAAGAATTAGATGATTGGGCAAATTACGGAGTAGAAGGTCATTTCGAAGCCAAAAATCCTTGGATGCCTTATCATGAGTTTCTTACTGAAAATATGGCAAAAATTGTAGGTGCTAAACCAATTGAAGTTGTGGTTATGAATACGCTTACAACCAATCTTCATTTGCTAATGGTGTCGTTTTACAGGCCAACAAAAACAAAATATAAAATTGTAATTGAATCAGATGCTTTTCCTTCGGATAGATATGCGGTACAGTCACAATTAAAATTTCACGGCTTTTCTGAAGAAGATGTTATTGAATGGAAACCAAGAAAAGGGGAAGAATTACTAAATATTGAAGATTTAGAAACCATTGTTTCTGAACAAGGAGATGAAATTGCTTTATTACTAATCGGAGGCGTAAATTATTATACGGGTCAATATTTAGATTTAAAACGAATTGCAGAAATTGGTCATTTTAAAGATTGTGTCGTCGGAATCGATTTAGCACACGGAGCAGGAAACATTTCGCCAGATTTACACAATTCAGGAGTAGATTTTGCAGCTTGGTGTACTTACAAATACTTAAATTCTGGACCAGGAAGTTTAGGCGGATTATTTGTTCACGAAAAACATTCAAAAAATAAAGATTTACCACGTTTTGCAGGTTGGTGGAATCATAATAAAGATACACGTTTTAATATGCGTCAACCATTTGATGTAATGGACGGAGCAGAAGGTTGGCAATTAAGTAATCCACCAATATTATCTATGGCGGCAATTAAAGCATCTTTAGATATGTTTGCAGAGGTTGGTATGGTTGCGTTGCGAGAAAAATCAGAAAAACTAACAGGGTATTTTGAGTTTTTAATAAATGAAATTGGTTCGCATGACATTAAAATTATAACGCCAAGTAATCCAAAAGAACGCGGTTGTCAGTTATCAATTCAAGTTAAAAACGCTGATAAAAGTTTACATAAAAAACTAACAGAAAACAATATTATTACAGATTGGCGAGAACCAGATGTTATTCGTTGTGCGCCAACGCCAATGTATAATTCTTTTGAAGATGTTTATAGAATGGTTTCAATTTTACAAACGCTTTTGTAAAATAATGAACGAAGGAATTTCCTCAATTCAATATGATTTTTTGGTTCGTTTTGTATCAAAACAAAATGAATGTAAGAATAAAGAAAAAATAAATGACAAAACAAGATAACATACTAATAATAGGAGCTGGTTTATGCGGAAGTTTATTGGCTTTAAGATTAGCACAAAGAGGTTACAAAGTTGAGGTGTATGAAAGTAGACCAGATTTAAGAACTACAGATATTTCTGCAGGAAGATCAATCAATTTAGCATTGTCAGATCGCGGATTTAAAGCATTACGTTTATGTGGAGTAGAAGAGAAGGCAAGAGAAATTTGTATACCAATGTACGGTCGTTTAATGCACGACAAAGAAGGAAATACGTTTGCCTCTAATTATTCAGGAAGAGAAAATGAATATATAAATTCAATTTCTCGTGGCGATTTAAACGGAATTCTATTAACTGAAGCAGAAAAACATGAAAATGTAAACATTCATTTTAATAAAAAATGTACTTCGGTAGCTATAGAAAATACAATCGCTCATTTTAAAGACTACAAAACTAAAGAAACATTTTCTATTGATGCAGATGTTATTTTTGGAACCGATGGAGCAGGTTCTATTTTAAGAAAGAGCTATTATTTAGAAAAGAAATTCTTGTTTAGTTATTCGCAAAATTACTTAACACACGGTTATAAAGAGCTAGAAATTCCAGCGGATAAAAATGGAAAACATCAAATAAGCGATGGACATTTACACATTTGGCCTCGTGGCGATTATATGCTAATTGCATTACCAAATATGGACGGAAGCTTCACAGTAACCTTATTTTTAAGTTATGATGAAGGCGAATATAATTTCAATAATTTAACTTCCGAAGAAAAAATAACAGCATTTTTTGAAAATGAATTTCCAGATGCGTTGGCAATAATTCCGAATATAAAAGAAGAGTTTTTAAACAACCCAACAGGTGCGTTAGGAACCGTAAAATGTTCGCCTTGGTCTTATAAAAATAACACCATTTTATTGGGCGATGCAGCACACGCAATTGTTCCGTTTTACGGACAAGGAATGAATGCTTCCTTTGAAGATGTTACCGTTTTTGACGAAATTTTAAATCAAGAATTAGGCAATTGGGAAACCGTTTTCAAAACGTATGAAAAAGCTAGGAAAGAAAACACAGATGCAATTGCAGATTTGGCATTAGATAATTTCCATGAGATGAAAGGTCATGTCGCAAATCCGTTGTTTAAAGAAAAAAGAAAGATAGAAATGGATTTAGAGAAAACCTTTCCAACAAAGTATTTTTCTAAATACTCAAAGGTAACTTTTAATGATGAAATTGGTTACAATGAAGCAATGAAGCGAGGAAGAGCGCAAGACAAAGCGTTACTGAATTTAATTGCAGGTGATGAAGTTCACACGCATTTGAACATGACAAAAGATGAATTAAAAGTCATTTTAGAAAAAGTGAAAGTTGAAACAAATGAAATTTTAGAAGCAAATAAAATAGCAGGATTATAGTTTTTTTTTGAAGCTATTTCCTGCTTTTCACTATATCTTTTTTATGAAAAATAAAAAAGGATGCCGTTTCAATCAGGGCTAAATCTTTTTATAAAAGACAGTTATAAATTGAAACTAATAGAATATTTAAGTTAAAAATGAAAAAGTACATTGTTTTATTACGTGGAATAAATGTGTCAGGGAAAAACAAACTTCCAATGGCAGAACTTCGTAATTTATTAAACGATTTAGGTTTTAAAAATGTTCAAACATACATTCAAAGCGGGAATATTATTTTAGAGTCAGAAAAACTAAAATCAGAAATCTGTAAAATAATAGAAAACGGAATTTTAGATAAATTCGGTTATGATGTTCCTGTAATTATAAGAACAATTCCGGAATGGGAAAAAGTAATTGAGAGCTATCATTTTTCAACAAAAAATGAAAAAATAGTTGCTTTTTCGTTTTTAAATAAAGTGCCAGAAGAAACAATTATTGAGATTAAAAATATTGGAGAAGACAAATATAAAGTTGACAATGATGTTGTGTATTTAAATTGTCCATCTGGTTTTGGTAAAACAAAACTGACCAATAATAGTATTGAGAAGAAACTCAAAGTTATAGCAACAACAAGAAATTTAAGAACCACATTAAAACTGTTAGAATTAGCAAAATAATATGTCAGAAAAAAAAGTAACACCAAGAGGCGCATATCCACATGTTAAAGTTGTGGGCGATTTTATTTTTGTATCAGGAACCAGTTCACGTAGAGCAGACAACACCATTGCAGGCGTTGATATTATTGATGAAATGGGAACAAAGCGTTTAAATGCTGAAACCCAAACAAGAGAAGTTTTAAAAAACATAGATAAAACGTTACAAACTGTTGGAGCATCTATAGAAGATGTAGTAGATGTTTCTTCGTTTTTAGTAAATATGAATGATTTTGCAGGATATAATAAAGCCTACGCAGAGTTTTTTGACAAAGAAACAGGACCAACAAGAACCACAGTTGCCGTGCATCAATTACCGCATCCAGATTTGGTTGTAGAAATTAAGGTAACGGCTTATAAGAAGCAATAATGAAAATCCAAAACTACATAAACGGAGAATTTGTAAATCCAATTTCGGGTAATTATATTGATAACTATAATCCATCAATTGGAGAAGTGTATGGGCAAATTCCAGATTCTACAAAAGAAGATGTAGAAAAAGCTGTTGAAGCGGCAGAAAAAGCATTTCCAAGTTGGTCTAATACAACATTGGCAACAAGAAGTAAAATCTTGTCTAAAATAGCGGATTTAATAAAAGAGAAATTAACTTTTTTAGCAGAAGTAGAATCTAAAGATAACGGGAAACCAGTTAGTTTAGCAACTGCAATAGACATTCCAAGAGCAGCAGCAAACTTTCAGTTTTTTGCAAATGCAATTACACAGTTTTCTTCAGAAGCTCATGAAAGTGTTGGGTTAAATGCCGTTAATTTTACCTTACGCCAACCAATTGGCGTTGTTGGTTGTATTTCTCCGTGGAATTTACCATTGTATTTATTCACTTGGAAAATTGCACCAGCAATCGCTGCAGGAAATTGCGTTATCGCAAAACCAAGCGAAGTGACTCCTGCTACAGCATATCTACTTTCAGAAATAACAAAAGAGGCTGGCCTCCCAAAAGGCGTTTTAAATATTGTTCACGGATTAGGACAAACAACAGGTCAAGCCATTGTTGAGCATAAAAATATTAAAGCAATTTCCTTTACAGGCGGAACAACAACAGGCGCACACATTGCGCGAGTTGCTGCTCCAATGTTTAAGAAACTGTCTTTAGAATTAGGCGGTAAAAATCCGAATATAATTTTTGCAGATTGCGATTACAATAAAATGTTAGAAACTACGGTTCGTTCTTCATTTGCAAACCAAGGTCAGATTTGTTTATGTGGAAGTAGAATTTTTGTAGAAGAAAAAATATATGAGCAATTCAAAAAAGATTTTGTTCAGAAAGTATCTGAATTGAAAGTTGGAAATCCATCAGAAACTGATACAAATATTGGTGCATTAGTATCCAAACAACATTTAGAAAAAGTAAAAAGTTACATAGATATTGCCGAACAAGAAGGTGGGAAAATACTTTTTGGAGGTAAAAAAGTTGCCGTAAATGGAAGCGAGAACGGCTACTATTTACAACCAACAATTATAGAAGTTGAAAGCAATCAATGTAGATTGAATCAAGAAGAAATTTTTGGTCCAGTTGTAACTATTATCCCTTTTAAGACAGATGATGAAGCTTTGCAATTAGCAAACGATGTAAAATACGGATTATCAGCTACTTTATGGACAAATAACTTAAATAGAACCATGCAGTTTTCTAAACAATTACATAGTGGAATTGTTTGGGTTAATACATGGCTAATGAGAGATTTAAGAACGCCTTTTGGAGGGCAAAAAGAAAGCGGAGTAGGACGTGAAGGAGGTTTTGAAGCTTTGCGTTTTTTTACTGAACCTAAAAATATTTGTATTAGTTATGAATAAAGAATTAAAAGAAAAAATCATTCAAGTTTGTGATGATAAAATTGAAAAAAAAGGAACAAACGTAGGTTTGTCTTTTTACGCATTTTTCAAAAATAAAAATGACAATCCAAAGTTGTTAATGGAAGCAGCAACTTGGTGGATTGATACACATAAATTAGATCACTTTGAAAAAGCAGTGAAGATTAAAGAAATGGTGTTAGAAAATAAATAAGAATCTGGAGAAAAGAGTCAAGAAGAGAGATGAGAAAGTCTTACTTCTAACTTCTTTTTTCTTTCATCTATAAAACATGAATTTAAACATAAAAAACAAAAACGCATTAGTTTGTGGAAGCACTCAAGGAATTGGAAAAGCCACAGCAATGGCTTTAGCAAACGAAGGAGCTAACGTAACTTTAGTAGCAAGAAACGAAGAAAAACTTAAAGAAGTTCTAGCAGAATTACCAAAAGATAACCAATGCCATGGTTATTTGGTTGCAGACTTTTCTAAACCAGAAGAACTAAAAAAAGTATTAGAAACTACCGATTTAAAGTTTCATATTTTAATAAATAATACTGGAGGACCAAAAGGAGGAGAGTTACTAACAGCAACTCCAACCGATTTAATAAATGCGTTTCAAATGCATATTGTTTGCAATCAAATTTTAACGCAAGCAGTGGTTCCGTTTATGAAATCTGAGAAATTTGGTAGAATTATTAATGTAATTTCTACATCTGTAAAAGAGCCAATTCCGGGTTTAGGTGTTTCAAATACTATTAGAAATGCGGTTGGTAATTGGGCAAAAACCTTGGCAACAGAACTTGGTGGGTTTCAAATTACGGTAAATAATGTGCTGCCAGGTTTTACAAATACGGCGCGTTTAGACCAAATTATTAAGATAAAATCAGAGAAAGCAAACACAACCGAAGCAGAAATGGAGCAACTTTTAAAAAGTTATGTTCCGGCTGCACGTTTTGCAAAACCAGAGGAAACTGCTGCAGCTGTTACTTTTTTGGCAAGCGAACAGGCAAGTTATATCAACGGAATTAACCTTCCTGTAGATGGCGGAAGAACAAAATCTTTATAAATGTATAACGAAGCCCCGCGTTAGGGATTGAAACGACATCCTTTTTTCTTTTTTCAAAAAAAAGATATAGATAAAAGCCCGACCTTTAGGTAACGCCCAAATTGTTATAAGAAGCTATTTCCTGCTTTCGCTACTCGCTGTTTCGTTCCTCAACGAGCTCAAACATGCCGCTCTATCAGGGCTAAACTTGTTTGTGGAGGTTTGTGAGTTAAAAGAAACGAAGTGATAAATTATAAAGACATAAAAAATCAGTAATTTTAAAGTCTAACAATCAAAATATCCAATAATTTAAAAATCTATAAAATGAATTTAGTACAACCTTTAAATTTTAAAAAGTGGATTGATGAACATCGTCATTTATTAAAACCACCCGTTGGTAACAAACAAGTTTGGGATAATGGCGAGTATATTGTTATGGTTGTTGGTGGGCCAAATAACAGAAAAGATTATCATTATAATGAAACTCCAGAGTTTTTCTATCAAGTAGAAGGCGATATGATTTTAAAAATCATAGACGATAAAGGAGAAATGATTGACGTAGAAATTAATGAAGGTGATATTTATTTACTGCCAGGAAAAGTACCACACTCTCCACAAAGAAAAGAAAATACTGTTGGTTTAGTTATAGAATATCCACGTTCGGAAGGAATGTTGGACGCGTTAGAATGGTATTGCGAAAACTGTGGAAATCCATTATACAGAGAAGAATTTGCATTGGATAACATAGAAACCGATATGCCAATTATTTTCGATAAATATTATTCAGATAAAAAGAAATGCACCTGTTCTAATTGTGGAACCGTAATGCAATCACCAAAGAAAATTAAATAAATGAAGCGTAAACTACGAATAAACGGACATTCACATTTATTGCCTTATCCAGAGCAAATTCCTGATTTTATGAAGGAAAAGGAAATTTTTTGGGTAGATGATGAGCGTAAACATATGTTGCAAAAGGGATGGAGACGTCCAGTAACCGATTCAAGTTTTTTCTTAGATGAGAAATTATTGTGGATGGAGAAAAACAAAATAGATCACGCAGTAGTTTTAAATCTATCTCAATTATATGGAAATGGATTACGTTTAGAGGAAATGAAAAAGGCATTACGTTTTCAAAACGATTTTAATGCAAAAGTAGAGCATGATAATCCATCTAAGTTTACCTGTGGTTTTGTTGTGCATCCAGGTTTTATTTACGGAGCATTAGATGAAATGAAACGTTGTGTGGAAGAATTAGGTTTAAAAGTTCTTTGTTTGCCAACGCATTTTATGGATTCAATAGGGCAATGGCGTTGTGTTTTTGACGAAGAAAACGATCGAATTTTTGAATTAGCAGATAAATACAAACTAGCAATTGAGATTCATCCGTATGATGGAGATAAAATGATAAAACTAGAAAACACAAATTGGCGTTTTCACCTAATTTGGATGTTGGCACAATGTGGCGATGCGTATCATTTTTATACCTTAAACGGAATGCAAGAACGCTTTCCGAATATCAGAACATGTTTTGCACACGGAGGCCAATTGGCACAAATGAATTTAGGAAGACGTATTCAAGGTTTTGATGGAAGACCAGATTTATTTGAAGGGAAAACACATCCAAGAAAAGCAGTTGGTCATAAAAACATCTTTTTCGATACGTTAGTTCACGACACGGATTCGTTGAAATTAATGTTTAAAAGGCAAGGAACAAGTCAAGTTTTAATGGGCTTAGATGATCCGTATCCTTTAGGAGAAATGGAAAGTGATAGGCAATCTTCGTATCCTGGAAAAATTTTAGATTTAGCAATTGATCAGAAAATTATTACAGAAACTGAAAAAGGTCAAATTTGGGAAGACAATGTGCTGCAATGGTTGTTTGGTGATGATGAAAAAGCAAAACAAGAACTAATAAATAAGATTTTAAGTTAGTTGTAAATAGTAGAATTAAATTTTTACCAGTTTATCATTGAGATTTTATTTAAGTCTTTTATTAATTGGTTTATAATAAAAAAATCCGTTCAGCAAAGAACGGATTTTTTAAATTTATAGAGTGTTGTAATAAACGATTACATCATTCCTGGCATTCCGCCACCCATTGGAGGCATTCCTCCACCAGGATTATCTTCTTTAATGTCTATTAAAGCACATTCGGTTGTTAGAATCATTCCTGCAACAGAAGCTGCGTTTTCTAAAGCAACACGTGTTACTTTTTTAGGATCGATAATTCCTGCATCTAACATATTTACATACGTTTCTGATTTTGCATCATAACCAAAGTCTTTTTTTCCTTCTAATACTTTATTTATAACTACAGATCCTTCACCACCAGCATTTTCTACTATAGTTCTTAAAGGAGCTTCAATTGCTTTGTTTACAATTTGTACACCTGTAGTTTCGTCTAAATTATCAGTTGTTATTTTAGTTAAAACAGTTTTTGCTCTAACTAAAGCAACACCACCACCAGCAACAATTCCTTCTTCTACTGCGGCTCTTGTAGCGTGTAAAGCATCGTCTACTCTGTCTTTCTTTTCTTTCATTTCTACTTCAGAAGCAGCACCAACATATAAAACAGCAACACCACCAGCTAATTTAGCTAAACGTTCTTGTAGTTTTTCTTTATCGTAATCAGACGTTGTAGTTTCTATTTGAGATTTAATTTGATTAACTCTCGCTTTAATTGCAGTTGCGTTTCCAGCACCATTTACAATTGTTGTATTGTCTTTGTCTACTGTTATTGATTCTGCAGTTCCTAATAAGTCTAAAGTTGCGTTTTCTAATGAAAATCCTCTTTCTTCAGAAATAACGGTTCCTCCAGTTAAGATTGCGATATCTTCTAACATTGCTTTTCTTCTGTCTCCAAAACCTGGAGCTTTTACAGCAGCAATTTTTAATCCACCTCTTAATTTATTTACAACTAAAGTAGCTAATGCTTGTCCGTCTACATCTTCAGCAATAATTAATAAAGGTCTTCCTGATTGAGAAACTGGTTCTAATATTGGAAGAATTTCTTGTAAGTTAGAAATCTTTTTGTCGAATAATAACACATAAGGATTGTCTAAATCTGCAATCATTTTGTCTGCATCCGTAACAAAGTATGGAGATAAATAACCTCTATCGAATTGCATACCTTCTACAACATCTACATATGTATCTGTTCCTTTAGCTTCTTCTACAGTTATAACTCCTTCTTTACCAACTTTGCCAAAAGCAGTTGCAATTAAATCTCCAATAACAGAATCGTTATTTGCAGAAATTGAGGCTACTTGTTGAATTTTATCTGAAGAATTACCTACTTTTTTAGCTTGTTTTTCTAAATCAGTAACAATTGCAGTTACAGCTTTATCAATTCCACGTTTTAAATCCATTGGATTTGCACCAGCGGCTACGTTTTTTAAACCTTCTTTTACAATTGCTTGTGCAAGTACAGTTGCAGTAGTTGTTCCGTCTCCAGCTAAATCGTTAGTTTTAGAAGCAACTTCTTTAACCATTTGCGCTCCCATGTTTTCTAATTCGTCTTCTAACTCAACTTCTTTTGCTACAGAAACACCATCTTTTGTTACCGTTGGAGCTCCAAAAGATTTAGAAATAATTACGTTTCTTCCTTTTGGTCCTAAAGTTACTTTTACTGCGTTTGCTAAAGCATCAACTCCACGTTTTAAACCGTCTCTTGCTTCAATATCAAATTTTATATCTTTTGCCATTTTCTTTAAGTTTTTATTCGTTTAAATGTTTATTCGTTTAATTGTTGCGACTGAATACTGCAACTAAAAATTGAATGCTACTTTTATACAATTGCCATGATATCGCTTTCACGCATCATTAAATAATCTTTTCCTTCTAGTTTTAATTCTGTTCCGCCATATTTACCATATAACACAGTATCACCAACTTTTACAGTTAAAGGTTCGTCTTTTGTTCCATTTCCAATAGCTACAACTGTACCTTTTTGAGGCTTTTCTTTTGCGTTATCTGGAATAATTAATCCAGATGCTGTTTTTGTTTCTGCAGGAGCTGGTTCTACAAGAACTCTGTCTGCTAAAGGTTTTATATTTAATCCCATTTTTATAAATTTTGATTAATTAATTACTTTTTATGTTTTATAAGTAGTCAGAAATTATGCCAATTGAATTCAACTGACAAATTTACGAGCTAATAGTTTTTTGCTTAAAATAGTTGTAAAAAAAAATGCCAACGTGTCATTTTCGTTGGCATTTTTAATAGTGTTATTTAGTAAACTACTGAATACTGTCGTTTCCAGTATTTGCTGGAGCTTCAACTGGAGTAGTAGCTTCTATTCCGTCTAAAGTATTATCTAATTGATGTGTATCACTTCCATTTCCTCTAGGAATAGCAAAGTTTGCTAATAAAATTAAAGCAAACATAGCAATTGCTAATGTCCATGTTGTGTTGTCTAAAAATTTGTTTGTGTTTTGAACACCTCCTAAAGATTGAGAACCGCCACCACCAAAAGAAGAAGATAATCCGCCACCTTTTGGGTTTTGAACCATTACTATTAAGATTAGTGCAATTGCAACAATTAAGATTAAAATTAAGATTAAACCGTAAGTTGTCATTTATTTTGAGTTTTGTAAAATTTGTATTCGTTTAATTTGGTCTGCAAAGAAACCACTTTTTTCTGGATATTTCAAACTTAAAATTTCATAAGCTTTTATAGCGTTTCCATACTTTTTTTGTTCAAGATAAACTTTAGCTAAAGTTTCTGTCATTAAAAGGGTTGGTTGCTCATTTTTATGAACTTTTACTTCAGAAATAGCACCTTTTTTTACTCTTGATATTTTAGGACTATTTTGTATGAATTTTTCTATAATTGAAATTTTATCCTCAGTTTTAGGCTTTTCAGAAGTTCTAATTATTGGTTTTTTAACAGATAATTGCAACCATTGATTAAAAGAGTGAGATTCGTTTTGTGTAAAAGAGAGAGGTTTTCCTAATGATAATTCTTCTTTTATGTCTAGAACTTCTTGCGGTTCTTCTTGTTGAATTTCTTCCGCTATTTGTTGATGAAGTGTTGCTTCTTTGGTTGAGGTTTCTTCCGTAAAAATAGTTGAAGTAATAAAATTGAATAATACGGTTCTATCTGTAGTGTAAGCTGCTGTGGTTTTAAGTTCATTATTGTATTTAAAACTTTTTTGGTTATTTAAAGCTTTTAAATATAATGATCTTGCACTTTGAAAATAAGGAAATTCATCAATAACCTTCTTTAATTCGGTTATTTCTTCTTGCTGAATTAAATGTGGTGTGTTAAGAATTTGTATGTATCTATTTTTATCCATTTCAGTTCTAACTGTTACCATTTTGCAACTGATGCATTAAAAATATCTTGCGTAATTCTTTCTATAATTTCTTCTAATGCCGTTTCTAAAACACCTCCAATTAATTGTACTTGTGCTCCGTAGTCTGAATAGAAAGAAAAACTTCTTTCAAAATCATCTTTCTCAACTAATTTGTTTGTAAATCTTACATTTACGGTAACTGTTAATCTGTTTTGAGATGCAGTTTGGTCTGCATTTGCACTCATTGGTGTTATTCTGTAACCTGTAATTTCACCTTGTAGAACTAAGTCGCCATTTGGACCTAAAGTTAAGTTGGTTTGTCTTGTAAATAAATCTTGTAAATCGTTCGTAAATTTTTGACTTAGTGTTGGTTCAACTAAAGAAGCTTGATTTGGGAAAAAATCTATTTGAATTGTTTTTGCATCACCAGTATTTCCTCCTGTAAAAGAATAAGCACCACAACCTACAATTGTAATTGCAACTATAACTAAAAAGCCAATTTGACGTAATTTCATAATTAATATGTGTTAGGTTTTTTCATGGTAATAAAAGCATAAAAATAACGACCTTCAACAGTAAAAGATGTAGAAACTAACCTGTAACCTTTGTAGTGTTTTTCATTGATTAAATCTTCTGCTTCAGTTTTAATTGTTTCTGAACTGTTTGGAGAAAAAGATTTTCTTATTTTAAAAATTTCTACTGCTTTCATGTATTAAAGTATTACAAATCGTATTGTTTAATTTTTCTGTACAGAGTTCTCTCAGAAATACCGAGCTCTTTTGCAGCCAATTTACGTTTATTTTTGTTTTTTTCTAACGATTTTCTAATCATTTCAATTTCTTTGTCTTGTAATGATAAGCTTTCATCTTCTTCTACGGTTTCTGCAAAATCGTAATTATTTTCAACCGATTTTTGTGGTAACTGTACAACCTCTACTTGATTTTGTAGAGCAGGTTTTTCTTCGTAAATACGTTCAATTAATCGGCTGTTTTCTTCTTGTACTTCTTCGGAATTACCATGTTGCATTAAGTCTAAAGTCAATTTCTTTAAATCATTAATGTCGTTACGCATGTCAAACAAAATTTTGTACATAATATCGCGTTCTGTAGAAAAATCATTTGCTGCTTTTTCTCCAAAAATTGCAGGTAAGTTACCGTTGTTGTTTGGTAGATATTGCACCATTTTATCCGCAGTTATTTGTCTGCTTTCCTCTACAACAGAAATTTGTTCTGCTATATTTTTTAATTGACGAATATTTCCTGGAAAACGGTAATTTAACAGCATTTTTACTGAATTGTCATCCAGTCTAATAGTTGGCATTCTGTATTTCTGAGCAAAATCTGAAGCAAATTTTCTGAATAACAAATGAATGTCTTCACCACGTTCTCTAAGCGCTGGTAAATTAATTTCAATAGTGCTTAATCTGTAATATAAATCTTCTCTAAATTTTTCTTTTGCTATTGCTTGTTGCATATTTACGTTGGTAGCTGCAACAATACGAACATTGGTTTTTTGTACTTGTGAAGAACCAACTTTTATAAATTCTCCATTCTCTAAAACACGTAATAAACGTACTTGAGTTGTTAATGGTAATTCTCCAACTTCATCTAAAAAAATAGTTCCTCCATCGGCAACTTCAAAATATCCTTTTCTGGTTGCAGTTGCGCCTGTAAAAGCGCCTTTTTCGTGCCCAAAAAGTTCACTATCAATTGTTCCTTCAGGAATTGCACCACAGTTTACAGCAATATATTTTGCATGTTTTCTGTGCGATAATTGATGTATTATTTTCGGAATATTTTCTTTACCAACTCCGCTTTCTCCAGTTACCAAAACAGAAATATCTGTAGGCGCTACTCGTAATGCTTTTTCTATTGCACGATTAAGTTGCACATCGTTACCGATAATGCCAAAACGTTGTTTTATTGCTTGTAGGTTTTCCATTTTTTTTCTTCAGAATAGAGAAAAAAGAATAGAGAGAAAAGAGGTGATCTTTGTTCTTGTCTCTTGCTTCTCTTTTCTAAAAATTAATTATTATCAGAATATCCAACAACAGTTCCTTTTAAGGTTGCTGAAGTGCAATCTTCAATTTTCACCATTACAAAATCACCTAATTTATAGTCTCCTTTTTCAAAAACAGCAACGGTATTTTGGGTATTTCTGGCTTTCCATTGGTTTGGATCTTTCTTAGAAGTTCCTTCAATTAAAAATTCTTCCGTCTTTCCTAAATGTTGTTGTGTTCTATATAAAGCGTGTTCTTGTTGTAAGTCGATTAATTCTTGTAAACGACGTTTTTTAACAGGTTCTGGTACATCATCTGCCATTTTTTTGGCAGCTAAAGTTCCTGGTCTTTCAGAATAGGTGAACATAAAACCGAAATCGTATTTTACGTATCTCAACAACTCTAAGGTGTCTTGATGATCTTGTTCTGTTTCTCCACAAAAACCAACAATCATATCTTGAGATAGTGACATTTCTGGAACAATTTTAAAAATATTGTCTACCAACTCCATGTATTCTTCGCGTGTATGTTGTCTGTTCATGGCTTTTAACATTGCGTTAGAACCACTTTGAACAGGTAAGTGTAGGTATTTACAAACGTTTTTATGTTTTGCCATTACATGTATTACGTCTAAACTCATATCCTGCGGATTAGAAGTTGAAAAACGAAAACGTGTTTTTGGGAATTCTGTAGCACACATATCTAACAATTCTGCAAATTCTACAGCTGTTTCTTGTGCTAATTCAGAGGCTTTTTTAAAATCTTTTTTTAATCCGCCGCCATACCATAAATAAGAATCTACGTTTTGACCAAGTAGTGTAATTTCTTTGAAGTTTTTATCAACCATAGATCTTATTTCTTCAATAATACTCTTTGGATCTCTACTTCTTTCTCTACCACGAGTAAATGGAACTACGCAAAATGTACACATATTATCGCAACCACGCGTAATAGAAACAAATGCAGAAACTCCGTTAGAGTTTAAGCGAACAGGAGAAACGTCTCCATAAGTTTCGTCTTTAGAAAGTATCACATTTACGGCATCTCTACCTGCGTCAATTTCTTCTAAAAGATTTGGAATATCTCTATAAGCATCTGGACCAACTACTAAATCTACAATCTTTTCTTCTTCTAAAAATTTTTCTTTTAAACGTTCTGCCATACAGCCTAAAACACCAACTTTCATGTTTTTGTTAGACTCTTTTTTTACTCTATTATATTTTTGCAAACGTTTTCTTACAGTAGTTTCGGCTTTTTCTCTAATAGAACAAGTGTTTACCAAAACTAAATCGGCTTCTTCTAAAATTTGAGTGGTGTTAAAACCTTGGTCAGAAAGAATAGAAGCAACAATTTCACTGTCGTTCATATTCATTTGACAACCATAACTTTCTATAAAAAGCTTTTTAGTATTTCCATCTTTATGCTCAGTAGTAAGTGCTTTACCTTGCACTCTTTCATCAATTACTTTTTCAATCGGTTCCATGTGTACTTTATTCGTGTAAAATAGAAGGCAAATATACAACCAAAATATAAGGATTGTGACAAATTGGCAGAATATTAACGGGTATTTTTCCATTAAAAACACCTTAAAATGGAATAAAAAATTTGTTTTTAAAAAAAACGTTCTACTTTTGCAAACTCATTACATCATATATATAAGGTGTAAGATATTGATAATTGAAAAGATTTATGGCAAAGAATTTAGTTATAGTAGAGTCACCAGCAAAAGCAAAAACCATTGAGAAATTTCTTGGAAAAGATTTTCAAGTAGAGTCTAGTTATGGACATATTGCAGATTTACCTTCCAAAGAATTAGGTATTGATGTTGATGGCGATTTTAGTCCAAAATATATAGTTTCCGACGATAAGAAACCAGTAGTTAAGAAATTAAAAACCTTAGCAAAGAAAGCAGAAACTGTTTGGTTAGCAAGTGATGAGGATCGAGAGGGAGAAGCAATTGCTTGGCATTTAAAAGAGCAATTAGAACTTAAAGATGAAAATACAAAACGTATTGTTTTTCATGAGATTACTAAAAATGCCATTTTAAAAGCAGTCGAAAATCCAAGAGATATAGACTATAATATGGTAAATGCACAACAAGCACGTAGAGTTTTAGATAGACTTGTTGGTTATGAATTATCGCCTGTTTTATGGCGTAAAGTAAAAGGAGGTTTATCTGCAGGTAGAGTTCAGTCTGTTGCTGTACGTTTAATAGTAGAAAGAGAAAGAAGTATTCAGGAGTTTACTTCAGAAACACATTATAAAGTAGTTGCTGAGTTTTCTAATAACGAAGGAAAGAAGTTTAAAGCAGCTATTCCTAAAAATTTCGATTCTAAAAAAGCAGCAGAAAGCTTCTTAGAGTCTTGTGCTAATGCAGATTTTTCTATTGCAGATTTAACAAAAAAACCCGCAAAGAAATCTCCAGCAGCACCATTTACAACATCAACTTTACAACAAGAAGCATCAAGGAAATTAGGTTTTCCTGTTGCCAAGACAATGCAAGTTGCACAACGTTTGTATGAAGCCGGTTTAATTACTTATATGAGAACAGATAGTGTGAACTTATCTGTAGATGCAAGAAATGCTGCTGAAGAAGAAATTACAAATTATTACGGAAAAGAATATAGTAAACAACGTGTTTTTAAGTCGAAAGCAAAAGGTGCTCAAGAAGCTCACGAAGCTATTAGACCTACAAATATGAAAATGCATTCTATTGATACTGAATATGATCAAACTAGATTGTATAATTTAATTTGGAAAAGAACATTAGCTTCTCAAATGAGTGATGCGCAATTAGAAAGAACCAATTTTAAGATTGAAAATTCTGAAAACGCAAAAATCTTTACTGCAAACGGAGAAATGATAAAGTTTGATGGTTTCCTTAAAGTATATTTAGAAGGAAATGATAACGAAGATGAAGAGCAAGCAGGAATGTTGCCGAATTTAAAAATAGGAGAAGCATTAGATTATACTTTTATAAATGCAACACAAAGATTTACAAGTCCACCTTACCGTTTTACAGAGGCTTCTTTAGTTAAGCAATTAGAAGAATTGGGTATTGGACGTCCGTCTACATATGCGCCAACAATTTCTACTGTTCAAAGAAGAGGTTATGTAGAAAAAGGTGAAGATGAAGGTGTAGAAAGAGGTTACGAGCAGATGATTTTAACTGCCGGAACTGTAAAAAGTCAAACCTTAACCGAAAAAACAGGATCTAATAAAAACAAATTAGTTCCAACTGATATTGGGAACATTGTAAACGACTTTTTAGTTGCTAATTTCTCTAATATTTTAGATTTCGGATTTACAGCTAAAGTAGAAAACTCTTTTGATGATATTTCTGAAGGTGATGAAGATTGGATAGAAATGATTAAAGGTTTCTATACTAAATTTCATGAAACTGTAGAAGATGTTAAAGAAAATGCAGATAGAGAAAGTGGAGAGCGCATCTTAGGAAAACACCCAGAATCTGGAAAAACGGTATTAGTACGTTTGGGTAAATTTGGGCCAATTGCACAAATTGGAGCGCCAGAAGATGAAGAGAAAGTATTTGCAAGTTTAAATAAAGACCAGAATTTAGGAACCATAACTATGGAAGAAGCGTTAGAGTTATTCTTGCTTCCAAAAACGTTAGGTTCTTATGAAGGTGAAGACGTAATTGTTTCTAACGGTCGTTTTGGACCATATATTCGTTTTGGAACCATGTTTGTTTCTCTTGATAAAGGAGAAAATCCTATGGAAGTAGATTTGCCAAGAGCACAAGAATTAATTGTAGCAAAACAAAAAGCAGACGCACCAATTTATCATTACGAAGATTTACCAGTACAAAAAGGTGTTGGGCGTTTTGGACCATTTATAAAATGGAACTCAATGTTTATCAACGTTAATAAAAAATACGATTTCGATAATCTTTCTGATGATGATATTGTTGAATTAATTGAAGTTAAAAAACAAAAAGAAATCGACAAAGTAATCCATAACTGGGAAGATGTTGGTATCCGTGTGGAAAAAGCAAGGTGGGGAAGATTCAACGTTTTAAAAGGGAAAATTAAAATTGAGTTACCTAAAACCACTGAAATAGAAAAACTTTCTAAAGAAGAAGCGGTAAAAATGATTGAAGCTAAGACACCAAAAAAGAAAGCAAAGAAAAAAGCACCAGCTAAAAAAACAGCAAAAAAGAAATAAGTAAATGATTGCAGATTTTTTATCACCTGTAAAAGAAACTGTTGTAGCACATCTTGTGTTGCAGTCAGATCAGGCTTTGGGAAATAATATTACTATTCACTCTCAGCAGGATGGTTTTCCAGAATTAGACGATGTTAAAATCGCCATTTTTGGTGTGCAAGAAGATAGAAATGCAGAAGATAATATTGGATGTGGCGAAAATTTACACAATATTAGAAAACATTTATATCAATTATTTCCAGGAAAATGGAATGCAGCAATTGCAGATTTAGGAAATGTTCAAAAAGGAAATACAGTAAAAGATACTTATTTTGCGGTTAGAGAAATTATTTCTCATTTGTTAAAAAATGATATAATACCAGTAATTATTGGAGGAAGCCAAGATCTTACATTTGCAAACTATAGAGCATATGATGTTTTAGAGCAAACCGTAAATTTAGTTTCTGTTGATAGTCGTTTTGATATTGGTACACTTGAAGATGAATTAACATCAACTTCTTTTTTAAGTAAAATTATTATGCAACAGCCTAATAATTTGTTTAATTATAGTAATATTGGTTATCAAACATATTTTAATTCACAGGAAGAATTAGAATTGTTAGAAAATATGTTTTTTGATGCATATCGTTTGGGTAAGGTTAAAGATATAACTTTAGTTGAACCAATAATGAGAGATGCAGATATTGTTTCAATTGATATTGGAAGTATCCGTCAAAGTGAAGCTCCTGCCAATAATAATGCGTCGCCCAATGGTTTTTATGGTGAAGAAATTTGTGCCATTGCACGTTATGCAGGAATAAGTGATAAAGTAACGTCATTTGGAGTTTATGAGTATAATTCTAAACACGATGCTAATTTTCAAACAGCGCATTTAATAGCCCAAATTATTTGGTATTTTATTGAAGGAGTGAATTTTAGGGCAAAAGATTATCCATATTCAACCAAAGAGAGTTATCAAAAATTCACTGTTTTATTAGAAGATGATGATCCAATTAACTTTTATAAAAGCGATAAGAGCGGTCGTTGGTGGATGGAAATAAATTTAATTACAAATAATAAATACAAAAGACATGCGTTAATACCATGTACATATCAGGATTATAAAGAAGCAATAGCACAAAAAATTCCTGATAGATGGTTTAAAGCTCTAAAAAAAATATAAAAAGACTAACAAAAAACGTTGTTTTTTAGTTAAAAAAATAATAGGTTTACAGACTTTTTTGAAAAGATATAGAAGTAATATGAAGAAAATCGCAGTATTTGCAGTACTAATAGCATTTATTTACAGTTGTGGCTCTAACGATAGAGGAGAACTTGTAGGTGTTAAATCTAAAAGAAAATGGTTTGCAGAGAAGCCTTTAGGAATGACATTAATTCCAGGAGGATCTTTTACTATGGGAAAACAAGATGAAGACCCATTAGCAACTATGAATGCTCCAACAAGAACAGTTACGGTTCAGCCATATTATATGGATGAAACTGAAATAACAAATAGTGAATACAAACAATTTGTTTACTGGGTTAGAGATTCTATTACTAGAACTAAGTTAGCATACCAAGCAGAATTTGCAGTTGGAGGAGACTCTGGTGTAGAAGGAGATGATGCTACAGGTATACAACGTTATGCGTTTGCATCTGCAGACACAACAAACCAAACAGCTTATCAAAAATACATGATAGAAAACTATTATGATTTAGGTGAAGGGTTAGATTCTTTAAAACCATTAAATTGGGAAGAAGAATTACTTTGGGATAAAAATGAATATCCAGATGCAGATTATGTAGAGGTTATGGACTCATTATATATTAAAAGAGACGAAGCTTTAAATGGAGTTAGAACTTTTAATACAAAGTATTTAGAATATCGTTTTTCTTGGTTTGATAATGAAGAAGCTGCACGTAAAGGAAAAAGTAGAAAAAACTTCTTAAAGCATGAAGCTGTAAATGTTTTTCCAGATACAACAGTTTGGATAAAGGATTTCAATTATTCTTATAATGATCCAATGCACCAAGAATACTTCGCTCACCAAGCTTATGAAGAATACCCAGTAGTTGGTGTTACTTGGGATCAAGCAAGAGCATTTTGTAATTGGAGAACAAAAATTAAAAACGCTTACCAAAGTTCAAGAAAAAAGTTAGGAAGTGTACCAGGATTTAGATTGCCAACAGAAGCAGAATGGGAATATGCTGCACGTGGAGGTTTAAAATACGCAAAATATCCTTGGGGAGGTCCAAGTACAACGAGCGACCAAGGTTGTTTCTTAGCAAACTTTAAACCAGTAAGAGGAGATTATGCAGCAGATGGAGCTTTATACACAGTAGAAGCAAAATCATACAATGCAAACGAATATGGTTTGTATAATATGTCTGGTAATGTAGCAGAATGGACTGCAACTGGTTACAATCAAATGTCTTACTATATGGGTTCTACTATGAATCCAAATGTAGAAAACAGAGAAAATAAAAAGAAAATAATTCGTGGAGGTTCATGGAAAGATGTAGCTTATTTCTTAGAGGTAGGTTCTCGTGATTGGGAATATTCTGATACAGCAAGAAGTTATATCGGTTTTAGAACAGTTCAAGATTACCTTGGAACTAAAAAGAATTAAATTTAATAATCAAACTTTAATATTTTAAACCCTTAATTAAAAGAAAAAAATTATGGCACAATCAAAATCAACTAAGAAATTATTTAACATGGCTTACGGTATCGGAGCTGCAGTAGTAATTTTAGGAGCTTTATTTAAAATTTTACACTGGCCTTATGGTAACGAAGTGTTAATGGTAGGTATGATAGTAGAAGCAATTGTATTCTTTATATCAGCTTTTGAACCAGTTGAGGATGATTTAGATTGGACCAAAGTATACCCAGAATTAGCAGGAGCAGAAAGTTCATCTTTAAGTGGAGATGCATCTCCAGCTGATGCACAAAGTTTATTATCTCAAAAATTAGATAACATGCTTTCTGAAGCAAAATTAGATGCAGGTTTAATGTCTCGTTTAGGAGATGGAATTAAGAACTTTGAAAATGCTGCACAAGGATTAACTTCTGCATCAGAAACTGTTTCTTCAACAAATAAATATAACGAGCAAATGTCTTTAGCTGCGGTTAAGATGGAGCAATTAAATAGCTTATATGTAAACCAAGTTGAATCTGCCCAAAAGCAATCAGAGTTAAATTCTGAAATGGTAGCAAATGCTTCTCGTTTACAAGAACAAATGGATTCTTTAGCAACTAACTTATCTTCATTAAATGGAGTTTACGGTGGTATGTTATCAGCAATGTCTAAATAATAATTAATTAGTTCAACTAATTTTAACTAAAAAAAACTAATTAATATGGCAGGCGGAAAATTATCTCCAAGGCAGAAAATGATTAACTTGATGTATCTTGTTTTTATTGCAATGTTAGCAATGAATATGAGTAAAGAAGTTCTTTCTGCATTTGGATTAATGAATAAAAAAATAGCAGACTCTAATACTAGAGCTGAAAAGAGTAATGCAGCTTCTTATGATGCATTAAAATTGAAAGCTTCTGAACAAGCTAAGCAATATGGTGATGCAAAAAGAAAGACAGATAGTATAAGAACTATGTCTGACGATCTTTATAATTATTTAGAAGGATTAAAAGGAGAAATGACTTCAGATGTTGAAGATAAATCTGCTTACGAAGAAATGGATAAACCAGACTTTTTAGATGAATACTTCTTTCAAGGAGGAAAAACTTCACCTAACGGTCAAGAATTTTTATCTAAAGTTAACAACTATCGTAATGAAACAGTTAAAATTTTAGGAAAAAGAGAATTAGCTGGTGTAGTATCTTCTCGTTTTGAAACTACTGATGTTACCGATAGTGAAGGAGTAACAAAAAACTGGTTAAATTATCATTTTGAAGGTTTTCCTTTAATAGCTTCTGTAACTAAGTTAACTCAAATGCAAGCAGATATTAAAGCTACTGAAGCAGATGCTTTATCTGCATTGCTAACACAAGAGTTATCAGCTGCAGTTTCTATGACAAACTACGATGCAATGGTGGTTTTTGACAAGAACGCATATTATGCAGGAGAAAAATTATCAGGAAAAATTGTATTAGGTAAAAACGATCCAAACTTAACAGCTGAAAGAGTTGTTTTAAATGGTAAGGATGTTGATAAATCTAAAATTCAGGCAGGTCAAGTTATTTTAGACGGACCAACTGGAGGAGTAGGAGATCACGATATAAAAGGTGAGTTTATGTTTAGAGAAGGAGATTCTCTAGTTAAAATTCCAATTAAAGGTTCTTACGCTGTAATTCCAAAACCAAATGAAGCGGTAATTTCTGCGGATAAAATGAATGTAGTTTATAAAGGGTTAACAAACCCAATGACTATTTCTATTCCAGGAATACCTACAAATAAAGTAAATGCTTCTGCACCAGGTTTAACTAAAGGTTCAGGAAGTAAATACAACATGCGTCCAACAGGAGCAGGTGGAAGTGATGTAACAATTAGAGTTTCAGGTAAATTGCCAGATGGTACACCAGTAAGTTCAAATAAAAAGTTTAGAATAAAAGATATACCAGCCGCAATGGGAATGGTAAGAGGTAAAACAGGTGTTGTAAGAATGCCAAAAAGTAGTGCTTCAAGAGCTCAAATTTCTGCAGGTTTACCAGATTTTTTATTCGATTTAAAATTACAAGTATTAAGCTTCAAAGTTAAAGTTCCAGGACAATTAACAGCAAATGTTAGTGGCTCTCAACTAAATGCTAAGGCTGCTAGTTTAATTTCAAAAGCCAGAAGAGGAGATATGATTACTTTTTACGATATAAAAGCAAAAGTAAGTAACTCATCTTACCAACTTAAGGAAGTAATACCTGTAAGTATAGAAATTACGAATTAATAGATAAAATTTAAAAGTATGAATTGGAAACGTTTTTATATGATTTTAGTGTTAGTTGCAACAGTAAGTGTTGCAAATGCACAATCTAATCTCTTAAATGCCAAAAAAGCTGGTGAGATTGGTGTAAAATCTGAAGAGCAAAAAGCAGTAGACAAAGATAAACCATTACCTTACGGTTATATAGCCGATAGAGATGTTTTATGGTCTAAGGTTGTTTGGGAGTATGTAGATTTAAGTCAAAAAATTAATTTACCATACTATTTTCCAATCGATACTTTAAACGCACCAGCAAATCGTCGTTCATTATTCGATACGCTTTTAAAAGGAGTAAAATCAGGACAACTTACAGAAGTGTATACCGATTCTTATTTTACTACAAAAGTGAATGTAGATGAGTTAGATCAATTATTAGTAAACTCACGTCAAGTAGGAGATTACGTTGATAATTATGAAATCAAATCTGACCGTATTGAAGGATATATGTTAAAAGGAATGTGGTATTTTGATAAACGTCAAGGTGAATTAAAATATCGTTTATTGGCAATTGCGCCAATGGGTCCAGACGTACAATCTTTAGGAGTTGAAGAAATAGACGATTCAGAAAATGTATATGAACTTTTCTGGGTATTTTATCCAGAAGCAAGAGATTTATTACATAAAACGAAAGTCTTTAACCCTAAGAATTCATCGCAACCAATATCATACGATAACTTGTTAAACGCACGTAGATTTAATGCAACTATTGTAAAAGAAGAAAACATTTACGGTAATAGAGGTATTAAAGATTACGTTCGTGGAAACTCTTTATTTCAACTGTTAGAAGCAGATAAAATAAAAGACGGTATCCGTAACAGAGAAATGGATATGTGGAATTACTAACCACAATTCAATAAATAAAACAAAAGCGTTCTTTTTAAAGAGCGCTTTTTTTATGTGAAGCAATTTCCTGCTTTCACTACTCCCTTTTTGTTCATTCTTCACAAAAGAGCTCAAACAAACCGTTCAATCAGGGCTAAACCTGTTTGCAAGCTTTTTGTTCCAGTTTTTTCAACTATGTTTCTATGTATTAACATCAAACAGTTTGTTTAAGTAACAGAAAATTTAAAGACGTTCGGTTATCCCCTTGAGGGAATTTTAGGGGTGTTTTTTAACGCAATATAAAAATCAAAACATTAATAAACAATCCGTATTTTTGAAGCGTGAAAGTAGATTATATAATAGTTGGTTTAGGACTTGCTGGTTTAGCATTTGTAGAAGAATTAGTAGCAAATAAGAAAAGTTTTATAGTTTTTGAAGATAGCTCTCAAACATCTTCTTTAGTAGCAGGAGGAGTTTATAATCCCGTTATTTTAAAAAGGTTTACTCCCGTTTGGAACGCAAAAGAACAATTAGCAGTTGCACTTCCCTTTTACGAGAAATTAGAAGGTAAATTCAATACAAAGTTCGATCAAAAATTTACAACCAAAAAAGTTTTTAAATCAATAGAAGACCAAAATAATTGGTTTGAAGCTTCCGATAAACCAAAACTAACAGCTTATATAGATCCAAATTTAGATACCAAAAGTTACAATGGAGTACTAGCAGATTTCTCATTTGGAAACGTAAAAGAGACTGGTAGAATAGATACAAAAAAACTAGTTGAAACCTATAGAGATTATCTAGAAAGTGAAAATGCTATTAGATTCGAGAAGTTTGAACATCAACAAATAGAATTTCAAGAAAAAACAGTTACTTACAAAGAAGTAGAAGCAACAAATATTGTTTTTTGTGAAGGCTATGGAGTTACAGAAAATCCGTTTTTTAATAAATTACCTTTAAACGAAGCAAAAGGTGAGTTAATTACCATTCATGCGCCAGAATTAGATATTAATTTCTTATTAAAATCAACACTTTTTGTACTTCCTTTAGGAGATAATATTTACAAAGTAGGTGCAACTTTTAATTGGACGGATAAAACATCTAATCCTTCTGAAGAAGGAAAAAAAGAACTCGTTGAAAAATTAGAAAAGGTAATTAACGTTCCCTATAAAATTATTGAGCAAACAGCAGGAATAAGACCAACAGTAGCAGGACGAAGACCTTTAGTCGGTGTACATCCAACATATAAAAACTTGGTTGTTTTAAATGGTTTAGGAACTCGCGGAGTTATGATTGCTCCAACAGTTGCTAAGCAATTGTATAATCACTTAGAAAATGGTGCAGACTTAGACGAAGAAATCGATATAATAAGATTTATCAAAAAGTTGAAGGCCTAAAAAAAATTACTTTTTCTTTTTGTAATGCACAAAAATATTAATCCAAATAATTCTAGAAAGACGCAGGCAAAAAGGTGTAAGTAGTATTGAAACTACTATTATTGCGATAAAGCTTTCTAAAATAGTAAGTCCTAAAAGTACTTTAGCAATAATAAATACAGCCACAAAAGTAGCTACGGATAAACCATAATTTACATACATTGCTCCATAATAAAATGAAGGTTCTAGCATATATTTTTGGTTGCAAACCTCACAATTATCGTAAATTTTAAGAATTTTTGAAGGTTTAATTGTAAAAGGATACTTAAAGAATTTACCTTCATGGCAATGTGGACATTTACCTGTAAAAATACTGTAGAGTTTTGTTCCTTTTTTAAACATCTTGCGTTATAATTTATATACTTTTGCAAAGGTAATTTTTTTATCCATTTAATTAAGTAACATTTATTACATTCTATGCTTAACGTACACAATTTAACGGTTTCTTTTATGGGAACCGATTTGTTTTCTGGTATCACTTTCAAATTAAATAAAGGTGATAGAATTGGTCTTATTGGTAAAAACGGAGCAGGAAAATCTACTTTATTAAAAGTCCTTTCTAAAGATATTGAGTCTAGTGGAGGTTCAATGGCTTTTGATAAAGATATTAATATGGGTTTCTTACGTCAAGATATAGACTTTGTAGAAGGAAGAACAATATTAGAAGAAGCGTACCAAGCCTTTGTAGAAATTAAAGAAATAGAAGCTAAGCTAGATGAAATTAACGAGCAACTTGCTACAAGAACTGATTACGAAAGTGAAGAGTATTCTCAATTAATTGTAGATTTAACTGAGTTTACTGAGCGTTATGAGTTGCTAGGAGGTTATAATTACCAAGGAGATACAGAGAAAATTTTACAAGGTTTAGGTTTTCAAAGAGAAGATTTTGATAAACTAACAGATACTTTCTCAGGAGGTTGGAGAATGCGAATTGAATTAGCAAAATTATTACTTCAAAATAACGATATTTTATTGTTGGATGAGCCAACAAATCACTTAGATATAGAATCAATTATTTGGTTAGAGAACTTCTTAAAGTCGTATTCTGGTGCAATTGTATTGGTTTCTCACGATAAAATGTTCTTAGATAACGTAACTAATAGAACTATAGAAATTTCTTTAGGTCAAATTTATGACTACAAAAAACCGTATTCAGAATTCTTATTATTAAGACGAGAAATAAAAGAAAAGCAGTTACAAGCACAGAAGAATCAAGAGAAAGAAATAAAGCAAAAACAGCACTTAATAAACAAATTTAAAGCAAAAGCAAGTAAGGCTTCCATGGCGCAATCTTTAATGAAACAACTTGATAAAGTTGAATTAATTGAAGTGGATCAAGATGATAACCAAGCGATGAATGTTCGTTTTGCAATTTCTAAAGAGCCTGGAAAAATTATTGTTGAAGCTGAAAATCTTAGCAAAAGTTATGGAGATAAACATGTTTTAGAAGGTGTAGATTTATTAATTGAGCGTAACAGTAAAATTGCTTTTGTTGGTCAAAACGGTCAAGGAAAATCTACGTTAGCAAAAATGATGGTTGGAGAAATTCCGTTTGAAGGACATCTAAAACTCGGTCATAATGTAGAAGTAGGGTATTTCGCTCAGAATCAATCAGAACATTTACCACCAGAAAAAACGGTCTTGCAAATTATGGAAGATGCAGCTACAGATACAAACAGAATGCGTGTTAGAGACATGTTAGGTTCGTTTTTATTTGGAGGAGATGCAGTAGATAAAAAAGCAAAAGTGCTTTCTGGAGGAGAAAGAAATAGACTTGCATTATGTAAATTATTATTGCAGCCATTTAATGTTTTAATAATGGATGAGCCAACTAACCACTTGGATATTGCCTCTAAAACAGTATTAAAAGAAGCGTTAAATAATTTTAATGGAACGTTAATTGTTGTTTCTCACGATAGAGATTTCTTACAAGGATTAACTACAACTGTGTATGGTTTTAAAGATAAAGAGATTAAAGAATATTTAGGAGATATAGATTATTTCTTAGAGCAACATAAAATTGAAAATCTTAGAGAGGCAGAAAAAAGAACTGTTGTAAAAGTTGAAAAAACACCTGCTAAGAAAGAAGCGCATCAATTATCTCGAGATCAGGAAAAAGCTTTAAAGAAGTTAAAGAATAAACTTAATAAAATTGAAACTGAAATTGCTGATTTAGAAAAAGAAATTAGCAAAATTGATCTACAATTAGCAGAAAACTACGATGAAGTTTCTTCGAAACCGAATTTCTTTGAAAACTATAAAGCTAAAAAGAAAAAAGTAGAAGATTTAATGACAGATTGGGAAACTGTAGAGGAACAGGTTACTAATTTTTAGTATTTAAAGCTTTACCAACAAGGTAAACATAATAGAAATCTATAATAAAAGTAATAAACCCAATATACATTATTGAGTCTATTTTTCCGCCTAAACGGTTAATTCCAAGAACACCAACAAGAATTGTAATAGCTAAAGTTCCTATACATTTAGCCGATGCAATTAACAATGATTGTCCTTCTAAATTACTTCTTTTATAAAACATTCTGATAAATAGAATAGACATTAATAAGTTAATCCAAAAGCCAGAATAAACGGCACCTTGTATTAACCCTAATTTATATCCGATGTAATGTTGTAGGCAAAAAGATAGTAGCAAAATTGAAATTGAATATAGATAAAAGAACTGTTTTTCTTTCTTTAATTCTTTATTTCCATACTTAAAATAAGAGTATAGAATAAGCATATCTAATAAAGTCCAAACAATATTTATTTTTGTAGAAATATGAAAACCTGCAAAAAGATATCCTTGTATTGTGTTGTAAACTTCCCAAGAAAAATTAAGCGACAATGCTAAAAAAGGCATTGCATACGTTTTGTCTTTTAAGCCTTTTTTAGCAACAGCTATATAAGCTATAGACCAAAAAACGCCACAAACAATTAATAAGATTAACTTTAAATTCATAGGTTTTCTTTTTTTGTTATCCTTTTGGCTAATTTATTAATATAAACCAATTTATTTGGTTTATTGAATTAGCAAATATAATTTTAAAAAGCATTCAAATAAATAATGATTTCTTTCTTATTTTAAATTATTTTTATAATTTTAAGCCAAAGTTACTATTATCATAAAGTTAAATTTTATTAAAAAATAAACGTTTTTTATAGGTTTTCGTTATTATAAATACAAAATCAAACACTATTTTTGCAATTATCTAACCTTTTGGTAAAGGTAGAGAGCTAACCAGATAAATTTATAAATCCAGTTTTTGGAAAATACTAATATGAATATTTTTAAAGAAGGAATTACAACCCAAAATCAACAAATTAATCTATCTATTCTAGAAGAAAAAGGAGTGGAATTATTTGTAAAAAGAGAGGACGCAATACATCCTTTTGTGTCGGGTAATAAATTCAGAAAATTAAAATATAATCTTCAAGAAGCGCAAAAATTAAAGAAAAAAATACTGTTAACTTTTGGAGGAGCTTTTTCTAATCATATTGTAGCAACAGCTGTTGCGGGAAAGAAAAGTGGTTTTAAAACAATTGGTGTTATTCGCGGAGAAGAGTTAGGTCTTAATATAAAGGAAACCTTAAAAAATAATGCAACTTTAAGAGAAGCACATGAAAATGGAATGCATTTTCAGTTTGTCCCTAGAGATGTTTATCGCCAAAAAACATCGTTTGGTTTTATTGAAAAGTTAAAAAACAGATGGGGAGATTTTTACCTTATTCCTGAAGGTGGTACAAATTGTTTAGCGGTAGATGGTTGTCAAGAAATCTTAACAGAAGAAGATAGTCAATTCAATTATATCTGTAGTGCAGTTGGTACTGGAGGTACAATTGCAGGGTTAGTTAATTCAGCAAAAAAGAACCAGAAAATATTGGGCTTTCCTGCTTTAAAAGCCTATTCTTTAGCTGATGATATTAAGAAGTACACAACAAGAAATGATAATTGGAAATTGCAAAAGAAATATCATTTTGGTGGCTATGGAAAATATAATGAAGAACTAATTCGTTTCATTAATGAATTTAAAGAAGAAACTACAATTCCATTAGACCCAGTTTACACAGGTAAAATGTTATTTGGAGTTTTAGATTTAGTTGGTAAAGATTACTTTGAAAAAGGAAGTAAAATTTTAGTAATTCATACTGGAGGTTTACAAGGAATTGACGGAGTTAATGCGCAATTAAAGACAAAGAATAAAGAGTTAATATTGGTTTAATGAGGTTAAAATATTTTATAATAATTGTTCTGTCAACTTTAGCATTTTCAAGCTGTGGTTCAAAGAAAAAGGTTGTCCAACCTACAAAACCAGTTGTTGTAATTGTTGAAGAAACTCCAGAAGAGCAACCAAATGTTAACCAAGAAGAACATGTAGAGGAGATTGTTAAAGCTAATCCAAATTTAAATAGATACACTTTACAATACATTAATAAATTTGCGCCAATTGCTGTTTCAGAAATGCATGCGCATAAAGTTCCTGCAAGTATCACATTAGCACAAGGAATTTTAGAATCTGGAAATGGTCGTAGCGATTTAGCAACTCGTTCTAACAATCATTTTGGAATAAAATGTCATAGAGGTTGGCAGGGACAAAAGGTACTGCATGATGATGATGAAAAAGGGGAGTGTTTTAGAAAATACCAACATCCAGATACTTCGTTTAAAGATCATTCACTTTTTTTAGCGGGAAGAAAAAGATATGCAAGCTTATTTACTTTAGATCCTAAAGACTATAAACGTTGGGCAAAAGGATTGAGAAAAGCTGGTTATGCTACCGATCGAAAATATCCAAGTAAATTAATAAGTATTATTGAAAGGTATAAATTGTACGAGTTTGATTATGCCAAGTCACAACAAAACAATACTGTTGTTGAAGAAACTACTGAAATTGTGAAAGAAGAACCTAACATTGTAATAGAAAATACGGTTGGTAATTATTATCAAGTAGTAAAAGGAGATACACTGTATTCAATTTCTAGAAAGTATAATACTACTGTTGAGAAGTTAAAAGAAATTAACGGGTTAACAAGTAATGAAATTAGTATTGGGCAACATTTATTGTTAAACTAAAAAAGTTCGCAGAGATTTCTATAAATCTCCACGAACCCACTAACTAAATCAACCAAAACTGTTTTACCAAGTGTAACTTTTCTTTTTCGCTTGTTTTTTTATGGCGTTAATCATAACGCTATTTAGCTCATCTTTGTTCGTTTTTTCTAGCTTTTTTTTAGTAACAAAAGCTCTACGTTTTTTATCTAATTCTTTTATTTCTTGTTGAATTTTAGCACGTTCTTCACTTTTTGATTTTACATATTTTTTTATTTCTTCAGTAGATTTACCTTGCAATTCTTTAGGTAATTGTTTCTTTTTTATCTTGTTGTAATTAAAGTCAGCTTCTTTTTCAGCATCCACCAAATCCCAGTTTTTATTATTATACAAACGAGAACTTTTACTAACTGCACGTTTAACAACCACAACTTCGTCTAATGTTTCGGCGTTCATATCTTGTGTGTATTGACTTGCAAATTTTGAAGCACCCTTATTACCATAATAAACATAAGTTTTGTTTAAACGCTTATTTAAGATGATAATTTCATCATCATAAGGAGTTACAACATGTACAATTTTTTTATTGTGGTTTATAGTCATATAATCTCCATTTCCATGCGTTGCTCCATCTTGCCACATTCCTGAAACTCCAGATCTATAATCACCACAAAAAATAGTATTTACAACAACATCGTTTTCTTTAGCATTGGTAATTGCGTCTTTGTAAAATACATTTCCTTGCGTAAAAGGTTCGTTACCAGCAATAAAAATCATTTTTAAATCGTCTTTATTTTTACCCCATTCTAACTCGTTTATTGAAGTCTGAATAACTTTACCACAATACTCGCTTCCGCCGTTTGTAGTTAAAGAAAATAATCGTTCTGAGATTTCATCTAAGTCTGTACTAAAGTGTAAAACCTTTCTGATAAAACCACTTTCCGAAGATATTCTGTCGTTTCCATATTCATACAAAGCAATTTCTAAATTAGGTTTTTCGTTGCCGCATTTTGCATATGAAAGTTCGTTTACAATTTCCCATAATTGCGCTTTTGCCTGGTTTATTAATCCGCTCATGCTTCCGCTTGTATCTAATAATAAAGCAACTTTAATGGTGTTTTTTTTCTTCGGATTTTTCTCAGATGCATTTGCATTTCCACAAGAAATTAATCCTAAGAAAAGGAACGAAAGGACGAATGTTTTTACTGATGTTTTCATAATGTTTTAGTTTTTTTAAGTTATAAGTTATTTTACGGTTTGTATCAGTTTGATGGTATAAAACTACCGTCAACTTTTTTATTAAAAAAACTAGAATGAGTAAAGTGTGCTTTTGAATGAGTGAACGAGAATAAGAATTGAGTAAACTATGTTTTTAAGCTTGTTTAGATTGATTTTATTGGGTTTTCACGTTTTTTTGGTTGGTTTTTTGTGTTTAAGTTTACCAAGAAATTAAAACTAATTATTATGAAATATCAATTATCTATTCCAAAACCATGTCATGAAAACTGGGCTAAAATGAGTCCTGTTCAAAAAGGGAAATTTTGTAAAAGTTGTAATAAGGAAGTTATCGATTTTACAAAACTTACAGATGCTAAAATTACAAGTATAGTTTCGGGAAGTAAAAACGTATGTGGTCGTTTTAAAAACACTCAATTAGAAAGAGAAATTGAAACTCCACAAAATAAAAATTTATCTAAAGTAGCTGCAAGTTTTGCTTTAATTTCCATGATATCTGGTGCTGAGCCAATGTTTTCTCAAGGTAAGGTAAATAAGGTTGAAAGTCATCATTTTAAAAAAGTAAATCCAACTATTGAGGCTGTTTTTTTAGATAAAGAAGTTAAGACGGATAGTATTTTAATAAAAGGAACTATTAAAGATATTACTGGGCCTTTACCAGGTGCAGCAATTATTTTAAAAGGAACAACTATTGGGGTAGAAACAGATTTTGATGGAAATTTTTCTATAGAAATACCCAATAAAAAAAGAAAGTCTCATATCTTAGTTGTTTCTTTTATAGGTTTAAAGACTCAAGAAATTGATATTTTATCAATTAAAAAGCCACTTGTAATTCTAATGGAAGAAGATGATAGTATTTTAGGGGAAGTTGTAACTGTAGGAATGATTGCTGTTGCAGAAAAACCTAATTTTTTTCAAAGATGTTTAAATATTTTTAGGAGTAAAGAGCATAAAAGATACTAATGAGTAAACAAATTAACATACTTTTTATATTCCTTTTTGGAGTTGTTTTTTCTTTGTTTTCGCAAGAAAATGAAGCAATATCAAATTCAAAATCCTTTATAGTTAAAGTAAGGGTTGTAGACAAAGAATATAACAATACTATTAAAGATGCCGAGGTTAAGGTAAATGGTTTTGGAACTTCATTTGCCGATTTTAATGGGATTTATAAAGTAAAAGCCAATATAAATGATGAGTTAATAGTTAGTCATCCAGATTTTGAAACAGTTCGTTATACAATAAAGTCAGACGAAGATGTTAAGATTTTGGTGGAAGGATTTCCACAAAAAAGAAAGTCTAAATATGTGTCTAAGTCTAGAGTTGTAAATCAAACTCATTTATTAGATTCGGCTGATTTCTATAAGAAAAAAGATATTGATAAAAGTCTTTCATTTATAACTAAAGCTTTAAAAAACAACAATGCTAAAGATAAAAATGCAACTGCTTATAAAATATTAGGAGATGTGTATTCGTACTGGAAACAATATGATTTAGCGATAGAAAATTATACGATTTCACTTGGCTTAAATGACAAAGTAGATACGCGTTTGCAGTTGGCTAAAAATAAATTTTTGTTTAAAAAATACAAAGACAGCGAGCAAAACTATAAAACACTTTTAAATAGTAAATTAACTAGTTATCAGGTGATTGTGGTGAATGAAGGTTTGGGTGATGTGTATTTGGCTCAGCAAAAATTTGCACAAGCAAAAACGCACTATCAAACGGCATTAAATGTTGCAAAGAAAAATTTAGTAACACCAAAAATTACGGATTTAAATTCAAAATTAGCAGAGGTTTCTGCAAATCTTGGTAATACTATTGAAGCGGAAACATTGTTTAAAAACTCATTGGATTTAGCTTCTAAAGAAAACAAAAAACGTTCTTTAAAAGAGCAAGAAAGAGTAGCAGATTATTACAATAAATCTAGTAGGTATGATGATGAAATTAAGCTACGTCAGCAAACTTTAGAAGAAGCAGAACAAATTGAAAGTTTAGAATTAGAAGCTCCAGTTGCAATAAATAAAGACTCTATAAATACGCAAAAAATAAACTATAAAATTGGAAATGCGTATTTGTTAAAAGAAGAATATCCTGCTGCAATTAGTTATTTTAAAAAGAGTAAAAGTGAAGCAAAAAAAGAAGGCGATTTTGAAGTGGAAAAAGACGCAACTCGAAGAATTTCTGAAGCTTTTGCAACTGTTGGAAATGATGCAGAAGCGTTAAAGAATTACAAAGAATATGTAAAGTTGGTTGATGAAGACTATGTGAGAAAACAACAGGAAATTCAACAGACAAAACGTTTTTCTAAAAAGATTTCTGACAACCAAAACAGAATTTCTAGCCTGGAGAAAGACAAAGAATTAAATAAAAGTAAAATAAGTTTAGCGTATAAAGATCAGCAACTTACCCAAGAAAGTAATAAGCGACAACAATACATAATTTACTCGTTAATTGCTGGTTTTTTATTGATGAGTTTGTTGGCGTATTTTATGTTTAGAACCACAAAGCAACAAAAGCTTGCAAATAACTTATTGGCATTAAAATCGATGCGCTCACAAATGAATCCGCATTTTATTTTTAATGCTTTAAACTCAGTAAATAGTTTTATTGCAGTAAATGATGAGCGAAATGCAAATCGATATTTATCTGAATTTTCGGTATTAATGCGTTCTGTTTTAGAGAATTCTGATGAAGATTTTATTCCGTTTACAAAAGAAATTGAGCTGTTGGAATTGTATGTGAAATTAGAGCATAATCGTTTTAAAGACAAGTTCGATTATCAAATTAATGTGGATAAAAATATTGATTTAGACCAATTTTCAATTCCGCCAATGTTGTTGCAACCATATATTGAAAATGCCATTTGGCATGGTTTACGTTACCGTAAAGAAAAAGGAAATTTATCTATTTCTATAGCTCAAAAAGATGCTGAAACACTTCAGATTTCAATTGAAGATAACGGAATTGGAAGAAAGCAATCGCAAGCGTTAAAAACTAAAAATCAGTTGAAGCAAAAATCGAAAGGAATGAGCACTATTAAAAACAGAATTGCCATTTTAAACGATATGTATAAAGAGCGAATATCAGTAACAATTGCTGATGTTTCTAAAGACGGAAGCGGAACCAAAGTGGACGTTTTTTTAAAGAAGTAAAAGAAGTAAGCAAATAAACTTAGCCCTGATTGAAGTGGCATCCTTTTTTTATTTTTCATAAAAAAAGATATAACGGAAAGCAGGAAATAGCTTCAAAAAATTAAG
Organism: Tenacibaculum aquimarinum; assembly: GCF_022478115.1. Classification (GTDB taxonomy): domain Bacteria; phylum Bacteroidota; class Bacteroidia; order Flavobacteriales; family Flavobacteriaceae; genus Polaribacter; species Polaribacter aquimarinum_A. The sequence goes on along the minus strand of NZ_JAKGSC010000001.1, from coordinate 11,771 downwards.
CATGAAACTAAAAGCAATATTAGTAGAAGACGAACAAATAAGCAGAGAAATTCTCCGTAATTATATTGGTAAATATTGCCCAAATGTAACGTTGTTAGGTGAAGCAAGTAATATTGAAGATGCGTATAAATTAATTGAAAAACACGAGTTAGATTTAGTGTTTTTAGACGTAGAAATGCCGTTTGGAAATGCGTTCGATTTGTTAGAAAAAGTGGAAGACAGAACTTTTGAAACGGTTTTTGTAACTGCTTACGATCATTACGCAATTGAGGCCTTAAACAGCCATGCAAGTTATTATTTACTAAAACCAATTTCTATAGATGAGCTGATTAAAGCCGTAAATATTGTTACCGAAATTAAAGAAAAAGAGAATCAATTACAACATCAAATTTTAACGCCAATAACAAATTCAGCTTCAGGAAAAATAACCATTCCGCAACAAGATGGCTTTGAAGTTTTAGATATCAACGATATTGTTTTCTGCAAAGCAGACGATAATTATACCGAAATTCATTTAGCAAACTCTAAAAAATTAGTCAGTAAAACGTTGAAGTATTTTGAAGATATTTTAAAAGAATACACATTTGCAAGAATTCATAAATCGTATTTAGTAAACGTAAATGCAATTACAAAATACAAAAAAGGAAAGGGTGGAAGTGTTATTGTTTCCAACGGAAAAGAAATTTTAGTTTCTGCCTCTAAAAAAGCTAATTTGTTGTCTTATTTTAAATAGATATGAGAAAAATATTAATCATCTTAACTGTTCTTTGTTTTTCTAATAAGATATTTGCTTGTGATTGCGAATGGGGTGGGAATTTTATGAAACTAGCTCCATTGTCTGAACTAGTTGTAAAAGGAAAAGTTATTGAACATGTTTATCATACAAAAGAAGGTAAACGTTATTTTGATTTCGAAAAATTTAATGAAGCACAAATTGAAAATGAATTTGATAATTCCTATGATCTTGGAGAGTCTATTAGAGTTGAAATAATAGAAGTTATTAAAGGAAAAGAAAATAGAAGAATTATTGAGATTTTTGATACTGATGGAGCTGATTGTCGTGCAAGTATTCAAGAGTTTAAAAAAGGTAAAACGTATATTTTTGCAACATATAAACCTAAAAGAACAGGATTTAAACTTCCAAATGAAACGGAAAATGATTATGCACTTGAAGGTTGTTTTGAAAGTTCACTTAAATATTTTCCGAAAACAAATGAAGTTTTTGGAATGATAAAAGGAAAGTCATACAAACGAAAGAATAGACGCTACTCTTATCAAAAACTTAAAAAGAAACTACTATGCCAATAATAAAAACAGTAAACGGAAAACACCCACAAATTCCAGCAGGAACATTTGTAGCCGAAAATGCTACAATTTTAGGCGATGTAGAAATGGGAAGCGAATGCTCAATTTGGTATAACGCCGTAATTAGAGGCGATGTGCATTTTATAAAAATGGGCGACAAGGTTAATGTGCAAGATGGCGCGGTAATCCATGCAACCTATCAAAAATCGCCCACAACAATTGGCAATAATGTGTCTATTGGGCACAATGCAATTGTACACGGTTGCACAATTCACGACAACGTTTTGGTTGGTATGGGAAGCATAATTATGGACGATTGTATTGTGGAATCGAATTCAATTATTGCTGCCGGAGCTGTGGTTACAAAAAACACACACGTTAAAAGTGGAAGCATTTATGCGGGCGTTCCTGCCAAGAAAGTTAAAGACATTTCGCAAGAACTTATCTCTGGAGAAATTGACCGAATTGCCAATAATTATGTAAAATATTCGAGTTGGTTTAAAGAATAGTTGGGCGTACTGACCAAGTTATTTTTATTGATTCGCTAATGTAAAAGAATATTCACAGTTTTAATTGTTAATATTCAACGTTAGCGAAGTTATTTAAAAATAAGTTTAGAATCAAACTAAATTTAAAACACAAAAAAAACTCGATTTCCTTTTACCGAAACCGAGTTTTTCAATCAAAAAACTAATCAACTAAACTAATTTATTTTCTATCCTCTTTTTTGCCTTTACGCTTCTTATTCATCTTTCTTTTCATTTTCCCTTTTTGCTTAGCAAACTTCTTTTCAAACTTCGCAAATTGCTCGTCATTTAAAATATTTTTTAATTTGCTTTTCATTGCAATTTGTTTGTCTAACTTTTTGCTTTGCATAGCGTAACGTTCATCTGCAGATAATTTTTTAGGTTTTTTATCGCTATCTCTCATTGCCTTACGCTTTTCTTGCATTGCTTTTCTTTCAGCAGCTTGCTCAGCTATAATTGGTTTTAATTGGCTTTGTTGGCTTTCGGTTAAATCTAAAGCTAAAGTCATTTTCTTAAGTTTTAAATCGGCCTGTTGTGCAACGGTTAATTTTTCTGAATCTCCTCTTTTTTGTTTTTTCTGTGCTTGTGCTGTAAAAGTTACGGCAAACATTAATGCTACTACTGTTATTATCTGTTTCATCTTTTTTTTATTTTAAGGTTATAATTTATTTACACATCTAAGACCTTCAAATTTTAAAAAGGTTTAACTTTGGTTTTTACTTTAACAGATGATTAACAATCTCCCGGCTATAGAAAACTGCAATCTAATGAGAAACTTATTCTTTATATTTTTAACTATAACTACGTTTACTTTTGCTCAAAACACACAGAACGTAAACCTTTCCAATCCAAACGCTGCCATATATACACACTTGTATTTTTTACAGTCGGATAGTTATTTTCCTGAGAAAGCAGCAAAAACCATAAAAGGTTTACCCGAGGATTTGGCTATTAAAAAAGCGAAAAGAATAAAACAGGTTTTAGATGGAAAAGGTTTGTTTGTAGATTTTAGTAAAATACCAACAAATCCTAATTATAACGATACTATTGGTTATGTGAAATCTTATAAATATGTGTTGTTTCCAGACAGAATGCCTTTAATTTCTGTTGAAAGAACTGATAAAAGTTGGTATTATTCAGAAGAAACAATACAAAATATAGATGCTCTTTATAATCAGGTTTATCCTTGGTATGTTAGAAAAATTCAAGATTTTGTTCCAGAAGTTGGTCATAAAAAATTATTTGGTATAGAATTATGGCAAGCAATAATGAGTCTTATTTTAATTGCAATAGCATTTGTAATTTATTTTATCTGTAGATGGATTTCATATTTCATCTTAAGAAAAATTCAATATAGAATAACACATAGCAAGAATGCAGAAATAAACTCAGTTTTAAAAAAGCTAGCGCATCCAATAAGTTTGTTGGTTGGCATATGGTTTGTAGAAACTATTTTTCCTTCTTTAAGATTTGGTTTGCATGTAAATAAGTGGGTTTTTCTAATTTTAAATATAGCTGCAACTGTTTTTTGGATTTATGTATTCTTAAAATTAGTGAAAGTTGTAATGAGAATTTATTCAGAATTTACAGAAAGAACACACGGAAGGTTAGATGATCAATTAGTGCCAATTTTGCATAAATTTTTAACAGGTATTGTACTGTTTTTAGGTTTCTTAAAACTGTTAACCTTATTAGGAATTGATACTACGGCTGTAATTGCAGGGGTTTCAATTGGAGGTTTGGCGTTGGCGTTGGCTTCTCAAGACACTGTTAAGAATTTAATAGGAACGGTAATGATATTTTTAGACAAACCGTTTCATATTGGAGATTGGGTAGAAGCAGATAGTATTTCTGGAGAAGTTGAAGAGGTTGGTTTTAGGTCAACTAGAATACGTGGAGTAGATACTTCAATATATCAAATTCCGAATAGTAAGTTGGCAGAAATTACAATCAATAATAAAGGTTTACGTTTATTTAGACGTTATAATACGGAGTTAGGTATTCGTTACGATACGCCGCCAGAATTAATTGAAGCGTTTGTAAAAGGAATAAGAGAAATTGTTATTGTGCATCCAGAAACAAGATCAGAATCGTATAATGTAGAGTTTACTGGTTTTGGTGATTCGGCATTATTAATTATGATAAATGTGTATTTTAAATCTTTACAATGGGGTGTTGAGCAATCTTCAAAACATAAGTTTCATATTGCTATTGTAAAACTGGCAAAAGCATTGGGTGTGGAATTTGCTTTTCCTTCTTCAACAATTATGATTGAACAATTTCCTGATAAAAAAACCGTAGATTTAGCATATAATATTAACCAAGAAGAAATAAATACTTCTATTAGTAAGATAGTAGAAGAATTTACCAAAAATCAACACTAAATGAAACGTTTTTTTAGAGTATTAAGTTTGTTCGTTTTTTTATTATTAATTGCTTTTACATTGTTTTTTGTGTGGGCTTCATCACCAACAATGGAAGAAGGTCAATATGAAAAATTAATTACAAAGGAATATTCTACAACTACCGATAATGATAGTATTTATAGCATTGTAACCTATAATATTGGGTATTTAAGTGGAATGACAAATAACCGCGCAATTGCAAAGCCAAAAGAGTTGTTTGATAAAAACTTGGAAATTGTAAAATCTGAGTTTAAAAAAGTAAAAGCAGATATTATTGCTTTTCAAGAAATAGATTATGCTTCAGCAAGATCTTACGATGTAGATCAACAAGATGAAATTGCAAAATTAGGTTACAATTATATAGCTGAAGGTACAAATTGGGATGAAACCTATGTTCCTTTTCCGTATTGGCCACCAAGTATGCATTTTGGAAGAATGAATTCTGGGCAATCAGTCATTAGTAAATATCCTATAAAAGAATATAAACGTATAGTTCTAGAGCGCGTAGCAGACGCTCCGTTTTATAGAGATGCATTATATATTGAACGTTTAGCTCAGGTAACTAAAGTTGTAATTGAAGATAAAGAGGTTGTAGTTATAAATGTGCATTTAGAAGCTTTTGATAAGCAAACAAGAGTAAATCAGTTTAATGCAGTTTTAGAGTTGTTTAATTCTTATAAGAATGAATATCCAACAATTTTATTGGGCGATTTTAATTCAAGGGCAAGAGACAAAGAAGCTATTATACAGAAAATGTTTGCTTTAAATGATGTTGGTAATGCTGCTTTTAATGCTGGAAACCCAGGAAATACTTTTGATACTAAAAACCCGGTTGAAAGAATTGACTATATTTTTTACACAAAAAAATCAATAGAATATTTAGATGGAAAAGTGTTAACTCAGTTTGGTGAGGCTTCTGATCATATACCTGTTGAGATGCATTTTAAGTTGAGGTAAAACATTATAAATACTTACTTGTTTTGATTTAAGGTTGTTATTATTATTATTATTATTATTATGCCAATGTTAAATTTTGTTGTTCAGTCTAAATTTTCTTAATAGTTTCTTAAAATTTTCTTAAATTCCACTTATATTTGATTTTAAATCGAGTTTTCAAGCTCATTTTTTTTTATGAAATTGAATTAAAGACTAGGCATTCGACTAAGTGTTCGTGTGACATTTACCTAGAAATTGTGTCTAAACTTTAATATCATAGAAAATTACATTGATTTCAATTCAAGTTTTTAATTCAAAGAACTTGAAGTTTTTTTAGTTTAAATAAATCACTTAACGCTCCCTTGTATGAGAATATTTTATATTAATTTGAGAATTAGTAATAATATTAAAAAAACATTAATATCAGCTTTCTTTTTGATATTAGGTTGTTTTTCAGTCAGTGCTCAAACACAAACTTTAGCAGAAATACAATCAAAACCAGGTTGTGCTACAATTACTCAGGCAATTGTAAATGAGTTTTACAATCCAATACCAGCAACAGGAAACAATCCTGGAGATGCTGGTATTGTTGTAACTGTAGATGTTACTGCAGAAACAGCGGCAGGAGATGCAAATCCTACTAATTATGAGGCAACAACCTCTGGTAGTTTAACCGATGCCCAATACTGTCAAGTAGGAACAGAAGGGCCAGATTTTCTTTTTAATTTTTCGGTTCCACCTGGAGAAACTACTACTTGTTCAGACGCAACAACAGTAATTAATACTCAGGGAGATTTTAATAGTGGTACAGAGTGGGTAGTTGTAATTGATGAAAATAATGAAATAATCGGAGGGATTCCTCCAAGTGGATTAGGTGAGTGTTCAGGAACAGTAAGTACAATTACTATAGATCTAATAGGGGATGATATAAGTGCGTTAGCTGCAGATGGAGTCGTTAGTCTAGAATTAAGGTCAAAAGGAGGTTCTAGAGGAAATAGTGGTAATGAAACTGATGGACCTTGTCCTTCTCCAGGAAATTGTGCACGTATAGAGAGTATCTCTTGGGATGTTTTTTCAAAACCTATTATAAATTCACCTCTACCATCATCAGATTTATGTGTTGGGGAATCAGCTACAGTTACTGTAGATGCTAGTGGAGATTTACCTTTAGCTTATAATTGGAATGTTGTTTCTGGAGATATAACTTTAACAGATACGGATCAGGAAACTGTAACAGTAACAGCAGGTAATACACCAGGTCCTTATGAGTTGAGTGTTACGGTTAGTTATATAGATGAACCTAGATGTACCGATACATTTTCAGATTCTGCTACTGCTCAAGTAAGACCTAATCCAGTATTTGATACATATGCTATAGAAGAATGTGAGGAGTTCCCAATACAGACATTAGACGCAAACGATGCTTTACCACTGCAACCAGGAGAGACTGTAGTTTGGTACGATTCAGCTACAGGAAATACAATTATACCTAGCCCAACATTAGATTCGATTGGTACTATTGTATATTATGCTGAAGTTCAAAATCAGTTTGGTTGTTCAAGTGCATCAAGATCAGATGTAACATTAACAATTTTCGATTCACCAGTAGGAACAAATACTTCTGAAGCGGTGTGTTCTGATGATCCATATTCTTTAGATTTAACTACAATATCAGATGGAACAGATTTTAGTTATACTGCAGTTTCTTCAAACTCAGGTGTAATTCCTTCTCCAGCTTCTGGTACAGGAACTACAATCTCAGGCACTTTTAAAAATGAAAGTTTAAACCCAGTAAACCTTACTTATACTGTAACTCCTATAGGACCATCTCCAAATAATTGTCCTGGAGATCCATTTGAAGTTATTGTAACGGTAAATCAACAACCAAAATTAGCAAGTGTACAAGACTTAATAGAGTGTTTTAGTGGACAAACATTAGATGCTAATGACGCTATTACTTTAAATCCTAATACAGGTGTGAGGTGGTATGATGCTTTAACAGGAGGTACTCTAGTTACAACTCCAACACACAATACTGTTGGTTCAACTTCATACTTTGCTGAAGTATTTGATACAGCTACTCCATGTGTTAATCCTATAAGAGAAGAGGTTGTGTTAAGATTAGAATCGCCACCTTTCCCAGATTTAACAGAAGCAGTTTGTTCAAACGAAGCTTTAAATATTGGTATATCTGCATTTCCAGCAACTTATACAGTTTCATCTTCAGATCAGTTAAATGTTCCTGCAGGTGTAGATCGTACAACAGAAATGTCTGCGAATATTACGGATACTTATGTAAATACTACCACAGCTCCTGTAACTATTATTTATACAGTTACTATCGGTGGAGTATCTGCATGTGCAGGAGAAGTTTTTGATATAACAGTTACTGTTAGCCCTGAACCAGTTGTTTCAAGTACATTAAATACAGTAGTTTGTAGTGATAATGCTATTGGGGTTGTTTTAGATGTTGAGTCAACAAGTGTTGCTGCTGCATCTTGGAGAATTGTTAGCATTATTCCTCAAGCAGGTTTAGTTGCTGGAAGTTCTAATGTTGCAACAGGACCAGGTATGGCCTCGAATGCAATAGCAAGTGATGTATATACAAATTCAACAACCGGAGATTTAACAGTAGATTATGTTGTAGAAGGAACATCTTCATCAGGTTGTACTGGTGAAACTGAAACTATTACTGTGACAATAAATCCTGCGCCAACATCAGATGTTGGAACAGATACCTCAGATACAATATGTTCAGATGCTATGTATACTTTTTCTGATGGAACATCGTCAGGAGGAACAGTAGCTTGGTCAACAAGTGGAACAGGAGTGTTTAGTAGTAATTCAGCAGAAAACCCAACATATACACCAAGTGCAGCAGATGTTTCAGCAGTAACAGTAACGTTAACAAAAACAGTAAATGGAATTGGTACTTGTTCAGGAACACCAGTAACTTCAGAATTTACATTAAATATAATTGAAGAACCAACAGTTGAAGCTGGTCCAAATGCAACATTATGTGAAGGTTTCGGAAACTATCAATTATCTGGTTCTAGTATTGGAGGTGGAGCAACAACAGGAACTTGGACTGTAACAACTAATCCAGGAAGTGCAGGTTCATTAACTCCAGCAACGGCAACGGCAACGCCAGATACAGTAAACTTTAGTGCAACCGCAGCAGGAACTTATGTGTTAACTTTAACTACAGATACAATTGCGCCTTGTGTAGCAGTAAGCGATACGGTAACAATAACTGTTGATGCTGCACCAACATCAAGTGTCGGTACTGATACAGAGGGTTCTATATGTCCAGATGCAATGTACACTTTTACAAATGGAACATCATCAAACGGAACAATAGCATGGACTACTAGCGGAACAGGTACATTTAGTAGTGTTTCTAATGAAAACCCTACATATACACCAAGTACTGCGGATGCCAGTGCTGGAACAATAACTTTAACAAAAACTGTAAACGGAACTGGTAGTTGTTCAGGAACATCCGCAACTTCAGATTTCACATTAACAATTTTTGATTCTCCTACAGGTACAAATACAGTTGGAGAAGTATGTTCAGATGATCCTTATTCTTTAGATTTAACTACAGTGTCAGATGGAACTAATTTTAGCTACACAGTTGTTTCTTCAAATCCAAGTGAAATACCAGCTCCAGCTCCAGGAGCAGGAACTACAATTTCAGGTACTTTTAAAAATGAAAGTTTAAATCCAATTAATTTAACTTATACAGTAACACCAATTGGACCAGCTCCTGGGAATTGTCCAGGAACACCTTTTGATGTTGTGTTAACTATAAATCAACAACCAAAATTAGCAAGTGTACAAGATTTAATAGAATGTGATAGTGGGCAAACTTTAGATGCTAATAATGCTATTACATTGAACCCTAATACAGATGTAAGGTGGTTTGATGCTTTAACAGGTGGAACTCAAGTTGCAAGCCCAACTCATACAGGTAATGGTTCAACATCTTATTTTGCTGAAGTATTTGATACAACAACACCATGTGTTAACCCAGTTAGAGAAGAAGTTGTTTTAAGATTGGAATCACCACCTTTTCCAAATTTAACAGAAGAAGTTTGTTCAAAAGAAGCATTAAATATTGGAATATCATCATTCCCTACAACATATACAGTATCATCATCAGATCAATTAAACGTTCCAGCAGGTGATGATCGTACAGCAGAAATGTCTCTAAATATTACAGATACTTATGTAAATACTACTGCGGCGCCAGTTACAATTATTTATACTGTAACTATTGGTAGTAGCGCTGGTGCGTGTTCAGGTCAAGTTTTTGATATAACAGTTACGGTTAGTCCAGAGCCTGTTGTTTCAAATACATTAGATACAACAGTATGTAGTGATAATGTTGTAGGTGCTAATTTAGATGTAGCACCAACAAGCGTTGAGGCTGCATCTTGGAGAATTGTTAGTGTTAGTCCTCAAGCAGGTTTGATTGCAGGAAGTTCTAATGTTACTACGGGACCAGGAATGGCTTCAAATGCAATGGCAAATGATGTGTTTACAAATACAACATCAGGAGATTTAACAGTAGATTACGTTGTACAAGCAACATCTACTTCTGGTTGTGAAGGTGATACTGAAACTATTACAGTTACAATAAATCCGGCACCAACTTCAAGTGTTGGAACAACAACATTTGCTTCCATTTGTCCAGATGAAATGTACACTTTTACAGATGGAACATCATCAAACGGAACAATAACTTGGGCAACAAGTGGAACAGGAGTATTTAGTAGTCTTTCGAATGAAAACCCAACATATACACCAACTTCTGCAGATGCTTCAGCAGGAACAATAACCTTAACAAAAACAGTAACAGGAACAGGAAGTTGTTCAGGAACATCAGTAGTTTCAGACTTTGTGTTAAGAATTGATGCTTTACCAACACCACCAACATCAGGCGGAGATATCGAAGAATGTGAGCAAAGTCCAATTCAGACATTAACCGCAACCGCGACCTTAGTAGATGGAAACAATACCTTAACTTGGTATGATGCAGCTACAGGTGGAGCCGTAGTTACAACACCAACATTAGATTCGGTAGGAACAGTAACCTATTATGCAGAAGCAAGTAGCAATGCAACAGGATGTATATCAGCCTCAAGAACCCCAGTTACTTTAACAATTAACGCAGCACCAGTAGCACCTGTAAGTTCAGGAGATTTAACAGAATGTGCTTTAGAGCCAGTACAAACTTTAGATGCTAGTACAACAGTTGCACCGTTAGCAGGTATTACTATTACTTGGTATGATGCAGCAACAGCAGGAAACTTAGTAAGTGCTCCAACATTGAGTTCGGTAGGAACGATTACATATTATGCAGAATCGACCAATGCAGATGGTTGTTCAAGTTTAACAAGAACCCCAGTTGTATTAACAATCAATGCGGCACCAAATGGGATAGCAGATCAAACAGCTGTTACTTGTTCAGATGAAGCCTTAGATTTTGATTTATCAGCATTATCATCAGGCAGTACATTTACCTATACAGTTGCTTCATCAGACCAAGCGAATGTAGCAGCAGGAGCAGCAAGAACCACAGGAAGTGCAGCAAATATTACAGATACCTATACAAATGTTACAGCAAATCCAGTAACGATAACATATACAGTAACACCAGAAGGAGCCGCACCAGATAGTTGTGTAGGTACACCGTTTGATGTAATTGTTACAGTAAATCCAGAGCCAGTAGTTTCGACAGCTTTAGATACTACAGTTTGTAGTGATGGCGCAATAGGAGTAGCGTTAGAAGTTTTACCAACAAGTACAGCCGCAGCAACATGGGAGTTAGTAAGTGTAACACCAGACGCAGGATTAGTTGCAGGCGGAAGTAATGCTACAGCAGGAACAGGATTACCATCAAATGCAATAGCTAATGATGTATTTACCAATGCAACAGGAGGCGCATTAACAGTAGCTTATGTAGTAACACCAACAAGTATAGCAGGTTGTATTGGAAATCCAGAAACAATAACAGTAACCATAGATCCAACACCAGAGGTAAATGCAGGATCAGACGAGTCAATTTGTGCTGATGGCGTAAGTTTTGATTTAAGTACAGCAACCACAGTTGCAACATCAACATCAGGAACAATAGTATGGAGTACAAGTGGAGATGGAACTTTTGATGATGCCACAGCAGAAGCCCCAGTTTATAGTTTAGGAACAGCAGATCAATCAGCATCAGTAGTTCAATTAACAAAAACAGTAACAGGAATAGGCAGTTGTTCAACAGTAGTATCCGATGTTATGGATTTAACAATTGATGCTTTGCCAACGCCACCAACATCAGGCGGAGATATCGAAGAATGTGAACAAAGTCCAATCCAAACCTTAACTGCAACTGCAACCTTAGTAGATGGCGACACCTTAACTTGGTACGATGCAGCGACAGGAGGAACAGTTGTTTTACCAGCAGATGTAACATTAGATTCAGTAGGAACAGTAACCTATTATGCAGAAGCAAGTAATAGTGTAACAGGATGTATATCAGCCTCAAGAACCCCAGTTACTTTAACAATTAACGCAGCACCAGTAGCACCTGTAAGTTCAG
>NZ_JAKGSC010000013.1 GCF_022478115.1 Tenacibaculum aquimarinum | reverse complement strand
GAATCTGGATCAAAATTATCACTTGCTGTTACTTCTGCTAAGTTGGTGTACTCTCCACTTGCGTTAATCGTTGCTTCGATTACTAAGGTTACCGTTGCTTGGTTCGCTATCGTTCCAATAGTCCAAACGCCTGTGTTGGTGTCGTAACTTCCTTGACTTGGTGTGTTGGCTGTTAACGTGTATCCTGTTGGAATTTGGTCTGTTACCACAACACCTGGTGCTTCATTAGGGCCGTTGTTGTTTACAGATATGGTAAATTCAACTGTGTCTCCTGGACTTGGTGTGGTACTGTTATCTGCATCGTTGGTGATTGCTGATGTTTTGTCTAAACTGATGTCTGAAGCATCATCAATTCCTCCACCTGGAGTATTATTTGCTTCATCATCTTCACTTTGATCACCATCATCATTATTTGGTGTTGAATCTGGATCAAAATTATTACTTTTTGTAACTTGAGTTATATTTTCATATTCGCCAGAAGCTTTAATTGTAGCTACAATATTTAAGGTAGCAGTTTGTTGATTGGTTAAAGTTCCAACATTCCAGATTCCTAAATTATCATCAAAAGAACCAACATCTGCATTTGCGCTAACAAAGTCATATCCGTCAGGTAAATTATCTTCTACTTCAACTCCGTTTGCATCGCTTGGTCCATCATTATTCAACTTAATTACAAATGTTACTGTATCAAAAGGTGTAAATGTTGTACTTCCGTCAGCATCCGTTGTTAATTCAGATATTTTTGTAAGACTTAAATCAGAAACTGAAGAAACCGCAACTATAACTGTTGCTATATCTGTTGCCTCAGGTGATCCGTTATCTGATATTTGATATATAAAAGAATCTGTACCTGAAAAAGTTGGACTAGTTGGCGTATAAGTAAATGTACCGTTAGAATTTAAAACTACGGAACCATTTATTGGACCAGAAACTGGAATTGTATTTACTAATTGTTGGTTTCCTTCTGGATCAAAATCATTATCTAAAACATTTCCTGTTACAACTCTATCCGGAATTGTAATATAAGCATCATCATTTGCAATGGTTATATTTTGAATGTCACCAGGAATTACTGTTATTGTTACTTTTGTTTCATCACAAAGCGATGGTGTTCCATCATCACAAATTGTGTACAAAAAAGTATCTTCACCTATAAAACCAGTATTTGGGTTATAAGTATATGTTCCGTTAGGATTTATTGTTAATGTACCATTTGATGGAGTTGTGTTACTTGTTACAGAAATATTATTTCCATCTACATCAAAATCATTATTTAAAACAGTACCTGTAACTTGTGTATTTTCTTTGGTAATATTTGTATCTGGATTTGCAATTGGAGGTAAGTTATTATTGCTTCCTTCTGGTAAAACTTCAATATAAACTGTTGCAGAGTCTGTAGCTTGTGGATTTCCATCGTCTACAATTGTATAAGTAAAACTATCTTCTCCAATATAATTAGCTGGTGCAGTATATGTATATTCTCCTGTAGTTGCGTTAATATTAACTGTAATACCTTGAGCTGTTATTACTGTTGTTAAAGTTACTGTTTGCGTGTTTCCTTCAAAATCTTGATCATTTGTTAAAACGTTACCCGTAACGCTTTGGTTTTCATATACAAAATTGAAATCGTTAACAGCAAGTGTACAATTGAATAAAATTTCTACAATTAACTCTTGTTCACATCCTTTAGCATCAATAACTTTAATTGTATGATTACCTGTTGATAAACCTTCAAAAGTTCCATTGTTTTGCTCAGCTCCATTATCAATGTAATATTTATATGGCGAATTTCCTCCTTGTGCTTCAACAACTACTTTTCCTTCTCCTTCACAAGCAATATTATCTTGACTTGTATTATTTATTGTTAATACTTCTGGTTCTGCTACGGTTATAGTTGCTTGCTCTGAACATTCGGTTACTGTATCAGTTACTGTGATTGTATAACTTCCTCCTGATAAACTTGTAATGTCTTTTATTGTTTGACCAGTACTCCAACTATACGTGAAATTACCTGATCCGCCTGTTACTGTGGCAGTAATACTTCCATCTTCATCTCCATTACAGGTTACAGGAACTGTCTCTAAACTTAC
>NZ_JAKGSC010000012.1 GCF_022478115.1 Tenacibaculum aquimarinum | reverse complement strand
GTTACCGTTACTGTATATGTACCTGCTGATAAATTTGCTATGCTTGATGTGGTTGCTCCTGTATTCCATAAATAGGTATAAGTTCCTGCTCCTCCTGTAGCTGATACAGATGCGGTTCCATCTCCGGTGGTTGGCCCATCTTCATCTGTTGAACTCATCGTTAACAAAATCTCCGTTGGCTCCGTAATTGTTCCTGAAATCGTAAACTCACAGCCTTTACTATCTGTAATCGTTACATCATAAGTACCTGCTGATAATCCTGATAAATCTTCTGTAGTACTATTAGCTGTATCATTCCATTCAAAGGTATAACCTCCGTTTCCTCCACTTACAGATAAATCTAATCCGCCTGTTGTTGCTTCAAAACATAAAACGTGAGTCGGGGTTAATGTTGCTGTTAATACTTCTGGCTCTGCTACTGTATATTCTTTTGTAATTGAACATCCTTGAGCATCAGTAATTATTACACTATAATCTCCAGCAGCTAATCCAGAAATATCTTGCGTAGTTTGCCCATTAGACCAATTATATTGATAAGCCCCATATCCTTCAGCTATAGAAATATCAATTTCGCCATTATTTTTTCCGTTACAAGTTACTGGGGTTAATGTTTCAGTTACTTGCATTGGATTTGGTAAATTCAATTCAACTTCATCTAGTTCAGAAGGAAAAGAACAACCACTTGAATAACTTCCATCGTAGGTTAATATGGCTTTAAAAATTCCTGTAAAATCGTTTGAACCCGCATAATTAAATGTACCTGAAAGTTGATTAGAAATACCTACTTCTACATTGTTTAAATAAAATTTCCAAGAATAATTTTCTGCTGATGGACTGCATCCAGATTGTTCAATACTACCCGAATAATCTACTGCTGTATTACATTCATCTCTAGAAATTGAAGCTGTTGCTTCTGGACATGGTACACAAACTTCCGGATTTGTAAATGTTCTATTTTTAATTACACAGTCTGAATTAATATAATTTATTGTTGACATACCTGGATCAGAAATCCCACAGGCTTGAATTGTAGATATTATTGAATATTTTAAAGTAACTGTTTCATTAGATATTCTATCTACAAACCAATCTATTTCTTGTGCTGTTGAAGTAAAAGTACCTTTACTTGACACCAAAGAATTTGGTACTATTTCAAAATCGCTAGAAAGTTTATCATTTACCAATGATTCTCCAGGAAGAGGAGTTGCAGCAGCTACTAATTGCCCTAAAATTTGACTGTAAATACTAGATAAATCTGCAGCATCATCTGTATAATATGCACCTGCATTTTGAATTCTATTTAACGTATGTCTTGACACATCTTCTTGATCATTACTAAGAGTTCCTGTAAAACCAACCGTAAATATATTTTGATCAAATGTTTCTCCATTAACAGTAATTTTTTCTATATCATCTGCTGCAGTAAAAGCACTTGTTTGACATGCTGTATCAAGAGTAGTATCATCACATTGACCATCTCCTGTAACATTTGTACCTAAACCATTATGCCATCTAGCTACACCGTCTGTAAACAAAATTATACTTCTAGATGTTCTACAATTAAATGTTGCTTGAGGAGCCGGCGGAGATAAAACTTCTTTAGCTTTTATTAGAGCATCTTCAAAATTTGTTGATCCACCTGTAGTTATATCATCTATTTGATCTAATATACTTTGTTTTGAAGTTCCACTTGTTAAGTTAATTTCTGTTGAAGCAAAGGAATTATAACTAATAATTGCAACCTTATTTTCTTGAGTTGGATCGTTTTGATTTGTAAAAATGTTTTCTACAAAATCTTTAGCTGCTTCTTGTGCTACTTCTAATAGAGTTTTAGTTTGGCCATTTATAGTAATTTCATCTGCCATACTTCCGGAATTATCTATTAATAAGACTACTTCTTGGGGCTGTATTGGTGGGTTACCTGTAATTGTTAATGTAATATCAAACTGATTACAGTTTTGAGCATTAGCTTCTATACTTTTATTAATTGTCAAGTTTTGACTAAATGAAGTAAACGTATATGCAAAAAACATTAGAATTAATCCAATGTATTTAGTATGTTGTGTAATTATTTTTTTCATATCTCCTATTCTTTAAATCCTTTTTAAAAACTTTAATACTTATTTCAATTCTGGATCGGGTATATAAGTTTTTAAACTAATTGAAGTTATTATGCTATTACATTCCTTTGATAAAACACTTACTTTTGAGCACTTCCAATAGTTTTTTACATTACCTTCAGGTACAGTAAATGTTACTTTTATTAGTTTTTTTTCTCCTGGAAGAAGATTTAATTCTTTAACAGGCTTATTGTTAAATGTTATAACTGATGATAATTTAAAAGGCGATACATTTTTCGAGTGAAAAGAATTTGAATCTTTTATACTCTTAAGACAAATCTCAGTATCTTCATCTACATTAATAGAATAGATAGAAGGTTTATTAGATGTATTGGTTAAGAATAGTTCATAACTAACATTTCCATGAGATACAGATTTCTTAGCTTTATTTCCAATAACTTCTAATATAGCTGCACAATTGGTTTTGGTAGAAAGGTTTTCTACTGAAGATTTAGTATAAGTTACACCACTTACACTAATAATAATTCCAAATATTAGGCCTATTAATTTAACTACCCTTATCATAATAAATCATTTTATCAATTATTATACTTATCAATAAAATTCTTAAATAAAAATGTTTTATGTACAAAACAAATAACTGTATCTAAGAACCTAGGGGAACTAAACACGGATACAATACCTAATAAATAAGGGCAATAGGTATAAACTTAGGGAAAATAGGGATGAAATTAAGGGATAAAAAAGAGTGTACAACGTATTGTTGTGAGGGAAGTTTACTAATTCTCTTAAATATTAATCAAAAGTAGAGATAAAAAAGAAATAAAAATAGGGTGATTTCCCCTATTTTTATACCTAATTACCACTATTCGGTGTAGAATCTGGGTCTAATTGGTTATTTTGAGTTACTTCTGAAACATTGGTAATTGTACCAGCTCCTATCACAATCGCTGCAATTTTCAATTCAATTGTTTGACCATTTAGCACAGTAATATTACTTAAGTCCCAAATATTAGCAATAGTATTATAAGTTGTTCCTGAAGGAATAATTGAATTACCTGCATCATATTGAAGCCCTGAAGGAAGTGCATCTGTAACCTGAACACCAAAAGCATCCTCAGGTCCATCATTTTTCAATTTTATCGTATAAATGATTGTATCTCCAACTTTAACAATTGCATTATTAACTGTTTTTGTTAAACTTAAATCTGCTGTACAGGAAGTTATTATTACATTTTGATCTGCTTTTGTTGAATTTCCACTTGCATCGGTAAATGTCCACGTTACAACTGTAGTTCCTAATGTAGTGATTGGAAAAGTTGTCGTAGTTGTTCCGTTGATAGTTGCTGGATCACAAGCATCTGTCGTAGTTGGTGTGGTTGGTGTCCCACTACATTCAAAAGTCTCGTCTGCAATTGTTGGTGTTGCTGGTGCTGTTGTATCGGTTATAACAACATTCTGTGCTTGAGTAGATGTGTTTCCATTTCCATCATCATACGTCCAAGTTACAACCGTAGTTCCTTGAGTGGTGATTGG
>NZ_JAKGSC010000011.1:0-2500 GCF_022478115.1 Tenacibaculum aquimarinum | reverse complement strand
AGGTTAAGGATTTAAGGTCCGGAGCCGAAGCGAAAGCGAGTCTGAATAGGGCGAACATAGTTAGTAGTAGTAGACGCGAAACCGAGTGATCTACCCATGGGCAGGTTGAAGCTGTAGTAACATACAGTGGAGGACCGAACCAGTTGACGTTGAAAAGTCTTTGGATGACCTGTGGGTAGGGGTGAAAGGCCAATCAAACTCGGAAATAGCTCGTACTCCCCGAAATGCATTTAGGTGCAGCGTTGAGCGAAAGTTTTATAGAGGTAGAGCTACTGATTGGATGCGGGGGCTTCACCGCCTACCAATTCCTGACAAACTCCGAATGCTATAAAATGTTACTCAGCAGTGAGGGCATGGGTGCTAAGGTCCATGTCCGAGAGGGAAAGAACCCAGACCATCAGCTAAGGTCCCCAAATATATGTTAAGTTGAACTAACGAGGTGAAACTGCTTAGACAGCTAGGATGTTGGCTTGGAAGCAGCCATTCATTTAAAGAGTGCGTAACAGCTCACTAGTCGAGCGGTTTTGCATGGATAATAATCGGGCATAAACATATTACCGAAGCTATGGATTTATACTAAGTATAAGTGGTAGGGGAGCATTCTATGTGTGTAGAAGGTGTACTGTAAGGTATGCTGGAACGCATAGAAAAGAAAATGTAGGCATAAGTAACGATAATGCGGGCGAGAAACCCGCACACCGAAAGACTAAGGTTTCCTCAGCGATGCTAATCAGCTGAGGGTTAGTCGGGACCTAACGCGAACCCGAAAGGGGTAGTGGATGGACAACAGATTAATATTTCTGTACTTCTTATAATTGCGATGGGGTGACGGAGTAATGAAAACACCGCGTACTGACGGAATAGTACGTTTAACTAAAAAGGTATTAGATTGGTAGGTAAATCCGCCAGTTTAGCTGAATTAGGAAAGTACCACAAGGCTTCGGCTGCGTGGAGTGTGTGTAAGGGCTTCCAAGAAAAACCTCTAAGCTTCAGATTATAAGAACCCGTACCGTAAACCGACACAGGTAGTTGGGATGAGAATTCTAAGGTGCTCGAGAGATTCATGGCTAAGGAACTAGGCAAAATAGACCCGTAACTTCGGGAGAAGGGTCGCCCCACTTCGGTGGGGCCGCAGTGAAAAGGTCCAGGCGACTGTTTATCAAAAACACAGGGCTTTGCTAAATTGAAAGATGATGTATAAGGCCTGACACCTGCCCGGTGCTGGAAGGTTAAGTGGAGTTGTTAGCTTCGGCGAAGCAATCAAATGAAGCCCCAGTAAACGGCGGCCGTAACTATAACGGTCCTAAGGTAGCGAAATTCCTTGTCGGGTAAGTTCCGACCTGCACGAATGGTGCAACGATCTGGACACTGTCTCAGCCATGAGCTCGGTGAAATTGTAGTATCGGTGAAGATGCCGATTACCCGCAGCGGGACGAAAAGACCCCGTGAACCTTTACTATAGCTTCGTATTGGTTTTGGATAAGTAATGTGTAGGATAGGTGGGAGACTTTGAAGCGGCGTCGCTAGGCGTTGTGGAGTTGTCCTTGAAATACCACCCTTTGCTTATCTAGAGTCTAACTCAGCAATGAGAACAGTGCGTGGTGGGTAGTTTGACTGGGGTGGTCGCCTCCAAAAGAGTAACGGAGGCTTCTAAAGGTTCCCTCAGTACGCTTGGTAACCGTGCGTAGAGTGCAATGGCATAAGGGAGCTTGACTGAGAGACATACAGGTCGATCAGGTACGAAAGTAGAGCATAGTGATCCGGTGGTTCCGCATGGAAGGGCCATCGCTCAAAGGATAAAAGGTACTCCGGGGATAACAGGCTGATCTCCCCCAAGAGCTCACATCGACGGGGGGGTTTGGCACCTCGATGTCGGCTCGTCACATCCTGGGGCTGGAGAAGGTCCCAAGGGTTGGGCTGTTCGCCCATTAAAGTGGCACGCGAGCTGGGTTCAGAACGTCGTGAGACAGTTCGGTCTCTATCTGCTGTGGGCGTTAGAAATTTGAGTGGATTTGACTTTAGTACGAGAGGACCGAGTTGAACTGACCGCTGGTGTACCAGTTGTTCCGCCAGGAGCATTGCTGGGTAGCTACGTCGGGAAGGGATAAGCGCTGAAAGCATATAAGCGCGAAACCCACCACAAGATGAGATTTCTTTAAAGGGTCGTAGGAGATTACTACGTTGATAGGCTATAGGTGTAAGTGCAGTAATGCATGTAGCCGAGTAGTACTAATAACCCATAGGCTTATGTAGGTCTTCCCTTCTTCGGAAGGGAGACGAAACTCTTTGATAATTTATGATATTATTTTACTTTTATGTCAACTTATACAGTTGAAATATACTGAACATTTTAAGGTGATTATAGCGATGGGGCTCACCTCTTACCATTCCGAACAGAGAAGTTAAGCCCATTTGCGCCGATGGTACTGCCAATAGGTGGGAGAGTAGGTCGTTGCCTTGCTTTTAAAGCTCTTAGTTAATTTAACTAAGAGCTTTTTTT
>NZ_JAKGSC010000010.1 GCF_022478115.1 Tenacibaculum aquimarinum | reverse complement strand
TTGTTAGTTGTTAGTTGTTAGTTGTTAGTTGTTAGTTGTTAGTTGTTAGTTGTTAGTTGTTAGTTGTTAGTTGTTAGTTGAAAATATTTTTTATCTGAAACTATTACTATTTACTAGGTATTTCTCATTGAATACTGAATACTGATTACTACTTTACTTCATCGTAATTATCGTCCCAGTTTTTTGGTTTTGGATCGTGTAATTTCCCTACAGATTTTGCTACAATCATAGAGACAGTTGCATCTCCAGTAACGTTTATTGTAGTTCTTAACATGTCTAAAGGTCTATCTACAGCAAAAATTAATGCCAATGCAACTGGATATAAATCTTTAGGAAAACCAATAGATTCTAAAACAATTACCAACATTACCATTCCTGCTCCAGGAACTGCTGCACTACCAATTGAAGCTAAAAGTGCTGTTAATACAATAGACATTTGATTTGCAAACCCTAAACCTTCTGGCCATAAAACTTGCATTACAAAAACTGCAGCTACAGCTTGATATAAACTTGTTCCATCCATATTAATTGTTGCACCAACTGGTAAAACAAAACTAGATACTTCTTTATCTACTCCAATATGTTCTTCAACACGTTCCATTGTAACTGGTAGAGTTGCTGCACTTGAACTTGTAGAAAATGCTAATAACTGCGCTGGACTTAATTGTTTTAAAAACCACAAAGGATTTTTCTTTGTTATAACACTAACTAATAAACAGTAAAAAGCTACCATTATTAACAAGCCTAACACAACAACTCCTGCATATTTTAATAACGCTAACAATATATCTGGATCTCCTGAAGTTACTACTACATTAGCTAATAATGCGAATACTGCATAAGGAGATATTAACATAATAAGATCTACCATTTTTAAAATAGCATCATTTAAACCATCAAAGAAATCTTTTAGTGGTTTTGCTTTTTTCTCTCCAATTAATAACATTGATATTCCTAAGAAAATAGTAAAGAATATTACTTGTAACATTGCCTTATTATTACTCATAGCACTTACAGCATTGTCTGGCACCATATCAACAACAAATTGTAACGGACCACTACTCTGTTGCTTTGTTGCTTCGGTAATTTTTGAAGTTATACTTGAACTTTTAGCATAGGTATTTGTTAATTTATCAATCGTTTCTTGAGAAATACCATCTCCAGGCTGCATTATATTAACCAATACTAAACCTATAGTTATAGCAATTACAGTGGTTCCGATATAAATAAGGATAGTTCTAACACCAATATTTTTAAATTTAGAAATGTCTTTTAAATCTGAAATTCCTTTTATAAGTGAAGCTACAATAAGCGGAACTGCTATTAATTTTAAAAGTTTTACAAAAATAGTTCCTAGAGGTTTTATCCAATCCGCAATAAAATTTTGCCAACCTAATTGTAATGCTAAGAATCCAAAAAGAATTCCTAAAACCATTCCAATCATTATTTTCCAGTGTAGTGCTAGTTTTTTCATTAAATATATATGTTATTTTTCAAGATTGAAAGGTAGAAAAAAAAAAGATAATATAGAGTGTGACTTTATTTGTATATTGTGTCATAAATATAACAAGCTTAATATTAACAAAATAAAAAAACAAAAAATGGCAGGAATTTTAGACTTATTAAACAGTGACTTAGGAAAATCAATTATATCTGGAGTTTCTGGATCTACAGGTCAAGACTCAGGAAAAACAAGTAGTGTATTAACAATGGCGTTACCTGTTTTAATGAAAGCAATGGAACGTAATGCTTCTACACCAGAAGGTGCTGAAGGAATAATGGGAGCATTAAAAAAACACGATGGTGGTATTTTAGATAACCTTGGTGGTTTATTTGGTGGTGGTGTTGACGATTCTGTTACACAAGATGGAGCTGGAATTTTAGGACATATTTTAGGTAACAAACAACAAGGCGTTGAAAAAGTTATTGGAGAAAAAGCTGGTATGGATACAGGAAGCGTTGGTAACATTTTAAAAGTTGCTGCACCAATATTAATGGGTGTTCTAGGAAAACAAGCTAGTAACAATAATGTAAGTAGCTCAAGTGACTTAGGTGGTTTACTTGGTGGTTTACTTGGTGGTAACGAAACTAAAAACGAACAAAGTTTCTTAGAAAAAATATTAGATGCTGACGGTGACGGTAGTGTTATTGATGATGTAGCTGGTATGGTATTAAACCAAGGAAGTAATAAATCTGGTGGTTTATTAGGAGGTCTTTTAGGAGGTCTTTTTGGTAAATAAAATTCCAATATTATAAATATAAAAAAAGGTCAAACATTTATTGTTTGACCTTTTTTCTTGTTGTAATTTTGCAACACCAATTTTTAAAATGGAAAAACTTAAACAACGCTGGGGAATAAAAAGCAATTGGGCAGTTATTGCAATACTACTTGTTTTCTCTATTAATGGATCTTTTGCTGCATTAATAGGCAAACCAATTTTATCTTATTTAGGTATAAGTTCAGATAATACAAATGGTTTTTTGTATGTTTTATATCGATTTTTGCTAATATTTCCTATTTACCAACTTACACTGCCAATTGTTGGTTGGGTGTTTGGTCAATTTAAGTTCTTTTGGGCATTTGAAAAGAAATTTTTAAGCCGCTTAGGGTTAGGATTCTTGTTTAAAAAATAACTAAACTTCAATAGTGGTTTCTTTCTCTTTTTTAAAAACAAATGTGTACAACCACATTAATGTAAAGGTTGGTATTACATCCAAAAATGGCATAGCCTCTTCTACAAATGTTATTGCTGCTGCTATTTTCCCATCTTTCCCTTTGTACATTTTTGTCATTAAATATGCAGACAATGGCGCCCAAACTATATCTAACATTGGAAACGCAAAAGATGCATAGCCAAAAGCATCAAACAATAAACCTAATGCTAATTTTTTATATTTATTTTTCATTTATCAATTTTAATTTATAGTTGAAATATGGCAAAATTCAAGCCAAAAAACAGCTATTTCATTTGAAATGAATAAGTTTGCTTAAAATTACTAATTTCTATGGATTTTTCTGAATTTCAATCTAAAATAAATCATTACAAAACTACGCAACTTGGAGGAATGGAAGCGCAATTTAAATTGGTTCCTAAACTTAGACTGCAATATTCCGAAGAGAAAATAAAGAATAGTAACCCAAAGAAAGCAGCTGTATTGGCATTATTTTATCCAAATGAAAACGGAAAAGCATGTTTTTTATTAACTGAACGAGCAAGTTATAACGGTACACATTCTGGTCAAATTAGTTTTCCTGGCGGAAAAATTGAAAAAAACGATGTTAATTTACAAGAAACTGCACTTAGAGAAACTCATGAAGAAGTTGGGGTTTTACCTTCATCTGTAGTAATAATAAGAGAAATTACTGACGTTTATATTCCTCCAAGTAATTTTTCAGCAACTCCTTTTATGGGCTTCACAAAAAAAGAACCAACATTTATTAAAAATAATGAAGTAGCCAACAGTATAACTGTTTTAGTAAGTGATTTACTTAATAATGACAATATTACTAGTAAAATTATGAGTACTTCTTATATGAAAGAAATTAGCGTACCTTGCTTTAAACTAAACAATTACATCGTTTGGGGAGCAACGGCAATGATTCTTTCAGAAATTAAAGAATTATTGAACTCTTAACTTGGTTAATTCTTTTGTATTTTTGTAACTCTTACAAATTAAAAACTTATGCCTTTATTTAAAAGGAACCCTTTTGGACATATCTTATTCTTAAAGAAATGGCTTATTCGAATATTCGGAGTTATCTCTCACGGAAGATACAGACGTTTTAATAATTTACAGATTGAAGGTTCTGAAATTCTTAGAAATTTACCCGAAAACAATGTTCTTTTTGTCTCTAACCATCAAACTTATTTTGCTGATGTAGC
The DNA here is from genome assembly GCF_022478115.1 of Tenacibaculum aquimarinum. Lineage (GTDB taxonomy): Bacteria > Bacteroidota > Bacteroidia > Flavobacteriales > Flavobacteriaceae > Polaribacter > Polaribacter aquimarinum_A. The sequence continues at coordinate 57,150 of NZ_JAKGSC010000010.1, read as the reverse complement.
TGCAATGTTTCATGTTTTTAATGCTTCTTTAAAAGGAAGAGATAATACCATTAAAAATATCGGATACATTTGGCAACCCAAATTAAACTTATATTATGTTGCAGCTGGTGAAACAATGCGAGCTGGATTGTTGCCTAAAATATTTGCTTATGTTGGTTCTGTTTCAATTGAAAGAACTTGGCGTAGCGAAGGAAAAGATGTAAAAAGACAAGTAAAAATGTCTGATGTTTCTAACATTGGAAAAGCACTAAATGATGGTTGGGTAATTACTTTTCCGCAAGGAACAACTACAGCTTTTAAACCAATTAGAAGAGGAACTGCACATATTATAAAAAAGCATAAACCTGTTGTTGTACCTATTGTAATTGACGGTTTTAGGCGTTCTTTTGATAAAAAAGGATTGCAAATTAAGAAACGAAATGTATTACAATCTATGGTTATTAAAGAACCTTTAGATATTGATTATGAGAATGAAGATGTTGCCGATATTGTGACTAAAATTGAATATGCAATTGAACAACATCCTTCTTTTTTAAAGGTACTTACACCTAAGCAACTTGAAGAAGAGCAAGATTTTATTGAAAGTCGTCGTTTTTGGGGAGCAGATTCAAAGGAAAAAGAAAATAAAAAAAAGTTGTAAACTAAGTTTAATTTAACAACTCTTCTAACTCTAATTTATAATCGTATTGTAAATCTTCATGTAAGGTTGCTATTGCTTTTTCTATTAAAATTACCTGTCTGTCAAATGAATTTAATAGTTGCTGACTATTCTTAATTGAAGGCTTAAAATTCTTGAGTTTATAACAAAAATGCAATAACAGTTCTACTTCTGTTTCTTTCTTTTTTGAATATCTGATAAACTTCTTTGCAAGCTTTAAAATTTTACGAACACTTTTTCTGATGTAAAAGAAACTCTTGGTATTTATTTGTTCAAACAAATCGTCCATTTGTTCTTTTACACTCTCTATATAACCTTCTTCGTTATGAGATTCAAAAAGTAAATAAGTAAGTAATTCTTTATTTTCTTTTTTAAATTTAGAAAGCTGTAAGCACAACTCAATCAACTCATTGGTTGATTTATGTGCTAGTTCATCTTTTATTTTTTTAACGGTAACTGCTTTCATATTTATTTTTTTACAAGATAAAAGTAAAAAAGAAACCTCATAGAATTTCTACGAGGTTTTTAATATCTTTTGAATATTTATTATTGAATACTTGGTACTTCAACCAATTCATTAACATCTGCATCATAATCTATTCCTGGTACTTTAAACCCAAATAACTTAAAAAATTCGTTGCTATATTCTTCTAAATCTCCAATTTCTGATAAATTTTCAGTTGTAGCTTTTTTCCATAATTCAGAAATTTCAACTTGCACATCTTCACGCATTTCCCAATCATCAACTCTAATTCTTCCTTTTGCATCTAAAGCTAAATCTCCACCAAACAAACGTTCGCTATACAAACGTTGAATTTGCTCAATACAACCTTCGTGAATTCCTTTCTCTTTCATCACTTTAAATAATAAAGAAATATATAAAGGAATTACTGGAATTGCAGAACTTGCTTGTGTTACTAATGCTTTATTTACTGAAACATAGGCCTTTCCTCCTATTGATTTTAAATCGTCTGTAATAGTAAAAGCTGTAGCTTCTAAATGGTCTTTTGCAGCACCAATTGTTCCGTTTCTATATACTGGTTTTGTAACTTCTGGGCCAATATAAGAATAGGCAACAGTTTTTATTCCTTCTGCTAATAAGTTTTCAGCTTGTAAAGCGTCCATCCACATTTTCCAATCTTCTCCACCCATAACAGTTATCGTGTTTTCTACATCTTCTCCTTCTGCAGGATTTATAGAAATTTCTGATACTTTTCCTGTATGGAAATCTACTGTTTTATTGGTAAAAACTTCGCCAATTGGTTTTAAAACCGATTTAAAACGTTTTCCTGAAGTTGGATGTGTTCTTACAGGTGAAGCTAAACTATATATTACCAAATCAATTTGACCTAAGTCTTCCTTAATTAAGTTTACAACTTGTTCTTTTACTTCATTTGAAAAAGCATCTCCATTAATACTTTTCGCATACAAACCAGCCTTGTTTGCTTCTTGTTCAAAAGCAGCTGTATTGTAAAATCCTGGTGAACCTGGTCTTCCTGCTGTTGCTGGCTTGTCAAAGAAAACACCAATTGTTGCTGCATCTGATCCAAATGCGCTTGCAATTCTTGACGCCAATCCAAAACCAGTTGAAGAACCTAAAACTAATACTCTTTTAGCGCCTTCAATTTTTCCTTTAGATTTTATATATTCAATTTGATCTTTAACATTTTGAGCACAACCTGTTGGATGCGATGTTAAACAGATAAATCCTCTTGTTCTTGGTTCTATTATCATTGTTGTTTGTTTTTATTGAATTTTAGATTGACTATCTTTTATTCTTTGACCAATCATGGTTAAAATTCTTTTATTAATTTCTGAATCATTCTCTTTATAGAACTCAAATTCGGTAATTGTAAACTGACCTACAGTTAAACCTATAAATTGATTTCTTAAAGCGATGTTCTTTTTTGTAACTGTATTTATAACTTTATTAAACTTACTTTTTTCTAAGTTTAAAATGTCTATTTTTTGTTTCAGACAGAAAAAAGTAAAAACCTTTAAAATAAGATCGTGTTGTAACTTTAAAACAGGACGAACAGTTTTATTCTGAAAACCTTCAATTGGTATTTCTGAAGATAAATTTAATACTGGTCTAATGCTTAGTTTTAAACTATCCATTTAAAAACTCAGTTACATTCTTTTCTATTCTTGCCAATACATTTTCTGTGGAAGCTTTTACAAACTTCTCTCCTGTTATTTGTTCGTATAATTCAATATATCTGTTAGAAATTTCGATAATTTTTTCATCATCCATTTCTGGAATTTGTTGTCCGTCTTTTCCTTGAAAACCATTTTCAATTAACCATTGACGTACAAATTCTTTTGATAATTGTTTTTGAGATTCGCCTTTTTCTTGGCGTTCTTTATATCCTTCAGCATAAAAATAACGAGAAGAATCTGGCGTATGAATTTCGTCAATCAAGACAATTTTACCGTCTTTTGTTTTTCCGAATTCATATTTTGTGTCCACTAAAATTAATCCGCGAGAAGCAGCAATTTCTGTTCCTCTTTGAAATAAAGCTCTTGTATATTTTTCTAAAACTAAGTAATCTTCTTCTGAAACAATGCCTTTAGAAAGAATGTCTTCACGTGTTATGTCTTCATCATGATCTCCATTGTCTGCCTTAGTTGAAGGCGTAATTATTGGATTTGGAAACTTATCATTTTCTCTTAATCCTTCAGCCATTTCAACACCACACAAAACTCTTTTACCAGCTTTGTATTCTCTTGCTGCATGACCAGACATGTAACCTCTAATTACCATTTCTACTTTAAATGGCTCACATAAATGACCAATTGCAACGTTTTCATCTGGATTTGCAACTAACCAATTTGGAACAATATCTGCTGTATCGTTCATCATTTTTGTTGCAATCTGATTCAAAATTTGACCTTTAAACGGAATTTGACGCGGTAAAATTACATCAAAAGCAGAAAGCCTATCCGAAGCTATCATTACTAATACTTCGTCATTTATATTGTAAACTTCTCTTACTTTTCCTTTATAAACACTCTTCTGTTTTGGAAAGTTAAAATTCGTTTCGTTAATTGTATTCATCTATTTATTTGTTGTGTTGTTACTGCAAAAATACTTTAAACACTATTGATTAACAACTAAAACCTACTCCGTTTCTATACTTTTATAAGCTATAATAATTTTTCTTACTAATTTATGACGCACAACATCTTTATCATCTAAAAATACTTGTGCAATTCCGTCAATATCTTTTAAGGTAAGTAAAGATGCTTTTAATCCAGAAACCTGTTTTCTAGGCAAATCAATTTGACCTGGATCTCCAGTAATAATAAACTTTGCGTGTTTTCCCATTCTGGTTAAAAACATTTTCATTTGGTTGTGCGTTGTATTTTGTGCTTCATCTAAAATTACAAAAGCATTGTCTAAAGTTCTACCACGCATAAATGCTAATGGTGCAATTTGGATTATTCCTTTTTCTATATGAGATTCTAATTTTTCATGCGGAATCATATCTCGTAATGCATCATATAATGGTTGCATGTATGGATCTAACTTTTCTTTTAAATCTCCTGGTAAAAAACCTAAATTCTCTCCTGATTCTACAGCGGGTCTTGTTAAGATAATTCTACGTACATCTTTTTCTTTTAGTGCTTTTACAGCCAAAGCAACAGCTGTGTAGGTTTTACCTGTACCTGCAGGACCAACGGCAAAAAGCATGTCGTTTTTTTGCATTAAAGAAACCATTTTACGTTGATTTAAACTTTGTGGTTTTATTTGCTTTCCGTTAACTCCATGCACTAAAATATCATCTCCTTTTCCTGAAGATTTACGGGTTTCTTCTTCTTTTCCTGTTGAAGTAACTAAACGTTCAATACTATTTTCGTCTAATTTATTGTATTTATTAAAATACTTAATTAACATTTCAACTCGTTTTTCAAACTCATCTAAAATATCTGATTCTCCATAAATTTTCAATTTATTGCCACGTGCAACAATTTTAATTTTAGGAAAATATGTTTTTAATTGAGTAATAGTACTATTCTGTGCTCCAAAAAAATCGTTTGGATCAATTTCTGTCAATTCAATTATACGTTCTGTCAAATGATAAATTTTTTAAAAATTAACAGCCATAGACTGTTTTGTTAATATAAACTGCGTTAAAAAATATTTGATTAAAATACAGTAGAAATTTAGAAATTATTTTTGAGGAAATCATTAGATTTGCGTTAAATAGTCAAAAACTTTTTCACAACTAATTAACAGTTATTTTTTTAATGTCTCTAATTACTTTAACTACAGATTTCGGAACTAAAGATCACTTTGTAGGTGCTGTAAAAGGAGCTATCTACACAGAACTCCCAGACGTTAAAATAATTGACATTACACATCACATTACTCCTTTTAACATTACAGAAACTGCATACATTTTAAAAAATGCATATAAAAGTTTTCCTAAAGGAAGCATACATATTGTTGGTGTAGACTCTGAGTTATCTATAGAAAACAAACATATTGCTTTAGAATTAGATGGGCATTTTTTTGTATGTCCAAATAATGGATTAATTTCTATGATTGCTTCTGAAATTAACCCTACAAAGATTGTAGAAATTAATATTCACGACAGAATTGAAAGCAGTTTTCCTGTTTTAGATGTCTTTGTACAAGTTGCTTGCCATATTGCTCGTGGAGGAAATTTAGGTGTAATTGGTAAAGAAATTAAAGAATATAAAAAGTTAGTTGAAATTCAACCAAAAGTAAATCAAACGCAAACTATTATTAATGGAGGTGTAATTTATATTGACAATTACGGAAACGTAATTAGCAACATAAATAAAAAAATGTTTAATGAAATTGGTAAAGGAAGACCTTTTAAAATTTCTGCTCGTCGTTATTCATTTTCAAAAATATATAGTAGATATAATGAGTTTGTAGATTTTTCTGTACCAGAAGAACGCCGAAGAAATGATGGTGAACGTTTAGCAATCTTTAATTCTGCAGGTTTTTTAGAAATTGCTGTATATAGAAGTAATCTAACCACTGTTGGTGGCGCATCTTCTTTGTTAGGAATGAATTATAGAGACACAATTTCTATAGAGTTTGAAACAATTAAATCACCTGATTTTATAACCTTAAAATAAAAAAAATGTTTGTACGCATCGTGAAATTAAGTTTTCACCCAGAAAAAGTTGAAGAATTTTTATCAATTTTCGATAAAAAAAAAGAGTTTATTAGAGGATATGAAGGTTGCTCTTTATTAGAAGTATATAGAGATAAAACTAACCCAAATGTCTTTTTCACTTATAGCTATTGGGAAAAAGAAGACCATTTAGAAAACTACAGAAACTCTGTCCTTTTTAGGGGGATTTGGGCAAAAATTAAAGTTTTATTTAATGATAAACCTTTGGCATGGAGTGTTGACAAAACAATAAGTTTGAAATAATGAACTTTAATTTCTCTTCTTTTCCTGTTTTAAAAACTGAACGATTAATTTTACGTCAATCTAACTTAGATGATGCAGCTACTTTTTTAGAATTACGTTCAAACCCTATTATAAACAAATATATTGAGCGAGAAATTCCTACAAAAATATCTCAAGCCGAAGATTTTATCAATAAAATAACACAAGAAGAAATTGATGAGAAAAGCATTACTTGGTTAATTACTTTAAAAGAAAATAACAAAGCAATTGGTTCTATTTGTATTTGGAATATTAACCATGACAATAAATACGGAGAAGTCGGCTACTCTTTACTCCCTGAGTTTTTTAAAAAAGGTTTTATGAGTGAAGCCATGGATACTATTTTAAACTTTGGTTTTACTAAAATGAATTTAAAAACCATAGAAGCTTACACTCATAAAAATAATATTGCTTCCATTACGTTGTTAGAGAAATACAATTTTGTTTTTCAACCAGAAAGAAAAGATGATGATGTTGAGGACAATATAATTTATAAAATAGTAAACAATTAAGTAAAATGAAAAATTCTTTTTTTAAAACCAAGCTTTTATACTTTAAACAATTACAAGCATAAACCAATAAACTTTTTCACATTGACACCAATATTAAAAAAAGAATTCACTGCATTTTTTGCATCACCAATTGCCTACTTGGTTATTGGAGTTTTCTTGGTTATAAACGGATTATTTCTTTGGATTTTTAAAGACGATTTTAATATTCTAAACGCAGGTTTTGCTGATTTAAACAACTTCTTTTATTTAGCGCCTTGGGTGTTTTTATTTTTAATTCCAGCAATTACCATGAAGAGTTTTGCTGATGAATTTAATAGCGGAACTATAGAAATTTTAAAAACAAGACCAATTACCAATTGGCAAATTGTATTAGGTAAATTTTTAGCTTCGCTACTATTAGTTGTTGTTGCTCTCTTACCAACTTTAACTTACGTTTACACGGTTTATCAATTAGGAAACCCTATTGGAAACCTGGACTTTGGAAGCACAATTGGCTCTTATATTGGTTTATTATTGTTAGCTGGAACCTATACTGCTGTTGGTTTATTTACATCTACATTATCAAAAAATCAAATTGTGGCATTTATTTTAAGCGTTTTTATAACCTTCTTTTTATACTTCGGTTTTGATGCTTTTGCAAATTTAGTTGGCAATCAAAATATTTCTAAATTCGGAATAAATGAACATTTTAAAAGTATTTCCAGAGGTGTTATAGACACTAGAGATATTGTTTATTTTGCATCTGTAACAGCTTTCTTTTTATTCATTACAAAAACACAATTAGATGAATAAGAAAATAAAAAATATAGCTTTGGTTTTAGCAGGAGCTTTTCTGTTGAATTTCGCCAATCAATCAATTTATAAACGATTCGATTTAACACAAGACAAACGTTATACTTTATCAGAAATTACAACTTCAATTCTTGATAAATATGAAGATCAAGTTACTATAAAAGTATATTTAGAAGGTGAATTCCCTACAGAATTTCAACGATTACAAACTGAAACTCGTCAGTTTTTAGAAGAATTAAAGGCTCAAAATTCAGTTATAAAAATCCTTTTTATCAATCCTGATAATCAACGAGAACAATTGACAAAAAAAGGAATGTATCCGAGTCAATTAACCGTTGAAGAAGATGGAAAATTATCGAATGCCATTATTTTTCCTTGGGCTGAAATTTCTTATAAAAACAAAGCAGCAATTGTTTCTTTATTGCCAGAAAGTCAAGCAAAAACTCAAGAAGAACAATTACAAAATGCAGTTGAAGGTTTAGAGTATTCGTTTGCAAATGCATTGAATAACTTAAAGCAAAATAACAAGAAAAAAATTGCTATAATCTCAGGAAACGGAGAGTTACAAGACATTGAATTGTTTAGCTTTTTAAGTGAAGTTAGTAAGAAGTATCATTTAGCAAAATTTACATTGGATTCTGTTGCAAAAAACCCGCAAAAAACATTGCAAGGTTTAACAAACTTTGATCTTGCTATTATTGCAAAACCTACAGAAAAATTTACCGCTGAAGAAAAATTTACGCTCGATCAATTTATTACAAACGGCGGAAAAACGTTGTGGATGCTAGACAATGTCCAAGCTGATACTGATAGTTTATTTAACAACGGTAAAATGCTAGCGTATCCTAGAGAACTAAATTTAACTGATCTACTTTTTGCTTATGGAGTTCGAGTAAATAGCAAATTAGTGCAAGATTTATATGCGTCTAAAATTCCGTTAGCAACAGGAAATGTTGGAAATCAAACACAGTTTCAAAACTTACCTTGGTTTTACAATCCGTTAGTTTCTGGAAATCCTAATCATCCAATTAGTAAAAACGTTTTACCTGTTCGTTTACAATTTGTAACACAAATTGATACTTTAAAAAACAACATTAAAAAAACGCCTTTATTAGTAAGTTCAGTATTAACAAAACAAGTTGGTTTACCTACAATTATTGAACTATCAAGCATTGCAAATGAACCTACTGAACAAGAGTTTTCTGGAGGAAATCAATTGTTTAGTGTGTTGTTAGAAGGCGAATTTAATTCAGCCTACGCAAACCGAATTAAACCGTTTAAAAGTTCAATTTTTAAAGGAAAATCTTCAGACAATAAAATGATAATTATTGCTGACGGTGATATTGGAAAGAATCAAATTTTAAAAGGAGAACCACACGATTTAGCAACTGATAAATGGACAAACGAGCGTTTTGGAAACAAAGATTTTCTTCTAAATTCAGTAGATTATTTATTAGATGATTCAGGTTTAATCAACTTAAAAAACAAATCGCTTCAACTTAATATTTTAGACAAACAACAAGCTTTTAATGAAAAAGGATATTGGCAATTTCTAAATATTATTGTTCCGCTTTTATTGTTATTTGCTTTTGGGTTTGGTTTTAATTATTGGAGAAAGAAGAAGTATCAGTAGACAATATTCAGTATTCAAAAATAAAAAACTCCTCTAGAACTGGCAGATTAAATAACTTTGAAACTTAAATTGACAATAAATCATCGTGAATAAAAGTATAACCTAATACTTCTTGCACTTTTTTAGAACTGATAATTTTCCACTCATAAATCTCATTATTTTCAAATTCAGGAAGTGCTAATCCATTACTTAATTTTGCAAATGAATAAAATTCTCTTCTAGTTGGATGATGATTAGAACAGGCGTTTAAAGTAATATTCCAACAATTTTGATCTATAATTTCATGAATAATTTCTATACAATCTTCTTTATGAATCATGTTTACAAATCCTTTTGGTTGTGGTATTTTTCTCGCCTTAAACCAATTAGAAGGGTGTCTTTCATCTCCAAATAAACCAGCAAAACGTAGTATTGTAGTTTCAAAAAAAGTGTTTTCTCTAAACAGATTTTCAATTTCAGTTAATGGTGTTTGTAAAACTTCATCTTCTTCAGTCATTACTTTATTTAGCCTTCCATAGACCGAAGTAGAACTGATAAATAGTACTTTTTGAGTGTTAGAATTTTCAATTTGAGAAATTAAATTTTCAAAGCCATCAATATCTTTTGAGGTAATTGCGATGATTAAAATATCAGAATTTAAAAAGCTATCAAACTCTTCAAAATCAGTAATATCAATTATATAAGGCTCTATATTATTGAATTCTAATGTTTCTAATTTTTCTTCACTTGTGGTAGAACCTTTTACTGAATAACCATCATTTAACAAAGAAACAGCTAACGATTTCCCTAACCAACCACAACCTAAAATACTAACACTTTTCATTATCGCAACAATTTTCGTCTTTTACTAATTTACAAGAAACAACTGCCAACAAAGCACCTAAGATTGGTGCTAAAAGATATAACCATAAATGTTCTGTATGACCTGAAATTAACGCTGGTGCTATTGAACGAGCAGGATTCATAGAGGCTTTTGTAACGGGACCAGCAAACATTGCTTCTAACAAAACTACACCACCAATTGCAATACCTGCAACCACACCAACCTCTTTACTTCCTGTGGAAACATTAATGATGGTAAGCATTAAGAAAAAAGTTAATAGTAACTCTAAAATAAAGGCTCGCCAAACATCTATTGTGGGTATTGTTGCTCCGTAAAATTCACTTGTGGGAAATAAAATCCACAGCATTAAACTACCCAATAAAGCGCCAAGAACTTGTGCAATTATATATTTCGGAACTTCTTTCCATGCAAACTTTTTTGCATAGGCAAAAGAAATAGTAACTGCTGGATTAAAATGTGCTCCAGAAATATCTCCAAAAGCATAAATCATTGCCATAACAATAAATCCCCAAGTAATTGCAATACCAACGTGTGTAACATCACCGCCAGTAACTTCATTAATAGTCATTGCTCCTGTTCCACAGAAAACCAAAGCAAAAGTCCCTATAAATTCTGAAATATATTTCTTCAATTTTATAAATTTTAGCAAAGATACAACCTACTATTTTAAGTTTTCATTAACATTTATCGTTTTAATTCATCGTAAATTTAGCCTCATAAATTAAAAACTATCTAATCATGAAAAAAATACTATTAAGCTTATTGGTAATCGCTTTTACAGTAAGCACAAATGCACAAATTAAAACACCTGCTCCAAGTCCATTTTCTAAAGTGGAACAAGTTGTTGGTTTAACAGATGTTACTTTAGAATACTCAAGACCAGGAGCAAAAGGACGTACAATTTTTGGAGATTTAGTTCCTTTTAATAAAATTTGGAGAACAGGAGCAAATTCTAGAACTAAAATTACATTTTCTACTGATGTTTCTATTGATGGACAAAACTTAAAAAAAGGAACGTATGCTATTTTTACTAAACCAAGCGCAACATCTTGGGAAGTATATTTTTACACAGAATATAAAGGAAATGGAGCACCACAAAAATGGGACGACACTAAAATTGCAGCAAAAACTACAGCACAAGTACAACCAATGCCAATGAAAATTGAAACATTTACAATGACTTTTGACGATTTAACTAGCAGTTCAGCTATGTTGGGTATGTTATGGGAAAATGCTTATGTTGGTGTAAAAATTGATGTGCCAACTGGTAAAATGGTTGCTGATAACATTACAAAAGTAATGGCAGGACCAAGTGCAGCAGATTATTACGCTTCAGCTTCTTACTATTTAGAGGAAGGTAAAGACATACAAAAAGCAAAAGCTTGGATTAACAAAGCTGTTGATATGACTAATGGAAAAGCTCCTTTTTGGTATTTACGTAAACAATCTTTAATCTTAGCTAAAGCTGGTGATAAAGCAGGTGCAATTACTGCAGCTAAAGCTTCTTTAGCAGGAGCTGAAGCAAGAGGAAATGCAGATTATATTAAAATGAATAAAGAGTTCTTGAAGAAAATGATGTAAGAATTATTTCTTTCTTAAAATATTAAAACTCGCAGGAAACTGCGAGTTTTTTTGTGTCTTTATTTTTATGTTTAAGATAAACACTTCTCCTTTTACAGGAAATTCCCTTTTGAAATTTCATTTTTTTAACGCTATATAACTTGGTACTTACACTTGCAACAACAAACTTGTACTTGCCTAATTTTGTGGTAGTTAAATGATAATTAATCCTATTGTAATTTAAACAGATTAAATATTTATTTAACTAAAACCAAAGTATTAATAGTGTAAAATTAATTAAAATGAAAAAACTACAAACAATCTTAAAGCAAGATCATTCTAAAAAAACAAAAAAAGAATTGATCGAATTATTAACCGGAATTAATGAAATAGTCGGTGATGATTTTGGAAAAATTACTGGTATTCAATTAAGTGAATTATCTAAAACCAAAAATGATGATTTGGTGGCAATAATAAATTCATTTAAAGAAAATTATGATGTAAAATGGGAAGAAAGCTTTGGAGAAGCATCTACTAAAATATTAAAAACAATTTTAGCACAAATAGAAAAAGATGAAAACCAGTTCTCTACCTCAAACGCTTCAAATGCAGATTTTGCTGCTGAACTTGGTAGTATTGATTTTGAAAACTTAATTGGTGGTCCATTAAATGCATGTGTTACAGCACAAGCTAATGCATCTATGTCTACTGTAAACTTTATTAAAGAAGTTGGTTTTGAAGACGACGGAACTCTTAGAATGGTTGATTTTTCATACACAAAAACGGTGCCTAATGATGATGGAACAGGAACTACAACAGAAGATATTTCATTAATTGTTCCTTTTGTATCTGTATTAAATGTTCCTAGTTTAAGAATAGAAACTTGTGAGGTAGATTTTAATGTTAAATTAAATTCTGTTTACACAAAAGACGTAAGTAGCGATTTTGGTATTGATGCAGAAGTTAGTGGTGGTTGGGGGCCCGTAAAATTTAAAGTATCTGCTTCTTACAAAAGATCTTCTAGCACTGGTGTAAAAGTAGAAAAAGAATACACGATGGGTGTAAAAGTTGTTGCTACAAACGATCAAATGCCTGGTGGATTAGAAAAGGTTTTAGGAATTTTATCTGAATAAAATTATGATAAAGCTATCTGATTATATGGACTATCTCAATGAAGAGATAGTCCTTGCTAGAAAAAAAGCCGACGAACAAGCAATACTTATTGCTAAAGAATATGCTAAAGATCCGTATCTAAAATATTTTAGAGTACCTAGATTTACAATGCCTTCTGTTAAACTAAATATTCCTATTAAAATTTCTGAATTAAACTCGCAAACAAAGTATAATTTTAAAATGGATGATGATGCTTTTATAAGCGAAGTAAATGACAAAATAGCCATAATAAATAAAGAAAAAAGCTTAAAAATAAACCCAATAAATAAGGAAACACTTAAAGCTGATGACTTTAAAAAAGTAGTTACAAAACTAGAAAAAGTAGATTATAGTTACGTTAAAAAATTAGATGATAATTTAACCAAAGTAGATATTAAAGCACCTATAAAAAACATTGTTAAAAAGCAAGGTTTTAGTGTTGCCAACAAAGAGCTAGAAAGTGAAGAAATGGCTATAATTTTAAAAGATGCTTTTAAAAATAGATACACACCCGTTTCTGCTAAATTAGACGACATTTATTTCGACCCAAATACAAGTAATGAAACTGATAAGGGCAAAATTTTACTTACATTAAATGTAGAAATGGTTGAAGAAGGTATTAGAATACATAATGCAACTGATGAAAAAGGAAACAAAATTGAAGAAATAATTTTTGAATAATGAACGTATTAATTCATTTTAAAAAACAACAATTAGAAGCTTTTTTAAAACTACTTATTCTAGAGAATGAAAAGTTTATAAAAAAGGACTTTAATCTTGATAAATCATTAATGATATTACTTAATGATGTTCAGGAGTATTATAGAAAAATTGGAGAAAGTACAGAAGAAGGAAACGTTAGTCAATTAAAAACGCACTTAGATATTGCCGTATCTGGAATAGACCCAGTAAAATTAGAAAGAGTAAAAACTAGAAGAAGAGATATTGTAAAAATTGCTTGTTATCATTGTTTATCTAGTTTAAATCAAACTTTAGAAAACTCACTAGTTCAAGTAAAAAACATTATTAATGAAGCTACAGAAAACATTAACCAAGTTCTTTTATCTGCTTATCAAGCTAAATTAATTACAGACGCAATTATTAAAAAAGTAGACACAATAGATAAATGCACTTCTTTATGGGAAAAACTAAAAGAAAACGAGCAAATTTTACTTTTAGATAAGAAATTAAAACTAACCATTTTACAACAAGATATAAGCATAATTTTAGATCAAGCTTTATCTAAACTTAATAATTAAACCGCCATGAAAACTACTAAAAAATATATCATTCAATTAAAAGACGACAGCAAAAGTAGTCTTTCAAAAGCAGCAAAAGTGTTAAGCTTAAAAATTACATCATCCGCAGAATTGAGTTCTAAAGTAAGAGCGCAAGATGTATTAGATTCAGGTAACGGATTGTTTCTTAAAAATTTAGGTTTAGCAATTGTTGAAGATTATGAGGTAGAGAAACTTCATCATTTAACAAATACATCATCTAACCCAATAATTTACTGGGAAAAAGAAAGAGAATTTAAACCTGTTACAGAGTTAGGTTTATTAGATGAAATGAAAATTAATCTCAATAACATTTCAGAAAAAATAGCACAATTAAAAGAGTTAATTGAGGCTAGCAATAAACTTAACATTAATAAGAATTTAACTTGGGGTTTAAATGCAGTTGGAATTGAATTAAGTAATTATACCGGTAAAGGAATAGATATTGCTATTTTAGATACTGGTTTCTATAAAGATCATCCAGATTTTGTTGGAAGAAATATTTCTGGAAAATCTTTTGTTCCTGGAGAAAAATGGGATCTAGATGGACATGGACATGGAACTCATTGTACAGGAACCGCAGCAGGAAGTACTTCTCTAATAGATAACAAACGATATGGTGTAGCTCATGAAGCAAATATTGTTATTGGTAAAGTTTTAAGCGATTCTGGAAATGGATCTACTAGTGGTATTATTGATGCTATTGATAATAGTTTAGAAAAAGGACATAAAATTATATCTATGTCTTTAGGCTCTTCAGTAAAAATTGGAGAGAAACCTTCACCTATATTTGAACAAGTTGGACGAAAAGCATTAGAAAAAAACACATTAATAATTGCTGCGGCTGGTAACGACAGCAATAGACCAAACTTACCAAAACCAGTTAGCAGTCCAGCAAATGCAGAGTCAATAATGGCCGTAGCGGCTTTAGATGAAGCTTTAAAAATAGCTAACTTCTCTAATGGTGGAATTAATGCAAGTAACGGAGGAAGAGTAGATATTTCTGCTCCTGGTGTAGATATATTTAGTTCGTATTCAAAAAATGGCTCTCAAAACAAATTATACACAACCATGAGTGGTACAAGTATGGCAACACCACATGTAGCAGGTATTGCAGCTTTATATTGGGAAGCATTCCCCAATTTATCGGCAGAAGGTATTTGGCTAAAATTAGAAAAAAGAGCAAAACAACTTTCAGACCAATTGTATAGAGATATTGGCCAAGGAATAATACAAGCAATATAATTATGTATGTTTATTTAGCAGTTTTAAAAGAAAATGTAATACTTAATAAAGATGTATTAAGCTACTTTGCAGACATGAATTTTACGCTACTTGCTTACTATCCTAAATTAGGTATCATAAAAATTGATAGCGCCGTTTTATTAGAAGACACAGTCTTAAATTTTATAAGTTCAATTGAACAAGAAAAAACTATAGGTTTATAGTTTTTTTTGTAAGTTATAATTAATCAATTTTCAAATAATGATGATTAGTATTTGAGCTTAAGCTTATCTCAATTCTCTGAAACAACTTGTTTGACATTGTAGTATGTACACCAATTCTATCAGCATTTAAATAAATACTGATATTTCCTATTTGATTATTTATGTCATACTTACCTTTTCCATAATAATCACTATTAAAAGTTCCATCTTTATATAAAATTAAAGTATCGGCTATATGTGGTGTTTCAAAACAACAATATTTAGATTCATAATTCTTATTTATATAAGTTCCAGAAGCATTATAAAGAGGTACATCACAACTTAGAATTAAAATAAAAAATAAAAAAGACACTAAAATTGTTCTTGAAATATATTTAGCAATCTTATTCATAACTTTTTTCCTTCTTTCCCATAAACAACTGTAAAATAATTGCAATTCCCATAACCAAACCACAACCTAAAGCGTTTAACCATAAATACGGTAACCAATCTAAAAGAAAAACCCAAACTATTAAAGCTTGTGTAATTAAAGCCGCAATAAAAACAGCATTTCCTTTCACAAATTTTATAAAGAAAGCCAATAAGAAAATACCCAAGACATTTCCATAGAAAATAGAACCAATTATGTTTACCAACTGAATTAAATTATCGAATAAATTGGCAACACAAGCAACAGAAATAGCTATAATTCCCCAAAGTAAGGTAAACCATTTAGAGGCTTTTACATAATGTTCGTCGCTCTTTTCTTCACCAACATTACGTTTATATAAATCAATTGCAGTTGTACTTGCCAACGCATTTAATTCAGACGCAGTAGAAGACATTGCAGCAGATAAAATTACAGCTAATAAAAGCCCGATTAATCCTCTTGGTAAATTGTTTATTATAAAATGAATAAAAACATAATCTTTATCGTTCGATTCAATTTTCTTGATTGATTTTTCATTAACCTTTTCAATAATCTCCTTGGCTGAAGCTTTTAAAGCTAAATCTCTTTCGTTTAATTTTTGAATCTTCTCTTTCTCTTCAACCTGAAAACCATCTAAAAATATGGCTCTTTTATCATTTTCAATCTCAATATGCTCTGCTTCTAATTGCTGATATTCAGCAACGTATTCAGATCTTAAAACTTCCTCGTTTGCACCTGGATTAAAATTTAAAGGCGATGCGTTAAATTGATAAAAAACAAAAACCATTACACCAATTAACAAGATAAAAAACTGCATTGGCACTTTTAACAATCCGTTAAATATTAAACCTAATTGGCTTTCTCTAACAGATTTCCCTGATAAATAACGCTGCACCTGACTTTGGTCTGTTCCAAAATATGATAACATTAAAAACGTTCCGCCTAAAATACCTGTCCAAACAGTATATCTATTGCTTAAATCGAAAGAAAAATCTAACACTTCCATTTTATTACTTGCGCCCGCAATTTCAAGCGCTTTAGTAAACGTAATATTTGCAGGAAGCTGACTCATAATCATAAAAAACGCGATTAACATTCCTATAAAAATGATAATCATTTGTTGTTTTTGGGTTACGTTTACCGCCTTTGTTCCTCCAGAAACTGTGTAGATAATTACCAAGAAACCGATAACGATATTCAACAATAATAAATCCCAACCTAAAACTGCTGACAAGATAATTGCAGGTGCAAAAATGGTGATTCCGGCAGCCAAACCACGCTGAATTAAAAATAAAATTGCCGCTAAACTTCTCGTTTTCAAATCGAATCTTCCTTCTAAAAACTCGTAAGCCGTGTACACTTTTAACTTGTGATAAATAGGTATAAAAACCAAGCAAATAATTACCATTGCAATTGGCAATCCAAAGTAGAATTGCACAAAACCCATTCCGCTATGAAATGCTTGTCCTGGCGTAGATAAAAACGTAATTGCACTCGCTTGCGTTGCCATAACAGACAACCCAATTGTCCACCATTTAGAGTCATTTCCACCTTTTATATAGTCCGTAACGTTCTTGTTTTTTCGGGTTACATAGGTTCCGTAAGCAACAATAAAAATTAAAGTTACCGATAAAATTATCCAATCTATTGCGTGTAATTTACTTGCTACTTCCATCGATTAAACTGTAAAAATATTTGTTATAAAATAGAATGCAATAATGTAAAGTATATTGGCAATTAATACCAACGAATACTCTTTTTTCCAGGTGTATTTTTTAGAATCCATATATTTTTATTTGAAGCTATTTCCTGCTTTCCGCTATATCTTTTTGTGAAAAACAAAAAGGATGTCACTGCAATCAGGGCTAAGCATTTTTATTTTATTTCTCGTTTATTCTAACGCAATCGAGAACTAATTTCCTTCAACTTACTTTTTCCCAACCGAAAGCATATTTGCAAACAATTTATACGCACCAGAAACGCCAACAGGCAATTCTCTAAAGAAACTTAAACCCGTATAAATGTAATTCCCTTTACCATATTTTGCAATTAGTAAACTACCTTTTTTAGTAGATTCACCTTTATCATTCATTGCTAAAATTGGTGTGTATTCCGAGCTCCAAGTATTTGGAAAATACAAACCACGTTCTTGCACCCAACCTTTAAAATCTTCTTTGGTAATCTTATTTGGGTAATTTAAAATTGCATGATCTTTTTCTAATAAAGTAACCTCTGCATTTTCATCGGTAACTCTATCTCTCGATAATCCTAATTTAAATGGCGCAGCAACATCAACACGTCTATTGGTGTTGTATTGCACAATCATATTTCCACCATTTTCAACAAATGTTAATAAATGCTTTTGCTTGAATTTTAGTTCAGAAATTGTATTGTAAGCTCTAATTCCTAGTACAACAGCATCAAATTGTTGTAAATTTTTATCGTTTATTTCATTCACATTTATTTCTGTTACTTGATATCCAATCTGACGTAAACTTTCTGGAACTGCATCTCCAGAACCTTGAATATAACCAATTGAATTTCCTGCTTTTTTAATATCTAAACGCACAATCTTTGCTTCAGAATTTAATAAAACCGATTGTTTTGGAATGTGATTGTAATTAATTTCCACCAATTCTTTGGTGTATTTTTTTCCGTTTGCAGTTGCCACAACTTTTAACTTTCCTTCCGACTGATTTTTTGGTGGTATTACCATAAAATCAACAGTTTTTAAATCGTTTTTCTGTGCAATTGTAAAATCGATAAACTTAGGTGAAACCGACCAATCTTTTGGCATTTCTAAAGAAACACTTCCGCTTGTGTTTTGCGCTCCTGCTCTAACTGCAACTGAAACTTTTTGCGGCGTATCATCAGAAAAAATTAATACTTTGTTTTTTAATTTAGTTGATATTTTAGGTAAAACCTCAAACGGTTCGTAAATTTCTCCAACATCTCTTTTAGAGTATCTACGAACAACATCTTTAGTAATTGTAATTGACTCATTTTCAATCATTAAATTAAATTGAACTTGTAAAGGTCTTGGCGTTTCTGGCAAACCAATTAATTGCTGATTATCAACTTTATACATTCCTAAATCGGCTTCTTTATTTAACCAATATGGCGAAGAAAAATCGGTATTTGCAATACTAACAGTTTCTTTAAAATTCTTTTTTTTATTGTTTCCTAAATCAATATTTTTAGAAACAACTTTATTAGCAGGCAATAACTTTATTGAGGTTAATTCCACTTTAGCGACACTTCTATTTAATGTTTCAAAACTTACATCAATAGTAGAATTTGGTGTTGCACTTGAACTGCTTGCCGAAGCTTCTAAATACAAACCTGCACAAGCTTCAATAATTTCTTGTAATTCTTTTGACTTTATATTTTTCCAATGCGCATCTTTTAAATTCTGAACCAATTTATAAGCATCCATTAATGCTGGTAAATGTTTCGCCGGATTTACAAAATCAAAATTATTTTCTACATCGTATAAAATATCACCAATTTTCCCACCACCTTCTACTCTATTCCAAGTTGTATTTATGCCAGAAAAAATATCGTTTTTATCTTTTGGTTCGTTTCCTTTTAAAAACTCTACATATTCGGTTTGATTTCCACGAGTTGATAAACGTCCAAAACCTTGACATAAATGCTGGCTACTTGCCATGGAAGCTAACTCGTTGTTAGAAACTCCTTTTAACGGATAATACACACCAACATCAAACGATGTAAAGTTTTTTGAAGCTTCTTCAAATTGTTTTTTATCTCTATAAAACCATGAAGAAGTATTGTAAAACAAACGTTTTGGCTGCCAAGTTTCTGTATATTTTAATTGATTAGAAAACTTGTTTTTATCATTTGCCAAATCAAAAGCCTCAACACTTAACATTGCAGAACTTGTATGATGACCATGCGTTGTTCCTGGAGTTCTGTGGTTAAATCGATTGATAATAACATCGGGTTTAAAAGTTCTTATTGCCCAAACAACATCTGCTAAGACCTTTTCTTTTTGCCAAATTTCTAAAGTTTCATCTGGATGTTTAGAGTATCCAAAATCGTTTGCTCTTGTAAATAATTGTTGTCCGCCATCTACATTTCTTGCTGCTAATAATTCTTGGGTTCTTATTACTCCCAACAATTCGCGCATTTCTGGGCCAATTAAATTCTGTCCACCATCTCCACGTGTTAACGATAAATACGCCGTTCTTGCTTTTACATTGTTTGCTAAATAGGCAATTAAACGTGTGTTTTCATCATCTGGATGCGCAGCAATGTATAAAGCAGTTCCTAAAAAATTAAGTTTTTGAACTTTTTCGTATAGCTGATTTGTGTTAAGTTTTTGTGGTTTTTGGGCAACTATTGATGTAATTATCAATAGAAAAGAAAGCGAGAGTATTGCTTTTTTCATTTTTAATAGTTTGATTGAAAACAAAAGTAGTTTTTTAGTTTTCTAAAATGGTTAAAGAAATTCTAAATTTTGCCTTTTTAAAAAGGTACTCGTTTCAATGCTACGTATTGATTTCATTTGTTATTAGAAAAACCCAAAATTGTAGAAATAACAAATTGCTAACAAATAAGCCCGCGTTAGCGATTGCAACGGCATCCTTTTTTGGAGGAACGAGAAAAAAGATATAGTGGAAAGCGCGACCTGAAAGGGAACGCCCAAATAATAATGAACAATCCGCTAAAAACTGTTAATAATTTTATTTTAAAACCCAGTAAAATAGAATATATTTGTAATCCATTTTTAAAAAGGAAAATACATGAAATTTATAGTTTCAAGTTCGCAATTATTAAAACAATTACAGGTTTTAGGCGGCGTAATTAATAGCAATAACACCTTACCAATTTTAGATAATTTCTTATTAGAATTGTCTGAAAATCAGTTAAAAATATCGGCTTCTGATTTAGAGACAACAATGAGCTCTATTGTAGCTGTAGAAAGCACTGACGAAGGCGCAATTGCAGTTAATGCTCGTTTGTTATTAGACACTTTAAAGACGTTTCCGGACCAACCTTTAACGTTTAAAACTGAAGGCGAAAGTACTATAGAAATTAGTTCTGACCAAGGTAAATACGACATGGCATTTTTTGGAGCTGAAGAGTTTCCGAAGGCTGTAGAATTACCTTCTCCAAGTAAAACTTTAGTGCCTGCTCATATTTTAGGAACGGCAATTTCAAAGACAATTTTTGCTTCTGGAAATGATGATTTACGCCCAGTAATGAGCGGTGTTTTCTTCCAGTTTTCTTCTAATAGCTTAACTTTTGTTGCTACAGATGCACATAAATTGGTGAAATATACAAGAACTGATGTTACTGCAGATAAAACGGCAGAATTTATAATGCCTAAAAAACCTTTAAACTTATTAAAGGGAATTTTAAGTGGTTCTGAAGAAGAGGTTTCTATTGAATACAACGATTCTAACGCTAAATTTACGTTTGATAATACGGTTTTAGTGTGTAGATTAATTGATGGAAAATATCCTAATTATGAGGCGGTAATTCCGAAGGAAAACCCGAATAAATTAACGGTTGATAGAGCTTCTTTCTTAAACTCGGTTCGTAGAGTTTCTATATTTTCAAGCAAAACTACGCATCAGATTCGTTTAAAAATGGCGGGAACAGAATTAAATATTTCTGCGGAAGATTTAGATTATGCTAACAAAGCTGATGAACGTTTAAGCTGTGACTACCAAGGTGATGACATGCAAATTGGTTTTAACTCTCGTTTTTTAAGTGAAATGTTAAGTAACTTAAGTGCAAACGATGTGTTAATTGAAATGTCTTTACCAAACCGTGCTGGAATTTTAACGCCAATTGATGGAACTGACGAAGGTGAGCAAATTACAATGCTTGTTATGCCTGTTATGTTGAATTCTTAAAATTTAACTCAATATATATATTTAAAAACCACAACTTTTAGTTGTGGTTTTTTATTTAATAGATATTTCTTTGTCTAATAAATCCAATATTTCTTCATCAAAATCTATATCAAATTTTCTTGCAAATAACTTCGAAGAAGGTTGATTAATAAGTTCCGATAAATCATCTTTATTAAAAGTTACTGGAAGTGTACACTTTTTACGAAACCAATTAACATATGTAACAGAATCTTCAACATTAATAGAGTTATCCGTTTTCATTAAAGTATTAATTATTGTTTGGAAAAATATTTCATCACTACAATGTGTGTATTTAAAAAATGAAAATAAATCTTCTTTATTTTTAGAAATATAAGTGTTTACTTTAGCAATAGTTTCTGTATTTAATGCCCACCAATTAGATCCTCCGTGAAAATTAACTGTATTTTTAAGTTCTTTTTTATAAAAAATAAGCCTTAAAAATTGTCTGAAAGTAATTTTACCTTTAAGTAAACATTTTACAGAATACTTATTTAGTTTACTTACAATAACACAATCTCCTCTTTTAGATGAATAATTAAAACGATATGATTTAACTCTAGAGTCACATTCTTTTTTTGACCATAACTCATTAATAGGCTTTAAAGAGATGAAATTTCCCTTTTTATTTTCTAATAAAAAACTTTCAATAGTATTTACATTTTTAATAGGATAATCTTGGCCACTTAGAAAAACAACAAAACCAGAACGATTATCTCTAATAACATTTTTAATTAAATTTAATGTCGCTTTTACTTGACTAAAGTCTCCCCAAATACAATCAACTCTTTCTTTAATAAAAAAAACATTTTCTAATGAAATTGTTTTTTTAAAATCTTCAATATTTGATTTTACATCAATATGTACATAGAACGAAGCATTTTTAGTATTTAAAACAGTTATCAGTCTCTTTAACTGAAGAGGATGCTTATGTGCCTGAATTATATATGTAATATCCATTAAGTTAGAGATTATAATCAATAATCTTTTCAAATTTAAATAAAACCAAATATAATTTATATAAAATTATATATTTTTACAAAAAAAAAGTTGAATTTCTTAGCCCATTTATACTTATCTAACAACCATAAAAATATTATGATTGGTAATTTTATTGCCGATCATATTAGAGGAAATAAGTATGAAATGTATAGTAAAGAAATTCAACAAGGAATCTTTTTACACAGAGAAATAGACACCTTTACCGATGCGCATCCAATTGTAAGAAAAAGTAAACGTCGTTTACATGAACGTTACGGACATTACGATGGTGTAATAATCGATATTTTTTACGATCATTTTTTAGCCAGAAACTGGGATAATTATTCTACGATTCCGTTGGAAGTGTACACACAATCTGTATATAATCTATTTGAAAAAGAATCAGATAATTTACCAGAAAAATCGCAACAGTTTATAAAATATATGATTGAGTATGATATTTTATTCAACTATAAACTTGAAGAAGGAATTCAACAAGTTTTAAATGGAATGAACAGCAGAACAAAAGGAAAATCTCAAATGAACTTAGCTATTGAAGACTTACAACTTTACAACAAAGAATTAGAAGAAGATTTTACCATTTTCTTTGAAGATTTACGTAACTTTTGCAATCAAAAACTATTAGAAATTAGCCAAACAACTTTATAATTATGAAAAAAACATTTTTACTTTTCACGCTTTCTTTATTACTTTTCAATTGTAAAACTACTCCGAAGAAAGAAAAAATAACCGGGTTAGTTACAGAAAAAGCTATGGTTGTTTCTGCTCGTGAAGAAGCTTCAAAAATTGGTACAGACATTCTTAAAAAAGGTGGTAACGCTTTTGATGCAATGGCTGCAACAGAATTAGCTTTAGCAGTTGCGTATCCGTATGCAGGTAATATTGGCGGTGGTGGATTTATGGTTTATCGTAAAAATGATGGACAAATTGGTGCGTTAGATTATAGAGAAAAAGCACCGTTAGCTTCCAGTAAAGATATGTACTTAGATGAAGACGGAAATATTATTAAAGGAAAAAGTACTATAGGCGCAATGGCTGTAGGAATTCCAGGAACCGTTGCTGGAGTTTTTGCTGCTCATAAAAAATTTGGTTCTTTACCTATTGAAGACATTTTAAAACCTGTAATTGCTTTAGCTAAAAGAGGTGTTATTGTTACTAAAAAGCAAGAAGATAGAATAAAAAAATACCAACCTTATTTCTTAAAAGCGAATAAAGAACCTATTATTTTCAATCAAGATTGGAAACAGCATGATACTATAAAATACAATGCATTAGCTGAAACTTTAGGACGAATACTTAAAAACGGTAGAGACGAGTTTTATAAAGGTGAAACTGCAAAACGTTTGGTAAAATTTATGCAAGCCAATGGCGGAATTATGACTGAAGAAGATTTGGCAAAATATGAAGCTCAATGGAGAACTCCTGTTACTTTTACATATGACGACTTAAAAGTGATTTCAATGTCGCCACCATCAAGTGGTGGAATTTGTTTAGCGCAAATTATGAACGGAATTGAATCGTATGATTTACATGAATTTGGGCATAATTCGACCAAAACAATTCAAGTTATTGCGGAAGCAGAAAGAAGAGCGTATGCTGATAGAAGTTTCTTTTTAGGCGATCCTGATTTTGTAAAAATTCCATTAAAAACATTAATTTCTAAAGAATATACCAAAGGAAGAATGGATAATTTTTCATTTAAAAAAGCAACAAAATCTTCTGATGTAGCGCACGGAACTGTAGAAATGATAGAAAGTGATGAAACAACCCACTACTCTATTGTTGATCAATTTGGTAACGCAATTTCTGCAACTACAACCATAAATGGCGCTTATGGTTCTAAATTATACTGTGAAGATTTAGGGTTCTTTTTAAACAATGAAATGGACGATTTTTCTAGCAAACCTGGAGTTCCAAATCAGTTTGGATTAGTTGGTGCAAAAGCCAATGAAATTATGCCAGAAAAAAGAATGTTAAGTTCTATGACACCAACAATTGTAGAAAAAGATGGTAAACTTTGGATGGTTGTTGGAACTCCAGGAGGTTCAACAATTATTACTTCAGTTTTACAAACTATTTTAAATGTGCATGAATTTAACTTCGGAATGCAAGAAGCTGTAAATCAACCTAGATTTCATCATCAATGGTTACCAGATATGATTATGATGGAACCAAATAAATTTGATAGAACTGTTGTTGAAGACCTTAAAAAAGTTGGCTATACAATTAATGAAGAAGATGCTCCTGTTATTGGAAAAGTAGAAGGTATTTTAAGATTACCAAACGGAAAATTAGAAGGTGGCGCAGATCCTCGTGGAGATGATAAAGCTGTTGGATTTTAATATAAATCAATTTCTATGTTTACATTTTTGCTTGAAAAATTAGAGGAATTAAAAGAATTAGATACTGACTTTAATGTATTTGGAGCTAATTCACATAAATACTCTTTTAACCCAACAATAAATGAAGAAGAACTTGTTTTATTTGAAAACAAATTTGAAGTTAAACTGCCTAAAGATTATAGAAATTTTATAACCAATATAGGTAATGGAGGTTGTGGTCCTAATTTTGGTTTCTTTCGACTTGAAAATGGAATTTATGATATTCCCTTAAACAAAAAACAATCAGAAATTATAACACTTAAAAAAGAATTCAAATTTAAAAAAAGTTGGAATCTTGAAGATTTCCCTAAAAATGATTATGATAAATGGTTAGATGAATATGATGATATAAAATGGACAAATGGAATGCTTCGAATTAATCATTTAGGAAGCGGAATGTATTCTAATTTAATTATATCTGGTATAGAAAAAGGGAATATTTGGATAGATAGTAGAACTAATGAAGGAGGAATTTATCCTTCAAATTATTACAATAAAGAATTAAAAAATGATTTTTTATCCTGGTATTTAAATTGGATAGAAAGCTCAATTAAAAAACTAAAAAATAAATAGTTACATGAATATTCAACCATTCCATTTAGCAATTCCTGTTCAAAATCTAGAAAAATGCAGAGCGTTTTACAGAGATATTTTACAATGTAAAGAAGGTAGAAGTACTAATCATTGGGTAGATTTTAATTTCTTTGGACATCAATTTGTTATTCATCAAAAAGAAGGTTTTATACCAACTGAAGCAGTTACAAATCCTGTAGACGGACACGCAGTTCCTGTTCCGCATTTTGGTGTTGTTTTAACTTGGGAAGATTGGCACGCTTTAGCTGAGCGATTAAAAGTAGCAAACACTCAATTTATTATTGAACCAACTATTCGTTTTAAAGGCAAAGTTGGAGAACAAGCTACAATGTTTTTTAATGATCCAGAAAACAATGCTTTGGAGTTTAAAGCTTTTAAAGATATGAGTCAAATTTTTGCAACTTAATGCAATTAATAGAATCACATAAAGTTCCTGCTTTAGAAAAATCAATTCGTTTACAAGATTATGGTGTTGGAATTTTTAGCACAAATCCCACCAAATCTGGACTTAAAAAAGCCATTAAAAAAGGACTTGTTTTTGTTGATGGAAAAATTGCAACAACAGCACTTTATATTATTGGGAATGAAACTATAGAATTCTTTCAATCAGAAGAAAACAGAAAGGAATTCGATTTTGATTTAAAGGTTTTATTTGAAGATGATTTTTTAGCCGTTATTTACAAACCTGCCGGAATTTTAGTTAGCGGAAATTCTTTTGCAACTATTGATAACGCACTCTTTCAAAATATAAAAAAAAGCACCCAAACTGATGCTGTAAAACCAAGACCAGTTCATAGATTAGATTATCCAACAAGCGGATTATTATTAATCGGAAAAACAAATTCTTCAATAATTGCATTGAATAAACTATTTGAAAATAAAGAAATTCAGAAAAAATATCACGCAATTTCAATCGGTAAAATGGAAACTCAAGGCACAATTAAGTTGCCAATTGATGATAAAAAATCGCTAACTCATTTTAAGGTTTTAAAAACAGTAACTTCTGAACGCTTCGGGTTTTTAAACTTGGTGAAATTATCACCAAAAACTGGCAGAAAACATCAACTTAGAAAGCATTTAGCATCTTTAGGAAATCCTATTTTAGGCGATAAAGAATATTATTTAGACAACTTAATTTTAAACGGAAAAGGTTTGTATTTACATGCTTCCACTCTTGAGTTTGTACATCCGTTTACAAAAGAGAACATCCGTGTAAGTGAAAATCTTCCGAAGAAATTTAAAAAAATATTCCCACATTAAATATATCTTTGCCAAATGCGAATAGATATTATTACCGTTTCTCCAGAATTAATTAAAAGCCCGTTTGAACACTCAATGCTTAAACGAGCAATTGACAAAGGTTTGGTTGAAGTTCATTTTCATAATCTTCGCGATTACGGAATTGGTTCTTACAAAAAGTTAGACGACACACAATTTGGTGGCGGAGCAGGAATGGTTTTAATGATTGAACCTATTGATAAATGCATTTCAAAACTACAATCTGAACGAAACTATGATGACATAATTTACATGACACCAGATGCAAAAACGCTAAATCAATCAGTTGCAAACACACTTTCTTTAAAAGAGAATATCATCATTCTAACTGGTCATTACAAAGGTGTTGATCAGCGAGTTAGAGACAAATTTATTACGCGAGAAATTTCTATTGGCGATTACGTTTTAACTGGAGGAGAATTAGCAGCTGTAGTTTTATGCGATGCTGTTATCAGATTAATTCCAGGTGTTTTAGGTGACGAGCAATCTGCGTTAACAGATTCTTTTCAAGACGATTTATTATCTCCACCAGTATACACAAGACCTGCAGAATATGACGGAATGAAAGTTCCAGAAATACTACTATCAGGTAATTTTCCTAAGATTGATAAGTGGCGAGAAGAAAAAGCATACCAACACACAAAAAACATAAGACCCGATTTGTTAGACGAATAGTTTTAACTATTTGATTATTAAATAGAAAAAACTTTTTCAGAAAACATTTTATCTATTAAAAATAATCACTAAATTTGCACTCGCAAAAATAACCTCTGACGAAGACATCGTGTAAGTTGCTTTTGTATGAATCCAATATAACATATTAATATGGAAGCTTTAGTAAAATTTGTACAAGAAGAATTTGTAACAAAAAACGAATTACCAAAATTTAGTGCAGGAGATACAATTACAGTGTATTTCGAAATTAGAGAAGGAGACAAAGTACGTACACAGTTCTTTAGAGGTGTAGTAATCCAAAGAAGAGGAACAGGAACATCAGAAACTTTTACAATCAGAAAAATGTCTGGTACTGTAGGTGTTGAGCGTATTTTCCCTGTAAACTTACCAGCAATTCAAAAAATTGAGGTAAACAAAAGAGGTATTGTACGTAGAGCACGTATCTATTACTTTAGAGATCTTACTGGTAAAAAAGCAAGAATTAAAGAAAGAAGAGGATAAAATCTTCTATTCATATAATTTAAAAGCCTTGAGAATATTCTCAAGGCTTTTTTAATTCACAATTGTTAATAACGTCAGTTAATAACTTGTTGATTTCTAATTCGTTAAAAATTTTCAAAAAAGCATATTGTAATATATATTTGTACAAGAGTTTACAAAGTAATTGATTCATAGTCGCAAGATAATTGTTCAACAAAACGTAAATGATAAAGTAACGTTCTTTATATAGATTGATTTTCTTAAAACTGAAATAAATTTTGGATTTAAGCTAAGATTGATAAATGGTAATAAAAACTAATTTTTAAAGGAAAATTTTTAAGTAGACTTTAGCAACTTAAACGAAAGTTTAAGGAGATAAAGAGTAACTAATAAAGACACTTTGTTTATTTAATAGGATTTATAACTTTTTAAAAAATTAAAGCTTAAGTAAATATTTGAATTCTATTGAAGTATAAAAAGAAATCAATTAGAAACATTAATAAAGTCTAGCAAGTATTTGCTTGTTATGCAAGGATGTTTCATTAGAGATAGTGTAAATAAATAATTTCTTCTTTGTAAGAAATACAGCGTTTAGAGCGGTGTTTGATTTGTAGCAATACAAATCAATATTAAAAAAACTATTTCGAAAAGCCATATTGTAACATTAACTTGTTAAATATGGCTTTTTTTATACTTCCTTTTTTTATTATTTGTTAAATCCGCAAAAAACTAAGTTAAATAATAAGATTTTAGCAATAAAAATCTCAAGCAAAAGTTGTAAATTTGCTACCGTTTCAAATTAAATTTATTCGTTGTTAACGCAACATAAAAAAACACATATAAAACATGAGTACAACAGCTAAAATTATGTACACAAAAACGGATGAAGCGCCAGCATTGGCAACACGTTCGTTCTTACCAATTGTAAAAGCATTTACAAAATCTTCAAACATAGAAATTGTAACAAAAGATATTTCTCTTGCTGCAAGAATTTTAGCAACTTTTTCTAGTTACTTAAAAGAAGATCAAAAAGTAGAAGATGCATTAGCATTCTTAGGAGAGTTAGCAAAAAAACCTGAAGCTAACATTATTAAATTACCTAATATTTCTGCTTCTGTACCACAATTAAAAGCTGCAATTTCTGAGCTACAAGCTTTAGGATATACTTTACCTAATTATCCAGAAGAAGTAAATACAGATGAAGAAAAAGCTGTCTTAGCGCTTTATAATAAAGTAAAAGGTTCAGCTGTAAATCCTGTTTTACGTGAAGGAAACTCTGATCGTAGAGCACCAAAAGCAGTTAAGAATTATGCTAAAAAGAATCCACATAGAATGGGTGCTTGGTCTGCAGATTCTAAAACTCATGTTGCAACAATGTCTCATGGAGATTTTGCACATACAGAAAAATCTGTAACCTTAACAGATGCTACCGATGTAAAAATTGTACATACAGACACAAACGGAACACAAACAGTTTTAAAAGCAAGTACACCTTTATTAGCCGGAGAAATTATTGATGCTTCTGTAATGAATAAAAAAGCGCTATTAGAATTTTTAGATGCACAAGTTGAAGATGCAAATAAAACTGGCGTATTGTTTTCTTTACACATGAAAGCAACAATGATGAAAGTTTCTGATCCAATTATTTTTGGACACGCAGTAAGAACATTCTTTAAAGATGTATTTGCAAAGCACGGAGAAACTTTCGAAGAAATTGGTGTTGATGTAAATAATGGTTTTGGTAACTTATTAAGTAATCTTGATGAAGTTTCAGAAGAAAAAAGAAAAGAAATCTTAGCAGACATCCAAACGGTTTATGACAATAATCCAGATGTAGCTATGGTAAATTCTGACAAAGGAATTACTAATTTACACGTTCCTTCAGATGTAATTATTGATGCATCTATGCCTGCAATGATTAGAACTTCTGGTCAAATGTGGAACAAAGAAGGAAATCAACAAGACACAAAAGCTGTAATTCCAGACAGTTCTTATGCAGATTTATATGAAGCAACTATTGCTTTCTGTAAGAAAAATGGCGCTTTTGACCCTACAACAATGGGTACAGTTCCTAATGTTGGTTTAATGGCTCAAAAAGCTGAAGAATATGGTTCTCACGATAAAACTTTTGAAATTTCTGCTGAAGGAAAAGTTGAAGTTTTAGATTCAAATGATACTGTTTTACTTTCTCATAATGTAGAACAAGGAGATATCTGGAGAATGTGTCAAACAAAAGATGCACCAATTAAAGATTGGGTAAAGTTAGCAGTTACTAGAGCTAGAGCTTCTCAAACTCCAGCTGTTTTTTGGTTAGATGAAAACAGAGCACACGATGCAGAAATCATCAAAAAAGTAAATAAATACTTACCAGATCACGATACAACTGGTTTAGAAATTAAAATTTTAGATGTTGCAAAAGCAACAACATATACCTTAGAAAGAGTTAAAGAAGGTAAAGACACAATTTCTGTTTCTGGAAACGTTTTACGTGATTATTTAACAGACTTATTCCCTATTTTAGAATTAGGAACATCAGCAAAAATGTTATCTATTGTACCATTAATGAATGGCGGTGGATTATTTGAAACTGGTGCTGGAGGATCTGCTCCAAAACACGTGCAGCAATTTGTAGAAGAAAACCACTTACGTTGGGATTCTTTAGGAGAATTCTTAGCATTAGCGGTTTCTTTAGAGCATTTAGGTACTTCTAACAACAATGCAAAAGCATTAGTTTTAGCAGAAACGTTAGATGATGCAACTGATAAATTGTTAGAAAACAAAAAAGGACCTTCACGTAAAGCTGGTGAAATAGACAACAGAGGTTCTCATTTTTATATAGCAATGTATTGGGCACAAGAATTAGCAAATCAAGACAAAGACGCTGAGTTAAAAGCACAGTTTTCTTCAGTTGCTAAAGACTTAAAAGAACAAGAAGATGCAATTATTTCTGGGTTAAATGAAATTCAAGGAAAATCTTTAAACATTGGAGGTTATTACGAACCAAATGATTCTTTAGCAGATTCTGCAATGAGACCAAATACTATTTTAAACAGTATATTAGAAAAAATATAATTCAAATACATTTTACTAAGAAAAAGCAGACTTTTAAGTCTGCTTTTTTTATTTTTGAAAATATGAGTTTTACCAAAACAACAGAACAAGCATCAAAATATAATCATTTAGAAAAAATGAGTATTTCTGAATTATTAACTAATATTAATAATGAAGACAAAACCGTTCCGCTTGCGGTAGAAAAATCGCTACCACAAATAGAAAAGCTAACAGAAGTCATTGTTGAAAAACTAAAAATTGGCAGACGTTTATTTTACATTGGAGCAGGAACTTCCGGAAGATTAGGAATTGTTGATGCTTCGGAATGTCCACCAACATTTGGTGTTCCTCATGAACTTGTAGTTGGTTTAATTGCTGGTGGAGATTATGCTATTAGAAAAGCTGTAGAATTTGCTGAAGATTCAACAGAACAAGGTTGGGCAGATTTACAAGAACACAACATTTCTAAAAATGATGTTGTAATTGGTATTGCTGCTTCAGGTACAACTCCTTATGTAATTTCAGCGCTAGAAAAATGTAATAAAAACAATATCATAACAGGTTGTATAACTTGTAACACAGGAAGTCCTTTAGCTGAAACAGCACAATTTCCTATAGAGGTTGTTGTTGGACCTGAATTTGTAACAGGAAGCTCGAGAATGAAAGCAGGAACAGCTCAAAAATTAGTTTTAAACATGCTTTCTACTGCTGCAATGATTCAGTTAGGAAAAGTAAAAGGCAACAAAATGGTAGACATGCAACTCTCTAATAATAAATTAGTAGATAGAGCAGAAAAAATGTTAATTACTGAATTAAATATCGACCAAGAAACTGCTAGTGTTTTATTAAAAAAATACGGAAACGTTAGAGAAGCTTTAAAAAATTATACAAATGCCTAAACCTGCAACTTTTGAAAAAGGAATTAAGCAACTACTAATCTTATTAGGTTTGTTAGTCTTCTCTCCTATTGTGTTAAGTCTTGGTTTTAAATCGTTAAGAATTTATACAGAGAGTCCGCAAATATATATTTCTTACTTTTTATTAGCAATTGGAGGTTTACTAATTCTATTTACAGTGTACTTTGGTTTTAAAACCATTAAAACATTTTTAGACACCTTATTTGAAAAATAATTTGAGCACTAAAAAAAGCATACAAAAACTCTTAAGCTGGGAATATTGGCCAATGTACATGTTTTACTTGCCAAACATTCCGTTTGCTTTATATCAAGCCCTAAAAGGAGGCAGTTTAACTTTTTTTACAGCCACAAATCCGGCAATAGAAAATAGTGGAATTGGAACAGAATCTAAATACAAAACCCTACTTCTACTTCCAAAAAAACACTTACCAAAAACGGTATTTCATAAAGCAAACTCATCCATAAAAAACACTTTAAAAAGTTTAACTTCTGAAGGAATTACCTATCCAATTATAGCAAAACCAGATATTGGTTTTAGAGGCTTATTAGTTAAAAAAATTGAAAATGAAACTGCTTTAATTACCTATTTAGAGAAGTATAAAATAGCTGTTTTAATTCAAGAATTTTTAACCCAGGAAAACGAATGCGGTATTTTTTACCATCGTTTACCAAACGAAGAAAAAGGCACAGTTTCTTCAATTACTTTAAAGGAATTTTTACATGTAATTGGTGATGGAAAATCTACTTTAGAAGCCTTAATTTTAAAAGATAAAAGAGCTACTATTTACCTCAATTTAGTTAAAGAAAATCCAGCTTTAGATTTAGATGAAATTATTGAAAAAGATAAAAAAGTAAACCTTTCTGCTATTGGAAACCATTGTAAAGGAACTCGCTTTATAAATGGTAATTATTTGATTTCAAACAAATTAGAAAACACATTTGATATTCTAAACAAACAGTCTAAAAATTGGTTTTATGGTAGATTGGATGTTAAATATAATTCTTTTGAAGATTTAGAAAATGGCGATTTTAAAATTCTTGAATTGAACGGAATACTTGCAGAACCAACTCATATTTACGATGCTGAAAAAACCACGTATTTTAAAGCATTAAAAACAATGAGAACTCATTGGAAACAGTTAACTAAAATTGCTATCTACAATAATAAAGTACAAAATGTGCCGCATAGAACAACTTTAGGTTTGCTAAAAGATGTTAGAAAATTAAATAAATACACCAAGTATATTTCTAAGCTAAATAGAATTGACTAAATCTTTTTTTGGTGTGGTTGGATTGTAGCCAAAATCGGCATCAGGTAATTCAATTCCTAATTGATAAATTATAAAACCAATACTTGCAAAATGATGTATTGCATGGCTATGTGCTTGTGCCAAAGCGCTTCCTAATGTATAATTTGCTGTTATTTTTCCTGTTCCTAAATCGTCTGTTACCGAAATAATTTGATCGAAATCTACAGTTTCTAAATTGTATAACTGAGTTAATACTTGATCAAAATAAGCCAAACCTGCTGCTGTAGTTTGTTCTGCTAAACAGTTGCGTTCTCTTGCCGAAAAATCTACATTTTTACTTTCTAAACCGTTAAAAATACAGGTAAAAGCATCTAAAATATGACGCATATTACAACCAATACTAGAATTATATGGAAGAATTGTTGCGTTGCTATATTGTTCGTCTGAAATAGAATTTAATAATTTTATTCCTCTTTGTAAGTTTTTCTCTATTGCTTTAATCATTAAGAATTAGGCTTTTTAAGATAAGTCGCATAAATATATAACTATTTACTTTTTTAAATAAAATATTCTAAAAAAATCTATTAACAACTTAATTGTAATAAAAGCTGCAAATAAGCTTAGCCCTGATTGAACGGCGTGTTTGAGCTCTTTTTGAAGTATGAAAAAAAGCGAGTAGTGAAAGCAGGAAATAGCTCCAAAAAAGAAAAAAAAGAGACCAGAAAACTACTTACTGAATACCGCTAACTAAGTTTTGGCACGCTTATTGAAAACTATACAATAATTGCGGAAGCCGAAAAGCATATAGAGTAAGCGTAACCCTAAATCTAGAATTATGAAAAAAGGGATATTTTTATTAGTAGCATTATTAACTTTAGGTACAACAGTACAAGCTAAAGAAATTGCACCAACTAACAAAATTGGGGTTAACTATACTTATAGTGAAGCCGTTAGTTTTGTAGAACGAAACATTAAGTTTCACGTATTTTTAAACGGAGATTTTGATTTTGATACTCATTTCAGAAAAAATAACGGCGTTAGAATTGAAAGAAATTACAGAGGTCAGGTATCTCGTATTGGAAACACATTTATTAATTATGATGTTCGCGGAAACGTAAAACGAATTGGTAGTGTGTATATAGATTATAGCTTTGGAAACTTAGCAAGAGTTGGTAATTTAGAAGTGAGGTATGACAGATGGGGAAATCCACGTTTTTACGGTCATGTAAAAAATTACAACACGTATTATAATTCTGGTAACGGAATTAGCATACACATTGGAGGTATTTACGATTATTATGATAACTACTTTTACAGAAACGATTTTAGAAGAGATTATACTCGTTTTAGAGAAGACAACAACTTCTTTTACTACAGAGCAAATACTAATGCTAAAATTGGTAAGCGTAGCAAAATTATAAAAAGAAGAAAGCCAAGTGCTACACACAACAGAACACGTGGTAACACAACTTATAATAAGAAAGTAAATAAAAGAAGCGCTGTTAATAAGGCTCCTGTTAAAGTTGCTCCAAAAAGAAAAGCAGTAAAAAAAGTTACACCTAGAAAAGTTGCACCAAGAAAAGCAACCGTAAAAAAGGTAACTCCAAAGAGAACAACTTCTACAAGAACTACTACTAAGAAAGTTACTCCTAAGAGAGCAATTTCTAAGAGAA
The DNA here is from genome assembly GCF_022478115.1 of Tenacibaculum aquimarinum. Taxonomy (GTDB): domain Bacteria; phylum Bacteroidota; class Bacteroidia; order Flavobacteriales; family Flavobacteriaceae; genus Polaribacter; species Polaribacter aquimarinum_A. The sequence continues at coordinate 22,226 of NZ_JAKGSC010000010.1, read as the reverse complement.
CAACTCAAAAGAAAGCTACTCCAACTAAGAGTACGACTAAAAGAAAAGTAGCTAAAAGAACTACTAGAAGATAAATTGAAGAAGAAGAGTAAATTAGAAATCCCGCATAGTATGCGGGATTTTTTTGTGCTTTATATTTTTTAAAAACTAAACTTAATGAATTTCTAATAATTGTAAAGAACTGGTATTTTTAATTGCAACCTCTTCAGAAAAATTACCATGAATTAATAAATTGTTTTCATGACGATTAACCAATTCTTTCATTTTTTTTCTATTTAAAAGAAGTATGGTGGCTTTTCCTGAATGATCTTTTGTCTCTAAAATATTTTCTCCATTAAACTCTACTATCCAATTACTTTCATGAATATTCTCTGTATAATCAAATTCTATTTTAGGCATTTTATAAAAGTTAACATCTTTAATATACCCTAATTCTACTTTAACTCTTAAATTTCCTCCCTCTACTGTATACACTTCATTTAAACCAGCATCTTCTAATGTAAACTGATTAGCAACTGCTTTTTCCATTGTTATTTTTAATTGCCCTTCCGTTAAATTTAATCCTAAATTATCCATTTAATATTGTTTTAAAACGTTAATAAATCTATCCTTAAACAAAAGTATTGCATGTACAGTTATTTTAATATGATATAAATCATATAACTATTAATCTGAAAAAAGTTCCGTTTAGGTTTTTATTTGTGATACTATTTTGGGCGTTCGAGCGGGCTTTTCGCTACAATCTTTTGTTCATACTTCACAAAAGGATTTCCGCTGCAATCCCTAACGCGAGATTACGTATAAAGAGGTAAAGATTATTTTTCTAATTTACATTTTATTCTGCCAACATTTTCTGCTTTCTTTTGTGTAATTTTTTTAATTATAGATTTACATTTAATTAAACCTTTACATTCTTTTTTTATATGATAGGTTTTACTTGATGTTGTGGTGCAGATAAATACTTCTTTTTCTTTAGCTTGAAAAGCTGTAAAAAAGATGAAAATTGATAATAATATATATTTCATAACTTACTTTATTTACTTTCAAATGTAAAGGTTCTTTAAATAATAAAAACTCCAAATAAAATAATTTAATCGGTATAGATAATGCCCCTACACATTATTATATGATGCAAAATTATAATAGATGGAGTTTAATTTTTCCAACGACACAAATTTTTCTTTAAAATAATGTTACTTTTTTTTTACAAAATATATTATATGAAAAATTATTTATTTAAAAACTTCTTAATTGTTTCATCTAAATTTGATGGTAAATCTGCTGTTTTAATGGCAAAATTTGTAATTCCCATATCTTTAAACCAATTTTCCCATAATAATTTCATTATTTCTAATTCATATGGGTTTTTGCTTTTTTTGTCAACATTCAAACCTATTACTATAACTTCTAAATTTCCTAAATTTTCATTAGCTGGTAATATGCCTATATTCTTTTTTGTGAATGTTGCATTCCAATTAGAGTTATTTAATTTAAAATTTTTAATTGTGTTGCTTGTAAAATTTGCGTATTTCTTTCCAGACTTTAGGCCTTTATTTGTTTTATCATATAAATAACCATCTGTTAGAATAACTAAGACATTTTTATGATCTTCTTTTATATAATCATTTACTTTATTCTTAAAAAAGCCCCAAATATTTGAACCATTATATTCTTTTTGTTGAGAAGCAATGTTATAAATATCATTAATATTTTTTTGGTAAATCTGACTTACACTATTAATTTTTTTAATTGTAGAATTATCTTTGTTAAATTTTAAATTTAACAAAGTTGAAATAGTGTTTAATTCAGGAATATTACTTTCAGGTTCAAAAAAAACTTTTATGTTATCATTTATTTTTCTTGACTTTTTATTGGCAATATGACATTGAAAACTCTCACTCACAGATGTAATGTAACCAATATCTCTTTTAAAGAAATCCATAGAATTATTTGGATTTGTTATAGGATTAATTCTATCAGATAAATCTAATAAAATACTAATATTTAAATTTTCATCATTTTTATTAAAACCAGAACAATCAAAATCGATAGTCTCTTTTACTTTTTGGCTTTTTTTATCATTTCCACAACTTGTTATTGTTAGTGATAAAAGAAGTAATAAAATATTTTTCATTTGTTATTTTTTGTAAATTAAATTTTCATAACTAGTATCATTAAGACCTAATCTTTCAATGTGAACAAGGTTTGTCTTTTCACATTTGTCTATTAATTCATTTTTCTCTTTATGAGGAAGGTGAATTTCTTTTTGAATTGCTAAAAACCAACCTTTTAAGTATTCAGTATGAAATAATAAATATTTTTTTTCTTCAAATATAAAACCATCAATTGTAGATTGAATTTCTTTTATTTTTCCATTAAAATCTGCTAATTCATTATTTATTGAAGAAATCTCTTCCGTAAGTTTTTGCTTATTTGATGACAAATTCTTTTTGTTTTCTTTGTGAGCACGAATAAAGCTTTGAATTTTATCAAAATTCTCATATTCTTTCATTATAAAATCAAACACAAGTCCCCAAATTATATAAACTAAAAAACCCGCAAAAATAATTGTCCAAAATTCAGGTTTTGTAAATGCAATTTGAAAATCAAAATCAGGACTTGATGGTGTTTTTTCAAAATCATATATTTTTTTCTCAATTTGAAATGCTAATAATGCATCAAAAATGAATGTAATTATAAATACACCAATGATTTTTATTGTTCCAGATTTTTTCTCTTTTTGATACATATGTATTATGTAACCTAAGCCCATAAATACAAATGGAATAGTCGCAACAAATACAGCTTCTAACCACCCTTCTTCTATTGCTTTTGTAAAAGCGTGTCCATCAAATATGGCAGCCATTACATCACCATCTTTAAACTCTTTAAAAAAGGCACTAAAAGAAGCAGAAATATAAAAAACCATTAAATAAATGGTTAAAGGAATAAGAATTAGTAACCCAATAAAAAACTGTGCTTTTGGTTTTTTGTCTGCGTCTATCCCATATTTTACTGGATTTTTTTTTACTTCTGAAATTTCGAAATTTAAATTATCAATATCTTTTTCAATTGTATCAATATAGTTTTGCTTTATATCTTTTGCAATTTCTCTTTTATGAATTTCAGTTTCAGTTTTTTTAATTTTTTCAATATGTGGTTTTTTTAATTCATCCTGTTGTTCTTTATTTTTTCTAGCCTTTTCTTTGTAATCTTCAAATACATTTTCAAGTGATGTTTTTAAAATAGTTGGATTTCCCATTGCTCCTTTTGAAGAGCCATAACCATCTTGAAAAAAAGTAACTTTAATTTGCTCAAAGTCATCAACTTTTAAAGGTCTTTCATTTTGATTTTTATTATCTTTTATTTTACTTAAACTTTTCAAAATTCCCATACCCTTATTTTAATTCATTTAATATTTCATTTTTACTCACTCCGTTTTTCACTGCATCTAAAAGATATTCGGTTAATTGGGGAATATTCTCATCTAAAAACTCAAATTTTTTGCAGTATTTGGAAAGTGTTCTCTTTTCATCTTCAGTTACTTTTCCATCTGCCCAAATCATTCTTGATAAATCATACAAATATTCAATCCTTAATTCAATGGTTTCTGGAATTGCTATATTACCTGTTGTTGATAATAATATTCTATCTAATTCTTGTTGTGTAATTCCTCTTTCTTCTGCAAATAGATATAGCATTTTCCATTCTTCTGGACTAAAGTCTCCATCAGTCATTGCCATTTGAAATAGTCTTAAAAAGTGTCCTTTTACCTCCAGGCTTATTTGTGTTTTTTCCATATTAATTTATGTTTTTAATTACTTACAACCATTTTTATTACAAGTAATTTTACTAGTAGAATGAACCCAATGATCTGAATGTTCTGTAGTATTGAAACCACAACCAGTAATCCCTCCTTTTTGTCCTTTATGTACTTCTTGTGTAGGTATATGTTTTACTGCCATAACTTTAAATTTAAAATGAATATTTACTCAAAAGTAAAACCTATAAAAAACAAAACCTTACGGAAATCCGTAAGGCTATATAAATTAATAAATGTTCTTTATATTATCTATGTTGATAGCAATAACCAGTTCCTTTTACTTTTCTTCTACAAGATTTTCCAGATTTAGTTCTTGCTCCACAAAGGGTAGCTTTATTACTTGAAAAAGAAGTTTTTTGAATCTTTTGTTTTGAATCTTGATTAGTATGTTGGTAGCAATATCCATTTGCAATTTTAGTTACATGTTTACACCTTGTTCCTTTTTTAGTAACACCTTTACATCTTACAGATTTAGATTTACCTACAGCTTTATTTTTTGAATTAAAAGATTTCACCAAACCTTTTAAGATTGGAGGTTTACAAATTTTACATGGACTTAAATGAAATTTAGAAACATCACTAATTCCTAATAACTTTTTAGAAACGTTTTCGACCATTCTGCAAGACGCTAAGTGGTATTTTTTTCCTGAAGGTGTTTTATAAACATTTTGAGATTTACTATTAAAACTCAGAAAAATAAAAAAAATAATTGTAATATATTTCATAGTAAATTTAGTCTTATAAAAATAGTAAACTATTATTAAAGAAAAAAACCTTACGAAAACTCGTAAGGTTAAGTAGACTATTTTAAGAGTCTCTCAGCAATCTCTTTTTCATCGATTGTTTTATTGTTTGGAAGTATCATATAAATTCTTTTATTTATTGGATCTTCATATAATTCAAAACCATACTTACAATTGTTAACTCTATACCTTAATGCTTTTAAACCAGATATAAAGCCTTCTTTACAAGTTTTATCATATACATAATGTGAACAAGATTTTCTAAAAATACAACATGGTGCTTTTTCTTTTGATTTGAAAAACCAGTAGAATTTTATTAAAAAAATTAAAACTATTCTCACACTTTTTTATTAAAAACAAGCATTTGTCTTGAAGCCATATAACCCGGTTTTGCTCCTAAACCAAAACAACCCGCGTCTGGTTGTATAAAAGTTTCTACACTTTCTAAACGAACATAAACCCAACCTTGGTTAGATTGATTTTTGATAATATCTTCTAACTGTTGTGCTACTTGAGTAGAGTTTTCTTTGTTTCTATTTATTGATGCTATAAATGGTATTACTTTATATTCCATAATTATTTATTTTTCCAATTATATTTTACCAATTATCATTTGCTGATTTATCTTTCATGTGCTTTTCAAATTTTTCAGCTAAAGATTTAGCTGATAATGAAAACATTTCAGGAGTAAACCCCGCTTTACTTCCCATGAAGTTTGTTATAACAAATTCACTTATTGGAGATATTTCTATTTTTGACGCTTTATCTTTAACTCTAATAGTTATAATTGAAAAATAGGGTTTTACTTCAGCCGTATATTTGGTCGCTGCTTGACCGGAATACATAACATATTTTCCTTTTACAATACCTGCATCTTTATCAGAGAATTGAATTATACTTTTTGGATCATTAAAAGTATTTACCATCCATTCATTAGCTTTGATATAATTTGAATTATGATTAGTTTCTAATATTAAAGATTTTTGAAAGTCAGCTGGTTTTTCTAGTTTTGTAACAGAACCACATGAGGTCAAAAGGATTATAGTTGCTAAAAAGTAAATTTTCTTCATTTTATAAATTTTTAGTTAGATTACACTCCAAAAATAATCCTCTAAAACAAAAAAAGACTACGGGTTTCCGTAGTCTAAATATTTAGTTTCAAAAAAGCATTTTTAAATAAGCCCGAAATCTTTAGCAATAGCAACTAAATGCGCTGGATTATTAGCATTAAAATGTTCTTTTAAAAATTTTAATCTTTTTTCAATAGAACTTTTACCAGATGGTTTTATTTGCTTTTCTTCAAATATTTTAGGTAAATTATCTTGTAAAACACCTTTAGAGAGCTGCTCAATTATATGAATGTCATAAGATGTAATTTCAATTGTTTCTTTTGGGTGAACAGCACTCTTTAAGCCTGGTGAAATACAAAACTCGTTTGAAGTAAATGTTTTATGTATTGCTTTCTTTAATTCTTTTAATCCGTTTCTATTTTTCCAAATATAGCCTTGAATATTTAAGTTTTTGTATAAATTTTGAATCCTAAAAGGTTTGTCTTCTACAGAGAAAACAATAATTTTTAAATCCGAAAATTCTTTACGTATTTTTTCAATCAGTTCATCACCAGATTTTAATTTTTGAGGAGTTCCATCATTTTCAAAAGATAAATCAGAAATTAGTAATTGATATGGTTTATTTATTAAATGCGCTTTTTTTATTTTTAAAAAGGCTTCATCACAATAAGAAACATAATCTACTTCTTTTACATTAATCTCTTCTAAAGCAATTTTAATTCCGCTATTAATAACGTCAAAATCTTCTACCACTAAAATTTTTTCAAACATTTTTAATTTTTAAAATTGAATGTAACTTTTAAACCTTTCTTTGGTTTACTTTCAAAATTAACGGTTCCTTTTATCATTTTTATACGGGTTTCCATATTTTTAAGTCCGTTTTTAAAAACAATGCTATTATCTTTAAATCCAACTCCATTATCTGAATAAGTTATTTGTGAAAAATTATTCTCTTTTTTACAAGAAATAACTACTAAATTGGCTTTACTGTGCTTTTTCATGTTTACAAACAACTCATTAAAAACTCTATATATAACAATTTGCTTGTTATTCTTTAAATTATTTAAATCTAAAGAAGATAAATTATTTAATATAATTTTACAATCATCAGAATTATAACTAGATATTAATTCTCTAAAATAATTTTCAAATTTATCACCTGTTTCAACAGAATCATTTTGATGAGAAATTGCCCGTGTTTGAAGATATATTTTATCTAAATCATTTACAATTTCTTCTCTTTTGTAATTAGTATTTTGCACTTTAGTAAGAACATTATACATATCATTACCTAGTTCATCATGCAACTTTTTAGAAATCCTTGTTTCTGTCTTATAACTTTCTAGTAAAATTCGTTTTTTATGTTGTTGTTTTCTTCTATAAATTAAAAATATTAAACCCGTAGTTAAGACAACACCAGTAAATAAAATATTTTTCTTCTGACTACTTTCTTGTTCTGCAATTAACTTATTTTCTGCTGCTAATGTTTTAAATTTCAATTTTAGTTTTTCTTCTTCTTCATAATTGTATTTAATTTTAGCAAACTTGTATTGCCTCTTTGTATCCGCTACTTGTAAACTATCTCTTAAATGAATACTTTCTTTATAAAATTTCATTGCTTTATGAGGTGTTTGTAGCGCTACAATTTTGTCTATTGACTCAATTATATCATTCGGACTTCTTTCTTTTTTAGATACTTTATACATTTCATTTGCATAAAACAATGATTTACTTCTATTTTTATTATTAAAAAATTCTGATAAATGACTATAACTTGCAATCAATCCATAATTATCCTTAAATCTTTGTTTGTTAGAATTTGCTAATAATAAATCTTTTAAAACATTCGCTTTGGGGTTTTGCAACCATTTAATATGAGCTAAATTATCTATAATTCTAATTCTTGTTTTTGTGCTTTTTATTGAATCTTGCAATAAACCATCTAGCGTTAAAATTGATTTCAAATAATTGCCTTGTTCTTTATAAACATTCGCAATATTTTTTTTAATAATAACCACATTTTTTTCTGAAGGCTTATAAGATAATGCCCTATTATAATTATAAATAGCTTCCTCAAATAAAAATTGTCTTTTTGAGTTTATGGCTAAAGTATTATAAGAAGATATAATGGTTTTTTTTCTTCTACCATTTAAATATTTTAAACTATTAATTCCAGAGATATCACTATTTGCATAATCACCAAAATCAGATTCTATAATTGCAATATTTAATAAACATCTTGCAACTTGAATACTATCATTTTCTTGTAGATATAATTCTTTCGATTTTTTGTAATAATAGAATGCACTGTCTTTAACCTTTAATTTTCTTTGAAATTCTGCAATTTTATAGTATGATCTTGCTTCTTGACTTTTATTCTTATTCTCCAAAGCTCTATTGAGTAACTTTCTAGAATACATTAAAGCTTTTGTATTTTCTTTTTTCTTTCTATAAACATTGACCTCTTTATAGATACTATCAAAAGATTTATTTAATAATTGTTCTTGAAAACAAAACAGGTTATTATTCAAAAAAGAGATAAAAAAAAAGAGGAATAAGGTTTTCAATTTCATTCCTCTAAAATACTATAAATCCTGGTTTAAAAAATTTTAATTTCCTCCTCCAAAATCATCATCATCATCATCATCATCATCATCATCAGGAATATGACTATCCTCACCTCCAGTTGCTAAAGTTTCTACTTCCGTAGGTTCATTTTCTAAATTTTCATCTAAATCTGTACAAGATGTAAAAACTCCGGTTGCAAATAACATTGCGAATACTAAAAACACTTTTTTCATTATTATTCTTTTAAAAATTAAACAATAGTGTTGCTATCCGAATTTTATAATTCAGCTTGTTTGTTGTTCACAACACATTAAAATTTAAAAGAGTCGCGCGCCTCTTTTGCGGGAAGTGGTAGAATGAAATAGTGTTATTAATTTGTTTTCCCAATTCAATAAAAACAACACTATAGCATTCAGTTTTTTGCAGTAATAGTTCTCTTATTTTTTCTAGGAAACTATTTCTATTACAAATATCGGAAGTGATTTTAAGTTACGAGTAGCCAACATTTGGACAATTTAGAAGCAAGTCTAATTTGTCTAATTTTAGACAGTTTTAACCCTGTTTTGTCTAAAATGTCTATTTTTGGACAACAAAACAACTTACTATGATTAAAGTACTTATAATTGATTTTTTTAATGAGATTGAGAAAAAGGAACTTAAGAAGAACAAAAATGCCAAAGCCACTTTTTGGGTAGAAGAACTACAAAAAGTTACCTCTATTGATAAAAATTATATTAGTGTTAAAAAAGCAACACGTTTATATAATAAATATGTTGAGGAAAAAGAACAGGTAATTGTTAAGGAACCAAATAAATATCTTTTAGACTTTATGTCTCAGTATATAGGTTTTAAAGATTTTGAAGAATATGAATCAAAAAAGGAATCAAAAGAAGAAATTAGCAAACAAAATGAACCCCATTTTTTTTATCAAAATGATAAAGAATCATTTCTAAAGCAACATAAAAAACTCATTATTACTCTTTCTGTAGCAACTACTTTTTTACTGTTTTTTTTCATCATTAAAAACTATAAGAATGAATTAGAAACTTGTATTATTTGGAAAGATACTCGTTTCAAAAAAAGTTCTTGTAAAGTAAAAAATAGTATAGATAATGCTATTTATAATATCAATATTCAAGATTTTGAAAAAATAGAAGCTACAAAAGAAACTCCTTTTTTTAAAAATGGAAAACCTCAGGTTTGGTACGGAAAATCATTTAAAGGAAAAATGGAATATTTTACACAAAGAGGAATTCATCCAGAAACATTAAAAGAATTAAACCCAATTACAGAATATATTATTAATAAATATGTTTTTACAAAAGAGGATGATAAAACTATTGTAAACTAAAAAAGCAGCTAATTAAATTAACTGCTTTTTTTTTATAAAATATTCAACTAGAATTACCTAATCAATTTTCTGTATTTAATACGTTTTGGCATTAAATCTCCACCCAAACGTTTCTTTTTATTCTCTTCATAATCAGAGAAAGAACCTTCAAAGAAATAAACATTACTATCTCCTTCAAAAGCTAAAATATGTGTACAAATTCTATCTAAAAACCATCTATCGTGACTAATAACTACGGCACAACCTGCAAAGTTTTCTAAACCTTCTTCTAAAGCTCTTAAAGTATTTACATCTAAATCGTTTGTTGGCTCATCTAAAAGTAAAACGTTACCTTCTTCTTTTAGGGTCATTGCTAAATGCAATCTATTTCTTTCTCCACCAGAAAGTGAAGAAACTTTTTTGTTCTGCTCGCTTCCACCAAAATTAAAACGACTTAAATATGCACGAGAGTTTACTTGTTTTCCTCCCATCATAACTAAATCTTGTCCGTCAGAAAAGTTTTCCCAAATAGATTTATCTGCATCAATATTAGAGTGTGCTTGATCTACATACGCAATTTTAGCAGTTTCACCTACATTAAAAGTTCCACTATCTGGCGCTTCTTCACCCATAATCATTTTAAAAATTGTGGTTTTACCAGCACCGTTTGGCCCAATAATTCCTACAATTCCTGCTTGTGGAAGGTTAAACTCTAAATTATCGTATAATAATTTATCTCCAAATGCTTTAGAAACTCCTGTTGCTTCTATAACATTGGTTCCTAAACGTGGACCATTTGGAATATAAATTTCTAATTTTTCTTCAGTTTGTTTTTGATCTTGACTCATCAACTTTTCATAGTTCTTCAAACGTGCTTTTTGCTTTGTTTGACGACCTTTTGCTCCTTGACGAACCCAATCTAACTCTCGTTCTAATGTTTTTTGACGTTTAGAAGCTGTTTTGCTTTCTTGCGCCATTCTTGTAGATTTTTGATCTAACCAAGAAGAGTAATTTCCTTTCCAAGGAATTCCTTCTCCTCTATCCAATTCAAGAATCCAACCGGCAACGTTATCTAAGAAATATCTATCATGCGTTACGGCAATTACGGTTCCTTTATATTGTGCTAAATGATGCTCTAACCAATGTACAGATTCTGCATCCAAGTGGTTTGTTGGCTCATCTAATAATAAAATTTCTGGTTCTTGTAATAACAATCTACAAAGTGCAACACGTCTTTTTTCTCCTCCAGATAAAACACCAATTTTCTTATCAGAATCCGGAGTTCTTAATGCATCCATTGCAATTTCTAGTTTGGTATCTAATTCCCAAGCATTTGCTGCATCAATTTTATCTTGTAAATCGGCTTGTTGCGCCATTAACTTTTCCATCTTATCGGCATCAGAATAAACCTCTTCTAAACCAAACATGTCGTTAATTTTGTTGTACTCATCCAAAATTGCAACAGTTTCTGCAACACCTTCTTTTACAACTTCTAAAACAGTTTTCTCAGGATCTAACTGAGGTTCTTGTTCTAAATAACCAACTCTGTAACCAGGTAAAAAAGAAACATCTCCTTGATAATTCTTTTCTACTCCTGCTATAATTTTTAATAAAGTTGATTTACCAGATCCGTTAAGACCTAAAATTCCGATTTTTGCTCCATAAAAGAAACTTAAATAAATATCTTTTAAAACTTGTTTTCCTGTTGATTGATAAGTTTTTGACAACTTATTCATGGAAAAAATGACTTTTTTATCGTCAGACATAATATGTTTTTATTAAATAATTTAAAATTGAAACTATTGTTAAAACTACAATAGTATATAAAATACTGAATTTAAACCCTTCCTTTTAAGGCGTTAAACACCCAAGCAATACAGAAGAAACCTATACCAACGGTTGCAAAACCCCAACCAGCTACTTCAGTATATCTATAAATACCCATTAAGATTAACACAACACCCATAATTAACATTAATAGTGTTGCCCAGCCTAAAACTGTATTTTTATTCATTGCCATAATTAATTAGTTTTTTAAATAAGTTGAATCGCAAATATCTGAAAAATAAAGCACTTTTTAGGTATTAATATAGATTGAAACCACTTTAAATATTGGCAAAACTATCTTTGTCTTTGTCCACGTCCTTGACCATTACCTCTTTGTCTACTAGTATTCCCTTGTTCTTTTGGCTGAAGACTTTCTTTCTTTTTCTTTTGATATTTCAACCATTTTTTCAGTTGTTTTTCTGACAATAAACCTTTTAAAGATTCATTTAAGATTAGCTCATTTTCATTTACCTCATCACGTATTGGTTTAATAATTTCTCTTACTCTTGAGCGTATATCATTTTTAGATTCATTATCATCTACTGAGGTTCTTTGTTGTGGTTTTGAATTTATAATTAAATCTAAACCATCTAACTTTTCTGAATTTAAAAATAAAATCTCTTTAATCTTATTGTTATAGATTTTTAAAGATTTAACTACTTTATATTCTAAATCATCGTCTTTAACCTTTATCTTTTTTATTACTTTATCTTCTTCATAATAAAAAATACCAGCTGCATCTTTAGCAACAAATTTTTCAGGTTTTGGACGTTCTTGTTGTTCATTACCTCCTTGTTGGGATCTTCCTCCTCCACCTCTTCCTCCTCTTCCTTGAGAAAAAAGAAAAACACTTTGAAATAAAACTAAAGCAAATACTATTTTTTTCATTTTTATATTTTTAAATAATCTACAAAAGTAGATTTATGCTATTATTACTACTGTTAGGATAAACCAAATTTTTAGTTAAGAAAAACCCAATAAAAAAGAAAATAAGTAAGACTTCTTTAACTTCTTGCAAGTCTACGAATTGCTACCCATTCTTTCATTTTTTCTCTTGCATCTGCAGCTGGATAACCAACTACCGTTTTACCTGCAGGCACATCTGCAATAACACCAGAACCAGCACCAACGGTAGCACCTGAATGTATTGTTGTATGGTCTTTTATAGAAGCGCTACCGCCAATAACAACACCATCGCCTAAAGTTACTGAACCCGCTAAACCACTATTTCCTGCCATAATACAGAACTTTCCAAGAACAGAATTATGTCCAATTTGCACTAAATTATCAATCTTACAACCGTCTCCTAAAATAGTTGAGCTAAATTTACCTCTATCTACACAAGAGTTTGCTCCAATTTCTACATAATTACCAATAACAACATTTCCAATATGAATAATTTTTGTTAAACCTTGTTCGCTTGGTCTATAACCAAATCCGTCTGCTCCAATACTTACATTTGTATGAAAAATACAATTACTTCCTATTTCTGTTCTTTCTCTGATTACAGTTCCAGACCAAATAGTTGTGTTATTACCAATTGTAGTATCATCAAAAACAGAAACATTAGGATATATTATTACATTATCCTTTAAAACTACATTTTTACCAATGTAAGAGTTTGCACCTATTTTACAACCTTCACCAATTTTTGCTGAACTATCAATTACAGCAGTTGGATGAATATCTACGCTAAAACTTGGTGATGCTGGCTCAAAAGCTTCCAAAAGAATTGCCATTGCTAAATCGGCATTTTTAACTTTAATTAGTGCTTTGTTTTCTCCTGGCTCAAGATCTAATTTCTCATCTATAATTGCTGCACTTGCATTAGAATTTTCCCATAAACGAGCAAATTTTCTATTTCCAATAAAAGTAACTTGACCTTTTATTGCTTTTTCTATTTGCTCTGGAGCAGAAATATTCTCTGCACAAGCACCTATTAATTCACCTTTAACTAATGAATTAATTTCTTGAATTGTAAATGATTTCATTTTAATGTTTTGTAATTTGTTTGATAAAAATACTCTTTAATTTTTAAAAACTATAAATCCTGCAATAAAGCAGGATTTATAATTAATATAGTCTTCTATTATTTCTGGGCCTAGATGTTTGTTGCTCTTCTCTTTTAGGTTGTTTAGGGCGTAATTCTTTTTTCTTCCTTTTTTGATATTTTTTCCACCTCTTAAACTGTTTTTCTGTTAAGGCAGGTTGTAAAGTTGTGTTTAATATCTCTTCGTTTTTCTTTATAGAATCTCTAATAGGCAAAACAACTATTTCTATTCGTTGTCTAATTCTTTTACTTAAATCTGGATTATTTCTAGCTTCTTTCCCCATTGTGTTAACAATAACATCTAGTTCTTGAAACTTTTGATTATTTAAAAAAGTTATAACTCTAATTTTATCATTATATACTTTTAAAGCATTTGTTACTATTGATTTTGTGTTGTCTTTTTTAATTTTTATTTTTTTAGAAACCTCATCTTCATCATAATAAAAAACATTTGACGCATTTTTCGCATTATATTTTAACATCTTTGGCGGTTCTTGCGCAAACACAAAATATTGTTGTAATATTAGAAATAATATTATTATTTTTTTCATTTTATAAATTATTGAGGAACAAAAATAACGCTTTTATTATATTTCAGCTGCCAACCTACTTCCTTGGTTAATTGCACGTTTTGCATCTAATTCTGCAGCGATATCTGCACCACCAATTACATGCGTAATAATTCCTTTTGCCTGTAAAGGTTCCACTAACTCTTTAAACGGTAATTGACCCGCACAAATTACAACGTTGTCTACAGCCAACACTTTTTGTTCTTCATTTTGAACATAATGCAAACCTTCATCATCTATTTTTGTGTATTGTACTTCATTTATAAATTGAACTTTCTTCTTCTTTAACGTAGAACGATGAATCCAACCAGTAGTTTTACCTAAGTTTCCTCCAAATTTTCCTTTACTACGTTTAAACATAAAGATTTCTCTTGGTGAAGGATGTGCTTCAGCTTTTATTCCTTCAATACCAGAACGTGCTTCTAAGCTTTTGTCTATTCCCCATTCTTTTAACCAAGCATCAATATTTAGAGAAGTACTTTCGCCTTCATGTGCTAAATATTCAGAAACGTCAAAACCAATTCCTCCTGCTCCAATAACGGCAACACGTTTTCCTACTGGCTTTTTAAGCTTTAAAACATCAATGTAATTTAATACTTTTTTATGCTCAACTCCTTCAATTCTTGGTGTTCTTGGTGAAATTCCGGTTGCTACAATAACCTCATCAAAATTTCCTTTTGCCAAATCATCAGCATTTACACGTGTGTTTAATTTTACAGTAACATTATGTAACTCTAATTGTTTACCAAAATAACGGATAGTTTCATAAAACTCTTCCTTTCCCGGTATTTGTTTAGCAATATTAAACTGTCCGCCAATTGCTGCATCTCCATCAAAAAGTGTTACTTCATGCCCTCTTTGTGCTGCTACTGTAGAAGCTGCTAAACCAGCAGGACCAGCACCAACTACAGCTATTTTTTTCTTTTTATCAGTTGGATTGTAATTTAATTCAGTTTCATGACAAGCTCTTGGATTTACCAAACAACTTGCAACTTTTTGCTCAAAAACATGATCTAAACAAGCTTGATTACAACCAATACATGTATTAATTTCATCATCTCTTTCTTGTTCAGCTTTATTTACCCATTCTGGATCTGCCAAAAATGGACGCGCCATAGAAATCATATCTGCATGACCTTCTGCTAAAATCTCTTCAGCTGTTTCTGGCATATTTATTCTATTTGAAGTAACTAACGGAATCGATAATTCTTCTTTCATTTTTTTGGTAACCCAAGTAAATGCGGCTCTAGGAACTGAGGTAGCAATTGTAGGAATTCTTGCTTCATGCCAACCAATACCTGTATTAATAATGGTTGCTCCAGCTTTTTCAATTTCTTTACCTAATTGAACAACTTCTTCCCAAGAAGAACCGTTTTCAACCAAATCTAACATAGATAAGCGGTAAATAATTATAAAGTTTTCTCCAACGGCTTCTCTTGTTTGTTTTACAAGTTCTATTGGTAAACGCATTCTGTTTTCATAAGAACCTCCGTAGTTATCTGTTCTTTTATTGGTTCTTTTTGCTATAAATTGATTAATTAAATAACCTTCTGAACCCATAATTTCAACTCCATCATAACCTGCTTCTTTAGATAGTTTTGCAGAGTTTACAAAATCTCTAATTGTTCGTTTTATACCAGATTGTTTTAATGCAAAAGGCTTAAACGGAGTTATTGGTGATTGTATTTTTGAAGGAGCAACAGATAAAGGATGATAACCATAACGTCCAGCATGTAAAATTTGCATACAAATTTTACCGCCTTCTTTATGTACCGCATCTGTAATTATTTTATGATGGCGTGCGTGCTTTTTTGTACTCATTCTTGCAGAAAATGGCCCGGTCCAACCTTGTACATTTGGCGCAATACCACCTGTAACAATTAAACCAACACCTCCTTTTGCTCGTTCTGCATAATAAGCTGCAATACGTTCTAATCCATTTTTTTCTTCTTCTAAACCTGTGTGCATAGAACCCATTAGAATTCTATTTTTTAAAGTTGTAAAACCTAAATCTAAGGGTTCAAAAATGTGTTTGTATTTGCTCATCTTCTTTATATTATTTTAAGAAATTTATTATGCGCGCATAATAAGTTGCAATATAAAGAAATAAGTTAATACTAAAAAAGAAAGATTATAACATTGGAACTTCTACTAAAAGTAATTCTGAAGTTTCTAGAGCTTTAATAGTAAAATCTGAAGTTTCAGAAAGTCCAATTGCATCTCGTTGCTTTAACAAAGTACTATCAACAAGTATTTTACCCGAAATATTCATTAAATAAACACCAGAGTTATTATATTTAAACTGATACTTAAATTCTATATTCTCTTCTAAATCTAATCGAGAAATTTGTGCATTTTGATGAATTTTTAAACCTGAATTTTCTTCATCATCAAAAGAACTTACTACTATTTGAAGTTTGTTTTTTCGATCTTCTGAATTAAAAACCTTTTGATCATAACGAGGAGAAACTCCTTCTTTGTAAGGTAAAATCCAAAGTTGAAATAGGCTTAAATGTTCATTTACAGATGCATTCATTTCTGAATGATAAACACCCGTTCCTGCAGACATAACCTGAACTTCATTAGATTCAACTGTTAACCACTCATTAGCCAAGTTGTCTTTATGTTTTAACTTACCACTTAATGGAATTGTAATTATTTCCATATTTTGATGCGGATGTGTACTAAAACCCATGGACGGAGCAATTAAATCGTCATTTAAAACCCTTAATGCCCCAAATTGAATTCGCTCTTTATCAAACCAATTTGCAAAACTAAATGAGTGATTGGCTTGCAACCAACCATGATCTGCAAAACCTCTACTTTCTGCTTTATGAATTATTTTTTTCATTTTTAGTTAATATTATTATCTAATTTTATCTAAAAGATCACTTAATTGTTTTGCTTCTTTTTCTGTTAGATTCTTTAAAATATTTAACTCTGAGCTCACTTTATCTATTTCAGACAAAAGAGATAATCCTTTATCAGTAATTGTTACGTAAACCACTCTTTTATCGTGCTCACAACGTTCTCTTATCGTTAAACTTTTTTCGCATAACTTATCCATTAATCGTGTAGCATTAGGAGCTCTTTCTACCATGCGCTCTTTTACAGTTTGCGCTTTCATTCTTTCTCCTGCTCCTCTTAAAATTCTCAAGATATTGTATTGCTGTGGAGAAATTCCGAAAGGTTTAAAAAAAGTATTTTCATTGCTGCTTAACCAATTAGCAGTGTATTTTATGTTAAGAAATGCTTTTACTTTATGATTTTTAAAAGTGGATTGTATGTCTTTAGAAATATCTCCCATTATTCAGTATTCAGTATTCAGTATTCAGTATTCAGTTTATAATAGTTCTATTTTAAACCTGCTTCTTTTATAATTTTATTAAATTCATCTGAAGTTGGTGTTAAATAAACTTCTCCATCAATAATTATGGTTGGGTATTTTAAAGCACCATTGTATAATTCTTTAGTATGTTTTTTAGCTTCTGCATCTACAGCTACATCTTTGTACACAAAAGGAATGTCTGACATTCTTAAGTGATTTTTAAAAGCAACTGTGTGTGCATGTCCTTTTCTACCGTAAATTATAACTTCCATATTTCTGATTTATTAATTTTTAAATTCCGCTACCAACTCTTTTAATTGTGAGTTTAAAGCTTCATTTGTTATTTCATTTTCTTTAAAGTTATCAAAAAAACTTGGTAAAGAAAAATCTGCTACAAGATTTGCTCCAAAACGAGGAAATGCATTCTTTGCAGTTTCTAAAACAGTTTTACCTCCACGTGCCCCTGGAGAAGTTGCCATTAACAACATTGGTTTATTTTTAAAAATTGATTTATCTATACGAGACATCCAATCAAGTAAGTTTTTAAACGCAACAGTATAACTTCCATTATGCTCAGCTAATGACACTATAATTCCATCTGAACTTTCTATTAAACTTAAAAACTTGTTTGCGTTAGCCGGAATTCCCTTTTCAGTTTCTTCATCTATTCCGTAGATTGGTAATGGAAAATCATTTAAATCTAAGATTTGAACAGCTACATTTTCTACTAAACTAGATGTATATGTTGCTAATTGTTTATTTATTGAGTTTTTACTATTGCTTCCTGCAAATGCTATTATGTTTTTCATTTATATAATTTTTGTAGATATTGCTGTTTCTCCTTTCACCATTTTAGCTACAGGACATTTACCAGCAATTTCTTGGAGTCTTTTTCGTTGTTCTTCCGTTACTTCTTTTTCAAAAGAAATTTCTTCAATTAATTCTTTTTGCTCGTTTTGGGTAACATTTACTGTTATTTTTCCTAAATCCCAACCTTTACGTTTTGCGTACATTCTTAGTGTAATAGAAACACAACCACCAATTGCTGTTAGTAAATACTCAACTGGAGTTGGACCACTGTCGTCTCCTCCAGAAGCTACAGGTTCATCAATAACTGCAAAATGATTTCTCATTTTAGCTTCGGCTAAATAATTTTTATCCGTTAAAACTACTTTACTTGTTGTAAGTTTATCCATTTTGTACTTTTTTACCAAAGAAATAAGAAACTAGTAATAAAACCATTGCTATTAAAGCGCCCCATTGTTCTCCATCACCAATCATAAAATGTGCGAAAAAAGCTAAAATAAATGCAAAGAAAAAACCTGCATACGCCCATTCATTTATAAATTTACCTCTAAAAAACCATAAGGCAACTAATCCTAAAATTTTAACAACTCCGTATGGTTGAATTATATATGCCGGATAGCCAAAGTTAGTAAACATACCTGCTACTTCTTCATAATTAAAAAAATACATACCCGCAGACATTAGCATCATTACGGTTAATAAACCTGTTGATGCATAGAAAATTATTTTGTTAGTTTTCATTCTTTATAAATTTTAAATTCTTTACAAAGTTACAATTAATTATTTTATTTTCCATGGAAAATAAAATAATTAAAATATGTTAATAAAAAAAAGAGTTTTTACCTAATGATGAATACAATAGAAATTAATAAATTCGTAGATAAATATTATTGAAATGAGAATTATATTATTATTCATTACTTTGCTAACATTCACTAATCTATTTTCTCAAAAGACTAGAATTGAAGTTTCTCCTAAAACAATCTTAGGAACCTCATCTATAGTCACTCAAGTTTCAGAAAAAGGAAATTATACCTTAAAAATAGTAGATGAAAAAAATAAAGTTTTTTTTGAAAAAGAGTTAGTTATTGAAGAAGTGCATGTTATGAAACATCGTTTTACAAATTATCCAAAAGGAACTTATAGTTTTATTCTTTTAAAAGACAATAAAATAAACTATAAAAAAGTAATTACAAAGACTTATTATGAAGAATAAAATTATATTAATATTCGTTTTAAGTATAGCTTTTAATCAATTTTCTTACTCACAAATTTCAGATTGTAGCAACGCAATCGCTGTATGTGAAACTGGAAGTCAAAACTATACTGTAGATGGTATTGGAACTGATGATTTTCCTGGTCAAAGTGCTTCTGGTTGCCTAGGTGCTGGTGGTAATCCAGACATCAACAATCCTAATACAGTAGAGGGAAACTCAATTTGGTTTCGCTTTAAAGCTTCTAGATCAGGAGAAGTAGGTTTTAATATTATACCTACAACACCGAGACCAGGTGAAGACCCTGATGATTGGGATTTTGCTTTATATGGGCCAAACGCTAGTTGTGGTAGTTTAGGTAATCCGGTTAATTGGACAGGAGCTGGAGATTGTGGTATCTCTAATTATGATGGTTTAGCAGGAAACGGTACTACAGGTGCTGGTAATCCTCCAGCTGGTGCTGCTGGAAGTTCTTACACACCTTTTTTCACAGTAAATGCTGGTGAAGAATATTTATTATTAATAAATAGTTTCCAAGGTGGAAATGATTCTTTTACACTAGAATGGACAGGAAGTTTAATTGATGATGGAGGAGGAAATCCTTTAGATTGCTCAATTGTAGAAACTGCTTTAGGACCAGACCAAACAGTTTGTGAAACTACCCCACCAAGTACTGTTACTTTAGATGCAACTCCGACTACTGGTACTGCAGCCTCGTATGAATGGTTCTTAGATACAAATGATGGAATGGGTTTTCAACCTCTAATTCCTGCACAAACAAACGCAACTTTAACTATAAACAATAATGTTTCTGGTAACTATCAGGTTAAAATCACAGATACAAACAGCCAAGAAACAGAACATGAAGTAGAAATTACATTTGTACCTCCACCAACAGCAACACAACCAACTTCTATTGAAATTTGTGATACAGATGGTGCCGGAGAAACTTTTGATTTAACAACACAAACTGCAACTATTATTGGTACCCAAATAGGTGTAGATGTTAAATATTATACATCTTTAGCAGATGCAAATGCTAACACTGGAGAAATTACTAGTTTTAATTTTACAACCAATAGTGTTCAACAATTTTGGGCACGTGTTTTTAATACAGCTATAGAAGACGATTTAAGTTGTGATACCATAACTGATTTTGAAGTAACTTATGCTATAGAACCTACACCTGCAACTGCAACTGATATTATAGTTTGTGACGATGCTGTTTCTGGTAGTTCTACTGACGGGATTTATACTTTTTCT
Source organism: Tenacibaculum aquimarinum (assembly GCF_022478115.1). Lineage (GTDB taxonomy): Bacteria > Bacteroidota > Bacteroidia > Flavobacteriales > Flavobacteriaceae > Polaribacter > Polaribacter aquimarinum_A. The sequence goes on along the minus strand of NZ_JAKGSC010000010.1, from coordinate 1,634 downwards.
CAATTTATTGATAAAGATGCTGAAATTTTAGGAACTTTATCTGCCACAGATTATTCGGTTAGTTATCATACAACACAAAGTGGCGCACAAACAGATGCAACTACAGATGTTATTGACAAAAACACAACATTTACCAACACAACTAGCTATAATCAAGAAATCTTTGTTAGAGTAGAAAACACATTAAACACTATGTGTACAGTTGACCAAAGTTTTTTTCTACGAGTTTTAGATTTACCAGTTGCCAACCCAGTAAGTACAATTGAAAAATGTGATGCTTCTGGAGGCACAACAGCCACTTTTAATTTTGAAACAGAAGTAACACCTGATGTATTATTAACGCAAAGTACAACAGATTTTGAAGTGTTATATTTTGAAACTTCTCAAGCTGCCATAGACAATGTTACCGGAACAAATATTACAGGAAATTACATAAATACTGCTGCAAACCAAACAATATATGTTAGAATACACAATGTAAGTAATCCTGATTTATGTCCGCAGTTTACTAACTTTCAAATAACAGTTTTTAGCACACCAATACTAAATACAACTTTTGAAGACACAACTCATTGTGAAAATGATACGTTTAATATTACCATTGATTCAACAGCAGACACTTTTATTTGGCAAGTTAGCACTGACAATGGCATCAATTGGAACGATGTAGTTGCAGATGTAAATTACAGTAATGAAACTTCTACAGCATTAACAATAACTGACGCTCCTTCTAGCTTTGACACAAATCAATATAGAGTTAGAATGTTTAGATCTGGAAGCTCTTGCGAAGCAACATCAAATGCTATAACACTTACAATAAATTCGTTACCCGTTTTAAATTCAATTGAATTAAAACAGTGTGATGATGATACTGATGGATTTTCTGCATTTAACCTTACAGAAGCCAATGAGTTAATATCTAGTAATTACACAAATGAAACTTTTGTATATTATTCAGATGCAGCATATACTTCAGTAATAACAAACGATACTGCTTATACAAATACAAACACACCTAATGATGTTGTTTATGTTAGAGTTACAGACAATACTACATTATGTTCTAATGACATTGCTGTAAATTTATTAGTAACTGCTTCTCAAGTGCCAAGCACTTTTTCTGAAAACATCAATAATTGTGATGATTTTCTAGATATAAATGGAAATGATAACGCAAATAATGATGACTCTGATGGTGTAACAACATTTAACTTTGAATATGTAAGAGCTACAATTGAAGCTATGTTTACAACGCAAGTTGTTACTGTTACCTTTTATAGAAATGAAGCTGATGCTCTTGCTGAAACTAATGAAATTACGGATGCTACAAATTATAGAAATATCGGTTATCCAAACACACAACAAATTTATGTTCGTGTAGATAATAATTTAGATAATGGTTGTCTAGGATTAGGGCCTTATATTAATTTAAACGTTTCTCCAACTCCAGTAGCAAATGATATTAATCCTGATAATGAATATGAATTATGTGATGATTTTGTAGATGGAGATGGCTCAAACGGAGTTATACAATCTTTCGATTTAGAAAGTCAAACTGCAGCTATTTTAGGTTCTCAAGATCCTTTAGCTTACACAGTAACCTACCATGATTCTTCTAGCGATGCTACTTCTGG